>NZ_FOLH01000008.1 GCF_900112235.1 Marinospirillum celere | reverse complement strand
TGCTGCCGAATCAGTGGAGCGCATTCTACAGCGTTTCTCTCCAGTGTCAAGCGCTTATTTTTGATCGCCTTTAAAAAATCTAAAGAAAACCAACCACTTGCAGACTTCCTTGCCTTCCCTTGCCAAGCGCTTTTTCAAGACCTCCCCGACAAGAGAGGCGTATTATAGGCACAATTCTTACAGATGCAAGACCTTGAAGGAAAAAAATTACCGATTTCGAAATGCGGCTTTTAGACCTTATACTCCCAATCTAAATCCATAGTTCTTTACTGCAGTGAAAATGCAGTAGCCTTTGTAAGGAAGTTACCAGTGCGTCACCGACTGACTCATCTTTTCTCTCTATTTATAGCGCCACTGTTATTAGCGGCTGGCGTCCTACTGGTTATTACCTTTAACCTTTTACCTTCCGGACTGGTTCGCTTTACTGAAATCACTGTCTGGCTGTTTGCTCTGATCGGTTTGCTCCTAACCCTGGCTTATGCAAGAACCCGTAATTTCTTTGCCATCCTGTTCGTTTTTCTTAGCTACCAAGTGATGATGAAGGGTATTCAGCTCCCGGTAACTCAAGGCACTGAAACTCCGGTTGAGCCGGCAACAGTCTACAATCTTTTAAGCTTCTTGCTGCCTAGCTGCATCCTGGTTAACTCACTTTGGCCTGAGCGCTTTCATTTACTGCAGGACAAGCTTTTGCGCTTACTGGTTTTCGGTCTCTTTATCATCATCCTTTTGGCCATCGGCCACCGCTACCCCGCTGAAGTGAACGGCTTGTTTAACCCTGTTCACTTCCCTGCTTTATATATAGAGCAGTTGGGCTTACCCCAATTGTCCCTGTTTGCGTTCATTGGCAGCCTCACCGTTCTCTTCATTCAGCTGCTTATCAACCCTCAGCCTTATTATGCTGCCCAGTGGGTTGCTTTGGTTGCCATGGTGTTGGCGCTGCCTCATTTTCACCATGAATATGCACCCGCTTTAGTAACCAGTTTGGCCTTGATCATGCTAAGTATGGCCGTTCTTCAGGAAGCCTTCCAAATGGCTTTCCGCGATGATTTGACGGGGCTACCTGGGCGCAGGGCATTAAATGAACGTTTACAGCGCCTGGGAAGGAACTATGCGATCGCTATGTCTGACGTCGACAAGTTCAAGGTTTTCAATGATACCTATGGCCATGACCTGGGTGATCAGGTACTCAAAATGGTTGCTGCCCAATTAAAGCGTGTTGGCGGCGGCGGTAAGGCTTATCGCTATGGTGGCGAAGAATTCACCCTGGTCTTTCCAGGTAAAACGGCCGAAGAGGCTAAACCTCATTTAGAAAAGTTGCGTATTGCCATTGAAAACTATCAAGTAAAAATTCGCGATGAGTCAAAAAGACCCAAAAGCGATAAAGAAGGCAAACAAAAACGTAATCAAACATCCAAGGACTGGGTATCTGTCACCATCAGTATGGGCATCGCAGAGCGCGGGTCAGATCTGGGCAACCCAGAAGAAGTGATTAAGGCCGCGGATCAAGCCCTCTATAAAGCCAAGAAGGCTGGACGCAATCAAATAGCCTTGGCGAAATAACATGAGCGGAAGACTCATCGTAACGCCGTGCAACCTGGAGTTGGAAACGGGACAGCCGGTCATCCAGATGTCCGAGCTGATAACCGGCTTTAACCTTGCCCCTTGTCGCCCACTCTCGATACTCAGGCAGCCTGAGCAACAGCTAACACTGGACCAGGCTTTTTGGAGTTTCACACCGCCCTGGATGAAACAGCTCGACCAGGCACCCTATATCCTGCGCAGTGAGAAACTATTAACCAGCCCTATGTTTAAAGAAAGCTGGGAAAGTCGGCGCTGCGTGATTCCAGTCACTGGCTATTACCTTTGGCTACAAATGAAACGTCGCAAACAAGCTTTTGCGATCAGAAAAGAGCACAATCGCCCATTTTTTCTTGCCGGACTCTGGACTCGCTATCCAGTCGCACCTGGGCGCAGCTATGATTCCTTTGGATTAATCAGCACCCCGGCTACCCGCTGGCTGGGACAGCTCTCACCAAGAACACCACTGACCATCGATTCTGCTCAACTGCAAGTTTGGCTTAATAAAGCCACTCCCAGTGCTGACTGCCAAGCCCTTTTAGAGCCCTGCGAACAGGGCTTTGAGTTCTACCCCGTTAGCGATCTGGTCAACAACCCAGACAATCAAAGCTCCCAGGTAGCATCCCCCATAGCAGATAGGCGTAAACCCAAGTGAGCAGGGAACTTTCCCTGCTGATCATTGCCAGTTAACCTGTTAACTTTAGATCAGGAACTCTTGTCATGTCTGTAACCACAACTAGATTCTACTGCTCAGCTCTAATCCTTGCTGCCACCCTGATCAGCCTAGCAGCCTGCAGCTCATTAACTCGTCAGGAACCCATGACTTCTCTACCTACACCCATTACAAGTCCACTGGACACTCGCGAATACCGAAGCCTGGAGCTCAACAATGGACTTAGGGTTCTCCTGATCAGCGATGCTGATGCCGAGAAGGCCGCAGCCTCCATGAATGTCGCCGCTGGTAGCCTGCAGGACCCGGATGAATGGCCTGGCTTGGCACATTTTTTAGAACATATGCTTTTTCTGGGAACCGCCACCTATCCTGAATCCGATGCCTACCAGAACTATATCCGCCAACATGGCGGCAGTTACAATGCCTTTACCGCTCCCAGGGACACCAACTATTTTTTTGATATCCGTCCCGAACACCTGGACGGTGCCCTCAGCCGCTTTTCCCGTTTTTTTGTTGACCCCCTTCTTTCCGACGATTACCTGGAACGAGAAATCAATGCTGTTCACTCCGAATGGAGCGCCACCCTGCAAGACGATGGCAGACTGAGACTGGCAGCCCTTCGTCAGGCATTGAATCCAGAGCATCCGTCCTCTCGGTTTAGTGCGGGTAATCGAGACTCCTTGGATATAGAAGACCCTGCTTTGCGTCAAGCCATGCTGGCTTACCATGAAAACTACTATCACCCTGATCGCATGACACTGGTCATCATCGGCCCTCAGGACCTGAACGAGCTGGAAGCCCTCACTGAAAAGCACTTTCTGGACCTGGAAACCAAGACCAGTGAGCCTGATCCCAAGTGGCCAGAGTTAGTCAGATCCGAAGATCTGCCTGCCCTGTTGGAAATCAAACCTCTACGCCAAACCCGACAGCTTCAGCTTTTATTTCCAATTGCGGACTCTACAGCTGATTTCAAAAAGAAACCTGACACCTACTTAGCCCACCTTATAGGCCATGAAGGTCAAGGCAGTCTTTTGGACGCACTCAAGCAGAAGGGCTGGGTTACTGAACTATCGGCTGGCAGCCAAATGCGCACTGGTCAGGAAGCCCTCTTCAGTATCAACCTACAATTAACGCCCACGGGCGAAGAGCACCTAAAGGAAATTGAAGCTGCGGTCTTTGCCTGGCTCAACCTGATTCGTGAAGAAGGTATTGAAGAATGGCGCTTTCAGGAAAAAGCAAAGATAGCGGCCAACAGCTTTCGTTACCAGGAAAGAAGTGACCCGAGCAACCTGGCCACTCACTTGGCCATGCAAATGCCTCTTTATCCAATCGAAGACCTCCTCCGAGTTCATTCTGCCTGGGATACCTTTGATGCCGAGTTGATTCGTGACTATCTCAACCAACTGAAGCCTGACAACCGCCTGACCCTCCATATCAGTCCTGACGTTGAAACAGACTCAGTAGCTCCTTGGCTCCCCGCCGAGTATCGTCTACAGCAACCCTTAAGCGAAAACCGGGCACGCTTAGTTGCTCCACCCGAGTTTCTTGAGCTTCGCCTGCCGGGGCCTAACCCCTTTATTCCCAGCAACCTGACTTTGAATGACGGCGAACAGCAGCTGCAGCCTCAACGAATCAAAGAAACCACCGGCATGGAAGTTTGGCAGGGTTTGGACACCAGCTTTGAAGCACCCAGAGCCCAACTCTATATCAGCCTTCAGAATCCACGCGTTACCTCTAGTTTGCGTGAGCGCCTACTGGCTCAACTGACTGCACGCTGGTTACAAGATGAGCTGAATGCACCCGGCTATCCTGCCCGGCTTGCTGGCTTGAACTATGACATCCATGCTCATTCACGGGGCCTAACCCTTAGCCTCGGTGGCTATAACTCAGAGCAAGAACGCTTACTGGAAATGCTGCTCGAAACCCTGTTAACAGCCAGTGTGGATGAAGAACACTTCCAGCGTCTTCAACTACGCCAAGAAGAAGCCCTGATCAACCAGCGTCGTGATCGACTTCCCCAGCAGCTCATCCGGCAGACCTTTAACGATAGCTTGAGCCCTTCCTGGACTCCTGAAGAACAGTTGAAAGCTCTGCCCAAATTAAAGGCTGAAGACCTTGCTGATTTTGTGGAAACCTTTCCCAATCAGCTCTATGTTCAACTACTCAGCTGGGGCAATCACACACCGGCAGCGGTGGAACGGCTCGCCGACAAGTTGCAGCAAAGACTCCAGCCCGGCCTGACTCCAGAAGACGTAGAACGTCTGGGCATCAAACAGCTGCCACCCGGACAGTGGAGTAAAAAACTCAACCTGGAACACAATGACCGCGCTCTACTCTTTTACTTCCAGGGTAAAAGCGGTGACCCCAAAGAAGAGGCTTACCTCAGGCTGATTGCTCAACTGCAATCCTCTGCCTTCTTCCATGAACTCAGAACGCGCCAGCAACTGGGTTACGCAGTATTTAGCAACTTTTTACCCCTGATTGATCAACCGGGGCTTTTCTACTTCATCCAGTCACCGGATACAGAGCCCGATGAGCTGGCCGAAGCCATAGAAGCCTTTCTACGCAGTGACTTGCAACGTTTGGAAAAACTGGACAAGCAAGACTTTGAAGAGCACCGTCAAAGCCTGATCAACCGCCTGACAGAGAGTGATAAGCGCTTGAGCCAGCGTGCGGATGGTTTTTGGCAGGAAATCGGTAACGGGCGTTACCAGTTCGACTACAAGGATAGAGTCGCAAAAGAAGTAGCCAGCATCGACCGTGAAGCCTTGACCACTTTCTATACCCAGTTGATGAACTTCTCACGTGCTGCCTACTTGGTAGGCAGCTCTCCAGAAAGAAGAGGGCGCCTCCTGCCAGGACAGGAAGCCGATCCAGACAGCTGGCCCGTCAGGATTTTGGAAACTAATAATCCATAAACTGTAGCGGCAAGATGGATTCAACATAGAGCTGTAGCTCCTGAAGAAGAAACAACTGTTCTTCTTCCAGGGGCTGCTGGCTCAGACGAACCAGCTCCGCTTGTAAACCCTGCAGGGTCAAACTGGAAAGCTGGGCTGAATTCATCTTTTGCCAACGAAATTCATCCCAACGCTCACGTTCTGTAGAAGTCAGGGTTTCAGGCCAATTACGCGCACGGTAGCGAAATAGCATTTCTTCAAGACGCGAATCTTCAAAAGCCAAATCCAACTCCGCCAACTCCTCCGGGTGAGCCTGATGAATGCTTGTAAAAGCCTGCTTATCCCGTGATGAGAAGAAGGCCCCCGAATAGAGCATCAAATCAGGGTCCTGCATCTCCTGAGTACCTGGACCTGAAGCAAAAACCTGCTGCACCTTCTGACTCAGATCACTGGCCACCAGCTGCTGCCAGTGGTTTTCATTTTCACGCAAATCCAGCCCCAGGCGCTCAGCCAGATGGGGCTCCATTGCTTTGGCGGGTAGTAGAATCGGACAACGGTTAATATGCACCACTTTAAGTGGCAGCCTTTCCAAACCCTGCGCCTGCAACTCTTCCGTTGAGGTGAAAACCCTTTGCTGAATCGCCTCTGCACTCAACTCAAATAGCGGCCGAGGATCTGCAGCAAGATCATAAACAATCACCCCGTTGGGGTTGGATGGGTGCTGGGCCAAAGGCAAAACAATAGCTGCACAGCCGCGGCTTGCCGGGTAGCGACTGGAAATATGCAACAAAGGTTTGGGGTTATGCACTTGCAGCAGTGGCGCCACCTGGTGTTTACCGCGCAAACTAAGCAAATGCTCAAAAAGGCGGGGTTGCTTTTCTTTGAGCAAACGAGCCAAAGCAATGGTTGCACGAACATCCGCCAAAGCATCGTGAGCTGCGGCACCATGATGAATACCATTGGCGGCGGTTAAATCTTCCAAACGAAAACTGGGTGATCCATCTTCCTTTAGAGGCCAGTTGATCCCTTCAGGGCGAAGTGCGTAAGTTGCTCTAACCACATCAATCAAATCCCAGCGCGAGTTTCCGTGTTGCCATTCCCGCGCATAGGGGTCAATAAAATTACGGTAAAAAAGGTGGCGACTCACCTCATCATCAAAACGGATGGAGTTATAGCCCAGGACACAGGTATTGGGCACTGACATCAGTTCTTGGATACGCTGCGCAAATTCAGTTTCCGGCAAGCCTTCGCGGTAAGCCTGCTGAGGCGTGATGCCGGTTATCAAGACTGCTTGAGGGTGAGGCAAATAGTCATCAGCTGGCTGGCTGAAAAACATTTGCGGCTCACCAATTTCATTGAACTCAGCATCCGTTCTTATTGCAGCAAATTGGCAGGGGCGGTCTCGGCGGGGGTCCGCTCCAAAGGTTTCATAGTCATGCCATAAAAAGGTAGTGTCCTGGACTGCTGAACTCATTAAATCGCCTGATTAATTGGATTAACTGGATAGGTGCTTTTCTGGGAAAGTAACATTAATTTCAAGAATTGAAAGCCTGTCGCTTTCTTGCATCTGCACTCGAACCTGATCATTGGAAACAGCCACATAGCGTTTCACCACATCCAGAATATCCTGCTGCAAACGTGGCAGAAACTCGGGCTGACCTCTCAGGGTTCGCTCATGAGAAAGAATGATTTTTAGCCTCTCCTTGGCAGCAGAAGCCGAAGTCTCTTCATTGCGTTGAAAGAGTTCTTTAAACCTCATTTACGGCCTCCGAACACTCGACTGAAAAAACCAGATTTTTGTGGCTCGGCAAAACGCAGGGGAAGGGTTTCACCAAGCAAGCGGCTCACTGCATCCTGGTAAGCGATAGCCGCATCTGTACCCTCTTCATGGATAACGGGAATACCTTTATTCGACGCTTTCAGCACCGCCTCGGATTCAGGAATCAAACCGATTAAAGGAACGGCCAGAATTTCCTGCACATCATCCAAAGACAGCATTTCTCCCTCAGCAACGCGTTGACTGTTATAGCGGGTCAGCAGCAGGTGCTCATGAATTTTTCCGCCATTTTGAGCAGCCCGGGTTTTAGCCTGCAAAAGCCCGATAATGCGGTCGGTATCCCTAACCGAAGAAACCTCGGGGTTGGTCACCAAAACCGCTTCATCAGCGAAATACATCGCTAGCTGGGCACCCCGCTCAATTCCTGCAGGAGAGTCACAAAGAATATAGTCAAAATCAAGGCTGAGCGCATCAATCACCTGCTCAACACCTTCCAGTGTTAGTGCATCTTTATCGCGTGTTTGGGAGGCAGGCAGCATGAAGAGGTCATCTGCTCTCTTGTCACGAATTAATGCTTGGTGCAGGCTGGCTTCTCCCTGGATCACATTGACCAGATCATAAACAACCCGGCGCTCACACCCCATCACCAGATCCAGATTGCGCAGGCCCACATCAAAATCGATCATCACCGTTTTGTGGCCTCTCAGAGCTAGCCCGGTTCCCAGGGAGGCGCAGCTGGTCGTTTTACCCACACCTCCCTTGCCTGATGTCACCACGATAACTTTTGCCAAAACCTTCCCCTTCCTTTTCCTTGCTGTTTAACTCATGCCGCTTAACTTGGATATCACCAGTTTTTCATCCTGCAGCGCAATACAGACAGCTTCACCTGTCTGTATTGCTTTTGAATCAAGACTGGTTTGATAGTGGCCTGCAATGGCCACCAATTCCGCTTTCAAACCCAGGGTAAAAATTCTTGCTTGAACATCCCCATGAATACCCGCCAAAGCACGCCCCCGCAAGGCGCCATAAACATGTATCTGCCCACTGGCAAGCACTTCACCTCCTGGATTGACACTGCCCAAAACGATTAGATCGCCTTTTTCATGAACAAGCTGCTGACCACTGCGCACCGAACCCTCATAAACTTTGCTTGCACCCAGCTCTTCCTGATTGGCTGCCACCAAAGGACGCTCCTGAGTATTCAAAGCCATTAGACCCAGAGACTTGGCTTCAGACTGAAAAGCCGAGTCGGCACTTCTGATGGCTACCAGCTGAATGCCTAAATCAGTGCAGAGTTTTTGAAATCCCCGAAGGTTGAAGCTTTCTAAATCCTTTAATTCAACAACCAAAGGGGCAGCCTTCAGCAGGCTATTACCCTTTGCAAGCCGTTGCTTTAGCTCTGTTTCCAAAAGATGTAGGCGGTCTGTATTGGGCTGCATCAAGGTGGCAGGCAAAGAAGTGCCTTTAAGACGAAAAGGTGTCGTCACCAGATTCAAACGCGGATTGGCAGCATCAGCCATAACAAGTACTCGCCTCTGGATAGTAAAAATCAAGATACTTGAATTCTACCAAGCATCCCATTAAAAAAACCTTAACGCCCTAAATTCAGCAATTCAGTCAAAGGAGCCTGCCCCTGCAAGGCTTGAATCTCTTTAGCTTCCAACCAGGTATCAAGAGCCTGCCCAGTGACCTCAGCACAAGCCTGAACAGCATGTGCCCAACTGCACTGATTAGCCAGCAACAGTCCCATAACATCCAAGGTGCCGCCGCGGTTGATATAACCTAAGGCTTGAGTGTGTGCAGCACCCAGATCCAGAGAGCGCAGGTGCCCTAAAAAGACTTCAGGCCGCCCGTGACACAAGAACACCCGCTTGCTGACTGTTGAAGGAAAAAGACGCTCGCGCACCGCTGTGGGTGCCTGCCAGGCCGCTTCCTCCTTGTCTCTGGGCACACGGAAACGCCCCGGCTCCTGCAGGTACACCAGAGAAGCCTTTTGACCCCGCGCATCCAAACGCCTCCAGGCCAAGAGAGCCTGAGTGAGCTGATAGGCACCTATAGCCACCAGCTGTAAAGGGGCATCAGCCTTGCCAGCCATCCATAAGGCGCCGTTTTTTGCCAATTCCTGAGCTTGCTCAGCACTCAGGTGCACCGGCAAGCTGCGTTTGGGAATGACCAGGTTGGCAATTTGTCCGGTATAACGATAAACGTCCAGCAAAGCAGCTGCTGCCGAATTAGCATCGGCTGGAAAGAGGACGCGAGAAACATCAGCCATTTCCCCCATCAGGGCTTCGGCCAGTGTCGGATCTTGGTGAGACTGCTCATTCTTGCCGTTTTCCCAAAGATGCGAACTGGAAATCACCGGCACCGACAACCAGCCTGGTCGTTCACCCTTTTCAATTTGATGGCGTGAAAAAATAATTTCCTGGCGCAAAGCACCCAGCATTTTCACGGCAAAAGCCTCATAAGAAACGGCCAAATTCAGGCCACCCTTATTAGCCAAAGCAGCACTGACTACGGCTTCTTCATTCAAAGCCGTAATCACAGCTCCATCCAAGGCTTCATCTTGAGATAATTCAGGTTGGGGAACCCGATGCTTTAGCTTAGCTAGAGTCAGGTTCATGTTGTTGCTGGAAATCTCATCAGGATTACCGACTCTAACCCTTAGCTTGGGGTTGGCTTTGATCAGCGCACAAAAAGCAACATCCACAGCGGCCATGGGTGAGTGCTCTGCCTTTTGAACCATCAGCTCTGATAATTGAGGTATTTGGGGAGATTCAACCCGACGGTTAGCCAAAGGGTGGTCACGCTCCAGGCAACGCCTTTGGAGTTGATGCTGCTGAAAGCTTTTGACGGCCTGATGCAACTCATCAGTAGCCACCCAGAGTCGGGAAGCACCTTCATTAAACAGACGCCGCGCTTCTTCATCCTTTGCAGGGTTTCCTGGCAAAGGCGTGCCATGGGCGCGATTCGTACCAGCACCGGGAAAACCATACCCTTTAGGTGCTTCCGCAATGACATAGGGTAGTCTGGCCGGATACTGCCTACGCCCAGCGGCTATTTCTGCGGCCTCATCCTCCAGCCACTGTTCGCCCATCAGAATGCCCCAGGCAAAAGCCGCAGGATCACGGCCATCAATCACTGCTGGTTGAAAACCATGATGATAAAGGTGGTCGGCAAACCAGTCGGCACCCCCTTCCATCATTAGGGTCGATCGCTGATCAATACGGCGTCCATTGGCAATCATGATGGGGACCACCCAGCCGGTATCTTCGGCACGCCACCAAAGTGGCGACCAGTCACTGCCACGCTGTTCTTCAAAGGCACCATCAGAAAGGAAAGCCACTAAACGCTCTCCCTTCTCACTGGCATGAACATATTGCAGGGCAGTAAAACCCAGATAGCCGCCTTCACTGACCGCACCAGCAGTATTTACATTCATGTGGCTACCCAGAGGAGAGGCAGGCTTGCCCTCATCAGTTAACGCATAAGAATAGAAATCCTGCACAAAACGGCTGAGCACTTCTGAACTCCATTCAGGATAAGCCTTGGCATGCACTTCTTTCTGGTTACCCAAGAGTAAATTAACACTGTCTATCGCTGCTACACAGTGGCCCTGTTCCATTAGCCAGCTTCGCGTGGTTCCTCCCAGTAGATTAGAAAGCATATAACCCACATAGGCTGGCACCATATTGAGTGATCCACCCGTATGGCCCTGAGGGTCTTCCTTGAAATCACCAGGCTTTAAGGGCTGACCCTCCACATCAACTTTTTTAGCGTAGGTGGCATGAACAACCAGCCACATGGCTGCATTGGCCAGGCGGTCAGCCGCTTTCAGGGTTTGCAGAAGAAACCGTCTATCTTCACCCTGTTGTTCCTGCTGATCCAAAAGCCCAGCAATTCTGACTTGAGTAAGCGGCTGATGTACTATCACCCCATGGCCTTCAGCCCAGGCAGCAAACTCAGGATCACTGGCGCGCAAACGCTGTGCTTCCTGTTCAACATGTAGAAGATCTGTTTCAGCAGCATAGAAATGGGCAGTCATAAAAACTCCTTGTCAGGCGATAACTTATACTGCGCGCCTGAAGCCTTCATCTGATAGAATGGCAGGCTCTCTGTCAGGACGCCTCTTTTTCTTCTAGTCTATTCGTCCTGGCTAGGCTTTGCACCTTCAAACCGGTGCAAATAACTGAAAGAATCAATTTTATCGATCTGGTAGCAAGGGCACTCTTAGTCATGAATTCGTTGTTAGTCCGAATCGCACCGCGCTTCTTCAAACCTTCGCTTGAACACAGCAAGCGCAGCATCCGTTTCATGGCCCTACAAAGATTAGATTTGCAGGACAAGCTGCAACAGCAGCATTTTCTGGAGTGGCTGGAAAAAGAAAAAGACCCCCAGTTAGTTCAAAACGCCCTTCCCCTTTTCCCTGAACCGGAACAACTGGCCAGCCTACTGGAAAAACCACTTCAGCCAGCTGTGACGAATTTGCTGATCCAATATCTTGTCGAGCAGCTAACAGACCCAGGCAAAGAAGAAGCCGAGCGCAAAAAGCTGCTGGAAAAAATCCAGCAGCCAGGACTCTTGCTTGCAGTTATTAGTAGCGCCAACGAACAAGAAATGCGCTTGCAGGCTATGCAGCAGTTGGAAAGCGATGAAGCCGACTGGTTGGAGATAGCTCTCAGCAATTCCATGGCACGAGTGCGTTACCAGGCAGCAAGCCAGATTCAACAGGAAACCAGTTTAGAGCAATTGGTCAAAGAGGCTCAGGGCGACAAAAGAGTTTTACGCCTAGCCAGGGAACGTCTCACGGCGATTAGAGCCAAACAGCAGGAAGCGCTGGAAGCTCGCGACCACCAACAAAAACTGGTACGAGAGCTGGAACAACACCTGAACAGCAAAGACCAACAACTCTTTGCGGCTCGCCTGGAGCACATGCAGCGGCAGTGGTCACAGCTTCAGCATTTTCCTGCGCCTGCATCACTCACCCAGCGCTACCAAGAACTACTAAAAATGGCTCAACAAAGAGCTGAGCAGTTGGCCGCCGAAGAAAAAGCTCTGCGCCTTGCAGAGCAACAAAAGCAAGCGGCCCGCCAAGAGCAGAAACAACTGTTCGAGCAGCTTCAACTGCTGCAAAACCAGCTCGCTAACACCCTAAGTGAACAGGGCGATCTGCTACATGAAGAATTTCAGCAATTACAAGCAGCCTGGACTAAAAGCACCAGCCAGCATCTAGCTGAGCCAAACCTTGCCAAACAATGGCAACTAAGCCTGAATCAGCTCCACCCCCTGCTAACCAGTTGGCAAACTTTTAAAAACCACCTGCCGGAATTACAAATCCTGTTAGCAGAAAGTGAGTGGTCATCTCAACAGCTCAGGGCCGCCCAAAAGCTGATCAGCCTGATCAATTGGCCTTTAGCCATTCAGGCGCCAGCTGAAATTCATGAACTGCAAGAACTAGTCAAAGAGCTCAAGCCCTTCCAGCCAGAACCAACAGTTCCAGGCCAGCCGCCATTTAACGAGCAAAGCTGTCTAAATAAACTCCAGTTGCTTGAAGGTCACCTGGATGAAGGCAACAGCCGTGATGCCCAAAAAATCCTGCAACAGCTGCAAGACAACTTTGCTGCTGCTCCCACCAGTTTTCGTAACCAGCAGTCCGCCTACTTCAATCGACTAACCGCCCGCGTTGCCGAACTCAAAGACTGGCAGGGCTTTGTTGCTGCACCCAAGCGTGAAAGCCTGTGTGAACAGATGGAAGCCCTGGCTGAAGATCAAAGCATGGAGCCTCAAGCCAAAGCAGACCGCATCCAGGCTTTACAACAGGAATGGAAAGAGCTGGGTTCAGCCGCTATGAACAAAGCCCTCTGGAAACGCTTTAAAGCGGCAGCGGACCTAGCTTATGAACCCTGCAAAGCCTGGTTTGCCGAACAAGCTCAGCAGCGTGAGTACAACCAGCAGCAGCGCCGAATTATTTGTGAAGAGTTGGAAAAACTGACTAGCAGCAATCAGCGGCAAGAGCTTGATGAAAACGCACTGGACCAACTCCTCACTCAGGTTCATGAAGAATGGCGTCGTTTTAATCCGGTTAACCGGGCAGAAGGCAAGCGCCTTGCCGAGCGTTTCCAACTTGCACTCCAGCCCATTAAAGATCATCTCTATCAGCTGCGTAAAAATCATGCTGAGCAAAAGCGCGAACTCATCAAGGCAGCCAAAGCCCTTCTGGAAGAAACGGACATCAAGGCCGCAACAGCCACCAGCAAAGACTTGCAAAAGCAATGGCGTGACCTCGGTAAAGCGCCTGGGAGCCTGGAGCACCAGCTTTGGAAGGAGTTTCGTACCGCCTGCGACCGCCTATTTGAGCGCCGCGATCAACAAAAAGATGAACACCTGCAACAGCAGCAGGATAATCTGAAGCAGGCCCGCGAACTGCTGAACACAGCAGAACTAGCACTCAGCGAGGGTGACCTTGAGCTTGCCCTGGAAAAGCAGCGGGAAGCATCCACCATCCGCCCTCTTCCACGCTCTGATCAAAGCGGTTGGGATGAACAGCTACAGAAGTTCAAAAAGCAGCTACAGCTGGCCCGTCAGCAACAACAAAAGCAAAAGCAGCTCAACCAGCTACTCAGCCTTTGGGAAGCACTACCTGACGACCAGCCGCTAGAAAACACTGAACTTGCCAGGAAGCTAACTCTTCAGTTGGAAACCCTGGCTGGCATTAGCTCACCTGAAGAAGACCAAGCTTTAAAAATGCAGCTACAAGTCGAAAGACTCAATGCAGGCATCAAGGGTGAAGCAGCCCCACAGGAAAAAACCCAGGAAGCCGAAGAAGCCCTAAAAACCTGGCAAGAAGCGATAGCCAGCCGTCAAGGCCCTCTCGGTCAAAGGTTTATACTCGCCTTACAACAGCTTCACCAGGCTTAACCGCAAAAGGGCAGGTCGCCCTGCCCTTTTGTTAGTCTCTCAACACTCATATTGGCTTAGTGCATGAATTGACCACCATTCGCTGAAATATTGGCACCCGTAATAAAACTGGATGCTTCGTCAGCAAGAAAAACCACGATACGCGCAATATCCTCAGGCTCACCAAAGCGCCCAACAGGAATCTGCGCCTTAATCCCTTCACGAACATCTTCTTTGATCTTCATGATCATATCCGTAGCGATATACCCTGGAGAGATGGTGTTAACAGTAATCCCCTTGCGAGCCGTTTCCTGAGCCAAGGCTTTGGTAAAGCCGTGCATGCCTGCTTTGGCCGCAGAGTAGTTGGTTTGCCCCATTTGGCCTTTCTCACCATTAATGGAAGAGATATTGATAATTCGACCATACTGCTGCTCAAGCATGGCATCCAGGCAAGACTTGGACGTATTGAACACACTATCCAAATTGGTTTTGATAACCGCCTGCCACTTTTCAAAATCCAGCTTCTTGAGCATGCCGTCGGCTGTTATCCCGGCATTATTGACCAACACAGAAACCGTGCCAAACTGCTCAGCAATCTCTGCATAGCTCTTACGAACTGAGTCAAAATCTGTGACGTCAGCATAGCTGATCGCAATATCATACCCCGCTGCTTTTTGTTCTTGTTGCCAAGCCTTGGCTTTTTCTTCATTGGAATAGCCTGCTACCACCTGATAGCCAGCATCAGCCAATGCCTTACAAATGCCCGTTCCGATACCACCAGTACCTCCGGTTACCCAAGCAACTTGTTTTTGCATAGTGAACTCCCTCAATAAAAATAATGACCGGCTAATGCCGGAGTTTTACAACACTGTTCTTGTTTTTCTTATCCAGTAACGTAGCTCATAAGCTTTTTATTTTTATGTTGCCCAGAACCCACTAGTCACAATTTAGTGATTTACCTGTTAATTGCAAACAACCTTTGGTCGTGTATTGACAGGTGTCATAAAACACGTATAATTCGCGCCACTGATGCGGGGTGGAGCAGCCTGGTAGCTCGTCGGGCTCATAACCCGAAGGTCGTCGGTTCAAATCCGGCCCCCGCTACCAAATTCTTAGAAGGCAGATCAATAACTTAGTTGATCTGCCTTTTTTGGTTTCTGGTCCCAAAAAACCAGGTGGCAAAATGTGGCTGACCTTAAGCCATTCTATTAACTTTAGCTTAGTAGGATATAACCTGGTCCGCTAGTCCTCTTCATGGCGTTCAAGCAAATCGCCAACCTGGCAATTTAAAAGCCCGAATGATTTATCAATCACTCCCAGGTCCAATCTCTGAGCTGTCTCACTAACCACATCTATGACGTTTATTTTGCGAAGCTCATTAATTTGGAAACGTCAGAGTGGCGTAAGGATCAGTTTTTCAGGTAACCTTCCTCAATAGCGGTAAACTTCTCTACTTGCTGCCGTCTTCTTTCTATTTTCTATGCCTCCTGAGAACTTCAGGCCAATAAGGCTCAACACTTGCCAAAACCAAGCGTTAAACCCATGCATGTTCAAATGACTCCCGGCATGAAAGCCCAACTACTTGGACTGCTAGTGGTTGGACTGCTAGTTTTGAGCAGCCATCTGCATGCCATTGAGGGAGTTAAACAAGCTCTGTCACAAGCCGAGGTTCTGGTTGGCCCCTATAGCGAAGAGATAAGGCCTCCCGATGACAGCCGCGCCTGGCAGCCCTTTAACTTCGATACGGGAGTGGACAACAGAGAGCAGGAATTGATTACCCTTTGGGTTCGCACCGAGTTTTCTCTGAACACCCCTCTCAACGAACCCCTCCAGCTCTATCTACCACGCCTCTATCACGGTGGTCGAATCTACCTGAATGGCACCTTGTTGGCCTGGATACGCGGTGATGACCCCACGACCCAGGCCCGCTGGTTGCGCCCGCACCTTATTAGCCTGCCTCTGGATACCCTGCAGCAAGGCGATAATCAGCTGCTGATTAAAATGGATACCCGCTGGCCGAACGCTACACTGGGTGTCCCCCTGGTTGGTAGTGAAGACTTAATTCAGCCAAGGTACTTTCAACGCTACTTTGTTGAACATGGGTTGATTGTTATTTCAGTGACCGTCTTATTGTTGGGCGGGCTTTTCCTGTTAGCCATTTGGGTGCGCCGCCGCAAAGAAGTGGGCTATGCACTTTTTGGTTTAGCGATGCTGGCCTGGGGCTTGCGCTCTGCCTATAACCTTTTACCTCTGATTCCTTTGGATTACTGGCTGCTCAGTCGCGCTGTCTTTTATGGTTTAACTGGCTTTGGAAATATTCTCTTGTGCCTGTTTATTCTCCGAACGGCTCAGTTCCATCGCCGTTGGCTGGAGCGGTCAGCCCTGGCCTATGCCACCGCCGGCCCCCTGACGATGTTACTCATTGGTGAGCGTTTTGTGCAGTGGGACGCCTGGTGGTATCTGGGAGCCATGCCACTAAATGTCTTTGCTGTGCTGTTGATTTTTCGGGCGACCTGGCAACAGCCCAGCTGGGACCGCATTGCTTTGGCGACAGGGATAGTCTTAAGTGTTGCGGCCTTTGTGCATGACTCGGCGCTTCAGGCTGGCTGGCTGACCTACTCGGATATTTATCTCAGCTATATAGCGGTATCCCTGATCCTCGCTTCCATGGGCCTGGTATTGGTTGCTCGCTTTACCGATGCCCTCCAGTGGGAAGAAACCAATCGCTACGAACTGGCTCAACGCGTCAAGGAACGTGAGCGCGAATTGGCCGCCAACTATGAATCTTTGCGTGAGCTGGAAGCCGAACAGGTGCGTACCAGCGAGCGCCAAAGGATTATGCGTGACATGCACGATGGCCTGGGTTCTCAGCTCCTGTCTTCCCTGGTGCTGGTAGAAGCAAGCGATCTTAATCACCAGCAAGTGGCCCAAGTGCTGCGAGAATGCTTGGATGACATGCGCCTGGTTATTGATACCCTTTCATTGGAAGACGGTGACCTAGTGACCGCTTTGGGAACCCTGCGCTTTCGCATGGAACCCCGACTAAAACGGGCGGGCATAACGATTAGTTGGAAGCTGCAGGGTGCTGTAGAAGAGATTGAATTAGGTCCCGAAGAAGCCTTAGCTATTTTGCGAATCGTTCAGGAAGCCCTAAGTAATGTACTCAAGCATGCACAAGCCACGCGAATCGAATTTACTCTGCAACAGGCTGCACAAGGCCTGCAACTTTCCATTCGTGACAACGGTTGTGGGTTTGACCTGGACAGCAAGGCCAACGGCAGGGGCCTGACCAACCTGCACAAACGTGCAACCTCCATAGGTGGCGAGCTACAGATATTCAGTGACTCATCTGGAACCGAAGTGCAGCTGACCACCTTCAATGCCTGATGTTTTTGGTGTAACTTAGCGAAAACCAATTGACTACTAAGTAATTTTTAGCCCGTTCCAGGGAGTTACAGGATGATTCAGTGCTAACCCCCTCTCTATTTTATCTTGCCAACCTGCTTTTCTGCCTCGCCTACATGGTTCGTGACATGGCCTGGCTAAGGGCAATTACTATCCTGGCAGCAACCAGCACCCTGCCTTACTTCTACTTCCAGTCGGCTCCTCTCTATTCGGCAATAGGCTGGCAAACCGCGTTTATTATCATCAATGCGATTAATCTCACGATTCTTCTTCTACAGCGACGCCCGGTTAAACTCGATGAACAGGAGCAGTGGCTGCAGAGCACCACACTCCGTTTACTCAAACCTCGTAAAATGCTCCGCCTATTACGGTTGGCCAAAACCCACGAAATTCCTGCCGGAGAGCCGCTGATTCACCAAGGCCAGAAATTGAATGCACTGCTACTACTGCTGTCCGGAAAGCTCAGCGTGCAGGTCGAAGGCCAGCCCCGGGCAACACTTAAGCCAGGTGACTTTGTAGGTGAGATGAGTTTTATCAGCGGCCAGCTCACCAGTGCTGATGTTGTCGCTGACGAGCCAGCTCGTTATCTGGAATGGCCAGCAGATGCTCTGGATCGCCTTTATGCACGTGATTCAGAGATCAAGGACGCCCTTCAGGGCGCTCTTGGCATGGACATGGCCAGCAAGCTGGCACGCCAAGCAACCTAGCCCTAGCTTAATCCGGCCTTTTAACGGCAAAGAATTCACCCAAGGACGCATATTGAGCACCACCCAAACGGGCTAAAGGGTTTATTTTTTGAGCATCAATCAGATAACGACCCTTGGCTTTATCTTCCGTAATGGCTTGGTCATCCACATGCACCTGCAAAAGCTCGGCATAGATCACCGCCTGTTTTCCCGGACCGAGATAATGCACATCATAAAACCTGGCATGAAAAGCAATTGGTGCTGCCTTTAGCCGCGGCAAAGGGCAACCTGGAAACTCCACCAACTCGCCTGCATCCAAATGCTCCAGTTCCGAGTCACCATAAGCCAGGGTTGCAGCGCTGGCGGTTACATCCTTGGCCTGTTCAACACTCGGCAAGTGAATCACAAAATCCCCTCCTTGAATCAGATTACGACGGGTGTCCTTGGGTTCTTCCGGGCCCTTGTGGCCCATCGATAACATCACCAGCGGTGGATCTGAACAGACGGCATTGAAATAAGAGAAAGGAGCCAGGTTGTATGAAGGTTCACCTGAATCAGCAGGCAGGTTGCGGGTCAATACCCAGGCAATAGGGCGTGGCAGAATGCTTTGCGTCATTAAATGATAACGGGTCGTTGCCGTCAGCGGCTGAAGATCGATTTGCACAAAGACTCCTTGTGAATACCAGTATCAATAAAACAAGGCTGTAAAGCCATGAAGCTCTTGGTATCCTAAGCTTCCTTTAGCACTAACAGCAAGAGCAACCTATGCAGCCAGCCACCAATAAAACAACGAAAGGTCCTGAGCTTTCCTGTGCTAGGGCACCCTTAACCCTGAAAACACAAGTGATGAATGAGCAGGGCGAATGGCAGGAACAGGCCCTGGCCTGTGAGCGCCCTCTGACACTTTATCTGGACAAAAGAGAGCTGGTAACCCTGATGACTCTGGGTGAAGACCCTGAAGCCCTGGTATTAGGCTATCTACGTAATCAGGGTTTGGTTGAACAGCTTGAAGATATTCTAGCCATTCAGGTCGACTGGGAAGTCGAGGCTGCGGCTATACGTACGGCCAGAACCGCGGAAAACCTGGAAGAAATTCTTTCCCAGCGTACTGTCACGACTGGTTGTGGTCAGGGTACTGTTTTTGGCAATCAAATGGCCCGACTGGAGCAAGCAGAACTGCCACAATGGCAACTCAAGCAATCCCAGGTTTACAAGCTGCTGCAAGCCTTGAATGACTATAATGCCACCTACCGCAATGCGGGTGCTGTGCATGGCTGTGCGGTTTGTACCGCTGAAGGGGAGGTTCTGGCCTTCTGTGAAGACATAGGCCGTCATAATGCGGTTGATACTCTGGCCGGGCGCCTATGGCTGGAAGGACTTAACCCAGAGCAGGCTATTTTCTACACCACCGGCCGCTTGACCTCAGAGATGGTTATGAAAACCGCACAGATGGGGATTAGCGTTCTTCTTTCCCGCTCGGGTGCCACCCAAATGGGCTTGGAGATTGCCCGCAAGCTGGATATTCTGATGCTGGCAAGAGCCAAAGGTAAGCATTTTCAGGTCTTTAGTGCCGACCAGCGTCTTGAACTGGATGCCCCACCCCCGTTGCGCCCCGGAGATAGGAAATGACTGTAAGCAGTCCTTATATGACCGTCAGGGAAGTCGCTACCTACCTGCATCTTAATGAGAAAAAAGTTTATCAATTAGCCAGTGACGGCCACCTACCAGCAACCAAGGTAACCGGTAAGTGGCTCTTCCCCCGCAAACTGGTGGATCAGTGGTTGATGGAATCCAGTCATCACGGTGTTCTGAGTGACCGCTTACTGATTTCAGGAAGTGATGACCCCCTCCTGCAAGCCGCCCTGTTAAGAATGATGCAGGAGCAACAGTACCAGGCCCTCTACAGCTATATGCCCACAGGCACCCAGGCCGGATTAAGCCTTTTGGCTCAGGGTTTAGTGGATTGTTGCACCCTCCACTGGGGGAAAGCAGAAGAAAGCCACCTCCGTCACCCTGCGCTGATTCGTCAATATACCGGCGCACGCCACTGGGTCTTGGTTCACCTATTCAAACGTCAGCAAGGCTTAATGCTACGTAAGGAAGATGAGCAGCAACCCCTGGCCGAACTACTTAAAAAACGCTGGGTGGTACGCCAGGAAGGAGCTGGTTCACAACGTTTTTTGAAGGATTGGCTAGGGCAACAGGGTGCTCAGTTGGAAGGCTTGGATAAAACTGCAATGGCCCTCACTGAACGAGAAACCGCTGCCGCTATAGCCCAGCATCGTGCTGATCTGGGCCCTGGCACTCTGGCTGCCGCAACTGAATTAGGTTTGGGCTTTCTGCCCGTTTATGAAGAGGCTTTTGAGCTGGTTGTGCCTCGCCCCGTGTACTTCAGGACCCTCTTACAACAGCTGTTCGAATGGTTACAAAGTGAAGAGGGAAGACGCAAAGCAGAACAACTGGAAGGCTATCAGCTTGGCCAGTGCGGCAAGCTGGTCTGGAATGGTGAAGACCGTAAAGACTAATTAGCGATTCTGCAGGGCTTGCTGCATTTGTTCCATGCGATCAGGCATTTCATAAGTCAGGTAGGTCGTTGTATCCGGCCAGCCACGATGCACAAGAACCTGAACGCCACCTCTTTGCCACTCAAATTCTACCGGGCCTTCGGCTCTGCGCCCCATCACTCGCTGCCAGGGGCCGAGTTGATCGCGAACCTGTTCTGCAATCTGGCGTACCTGCTCAGTATCATTAAAAGAACGAAAAGTAATTTCTGCTACCGCAAACAACTCTTCATCCAGGGTGTAGCCAACAGCCATTTCTGTTGCCCCCGCCATCCAAGGAGAAGGGTCATACAAATCATAGGGATAGCTATCCACTTCACGAACGACTCTCACACCTGCTTCACTAATAGCTGTGCGCATTGCAGCTCGTTCGGCTTCAGGCAAGGCTAAACCAAACAACTGAATGGATTGACTGAGTGTCACCTGATGCATCCAAGCCAAACGCTCATCCGGCAAGCGTATCTGTAACCAAACACCCTGACGTTGAATTTCTGCCACTTGGTCACCAGCCGACAACTGGGTCACCAACTCGGAGGAACCATGAGGCTCAGCCCTTACATTGGCAACAGGGACTGCTACCGTCCAGGTGGAGGAAGCATCTGCCTGGCTCACCGCTGGAAAGGCAACCAACAGCAAAAATGCAAGGCTTAAGCCAAAAAAAGTGCTGGCAACCAGCTCTACACGACCGGAAAGCGAGCGCTGAGCGATATTTCTTGAAGATCCATTCATCTATCCTGTCCACCTGCTATATACGATTACAGAAGAACCAGGTCAGGTGACCTGCTCTGACGACCTACTAGAAATTCAATAAAAAGTAGCTTATGTGTCTCATCTCCCTATGAAAGCTTGCCTAGGATAACCACAGGAAGCTACAGACCGCAAATACTTAGGTCAGTTTCTTATAGCTATATTGTAATAGCTTCTTTGTATCGAAAGGAACTCTAGTAACAGTAGGTTTATATTAACAGCAGTTATGCAAAAAAATAGCCTGGATCTAAGCCAGGCTATTTAATGTTTTTTCTACTTCAACCGGTTAGTCCCAGCTTAAAGCACCACCCACCTGGTATTCAGTAACTCGGGTCTCAAAGAAGTTTTTCTCTTTGCGCAAGTCAATGATCTCGCTCATCCAGGGGAAGGGGTTAGTCGCTCCCGGGAACTGCTCTTTCAGGCCGATTTGCGCCAAACGGCGGTTACAGATGAAGTGCAGATACTCTTCCATAATCGCCGCATTCATACCCAGTACACCGCGTGGCATGGTATCGCGAGCATAGTCAATTTCCAGCTGAGTCCCTTCCAAAATCATCTGGGTGATTTCATCCTGAAATTCGGGCGTCCACAGGTGGGGGTTTTCGATTTTGATCTGGTTAATCATATCGATGCCGAAGTTCAAGTGCATGGACTCATCACGCAGGATGTACTGGAACTGTTCAGCCACGCCGGTCATCTTGTTACGACGGCCCATGGAAAGAATTTGGCTGAAACCACAGTAGAAGAAGACACCTTCAGTCACCACATAGAAGGCAATCATATTGCGCAAGAGTTCCTGATCCGTTTCCGGTGTACCCGTCTGGAAATCAGGACGTGCGATTGCCTGGGTGTGCTTCAGACTCCAGGCTGACTTAGCCGCTACCGAAGGTACTTCCCGGTACATATTGAAGACTTCACCTTCATCCATACCCAAGGATTCCACGCAATACTGGTAAGCATGGGTGTGAATCGCTTCTTCAAAAGCCTGGCGCAGCAGGTACTGGCGACACTCGGGGTTAGTAATCAAACGGTAGATAGCCAGCACCAGGTTGTTTGCTACCAAGGAATCCGCGGTGGAGAAGTAGCCCAATGAACGCATCACAATCAGACGCTCATCTTCGGTTAAGCCGGTCTGACTTTTCCACAGGGCAATGTCCGCATTCATATTAACTTCTTGCGGCATCCAGTGGTTGGCACTGCCATCCAGGTACTTCTGCCAGGCCCATTCATATTTAAAAGGCACCAGTTGATTCAAATCCGCACGGCAGTTGATCATGCGCTTATCATCAACAGCAATACGGCCAGCGCCCATTTCCAACTCTTCCAGGCCTGCAGCCACATCAAGGTTTTTCAAGGCTTCAGCAGCACGAGCATGCAGGTCACCCTGAGGCTGGGGCTGATACTGGCGTGCTGGCTCAGCAACGGCTTTGGATACAGCCGCAGGTTCAGGTGCAACAGCTGGCGGCTGCTCGGATTCAGCCGCCTTGGATTTCTGGGCAGTTACCGCCGTATCTTCTTCGTAATCATCCCAACTCAACATGACATCTACCTCGTCTAGTCCTATAAAACATTTTACTGACAGGCTTCACAGCCCAGGTCATCTATATCGCCGCCCTTGGGAACGCCTTGGCCACTGCGTCCTTCCAAAAAATCATCCAAACCTCTGGGTTCGGGAGCTGGGGCAGCAGCAGGTGCCGCAGCCGGAGCTGTACTCACAGCATTCAGGTTACCTCGCTCAACCGTCGATTTTTCAACCGAGGTAGCACCCAGTGCGCGCAGATAATAGGTGGTTTTCAAACCGCGGAACCAAGCCATCCGGTAGGTGACATCCAGCTTTTTGCCGGAAACCCCTTGGATGTAAAGGTTGAGCGACTGGGCCTGATCTATCCACTTTTGGCGACGTGAAGCAGCCTCAACCAACCAACGGGGCTCCACTTCAAAAGCGGTGGCATAACGTTGCTTAATTTCTTCAGGAATCCTGTCGATCTGCTGTAAGGAGCCATCGTAGTACTTGATATCGTTGACCATTACCTCATCCCACAGGTCGTGCTCTTTCAGGTCTTTCACCATATAGGGGTTAACAACCGTGAATTCGCCTGACAGGTTAGATTTCACATAGAGGTTTTGGTAGGTCGGCTCAATAGATTGAGAAACACCGCAGATATTGGAAATTGTTGCCGTGGGTGCAATGGCCATAACATTGGAATTGCGCATACCCTGTTGGACCACTTTTTCCCGCAGAGCGTTCCAATCCTGAGTGCTTGAAGTGTCCACTTCCAGATACTTTTCGCCCCTTTCCTGGCGCAGCTTCTCTATGGAATCCAAAGGCAAAATGCCCTGGCTCCACAAGGAGCCTTCATAGGTTTCATAGCGTCCACGCTCAGCCGCCAAGTCTGACGAGGCTTCAATTGCAAAGTAGCTCACCAGCTCCATTGAACGGTCGGCAAAGGCCACCCCTTCATTGGAAGCATAGGCGATACCCTGCTTATAGAGCGCATCCTGAAAGCCCATGATTCCCAGACCTACCGGGCGGTGCCTTAAATTGGATTTGCGAGCCTGGGGTACGGCGTAGTAGTTGATATCGATGACGTTATCAAGCATACGCACAGCGACTTTAACGCTGCGCTTAAGTTTCTCTACATCCAACTGACCCTGGTCATTAATATGCTGGATCAGATTGATGGAACCCAGGTTACATACCGCAATTTCATCAGCACTGGTGTTTAGAGTGATCTCGGTACAAAGGTTCGAAGAGTGCACCACACCCACATGCTGCTGAGGTGAACGCAGGTTGCACGGATCTTTGAAGGTAATCCAGGGGTGGCCTGTTTCAAAAAGCATCGACAGCATCTTACGCCACAAATCTGCCGCCTTGACCTTTTTGAACAGCTTAATCTCACCGGTTTGGGTTTTGGCCTCATAGGCTTCGTAGGCTTCTTTAAATGCCTGACCAAAGAGGTCATGAAGATCGGGTACATCATTGGGTGAGAAGAGGGTCCACTCCTGATCTTCAAAGACCCGCTGCATAAACAGATCAGGCACCCAGTTTGCTGAGTTCATATCATGGGTACGGCGACGATCATCACCGGTGTTTTTGCGCAGCTCCAGAAATTCTTCAATATCCAGGTGCCAAGTTTCCAGGTAGGCACACACAGCGCCCTTGCGCTTGCCACCCTGATTGACCGCCACAGCCGTGTCGTTGACGACTTTAAGGAAGGGAACAACACCCTGGCTCTTACCATTGGTGCCCTTGATGCGCGAACCCATAGCACGAATTGGTGTCCAGTCATTGCCCAGGCCACCGGCCCACTTGGACAGCATGGCATTATCATGAATCGCGTTGTAAATGGCATCCAGATCATCAGGAACAGTCGTCAGGTAGCAGCTCGACAGCTGGCTCCGTACAGTGCCCGAGTTAAACAGGGTCGGTGTGGAAGCCATATAGTCAAAGGAGGACAGCACCTGGTAAAACTCAATGGCACGAGCTTCCCGGTCTTCTTCATTCAATGCCAGGCCCATAGCGACACGCATAAACATCACCTGGGGCAGCTCATAGCGCACATCTTCATGATGCAGGAAGTAGCGGTCATAAAGTGTTTGCAGGCCCAGGTAAGTAAACTGGTTGTCTGCTTCAGGATTCAAGGCTGCACCCAGGCGCTCCAAATCAAACTCGGCCAAGCGGGGGTCCAACTGCTCAAATTCAATACCTTTTTCGATATAGACCTTGAATGCCTGAGGGTACAGTTTTTTCATATCTTCCTGAGTGGCTTCCTCAGCCACTTCCAAGAAGGACAAGGCTTCACGACGCAGGTTATCCAGCAGCAGGCGCGCAGTAACGTAGGTATAGTCAGGCTCCTTTTCTACCAGCGTACGCGCGGTCATCATCAGGGCGGTGGATACACCATCGACAGGAACACCGTCGTAGAGGTTTTTGATTGAATCTTCAACAATCTTTTTGGCGTTAACTCGTTCAAGGCCTGCACAGGCTTCTTCAACCAGGGTTTCGATACGCCCCAAATCCAGAGGGCGGCGTTGACCATCACGATGTTCAACACTGATGGTTGGGTGCGGCTTATCGATCCCTTCCTGTTGGGCAGCACGCAAGCGCGCATGCTCTTCACGATAGAGTACATAGGCGCGTGCAACCTTTTGTTCACCTGAGCGCATCAGCGCCAGCTCAACCTGGTCTTGGATATCTTCAATATGTAGGGTGCCACCTTCGGGCATACGACGCATAAAGGTGTCCATGATTTGATCGGTCAGTTTTTCGACCAGATCACGCATACGGCTGGAGGTGTCAGCACCTTCACCTTCAACTGCAATATAAGCCTTGCGCATGGCAACAGAGATTTTGCTGGCATTAAAAGCAGCCAGTTCGCCATTACGTTTGATGACTCGCAGCTTTCCTGGAGCAGTGGTTTGCAAATCCTTGTCAGCTGCTTGGGTCGACGAGGCTTCGGCCTGATAATCGCTTGTTGTCGTGCTCATTTCGTGTCCATCTCTTTGAGTAAAAACCCCTACATATAGGGTCTGATAAATTCTGAGGCACAAGATAGTGTTGTTTGCCTACTTCTGCAAGTGAGTATCCTGTGGACAATTTGTGTAGCGATTCCGTGAACGGCTATTCGTCTTTCAACACCTGAAATTCTTTGGCTTTTTTATTTTGATGAAATTTTTGTATTGGCTTTTATTGTCATCATTGAACAAAATCATAATTGAACCGACTTTAGACCCCTCTTTATACCTGGAGAGCTTTCAACCAGCAGCGTTTAAGGTATGATGTGATCTATAAAAGAACGATAACCGGGAACTACAAGCGAGAGATCAAACAGTGGACGCAAATCAGTCACCCCGCATTCTCATAGTTGAAGATGATGCCCGTTTGGCATCACTGACCAAAGAATACCTGGAAGGCAATGGTTTTCAGGTCAGTGTAGAAAGCGATGGCACCAAGGCTGCTGAACGCATAGATAACGAGCAGCCGGATCTAGTCATTCTGGATGTCATGCTCCCCGGTGAAGATGGCCTTAGCATCTGCCGAAAAGTCAAAATGGACAAAGATGTTCCCATCTTAATGCTGACTGCACGCACCGATGACATGGATCAGGTCCTGGGGCTGGAAATGGGTGCCGACGACTATGTCGCCAAACCCGTGCGCCCGCGCGTGCTCTTGGCCCGAATCCGGGCACTCTTACGCCGTGCCGAAACCCAGCCCAGTGGCCATCAAGAAACCAAGACATCCGACACTCCTCGCCTGGAATTTGGCAATCTGGTCATTGACAGCGCCATGCGTGAAGCCTGGCTGAAAGATGAAAGCATTGACCTGACTAGTGCCGAGTTTGATCTACTCTGGCTGCTTGCTTCCAATGCAGGACGCGTTCTAACCCGTGAAGAAATTTTTACCGCCCTAAGGGGTATTGAGTATGACGGTCAGGACCGCTCTATCGATGTGCGAGTTTCCCGCATACGCCCCAAAGTAGGCGATGACCCCATGCACCCTCGCCGCATTAAAACCGTGCGCAGCAAGGGCTATCTTTTCGTCAAGGAAGTCTAAGGCTTGCGTCTACTTAGCAAACGTCTAGACAATGTATTCCTGCGGGTCTATTTGGGTGTCTTTGCAGCCCTGATAGTCCTGCTGCTGCTCAGTTTACTCATGATCAACCTGGCCAACAAGGTACGCCTTGAAGCTCACCAGGAGCAGCTCCTCGAAGGCTTTTTCACTCTACTCAAGCAACAACCTAACCGCACAGAGCAACCCCTGGATACCTGGCTTGCCAATACCGGGCGAGAGCTGGGCCTCACCCTAGAAAGCGTTAACACTCAAGCCTCCAACCTTAGCCAACGCGAGATGCAACGTTTGGGTGAAGGACGTCCACTGGTTAGAACTGACCTGGAAGCCAACGAGCAACGGGTCTACTTTGCATTGAACTTGGCCAGTGGCGATGCAAACTTTTTGAGAGCCAGACTTCAACACCTCCACCAACAGCAAGCCAAGGCCAGCGCCCTGCTTTTGGCAGAACAGTTACAACCCATCGCCAATGCTGAAAGAAATACTGCACTAGCCAGCTGGCAGGAGGTCTTTAATTACCCTTTAGAATTGGTTGATCAACTTCCAGGAGCGGCCACTTCTTTGCTGGAACAACGTCTGACCGAAGGAGAAGCCGTCACCCTGTTTCAGGAAGCGCCCGCCAGCCTGACCAGTTATGTCGAGCTGGAACCAGGACAGTGGTTGAAACTGGGGCCTATCCCACTTTTCAACCCCTATCCCTTCTCTCTGCTGGCCAGTGTTTTATTCACCTTCTTGCTGGTACTCGGACTAACCATATGGTGGTTTTTACATGGCTTAGCCAAGCGTCTGCGCTCGCTGGAAAGGGTATCCAGCCAATTGGCCGCAGGCAATCTCAAAGCCAGGGTTACAGAACAGGAAAAGGATTTCATCGGCAAGCTGGCATCCACTTTCAACCACATGGCCGAACAGATTCAACGATTATTGCGCACCCAGCAGGAAATGATTCATGCCGTTTCTCATGAGTTGCGCACACCCGTTGCACGAATTCGTTTTGGTCTTCAGATGATTGAAGATCTCAGCGAAGAACAGCGCCCCCACCAGGAACTGGTTCGCCAGGTTCAGGGAATCGACAAGGACATTGATGAGCTGGACACCCTCATCGATGAAATCCTGACCTATGCCCGCCTCGGCCAAGAAAAGCTACAGCTACAATTTGTAGAACAGGAAGTCATCGGCCTGCTGGAAGATGTACTCTCCGGCTTTCAGCGCGTTAACCCCAATCTGCATTTGGAGCTCAAGGTTGAAAACCCGGAAAGGGTGAGCAGTGAAGCCGACCTGGAAGGGCGCTACTTTCAGCGTGCCATCCAAAACCTGGTTGGCAATGCGGTACGCTATGCAAAAACACAAATTCGCGTTACCTGCCATCTCGAAGCAGACAATCTCAGAGTTGATGTCGAAGATGATGGCCCCGGCATCCCTGAAGAGGACTGGCAGAGGGTATTCATGCCTTTCTCAAGACTGGATGACAGCCGAACCCGCAGCTCCGGTGGTTACGGTTTAGGACTGTCTATAGTGCAACGCATCATTTACTGGCACCGTGGCAGTGCACTGGTTGATCGCAGCCCCCTCCTTAGAGGCGCGCGCTTCAGCCTGATTTTCCCCAAACAGCAGACAGATAACCTGCCGCCTCTTGATCTCCCTCCACAATAATCATAGCGCACCAAAAAAGATCAGCACTCCTCGCTAAGCACTGATATTGTGCAATACTAAAGCATAATGCACCCTGATGAAGCCTGACTAAACCCTGCTCTACATAGGCTAAGCGTTTATTAACCAAGTTGGTGCGGCTTTTGCATCAGCTTTTTAAAAACCTGCTACCAGGTCCAGAAACCATCAAGCTGAGAAAAGCATGAACACGGCTCCGGAACTGCCACGCCATCTGCTAGAAAACCTGACCACTGCTGTCATGCTGCTGGAACAGAACCTGCGGTTAGTTTATATGAATCCCGCTGCTGAAATGCTGCTGGCAGCCAGTCTGACTCGCTTTCGTCAACAGCCAGTCAGCCTGTTATTTCAGGAGCCAGATTCAGGGCTGGATACCCTTAACCAGGCAGCCACGAGCGGCCATCCTTATACCAAGCGAGAAGCTTTACTTCAGCTGCATAACGGCGAGAATATTACCGTCGACTATACGATTTCGCCGATTGCCGAACTCAGTAATACTCAGTTGATCATGGAAGTTTTCCCACGTGATCGCCAACTCAGAATTTCTCGTGAAGAAGAGTTGGTGAACAAGCAGGAAACAGTACGTGCGCTGGTAAGAGGCATGGCCCATGAAATCAAAAACCCTCTGGGCGGTATTCGTGGTGCTGCGCAACTTCTTGAGCGGGCACTTCCCAATGAAGATTTAAAAGACTATACCCAGGTCATTATTGATGAGGCCGACCGCCTGCGTAATCTGGTCGACCGTATGCTGGGCCCCAACCACCTGCCCAGTATGGAAATGCTAAATATTCACGAAGTACTGGAAAGAGTCTACACCCTGGCTCAGGCTGAGTTTGGTGACCAAATCCGCCTGCTGCGTGACTATGACCCCAGCCTTCCTGAATTTCTGGGTGATAAAGAACAACTGATTCAAGCCGTACTCAATGTGGTTCGCAATTCCATGCAAGCGCTCATAGAATCAGGGCAGTCTAACGGCCGCATTACCCTGCAAAGCCGGGCCAAACGGCAATTTACTCTAGGTGCTGAGCGGCATCGCCTGGTTTGTCAGGTCAAGGTTATCGACAATGGCCCCGGCATTCCTGAAACCATGCTTGAGAATATTTTTTACCCCATGGTTAGTGGCCGTGCTGAAGGCACCGGCCTGGGATTAACCATTGCCCAAGCCGCCCTGCAAAAACACCAGGGGCTGATTGAATGCAAGAGCCGCCCTGGCCACACCGAATTTATTTTGCTGCTGCCACTGGATCCCTGCAACAGCCTTGATGAACCATCCGACACAGGAGTCACGCCATGAGCACCAACAAAGGTCATGTCTGGGTCATTGATGATGACCGGTCAATACGCTGGGTACTTGAAAAAGCCCTGGAGCAGTCCAGCGTCGAGGTGACCACCTTTGATCGTGCTGACAGTGCACTACGCCAACTGGTTCGCCAAGCCCCGGATGTACTCATCACCGATATCCGTATGCCGGGAACCGATGGTCTGGAGCTTTTGAAGCAGGTTACAGAGCTTTATCCCAATCTTCCGGTCATTATCATGACTGCCCACTCAGATCTTGAAAGCGCCGTGGCTTCCTATCAGGGCGGTGCCTTTGAATATCTGCCCAAGCCTTTTGACGTTGATGAAGCCGTTTCTTTGGTACAAAGAGCCCTGACTCATGCCGAAGAAAAAAAAGCGCAAGCAGAAGGAATCCAGCACCCTGCCAGCCAAACCCAGCAGCATACCGAAATTATTGGCGAGGCTCCGGCCATGCAGGAGGTCTTTCGGGCTATAGGGCGCCTCTCCCACTCCACTATAACTGTGCTGATTAATGGTGAATCAGGTACTGGCAAGGAGCTGGTTGCCCAAGCACTGCACCAACATAGCCCACGCAAGCAGCAGCCTTTTATTGCTTTGAATATGGCCGCCATTCCCCGAGACTTGATTGAATCTGAGCTGTTTGGTCATGAAAAGGGAGCCTTCACTGGAGCCACTGCCCAGCGCCAAGGACGTTTTGAACAGGCTAATGGCGGCACCCTTTTTCTGGATGAAATCGGTGATATGCCGGCAGAAACTCAAACCCGATTACTCAGGGTACTTGCCGATGGTGAGTTTTATCGTGTTGGCGGTCACACAGCTGTAAAAGTGGATGTACGCATCATAGCCGCCACCCACCAAGACCTTGAGAAGCTGGTTGAAGCCGGCAGCTTTCGTGAAGACCTTTTCCACCGCTTAAATGTCATTCGGGTTCACCTGCCTTCTCTTAAAGAAAGGCGTGAAGATATCCCCAGACTGGCTGAACACTTCCTTCAAGAAGCTGCTCAGGAGCTCAATACTGAAACCAAGCTGTTGAAACAGGAAACCACAGACTACATTTGTCGACTCGACTGGCCAGGTAATGTACGCCAACTACAAAATACCTGCCGCTGGTTAACCGTTATGGCATCAGGTCGTGAAATTCTGGTCGAAGACCTGCCACCAGAACTTCTCAGCAAAACCCCTAATCGCATTGCCAGCGACTGGGAAGCCTCTCTAAAGTACTGGGCAGAACAGGCCCTCATGCGCGGTGAAAGCAATCTGCTTGAAAAAGCGGTGCCTGCCTTTGAAAGCATCATGATTCATGCCGCCCTCAAGCATACGGGTGGACGCAAAAGGGATGCCGCAGAACTGCTGGGGTGGGGACGCAATACCCTAACCCGGAAATTGAAAGAGCTGGGCATCAATAGCGATCAGGATGAAGATGAAGAGTGAGTTGGTGTTATAATTAAAGGCTTCCTCACAGGAGGCCTAATGCCACATATTGCGCTCTACCAACCCGAAATTCCGCCCAACACCGGAAATCTCATCCGCCTGGCAGCCAATACCGGCTTCCGCTTGCATCTGGTTGAGCCTCTGGGTTTTGTTCTGGACGACAAACGCCTGCGCCGAGCCGGGCTGGATTACCAGGAATGGGCCAGCATCACCCTGCATAAAAGCATGGAAGACCTCTTGACCAGCGTCCAACCTGGGCGGGTTCTGGCACTGACCACCAAAGGCAGCCAGCCTTATCATCAGGTGAGCTATCAAGAAAGTGACCTGCTCCTGTTTGGGCCGGAAACACGTGGCCTGCCTGATGACATTCTTAACCCTCTGCCGGCAGAGCAAAAAATTCGCATCCCCATGCTTCCCGGCAGCCGCAGCCTCAACCTTTCCAATGCAGGTGCCCTGATCGTTTATGAGGCCTGGCGACAACTGGGTTTTCGCGGTGCCCAATTGACCCCCACAGAAAGCAACTAGGTACTTCATGCAAAAGCTTCTCGCCCGCCTTAATGACCGCCAACTCGAAGCTGTCACCCAGGTCACCAGCCCCTTGCTGGTACTTGCCGGTGCCGGTTCGGGTAAAACCAGCGTTATCACGACAAAAATTGCCTACTTGATTCGTGATAAGGGTATGTCAGCGCGTAACATCGGTGCAGTCACCTTTACCAACAAGGCGGCCCGTGAAATGCGTGAAAGGGTGGGCCGAATGCTGAGCCGTGAAGAAGCCAAAGGCCTCACGGTATCCACCTTTCACTCTCTGGGGCTGGATATCATTCGCAAGGAAGTGAAGCATCTGGGCTATAAAAGTGGTTTTTCCCTGTTTGACACCGAAGACACCCGCGCCCTGATTCGTGACCTGATGCATAAGGATGCCCAGGTTGATGCCGATATTATTAACCAGGTTTTGCACCTTATTTCCAACTGGAAAAATGACTTGATCGAGCCGGGCACCGCACTATCTCATGCGGAAGACGAGTCCCAAGCCTTGGCTGCCAAAGTCTATGAAAGCTATATCCGCCACCTGAAAGCCTACAATGCGGTTGATTTTGATGATCTGATTCGCTTACCGGTATTACTGTTTCAACAGCAACCGGAGATCCTCAGAAAGTGGCAAGAGCGCTTGCATTATCTTCTGGTCGATGAGTACCAGGACACCAACATCAGCCAGTATCGGCTGGTCAAACAACTCACCGATCTGCGCAAAACCTTTACGGTAGTGGGAGATGATGACCAGTCCATTTATGCCTGGCGGGGTGCCCGGCCAGAAAACCTCAATCAGCTCAGTGAAGATTTTGCCAACCTGAAGATCATCAAACTGGAGCAAAATTACCGTTCCACAGGCCGCATTCTAAAAGTGGCCAATCAGCTGATTGCCAACAACCCCCACCTGCATGAAAAAAGCCTCTGGAGCCAACTGGGTTTTGGTGACCCCATCAAGGTCATCGAGTGCGCCAGCGAAGATGCAGAAGCCGAACGCATTGCCGGCGAAATCATGACCCGCAAGCTCAAGGAGCGTCTTTCCTGGAAAGATTTTGCTGTTCTCTACCGGGGTAATTTCCAGTCACGTATTCTGGAAATCAAACTCCAAGCCATGCAAATTCCCTACAAAATCAGCGGCGGTACCAGCTTTTTTGCCCGCAATGAAATCAAAGACATCATGGCCTATCTGCGCCTGTTGATTAATCCTTCCGATGACAACGCCTTTTTGCGCATCATCAATATCCCGCGCCGGGAAATCGGCCCGGCCATATTGGAAAAGCTGGCCATTTATGCCAAGGACCGGGATGTCAGTCTTTTTGCTGCCTGCCATGAATTAGGACTGGAGCAATACTTAAGCGAGCGCCAGGTCGAGCGCCTGCGCCGTTTCACTCACTGGCTGGATGGCATCATTCGCCGCTGTGAAAGTGATGAAGCCATAGCCGCAATCGGTGAAATGATCCGGGACATGGATTATGAAGCCTGGCTTTATCAGAATGCCAGCTCACCCACAGTCGCTGAGAGACGCTACGCCAACATCTGGACGCTGGTGGATTCATTAGCCGAAACCCTCAAGCGTATGCAGGAAGAAAACCCTGAAGCCACAATACGGGAAGCCATTGCCCGTCTGGTACTACGTGACCTGCTCGAACAGCAAGAAGAAGAGGATGACTCCGACAAGGTACAATTGCTGACCCTGCACGCCTCCAAGGGCTTGGAGTTCCCCCAGGTATTTTTGATGGGCATGGAAGAAGAACTCCTGCCACATCGCAATGCTATAGAAGCGGACACCATCGAAGAAGAAAGACGTCTGGCCTATGTTGGCATCACTCGAGCCCAGCAGCACTTAACGCTGACTCTGGCCCGCCAACGCAAAACCTATGGGGAAATGCTCAACTGCACACCCAGTCGTTTTCTGGATGAATTGCCTGAAGAAGATTTGGATTGGAAAGGCAGCAAAGGCGAGAAAAAAGAAAGCCCTGAAGAGAAGATGCAGCGTAATAAGAGCAGGGCCAGCGCTTTGAAAGAGCTGCTCAAAAACTAGAAAGCCCCTTGATCTAAGGATCAAAGGGCTTTCAGGGCCAGCCTCAGCTAAAACTCAAATTAGCGGCTGGCATCAACCAGAAATTCTACAGCATCACGAATTTCTTCATCCGAGTAGTTGCTACCACCCCGTGGAGGCATAGCACCCAGACCATTAATGGTGCTTGCCGTTAAATCATCCAGGGATTTGTTCAAGCGGTCACCCCAAGCAGCTGTATCGCCTTTACGCGGTGCACCCGCAGCGCCAGTATCATGGCAGGCCGCACACACACTAGCGTAAACTTCTTCACCTGACATCGCTGGGCCAGCAGCGACTTCAGCGGCAGCAGCACCGCATTCCATACCTTCCAGGCACAGTTCTCCAGAAGGCTTCAAACGCTCAGCAATTTCTTCGGGCGTACCAAAACGGGCTTGTGCTTGCATGGCAACCATAAGACCAAGACCCAAGACGGCCGCTGCTGTCAAAATACGGGTAACCTGAATTCTCTGTTTCACTCTCACCACCTCTAGATAGTCGGTTTCAGGCCAACCGGATAGGGCTTGCAAGCCTTTGCCGAGCACAGCCTGTGAATTTTTACTTTATAGCTAAAAATTGGGTAACCAAATTATACCCAAGAAAGCCCAATAGCGTAACCATTAACACTAATACCTTAGACAGGCTGTAACTTTTTTATCGCAAAGATAGCTTCGCTCAGTCAGTGGCCGCTGCGAATTTGACCAGGTGTTTTGCCGAGGTGGCGCTGACAGGCATGAGCCAGAGAGCTTTGACTGGCAAAACCCGCTTCTTCAGCAATGGCAGACATAGGCAAGCGGGTTTCTCGGAGTAGATCACTGGCCCGTTCAAGGCGAGCTTGAACAATATACTGGCCTGGTGTCATGCCTGTTACTCCGCGGAAGAGTTCGTGAAAATGCCCCGGGCTGACACAGGCAGCTTCTGCCAGGCGGGCAACGGGCAAGGGCTCAGCCAGGTGCTGCTGAATATAGACTTCCAACTGCACCATATCCAGACGACTGGGTGCTTGTGGCAAGGTCGGTGACTGTTCAAACAGGCGCTGGTAAAGGCTCCCCAAAAACACCTTGGACATACCCTCAACCGCATCAGCAGATTGACGCCAAAGTTGCTGCTCTCTATCCAAAAAACCCAGCAACATGCGCAAACTGGGGTCAGCGGTAAAATAACGGGGCCGGTCAAACAAGCGCTGCAACTCTTGCTGGGTACTGGGTAAGGGAAAATCCATCACCACATGACGATTGCGGCCCAAGCCTTCATAGAAATGCACCTCACCTGCAGGCACGAGACAGCCGTGCATTGCATCAACTCGCCCCCCGTAACCAGCAATTTCAAACTCGGCACTTCCCGACAGGGCAATGACCAATTGATGGTAAGGGTGGTGGTGATGCAAACAGCGTGTGGGCAAAGGAAAACTTCGTATTCGCGAATGCATGCTGATTACCTGACTCGGTTGCTTATCTGAGTTTGGAACAAAACCTTCTGAGTTTCAATCAAGACAAATTCCCGCTGGCCTACCAAACTGATTGGCAAGGTCAAAAATAAATAGCGGAGTTCTATCCATGTCCATTAAACATCCCCTTCATCATCAGAATGTCAGCGAGCATTTAAGCGCTGAACAGCTGTTGAAACCTGATTTGGAAACTCAGGATCTGCCCAAACTGCTGGACACTTTAAGTCAGCACTATATGGTTGATGAAGACACCTTCATGGAAGAACTAGTCAAAATGCTCAACCATCAGCCTGAAGACTTCACACGTCTGGCCAAAGAAACAGCCGACCTGGTCCGTGAGGTGCGTAGTCAGGGTGATGCCATTGACAGCATTGACATGCTCCTTCAGCAATATAGCCTGGATACCCAAGAAGGGGTACTGCTGATGTGCTTAGCAGAAGCCTTGTTGCGCATCCCGGACTCTCGTACTGCTGAAGATCTAATTCGTGACAAGCTCTCTATTGCTGACTGGAAGCGTCATCTGGGACAAAGTGAGTCCCTGCTGGTCAATGCCTCGACTTGGGGGCTAATGCTAACGGGACGCGTCGTCAGTGTCGATCCAAGAGACGACAAACCCGTACCTGTTCTTAACCGTCTGGTTAGCCGCCTTGGTGAGCCTTTGGTCCGCCAAGTGATGGCGCAGTCTATGAAGCTCATGGGGCACCAGTTTGTCTTGGGACGCACGCTTCCTGAAGCCTTGAAAAATGGCAAACCTCTGTTCAAAAAAGGCTATACCTATTCTTTCGATATGCTGGGTGAAGCGGCACGCACCATGAAAGATGCCCAGCGTTACTTTGATGCCTACCTGGATGCCATAGAACGGGTTGGCCAGGCCGATGAAAAAACCACTGCAGGTGCGCCTGCACCCTCGGTTTCCATCAAACTCTCCGCCCTTCACCCCCGCTATGAGCGAGGCAAGCGTGAACAAATTCTGGACGAACTCAGCGGCATTCTAAGCAAACTGGTTGAGCGCGCTAGAGAGTTGGATGTTGCCTTGACGCTGGATGCCGAAGAAGCAGATCGTCTGGAGCTCTCTTTGGAAGTATTTGAAAAGGTCTATCGTAAAGAAGGAAAAGGCTGGGGTAAATTTGGCCTGGTGGTTCAAGCCTACTCCAAACGCGCCTTACCTGCGCTGCACTGGCTGACCCGACTGGCAGCAGAGCAGGGGGATGAAATTCCGGTACGTCTGGTCAAAGGAGCCTACTGGGATACAGAAATCAAACTGGCCCAGGTTGAAGGGCTTGGTGGCTATCCAGTCTTTACTCGTAAAGCTAATACCGATGTCGCCTACCTTTCTTGTGCCCGCTTCTTGCTTTCTGATGCTACCCAAGGCCGAATTTTCCCCCAATTTGCGACCCATAATGCCCACACCCTGACTTGCCTGCTGGATATGGCCGGAGACAGAGCTATAGAGTTCCAGCGCCTGCATGGTATGGGTGAAGCTCTTTATAATCAGGCTTTAAAGCGCGCACCCAAGGGCACCTACTGCCGTATTTATGCACCAGTCGGTGCTCACAAAGACCTACTGCCTTACTTGGTTCGTCGTCTCTTGGAAAATGGCGCCAACTCGTCTTTTGTACATCAACTGGTTGATGAGCGAGTTCCTGTAGAGGGTCTCTGCCGCCACCCTCTTGAACTCCTGGCCAACAAAAAATCTTACCGCAACCCAAGGATTCCGCTTCCCCTGGATATCTATGGTGCTAACCGTAAAAACTCCAAAGGTGTCAATTTAATGATCAACAGCCAACTCGAACCCCTGCTTGAATCCATCCATGCTTGGGATAATCACCAGTGGAAAGGTCAGCCGCTACTTGGTACGTCACTGGCAGCCGACCCCCAGCTGAAGCAGGCTATCGTCAGCCCCTTTGATAAAAATCAGCAGGTCGGTGAAATTCAATGGACCTCCCCCGAACAGGCCAAAGCGGCCCTTGATGTTGCTCACCAGGCTTTCCCTGATTGGAATGCGGTCCCTGTCGCTGAACGCGCTGCCTTGCTGCGTAAAATTGGTGACACCCTTGAAGATCATCTGGCTGAACTCATGGCTCTTTGCGCACGGGAAGCCGGTAAGCAACTGGCTGATGGTGTGGCTGAAATTCGTGAAGCCGTCGATTTTTGCCGTTATTATGCCAATCAGGCCGAAAAACTCTTCGGTGAGACCACAGTTTTGCCAGGGCCTACCGGGGAGTCCAATGAACTTTATTTAACCGGCAAAGGGGTTTTTGTTGCTATTAGCCCCTGGAACTTCCCGGTGGCCATCTTCCTCGGCCAGGTGTTGGCAGCAGCTGTTTCCGGCAACACGGTTCTGGCCAAACCAGCTGAACAGACCTCTTTGGTTGCCTGTCGCTGTATGGAACTGATTTATGAGGCTGGCATGCCCCGTGATGTCATTCAGCTTTTACCTGGTCTGGGCAAGGATATTGGCCCAGTTCTTACCGCTGATCCGCGCGTTACCGGTGTCGCCTTCACCGGGTCTACAGAAACAGCCCAGGTCATCAATCGTAGCTTGGCTGCTCGTGAAAATGCCCCCCTGGCGGCACTGGTAGCCGAGACGGGTGGCCAAAATGCGATGATTGTTGACTCCACGGCCTTGCCTGAACAGGTCGTTGCCGATGTAGTAGAATCTTCTTTCACCAGTGCCGGGCAAAGGTGTTCTGCCTTAAGAGTGCTATTCTTGCAGGAAGATATTGCTGATAGAGTTCTTGAAATTCTTTCCGGTGCGATGCAGGCGCTGCAGCTGGGAGATCCTCGCGACCCAGCAACTGATGTAGGCCCGGTGATCGATGCCACTGCGCGTAAGAACCTAGAAGCCCATGTAGAAAAATTCCGTCAGCAAGGACGTATTCTTGCTGAAACCCAGGTTCCCAAAGCTCTTCAGGAACAGGGCGAGTTTGTCGCCCCTGTCACCATCAAGCTCGAAAGCCTGGATGAACTGGAACGTGAACAATTTGGCCCGATCCTGCATGTCATTCGCTACAAGTCGACTGAACTCGACAGCGTGATCGACAGCATCAATCGTAGTGGCTACGGGCTAACCTTTGGTATTCAAAGCCGCAATGAAAGCTTTGCGGCCTATATCGACAGCAAGATGCGTGTCGGCAATGTCTACGTCAATCGCAACATGATCGGTGCGGTTGTCGGTGTCCAGCCCTTTGGCGGTATGGGGCTGTCAGGTACGGGGCCCAAGGCAGGTGGTCCTCACTACCTGCTGCGCTTTGCAAGTGAGCGTACTCGAACCATTAATACCGCTGCGATAGGTGGCAATGCCAGTCTGCTAGCTCAATCCGATGAAGAGGATGAAGCTAGCGACAAAAGTTAATAACTAAGCAACACAACAACAAGCCAATAAAAGGTGAGCTTATGATTGAAAGCAATGCTGCGGTCGGCTGGACCTTCATCGCATATATCGCGGTGATCTTAGGTATCGGCTGGATCGCTTACCAACGCACTCAAAACCTTTCCGACTATATTCTGGGTGGCCGTGGCTTAGGCCCCTGGAGTTCGGCTCTTTCCGCCGGGGCATCCGATATGTCCGGCTGGTTGTTACTTGGTCTTCCCGGCGCAGCTTTTGCAGCAGGCTTAAGTGCCAGTTGGATAGCGATCGGCCTTTTGGTCGGCACTTGGCTAAACTGGCTGTTTATGGCTCCACGCCTGCGTGTATATAGCTTCAAAGCCAGTGACTCCCTGACGCTGCCCGAGTTTTTAGAGCAGCGCTTCCGTGACAAGACCAATATGCTGAGGGTGGTTTCAGCACTCTTTATTCTCCTTTTCTTCCTCTTTTACACTTCTTCAGGCCTGGTTGCTGGCGGCAAACTCTTTGAAACTGTTTTTGGCGTCAACTATCAGCTTGCCGTACTCCTAGGCACCCTGGCAGTGGTTTCCTATACCATGTTTGGCGGCTTCCTTGCCGTTTCCTGGACCGACCTTTTGCAGGGTCTGATGATGGCTGCCGCTTTGGCTATTGTCCCTCTGTGGGCTATGGGTGAATTGGGCGGGGTCAATGCTACCTTCTCCAGTATTAGCGACCTCAATCCTAATTTGCTGACTTGGTTCAGTGATGAAACAGGTACAGCCCTGACCTTTATTGGTATTGTCAGCTCCGTTGCCTGGGGCCTGGGTTACTTTGGCCAACCACATATTTTGGCCCGTTTTGCAGCCATTAAATCGGCAGGCCACATTCCTGCGGCTCGTCGTATTGCCGTATCCTGGACAGCACTGACCCTTTTCAGCGCCATGCTGATCGGTTTGGTCGGCACTGTTTATATTGGTGAAGGCTTGGGTGATGGCGAAACTGTCTTTATGGTTATGGTCAATGCCCTCTTCCACCCAGTGATTGCCGGTATTCTGCTAGCAGCGATTCTGGCTGCTGTCATGTCGACGGCTGACTCCCAGCTACTGGTCTCTTCTTCAGCGCTTACCGAAGATTTTTACAAGTCCATTTTCCGTAAGGATGCCACCCAGGAAGAACTAGTACGTATCGGCCGCATTGCAGTTATCGTAATTGCTCTGGCCGCTATGCTACTGGCTTTCAATGAAGACAGCACTGTACTGGACTTAGTGTCCTATGCCTGGGCTGGCTTTGGTGCCACCTTCGGCCCCGTACTGTTGCTTTCCTTATTCTGGAGACGGTCAACCGCTCTAGGCGCCATGGCAGGTATTGTCATTGGTGACGTAACGGTTGTTGTTTGGGCCAACCTAACCGGTGGCATCTTCGATCTCTACGAAATTGTTCCTGGCTTCATTTTGGCGGGCATTGCAATGATCGTCTTGAGCCTGGTCAGCCCTGAGCCAGAACAGGAAATTCTTGATGAGTTTGATGCCGTTCAGGAAGAAGTACGCGGCTAACGTTTTGTAACAATCAAGTCCGGCCAGGGAAGGCCGGAAATTACTTAAACAAAAACCAAAAAAGCTTTAAAAGACCCTTAAAAGAAATACAAGCCAACTACCATATACATGCTATTTATTTTAAATTATTTAAATTTAAAATAAGCTAAAACACAGTGTTCATGCCCCCTAAAGCCAAGATTCCTTTCTGTTATCTAATAAAAAACACATAATTTGAAAGGAAACTGTGACCAAGTTCTGAACCCTCATGTTTACCAACAGTTTTGTCTTGCTTGGCTGTAAAGGCGGGTGCTAACATAAAAAGACAAATTAACAAAGGTTTAAACCTCTTAACATTCGGCTAACAGATGCCAATAAAAACAAGAGGTTAGCCTTGCCGCTCCGAGTCAACTGGGATGAGTCTGCCAAGCCACCAAAGCTATTCATTGCTTGCTGCCACTTTTGTGGTTCGGCATTGGCTGATTGTTATCTGGCTACCGGGTTGTCTGGTTATTTTTTTACCCGCTGCTTTGGCTGAAACAGCAGATCCTCAATTCGCTCCAGGTATTGTGCGCCCTGACATTCAAGCGCCCAGGCTGCCCCCTCAACCTCCGGCCTCAGTTCTTGAAATACCACCGTTGGTTGAACGCCCTTTTGCTGAAGAAGCTGGCGAGCGTGTTGAGGTTAAACGCTTCCGCCTGGAAGATGCGCGGGACTTGCCAGAGCACAACATCTCTCTTGATGAACTGGAAACCCTGCTTGAAGAGGCTCGTGCTGACAGACCGGATGGTTTCACCATTGGCCAACTGGAAAGAGTTGCCGATAAGGTAACCAACTATTATAGAAGCCGCGGACTGATTCTGGCCAAGGCAGTCATTCCTGTCCAAACCGTTGATGAAGGCCTGGTCACCATTCAAGTGATCGAGGGTAAGCTGGGCAGAGTGCTTGGAGAAGGCAACGAGCTTTATTCCACTGCAACCTTGGCGCGTGCCTTTGGTGACCTGAAAGGCCAGCCAGTCAGTCAAGCTGAAGCAGAATCAGGCTTGTTGATTTTGACCGATTTTCCAGGCCTAGCCGCTTTTGGGATGTTTCAACCCGGACAAAGAGTGGGTGAAGCTGACTTGCTAATTCGTGTGCCCAATGAGGATCGCTTCAACTTTGACTTAAGGGCAGACAATCACGGCAGTGATACTACAGGCGAGTATCGAACACGTGGAACCCTGCGCTGGAATAACGTTACCGGCAATGCTGACCGCTTAACCGTCACCGCCCAGCAAAGCTTTGAGCCGATGAATAGCCAGTTCGGTTCACTGGATTACCATGTGATTCTCAATCGTCAGTGGCAGGCTGGTGCCAATCTTAGCTACAACCAATTTGATGTGGGTGGCGAGTTTGCCAATTTGGATATTTCCGGTAATTCAACCAGTGCCAGCCTTTACACTGACCGCATCTGGTTACGCAGCCGAGAAAGAAACTTTTCAACCCGTATAGGCATTAATTTTCGTGAAGCCATTACCGAGCGTAATGGAGACAGCACTAACGAAGACCGGCTGACTTATTTTAAAATCAGCTTAAATTACGATTCTGTTGATACACGCTTGAGTGGCCTCAACTATGCCGGCCTGGAGCTATCTCAGGGCCTGAATGACTTTCTGGGTTCCATGGGTACCAGTGACAGTAGCTATGACCTACCTCAAGGCGAAAGACCCAGTCGCCGGGGTGCGACTCAATCAGGCGGGCGTCTACCTTTTGCAGAGGGCCAGTTCACCAAGCTGCTGGCTTTTTATTCCCGGCTACAAAACCTGACCAGCAACTCATCCCTACTGCTACGTACTGAGTTGCAATACTCACCTGACCTTCTTGTTCCTATGGAGCAGTACGCAGTTGGTGGTGCCGATCATTTACGTGGTTTTCCTTCTTCTTGGACCATGTATGATTCCGGCGCTCTGCTATCTTTAGAATATATTCTGCAGGCCCCTTTCATTGGCGACCGCCAAGCCTATGATGAGTGGCGTTGGCGCGACCTGCTGCAGTTTTCCATTTTTTATGACCACGCCTATGGTGAAAAGAATGACCCCTTTCCCAATGAACCCCAAGGGCTGTATCAGTTGAGCAGCCTGGGCATGGGTACTCGGTTAAATCTGCCGAATCAACTCAGCTCCCGGCTGCAAATCGCTGTTCCGGTAATTGATGAAAGTGATAACGATGACGAAGAAAGCGCGCAAGTCTGGTTCGACATCACCTATCATTTCTGAGCTGCACAAGCTCGCACCCACAGCCCTGGCCGCTGCTTTGCTGGCCCTGGGGGGAACCTCTGCGCTTGCCGGTCCTAGTGGCGGAAACGTTGTTGGCGGGGAAGGCAACATTAGTAAGCCTGATTCCAATACGACCAATATCCATCAGCACTCTGACCGACTGGCAATTGAATGGGACAGCTTCAACGTCAAAAAGGGACAGAGCGTCAACTTTTATCAACCTTCCTCAAGCTCTTTCGTTCTCAACCAAATCCTGGATGCCAATGCCAGTGTGATTCGTGGGCAGATCAATGCCAATGGCAATGTGGTTCTGGTTAATCCCAATGGTCTCCACTTTACTGATACAGCCACTCTGAATGTCGGTTCTCTGATAGCTTCCGGCCACAGCCTGTCTGTGGATGACTTCATGGATGGCTACCTGCAGTTCCAACGGGAGCAGGATAAAAGTGGCCGTGTAATCAACCAGGGCACTATTAATGCAGCGACTGGCGGCAGTGTGACCCTCTTGGGCAGCAGTGTTGAGAACTCAGGGCAAATCTATGCCCAGGCTGGCCGTATCCATCTGGCTGTAGGCGAGCGCATCACCGTGGATTTTGATGGCGACGGCCTGATGCGCTTTGCCGTAGATAAAGCTCTGCTGGAGAATATTGAAGGCCTGGATGCTGCGATCAAAAACACCGGTACTCTGGAAGCCAATGGCGGCCATATCGTTATGGATGGCCGAATTGCTCAGGATATCTTCTCTCAGGTCGTCAATAACGAAGGCATCGTTAAAGCAGGCCGCATTGAAAATAATGGCGGCAGTATTCGCCTGGTGGGCAGTGGCGGCAGTGACAGTTCGGTGGTTAACACCGGGCAATTGGATGCTTCCGCCCAGGATGCACACAGCGATGGCGGCCAGATTACCCTAAACGCCCAAGACTCTACCCTTCTGGTCAGCGGCGACAGTCATCTTGATGCTACTTCACAAAACCAGCAGGGTGGCCAAATTCATCTGTTTGGCGAGAATATTGGCCTTTCCGGCAACACTCAAGTGAATGTCAGTGGAGCCAGCGACGGCGGTGAAATTCTGGTTGGTGGTGACCTGCAAGGTAAAAACCCTGACATCCCCAATGCCCAGCGTGTCGTCGTCACCAGTGGCGTTCACCTCAAGGCCGATGCGACTGATAACGGCGATGGCGGACGCATTATCACCTGGGCCGACGACTGGACTCGTTTCTCCGGCAGTCTCTCAGCCCGTGGTGGAGAAAAGGGCGGTGATGGCGGTTTTGCTGAAGTTTCCGGGAAAAAGAACCTGTCCTATTCAGGCATGGCTGACTTAAGAGCCCCAAAAGGAAAAACCGGGACGCTGTTGTTGGATCCGGAGAATATCACCATAGTAGATGCAAGCGATGGAGATAGCGACCAGGATGACCAGCTATCACCTGATCCAGAAGTTTTGTTTGCAGAAGATGATGATGGGGCTGTCGATTACACAATCTCCAATGCAACAATCAACAAACAAACTGCTGACGTCATCCTCCAGGCAACTAATGACATCGATGTTAATGCCGCCATCAGCATGGAAAACGAAAATGTCGGGTTAACCTTCCAGGCTGGAAACGACATTACTATAAATGCCTCCATTGTGACTCAAGGCGGGCACATCCACCTGGAAGCAGACTCGCCACACTCCACAACTGGTGGCGGCAGTGGCGATGGTGATATAACCATCACAAGCAATGGTAGCTTAACAACTAATGGCGGCACTGCCACCGGTGCAAACATAACTCTGATTTTTGGTGATCAGCTGCGTACAGAAGGTGATATTAATGCAGGTGACGGGGATATCTTCGCTGCTCATTCTACAAATGACCGAACTCTTAACTTTAGAAATAACAACCAAGGACATATCCGCTCCGACCAGCTTCATCGGTTTAATACCAACGGCACCCTCACTTTAGGCCGAGCAATAACTGCGGGTGCAGATGGAACAGGTGCTGGTGACACCCTTACCGCGCAAGACATCACAGTTAATAACAACGATTTTAAGCCTTCTACTGCAAATGCCAACACCTACCACCTACTAGCCAGTGATTCCATTGATATTGGTGGAAATGATCTTGATGTTGAAGGCTCGGCTTTGATCCTGGAAACCACTTCAAATGCCAACGGTGGACATATCACCGGTTCCGGCGAGGTGGCTGCAGAAGCCATTAAACTTCTTGCCGCTGGCAACTTTACAATCAGTGGAGCCATCACTGGAAACTCAATTCTTCTCGAGGCTGGTGGCAATATCGGGGAGGACTCTACTACTCGCATCACTACCAACACCAATAGCTTAACTGCTCTTGCTGGCAACTCTGCCTGGATCACTAACACTGGCTCAGATGAAGCCACCCTTGCCGGCTCTGCTGGCAGCACCTTTGATGTTGTGCATAGTGGAAGCAATCTCAGTATTGGTAGTGGAGCCGATGCAGCAGATGACCCCGTCAATGGTATTAATGCCGAGGCCATTGAAGTTACAGTGACAGGCGCGAATAACTTAACCGTTGATCAAGCCGTTACCGCCACCAACGGGGCAATTGCACTTAGCTCTGAACAAGACCTCAATATCAATCAGGCTCTCCAAGCTACTAGCAACCTCAACCTCTCAGCCACAGGTGATATTACAACCACCACCGATGGCACTATCAGCTCAACCACCGCAGGTGATGTTAGTTTATCGGGTGCCAACCTCACCTTGGCCTCCAACCTGAGTACAACAGACGGTGATATCTCGCTCACTGCCACTAATGCTCTCGCCCTGAATGACGGCGCAATTACAGCCGTTGATGCTAGTGGCGATGAAAGCCGGATTGAACTTAATGCTGCCACCATCACTCAGGATGTAGCTCACGATGGTCTAATTGCCGATCAGCTGAAAGTTACTTCAACTACTGCAGGTGATATTACTCTAGATAACAGCAACAACAATGTAGGAGTTCTGGCAGCTGATATCACTGACGGCGATCTGACTTTTACTAATTCAGCGGGTTTGGAGCTGGGTAGTGTGGGTGCAACGAGTGGCATCAAGGCAGACGCTTTTGAGCTAATTCTGGATTCTGGTGACCTCAGCATCACTCAGATGGTAACCGTTGACAGCTTGATATGGAGTATCTCTGGCGGTGTCACTCTATCCAACGAATTAACAGCCGCCACATCTACAGAAGAAAACATCAATATTACTGCTGGCGGAAGCTTCATTACCGATAATTCCAGCTCAATCATCACTTCCAACGGTGGTGATATTAGCCTGACAGCCAGTAGCTTTGATCTTCAGCTAGGTGAAATCAACGCTGACACAGGTGGCTTAAAGCTAGAAGCCATCAGCGATACGAACGCTAGCAGCGCAATCACTCAAGATGGTGGACATGGCGGAATAACAGCATCCTCTTTATTGATTATCCTTGCAGGCAATGGAACCAACAGAAGCGTCAATTTAGGCAACAGCAACAACACCATAGGCCGCTTGGCCGGAAAGGCAGAAGATGATGGTTCAATTGGAGAGTTTCGACTTACCAGTAATACCAGCTTAACTATTGATGAACTGGATAGCGTCCAAGGAATCACCACTTTTGGTGACATTTTTCTGGAAACAACAGGTTCAGCCGATTTAATTATTGACCATCAACTAGAATCAACCGACGGCAGCCTACAAGCTACCACCGCAGATGGAAGTATCAAACTGGCGGCAAACATCAGCACCGCAACAACTCAAATCTACTCAGGCGCTGTAACCCTAGAGGAAAACACCACCTTCACCGCAGATGATGGTGGCACACTAGCGCTGATTACTTTTGAAGAGACGATTAATTCCAGTGCAGGTGATGGGCGTACCCTAACTCTAGTTGGTAATGCTCAATTTGATGAAGCGGTTGGTGGTGCTACTGATGGAGAGCTGGGCTCACTGAGTGTGACTGGAACCACTTCTTTGGCGGGCAATATCACCACCTCCGGTATTCAAAATTACACTGGAGCCGTTATCCTCACAGACGATGCCATCTTAGCCACCACTGACAATAATATAACTTTCGGTTCAACCATTGATGGCACTCAGGCACTCACCTTGGATGCCGGTACGGGAACCGTTAGCTTTGCAACTGGTGTTGGTGGCGATGATGCGCTGGACAGTCTGAATATCACAGCCGGCACCATCAACCTTCCTGCCAGTATTGAGACTACAGGCACCCAAACCTACAACGGTGCCGTCATTCTCGAGCAAAACACCACCCTCACCGCAGAGGATGGCGGTACGCTGGCACTGATTACTTTTGCAGGGACAGTTAACTCCAGTGCAACGGATGCGCGCACCCTAACGCTCAATGCCAATGCCCAATTTGATGAAGCGGTTGGTGGTGACGCTGACGGAGAACTGGGCTCACTCAGTGTGACCGGAACCACTTCTTTGGCAGGCAATATCACAACCTCAGGTATTCAGAATTACACCGGAGCCGTCACCCTCACAGATGATGCTATCCTAACAAATTCAGCTAGTGATATTGATTTCGGCTCGACAATTGATGGCGCTCAGGCAATCACCTTGGATGCGGGAACAGCAACCGTTACTTTGGGTGGTGACGTTGGCAGTGCAACTGCACTCACTAGTCTGAATATCACAGCCGACACCATCAACCTTCCTGCCAGCATTGAGACTACAGGCACCCAAACCTACTCAGGTGCTGTGACCCTAGAGCAAAACACCACCCTCACAGCCAATGATGGCGGTACGCTGGGATTGATTACTTTTGCAGGGACAGTTAACTCCAGCACTAATGATGGACATACCCTGGCCCTAGTTGGCAATGCCCAGTTTGATGAAACGGTTGGTGCTGCTACTGATGGAGAACTGGGCTCATTAAGTGTGAGCGGAACCACTTCTTTGGCAGGCAATATCACCACCTCAGGTATTCAGAATTACACCGGAGCCGTCACCCTCACAGATGATGCTATCCTAACAACTTCAGCTAGTGATATTGATTTCGGCTCGACAATTGATGGCGCTCAAGCACTCACTCTGGATGGCGGTACCGCAGCAATTACTTTGAATGGCGATGTTGGTGAAGATACTGCACTCACTAGCCTGAATATCACAGCCGATACCATCAACCTTCCTGCCAGCATTGAGACTACAGGCACCCAAACCTACTCAGGCGCTGTCATTCTAGAACAAGACACCACTCTCACCGCAGAGGATGGCGGTACGCTGGGACTGATTACTTTTGTAGAAACGGTTAACTCCAGCGCAACGAATGAGCGCACCCTAACATTGAATGCCAATGCTCAATTTAATGCCGCCGTTGGTGGTGAAACAGACGGGAAGCTTGGCTCGCTGAGCGTAACCGGTGCCACTTCTTTGGCGGCCAATATCACCACCTTAGGCACTCAGAATTACACTGGCTCCGTTACCCTCGAAGATGATGCCACCCTAGCCACTACTAACAATAATATTGACTTTGGTTCGACGATTGATGGTGCTCACGAACTCACCCTAGACGCGGGTACAGGAACCGTTAGCTTTGCAGCTGGTGTTGGTGGCGACGATGCGCTGGACAGCCTGAATATCACAGCCAGCAGCATCAAACTACCGGCCAACATCACAACCACCGGTGCACAAACCTACAGTGGTGCTGTGACCCTAGAGCAAAACACCACTCTCACCGCAGAGGATGGCGGTACGCTGGGACTGATTACTTTTGCAGAGACGGTTAACTCCAGTGCAGATGATGAACACACCCTGACACTCAATGCCAATGCACAGTTTGATGCCGCCGTTGGTGGCGCTACTGATGGCGAGCTGGGCTCACTGAGTGTGTCTGGAACGACCAGCTTAGCCAGTAATATTACGACTACAAATGCTCAGCAATATACAGGTGCAGTCACTTTAGCAGGTGATTCCACCCTTACTACAGCCAACAGCAACATTGCTTTTGACTCCACTCTTGATGGTAGCCATAACCTGGTACTGACAGCTGGTACTGGAACTGCCACCTTTGGGGATGTTGCTGGAGGAACTAATGAGCTAAACAGCTTGGATGTGACCGCTAGCACCATCAATCTGGGCGGCAATATCACCACCAGTGGTACTCAAAATTACACCGGCGCAGTTAACCTGAATGCCAATGCCACCTTAACAACTTCAGCTAGCGATATTGATTTCAGCTCGACCATTAATGGGGCCCACAGCCTGACACTGGTCGCTGGCACAGGGGCAGTTACCTTTGAAGATGTAGTTGGAAATAATGATGCGCTGGACAGTCTGAATATCACAGCCGACACCATCAGTTTAGGTGGCAGTGTCACAACGACAGGCATCCAAACCTACAAAGGTACTGTGACCCTAGAACAGAACACCACCCTCACGGCAGATGATGGCGGTACGCTGGCACTGATTACTTTTGAAGATACGGTTAATTCCAGTGCAAGTGATGGGCGCACCCTAACTCTAATTGGTAATGCTCAATTTGATGAAGCGGTTGGTGGTGCTACTGATGGAGAGCTGGGCTCACTGAGTGTGACTGGAACCACTTCTTTGGCAGGCAGTATCACCACCCTAGGTACTCAGAATTACACTGGCGCAGTTACCCTCGAAGATGATGCCACCCTAGCCACTACTAACAATAATATTGACTTCGGTTCGACAATTGATGGCACTCAGGCACTCACCTTGGATGCCGGTACAGCAACCGTGACTTGGGGTGGTGACATTGGCAGTGCAACTGCACTCACTAGCCTGAATATCACAGCTGATACCATCAACCTACCAGCCAGCATCACAACCACCGGTGCACAAACCTACTCAGGCGCTGTGACCCTAGAGCAAGACACCGTCCTCACAGCCAATGATGGCGGTACGCTGGCACTGATTACTTTTGAAGAGACGGTTAACTCCAGCGCAACGGATGGGCACACCCTAATACTCAATGCCAATGCACAGTTTGATGAAGCGGTTGGTGGTAGTGCTGACGGAGAGCTGGGTTCGCTGAGTGTGACCGGCACCACTTCTTTGGCAGGCAGTATCACCACCTTAGGTACTCAAAATTACACTGGCGCCGTTACCCTCACAGATGACACCCATTTCACCGCAGCTGACAGCAATATCAGCTTTGGCTCGACGATTGATGGTGATCATGCACTGATTCTGGATGCCGGTACCGCAGCAATTACTTTGAATGACGATGTTGGTGAAGATGCTGAGCTGACTAGTCTGAATGTTACTGCCAGCACCATTAATCTGGGTGGCAAGGTCACAACCACAGGCACTCAAACCTACTCAGGCAGTGTGGTCCTAGAGCAAGACATCACCCTCACAGCAGAGAATGGCGGTACGCTGGCGTTGATTACTTTTGAAGAGGCGGTTAATTCCAGTGCAGGTGATGGGCACACCCTAACTCTAGTTGGTAATGCACAGTTTGATGAGGCCGTTGGTGGTGCTACTGATGGAGAATTGGGCTCATTAAGTGTGTCCGGCGCCACTTCTTTGGCAGCCAATATCACAACCACAGGCACTCAGAATTACACCGGCGAAGTGACCCTGGCGGGCGGCAATAGTGTTCAGGAGCTGACCGGTGCCACGGTGACGTTTGCTAGCAATGTCCTGGCAACCACGGATACCCAAGAAGGTTTGCTGATTACTGGCGACGCTGAGTTTGGCGGTGATATCGGCACTTCAGGGGTTCGACTGCAATCACTGGCAGTCACGGGCACCACTACATTGGGTGGTGGTGTCTTTACCGATAGCACCCAGCAGTATACCGGAGCCCTTACCCTCACAGATGACACTCATCTCACCGCAGTTGACAGCAATATAAGTTTTGGCTCAACGATTGATGGTGATCATGCATTGACTCTGGATACCGGTACCGCAGCAGTTACTTTGGGTGGTGCTCTTGGTGAAGATACTGAGCTGACTAGTCTGAATGTTACTGCCGGCACCATTAATCTGGGTGGCAAGGTCACAACTACCGGCGCACAAACCTACTCAGGTGCTGTCACCCTAGAACAGGACACCACCCTCACTGCAGATGATAGTGGCACTCTCCAACTGATTACTTTTGAAGGTGCGGTTAATTCCAGTGCCGGTGATGGGCGTACCCTAACACTCAATGCTAATGCTCAATTTGATGGGGTCCTTGGCGGTGGTACTGATGGCGAGCTGGGCTCGCTCAATGTGTCCGGAACCACTTCTTTGGCAGGCAGTATCACCACCTTAGGCACTCAGAATTACACTGGCGCCCTTACCCTCGAAGGTAATGCTACCCTAGCCACCACCGACAGCAATATAGATTTTGGCTCGACCCTTGATGGTACCCACAACCTGATACTAGCCACTGGTGATGGGGTAATCATTTTCGAGGATGCTGTTGGAGGAACTGATGAGCTAAGCAGCTTGGATGTGACCGCTAGCACCATCAATCTGGGCGGCAATATGACTACGACCAATGCTCAGAACTATACCGGAGCCGTTAATCTGGATGCTGATATCACACTGGCTACCAGTAACAGCAACATTGGTTTTAGCTCCACAATTGATGGTACTCAAGCACTCACCTTGGATGCGGGAACAGCAACCGTGACCTTGGGTGATGACGTGGGCAGTGCAACTGCACTAACCAGCTTGAATGTTGCTGCCGACATCATCAACGTGGATGGCAATATCACAACTACAGGCACTCAAATCTATTCAGGTGCTGTCATCCTCGAGCAAGACACCACCCTCACAGCCAATGATGGCGGTACGCTGGCACTGATTACTTTTGCAGAGACAGTTAACTCCAGTACTAATGATAGACATACCCTGGCCCTAGCTGGCAATGCCCAGTTTGATGAAGCGGTTGGTGGTGCTACTGATGGAGAACTGGGCTCATTAAGTGTGTCCGGTGCCACCTCTTTGGTGGCCAATATCACCACCACAGGCACTCAGAATTACACTGGTGCTGTTACCCTCGCAGATGACGCCGCCCTATCCACCACCGACAGCAATATAACTTTCGGCTCAACCATTGATGGCACTCATGACCTCACCCTGAATACGGGCACAGGAACTGTTACCTTTGAAGGTGTGGTTGGTGGGGATAATGAATTAAGCAGCCTGGACATTACGGCTAACACCATCAATTTAGGCGGTAATATCACCACCAGCGGCACTCAAAATTACACTGGCGCAGTTAACCTGAATGCCGATGCCACCTTAACAGCTACAGATAGCGATATTGATTTCAACTCAACCATTAATGGCGCTCAGAACCTGACACTGGTCGCTGGTACAGGAGCCATTACTTTTGAAGATGTGGTTGGTGGCGACGATGCGTTGGACAGCCTGAATATCATGGCTAGCAGCATCAGCCTTCCTGCCAACATTGAGACTACAGGCACTCAAACCTACGACGGTGCCGTCATTCTTGAACAAGACACCACTCTCACCGCAGAGGATGGCGGTACGCTGGGATTGATTACTTTTGCAAAGACAGTTAACTCCAACGCAACGGATGGGCACACCCTGGCCCTAGTTGGCAATGCTCAATTTAATGCCGCCGTTGGTGGTGAAGCTGATGGCGAGCTGGGTTCTCTGAGTGTGTCTGGAACCACTTCTTTGACAGGTAATATCACTACCACAGGTATTCAGGGTTACAGCGGCGATGTGACCCTGGCGGGCGGCAATACCATTCAAGAGTTAACCGGCTCTACCATTATTTTTGACAGTAATGTATTAGCCACCACCAACACTGAAGAAGGTTTACTGATCACTGGTAATGCTGAGTTTGGCAGTGATGTCGGCGCTTCAGGAATTCAACTCCAATCCTTGGCAGTCACCGGTACTACCTCATTAGCTGGCAATGTCTTTACCGATGGCGCCCAGCAGTATACCGGAGCCGTCACCCTGACAGGCGGCAATAGGACTCATGAGATAGCTGGCTCTAGCGTTACTTTTGAAAGTAATGTGTTAGCTACCACCAACGCTGAAGAAGGCTTGTTGATTACCGGCAATGCTGAGTTTGGCGGTGATACCGGCACTTTAGGAATTCAACTTCAATCCTTGGCAGTCACCGGTACTACTTCGTTAGCTGGCGATGTCTTTACCGATGGCACCCAGCAGTATACCGGAGCCGTTACTCTCACAGGTGACGCCCAACTCACCGCAGCTAACAGCAATATCAGTTTTGGCGCGACCATTGATGGCGCTCAAGTACTGACTCTGGATGCCGGTACCGCAGCGGTTACTTTGGATGGTGCTCTTGGTGGAGATACTGAACTGGCCAATCTGGATGTTACCGCCAACACCATCAATTTAGGCGGTCATATCACCACTGCAGGAACTCAGAATTACACCGGCGCAGTTAACCTGAATGCCGATACCACCTTAACAACTACAGATAGCGATATTGATTTCAGCTCGACCATCAATGGTACTCACAGCCTGACGCTGGTCGCTGGCACGGGGGCAGTTACCTTTGAAAGTGTTATTGGTAGTGACGATGCTCTAACCAGTCTGGAGGTTATAGCTAGCACCATCAATTTAGGCGGCCATATCACCACTGCGGGAACTCAGAATTACACCGGCGCAGTTAACTTGAATACTGATGCCACCCTAACCACGACCAACAGTGATATTGAGTTTAGCGCGACGATTGATGGCGACCAGTCACTTACTTTGGATGTTGGCACAGCAACAACTTCTTTGAGTGGCGCTCTAGGTAGTAACACTGAACTAAACAGCCTGAATATTACTGCCAACACTATCAACTTAGGCGACAATATCACCACTGCAGGAACTCAGAACTACACTGGTGCGATTAGCCTGAATACTGATATTGCCCTGATTACAACCAACAGTGCTATTGAGTTCAGCTCCACGATTGATGGTAATCATGCGCTGACTCTGAATACAGGTACGGCAACAGTGGCTCTGGGTGATGACGTTGGCAGTGCAGCTGCACTCACCAACCTGAATATCACGGCTGATACCATCAACCTTCCTGCCAGCATTGAGACCACAGACACCCAAACCTACTCAGGTGCTGTCATTCTCGAGCAAGACACCACCCTGACTGCTGATGATGGTGACACTCTCCAACTAATTACTTTTGAAGATACGGTTAATTCCAGTGCAGGTGATGGGCGCACCTTAACACTCAATGCCAATGCACAGTTTGATGCCGCCGTTGGTGGTAGTGCTAACGGAGAGCTGGGTTCGCTGAGTGTGGCCGGAACCACTTCTTTGGCAGGCAATATCACCACCTCAGGTATTCAGAATTACACTGGTGCTGTTACCCTCGCAGATGACGCCGCCCTATCCACCACCGACAGCAATATAACTTTCGGCTCGACCATCAATGGCACTCACGACCTAACCCTGAACGCGGGTACAGAAACCGCTAGCTTTGCAGGTGTTGTAGGTGGCACTGATGAGTTAAACAGCCTGGATATTACGGCTAGCACTATCAATTTAGGTGGCAATATCACCACCAGCGGTACTCAAAATTACACCGGCGCAGTTAACCTGAATGCTGATGCCACGCTAACAACTTCAGCTAATGATATTGAGTTTAATTCGACTATTGATGGTGACCAGTCACTTGTTTTAAATGCAGGTACAGCCAGGGTGACTCTCGGTGGTGCTCTTGGTGGAAATACCCAACTAACCAATCTGGATATAGCCGCAGACACTATCAGTTTAGGCGGCAATATCACCACAGCTGGAGCTCAGAATTACTCCGGTGCGATTAATCTGGATACTGATATCACCCTAGTCACAACCAATAGCGCTATTGAATTCAACACGACGATTGATGGTAACCAGGCGTTTACACTGGATGCAGGTACTGGAGCGGTTACTTTGGGTGGTATTCTTGGTGGAGATGCCGAACTGGCCAGTCTGGATATTACCGCAGGTACTATCAATTTAGGCGGCAATATCACCACAGGTGGGGCTCAGAACTACACTGGTGCGGTCAACCTGAATACGGACGCAACTCTGGCGACTACCAACAGCAATATAACTTTTGCGTCCACATTGGACGGTGCCCACTTCCTGACTATTGATGCTGGCAATGCTGACCTTTCTTTTCTAGGAGCCGTGGGTGACACCACTCCACTAACAGGTTTGGCTATTACGGCTGGAACCATTGAAGTTGCTGACAAGCTGCAAACCACCGGCAGCCAAACCTACTCAGGTAACTTTACCCTGACTGAAAACACTCAAATTACAACTGATAATGAAGACATTAGTTTCAGCTCTGGTATTTTGGGTCAGGATTACAGTCTGGAGATTATTGCTGGCACAGGTGACATCTCCCTTGAAAAAGCAGAAAACCTTGCCGATTTAACCCTAACTTCCGCTCATAACATCAGCCTTAGCGACGAAATTCAGATCAACTCAGGTGGCACTTTTGAAATCACTTCTGCCTCAGGCTTAACTCAATTAGCAGCAGACACCGAGATTTATGCCGATCATATCCTGATCAGTTCAGCCGTACTTGAATTTGGCAATCAGGTCAGTCTAGATACTTCAGGCCTTGATAATGGATCAGTCAAACTCTTCACTGACAAATTTACCGCCTTGGGTGAATTGGATGTTATTGCTGGCGATACCACTGGTATTGCTTCCTTGGCTGCTCAGGACACTAGCGCCACCATTCTAGTATGCTTGACTGGAGACTGCTCAACAGCCGGAATAAGCGGTGATATTGCTCTCTACACTCTGACCTCAGATATCCAGGTCACTGCCAGCCAAGTCCATATCGGCAGTCAGGAAACAGGTGAAGAACATCAGGGTGATATTGTCCTTCGCAATCTTCAGGTACCTTTTGACTTGGAAGTGACAACCCTGGGCACCGATAAAAACATCACTCTTGAAGGTGGCTACGACAGCACTAGTGGCAGTGGTTCAGATTCGGGTTCGCTGCGTCTTATTGCCGGTAATGGCAGCATCTTACTAAATGGCGATATCGCCACCCACAGCAACTTGGTTTTTGAAGATGCCGTTGTTCTGCAACAGGATATCAACCTAACCAGTAGCCAAGGCAATATTCACTTCCAATCGACTATTGATGCTGCAAATGCAGATACTCAGTCTCTTAACCTTGAAGCCAGCAATGGCAACCTTACTCTTGATGCTGCCGTAGGGGGCACAACCCGCTTAAACAATCTAACCATTGCCGAAGCAGTTGATACCCAGCTAAACAATACCTCTCTGGCCGGCAGCCTAAACCAAGATGCCGGCAGCGGTACAACAACCCTCAGTGGTGCACTTCAGGCCAGCAACATTAGCCTGGAGGTTAATAGCTTGATTCTTGATGGCATCAACCTGGATACCAGTGATGCTAATGGCAATATCAGCCTCTTTATTGATGAGCTTTTAACCATAGGGGTTGGAACAGTCATAGATGCAGGTACGGGTACTGTCAGTCTGGCCACTTCAACAGAAACCAATAGCTTGGAAATATGCAGTGGCACTGCCTGCGAGGCTTTAGGTACTTACGATACTCAATATGATTTAGCTGATCTTTCCATTAATGCTGGAGATATTACTTTTGGCCGAGAAGCACATACGGGCAACATCACTCTTCAAGGCATCGCTTTCGATTATGAAATGAAAGTCCAAAATACAGGGCAAATTTTTGTTGAAGGCGCTCTGGACGGAACGATTGATGGTGCCGGTTCTTTAATTCTGGATGCTGGTACTGAGGGTAGTATTTTACTGAAGGGCAATATTGAAACCAGCGGCATTCAAGAATACCTGTCTGAAGTTCAGCTCAATGGCGACCTGGCTCTAACCACCGACAAAAGCAATATACGCTTTACCAATCTCTTAACCAGTACAAATGGCAACCAGTATGACCTTGAAATCAGTACTGGTTTAAACACTGATAGCGACCCCAGCTGGACTGTCTTTTTTGAAGGCCAGATCAGTGAGATTAACAACCTGATCATTACTCAAGCCGATAATATTAATCTCGGCGGCCAGGTTAACCTTTCAGGCCAGTTTGATATTGAGCAAGCCAGTGGAACACTTGAATTTCAATCCGGTTTATCATTAGTAGCAACCAGCCTTGAATTCAATTCACAAAGAATCGAGTTTGCTGCTGGTGACTCTATTCAGCTTACCACCTTGGATAATGGTAATGTTGAACTAATCACGGATGATTTGTCCATTTCGGGCAACCTGGACATTAACGCAGGTTCAGGAACCATCACACTAGCACCTCAGAATGTCGGCACTGATCTTTTAGTGTGCAGTGGTATCTCCTGCGCCGGAGTTAATGCTGGTGCAGGTGAAGCGCTTTATGATATTGGTAATGAATTTACTTTTAACGAGGATGCAACCTTCCAGGTCGGCCAGGCCAATCACGAAGGCAATATAACTCTTTATGCTTTCACTCCCAGTTATGAGTTCTCTTTATCCAACACCGCTGGAGGCTCTATCACTCTGGAAGGCGCCTTTACCAGTGATCATGATCTAACTCTAAGCTCAGGCAGTGGCGGCATCTATATCAATGATGAAATCAATCTAGCTGCTGGTGGTTCACTGACTGCCATTGCCGACTCTGGTAATGCAAGCATCTACCTTGGAGCAGACATCACCACAAACAGTGCACAGCAAAGCTACACCGGTGCCCTGGTATTGGAAGCGGATAGAAGATTAACCGCCAGTTCAGTCAGCTTTAGTGATGGTATTAGTGGTCAAAACCACGAATTGGTGATTGATGGCAATTGGCTATTCACTGGCACCACTACGGATCTGGCTTCTCTTGAAGTAACCGGTGAAACCACTCTGAATGACAGCATCACTACCTCCGGCAACCAAAACTATGCACAAGAAGTGACGCTATCTGGAGTTTCCAGTTTCACCAGCACCTCTGGCAGCATCACCATGAGTAATGGCCTGGATGCTGATAATCAAGACCTGACCATTGATGGCGACTGGATCTTCCAGGGTTCAGCAATCAACCTGAACAGCCTAACCGTTACTGGCAATGCCGAAATTGGTAGTAGTGTCACTTCCACTCAGGATCAGACTTATCAAGGCACGCTTGCACTGCTCGATAACACCACCCTGGAATCCAACTCGGGCAGTATTAACTTTCAAGGTAATCTACAGGGTAATAATCATAATCTGACCATCCAGGGGCTGCTTGATCTGACTGCCAATCTGGCTGGTGTCGATCTTTTCCAAGTCTCAGGAGCCGCAACGCTTGAAGGCAATCGCACCCTGGAAGCGTCTGCACTCACTTTTGCAGCCAGTGTCACGGGTGATGATAACGACCTGTCTATTGCTGGTGATACCACCTTTAATGGCGCCGTCTCCCAGTTGGGCGCTTTGGTTATTGATGGCACCCTGGATTTGCAGGCCAGTTTAGACGCTGCATCTCTGAGTGTGTCCAATAGCGCCAACCTGGCTGGTGATGTCACTACCACGGGTACGCAAACCTATTCCGGTGCGGTAACGCTTGAAGGTAATCGCACCCTGGAAGCATCTGCACTTACTTTTGCAGCAACTCTAACCGGCGATGATACTGGTGATCTGACTTTGACAGGCAACTGGAATCAACAAGGTCAGGTTACAGACATCCGCAATTTAAGCGTAACTGGAACTTCTACTCTAACAGCGAATGTTACCACCACCGGCAACCAGAATTATCAAAACCAAATCATCCTAGATGCTTCCAACCTGACTCTAGAAGCTAATCAGATTACTCTAAGCGATGGCATTGACGGTCAAAATCACGGACTAGTGATTGATGGCAATTGGCTATTCACCGGCACCACTACGGATCTGGCTTCTCTTGAAGTAACCGGTGAAACCACTCTGAATGACAGCATCACTACCTCTGGCAATCAAAGCTATGGACAAGAAGTGACGCTATCTGGAGTCTCCAGTTTCACCAGCACCTCTGGCAGCATTACCATGAGCAATGGCCTGGATGCTGATAATCAAGACCTGACCATTGATGGCGACTGGATCTTCCAGGGTTCAGCAATCAACCTGAACAGCCTAACCGTTACTGG
>NZ_FOLH01000006.1 GCF_900112235.1 Marinospirillum celere | reverse complement strand
GGGGCCTTTGCCGCCTGGCTGCTCTTGAATATGCTGGGTATCAATTACTGGGTTGCTCTTTTCCTGGCTCCGCTGATCGTCGGGCTTACAGGTGTGATTGTTGAGCGCTACCTGTTGCGCCGTATTGCCCACATTGATCATATTTACGGGCTTCTGCTGACTTTCGGTCTGGCGCTGATTATCCAGGGTGTTTTCACCAACTGGTTTGGTGTTTCCGGCAACCGTTATCCTGTACCTGAATTGCTGCGTGGCGGCACCAACCTGGGCTTTATGTACCTGCCTTACTATCGTGCCTGGGTCGTTGTTGCTGCTCTCGTTGTTTGTTTCTCTGTCTGGTTCATGATTGAAAAAACCAAGCTGGGCGGTTACCTGCGCGCAGGTACTGAAAACCCTGCTTTGATGCAAGCCTTTGGGGTGAATGTTCCCTTGCTGGTTACTCTGACCTATGGTTTTGGTGTTGCTCTGGCTGCCTTCGCTGGTGTGCTGGCTGCTCCCATCTACTCGGTGGCTCCAGGCATGGGTGCCAATCTTCTTATTGTTGTTTTTGCCATCGTTGTTATTGGTGGTATGGGCTCTATCTTGGGTGCGATTCTGACCGGTCTGGCAATGGGCGTTATTGAAGGCCTGACCAAGGTTTACTACCCAGAAGCATCCAATATCGTGATTTTCCTGGTAATGATTATAGTTCTGCTGGTTCGTCCTTCAGGACTCTTTGGTAAGGAGGCTTGACCCATGGCCCTTTCAGAAACAGTTAAAGCCAGGGCTAATACTGCCCTGGAAAGTAAACAGGCTAGTACCAAGCGTCTTTACATTCTTTATGCCGTACTTTTAGCTGTAGCACTGGTGGCGCCCTTTGTGGCCTACCCGGTCTTCCTGATGAAGATCCTGTGTTTTGCCCTTTTTGCCTGTGCCTTTAACCTGCTGCTGGGTTATGCAGGTCTCCTGTCCTTCGGGCATGCGGCCTTCCTGGCAACCGGTGGCTATATGACGGGTTATTTGTTGAGTAGCTACCCTGGTTTGACGCCTGAAATGGGGATCATTACAGGTACCTTGATTGCGACCCTGTTGGGTGTCGTTTTTGGGCTCCTGTCGATCCGTCGTCAGGGCATCTACTTTGCGATGATCACTCTGGCCTTGGCTCAGATGGTGTTCTTCTTTTACCTTCAGGCGGATTTTACTGGTGGTGAAGATGGTCTGCATGGTGTGCCCCGTGGCCACTTGTTTGGATTGATTGACCTCTCCAACAACCTGAACATGTACTACTTTGTTCTGGCGGTCTTCCTGCTGGGCTTTATGCTGATTCAGCGTACCGTGCACTCACCCTTTGGGCAGGTTTTGAAAGCCATTCGTGAAAATGAGCCTCGTGCGATTTCACTGGGCTACAACACTGATGCCTATAAGCTGGTTGCTTTCATCCTTTCTGCAGGTATTGCTGGCCTGGCCGGTTCTACCAAAACCCTGGTTTTCCAGCTGGCTTCACTAACCGATGCCCATTGGCATATGTCGGGTGAGGTGATCCTGATGACTCTGGTGGGTGGCATGGGCACCTTGGTTGGTCCGCTGGTTGGCGCTGCCTTTGTGGTTTCCATTGAACACCAGCTTTCACAAAGTCCTTTGGGAGACTGGGTTAATGTCATTCTGGGTGTCATCTTCGTTGTCTGTGTACTGACCTTCCGTGCCGGTATCGTTGGTGAAATTCAGAAGTTCATGAAAAAGAACTTTAAATGAGTTGTTAATCGTCGCCTTTTGCTCTGTGGGTCACGTCTCTGTGCCCTTGCTTGACCTGCCGGGAAACCGGCGGGTCTTTTTTTCATTAATTGACCCTGGGAGCTATCAAGAATAAAGTTCAGCCACGGACTTTAAAGGGACTCATGATAATGAAACGAATAACAACTACGGCCCTCTATCTGCTCTTGCTCGGGGTGGCTGGCAGCGCTTTTCCGGTATGGGCAGAAGAAGCCCGCTGTGAAAGCTTTGCTGCCTTAGAAAGAACCCAAGGTCAGGTTCGAGTCAGTGAAGAAGCTTCACCTTTTCCCCAGCGCATTTCCTCCTTTCCTTATTTGCTGTGCCCTGGCGATAAAGTGCAAACCGTTTCCCAGGCTCAAGCCCATATCAGCCACCCAGGGGGTGACCTGGTGATGGCAGAAAACAGCCTGCTAACCGTTAATTCGATTGAAGAAGTGGAACTGGAAACAGGCGCAGCCTTATTTCATATTGCCCAGCGTGAAGGAGCCCGATTTGTTGCCAACACGCCACTCGTGGTGATTGGCGTTAAGGGCACACGCTTTCTAGTCAGCGCTAATGATGAAAGAAATGATGTCGCCCTGTTTGAAGGGGGCGTGGAGGTAGAACGTCAGGATGGCCAGGAAATGGCCTATTATCGGGCCAAAGATATTTCAGAAATGACCTTTGATGAATATCGTCGCCATCAAAACCAGGCGTTTCGTGACTTTCAAGCTGCTTTCAACCAAGCCTTCAATGATTATAAAGACCAGGTGATGGCAGAATTTGAAGCCTTCAAGCGAGGTATAGACCTGGAGCCAGGTCGTCAGCTGACCCTGGGTAGTGATGGCGAACAGGCCGAAGCCGTGGATGCTCCTGTGGATGCAGCTTTTGATACCCTCCAACAACAACTGGGTTCCTGGCTGCGTTAATGCTTAAAGTCATCAAATATCTGACCCGGCAAAGCTACCTGCTACTCCTGCTGGCTGGATTCTTAACCCTGGTCTTTCTGGTTAGTTTGCGCCCACCGGTTATTGTCCAGGCTCTAGCCAGCGCCCTTAGTGACAGCTACTACCCTTGGAACCCGCGCAGCTACCCGGAAGAGCTGGTTTTTGTTGAAGTCGAAAACACCAGTGTGCAAAAGTTTGGTCGCTGGCCCTGGTCGCGTAGCCTGATTGCTGAAGGGCTGGCGCGCTTGCATCAGGCTGAAGTGATAGGTGTTGATATTGCTTTTGCCGAACCAACCCAGCCTGAAGACGACCAAGCCCTTGCCGAAGTTCTTGCCAGCCTGCCCAGCATAGGGGGCAGCTTTCTGAATGGCCCCCAAGCCAGACATCTGGATGAAGCCGCCTATGGCCGAGTGTTGGATTCTTCCCTGATGCAAGTCAGTGATGCCCAACTGATAGAAAGCCAAGAGCTGGAACTACCCATTTCGCCCATTTTGGAGGCCTACCCGGTTCTATCCGCCCTCAATATTAAATCCGATGCGGACCAGCGTTTTCGCCATTACCCCCTGGCGTTTTGGGTTGAAGATGCCGCCTTTCCCAACCTGGGCGTGCAAATGTGGCGCTTGGGGCGTCTTGAAGATTTAGTGATTGAAGGCCAGCGCACCTATCTGGGTGATCAGCAGTTACCCGTGGATTCACTCAACCGGGTCAAACTTAACTACTACGCCAAGAGTGACTATCAGCGCCTGACCTTTGCTGAAATGATGGACGATGACTGGGACCCTGAAAGCCTGGCTGGCAAATGGGTGATCCTGGGGATTAGCGAAGCAGGGATCACTGACTTGCGCTCCACACCCTTGGGACAACTGGCCGGCCCCTTAGTCCACCTCACCTTTGTTGCCAACCTGATGGATCACTCGGTTCTTCAGGATTTATATGGCAAAGCTTTATTGGCTGTTTTACTGGCTGCTGGCCTGTTTTTACTCCTGCTGTTACAACTGCATAAAACCTGGCTGCGCTTTCTGGGTTATGGGCTTTTGCTGCTAGGTATCTACACCCTGGGTCTTCAGCTCTATCTGCAAGCCAACCTCTGGCTGGAAATCTTTTATCCCTTAGCCTTCGTGCTGATGGGAATTATCGGTGGTGAGCTGTGGCTCTTCCTGATCAACAAAGCCAAAGCCGATCAACTGCGTTCTGCGTTTGGAAGCTATGTTGCCCCGGCCTTGGTGGAAAAAATTGTTGAACAGGGCAGGGAACTGAAACTGGGTGGTCAGCGCCAACAACTGACCCTGCTGTTTTCAGACCTGCGCAACTTCACCCCGACAACCGAAGCCCTGGAAACCGAAGAGCTGGTTAGCCATCTCAACCGCTACTTTGATGCCATGATCACGGCTCTCCAGCAGTATCAAGGCACCCTGGACAAGCTAATGGGCGATGCCGTCATGGGGCTTTTCAACGCACCCTTGCAGGATAAAGACCATGCCTACCACGCTTGTCTGGCCGCCGCAGCCATGCAATATGCACTGGAAGACTTCAATGCCAACTACCCGGAAGGGGATGTGCACCGCCTGGCGATGGGCATAGGGGTGAATACAGGTGAAGGGGTGGTGGGCAATATCGGGGGCCAAAAACGCTTTAATTACACCGCCATAGGTGATGTGGTGAATGTTGCTGCCCGCCTGGAAAGTGCCACCAAAGAAGTCAATAATGAATGGAAACTGGCGTTATTCAAAGGAGAAGCCAAGCCCTGCGCCAGTGTTGATATCCTGATTGGAGAGGCCACCTGGGAAGCAGTTAAAGACCGCCTGCCTTGCCATTTTGTGGGTGTCTTAAACTTAAAAGGCAAATCCGAAAGCCTGCCGGCCTGGGTACTGGACTGGCGATCTCTTGACAAAAACTGGCTTGAAGAACAGATTCAAAGCTAAAACTTGCGTTCAAAGAGTGCAGCATTTATTCTTTTAGGTAATTTCTAGAATATTTTTTATTACTCAAATTGAATTTGCGGGGTTCAGGATGAAGCTTCAACAGCTCAGATACATCTGGGAAGTGGCCCACCACGATTTAAATGTTTCTGCCACAGCGCAAAGCCTTTTTACCTCTCAGCCGGGTATCAGCAAACAAATTCGTTTGCTGGAAGATGAGCTGGGTATCGAAATCTTTGCCCGGAGTGGCAAGCACCTAACACGGATTACCCCAGCTGGCAAAGTCGTTATCGACCTGGCGGGTGAAATGCTGCGCACGGCTGACAACATCAAAAGAGTCGCCCAGGAATTCAGCAACGAAAAAAGAGGGGACCTGGTACTAGCAACCACCCACACCCAGGCCCGCTTTATCCTTCCTGAAATCATTAGCCAGTTTATGGACAAATACCCGGACGTCACCCTCAGCCTCAAACAGGGTACACCCCCGCAGATTGCCCAAATGGTTTCCGATGGTGAAGCTGACTTGGCCATCGCCACCGAATCCATTGCCAACTACAACGACCTGGTCACCCTGCCTTGCTACCAGTGGAACCGCTGCATTCTCGTGCCTAAAGACCACCCCCTGGCCCAAGAAAAGAAAATCACCCTGGAAAAACTGGCTGAATACCCGCTAGTGACCTACATCAGCGGTTTTACCGGACGCGCCAAGGTCGATGAAGCCTTCGCCAAGGCAGAGCTGGAACCGCGCATCGTCTTCACCGCCGCCGACTCAGACGTGATTAAAACCTACGTACGCCTGGGTGTTGGTATCGGCATAGTCGCCCACATGGCCGCCGATGAACTGGACCAAGACCTGATTGCACTGGATGCCAGCCACCTCTTCGAACCCAGCATCACCCGCCTGGGCATCCGCCGCGGCACCTTCATGCGTGGCTACTTCTACGACTTCATTGAAAAACTCGCCGCCCACCTGGACAGAGACACCCTGGACCAAGCCCTGGCCGCAGGCAGCCGCCAGGAAATTGACCAGATGTTTAGCGCGCTGGAACTGCCGAAAAGGTAGAAAAACCTTTATACTAGGCAGGTTAAGGAATCCTCTGATTAACCACTAGACTCATGACGTTAAGAAGAGGTTCCTCAGTTAACTATCACTAAGAACGAAAGGATCATTATGGAACTGGCCTGCCTGGATCTGGAAGGGGTACTTATCCCCGAAATCTGGATCGCCTTCGCTGAAAAAACCGGTATCGAAGAACTCAAAGCCACCACGCGCGACATACCTGACTATGACGTCCTCATGCGTCAGCGTCTGCGTATCCTCGATGAAAACGGCCTGAAACTGCCCGATATCCAAGCCGTTATTGCCGAACTCGAACCTCTGCCCGGTGCCATCGAATTCACCAACTGGCTGCGCGAACGCTTCCAACTGGTCATCCTCTCCGATACCTTCTACGAATTCGCCATGCCCCTGATGAAACAACTGGGCCACCCAACCCTGCTTTGCCACAAACTGGAAGTCGACAAAGACGGGCGAGTGGTCGATTACAAACTACGCCAACGCGACCCCAAACGCCAAAGCGTACGCGCCCTGCAACTCCTCAACTACCGTGTAATTGCTGCCGGTGACTCCTACAACGACACCACCATGCTCGCCCAGGCCGAACATGGCATCCTCTTCCATGCGCCGCAAAACGTCATCGAAGAATTCCCGCAATACCCGGCTGTCCACACCTACGAAGACTTGAAAAAAACCTTCATCAACGCCAGTGAAAGAGACCTAACTCTCTAACTTTCTGAAAGATGATGGATCAAGACTCGCGGTAAGGTTTACTGATTAGCGGGCAAGGTTCTGTAAGGTCAGGCTGTACGCAACAGGACGTTGCGGTCAGAGCTTACAGGGAAGTATTTACGCGTCCTGACCTCCAGCGCCTTGCCAAAGCTGATCGAACAAAGTGCAATTAGAGGTAATTATGTCCACGACCCTAAAAGGCAAACGCATCTGGATCACTGGTGCCAGCTCCGGCATCGGCGAAGCCACCGCCCGTAAACTCGCCAGCGAAGGTGCCAGCCTGGTTCTTTCCGCCCGCCGTAAAGACCGCCTGGAAAGCCTTGCCCAAGAACTGCAAAAGCAGGGTACCCAAGTCAGCCTGGAACCTGTTGATGTCTCCAAACGCCAAGACATGGAAGCCCTGGGCGAACGCCTCAAACAACAAGGCGGCATCGACATCCTCATCAACAACGCCGGCACCATGCCACTTAGCCCCATCGTTAATGGCCGCGTTGACGAATGGGAAAAGATGATCGACACCAACATCAAAGGCGTCCTCTACGCCATCAATGCCGTCTACCCCGGCATGGCCGAACGCAAACGCGGCCACATCATCAACATCAGCTCTGTTGCTGCGCGCGTGACCTTCCCCAGCGCTGGCGTCTACTCAGGCACCAAATTTGCCGTAAGAGCCATCTCCGACACCCTGCGCAAAGAAGCCATCCGCTTTAACGTGCGTGTGACCGACATCCAACCTGGCTCTGTTGACACCGAACTGCCTGATTCCATCCAGCATGAAAAAATTCACCAGGCCGTAAAAACCAACATGTACGGCGAAGACATGGCCATCCTCAAATCGGAAGATATCGCCAACGCCATCTACTACGCTCTTAGCCAACCGGAACACGTCGACATCAGCGAACTGCTGATAAGACCCACCATCCAGGAGGGCTAATGCTCATTTATATTCACGGCTTTGCTTCCAGCGCGCACGGTCAAAAGGCCGAGCAAATGCGCGCCTGGTGCAAAAAAGAGGGCATTCCCTTTATTGCCCCCACGCTGCCCTATATCCCTGAACTCGCCATCGACACCCTGCATGACTTGGTCGTTAGTTACCAGCAACTGAGCGAGCCTGTGGCCCTGGTAGGCTCTTCTTTGGGTGGCTTCTACGCCACCTGGCTGGCGCACTACTTTAACCTGCCTTATGTGCTTATCAACACAGCAGCCGAAGCCTGGATCACTCTGGAAAAAGCCGAAGGTCTGGTTAAAAACTACCATGATGGTGCCCGCTTTGAATGGACCCACCAGCACACCCGCAGCCTGGAAAACTACCGAGTCGACAACCCCGAAACCAGCAAGTGCTTACTCATGCTGCAAACCGGCGATGAAGTACTGGACTACAACCAAGCTCTCAAAGCCTACCCAGGTGCCGAAACCATCCTGGAAGAAGGCGGTGACCACAGCTTTCAGGGCTTTGAAAACCACCTAAAAACCATTACCGACTTTTGTCTTAAACATCAATGACTGCTTGAAGACTAAGGCCTAATTAGGTAAAACAGGGATAACAAAAGCCAACAAGGACGTTCGCCAAGCTGCCAACTTCCCGGCGGTAGCGTGCCCAAAGCCCCTTAAAGCCTATCCAAAGGACTGGCTGTACCTGCAAAATGCTGCCCAATTACATGCGTATAAATCTGAGTGGTTTTCACATCAGAATGGCCCAACAACTCCTGTACGGTACGAATATCCCTTCCAGCCTGCAATAAATGCGTCGCAAAAGAATGCCGAAAGGTATGACAAGTAATCCGTTTATTATTAATTCCAGCCTTGCGTACTGCAGTATTCAATGCCTTGCGTACAACAGAGTCATGTAAGTGATGACGACAAACCTTTCCAGTTATAGGGTGATGGCACCAGGTTGCTGAAGGAAAAACATACATCCAAGCTGGCTGGCGATAGGCTGAAGGATACTTGCGATCTAAGGCATAGGGGAGGGAAGGACCAAAGCCTTGTACATTGTCCCTGGCCTGGATTTGAATGACTTCCTTAATCAATGACTGGATATCAGGAATCAAACGACCAGGCAATAAGGTATTTCTGGACTTGCCGCCCTTACCGTCATGGATAACAATACTGCCGTAATCAAAATCAAAATCCTTCACCCTAAGCCGTAAGCATTCATTAACTCTGAGTCCTCCACCATAAAGCAAAGAAAAAATAAGACGGTTACGGTCATCAAGCTGCTCTAGAACACGCTGGATTTCTTGTGTGGACATAACAACGGGTAAGCGCCGAGGTTTTTTTGCTGGATTAAATGCAAGATCACCTAAAGGCTGATCCAGAAACTGGTTATACAAAAATGCCAGAGCATTCAAAGCCGTTTTCTGGGTATTTACGGTCACATTTCGGTGATTAGCCAAATCTGAAAGAAAAAGACGAATCTCTTCATCACCCATCTCCTTAGGGTGACGTTTCTGGTTGAAAAGAATAAAGCGCTTGATCCAATGAAGGTAGGTTTTCTCCGTCTTCAACGCATAACCTTTTTGGCGTAAATCCTGACGAATCGAATTGAGGAAAGGGCTGCCTGACATAATGCTCTCCTTGACTGCACAGTGATCAATATCTGTATAAATATACAGTCTATTTTGAGCATGACAAAAAATTATGCTCTTTTTTCTGGATCAAATGCGCGTTTTTCCATTTAGATCAACTCACTAACAAAGCAAAATCAAACTGTTACAAGAAGATAAAATTGGATAGAGTGCGCACAACTATTCAAGATAGGCGGCATGCACGGTTTGTTAGAAAAGCTTGACCTGAGTTCTGGAAAAAGCTGAGAAAGTCCGGTAGGTTAGAAGAAAACGTAGGCAGCTATTGAAAGCAGCGAAACCCGCATGCCTACTAACAAAATGTTATGCTACCAGTCGAAATCTTCAATAAGGAATACTATGAAACAGAACATTGTCCATATTGCTTTAGTTGTAAAAGATTATGATGAAGCCATTGATTTTTATGTAAACAAACTCAAATTTGAACTTATTGAAGATACACATCAACCTGAACAAGACAAACGTTGGGTGGTTGTGGCTCCACCAAATTCTCATGGTGTTACGTTGTTACTCGCCAGAGCCTCGAAGCCAGAGCAGCATGATTTCATTGGAAATCAAGCAGGCGGTCGAGTATTCCTGTTCCTAAATACTGATGATTTCTGGCGTGACTTTAAGCGTATGAAATCGATTGGTATTAACTTCGTCCGCGAGCCAACAGAAGAAGACTATGGGACGGTAGCAGTGTTTGAAGACTTGTATGGAAACTTGTGGGATCTTCTTCAATTGAATCCAAGCCATCCAATGGCAAAAAGGTAGCATAACAAACGCTTCAAGAGGGACTTCCAACGCGCGGCATTTTTATTATGCGTTGGTTTTGGTGGTTTCAGTATTATGCGGAAACTTGGTAGTCGCGTTGTCAGCCCCTTAAGCGGGCGTTGAACTAAGCCGCTGCGCGGGGCGGGTGGCGCATCCGGGATTTTGATCCATAATTAATGCTCCAACCTCTTTGGAGATTAGATCATGACCCCGCTTCGTCAAGCGATGATTGATCAGATGGATCTGAGAGGTCTCGCCCCCAAAACCCAGCAAGCCTACCTGCAACAAATCAAGGAACTGGCCCGTTATTATCACCGCTCCCCTGATTTACTGACCGATGAAGAGCTGCAAGCCTATCTGCTGTATTTGATCCGTGATCGCCAACTAAGTCACTCCAGCTGTCGCCAGGCTGTCCATGCCTTAGTTTTTTTGTACAGCCGAGTGCTCCAGCGACGCTTGCCCCGAATGGCGTTGGCTCATCCCAAACGTGACCAGAAAATCCCTGACCTGCTGTACCCCGATGAAGTTCTGGCCCTGTTGCAGCACTTTGTACGCCCCAAACCCAGAGCGGCTGCTTTTTTGGCTTACGCGACCGGAATGCGCATCAGTGAAGTCAGCGCCCTTCAGGTTCAGGATCTGGATGGTGTCCATAACCGTATCAAGGTTCGGCAGGGCAAAGGTCAGAAGGATCGCTATGTCCTTTTTACAGAAAGCCTCAAACAGAACCTGCGCGACTACTGGAGGGCCTTCAGGCCAGAAAGCTACATCATCTATGGTCAGTACAAGAATCGCCCTTTAGACAGCAAATACTTAAGACTGGACATGAAAGCGGCTGCGCAAGCAGCAGGCATCAGCAAGCGAGTCTGCTTCCATAGTTTGCGCCATGCTTTTGCCACACACCAACTACTGAACGGAATGCCCTTGCCGCGCTTGCAAGCACTTTTGGGGCACAAGCACCTGCAAACCACCTTTCGCTACCTGCAATGGGTTGCCTTGATGGATGTAGCTCGCAACCCGACCGAAGACCTGCTCTGTGGGTTGGGGAGGGCGGCATGAATGCCCTGAACCTGGCCGCCATCATTGAACACTGCAAAAGGCAGCAAGATATCCAGGCCACGCCACGACAGTGGCAAGTGCTGCATCATATTACGGACTGTCGAACGGCCGCCATGGGCGGTCAGCATTATGCTTGCCCAACCTGCCAGCATCACTGGACCTGGTATCACAGCTGCCGTGATCGTCATTGTCCTCAGTGCCAGGGCCATGCCAGCCAGCAATGGTGTGAAAAACAGCAGAGCCAACTGTTACCGGTTCCTTACTTCCACCTGGTGTTTACCTTGCCTCATGAGCTGAACACCTGGATCGGTCAGCATGGACGCTGCCTGTATCGGCTCTTGTTCCAGAGCTGTTGGAATAGCCTGAAAACCCTGGGCGAACGCAAACTCAAGGGCCAGCTGGGTATGACAGCTGTTCTGCACACCTGGGGTCAACAGCTCACCCGCCATGTTCACCTGCACTGCCTGGTGCCTGCAGGAAGCCTGAAGTATCAAGCTCGCTGGCACACACATAACAAAAACTACCTGCTGCCCGTGAAAGCCTTATCCAATCGCTTCCGAGGCCAAATGGTTAGTCGTATCCGTGAAGCCTGGCAGCAAGGCTTGTTAGCCAGCGTCTCAAAAAATGAGATCAACCAACAACTGAATCGCCTGATGCAAAAGCCCTGGGTGGTCTACAGTAAATCGGCACTTCACTACCGGAAAACCCTAGTCAACTACCTGGCTCGCTACACGCATCGCATCGGCTTGAGCAATGGCCGCATCCTGGGCTGGAATGAAAACCAGGTCACTCTCCAATACCTGGATTACAAGGACTCTGGTGGCTCCAAATGCCTTAAACTGGCACCACAGGAACTGGTTCGCCGCTTCCTGCTGCATGTACTGCCTAAAGGCTTTATGCGCATCCGCCACTATGGCTACCTGGCCAATGCCATCAAAGCCAAACGGCTGGCCTGCATCCGAAGACAAATCAAACCTCAGCACAAGAAACAGCAACCGGAGCAGACAGAAAATCAACCGACATTACGCTGTTGCCCCAACTGCCAGAGTCCCATCAGCAGGATGGCAGCCTACACACCCGAGAATGAAAGCAGCAATACAATCAAAGCCATTAATAGCAGCTGAAAAGAGATAGGCGCACGACTAATCCCAAGAAAACGCCCTGATCACATCTGGGCTGACCGGTCGACTTGCGCCTAAAAGGCAAAACAGGTAAAAAGAAAGTAGAAATCAGCTACTGTCGTTCAAAAAAGACTTAAAAGTGGCGAAAAAAACATCGTGAAGGGATCGTTCGCCCGGAACCAAAAGGCCAGGGAAAGCCGGATCTTAAAAAGCAAATTCCCTAGTCCCTACCTCTGAGCCAGCGGCCGTTCAACATGCGGTTATGCGACAGCTGCGCCGTCCGCATAACCGCTTAAGAGTTAGGCGAGTTGCAATTACAAATAATTAGATACCAAAGGGATTTAAATTGGCTGAGTTGATAGTTAAATTTCGTTATGAGCGTGGAACTGCCGATACAGGACGATTAGATCTTTATGATGCTTCTGTGGCGCTGGGTGGAATTGCACGAGCAACATCAATAGTGACACATGCATACTTGAACGGCGAGGTTCGGACACATGGGGACGCAGCTCATGGTGCCGATTTTTACATAAAGACTCCGAAACGCGGCAGTTTTATATACGAAGCCGTAATTTTTTCTGCTGGAGCAATATCCAGCGGGATATTTTATGATTTTGTTAAGTATGCTTTTAATGAAGCCGTTGGCAAGACGAGCCAAAATGAAGCCCATTCAAGGGCTCTTTTAAAACGTATCGAACCTACGATTGCCGAGTTACCAGCAGCGTTGGAGTCACCACTATCCGATGTTCACCGACCAATTCGCAAAGAGCCTGTAATATTGCTTAATGTTACGCGCCCACGAGGTGAATTATTAGCATCCTTCGATTCGAGAACCGCCTTGTACTTGTTACCGCAAACAATACCTGCGCCCCACCAGATATTTGGCAACGTAACTAAATACAATAACCTTACAGGTTGGGGACGGTTCTTTGACAGGCTAGAAAACAAGACGATTTCTTTTAATGTTAGCCTCAAGAGCTCTGAAGACCAAAAAGAAATGATTACTTGGTCTCAACATGAGAACAACTTGGGACGTGAGGGTTTACTTTACTTTCAAGCAGATGCAGTCGTTTCAGCCAATGGCGAGATCAAACGTTATATTGTAAAAAATGTCAGTCGGCACCCAATATAGGCCTAACAATGCGCATCACTCGCTCCCGTTGGTCGCTGGGACGCCAAACCCGCTGGCGCGTTTTTGTCGCCCGTGTGCGCGGCGTTCAGGCTGTAGAAAAACCTCCTGAACTATGATTTGATCAGGTTTTCCGGTAAAGAGGGCATGGGGATGGCTCGATTTAAGCATTACGATTACAACCAGATGTCGATGGTGGTGATCAACTATCTTGAACAAATCCAACCAGGCACCTTCGAATTTGCTCTGCATTACCTGATCTCTGAAAAGCTCGATCTCTCGGCTTTCCACCAGCCTTACAAGAATGACAAAGAAGGTCGACCGGCTTACGATCCGGCGATTCTTCTCAAAATCATCCTGTTTGCCTACTCCAAAGGCATCACCTCCAGCCGACAGATTCAGTGGTGCTGCGAAACCAACATCATCTTCAAAGCCCTGTCGTGCGATACCGTGCCGCATTTCACCACCATTGCTCATTTTATTAGTAACCAGCCGCAGGCCATTGAAGACCTATTCGAGCAGGTGCTGCTGGTTTGTGATCAGCAAGGTTTACTCGGCCATGAACTCTTTGCCATTGATGGCTGTAAAATGCGCTCTAATGCGGCCAAGGAATGGTCAGGCACCTTTAAAGAGCTTGAGCAAAAGCGCCAAAAACTCAAACGCCTGATTCGCCACCATCTGAATGAACATCAGGATCGAGACACCTGGGAGAGTGAAGAAGAACTGGATCAGGACATCCGTAAAGCTCAAACCATCCTGACCCTGAACGAAGCCGCTGAAAAGGTTGATCGCTTCCTAAAGAGCAACACCCCAAGGAAGGGGCAGAGTAAACGAGGCAAGGAAGTCAAAAGCAACATCACCGACAACCAATCGGCCAAAATGACGACCAGCAAGGGCACCATCCAGGGCTATAACGGCGTGGCTTCCGTCGACAAAAAGCATCAAATTATCATTGATGCCCAGGCCTTCGGGGAAGGGCAAGAGCACCATACCCTACAGCCGATCCTTGAGAAAATTAAAGCCCGTTATCAACGCCTGAAGCTCAGCAACAACCTCTATAAAGAAGGCATCATCGTTACCGCTGACACCGGCTTTGCCAACGAAGCCAACATGAAATACCTGCACCAGAATGGCATCAACGCCTACATCCCTGACAACCAGTTTAGAAGCCGTGATCCAAAGTTCGCTCACCAGAAAGACAAATACGGCAAACGCCACCAGACACCCGGCAAACCCAAAGCCAAACAACTCATCCCGGCCAGCGAGTTCCAGTTCGATCCCATCAACCTGACTTGCATCTGTCCTGCTGGCAACCAGATCAGCCACCGGGGTACAAGAGCCAACGACCAGGGGCAACTGACAGCCTATTTTGAAGGCAAGCTGCTGCAATGTCGGCACTGCAAGAAAAAGCACCTGTGCATGAAAAACCCGGCAGCAGCCGACCACCGTAAAGGTGCTGGACGCCAGGTCTGCTTCCCTTTAAATGACAAACGGCCACCCAGCTACACCGACTGGATGAAACACCGTGTGGATAGCCCTAGAGGCAAGCAAATTTACAGCCATCGTATGTCGGTTGTAGAGCCGGTTTTCGGCAACATCGGCACCAATAAAGGACTGAATCGCTTCAGTCTGAGAGGCAAGGCCAAGGTACAAGGTCAGTGGCAACTCTTTTGCCTGATCCACAACATTGAAAAGCTCGCTGGTTATGGCAAGTTGGTTCACTAAAACGGCAGAATAGGGGCTGTGGGCCAGCCCCAGAAACAGGTGCTGTAAGCCTTATCACGGCTGGCTTACAGAGGCCTAAGCCTGAAAAGGCCAGAAAATACAGAATTAAAAGTTAGTTGCCGACAAAAACCGGCAATCGAAAATGAACAACAGAGCACGAGCTGTTGGTAGAGAAAGCTGGCTGGAAATGAGTTTTTCTACAGGCTCGTTAAACAGATAGAGGAATAGATCTAGTGTTATCACCTCGCACGAACCGACTGCTCCTAAGGCATTTCGATGCATTAGATGATGCGGTGGCTAGCCGACTCACACGTAAACGACCCTGGCAAGAGGAAGGTCTGACTGGGCTTTTGTGTGATTGACTAGATTCGGAAACCCGAGAGGAGGAAAGGGTCTCTTATACGCATTCGCAACTCCTCGAAGATACTGGGGAAACCGACGAGGTAAATTGCGAATTAAGTCCCTAGACCTGAGACAATCGAAAAAAGCGGGAAGAAGCGGACTTGATCGTACTTTCCTTACCATGTTGAAAAACTCATCATGTTGATGATGAAGACGGTGATGAAGAATATGGCAGCACAACATCGCGTTGCTCGGCGGTCCCTCCCGACAGGCCCCGTGACAGCGGCGTATAAACGCAAGGTGGATGCGGAGGAGGTGCGACGAGATGACGCGCAAGTCGCTCTGGCGGCAAAACTCGATGCCCTGCACGAGTCTCTTACCTCGCTCCCACCAGTACCCGTGCGCACCGGCAGACCGTCAGAGAGCAGCTCTACAAGCAGCAGTCCGCTGTTACTGTTACTGAGGCGATCCTTGGCATCCGCTCAGTCCTTTCTTCGAAAGAAATTCCATTTGTGGTCTTTTGGTCCACCACCGCGAGGCATGTACATTCATGGACCGGTCGGGGTCGGCAAGAGCTTTCTAATGGATCTCTTTTACGCGTCGGTTAATGTTCCTGATGATTCTTGCTGTAATAATGACACTCACAGTTTCAAACACGTAAAAATTACCAAACGCCGCGTCCACTTTCATGAATTCATGCTAGATGTCCATCATCGAATCTTTGTCTACAAACAGAAGCACCCACAAGATGATGCGATACCCATCATTGCGCAGCAATTGGCACAGGAAGCCCAACTCCTCTGTTTCGATGAATTTCAAGTAACAGACGTTGCCGATGCCATGATTTTGAAACGACTTTTTTTATTATTATTGGATTGGAATGTCGTGGTGGTGGCCACCTCGAATCGCTCCCCCGATGCCTTGTATGAGGGAGGCATTAACCGATCCCTCTTTTTGCCATTCATAGACATGTTAAAACACAGGTTCGACATTATCTCCATGGAGGATTCCGCCAAGGATTATCGACTCGAAACTCGAGCTGATGGTCAATCCTATTTTTGGTCAAACAAGGATGTTCACGGCGACAATAATAGTGATAACAACATGCAGGCGCAGTTGAAAGAAATATTTGGTGGCACTGCATCCAGAACTGAGGCCGAGGCCATTCACGTATCCTTCGGTCGCACCGCCCAGGTCGCCCGATTGAATGACCGGTGCGCCTGGTTTGACTTTTCCGAGTTATGCTACCAACCACTCGGCGCGGCTGATTATATTTCCCTCTGCGACCGATTTCAGGTCCTCATCATGGACCGGGTGCCGCAATTAGACGTCAATCACCTCGACGAAGCGCGACGATTCGTGACCCTCATTGACGTGTGTTATGAATCTCGCACCCGCTTGGTGCTGGCGGCAAAAGTCCCGCTTGATGAATTATTTGTCGAGTTTGAAGCGCAAGTTGAAAGCAGTGATGGAAATGAAGAATTGTTTGTCAGTGAGAAGGGGGGAAACTCGAGTTCCTTTGCGACGACCATGATTCGCACCAAAGAGGGTGAAGAATTTGAGTGGTCGGCGACGGGTCGAAGTGGCGTGTCACTGGCACAATTATCGGCGACCAATGAGCTCGTCTTTTCCTTTCGACGAGCCGCGTCTCGGTTGGTAGAAATGGGTGGAAAGGAATGGGGACGGCAATGACGAAAGCTCTTTACCTTGCAATCCATTGAACCTATGGCAGATTTTTACCTAGGGAACATGCGAATAAGTCCCTAATATAAAATATTCTGCCACAAATGATAACTCAGAAAGAACGCATCATGAGCCATCAAACTGCCGTTAAATCAGTAGTGGTACCGGAGCTGGGCCAGGAGCAATGCGTCATCTGTGACCTTGTAGACCATGCGGTGCTCGTCGTTAATTCGGCGGGACCAGTAACCAGCTAAGCTGTGCTTGAGGGGTTCCGGCTTACCGATGCCGTCGAACGGTTCGCGTTTCGTCTCCTTGATTAGCTTGTTGATTCGGTTCAGGAGTTTTTTGTCAGCTTTCTGCCAGTAAAGATAATCTTCCCAGGCATTTTCGGAGAAGATGAGCTTCATTCAAGAAGTTCCTTTTCTTGGCCGCCGCCTTGCTCCAACTCGGTAACGGATTCCAGCAAACGACGGGCGTTCTTTGGTGCGCGCAGCAGATATGCAGTTTCTTGTAGCGCCTCGTAGTCCTCAAGCGAGATCATTACCACGGATTGCGCCTTGCTCCGGGTGATGATCACCGGGGAATGGTCTTCACAGACCTGTTCCATAGTTTTTGCCAGGTTGGTTCTAGCGGCTGTGTAGCTGATGGCATCCATAAGGGCTCTCCTGTACGAGGTGTTGTCCATGTACAGAATAGCGTACATAAAATGATTTGACAATCGGCTACAAGCAGGCGCATGAGCCGGGCGTTAAATTTTTTGCCTACCCTTGTAGACTATGCTGTAATACGTTGTAGTCGTTAAATTCGAGGGTATAGCCATGGGCGTCACCACAGTTCGTCTTCAAGCAGACGTCGAGCAGCATCTGGAAGCAATCGCCAGCAGGTTGAACCGGAGCAAAGGCTGGGTGATCAACCAGGCCTTGTCGGAATACATAGAAAAGCAGCAGCTTGAGCAAGAGCGGTGGAAGCAAACGTTAGAGGCTATGGAGTCTGCTGCCCGAGGCAAGGTTGTTGATGCCAGCGTGGTTCACAGTTGGCTTAATAGCTGGGGAACTGAAAACGAGCAGGATGCGCCGAGGTCAGGTAAGTGAAACTGGTTTACACGGACGAAGCCATTGATGATTTGAAACGCCTCAGGGAGTTTATTGCGGTGCACAGCCCGTCGGTAGCATCCAGGATTGCCACCGAACTGGTTGGCAAAATCGAATTACTTCCAGACTACCCCAAAATGGGCGCACCAGTTGAAATGGCACCGATGCCTGACTCTATTCGAGATATGGTTTTCGGAAAATACGTCGTTCGATATTCAGTTCATACCAGCGTCATCATTATTCTCCGGGTATGGCGTGGCCTTGAGGGTGAACGCTAGTAATTTAACCAAACACGGCACTCGGACGACCTTGTCTCCGCTTCACTGCGACAGTTGCGCCGTCCGCATAACCGCTTAAGAGTAATGCTTAATCAACCCGCTAACTAACATCTGAAAGAGCACAGTGTTGTTTCAACTTGATCGGTGGGTCGTTTTGCTTACGGAGAACGTCATGAAAGAAACAGGAAAAATCAACTACGTCGAGATACCCTCAACAAACCTTGAAGTAACGAAGACCTTCTTTGCTTCGGCTTTTGGGTGGTCCTTTGTCGACTATGGTCCCGAATATGTAGCTATACAAAATGCCGGATTAGATGGCGGCTTTTACAAGTCTGATAAAGTAGCTACACCCGAACGGGGGAGTGCACTCATCGTTCTTTATAGCTCGGAACTTGAAGCTACGGCTGAGAAAGTCACTGAGTCAGGTGGCAAGGTGGTGCAGGATATCTTCTCTTTCCCAGGTGGCCGAAGATTTCACTTCACTGATCCAAATGGAAATGAATATGCTGTTTGGTCAGAATCCGATGCATAATTAAACCACTAGTAGGAGAAGATGCATGAATTACAGGGTAACTGCATCCTGTTTCGTTTTACTGTTTTGCCTATCGATTTTTTCTTCTTTTTTGATGGCCGAAGATGATGGCCTGCTTGCTGAGCTTAAGCGTATTGAAAGCAATCTTGATGCCCGTATTGGTTTTTTTGCACAGGATACAGAAACGGGAAAGCAGTGGGAGTACAACGCTGACCAACGTTTCGCACTGTCTAGCACCTTCAAAACACTGGCATGTGCAGCCCTGTTGCAGCGTGTCGATGAAGGAAGTGAGCAGCTTTCAACGAGTGTCAGTGTTTCATCAGCTGATTTGGTCACCTATTCGCCAGTTTTGGAGAATTATGCAGATACTCGAGACATAACGCTTTTTGAACTTTGCGAAGCTACGATGACAACGAGCGATAATACGGCAGCCAACCTGATTTTACAGCGCCTGGGTGGGCCTGAAAGTATTACTAACTTTGCCAGGCAGCTAGACGATAGTGTGACGCGCTTGGATCGCTGGGAAACGGAACTTAATCAGGCAACACCCGGTGATGAGCGGGATACAACGACGCCAAAGGCAATGGTTAGTAATCTTGAACACTTGTTATTAGGTGCAGTGTTATCAACAGAATCCAGGAATCAATTGCAGACTTGGTTGATCGATAACCAGGTTGCAGATGCTTTGTTCCGGTCAAGCGTACCTGATGGCTGGATTATTGGTGATCGAACAGGTGCGGGTGGGTATGGTTCCAGATCGATTACTGCGGTGATTTGGCCACCCGAGCGCAGTCCGGTATTTGTGGCTTTCTATATCACTGAAACAGAGGCGTCATTTGAGGATAGAAATGCTTCCATCGCTCAACTGGGGCGTGTGTTTATGGAGTTAATAGAAACAAGTGTCCAAAGGTAGGTTATTCATTTCCAGCAACGCAGTTTGGTCATTGGTTGAATTATGAATCCAGTCATTCAAGAAGAAATTTCAGGTTGTGGAATTGCGGCCAGTGCAGTGCTTGCCGGTCTTTCCTACCACGAAGCCAGGCAAAAAGCCGCAGCTTTGGGTATCTATGCAGAAGATAAAGCTCTCTGGTCAGATACGGGATATGTGCGCAAACTCTTGGGTGAGTTGGGCGTTTCAGTTGCTTCTGAGGAAACTGAGTTTGAGTCCTGGGAGCAGCTTCCTGACAAAGCCCTTTTGGCTATTAAATGGAGGCTAGAGGGTGGCAAGCCTTTCTGGCATTGGGTTGTTTTTGTGCGCCATTCATCCGGTGCCTTGGTACTGGATTCCAAGAAAGCACTTAAATCAAATGTCCGTAAAGATTTCGGACGCATTAAGCCCAAGTGGTATATCGCTGTCACCAATTAGCCAAGTGAGGTGGCTCTTTATAACTTGGTAGGCTGTAGGAATTATAGATTTTTATGACATTACACATAGAAACGCCACTGATTGAATCCCGAGCAATGAGTTTTGCTTCTGGACGATCAGTGTGGCTTAAGCTTGATGCAATGCAGCCTTCGGGTTCATTTAAGCTTCGAGGCATTGGCCTTGCTTGTGAAACCTATTTGGCCCGAGGTGCTCGAAGGTTTATTTCTTCATCGGGTGGAAATGCTGGTTTGGCTGTTGCTTATGCTGGTCGTCGTCTTGGTGTTCCGGTTGTGGTTGTAGTGCCTGAAACAACGAGTGAGAGAGCCAAGGCGCTTTTGGAGCTGGAGAAAGCAGAGGTCATCGTTCAGGGTTCTTCTTGGCAAGAAGCCAATGCTTATACGCAATCTCTGATTCGTGAATCTGATGCTTTTCTGCATCCCTTTGATGACCCTTTGCTTTGGCAGGGTCACGCGACTTTAATTGATGAGGTTTTTCACTTTGGCCTTAAACCTGACGCGCTTGTACTTTCCGTTGGTGGTGGTGGGCTGATGTCCGGGGTCATTGAAGGGCTGTACCGTAACGGGTGGCAGGATATTCCAGTGTTCGCGGTAGAAACAATGGGTGCAGCATCTTTTCATGCAGCTCTCAATGCTGGGCATACTGTGGAGTTAGATCAAATAACAAGTGTTGCTACTTCACTGGGTGCCAAACGTGTTTGTGAGCAAGCTTTTGATTGGTCCAAAAAGCATTCTATCCAGAGTGTTTTGGTCTCAGATCAAAGCGCGTTAACTGCTTGCGAACGTTTTCTTGATGACCACCGTCTACTGGTAGAGCCTGCTTGTGGTGCCAGCCTGGCAGCAATCTATGAAAAAATACCAGAGCTTGATGAGTTTAATAATATTTTGGTGGTTGTGTGTGGTGGCGCTACTACCACTATTGAGCAGCTTAGAAAGCTGAAGTTGCCTGCTTTGAATTCAATCGGAGAAAAAAACAATGAAAACCCTGACTGAACATTGAAGCCAGTATGCTTTATATCATCGTGATCAACGCAATATCTGGACTCATTATGCTGGCATACCGCTGATCGTGGTGGCTATTTGTTGGTCCCTTGTTCGTTGTTGCTGAACTTGGTTTTGCTTTGGGCTTGCGCAAGGCATTGCAGCAGGAGATTGAGCAGAAAGCGGGAAAAGTGCATTAAAACAAGTTGGTGGTGGTCAATATCCCTTTTACTTTTATGGTTGTCTTGAAAAGTTGGTCCAATGTGGCAAGCTGCACTTCTAAAGATGACAAAAATTGATAACAAAATAAAATGGATTGATGATGAACCAGCCTGAAGGCAATTCTGACAGTACTAGTGATGGCTATATTTTTCTGGTAGCTAGAGGCTCAGAGTCGTAGCAATTGCTACGCCACTTAAGTCTAATTTTTCGTTACATCCTGTTAAGGTCCGGTCAGACTAGGTCTTGGAGAAGAAAAAGCGGGAAGGGGTTTTTACTTCAGGTTGAGGAAGGCTTGAAAATGTCTGACAATCCGCTAAATCAAGTGCCTGTAATAGGCGGGTTTTCGCTCAGTTTTATATGGCTCTTCTCACCCTTAGAGGTTCCTTTGCTCGAAATTACACCCGATATTCAGATTGCTGACTGGGAAATTGAATTCCAGCCTATTCGCGCCCAGGGTGCAGGTGGCCAAAATGTTAATAAGGTTGCCTCGGCGGTGCATCTCCGCTTTGATGTTCGGCGCTCATCCTTGCCTCCTTACTATAAAGAGCGTTTGTTGAGGCTATCTGATCAGCGCATCACTCAGGAAGGTGTGATTGTTATAAAGGCGCAAAGTTATCGCACTTTGGAGTTGAACAAGGAAGATGCCTTGCAGCGCTTAAAAGAGCTGATTCAGGATGCAACTAAACCGGTTAAACCCCGCCGTGCAACGAAACCGACCAAAGCTTCCCAGCGTCGTCGAGTTGATAAGAAAACTCAACGGGGCAAAATAAAGGCACTGCGAGGCAGGCTGAGCTCTTGAACCCAGGCTGTAGTGTTTGTAGTTAGTTACTAAATGTTGCAATACATTGGATTGAGTAGCAGTATATCGTTTCTTGCTTGTATTTAAATCTAATGGACCAGGGACTGTTTTGGAACCAACCCACAAGCTACTGAAACCTTGTTTTTTTTGCCTAACCTGGCTGGTTTTGACCGCTAAGGTTTTACTGTTGCTTTCTTTGATCAGCTTTGCTCATCAGGCTTCTGCTGCCAACCTGATAATTAGCTCACAAAAACAACAGTCCTTATCCGGCCACTTTTCAGTTTATCGCCATTCGGGTGAGCCTTTAACTTTAGAGGAGGCAAGGGCTTTGGATGCTGAACAGGCGTTTCAGCCATCCCAAGCTGACTCAGTTGCAGGAACCAATTTTGGTTTAACGCGTGATGAAATCTGGTTGCGCTTGCACTTTTCTACGCCTGCTGATTTGCCGGAACGTTGGTTGCTGGAAGTTGCTCATGCATCGCTGGATAGAGTTGATTTGTACATCTCTGAAGATAATCAGGTTTACCAGGAGCAACAATCAGGTGACCTGCTTCCTTTCAGTGAGCAACCCTTTCAGCATCGCCATCATGTTTTTGAATTAGCACTTCAACCTTCGCAGGATTATAGTCTTTACCTAAGAGTGGCCTCTGAAGGTACGCTCAGCGTTCCCGTCACTCTCTGGCAGCCAGATGCACTTTGGCAACAAGATCAGCTCAGCTACTCGCTTCTCAGTGCCTACTATGGCTTACTGGTTGCTCTGTTAATTTACAACCTCTTTCTGTATCTGTCTTTGCGCGACCCCTTGTATTTAACCTATGTGGCTTTTATTAGTGCTCTGGCAGTTGGCCAGGCTGGGCTGGCTGGTTTTTCTGGGCAATTTCTCTGGCCGGACAATGCTTATTTAACCAATCTTTCACCAACCGGTGGGGTTGCTCTGGCTGGTTTTTTTGGAGCTCTTTTTGTACGGGGGTTTTTGGGAGATACGCCCCGGCGCCTGCGTTTGAATTGGCTAATGCCCTTAATCAGTGCTGGGTATGCCACTGTTTTTCTTACCGCTGTTTTTTGGTCTTATTATTTTGCCGCTGTAGCTGTTAATCTTCTTTCGCTGGTGTTTGTGATCTCAGCCCTAGTAATGGGGGCTGTGAGCTTTTATTACCGGCAGCCGGGTGCTCGTTACTTTGTCTTGGCCTGGGTGGCATTGTTAACTGGTGTTCTGGTTATTTCTCTGCACAACCTGGGTGTATTGCCTTCGAATTTTCTGACCTCCAATGCATTGCTGGTTGGCTCAGCGCTGGAGATGCTGCTGCTTGCTCTGGCTTTGGCTGATCGTATCAATGCTATTCAAAAAGCCAGAGATGAAGCCCAGGCTCAATCCATTAAACTGCGCCAGGAAATGGTTGAAGCCTTGGAAGAAAAGGAGCGTCATCTGGAACGGCGAGTGGTTGAAAGAACCGAAGCCCTTGAAAAAGCAAACCAGGAGCTACAAAAAAGTCATCAGCTTTTGGAATACCAAGCCAACCATGATGCTCTGACTGGTTTGGCTAACCGTAAATTATTGGAACTGCACTTTACTAAGGCTCAGAAACAAGCAGATCAAGAGGCTAGTAGCTTTACTGTGATCGTTGCCGATTTGGACCAATTCAAACAAATTAACGACACTTGGGGACATCTGGCGGGTGATGACATCCTTATTGCTTTGGCGAGGCGTCTGCAAGCCAGTGTCACACCAAGGGATACGCTGGCACGAATTGGTGGCGATGAATTTATAATTCTACTGCCTGGCCTTCACGATCACCAAGCGGCAGCCAATTTTTGTCAGCAACTCCTCGATAAAGTGATTAAACCGGTTTTTTTAAGGGAAGGTGAACAAATTACGCCCGGTATCAGCCTGGGTTATGCCATTTATCCTGATGATGCCGCTGATATAGAGCAGCTAGTCAATCTGGCCGATAAAGCCATGTATCAGAATAAGCTAAAAAGTATCCAGAAATTTTAAATCTTTTGATGCTTTTGACTTGCTATTTTACTGTAAGCTGCTTAGCTTAGTATCTAATGAACAGGAAACAGCAGAACAATTTTGCTAGCTCAGGAGTGAGAAATTGATAAAATCTGGGTATTTAAGGAATTGGAATACTTTAAGTGCTTTTTCTGGTAGTGATTTCTTTTGAAAATAGTATTGAACTCAAGTCATCCTTTTATGATTTGCAGGGTGAAACCTTGGAACTAGAGGTTACAGAGGGGGCGTTAATGCTGGATATGGAGCGTACTCTGGGAGAGCTTGCCAAACTGGATAACTTGAAAATCATTATTTCAATTGATGATTTTGGAACGGGGTATTCTTCACTGCAGTACCTGCACCAGCTTCTCATAAAGAGTTTACTCGCTGGTATAAAAACTGTAATGGTCGCTATGGCTGTTGGGGCGGGCTTTAAAATCAGCCATACCTATTCTTCAGGCCACTCTTTCAGCATTCGGTCAAGCTGGTGAATCAGGTGGCTATAAACTCGTGTCGAAGTCCAGTGGCATGGCAAAGCCACTCTCTATTTCTAGAGATATAAAACCATAATATAAATTGACTTCTTTTTAAAAGTTATAGTAATAGTAGTATGCCTACGACTAATTCAAGCAAATTAAAACTGCTCAGCTTCTGGCATCCGGCTTGTTGGAATATGGATGAACAGGGTTTAATACCTTGCTGGCATGTTCAATAACTGCTCTACGAAGTTCTGCCAAGGCAGCGCTTTCGGTTTGCCAGTAGTGCCAGTAGAGGGGAATATCCAAATGAAAGGTTTCGGCAACATCGATTAGTTTGCCTTCCTTGAGGGCATCCTGGACTTGTATCTCGGGTAGCATTCCATAGCCCAGTCCCATTAAGGCCATTTGTACAAAACCTTCTGAAGAAGGGCAGCGATGCTGTCGCTTGGGAGCGGGTAATTTGAGCTTTTCAAGAAAGCGGTGCTGCAGGCGATCATCCTGGTTGAAGATTAGGCAAGGCGCTTCGACTAGCTGGTGAGGGTACTGACGGGTTTGGTGGCGTTCGACAAAGTCAGGGCTGGCCAGGGCCCGATAGCGCAATACCCCCAAAGGGCTCACAGCGCCACCATTCACTGCCTGAGAATCGGCACAGATGCAAGCCATGACTTCACCATTGCGCATACGATTTAACCCGACTTCCTGGTCTTCAACGACTAAATCAAAATCCATTTGTGAACTCAAGGAGCTGGCGGCCAAGCCTTCAGCCAGCCAGGTTGCCATCGAATCTGCATTAACAGTTAAACGCACCTTGAGAGGTTCATCCTGGGCTTCTTCAATCAATCCCAGCTCCAGTTGCTTAACCTGCTGCAAGTGGTTGTTCAGGCGTCGGCCCAGTGGTGTTGCGACAGGTGGTGAGCTACGCAGAACCACGGGTTGTCCCAGTCTTCTTTCAAGCTGTTGCAGGCGCTGACTTACTGCAGATTGGGTCAGGTGCAGTTTTTGGGCGGCCTTTTCAAAACCTCCGGTTTCGATAACCGCTGCCAAAGCTTCCAATAATCGGTAATCAAGCATCAAAGGGCTCCACCGGTACATTAATCAAATTAATATATCATAAGAATTATTCGTTGGATTAATGGCTTGCCAGCTCTTAAGTTGATGGCTCATTGAGCGGATGGAGTGGGTAGGGTGTTGGTTTCTTTCTTCACAGGCTTTGGCATTGCCTTGGGGCTCATCGTAGCGATAGGTGCTCAAAATGCCTGGGTACTGAATAAGAGTATGCGAGGTGAGCATCCCTGGATAATCGCTGGTGTATGTTGCAGTCTGGATGCGCTACTTATTACTTTGGGCGTCTATAGTATTGATACCTTACAAGCCTTAATTCCTGGCTTGGTGCCGATCATGACCTGGTTGGGAGTTGCACTCTTGTGCTGGTTGGCTGTCCAAGCTTTTTGGAGGGCATGGCAGGGGACTGGTGGCTTGGTTGTTCAGGGATCGGCAGTAACGACCACAGGTTGGCAAGTGGCTGGTCAGGCAATGGCTATTTCGCTGCTTAATCCTCACGTCTATCTTGATACCCTGGTTTTGATCGGTAGTGTGGGTGCCCAACAGGCTTATGCGCAGGTTTTTGTAGTGGGTGCTGCCTTGGCTTCAGCTGTATGGTTTTTTTCTCTTGCCTTCTTTGGAGGTTATTTGGGTCCTAAGCTCCAATCGGTTCGTGCTTGGCGTATTTTTGATACGCTGATTGGAAGTATTATGCTTCTGGTCGCGATTTCACTGTTACCCCAATAAAGTAAGTTTTTTTCAGGAGAACTGTTAATGACTTCTATCGTGAAAGGCCCTGATGGTCAGCCGCGCTGCGGCTGGTGTGGCAGTGTTCCTGAATTTTTCCCCTACCATGATAATGAATGGGGCTACCCGGTTGCCGATGATGTTCGGCTATTTGAAAAGCTGTGTCTGGAAAGCTTTCAGTCGGGCTTGAGCTGGCGCACGATTCTGGCCAAAAGAGACAGCTTCCGAGCGGCTTTTGCAGGCTTTGATTTCAAGCGGATGGCTGAATTCGATGCCAGTGATGTTGAACGCTTGCTGCAGGATAAGGGTATTGTTCGCCACCGTGGCAAAATCGAAGCCGTGATCAACAATGCCAGGCGAGCACAAGAGCTGGTCGAACAGGAAGGCTCCCTGGCGGTTTTTTTCTGGAGCTATGAGCCTGAAGCCGAAATGCTGCCAGAACCCCAAACCGCTTCAACTTCACCAGAATCCCTTGCCCTCTCCAAAGCCTTGAAGAAGCAAGGCTGGAAGTTCGTTGGTCCAACAACGGTGTATGCCTTTATGCAGGCCATGGGTTTGATTAATGATCATGCCAAAGGCTGTGCTTTTCGTGAAAAGGCAGAAAAGGCCCGCCAGCATTTTAAAAAGCCCGTGAGGCCATCGCTTTGATGGCTCTCTGACTTGATTGCGATTCCTGCTTCACTTTGCTAGGCTTCTTTTCCGTCACCAAGACTTTTCTTCAATCAGGAGTTATGCCAATGATTTCAGCACTCTGAACCCCTTTCTTTTTTTGGTGTTACAGAGGTGTTGTTTATGGCCGATTTCTGCATTTCCGCAAGGGGTTTGACCCTTGCTTTTGAACCCCATCCCCCCGTTTTTGCTGCGCTGGATCTTCACCTGACTTCAGAGCCAGTGGCCTTGATTGGCCCCAATGGTGCCGGCAAAACCCTTCTGGCCGAATGCCTGGCGGGTGTGCGCAAGCCTCAAGAGGGTAGCCTGGAGCGCCGGGTGCCCGTGGCCTTCTTGCCGCAACAGGCTGCAGAGCAGGAGGATCATCAAAGTGTTGCTGCTTTCCTGGGAGTGGATGCTGCACTCAATGCTCTGCAGCGTTTGCTCAGTGGCAAAGGCCAGGTGGATGATCTCTCGATTCTTGAAGAACGCTGGACGCTGCAAGAAGATCTGGAAGTGGAGCTGGCCGAGTTTCAGTTGGGAGTTGACCTGCTGGATGCACCGGTCAGTGCCTTGAGTGGTGGTCAGCGTACTCGTTTACACCTGTTTAAACTGGCACGTTTGCCGTCGAGTTACTTGATTTTGGATGAGCCCACCAACCATTTGGATCAAGCCGGGCGCGATTGGTTGGCAAACTGGATCAGCCAACGCAGTGGAGGCACTCTGGTCATCACCCATGATCAGGCCTTGCTGGCGACCTTTACACACTTGTTGGAATTGCGTGCCGGCCAGTTACAGCCTTATCGCCTGGGTTTTGCTGACTATCAGGAAGCTCGCAAGCAGCTGCTGGAAAAGGCTCGTCAGACCAAAAACCAGGCGCGCCTGACTTTAAAGAAAGAACGGCAGCAACTACAAACCGAACGCGAGCGCCACGAACAGCGCGCGGCTAAAGGGCGTGCCAAGGCACGCAAGGGTGACCTGCCCAAGGTATTGCTGGATGCCCGTAAAGAACGCAGTGAAGCAACGGGTGGACGAATTGCACAAAAACACCAGGCTGCAATCAACCAGGAACAGCAATGCCTTCAACGGGCTGAGGCGCTTCTGGGACACGAGAGGCCACTGGCTTTTCCATTAACGGAGCCTGAACCGGTTAGTGGCTGTCTGCTGGCACTGAATGAGGTTCTTTTACCCAGAGTCACAGCACTCAGGCCACTGAACTGGCAAATTCAAAGCGGTGAACGCTGGTGGTTGCAGGGTGCCAATGGTCGCGGTAAATCAACACTTTTGGAAGTTATCAGTGGCCTGCTGGAACCTCTGTCCGGTGAAGTGCAGCGCCGTGGTTCCCTGCGGCTGCTAGATCAAAAGCTGAGCCTGCTGAATGGAGAAGAAACTGCTCTGGCCAACTTTCAGCGCCTGAATCCGGGCTGGACTCAAGCAGACTATAGAGACCGACTTGCCTGGTTAAGACTCAGGGGAGATCAGGCCTTACTGCCGGTCAGTGATCTGAGTGGCGGTGAACGCCTGAAAGTGGCCCTTGCCTGTTGCCTGATGGGGCCGGAATCAGCACAACTGATTTTGCTGGATGAACCTGACAATCATCTGGATTTGGAAAGCCAGTCTCTGTTGGCCCAGGTGCTTGCCGAGTTCAAGGGCAGCCTGCTTCTGGTCAGCCATAGCACCCCTTTTGCTCAGGCTGTGGGGGTTGAGCAGCAGTTGGTTTTACAGTGAGCTAAGCTAAAAAGCCTGATTAACTAAGGAGACCAAACATGAATAGTGAGCCAACACTCAGTGGGCAGTGCTTGTGTGGATCTGTCCGGGTAAGCGCAACACCAAAAAGCTACCATTATGGTGCCTGCCATTGCAGTCTGTGCCGTAAATGGGGTGGGGGACCTATGATGGCTGTGGAATGTGAGGATCAGGTCAGTTTTGAAGGGGAAGCTCAGATTGCCACCTATGCCTCATCCGAGTGGGCTGAGCGGGGGTTTTGTAAAAACTGCGGGACGCATTTGTTCTATCGTTTGAAGGATCAACCCTTTTACGCGCTTCCGGTTGGCTTGATGGATCAGGGGCAGGACTGGGAGTTTGCGGACCAGATTTTCATCGATCACAAGCCGTCGCATTATCGTTTTGCCAACCCCACCAAAACTATGACGGAAGCTGAAGTCTTTGCTCAGTTTTCTGGTGATAGCAGCTGATTGGATGAATCTTCATCTTTAATCGTTATGGTGCAACCCAAGCCTGGGTTGCTAGCTGCTGGTGCATTATCGCTTCTTTTTTGCATAGCATTTTCATGCATAAATTCCTTTAACCTTCTGAATTAAAATGAATTTCCTGTGGCTGGCATCTCTTGTGCTCTGTCTTGTATACAAGTTAGAGCACAAGGTGATGACCCATGCACAACCCCCTACAAACAAGTGGCTGGAATTTAGCCGATTGGCAGGCAGCCCAAAAGGATGGTCAGGGCTTGCAACGACTGCAAGCCTTGTTAGCTGTTTTAAAGAAGGACCAGGAAAAAGACACAGCCTGGATTGCACTGGCCGAAGTGTCAGGATTGGAAGCTGACTGGCAGCAGCTTGAAGCGCGTCAGCAAGCTGGTGAAACGCTTCCCTTGATGGGGGTGCCTTTTGCCATTAAGGATAATATTGATGCCAAGGGCTGGCCGACAACCGCCGCCTGCCCAGCCTTTAGTTATCAGGCGGAAAAGGATGCCCAGGTGGTGGCTGAGCTGAAGCAAGCCGGCGCCATCCTGATCGGCAAAACCAATCTGGATCAATTTGCTACTGGCCTAGTGGGCACCCGTTCACCCTATGGGGCGGTTCCCAATAGCTTTAATCCTGATTATGTCTCCGGTGGTTCCAGCTCCGGTTCGGCTTCGGTGGTTGCTCGTGGTCTGGTGCCCTTTGCTCTGGGCACAGATACCGCCGGTTCAGGCCGGGTGCCAGCGGGCTTTAATAATATTGTCGGCCTGAAACCCACCCGAGGCTGGTTGTCGACTTCCGGGGTGGTGCCGGCCTGCCGCACTCTGGACTGTGTTTCGGTTTTCGCCTTGACGGTTGAAGATGCCTTACAGGTAGCTGAGTTGGCGGCTGGCGCTACACCTGATGCCAGTGACCCCTGGTCCCGCACTCATCCCCAGACCACCCCTGTTGCTCTACCCGAACGTCCCCGTCTGGCAATTCCTGCAAATCTGGAGTTTTTTGGTGATCGCCAGATGCAAACAGCTTTTGCTAAAGCGCGTGCTGAACTGGAAACCCTGGCTGAGTTGGTGGAAATTGATTTTTCTGCATTCAGTGAACTAGCTGCTCTGCTCTACCAGGGTCCCTGGGTTGCTGAAAGAACCCATGCACTGGGCTCGCTATTGGATCAAGACCCCAGTGCTATTGATCCCAGCGTTTACAAGATAGTTTCCCAGGGCGTTGATTTTTCCGCTTTGGACTATTTTGCTGCCGAGTATCGTCGCCAGGAACTGAGTCGTCAGATTCAGCAGCAACTGGCAGAGGTGGATGCTCTGGTGGTGCCCACTTCTCCAACAATTAGAACCCTGGCTGAAATGGAGAAGGAGCCTCTGGTTTATAACAGCCAGTTTGGTACCTACACCAATTTCACTAACCTGGCTGACTTGAGTGCTCTGGCCTTGCCAGCAGGTTTTCGTGATGACGGCTTGCCCGCTGGAATCACCCTGATTGCAACTGCTTGGCAAGATAGAGCTTTGGCTGAATTTGGTCAGCGCTGGCAGGCCCAGCAAGCCTTGCCTTTGGGTGCAACCCAACGTGAGTACTCAACCCCTTCACAAAGAATTCGCCCACCTGCGCCCGGTGCTGTTCGCCTAGCTGTTGTCGGTGCCCACCTGACGGGTATGCCTCTGAACTTTCAGCTCACCAGCCGGGATGCGCGCCTGGTGGAAGCAACCGAAACCGCTGCGGATTATCGGCTTTATGCCCTGGCCAATACCACACCGCCCAAACCAGGTTTGGTGAAAGTGGCTGATCAGGGTGCTGCCATCAAGGTGGAGCTCTGGGATCTTCCCCTGGCGCATTTCGGTGCTTTTGTTGAAGAGATTCCTCAGCCCCTAGGGATCGGCAATCTGACCTTGAAAGATGGTCGGGTGGTGAAAGGCTTTATTTGTGAACCCCTGGCTCTGCAGAGTGCAACCGACATCACCCACCTGGGCGGCTGGCGCGCCTATATCGCTGAACTCAATAAGCAAAAGGAGGCCTCCGCATGAAGGCTGCTACCTCTCCCTATTTTTCTACTGTTCTGATTGCCAATCGGGGTGAAATTGCCTGTCGGGCGATAAGAACCCTCAAACGCTTGGGTATTCGCAGTGTTGCCGTTTATGCCGAAGATGACCGTAACGCTCTGCATGTGCGTGATGCCGATGTGGCTGTAGCTTTAAAAGGGCAGCGCGCGGATGAAACCTATCTGGATATGGACAAGATTCTGGCTGCGGCTAAAAACACCGGTGCCCAGGCCATTTTTCCTGGCTATGGTTTCTTGTCGGAAAGCGCTGAATTTGCCGAGCGTTGTGACTTTGAAGGCATTACTTTTATTGGCCCAACACCGGCGCAGATTCGTGATTTTGGCCTGAAACATCGGGCCCGTGCCCTGGCTGAAGCCGCGGGTGTGCCTCTGACGCCGGGTAGTGATCTTTTGCAAAGTGAAGCTCAGGCGCTCGAAGAAGCAGAAAGAATAAGCTACCCGGTGATGTTAAAAAGCACCGCTGGGGGCGGGGGCATTGGCATGACCCGCTGTGAAAGTGCCGAAGAATTGAGTGAAGCCTATGAGCGCATTATTCGTCTGGGCAAGCAGTATTTTAACGATGGCAGTGTTTTTGTAGAGCACTGTATTGATCAGGCCCGTCATGTTGAAGTGCAGCTCTTGGGTGATGGTCAGGGTGAAGTTATTGCCCTGGGTGAAAGGGATTGCTCCCTGCAACGTCGCCATCAGAAGGTGGTTGAAGAAACGCCAGCACCTCGCCTGCCGACAGCAACACGTGATGCCCTGATTGCCGCCGCGACCAGCCTGGGTAAAAGCGTCAATTATCGCAGTGCGGGAACCGTCGAATTTATCTATGACACCAGCAAGGATGCCTTTTATTTTCTGGAAGTGAATACCCGTTTGCAGGTGGAGCATCCGGTGACTGAATTGACCACTGGCCTGGATCTGGTTGAGCAGATGCTGGCTGTCGCAGCGGGTCAGGCCGATCTGCAAGCGTTGCAGCCCATAGACCCTGAGGGTGCCGCCATGGAAGTGCGGGTTTATGCCGAAAACCCACTAAAAAACTTTCAACCCAGTCCGGGTAGCCTGAGTGAAGTGGTTTTGCCTGAAGGCATGGAAGGCATCCGAGTGGATGGCTGTGTCGAAAATGGCAGTGACGTTTCCTCCGGCTTTGATCCGATGATTGCCAAAATCATTGCCTATGGGCAGGATCGCCAGCAGGCTCTGACACGTTTGCGCGCAGCGCTGGAAGCCACCCGTTTTTATGGTATTCCTACCAACCTGGAATATTTAAGAGCCGTTTTGGCTGATGAAGCCTTTGCTGCAGGAGAGGTTTCCACCAAGGCACTGGACAGCTTCAGCTATACCAGCCGTAGTCTGGAAATCCTCAGCCCTGGCACCTACACCAGTGTTCAGGACTTGCCGGGCCGCCTGGGGTATTGGGATATCGGGGTTCCTCCTTCTGGCCCGATGGACGACAAGGCTTTTGCCCTGGCTAATCGTCTGGTGGGCAATCCAGCAGATGCCGCTGGCCTGGAAGCGACTCTGGTTGGCCCCAACCTGAAATTCAATGTCGATAGCCTGATTGCGGTTACCGGTGCCTGTGATGCGGCCACTCTGGATGGTGAGCCTTTGCCCGGCTGGCAGGCTGTGGCCGTCAAGGCCGGCCAGGTTTTGGATATGGGGCAGGGCAAACAGGGCTGCCGCTCTTATCTGGCGATTCGCGGTGGTCTGGATGTGCCCGTTTATCTGGGCAGTCGCTCCACCTTTGCTCTGGGCCAGTTTGGTGGCTTTTGTGGGCGCACCCTTCGCGCTGGGGACCAGTTGGATATTCTACCTGAAACCCCGGCCCTGCAAGCACCGGCTAAAGCACCGCAAGGCCTAGTGCCGAACTATGCTCAGGAATGGCAGATTGGTGTGCTCCTTGGTCCTCATGGCGCTCCGGATTTCTTTACTCAGGACTCTTTTGAAACCTTTTTTGCCACTGACTGGGAAGTTCACTATAACGCCAACCGCCTGGGTGTGCGCCTGGTGGGACCGGTTCTGGAATGGGCCAGAAGTGATGGTGGGGAAGCGGGTCTGCATCCATCCAATGTCCATGATTGTGAATATGCCATAGGCGCGGTCAACTTTACCGGTGATAGCCCTGTTATTTTGATGAAGGATGGCCCCAGCCTGGGTGGTTTTGTCTGCCCAGTGACTATCGCCAAGGCTGAATTATGGAAGGTAGGTCAGGTTAAGCCTGGCGACAAAATTCGCTTTGTGCCCTTAAGTTTTGATACGGCTCTGGAGCTGGATCGTCAGTGGCAAACAGCTATCGATCAGCTAGAGCCAACGCCTGCAGCTTGGCATGAGTTGCCGGCCAGCCAAGCAGCTGCTCTGGCACTGAAGCCCGAAGCAACAACCCCAGCTGAGGCCTCACCCTGCGTTCTGGCTACCCTGCCTGCGACTGAAGAGCGCCCCCAAGTAGTTTATCGTCAGGCTGGAGACAGCTACATCTTGATGGAATACGGCGAGAACCTGCTGGACTTGACCACCCGCATTCGAGTGCATCTGCTAATGGAAGCACTGAAAAGTCGCCAACTACCAGGTATTGAAGAGCTGGCCCCTGGGGTGCGCTCTCTGCAAATTCGTTATGACGGTCATCAACTGCATCAAAAAGATTTGATTGAACTCTTGTTGAAGCTGGAAACCACCCTGGAAGATCCGCGTGAGGTGAAGCTGCCTACTCGGGTACTGCACCTGCCGATGGCTTTTGAAGACACAGCGACTCTGGAAGCCGTGCAACGCTATCGGGAAACAGTTAAGGAGGATGCACCCTGGCTACCCAATAACGTTGATTTTATCAGCCGCATTAATGGTGTCAGCCGAGAGGATGTTCAGAAAACCCTTTATTCGGCGCGCTATCTGGTTCTTGGCCTGGGTGATGTTTATCTGGGAGCGCCCTGTGCTGTTCCGGTTGATCCCCGTCACCGCTTGCTCAGCTCCAAATATAATCCGGCCCGCACCCACACCGCAGAGGGCACCGTTGGTATTGGCGGCATGTACATGTGTATCTACGGCATGGACTCCCCCGGTGGCTATCAACTGGTCGGTCGTACTCTGCCGATCTGGAATACCTGGTTGAAAAACCGTCAGTTCGCACCTGATGCGCCCTGGTTGCTGCGCTTCTTTGACCAGGTTTGCTACTACCCCGTCACCGAAGAAGAACTGGATACTCTGCGAGAAGACTTCCGTCAGGGACGTTTTGAATGCCGCATTGAGCAGGAAACCTTTGATGTGAAGGCCTACCTGAATTTCCTGGAAGAAGAAGCGGGCAGCATTGCTGCTTTCAAGGAACGCCAGCAAGCAGCCTTTACTGAAGAAGTCAGTCGTTGGAAGGCTGAAGATATTGCACCCCCTGCAATTACTCAGGCAGAAGAGCCGGAGACGGGTGAAGGCCTGGCTGCCAACTTGACCGCAGTGACAGGAGAAATTGCCGGTAATGTCTGGAAACTGCTGGTTGAACCTGGCGCTCAGGTTGCAGCCGGAGAAACCCTCTTGGTACTGGAAGCCATGAAGATGGAAGTCGCCATCAAGGCCCCGGTTGCTGGAGAGCTGGATTCCTTCAGCTGCGAACCCGGTAAATCCGTGAGGGCTGGCGAGCTTTTGGCGGTCATTGATACCGATAAGGCAAAAGCACAGGCTGAGGAGTTGGTCTGATGAGCCCGGCAAACTTCCTGAACAAGAACCCCAAAAACAATCGCCGGGAAAATCTGGCGGATCGAATTTATGGTCAGATCAAAGACATGATCTTCAACTTTGAGCTTCTGCCGGGTGACTTTTTCAGTGAAGCCGATATTGCTGAGCGTTTTCAGGCCAGCCGCACTCCCGTGCGCGAAGCCCTTTATCGCCTGCGTCGGGAACAGTATGTCGATGTGCATTTTCGCAGTGGCTGGCAGGTCAAGCCTTTTGATTTTCAAGTATTTGAAGAGCTGTATGACGTGCGCATTCTACTGGAGGAAGCGGCGATTGATCGTCTTTGCGCAATGACTGAAACACCTGAACCCCTGCAGGAGCTACGTGATTTCTGGTTAGCCGATGCCAGTGAGTGGATCACCGATATACGCCTCAGTGAAAAAGATAGGGAATTTCACAGCCAGTTGGTTGCCGCTGCAGGTAACCGGGAAATGCACCAGATTCACCGAGATATCAGTGAACGAATTCACATTATTCGTCGCCTGGATTTCACCAAAGATTACCGTATTGAAGCCACTTATGAGGAGCATGGCGCCATTTTAGAGGCCATTGCTCACCATCGTGCCGATCATGCCAAGCGTCTGATGGCAGCACATATTGCCGTCAGTCGGGATGAAGTCAGAAAAATAACAATACATATGCTGCAGGAAGCAAGAGCCAGGCATTTGGATGCCAGTAACAACGATTCTAATGATCTCTCCCAAAACAGCTGAAGCGGAGCAACAAGATGAAACGATTGAATCAACTCAAAAAACTCGCCGTCACCACCAGCCTGGGTACGGCACTGACCTTAGCAACCCTGGGTAGCAGTCAGGCCTTTGCCCAAGATCCTATTCGTGTCGGCGTTCTCCACTCTTTGTCTGGCACCATGGCGATTAGTGAAACCGTCCTGAAAGACACCATTGAAATGCTGGTTGAGCAGCAAAACGCCCAGGGCGGTTTGCTGGGCCGTGAGCTTGAAGCCGTGGTGGTTGATCCAGCGTCCAATTGGCCCCTGTTTGCCGAGCGCGCTCGTGAACTTCTTGATCAACATGAAGTGGATGTGGTTTTCGGTAACTGGACTTCTGTTTCCCGTAAAGCCGTATTACCGGTGTTTGAAGAACTCAATGGTTTGCTTTTCTACCCAGTGCAATACGAAGGTGAAGAGTCGTCCAAAAATGTCTTCTACACGGGTGCCGCTCCCAACCAGCAGGCTATTCCTGCAGTGAACTACCTGCATGAACAAGTCGGTATTGAGCGTTGGGTGCTGGCCGGCACGGACTATGTTTACCCCCGCACGACCAATCGTATCCTGGCCTCTTATCTTCAGGAAGAATTTGGTGTGGCAGAAGATGACATCATGATCAACTACACACCTTTCGGTCATTCGGATTGGCAAAACATCGTTGCTGAAATCCGTCGCTTTGGTAGCCAGGGCAAGAAAACTGCAGTGGTTTCCACCATCAATGGTGATGCCAATGTGCCCTTCTACCGTGAACTGGGCAACCAGGGTATTGATGCAGCCGATATTCCCGTTGTTGCCTTCTCGGTTGGTGAGCAGGAATTGTCCGGCATCGATACCGGCCCTCTAGTCGGCCACCTGGCGGCCTGGAACTACTTCATGAGTGTCGATACCGATGCCAACTATGACTTCATTGATGCCTGGATTGATTACACAGGTGATGAAGAAGCGGTCACCAATGATCCCATGGAAGCCCATTACATTGGCTTCAATATGTGGAAGGAAGCAGTACGCAAAGCTGGAACCACGGATGTTGATGAAGTTCGTGATGCCATCTATGGGGTTACCGTACCCAACCTGACCGGTGGCTATGCGGTAATGATGCCCAACCACCACATCACCAAGCCGGTTCTGATTGGTGAAATCCAGAATAATGGCCAGTTTGATGTCGTCTGGGAAACACCAGGGACAGTTGCAGGTGATGCCTGGTCAGACTTCCTGCCTGGTTCACGTGACCTGGTTTCTGACTGGCGTGCTCCCATGAGCTGCGGTAACTACAACGTCAAAACCGGTCGTTGTGGGGGTAGCCGGGCAGCAGAAGAAGCTGCAGAAGCTCTGGGCGAATAATACCCAGGCTAGCTGAATCCTTGTCGCTACCTCGGGAGCGACAAGGGTAAACAAAAGCTGCTGCATTGAATTTGAATTTTTTGAATGAAGGATATGGCCATGAAGCCTTTGCTTGCCTGCCTCTTACTCTTCCTTACCTGGCTACCCTCACTCTCTATTGCAGAAGAAGATGTCAGAGCGGGTGCCTTGCTGGAAGCCTTGGATGTTCGTTCCTTTGCTGATAAGGGCGAAGCGATTAGTGAACTGGCGATCAGTGAAGACCCACGAACCCGCTACTGGCTGAATGCCTTATTGGATGGCAGCCTGCAAAGAACCCATGAGGGTCGTTTTGTCGTGGTCCTGAATAACCGTGGCCGGAGTTGGCCTGTGGAAGATGCGTTAACCCAGGAAGACCTGGGAGAAATCTCCCGCCGCGAATTGAATCGAATCAGTATTAACAACTCCTTGCGTAATCAAATTCGCAGCCTGATTGCTGTGGCTGACCTTTATTCCGAAGATCTTAGTCTGCGCCGGGCTTCTGCTGAGCGTCTGGTGGGCGAGGTGGATGAGGCTTTGGCTGAATTTCTGGCTGAGCATATCGAACAGGAAACCGACCGCCGTGTTCAACAACGTTTAAGTCTGGCACTGGCGATTTATCAATTGGAACAGGGCGAATTGGATGCCGTGGCTGAATTGCATGGCAGCCTGAACACCGATGCCCGCATTGCCCTGAGTCGTGCAGCGGCCCAGGAAGAAAACCCACTTTTGGCTCAAGAAGCCCAGGCCGCTCTGAGTGCCATAGAGCAGCGCCTGAAAATGAATCGTACGGCAGAAACGCTTTATTTTGGTTTATCCATGGGCTCTGTTCTGGTTCTAGCCGCTATAGGTTTGGCGATTACCTTTGGGGTTATGGGTGTAATCAATATGGCCCATGGTGAGTTGATCATGTTGGGTGCCTATACCACTTGGGCGATGCAGCAGCTTCTCCCAGGTCAACCGGGTTTAGCACTGCTGTTATCGATACCCGCCGGTTTTATGGTTTCGGGTTTGGTGGGTATTGCCATGGAAAGAGGCGTGATTCAGTTTTTAAAAGGCCGCCCTCTGGAAACCCTGCTGGCGACCTTTGGTATCAGCTTGATGCTACAACAGCTGGTACGTACCGTAATTTCTCCACAAAACCGTACCGTGGTGACACCCGAATGGATGAGTGGTTCTCTGGTTGTTAATGATGCCCTGTCTTTAACTCTCAACCGCCTTTACATCATGGCCTTTGCCCTGCTGGTCTTTATGGCGTTGATTTATATCCTGCGCCGGACGCGTTTGGGCCTGGAAGTGCGTGCCGTGACTCAAAATCGGGCAATGGCGCGTTCCATGGGTATCAAGGCCACCCGCGTGGACATGATGACCTTCGGACTGGGTTCAGGTGTTGCCGGTCTGGCCGGTGTGGCTTTATCACAACTGACCAATGTCGGTCCCAATCTGGGTCAGGCCTACATTATTGATTCCTTCATGGTGGTGGTCTTTGGTGGGGTCGGTAATCTCTGGGGCACCCTGGTGGCGGGTATGTCGCTGGGCATTATCAATCAGGTGATAGAACCCTGGGCCGGTGCGGTCGTCGCCAAAATCCTGGTACTGGTCTTCATTATCCTTTTCATCCAGAAACGCCCCCGTGGACTCTTTCCGCAGAAAGGCCGGGCAGCGGGAGATTAATTTATGTGGCTGACACAACCTTTATACGAACGCTCAACACGAATCTTTCTGGGTGTGCTGCTGCTGGCCATGATTCTGGTCACCCTGCTGCACCTGGCAGTTCCGGCAGACCATCCTTTGTATGTATCTGCCTATACGGTCAACCTGTTTGGCAAGTACCTTAGCTATGCTCTGTTGGCTGTAGCCGTGGATCTGGTCTGGGGCTATCTGGGTATTCTCAGTCTGGGGCATGGTGCTTTCTTTGCCTTGGGTGGCTATGTGATGGGCATGTACCTGATGCGCCAGATCGGGGATCGAGGTGTTTATGGTCACCCTGAACTGCCAGACTTTATGGTCTTTCTGAACTGGGATGCCTTACCCTGGTATTGGCTGGGTTCAGACAGCTTCCTGTTCACTGCCTTGATGGTGATGTTGGTCCCCGGTGTACTGGCCTTTGCTTTCGGTTATTTGGCCTTTCGCTCTCGCGTTACCGGGGTCTATCTGTCGATTATGACCCAGGCCCTGACTTTTGCCCTGATGCTGGCTTTCTACCGCAATGAAATGGGCTTTGGCGGCAGTGATGGGATGACCAATTTTCGGGATATTCTCGGCTTTGATTTGCGTACCGATGAAACCCGGCTGGCGCTCTTTCTAATCAGTGGTGTGGCCCTGGCCGTGGGCTATGTGATTTGCCGGGCACTGGTCAACAGCAAGCTGGGGCGGGTATGTATCGCCAGCCGTGATGCAGAAGCACGAACCCGCTTTCTGGGTTATCGGGTGGAAAGGGTTCAGCTTTCCGTTTTTGTGGTTTCCGCCATGCTGGCCGGGGTGGCTGGAGCGCTTTATGTCCCCCAGGTCGGGATTATTAACCCCAGTGAGTTTGCGCCTCTTTTTTCAATTGAAATCGTGCTCTGGGTGGCCCTGGGTGGGCGTGCAACTCTCTATGGTGCGGTGATTGGTGCGCTTCTGGTCAACTATGCCAAAACCTATTTTACCGGGGTTATGCCGGATGCCTGGCTGTTTGCTTTGGGTGGCCTCTTTGTTTTGGTCACTGTTTTCCTGCCCAAAGGCATCGCTGGTTTGCTGAAGCAGCGTAAACAAGCCAAAGAGAAAGAAGAGGAGGTGCCTGCATGAAGCTGCTCAAGGAAATGGCGAACCGGGATCGGGTTTTTGAATTCCTGGTTCCTCAGCAGTCACCCGTTGATGTGCGTCACGGCCCGATTCTCTATCTAGAAGATGTCAGTGTCAGCTTCGATGGTTTTCAGGCCATCAACAAGCTCAACCTGACCATAGACGATGGTGAGCTGCGCTGCATTATTGGCCCCAATGGGGCGGGCAAAACCACCATGATGGACATCATCACCGGCAAAACCCGCCCGGATGCAGGCAGCGTCTGGTTTGGCAGTCGCCATAATCTGCTGGAAAAATCAGAACCGGAAATTGCCAGCCTGGGTATTGGCCGTAAATTCCAGAAGCCTACGGTTTTTGAAGCCCTAACCGTTTTTCAGAATCTGGAACTGGCCCGTGCCACCAACAAAAGCCTGCTGCCCACCTTGCTGGAACAAATGAATGGCGATATTCGTGCCCAGATTGAAGAAGTGCTTGAATTGATTGGCCTGAAAGAACTGCATCGCCAGGAAGCAGGAATCCTTTCGCATGGGCAAAAACAGTGGCTGGAAATTGGCATGCTTTTGATGCAACGCCCACGGCTGCTACTGGTGGATGAACCCGTCGCCGGGATGACCGAACAGGAAATGGAACGCACAGCTGAATTATTGACGGGGCTGGCCGGTAAGCAATCCGTGGTGGTAGTCGAGCATGATATGGGCTTTGTGCGCTCGATTGCTCGCCAGGTTACGGTGTTGCATCAGGGCAGCGTTTTGGCCGAGGGAAGTATGGACGAAGTATCCAACAACCCGAAAGTGATTGAAGTTTACCTTGGAGAAGAAGCCTGATGCTGAAGATCAACCAGCTCAACCAATACTATGGACAAAGCCACACCCTAAGAGACCTCTCCCTGGAAGCCCCCAAGGGCCGCTGTACCTGCATCATGGGGCGCAACGGGGTGGGTAAAACCACCCTGATGAAAGCGATTATGGGGGAGGTTGCCATCAAGGATGGCTCAGTGCTCTACCAGGGTGAAACGGAATTAACCCGCAAGCGGGTGGAAGACCGTTCACGCATGGGCATTGGCTACGTGCCCCAGGGACGGCAGATTTTCCCTTTGCTGACTGTAGAAGACAACCTACGCACCGGCCTGGCAGCGCGCAGCGATGGTCAAAAGAAAATCCCGGAACGCATCTACGAACTTTTCCCCGTACTCAAGGAAATGCGCCACCGCCGCGGTGGTGACCTCTCTGGCGGCCAGCAACAACAGTTAGCAATAGGCCGCGCCCTGGTACTGGAACCCAGGCTACTGATCCTCGACGAACCCGGCGAAGGCATCCAGCCCAACATCGTTCAACAGATCGGGGAAGTCATCCGTCAACTGATCGAAGAAGACCAACTCACCGTACTTCTGGTTGAACAAAAGCTTCCCTTCGCCCGGAAATTTGCTGACCGCTTTGTCATCATGGATCGCGGCAAAAACCTGGCTGAAGGGGAGATTGCAGAACTAAGTGATGAACTGATTAAACAGTATTTGACGGTTTGAATTAAAGATTAATAATCCTCTGCCATTTCAAAAAGCCCATCAAGTTGGTTCATGTGGGGTCTTACGGCTCTTTTGTCGGCTGTGGGGACTTGTTCTGCCATGTCCATCATTTCCAGTGAGCTGCTGAGCATGGCTTCGTACATGTCTCTTTGGTCAGCGGGGATATGGGGGGAGGTGCGTATTTCTTCTAATTGCATTTCAACCATCTGGCGGCTGTGGGGGTTGTCTTCCATGGCGACGGCCATATAGGCGAGGGTGATACTCTGGGTGGTTTCAGTCCAGTGTTCTACGCTGCGAAAGCCTGCATTTTGAACTTGGCTGTTGAATTCATCGTAGAGGCCTGCATCCCTGAGTTGTTGAATGCCTTCGGCAAAAATCTGCTCCATATTGAAGCTAAAATCATCTTCTGCTTCTTCAGGGAAAAGATCTTCATGCTGATCCAGCCAGGCTTGAATTTGCGGGTGGGTGTCGATCCAGCGCTGTACATCACTCTCGCTAAGGTTGGCCGCGTTAACAGTAAAAGCCAGCAAGCTAAAGAGTGCAAAAATGAGAAGACGCATGGGGGCTCCTTGAGTGCGTGATTTTGAATTTTATTGTGATCCTTGAGCCAGTATAGGCGAGCAGGGGTTCGCTTGCATCCCCAGGGGATAACCCTGAAGTTTTTAATGACTTGGTATAAGCTAAAGACGTTTGCTTATATAAGGAGTGAAACCATGCGTTTGCAAGATAAGAAAATTCTGATCACTGGCGGTGCAAGTGGTATTGGTTTGGCATCCGTGGAGCGCTGTCTGGAGGAAGGGGCCAGCGTGGTGATGTCGGACTTGGCGACTAGCAAAGGTGAGGCCTTGGCTAAAGAACTGGATGCCAAGCATTCAGGTCGCTGCTTATTTATTCCAGCTGATGTATCCAGTACCACAGAAGTGGATGCCTTGCTGAATAAGATGCAGCAGGAACTCGGTCGTGTCGATGGTGTGTTTAATAATGCGGGTATCGGTGGCCTTGCCCCCTCTACAGAGGTCACTGATGAAGATTTCGATAAGATCCTTCAGATTAACCTGACCGGGGTTTTTCGGGTAGCTCGTGCTGCTTTGAAGATCATGGAAAAGCAGGACAGTGGCAGTATCGTTAACTGTGCCTCCATTCTGGGTGTTTTTGGTCAGTCGCAAACAGCAGCCTATACAGCTGCTAAAGGCGGGGTGGTCAATATGACGCGTACCCTGGCGTTGGAATATGCATCTAAAGGTATTCGTGTGAATGCAATAGGCCCGGGTTACATCGATACTCCGTTGCTAGAAGCCTTGGATGATGAGTTGAAGCAATTTCTAATCGGTATGCATCCACTGGGCCGTTTGGGTCGTTCAGAAGAAGTAGCCAATGCGTTTTTGTTTTTGGTGAGCGATGAAGCCAGTTTTGTGACAGGAGCTCATCTGATGGTGGATGGTGGCTTTACTGCGGGTAAATCCTGATCACTTTTTCAGTAGTTGAAATAGGCAGTTGCTAAGGCTGCCTATTTGATTTTGAAAGTAAGGTTTAGCTTTTTTATCAATGCGTTGAATTGGCATTGTTATTCCTGAACCTCTATGATTGTTTCCCGAAAGCCACTAACTTAACAAGGAGTAGCAATGTATAACCAGGCCAGTTCAGGTTTGTTCAAGGGAATGAATGCCATGATGACCAAGGTTTCTATTCTTATGGTTTTGGTCACGGTTGTTATGGGCAGCTTGTATACGGAAGTGAGCGCAACGGGTATCTCAACCCTGCGCGGTTTTCTGAATCCTTTTCTGGAATGGTATTACGTGATTCTGGTGGCCTTCCTGCTGTTCTTTATGATCTGGCTGGGCACAGGCCGTTATAAAAATGTTCGCCTGGGTGGTGACTCTGAATTACCTGAGTTTACCTTCTTTTCTTGGGTTAGCATGCTCTTTGCAGCGGGTACAGGTGTAGGTATTTTGTTCTGGTCTGTGGCCCAACCTATCATGCAGTTTCAGGATAACCCTTTTGTGATGCCAGGCACGACGGATGCGGATGCTGCGGTTATCGCCATGCGCTTGTCGTTTTTTCACTGGGGAATCAATGGCTGGGCGATCTTCTCCTTTGTTGCCCTGACGATGGCTTACTTTGCTTTTCGCCATGACTTACCCCTGACGGTGCGCTCGGCACTCTATCCAATTTTAGGTGAGAAGGTGCGCGGCCCCCTTGGGGATATTATTGATCTCCTGGCCGTTTTCGGTACGGTTTTTGGGATTGCAACAACGCTTGGGTTGGGTGTGCAGCAAATGAATGCCGGGTTAAGCCAGGTATTTGGGCTGGCCAGCTCCACGCAATTGCAGTTAACGGTTATTGCGGTAATTATGGTAATCGCCACGGCTTCGGTTGTTTCCGGGGTTTCCAAAGGGGTACGCCTGCTTTCAGAAATGAACTTCTGGCTAAGTATTGCCGCTGTTTCCTTTATGCTACTGTTGGGACCAACCCAGTATCTGATTGGAGTTACCATCGAAGCGACTGGTGACTATATTCAAAGCCTGCTGCGTATGACCTTTCATACCAATGTCACCCACGGTGATTCCTGGCAAGCGGATTGGACGGTATTCTTCTGGGGCTGGTGGCTGGCATGGTCACCCTTCGTTGGGATGTTTATTGCGCGGATTTCACGCGGTCGTACCTTCCGCGAATTTGTTATGGGTGTCTTGCTGGTACCCACAGGGATTACCATTATCTGGATTGGCCTTTTTGGTGGCACGGCGCTTTATCAGGAGTTGTTTGGCCCCGGCGGTGTAGTCGAAGCCGTGGATAGAGATGTTTCTACAGCTCTGTTTGTCACGGTCGAAGGCATGGGGGTTGGCCAACTAACACCTGTTTTCTCGACCCTGCTGATAGTCTTGATCGGCACCTATCTGATTACTTCAGCCAATGCTGGCACCCTGGTTATTAATACCATCCTGTCCGGTGGTGATGCTGATCCGCCCTCTGCGCATCGTGTCCTTTGGGGTGTTTTCCTGGCCCTGCTGACGGGTGTGCTGCTGGTAGCAGGCGGGCTCGAAACCCTGCAATCGGCTGTTATTACTGCAGCTATGCCTTTTTCTGTGATTGTGGTTGGAATGATCTTTGGTTTGTTAAGAGCTCTGGCAGGTGAGCGCTTTGCAGCGCGCGAAGGTGAAAGAAAAACTGCGCCTGCAGAGCCTTGGGCTGTCACTGATTGTGATCCAGAGGAAGCGGAAGAAGAGGAAGCAACTGAAACAGGTCCCTTGAATAAGTTAGGCAGCTAATAGAAATACAAAAAACAATAAAATTTACGTGAAAAAGTCTCCTGTGGAGTATATTTTTATTCTTCTGGATATAAAAAACAGGAGATGAACATGGAAACAATAGAGTCTTTGGTAAGCAGTATCAACGGGGTGGTCTGGGGCCCCTTGATGCTAGTGCTTATTCTGGGTGTGGGTTTGTTTCTTTCTGTGGGCTTGAAATTAATGCCGATCCTTAAGCTGGGAGAGGGTTTCAAGCTGATGGTCAAGGGCACCCAAGCCAAATCAGGGGAAGCAGATTCTGGTGAAATTCCTCCATTTCAGGCACTCATGACCGCACTTTCTGCCACCGTAGGTACCGGTAATATTGCTGGGGTGGCAACAGCAATTTTTCTGGGTGGTCCGGGCGCTCTTTTTTGGATGTGGATTACTGCTCTGGTGGGGATGGCAACAAAATTTTCTGAAGCCGTTCTGGCCGTTAACTTTCGTGAAGTGGATGAAAATGGTCGGCATGTTGGCGGCCCCATGTATTACATCAAAAATGGCTTAGGGCCGAAGTGGGCTTGGCTGGGCACTCTTTTTGCCATTTTTGGTGGTATAGCGGCCTTTGGTATTGGTAATACCGTTCAAGCCAACTCAGTGGCTGATGTGCTGGAAGCTAACTTCAACTTGCCTGCCGCTGTGACGGGTGTTGTGATCATGGTCTTGGTGGGAATGGTGTTGATTGGTGGTATTCGTCGTATCGGACGGGTGGCTGCTGCTCTGGTGCCCTTTATGGCGATTTCCTATCTACTGGTGGGCTTGGTTGTTTTAGCGATCAATGCGTCAGCGATTCCTTCAGCTGTTGTCATGATTGTTGAATATGCCTTCACACCCATAGCTGCTCAGGGTGGTTTTGCTGGTGCTGCTGTTTGGGCTGCGATACGTTTTGGTGTCGCCCGCGGTATTTTTTCCAATGAAGCTGGCCTGGGTTCTGCACCTATTGCCCATGCTTCAGCTCAAACCAAAAGCCCTATACGTCAGGGTATGATTGCCATGCTGGGTACTTTTATTGATACCCTGATCATTTGTTCGATTACTGGCTTGGTGATTATTACCAGTGGTGTGTGGACCAGCGGTATTTCTGGCGCAGCACTGACCAGTGCGGCCTTTGGTGCAGCTCTGCCGGGTATGGGGAACTATGTTGTTGCCATAGCTCTGGCCGTTTTTGCCTTTACCACGATTCTGGGCTGGTCTTTCTATGGCGAACGCTGCGCTGAGTATCTCTTTGGTGTTAAAGCCATAAAACCCTATCGGCTTTTCTGGATACTAGCGATTCCCGTTGGTGCTTTGGTCAATCTAGAGTTTATTTGGTTGCTGGCGGATACTCTGAACGCCATGATGGCCTTGCCCAACCTGATTGCTCTGGTGCTCTTGAGCCCTGTTGTTTTCAAATTAACCAAAGAGTATTTTGCAACGCATAAAGTGTGATTGCATGTCTTGAAAGGTTTTTTCCGGTCAGGGTTGCAGGCACAATAGGCGCCTTCAACTTTTGACCGGAATTCCAACCCATGTACGCTGAAGATTCAACAACCCGCCTGAATAAATTCATCAGTGAAACCGGTATTTGTTCACGCCGGGAAGCCGATCGCCTGATCGAAGAAGGCCAGGTCAAGGTCAATGGCCGGGTGGCGGAGATGGGGTTGAGAGTCAACGCGGAAGACCGAATTACCGTGCGTGGCAAGCCGCTAAAAGCCAAGCCGGCTCCGGTGTATCTGGCCTATAACAAACCGGTTGGTATTACCTGCACTACCGACCCGGAAGTGCCCGAGAATATCGTTGATGCGGTCAACTACAAGAAGAGCCGCATCTTTCCGATAGGGCGTTTGGACAAGCCTTCGGAAGGCCTGATTCTGCTTACCAACGATGGCGATATCGTTAACAAGATCCTGCGCGCTGGCAATGCCCATGACAAGGAGTATGTGGTTACGGTCGATAAGCCGTTTGGCCCGGATTTTGTGCAGAAGATGGCTTCTGGTGTGCCTATTCTTGGCACCGTGACTCAGCCCTGCCGTGTACGCCAACTGGGGCCGAAAAGCTTCAATATCATTCTCACTCAGGGTTTGAACCGCCAGATTCGCCGCATGACTGAATACCTGGGTTATGAAGTTACCCGCCTGAAACGCACCCGCATTATGAACATCACTCTGGGCGACCTTAAGCCGGGCCAGTGGCGACCGCTCAATAAAAAAGAAATGGCCCTGATCAACCAGATGGTTGCTGATTCTGTCGCCACCGAAGAAGCCAGCACCCAGGCCGCGCCTTCGGTTCGCAAAACCAGTAAACCGCCACGTAAAAAACCGCAACCACCAAGACAAGACCGCCGACCGGATAAAAAAGGCAAGCCAGCGGTCAAGAAATCCGGGAAAAAGCCCTACCCGGGTGGGAAAAGCAAAAAACGGGGGTGAGCTGGCTGCCTGGCGTAAAATTAACTAAACTGAGCTGACCGGGTAAAATTGGGGTGAAATATGGGTAGCAAAGAAATTCTTGACGAGGCACTGAAGCTAAAAGCACCCGAAAGATTTGCGGTGATAGAAGGCTTGATCGAAAGTCTGGATCGTCCTGACCTGGAATTAAGTGATGTCTGGGCCAGGGAAGCTGAAAAGCGTTTACAAGCTTATCGGGAAGGCCGATTGAAAGCTGTTGCTATGGAAGATGTGTTCAAGGACTAGACGATGCCCCGCATTTTATTCACGGAACTGGCCAGACAGGAATCAGTGGACGCTGAGGCCTTTTATGAGCTTGAGCTGTCCGGTTTGGGAAAAGTGTTTCGTGCCGAGTTGAAAAGTGCTATTCAGCGCATTGCAGATTATCCAGAGGCCTGGTCATGTGAGCGAGGCGAAATTCGAAAATGCCTGCTGCACAAGTTTCCTTTTAAAGTGCTTTATTCCATTGAAACGGATCATTTATTGATTGTTGCCTTGGCTCATCAACATCGTAACCCGGATTACTGGATAGACCGCCTTTAAAGCTTGCTCTTCCCTGAGCCAGATTCTTATTTATTTCGTCATCAGTGCCGTTCCTACCTTGGAGCGGTTGGGTCGCTGGATGCTTTGGGTAATCCAGTGGCCTGTTTCTGCCAGTTTTTGCAGGTCGATGCCGGTCTGGATGCCCAGGCCGTGTAGCAGGTAGACCACATCCTCACTGGCGACATTGCCTGAAGCGCCTTTAGCGTAGGGGCACCCCCCCAGCCCTGCCACTGAAGAATCAATAATGCTGATGCCTTCTTCCAGCACCGCATAAAGATTGGCCAGCGCCTGGCCGTAGGTGTCGTGAAAATGGGCGGCCAGCTTGTCTATAGGGATATCGCGGCTGACCACTTCCAGCATTCGCTTGGCTTTGAGCGGTGTGCCCACGCCGATAGTGTCGCCCAGGGAAATTTCATAGCAGCCCATCTCAAACAGGGTCTTGCTGACTTCGGCCACCTTTTCTGGCGCTATATCCCCTTCATAAGGGCAACCCAGCACCGTAGAGACATAGCCACGTACTGGAATACCTGCATCTCTGGCTTTTTCAATCACGGGGGCAAAGCGCTCCAGAGACTCGGCAATCGTGCAGTTGATATTCTTTTTGGTGAAACTTTCCGAAGCGGCACCGAAAACGGCAACCTCCTGCACACCCGTTTCCAGAGCGCCTTCCAGACCCTTGAGGTTGGGTGTTAAGGCGGCATAGGTAATCCCTTCACGGCGCTGAATACCCGTCATCACCTCACGGGCATCACCCATCTGTGGCACCCATTTGGGCGATACAAAACTGGCGGCTTCGATATAATTCACCCCGGCAGCGCCCAGGCGATCAATCAACTCCAGCTTGGTTTCAGTAGCAACCGGGTTGGGCTCGTTCTGTAAACCATCACGAGCACCCACCTCAACCAGACGAACCTGTTTAGGAAAAGGCATTTTCTCTCCTGCTTTTAAATTGGCTTATCGCTCGCAGAGCGAGCTCCCACAGAAAGCTCCGGATTCCACTGTAGGAGCGCATTCAATGCGCGATATTTACAGCCCCGTGGGAGCGCGGTCATCAAAATATCGCATTTCATCGCTTTCGGAGAAAGCTCCCACAGAAAGCTCCTGTAGGAGCGCAGTCCCTGGGCGATCATCGAAAACCTCGCTCGCGGAGCGAGCTCCCACAGATCTTGAAATCAAGCTTCCTCAGTGGCCGCAAATTTCAGTAACTCGGCACCCTGGCTGACGAGGTCGCCGGCAGCGAAGAAGAATTCTTCCACTTCGCCATCGGCTGGGGCGCTGAGGGTATGCTCCATTTTCATGGCTTCCATGACCATCAGGGCATCGCCTTTGCTCACAGTCTGGCCGGGTTCCACCAAAAGGGTGACAACCGAGCCGTTCATGGGGGCCGTCAGGTTGGCGCTGGCTTCTTCAAATTCATGGTTGTCCAGGTCAGGCCTTTGCCACTGGCATCTGAAATGCTCATCGGCGGTGAAGAGGGTCAACTGATTGTTGAGGTCAGCGACATACACGCTACGGTGATGGCCATTGACCACGGCATCCAGGCGGTCGTTGGTCAGGCGACCTTCGACCAGCAGTTTGTGAGTACCCACCTGAACTGTCCAGAGATTCTTGCTGCCGGTGGCATCACTGGCTTCGACCAGAATTTCCAGCGGTTCTTCCTGTTCTGGCAGGGTAAAACGCAGTTTCAGGGTGGGGTTGTTGTTGAGTCGCCAGCCCCCAAAACCATGCCAGGGTGAATAAGGATCACGCGAATGGGCGGCTTCCTGTTGGCGCTCCTGGTCGAGTTTGAGCAGGGCATAGAGGGCTGCCAAAGCCAAGAGGTTGGGGCTATAGCTGCCGCCTTTCTCTTCAAACAGCAGGGCTTCATGACGTTCGATAAAGCCGGTGTCCAGGTCCGCTTTTTGGAAGGGCTCGGCTTCGGCCAGTTTTTTCAGGAAACGGGTGTTGGTGGTGACCCCGGCAATGCGATATTCAGCCAGCGACTGGGCCAGGCGGCTGAGGGCGGCTTCACGGTTGCTGTCCCAGACAATCAGCTTGGCGATCATGGGGTCATAGTAGATGCTGACTTCATCGCCCTCCAGAACACCGGTATCCACGCGGACATGGCGGTTCTCTTCCGGGGTGCGCAGGTAGCTGAGGGTGCCGGTAGCGGGCAGGAAGTCCTTGTCCGGGTCTTCAGCATAGATACGGGCCTCAAAGGCATGGCCGTTGATGCTGAGTTGGTCCTGGCTTTTGGGCAGAGGTTGTCCTGCCGCGACCTTGAGCTGCCATTCTACCAGGTCTTCGCCGGTGATCATTTCAGTGACCGGGTGTTCGACCTGCAGACGGGTATTCATCTCCATAAAGAAGAAGCTTTCATCGACATCCAGCAGGAATTCCACCGTGCCCGCACCCACATAACCGATGGCCTGAGCAGCTTTGAGGGCAGCATCACCCATTTTTTTGCGCAGGGCTTCGCTCATGCCAGGCGCTGGGGCTTCTTCAATGACCTTTTGATGGCGACGCTGTACCGAGCAGTCCCGCTCAAACAGGTAGACGCCCTTGCCTTGCTGGTCACAGAAGACCTGAAATTCCACATGGCGGGGTTTAACCAGGTATTTTTCTACCAGCATGGTGTCATCACCAAAGCCGTTGATGGCTTCACGCTTGGCCGAGGCTAGGGCTTGGTCAAATTCGCTGGCTTTTTCGACAATACGCATGCCCTTGCCGCCACCGCCTGCTGTAGCCTTGAGCAGAACCGGGTAGCCGATTTTTTCTGCTTCTTTTTTCAGCAGATCGGGACTTTGGTCATCACCGTGATAACCGGGCACCAGGGGCACACCGGCTTTTTCCATGATGGATTTGGCGGCGGATTTGGAACCCATGGCTTCAATAGCACCCACAGGCGGGCCAATGAATACGATACCCGCAGCATCACAGGCCTGAACAAAGCGGCTGTTTTCGGAAAGGAAGCCATAGCCAGGGTGAATGGCCTCAGCACCGGTTTGTTTGGCGGCTTCGATAACCTTGTCGATGACTAGGTAGCTGTCCTTCGCGGCAGCAGCACCTAGGTTAACGGCTTCATCAGCCATTTTGACATGCAGGGCATGGCGGTCGGCATCGGAGTAGACCGCTACGCAACGAATACCCAGTTGGTGAGCGGTTCTTATCACGCGGCAGGCAATTTCGCCGCGGTTGGCAATCAGGATTTTACGGAACATCAGGCGTTCCTCTCTTTTCTAGTTGTCTTTGTCATCATCATCGCGCACAGAGTGCGCTCCTACAGGTGGGAGCTTTCTCTGAAAGCGATATTTTGATCGCGCAGGGGACTGCGCTCCCACAGGACTGCGCTCCCACAGGACTGCGCTCCCACTATAAATATCGCGCACAGAGTGCGCTCCCACAGGCCTCATTATTCCTGCCACCCAGGTGCGCGTTTTTCAAAGAAGGCACTCAGTCCTTCCTGGCCTTCTTCCGAGACGCGTATTTCGGCGATGAGCCGGGTGGTGTAGTCCTGGGTGGTTTCGTCAGCCGGGCGGTCGGCGACATAGTCCACCAGTTGTTTGGTTTTGGTGACGCTTTGAGGGCTGTTGGCCAGTAGGGTTTCGACGAAGTATTCCACCTGACCGTCCAGGGCGTCTTCAGCAGCAATTTCGTTGACCAGGCCGAGTTGATTGGCATTTTGTACGGTAATGACTTCAGCAGTCAGCGCGTAGCGACGCATGGCTCTTTCGCCAAGTGCACGCACGACATAGGGACTGATCACGGCAGGGGAGAGGCCGATTTTGACTTCTGACAGGCAGAAGCGGGCTTTTTCGCTGGCAACGACGATATCGCAACAGGCAGCCAGTCCCACGGCCCCACCATAGGTTGCACCCTGAACACGGCACACTGTGGGGCAGGGGAGGGTGTCAAGTTCGTGCATCAGGCGCGCAAGTTCGCGGGCGTCCTGGCGATTTTCTTCTTCGCTGTAGGCCGCCATGCGTTTCATCCAGCCCAGGTCAGCACCGGCGGAGAAGCTTTTGCCTTTGGAGCCCAGTACCAGCACTCGGGCCTGGGCCGAGCGCACCTGAGCCAGGTTGTCGAGCAGCTCGGCAATTAGGGCATCGTCAAAAGCATTATGCACCTGGGGTTTGTTAAGGGTCAGATAGGCGACCCCACGTTTGTCGATTTCCAGTAAAACCTGTTTCTCTGAAGACTGCTCACTCATCACATTTCTCCTTACATCCGGAAGACGCCGAAGCGTGTCGGCTTGATGGGCGCATTCAGGGAGGCGGAAATAGCCAGACCCAGGGTGTCGCGGGTTTGTACCGGATCGAGGATGCCGTCATCCCACAAGCGTGCACTGGCATAGTAAGGATGGCCCTGGTGCTCGTACATGTCACGGACGGGTTTCTTGAAGGCTTCTTCGTCTTCTTGTGCCCAGTCAGTGCCATTGCGGTCATGTTGTTCACGTTTGACCTGAGCCAGTACGTTAGCGGCCTGTTCACCGCCCATCACCGAGATGCGGGCATTGGGCCACATCCACATGAAATTGGGGTCGTAGGCGCGGCCACACATACCGTAGTTACCGGCACCAAAGCTACCACCGATGAGTACTGTGAACTTGGGTACTTGGGCACAGGCCACGGCAGTCACCATCTTGGCCCCATGCTTGGCAATACCTTCATGTTCATAACGTGAACCCACCATAAAGCCGGTGATATTTTGCAGGAAGACCAGAGGAATGCCGCGCTGACAGCAGAGCTCCACAAAGTGGGCACCCTTTTGGGCGGACTCAGAAAAGAGCACGCCATTGTTAGCAACAATACCCACCGGGTAGCCGTGAATACGGGCAAACCCCGTGACCAGGGTATCGCCATACCAGCGCTTAAATTCATCGAATTCGGAAGCATCGACAATCCGGGCAATGACTTCACGCACATCATAGGGCTTGCGAAGATCATTACCGACAATGCCGTACAGCTCTTCCGGGTCATAAGCCGGTGGGCGTGAAGGCTGGATATCCAGCTCACCCTGCTTGCGCCAGTTCAGGCGAGCAATAGAGCGGCGTACCAATTGCAAAGCATGTTCATCATTCAGTGCATAGTGGTCAGCCACACCGGAAACCTTGGCATGCACATCAGCACCGCCCAAGTCTTCAGCCGTCACTACTTCACCTGTTGCGGCTTTAACCAGAGGCGGCCCGGCGAGAAAGATGGTGCCCTGCTCTTTAACGATGATGGATTCATCGGCCATGGCGGGCACATAGGCACCGCCAGCGGTACAGGAACCCATCACCGAAGCAATCTGGGGAATGCCTTCGCCGGACATATTGGCCTGGTTATAGAAGATACGGCCAAAGTGATCCCGGTCGGGGAAGACTTCATCCTGATTGGGCAGGTTGGCACCACCGGAATCGACCAGGTAGATACAAGGCAGGCGATTCTTGCGGGCGATTTCCTGAGCGCGCAGGTGTTTTTTTACCGTCAGCGGATAATAGGTACCGCCCTTGGTAGTGGCATCATTGGCGACGATAATGCATTCCACCCCGGACACTCGGCCTATGCCGGTGATAATACCCGCGCTGGGGACAAAGTCGTCATAAACCTCCCAGGCGGCTAGTTGAGAGAACTCCAGGAAGGGTGCGCCCTGATCCAGCAGGCGTTCAATCCGCTCACGCGGCAGCAGTTTGCCACGGGATAAATGACGTTCCTGAGCCTTGGCGCCGCCACCGGCTTTCACCTGATCGAGCTTCTGATGAAGATCCTCAATCAGGGTGCGCATGGCCGCGTCTTTTTCAGCAAACTGCGGCGAGCGCGTGTTGATCTGCGATTTAATCACACTCATGTTGGTGATCCTTAGTTAGTAACTGTTCAAGCTGGCGACTGGATGCGGATGCAAGGTGTTGCTTCTCAGGCTGTCTGCAACAGGAAGTTGCAGTCAGAGCTTACAAGGACGTATTTACGCGTCCTGAGAAGTAATGCCTTGCAGCCTTCAGAGCGTTTATAGGCTGGGGTATGCTGAACCGGACACGCCCGTAAATACTTCCCTGTAGGGCTCGGCTGCTGCCCTCCATGGCAGCAGACGGTCCTGTTCAGCACAACCCACAGCCTTCCAGGTTCAAATGAACGGGCGTCTCCCGGTTTATAATGCCTGCCAGTCCATCAATGCCTGTTGAGCATCTGTTAAGGCTCTTAACGCGACTCGTTAAAAATCTCGCGACCAATCAACATGCGGCGAATTTCGCTGGTGCCGGCACCGATTTCATAAAGCTTGGCATCACGCAGCAGGCGTCCGGTAGCGTATTCGTTGATATAGCCATTACCACCCAGCAGCTGAATGGCATCCAAGGCAACCTGGGTGGCTTTTTCCGCACAATAGAGAATCACGCCAGCAGCATCTTTGCGGCTGGTTTCGCCACGATCACAGGCACGGGCTACGGCATAAAGATAGGCGCGGCAGGCGCTCATGGTGGAGTACATATCCGCAATCTTGCCTTGGACTAGCTGGAATTCACCGATGGACTGGTCGAACTGTTTGCGCTCGTGGATATAGGGCACCACTATGTCCATAGCGGCCTGCATGATGCCAATAGGGCCGGCGGCCAGTACAGTGCGCTCATAATCCAGGCCGCTCATCAATACGCGAACGCCTTTGCCGACTTCACCGAGGACATTCTCTTCGGGGACTTCACAATCTTGGAAGACCAGCTCACAGGTGTTGGAGCCGCGCATGCCCAGTTTGTCGAGTTTCTGGTGGCGGGAAAAACCGGGGAAATCGCGCTCCACGATAAAGGCGGTAATGCCCTTGGAGCCAGCAGAGGTGTCAGTTTTGGCATAGATCACATAGGTGTTGGCATCCGGACCGTTGGTGATCCACATTTTGTTGCCGTTGAGGATGTACTTATCACCTTTCTTGTCGGCACGCAGTTTCATGCTGACCACATCGGAACCGGCGTTGGGTTCAGACATGGCCAGGGCACCAATATGCTCACCGGAACACAGCTTGGGTAAGTATTTTTCTTTTTGAGCCTGGTTACCGTTGATTTTGATCTGATTCACACAGAGGTTGGAGTGGGCTCCGTAGGAGAGGCCGACTGAAGCTGAAGCGCGGGAGATTTCTTCCATGGCAATGGAGTGAGCCAGATAGCCCATGCCGGAGCCACCGAACTCTTCAGGAACGGTTATGCCCAAAAGGCCCATGTCACCAAATTTCTTCCAAAGGTCGTTGGGGAATTCATTGTTTTTATCAATTTCAGCGGCACGGGGTGCGATCTCAGCGGCGGCAAAGGCATTGACCTGTTCGCGCAGCATATTGATTTCATCGTCCAGGCCGAAGTTCATGTCTTTGAAGATGGATTGCATGGTATTCATCCCTCTGCGGTTGTGTTTTTCTTAGGTGTTTTGAGTATGGGTGAACTTTAGGGCAAGTTTACGTTAACGTAAAGGGAAAATTTTTGACTCCTGCGTCATGGATGCATAAAAAAGCGTTTCTTTACTGCAGTCCTATATCTTGCCTTCTTATACTGAAGGTAGAACATTGAATGGGCAGTGACGTAAAAGGAAAGGCTATGGCAAGTGGAGAAACAGTTGATATAAGGCTAGAGGCTTGGGAGCAAGCTGGTGATGCTCTGTTTTTGCTGGAAGTTTTGCCAGGAATGCAGTTTCGGATTCTGGCATGCAATCAGGCTTTTTGTGATCAAGTGGAAGTATCCCGGCAGGAAGTGCTGGGTCATTTAATTGCCGACTGCTTTTCCGAACCCTTGTTACAAGAACTGGAGCCCCGTTACCGCCTGGCTGCAGAAACCAAGGAAATGCAGGAATATGATACCTGGACTCCTTTAAAAGGTGCTGAAAGTCAGGATAGGATTAATACGCTGTTGAGCCCCGTTATTCAGGAGGGGGTTCTAACTCATTTGTTTGGAGTTGCCCGTAAAGTAACCAGAAGGCGTCTTGAAGAAAGCTACCGTGAGCGCTGGTATAAGTTAACGCGCCATCTGCCTGGTGTGCCTTTTGAATTAAGGCAGGAAGGACAGGGGCCCAGTCTCATTCCTTTGGCGGGCCCCAAGCTTTCTGCTTTACTGGGTCTGGAAGCGGATGAATTGAAAAAGGATGCGTCTTCTTTTTTTTCCGCAGTTCATGCTGACGATCTGGCAGGCTTGAAACAGAGTCTGGCTATTTCATCATCAGATCTTGATGACTTGAAAACCTCTTTTCGTTTCCGTCATCCCATTAAGGGAGTGCGCTGGATAGAACTCCATGCTTCACCTGAAACCATCAACGACCAAGGCAAGGTTTGGTATGGTTATTTGGTTGATGTGACTGAACAGCATGAAAATCAAGCCAACCTCCAATACCTAGCCACCCACGATGCGTTAACTGATTTGCCCAACCGCAGTCTTTTTCTGGAAAGTTTGGAGAAAGCTCTTATTCAGGCTAAGCAAGATCGGAAGGCACTGGCACTTTTGTTTATGGATTTGGATAAGTTCAAACCGATTAATGATGAACTAGGACATAAAGCAGGTGATCGGGTTCTTAAGGATATTGCTAAGAGAGTGGAAAAACAGCTGGCTGCCCAAGATCTTCTGGCGCGTCTGGGCGGAGATGAGTTTGTTGTCCTGATGACCGGCAGAAGCTCCAATAGGCTAAAAAGCGAAGCGCTGGACTTGGCTGATGCGATTATTAATGTGGTAAGCCAACCGCTGCTTTTTCGGGAAGGTACTCAGCGTCAAGTGGGTGTCAGTATTGGGATAAGTTTTTATCCAGAACATGGAGAAGATGCCGATACCCTGATTAGCTGCAGTGATGATGCTATGTATGCAGCCAAACATGCGGGTCGGGGTAGAGCTTGTATTTATAGTCCTGAAACGGCTGCTAAAAGGAAGCCTGGTTCTGGCTCTTAAAGGCGCTTGTTATTTTTTTGTAAACAACCTACCCTTTGATTTCTTAAAGTTAATTGCTAAGTGGGCCTAACTTTTGAGTTTTGTTAATTCAAGTCGCCAGCAAGCCATCCTGGATGCAGCGGGAGAGCTGATTCTCACCATTGATATCAACCAGGAGCTGCTCTTTGTCAATCCGTCAGCAAGACGTCTGCTGGCTATTCCTGAAGACTTGAAGATTGAAGGTTCCAAGCTTCATGTTAAAGACTTTTATGATGCTGATGTTTACCAGCAGTTAGACCAGCAGGTATTTCCAGCGTTAATGAACGGCGAAGGTCGCTGGGAAGGTGAACTGCTGTTTCGAAGTCTGGATGGTAAGGATCTGCCGGTTCGCATGACCATCATTCTGCATAAGAATGAAAAAGGGGTTCCTTTATGGATTACCGGAATTGGTCATGATTTAAGCCGCAGCAAACGGCTGGAAGCTCAGCGGCGCTTGGCCAAAACAGCCTTTGATAATGCCATTGAGGGTATAATCGTGACTGATGGCTATGCACGGATTCAGCATGTCAATTCAGCTTTTACAGAAATTACCGGTTATCAGCCGGATGAGGTTATGGGTCGCACACCCAAGATGCTGCGCTCCAATCATCATGATCAAGCCTTTTATGATGCCATCTGGCAAAGCATTGCTGATGCGGATTGCTGGCAAGGAGAGGTTTGGAATCGACGCAAAGATGGGAGTGTTTATCTTCAGTGGCTATCCATTAATTGTGTGCGTAATTCTCGGGGTGTGATTGAAAACTATGTGTCCATTTTTCATGACCTGACGGAAATGCGAGCCAAGGATGCCAAGATTCAGCATCTGGCCCACCATGACCCGCTGACTGGGTTAGGTAATCGCTACCTGTTGGGCGAGCGCTTGAATCATGCAATTCGTCAGGCCCGGAGACAGCAGGAGCGTCTGGCTTTATTGACCCTGGATTTGGGGCATATTCAGCTAATTAATGACAGTCTTGGACATACCTACTGTGACCGTTTGATTCATGTTCAAGGTAGCAAGCTACTTAAGCTGGTGCGTGATGAGGATACCTTGGTACGTATCGGTGCCGATGAATTTGCGATTTTGGTTGAAGATTTTCAGTCTGTCCATGATATCAGTCAGCTGGCTGACGACATCAAAAAGCAGCTTCAGCAGGAAATTGATCTGGTTGAGCATCGAGTGACTTTAAGTCCCTCCATAGGTGCAGCCTTTTTCCCGGAAGATGGAGATACAGCTGACTTATTAATGATCAATGCTCAGGCTGCTCTTTTGGAAGCTAAGAAAGCAGGTCGGGACACATTTCGCTTCTTTGACCAAAAAATGAGCCGGGAGGCCAGGGACAAACTGCAGTTGGAGCAGGCACTGCGAACCGCAATTCGTAGTGGTGGTTTAAGCCTTAATTTTCAACCCAAGGTTGATTTGAGCAATGGCCAGGTTTTTGGTGCTGAAGCCCTGCTGCGCTGGACTCACCCGGAAATGGGGCCTATTTCCCCTTCAGTCTTTATTCCCTTGGCAGAAGATTCAGGATTGATTGTTGATATCGGCAGTTGGGTCATGCATAAAACCTGTGAAACCCTGGTTGCCTGGCGTAAAGCGGGCTTGGCTTTGCCCAGGATTGCAGTCAATATTTCGGTACAGCAGCTAGAGCAGGATGATTTTGCAGGATGGCTGGAAGAGTTGTTGGCTAGCTACCAGTTGGATCTACAGCTGCTGGAATTGGAGATTACTGAAACGGGTCTGATGAAGAATGAAAAGCGAGCACTCTTAAGTCTTGCCCGTTTACAGGCCAAGGGTTTTAGGATTGCCCTGGATGACTTTGGTACCGGTTATTCCAGTCTTTCTTATCTGCGCAAATTGCCCTTGTCGACTTTAAAAATCGACCGCTCCTTTATTCAGGATATGAGTCTGGATCGTGTCAGCCTGAGCATAGTGAACACTATCATACAGCTGGCCAAAGATCTGTCCCTGGACCTAGTAGCAGAAGGGGTCGAAGACTTTGGTCAAGCCGAGCAGTTGATGAAGTTGGGTTGTCAGCATGCTCAGGGTTTTCATTTTTACCGTCCTATGGCTGAAGATAAGTTTACTCAGCTTTTGGCGGCTTCCAATAGCTGAATCATACGTCGGGCCGCATTGGACAGGGTTCTTTCCCGGTGATACAAAAAGCCGAGAGGCCGGGTAATGGGCGGATGATCCAGATTTAATATCACCAGGCTGTCATCAATCAGTGTCTCGGGTAGTAAACTCCAGCCCAGGCCAATTGAAACCATCATTTTCAGGGTTTCCATGTAGTTGGTGGACAGGGTCACATTCAGGCCTAAATCCTGTTCTCTGAACACCTGTTCAACTATACCGCGAGTAAAAGTTTGCTGGCCTGGCAAGACTGCATCATGATGAGTAAGGTCATCCAGCTGTAAACCAGACAGGCGGGTTAATGGATGGCCTTTGGCAACTACAAAGCGCATCTGGTCTTCCCAAACAGGCACCACAACTAATGAAGGGTCGGGCACCGGAGCTAGTGTAACGATGGCCAGCTCCAGCTCCCCGGCAATGACTCCAGAATAAGCCTGCTCAGAATCCTGAAAGCGCATGTCCAGTTTGACCTGCGGATAAAGCTGGGTGAAATTCTTAAGAAGTGGAGGCAGTCGATGCAGGCCAATATGGTGGCTGGTTGCCAGAATCAAGGGGCCCTGAACTTCGCCACTCAAGTTAGCCAGTAGGCGTCGGGTGTCTTCCAGTTCTACCAGTAATTTGCGCGCCCGAGGCAGGAGGGCAAAGCCAGCCTGGGTTAAAGTAATACTGCGACCTATGCGGTCAAAAAGTTTTTGATTGAGTTGTTCTTCAAGACTGGCAATTCGCTTGCTGACAGCTGGCTGGGTAATAAAAAGGGCCTCGGCTGCCCTGGAAAAAGAGCTTTTTTCAGCAACCTGAATAAAAGCTTGAAGAGACTGAACATCCATTCTTTCTAGTTATCCTGTTTATGAAAACGATGAATTGGTGTTATTGAACCATAGGTATTAAGATGATCGCAAGAGTCGAGTAAAGGCTCGCCCTTGAGGAGAAAAACCATGGCGCAAACTTTGTATGACAAACTCTGGGATGCACATCTGGTCAAGCAACGTGACGATGGCACTGCCCTGATTTATATCGACCGTCAATTATTGCACGAAGTCACTTCACCCCAGGCTTTTGAAGGCCTGCGCCTGGCTTCTCGCAAGCCTTGGCGTTTGAATGCCAATCTGGCTACCCCGGATCATAATGTGCCAACCACCCTCAAGGAACGCTCTGCAGGGGTGAGTGGTATCGAAGACGAAACCTCACGTATTCAGGTACAAACCCTGGATGACAACTGTGATGAGTTTGGTATTACCGAATTTAAAATCAATGATATCCGTCAGGGTATCGTTCATGTAATCGGCCCAGAACAGGGTGCGACCCTGCCTGGCATGACCCTGGTTTGTGGCGATTCACATACTGCAACCCATGGTGCTTTTGCAGCCTTGGCCCATGGTGTGGGTACTTCCGAGGTTGAACACGTACTGGCCACTCAGTGCCTGATTCAACGCAAAATGAAAAACCTGTTGATTCAGGTGGATGGCGAACTGCAACCCGGTGTGACTGCCAAGGATATTATTCTGGCAGTGATTGGTGAAATTGGAACTGCTGGCGGTACAGGCTATGCCATGGAGTTTGCAGGCAGTGCGATTGCCTCCCTTTCTATGGAAGGACGCATGACCATCTGCAACATGGCGATAGAGGCTGGTGCCCGTGTTGGTCTGGTGGGCTGTGACCAAACAACGATAGATTATGTTAAAGGACGCCCCTTTGCACCTAAAGGCGAGCAATGGGAGCAGGCGGTTGCCTACTGGAAGACACTGCATTCTGATGCTGATGCCGCTTTTGACAAGGTAGTGACGCTGGATGCTGCAAGCATTGAGCCTCAGGTGAGCTGGGGTACTTCACCCGAAATGGTAGCGCCCATTAAAGGCAAGGTACCAGATCCTGCTCAGGCAGCTGATGAAAGTCAGCGTAAAAGCTGGGAAAGGGCTTTGGAATACATGGGTTTGAAGGCCAATCAAGCGATTACCGATATTCAACTGGACCGGGTCTTTATCGGCTCCTGCACCAACTCGCGCATTGAAGATCTGCGTGCTGCGGCGGAAGTGGCTAAAGGTCGCAAGGTGGCTGCCAGCTTGAAAGAAGCCTTAGTGGTGCCAGGTTCGGGTCTGGTCAAAAAGCAGGCCGAAGAAGAAGGCCTGGACAAGATTTTTATCGAAGCAGGTTTCCAGTGGCGTGAACCTGGCTGCTCCATGTGTTTGGCGATGAATGCCGACAAACTGGGACAGGGTGAACACTGTGCGTCCACCTCCAACCGAAATTTTGAAGGACGTCAGGGCTATGGTGGCCGTACTCACCTAGTTAGCCCCGCCATGGCTGCAGCGGCTGCCATTGCCGGTCATTTTGTGGATGTCAGAAACTTCTGAGGCTGACTTGGATGCAGGTCGCTTTGCAAGGTGTCTGTTACCCTGGTGGCTGTTCTATCCTGAACAGACACCAGCGTTCGGCTTCCTGCCTCACTTGTCACGACTTGAGATACTCAGGTAATCCTCACCGAGACTGGCGTAAGCCGCTTTATGTGACAAACGTTCCGAACAAGATGACCGGCTGAAAGCCAGTCATTGAGATAGCTCTCTTCAGGAGAAAGCAATGCAAAAATTTACCCAGTTAAATGGTCTGGTTGCGCCGCTGGATCGCGCCAATGTTGATACCGACCTGATCATTCCCAAGCAGTTTTTAAAATCCATCAAGCGCACTGGTTTTGGCCCCAACCTGTTTGATGAGCTTCGCTACCTAGACGAAGGCTTTCCTGGTCAGGATTGCAGCCAACGGCCAGTGAACAAGGATTTTGTTCTTAACCAGCCGCGTTACCAGGGCAGTGAGGTCCTCTTGGCCCGGAAGAATTTTGGTTGTGGTTCTTCGCGTGAGCATGCCCCCTGGGCACTGGTCGACTATGGCTTTCGTGCTGTGATTGCACCAAGTTTTGCCGATATCTTCTTTAATAATGCGCCTAAAAATGGCCTTTTGTTGATTCAATTGGATGAAGCCACAGTTGAGCGCTTGTTCCAAGAGGTTGAAGCCAATGAAGGCTATCGTCTGCTGGTCGACTTGCCTGCGCAAACAGTTACCACACCTTCGGGTGAGGTGTTGAGCTTTGAAATGGACTCGTTTCGCAAACACTGCTTGATTGAAGGCTTGGATGATATCGGCCTGACGCTGAAAGATGCTGATGCGATTAAAGCCTATGAGGCGAAGCGGGCTGAACAGACGCCTTGGATTTTTAGTTGAACCTGAAAGAATGAGAGTCGCTTACGCAAGACAGCCTGCTTATCAGGTGGCTGTTCTATCCTGAACAGACACCTGCGCTCGGCATCCTGCCTCACTGGCGCAGGCAATCTTGCCGCGACTTACAGGTTCAAGCTTGGTAAGCGCTGGTTCCAGGTTGCTACAAGAACACTTTATTGAAAGAGAAAAACGATGAGCAAAAAAATTCTGGTTTTGCCCGGTGACGGTATTGGGCCTGAAATTACTGCCGAAGCGGTGAAGGTATTGGAAGTTTGCCGTGATCAGTTTGGCCTGGACATTAGTTGGGATGAAGGTTTGGTTGGTGGTGCAGGTTTTGATGCCACGGGGGAGCCCTTGCCGCCAGAGACTTTGGATAAAGCCAAAGCCGCTGATGCGATTTTGTTGGGCGCTGTCGGTGGTCCCAAGTGGGATAAGTTGCCGGATATTTCCAAGCGTCCTGAGCGTGGTCTCTTGGGCCTGCGTAAAGAGCTGAAGCTGTTTGGGAACTTGCGTCCTGCGATTCTTTATCCACAGTTGGCGGATGCTTCCAGCCTGAAGCCGGAAGTGGTTTCTGGTTTGGATATCATGATTGTACGCGAATTGACCGGCGGTATTTATTTTGGTCAGCCACGCGGTATTCGTGAGTTGGAAAATGGTGAGCGGGAAGGTTTTAACACCTATGTTTATTCGGAAAGCGAGATCCGCCGTATCGGTAAAGTCGCTTTTGAAATGGCCCGTAAGCGTAACAAGAAAGTGTGCTCGGTAGACAAAGCCAATGTCCTTGAAGTAACCATGCTCTGGAAAGAGGTTATGGAGGAGGTTGCCAAGGACTACCCAGATGTCGAGCTGTCGCACATGTACGTCGATAATGCCGCTATGCAGCTGGTGCGTGCACCCAAGCAGTTTGATGTTATTGTTACCGGCAATATGTTTGGTGATATTCTGTCCGATGAGGCCGCGATGCTGACCGGCTCTATTGGTATGTTGCCTTCTGCTTCCCTGGATGAAAATGCCAAGGGTATGTATGAGCCCTGTCATGGTTCGGCACCCGATATTGCCGGGCTGGGTGTTGCCAATCCGCTTGCCACTATTTTGTCGGTTGCCATGTTATTGCGCTATTCTTTTGGAGAAGGTGAGGTGGCAACCAAGATTGAACAGGCTGTCAGCAAGGTTCTGGATCAGGGGTTGCGTACTGCTGATATCCTATCTGCTGATACGCGTAAAGTGGGGACCCAGGAGATGGGAGCAGCTGTTGTAGAGGCGCTGAAAGCCCTGTAAATCCATAAACAGAATTTGAGGTATCTATGAGTAAGTTAACAGTAGGTCTGGTCGGCTGGCGCGGTATGGTCGGCTCTGTGTTAATGCAACGCATGCAAGAAGAAAAGGATTTTGACCTTTTTGAAGCCGTTTACTTCACTACTTCTCAGGCGGGAAAACCTGGTCCTGATGGTCAGCCTCTGCAAAGTGCAACTGATTTAGATGCCCTGAAAAAGCTGGACGTGATCCTGACTTGTCAGGGCGGTGACTATACCAATGAAGTCTATGGTCCTTTGCGTGAAGCCGGTTGGAAAGGTTACTGGATCGATGCGGCTTCCAGCCTGCGCATGGCGGATGACAGCATTATCGTGCTTGACCCTGTGAACCGCGATGTGATCGATAAGGGTCTGGAATCCGGTGTTAAAACCTTTGTGGGTGGTAACTGTACGGTCAGCCTGATGCTGATGGGGCTCGGTGGTCTGTTTGACCAGCAGTTGGTGGAATGGACAACATCCATGACCTATCAGGCTGCTTCGGGTGCGGGTGCCCAGAATATGCGTGAGCTGCTCAACCAAATGGGTGCAATACGTGATAGCGTTAGCAGTGAGCTGGCCGATCCTTCCTCAGCCATTCTGGATATAGACCGCAAGGTGGCTGAAGCCATGCGTTCAGACAAGTTTCCAACAGACCAGTTTGGTGTGCCCTTGGGTGGCAGCCTGATTCCTTATATCGATAAGCAGTTGGATAATCGCCAAAGCAAGGAAGAGTGGAAGGGCTCAGTAGAGACCAACAAGATTCTGGGGTTGGATAACAATCCTATTCCTATTGATGGTATTTGTGTGCGTATAGGTGCTATGCGCTGCCACAGTCAAGCCTTTACCATCAAGCTGAAGAAAGATGTGCCCCTGGATGAAATTGAAGAAATTATTGAAGAGCACAATCAATGGTCAAAAGTCATTCCTAATGACAGGGAAACCACTATTGCCGAACTCAGCCCAACAGTGGTTACGGGAACGCTAAATGTGCCCGTTGGCCGTTTACGCAAGATGAATATGGGGCCTGAGTACCTATCTGCTTTCTCGGTAGGTGATCAGCTTCTTTGGGGTGCGGCTGAACCTCTACGCCGTATGTTGCATATCCTTTTACATCAATAAGCCCTTGACTTGGATGAAAAAGGTAATGGGCTGCCTGGTTGCAGCCCATTTTTTATGCAAAGTGTGTTTGTTCACTGACAAAAGTACAAACAACGATGACAAACTGCTGAAAAACTGTTAAAAACCCTTTATCCATACAAAGTGGAATGAAAGCGTCGACTTCAGGCAGAAAGAACAAGATGGGGCAGGGTATGCAGAGGAAGTATAAAAAAATGCGTTCTTGGCGTGGTTTAGTGGTGATTGCGGGTGCTGCTCTGGTTCCTCTGAGCTTTGCAGCTGATCGACACCTGGACTCCTTATGGGAAGATTCAAGGCTCTATTCAACGCCTGCTGCTTTAACTGCCGAAGAGTTGGCAACCGCAACGGCTTCAACCCATACGGGTGCGGCTCAAAATCGTGTGCAGGTAGGCCGTACTGACACCCTGTGGAGCATTGCTAGAAGCAACCGGCCTTCACGCAACATCACCATCAAACAAGCCATGCTGGCCATCCGCGACGCCAACCCGCGCGCTTTCCCAAGTGGCAATATTAATGATATGGAAGCAGGGGTCACCCTGGCCATACCCTCTGCAGCAGCGATGCGCAGTCGCACCGCCCAGCAAGCAGAAGAAGAAGTCCGCCGTCAAAACCAAGCCTGGGTTTCCAGTAGACCGGCACTTCAACAGCCCCGCACAACTCAGCCAGAGCAGCCGGAAGCAACTGCACCTATAGAAACGGAACGCGACCTTCAATTAACAGCGCGTCAACAGGAAGAGGTTGATGAGCAGCAGGCACTCATTGAGGAGTTGGAAGTTCGCCTCGAACAGAGTGAAGATGCTCTAAGTGTTGCTGAGCGTGAAAAGGATGAGTTGGCAACCCGTCTCTCGGAAATGCAGGAACAGCTGGATACTTTGCAACAGCTATTGCGTTTGAAAGATGAACAGCTGGAAGAGCTGGAAGCCCAAGTAACTGCCGGCTCACCCTCAGTGGCCGAGCCAGTGGTTTCAGCGCCCGCAAGCCAAGAACTGGCGACTCTGGATGATTGGTTGGCCGAATTGCAACGTCAGCCATTAATTCTGGCTGCCCTGATTAGTATCCTTCTTTTGCTGATCCTGTTGTTGCTGGCTCTGGTTTCGACCAGACGTAAATTGGCTGCTCAGATACGCGAACAGGCTGAAATTGAAGAGGCCCGTCGTCGAGAGGAAGAGCTGCATTCCTTAACGGATAGTAATGCCCGCCCGGATGACTTTAACCGTGATCTGAATGCCCAACCGTTGGGTGAGCTTGAAGACCTGGATGATTACGAAGACCTAGAACTTGATGAAGACCTAATTGACGATCTGGCTGAGCTCGATGAAGAAATGGGTGAAACCAGCAGCAGTAAAGAGCCTCGTGACAAGAAAGCCAAGGCTGAACGTGATCCTCTGCAGGAAGCAGAAATGTTTATTGCTTATGGTCGTCTTGAGCAGGCAGCAGGTTTCCTGCAAAACGCTCTAGCTACCAACCCGGAACGTGAAGACCTGAGAGTTAAGTTGCTGGAAGTCTTGGTTGAGCTAAATGACGAGGATACGTTTAATCAGCAGCACCAGCAGCTAAAAGCCCAACAGCCCTCCGCAGCAAGCGTGCAAAGAGCTGAAGAACTGGCTGGGCTTATCAAACAGGCTTCTGGAGCTGCTGCTGGTGCAGCAACAGCTGGCGCTGCCGCTTCGGTAGCAGCGAAGGAGGAAGCTCAGGCTGAAGACCTGGGTGAGCTGGAGTTGCCTGGTGATGACTTAGCTGATCTGGAACTGGACGATATTTTTGGTTCCGAGGAAGCTGCCCCAAGAGACGGCCCCAAAGATCTGGATGAGCTGGATTTGGGTAACCTGGATGAGCTGGAAGCAGAGTTGGACGAAGTGCTGACTGAAAAGCCGCCTCTGGAGCCCGAACCTGAAGAAAACCTGGTTGACGATTTAGCTGACCTTGAAGAGGTGGCTGATGATGAATTGGAAGACCTGGATTTGGAGCTGGATCTTGAAAAGCCGCTGGATGAGACGGAATTGGGCGGTGATGAAACTGATTTGCAGGATTTTGAACCTGTTGATTACAAGTCTGATGCTGATGATTTTATGTCAGCTTTGGATGATATCAGTGAAGAAGGCTCCGGCGACTTTGAAGAAGAGTTGGCTGGTGACCGGGAAATTCAGCGAGCCCCAGGTGTTGATGAAGAGCTTTCGGCACTGAGCAGTGATTTGTCGGAACTGATTGGTGAGGAAAAAGCGGCTCAGAAAGAAGAAGACTGGGATGACCTGGGTGATCTTGCAGAGCTGGATGACTTGGAGTTGAGCGACGATGAGCTCTTGGAACCTCAGGTCAGCGATATGCCACTGGATGACGATTTCAGCAGCTTGGATGATTTGGCTGACTTAGGTGATGATCTGGACTTTGGCAACGAAGAAGACCTGAACACCCAGTTGGATTTAGCAACTGCTTACATCGAAATGGGTGATAAGCAGGGTGCGCAGGAAATCCTGGAAAAAGTTATTGCTGAAGGTGATGCTGATCAACAGGCAACTGCCAAGCAAATGCTGGGGTCTTTAGCTGGCTGATATGGCGTTGCTTGATCCTTTTGCCGTTTTTGATGAAACCCATGCCCAGGCAGGTCGTATTGCACTGGGTGTGGAATATGAAGGTAGCCAGTTTCGTGGCTGGCAAACTCAAAGTGAGGGCATTCCCAGTCTTCAACCCCTGCTTGAAAAAGCTTTAAGTCGTTTGGCCAAAGAGCCCATCTCGGTGATGTGTGCAGGTCGAACGGATGCGGGTGTACATGCTAGCGGAATGGTTGTGCATTTCGATACCCAAGCTGCTTTGCCGGAAAGAGCCTGGACATTGGGCATCAACTCCAGCTTGCCGCCTGCATTACGGGTTCGCTGGGCAAGACCCGTTCCTGCAAACTTCCATGCCCGTCACTCGGCGATTGCCCGTCGTTATCGCTATATTATTTACAACCACAGAACCCGACCGTCGATTCTGGATGGTCAGCTTACCTGGTGGAACCAGCCTTTGAACGCTGAGCGAATGCATGAGGCCGCTCAACTTCTCATTGGCGAAAAAGATTTTTCAGCTTTTCGCTCTATTCGCTGCCAATCTCGAATTGCTTGGCGGCATATGCACTTTATCAAGGTGCTGCGTCGCGGTGAACTCTTGATTATTGATATTCAGGCCAATGCTTTTTTACACCACATGGTGCGCAATATTGTTGGTACACTGATAAAAATAGGCCGCCATGAAAAGCCTATCGAGTGGATAAATGAGCTTCTGGCCAGTAAGGAAAGAGCTCAAGCTGGTATTACTGCACCGGCAGCGGGCTTGTACTTTGTTGCTGCCCTCTATCCTGAGCATTTTGGCTTGCCCTGTGAGCGTTTGGGGCCTAATTTTATAAGCCTGTTGGCAGATGAAGAACTGGATGCGCCCTATCCGGAATTCTTGCCCGAATGGCACCGTACTGATTTAACCCGTAGCCAATCTCGGGTTCATTCTTCCCAGGATATTTCTACTGATGTCTGATTTGACTTCCTGCCCTGTCCAGGCAAGAACCCGTGTTAAGATTTGCGGTCTGACTCGCCGTGACGACGTTCAAGCTGCAGTTAAGGCCGGAGCGGATGCGCTGGGTTTTGTGTTTTATCCACCCAGCCCCAGGTCAGTGACTCCTGAGCAAGCTGCTGATCTTTTGGCTGAAGTTCCACCCTTTGTGGTTAGCGTGGGGCTTTTTGTAAATCCTGACCCTGTTCAGTTGCAGCACTTACTGAAACAGCTGCCTTTGGATTTACTTCAGTTTCACGGTGATGAAAGTGAGGAATTCTGCGTTCAGTTTCAACGCCCTTATATCAAGGCATTGCGCATGAAGCCTGAGCTAGACCCCGTCAAAGAGGCGGCTAAGTGGCCTAGTGCTAAAGGTTTTTTGCTGGATGCCTACCAGGCAGGAGTGCCTGGCGGAACCGGCGAGCGCTTTGATTGGCAAAGATTTCCATCGAGTGATGAGCGGCCCTGGATACTGGCCGGTGGCTTAACACCGGATAATCTTGTTGAAGCACTACAAATCACTCAGCCTTATGCAGTGGATGTTTCCGGTGGAGTCGAAGCCAGCCGGGGTATAAAATGCCCCATGAAAATAAAAGAATTCTTAGCCCGTCTTGCCGAGGCTTAAGTGTGAGTCTTGCCGGCGGTGTTTGATCAACCCGAGGTGTAAACGTGTCCAAATATGCTGATTTGTTAAAACTGCCTGATGCCCGAGGCCATTTCGGGCGCTATGGTGGTCGTTTTGTTTCCGAAACTCTGAGTTTCGCCCTGGAGCAACTGGACGAACAGTACACCCGTTTAAGTGCAGATCCGGATTTTCAGGCTGAATTTGACCGGGATCTGGCGCTTTATGTCGGGCGTCCTTCGCCACTTTATCCAGCGGAGCGTTGGTCAAAACATCTCGGTGGTGCACAAATCTGGCTAAAACGTGAAGATCTGAATCATACTGGTGCCCATAAGGTGAATAACACCATTGGGCAGGCTTTGCTAGCCAAGTATTCCGGTAAGCCAAGGGTTATTGCTGAAACCGGTGCAGGTCAGCATGGTGTAGCCACAGCAACTGTTGCAGCACGCCTAGGGCTAAAATGCCAGGTGTATATGGGTGCTGATGATGTACAGCGTCAGGCACCCAATGTTTACCGTATGAAGTTGCTGGGTGCTGAAGTCATTCCCGTAGAGTCCGGTTCGCGTACTTTGAAAGATGCGATGAACGAGGCCCTTCGTGACTGGGTGACCAATGTGGATGATACTTTTTACATCATCGGCACCGTCGCAGGACCTCATCCTTACCCCAAGCTGGTGCGTGATTTTAATGCGGTTGCTGGTCGTGAAGCGCGTGAGCAGTCCCTGGCACAAATCGGTCGCCTGCCAGATGCTCTGATTGCCTGTGTTGGTGGGGGCTCTAATGCGTTGGGGCTTTTTCATCCCTTCCTGACGGATGATGAGGTTGCCATGTATGGTGTTGAAGCCGGTGGTGATGGTCTGGAAACAGGTCGTCATGCTGCGCCCTTGAATGCCGGTCGTCCTGGTGTATTGCATGGTAACCGCACCTACCTGATGGAAGATGCAGCCGGACAGATTATCGAAACCCACTCGATTTCAGCGGGCCTGGATTACCCAGGTGTAGGCCCAGAGCACTCCTATCTTAAGGATATTGGCCGCGTGAAATACGAAGTAGCGACAGATACTGAAGTCATGGATGCTTTTGAAGATCTGTGTAACTTTGAAGGCATCATTCCTGCGTTGGAATCAGCGCATGCGCTGGCTTTTGCCAAGAAGCTTGCCCCTACCATGAAGCAGGATCAACATTTGGTCGTCAATCTTTCCGGTCGAGGTGATAAAGACATCATGACTGTTGCTGCCAAGCAGGGGATTACTTTATGAGCCGTATTCAAGCCACCTTTGCCCAACTCAAGGAAAACAACCGTAAGGCTTTGATTCCTTATATTACTGCCGGTGACCCTGCGCCTGAATATACTGTCGAGCTGATGCATGCCTTGGTCGAGGCTGGTGCCGATATTTTGGAGCTGGGCGTACCTTTCTCGGATCCCATGGCGGATGGTCCGGTCATTCAAAAAGCCTGTGAAAGAGCTTTGAAGCATGGCACCAGCACCTTGGATGTTTTTAAACTGGTGACCGAGTTCCGCAAAACAGATCAAAAAACTCCTGTAGTTTTGATGGGCTACCTGAACCCCGTTGAAGCTCTGGGCTACGAGACCTTTGTTAAGGCTGCAGCCATGGCTGGGGTTGATGGTGTTTTGATCGTTGACCTGCCTCCTGAAGAAGCTGAAGACTTTGCGGTGCTCTTAAAAAGCCATCAGCTGGATTCAGTATTTTTGCTGGCACCCACAACAACCTTGGAGCGGGCGCGTAAAATAGCTGCTGCAGGTAGTGGCTATCTCTACTATGTTTCTCTCAAAGGTGTTACTGGCTCAGCAACTATCGATGTGCCGGCAGTTGCGACCAAGCTGAATGAATTTGCCGGTATTACTGATTTGCCTCTGGCTGTTGGCTTTGGTATCAGAGATGGCAAAACAGCGCGAGCCCTTGCTGAAATCTCAGATGGTGTGATTGTTGGCAGTGCACTGGTGGGGCGTATTGCCGAACTGGCTGACCGGCCTTCTGAGATGGCTCCTGCGCTGAAAGCTATTTTGGGAGAAATGCGACAAGCCTTGGATGCTTGAAGGCAACCCTGGGTTTCCCTGTGTAGGGTGTCTTGGGTTAGAATAGGCGCCCTTTGCATGGCGACTCCAACTTGATAAGTAGGTTAAAGAATTTATGAGCTGGCTAGACAGAATTGTTCCTTCCATTATTCGTTCCGACAATGTTGAGCGTAAAGCCAATGTACCTGAGGGTCTGTGGCGCAAATGCCCCAAATGTGAGGCAGCACTTTACCGTCCGGAATTGGAAAAGAACCAGCATGTCTGTCCCAAGTGCGACCATCATATGCGCTTGTCTGCTCGTAAGCGTTTGGAAGGCTTTCTGGATAAGGGCAGTGCCCAGGAGCTGGCTGCTGAACTGGAACCTGTAGATCGTCTGAAATTCAAAGATTCCAAGAAATACAAAGATCGTTTGACAGCAGCACAAAAGGCCACTGGCGAGAAAGACGCTCTGATTGCCATGCGCGGTGAGCTAACCGGCTTGCCGGTTGTTGCTGTTGCCTTTGAATTTAACTTCATGGGTGGTTCCATGGGCTCAGTGGTTGGCGAGAAGTTTGTGCGTGCTGCTGAGCTGGCTCTGCAAGAACGCATTCCACTGATTTGCTTTTCGGCATCGGGTGGCGCGCGCATGCAGGAAGCCCTCTTCTCTTTGATGCAAATGGCTAAAACCTCAGCGGCGCTGGAGCGTTTGAAGAAGGCGGGCGTTCCTTATATTTCTGTTTTGACAGATCCTGTTTATGGCGGTGTTTCTGCTTCTCTTGCCATGCTGGGCGATCTCAATGTTTCCGAGCCCTTTGCACTTTGTGGCTTTGCTGGCCCCCGTGTTATAGAACAGACGGTGCGTGAGAAGTTGCCAGAAGGCTTCCAGCGTGCTGAATTCCTACTGGAGCATGGCACTGTTGACATGATTATCCATCGCCATGAAATGAACTCCAAGCTGGCGGACCTGCTGCGTAAAATGACCCACCAGCCGGCAGCCTGACCGCTTCCGTGACCACTGCTGCCACCAAGAAGTCCTCTGGCTCGCTAGCTGAATGGCTAAAGCGCTTAGAGGACCTCCATTCCCGTGAAATCGACCTGGGACTGGATAGGGTCGGTGAGGTTGCACGTCGCCTTGGCTTGCCGCTGACCCTGCAAGCAACCCGCCCTCAAGTCATTACCTTTGCCGGAACCAATGGCAAAGGCTCTACTCTGGCCATGACTCAGTCTATGGCCCTGGCTGCTGGCCTACGGGTTGGCAGCTATACTTCCCCGCACTTTCTGCACTTTAATGAGCGCATTCAACTTCAAGGCCAAGCTGTTACTGATGCGTTGATTATTGGTGCTTTTGAACGCATCGATGCGGCAAGAAATCAGGCTGATCTGACCAGCATCTCTTTAAGTTATTTTGAATTTGCCACCCTGGCCGCCCTGGTGATCTTTGCCGAGGCTGACCTGGACCTTTGGTTATTGGAAGTTGGGCTGGGTGGTCGTTTGGATGCAGTCAATATCGTCGATGCTGATGTTGCCGTAGTGACGACCATTGCCTTGGATCACCAGGAATACCTGGGTAATGATTTGCAACAAATAGGCCGTGAAAAAGCCGGTATTTTCAGAGCGGGACAGGCTGCGGTTCTGGGGAGTCAAAACCTGCCTGCCAGTGTCAGAGCCACAGCAGAAACCCTGGGCTGTAAAGTCTTTCAATTGGGTACTGAATTTTACCAGTTCCCGAATCAAAATTCCTGGTGTTGGCAGGGTCAGAATGCACAGGGTGAGTCCTTGGAAATTACTTCCCTGCCTTGGCCAGAATTGCCTAGAGCGAATGCGGCTGCGGCTGTTCAGGCGCTGGAATTAACCGGCTTGCCGATCACTGATCAGGCTCGAATTCAGGGTTTGGCACAAGCCAGAGTGACCGGCAGAATGCAAAGGCAGGGTGCCTGGTTATTGGATGTTGCGCACAACCCCCAGGCTGCTGAATACTTGGCAACCAGGCTGGCTGAAGAGCCCGGCAAAAAGCGTTTGGCCATTTTGGGGATGATGGCTGATAAGGATCAGTTGGCAACGATAACGCCTTTATTGTCCTGCATTGATGAATGGATGGTGACGGCTTTGCCCACGGCAAGAGCCGAGCAGCCTTTAGTCCTAGAACAGCTGATCAAGAAGCAGGGTGGTAAGGTTGTTTACTGCAATGCATCCACTCAGCCTGAACCCTTGTACGCCCAAGCCAGACAGCGTTTGGATGCTGGCGAAATGGATCAAGTGTTGGTGGTGGGCTCTTTCTTTACAGTGGCCTTGTTTCTGGATCTTCTGCAGCGAAAGGAGATGCCTCCATGCGCTACGGCTTGAAAGAACGCTTGATTGGAGCCTTGGCCTTAATTGCTTTGGCGGTCATCTTTTTACCCTTGATTTTGGAAGAAGAGCGTCCGCCGCTGCCGGTTTCTGATAAAATTGTCATGCCTGAAAGTCCCGAACCCCTGGCCGTTGATCTAGAAGCTTCTAAGCCTCCGAAGCTCCAACCCAGTGTCAGTGAAGAAGAGCAGCAAAGGGTTGAATCGCGGCGGGAGAGGGGCGATCAAAGAATGCAGCTGGCCTTGGAAGGTGGCGTTGAAGCCTGGGCTATTCAGGTAGCCAGCCTGGGTGATTCCAGTAATGCCCGCCGTTTGGTGGCCCGGATGGAAGACAAAGGACTGCAGACCTATTGGCGACGTATTAACAATTTGGCCGTTGTTTTTGTGGGCCCTTTTATTGATCAACAGGAAGCCAGAAGTGTGCAGGACCGGCTCTTACAGGAAGAGGGATTAAGAACCCTACTGACCCGTTATGTGCCGGAAAGGGTTGCAAGAGAGCAGGGCAGTTTGCCAGGTACGAATGAGTGAGGAGTAGTAACCCATGATGGGTATGAATGCGCTGGATATCTTTTTTATTGTTATTCTGTTGGCTTCCACCTTGTTAGCCTTCTGGAAAGGTTTTGTGCATCAAGTGCTGTCTCTGGCAGGCTGGATAGTGGCTCTTTTGGCAGCAAGAATGTTGGGGCAACAGGTTGCGCCCTTGTTTGATTTTATTTTGGCGGACCCTGGCTTACAGCTGGCAGCAGCCTATGTTGCGATTACGGTCGTTGTTCTGCTGGCCAGTAAAGTGATTTCCGCTGGTTTTGGCACCCTGGTTGAAAAAATAGGCCTGGGTAAACTGGACCGTTTTCTAGGCAGTATTTTCGGTGTGGTACGAGGCGTGGTCATTATCGTTTTGGGCGTTGCTATAGCGAGCCTGACCGATCTCAGGTATCACGCCTGGTGGCAAGAATCGCGTTTAATGCCCTATATGGAAGAGGTAAGAGATTTTAGTGCCTCCCATTTGGAAGATTATATCAGTGAATAGGTGAAAGCTTCATGTGTGGAATAGCAGGTATTATGGCTCATGGGCCGGTCAATCAAATGCTTTTTGACAGCTTGACCGTGTTGCAGCATCGGGGGCAGGACGCTGCAGGCATCATGACCTGTGATCAGGGACGTTTCTTCTTACGTAAAAGCAACGGTCTGGTCCGGGATGTTTTCCGCACCCGCCATATGAAAAGGCTCAGTGGAAACATGGGGATAGGCCATGTTCGCTACCCAACTGCTGGCTCCTCCAGTGAAGCGGAATCCCAGCCTTTTTACGTTAATTCGCCCTATGGTGTTGCCCTGGCGCATAACGGCAATCTCACCAATTCAGAATCGCTGACGGAAGAGCTTTTTCGGACAGATTTGCGCCACATCAACACCAACTCTGACTCGGAAGTTTTGCTCAACATCTTTGCCAATGAACTGGGCAAGCTGGGCATGAGCTTGAGTGCCGAAGATGTTTTTGCTGCTATCAGCCGGGTGTATCAGCGCTGTGAAGGGGGCTATGTCGCAGTTGCCATGATCAGTGGTTACGGCATGGTTGGCTTCCGTGATCCCAATGGCATTCGCCCGATTGTTTATGGCAAAAGGGAAACTCCCGCAGGCAGAGAGTATATGATTGCCTCGGAAAGTGTGGCCCTGGATGTTGCCGGCTTTGAACTGGTGCGCGATCTTCAGCCCGGCGAAGCCATTTATATTGACCACCAAGGTGAACTGCATAGCCAAATATGCGCCCCAGAGCCGCGTTTGACGCCTTGTATTTTTGAGCATGTCTATCTGGCTCGCCCTGATTCCATCATGGATGGCATCAACATCTATCATGCCCGTATGCAAATGGGTCAGAAGCTGGCCGAAAAGATTAAACGGGTTATGCCCGAGCATGATATTGATGTGGTGATTCCCATTCCTGATACCAGCCGAACTTCGGCTCTGGAGCTGGCTCAACATCTGGGTGTGACCTACCGTGAAGGTTTTATCAAAAACCGTTATATCGGGCGTACTTTCATTATGCCGGGACAAACCCTGCGCAAGAAATCAGTGCGTCAAAAGCTCAATGCCATTTCTATGGAGTTCAAAGACAAAACGGTTTTGCTGGTTGATGACTCTATTGTTAGGGGTACCACCTGCAATGAGATCATTCAAATGGCTCGGGATGCAGGTGCCAAAAAAGTTTACTTTGCTTCAGCGGCTCCAGCAGTGCGTTACCCCAATGTCTATGGGATCGATATGCCAGCAGCGCACGAACTTATCGCCCATGGCCGTACTGAAGATGAAGTGGGTGAGCTGATCGGTGCTGATTGGCTGGTTTATCAGGATATTGATGATCTGGTTGCCGCCTGCAAGGAACTGAATCCTAAGGTGGATGGTTTTGATTGCTCGGTGTTTGATGGCCATTATGTAACAGGTGGTATTGATGCGGCCTATCTGGCCCGTCTGGAAAACCAACGCAGTGATGCTGCTAAAAACGGCAACAATACCGATGATAATTCGGCCATCGATCTACACAATGACAGTTCGGCTGAAGAAGCTTAAGTCCATAACCAGGAGCAGGTCATGTCATTAGAAAATAACTCCTGGGGTACAGCGACCCGTGCCCTACGCAGTGGCCATCGCCGAACTGCTGAACGTGAACATGCTGAACCTATTTTTACCACTTCCAGCTTTGTGTTTGAGTCGGCAGCTCATGCCGCTGAGTGCTTTACTAATGAAACGGGTGCAGTGAACATCTATTCACGTTTTACCAACCCGACGGTTGCCTGTTTTGAAGAGCGCCTGGCTGCCTTGGAAGGTGGAGAAAGAGGCGTGGCTACCAGCTCAGGGATGTCAGCTATTTTGGCTGTGTGCATGGCCTTTTTGAGCCAGGGCGATGAGATCGTTTGTTCGCGCAGCGTCTTTGGTTCTACCGTTAGCCTGTTCAATAAGTTCGTAAGCAAAATGGGAATCACCACGCATTTTGTTGAACTTCAGGACCTCGCCGCTTGGGAGGCTGCCTGTACGTCCAAGACCCGCCTGTTTTTTGTAGAAACGCCCTCCAACCCCCTTTGTGAAATTGCTGATCTGGCTGCTTTGGCTGAACTGGCTCACAGTCGTAAGGTGAAGCTGGTCGTGGATAACTGCTTTTGTACTCCAGCCCTTCAAAAACCTCTGGAATTGGGTGCTGATATCGTCGTGCACTCAGCCACCAAATACCTGGATGGTCAGGGGCGTATGGTCGGTGGTGCTGTAGTAGGTAGTGAACAGGATATGGCCGAAGTCTTTGGTGTCGTGCGCACTGCGGGGCCTTGCATGAGCCCTTTCAATGCCTGGGTCTTTCTAAAGGGCTTGGAAACCTTAAAGCTGCGCATGGAGGCCCATTCAGCTAATGCGCTGCAATTGGCTACCTGGTTGCAGGAGCAACCCGGCGTTAAAGCTGTTCATTATGCTGGCTTGCCGACGCATCCGCAGCACCAGTTGGCGGCAAAACAGATGCGCCGTTTTGGTGGTGTGCTTTCCTTTGAAATGGAAAAGGGGCGTGAAGCGGCCTGGAAAGTTATCGATGCTACCTCGATGCTATCTATTACCGCCAATTTGGGTGATGCCAAGACCACGATTACCCATCCAGCGACCACGACCCATGCCCGGGTTGCCCCAGAAGCCCGTTTGGCTGCTGGAATTACCGATGGATTGGTCAGAATTGCTGTAGGCTTGGAGGATATTGAAGACATCCAAGCGGATCTGGCCCAGGGTTTATGCTGAATTCAAGGCGTCCAGTTACTTTCGGTTAAAAATCGCCATTAAATGCAACTATAATTTTCAGCTCTGATTCGCTAGGCTGCAAGAGTGTTATTTTAACTTTTGTTAAGATTTGGCAAGGAGCTGAAACGAATGCTGCAAAAGCTGGCGAAAGGACAATTGATTGTAGGTGACCGGGCGCCGATGAATATCTACGCCCGCAGTGGCATAGTGCTTCTGACCAAGGGTTCACTGATTGATAACGAACAGCAGGTTCAAGCACTGCTGGCCCAGGGTTATTTCAATCCCAAGGAAAGAGTTGTCGTCCGTCAGGATGAAACCGACTTCCAGCGTCGCCGCTACTCAAAAGAACTTAACCCCTTTTTGGAACTGGAAGAACTCTACACTCAGCTGGATAAAGCCTTTGAGCATGCCGAGAAAAATGCCGCGGCAAAAGGCTTCCAGCGCCGCATTCTGGGTATTGCCGAGCATCTATTACTCCTGGCTGAAAAATCACCCAACGCCCTTTTAGGGGCTGCGCACTGGCCTAAAGATATCCCTTCAACTCTTGATCATCCCATGCGCTGTGCAGTCCTTCTGGCTGTCGTCTCTCGCCCTTTGAAAGTGAGTAAAGAAAAGCTGCTCTCTGGTTTGGCGGCAACTCTAACCGCCAACTTGGGAATGCTGCATCTTCAGGAAAAGCTTAACCACCAACAAACCCCGTTGACTGAACAGCAAAAAGAAGCCATCCGCAATCATCCGGAAAAATCACTGTTGATTCTGGAGATGCTGGGCGTTAAAGACAATATCTGGCTGACTGCTGTGCTTCAGCATCATGAACGCCTGGATGGCAGTGGTTATCCCAAGGGCTTGCAAGGTAGCCAGATTAGCAATACGGCCCGCTTGGTTGCCTTGGCAGATAGCTATGCCGCCCTGACCGCACCGCGTGAATATCGCCCTTTACTGACCCCCCGCCAGGCGATGAAACAGATGCTGGGAGATGATGCTGAGCTACTTGATGCCCGCTTGGGTAAGGTGTTTCTAAGCCAGTTGGGCCTTTACCCACCAGGAACCCCTGTGCAATTGAAAAATGGCGACCTGGCTGTCGTCACGGAGAAGGGCGTTGCCATACACACACCTATTTGTGCAGGCATCAAGGCTTCGAGTGGGCAGGTTTATGTGCAGCCACCGCGCCGCGACACCAGCGAAACTGATTTTGCCATTCAGAAAATCCTCAATAAAGACCTCCTCAAACCCCTCCAGCCTTTCCTCTTTTGGAACATCAAAGTAAGCAATGCTATTGCAGAATAATTCTCAAGGCATTGAAACTCGAAACGATCTGATTGTCGCTTAGAGGTGGCTGTCAAAGCTATACCCTTGGCCGTAATGGTTAATCAGTTCACCGATAGGCTTTTCAAGCTTCTGAAGCTTTTTACGCAGTCGGCTGATCAGCAAATCCAGTGCACGGCCTTCATTCGCTTTCGTGGAATCGCCCCAGATACTGTCGGCCAGTTCTTCACGGGTGAACAGGTGGCCTTGAGAATGGGAAAAGAGTTGCATCAGCCGAAACTCAGAAGCAGTGAGTTTGATTCGTTGGTCAGCAGAAATAAGTGCTAAGCTGCTGCTTTCCAACTTGAAAGCTACCTGCTCCAACTGTTGCTCTTTCCTTAGCTTATGGCGACGTGTAACAGCATGAACGCGTGCTAGAAACACGTTTTTTTTCAAAGGTTTAGAAATAAAGTCGTCAGCACCTGAATGGAGTGCCCTGGCAAGATCATCATCCTTTTGTAAACTGGTCATGAAAATGATTGGGGGGCGATCTTTATGTTCCACTAGCTGCTGAGTTAGCTCGAGACCTGACATTGCTGGCAGTAACCAGTCGATTAGAAGCAGGTCGAAGTCCTTGCTATCTTGGTGTGTTTCGAGAAATAATTCAGCGCTAATATAAAGACTTGCCTGATAACCATAGGTTTTCAGCCAGCTGGCAACCAGACGAGCCTGGTCCATGTCGTCTTCGATGATGGCAACCTGGTGCATGGAAGATAGCTACCTTTCTATTTTTATTATCTAATATGCCGGATAAGAAGAGTTTTGTACACTGCCGCTTTAAAATAGGAGGAAAGTCTGTGGTGCTTAATGAACTGCGAGAGCTAAGGCTAGGCTTTGTCCATGGTCTAGCGAGTCGGTATCAGCGAATTGATCGGGCATTGGTAACCAAATCACTTTTTGATCTCTATAAAGAAATTCATAACCTAGCTGGTGCAGCAGGCGCTTACCAGTTTGAGGAGCTTGGCCAACAAGCATTACAACTGGATGCTTTGTTACGTGTACAGCTTAATAAAGTTGACTCAGAGACCGTTGATTGGGTACCCATCACACAAGAAGTGCAGGTTGTGTTAACACTAACTCAGCAGGCTATAAAAGGGCAGTAAAGGGCGGCTCAATGCAGAAAATTTTAAAGAAGAGCTCATTACAAACCCGTTTACTGACCTTGCTTTTTCTGGGCTTTGTTGTAATTGTCCTGGCGTCCACTTTTCTGGTACGTGGTTATTTGCACGAAGAGTATCGGCAAATTTTTTACGAAAATGAGCAACGAGTCCTGTCCAGTTTGACTGAGCAGCTTGAAGGTGAATTGGAGCGGCAGGAAGCCAGCTTACAAGCCTTGGCAGAGCAATTGGTCACATTGTAGTGGTTCAATAAACCCGGACATCTTTTACGGTGGTAATATGACCACCCTAAGCGAGGTGTCTGATGACCAAGAAACGACGTTCATTTTCTCCTGAGTTTAAGCAGGAGGCAGCCAGCCTGGTACTGGATCAAAACTATACATTTACGGAAGCAGCTCGGTCTTTGGGAGTTGCTGAAAGCTCAATCCGAGCCTGGGTTAAACAGCTTGCTCAGGAGCGTGAAGGAATCACACCCAAAGGCAAAGCTCTGACACCTGATCAGAGACGTATCCAGGAGCTGGAGGCTCGCTGTAAACGCCTGGAGCAGGAGAAAAACATACTAAAAAAGGCTACCGCTCTCTTAATGTCGGACGAAATCAATCCTACACGCTGATAGACCAGTTGAGTGAGCAGGAGCCTGTTGAAATGGTCTGTGCAGCCTTTGATGTCAGTCGATCCAGCTACTATGAATACCGTCAACGGCGTACCCAGGTGGATGCTAAGCGCTTGGCTCTGAAAGCGCAGGTTAAACACCTTTTCACGAAAAGCCGAAGCTCTGCCGGCAGCCGCACTATCCAAGGGCAATTGAAAGCAGAGGGGACGGCTATTGGACGTTTTAAAGTCCGTAGCCTGATGCGTGAACTGAGGCTGACCTGTAAGCAACCTGGTTCCCATGCTTACAAGCAAGCAACGGTTGAACGGCCTGATATTGCAAACCACCTAGCCCGTGAGTTCAGTGTTGATTGCCCTGATCAAGTCTGGTGTGGTGATATCACCTATGTCTGGACGGGTCAGGAATGGAGTTATCTGGCTGTTGTATTGGATCTGTATGCCCGGCGTGTTGTGGGCTGGGCGCTGTCATCCAGTCCGGATGCTGACTTGGTGGTTAAGGCACTGGATCACGCCTGGGAGCAACGAGGCCAGCCCAGGAACATCATGTTTCACTCAGACCAGGGGAGCCAGTATGCCAGCCGTAAGTTCCGGCAGAGGCTCTGGCGTTACCAGATCACGCAAAGCATGAGCCGAAGAGGAAACTGCTGGGACAACGCCCCGATGGAAAGGCTGTTCCGTAGCTTAAAGTCAGAGTGGGTGCCGGCATTGGGTTATAGAAGCTTGAATGCAGCTAGGCGAGACATTGGTTATTACTTGATGGGCTATTATAACCAGCAACGACCTCATGCCTTTAATGGTGGACTATCACCTGTTGCGGCTGAGGAAAAACTTAAAATACTGTCCGGAATTAGTTGACCACTACAATTATGCTGATCGACCTTTTGTATCTGAAGCCTTAGAGTCACTTGAACCAGTACGCAGTGCACCTTTTTTGGGCCGTAGAACACAGATTCCTTTAATCGCTTTTAATGTGCCAGTTGTGGAGAACGGTGAAGTCTATGGTGTTTTACTGGGTACTCATGAGCTGCTAAATAATGTGACCTTTGCCGGGTTAAGTAGAAACTTTACACAATTTGGCAAGGTGGGTGCTCTCTATATAGTGGATGGTGACAACAACCTCTATGCGGCTTCCGGTGATCAACAAAGGGCTTTAACCCCAGTACAAATAGAAGATCACAAGCTGCTAACTGCAAGTCTTCAAGCAGAAGAGCCCTACGGTGAAGTTATAGATAGTAAAGGCAATACTTGGGTCTTTAGCAAAGCTGCTCTGCCTTTCATGGACTGGACTGTTTTGCATTTGCTTTCAGAAGACGAAGTTCTGGCTCCAGCAGAACAGCTTTTACAGCGCTATTTGTTGATGTTACTTCTCATGCTGATCATTGCATGCATGATGATTTTATTGATGGTCCGATATCTTTTACAGCCAGTGCGCTATGCGATTGCTCAACTACATTCAGTGGTCGCTGAAGACGAAACCTATCGGCCTTTCAACTCTGAAGTTCAAGGGGAAATTGGGCAACTGATGGTCGCTTTTGATAGTTTGCAGGAGTGGCGTAATCAAAAAGAACGCTTAGCAGATGAGTTGATTTCTATCGTCAGTCATGAGCTGCGAACTCCACTTACCAGTATTCAGGGAGCCTTGGATTTACTGAATTCAGGTGGGCTTGCTCTTGACAGAGAGAAGCAAAATGAGCTCTTAGGCTTGGCACATCGAAACTCCAGGCGTTTGGCCAGTCTAGTGGATGACCTACTTGATATGGCAGCAATAAAGCGAGGGCAGTTGCATATCCATTCGGAACAAACGGCTTTGTCTCCTTTACTAGAAGCAGCCGCCGCCAGCCTTGCCTGTTCACTTGCTTCACGTCAGCAGCAACTATTAAAAGTATTGCCTGATGCGAATGTATTGGTAGAGGTGGATCCGAAACGATTGCTTCAGGTCATGACCAACTTGATCAACAATGCCAGCAAGTTCGCACCGGAAAGCAGTGTTATTCGGCTTGAAGCTCACTGTGACAAGGAGTTCGTTAGGCTTGAAGTGATCGATCAGGGGCCGGGCATAGATGAGAAAGATCGGGACCATATTTTTCAACGTTTTGCTCAGGCTGATGCTTCGGCAAAACGTCAACACGGAGGCTCAGGCTTGGGCTTGGCTATTTCCAAAGAGCTGACGGAAGTGATGGGTGGTCAACTGTGGGTGGAGTCAGCAAAGCCCGTGGGTAGCCGCTTTTGTGTGCAGTTACCAAGAAGGCCAAGGATAAAAGTGTGATGAATGTATCATGAGTGTATCATTAAGTGTCTAAAATTAGCTTATTTGTATCGATTCAGGTTAAGAGTTGGTTGATTAGGGCTGATAATAGAGTTGTCTAGTCTAAGGATTTAGAAGAAACTTCCAAAGGTGCTCAAGAGCAGTCACTGGCTTCATCTAATATGGCTGCAGCCTTGGAGGAGTTGTCAGCATCGGTTGAGCAAATTGGTGAGAACGCCAATGCAGCCCATTCAGCATCTCAGCAAGCTGGTGAGGTGTCCAAATCAGGTGCGGAAGCTGTTTATGCAAGTACACAAGAAATTGCTGCCATTGCGGGAACGGTTAAAGACTCTGCTGCCCAGCTGAAAGCTCTGGAAGCGGTTTCGGATAATATCGGCCAGATCGTTTCAACGATTCGGGAGATCGCCGATCAAACAAACCTTTTGGCCTTAAATGCGGCAATCGAGGCGGCTCGTGCAGGTGAACATGGACGTGGATTTGCTGTCGTTGCTGATGAAGTTCGCAGCCTGGCAGAACGTACAGCACAATCCACGGTAGAAATTACCGATATGGTCAGTCAGATACAAAAGCGTACGGAAGCAGCAGCAGATGAGATGCAGGAAAGTGTCGAACGTGTTGAAGCGGGTGTTAGTAAAGCGAAGCGCGCAGGCCAATCGGTTGCTGAAATTGAGCAAAAAACCCAGCAAGTTGTTCAGGCTACTTTGGATATTCAACACGTGCTTAAAGAGCAAGCCATGGCAGCACGAGAAGTTGCTGAAACAGTTGAAGGCATCGCAAACCTTGCGGATTCAAATGCTGCCCAGGCACAACAGGCTTATACAGCTAGCCAGCACGTCCAGGACACAACCCTTATGATTGATGAATTGCGCAAACAGTTTAAAGTCTATGTCAGCTGATTTGTCTTCTCGCATACGTTAGTGAATAGGCCACCGCTGGAATCAGTGGTGGCCTTTCTTGCGTTCCTCGGTTACATTCATTGACACTCGTTTTTTATGGACTTACAAGGCCTTTCAGATGAAGCAGGCAAGCCGTTATTTCAGTAATTTAAGACACAAGCATTACCTGGTGTCGTTAATGGCTGGCCTGGTTACGGCTGGAGTCTTGTGGCTTTTATTGGAGCTTTTAATCACTCTGGATGAACGAAATCACCAGCAACAAAATGAAGCCCAGTTGGCGGAGATACGCACTCGTTTGGAGTCAGCCCTGAATTTGGTCAGTAATGCTTCAGCCAGTTTTAGTTTTTATATCCAAAGTTATCAGGGTGTGTTGAAAGAAGAGCAATTGGAAAGCATGGCCAAGCAACTGCTGCAGCGCTATCCGATGGTTAATCATCTGGCTTTGGCGCCAGGGGATGTTATTCGTTGGATCTTTCCTCTTGAAGGTAATGAAGCTGCTTTGGGAGTTGATCTAAATCAAGTTCCGGGTCAAGCAGAGCCCCTCACTCTAATCAGGCAGCAGGGCCAGCCTTTACTGACTGGTCCGGTTGAACTGGTTCAGGGAGGCAAGGCCGTAATTCATCGAATTCCTGTGTTTCTTCGGGATCAAGAAGGTGCTGCCAGCTATTGGGGGTTAGTGAGTACGCCTATCCTATTGAATTCACTCTTAGAGTCGGCAGAAGTTTTGGGGTTGATTGAAACTGGACGCTTGGCCATTCGGGGTCAAGATGGACAGGGTGCTCAGGGTGAAGCTTTTGCCGGTGATGAACACTTATTTGTGCGTGCGGACAGCCTGAAGGCCAGAGTGAGAGCACTTGATGGTGAGTGGCAGCTGGCCTTTATTGGGGATAAACAGGTTGGCCACCTGAGTTGGTTGAGATACTTGTCTTGGTTGGTGGCACTGTTACCCGGTGTGCTGGTTTACAGGCTTTTGATCCGCAACTATGAAGATCAGCAGCAAACTCGGTTAAGCCGTGAGTATGCGGACCAAACGGCTGAGCGACTTAGAGTGGCTCAAAAAGAAGAAGCGCGTCTTAATTATATTATGGCTCATCATTTCCAAGAGCCAGCCAGGCGCTTGGTTATTTTTTCCGATCAACTGCTGCGCCAACCAGCTAGTCAGGATCAGCAAACCCTTACTTCGCTGCAGTTTATTCGCCAACAAGCCCACTACCTGCTGGATTTAATCAAGGGTATGCAGCGGTTTATAGAGGTGGGTTCCAGAAAGGTTAATTACCAAACCTTGGCGCTTGATCAATTGCTGCGTGAAGAAATCCGCAGTGGTTCCCTGGCTTCGCAACTTGCAGACTGTGTTGAACTGGAAGTAACACCCTGGCCAGCCATTTGTGCATCTGAATATCGCATGCGTGAGTTATTTAGAGTACTTTTGGAGAATGCTTACCAGCATGCACGAACCAATCAGCCATTGAAAATCAGAATCAGTGTAGAAGGGGGGCGGCAGCGTTTGCTGGTTAGGGTGGAAGATAATGGTAAAGGCTTGGAGCCGCAGTACTTTGGTCAGGCTTTAGAGTTATTTGTACGTTTAAATCCGCAGGCTTCCGAGTATTCGGGAACTGGCCTGGGTTTACCCTTGGCAAAACGCATTGTTGAACAGGCCGGTGGCACCTTGAAGCTGGCTGTAAGTGATTTGGGTGGACTGCAGGTGATTTTTGACCTTCCCTTAGCAGGAAGTGAGCTTTGTTCTCCTAGCCAGCAAGGAGGCCAGAACGCGTGCGAGTAAGGATAAGCCAGGGTTTATTATTGATTGGTTTGGTTTTCATGGTTGGCTTAGCAAGTGCAGAGCTGGATCAGCAAATCCTTGCCAAGGTTAAAGAGTTGCAGGCCTCGGGTGAGTTAGCACCTAACAGTGTTTTAAGAGTAACGGTCAAGCAGGGTAACCGGGCCTCTTTTCTTGGTCAGCAGCAACAGCTACGACGCCAATGGGAGGAGGCAACAGGCATGCTGTTGGATCTTGGTTTGATGCCTCAAAAGCCAGCTAAAAAGCACCTGCAAGAGAATCCTAATCTGGATTTAATCGTGGCCAGGAATTCTGAATACCCGGATCTTTACCATCAGCAGCTTATATTGCCGCTGGATGATTTGCTTGCCCAACTGGATTTACCCTTCCACGAGGATGATGACTTTTTCCTAAAAGCAGCCCAATCACGTTTTGCTGAAACCACGCTGGCGATTCCGGCTGACGGCGACCTGCTGCTGCTTTATTTACGCCAGGATTTACTGGATGACCCCGAAGAGCAGCAGGCTTTTTTGGAAAACTATGGGTATGCCCTGGCTCCTCCTGGAACCTGGCAGGAATACCGGGATCACTTGAAGTTTTTTCACCGCCCTGAAGAAAATCTCTATGGCAGTGTAGAACTTCGCGATCCCCAGGTTGCCTGGATGTATTGGCTACCTCGCTTTGTTAGTCAGGCTGCTCCCTATTACCCACTTTTTGATGAACAAATGAAGCCTTTGGTGAACACACCTGAAGGCTGGGCAGCGACCGAGAGCTATCTGGAAACCTTAACTTTTTCACCCTCTAAGGTTCACCAACCAGGCTCGGGTTACGATGCTGCTCTGCCTTATTTTCATCGAGGTGAGGCCTATTCGCTGCTCATTACTGTTGCCGGAGCCAAATTGTTTAATCGTAATGCTGAACTTAGAGAAAGCTACTCAGTTTATCCCCTGCCGGGTATCCAACATTCAGAAGGCTTGGTTAGGCGTACTTCTCTAGCTTACGGCAATAATTTAGTCATTCCGGCAACCAGCGAGAACCCTGAGCTGGCTTTGCTCTTTGCTCTTTGGTTTACCTCGCCAAGAATCTCAACCCAGGCGATAAGCCTTTCAACCAGCTTTGTAGACCCCTTTCGTTTTAGTCATTTTGAGCAGCAGAAATTACTGGATGTTTATGGTCAAGCAGCCCTGAATGCCTTGCAGACAAGCCTGCCGCTTGCTGTTCCCGCAGGCACAGGGTTACCAGGCAACACCGCTTACTTGAAGAGCTTGAATCAGGCTTTGGGGCAGGCAAGCCGTGGTGAATTGAGTGCCCAGCAAGCCATGGCTCAGGTTGAACAGGAGTGGGAAGCGATTACTAAAAGCTACGGACGAGAAAAACAGAGGCGGTTATGGCAATACCAGTTGGCACTCTACCCCGAGAAAATCGAGGAGAGAGGGAATGAATAATCCTCGCTGGTACAAAGGGCTGGGTAGCAAGCTAGCAGCCAGTTTTATTCTCGGAGTGCTCTTTGTCTCCCTGCTTCTCTTGTATGTGGAAAGAACACTCAGTCATACGATTGCAGATACTCAAATGCTTCTGGAAGAACAACTCCAGCCTTTGGCTCTGGTGAATCGTCTGCAAGCTCAGTTGCTAGTTATCCGTGAGCAGGAAGCTGAATTACAGCGAACCAGCGACCATTTTGCACTTCTCGGTCAGGTGGAAAGCCTACAGGAAGAATTGGCTGTTTTTGAAATTCAACTGGTTGATTTGTTGGGCCTGCTAGCCAATGAAGATACTTTGAAGGAACAGCAGATCCGGGCAAATTGGCAGCGGTATACCGACAAAGTTGAAAAAATGGCTGAGGCTGCTGTCATGCAGGATCAGGAGGCCATTCGTAACATTTCTGTCTATCAAGCCAGCTCTCGTTTCCAGGCTTTAATTCATGTCTTCCGGCAGTTTTCTTATGAACGCCAAGCCCTATCGGAAGCCATTTACCGACAGCTGCTGGATCGTAAAAGCAAACATTTTACCCTGTTTCTGATTGCAGCTGTCATAACCCTGTTTATCCTGGCTGCTTTTTTGGGCACCTTTATTCTGCGTCTATTGCGAAGGGTGCTGGAATTGCGTGATGGTGCACAAAAGCTTGCCCAGGAGGGCCAGGTCCAACCGCTGGCCGTGAGAGGTGAAGATGAACTGGCGCAGCTTACTCTGGCGTTCAACCAGATGCAGGAAAAAATCAAGGCCAGAGAAGAAGCCTTGAGTCAGGCCAATGAAAACCTCGAATTAAGAGTAGCTGAACGTACCCAGGAATTAAGGGACTCCAATGCTGAGCTGGAACAGTTTGCTTATGTCACCAGCCATGATCTTCGCCAACCCCTGCGGATGATTAATAGCTATCTACAGATGCTGGAGAGACGCCTGGGCGATCAACTGGATGATGAAAACCGGCAAATGATGGACTTTGCCTCTGAAGGCGCTCAGCGTTTGGATCAAATGTTGATTTCGTTATTGGAATATTCTCGCGTGGGGCGTCGTGGACAGCCCATGCAGCTGTTAAACAGTAAGCAGGCTGTTGATGAGGCTTTAAGCTTTTTAAGGCCGCAAATTAATGAAGAACAAGCGCAAATTAAGCTCCAGGAAAGCGGCTGGCCTGAACTCTATGCCAGTCGCGATGAATTGACGCGCCTTTTTCAAAACCTGTTGTGCAATGCCATCAAATATCATGCTAAAGGTCAGCAGCCTCAGGTTGAGGTAAGTGTTCAGCCCAAGGGTAAACAATGGCTGTTCCTGGTTAAGGATCAAGGCATAGGTATTCCTGTCGATCAGCAGGATCGACTCTTTAAAGTTTTTCAGCGGTTACAGGCCCGCAGCGACTACGAAGGTACTGGGGTCGGCTTGGCAATCTGCAAAAAAATTGTCGAACGTCATGGAGGGCGTATTTGGGTCGAATCCCAAGGTGAAGATCAGGGCAGTTGCTTTTGTTTTACGCTGCCAGGAACCCTGCCTGTGGGTGGTTTAACCGGGGGGCAGGGATGCTGAAAAAAGGACTCCTGCTGATTACTTTTGCCTATAGCCTTATTGTTCTTCCAGTCAAGGCGGCACCGGCCCTTCAAGTCTTGATCATGGAAACGGAGCCCTGGGGTTTTTATGACCAACAGACAGGCCAACCTCAGGGTATTTGGCTGGATATTGCCAGGGAACTGGAAGCGGCTAGTGGTATTGCCCAGAATAAACAGCTGGCGCCCTATGCCCGAGTCATGGAAAGTCTGGCATTGGGTGATACCGATATTAGTTATTTGATTCAATCTGCTGATCGTGATCAGGATGTCATTCATGCCGGGCATTTGTTTGATTTTGGTTCCATCATTCAGGCACGTACGGGCATTCCGCTGAATACCTATGCAGACCTTCAAGGCCTGCGTATTGGTGTCCTGCAAGGAATCCGCCTATCCCCCGAGTTTGATCGGGATACCAGCCTCTACAAGATTCCTGTGCGTAATTATGAAACCCAGATTCATATGCTGGCTGCCGGGCGCTTGGATGCGATAGCGGGAAACAGCCTGTCTTTGGCTTACCTGCAAGAACAAATGCAAATTGAAGAACTCTTGGGTGATCGCTTAGTGCTTCAGGTCACACCCGTTACCGTTCAGTTTTCCCGGCACAGTGAGCAGTTGGAAAGAGTTGATGAAGTCAAAGTAGCAGTAGAGAATCTGAATCAGCAAGGCCGCATAGAAGCCATTTTAGATTCCTGGGCGGGTGATGCTTGGCGTGTTGATAAGGAGCTGGAATGACTAAGCGGGTGCAATTAAACACCAGCCTGGCCTGGCGGCAAACCCGCTGGACACTTGTGGCTGCTATTCTTTTGGGGTTGGTGTTAAGTTTGCTACTGATTTTTGTCGATCTTCAGCAAACCCGCAGCAATATTGAAACCTCTACTCAGGAGCTATTAAGAACCACTGCCAATCCGGCCACCCAGGCAGCCTACACTCTTGATGAACTGCTGGCTGAAGAGGTGTTGGAAGGCCTTTTTGCTGTTCAGGCGGTAAGCTCAGGGCAGCTGGTTACAGAAAGGGATAGGGTTTTGGCTTCCAGGGATAGGCGTGCTGATCAGCAGACCCCACTTTTAGGTAGTCTTTTGGGAAGTGAGCTAGCCTTTAGCTACCCCTTGGTTTGGCACAGTCAGTATACCGGTGAGTATCAGCCTGTTGGTGAACTGAGCCTGAGCATCAATGGTGGGATTGCGGGAAGTGACTTCACCCGACGGGTTTGGTGGGAACTTGTTTTTGGCTTGGTACGCAATATTATCTTGGCTGTCGTTATTCTTTATATTTCTAAGCATCTGTTGACCCAGCCGCTGAGCCAACTGGTGGAACAGCTGCGTCACCGTAGCCGTGATGATTTTACACCCCTAACGCCTATTCAAGGCCATGAAAAAGATGAAATTGGTCGAGTGTTGATTGCCTTTAATGAACTGGCTGTTTCCTTAAAACAATCGACCAATGAAATGGAGCGTTTGAATGAAATCATGGCCCATCACTTCCAGGAACCGGCCAGACGCCTTGTCAGCTATGCTCAACGTCTAGAAAGCCGGGGTCTCCAAAAACAGGATAGTGATAACCAGGTATCTCTGTCTTTTATCCAACAACAAGCGCTTAGGCTTAGTCTTCTGGTTAAGGATGTGCAGCGCTATCTGGCGTTGGAGCAACTCAAACTGGAACCTGAAATCCTTTACCCTGGCCAGGTTTTTCAAGAGCTGGTTCGCTCTCACTCTTCTAACCTTGAGGAAAGCCAGTGGTCTTTAGAAGGTGAAGAGGTGGCTGCGTTTTTCCCGCCCAGGCGTCTTCGGGAAATTTTTATCCAGTTGCTGGACAACGCTTTTCTTTATGCGAAACTGGATCAAACTTTGCAAATTCGGGTTCGTGTCTTTAAAGAGACAACCAGAGTTAGGGTTTATTTTGAAGACAATGGTGTGGGTATCCCGCCAGAATATCGTGAGCAGGTTTTTGAAATATTTTCCAGGCTGGTACCCAGTACAGAAAACTACCCAGGTACAGGCATGGGTCTGGCCTTGGTTAAAAAAATGCTGTTGCAATTTGATGGTGAAATCAACGCAATCGACAGTGAGCTAGGTGGTGTTTGCTTTACTTTTGATTTGCCTGGAGTAGGAGAAAAAATGGATGGGTCGAAATGAACACAAATTTTGCGTCTTGCTGGTCGAAGACGAGCCAGCAGATGCTCATTTGGTAAAAATATCCTTTGAAGAAGGCCGCTTGCTGGTTGATCTCCAGCAGGTTCAGGATGGCGTGGAAGCGCTAGAATACCTGCGTAGAACGGGGCGTTTTGCCGAGGCACGCCGTCCAGATTTAATTCTGCTGGATTTAAATATGCCTCGCATGAATGGCCGCCAGTTTTTGGAAAAGGTCAAGCAGGACGAAAACCTCAAATCTATCCCGGTCGTGGTACTAACCACCTCAGAAGCAGAAACTGACATTATTTCTTCTTATGATCTGGGCGCTTCAGGATATATCGTCAAACCGGTCGACATTAATGATTTTATTGAACAGGTCCAGCAGCTGGAAAACTACTGGTTCAGTTTAGTAAAAAGACCAGCAGGGTAGCTGAAAAACTTCTTGGTAACTCTATGCCTTTAATGAATGCCAGTATCAGTCTTAAAAAAAGCCCCAAAGTTTTGGTCGTTGAGGATGACACTGCTGAAGCGCAGCTGGTTCGCTTTCAACTTTGTGAAAATGCTGTTGATGCTTTTGAGGTAGAACTGGCCACATCCCTTGCAGAGGTTAAACAATTATTGGAAGCAGGCTACCAGCCTGATGTGGTCCTGCTGGACTTGAATTTACCTGATTCGACGGGCATAGCGACGGTCGATAAGTGTCTGGAGCTATTGGACAATGTACCCCTGGTAGTGCATACCGGTCGAGATGACTTCAGCATTATTGAAGCAGCTATAGAGGCAGGCGCTGAAGACTATTTGCTCAAAGGCGTCGAAAGCTGGATTCTTCGTAAATCCTTACGCTATGCAATTTTGCGTCATGAGCGGGATGAGCATGAACGCATGGCTAAAACCGTCTTCCACCATGCAAGTGAAGCCATCCTGATCACTGATGAAAAGGGTGTGATTCTGGATGTTAATGAAGCCTTCACCCATATTACTGGTTACAGTCGCGAAGAGGCCCTGGGGCAGACTCCAGCGATCTTAGCCTCTGGCCATCATAATCAGGAGTTTTATAAAGACCTCTGGGAAAGCCTTAAAGAAAAGGAGCGCTGGAAAGGAGAGGTTTGGAATCGACGGAAAAGTGGTGAGATTTATACCGAACTCCTTACCATCAATGCCGTCACTAATACTAAAGGAGAGGTCCGTCAGTATGTGGCTATGTTCAGTGATATTACTTTGCAAAAGGAAGAGCAGAAAAGCCTGCAGCACCGTGCCAACCACGATGCTTTGACCGGACTACCTAATAGAAGCCTGTTTCTGGATCGGCTGGAACAGAGTTTTGCCAGCGTTAAGCGGCATGGTGGACGCTTGGCAGTGGTCTTTCTTGATTTGGATGGTTTCAAACCGGTTAATGACACCTACGGCCATGATGCCGGTGACTATGTTCTGCAAGAGGTCGCAGCGCGTGTTCAGTCTTGCTTGCGCGAAGAAGATACCTTGGCCCGTGTGGGAGGCGATGAATTTGTACTCCTGCTACAGCGCCAACTGGATATGTCAACCACGCTTAAGTTACTGCAAAGAGTCTTGGCAGAGGTAGCACGTCCCTGTCCTTGGAGAGAACACCTACTGCAAGTTTCTGCCAGCCTGGGCGTTACCCTTTATCCGAATGACGAAGCCAAAACACCGGAAAAGCTTCTGCAACAGGCTGATCAGGCCATGTACCAGGCAAAGAATAGTGGGAAAAATGATTTCTGCTTTCATGATCGGGCCATCAGTGAGCAGGCAAACCTGATTACAGCGGGTGAAATGGCTTTCAGAAGAGGGCTGAACAACAATGAATTTGAGCTTTATTACCAGCCGGTTATTGACCTGAGAAGTGGTCAGCCCATTGCTTTGGAAGCGCTATTACGCTGGCAGCACCCGCAGCGTGGCCTCCTTTTACCTGAGGATTACCTGGAAACAGTAGAACAGGGTGATCTTATTCTCGATCTGGGTGAATGGGCGATCAATCAGGTTTTGGAACAATTAAATGCTTGGCATACACAAGGACAGAGCTTGCCAGTTTCTCTTAATATCGCTGGTTACCAGCTGCAGCAAGTGGATTTTCCTGATCGTCTCTATACCCTTTGTAAGGATCGCCTGCCTGAGCCAGGTTGTTTACGCTTGGAAATCAAAGAACTGACCGCTCTGGAAAAGTTGAGTTCGATTGAAGCGCTACAAGCCTGCTGCCAGCGTTTAGGTATCCAACTGGTGCTGGATGACTTTGGGGCAGGCTATACCTCGATGCCTTACTTGAAGCGCTTGCATGTCAGCGAGATGAAAATTAAACAGGACTTTATTGCCGGAATGCAGCTGGACACCAATGATTTGGCTGTGGTTGAGGCAACTTTGGGTTTGGCTTCGGCTTTTCGTTGCCAGCTAACGGCCAAAGGTGTAGAAACCCAGGCCCAATGTAGGCTCTTAACCCGCCTGGGTTGTGATGCTGCTCAGGGGTATTACTTTTCACCGCCTCTGTTGCCCGAACAAGTGGCCGTTAGTTTGAATAAATGGCCCCTTAACTGTGGCTGTGCGCAAGAATTCGCTCTTTACCGGCGAGAAGACCTGCCCTTGCTATCTGCTGGAATTGAACATCATGCCTGGATGTCTCAACTTGAAAAATGGTTGATTGATGCTTATCCCAAACCACCGGAGTTAGATAGCAAGAGCTGTCGTTTTGGCCACTGGTGGCACCAGCAATATAACAAAATGCACGATCATCCTCTGTTTATTCAGATAGGTCAGGTGCATGAGAAGGTCCACCAGCAGGCCAGTAAAGTGATTGAAAACAAAAAGCTGGGTGATCTTCATCGAGCTCAACAGGAAATGCAAAAACTTCACCATCGACGAGCAGAGTTGATGCATCTGCTGGATCAGCTATTACTGGCCAACCATCCTGAGCGGCATTTTGGTTCCGGCTCTTCACAGAATAGAAATTTAGAGGAAGAAGCATAGTGACTCAGCTGCTCAAAAAGCTAATTCTGGTGCCACTCTTGTTATTGTTAGTGCCTTGCGTTTGGGCGGGCGAGAGATACCTGATTGGCTTTGCTCAGGACACTCTGGGTAATGACTGGCGCCTAGTTCAAGTGAGAGATGTGGAGCGGGAACTGAGCCGCTATCCTGAAGTTGATTTTATCTATACCGATGCGGATGGTGAAACGGCTTTACAGGCACAGCATATTGAGGACCTGGCGGCCCGGGGCGTAGATTTAATTATCACCAGCCCAAGAGACCAGGAGCTGCTTACTCCGGTTATTGAGCGGGTTTATAAGCAGGGAATCCCTATTGTTCTCCTGACGCGAAGTATTAATGGTGAGGGCTATACCAGCTATGTCACCCTGGATAATTATGCCATTGCCCAAGCAGCAGCCCGCTACCTTGTTGAAAAGCTGGAAGGTGAGGGGCATATCTTGATGCTGGAAGGAGTTTCCGGAGCCAGCACCACCCTGGCACGAACTCAGGGTTTTATGGATATTATCGATAACCACCCTGCAATCAGCGTCACTTCCGCCAGAGGTAATTTTTTAAGGGCCGATGCCATTCTTGCTGTTTCTGATCTGTTGGACAGGGGCGAGACTTTTGATGCCATCTATGCCCAAAGCGACAGCATGGCCACAGGTGCCCGTATGGCAATAGAGCATGCAGGTATGAACCCTGCTGATCTGCCCATTGCGGGCATCGATTTCATTACTGAAGCGAGAGATGCCATTAAAGAAGGCAAGCAGAGTATCAGCTTTACTTTCCAAACAGGAGGCAAAGAAGGTGCGCGACTAGCTATGCAGATTTTAAGAGACGAGGAGGTGCCAAAAAAAGTGGTATTGGATTCTATAGCTATCACCCGTGAAAATGTTGATCAGGTGGAGCCCATCTTCTGATGTTGGCCTCTTCCTTGAAGTTTAAACTGCTGTTTTTTACCCTAGCTATTGGTTTGATCTCCTTGCTCTTAGCAGGTTATCTCGTTGACCGTCACCTGCTGAACTATCATACCCAAACAGCTGAATCACTGATCGAAGAAGGTTTTTCCAGCCTCTATAACAACCGCAAGAATCTGGAAGCGGCCCTGGTTTCCGAGGCCCATCTCTTGTGTGAAGAAGAGCGCTTAGTCGCTATTCTTAATTTGATTAACAACTTTCAAGATACCCGAAACTACCAAAGTCTTCTTTTTGACGAAGAAAAAAAGCGCCTCTCGCAACGCCTGCAAACCGCCATTCAAACAGGGCGTAGTACGGGTGCTTACCTGTATGCAGCGGATGATCAGTTGGTCAGTTTTGCCTTGGCAGAAGAGTCAAAAGTTCTCCAAGGCTTTGTGAGCTACGCAAATAAGCAACCCGACCTTAAGCTGATGAGCCCGGAAGGAGCCCTGGACGAGTCACTAAAAAATGATCTTGAAGATCGAATTTTTAGACGCGCCCAACGCCATAATCAACTCCAGCCAGGCCAGCGCTACTATTTAGATAACGGCCAGGTTTATTTGGAACAAAAATACCCACTCGTGCGCTCACACCTGGAAGAAGAGCGCCAGGTGGGCTCTTTGGTCTTGATGCGTCGTCTGGATGGCGACTTTTTATTGCTTGCCACCCGTGGCGGTTTAGAAGTGGGTCTTTTGGATGCCCAGGGTGGTTTTATTGATGGCCAACCCCTGGTTAAAAAGCATGCCGAACAATTGAAAAACAAGCTGCCTCCTATTGCCGAGCGGGAGATCAATTTTCTAAAAACAGCGGGTGGTTTTTGGGGAGTATTTCCACTCCGTTTGGCTGGTGGTGAACAATCGGCGTATTTGAGTTTTGTGTACCCGGTTGAAAATTATCATCAAGCTAGTGCGGCAACCCGTGAAGCCATCCTCACCGCTTTATTAATTACTGCTTTACTGATTATTCCTTTCAGTCTTCTTCTGATTCGTGAGCTGGTAACCTATCCGTTACAACAACTGATGAAGGGCGTGGAGAAAATTCGTAAAGGCGATCTGTTGGCCCAAATAGACCTGGAGCAGAAGGATGAGTTGGGAGAGCTGGCTAAGGCCATGAACGAAATGGCGAACCAGCTGTATCAGCGTGAACTCAGCTTAAATACCTCGAATAGGGAACTGCAGCGTTTAAGTGAAGTCATGGCGCATCATTTCCAAGAGCCAACACGCCGTTTGATGGCTTTTGCCGAGCGCCTAAGCAGTAAACCTTCATTAGAACAGGATAAGGATGCTCGACTATCCATAGATTTCATTCATGCCCAGGCTAAGTACTTGAGTTACCTGGTTCATGATGTTCAGCGCTATTTGGAGTTGGATCGAGTGATCCTGCCCGTGCAAAGATTGCATACGGAGGAAGTTCTCGATCAGGTGCTCCGCGAAAAAGCAATCCAAGAGCAACTGGAGCTCAGCAATGCTGATCTGCAGGTAGAAAAGCCTTTACCAAAAATTCTTTTTGCACGCCGGAGACTTGAAGAAATTTTCCGTGCCCTGCTAAGTAATGCCGTGACCTACCGTCATCCTGAGCGCCCCATGCAAATAAAGATATACGGTAAAACAGTAAATCATTGTAATCTTATATATATTGCGGATAATGGTAGGGGTATAGCTCCTAGGCATAGAACTCAGGTATTTGAGCTTTTCAGCCGCCTAGTTACTCAAACGCCTGATAATACAGGGACGGGTATGGGCTTGGCCTTAGTTCGCCGCTTGATGCTTCAGGCGGGAGGTGACATCAGTATTGAAGAGGGTATCGATGGAGGTACCACCTTTGTTTTAAGTTTTCCTGATCAGGAGTTAGAACCCAGTGAGCAAACTTTGCACGATTCTGCTCGTTGAAGATGATGCAGCTGACGCTCATCTGACACGTATGGCTTTTGAAGAAGGTCGAATCGGAGTTGACTTACAACACGTTGAAAATGGTGAAGAAGCCCTTGCCTATCTAAAGCAAGAGAGCACTTACCAGGGTCAACCCAAACCAGATTTGATTCTCTTGGATCTCAATATGCCACGTATGGATGGTCGTGAATTTTTGAAACAGATCAAACAAAACAAAGATTTTAGAGCCATTCCGATTGTTGTTCTGACCACATCGGACGCTGAAACGGATGTCTATGCATCTTATGACCAGGGTGCAGCGGGCTTCATCGTTAAGCCAGTGAGTATTGATGACTTTGTACATCAAATACAAAAGTTGGAAAACTACTGGTTTGAACTGGTTAAGCGACCTGCTTATCCCTGATCAGTGAAGTGAGAGCTTATGTCAGAAATAAACCGTAAAAAGCAGGCCCTCGTACTGATCATTGAAGATGAGCCAGGCGATGCTGAGTTGATTAAATTGCAGCTGCTTGAACGTGACCTCCAGGCTTTTAAGGTTGAACTGGCAGCCAGCTTAGGTGAAGCCAGAATCTTGTTGCAGGATCAAGGCTTGCGTCCAGATGTCATTCTGTTGGACTTGAACCTGCCTGACTCTTCAGGTCCGGATACTGTGAAGCATTGTCGCAAATTGGTAGGGGATGTTCCCCTGGTTGTTTTAACCGGCCTGGATGACCTAGATGCAACTGAGACGGCTATTGAGGCCGGTGCTGAAGACTATTTATCGAAGGGTGAAGATGCTTCTTCGCTACGTAAAGCCATCCGCTATGCTTTGCTGCGTCATGAACGGGATAGTAGTGAACGCTTGGCATTAACCGTTTTCAACTATGCCCGGGAAGGCATTATGATTACTTCTGCCAAGGGTGAAATTCTGGAAGTTAATGACTCTTTTTCCAGAATCACTGGCTATAGTCGTGAAGAGGTTGTGGGTCGCAACCCAAGCCTGTTGAATTCGGGTCACCATAGCAAAGAGTTTTATGAAAAATTCTGGCAGCAGCTAGTCAGCAAGGGACACTGGGAAGGTGAGATCTGGAATCGCCGAAAAAATGGCGAGATTTTTGTGGAAAATATGACCGTAAGTGCCGTACGCGACCCTAGTGAAGAAATTACCCAGTTTGTTGCCCTGTTTACTGATATTACCGAGCAGAAAGAGCAGCAAACCCAGTTGGAACACTTGGCTCACTTTGATGCCCTCACAGGTTTGCCAAACCGGGTCCTGTTTAATTATCGTCTGCACCAGTCAACAGCCTATGCTGATCGTCATGGAACCCAGATTGCCATTGCCTACCTGGACCTGGATGGCTTCAAGCTGGTTAATGACACTCACGGGCATGCCGCAGGTGATTTGGTGCTGCAGCGCATTGCTGACAGGGCTCAGGCCTGCCTGCGCGATGAAGATACCCTGGCACGCCTGGGTGGTGATGAGTTTGCCCTGGTGTTGGAATCAGTTAAGGTGCCAGAAAAACTGGGTGGTCTTTTGGACAGATTGCTTGGTGTCGTTAGCGAACCCGTTGAATGGGAAGGACATACGCTGGAAGTGACTGCCAGTATTGGTATCACCTTTTACCCTCAATCTCCTGCTATTGATGTTACTCAATTACTTAACCAAGCTGATGAGGCAATGTACCTGGCTAAAGAGCAAGGTAAGAACTGCTATGCTTTCCATCCATCGGTTAGTTACAGTGAAGAATAAACCACAATAATTCCAATTAAGCTGCTGTTGTTAACAGTGCTTTGAGGAGCAGGAACGACCGTGACTGAAATTCTACTGGTTGAAGATGATGAGTCCTTGGTACGCCTTTTGGGGGCGCTTCTGGAGCAGGAAGGTTTCAAGGTGCAGATGGCAACCAATGGTGATCGAGCCCTCAGGAAGCTGGAGAAATGGCTGCCTGACTTGGTCATTTGTGATATTCAAATGCCGGTTTTGGATGGCTTTGGTTTACTAAAAGAAGTCAGAAACAATGAGCACTGGAAGCAATTGCCTTTCATTTTTCTGACAGGAATTGAGTCAGAAGAAAAGCGTGAGCTTAGCAAACAGCTGGGCGCTGACGACTATCTAACCAAACCCATCAACCGTGACCAGTTACTGCAAGCCATCAGTTTACGCTTGGGCAAGCAGGTATCCCTAACAAGTCTTAACAGTAATCGCAGCGATAATCGGCTGCTGCTGCATCTGGCTGCTGCCAATGGCGATTTGGAAAGCCTGAAGGAAAGAGCTGCGCAGGTTGATGATATCGATATGACCGATGCCCAGGGCAATACAGCACTGATGTTTGCAATTATGATGCGTCAGGTTGAAGCGGCCCACTTCCTTATGCGCCAGGGGGCCAACCCTGATCTGCGTCACCCGGCGACAGGGATGCGTATCGGTGCCATGGCCAGAGCCATGGGCCTGGATTTTTAACTAAAGGGCCACATATATTAGATGTTTTACGAAGACACTAGAACTTAAAAAAAGCAATGCTGCTGCTCAGTTTAGTCGAGTTTTTCTTCAGTTCTTTAGCAGAGTCTGCAATATGTTGAGCTGAACCTAGAGACTCTTGTGATACATCATCAATTGCCTGGATGTCCTCTGTGATCTGGTCTGCGGTAGATGACATTTCTTCAATAGATACAGCATTTCCAGAGACATGTTCCTGAAGTGATTGAACAGAAGAAACAATACCCGAAAAAGCTTGTGCGGCTTCTTCTGAAATTTCATTTCCCTCTTGCGCGCTGGATGAGACCTGGGCCATAGAGTCAACAACCTGCTTCACGCTTTCCTGCATACTAACGATAATTGTATTAATTTCATGAGTTGATTGATTACTGCGTTCTGCAAGACTACGTACTTCGTCTGCAACGACTGCGAACCCTCTGCCAGCTTCACCCGCCCGTGCTGCTTCAATGGCTGCATTTAATGCCAGCAGATTGGTTTGCTCAGCAATGCTTGAGATAATGCCAACAACTTCTTGTACTTGGTTTGCTTTTGCTTCGAGAGTGCTTGCTTGATCTGAGGCCAAGGTGACATGTTGAAGAATCTCATCCATTGACTGAGAAGATTGTCTTACTTTAGTGCCACCCGCTTGAGCAAGTTCCAGGGTTTCTATAGATGACTGTTTTACTTGGTTAACATTTTCAGCAATGTCATTAGCTGTTTGTGCCATTTGAATTGAAGCTGAAGCAATCATGGAAACTCGTTCAGATTGAGTTGCCATACCTGTACGGAACTGTTCAGAAACGTTGCTCAGCTGTTCTGCTATTACAACAACACCTTTCGAATTCTCCTGCACAACCCCAATGGTTTCTCGCAACTTGAGGCCAACGGACTGCATGGCGCCGGCGACGCCGTTGTGTTGTTGGCTGGCAACATCCAGATAGCCTTCAGCCTGGCGTTTTGCCATGGCGTCCAGTTCGCCAGGGTCGGCGCCGAGTTGCTGCAAGACATCGCGAATGATCCACGCGGCGATGGCAATGCCGAGCAACAAGGCCAGCGCAATGCCGGCAATCAGCAGGTTAAACGCGAAACGGGCGTGCTCGTACATGGTGTTGGCATCTTCGGCTACTTGTTCTTGCATCCGCTCATCGATGGTATCCACCAGGCCGATCAATAACTGGTAAGTTGCGTCGATTTGCTCATCGAGTGCACGCCGTTCAAGGCGGGCGCTAATGGTGTCATCCAGTGCCCGGAGCAGGTTTGCGAAGCCGGCATCCAGTTCGGATTGATCCGCCGCAGTCACACCCAGATTGAACGTAGCAGCGTTGGATGATAGCTGTACCAGCTCGGATCGCCCAGACTCAAGTGCGGCCTGGGAGCTGTCCAACCTTGCTTCGAGAATGGCTTCGATGAGGTCGTCATAGGCCTCGTTAAAACCTTGCTAGGCCATGGCTTGTTCCAGTGTGCGTTGGCGCACCAATGCGGATGCTTCGCTCATGGCCTGATCCATAGCCTGGCCCAGAGTACGTTCCAGGCCAGCGGCTATAAACGCATCAACTCTGTCTTCAGCCACACCAAATCGGTCTCCCGCGTCCTGGTACAGGGCATTGACGTCAACCAGTTCCTGAAACAGGTGTAATAAAGCGGACTCGGCCTCTATAGCCTGCTCCAGTTGTTCGCTGTAGTGGGCTATTTCTGACTGGGCCAGCAGTGACCTGATGGTTGGCACATTAGTCAACCACCGCTCATGAGCCTGATTGAACGCATCCAGGTAAACCGGGTTTTGTGAGTAACGGTACTCGCGCATGGCCAGCAATTCATAGCTGACCGCCGCACTCGCCTCGCCCATGGCTGCCATCAGCGGTATCTCGTTGCTGGAGAGCTCCTCGGCTTCTTCGCGGATGCCTGAGACTTGCAGCATGACAACAGCAGCAACGAGGGCGTTGATCAGGATTATCATAGTTAAAGAAAGAAGTAATTTCGTTTGTAGTTTCATTGCCATGCTCTTCTGGTTTCATTGCCATGCTCTTCTGGTTTCAGAGTCTTCGAGTAACTATTGGTTCTAAAAGCACTTCATACGGTTCTCGAGATCCGGTTTTCTAAGTAATCAATCAGTATTAAGGCAGTAATTATTAGTGAGCAGCAATCTTTATTTGGATGTTTTTTAACACCCTGAATCATAATTGATACAATTTGATACGGTTCGCTCTAGTTAATTTAGCGTTAGCCGCGCAGATTTAAAATGTATCTTAAGTGTATCAAATTGCTGTTGGAATTAGGATTTTGCTCTTGTTATTGCTGCAGGCTTGTTTGAAATAACTCTTATACTCTAAATCGAGTCTTTATCCTGTTGCTTACAAAATGTAACTTTCACACAGGTGTCAGTAATGCAAGACAAGAGCCCTCAAGATTTTCTGCAGGAGTTGCACGATCTGTTTTTTGCTGGTCTTCCCATGAGACGTGAGCAAATCATGGAGTTATCTGCCTGTTTGGACACTGAGGAATTGCATGCCCGTGAAGTTGAGCGCTTGCAACTTCAGGTTCATGGCCTGGCCGGTGCAGCCGGTACTTTTGGCTTGCCTCAGCTTGGCCGTTTTGCAGGAACGCTGGATGTGCTGCTGTTGAAGTTGTTACAAGGTTTGCGCTCCGGCATGCCATCCGCGCCAGCTGATTTACTTGAAGAGATATCTGTTGTGTTGGTTGATCTGGATCTTTCTCTGCAACTGGCTTTGCAGAAGTCTGCTCCCATCGCTGGATTTCTGGCGGAACCTGAACAGGATTTCAAACCCCTGAATGGATCCGCGCCGCTGATTTATCTGGTTGATGATGATACACAACAGGTGACAGGTTTGACCGATGCGCTGGAAGCAGCAGGGTACCGGGTTCAATTCTGTAATGGTTATCCGGCCATGCTGGATGCGCTTGAGGCTGTTGGGCGACCGGATGCCATTATCATGGATATGGTTTTTCCGGATGGTGAGCTGGCAGGCGCCGAGTTTGTTACCCGCTTTGCAGACCTGATACAGCTGGACTTGCCACCAGTGATCTGTCTTTCCGTGCGAGGAGACCTGGATGCGCGCCTGGCGGCCTACCGTGCCGGTGCTCAACACTATCTGGTCAAGCCTGTATCTAGTGATCATTTGATCAGTTTACTGAACAGCTTAATCCGCCGGATGCCTGACTCACCTTATCGGGTTTTGTTGGTTGACGATGACCCACTGGTGCTGGAGGCTCAGGCCACAATACTGCGTTCCGCCGGCATGCGTGTAACCACCTTGCTGGATGCACGCGAAACCCTGATGCAGCTGCAAGTTACCCAGCCGGATGTATTGCTGCTGGACATGCATATGCCGGATATTCAGGGTTATGAGCTGGCGACACTGGTTCGTGATGATGCTCATTATAGCCAGCTGCCGATCATTTTTCTGTCTGCTGAAGAAGATCGCAATCTACAATTGCATGCATTGCAACAGGGTGGTGATGACTTTCTAATCAAGTCGGTACCTGCCGCTCACTTGATCGAACTGGTCAATATTCGTGCCGCACGTGCCAGGAGCCTCAGTGATACTCGTGCCAGTTTGAAGCGAACACTTTATGAGCGGGAGCGGGAGCATCAGGCACTCAATCAGCACGCCATTGTCAGTGTGGCAGATCGAGCCGGCAACATCACTTATGTCAATGATCTGTTTTGTGATATCAGTGGGTACACCCGTCAGGAGCTACTGGGGAAAAATCACCGGGTGGTCAAATCGGATCAGCATCCGGATGCTTTTTATCAGGAAATCTGGGCCACTATTGCATCCGGGCAGGTGTGGTTCGGTGAAATCTGTAACCGCCGCAAGGATGGCAGTTATTACTGGGTGGAGTCCACCATTACACCCTTCATGGATGCTCTGGGTAAACCCTATCAATATGTTTCCATTCGCACTGACATCACTCACGTCAAGGCAGTACAGGGAGAGCTGCAGGCCTCACGAGATGAAGTGGAAGTTGCCAGAGAGCGCCTGCGTCGTGGACAGATATTCGCCAATATTGGTACCTTGGAGTGGGATATTCAGGAGGGTTCGCTCTTCTGGAGTGAACGTATTGCTCCGCTGTTCGGTTACCCTGAAGGTGATCTGGAAACCTCTTATGACAATTTTCTTGCGGCGGTCCACCCGGATGATCGCCAGGCGGTGACCGATGCGGTGAATGCCTGTGTGGAACATGATAGACCTTACAACATTGAACATCGGGTTGTCTGGCCTGACGGTACTGTGCGCTGGTTGTTGGAACGTGGTGCCGTAGAGCGTGACGAAGCAGGAAAACCATTGCGCATGCTGGGTGTGGTGCAGGATGTCACTGAGCGTGTTGTTGCCGAGCGTGAACTTCATACGTTCAAGTACATTGTCAACTCAGTGGTTGAGGGCGTTCTGGTAATCGATGTTCAAGGCATCATTCAGCAGGTGAATCCTGCTGCTTGTCGAATCACCGGGTATGGCAGAGACAGTTTGCTGGGCAGTAATGTGTCGATGCTGATGCCTTCACCACACAGGGATAAACACAATAGTTATCTGCAGCGTTATCTGCACACTGGTGAAGCCAGATTGCTCAATCGGGAGATTGAAGTAACTGCAGTCAGAGCTGATGGTGCTGCCTTCCCTCTTGCGGTGACAGCAACTGAAATCAAACAGGATAATGCCTGTTTTTTTGTTGGCTTGATACGAGATATCTCTTCACGTAAAGAGGCAGAGGATGCTTTGGTATTGGCACGTCAAGAAGCCGAGCGTGCCAATCAGGCCAAGTCTGAGTTTCTGTCCAGCATGAGCCATGAGCTGCGCACTCCAATGAATGCCATTCTGGGTTTTGCCCAGATGCTGGAGTATGACGATCAACTCGATACTGATCAGCAGGAAAATGTGCACGAAATCCTGAAAGCAGGGCATCACCTGCTGGAGCTGATCAATGAGGTACTGGATCTGGCCAGGATCGAATCCGGTCGCATGACGCTGTCATTAGAGCCGGTGGAAGTGGATGCCGTGGTACAGGAGTGTTATTCACTGATTAGTCCGCTTGCGGCACAGCAGGATGTGCAATTGCTGCCGTTTAACTTGTGTGATGCATGGGTCTGTGCTGATCGCACTCGTTTCAAGCAGGTGCTGCTCAATCTTTTATCCAATGCAGTGAAGTACAACCGGCCGGGTGGCACGGTGCAAATACTCTGGCAAATCAATCAGTCTGAGCAGTGTTTTCAACTGGAGGTAAAAGATACCGGACAAGGTATCGCTGCCGAGCATTTATCTGAACTTTTTGAACCCTTTAATCGCCTTGGAGCGGAAACCGGTGATGTGGAAGGCACGGGTATTGGCCTGACTATAACCAGGCGCATCCTGACTTTGATGGGGGGAGAAGTTCGGGTTACCAGTGAGCCAGGTGTTGGCAGCAGTTTTATTATCGGTTTACCACTGCAAGGCAGTCAGCAACAGCATGGCCCCTCAGAACAGCAGGCCAGCTCAGAGCCTCGTGATGTCACTTCGTGTCTGGCGCAGCGGGTGCTGTATATCGAAGACAATGCCGCCAATTTGCGGTTGGTGCGCAGTATTCTTTCACGAATTTCAAACCTGCAGCTATTGGAGGCCCACCAGGCAGAGCTGGGACTGGAGTTGGCGCAGGCGCATCAGCCGGATCTGATCCTGCTGGACATCAACATGCCCGGTATGGATGGATACCAATTGATGCGTGTTCTCAAACAACATCCACAGTTGAAAAGGATTCCGGTGATTGCCGTCTGTGCCAACGCCATGCCGCGAGACATTGAGCGTGGCAGGGAGGCAGGTTTTGCCGAGTACATTACCAAACCCATCCAGGTGCCACTGTTTATTGCATCAGTGGAACGCTGGCTGCAGCGATGATGAACCTGGGGGTTGTTGCATTCTTTCATGATAGTTAATAGTGGAGTCAATATGGGTGAACTGAGCGCTGAGCGCCATCAGGCCAATATCCTGATTGTGGATGATGAACCTGCCAATCTGAAACTGCTGGACAAGATGCTGGCCAGTCAGGGTTATGTCAATCGCATTCTGGTTCAGGACCCCCGCGAGGTGTTGCCCAGGTTTGAGCAGGAAAGCATTGATCTGGTGCTGCTGGATATCAACATGCCACATCTGGATGGCTACCAGGTGATGGAGCAGCTGATGGCACTCAATCTGCCGTTATTACCACCGATAGTGATTTTAACCGCCCAGCAGACCAAGGATTATCTGCTGCGAGCGCTGGCAGCAGGAGCCAGAGACTTCATCAGTAAACCCTTTGATCGTAATGAGCTGTTGATGCGGGTTCGCAACCTGCTGGATGCCCATCTGGCCCACCGCATGGTTCAGGATCAAAAGGCGGTGCTTGAAGAAATGGTGGCACTGCGGACCCGTGAGCTGCATCGCTCCCGCTTGCTGGTGGTGCAAACCCTGGGGCGTGCTGCCGAGTACCGCGATGAGGAAACCGGCAGTCACATCCTCAGGATGAGCCACATCTGCGCTGTGCTGGCACGTGGTATTGGCTGGAGTGAGCAGCAATGTGATCTGATCTTGAATGCCAGCCCGATGCACGATGTCGGCAAAATAGCCATTCCGGATGCCATTCTGAAAAAGCCCGGGCGTTTTGAACCAGAAGAGTTTGAAACCATGAAAACCCACGCTGCCCTAGGTGCAGAAATGCTGGAGGGAGATGATTCAGATCTAATGGTTATGGCTCGGACAATTGCCATCAGCCACCATGAAAAGTGGGATGGCAGTGGGTACCCCTATGGGCTGACTGGTGCATCCATTCCTCAGGCCGCTCGAATTGCTGCGCTGGCGGATGTGTTTGATGCGCTGACTTCAGTGCGCCCATACAAAAAAGCCTGGACCGTTGAGGCAGCCGTTGAGTTTATCAGAGAAAACAGCGGCAAACATTTTGATCCAGCGCTGGTCGAGGTGTTTTTACAGCAACTGCCTGAAATACTGGTGATTCGCGATACGTTTATTGGTTAAAAATAAGTGATGAAGCAACGACCCGAGAAAGCAAAAATAATACATACCACAGCAATGCGACTGGGGTTGCTGTATGACGGGCTCTACCCTTCATTGGCTGCTCACCTGTTGTTGGCAGGGTTGCTGCTACTTGTTTCCTGGTCAACCTTGAATGCCACTCTGGCTTTAATCTGGCTGCTGTTGCTGCTGTTGGTGCTTGTCGGTCGGCTATTCAGTGGTTATTGGTATCGTTGTGTCAGCAGCAGCGTGGACTTTGATGTCGAGCGTTCCCTGCGTATCTTTCGTGTGGGTGCCTTTCTGTCCGGATTAACCTGGGGGATCGGTATCTGGCTATTGTTTCCAGCGGATGAGCTGGCCATCCAGGTGTTTTTTGCATTTGTAGTGGCAGGAATGTGTGCTGGTGGCATGACTTCACTGGCACCTGATCGCATCAGTGCCTTATTGCTGATCACTCCGGCATTGTTACCTCTGATCAGTCATTTTTTGCTGCAGGCAGATCCCATGTCACTCAGCATGAGCGGCATGATACTGCTGTTTCTATTATTCCTTGTTGCAACCGGTGGGCGTTTACAAAAAGTCCTGCAGCATAATGATCAACTGATGCGCAGTATCAGTGACAGTGAAGCCCAGTTTCGTGCCCTGGTTGATAACATCCCCGGTATTACTTATCGCTGCCTCGCAGACGAGCACTGGACAATGATTTTCATGAGTGATCAGGTGGATCCTCTGTCAGGATATCCAGCCAGTGATTTCATCAATAATGCTGTTCGCAGTTATGCCAGTGTCATTCATCCGGATGATCGGGCAATGACTGATCGTGTTGTACAGGCGGCCTTGAAAGCAGGTAATGACTGGCAAGTGGAGTATCGGATTGTACATCATGACGGCAGTTTTCGCTGGGCGATGGAAAGAGGTGCTGCTGTCCGAAGCCTGGAAAATGAAGTGATCTGTCTTGATGGTTTTATCCTTGATATCACCGAGCAGAAACAAGGGATAAAGCAGATCAAAAATCAGCTTCGTGCCTTTGCAACCCTGCATGAAATTGTATCAGGCAGTGTCAAGGACCTTCGGCAACAATTGCAGCAGGCTCTACGGCTTGGCTCGGACTATCTGGAACTGGATCTGGGCATTGTCAGTTGCATCAAATCCACAAGTTATGAAGTGTTTGCATGTGTGGCCCCGAAGGAAATGCCGATACACCCTGGGCAGGTGTTTCAAATGGGACAGACCTATTGTGATCTGACTTTGCGTCAAGGGGATCTGGTGGCAGTGGACCATGTGGGTCAGTCAGCTTTTTCTGGTCACCCCTGTTATAAGGAGACCTCACTGGAGGTGTACCTTGGCATGCCTGTTGAGGTGGCAGGCCAGGTGTTCGGTACACTCAGCTTCACTGGCCGGATGCCTCGTGACAAGGCTTTCAGTGATGGGGAGAAGATGTTTGTTCGCTTGCTGGCACGTTGGGTCGGAGCGGTTATAGCCGGTGATCGTGCCGATCAGGCGTTGCAACTGAATACAATACGCCTGCGTGGTCTTTTTGAATTGTCACCACTGGGCATCGCCCTGAATGACTTTGAAACGGGTCGTTTTCTGGAAGTGAATGAAACCCTGGTTCAGGCAGTCGGTTACTCCAGAGCGGAGCTCCTGTCACTCAGCCACCTGGGTCTGACCCCTGGCCACTACTGGAAACAGGAGTCAGTCCAGGTCAAAAAACTATTGGATACCGATCGTTTTGGGCCTTATGAAAAAGAATTTGTCAGAAAAGATGGCAGCAGTTTTCCGGTATTGTTGAACGGCATGCTGGTGGTCGACCCGGATGGGCGCAAACTGGTCTGGTCCATCATTGAGGATATGACGGATCGCAAGCGGATTGAACGGATGAAAGATCAGTTTGTTTCAACGGTCAGCCATGAGCTGCGAACACCGTTGACCTCCATTGCTGGAGCGCTGGGATTGCTTGCCGGTGGAGTGATGGAGCATTTTCCGGAAAAAACCACGCAACTGATTGATATTGCTCACAGCAACAGCAAACGCCTGATCAGTTTGATCAACGATCTGCTGGATATGGATAAACTGCTGGAAGGCCAGATGAAGTTCAGTATCAAGACTCATCCGTTGTTCCCCTTACTGAAGCAATCGATACATGACAATCAACTCTATGCTGATCAATATGCAGTGCAGTTGAAACTTCAAACTGTCGCAGATGCTGATCTCTTGGTACGTGTTGATGAGCAACGCCTGCAGCAGATCATGGCAAATCTTTTGTCCAATGCAGCCAAGTTTTCACCCGCCGGCTCGGAAGTCACTATTGACTTGCAGCTGCTGGATGCCTCAGTGAAAGTTCGTGTCATCGACCAGGGGCCAGGAATACCTGAAGATTTCAGGAGCAGGATTTTTGAAAAGTTCTCCCAGCTGGATGGGAGTTCGGATAGGCTCAAGGGAGGAACAGGGCTGGGATTGGCCATTACTCGTGAGCTGGTGGAGCAGATGGGCGGAAGCATCGGTTTTGATACAGTCACACAGGGTGGAACCTGCTTCTGGTTTGAATTGCAGCGGGTGAGTAGGTTTATCCCCGGTAACAGGATAAAGGAGTAATGATGATGGTACTTCAGCGAATTTTGCTGGTGGAAGACGAGGCGGATATTCAGGCTGTTGCCAGGGTTGCTCTGGAAATGGTGGGAGGGTTTGAGGTTCAGGTCTGCTCATCCGGCCAGCAAGCATTGCAGGAGGCTGAGGCATTCAGCCCGGATTTGCTGGTGCTTGATGTGATGATGCCGGGAATGGATGGCCCTGATACCTTGAAAGCCTTGCGTGAAAGAAGCACGTTGGCAGAAGTACCGGCAATTTTCATGACAGCCAAGGTGCAGCCAGCAGAGGTGGAGTATTACCGCTCACTGGGTGCACTGGGTGTGATTGCCAAACCTTTTGATCCCATGATGCTGGCCAATCAGGTACGACAACTGGTTGAGGAGGGTGCATGAGTGAACAGGTGCTTGCTGAACTGGCGCGGCTAAAGCAGCTGTATCTGGAGCAGTTGCCTGCAACCCTTGAGCAGATACAGCAGCTGGGGCAGCAAATGGCTCAGGCTCCAGCAACCAATCTTGCAGCAGCGCTGCACCAGCGATTGCACGCGCTGGCTGGATCAGCGGGTGTGCATGGCCTCAAGGCGCTTGGTGAGGTAGCCCGCAATCTGGAGTTGCAACTTGCCCAATGGCAGAAAACAACTCAGGAGCAGGCTCCGTCACTGCTGGATCAATCCTGGGTTGAGGGTCTGCAGCTGCTGACCTGTTTACAATCACGGCAAGAAACAGTGCTGGAAGATGGCTTGCTGCTGCGTCCGGTCAGGCAAGAGCAGGATGATGTATGCGTCTGGCTGGTTGAGAGTGATTTGAAAGTGGCTGATGAGCTGGAAGGGCAGCTGATACGTTTTAACTTCAGGTTGCGCCGTTTTGTCAGCCTTCAGGCAGCTTTTGAAGCATCGGAAGAGAGTTTGCCATTGGCGCTGCTGGTAGACTTTTGCTGCTGTTCGGAAGGATGCGCAGTGGATGAACAGGACTGGTGCATCATTAACCAATTGGTTGCAAAGGGTTGTCCGCTGGTGGTGATCAGTGAAAAGGAAGACTTTCAATCTCGCATTCAGGCTTCCAGGGCCAGAGCGGTAGGTTACTTCCTGAAGCCGCTGGATTATCCCTTGTTGATTACACGTTTGAGCCACCTGCTGGATCGGCAGCATGCAGCACCGGCAAGGGTACTGATCATTGATGATGACCAGTTGCTGGCACAGCATTATCGACTGGTGCTTATGGCTGCAGGGATGGATGTTGAGTTGCTGAATGCAGCACAGGAACTGATGAGCGCGCTGGAAGTTTTCCGGCCGGAACTGGTGTTGATTGATCTGCACATGCCTGATTATTCCGGTCCAGAACTGGCTGGGGTCATCCGTCAGCATGAGCAGTGGGCTAGTCTTCCCCTGGTTTATCTGTCGGCAGAAACCAATTTTGAGCAGCGCGTGTCGGCACTGGATCGCGGCGGTGATGATTACCTGATCAAACCCATCAGTAATCGTGAATTGGTCGCAGCAGTTCGCACCCGGATTGATCGGGCTCGTCAGCTTGAATCACTGATCAGCAAAGACAGCCTGACTGGCTTGCTCAAACATGCCAGTATCAAGGAAATCATCGAAGTCGAGGTGGCGCGGGCGCACCGAGATCAGCAACCTGCTTGTGTAGTGATGCTGGATATAGATCACTTCAAGGCAGTGAATGACCGCTACGGCCATGCCACAGGTGATGTGGTGATTCTTTCAGTGGCAACCTTGCTGCGTCAACGGCTGCGCAAGTCGGATTTTCTTGGGCGGTATGGTGGCGAGGAGTTTGCAGTCATACTGCCGAACTGTGATCAGCAGCAAGCTTTCAGGCTGATGGATGAGATTCGAAAGCACTTTTCGACACTGCAGTTCACCCACGAAAACAGTAGCTTTCAATGCACGATTTCCATCGGAATTGCTGTAACCACAGATCATCCTCACGCCAAGGGCGCTGATTTGCTGGTTCTGGCTGATGAAGCTCTCTATCAGGCCAAGGCAATGGGTCGAAACCTTGTGAGGATTCATGCATGAGTGACTCCATGGAAAAGTTCCAGCAACTTCTGCGTGAGATGCGCGACAGCTTTCTGGCCGAGTTACCGGATCGCTGCGAAAAAATTGAAATGCTGATTCTTGATCTTGAGCAACAGGGGAGCAAGGAGTGCTTCAACGAACTGTATCGCCAGGTACATAGTCTGAAAGGCTCCGGTGGAACACATGGATTGCATGTGGTGACACGCATCTGCCATCAACTGGAAAACCTGCTGACTGAATCAGTCAAGAAGGGGTTTGGCAGCCTTCTGGCGACAACAGCACTCAGGTATCTGGATCTGTTGCGCAAGGTTCCTGCACAGTTGACTCAGCAGGATGGCTCGTTGGCTGACCTGGATGCCGAAACGGATCTGATTCGGGCCGAGCTGGGCCGAAGCAGACGCAGGGTACTGGTTGCTGATCCTTCGCGCATGATGAGCAAGGTCTACCATAAAGCAATTGCTGATCAGGATGTAGAGATTACCTTGGTGCATGATGGCCTGGCTGCTCTGACATTGCTGCTGCGGGATGGATACGACCTGGTGATTTTGTCACCGGAATTGCCGGAGCTGAATGGTCTGGCCGTAGCTGCCGCTTTGCAGGCATCAGGTTGCAGTAATGCCCGGGTGCCAATCATTCTGGTGACCAGTCAGAAACTTGCACTGCCAGATCGGGTTCGCATCGACAAGCTGATACCCCGAGATAACAAGCTGTTTGACTCGATCAGGACCCTGATGGTTGATTGACAGTGATCAATCACAAGGAAGGTCTCAACGCAACTCAGGAGGTGTTGATGAAATCACTGAAGATATTGCACAAGGTTTCTTTGCTGGGCCTTGGGGTGTTGGTTCTTGTTTCCTTTGTGCTAATTACAGGTTTGCGCAGCAACTTGCCGAAAGAGGTTTCACGGCTGTTGCTGCTGGAGCAGCAGTCTGATGCGGAGTGGCTGGCAGCTCAGGCGCAATCAGCGCTGTCAGAGCGGCAAAAGGCCTTGCAGTACCTGGCTGAAGTCATGATTGAGAATGATCAATTGCTTCCCGTCAGCCAACTGAACCAGCGCCTGCAATTATCGGTTCCCGGGCGGCAGCTGTTTAATGGTGGGCTTGGCGTGTTTGATATCAATGCCATAGGTATTGCCGAAGCCCCCATCAACAGTAACCGCATCGGGCTGAACATTGCTGATCGTGCGCATGTGCAGCAGGTGAGGGCAACCCTTCAGCCAGTGATAACGCGACCACTGGTCAGTCGTAGTCTCGATCGTCCCAGTTTTTTCATCAATGTTCCCCTGCTGGATTCAAAACAACAGCTGCTGGGCTTTTTGATCGGTGTCACCATCCTTACAGAAAACAACTTCCTGCTCGATGTCGGGCACGACAGTACCGGAATGGGGGGCTTGTTCTATGTGCTGGATGAAACCAATGAACTGATTGTCACTGCCAGTGATCCCTCCCAGGCCATGCAACTGCTGCCGGAAGATGGCATGAATCCGTTGATTGACTCGGTGCGCAGGGGTAATGTCAGTGGGCGTGCCAGACACAAGGATGGTGAGTACTTCATTTTTGCCACGGCCAGTGTGCCGCAGATGAACTGGACCATCGTACGAGCGGTTCCTGAAGCACTGGTGCAACAGCCGATGCAGGAGCTGATCAACAAGCTTTTGAAGGCTTCCGTTATGCTGGTCATTGCCGGTGGCCTGATATTGTTCCTGTTGTTGCACCGACTGCTTGCTCCCCTGAAACAAGCAACAGCAAATATTGATGCCATGTCCGCTGGCCAGCAGCCAGTTGAATTGCTGAAGGTCAAGGGGCAGGATGAAGTGGCTCAACTGGTTGCAGCATTCAACCGGCTGTTTTTTTTACTGGATGAACAACGTCAACGCCTGTCCCTGGCAACATCCAGTGCAGGAGTAGGCATCTGGGAATATCGAGTGGAAACCGGTGAACTGATCTGGGATGAACAAATGTTCAGGCTTTACGGACGGGATGCGGGAGACTTTTCCGGGGCTTATTCCTTCTGGGAGCAAGGGCTGCATCCCGATGATCTGCAGCGAGCCAAAACCGAGCTGCAGCAGTCCATTGATCAACGCCGTGCTTTTGATACCGAGTTTCGGGTATTGCATCCTGATGGCAGTATTCACTGGATCAAGGCCAATGGTCGGGTTCAGCCCCAGTCGGAACAAGGTGATACAAGAGTGATTGGAACCAACTGGGATATCACCGAGCGAAAACAGGCCGAAATTGCCAAAAACCAGTTCATTTCGACCGTAAGTCATGAATTGAGAACACCGCTGACTTCGATCAGGGGGGTTCTGGGGCTGGCGGCTCATGGTCAGTTGGGGGTGATGCCGGATACAGCCCAGCCGATGCTGGAATCGGCGCTGAGAAATGCCGAGCACTTGACCCAGCTGGTCAATGATTTGCTGGATATGGATAAGCTTGAATCCGGAGAAATGCATTTTGAGCTTGTTGAACTTGATCTGCTGGCTTTACTGCGGGAGTCGATCGACAGAAATCAGAGTTTTGCCGATCAGCACCAGGTGACCTTGCGATTGCAGCCAGATGCAGTGTGCACCCCTGTTCTGGCAGATCCCCAGCGGCTGCATCAGGTGATGAGTAATCTGTTGTCCAATGCCATCAAGTTTTCACTCCCGGGAAGCAGGGTGGAGATCCATTTTGAACGGTTTGCTGAGCATGTTCGTGTCAGTGTCACTGATCAGGGGCAGGGTGTACCGGAAGCATTTCGTGATCGAATCTTCCAGCGCTTTGCGCAGGCCGATGCATCAGATACCCGCCAGAAAGGAGGGACCGGACTTGGCCTGGCCATCACACGCGCCGTGATTGAAAAAATGCAGGGCGAGATAGGGTACGAATCCAGTCCAGGTCAAGGCTCAGTTTTTTATTTTACCATTAGTGCTGCAAGAAACCATCCACATAAGGCCTTCTAAACAAAGACGCTGGGAGCACTAAGATTTATTGAAAGTTTTGAGTTTATAGGTATGAGCTGATGATCAAGGCCCTAAATTACTGCCTTAAGCTGAGTAGTTCAATTAACTAGCTCAGCCTAAGGTTGTTGGAAAAACGTTTTTAACGCAGGCCCAGTTCCTCAATGCTTTGATCACGCATCTTGAACTTCTGGATCTTGCCGGTGACGGTCATCGGGAAGTCCTGAGTGAACTTGAAGTAGCGTGGAATCTTGAAGTGAGCAATCTTGCCCTTACAGAATTCACGCATCTGCTCTTCAGTCAGTTCCTTGCCTTCATGGGTCTTGATCCAAGCCATGACTTCTTCACCGTATTTTTGATCCGGTACACCGATGACCTGAACATCGGAAATGTCTGGATGGGTGTAGAAGAACTCTTCCAGTTCGCGTGGGTAGATGTTTTCACCACCGCGAATGATCATGTCCTTAATGCGGCCGGTAATGGCAACATAGCCTTCCTCATCCATCTCGGCCAGGTCGCCGGTATGCATCCATTTGTTAACAATGGATTTTTTGGTTTCTTCTTCGTTATTCCAGTAGCCCAGCATAACACTGTAGCCGCGGGTGCAGAGCTCACCCTTTTCACCGCGTTCAACGACGTTGCCGGATTCGGGGTCGACCAGTTTCACCTCCAGGTGGGGGTGAATGGTGCCGACGGTGGAGACACGCTTTTCAATCGGCGCGTCCATACGGGTCTGGAAGCTGACGGGGCTGGTTTCGGTCATGCCGTAGCAGATGGTGACATCCTTCATGTTCATCTTGTCGATGACTTTTTTCATGACTTCAATCGGGCAGTTGGAACCGGCCATGATGCCAGTGCGCAGATGGCGCAGATCGAATTTTTCAAAATCCGGGTGTTCCAGCTCAGCAATAAACATGGTGGGTACGCCGTAAAGGGTCGTGGCTTTTTCTTCTTCCACAGCCTTTAGGGTCAGCTCGGGATCAAAACCGTCAGACGGGTAGATCATTGTGGAGCCGTGGGTCACACAGCCCAGGTTACCCATTACCATACCGAAGCAGTGGTAGAGAGGCACAGGAATGACCATGCGATCCTTGTGCGTCAAGTTCATACCCTCGCCCACAAAATAGCCGTTGTTGAGGATATTGTGGTGTGACAGGGTTGCGCCCTTGGGTGCGCCAGTCGTCCCGGAGGTGTACTGGATGTTGATGGGGTCATCAAACTGCAGGGTTTTCTGAATATCATACAGCTGGGCTTCAGTCACCTGATCGTACATAGCCATCAGGTCGGACCAGGTATACATGCCTTCGGTGGCCAGGTCATCATTTAGGCAGATAACGCGCTTCAATTCGGGTAATTTGGCCGATTTGAACACCTGAGGGGTGCTGGTTTTTAGCTCAGGAGCGACTTCGCACAGCATTTCTGCATACTTGGAGGCTTTGAATTCGCCTTCAAGGATCAGGGTGCTGGTGCCTGAATGCTTGAGGGCATATTCCAGCTCGTGGGTGCGGTAGCTGGGGTTGATGTTGACCAGGATGGCACCGATTTTGGCGGTCGCGAACTGGGTAATGCACCATTGGGCGTTGTTGGGTGACCAGATACCGACGCGCTCACCTTTTTGTACGCCCATTTTCAGCAGGCCACGGGCACAGCGGTTAACTTCTTGCTGGAGTTCTTTGTAGGTGTAACGCAGTTTTTGATGCCTTGAGATGAGGGCATCATTGTCGGGGAATTCGGAAACGGTTTGATCGAAGAGATCGCCGATGGTCATACCCAACAGAGGTTTGTCGCTGGTTCCGCTGACGTAGCTAGGTTGTTTGCTCATAAACCCACCTTTTGTGTTTGTTGTGTGTTGGTTGTGAGGAGCTGTAGTTGTTATCAGAGTCGCTGGTTGGAGTAACTGCTTTCAGGACGCGTGAATACTTCCCTGTAAGCTCCGTCTGCAACTTCCTGTTGCAGACGGCCTGAAAGCAGTCACATCCACCGCGCTCCTAACTGTAAATTACTAACCTTTTAGTGAAATTATCCTGCTTTTTGTTTTTGGCGTTTGCCGCTGCGGACTTTGTTTAGGGCTTCCAGGCAGCGGTCTTCGGCGTTGTTGAGTTCTTCCTGGAGGCGTTGGATGTCACGCAGTTGTTGGCGCATGTCGGCTTGTTTCTTTTCCAGGATGTTGAGCATGTACAGGAGCTGTTTTTCGTCGCCTTCCGTGGTGGAATCGTACATGTCAAAAAGTTCTTTACTTTCCGCAAGGCTAAAGCCTAGGCGTTTGCCTCTAAGGGTCAGCATTAGGCGGACCCTGTCTTTGGGGCTGTAAATACGGGTTTGGCCCTGGCGTGTTGGGTTGAGTAGACCCTGCTGTTCATAAAAGCGAATGGTTCGAGTGGTAACGTCGAACTCCTTGGCCAGGTCGCTGATACTGTAGGTACGTATTTTGGTTGTAGTGTTCATGATTTTCTTAAGTTGAAAAGGTCTTTTCGCTAACTCTAATCAAGGTTTACGTTTACGTAAAGGAAAATAGCGATTTTTTTAATCAGTAACGATTGACGCGCCGGTAGTTCGCCGGACTAACCCCCATGACTTTTTTGAATAGGCGCGAGAAGTAGTAGCTGTCTTCATAGCCGAGTTGCTCGGCAATGCTGCTGATGCTGGATTCGCCAGTATCTAGAAGATAGCAAGCCCTTTCAATCTTCATGTGGAGGTAGTGTTGGATGGGGGTCTGTCCGGTGAGTTGTTTGTAGCGGGCGATGAAGTGGTAGCGGGAGAGACCGGCGGCTTCGGCGAGGCTGTCGAGGTCGAGGCGGTCTTCGAGGTGAGTACGCATTAACTGATGCAGGCGTTCTAAGTCGAGTTCGGTTTGTTGTTTCAGCTGCACGCCCTGGTGGGAGAGAGGTAGGGCGGTGAGGAGCTGTCTTAGGCGGTTGGCAGCATGAATCAGAGGCTGTTCCCGAAAGCCTGAGTCCTGAACTGACAAGAGGCCGTTGAAGTCAACCAGTAGACGAGGTTGCCGGCCCAGGTGAATGCGACGATTTGAGCCGCTAAAACCCAGGTATTGCTGAAAATAGCTGGCCAGGGGGCCGGTGTAGTGAACCCAGTGGATGGTCCAGGGGTTGTGGTCTGGGGTTTGATAGCGGTGGGGTTCGCCGGTTGGTAATAAAAGAAGATCACCAGCTTCAACCAGAAGGCGCTGACCACCGGTGATGACTTCGGCTTCGCCTTCGGTGCAGTAGATCAGTAATTCATCATCATGACGTTCGCGGTGCATGCTATGACCGCGGGCGCGGCGGTAATGACCAAAAGAAACAGGGTAAAGCTCCCGGGTCAGCGGATGCTTTTCCAGAAGCTTTAAAACCCGGTGAGGGATGATGTAGCGTAGGCTGCCGTCAGGTAGCGGCCAATCGGATGTGGTTGACATCGCAATATAGTCCATCCTTTGAGCAATTTAGTCAATTTACGTGAGCGTCAACTATTGCTAATTTTAATTCCAACCTAGCAGCCGCTCGGTTTTTGTTGAGGCTGTTTGCCTGAGAATTATAACGAGGACAAAGCATGGACTTTAACCTGACAGAAGACCAGATCGCTTTTCGTGATGCGGCCAGGGCCTTTGCTGAAAAATCCATGGCCCCAAATGCTTCCCAATGGGATGCCGAGCATATCTTTCCGGTTGATGTCATCCGTGAAGCCGGTGAAATGGGCTTTTGTGGTATGTACACCCCTGAATCCCACGGGGGAATGGAGCTATCGCGTCTGGACACCAGCGTCATTGTTGAGGAACTGGCCGCGGCCTGTCCTTCAACGGCTGCTTATATCACGATTCATAATATGGTCAGCTGGATGGTGGCTTCCTTCGCCCAGCCCGACGTTGCTGAAGAAATTGCCCCTCGTCTTGCCAGTGGTGAATGGCTGGGGTCTTACTGCTTGACGGAGCCCGGTGCAGGTTCTGATGCGGGCAGCTTGAGAACCAAGGCCACCCGGGATGGTGATCACTATATTATTGAAGGCTCCAAGATGTTTATTTCCGGAGCCGGTTCCACCCATATTCTAGTCGTCATGGCTCGTACAGGTAGCCAGGAAGAAGGTGCTAAGGGGGTTTCAGCCTTTATCGTTCCCGCTGATGAAGCTGGGGTTGAATATGGCAAGGCGGAAGAAAAAATGGGCTGGAACAGCCAGCCGACCCGCCTGATTACCTTTGACAAGGTGCGCATTCCTGCGCGCAACCTGCTGGGCAAGGAAGGTGAAGGTTTCAAATTCGCCATGAAAGGCTTAGACGGTGGGCGTATCAACATTGCCACCTGCTCTGTGGGTGCTGCCCAGGCCGCTTTGCTGCGCTCTCGCGAATACTTGCAAGAGCGTAAGCAGTTTGGACAGGAGTTGGCTAATTTCCAAGCCCTGCAGTTCAAACTGGCAGACATGACCACTGACCTCACCGCTGCACGACAAATGGTGCGCCTGGCTGCTTTCAAACTCGACCAGGGCGACCATGAAGCCACGCTTTATTGTGCCATGGCCAAGCGCTTTGCCACTGATGTTTGCTTCCAAGTCATTGATGAAGCTCTACAGTTGCATGGTGGTTATGGTTATATTCGTGAATACCCCTTAGAGCGGTACCTGCGTGATGCACGGGTCCACCGCATCCTTGAAGGAACCAATGAAATTATGCGCCTGATCGTTGCTCGTCGGGCGCTTGAAGCTGGCGTACTGGAGGCCATTCAATAATGACTGATCTGCTGAAATACGAAAAACGCGGCCATATCGCCCTGATCACCATCAACAACCCACCGGCCAACACCTGGAATGAAGAATCCTTGTCTGGCCTGAAAAAGCTGGTCGAAGACCTGAATGCCGACCTGGACATCTTTGCCCTGGTCATAACGGGTGAAGGCGAAAAATTCTTCTCAGCCGGTGCTGATCTCAACAAATTTGCTGATGGCGATAAAGCCGTTGCCCGCGACATGGCCCGCCACTTTGGCCTAGCCTTTGAAGCCCTGACTAACTTCCGTGGTGTCTCCATCGCTGCTATCAACGGCTATGCCATGGGTGGTGGCCTGGAATGCGCCCTCTCTTGCGATATTCGTGTCGCGGAAGAACAGGCCCAAATGGCTCTGCCCGAAGCCAAGGTCGGCCTCCTGCCCTGTGCGGGTGGCACCCAAAACCTACCCTGGCTGGTGGGTGAAGGCTGGGCCAAACGCATGATCCTCTGCGGCGAACGCCTGAAAGCCGACAAAGCTTTGGAAATCGGTCTGGTTGAAGAAGTCGTGCCTACAGGCAAGGCGCTGGAAAAGGCCCTGGAATTGGCAGAAATGGCCTGTCAGCAATCACCTTCTTCCATTGCCTCCTGCAAAACTCTGGTTATGAATGCCCGAGATGCTAAAGGCCATGACGAAGGCTGGCGCTTGGAGCGTGAACTCTTTGTCGACCTCTTCGATACCGAAGACCAAAAAGAAGGCGTCCAGGCGTTTTTGAACAAGCGCCAGGCTGAGTGGAAGAACAGGTAAGAGGTTCCAGTGGCGAGGCATGCACTTGTCAGGCGAACTGATGCAGGAACGAGGTGCTGCAAGGTCAGGCTGTCTGCAACAGGAGGTTGCAGTCAGAGCTTACAGGGATGTATTCATGCGTCCTGACCTGTAGTGCCTCGTTCCGGATTTGCCTCAGGGCTGCCTTGCAAAAGCGAGCAGCTATTTGAAAGTAGCAAGAAGAAAATGTTAACAACCAAGAGAGCTAGCCATGACAACTGATTTACCGGTAATTTTCAGCGAACTGCCGCTTAACAACGGCCAGTTGCTGGGGGTGGCGACTCTGAATGCGCCCAAAGCCCTCAATGCCTTGTCGCTGGAAATGATCGAGCAGCTGCTGCCCAAATTCCGCAGCTGGGCCGATGACAAGCGTATTGCCGCTGTCTGGCTGGAAGGGAGTGGCGACAAGGCCTTCTGTGCGGGTGGCGATATCGTCGCTCTCTACCGGTCGATGACGGAATATTCGGGTGGTGGTGATCCAGCCAAAACCAACGCCTATGCCGAAACCTTTTTCTCCACCGAATACCGCCTTGACTACCTGATCCACACCTACCCCAAACCCTTGATCGTTTGGGGTAACGGCATCGTCATGGGCGGTGGTATGGGCCTGATGGCTGGTGCGGCCTACCGAGTCGTTACCGAAAATTCGCGCCTGGCCATGCCGGAAATCACCATCGGCCTCTACCCGGATGTCGGCGGTAGCTGGTTCCTCAACCACATGCCCGGCCGCACAGGCCTCTTCCTCGGCCTGACCGGAGCTAACATCAACGCTGCTGATGCGCTATTTACCGGCCTGGCCGACCGCTTTATCACCCACGAACACCGTAATCGGGTACTGGGTGCGCTGGAAGAAGCCGGTTGGGAAGACCCTTGGAAAACCGTTAATCAAACCCTGCGTGAATTTGAAGAACCCTGCTTGGCAGAACTGCCGGATTCACCCGTCCAGGATCACTACCAGCAGATTCAGTACCTGACTGATGCAGATTCGCCGTTGGAACGAATTAAAAAAATCACCAGCTACCAGGGCGATGACAAGTGGTTGAATCGTGCGGTATCCACCCTGGCGGCGGGCTCGCCTACTTCCATGCTGTTGATACAAGAACAACTCAGGCGCACTCGCCATGCCTCTTTGAAAGAAGTCTTTCAGCAGGAGCTGACGGTTTCCGTGAACTGTGCTCTGAAAGGGGAATTTGCTGAAGGTATCAGAGCGCTTTTAATCGACAAAGACAAAAAGCCCCGCTGGCGCTACCCAACAGCAGGCAGCGTGGAACAGCAGTGGGTTGATAGCTTTTTTGAACCGCTTTGGGGGATTAATCCGTTGAATGACCTCTGAGCGTGAGGCCGGGAGTCACTGGGAAAAGAGTAAAGCAATTACAGGACGCGTGAATACGTCCCTGTAAGCTCCGGCAGAATTCACTCCTGATGAATTTCTGCACTTCCTACATCCATGTAGGTCGGCCACAACTGTATGTTGGGAAAGGCCTGAATTGCTTCACGCCTTTCCCCTTGAAGTAGTCACATTCATTACACACGAACTAGTAACCGGAGAAAAACAATGACAAAAATCGCATTTATCGGTCTTGGCAATATGGGTGGTCCCATGGCGCAAAACCTGGTTAAGGCAGGCCATGACGTGACTGGCTTTGACCTGAGTGATGCTGCGCTGAAAGAACTACAAGGTGCCGGTGGCAAAACCGCTACTTCAGCGGCTGAAGCAGCCAAGGGTGCAGAAGTGGTGGTATCCATGCTGCCCGCCAGCCAGCACGTGGAAAGCCTTTACCTGGGTGCTGAAGGTCTGTTCAGCCAACTGCCTGCTGGAACCCTGGTGCTGGATTCCTCAACTATCGCCGCTGACACGGCACGCAAGGTCGCTGCAGTTGCTGCTGAAAAGAAAATCCGCTTTATGGATACTCCGGTTTCCGGTGGTGTCGGTGGTGCCAAAGCCGGCACCCTGACCTTTATCTGTGGTGGTGATAAAGAAGCTTTTGATCAAGCCAAACCTATTCTCGAACCCATGGCTAAAGCTACTTTCCACGCGGGAGATGCCGGTGCTGGTCAGATTGCCAAAATCTGCAACAACATGCTGCTGGCCGTACTCATGGCAGGGACGACTGAATCCCTGGCGATGGGCGTCAAAAATGGCCTGGATCCAGCGGTGCTCTCCGAAATCATGAAGCAAAGCTCGGGCGGCAACTGGACCCTTAACGTCTACAACCCCTGGCCTGGCGTGATGGAAGGCGTGCCTTCATCCAACAACTACCAGGGCGGCTTCCAGGTTGACCTGATGGCCAAAGACCTGGGGCTGGCGCTGGATACTGCTGTTGCCAGCAAATCCTCCGTTCCCATGGGCAGCCTGGCGCGCAACCTCTTCGCTTTGCATGCCCAAAAAGGCAATGGCGGCCTGGACTTCTCCAGCATCCAGAAGATGTTTGCTGAGTAAGGGGTCGGCCAGGCGTGAGCGCTATGACAAGGGAGATCTGTTTTTCGGCGCGCTCGGCTTTCCTTGCCTCAAGCGCCGCGCTGCGCAGTCCCTGCTACGCTGGCAACAGACACCCTTGTCGCGCTTTGGTACTAGCCGCCTTGGGTGGTCACGGAAGGGCAAGACGTTGTGGTCGGAGCTTACAGGGATGTATTTACGCGTCCTGACAGGTAATGCCCTGCCCTTGAGGCCAGAGGCTAGCCGAAGCACAGCCAATCATTTACGTCAAAACAAAAACAAAACAGAGACGAGGTTCACATGCAACAAGCACAAGACGCACGTGAGCGTGCATTGAAAAACCCGGAGAGTTTCTGGGCCGAGCAGGCCGATCAAATTGCTTGGTACAAGAAGCCAACCCAGATTCTCAAGGAAAACGCCGATGGGACTCACCAGTGGTATGCCGATGGTGAGCTGAATTCCTGTTATCTGGCGCTGGATCGCCATGTCGAAGACGGCAAGGGTGATCGCATTGCGCTGATTTATGATTCGCCGGTGACAGATACCAAAAAAACCTTCACCTATAATCAGTTGTTGGAAGACGTCAAGCGCTTTGCTGGTGCGCTCAAGGCTCAGGGCATTGGTAAGGGCGATGGGGTCATTATCTACATGCCCATGGTGCCGGAAGCAGCCATTGCCATGCTCGCCTGCGCGCGTCTGGGCGCAGTGCATTCAGTGGTTTTTGGCGGTTTTGCACCCCATGAGTTGGCAGTGCGTATTGATGACTCCAAACCCAAGGTGGTGTTGACGGCTTCCTGCGGCATTGAATTTACCAAGGTGATTGAATACAAGCCGCTGGTCGATGCCGCGATTGAAGAAGCCACTCATAAGCCAGAAAAAGTCATTCTGTTGCAGCGCCCGCAAATTAAGGCGCAAATGCAAGCAGGCCGGGATCTGGACTGGTTTCAAGTGCAAGAGGATGTAACGCCCGCTGAGTGTGTCTCGGTGGCGGCTACAGACCCGCTGTATATCATGTATACCTCCGGCACCACCGGCAAGCCCAAGGGCGTGCTGCGTGAGAATGGCGGCCATGCCGTGGCGCTGAATTTTGCCCTGCGCAATGTCTATAACATGCAGGATGGCGATACCTGGTGGGGTATTTCTGATATTGGCTGGGTGGTTGGCCATTCCTTCATCGTTTATGGCCCACTGATGGGTGGTTGCACCAGCATCTTCTACGAAGGTAAGCCAGTACGCACACCGGATGCTGGGGCCTTCTGGCGGGTGATTCAGGAATACGGTGTCAACGGCATCTTCTGTGCACCTACCGCTTTCCGTGCTATTCGCAAGGAAGACCCGGAAGGTGAGCTGTTCCGCCAATATGATGTCTCTTCGCTCAAGCATATTTTTGTTGCTGGTGAAAAGCTGGATTCACCCACTTACCACTGGCTCCACGAAATGTCTAAAAAGCCAGTGTTTGACCACTGGTGGCAAACCGAAACCGGCTGGCCGGTAACGGCACCGCTAACCGGCATGGGCGAGGGTGATCTCCGCGTGGGCTCTACTAACCGGGGTGTACCTGGCTATGATGTTCAAGTCTTGCGTCCAGATGGTTCCCAGGCCGAGCCAGATGAAATGGGCTCCATTGCAATCAAGCTGCCCTTGCCGCCGGGTGTGGCTCAAACCCTTTGGGGTGACCATGAGCGCTATCTGAAATCCTATCTGAGCACCTTTAAGGGCTACTACCACACCGGGGATGGCGGCTATATCGACCAGGAAGGCTTTGTTTACATCATGGGCCGTACTGATGATGTGATTAATGTCTCCGGTCACCGCCTTTCTACGGGGGAAATGGAAGAAGTGGTAGCGACCCATCCGGCAGTGGCGGAATGTGCGGTCATTGGCGTTTCTGACGAGCTGAAGGGCCAGTTACCGGTGGGGTTGATTCTACTCAAGGATGGGGCGGACATCAGCCATGAGCAGCTGGAGAAGGAGCTTATTGCCCTGGTACGTGAAAAGATTGGTGCGCTGGCTTGTTTCCAGAAAGCGCTGGTGGTCAAACGCTTGCCGAAAACCCGTTCTGGGAAGATTCTGCGTGCGATTCTGCGCAAAATTGCCGAGGGTGAAGACTATGCGCCGCCTTCAACGATTGATGATCTTTCCATTTTGCCGGAAATTGGTGAAGCGTTGGATCAGGCAGGCATTACTAAATCCAAGGTGAATTAACAAAAATCGCAAAAAAGTCAAAAAACCCTCTTGTCGATCCTGTTGATATGGTTTACGTTTACGTCAAGGTCATTTAAGACTGGTTCGACAAGCTCAGTAAGACTAGCTGCAACAAAAACAACAGGGCTTAAGCCCACAGCAAGAGGATTCACTATGAGCCAGGAGTTCGTGTTAGAAACGCGAGGTCTGACTAAAGAGTTTCGCGGCTTCACAGCTGTTGACTCAGTAGACCTGCAGGTTGAGAAGGGTACGATTCATGCCCTGATTGGTCCTAATGGTGCTGGTAAAACCACGGTCTTCAACCTCCTGACAAAATATCTGCCCCCCACCCGTGGAGAGATTCTTTACCAGGGTGAGTCGATTACCAAACTCAAATCCAACCAAATCGCTCGTAAGGGCCTGGTCCGCTCTTTTCAGATTTCTGCTGTGTTTCCACACATGACAGTATTGGAAAACGTGCGGGTGGCCTTACAACGCCCCATGGGTAACTCCTTCCACTTTTGGAAACATGAGCGGGTGTTGGACAAGCTCAACGATCGCGCTATGGAGCTTTTGGAGTCTGTAGGTCTGGAGGAGTATTCCAACACTATTACTGTTGAGCTGCCCTATGGCCGCAAGCGGGCTTTGGAGTTGGCAACCACCCTGGCCATGGAGCCCACTGTGATGTTGCTCGATGAACCAACCCAGGGCATGGGTCATGAAGACGTTGATAAGGTCGTTGAACTGATTCGCCAAGCGGCAGTAGGGCGTACGATTCTGATGGTTGAGCATAACCTAGGCGTGGTCAGTAAACTCTGCGACAAGATTACCGTTCTGGCGCGTGGTGCTGTCCTGGCTGAAGGCGATTATGCCAACGTTTCCCAAAATCCCAAGGTGCGTGAAGCCTACATGGGCAGTGAAGATGCTGAAGTGAAGGGGGCCCACTGATGAGTAAGGCTTACGAACAACTGCGTATTACCGATCTGCATGCCTACTATGGGGAATCCCATATCCTTCACGGTATTGATCTTCAGATCAATCGTGGTGAACTGGTGACCTTGCTGGGTCGTAACGGTGCCGGACGTAGTACCACCCTCAAATCCATTATGAACATGGTTGGACGTCGTACTGGTTCCATCATGATCAATGGTAATGAAACCATTAATACAGCGCCTCATCATATTGCCCGTTTGGGTGTGGGTTACTGCCCGGAAGAGCGCGGTATTTTTGCCAGCTTAAGCGTGGAAGAAAACCTCTTGTTACCACCCACGGTTCGCAGCGGCGGTATGAGTCTGGATGAAATCTATGACATGTTCCCCAACCTGTATGAGCGTCGCAGAAGTCGCGGTACTCAGCTATCCGGTGGTGAACAGCAAATGCTGGCCATGGCTCGTATCCTGCGCACTGGAGCCAATATGCTCCTGCTGGATGAAATCACTGAAGGTCTGGCTCCGGTTATCGTCCAAAAATTGGCTGAAGTGCTTAACAAGCTTAAAGCCAAAAATCTGACCATTCTTTTGGTTGAACAAAACTTCCGTTTTGCAGCCCCGATTGCTGATCGCCATTACATTATGGAGCACGGTCAGATCGTCGAAGAAATCAAAAAAGAAGAGCTGGAAAGCAAACAGGACATACTGAACACCTATCTGGGCGTGTAGCGCCTGGATAACCCGAACACGGATTTTAACTAGCCAAAAGGCTATTCACGGATGAAAAACCAACAAGCAAAACAAAAACAAGAGCCTGCAAGGCATCGGAGAAAAACAATGAAACTGATGAAAACTGCATTAACGGCAGCAATCGCAACAGCTATGGGCATGAGCGCAGCTCAGGCTGAAATCTCTAATAATGAAATTCGCATCGGCTATCTGGCAGATATGTCTGGTATTTACCGGGATCTGGCCGGGCCAAATGGTTTGACTGCTCTGCGTATGGCTGTTGAAGAATTTGGTGGCTCCATTAACGGTGCCAATATACGCATTCTCAGTGCTGATGACCGTAACAGTCCTGACGTAGCTTCCAGCACCGTGCGTCAGTGGGTTGAGCGGGATAATGTTGATATGGTTCAGGGTCTGGTGGCTTCTTCGGTGACCATTGCTGCCACGCGGGTTATGGATGGTACTAACACCCTGGGTCTGGTTAACGGTTCTGCAGCTTCCAGTATCACCAATGAACACTGCACACCTAACCACATCCACTGGACTTACGACACCTATCCACTGGCTAATGGTACTGCAGCAGCTGTTGTAGCTGAAGGTGGTGAGAGCTGGTTCATGCTAACCGCTGATTATGCTTTCGGTCATGCCCTGGAAAACGATGTACGTAACGTTGTAGAAGCCAATGGTGGCACTGTAGTAAACACGGTTCGTCACCCACTGGGAACCAGTGACTTCTCTTCTTACGTTTTGCAGGCTCAATCCTCTGGTGCTCAGGTTGTTGGTTTAGCCAATGCCGGCGGTGACACCGTTAACTCTATCCAAACCGCAGGTGAGTTTGGTCTGGCCCAAGCCGGTCAAACGATTGCTGCTCTGCTGCTCTTCCTGAATGACGTTCACGCCCTGGGCACTCAAACCGCTCAAGGCATTCAACTGACCACTGGCTGGTACTGGGATATGGATGAAGATGCACGTGCTTGGGCTGATCGCTTCTATGATCGCACTGGCGCTCGCCCTTCTATGGTTCAAGCCGGTATCTACTCCAGCACCATGCACTACTTGAAAGGTGTTGAAGCGACTGGCAGTGACAAAGCATCAGTTGTTCGTGAATGGATGGCTAACAACGAAATCAACGACATGTTCGCCAAAGGTGGTTATGTCCGCGAAGACGGCCGCATGGTTCACGATATGTACCTGGCCGAGGTTAAAACACCTGCAGAATCTTCTGGTGAGTGGGATCTGTACAAGATTGTTCGTACCATCCCAGGTGATGAAGCCTTCCGTCCGCTTTCACAAAGCCAGTGTCGTCTAGTCAACAACTAAGTTGAATTAAGCTTCTGCTGATTTAGAAAATAAGAAACAAGCGGGGCCTTT
>NZ_FOLH01000005.1 GCF_900112235.1 Marinospirillum celere | reverse complement strand
CGTAAACCGGATACGAAACAGATGATGCTTTGACGAAGCGAACGAGATTGCTTGCCCCTTTTTAGGCTGTTGGCCTTAGTAACACCGCCAGCAACCAACCAGTTACGCCTGACGACAATAGCGAGTGGGAACCACCTGATCCCTTGCCGAACTCAGCAGTGAAACCGCTCAGCGCCGATGATAGTGTGGGGCTTCCCCATGTGAAAGTAGGTCATCGTCAGGCACTTATTAAAGAAAAACCCCCAGCTCAAAGCTGGGGGTTTTTTTATGCCTGTTGATTAGGTTTCACAAATTGATCGGGATGAGCCAAAAAATCTACTTGAACACAGAATACCCAGCTTAAGGCTGGGTTTTCTGTGTTATGTAAAACTGATCAGTTGAAGTCGCCAATTAAAACAACTGTTAGTGTGTAGAGCCCATATTTCTAGCGTAGAAGCTGTATTTTTCCTACGGCCTTGCCTGCATCCAAGTAAGCATGGGCTTTAGCGATTTCAGTAAATTTAAAGCTCTCACTGGCCAGTAGGGGTTTAATTTTTCCTTCATCAATCAGCTGAGTCAGTGCTGCTAATCTTGCTGGTTCAGCTTCCATGCCTTTACCGGTCAGCATGGGAAGGGCACGAAAGACCACGTGAAGGGTTAAACTTTTACTGTGCATGAGTGACAGGTCATGCGTATTACGGCCATTGATGGTAACGACCTGTCCGGCCAAGCTGACTGCTTTGAAGCTGTTATCGAGTGATGCGCCACCAACTGTATCAAATACAATGGGAAAGCCTTCGCCAGCAGTGATGCGCTGGACATAGGCTTCAGGCTCTTCATTGCTATAGAGAATCACCTCATCTGCACCCAGGCTGCGGGCCAGTTCAGCTTTTTCCTGTGTGGAAACACTTGCAGCTACTTTGGCTCCTCTAGCTTTAGCTAGCTGGATAGCAACGTGGCCTACCCCACCTGTACCACCTTGAATCAGAGCCCATTGGTCTGGTTGGATATCAGCCCTTTCAACAAGGGCATTCCAGGCTGTCATGAAAACCAGAGGCAGGACAGCGGCATCTTCAAGTGGAAGCTGTTTGGGAGCCAGAGTGACCAGGCGTGCATCTGCGACCATTAAGTCAGCCAGAGCACCCTGGCGACCTTTCAAGCCACCAGCACAGCCTATGACGGCATCACCTTCTTTAAGATGAGTCACTCCTTCCCCGACTTGATCAATAATGCCACCAACATCTGCATTAAGAATGGCAGGCAGTTCAGGTCCAGCAGGAACCAGGCCTGCTCTTATTTTTAGTTCCAGTGGATTTACGCTACTGGCACGAACGCGAATACGCACTTCACCTGGACCTGCTTGGGGGTCAGGAATTTCAGCTTCTTGGAATACATCGTAATCGCCGTATTCTTTGATGACCATTGCACGCATAGTGTTTTGCTCTTCTTGTGGGTTGGTAGTAGAGTCTGTTTTCCAGTTTAGCTGCAACATATCACAAAATCATGTGTTAAGGATTCCAGTGTTCCTCACCATTATTAATATCGTTCTCCCCGTATTTCTTGTGGTAGCAACTGGCGCTGCTTATGCTCGTTGGCTTAAACCCGACTTGGCCTGGATTAACCGCATCAATATGGATGTTTTTATTCCAGCCCTGATTTTTTCGGTCCTATCTAGCAGTGATTTTGATCTTGGGGAATATCTTCACCTGGCTGTCGGTGCCTTGGTTATTTCTCTGGGCTCGGGTTTGCTACTTTGGCCTTTTTTACGTTGGATAGGTGTTGCCGGTAAAACTTTTCTGCCGCCCATGATGTTCAATAATACCGGGAATATGGGCATTCCCCTGTTAGTCCTGGCTTTTGGTGAAGCTGCTTTGCCGGCTGCAGTCACGCTGTTTATTACGGTGAACTTATTGCACTTTACGTTCGGTCTGTACATTCTTGATCGTTCGACCAGTTTCCTATCTTTATTTAGAGTGCCCATCGTCTTGGCTACTTTTGCAGGCTTGGTTTTTAGTTACTTTGACTGGCCACTGGTAGAGGCTGTGGCCTTACCCATTGAGATGTTGGGTCAAATCTCAATTCCCTTGATGTTGTTTGCTTTGGGTGTTCGCTTTTTGGATGTTGATTTAAGTGATTTGCGTCTGGGTGTAATAGGTGCGATTGCCTGCCCACTTTCAGGGGTAGCGGTTGCCTATTTAATTGCTCCCTGGCTAAACCTGCAGGGAGATCAGTGGGGAATGCTGTTGGTTTTTGCAGCCCTGCCTCCAGCAGTACTGAACTTTATGTTGGCTGAAAAATATCAGCAGGAGCCCCAGAAGGTCGCTTCTATCGTTTTGGCGGGTAACTTTGCCAGCCTTGCGATCATCCCTGGAGCTCTGTGGTTGGCGCTTCTTTAATAATTCATGCGCTGCTTGGCATAGTGGTGTTCTTGCTCTTCTTGTAGTTGCTTGGCTTCCAACGTGAGTTCAGCCGTAGGACGCAGCAGCAGGCGCCTTAAGCCAATAGGTTCTCCCGTTTCTTCGCAATAACCATAGTCACCGGACTCAATGCGCTCTAGAGCATCGTCAATTTTCTTTAGTAGCTTGGTTTCCCGGTCAGCTTGGCGTAAAAGCAGTGCTTTTTCTTCTTCAAGCGTTGCCTTGTCCGTTTCATCACCTTGCTCGGCCGGAGTAATTATATCCTGGCGAAGAGTTTGCAGGTGCTCTGTTACTTCTTCGCGCTGTGTTTTTAGGAGTTGCTTGAAGAAAGCCAGTTGCTCGGCGTTCATGTAACTGCTTTGGGGCATGGCCAGCAGCTCTTCCTCAGTTAGTATTCTAAGATTATTCATATCGCTACTCCTTGGTTACCCAGGAAGGTGCATTTCTAGAAGAGTATAACCAGCCTTGGGGATTTTGCCTGAGAATTAAAAGGGACTGACTTCAGTCACTTCGAGTATTAAACTGAAATCCTTGATAATTTCCGGGCAACCGTGCAGGGATCCGCAGCCACGTCCATCCTCTACACGCAACACATAGACACCGGGATCCAGCTTGCGCTCTATTTTGAAATTGCGTCCCTGGCCACTGCTCCAGTCTCTGGTAAGGGTTCGCCCCTGTAGATTAAATAGAGTGGCATCAGGGTAAACCGTATTGCTACGATTAGGTGTGCGGCTTTCCAACAGAATGTTGGATTGCTGTTCCAGCTCGAAATAAAAACGCACTACTTCATTCTCACTCAGTTGTCCCTGATAGGTTTTGCCTGGCTCCAGTTTAATGAAAGAGTCGGGGATACTAGTGGCGAGAAGGCTTCCAGAGAAGAGTAAGCTAATGAAAACAAACAGAAAATGCTTGAGCATCTTTATGATTCCTATAGTTTTTTCTATTGGATCTGTTATCTGATCCAGAGTTGCATCCAGGTGAGCATTTCATGTGGCCAGGGTAACAGCCAGATCAGGATAATCACCCCGATCAGTGCCATCAAGGAGCCGAATAGAAAATCCTTTTGGTAAATTTTAAGGGCCGTTCCAAAAGAGCGCTTTAAGCGGACACCTTCCAAGTCAACACTGTAGATCTCGTCCAGCAACAGGTGCAAGATAAATCCCATGAAAATGGCAACACCTTGAAGCCAAACAAGAAGGGGGTCCACTGCCAAGTGTTCGAGCCCAAGATAAACCCAGCCCAAACCCCAAAGTAAACCGACCAGTAAACTGTGACATAAACCACGATGGCGGGTGAAGCGTTGAAAAAACCAGGCCAGAGGATAGCGGGTGATTAACCAGGCAGCTAGAGCAGCAACCAGAACGGGCCAGCCAGGAAGCTGAGGCTCGCTTACCGACCAAATGGATGTCGAAGTTTCCAAACCTGGTTGAACCAAGGCTATGGCTATAAGCATTGCGATAACAGCAAAAATATTAAAGAGCCAGCGTACGGGGCGGGCTTTATCGACATCGACATCGGGCAAGAGGGTGCCCGCCACAAAAAAAACCAAGAGTGCCATACTGGCAGGCAAGGATAACTGATCACTAACCACAAGAAGCGTTGCCAGACTGCTACCTAGGGCGGCAGCTACGCCTGTATGGGTTGCAAAGTTGGCCATGGGTATACTCATAAAAACACAATATTTCAACAGCTTAACATTTGTGCTGGATGTATGAACAGTTTTTTTGTCCGGGCTTTGGGTGTCTGTTTGCTGACAGGTGTTTATAATAGCGCCCATGCTTATTCGGCCAGGCAGTTGCCTGGATGCTTATTAAGAAGACTTGAGGCAGTTCAATGATTATCAAACCCAAATATCGTGGTTTCATTTGTACAACAACGCATCCCACGGGTTGCTACAAAAATGTTCAAGAACAGATTGCCATAACCCAGAAGCAGGGTGTTAAAACCGAAGGCCCTAAAAAAGTCTTGGTGATAGGCTCATCAACGGGTTATGGATTGGCCGCCCGTATTACCGCCGCTTTTGGTTATCAGGCCGCTACTCTGGGTGTTTTCCTTGAAAAAGCGGGTAATGAGCGCAAACCCGGTACTGCAGGCTGGTACAACTCTTGGGCTTTTGAAGAAGAGGCTAAAAAAGCAGGTCTTTATGCCAAATCCATCAATGGCGATGCCTTTTCTCATGAAGTACGCGCTCAGGCGGTTGAAACCATTAAGCAGGATTTGGGTGAAGTGGATCTGGTGGTTTATTCCCTGGCATCCCCGGTGCGCAAACTCCCTGACTCAGGAGAACTCAAACGCTCTTCCTTGAAACCGATTGGCGAAGTTTACAAATCCACTGCCATCGATACTAACAAGGATGAAATCATCCATGCTGAAGTTGAGCCAGCAACCCAGGAAGAAATCGATGACACTATCCAGGTTATGGGTGGTGAAGACTGGGAGCTTTGGATGCAGGCACTGGATGAAGCGGGTGTTCTTGCCCAGGGTGCCAAAACAGTGGCCTTTAGTTATATCGGTACTGAGATTACCTGGCCAATTTATTGGCATGGTGCGCTGGGTAAGGCCAAGGAAGACTTGGACCGTGCAGCCAGTGAGTTGCATAAAAAGCTTGCTGATAAGTATTCCGGCTCAGCTAATGTTGCTGTTCTTAAATCCGTCGTTACTCAGGCTTCCGCAGCAATTCCGGTCATGCCCTTGTATATTGCGCTGGTCTACAAGGTAATGAAGGACAAGGGACTGCACGAAGGCACGATTGAGCAGTTGAACCGCCTCTATCGTAGCCAGCTTTACCGTGAAGACAGTCAGGCAATGGAGCTGGACGAAGCGAGCCGCCTGCGCCTGGATGACTGGGAGCTGCGCGAGGATGTTCAGACGGCCTGCCAACAGCTCTGGGAAGAGGTAACCAACGACAACCTGTTTGACGTCACCGACTATGCTGGCTACAAGTACGAGTTCCTTAAGCTGTTTGGTTTTGGCCGGGATGATGTCGACTATGAAGCTGAAGTATCGCCCCAGGTTGATTTTGAACCCATTCAGGTAAAATAATGACCTGAAAAAAAGGGGGCCTGCAGGCTCCCTTTTTTGAATCAACTTCTTGTTCAGGTTATTAAAATAAACTGTGGATCTGCGCAACTTTTCAGCAATATCTCTAAGGGATCTTGCAGCTGAGCTTGCCTGAGTTGCAGATGCAGCTGTTTCTACAGTCATACTGGCAACATTTTGACCTGACTAGCAACATCCTGACTAACCGCCGTTTGTTCTTCTAATGCCGTTGAGGTCTGATTGATGACTTCTGCTGTTGAAAGGGCACCCTGACGTATGTCTTCAATGCCTCGAACAGGTAAGGCCACGATTAAAATCATAAACAATAGAATACCGACAGCTCCCAAGCTCACCCAGTGGAGTTGCTGGAGCTGGCTATTGGCTTGATTCACTTTAGCAAGTCAAGGTGGGCACACGTAGGATAGTTGTTTCTTTTTGTGCCATTTTTTTTGCTATAAACCCAAGCGAACGATTTACAGCATTACAGGGAGCTCAGGGGTAGTGAGTTTAACGGGTGTGCAGGTGAGCTGATTTCCAACTGCTCACTGGCTGGATAGGCAATGCAGGGCAGAATTTTGCCCTGCTTGCGCTCTTTGGCATCTAGAGCGTGAGGCTGGCGACCCCGGTAATCGATCTGACCTCTGATAAGCTGGCAGGCGCAAACGCCGCAAACACCATTGCGGCAGGATTCACGCCAGGCCAGCCCTCCTGCTTGCAGGCTGTCCAGCAGGGGCTGGGTAGCCGCTGCGGATAGCTTAGTTGCGCCCACCCATAGCAGTGCCATCAGTGAGCTTCATCCCAGTTGTCACCACTGGCGGCTTCCACTGTTAGAGGAACATCCAACTGGGCGGCTCCTTCCATAGCGGGGACGATGCCTTGAATGAGCTCCTGAACCTGGTCTTCACGGACTTCAAACACCAGTTCATCGTGGACTTGCATGATGATGGCGGCATCCAGATTGGAAGCCTGAAGCCACTGATGGACAGCCAGCATGGCTTTTTTCATGATGTCGGCGGCTGTACCCTGCATGGGTGCATTGATCGCTGTACGTTCTGCAGCCTGGCGCTGGTTGAAGTTGCGGGCATTGATTTCGGGTAGGTACAACCGCCGTCCAAACAGGGTTTCCACATAGCCTTTTTCAGCAGCCAGCTTGCGGGTAGCATCCATGTAATTGAGAACACCCGGATAGCGATCAAAGTAGCGATCAATGTAGGTTTGCGCCTGTTGGCGCTCCAGATGCAACTGACGGGCCAGACCAAAAGCGCTCATGCCGTAGATCAGGCCGAAGTTGATCGCCTTGGCACTACGGCGTTGATCCGGGGTAACCTGATCCGGCGGAGTGCCAAAGACCTCGGCTGCTGTGGCCAGGTGGATATCCTGGCCTTCGGCAAAGGCTTTTAGTAACCCAGCATCACCGGACAGATGCGCCATGATACGCAGCTCGATTTGCGAATAGTCCGCAGCGACCAGCTGATAACCGGGTTCAGCAATAAAGGCTTGGCGAATCCGTCGGCCTTGTTCTGAGCGTATGGGAATATTCTGCAGATTGGGGTCGGAGCTGGACAGGCGACCGGTGGCAGTAACCGCCTGATGGTAGCTAGTGTGGACGCGCCCGGTATGGGAATCCACCAGCAGAGGCAGTTTGTCGGTGTAGGTGTTTTTCAGTTTCGATAGACCCCGGTGCTGCATAATGACTTTGGGTAGGGGAAAGTCGAGGGCCAGTTCTTCCAATACGGCTTCGGCAGTGGAAGGGGCACCCTTGGGTGTTTTCTTCTTGACCGGAAGCTTTTGTTCTTCAAAAAGAATTTCTGCCAGCTGTTTGGGCGATCCCAGGTTAAACGGGCGTCCGGCTAATTGGTGTGCTTCTTCTTCCAGCTCAAGAATTTTCTGGGCCATTTCCTGAGAATGGCGTTGCAGGTGGGGCACATCAATCTTCACCCCCTTGCGTTCAATTTTTGATAGCAGGGGCACTAACGGCAATTCCAGCTCGGTGAGCAGCTGCTGTAAACGGCCCTCGGCCTTCACCTGTGGTGCCAGCGTCTGATGCAGACGCAGGGTGATATCGGCATCTTCCGCCGCATAGTGACTGGCCTGTTCGATGTCGATTTGATCGAAGGTCAGCTGCTTTTTGCCCTTTCCGGCCAGGTCCTCAAAACTGGTGGTTTTGTGGCCCAGGTATTTGAGGGCAAGGGAATCCATGTCGTGACGGGTGGCGGTGGAATTGAGCACATAGGATTCCAGCAGCGTATCGGCGGCGATGCCTTGCAGCTCGATACCGTAACGGGCCAGCACGCTGATGTCATATTTCAGGTTTTGCCCTATCTTGCCCACTTTTGGGTTTTCCAACAGGGGCTTTAGCTCAGCCAGCACCTGATCTCGGCTCAACTGCTTAGGAGCGCCTGGATAGTCGTGGGTCAGTGGCAGGTAGGCCGCTTTCCCTGCTTCTATGGCAAAAGATAAGCCGACCAACTCGGCCTGCATATAGTTGAGGCTGGTGGTTTCGGTGTCAATGGCAAAGGCTTCAGCGCCTTGCAGTTTCTTCAGCCAGACCTGCCAGTCTTTTTCGTTCAATAGGGTTTCATAGGCACTGGCATCCAGGGGAGTGGTGTCTGCTGGTTGCTCGCTGGTATCGGGTTCACCCAGGGTCTTCAGCAGACCATTGAACTCCAGTTCACTATAAAGCTGGCGTAGTTGTTGCTTATCCGGTTGGGTTGGCGTCAGCTGGTTGTAGCTGAGCTCCAGGTCGCAGTCGGTTTTAATGGTTGCCAACTGATAGGAGAGGTAGGCCTGTTCCTTGTTTTCTTCCAGCTTTTTCGGGGTGGTTTTGGAGCCGCGAAAACCCAGTGCAGGAATTTCATCCAGTCGGGCATAGAGTTCATCCAGGCCACCTATACCCTGCAGCAAGGCCTGGGCGGTTTTTTCACCGATGCCTGGAACGCCGGGAATATTATCGGACTTGTCACCCATCAGGGCCAGAAAGTCGATGATCAGCTCGGGACCGATACCAAATTTTTCTTTCACACCCTCCACATCCAGAGTGCTGCCGGTCATAGTGTTAACCAGGGTCACCTGCGGGCAAACCAACTGTGCCATATCCTTGTCGCCGGTGGAAATGATCACTGGCTGATTCTGGCCGGCGGCCTTGCGCGCCAGGGTGCCGATGACATCATCGGCCTCGACGCCTTCAACAGCCAGGAGCGGTAGCCCCAGGGCGCGGACACAGGCATGCAGGGGTTCGATCTGCTGGCGTAAATCATCCGGCATGGGCGGGCGATGGGATTTGTATTCGGCAAAGAGCTCATCCCGAAAGGTCGGGCCCTTGGCATCAAAGACAATGCCGATGGGGCTGTCCGGATAGCTTTTTCTCAGGCTTTGAATCATGTTCAGCACCCCCTTGATGGCCCCGGTGGGCTGACCGCTGGAGGTCATCAGGGGAGGTAGGGCATGGTAGGCGCGGTAAAGATAGGAAGAAGCGTCAACCAGCAACAGAGGCTTGCTATTGGAAACTGTCATTGATGATATCCAGAATCTGGGGGTGGTAAGACTTTTTGGGTTACAATTAACGGACTACTACCAAGGATACCAAAGGAGAACTGGCATGATGAAGAAAATGATGCTCTTGCTGCTGCTTGCTTGCCTGAGTTGGGCTGGAGCCAGCAGTCTATGGGCCAGCGATCCTGACGAAAGTGAAATTATCATTCGTGAAGAAGAAGACAAAACTATTGAGGAGTTCTGGGTGGATGGCAAGCTGGAGGCAATCAAAATTACGCCCCGGGTAGGGCAACCCTACTATCTGGTTGATCCTGAGGGTCGTGCTTTGGATGATCAGGAAAGAGGCAGTATGCGCCTTCCCAGTTGGAAGATCTTTCAGTGGTAAAGAAAAAAGAGAAGTATTCTCATCCGGTTAAAGCTGCTCTGATTAAGGGCAGCTGGTGGCTGTTGTCGCGACTACCCTTGCGGGCCATTCAGGCGTTGGCTATACCAGTAGGTAAGCTGGTGTGGCGTTTTTCTGAACGAGAAAGGCGGGTTAGCCAGGTCAATGTTGAGCTTTGCTTTCCCGAAAAAACACCCTGGGAAAGAGATCAGCTGGCCCGCGGTGCCTTAATAGAAAATGCCCGCACCCTGCTGGAAATGGGCTATCTCTGGCTCAAGCCGACCGACAAGGTGTTGAATAAGGTGGTGCTGGTTGAGGGGATGGGCGCTATTGAGGCTCTGGTGGCAGAAAAAAAACCGGTGATCCTGCTGGGACCGCATATCGGCCAATGGGAAATGATCGGTCAATGGTTTCCGACCCAGGCTGCGCTGACGGGAATGTTTTCACCCTCGCGGGTGCGTGAGGTGGATGACTTCGTTAAAAGCGGACGCGAAAGAACCGGAGGGCGCTTGGTTCCTGCCGATGTGAAAGGTGTGGCGGCTTTGCTAAAGGCCCTGAAACGTGGGGAGGTGGTAGGTATCCTTCCTGATCAGGAGCCTGAAAAAGGCCAGGGCGGTGTTTTTGCGCCCTTCTATGGCGTCCCTGCCTTAACGGCTACCCTGCTGCCTAAATTGGTCAAGAAAACCGGCGCTCGGGTTTTTACTGCTTGTGCAAAACGCCTGCCCAAGGGTCAGGGTTATGACATCATCATCCTTCCAGCCGATGAGCGGGTTTACTCCGAAGATGAAGTGACTGCAGCTGAAGGCGTGAATGCCAGTGTTGAGCAGATTATTGAATATGCTCCTTTGCAGTACCAGTGGTCCTATAAGCGCTTCAAAAAACGCCCGGATGGTGGGCCACAGCCTTACCGTTGACTCTGCTTGTGCCAATTGGATGCCAAGCCTGCGCGAGCACAAGGTGCTGCCAGGTCAGGCTGTCCACAACGGGAGGTTGTGGCCAGAGTTTACAGGGATGTATTCACACGTCCTGACCGCTAGTGCCTTGTTGCTTTGACTCATCTCAAATCATTTCTTAATCGCTTGCTTTGACCAGAACCGCATAGTAAAAGCCATCCTGTCCGTTGTTCTGGGGCAAGAGCTGGCGTCCCCAACGCGTGGGCTGGCCCCAGTCGGCTTCAATGGGTTCTAGCTTCGCATCCGGGTGCTGGTAGGTGAAGTTAGCCAGACTGTGGTCATTTTCTTCCGGCAGGATGGAGCAGGTGGCATAGACTAGGGTGCCACCGGGTTTTAACAGCGGCCAGAGAGCCTTGAGTAGCCGTTGTTGCTGCTCGGCCAGGGCGCCAATATCGGTTTCCCGGCGCAGCAGTTTGATGTCTGGGTGGCGGCGTATCACCCCAGTTGCTGAGCAGGGCGCATCCAACAGAATACGGTCAAAAAGCTCACCATCCCACCAGCTTGCAGTATCTCCGGCATCGGCACATTTCACTTCGGCTTTGAGTTGTAGGCGTTGCAGGTTGTCATGTACACGGGTTAGACGCTTTTCTTCACTGTCCAAAGCAAATAACTGCAGGTCTGCACTTTCTGCCAGATGGGTGGTTTTGCCACCTGGTGCGCAGCAGGCATCCAATACGCGTTGTCCTGCAGCCAGATTCATTAGCAAAGGCGCCAGTTGGGCCGCTTCGTCCTGAACGCTGAACCAGCCTTCGGCATAACCAGGCAGCTGCAGCGGGCTGACCGGTGTTTCCAAAACCAGGCCCCAGGGGCTGTGAGCTGTAGGCGCGGCTTGAATATCTGCTTGATGAAGTGCTGCGAGATAAGCCTCCCGGCTGATTTGGCGCTGATTGACGCGCAGGGTCATGGGTGGTTGTTGGTTATTGGCTGCGCAAAGGTCCCGCCAGTGTTTGGGGTAGGCTTTCTTGATTTTCTTGAGTAGCCAGGGTGGGTGGGCCGTGGCTGGACTTTCCTTGTTCATTGCCAGCTCGACAAGTGCATCTTTTTCACGTTGGAAGCGTCTCAGGCAAGCATTTAAAAGCTTACTGGCCCAGGGTTTATTTAAAGCTTTGCTGGCTTCCACACAGGTATCTATGGCGGCATAATCAGCGACTCTTTCTTCCTGAAGCTGATAGAGACCGACAAGCAAGAGAGCCAAGACTTCAGTATCTTGACCTTTCAAGGGTTTTTGCAGCAGTTGCTGAGCATAGAAAAAAAGACGCGGGTAAAAACGGCAAACACCAAAGGCCAGTGCCTGGGCCAAAGCAGCTTCCTCAGGTGCCAGGTCTTTTTGAGCTCTGGGTAGGGTGACTGACAAGGAAGCTTGCTGATTAAGAACGGGGCCCAGGGCTTCTACACTGGCTAAACGAGCTGGTACGCCGGCATTCATAGATTGGAATCCGGTAAGGAAAAGACCTGGCCAGCCTGAAAGCGTTCTGGATGACCATTGAGCAGATCGGTGGCACTTAGCTGTTTGGCACCGGGGAGTTGCAGGCGGGTCAGCTTCAGACAACCTTCACCGCAGGCAATGACCGGGCCGTCTTTTTCGATATCCAGTAGGGTGCCGGGCTGGGCGTTGTGTTCGATGTCCAGAGGTTGGGCAGCCCAAACACGGATGACTTCTTCTTCACCTTCAGGGTTTTCCCCCAGGAACCAGGCAACAGGCCAGGGATTGAAGCCTCTTACCTGGCGGTCCAGCTCCGCAGCAGCCAGTTGCCAATCCAGGCGGGCTTCTTCTTTGCTCAGTTTACTGGCATAGCAAGCCTGGGTCTCATCCTGAATACTTGGCTCTAATTGGCCTTTAAAGAGTTTGGGCAGCTGGCTGACTAGGGCCTCACCACCTTGAGTTGCCAGCTTGTCATGCAGGCTGGCGCTGGTGTCTTCCATGCCAATAGGGCAAAGGGTTTTATAGAGCATGGCGCCGGTATCCAAGCCCTTGTCCATTTGCATTAGAGTAACGCCGGTCGCCTCATCGCCAGCCAAAAGGGCACGCTGAATGGGAGCAGCACCCCGCCATCGGGGTAGCAAAGAGGCATGAACATTAACGCAGCCCAGCCGGGGGATATCCAAAACAGCCTGAGGTAAAAGCAGGCCATAGGCGACGACGATCATCAGATCAGGTTTTAAGGCAGCCAGCTCCGCCTGAGCTTCAGGTGTTTTTAAGCTCAAGGGTTGATAAACCGGCAGCTGATGTTCACTGGCCAGTTGTTTGACAGGACTGGGTTTGAGTTTGCGGCCTCGGCCCGCAGGGCGATCTGGTTGGGTGTAAACGGCAACCACTTCCCATTCGGGGTGAGCGGCCTCTAGCAGGGCGCGCAGACTGGTGGCTGCGAAATCAGGGGTTCCGGCAAAAACAAGGCGCATGCAAATCCTCAGGCTTTCTGGCGTTGAAGTTTTTGAAGCTTTTTCTTGACCCTTTCCTGCTTCAACCGGGAAAGATAATCAACAAAGACGATGCCTTTCAGGTGGTCACACTCATGCTGAACACAGTGAGCTAGAAGGCCATCGCATTCAAACTCTTGAGGCTGGCCGTGTCGATCCAGTGACTTGACCTTGATTTTGACGTAGCGTTCTACATCAGCATAGTACTCAGGTACCGATAGGCAGCCTTCTTGCATCAGCTCAACGCTGGTGTCAATCGGGGTGTATTCAGGGTTGATCAATACGTAGGGCTGATCTTTACCTTCAGATACATCAATGATGATCAGCTGCTTATGAAAATCCACTTGAGTTCCAGCCAGGCCAATACCTGGGCAGGCGTACATGGTTTCAAACATATCATCAATTTGTTTTTGCAGAGCAGGAGTGAAGTCCGCTTCAGTCAAAGGCTCGGCTTGGGTTCTTAAACGTGGATCCGGGTATTCCAGAATATTCAGTAGGCTCATGCTTGTGTTTCTCTATGTAAAGGTGGTGATTTACTCTTGCCCAGCATCTGGCTTTCAGGCAAAGTGTAACCGAAAGTAATTGCATGGAGGCTTGGACATTTCCAAGACTCGAGAGTTTTGGTTTTTGGCAAGGGTAACCTTATGCTGACCGGTGTTGTTCGTAAGTTTTTAGCTGCCTTGATACTGCTTGTCATTTCGACTGGCGTTCAGGCTATTAGTTTAAAGCCTGATGCGCCTGAACGCTATGAAGTTAAACAAGGTGATTCTCTCTGGTCAATTGCAGGGCAATACTTGGATGATCCCTGGATGTGGGTGCAGCTCTGGCAGGAAAACAGCCAAATAGAAGACCCTCATCGCCTTTATCCTGGAGATGTTATTTATCTGCTCAGTGACGAAAAGTCATTGCGCCTGAAACCTCGCTTAAGAGTTTTAACCCTTCAGGAGCCTGTTCCCTTCCTGCCCATGAGTCAGGTTGAAAGCTATCTGAATCGGGATATTCTGGTTGATCGTCGTGAGTTTGAAGACTCGCTTTATATTGCCCGAATTGAAGAAGGTCGTAGCCTGGGGTCCACGGGTAACCGAATCGAAGTGCTAGGTGACCTGGAAACCGATATGCGCCACTTTGGTATTTATCGGGATATTGAAGAGGTGCGTGACCCTATCAACCGTCGGCGTGTCTTGGGGCACTTGGCTCGTGCGGTCGGCTCGGCGCGACTGATACGTGATGAAGAAGGTTATACAATAAGCATGGAGATTACCGAGAACTTTGAAGAAGTTCGTGTCGGTGATCGTTTGATGCCTTTTAAAGAGTCGCCTTTTGGTGAAGGTTTTAATCCCAAACCACCAGAAAACGCAGTAACCGGGTTGGTTGTGCGTGCGCTCAAGCAAGGTGTTACGCAAATAGGTAATTATCAGCCGGTGATACTGAACCAGGGTTCTGGTGAACTCAAGCCGGGTGATCTTCTCCAGATTCTTGAAAAGGGCAAGCAGAGACGCGAAGCTGATGGTTCCAGAGTTTTTTTGGGTGAAAACCCCAGGGGAACGGCCATGGTTTATCGGGTTTTCGATGAAGCCAGCTTCGCCTTGATCATGAATTCAAACCAACCCATCAAACCAGAAGACAACTTCAGGAAAGCGCCTGCTTCCCGTCAATAACAGCGCAAGCTCAAGGAGGAGCCCATGTCCGTCTTTACCAAACAGGATTTGCAGCCACTTGATTTGGTGCTCTGGTTATTGCCTGGCCTGGGTCAGCGGCGACTCAATAAACTGACTGCGCATTGGGGACAAGACCCCAAAACACTTTTGGAAGCAGCGCGTCACCTGCCTGGTTTGACTGCTAAAACTCGTGACCTGATTGAAATCGCCTTACATGATCCTTGGCGACTGCCTTTCGCGGATCGTCTGGAAGCCCATTTAGAGTGGCAGACTCAACCCGGTCACTGGTTGCTTCCGCTTAGATCGCTTCCTCTGCTGCTCCAGGAGTTGCCTGATCCTCCTTGGCTGCTGTGTTTAAAGGGGACGCCAGAGTTGCTGGAAGGGCCTAATCTGGCCGTGGTTGGCAGTCGCCGCTTGAGTCCTGAGGGTCGGCACCTTGCCTTCCAATGGTCACACTGGTTGAGCTGGCAGGGTATGAATCTGGTCAGTGGCCTAGCAAGAGGGGTTGATGGACAGGCGCATCAAGGCGCGCTGCAAGCCGTAACTGAAGGTGCTACGGGTCAGACTCTGGCTGTGCTGGCGCATGGTATGGACTATCTTTACCCGCGCGAACACGAAGGTTTGGCAGCCCAAATCTGTGAACGCGGGGGTGCCTTGATGACAGAGTACCCCTTGGGTAGCCCGCCTCTTGCCGGTCAGTTTCCAAAACGTAATCGTATTATTACCGGCTTGTCTTTGGGCACCCTGGTGGTTGAAGCAACGTTGAAATCCGGTTCCTTGGTGAGCGCGCGCTTGGCTATGGAGCAGGGTAGGGAAGTGATGGCGATACCTGGATCAGTGCGCAGGCAACAAAGCGCTGGTTGCCATCAGCTTATACGCCAAGGTGCCGCCTTGGTAACTTCGCCCGAAGAAGTCTTGCAGGAACTCAGCCAGCCGCTAAGAGCCTGCTTAGAATCGAGTACAGCGGAGAAATCAGAAGCGAACTTGCCTGAAAGATTGCAATCTATATATTGCTTAATTACGGATATTCCTATCTCTTTGGATCAGCTACTGGAAGACTCGGGGCTGGAGGCAGCCAAGTGCATGCAGCTACTGCAGGAATTAGAATTAGAAGGCTGTGTAGAACAACTGCCAGGCGGCTGGTGTCGAAGTACTTGAGTCGTGCAAATTAGAAGAGTAATCTCCCCACCTTGCTGGCAGCCAGAATCAACTCTGGTAAGCTATTTTCCTGAGTGATAAAGAAATGAATGTAGAACCTGTTGATGCCCAAGCTGTTGTGGAAGCGGCAGCGGTATTACGCCAGGGAGGGGTGCTTGCCTATCCAACCGAAGCGGTCTGGGGGTTGGGGTGCGATCCTTTCAATAGTCGAGCGGTTCAACGCTTGCTGTTGCTCAAGCAGCGGGATCCTGCCAAGGGTGTAATTCTTATTGCCGCCTCCATGGAGCAGTTCAAGCCTTGGTTGACCGGTCTGGAACCAGAAAAACTAGCTCGTTTGGAAGCCAGTTGGCCGGGCCCTTATACTTGGCTGGTTAATGATAATGGCTACACGCCGGAGTTAATCAAGGGGCGGCATAGAAAAGTGGCTCTGCGTGTCACTAACCACCCTTGGGTGGTTGCTCTTTGCGAAGCCTTTGGTGGCCCTTTGGTATCGACTTCAGCTAATCTGGCAGGCGAACCTACCCTAGAAAGCTATCAAGCAGTGATAGAAGCTTTTGGCGAAGAAGTGGATGCGGTACTCAATGGGCCTTTGGGAGGGCTTAAAACCCCTTCGCGGATTGCTGACCTGGATACCGGAGAGGTAGTGCGTCCCTGAATTCGAATTCCTAACGCCTTAACAGGAGGCCAAGTGGCACACGTTGATATTAGCGCCGTTAAAAACTACCTGCTGGGTTTGCAGACGACTATCTGCAATCAACTAGAAAGCCTGGATGGTAAGACTTTTCTGGAAGAAAGCTGGGAAAGGCCTGCTGGTGGGGGTGGCAGAACCCGGGTTTTGGAAGAGGGGCAGTTGATCGAGAAAGGCGGTGTCAACTTCTCTCATGTATTTGGCGATCAATTACCTCCTTCCGCAACCGCTGCCCGTCCAGAGCTGGCAGGACGCAGTTTTCAAGCCATGGGTGTTTCTCTAGTTATTCACCCGCGCAATCCTTATGTGCCCACTTCGCATGCCAATGTGCGTTTTTTTGTCGCCGAAAAGCCAGGTGAAGACCCGGTTTGGTGGTTTGGTGGGGGTTATGATCTCACCCCTTGCTATCCCTTTTTGGAAGATGTCGTCCACTGGCATCAGGTTGCTAAAAAGGCTTGTGAACCCTTTGGCCCGCAAGTTTATCCTCAATATAAAAAATGGTGTGATGAGTACTTTCACTTAAAGCATCGTGATGAACCCCGAGGTGTGGGGGGGCTTTTCTTTGATGACCTGAATGAGCCGGACTTTGATCAGTGTTTTGCGTTTATGCAGGCTGTCGGCGATAGCTATCTTGAGGCTTATCAACCCCTTATCGAAAAACGCCGTGACCTGCCTTATGGCGAGCGTGAAAGGGAGTTCCAAGCTTTTCGTCGTGGTCGTTATGTTGAGTTTAACCTGGTTTGGGATAGAGGCACTCTCTTTGGTCTGCAAAGTGGCGGACGCACGGAATCCATTTTAATGTCTTTGCCACCTCAGGTGCGCTGGGGTTATGACTGGAAGCCTGAGCCAGGTTCGAAAGAAGAAAAACTCTACACTGACTTTCTGAAGCCTCGAGACTGGTTGGCTGAAGCCAACAACTGAGCCGGATCATGGATAAGCTGGATGCTGTGGTCATAGGTGCAGGTGTTGTTGGCCTGGCTATTGCCAGAGCTTTGGCACTGGCCGGGCGGGAAGTCCTGGTACTGGAAAAGAATCCGCGCTTTGGCGAAGAAACCAGTGCCCGCAATTCCGAAGTCATTCATGCAGGCCTCTATTACCCCCAGGGCAGTCTCAAGGCACGCACCTGTGTAAAAGGCAACCGCCTCCTCTATGCTTACTGTGACGAAAAAGGCATTGCTTATCAGCAGTGTGGCAAATTGCTGGTGGCTACGGCCAGGGAGCAGCTGGATCAACTCAAGGCTTTGCAAATCAAGGCTCAGGTCAATGGCTGCGTCCCGCTGGAATGGCGCAGTAAACAAGAGCTGGCTGAAATTGAGCCAGAGCTGCAGGCTGAAGCCGCGCTTTTGTCGCCTTCAACAGGAATCCTTGATAGCCATGGCTTAATGCTGGCGCTCTTGACTGATCTGGAAGCTGCTGGTGGTCAATTGGTAACAGCCAATGCTGTGACTGGTGGCCGCTTGACAGCAGAATCCAAGGTTTTGGAATTGGATGGTTTTTCAATAGCGGCCAACCTGGTGGTTAATGCTGCAGGCCTGCAGGCCCCCGAATTGGCCAGATGCCTGCAGGGTGATCAGCCCTGGATTCCCCGGCCCTATTTCGCCAAGGGCAATTACTTTTCTTTAAGCGGTAAAAATCCCTTCAAGCATCTTATTTATCCCCTGCCCGAAGCTGCGGGTTTGGGTATTCACCTGACCCTGGACCTACAGGGACGTGCTCGCTTCGGACCTGATGTAGAATGGCTGGAGGCTCAAAAGGCAGCTGGGCTGGATTTTTCGGTTGATCCCCAGCGCCAGACAAGTTTCGTAGAGGCTATTCGTTACTATTGGCCTGGCTTGCCGGCAGACGCCTTGCAACCGGATTACTCGGGCATTCGACCCAAGCTGGGACCGCCAGGTAGTGAAGCAAAAGATTTCCAGCTGCTGACAGCCGCTCAGCATGCTTGTCCGGGAGTGCTGCATCTTTTTGGTATCGAGTCTCCGGGCTTAACCGCCAGCTTGGCTTTGGCCGATGAAGCGACTCAACAACTATTAACTTCAGGAGTCTGATGTGACGGATCAATACGCGGTATTTGGCAACCCCATTAACCATAGTAAGTCACCGCAGATTCATGGCTGGTTTGCTGAGCAAACTCAGCAAGACCTCAGTTATCTCCCCATCTTGGCGCCTGAGGATGATTTTCAGAGCAGTGCCGAACGCTTTTTTGCAGAGGGTGGGTTGGGTGCCAATGTCACTGTTCCTTTCAAGCTAGATGCGCTGGTATTTGCTGATCAGCTTTCCCCTCGGGCCCGGCGGGCTGGCGCGGTTAATACCCTGCAAAAAGGCAAACAAGGCATGATCTATGGCGACAATACTGATGGTGTTGGCCTGGTTCGAGACCTGACAAATAACTTGGGGTTGAGTTTGCAGGGTAAGCGAGTTCTGTTGGTGGGTGCCGGAGGTGCCGCTCGTGGTGTTGTTGAGCCCCTCATCAAAGCAGGGGTGGGTCGCCTGAAAATTGCCAACCGTACTCCTGAAAAAGCCCAGCAACTCATTAAAATCTTCCATGGCCTACAGCAAGACTCCGAACTTTCTGCAGGCAACTGGCGCTCGCTGGAAGGCAGCCAATATGACTTGGTGATTAATGCAACTTCGGCCAGCCTCTCTGGTGACCTGCCACCCTTACCCCAAGGGATTTTTGCACCTGGGGCTTTGGCTTATGACATGATGTATGCTGCCGAGCCTACCTCTTTTATGCGCTGGGCCCAGCAAGAAGGTGCTGAGCAGGTTGCTGATGGTTTGGGAATGCTGGTTGAGCAGGCCGCTGAAGCCTTTTTCCTTTGGCGGGAAGTACGTCCAGCCACGCAACCTGTTTTACAAAGGTTAAGACACCAGCTGACGGAGGGCTAACTTATGTCCCTGATCGATCAATTCACGGCCCTGCGCCCTTATCATCGTGAACCCGCTGAACAGCTTCACCTAAAACAGCTGGGAGTGGAGGCCTTGGAAGTGCAGCTGGAAAGTGATCGGGGACGTATTATCAACTCGGCTGCTGTGCGCCGCCTGCAACAGAAAACCCAAGTCTTCCCTCTGGAGCGCAATGCGGCGGTTCGCAGTCGTCTGACTCATTCACTGGAAGTTCAGCAAACCGGGCGCTTTATTACCCGCAGTGTCTTCAAACGGCTCAGAGATCAAAACGCTGCTCCACAACTGCTTGAGCTGGAAAGGTCAGCAGAAAGCCTGGTGGAAATGGCCTGTCTGCTCCATGACATAGGCAACCCTCCTTTTGGTCACTTTGGTGAAGCGGCCTTGTCTCGTTGGTTTGCAGAGCATCTGGCAGAACTGGAACCCTTTCAGCGCCCCTTGGATAGCCTCGACCAAGAAAGCCAGCGTAGTCAGTTGCTTAGAGAGTTGGAAAACTTTGAAGGCAATGCCCAGGCCCTGCGCTTGATCGTGCACCTCCAAAAACTGAATCTGACCTATCTACAAGCGGCCTGTGTCTTGAAATACACCCGCTGTGCGACCCAGCCCCGACCGGGTTCTGAACAGCCACTGCATTACCTGCAAAAAAAGCCAGGCTACTACTTCTCTGAGAGCCGCTTTATCGAATCCCTATATCAGGCACTGCAATTGCAGCCGGGTCGGCGCTTTGCCCTGACCTACCTGATGGAGGCGGCTGATGATATTGCCTACTGTTTGGCAGATATAGAAGATAGTGTGGATAAGGGCATTTTAAGTTATCCACAACTGGCTGGTTATCTTGAAGAAGAGTTTGCCCTGCAATGCCAAATGTTGGAACTGGACCCCCAGGGACTTCACTTTAATGGCAAAAGTTTTGGTGACTTGGTCGCGAGCGCTCTGAACAAAGCCCGTGTTGAATCCATCAACAAAGAGCACGAGTTCTTTGTTTGGCTGCGGGTGGGTCTCATTCATCCTCTGGTTCAGCATGCTGCGCAAAGCTTTGTCGAGCACCTGCCTGTAATGGAAACCGGCGAATTGAATCGAGCCCTGCTGGAAGATGCTTCGCCCTGCCATGCAGTGGTGCAGACTCTCAAGCAGGTGGGTGTAAAGTATGTCTTCAATGTGGATGAGGTGTCGACTCTCATGCTACAAGGCTATCGAATTCTGACCGGCCTTCTGGATTTTTATCAGCCCTTACTGAAGCTTCCCTTGGCTGCTTTTCAGCAGTTGGAAAAAGGCGAAGGCTGGAATCAGTATCTGATCGAAAGTCGGCTTTTTCAACGCCTGCCCCGTAAACACCTAAAGGCCTATCAGCAATTAAGAGCTTCAGCCGAAGAGCTGGGAGCGGGTCACCTTCCTGAAGATATCTGGGAAGCCTATTGCCGTTGTCGCTTGCTACAGGACATGATCAGTGGCATGACGGACCAGTTTGCTTTGGATGAGTACAAGGCTTTGGCTGTAATCGATTAAACAGGTCAATTTGATGACTCCTGCAATCAAGCTTTTGCAAAAAAAGAACATAGCCCACCAGGTTTTAAACTACTCCTCGGACCCTTCTGCGGCCTCTTATGGTTTGGAAGCCGCTGAAAAACTTGGCCTTTCACCACAAGAAGTCTTCAAAACGCTGGTTGCTTCTGTGGATGGAAAGCAGTTGGTTGTTGCCATTTTGCCGGTTGACCAACAACTTAGCCTGAAAAAACTTGCCAAGGCTGCCGGGGGTAAAAAAGCGGCTATGGCAGACCCTGCTGAAGTAGAGCGCACCACCGGCTATGTCCTCGGTGGTGTTAGCCCCCTGGGTCAGAAAAAAAGCCTGCCGACCTTTATCCATTTAACGGCCCAGAAGCTGGGCAAAGTACATGTGAGTGCAGGCAAGCGTGGCCTGGAAATTCAACTGAACCCCCTGGACCTTCAGCAGTTAACCAGAGCTGGTTTTACAGCCCTGACCTCTTCTGAGTCTTAAAAACGGTAGCTTTATTAGCTAAAAACAGTTGTTGAAATTACTTTAATCGATTAACGATCGATGCTTTTTCTAATCCTCTGCCAGGAAATCCTCACGCGATAGCCCATATTTCTTGAGTTTGTCATAGAGGGTTTTACGAGGCAGGTTTAAGTCTTCCAGGGTGTCCTTGATCGAGCCCTTGTTTCTACCCAGGGCTTGTTCGATCAGGCTTTTTTCAAACATTTCCACCTGTTCGGGCAGGGTCAGGGGTTGGCTGTTGCTGTTGCCAAACATCAGTTGTTCCAGGTCATAATCACAGGTTGCACCTAAGAGGACATAGCGTTCAGCCAGGTTGCGCAGTTCACGGACATTGCCGGGCCAGTCATGACTCATCAGTAACGAAGCCTGGGCAGGTGTGGGTGTGGGCGCTTCAAGCCCTGAGCGAGTTGCAGCCACTATGGCAAAGTGTTGAAAGAGTAGTGGCAGGTCTTCCCGGCGGTCACGTAAGGGGGGTAAATTGAGAGTGACTACATTAAGTCGGTAGTAAAGGTCTTCCCGAAAACTGCCTTCAGCGGAGGCCGCTTTAAGGTCGGTTTTGGTGGCTGCAATGACACGAATATCCAGGCTGATTGGGTTGTTGGAACCCAAGCGCTCCAACTGGCGCTCTTGGAGTACTCTGAGGAGTTTAACCTGTAGGCTTAAGGGCATGGACTCGATTTCATCAAGAAACAGGGTGCCACCACTGGCATGTTCAAACTTGCCGATGCGTCTTTTATTGGCTCCGGTAAAGGCGCCGGGTTCATGGCCAAACAGTTCAGACTCAATAATGCTTTCAGGCACAGCCCCGCAGTTGATGGCAACAAAATTCTTGCCGGCACGCTTACTTTGTTCGTGGATATAGCGGGCCATTAAATCCTTGCCGGTCCCTGTTTCACCCCAGATGAGCAGGTCTGTTTCTACACGGGCCAATTGGTTGGCTAGGGCTATCATTTTTTGAATAACCGGCGTTCGGCCGAGTACTCGTGGGCCTGGTGCGGCGTGGCGGGCCAGCTCTTCACGCAGGCTGCGGTTTTCCAGGGTTAGGCGGCGTTTGTCCAGGGCCCGGGCAACGACATCCAAGAGGATTTCATTGCGAAAGGGCTTTTCCAGAAAGTCATAAGCACCCTGGCGCATTGCATTAACGGCGGTTGAAATATCGCCATGCCCTGTGATTAAAATAATCGGCAGGTCTGCATCAAGGTTGCGCGCTTCCTGTAAGAATTGCATGCCGTCCATGCCAGGCATGCGTATGTCTGAGATAACGACACCCGGCCAGTCAGGGCTAAGAGCACTGAGGGCATGGGTGGCCTTGTCAAAACTAAGTACCTGATAACCGGCAAGCTCTAGTGTTTGGCCCAGGCTGATACGAAGATGCTTTTCATCATCGATGATAATTACTGGAAGAGCTTGTTCAGTCATGGGCAGCACTCGTTATGGAGTTAGGCGATTCAGGAAAATTGGCCGGTAACCAAAGACTGAAAACGGCACCGGTAAAGATAGTCGCTTCTTCAGGTTGGAGTAGCTCACGAAAATGTAAATGGTTACCAGCAACCAGTTTACCATTCAAATCCTGAGCAATGCGGCTGGAAATGGAAAGTCCCAACCCCAGGCCCTGTCCTGGCTCTTTGCTGGTTACAAAAGGATCAAAAATTTCTTCCAATTGTTGGGGCTCTATGCCGGGTCCTGTATCCCAAACCTGAATGCGGACCCAATCCTGACCATAGGCTTTTTGGTAGTCGGCACTAAAGCGGATTTTGCGTTCCTCTCTATTCTTTATAGCATGCAGTGCATTGGATAGCAGGTTAACCAGCACTTGTTCAAGGCGTACCATGTCAGCCAGTACAAAGACTTCCTGTTCGGGGAAGTCCATTTCCACTTTCACGCCCAGATGTTCCAACTGGTTTTGATAAAGACGCAGGGCATAATCGCAGGCAGCCTGGACGGATACTGAAACCAGTTGATCACCGCTTTTGCGTGAAAACATTTTTAGCTGGGCACTAATTTCAGCCATTCTTTCAGTGAGTTCGAGTATCTGCTCCAGATTGGAATCTGCTGTTTCCAGGCGGTTACGGGCAATAAAGGTGCGTGCATTTTCTGCGTAGCTGCGCAAAGCAGCCAGGGGCTGGTTGAGCTCATGATTGATACTGGCTGAAAGCTGACCGAGTACGGCGAGCTTGGCTGTTTGAATCAGCTCTTTTTGGGTTGATCTTAGCGTGGCTTCAGTACGTTGGTGCTGGTGAATTTCTTCCAGCAGACGCCGGTTACTGGCCGATAAATCAGCTGTGCGCGCGGCAACCCGGCTTTCCAGTTCATCATGGGCCGCTTGCAAGGCTTGGTGAGCCTCTTCTTTCCAGGTTTGGCGTTCACGGACCACGCGACGTCTTTGCAGCAGATAGAAGGCACTAAAAGCCAAGAGCGTCAGAGTGAAGCCTGCAAGCAGAGTGCTTTGCAGGGTTTGTTTGCGCACTGGGTCGAGCTTTTTCATCATATGCACTTCCCAGCCAGCATCAGGCATGGTTTGGCTGAGTAGTAGGTAATCTTGAGGTAGGTCATCAGTCATACGAATCTTGAGCTGGTCTGCCTGATCGCTAACTCTTTCGTTTTCTAAAATAGGTAAGGGCCTGAGAATACGGCCAGCATAGCGTAAGGAATCGCTAATGCGCTGCAATTCAGCACGAGACAGGCGTTCTTTGGTTAACAGTCGCCATTCAGGGCGTGAGCTAATGAAAATAACACCATCAGGGTCAGTGACCAGTAACTCACCTGCGGGATCCCGCCAGGGGTCTTCTATGGCATGAATTTCAATTTTAACGACCAGAGCACCTTGCACTTCATCATCAAAATAGACAGGAAAGGAAAAGTAGTAGCCGCGGGCTCCTGAGGTAGTGCCCAGGCCATAAAAGCGGCCCTGCTTGCCCTGCATTGCCATTTGAAAATAGGGGCGGAAAGAAAAGTTTTGACCGACAAAGCTATCGGGACGCCACCAGTTGCTAGCAGCAACCGTATAGCCGTCCTGGTCCATCAGATAGATATCTGAAACATCAGCAATGACCCGGTAGCTATCCAAAGTCAGGTTGAGTTGCTGAAGCTCGTCAGCTGTGACGTCTGGTCTTAGAAAAACACTCAGATCTTCTTTGGTGGTCAGAAGCTCGGGTAGATACTCGTATTTTTCAAGTTTTCCTTGAAGGGCTGTAACGTGAAGCAAGAGCTCATTGTGGGCCTGTTCTTCCAGGCGTTGAACTTCGGTTCGCCAGGTTAATTGAGCCGTTTGCCAGAGCAATAGTAGTGCCAAAAACAGGATTAGCGTCAGATGCAGCCATTTCCACTGCAGTAACTTTTTTTTGGAGTCATCGCCAGTCATCCTGGCAGGACTAGACCGCAACCTGAACGCGGCGAAGCGCACGCTGGATACGGGTTTCTTGTTTGGAGAGCTCTAGCAGGCCATCTTCGACATAAACTAGGTGTTCATGGGATTTGGTTTGGGCGCGCTCTGGATCTCCCTCCAAAATGGCATCCAGTAGCTCTTTGTGCTGCTGGTAAAGCAGGTGACGGGAATCCTTGCGTTCAAAGAGGCTAGAGAGGTTATCGACGATGCTCTTTTCAAGAAGATTGAAGAGGCCGCGCATCGAATGTAAAAGCACGACATTATGCGCTGCTTCAGCAATAGCCAGATGAAAAGCAGCATCTGCCTCGGCTTCCAGAACGGGGTCCATTGCAGCATAGGTTGCGGTGAGTTCCTCAAAACGTTTTTGCAGTAACTCCTTGTCTGCAGGTGTTGATCTTAACGCAGCATAGTAGGCAGAGAGGCCTTCCAGGGCATGGCGAAATTCCAGCAGGTCATAGTGAAATTCTGAATGGCTGCCCAAGAGTTGCATCAAAGGGTCGCTGAAAGCCGTACCCACCTGTTCACTGACAAAGGTGCCGCCGCCCTGTCTGCTGGTTAGCAGGCCGCGAGCTGCTAGCTTTTGGATCGCCTCACGCAATGAGGGGCGAGACACGCCAAACTGACTGGAAAGTTCTCTTTCTGGAGGAAGCTTCTGGCCGGGCTTGAAGCTGCCTTCAACAATCATGCTTTCCAGTTGTTGCATGATGACGTCAGAAATGCGGCGGGTTTCAACGCGGGTATAACTCATTCTGGCTTCCTGCTGACAGCTTCAGTAATTGGTAAGACCAATAATATAACAATTTTTCACGCCTATGAAAAGATTGGCCTATCCTGAAGCAGGAAGCAAGCTAGGAGATTTTGGATGGCTTTTTGACCCGCAAAAATCTGCGCCTAAAGGGCTTAAGAGTCAGCTGGTCAAGGGTCAGACCTTTAAAAGTCTACTAAGGTGATTAGTTGTTTTCTGGCAATAACTTAGCCTCTCTAAAGGTGGGTTGCTGCAGTGCAGCCCAGCAGTGACGGGAATTAGACAAAAGTATGAAATGCTGGTTATGCCGTTTGACAGGCGCAACAAGGCTGCCTAGGATGAGCGCATTGAAGCTTGTAAATTGGTATGACCAACTAAACAAAATTGATAAGAGCAAGCCAGGTACCCGCTGATGAGTGATGCAATCAAAGTCTATCCAGATAAACCAAAAAAGGTTTATTTCTATGCCACTTGCCTAGTGGATATTTTTTACCCAGATGCAGGGATGGCGGGTATCCAGTTATTGGAGCGTGAAGGCATAGAAGTGGTGTTCCCCAAAAATCAAACCTGCTGTGGTCAGCCGGCCTATTCTTCCGGCTTTAATGATCAAGCGCGTGAAGTGATCCTGCCGCAGTTGAGTCTTTTTCCTGAAGACTACCCGGTCGTTGTGCCTTCAGGTTCTTGTGCAGGAATGATGCGCAAGCACTACCCAGAACTTTTTGCAGGCACTCCACAGCAGAGCCAGGCACAGGCTTTAGCGAAAAGAACCTGGGAGCTTACCGATTTCCTGCTTCAGGTTTGCAAAATTCAACTTCAGGATCAGGGTGAACCCATTAAGGTGGCCATGCACACCTCCTGTTCTGCACGCCGGGAAATGGGAATTGCCGAAGTAGGTCCCAAGCTGCTTAGCCAACTCGGCCAGGTTGAGTTGGTTGAGCAGGCGCGCTCGGCCGAGTGCTGTGGTTTTGGTGGCACCTTTGCGGTTCGCCATGAAGAAATTTCCGGAGCGATGGTTCAGGACAAGGCTGAAGCCTTGCAGGCTGCTGGTGCCGAACACTTTGTAACCACTGATTGTGGCTGCCTGATGAATATTGCTGGCTATGCTGATAAGCAGAAAATGCCCATGAAAGGCCAGCATATTTTGAGCTTTCTGTGGGAACGCCTCCAAACCGAAGGTAAGACACCTGAAAATGCAGGAGGTCGCTCATGACATCTGCTCAGGAAGCGGTTCAAGAATTCCATCCGCGTGTTCATGCCGCGCTGGAAAACACCCAGATTCGCACTAATTTCCGTCGTGCAATGGATGGTTTAATGGGCAAGCGCCTGGCTGCGTTTGATGGTATGGATTTGGAAGGCTTGCGTGATTTGGGCGCTGCGGTACGCCTGCGTGCGCTTTCGCGTTTGCCAGAGCTTTTGGAACAGCTGGAAAGCAATCTGCAAAAACAGGGTATTCAAGTGCACTGGGCTGAAACCGGTGACCAGGCTTGTGAAATTATCACCAAAATCTGCAAAGCCCGAGATGCCAAAAAGATTATTAAGGGCAAATCCATGGTATCTGAGGAGATGGAGCTCAATCATCATCTGGAAGAAGCCGGGATAGAAGCCCTGGAATCAGACCTGGGTGAATATATCGTACAGCTGGCCAAGGAAACGCCTTCACATATCATCATGCCAGCGATTCACAAGAATACCGATGAAATCTCTGAGTTGATGCATGAGAAAACCGGTACTCAGCGCTCCAAGGATGTTGACTACCTGACGGCCAGTGCGCGTCAGCAGCTGCGTGAAAAATTCATGCAGGCTGATGTCGGTGTTTCAGGGGTTAACTTTGCGGTGGCTGAAACAGGTACGCTTTGCCTGGTTGAAAATGAAGGCAATGGCCGCCTCACAACAACCGCCCCTGCCTGCCACATTGCCGTGACAGGTATCGAAAAGGTTGTTGAAAAACTTGAGGACGTAACACCTCTGTTGTCTTTGCTGACCCGCTCAGCAACCGGTCAGCATATTACGACCTACTTCAATATGATTTCTTCACCGCGTAAAGCAGGTGAGAAGGATGGCCCGGAAGAAGTGCATCTGGTGCTCGTGGACTCAGGACGCTCTAGCATTTATCAGGATGAGGAGTTGCTGGATACTCTACGTTGTATCCGCTGTGGTGCCTGTATGAATCACTGCCCAGTGTATACCCGTGTGGGTGGCCATGCCTATGGCACGACCTATCCTGGCCCGATTGGCAAGATTCTAATGCCTCATTTGCTGGGCCTGGAAAAAACCCAAGATCTGCCTTCTGCGTCAACTCTCTGCGGTGCCTGTGGCGAGGTTTGCCCGGTAAAAATTCCCATACCCAAGCTGTTGCAGCGTCTGCGTAAAGAAGCGGTTGATGGCGATTCTTTGCGGCCTTCGGTTGTGCAAGGCCATGGTATTAAACGGCGTAAACTAGAAGTCCTGGCCTGGAAAGGCTGGAGTCTTATTCATGCGCGTCCTGGCTTGTATCGTTTGGCGACAAGTGTTTTGTCCCGCGTGCGTTCTTTACTGCCCAGCAAACTAGGAGGCTGGACACGCTATCGTAGTGCCCCCAAACCAGCAGCCAAAACCCTTCAGCAGCAGCTGCGTGAGCGTCAAAAACTGGCAGTAGCAGCTAATAAAGGAGGCCAGGCATGAACCAGGCTCGTAGCAATATTCTTAAGCGTCTGCGTGAAGGCCGTAAAGAAAGCTTTGGTGTTCCGGTCAGTGATTTTTCTCTGGTCAGAGACAGAAACTGGAATGCTGCCGAAAAGCTGGACCTCTTCCAGCAGAAAATCGAATCGGTACAGGGTGAAGTACACCGAGTAGCGGCAGACCGCTGGGTAGCAGAACTGATTCGTTTACTGGCCGAGAAAAAAATCAGCAACCTCTTGGTGAGTGACCGCAAAAAACCGGCCTTGGAGTTAAGAGAGCAGTGGCATGAAGAGCTACCCCAGCTACTGAGTTACCAGCGTCCTATTGAAGACTGGAAATCCGAATTATTTAATCAGGTGGATGCTTCCCTGACCACCAGTCGAGGTGCAATTGCCGAGACTGGAACCCTGATTCTTTGGCCTGATGAAGATGAGCCTCGTTTGATGAGCCTGGTTCCCCCTGTGCATTTTGTGCTGCTGGAAGCGGATCAAATTTACAGCACCTTCTACCAGGCGATGAGTGAACAGGGGTGGGCCAGTCAGGGCATGCCAACCAATGCCTTGCTGATATCTGGCCCTTCGAAAACAGCCGACATCGAACAGACCCTGGCTTATGGGGTACATGGGCCAGCAGAGCTGATCATATTGGTACTGGAGTAAGCCGGTCTTTTATAGAAAGAGCCTGTTGCGGGGCAGTTGAAGCTCCGTGAAGGAGCAAGTGACTGCTTGACAGGCTGTCTGCAACAGGAAGTTGCAGACAGAGTTTACAGGGAAGTATTCACACGTCCTGGCAAGCAGGTTACTTGCTCGTAACTTTCAGTGAAGAGTGAATGCTGGTAACTGATTTCTTTTTGGCTGTCATCGCAGCCAGAAGTGAAAGTGGGCTTAAGCCCCAAAAAAAGCCCCGAGGTTCCTTTGTGAGAGGGGGAAGCCTCGGGGGAGATGTCAATAACGACAATAAGAGCATTTAAGCGATAGGAAAGATAACATGTCTGAAACCCTGCTGTCCCTGTTGGCCTTTGCGCCTTTGGTACTGGCTGGTATTTTGTTGCTGGGTTTGAATCTGCCTGCACGAATTGCCATGCCAATCGTCTTTATCGTCACGGCATTGATTGGTCTTTTTGCCTGGGATATGAGCGTTAACCGGGTGGTTGCTTCAACCTTTCAAGGGTTGATCCTAACCGGTGCCATTCTCTGGATTATCTTTGGTGCCATTCTGCTGTTAAATACCCTGAAGCACTCGGGTGCTATTACTGCTATCCGCACGGGTTTTTCTGATATTAGCCCGGACCGGCGTGTTCAAGCAGTCATCGTAGCCTGGTTGTTTGGTTGCTTTATTGAAGGTGCTTCAGGTTTTGGTACCCCCGCTGCTGTTGCTGCGCCGCTGCTGGTTGCTCTGGGCTTCCCAGCCTTGGGTGCAGTCATGATTGGCATGATGATCCAGTCTACCCCCGTCTCTTTTGGTGCTGTGGGTACGCCCATTGTGGTTGGTGTCACTGGTGGTCTGGATCGGGCTGGTATTAGTGATGATCTGTTGGCCAATGGTTCCAGCTGGGAAGTTTTTTACCAGCTGATCACTTCTCAGGTTGCCATTACCCATGCCATCGTTGGCCTCTTGATGCCCCTGCTGATGGTGATGATGCTGACCCGTTTCTTTGGTAAAAATAAATCCTGGGCTGAAGGCTTAGCGATTGCACCCTTCGCTATTTTTGCCGGTCTGGCTTTTGTTCTTCCCTATGCCGCAGCCGGTGTTTTTCTTGGCCCTGAGTTCCCCTCCATGATTGGTGCTCTGGTAGGCTTGGCGATCGTTGTTCCTGCTGCAAAAGCTGGCTTCTTGATGCCTAAGACTCCCTGGGAATTTGCCGATCCCAAAGACTGGCCTACTGAGTGGATGGGTAATCTGGAAATTAAAATGGATCAGATTGCCGGCAAAATGCCCATGTCCGGCTTCAAGGCATGGACCCCCTATATACTGCTGGCTGTTTTCCTGGTTGCTTCGCGCGTTATCGATCCGATCAAAGACGCCTTTACTGGTGTTAGCTTTGGCTGGGCCAATATTCTCGGTGAAGCCGGAGTATCAGGTAGCATTCAGCCCCTGTACTTACCAGGTGGCATCATGGTGATGGTGGTCTTCCTGACCTACTTCCTGCACCAGATGAAATTCAGTGAAATGAAGGCCGCTTTGAGCGAATCTTCGAAAACGCTCTTGGGTGCCGGCTTCGTGCTGATCTTTACTATTCCGATGGTGCGGATTCTGATCAATTCAGGTGTCAATGCTTCTGATCTGCCTTCAATGCCTGTTGCTATGGCACAGCTGGTTGCGGATTCTGTGGGTGGCATCTATCCGCTGTTTGCACCGGCTGTTGGTGGCTTGGGTGCCTTTATTGCTGGCTCCAATACGGTATCCAACCTGATGCTGGCTCAGTTCCAGTTTAGCGTTGGTGAGTTGCTGGGAATTTCCAGTGCCCTGCTGGTTGCTATGCAGGCAGTGGGTGCGGCTGCCGGTAACATGATTGCCATTCACAACGTGGTTGCGGCCTCGGCCACTGTCGGCTTGTTGGGTCGTGAAGGTCGGACGTTGAGAATGACGATTATACCCACCCTCTATTACCTGACTTTTGCCGGTATCCTTGCCATGATTGCTGTATATGGCCTGGGTGTTACGGACGGGCTGATGTAGTAGAGCGTTAACCAGGTCAAGCCGGGGCTACTTTGTCAGGACGCGTGAATACATCCCTGTATGTTCTGACTGCAACCTCCTGTTGCAGACAGCCTGACAAAGTACCCCGGCTGACCTTTTTGACTAGTGCAAGCGGCCGATTTTGAAACCGGCAAACAGCTTTGCCGTGTGGCCCATGCAAGATTAACGATTCTTCTTCAAGGTAACTTCCCCATGTCTTCACCCTATACCGACCTGCAAGCTGCCCTGTCACAAGTGCTTCCTGAAGAGCGCCTGATCAGTGATGAGTTACGGACGCTAGCCTATGGAACGGATGCCAGTTTTTATCGTCTGGTACCTAAATTGGTGGTCAGGGTAGAGTCTGAAGAAGAGGTGCAGTGGGTTTTGAGTGAGTGTGCTCAACGGGGGTTGTCTGTGACCTTTCGCGCAGCTGGCACTTCCTTGTCTGGTCAAGCGGTCACGGATTCGGTTTTGATTCAGTTGGGGAATGGTTGGAAGGACTATGAAATTCTGGATGGCGGTCAGGCGATACGCCTGAAGCCCGGAATTATCGGTGCTCAGGCCAATAAGTATCTGGCACCCTTGCAGCGTAAAATCGGTCCAGATCCGGCTTCTATTAATGCCTGTATGATTGGGGGCATTGCCGCCAATAATGCATCGGGCATGTGCTGCGGTACTGCGCAGAATTCTTACAACACTCTTAAGGATGTAAGAGTGGTTTTTGCAGACGGTAGCCTTTTGGATACCGCTGATGTTGATTCAGTCGCCGCCTTCAAAAAAAGTCATGCAGGCTGGCTAGACAGGTTACAAAAGTTAGGTGAAAGCACGCGCGCCCAAACGGAACTGGCCGAGAAAATTCGTCATAAATACCGACTTAAAAATACCACTGGCTATAGCCTTAATGCCTTGGTGGATTTTGAAGATCCACTGGAAATTCTTAAACACCTGTTGATCGGCTCGGAAGGCACCCTGGGCTTTATCAGCGAAATTACCTACCACACAGTGCCTGATTACCCCCACAAGGCAGCGGCACTGATTTATTTTCCCGATATGGCCACTGCCTGCTGGGCCACGACAGCCATGAAGCCGACACCGGTTGCTGCGGTAGAACTTTTGGATAGAGCTGCCTTGCGGGCCGTCGAGGGTATGCCCGGCATGCCGGAAGATCTGAAAAGTCTACCCGCTGAGGCAGCGGCCCTGTTGGTTGATGTTCGTGGCAGTGATGCAGAGCATTTGCAAAGCAATATTGCTGAAGTCACTCAAGCCTTGCAGGCAATGAGTACTCTGCAACCGGTGCTGTTTACAACCGACATTAAAACCTATGAACTCTATTGGAAAATCCGTAAGGGCACCTTCCCAGCAGTCGGTGCTGAGCGGGTCATAGGGACTACGGTCATTATTGAGGATGTAGCCTTTCCGCTGGAGCGTTTGGCAGAAGGGGTTAGTGAGCTGCAAGAGCTGTTTAAAAAGTATCACTATGATGAAGCCATTCTGTTTGGACATGCCTTGGAAGGCAATTTGCATTTTGTCTTTACCCAAGGCTTTGATGACCCGGCTGAAGTAAAGCGCTATCAAGCCTTGATGGATGAGGTGGCTCAGTTGGTTGCGGTGAAATATGGTGGTTCTTTAAAAGCTGAGCACGGTACTGGCCGTAATATGGCGCCTTATGTAGAGTTGGAATGGGGCAGTGAAGCCTATGCCCTGATGAAATCCATAAAGCAGCTTTTTGATCCTACCAATCTGTTGAATCCTGATGTGATTCTTTCAGATAACGCCAATATTCACTTGGAAAATCTCAAGCCTTTGCCCGAGGCTGACCCCCTGGTCGATAAATGTATTGAATGTGGGTTTTGTGAGGCTGTTTGCCCTTCCCGGCGTCTGACTTTGACACCCCGCCAGCGTATTGTTATCTGGCGGGAGTTGCAGCGGCGTCGTCAGGCAGGTGAAACAGAGGTTTCAATTCAAAAGCTGGCGGAGGCGTATCAGTATCAGGGCTTGGATACCTGTGCTGCTGATGGTCTTTGCTCAACCCAGTGCCCTGTGGGAATTAATACAGGTGATTTGGTGCGCAGCCTTCGCCGCGAGCAGAATCTTGGTCAACAAGGCAAAGCCCAGTGGATTGCCAGTCATTTTGATGGTGTCACCCGGATGGCCAGAGGTGGCTTAAAGCTCGCTGGCTTGGGACGTAAGCTGCTAGGCGATTCCGGTATGCAAGCCAGCTTCACTGGGTTACGAAAACTGGGCGTATCGGCTGTGGGCCATTGGCGTCCAGGTATGCCGCAAGCGGCCCAGCCTGTCAAACAACTAGAGGTTGCCACCCCAGCCCCCAGCAATCCTGATGCGCCGACAGTGGTCTACTGGCCTTCTTGTGCATCCCGTGTTTTTGGGGTTTCCAATGAAGTTGAGAAACAACAGGACCTTAAAGCAGTCACCATGAACCTCCTTCACAAGGCTGGCTACCGGGTGATTATTCCTGAGGGCATAGACAGCCTCTGCTGTGGTATGGCTTTTCAATCCAAGGGCCTTTTTGAGGTGGCAAACCAAAAGCAGAGTGAACTACTGGCTCAACTTCACCAGGCTTCAAAAGCAGGCCAATGGCCTATTATCACGGATACCAGTCCCTGTAATTTGCGCTTGAATGAAAGTGATGCCTTGCCGGAATTACAGCTTTATGAAACAGGAGAATTTGTTGCTGAGGTGCTGCTGCCCAAGTTAAATATACAGCCCAAAAAAACGCGCATTGCTGTTCATGTTACTTGTTCGACAACCAAACGCGGTAAAGGCGATTTACTGGTTAAGCTTGCCCGTGCCTGTGCTGAAGAGGTGATACTGCCTGAATCTGTAACCTGTTGTGGTTTTGCAGGGGACCGGGGGTTTCAGCAGCCGGAACTTAACGCCTCTTCATTGCAGGATTTGAAAAAAGAGGTGGTTGGCTGTGAAGCGGGCTATTCCAATAGTCGAACCTGTGAAATAGGTTTGGAAGAGCACTCAGGGATCAATTACCAGTCAATACTCTACTTGGTTGATGAAGTGACTCAGCCGGCATAAAGGAGCTGGCTTTCCAGAAGATTACTGCTGAATTTGTACCTTATCTTCTTTGAGAACAAAGGTTGCTTTATCCAGCTCTTTATTGACTTCATATTGATGACCGGCAACCGTAATTTGGCTTCCAGGGTAAGCCCTTCGGTTGATTTGGATTTTTGAAGCATAGTAGCGTTTTAGCTGTTGTTCGGTTTCGGTTAGCTCTTTGTTTAAGTGAGCACTACGCAGTTGAAGAGCTTCCTTGGCTTTGATTAATTGGGGCTTTTTTTTGGCTAGCTCTTCAGCACCTGCTTTGCGTACCTTGCGGGCCAATTCAATTAGTTGGTATTTTTGCTCTTCCAAGCGATTCAACTGACTCAGCAGTTGAGTATAGGTTTCCTGCAGTTGTGCACATTCACCTACTTCTAGATGGGTTTCGGTGTAGGAGACGGCGCCTGAAGAATTCATTTCCAGAAGATCCACCGCCTGCATGCTTCCACCAACGACCTGCCCTTTACCCTGAACTTGAATAAAGGTGCCAGCGACCAGCTTGGAGTGCATGACCTGATTGCCAATGATAATCTCCTGCTTGGCTTGTAACAGGGCTTCGTGAGCAAAGCGGGCTTGGATACTGCATTCAGCAACCAGAGCCGCTTTGTCCGTCATATACTCACTGCCGGTATGCCCAATAACACCCCCCAGACATTCAATATGGCCACCGGCTTTGATAAAAGCAGCGTCAACAACTCCGCCTATCTTGATGTCACCTGTTGCGATCACCTGCATGCCATCGCGCACATCTCCCTTGATTTCAACACTACCCCGGTAGCGAATATGTCCGGTTTCAATATCTACCTTATCAATTTTCAAAACCTGTTCGAGGTGGACACCCTTGTCACTGATGACTGGAAGGCCGCTGCCTGCTGCAATGAGTAGGTTTTCATCATCATCCGCTGTTTTAACGCTGGCGTCCTTGAGCTTGAAGTTAATGTCCTTACCATCCTTGGCTCTGAGCGTTTTGCCCAGCACACTGCAGCCGGGTTTCCCCTTGGTTGGTGGATGCCGGCGCATGAGCGGAGTGTTTTCTTCAATAAAGGGAAATTCACCCCGATCCAGAAAATCGATGGTGCCATGCTGGTCTTCCTGGAAGCGACGGTCGGACGCATCTTCAATTAAAAGTTCCAGATGTCCATCAACGCCATTTTCCAGGGCTTCGCCATAGGCAATGACCGAGCAGTAAACCTGACCTGAATTACGCAGAGAGCGGTTTAAGTCTTCACTGGCCAGGGTTTCCAGAGCGTCTTCCAAAAGGCCATGGGTGATACGGGCCTTTTTGATGGCTTGATCAATCATTGGGCGGTCGACCAGCTTGCCTCGTCCTTCAGCGCCGTAAATAACCATCCCTGCCAAGAGTTTGTTAGGGCTGAAAAAGACTTCTGCCCGGCCATCAACAGGAATACTGATGCAGATGTCCTTGCTTTCACGCCGACGTACTGAGCCAAGAAGAATGCTGACATTGGGGGCAAGCAGAGGGAAGTTGTCAGTAGTATAGCCAGCCTCCTCAACGAGCCGTTGAAACTGTTCCTTGGTCAGTTCCCGGCTGGTATCTATAGGGTCGAAAGAGATCCAAAGCTCGTTGGTGTCTTCGTGCAGTTGAAAAACAAAACCCAGATCCAGGGCGCTGGGAAGTTGCTCCGGGCTGGACTGCTGTTCGTTAGATTTTTCAACCATCGAGCCCGTCTCCTTAACAAGTATTCCGATTAGATGTTTGAGGCTAGCATAAAACGTCCATACAAGGTTAGCTAGCAGCTTTTAGATGACCCTGATCAAGACTTGGAACTATTTACCTGTTTTTGATTTTAACGCCTGTTAGGTCAGGTTTATAGTAGCTCAACAGGAGAAGGAAATAAGGAGACAGGAAGATGCCCCATGAAACGCTAAGTATTGCCTTGATAGGCGCAGGACGGACTGGCACACCCTTGCTTAAGGATCTATTGCACTATTCGTATATTCAGGTGCTGGGTGTGGCCGATCAGGATAGAGAATCACCCGGTATGCGTTTGGCCAGAGACAAGGCCATACCTTGTTATACCGACCCTCTAGAACTAGTCGAGGCAGTGGGTGAGGTGGACATTTTGATTGAGGTGTCCGGTGATCGTGACTTAAAGAGTCACATCAAGGCGCACTATGAGCAGACAGGTAATCGTAAAACGCTGATCGTTCATGACTTGCTGGCGCGCCTGATGATCAGCCTCAGCGATCGCAGCCCCTGCTTGGTACCTAGTTTTCACCCTGATGATGAAGGTATTGGCTAGCGGCGTTGTTTACGCTTCTGGCGAGACTCTTTGGTGAGTTTCAGTTGGCGTGCTTTGGCCGCTTCACGACTGGTTTTGGCTTCAGGGGCATAGGGATTCTCACCACTGCGGAACTCAAACTTCAGGGGTGTACCTGTGACCTTGAGCACCTTGCGAAAGGTGTTCATCAAATAACGCTTATAGCTGTTGGGCAGGGCATCGGTCTGATTGCCATGAACCACGATAATGGGTGGGTTGAGCCCACCCTGGTGAGCATAGCGTAACTTGATTCGCCGACCATTAATCATCGGTGGTTGGTGCTCACTGACTACGTCCTGCAAAAGATTGGTGAGGCGGTTGGTAGACCAGTGGCTGGTTGCCGACTTGTAGGCTTTTTCTACTGAGCGAAACAGCTCGCCAACACCGGTGCCATGCAGTGCAGAAATATAGTGGATGTCGGCATAATCAACGAAACCCAGACGGCGGGTGACGTCCTGTTTGATTTTGTCTTTGATCTCTTGATCGAGCTTGTCCCATTTATTGACTGCCAGGACTACAGAGCGCCCGGACTCGAGAACAAAGCTCAGCAGATGCAAATCCTGATCCACCAAGCCGGTACGAGCATCCATAACCATCACTGCAACATTACATTCTTTGATGGCCTGCAGGGTTTTTACGATAGAGAATTTTTCTGCTGTTTCCGTGACATTGCGGCGACGGCGAATACCGGCTGTATCAACCAGAGTATACTTCTTGCCGTTGCGCTCGAAAGGAATAGTGATGGCATCACGTGTGGTGCCTGGATGATCAAAAACGATGACCCTTTCTTCGCCGAGAATACGGTTGACCAGGGTGGATTTGCCAACATTGGGACGCCCAATAATGCCAAACCGCAACTCTCTTTCGGAATGCTTGAGAGCTTCTTCTGCCAGGCCACTATCATTTTCTTCTTCTAACGGCTGCTCGGCAGCTTCCTGCTCAGGTGTTTCCGGTTCACTGTTGGGCAGCTTTTCCAGCAATTCAGTAATCATGGCGGTAACGCCACGATTGTGAACAGCAGCTATCTTGTAGGGTTCGTTACTCATGCCAAGTGCATAGAATTCGGCACTCCAGGCATCGGCATCCAGGCCATCGGTTTTATTGACGACCAGGTAAGCCTTTTTGTCATTTTCGCGCAGGTATTTGGCAATCATTTCATCGGCTGCCGTCAAGCCAGCACGGGCATCCACAATGAAGAGTACCAGGTCGGCTTCTTCAATGGCTTGCAGAGACTGGCGAGCCATTTCTGCATCGATGCCCTCTTCATCACCACTGATACCGCCAGTATCTATAACAATATAGGGGCGGCCACCAACCTTACCTTGACCATACTGGCGGTCACGGGTCAGGCCTGGAAAATCGGCGACCAGTGCATCTCTGCTACGGGTCAGTCGATTGAAGAGGGTGGATTTACCGACATTAGGTCGGCCGACCAAGGCAATAACAGGAAGCATAATTAGTCTTTCTTGAGGGTGAATAGCCCAAGACGGCCGCGGATGGAGTGCACCAGCAGGCGATCTTCATTGACAATGGGGGTCGAGCGGATGCCGTCAAGATCAAAGCCTTGGCGTCCGGTTACTCGGCCTGTTTCTGGGTCGATTAAGTGAATATAGCCTTGATAGTCAGCAACCACCAACAGACCAGAGAGAATGACAGGTTCAGTGAGCTGGCGACCAAAAAGAGCTTCCTGCTTCCAAAGATTACTGCCGGATGCCAGATCCAGGGCATGAATACGACTGGCTTCATCAACGATGAAAACCTGGCCGTCGTGAATCACGGGGGAGTGAAAACTGGAGATATCCTGACTCCAGCGGCTGCGCCCCGAAAAAGGGTCCAGTGCCTGAGTTTCACCCTGGTAGCTGTTGATAATGAGCAGACCATCGGCTAAGCGGGCCTGACCGTCAATATCGACCAGGCGCTCAATATCGGTTCGCCCTTGTGGTTGAGCAATACGCGTATCCCAGCGGGCCTGACCTGTGGCATTGTCGACGGCATAGAGTCGGCCATTGGCAAAGCCAACAAAGGTTTGTGTGCTGGTAATGGTGGGTGATGCTGTGCCTCTCAGGGTTAAGGAGGGGAGGCGGCTGTCAAAGCTCCACAGTTGCCGACCTGTTTCCCGATTGAAACCGGTTAGCTTGCCATCAGCTGTTTTTACAGCCACCAGGCCTTCGCCAACCTGGGCTGGACTGAGGGCTTCACTAGGCAAACGTACCTGCCAGATCTCCTGGCCTGTGCGGGCATCTTTTTTAACTAATTGGCCATTTTGAGTCACCAGGAACAGCTGATCATTAACCAGGGTAAGGCCAGCACTGATGCCGACACCTAACTCCTTGGTCCAAAGAGTGCGACTGGAGCTTAAAAAACCACCCTCAAGGTCAAAGGCTTGAAGATAGCCCTTGGCATCACCTGTAATCAGTAGCGAACCGGAAAGGGCTGGGGATAAATCATAGCCCCGCCAGCGCTCACCAAATCCTGAGTGGTCGCGCCATTCTCTTTGTAAGCTGTTTTCACCAGAGTGCTCTGGTAAGGGCTCAGGAGGATACTGGGGCTCGGGTAGGCTACTACAGCCTACCAGAAAGAGTGCCAGTGAAACTGCTGCTGTTTTAAGCAGGGAAGCGGACAGACTGGCGAGCATTAAGCATCCCCATGGGTAGCCAGGTTATCGAGCTTGATTTCAACCAGTGGGGCAGTTTCACCTGCAGCGCGACTGGCTTCAAGGGCTTTTTGGTAGGCCTGGCGCGCCTGGAGTGCATCACCCTTCGACATCAGCAAATCACCACGCAGGGATTCGAAGTCAGCAGTGAAGCCGCCGGCATTAGGGACATCCAGCAGGCTAAGTGCTTCGCTGATTTGTTCTTGAGAGCTCAGGATGCGAGCCAAGCGCAGACGGGCAACTAATTCAATAGCATCAATTCGGGTTGATTCCAGCGTTGAGCGCAGATGGCTTTGGGCTTGTTCCAGCTCATCCCTTTCTACGGCCAGACGGGCAGCAAAAAGACGGGCATAATCAGAATAAACAGTACGGTCAAAATCACTAGTTAACTGCTCTATTATGGCTGCTGCCTGGGCTTCTCTTTCATCTCCCGTGCCACTGGAAACGATTTGAGCCAGTTGGCTATAGAGCGCTGACGCTGATTCTGCTTGACTTGTTTGATAGCTTTCCCAGCCTTTCCAGCCACCGACACCTGCTACAGCAATGACGACACCGGCAATCAGCGATTTACCATTCTTGTTCCACCATTCTTTGAAGGATTCAATCTGTTCTTCTTCGCTGCGCATAGTCTGTCCCAAATAATTAAACGTGCAAAATGAGAGCTATCTTAACTGACCTTAAAGCCTTTGCAAATGTTCTTTAAGGGTGAGTGCTAACTCACTGATAGCCACTTCAACCTGTTCTTTTTCTTCCCGGAGGAACTTTATCGAAGCCACACCGCGGCTCATTTCATCTTCACCGAGCAGAATGGCTACTTGCGCACCCGACTGATCGGCCTTTTTGATTTGCTTTTTGAAGTTGCCGCCACCACAGTGCGTTTGAATGCGCAGCTCGGGTTGCTCACTTCTCAAGCGCTCTGCCAAGAGCAGGGCATGACTGGCTGCACCTTCTCCAAACGCAGTCAAATACGCATCTAGGCGTTGCTCCAACTTGGCTGGGAAGGCGTTCAAGGTTTCCAGGAGTAGTACCAAACGCTCTACACCCATGGCGAAGCCAACTGCCGGAGTGGATTTGCCGCCTAGCTGCTCAACCAAGGCATCATAACGACCACCTGCACAAACCGTGCCTTGTGAACCAAGTGCTTGGGTTGTCCACTCAAAAACCGTTTTACCGTAGTAATCTAGGCCTCTAACCAGACGCGGGTTAAGGGTGTAATGAATGCCAGCAGCATCAAGCAACTGGCAAAGACCGGCAAAGTGTTGCCGACTTTCTTCGTCTAAGTGTTCCTCAAACGCAGGAGCGTTCTGCAAAATTTCCTGGGTTCGGGCATCTTTGGAGTCGAGTATGCGCAGCGGATTAGTACTCAGGCGGCGTTGGCTGTCTTCATCCAGCTCTGCCTGGTATGCCTTGAGGTAGTCAGTTAGCGCACTGCGATAGGCTGCCCTGGCTTCTGAGCTGCCCAGAGTGTTGAGTTCAAGGGTCAGGTGGTCAAGGATGCCCAACTCCCGCCAGAGACGAGCAGATAAAAGGATGAGTTCAGCGTCTATATCAGGGCCGGTGATACCAAAGGTTTCGACACCAATTTGGTGGAATTGGCGGTAACGGCCCTTTTGAGGACGTTCATGCCGAAACATGGGGCCTTGATACCAGAGCCGCTGTTGCTGGTTAAACAGTAGGCCGTGCTCTTCACCTGCGCGTACACAGCCAGCCGTTCCTTCAGGGCGTAGCGTCAGGCTGTCACCATTGCGATCTTCAAAGGTGTACATTTCTTTTTCAACGATGTCAGTAACTTCACCGATGGAACGCTTGAAGAGAGCAGTCTGCTCGACAATCGGCATACGAATTTCACTGTAGCCATAACGATTGAGCAGGGTGCGTACTTTTTCTTCCAAATATTGCCAGCGAGGGCTGCTATCGGGGAGGAGGTCATTCATACCCCGGATGGCTTGAATCTTCTTTGCCACTGAAACTTCACCTTAATCTTTTGCGAGGAGTTGATCGAGACTGGCTTGCTTTGCGGCGGCCTTGGTGCGGATGAGCTCTTCCAGCTGGTCAATAAGATGTTCACTGGTGACCTTGCTGGCAGGCTTGCCGTCAATATATATCAAATGCTGAGGTGTGCCGCCGGTTAGGCCCAGTTCAGCTTCACGAGCTTCTCCAGGTCCATTGACAACGCAGCCGATAACAGCAACATCCAGAGGGGTAAGGAGGTCTTCAACACGATTTTCCAGCTCGTTCATGGTGGCGACCACATCAAAGTTTTGCCGTGAACAACTGGGGCAGGCAATGAAATTAACTCCCTTGCTGCGTAGCCGCAGGCTTTTCAGCAGATCAAAACCGACTTTGATTTCTTCAACTGGGTCAGCCGCCAGAGAGATTCTAAGCGTGTCGCCTATGCCATCCATTAGCAGGGCACCCAGACCAACCGCAGACTTGACGGTGCCTGAGCGGAGGCCACCGGCTTCCGTAATCCCTAGATGCAGCGGCTGCTCAATTTCACGTGCCAGCTGTCGATAGGCTTCAACAGCCATAAAGACATCTGAGGCTTTGACGCTGACTTTGAATTCTTGGAAATCCAGGCGATCCAGGTGGTCAACATGACGTAGAGCTGACTCTACCAGGGCTGCTGGAGTGGGCTCGCCGTATTTCTTTTGTAAATCCTTTTCCAGAGAGCCTGCATTGACACCTATCCGAATGGAAATGCCCTTGTCCCGGGCTGCAGCGACGACTTCTCTTACTCGGTCTTCACGACCAATATTTCCGGGATTGATGCGCAGGCAGTCGACACCCAGCTCCGCAACTTTCAAGGCAATCTTGTAATCAAAGTGGATATCGGCAACCAGTGGCAGTTGTATTTGCTGGCGGATTTTACCAAAGGCTTCAGCGGCCTCCATGCTGGGCACTGAAACGCGAACCAAATCAGCCCCCGCTTTTTCCAAATCCTGGATTTGTCGGACGGTTGCCTCAACATCGCAGGTTTCAGTATTGGTCATACTCTGTACGCTAATAGGTGCATCACCACCAACCAACAGTGAGCCCACGCGTATTTGGCGAGATTTGCGACGTTTAATAAAAGAGGTGTGTTGCATCTGGGAGCCGTCAGGGGTTATTCAATGGTCATGGAGGTATAGCCGTTGGCGCGAATGCGGCTAGAGAAATCAACTGCCTCGCCCTGGTGGAAAACTTCCACTGCTCGCCCTTGGCCAAAGACTATTCTAAAGGGTGCTTCGCCCTCAAGTAAAATCCGATCACCCGCCCGGTTCAAATTGGCATGCAGAACCCGATCCTGTGCATCCCTGACTTCTGTCCAGCAGTCATCCGAGAAAGTCATGGCAACCAGGTTGCTGTTGTCTGCGGTCACATCCAGAGGATCACCACTAAACTCTTGAATGGCGGGAGGTGGGGGTGGCTGGATGGTTTCGGCAGCTAGAGTCTCCAGATTGTCGGGAAGGCTTTCAGGCTGAGCGGCCAGTTGGCGTGGTTCTTCTTCTGAAACTAACTCTGAGACAGGCTGGGGGAGTTCATCACTAGTGGTTTCAGTGGTGGTTTCGGGAAGACGTTCTTCTTCAGCCTGACCCATGGGAGCAGTAATCGTTTCGCCATCCAGTGTATCCACTTGGACATCTTGATTGGTTAAGGATTGCAGGGGCTCAAGGTTGCGGCTTTGCCACCAGAGAATAATAACCGCAATTAATGCAGCAACCACCAGGAGGGTAAAGAGCTTGAAAACCAGGTTGCGACCAGATTTGGGAGGCTTAACCCCTTCAATCGGTTGAACACGTTCTTGGCTTTCCAGACTGGGATGATGTTCCGCAAAGCAACGCAATACTTCATCCGCATCAATTTTCAGGAAGCGTGCATAGGCTCGCATATAACCTTTAATAAAGGTTTTGCTATGCAGGGCATCAAAGTTCTCATCTTCCAGGGCGGGAACATAAACCGGTAAAAAGTTTAACTGCTTGGCAACTTCGCCTTGGGTAAGTCCTTTGGCTTCACGTGCTTTACGCAATAACTCGCCAGGACGGCTGCAACTGGGCTGAGGTTTATCCTGGGTATTTTCAGTATTAGGTTTTTCGTCTTGCTGTGTTGCTGTCATGGTGTCGGGAATCCTCAGTTAAGCAGAAGCTTAATTGTTGTCATTCAGCTCATTTAGGCGTTGTCTGATCTGTTCTTGCTTCTGCTGATTTCCAGTGATTTTGGCCAGCTCCAAGCCCAGATAAAGTGTTTCGCGGTCACTGACACCTTCTTGCTCCAGATAGCTCCAATGCTGGATGGCCCTTTCGGGCTCATCAGGCAGATAAAGTTCCAGTAGTTCTCTGTGAGCATTAACCAGGTTGCGATTTAGGCCCAGGCTGCGTCGAAAATACTCACGAGCGGCCTGGTGGTCATCCTGAGCAAGGGCTACATAGCCAAGATTCTCAAAAACAATGGCTCTCTCCGGGTAAAAAATATCCCGGCTGGCTATTTCCAATTCTCTGCGTGCTTCATCATAACGCCTTTGTTCAAATAAGAAAGCGGCATAATTGTTTCTGGCAAAGGTTTTATTGCGGTCAACTTGTAAAACTTGTTTAAAGAAGTTTTCTGCAAGCTGGTTTTCTTCCTGGGCTTGCAGAGTCAGTGCCATGCCATGCAGGGCTCTGGCATGCCTGGGTCTTAGTGCAAGGGCACGGTCAAACTCGCGTAGCGAACGATTATAGTCACCCTGTTCCAGATAACCATGACCCAGGTTAGCATAGGCATCGGCCTGCTTGTCAGGGTCTGTCCTTTCCCAGGGGGGTTGAGTGGCACAACCTGAAAGCATGAGAAGTAGCAAAGCAATCAGCAAGCGCGGCATGGGCTATCCTTAGAGGGCAGTAAAGCTGGAATCTTCAACCTGAGTGGCAGGTATCCGCTGCTCTGCATAGCGGGCACTGCGTTTTGTTTTATCCTTAACACGGCCGACCAGCTGACCGCAGGCTGCGTCTATATCATCACCCCGCGTTGTGCGTATGGGCGCTGAATAACCCTGCTCATGCAGCCAGCTTTGAAAACGCATGACCTGGTTGCGTGAAGGCCTTTCATAGCCTGAGTGGGGAAAGGGGTTGAAAGGGATCAGGTTGATCTTGCAGGGTAGCTGTTTCAGTAACCTGCCCAATTGGAAGGCATGCTCTTTTTGATCATTAACACCAGCCATCAGGGTGTACTCAATGGTGACTTCTCGTGAGTCACCGCATTTTTTCAGATAGCGCTGACAGGCTGCCATCAGCTCGGCAATTGGGTATTTACGGTTTACCGGAACCAATTGATTTCTGAGCGCGTCATTGGGCGCATGCAGGGAAATGGCCAGGGAGACATCAATTTCATCACCTAGTTTATCCAGTTGGGGCACTAGACCTGAGGTGGACAGGGTAACGCGGCGTTTGGAAAGACCATAACCATTATCTTCCAGCATGATTTTCATGGCGGCCAAAACCGGCTGGTAGTTCATCAGGGGTTCGCCCATTCCCATCATAACGACGTTGGTTACTGGGCGGTTGCTGCTGTCTTTCCTTGGACCGAAAGATTTCTGGGCAACCCAGACCTGGCCGATAATTTCTGCTGGGGTTAGGTTGCGCTGAAAGCCTTGTTTGCCGGTGGAGCAGAAAGAGCAATCAAGTGAGCAGCCTACCTGTGAAGAGACGCAAAGGGTTCGACGATTGCCGCCAGCGGGAATGAGTACAGCTTCAACATGACTGCCATCGCCGACTTCCAAAACCCATTTGCGGGTGCCGTCGTTGGAGATGTCCTCAAGAACGACTTTGGGTGGGCGTATTTCAGCACATTTTAATAGTTTCTCTCTAAGCTGTTTGCTTAGGTCTGTCATTTCTTCAAAGCTGGCAGCGCAACGATGATGCATCCACTTCATAACCTGAGCCGCACGAAACTTTTTTTCACCCAGCTCTAAGAAAAAGGTTTCCAGTTCAGTCAGGGTCATACCCAGCAAATTGGCTTTTTCCTGGGTTGGGGTTTCGTTGGTAGTGGTTTCTGTTTGCATGATCTTTGCCTGCGGCAGCGGGTGTTCGGTGCGAAAGTGTGGCGAAAAATGCACGGATATACAAGCGGCAAAGGGGCAGCCTTGCAGGCCACCCCTTCGTTTTGTCACCAGTGCCTATCTGTTAGCGCGGCTAATTAGCCACGTGCACAGATTTCATTGCTATCAAAGAAGTAAGCAATTTCACGGGCTGCTGACTCAGGTGAGTCTGAGCCATGTACAGCATTGGCATCAATTGAGTTGGCGAAGTCAGCGCGGATAGTGCCAGCTGCCGCTTCTTTAGGGTTGGTTGCGCCCATTAGGTCGCGGTTCTGGGCAATGGCGTTTTCGCCTTCCAGAACTTGAATAACAACCGGACCTGAGGTCATGAAACCGACCAGATCATTAAAGAAGGGACGCTCTTTGTGTTCAGCGTAGAAGCCTTCCGCTTGTTCACGGCTCAATTGCTGCATTTTGGCAGCAACAATTTGTAAGCCGGCTTTTTCAAAGCGGGATAGGATTTCGCCAATAACATTTTTGGCAACAGCATCGGGCTTGATAATTGACAGTGTACGCTCAACAGCCATGTAGATCTCCAGTAGTGAGGTAGATAGGGATTAAACTTTCGGCGCAATTATACGCTGAAGCTTTCGCCACAACCACACTCGTCTTTGACTCGAGGATTGTTAAAGCGGAAAAAACGATTCAAGCCTTCCTGAACATAATCAACCTGAGTGCCGTCCAGCAGGGGCAGGCTGTCCTTATCGACGAGAATTTTGACGCCTTGTTCTTCAAAAACTTCATCATTGGCTTCAATGCGGTCAGCAAAATCCAAAACATAAGAATAGCCGGAACAGCCGCTGGGTTTGACCTTGACTCTCAAACCTTCGCCTTCCCCTCTTTCTTGCAAGCATTTGCTGATATGTTCTGCTGCCGAAGTTGTGATGGTAACAGCCATGGTATTTACCTCCAGAATCAGGGTTTCAGGCGTTCTATAGCCTGGTTGACTAGTTGGCCTGCTTGACTGGCCTGCTCAGAACTCAGATAACGTCCAAAACTGAAACGCACTGAACTGAGTGCCAGCGCCCTGGGCAAACCCAGAGCTGTTAATACATAAGATGGGTCTACCGTCGCTGAGTTGCAAGCTGAGCCTGTGGAAACAGCCAGTTCAGGTAGCGCCAGGATTAAAGTTTCTGCTTCTATGCCCGGAAAAGCCAAATTAAGGATGCCGGGCCAGTTGTCCGGATTGTCAGCTGTTTGCTGGTAGTAGCCAGGATTCAGCTCTTGCAAAAATAACCTTCGGCAGTGACTGACATGCTCGGCATCGGCTTGCAGATTTGCTTGTGCCAGTCTGGCGGCTTCACCCATGCCAACCAATTGGTGAGTGGGCAGGGTGCCTGAGCGCATGCCGCGTTCATGGCCACCACCATGAATCAGTGCTTCAAGGCGAACCGGTGGCTCTCTGCGTACATAGAGCGCGCCAACGCCCTTGGGGCCATAAAACTTGTGGGCACTGAGTGACAAGAGGTCAATGTCCAGTGCCTTAACATCCAGGGGTAGCTTGCCTGCAGCCTGGGCTGCATCAACATGCAGTAGACAAGGATGTTTGCTGAGAAGTTCACTGACCTGAGCAATGGGGTTAACAGTACCCAGCTCGTTGTTAACCAGCATCAAGGACACCATTAGAGTGTCGTCTCTGAGTGCTTCTGCAACCTGTTGGGCCGTAACACGTCCCTGAGCGTCAGGCCGAAGACGGGTAATTTCCCAGCCTTCTTTTTCCAGCCAGGTGCAGGTATCGAGTACGGCCTTGTGTTCAATTGCCGAAGTAATGAGGTGGCGTCCACGGTCAGGATTGGCGCGTGCAGCGCCGATCAATGCCAGGTTGTTGGCTTCGGTGGCACCCGAAGTCCAGACGATTTCCCGAAGATCAGCACCGATGAGTTCGGCAACCTGTCGCCGCGCTTTTTCAACCGCCTGTTCGGCTTGCCAGCCTGCAAGGTGTGATCGAGAAGCTGGATTGGCAAAGCAGCCATCCTTAGTCAGGAAGGCCGCCATTGTTTCGGCAACTTCAGCAGCAGCCGGAGTAGTGGCGGCATAGTCCAGATAAATAGGCGTCATTGTCAGGTTGTTTACACCACAGAAAGTTGAATTTTGTCTTCTCGTATTGTTTGCTGGCCGCCAGCTTCGATACGCAGGTTTTCTTCTTTAGCAACCAGTTCGGCAAGGCTAATACCACTCAGAAACTGGTGAATTTGATCAGACAGCTGGCACCAGAGGTGGTGAGTCAGACAGGTGTGGCCTTGTCGGCAATCGCCTTTGCCTTTACAGCGGGTGGCATCTACTGACTCATTCACCGCATCTATCACCTGGGCAACAAAAATATTTTCACTGGCTCTGGCAAGCTGGTAGCCGCCACCCGGCCCCCGAACACTGGTAACCAGTTCGTTGCGTCTAAGACGCGCGAACAGTTGCTCCAAATAGGAAAGTGATATTTCCTGACGTGTGGAGATGTCGGCCAGTGAAACAGGTCCCGTGCGCGCATTTAATGCCAGATCCAGCATAGCTGTGACCGCATAACGGCCTTTGGTGGTCAGTCTCATTGTGCTTGCCCCGGTTAGTGGTAAGTACAAGGATTATGCAAAGACCACGTATTTTAGTCAAGTAATTGGTCGATCAGTCCTGCTTTTTCTTGGATGCTGCTTTGCGACCAATTTCATCAAGGCCGCAGAGGGTGCAGATATCTCCATCTTCAGGGAAATCATCACCGTCAATTTCGGGCAGGTCTTCTTCACGAAAATTGCTATCCAGCCGGTGTAAAGCCTTACAGATATCGCCCATGCGCTCATCAACAGCATGCATATGATCTAGAAGCCCGCGAATTGACTTGGCAACGGGGTCGGGCATCTCCTGGCTAATACCATAGGCATCAAAACCAAAGCGTTTGTGGGCAGCTTCGCGGAGGGCAGGATCTACCTGGAAATCTTCCTGGTCGTCCATATCAGGTTGGGCACGCATCACAATACGACCCGGAATACCAACGACGGTGGCTCCTGCGGGAACCTCTTTAGTAACAACCGCATTGGAACCAATTTTGGCGCCCTTGCCAACAGTAAAGGGGCCTAGGATTTTGGCGCCGGCACCAACAATGACATCATCCTCCAAAGTTGGGTGGCGCTTACCCTTGTTCCAACTGGTACCACCCAAAGTCACGCCGTGATAAAGAGTGACATCGTCGCCTATTTTTGCCGTTTCACCGATGACTACGCCCATGCCGTGGTCAATAAAGAAACGTTGGCCAATTTGTGCTCCAGGATGGATTTCGATACCGGTTAGCCAGCGTGACCAAGTTGACATCCAGCGGGCCAACCATTTGAGCTTTTTGTTCCATAGCCAGTGATTGCAGCGGTGAAAAAGTAGAGCATGCAGCCCCGGGTAGGTGGTTAAAACCTCGAACCAGTTGCGTGCTGCCGGGTCACGGTCAAAAACACTGTTAATATCATCACGAATTTGTTGAAACATGGAATGCTCACTTTTTAGTGCCAGCAGCCTTTTGGGTGCTGGTCAGAATGCCTCTCAGCATATTGATTTCATTGCTGTCAGGCCGGGCACGCAGATAAAGGCGTCGCAAACGGCTGAGGGATTTCCTGGGATTATTGGGATCATGAAACTCAATATCAACCAGGGTTTTTTCCAGGTGTTCAAAAAAGCGTTCGAGAGATTCGCTGGTTGCCAAAGGCGCATCCCATTCGGTGCCGAAGGGTTGGTCTTCTTTGCGACTGGCGGTCTCCGCTTGTTCGACAAGCGCCATACGTACCTCATAACTGAGCACCTGGACTGCTGCAGCCAAATTCAAAGAGCTGAACTCTGGATTGGTGGGGATGTGCACATGTAAGTGACAGAGTTGCAGCTCTTCATTACTCAGGCCACGGTCTTCCCGGCCAAACACTAAAGCAATCCGATGCTCTGGCTGACGGAGTTCATCTTGCAAGCGTCCTGCCAGTTCGCGTGGATTAAGGAGAGGCCAGGGCAGGTGTCTGGAGCGAGCACTGGTTCCCGCCACCAGAGTTCGGTCAGCCAAGGCCTCTTCAAGAGTGTCATTAACCACGACATCATTAAGGATGTCGGTAGCCCCCGAAGCACGAAATTCCGCTTCCGGGTGGGGGAACTGGGCACGGGGAGCAACCAGACGTAAATCCTTGAGCCCCATGTTTTTCATGGCGCGAGCAACCCCGCCGATATTGCCTGGATGAGAGGTGCCAACCAGGACTACACGTAGCGCCCCCAATAAAGATGATGGATCAGACATGAAATTTTCCTGAAACAGGCCCCGCGGCTTGTTATTAGCTGAAAACCGTCTATCATACGCTTCCTCTTTGTTCCTTAACAATCACAGCCGGTGAAGTATGCACCCGACACTTCAATTGGCGCTGCGTGCTGCTCGCAGTGTCAGCGAACACTATGAATATGTTCTTGAGCGCCTCGACTTAGCGCGCACAGACAACACACTGGATGAATTGCTGCAGACTTGCGGCAAGCGTGTTGAACAAGCCATTGAGCGCCAACTGGTTCGTGCTCACCCTGATGCCTCTTTTAAAGGGCAGCGTATCAAGCTTGAAGGTAGTGGCGACCTTTGCTGGGAAGTCAATCCTTTGGTGGGCGAAGCCAACCTTCGCCGCGGTTATCCTTCGTTTGCGCTGAGCGTTGCCATCTACTATCGCGAACGCCTGGAACAGGTTGTCTTTGTTAATCCGGCAACCGAGCAAGAATACCTGGCCAGCCGTGGCCGTGGCGCTACCTTGAACGGTCGCCGCATACGCGTTTTGCAGGGCTGGAAAGAAGATCAGGCTGCAGTGGCTCTACCCTTACCTCCCAAAAGCCAGCGTGAAAAACTGCTGCCCGATTATTTACAGCTGGTACAGCAACTGGCGGTGCATCAAGTCTATGCGTCCGGCTGTGATGCTCTGGATATTTGTGCAGTAGCTGCTGGTCAGCTGGATGCAGGTCTGTTTTTGGGTGTTGATGAGCAGGAGCTGGCCCCAGCCTTGTTGATTCTTAAAGAAGCGGGCGGTCTCTCAGGTGATCTTACCGGCGCCCCCCGCTTGAATGAGCAAGGGCGTTTATTGGTCAGCAACCCCAAAGCTTTCCGCCAACTGGTCAGTCAACTTAAGCCGCATCTTTCCTGATTAGCTAAGCAGCAACCAAGCCAGAATAAATCGAGACCCAGTCTGCTCAAAGTAGACTGGGTTTTTTTATTGCCAGTGAAATGCAGATACGCCTACAAACGATTATAATTATCATTTACATGCCTGGGTTACTTTGATAAAGTTTCTGAAGTAAATCTATATCCATTCAACTTTTAAGGGAATTAGGCTATGTCGAAGAAACTTTTTGCTCCTCTTGCGCTGGTTGGGGCGCTGCTGGCAGCTCCTGTAGTATCGGCAACCACTCTGACGCTTTATTCTGGGCGTGGTGAATCCATGGTTCAGCCGATTCTGGATCAATTTCAGCAGGAAACGGGCATTGAAGTAAACGTTCGCTACGGTGGTACCGCCCAACTCGCTGTACTTCTGCAAGAGGAAGGGCATCGTAGTCCTGCTGATGTCTACTGGGGCCAGGATGCCGGTGCTATGGGTGCAGTCAGTAAAGCTGGGCTTTTAGCTGAATTACCTGAAGATATTTATAAGGATTTGCCCGGTATCTATAAAAGTGTGACGGGTAACTGGGTTGCGACCAGTGGACGTGCCCGTTTGTTTATTTACTCGCCCAATCGCACTCAGGCTGAAGACCACCCACAAAGTATTTTTGATCTTACCGATGAGAAGTATCGTGGGCGTGTAGGCTGGGCACCAACCAATGGTTCCTTTCAGTCTTTTGTAACGGCCATGCGGGTTGAGTATGGTGATGAAAAGACCCTGGAATGGCTGCAAGGTATGAAGGCCAATGATGCCAAAACCTTCCGTAACAATACCACTCAATTGGAAGGGGTTGCTGATGGTGAAATTGATTATGGCATCGTCAACAACTACTACCTGCCCCGTTTTACGCGCAATGATGCTAACTTCCCTGTGGCCCAGCAATTCTTCGCTGAGGGAGATATAGGCAACCTGATGAATGTTGCTGGAGTTGCAGTGGTAAAAGCAAGCCGTCAACAGGAAGCTGCACAAGAGCTGGTTCGTTTCCTGGTTTCTCCACAGGCTCAGCAGTACTTTGCGCTGGAAGTGAACGAATATCCTGTGATCAGCGGTATTATTCAAAACCGTCATGTAGAGCCTTACAACGAAGCTCTGCAAGCCAGTCCAGAAATTGACCTTGATGAACTTAATGGCTTGGAAGGTACTCTCCGCCTCCTACGCCGTGCCGGACTGATTTAATAATGAAATTGACCCGCTTACCCTTGGCTGGTCTGCTGTTATTACTTGGATTTTCTACCCCGATTTGGTCTGCAAATGTAGACCAGGTCCGGGAAGTAGAACAGAGTACCCAAGCAACGGCGCAGGCTATTCAAGAAAAGATGGAGCAGCTGGATAGCCAACGCCGCGAAGACTTTCAAACCTGGCGGCAAGTTAGGCGTGAAACCCTGGTTTTGGAAGCGCATAACCGCCGTTTGGAAGAATGGAATGGTAACCTGGCCCGCCAGTTAGCCAGTCTTGAGCGTCAACTGGCTAGCCTGGATCAGACCCGCGAAGCGCTGGAACCACTGATGGAGCAGATGGTAAAGCGCCTGCAAGCCTTTATCGAGCATGACCTGCCTTTCCGAAAACAGGAACGCCTGGCACGAGTTACTGAGCTTCAAGACTTGCTGAAACGCGTTGATGTCAGTCTGGCTGAAAAGCTGCGCCAATTGCTGGCAACCTACCGAAGTGAAGTGGATCAAGGCCGTCAATTGAGTGTTAGTCGCGAGTTTGTGGAGCTGGCCCCCGATAGTGAACCGGAAAGAGTCAGCTTACTGCGTTTGGGGCGCATCGGTCTTTATTATCTTTCCGATAACCAGCAAAGGGCTGGAGTCTGGTCAGCGGCTGAAAACCAGTGGCAACCCTTGAGCGCACGTCAAAGAGCCCAGGTTGCCAGAGGCTTGGAGCTTGCCGATGAAAGAGGACTGCCAGAGTTGCTGAGTTTACCCTTATCCGTTCCTTTACGGACTGATCAGGAGGATGCCGAATGAAGTCACGAGGACTTTTACTAAGCCTGCTTTTGATCAGCCAAGCTTTGTTTGCAGATACCCTCCTGCCAGAAGACTATTGGCAAGAGTTACTACTGCAAACCCGCGACGCTGCAGTAGAACGTCAACTGGCAGAAGAAGCTCGTTTACAGCTGGGTCAGGAAGCACGTGACACCCAGGCACAGGCTCTTGCAGAAGCAAGGGAAAACCTGGCTGCGGCGGAAAACCGTCGGGAGCAACTGGAAGCTGAACAGCTGCAACTTGAAGAAGATTTGCAGGAAATGCAGGAAAGACTGCAAAGACGCTCAGCAGCGCTGGGTGAAGTTTTCACTGTTTATTCGGAAGAAAAAAGCAACTTTCACGGCTGGCTCACTGATGCCCTCTTTACACTGCAAGAGCCGACTCTGAGAACCCGTTTTAGAGCCAGTGGCGAAAGCTCAGTTCCAGACATTCATGACCTGGAAAACCTTTGGAAAGGTTTACAGCAGGCCTGGTTGGCTTCAGGTCAGGCAGTCAGTTTCGAAGAGGACTGGGTGGATAGCGAAGGAAGGCGTCAAACGTCTCAGCTTCTCCGTCTGGGTGATATCCAGTTGTTGAATGAACAGGGACTGCTGCGTTTTGAAACTGACAGCCCGCCTGCACTCTGGTCACGGCAGCCACGCCAGGCCGTCAGCCAAGCAGAAAGCTTTGCTTCCCAAACCAGCGAAGTAGCGGTTTTAGATCCTGCGCGCGGACTTACCTTGAGGCTCTTTAGTCATCAGCCAACTCTGCTTGAACGTATCCAACAGGGGGGCTATGTCGGCTATTTAATCCTTTTCCTGGGTGGACTGGGCCTAATGGTTGCTCTGGTTCAATCTCTGCGCTTGATTGCAGAAAACAGGCGGGTCAAACGCCAGCTTCAGCAATTGGAAGAACCCCAGGAAACCAACTCACTTGGCCGGGTATTAACAGGTTTAAGACGCGAAACCGTGACCGCTTCCACGCATCCAGAAGCACTGGAAGCCAGAATGGATGAGCTCCTGTTGCGTGAAGCCGGAAGTCTGGAAAAGGGCCTTTCCTGGGTTAAACTGCTGGCTGCCATGGCACCCTTGCTGGGGCTGCTCGGTACGGTGACGGGCATGATTGCAACTTTCCAGGCAATCACCCTGTTTGGTACCGGTGACCCTTCGATGATGGCTTCGGGGATTTCACAAGCCTTGATGACCACTGTCTTGGGCTTGGTGACCGCTGTTCCCCTGCTGTTGGCTCACTTGCTGCTACAAGGACGCTCCAGACACCTGGCAAGAACCCTGGAAGCAGAAACCTCGGCATGGTTGGCTAGCCGTCTGGCCAGTCAGGTTGCTGACAGGAGTTCCTGATGGAATGGCTCGTTGCCTGGCTTCCCTGGCCCGCTTACCGCGCTCTGGATACCTTGATGTCCCAGGGCGGGATGATTATGTGGGTGATTTTTCTGGTTGCCATGGCCACGCTGTTTCTTGCATTGCAACGCTGGCTGACCTGGCGCTATCTACCCAGTCGGAGAGCCCCGGCTCCAGGTGAGAGAGAAGCCCTGGTTATTAAAGCTGAATACCTGCGTTCTCTAAACCGCATGGAAAGAGGCTTGCCACTGCTAAAAGCTCTGGTCATGATTACCCCCTTGTTGGGTCTGACAGGTACGGTAACTGGCATGATGCTGGTCTTTGATGGTCTTAGTCTGGGGTCTTCCGCTGATCCGCGTCAGTTGGCTTCAGGAATTGCCAGAGCTATTCTGCCCACCTTTGCCAGTATGGCTGTGGTTCTGCTGGGCATGTTTTTTCTTAGTTTATGGCAGCGCCAAGTGCGCCGCACCCTACAGCAAAATCAGTAGCAGGAGTTCCCATGCGTCGTTCCCGCCTGCTCAGTCAGGAGCAGGATGATACCGAAGTTAACCTAACACCCATGATCGATGTGGTGTTCATCCTGCTGATTTTTTTCATAGTGACCACCTCTTTTGTGCGTGAAAGTGGCATTGAGGTGGATCCACCCCAGGCTGCAACAGCCCAAACCCAATCTCAAGCCAGTATTTTGGTTGCTATTAGCCCGGAAGGTGAAATCTGGGTTGATCGGGAGCCCCTGGCTTTGGCTGCCCTGGGGCCAACAGTGGCGCGTCTTCAGGCGGAGAGGCCCAGCTCAAGCGTGGTCATTCAGGCCGATAAGGATGCCCGATCAGGACGCCTTGTCGAAGTAATGGATCGCCTGCGTCAAGCAGGTGTTGAGCAGATGTCTTTGGCAGCACAACCATGACCTTACAATGGTTAAGAAATTTTCTGGCGGCCCCTTTGGCTTTTGGCGGTGTGCTGGTGTTTTTTCTGGGGTTAGGCTGGACTATTCAGGCTCCTGATGGTGACCGCGGATCCAGACCGGAACGCATTGCGCTCAATTGGGCAGAGGTTCCGCCTGAACCTGAAGTTGAACGGCTAGAGCCGCCACCCCCGCCTCCTCCTGAATTAAATGAGCCGGAAGCAGCCAACGAAATGGACACATCCAGCGCTGAGGTATCCGCATTGGATTCAGATTTTGTACTGGATACACCCCAGCCGGATCTTGATATGGATCTGGGTTTAGCTGACTTTCCAGATTTGAACCCTAATTTGGCTAGTATCCAGGCAACGCCAGTGCATAGGGAGCAGCCTCAGTATCCCCGTCAGGCTCTTGCCAGACGCATTGAAGGCTGGGTTGAGCTAGTCTTTGAAGTGGATGCCGAGGGACGCGTGCAGCCTGAAACTATCCGGGTGCTGGCAGCTGACCCTGAAGGCGTTTTTGACCGCGCGGCTCGCCGGGCGATTGCCCGCTGGCGTTTTGCAACCGATGAGCTGGCCAGTGGACGCACTCAATTAAGACAGCGCCTTGAATTTCGACTGGAGGGCAGTGGATGAAAAGCCAAAGCTGGCTAAAAAAAGGCAAGTGGCTGGGGCTGACACTGGGTTTCTTGATCAGTCATCCGTTAATGGCCGCACCCCCAGAATTGACTCCCCGCCAGTATGAACAATTAAGCAACCTGGGTGAAGCGCTTCAGGAAGAACGCTATGAAGAGGTTTATGAGAGGGGCTATCCACTTTTTGAGCGGCCAAGAGGCAATCAGGAACAAAGAGCTTTTGTTCGAGCCTTTGTCGCCCGGGTCTTGGCTCAGGCTTATCAACAACAGGAAGACCTGGTTGCTGCGACTGAAATTTTGCAAAAAAGCCTCAAGGATGCTGAATATCTGGATCGCCAGACTCTGCAGGCTCTTCGCTGGTTGCTGGTCCAGGTTTATATCGGGCAGGGTGACTATCAGCAAGCACTTGCCCGGCTGGAAAGCTGGTGGGGTGATGAAGAAGAGCCCGTTGCTGATGCGCACTATCTACGTGCAGCCCTGTTAGGACAGCTGGAACTTTGGCAGGAGGCTGAGCCCTGGTTACTGATAGCGCTTGACCTGCAGGAAGAGCATCCGGATTCCTGGTTGGCTCTGGCTGTGGCCATCTATCAGCAACAAGAAGACTGGTCAGGGGCTGCTGAATATCAAGCCAAGCGTTTGGAAATCAACCCTGAGCGACCGCGCTTGTGGGTGCAATTGTCCCAATTGCAAAAGTTAGCTGGTGAAGATGCCGAAGCCCTGGTAACCCAAGAGCTGGCAATGCGTCGAGGTTATCTGAATAACCGTGAAATGGAGCGCCTGGGCCGTGAACTCCTACAATCAGGGCAGCCACTGAGAGCCGCAAAGGTTTTTGAAGTGCTATTGGCTGATCAGGATGAACCTGAACCCAGTTTGTTGCGGCTGGCCACTCAGGCCTGGCTGCAGACCAGTCAGCCTGAAGACATTGCCAAGGCTTTAGAGCGCTTAGTGAAGGCCACTCAGGAAACTGCGGATTGGCGTAGGCTGGCCGACTGGCATTACAGTCAAGGGCATTGGGAACAAGCTTTAGATGCCTGGACTCAACTCAGACCAGCACTGGAAGAGAGAGAGCGTGCCCAGGTTGAACTCCTGATGGCCAATGCGCATATAGAATTAGCCAACTATTCTGAAGCACGTTATTTGCTCGAAGAGCTACTTGAATCCAGTGAAGAAAGAGCGGCACGTCAGTGGCTTAATTACCTGGATGCTCTAAATTGAAAACACCCCTCAAGTTTTCACTTGAGGGGTGTTTTGTTGGGGCTCCTTAATTAAGGACGCCCTTCTTCTTCCACTTCACCTTCTTTGATCGGTAAAGCCAAATCTTCGCGGTTAATTTTCAATGCCAGAAGCAGGGTGCCGGCAACATAAATGGATGAATAGGTACCCACAAAAACACCCACAATGAGAGCTAAAGCAAAGTTGTGAATCATCTCACCACCAAAGATTAATAGCGAGAAGAGCACCAGTAAGGTTGTTAAACTGGTTATGGTGGTACGGATCAGGGTCTGATTAATAGACAGGTTGATTAGATCCTTGGGTCCACCTTCACGCACGGTTCGGAAGTTTTCACGAATACGGTCATAGACAACGATGGTATCGTTGAGAGAATAGCCGATGACCGCCAGCAGGGCCGCAAGTACGGTTAGGTCGAAATCGATCCGGAACAGTGAGAAGAAGCCCAACAGCAAGATGACATCGTGGCCCAAGGCCAAAACGGAGCCTACTGCAAACTTATACTGAAAACGAAAAGCAACATAGATCATTACACAAATCAGGGCGACCAGCATACCCAGGCCACCTTGATCCCTCAGCTCTTCACCCACCTGAGCCCCAACGAACTCTGCACGCCGCAGTTCAACCTCAATATCACCCTCAGCAAGCAGACTACGAACCTGGTCACCTACTTCTGGCGAGAAAGCCTGGCTTAAGCGGACCAGGACTTCGCGTGAGCTACCAAAGTTTTGTACCACAAAGTGTTCGTAACCTGCCGCTTCCAACTGGGCTCGAACATCTTCCAGTTCAGGAGCCTGGGCGTAGCTAACTTCAACTAGGGTGCCCCCGGTAAAGTCCAGGCCAAATCTGAGTCCCTGGGTCGCCAGGGAGACTATGGAGATCAGCAGCAGAGCTGCAGAGATAGCGAAGGCAATTCTACGTGCCTTCATAAAGTTGATATCGATATTGAGCAGCTTGACGCTTATTTTGTCTGACATCTTTGGCTCCTGACCTTAAAGCGGAAGGCGTTCAATTCGGCGTTTACCGTATACCCAGTTCACCTGCATACGGGTGACCATGATGGCGGTGAACATGGAGGTCAGCAGACCCAAGGATAGGGTGACAGCAAAACCTTTGACAGGACCCGTGCCTATCGAGAAGAGGATAACAGCAACCAGCAGCGTGGTGATGTTGGCATCCAGGATCGTTGAGAAAGCCTTCTCGTAACCAGCATGAATCGCATTTTGTGGCGATAGCCCACGGTGGTAGATCTCTTCTTTTATTCGTGCATTGATCAGTACGTTGGCATCAACGGCCATACCCAGGGTCAAGACAATACCGGCGATGCCGGGTAGGGTCAGAGTAGCTCCTAGCGCCGACAGCAGAGCAACCAATAAGACCAGGTTGGCGGTGAGGGCAACACAGGCAAAAATACCAAACATGCGGTACCAGGCCAGCATAAAGAGGACAACCAGGGCCAAGCCTATCTGAATGGAAGTTACACCCATTTCAATATTGCGCTGACCTAGGCTGGGGCCTATGGTTCTTTCTTCAACAAAGTAAATAGGCGCTGCCAGGGCACCAGCACGTAGTAACAGGGCCAGCTCTGAGGCTTCCTGGGTATCACCTATACCGGTAATACGAAAGCTTTGTCCCAACTCACTTTGGATGGTGGCGAGGGAAATAATGCCTCTTTCCGTGTAAGGCTCACGCACTTCAACGCGTTCACCATTTTCTCTTTCATAGCGGGTGCGCGTTTTGTGCTCTATGAAAAGCACGCCCATGGCACGCCCAACGTTGGGGCGGGTCGCTTGGCTCATCAGGCGTCCACCCTGACCATTCAGGCGGATATTAACCTGGGGTCGATTGTTTTCATCAAAACCGACACTGGCATTGGCAACATTGTTGCCGGTAGTGATGATATCTCTTTCCAATTGAGCGGTGCGTCCAGGCTGATCACGGAACTCATATTCTTCAATATCCATGGGGTCCGCGTTACGCCGTGCTTCCAGACGAAACTCTAGGTTTGCCGTTGCACCGAGAACCCGCTTGGCAGCAGCAGTATCCTGAACACCCGGTAGCTCAACAACAATACGATTACGCCCAGAACGCTGAACCAGGGGTTCAGCGACACCCAGCTCATTAACCCGGTTACGCAAGGTGGTTAAGTTTTGATCGACTGCATAGTCTTCAATTTCGCGAATAGCGTCATCCGACAGACTCAAGGTCAGCAAACCTTCATCAGCATCCTGGTTGTATTGATACTCATCCAGGCTGCGTTGCAGCAAACGCTGAACGGTGTTCAGGTCATCTGCTGAAGCCATGCGAATGCGGATTTGTCCGTCTTCAATGGCAACCTGGCGGAAACGAAGGCGCTCGCGGCGTAGGGTGCTGCGAATTTCACTGGCAGCAGCTTCAAGTTGCTGCTCAACAGCAGCTTCCATATCAACTTCCATTTGGAAGTGGACCCCGCCACGCAAATCAAGTCCCAGGTTGATACGGTTGGCACCCAGAGACCTTAGCCAGTCTGGTGTTGTTGCGGCCTGGTTCAGGGCCACGACATAGTCATCCCCCAGGGCTTCCTGCAAGGCATCACGGCCACGCAATTGGCGATCTCCATCAGTGAAGCGCATCAGTAGGGTGGAGTTACTGAGACTGATTTCTTCAAAGGGAATACCTGCTTCTTCCAGTGCGCGTTCAGCCTGTCGGCGCTGGGTTTCGCCAACTTCTATGGCGCCACGAGAACCAGTGACCTGGACAGCAGGGTCTTCAGGGTAGAGGTTCGGCAGGGCGTAGATGATACCGATAGCAATAACCAGCAGAATGAGCAGGTTTTTCCAAAGGGGATAGCGATTAAGCATGGCAGCCTTGCAACTTTGCAGATTCGGGGGTCAGTCAGAAAGACCGGCCTTAAAAAGCCCTGTTAACCAGGGCTAGCGTTGTTTACTCAGATTCAACGGCTTTGATGGTGCCTTTAGGCAGTACCGCAGTTACAGCCTGCTTTTGAACCTTGATAGAAGTGTTCTCGGCAATTTCCAGTACCAGGAACTCATCAGTTACCTTGCTGATACGGCCAAGAACGCCGCCAGCCAGGGATACTTCATCACCCTTAGCAAGCTCAGCCAGCAGGTTTTTATGCTGTTTGGCACGTTTTTGCTGAGGACGAATCAGCATGAAGTAAAAAATAGCAACAAAACCAACCAGCATGATAATGCTGGAAATAGGGCTGGCAGCGCCGCCGTCAGCGTGGGCAGCAGAGATGAAAAAGTCCATTAAGGGCTCCTTGAATAGCTAGTAGCGTTAGGGTTAAAAAACGGTGGTTATTTTATTCGCCCAAGGGTGGTGTTGTCTGCCCCCTGCGCGCATAGAAATCATCAACAAAGCTCGACAATTTACCTGCTTCTATCGCTTGACGCAAACTGGCCATCAGTCTTTGGTAATGGCGCAGATTGTGTAGCGTTCCCAGCATGGCACCCAGCATTTCACCGCTGCGGTCCAAATGGTGTAAATAAGCTCTACTGAAATGCTGGCAAGCATAGCAATCACAGCCTTCTTCGATAGGGCCAATCGCTGTTTTATGTTTTGCATTGCGGATTTTGACGACGCCTTCGGCGGTAAAATAATGGCCATTACGGGCGTTACGGGTAGGCATCACGCAATCAAACATATCCACACCCCTGCGAACACCTTCAACCAGGTCTTCAGGCTTGCCAACACCCATCAAGTATCTTGGTTTGTTTTCGGGCATTAAAGCAGGAAGATAGTTCAGTGTTTTGAGCATTTCTTCCTTGGGTTCGCCAACCGACAAGCCACCGATAGCCATGCCATCAAAACCGATTTCATTAAGGCCTTCCAGCGATCGCTTGCGCAGGTCCGGATACATGCCGCCCTGAATAATACCAAATAAAGCAGCGGGGCTGTCACCATGAGCAAGACGAGAACGCTTGGCCCAACGTAGTGATAGCTCCATGGATTTTTCTGCTTCGGAAAAAGTGGCTGGATAGGGAGTGCATTCATCAAAAATCATCACGATGTCCGAGCCCAGATCCTTTTGGACCTGGATGGACTCTTCGGGCCCCATAAAAACCTTGGCACCATTGTGGGGTGAGCGGAAATGCACGCCTTGTTCGGTGATTTTGCGCAGCTTGCCGAGAGAAAAAACCTGAAAGCCACCTGAGTCGGTCAGAATCGGGCGCTGCCATTGCATAAAGTCATGCAGGTCGCCGTGGGCCTTAATGATTTCAGTACCGGGTTTGAGCATCAGATGGAAGGTATTACCCAAAACAATTTCAGCACCTAAATCTTCTATATCTCTGGGTAAGACGCCTTTGACTGTTCCATAGGTGCCTACGGGCATAAAAGCAGGTGTTTCTATACTGCCGCGCGGAAAGGTAATACGACCACGTCGGGCTTTGCCATCGGTAGCGAGGAGATCAAATTGCATGGAAGCTTCTGGGCGCATGGATTCACTGGCTCTCTTGTGCGGAGTTGCGGCTTAATAGCATGGCATCGCCATAGCTAAAGAAACGATACTTGTTACGAACAGCTTCCTGATAGGCCTGCATAATGGGTTGATGGCCCGCAAAGCTACTGACCAACATCAAAAGCGTCGATTCAGGCAGGTGGAAGTTGGTGATCAGTAAGTCAACACACTGCCACTGATAGCCTGGATAAATAAAAATTTGGGTATCACCTGTGTAGGCTTGAATTTCACCTGAGCGGCTGGCTGTTTCCAGGCAACGCACACTGGTGGTGCCTACGGCAATAACCCGTCCACCACGCTGCTGAGTGGTACGAACCTGCTCAGCTACCTGGGGTGTGACTTCCAGCCATTCACTATGCATTTGGTGCTCTTCCAGCTTATCGACTTTAACCGGCTGAAAGGTGCCTGCACCCACATGCAGAGTAACAAAGGCTGTTTCTATGCCCTTCTTACGAATTTGTTCTAAGAGTTGGTCATCAAAATGCAGGCCTGCAGTCGGTGCGGCTACAGCACCAGGATGCTGGGCGTAAACTGTTTGGTAGCGCTCTTTGTCTTCTTGCTGATCTTCACGGTCAATATAAGGCGGCAGAGGTAAATGGCCGTGGTTTTCAAGCAGCTCCAACAGAGGCTCTTGGTTGAGAAAAGTGAGGCAAAAAAGAGCGCCCTCGCGTCCGGTACACTCAGCTTCTATACCGCCTTCAAGCAGTAGGCGAGTACCGGCTTTAGGTGATTTGCTGGAGCGAATGTGGGCCAGCGCCCGATGTTCATCCAAGGGTCTTTCAATCAAAACCTCGATTTTGCCGCCCGTTTCCTTCTGACCAAAAAGGCGTGCAGGAATCACCCGGGTATTGTTAAAGACCATCAGGTCGCCCGGTTTGAGGTAATCCAGGAGATCGGGAAACTGGCGATGACTGACCTGCTGGCCTTCAAGGACCAATAAACGCGAACCACGGCGCTCTGCAGCCGGGTAGCGAGCAATCAATTCATCTGGGAGTTCAAAGTGGAAGTCACTGCGCTGCATGCGGGGTCAATTTCTTCAGGCCATTGGAAAAAGAGCGATTTTACCTGAGATCTTTGCAAAGGTCATTGACGGATAGAGAAACATCCTTATAATACTCGCCACCTACCTAAGTAAGTCTGCTTACTTGCCCAGATATGCCGAAGTGGCGGAATTGGTAGACGCAGCGGATTCAAAATCCGCCGCCCGAAAGGGTGTGCCGGTTCGAGTCCGGCCTTCGGTACCACGCTTTAAATGCTCAGTTTTATCATTAGATTCAAACGCTTATCTTATCTAGAGCCAGCCAATCTATTCTTGTGTCCGGTCCAACTCCGGTCTTTTCCCTTCATTCTCATCACTTCTCTTTGCAGTGGTGTTTTTTTGTTCTAGCTTGCTGAAACGATTAGTATAGAGATACCTATATTAACGAGTAGCGAGCTATGGCGATTCAGGAATTAACCATCAGAACCCCCGACGATTGGCACCTGCATCTTAGGGATGACGCGTTATTGCAGGAAACCGTGCCTGCGACCAGTCGCTGCTTTGAACGGGCCATTATTATGCCCAATTTAACACCGCCCGTTACCACTGCCGCCAAGGCTGAAGCCTACCGGCAACGCATTCTTGCGGCCATTCCTGCCGGTCAGCGTTTTGAACCTTTAATGACGCTTTATTTGACCGATCAAACCAGTGCGCAAGATATTGCTGATGCCAAGGTGGCTGGCGTGGTTGCAGCCAAACTCTACCCAGCGGGGGCGACCACCAATTCCAGTGCAGCAGTCAACTCGCTTGAGCGGCTCGATCCAGTTTTTGCAGCCCTGGCGGAAGCGGGTATGCCCTTGCTGGTTCATGGTGAGGTCACCGATGCCGAGATTGATATTTTTGACCGCGAAAAAGTCTTCATCGACCGTCATTTAAGCCGTATTGTGGCTGAACACCCTCAACTTAAAGTTGTTTTTGAACACATCACCACAGCAGATGCAGTTGAGTTTGTTCAGCAAGGCCCAGAGCGCTTGGCCGCAACCTTAACGCCACAGCATTTGTTAATGAACCGCAACGATTTACTGGTCGGCGGTATTCGGCCACACAACTATTGCTTGCCTATTCTTAAACGCGCTACTCACCAACAGGCACTGCTTGATGCTGTGGCTAGCGGCTCAAGCAAGTTCTTCCTGGGGACTGACTCAGCTCCCCATAGCCAAAGTAGTAAAGAAAGCAGCTGCGGTTGTGCTGGCTGTTACAGTGCCTGGTCCGCACTAGAGCTTTATGCGCAAATCTTTGACAACCTGGGTGTGCTAGACAAGCTGGAAGCCTTTGCCAGTGAGCATGGCGCAAATTTTTACGGCCTGCCCCTGAACGAAAGCCGCCTAACCCTGGTGCGTGAAAGCTGGACAGTGCCAGAGCGCATTCAGCTACCCCAAGGGGAGAGCATGGTGCCCTTTTATGCGGGAAGAGAGGTGCAATGGAAGTTAAAGCAGCCTAGTTAAAGTGATAATTAGTTATCTTTCTTTTCCAAAATAAGTTTTTTCACCCAAATGGGTGATGCTGGCCTGTCTGCGTTCGCCAAAACTTACAACTCACAACACCTTTGTTGATTTGTTTGGCTGAAGCGGAGACCCAAAATGAAAAGTCGATTCAAAACCAGGCTTGCTTTCCTGTTTGCAGGCGCGCTCTTGGTACAGTTGTCCGGGTGTTTGGATAGCAGCAGTTCATCCAGTAGTCCTTCCAGTGGAACAGAAAATGGTGCCAATGATGGTGGAAATGATGATCCGGATAAACTAACTACCCTTTCCGGAACGGCTGCAGCAGGTGCTCCTTTGGTCGGTTTTGTTGCAGCTCGGGGGAGTGGTGAAGAAGAGCTGGTCTGGAGCCGCTTGAATGCAGATGGCAGTTTTGAGTTGAATCTAGATTCACTGCAAGGCCCCTATCTCATCTATGCAAGTGGTTTGGCAGGGGGTCGCGCCTACACCCTGCTCTCTGCTGCGACTGATGACGATGCTGGTGATGGGTCAGCAACCCTGAATGTGACGCCACTGACTGATCTGGTTGTTGGGGCGGTGACTGGGAAAAACCCGCAAGCCTTTTTTAATGACCCTGATTTTACTCAGCTCACTGCAGAAGCCTTGGAGTCTCAGGAAGAGCGTTTGCGTGGTCGTATCCAACCCGTGATGACGGCCTATCTTGATGAGCAGGCGGCTGCTTTTGATTTAAGGCGTAGCCCCTTTAGTGCAGACCGTTCTGGCTTTGATGCAGTGTTGGATCTACTGGAGGTGACCCTTGATGGAGAAACCGCCAGGCTGAGAAACCGGGCCGAAGGTACGGAGATAACAGAAAACCTGTCGACTGCTGCAGATCAGGCGGCTTTTTCAGACCCTGACCCTCAAAAAACAGCTAACTGGCAGCAAATTTCTGCTTCAGTGGCAGCATCCCTTAAAAACTTCAAAGAAATCGTTGATCAGCGTCCTTTAACGGAAGAAGAAGCTGAACGTTTTTTGCACCCGGATCTGAAGCTAACCTACGAAAACGTTCATGATTTTGATCAGGCCAAGGCACTGGCAATGAGTGACGACTCTGGGTTTCGTGAAGCCTTAATCCGTGAAGTCAATCTTTGGCAAAATTTTCTACTCGTTGATGTGGAAGAAATCGATGCCGAAACAACACGGGTGTCTGTGGATTTTGGGGATGTCGTGCCTCGGTGGCAGTGGCAAAAGGAGGAGGGTGACCCTGAATGGCGCTTACTGGGTAGTGGTCAGGAATGGGGTGCTTTCTTCTCGACTAATTTTGTACGCTTTGTCGGTGACTATGAAGGCTCTCGAACTGAGCTGGAAATGGAAGCCTATCTCGACCCTCATCCCACTCAATCCTTCTCTACAGGTGATAAAGCTGTTCTGCTGGCAATGCAGGAGGATGATGACGCTGAAGGGGGGTATAGCTGGATCGGGGATGAGGATATGCGCTGGATTGTCAGGGAGAGTGACCCTGATGAATCTTTTGAGCTGACTAGCAGTCAATTGGATCGCATGTACGCAGGACAGTACTTTCGCTTTAGAGTGCTCAATGCTGCCGATGAGGATAAGGTGGACTCTCAGTTGGTGCGTTTACTGACCGTTCCACCCCATGCTGAGGAAGCAGGTCTAGAGCTACCCGAATTTATACGCCCTTCGTTGCAGGAGTTGCGCAACCTGGTGATTGATGGTGGTGAAGTTGAAGTGGAATGGACGCTACCGAAGGGCTACCGGGCTTTGGAAATGCAAGCCTTCCGCTATGCAGCACCTTCTGGTGATTGTCAGGTGCGCTGCCTTGAAAATGGTCGAAATCAGGACACTCTACCCGATGGTATTCCGCTTTTGGATGAACAAACCTCAGGCACTTTTAATTTCCAGGCTGCGGATGAGGGCGGGGATGCGCTTGATTCCCCAGGAGAAATAGAGCTACGACTGGAGGTTCAGGATGTCTTTGGCCGCAATGTCTTCATCAGCTTTATTGGCCGCTAGCTTGGCTGGCAGACACCAGTTTTAGAAGCAGTTCTGCAAATCTGGAGGGATTACCTATGCCCTGGTAATGCCCTCCAGCTGGATCAATTGTTAGCTCAGCTCTGGGAAGCGCTCGGCTTAGAGCCTCGGCATGGACGGGCCGAATAAGCTGGTCAGTTGTGCCCTGGTATATAAAAACCGGCTGTTGGATATTACGAAGCTCAAAAGGCCAGGGTTGCAGCAACTGTTGAAGCTCCTGAGTAATTCTGGTCGCCAGGGTGAGGCTACCTTGCGCAAGGGCATCACTCATGGCCTTTAGGTAGGTATCGGCAACCTGTTTCTGGGTAAAGAGCTTTTGATCATTTTCGCAGAGAGAGCCAGTCATCACTTGGTAAATTGCTGGGGCGTCTTTCAGTAGGGTTTGGAGCTGTTCAATCAATTTTTCTGGCTGATCTTTTGCGGTAGCCCAGATAGGGCCATTCATGGGCCCGGTTCCATCCAGGGGGCTCTGCATTTCATGAGGGGCAGGGGTACTTAGCAGCCCAAGAGACTTCAGGCGTTCAGGTAGCAGAGCCGCTGCAGTCAATGCAAAAAAGCCACCCCCCGAAAACCCCAAAGCAGAAAACGCGTTGATTTTCAAATGATCAGCAAGCTGCTCCAGGTCGCTTGCAAATTGGCTCACGGGGTAAGAATCAATAAAAGGGCTTTTTCCATAGCCGGGCCGGTCAACCGCTATAAGATAGACTTGATCAGCCAAGCGGGTGGGAAGTAGGACTTCGCAGGATGAACCAGGCGTACCATGACAATAAAAAACAGGCCAACCACCTGGGTTGCCATGACAAGTATAGGCAAGTGGCATCTTATATCCTATTTTAAGCAGCTCCAGTTCATCAAGAGTTTACGCATGAGCTCTGCCTGGCGAGTTGTTTCTGTTTTGCGCAGGATGGATTTAAGCTGTGAACGCAGGGTATTGAGAGAGACCTGTAAGCAGTTGCTGATTTCATGTAAATCCTTGCCCTGTAGAAAATGGTTGAGTAGACGCACCTCTGCTGGGGTCAGTTGATAAAACTGGCCCAGAGCAAGGGGGTCGAGTTGAAGCTGGCGCTGGCTATCCAGGAGAAAGGCAAGATAGCTGCAACCTCTGTCAGCACTCAACTGTTGGGAGCTATTCTGTACTGTGACAAAAACCAGAGCAGCCTGCCCCTGAGCAATCTTGAGGGTCAGGGTGCTTGTCTTGGGCTGATTTTGCAGCGCTCTGTAGGCTTTATTGAGCCTGACTGCATCCTGATCTTTAGCAAAGGTTAGTTTTTCAGCTCGGGTTTTCAGACCGTAAACCTGATTTTCTAGTGCCTGCTCGGCTTCAGTATTCATCCAAACACAACGTAACTGCTCATCCAGCTCCCAAACACCATAAGGCAATTGATCCAAAGCCAGGCGGCTGCGAGTGAGTGCCTGGCGGTACTCATCCAGCAGGGTCAGGAGTTTGGCGGCTTCACGAAGATGGGGTGAGAAGTATTCCAGTAGCCGGCATTCTTGTGCACTAAAGGGGCCTTGGGACCTGGGCCGATGAACGCCAACTTGTAGGCTACGGGTCTGGCTTCTTTCAACGTGGGAACCCATGGCGTAAAAGTTGCCATTAAGTCGAAAAACCTGATTGTAGTGCTCGCTGCGCAGATAGTCCTGATCACTGATAACTGAGTGGCTGGCAGCAACCTTGCCTGCTGGAAGCTGTTCCAGAGTATCTATGAAAGGGTCCAGGTCTCTGAAGTTCTCAAGGTAATTGCGGGTGGCCTCAGGGCTGAAGCCAAAGGAAAAAGACTGATGAACAACAGCTGCTTGGCGATCAAGAAGGCGTAAGCAAGCGGTACCCGTGTTGAAAAACTCTGCCAGGCGGATTAAAAAAGGCGACCAGCCGTCCGGATGTGCTGGAGCAGCATATAAAAATGGAAGCAATTGATCAGGGTTTTGGGCTGATGTGATCATAGCTTCTATATAGCCCATCTGAACTTTGTGGGCAAGAGCTAACTTTAGCTGATTCGAGAATGCCGTCTGATCAGTTCTTGGAGCTGTTTGTGGGCTTGGTGCAGGGGTTCGGAGTCGTCAAACTGGCTATCCAGCTTGTGATCCAGTTGTTTTTGAAAACGGCAAGCAGCTTCTATTAAGTCCTCGTGACCAGCCTGTTGGGCGGTCCGTTTTACTTTGTTGAGCGTTGCCTGAAGAAGGGTTGCCTCAACATCCGAGCGTGTTTGCTTGGGTTTGTTGAAAAGACTATGCAGGTTCTTTTCAATTTTTCCTGCTTGCCAAGTTAAACTACTTACACAACTGCTGCGTAAATTTTTACTGTGCATTGTCGGCTATCCCTGACTTCGTTGTCAGCTGGTTGGCTTACTCTTCCCTGGTTGTAACCCTGCGCCCTCGTGTTTCTTAGGTTGACCAAGGAGTCTTGTTATTTTTTAGTTAATATTGTGATTCAAATCAAATTTGATCTTTGCATACTAGTCCAAATGGATAAGGTTGCAAGCTGGTCTTGAAAATTTTTTGATTTTTGTGACCTGTTACTTATTTTGAGCGAATAAAAAACCGGATTGCTTTGTAAAGCAATCCGGTTTTTTATTATTAAGTAAGACTTAATTAAGTAAGTTGGATTTAAGCGACTAGCTCACCTTGCATAGCGGCTTTTACTTTATTCATAGCATTCTTTTCTAGCTGACGAATACGTTCAGCCGAAACACCGTAGATATCAGCCAATTCATGTAGAGTGGCCTTGTTCTCATTCAGCCAACGCTTCTGCAAAATATCCTTACTTCTGTCATCCAGGGAATTGAGTGCTGACTGAAGCCGACCGCTTGCATCGGCTTCGGAGTTGTCAGCCTCTATCATTGCAGCTGGGTTATAGCGCTGGTCTTCCAGGTAGTTAACAGGTGCATAACCACTGTTATTGTCATCTTCGTCATCCATGTAACCGTCAAAGGCGGCATCATAGGAGCTAAGGCGTCCTTCCATTTCCCGAACGGTTTCTGGTTTGACGTTTAGATCTTCAGCTATGGCTTCAACCTCCTGGCCATTGAGCCAGGTTAAGCTTTTCTTGGCACCGCGCAGGTTGAAAAAGAGTTTGCGCTGGGCTTTGGTGGTTGCCACCTTAACGATACGCCAGTTCTTCAGAACAAATTCGTGAATCTCGGCTTTGATCCAGTGAACGGCAAAAGAAACCAGGCGAACACCCATGCTTGGGTCGAAGCGTTTTACGGCTTTCATCAGGCCAACATTACCTTCCTGAATGAGATCGGCCTGTGCCAAACCGTAACCGCTGTAGCTTTTGGCAATGTGAACAACAAAACGAAGATGTGAGAGTACCAGCAGGCGTGCGGCCTCTAGATCCCCCTGCTCCTGCAGGCGATATCCCAGGTCTTTTTCTTCATCAGCCGTTAACAAAGGAATGCTGTTAACAGTCTGGATGTAAGCGTTTAAATCACGGCCTGGTGAATAAAGATCAACAACCTGAAGTTGCTTGCTCATTATGGATCTCCGTAAACCTTAGGCAAAAAATTCTGAATCCTAAGACCTGTTAAATGTGCAAAAGTTCTTATCTGGGTTCGATGGCTCCAAGATGCCTGCTGACAGCAAGCCAGGCACCCAGCCAACCTAAAAGGGTAGCAGAAAATAAGAGCAAAAGGGAATCCCTGAAATTAAGGCCAATAAGGCTGAAATCGCTGGCATAGGCGCTAGCAAGCGAACGTACAGGACCATCCAGCCAGAACAGCGATAAATTGATGAGTATCCAAGCTAGGATGCCGCCGCCCAGGCCGTACCAGATGCCCGTGTAGAGGAAAGGCCGGCGTACAAAAGCGTTGGTGGCGCCAATGAGTTTGATAACGACAATTTCCTGGCGACGGTTTTCAATTGCCAGCCGAATCGTATTGCCAACCACCAAAAGTACAGCGATACCCAGCAAAAGGCCCAAAGCGGTAATCATGCGTTGGCCCAGTTCCATAATATGGAAAAGTCGTTTGACCCAAGCCAGATCCAACTGAGCTTCTTCAACCTGAGGGAGGCGATCGAGCTGATCAACCAGCGCCTGTTGGGCTTCAATACCGGAAATACTGGGTCTGACAATAATTACTGCAGGTAAGGGGTTATCATCCAGATAGTTGAGAGCCTCGCCAAAACCTGAAAACTCTTTGAATTCTGCCAGGGTTTGTTCTTTGGACAGGTAACGGGTTTCAGCAATATCATCACGCAGCTGCAGTTCCTGCATTAAATCCCGACCGCCTTGGTCATCAACCTGAGCTTCCAGATAGAGTGAAATCTGAGCACTGCCATCCCAGTTGCTGGATACTAACTGAGCATTATTCAGGAAGATATAAAGGGCAACGGGCAGTGATAGGGCAATGGCAATAACCGCCCAAGTCATCAAGCTGGCAAAAGGGGCTGTCAGTAAGCGCTGGAGGCTGTCAGCTGCCATAGCAGCATGGTGACGACGCCAGGCCCGAAAGCGGGTACTGGCTTTTACCCGGCTGATCTCTGCACTGGCAGCACTTTTTCTGGGTGCGGGTTCGGAGCGCAAGCGATTGGGAGGTGGTTTGCGCTTAACCGGAGGTGCTGGTTTTTTTGAACTGGTGCGCCGGGAGTCCTGAAAGGTGGCTCCACTGGGTTTGGAGGGGCTGCCTGGACGTTTACCGATCATCTTGGCGCTCCATCGTGAGTAATGCTGCCTTCAGTTAGTGCGAGCATGCGTTGCCCCATGCGGCCAATCAGGTTTAGATCGTGAGAGGCAATCAGCACGGTGACACCCACAGCATTGAATTGGCGGAAAAGCTGCATGATTTCTGCAGAAAGCTTGGGATCAAGGTTACCGGTCGGCTCATCGGCCAACAAAATGGGGGGCTTGTTAACCACCGCGCGCGCAATCCCGACACGTTGCTGCTCACCACCAGAAAGCATGATGGGTGTGAACTGCTCTTTGGAAAGCAGGCCAACCTTATCCAGAGCTGCACGAACTCTTTTAGCGATATCCTTGGGATCCATGCCTTCAATAATTAGGGGTAGGGCAACATTGTCATAAACGCTGCGATCAAAAAGCAGCTGGTGGTCCTGAAAAACAACACCGATTTTACGGCGCAGAAAAGGAATATGCCGCTTGCCTAACTGACTAAGGTGAAGGCCATCAATCATGACCTGTCCACGGGTTGCCACTTCCATGCGCATGATCAGCTTTAGAAGGGTACTTTTTCCTGCCCCTGAATGGCCGGTCAAAAAGGCCATTTCCCCTTCCTGCAGGGTGAAATTGACGTTTTGCAGGGCTTCATGGCCATTTTCATAGCGTTTAAAAACGTTCGTGAACTGAATCATAGGCCCTCCGGGTGGCCTGCTGGTTTAGGACGCCGGTTGTTCTTCAAGAGGAATATCCAGCAAGGCTTCGACAAAGCTGTCAGCATCAAACTCACGCAGGTCTTCAGCCTGTTCGCCAACACCAATAAAACGTACGGGGATGCCCAGCTCGCGGGCCAGTGCAAAAACAATCCCGCCCTTGGCGGTGCCATCCAGCTTGGTCAGTACGAGGCCGGTTAGGGGGACGGCCTGGTTGAACTCACGCGCTTGCGCAACGGCATTTTGACCGGTTGCTGCATCCAGCACCAACAGGATTTCCTGAGGGGCCTCGGTATCTAATTTTTGCATAACGCGGCGAACCTTGGACAGCTCATCCATCAGGTTGCTTTTATTATGTAGGCGCCCGGCTGTATCTGCGATCAGAATATCCACATTACGGGCTTGAGCCGCTTGCAGAGCATCAAAGACCACACTGGCGCTGTCGGCACCGGTATGCTGGGCGATCACTGGAACTTGATTACGTTCACCCCAAACCTTGAGCTGTTCTACTGCGGCAGCACGAAAGGTATCCCCGGCGGCCAAGAGAATTTTTTTGCCCTCGCCTTGATAGCGCTTGGTGAGCTTGCCAATGGTTGTGGTTTTGCCAACCCCGTTGACACCCACCATTAAAATAACAAAAGGTTTTTGAGTGTCTGTGGGAATTTCCATGGGTTTACAGACTGGGAGCAGCAGGCTTTTCAATTCTTCCTTCAGCGCATTGAACAGAGCCGGTGCATCCTTTAATTGCTTACGATCCACCTTGTCGGTCAGGCTAGCAATAATTTCCTGAGTGGCCTTCATGCCAACATCCGCCATCAATAAGCGGGTTTCCAGTTCTTCAAGTAGTTCATCATCGAGTTTGCGATCACTACCAAAAAGCCCCGCCAATCCTTCAGTTAAACCGCTGCGTGTTTTAGCCAAACCTTGCTTAAGGCGGGCTAGTAAGCCGGTTTTTTCGGGCTGAGTGGAGGTGTCTGCCGGGCTTTCAGTCGCATCCGACTGTTTTTTATCGCGTTTGAATCGTCCTAACATGGGTGTTGGTATCTTAATCGTTAAGTGAATACGTTATCCTATCACCTGCTCGCAATAGAAGGTAGAAGGCAAGTTGCCAACTGGAGACAAGATGCCAAAACGTCAGAAAAGTTTAAAGCAGGGTCTGCAAGGACAAGTGCGAATTATCGGGGGAGACTGGAGCGGTCGCAAGCTGCCAGTACCTGAAGCAGAAGGCTTGCGACCGACATCTGACCGGGTCAAAGAAACCCTATTCAACTGGCTGCAATTTGATTTGCCAGCCAGTCGTTGCCTGGATGTTTTTGCAGGTAGTGGTGCTCTGGCAATGGAAAGTTTAAGCCGGGGAGCGGCCCGGGTGCTGCTGCTAGAAAAAGAACCTCGTGTCGCCAAACACTTGCGCGAAAGCTTGATGGTTTTAGCTGAATCCAGAGCAGAGGTTTTAAATGCCGATAGCCTGGCCTATTTAAACCAGCCAGCCTCCGAACAGTTTGACCTGGTTTTTCTTGATCCGCCCTTTACTCAAGGTCTGCTGGAACCCGCCTGTCAGCTACTTCAAGAAAATGGCTGGCTGGCGCCAGGGGCAAAAATTTACTTGGAAATTGAAAAACAGGCACCGGCATTGCAAGTACCCAACGGCTGGCAACAACTCAAACAAAAAGAAGCCGGTGAAGTCCGCTTCTCTCTCTACCAAGGTTATGCCGATAAGTGATTTGAGCCCTGGCTGGCTTTTGGGTAAGATGCTCGCTCTTTTCCCTGGGAGACAAACATGACACTGGCTGTTTATCCTGGAACCTTTGATCCTTTAACCCTTGGCCATCAGGACATACTGCAGCGTGCCTGTCAGATGTTTGATCGGGTTGTCCTGGCTATCGCAGCCAGTCCTGGGAAGAAGCCCCTGTTTAGCTTGCAAGAAAGAATTGAATTGGCACAGCAGGCGCTGGTCGACCTTCCCCAGGTTGAGGTGAAAGGCTTCGATGGTCTGCTGGTTGATTTTATGCAACAGCAGCAAGCCCAAGTGGTGCTCAGAGGCTTGAGGTCAGGCGCTGATTTTGACTATGAACTGCCTCTGGCTCAGTTGAATCGCAGTCTTACAGGTGTTGATAGTGTATTTCTACCGCCATCACCTGAGCTCTCCTTTATTGCCTCTTCCCTGGTGCGTGAAGTGGCCAGTTTGGGAGGCCCCATAGAGCATCTGGTGCATCCCCAGATCGCTGAGGCCCTGCAGAAAAAATTTAACCTGAACCCTTCTTAACAAATAGAATCTATAACGGCTAATAGCCCACTCGCTACTTAAAAAGAGGACAAAGTGTATGGCTTTGTACATTACTGACGAATGCATCAACTGTGACGTTTGCGAGCCTGAGTGCCCCAATGGTGCTATTTCGCAGGGCGATGAAATCTATGAAATTGACCCCAACCTCTGTACCGAGTGCGTGGGTCACTATGATGAACCCCAGTGCGTGGATGTCTGCCCGGTTGAGTGTATTCCCAAAGACCCCAACCATGTCGAAAGCAAAGAAGAGTTAATGGAAAAATACGAAACCATTACTGCTGCTTTGGGCTAAACCAGCAAGCAACCACTAAAAAAGGGTGCCTAGGCACCCTTTTTTAGTTCGGTTTTTAATTCAGTGCGTCTTGGTGTCAAAAATCTTCACTACCTGAATCTCATCCTTGGGATCCGGCTGGGTTTGATTCACGCGTGTGGGCAACTCCTCCGGTGCCTCTAAAGACATAGAGTCGGTAAAACCACAAGCCACACACTCCCGATGCTGCATCCCATCTTCCTGCCAGGCCTTTAACCGATCCATAGCTGCACACTTAGGGCAGACGGCGCCGGCGATAAAACGTTTAATTGGCATTGGTTTCTCCTGCCATTCAAGGATGAGAGTCCATTGTTAAAGCTTGCTGTGGGAGCTTTCTCCGAAAGCGATACCTTAATCCACCCACTTACGTGCATTGGCAAAAATCCGTTGCCAAGGTCCCTGTTCGCCCCATTCATCCGGGTGCCAGGAGTTAGTCACTGTACGAGCAACCCGTTCAGGGTGAGGCATCATAATGGTAGCACGCCCATCCGCACTGGTCAGGCCGGTAATACCCGCAGGTGATCCATTGGGGTTCAGCGGATAGCGTTGAGTGACCTGGCCGCGGTTATCAACAAAACGCAGGGCAATACTACCACTGGCTTCGGTTGCCTGAAGCTGAGTGGCATCGGCAAACTCAGCGCGTCCTTCACCATGAGAAACAGCAATCGGCAGGCGTGAGCCTTCCATGCCCTGCAACAGAATGGATGCCGATTTTTGGACCTCAACGCTTGCCACCCTGGCTTCAAACTGCTCAGACAGGTTGCGGACAAAACGCGGCCAGTGATCAGCGCCGGGAATCAGTGACTTCAACTGCGACAGCATCTGGCAGCCATTACAAATCCCCAATGAAAAGCTGTCTTCCCGCTCAAAGAAGGCGGCAAAGGTATCCCTGACCTGAGGGTGGAAGAGTACGGATTTGGCCCAGCCACCGCCGGCACCCAAAACATCGCCATAGGAGAAGCCACCGCAGGCCGCCAGGCCCTTGAAGCTTTCCAGACTGATACGACCTTCCAGCAGATCACTCATATGCACATCTACTGGATCAAAGCCTGCACGATAGAAGCCAGCAGCCATTTCCAGGTGGCTGTTAACCCCCTGCTCACGCAGAATAGCCACTTGCGGACGTGTATTCAGATGCAGATAAGGGGCAGCAGGATCTTCATTAAGATCAAAAGTCAGCTTGGGGTTGATACCTGGGTCTTCAGCATCCAAGAGGCCATCAAATTCTTCCTGGGCACAATCGGCATTATCGCGCAGTGCCTGAATACGGAAGCTGGTCTCGGACCAGGTGCGTTGGAAGTGAACACGACTGGATTGTAAGAGGTTATCGCCTTCCAGAGAGAAGTTGATCTGGTCATCATCACTGGGTTGGCCGATCACTTGAGTGTGTTCACCCAAACCTGCCGCAGCCAGTTGCATGAGTACATACTCAGTGTCTTCCTGACGTATTTGCAGGACAGCACCCAACTCTTCAGCAAAGAGTGCAGCCAGGGCTTCTTCTTTATTAGTTGCCAACAAATCCAGCTTGATATCCAAACCTGAGTGACCGGCAAAAGCCATTTCAGTCAAAGTGGCAAAGAGGCCGCCGTCGGAGCGATCATGGTAGGCCAGCAGCTTGCCTTCACTAGCCAAGCCCTGAATGACAGCAAAGAAAGCCTTGAGATCTTCAGGATCATCCAGATCCGGTGCTTCACAGCCGACCTGATTATAAACCTGTGCCAAGGCTGAGCCACCCAGACGGTTTTGACCCAGGCCCAGATCGACCAGTAGCAGGTCACTGGCACCCAGATCCTTACGGATTTGTGGGGTGAGGGTGTGGCGTGCATCAGTAACTGGTGCAAAAGCAGTAACCACCAGAGACAGGGGGGCAGTGACGGCTTTTTCTTCACCCTGTTCATCCTGCCAGACGGTGCGCATGGACATGGAATCCTTGCCCACAGGAATGGCAATACCTAACTGAGGGCAGAGCTCCATGCCTACCGCTTTGACGGTGTCATAAAGGGCCTGGTTCTCACCAGGATGATTGGCTGCGGACATCCAGTTGGCAGAAAGCTTGATATCACCCAGCTTATGAATGCTGGCTGCTGCGATATTGGTAATCGACTCGGCCACGGCCATACGACCAGAGGCCGCCGGGTTGATTAAAGCCAGGGGTGTGCGTTCACCCATCGCCATGGCTTCGCCAGTTTCGGTGAAGGGTGTGGTGGTGGTCACAGCACAGTCGGCTACAGGTACCTGCCAAGGGCCAACCATCTGATCGCGAGCTACCATACCGGTGACACTGCGGTCACCGATAGTAATCAAAAACTGTTTGCTGGCGACTGTTGGCAGGCGGAGGATGCGTTCAGCTGCATCTTTAAGATTGATATCAGAAAAATCCAACTCAGGTAATTGCACCTGCTGGCGCTGGAATTCGCGGGTCATTTTGGGCGGCTTGCCAAAGAGCACGCTCATCGGTAAATCGACCGGCTGAGTGTTGAAATGACCATCTGTAACCGTGAGGTGATGGTCAGCTAAAGCTTCACCGACCACTGAATAGGGCGCTCGCTCACGTTGGCAGAGTGCATCAAAGGCATCCAGATTTTCCTGTGCTACAGCCAATACATAGCGCTCCTGGGCTTCATTACACCAGATTTCCAGTGGGCTCATGCCAGGTTCGGCATTGGGCACGGCACGCAGATCAAACAGCCCGCCGCGCTCGCCATCTTTGACCAGCTCAGGCAGGGCATTAGACAGGCCGCCAGCGCCGACATCGTGGATGAAACAAATGGGGTTCTGGTCGCCCAGTTCCCAGCAGCGATCAATCACTTCCTGAGCCCGACGCTCGATTTCCGGGTTATCGCGCTGAACCGAAGCAAAATCCAGGTCTTCCCTGGAAGCGCCGGTAGCCATGGAAGAGGCAGCACCGCCGCCCAGGCCAATATTCATCGCCGGACCACCTAAAACGATCAGTTTGGCACCGACAGGAATTTCTCCCTTTTCAACGTGGTCGGGGCGAATATTGCCAAACCCCCCAGCCAGCATAATCGGCTTATGGTAACCACGACGCTCACGACCGTTAACCCCCTCGGCATTTTCTTCAAAGGTACGGAAGTAGCCATTCAAATTGGGACGGCCAAACTCATTATTAAAAGCGGCACCACCCAGAGGGCCATCAATCATAATGTCCAGGGCAGAAACGATGCGATTGGGCTTGCCATAGTCCTGACTTTCCCAGGGCTGAATAAAATCAGGAATACGCAGGTTGGAAACACTAAAGGCGGTTAAACCTGCTTTGGGTTTGGAGCCAACACCTGTGGCACCTTCATCACGAATTTCACCCCCGGCACCCGTGGCTGCACCTGGATGGGGCGCTATGGCGGTGGGGTGGTTGTGGGTTTCCACCTTCATCAGTATGTGCGTGGGTTCAGTAACTGGCTGCCAGCTTTTGCTCTGTGGCTCGGGAAAAAAACGCGGCGCTTCAAAGCCGGCAATGACCGCAGCGTTATCCTTATATGCTGAAAGCACGCCTTCCGGTGAAGCCTTATGGGTATTGCGAATCATGCCAAACAGTGAATGTTCGGCAGCTTGACCATCGATCACCCAGTCGGCATTGAAAATCTTGTGGCGGCAATGCTCAGAATTGGCCTGAGCAAACATCATCAGCTCAACATCATTGGGGTTGCGGCCCAGATCAGTAAAGCTTTTCACCAAATAATCAATTTCATCTTCAGCCAGGGCCAGACCCAGTTGTTGATTTGCTTGAACGAGGGCTGCCTGACCCCCATTAAGGATATCCACTGAAGCCAGAGAGCGAGGCTGCTCCTGGCTGAAGAGTTGCTGCGCTGTCAGCGGGTCACGTAGAAGGGTTTCAGTCATGCGGTCATAAAGTTGCTTGCCCAGGAGTAGTTGCTCATCACTGCTCAGCGGTTCATTGGGTTCAAGAATATAGACCACACCCCTTTCCAGGCGGCGAATGCTGGTAAGGCCACAGTTGTGAGCGATATCCGTTGCCTTGGATGACCAGGGTGACTGGGTGCCCATGCGGGGAACTACTAGAAAGTATTCGCCCTGAGGGTCTTTTTGCCGGGCTTCTGAAGGGCCATATTCGAGCAAGGCTTTCAGGGTTTGCAACTCGCCATCGCTAAGCTTTTCAGCGGTATCAACCAGGTGCAGGTATTCGGCGTAGACACCTGTAACCTTGGAGGAAATGGCCTGAAGTTGGATCAGGAGCTTGGTGGAACGAAAGGCAGAAAGTGCGGGAGCGCCTCGCAGTTCGAGCATTACAGAAGCCTCTTGAAAGAGCAGAAGTCACGGGACAGGAAAAATAGGTGCAAATGATAGCGCAAAGCGCGTTCTAGAACCATCACAAGACAGAAAATGAACCTCTAGTCACAGAAACTAGTCAGTTTTTGGCGATTATTTGATCAGTGTTTGGTAGAATTACATAAGTCAACGATAAGAAACCTAACTATAAAAATAAGCCAAACAGGCAATTGATTGATATCTATGAGTTTTAGCTCGTGGGCTCAGGTGTCCGGCAATTCAATCCGGGTAAATCAGAAGCAAATATCGAACGCTTTCGATGAGTTAGGAATCATGAAATTCAAGTTTCTCCCGCTTTTTTTAGTAATCCTGATCGGCCTATCGGCTTGTGATCGGGTAGACCCTTTAGAAAAAGTGCTTGAAAAAGGCAGTTTGAAAGTTGCGCTACGCAGCAGTCCGGCAGTCTTTTATGAGCACCGGGAAGGGCATGCTGGTTTTGAATACGAGTTAGTGCGCTCTTTTGCAGAGCATCTGGGTGTCGAGTTAAAAACAGTTATCGTTGAAAACCAGCAGGAAATGGAATCCTTGTTAGACTCCGGCCAGGTGGATTTAGTGGCTGGTGGCTTAGGGCGCACTCAAGAACTGCAAGAACGCTACACCCTAACTAAGCCTCTGTTGGATTCAGCGCTGATGGTTGTGTATCGGCGCGGTACTTTTAGACCCCGAGCCTGGGAAGATATTGCCGAAGACAAGGATCTGGCGGTTCTGGCTGACTCAAGACAGGCTGAAGTGCTGCGCAATCAGCAAGCCAAGTATCCTGAGTTAGGCTGGAAAGAAACAGAAGACCTGGCCGTTACTGATCTTTTGAAGCTAGTTCAGGATGGTGAGCTGGACTATGCATTGGTTAGTGCCCAGGACTTTAATCTCAATCGCTTTTTCTTTCCGCGGGTAGGCGTTGCTTTTGATGCTGAAGCAACCTCTTCTTTGGTTTGGATGCTGCCGCGCAAAGCACGTGGCAGCCAATTCAATGCCATTGCTGATGGCTTTGTTGCTTATGCCTCGCGCCAGGGTGTCATTGATGAAGTGCGCGAGCGTTACTACCGGCATGAAGAGTACCTGGAGTATGTGGGTGCGCCCCTGTTTTTACGCCATGTGCGCAACCGCTTGCCGCTTTATGAAGATCATTTTAAAGCGGCAGCAGAAGACCAGGGTTTGGATTGGTTGCTTTTAGCAGCCGTTGGCTTTCAAGAATCCCACTGGCGTCGTAATGCGGTATCACCAACCGGTGTGCGCGGGCTGATGATGTTGACCCAGCGTACTGCGGGTGAATTGGGTGTCAATCGCCTGGATCCCTATGAAAGTATTGAAGGCGGCGCTCGCTATTTGCGTCACCTTTACAATCGTCTGCCGGATCAAATACAGGGACCGGATCGCACCTATATGGCGCTGGCTGCCTACAATGTTGGTTATGGTCATCTTGAAGATGCACGGCGGATTACCCAGGGCCAGGGCTATGATCCCAACAGCTGGGATGATGTTGCTGAACATTTACCGCTGTTGACTCAACGTCGTTGGTATAGCCGTACCCGTTTTGGTTATGCGCGGGGTAATGAGCCTGTTGTTTATGTCAAAAATATTCGTCGCTATTTGGAGATACTTGAATGGCACGAACGTACCCAGGAGAATTTCCTTGAGAAGCTTGAAGAAAGAGCTGCCAAGGTGCGTTTTGAAACCGCTTTTCGTAAGGTGCCACCAATGATCTGATCGTTTTTTTAGATTAGGGAGACGTAGCAACTCTTAAGGCCGGGTCCTTTTAATAGGTCCGGTCTTTTTTTTTTGGCATAAAAAACCCCGCCGTGGCGGGGTTTTTGTTTCTGGTAATGGCTATTACACAGAGTAATACATGTCAAACTCAACAGGGTGAGTCGTCATGTTCAGACGATCCACTTCTTCCTGCTTGAGCTGCAGGTAACCATCGATCATGTCGTCAGTGAAGACACCACCTTTGGTCAGGAACTCACGATCTTTGTCCAGAGCTTCCAGAGCCTCAGTCAAGCTACTAGCAACCTGAGGAACGTTGGCTGCTTCTTCGGCAGGCAGGTCATACAAGTTCTTGTCCATGGCATCGCCAGGGTGGATCTTGTTCTGAATACCGTCCAGGCCAGCCATCAGCAGTGCCGCGAAGCACAGGTAAGGGTTGGCTGAAGGATCAGGGAAGCGCGTCTCAATGCGACGTGCCTTGGGGCTGTTGACGTAAGGAATACGGATGGAAGCAGAACGGTTGCGCGCTGAGTAGGCCAGCATAACAGGAGCTTCAAAACCGGGAACCAGACGCTTGTAAGAGTTGGTTGAGCTGTTGGTCAGGGCATTCAGAGCCTTGGCGTGCTTGATGATGCCGCCAATGTAGTAGAGTGCCATTTCAGACAGGCCACCGTAGCTGTCGCCAGCAAAGAGGTTGTTGCCGTCTTTGGACAGAGACTGGTGAACGTGCATACCTGAGCCGTTGTCGCCAACCAGGGGCTTGGGCATGAAGGTTGCCGTTTTGCCAAAGCCGTGGGCAACATTGTGTACGCAGTACTTCAGGCGCTGTACTTCGTCCGCTTTTTTGACCAGAGTATTGAAGGCAACACCGATTTCACACTGGTTAGCAGTCGCTACTTCGTGGTGGTGAACTTCAACTTTCAGACCCATGGCAGTCATAGCATTACACATGGCGCCACGAATTTCGTGCGAAGAGTCAACAGGAGGTACAGGGAAGTAGCCGCCTTTAACGCGAGGACGGTGACCCATGTTGCCGCCTTCGATGGTTGCATCAGAAGACCAGGCTGCTTCTTCAGAGTTGATTTCGTAAGAAGCACCGGACATGTCCTGCTTCCACTTAACATCATCAAAGATGAAGAATTCGGGCTCAGGACCGAAAAAAGCGGTGTCAGCAATACCCGTAGACTTGAGGTATTCTTCGGCACGCTTGGCTACAGAGCGGGGATCGCGGTCGTAACCCTGCATGGTGCTGGGCTCAATGATGTCACACTGAAGGATTAGCGTGGGTTCATCAGTGAAGGGGTCCAGAACGGCAGAAGTATCGTCAGGGCGCATAATCATGTCTGACTCATTGATACCTTTCCAGCCGCCAACGGAAGAACCGTCAAACATCTGGCCGCCATCAAAGAAGTCCTCATCGATTGAGCTGGCTGGGATGGTGACGTGCTGTTCCTTGCCGCGTGCATCAGTGAAGCGCAGGTCTACCCACTTCACATCGTGTTCTTTAATAAGGTTCAGGCTTTTCTCTGACATCTTCGCCTCCGTTGATTGGCGTTGGTTCAAAAAAGGATGTTGGTGTTCTAGTAAGATAGTAAGCAAGCCCTGTGCCAAAACTAAGCAAAAAAGCTGCAAAGCGCATTATCTCTGATGCACTCGATCCTGGCAGGCTTCACAATGAAGCAAAAAATGTAAAAATGAAACCTTTAATGCACCCGAATGATGCAAGGGCTGAGAGTGTGCACCAATATGATGCTCCATAATGATGCGTTGCACTGAAATGCATCCAATCATCAAAAAGCTATTCCTGTCACCTTTCAGGGGTTATACTGTCGCGCCCTTTTTTCAGGTAGGCCAAATGAAGTTCGAGTTTATTCTGGCTGCCTGGTATCTGACCAACTTCCGGCTTGACCGGGGAGCAGCTAGTGATTGAAAAACTACGTAACATCGCCATTATCGCCCACGTTGACCATGGTAAGACCACCCTGGTAGACAAGCTTCTGAAGCAATCTGGAACCCTGGATCGCCGTGATGCCGAATCCGAGCGGGTCATGGATTCCAATGATCAGGAGAAAGAGCGCGGTATTACCATTCTTGCCAAGAATACTGCCATTGATTGGGAAGGCTACCGTATTAACATCATTGACACGCCGGGCCACGCCGACTTTGGTGGTGAGGTCGAGCGGGTCATGTCCATGGTCGATTCCGTCCTCCTACTGGTGGATGCGATGGATGGCCCTATGCCTCAAACGCGTTTCGTGACCCAAAAAGCCTTTGCCCGTGGCCTTAAGCCTATCGTGGTGATCAACAAGGTTGACCGACCTGGTTCACGCCCTGACTGGGTTGTTGATCAGGTTTTTGACCTCTTTGATAACCTGGGTGCAACGGATGAGCAACTGGATTTCCCCATCATCTATGCTTCAGCCCTGAACGGTATTGCCGGTGATGACCCTGAAAACATGGCTGAAGATATGGCGCCCTTGTTTAAAGCGATCACTGATTTGGTGCCTGCACCGAATGTTGATCCCGAAGGCCCTCTGCAACTGCAGATTTCTGCCCTGGACTATAATTCCTATGTGGGTGTTATCGGTGTAGGCCGGGTAACCCGCGGTCGCGTTAAGCCCAACCAGCAGGTTGTGATAGTGGATCGTGACGGCAAGAGCCGCAAAGGCAAGGTTGGTCAGGTGATGACTTACCACGGTCTGCAGCGCAACGAGAGCCCTGAAGGTGCCGAAGCGGGTGACATCATCTGTGTGACCGGCTTTGATCCTCTGAGTATCTCAGACACCATCTGTGACCCTGAAGCGCCCGAAGCCCTGCCAGCCCTGACCGTCGATGAACCAACCGTGACCATGACTTTCCAGGTCAATGACTCACCTTTTGCCGGTAAAGAAGGCAAGTATGTGACCAGCCGCAACATTAAAGAGCGTCTGGAAAAAGAGCTGATCCACAACGTTGCCCTGCGCGTTGAAGAAACCGAAAGCCCGGACAAATTCCGTGTTTCCGGTCGTGGTGAGCTGCATCTTTCGGTATTGATTGAAACCATGCGCCGTGAAGGCTTTGAGCTGGGTGTTTCCCGTCCTGAAGTTATCATTCGTGAAATTGATGGCGTCAAGCAAGAGCCTTATGAAGAGTTGATCGTTGATGTTGAAGAGCAGCATCAAGGCGCGATCATGGAAGAACTGGGCAAGCGTAAGGCCATCATGAGCAACATGAACCCTGATGGTAAAGGTCGTGTCCGTCTGGACTTTGTGATCCCTTCACGCGGTCTGATCGGTTTCCGTAACCAGTTTATGACCCTGACTTCAGGTTCCGGCATCCTGACCAGTATTTTTGACCACTATGGTCCTCTGGCCGAAGGTGCTATGTCCAGCCGTATCAATGGTGTGCTGGTGTCCATGGCTGCTGGTAAGGTTTTGGCCTATGCTCTGACCACTCTACAGGATCGTGGTCGTTTGTTTGTTGAGCCAGGTGTTGAGGTTTATGAAGGTATGATCGTGGGTATTCATGCCCGCGATAATGACTTGGTTGTTAACCCAACAAAAGCCAAGAAACTGGACAATATGCGTGCTTCTGGCAACGATGAAACCATTCAGCTGGTTCCACCGGTTCGCTTCAGCTTGGAACAGGCTCTGGAATTCATTGATGATGACGAGCTGGTTGAAGTGACGCCGCTGCACACGCGTATGCGTAAGAAGCTGCTTAAAGAAAATGAGCGTAAGCGTTCGAAAAAGTAAGAAATCAAGCAAGATAAAAACGGCCTTCGGGCCGTTTTTTGTTGAACAAGTTGCTGGTTTTTAGAGTCCCAGACATCAAATGACCGTTCTTTAAGGAGATACGATGCCTTTCCAACGCAAGCTACTCTTGATTGTTTTCCTGGTACTTATTGCTGTTCTCTTGTGGCCTAAAGGGCAGGATGACTTGACACCTTCTACTCAGGATCTGCATGAAGAAGCTGAAGAGATGGAAATGCAGACCACTCCAGAAACAAGACGCAGCCGTGATGATGAAGAAGCTCTGACTGTTGACGGAGAAGAAATAACCGACGAAGAAATGACTCGGGAAGATCAAGATGCAGCGCTGGATGATTTGGCGGATGCACCTCTGAGTCAGGATCTGGATACAGATGAACAGGGTGGTATGCCCGCGAGTGCTGCTGCTGGTTTGAGCAGTGAAGATCGCCGCTACCTGCGGGAGCGAGGTTTGGATAACCCGGAGCAGCAGGTGATTAATGACTTGATGGGTCAGACTGAGCTGCTCCCTCAGGACTCTATGACTGGTGGCAATATGCAGTTTATACAGGAAGAAACTGAGCTACTTAGTCATCGCTGGGTTCTGGCCAGCTTTTCCGATGGACAAACACAAGGCCAGGCGCTCTATGAGTTTGAAGTTACTCCTGGTGGGGACCTGATTTGGGTGCTTCTGTCCCACTACAGCCACTAATTGGCTGAGGAACGCTTTAAATTCCTGATAATAAAGCGGCCCGGATGCAGGGCTTCGACCAGCTCCACTTCAAGCGGGGCTGGTTCACCACAAATTTGACTGGCCAGTAACTCTGACGCCAGAGGAATGCTGGCCAATCCCCGTGAACCTTGCCCCAGGTTAAGCCAAAGCCCTGGAAGATTGTGTGCCTGCACAGTAGCGGTCCAAAGTGCATTGCTCTTTAATTGGGCATAGTCTTCTTCCCAGCTATTCGGATCAGGTGCCGGACCGACCAGCGGCAGGTAATCCGGGCTTGTGCACCGAAAAGCAACGCGACCTTCAAGTTCAGCCAAATTTGGCTGCTTACTAGCCAACTGCTGATTTAAATCGGGCAGGCTGGCCGTTAATTCTTCCCAGTTACTTTGATGATCCTGAAGGCGGAGAGTGGGATCATCGCAACGCAGATTAAAACTTGCACCAAAACAGAGCTTGCCTTCCAGTGGAGGGCTGACATAGCCGCCTGCACAGACCACAGTGGTAGGCAGCTGGGCTGACTGGGGTTCAAGTGGAAGATGAGAAACCTGGCCGCGAATAGCTTTGGTGGGCAACCACTGGGTTGGCGTTAGTTGTTGCGTTGCCTGAGCTGCCGCCAAAATGACAGTGTCATACGCCTGGCTGCCTTGCGAAGTGATGACTTCCCAGCCCTGCGCCTGCTGTTTTAAGGACTCAACCGGACTTTGAGTGTGCACTTCTAAGCCTTCCAGAGTCTCGGCAAGATATCGGCAGAGATCACCGGGTTTAACCCAGCCTGCTCTGGGGTAGAAAAGTCCGCCCGCCGCAGTGGGGGTGCCAGCGAGAAGACTGGCTTCCGCCTGATCCACGGGTTTGACAAGATCATAGGGGAGTTGCTGCTTGGTCAGAAAACGGCTTTGCCGAGAGGCTTCTTTGGCATCCAAAGCCAATTGCAGCACACCGCAAAACTTCCAGAATTTCTGGTAGGGGTCCAGGCGTTGCAGCCAGCGACGGCTGTATTCCAGCCCGGCCAAATAAAAGCGGCTTGCTAGCGTGGTGTCTATGGCCAGCTTAATGTAGAGCACACCCTGCCGATTCCCGGAACCGCCGTTGCCGGGTTGCTCTGCTTCATAAAGATCAACCTTTAGCCCGCGTCTGATTAAAGCTTCAGCCGTGGCGAGACCAGAAAGCCCACCGCCAACGACCGCAACTCTTTTGACTGGCACCTGTGAGCTTGTCAGTTCATACCAGGGTGCAGAAGCTTGGGTATGGCTAGGGCCTGGGTAGTGGCCGCGGAGCATCTCCCGTTTACGTCCAAAGCCGGCAACCTTTTCAATTTTAAAGCCTGCTGTTTCCATACCGCGTTTAACAAGCCCGGCTGAAGTAAAGGTGGCAAAAGTGGTTTGTGGATGGCTGGCTCTGGCTAGAGCTGCAAAGAGTTCAGGTGTCCACATGTCGGGGTTTTTACTGGGTGCAAAGCCATCCAGGCACCAGGCATCAACCTTGCCTTTAAGCCCAGCCAAATTGCTGGCAGCATCCCCCAAAAGCAAGTCCAGGGTGATGCGGGGATGCAAATGCAAGCGATGGAAGCCGGAAATAGGCAGGGGATACTGAGCTTGCAGGCTGGTTGCAAACTCGGCCAGGGCAGGCCAGTGTTGATGCGCCTGGGCCAGATCGTCATTGTTGAGTGGGAAAAGCTCAGTGCTGATCCAGTGCAGCCGAGCTTCTTGAGGGGCTGTTTCCAGAAAAACCTGCATGGCAACCAATAGGTTGAGCCCAGTTCCAAATCCTGTTTCCCCAACCACAAAGGCGCGTGGTTGTTGCCAGTTGGCCCAGCGTTGGGGCAAGTCATTCTGTTCCAGAAAAACATAGCGGGTTTCTTCGGGGCCCTGATCCCTGGAAAAATAAACATCATCAAAAGCACCGGCAACAGGTGTAGCTTCCTGCCAGACCAGTTGAGCTGTTTCCAGGGTTTGTGGTTGGTTGAATGCAGGTCTTGCAGACATTAGGGAAGCACTTTCTTGAACGGCTTAATCGTTACCTTGGCATAGACACCGGCTGCGATATAGGGGTCAGCATCTGCCCACTGCTGAGCTGCAGCCTGACTTTCAAATTCTGCAACCACCAGACTGCCAGTGAAACCGGCATCACCAGGGTTTTCGCTCTCAATGGCAGGGTGAGGGCCAGCCAGTAGCAGTCTGCCTTCATCACGCAAGACTTCCAGGCGCGCCAGATGTTCGGGGCGGGCTTGCATACGTGCTTCCAGGGTTCCGGGTTTGTCTTCACAAATAAGGGCGAATAGCATTCAAAATCTCCAGTTGTGTTTACCAGGGGGTTGCAGAAATAAGGAGCCGAACAGCAGCAAAAATGTTAGTCTGACCGCTGAAAAGATTCTTAGCTTACAGCGGTTACCTCGTTAATGTTTCCACTCAGTCATCAGTGTGATTATCACCTGCATTCAACAGCATCAGACGGTGCCTTACCGCCTGCGGCCGTGATGCACTTGGCGGCTGAACAGGGGATCAGGGAGCTGGCCCTGACCGATCATGATACCTTTGCTGGTTTGTCGGAAGCCAGACTTGCCGCACAAGAATTGAATCTCACCCTAATTGAAGGCATGGAATTTTCCTGTAATTGGCAGGGCATGACGATCCATCTGGTTGCCCTTTGGCCGCAAGGTGTGACGGCTTCAGCCCAGGAATTGGCTGCTGTTCAGGAACAAAACCGCTGGCAAAGAGCTAAGCGAATCCTTGAAAAGCTGGCTAGGGCCGGAATTCCGCTGACCCTGGACGAGATTGTTGAAAAAGCCGGTGGCCGGGTACCTGGCCGGCCCCACTTTGCCCAGGTGCTGGTTGAACAGGGTCATGTTAAAAATCATGGTCAAGCTTTTCGCAAGTTCCTCGGTGCAGGTAAAATTGGTGACGTCAAAAGTCATTGGTTGGAAATGGATGCAGCCCTAGAGGATTTGTTGGCAACTGAAGCTTTTTGTATTCTTGCTCATCCACTACGCTACAAATTAACGCGCAGCAAGCGGGTGCGGCTCATCAAGGCCTTTGCTGCCGCTGGTGGCCAGGCGATGGAATTAGTCAGCGGCCGCCAGGATGTTGCCCAAACGGCCAGTTTATTGAAACTGGCCGAAGAGTTAGGTTTAAAACTCAGTTGGGGGAGTGATTTTCATGCCCCTGGCCCGGCTTGCCCTGCACCAGGAAATTTTGCAGCTCTGCCAGCAGCCTGCCGGCCTTTGAGCCAGCTGTTGGCCTGAAACGACTAGAGGATAGTTATGAGCCAGTATTTTGAAATACACCCGGAAAACCCCCAAAACCGTCTGATTAAACAGGCTGTAGATATTTTGCGCTCTGGCGGTGTTATTGCTTATCCAACCGACTCAGCTTATGCCCTGGGGTGCTGCCTGGCAGAAAAAAAAGCCGTGGAGCGCATCAAGGCAATACGTCAGTTGGATGACAAGCACAACTTTACCCTGGTTTGCGCAGACTTATCTGAGTTATCCACCTATGCCAAGGTTGATAATACGGTTTTTCGAATGCTCAAAAATACCACGCCTGGCCCCTACACCTTTATTTTGAATGCGACCAGTGAAGTGCCCCGGCTTCTGCTACACCCCAAGCGACGGGCAATTGGTCTGAGGGTGCCTGATCATGTGCTGACGCGAGCGCTGCTGGAAGAACTGGGTGCACCTTTAATGAGCGTGACCCTGATCCTGCCCAATGAGGAGCTGCCCATGCATGAAGCGGATGATATTCGTGAGCGCATCGGCAAGCTGGTTGACCTGGTTATCGACGGAGGTGCCTGCTCGATAGATCCCACAACGGTGGTTGATCTGCGCACGGGTCTGCCGGAAATCACCCGCGAAGGCCGCGGTGATACCTCACCCTTTCGGGTTGGCTAGGAAGGCATGAATCAACCCCTGGCGAATACTGAACTCCTGGCTACGGTAGAGGGCAAGCCCTATACCGAGTTGCCGCAGGATTTATTTATTCCGCCCGAAGCCCTCAAGGTTTTTTTGGAAACCTTTGAAGGGCCTTTGGATTTACTGCTTTACCTGATTCGCAAGCATAACCTGGATATCCTGACCATCAATGTTGCCGAGATCACCCAGCAGTACATGGGTTATCTGGATGTGATGCAGGAACTGCAAATCGAGTTGGCTGGTGAATATTTGGTTATGGCAGCTATGCTTGCCGAAATTAAGTCACGTAGCCTACTGCCACGCCCACCCGGTATTGAAGATGATGAAGACGATGAAGATCCGCGTGCGCAACTGATAAGACGCCTACTTGAATATGAACAGTTCAAGACAGCTGCCGAACGCTTGGAAGCCCTGCCACGTCAGGATAGAGATCTTTTCCCCTCCAGTCCGGAAAGGCCACAGCTGGAAATTCATCAAGCCTACCCGGAAGTGGAGCTGGATGAGCTGCTCAAAGCCTTTGGCCGCTTGCTGAAACAAGCCGACCTGGTTGCCCACCACCATATTGAAAGAGAACCCCTGTCGACCCGTGAGCGGATGTCGGCGGTAATGGACAGCCTGCAAGAAGGGGAAGCCTACCAAATCTTTGATACCCTCTTTGATTTGAGTGAAGGTCGACCAGGGGTGGTCGTGACCTTTATGGCGTTGCTTGAATTGGTCAAAGAACAGTTGATAGAGTTGGTTCAGACCCGTCTTTTTTCACCGATTTATGTCCGCCTCAAGCAAGGGCAGGACGCCTTTGCTGATGGAGCCCTGGAAGAAGTATGAGCCCCCTTAGTGAAGAACAGCTACCCAGAATTCTTCAAGCCCTGTTACTGGCTGCTCGAGAACCTTTGAGCCAGGATCGTCTGCTGGCCTTGTTTGCGGAGGCAGAAAGGCCAAGCCGTGAAGATCTGCGCACGGCTTTACAGCAGTTGCAAGAAGAAGCGGCGGCAAGCAGCCAGGAACTGGTTGAATTGGCCAGTGGCTGGCGCTACCAGATTCGGGCAGATTATGCGCCCTGGGTCAGCCGCTTATGGGAAGAAAAGCCACCCCGTTATTCACGTGCCCTCTTGGAAACCCTGGCTTTGGTTGCTTATCGGCAACCAGTGACCCGAGGCGAAATTGAAGAGGTACGCGGGGTAAGCGTTAGCTCACAAATTATACGCACTCTTGAAGACCGTGAATGGATACGTGTTGTGGGTCACCGGGAAGTACCGGGACGCCCCGCACTTTATGCGACAACACGGCAGTTTTTGGACTACTTTAATCTCAAGAGCTTGAATGATCTGCCACCGCTGGATGAGATTCGTGAACTGGCAGCAAGTAATGAACAGGAATGGCAGGATGAACTGGACAAAGCACCGGTTTCGCCCTTGCTGGATCTATCTGAAGACGATAATGAGCAAGATGCTGATCAAGAGCTGACGACCGCTGATCTTCTCAGTGCTGAATTACCTGAAGTCAGTAAACTGACTTTCGCGGATCTGGCAGAGCGTTTTTCAGACTCCAAAGAAGAACCTGAAAAGCCAGATGGCTCCGAAAGTACTTCATAACATCAATTTCCCCTAACCGTGTGTGAACACCGATGAAAAAACAGCAGTCCACCCCAGTAATACAAGATGCCGATAAAACTGAAAAGCTACAAAAGGTCCTGGCCCGTGCCGGCTTGGGATCCAGAAGAGAAATGGAAGCTGTTATAGAAGCTGGTCTGGTCAAGGTGAATGGCAAGATCGCCACCCTGGGTGACCGAGTTGCAGTTCAGGACCAAATCAACGTGCGTGGACGGCCCGTTAAAATACAGGCTGAAGACGAGCTGCCGCGTCGCATCATCATGTACAACAAGCCAGAAGGTGAGCTGGTAACCCGTAAAGACCCTGAAGGCAGACGCACAGTCTTTGACCACTTGCCACGCCTCAAGGGTGAGCGCTGGGTTGCCATAGGCCGTTTGGATATCAATACCAGTGGTTTGCTGTTGTTTACCAATGACGGTGAGCTGGCTAACAGGTTAATGCATCCTTCCCATCAACTGGAGCGTGAATATGCAGTCCGGGTGATGGGTGAGGTGACCGAAGAAATGCTTAAAGCCATGCAGGAGGGCGTCATGCTGGAAGATGGCTTGGCCCGCTTTACTGCAATTCAGCTGGTTGGTGGTGAAGGAATCAATACCTGGTATCACGTTGTGATTACTGAAGGCCGCAACCGCGAAGTTAGAAGGCTTTGGGAGTCGCAAGGGGTGACCGTCAGTCGCTTGAAGCGGGTTCGCTACGGTAATATTTGCTTGGATAAGCGCACCAAAATGGGTGAATGGATCGAACTAACTCAAGTAGAAACAGACCAGCTTTCATCTCTCGCGGGCTTGCAGCCTAAGTCAATAGCGCCACCGGCAGTGAGTCGCAAGGGCTCGAAAGGCCGTAAACCAGTTCATGCGATTGGCCGAAGGCACAAATAATCCGGTTTTTTTGGCCTTCGGGGGTTGCAAGCAGCCGAAAAAAAGCTATTATATGCGCCGCGTTAAGGGGTCGTTAGCTCAGTTGGTAGAGCAGTTGACTTTTAATCAATTGGTCGCAGGTTCGAATCCTGCACGACCCACCACACGCACCTCTATTAGGGTTGTTAGCTCAGTTGGTAGAGCAGTTGACTTTTAATCAATTGGTCGCAGGTTCGAATCCTGCACAACCCACCAGATTTTAAAAAAAAGGCTGTCCTTCGGGGCAGCCTTTTTTGTTTCTGGTGGCCGTTTGCAGCAGTTGTTGCCACACTGCAGGTAACTAATCTGGCAGAGGTCTTTTCATGCTACAAGTAATTAAGTCAGTGCTCGCTGCTTTCCTGGGTGTGCAGTCAGAAAAAAATCGCCAACAAGACTTTCAGAGCCGATCACCCTGGCCCTTTATTGTAACCGGGGTGGTGATGACCTTGGTGTTTGTTCTAGTGGTTGCCAGCGTTGCTCGTTGGGCTGCCAGCTAAAGAAAATTTGCTTGACATTGATCATTGTAATTTACGGACTGTTACAAAAAGTTCTTACCATTTAGGGAACTCTGCCTATACTCCATTAAAAAACAACGACAATAAAATGGAGAAAGCGATGCACTCACTCCTGCCTTTTGGGCGGTGGCTGCTGGTTTTGTGCGTAATTTTTGCAAGCCAGGTTCAGGCTGCTGCTATCAATACCTCATCGGGTTGGAACCTTCCCCCAGGCGTCACTTCAATAAGCCAAGAAATCTTTAGTCTGCACATGATCATTTTCTGGATCTGTGTGGCTATTGCAGTCGTGGTTTTTGGTGTGATGTTTTGGTCACTTTTCGCCTATCGCAAGTCCAAGGGCGCTAAGCCTGCTAACTTCCATGAAAATACTACTGTGGAAGTGATCTGGACGGCTGTTCCTCTATTGATTCTGATTGCCATGGCTATACCGGCAACAGCAACCCTCAAGAAAATCTATGACACCAGTGATGCCGATATCGACATTCTGGTGACTGGCTACCAATGGCGCTGGCACTACCAGTATGTGGAAGAAGACCTAAGCTTCTTCAGTAATCTGGGAACCCCTCGAAGCCAGATTCTTGGCGAGGAAGACAAGGGTGATTTTTATCTGCTGGAAGTGGACAACCCTCTGGTTGTTCCGGTAGGCAAAAAAATTCGCTTCCTGTTTACCTCTAATGATGTCATCCACGCTTGGTGGGTGCCTGACTTAGCCATCAAAAAGGATACCATTCCTGGTTTTATCAATGAGTCGTGGACCATTATCGATGAGCCAGGCACTTATCGCGGTCAGTGTGCTGAGCTTTGTGGGCGTGACCATGCTTACATGCCCATCGAAGTACGCGCTGTTTCCCAGGAAACCTATGACGAATGGCTGGAAGAGCAGCGTCAAATGCTTGCTGAAGATGCAGCCGGTAGTCAGCGTGAATGGACGATGGATGAACTGATGGATCGAGGAAAAGGCGTTTACAACACCTACTGTGCGGCTTGTCACCAGGCGGATGGTTCAGGTATGCCGCCTGCTTTCCCGGCACTGAAAAACAATCCAATGATGATCACGGAAGAAGGACGGGATGCACACATTGATGCCGTTCTCTATGGTCGCTCCGGTACCTCTATGCCGGCTTACAGCGGCACCCTTTCGGTCGCAGACATTGCAGCGGTTATCACCTACGAGCGTAATGCTTGGGGGAATGATGCCGGAGATCGGGTGCAACCTTCAGAAATCAGTGAAATGCTGAGCGACGACTAGGAGAAAGATCATGGTTCCTGAATTACCTCCCCGTCCTGACAAGCATCAGGCGATATCGGATACCGCAGCAGGTGGCTCAGCAGTTGATCAAGGGGGTCATCACCACGAACAACCCACAGGGCTACTCCGTTGGTTGCTAACCACTAATCATAAAGAAATCGGCACTCTTTATATGCTGTTTGCGCTGCTGATGTTTTTCATCGGCGGCACCATGGCGCTGATCGTCAGGGCCGAGCTTTTTCAGCCCGGCATGACTTTTGTTGTGCCGGAATTCTTTAACCAGATGACCACCATGCACGGCCTGATTATGGTTTTTGGGGCCATCATGCCAGCCTTTGTTGGCTTGGCGAACTGGTTGATTCCGGTGCAAATCGGTGCGCCTGATATGGCTTTGCCACGACTGAACAATTTCAGTTTTTGGTTGCTGCCGGTGTCCTTCACCATTTTGCTGTCGACTCTCTTTATGGAAGGGGGCGGCCCCAATTTTGGCTGGACCTTCTATGCCCCGCTTTCCACCACCTATGGCCCTCCTTCAACCAGCTTCTTTATTCTGGCCATGCATCTGGCGGGTATTAGCTCGATTCTGGGTGCAATCAATATCATTGCCACCATCCTGAATCTGCGTACTCCCAACATGCGCCTGATGGATATGCCGCTGTTTGTATGGACCTGGTTGATTACTGCCTTCCTGCTGATTGCTGTGATGCCGGTATTGGCCGGGGTGATCACCATGATGCTGCTGGATATCAATTTTGGAACTAGCTTCTTTGATGCGGCTGGTGGGGGCGACCCGGTGCTCTTCCAACATTTGTTCTGGTTCTTTGGGCACCCTGAAGTCTACATCATGATTTTGCCTGCATTTGGTATCGTTTCAGCGATAGTGCCTACCTTCGCACGCAAGCGACTCTTTGGTTATGCGTCTATGGTTTATGCCACGGCATCCATAGCGCTGCTGTCCTTTGTGGTTTGGGCGCACCATATGTTTACAGTTGGCTTGCCGCTGACGGCTCAGCTGTTCTTCATGTACTCGACCATGCTGATTGCTGTGCCAACAGGGGTGAAAGTCTTTAACTGGATTGCTACTTTGTTTCGCGGTTCGATCAGTTTTGAGCTGCCGATGCTCTTTTCTCTGGCCTTTATCGTGCAGTTCACGATTGGTGGTTTGTCTGGGGTTATGCTGGCGATAGCTCCGGTGGACTTCCAGTACCATGACACCTACTTTGTGGTGGCTCACTTCCACTATGTACTGGTGCCGGGTGCTGTTTTTGCCATTTTGGCTGCGGCCTACTACTGGTTGCCCAAGTGGTCGGGGGTCTATCCCAATGTGAAACTGGGCCTAGCACACTTCTGGCTGTCGGTTATCGGTGTCAACCTGACCTTCTTCCCGATGCACTTCTCGGGTCTGGCCGGTATGCCTCGGCGTATTCCTGACTATGCGCTGCAATTTGCCGACTTCAATATGTTGTCATCCATTGGTGGCTTCCTGTTCGGTATTTCGCAGTTGCTGTTTGTTGCAGTGATCGTGCTTTGTATTCGCAAAAAAGGCGAGAAAGCACCTGCACAAGCCTGGGAAGGTGCAGAAGGTTTGGAATGGCAACTGCCCAGTCCTGCTCCCTTGCATACTTTTGATACTCCACCCGAATTTATCCCTGAACGGGATTCTCCTTCGCGTCACTGAAGGTAGGAGGCAAGTATGAATGCACAACAAAGAGAAAGGCAGCAGGGGGTCGCGCGTACAATTCGGCGTACGCTGCTGGCTTTGGTGCTAATGGTTGGCTTCACCATTGCTCTGGTGCCTCTTTACGATGTGTTTTGTGAAGTAACTGGACTGAATGGCAAAACCTCGGATACCGCTCAAGTAGTTGCCGGTGGTGATGTGGATACTTCTCGGAAGATAGAAGTCCAGTTTGTCACCCGAACCAGCGCAGGACTTCCCTGGCGTCTGGCTTCGGAAACTCACACGATCTGGGTGCATCCGGGTGAGGTGGCCTTGGCCCGCTTTACCTTTATGAATACAGGGTTGGAAAAAACCTCGGGTCGGGCTGTGCCTAGTGTCAGTCCTTCTGAAGGGGCGCGGCATTTCCGCAAGATGGAGTGCTTCTGCTTCCAGGAACAATGGTTGGAAGCGGGCGAGCGTATGGAAATGCCTCTTGTTTTTCAGATAGACCCTCAACTCCCCCAGGGTGTGAATAAGCTAACCCTGGCCTACACCCTCTATCCGCAGGGTCCGGTTCTCGGAGGTACTTATGAGCACTAGTAGTTATTACGTACCCGCCACCAGCAAGTGGCCAATTATTTCAGTGATTTTCCTCGGTTTCCTGGCGGTAGGTGCAGGGATGCTGATGACTTCAGGTTCTGGCCTGATTCCTTTCCTAATCGGCTTTGTGGGCACTCTTTGGGTGATGTATGGCTGGTTTATGGATGTTTTCAAAGAATCCCAGGCTGGCCTTTATGATGCCCAAATGGATCGTTCATTTCGGCAGGGGATGGCTTGGTTTATCTTCTCTGAAGTGATGTTCTTTGCGGCCTTTTTCGGCACGCTGTTCTATATCCGTGTCTTTGCACTGCCCTGGCTGGATGGGGAGGGTGCCAAGGGCGTCACGGCACTTCTCTGGCCTGACTTTGTAGCCACCTGGCCATTAATGACCACGCCAGACCCTTCCATTGGTGGACCAGATGCGATAGTCAACCCCTGGACACTGCCGCTGATCAACACCCTGTTGCTGGTTGCCTCCAGTATTACTCTGACTTTTGCTCACCATGCACTCAAACATCAGGATCGGAAAAAGCTGATTAACTGGTTGGTGGCTACTCTGGTTTTGGGTGGGGTGTTTTTGGTTATTCAGGGCATCGAGTATGTCCATGCTTGGACAGAGTTAGGTTTGACCTTGCAGGCCGGTATCTACGGAGCAACCTTCTTTTTGCTGACCGGCTTCCATGGAGTCCACGTCACTATTGGCCTAATTATCTTGGCGGTTATGTTGGTCCGTGTACTCAAAGGCCATTTCACTCCAGATCAGCATTTTGCTTTTGAAGCCTCCGCTTGGTACTGGCACTTTGTGGATGTGGTCTGGATAGGCCTTTTCCTGTTTGTTTACGTGTTTTAAGTGCCTAGCTGGCCCTGAGTGAAACCATAGACAAGTAGTAAAACCAGTAGGGTGGTCAGGAAGACACGTGCTTTCAGGGAAGTAAGGAGGCGGGTGGACCGGCTTTGATCTTTAATTAAAAAGCCGGCACCTGCGGCCAGGCTGATCAGGATACCAATAAATACAACAGCAATAAGGACTTTAAACATGGTTGACTCCGGTCATCTTGTGCAAGGAAAGCCTGGTGGCAGTTCAAAGCAAGACGCAGCAAGAGTCAAGTCTGGGAAGTCCCTGTTTATTTGGTGGGTTTTCTGGCTGGCGCTGATGGCCTTGGGGTTGCTGCTGTCGAATTGGCAGTGGCAAAGAGCAGCCGAAAAGCAGGATTTGGAAGAACGTTTGGCTGAAGTGAGTCAAACCACCAATCCACAAGTTGAGCCTGAGCCACACTCTTTACTCGTTCTTGAAGGTGAGTTTTTGGCTGAACGCACTCTCTGGCTGGATAACCGGATACTGGATGGACAGCTCGGGGTGGCTGCACTGACGCCTCTGGTTACTGAAACCGGACGCTGGTGGCTGGTGCAAAGAGGATTTGAGCCCACTCCGGTGGATCGCAGCTACCTGCCTTCGATAGAAACACCTGCAGGTCAGGTTGAAATTGAAGGACGTTGGCAACAACTGCAAGGCCAGGCGCTGGTTTTTGGCGATAACCGGGAAGGTGATCGTCTCCAGTCAATCAGCCTTGAGCCCTGGGCAGACCTGCCAGGCAGCAGCTTTGCTGGGGTGGTCCACCAGCTTGAAGGTGAAGGCAAGTTGCGTAGCTGGTGGAAGCCTAACCAAATGCCCGTTGAGCGTCATCAGGGTTATGCGGTGCAGTGGTTGTTGTTGGCAAGTTTGGCTTTGGTCATGGCAGTTATAGGGCATAGACGCTGGTTTGGAGAAAAGAAAGTATGAGCAATCGGATCAAGCTGTTACTGCTGATGATCTTAATGGCAGCACCCGTTATGGCTTCCTGGAGCATGCATTTATTCAAAGTCGGAATTCCCGAACAGCAGACCGCCAAGGGTGACCTCTTACCTGAGCTTCCCCCTTTAGCAGAATGGCCTTTGGATTGGCAGGCCGATGGCCGCTGGTGGCTAGTGATGGCTGCCGATCAAGAGTGTGCGGCTGTGTGCGATCAGCAGGCTGACAAGCTCTGGCGCATTCATCGTGCTCTGGGTCGTGAAGCGGAAAGAGTCTTTCGTTTACGGGCAGGGGGTGATGATGCGCTTCCAGGTGAAGTAGCCGAAGCTTGGACGGGCTTGCCTCCTGAGGGTGTAGAACCAGGTAAAGCATGGATCGTTGATCCCCAGGGGCAAGTGGTTTTGGCTTATCAGGCCGATGTTGAACCTGGCGATATCCACCGGGATTTGATGCGCTTGCTAAGAATTAACCAGGACCAAGGCAGGTAAGTATGACAGTGCAGATGATCGAACAAAGAGTTCGTTGGGCCCTTAGGCTGGCTGGTTTTGGTTTGCTGTTCACTTTGGTCGTTGTTCTGGTGGGTGCCTGGACGCGCTTGGTAGATGCTGGCTTGGGCTGCCCGGATTGGCCGGGCTGTTATGGAGCCCTGGTGGTTCCCGATTCCGAAAGGGCCCAGGCTTTTGCTCCTGATGCTCCTTTGGATGTCTTTAAAGCCTGGGTTGAAATGTTTCATCGCTACCTGGCAACTGCCCTGGGTATGGTGGCTCTGGTACTGGCAGGCCTGGCCTGGTCGCTGCGAAAAAAGACGGGCTACCCGGTTGCGCTGAGCTTTTTCCTCCTGATTGCTATTTGTATTCAAGGTGCTTTTGGGGCCTGGACAGTGACCCTGAAGCTCTGGCCGCAGGTGGTGACCTTGCACCTGCTTGGCGGTTTTACCGTGCTGGGCCTCTTCTTTTGGTTATACCAGCGTTTAAAAGCCTTTTCCCGTGGTGATCTCAAACCCAGGAAGCCGCCTGCTTTCTGGTGGTTGCTACTGGTGCTGTTAACAGGTCAGGTCGCTTTAGGGGGCTGGACTTCCAGTAACTATGCAGGCTTGGCCTGTACTGGCTTTCCAACCTGTAACCAACAGTGGTGGCCTGAACAAATGGATTTCAGTGAAGGCTTTCATGTCACTCAAGAAGTCGGCCCCAATTATCTACATGGGCAGCTGCATGCGCCGGCCAGAACCGCCATTCACTATACGCACCGCCTGGGTGCTCTGGTGCTGGGGTTGGGTGTCCTAGGTTTGTTTTTAATCTATGCCAAACAAAGAAAGGCCCGTCCCTGGCTGCAAGGTTTGATATTGACTTACGCTGCTCAAGTAGGTTTGGGCATAGCCACCGTGATTTGGTTGCTGCCCCTATCTTTGGCGCTACTGCACACTGCAGGAGCTGCCTTGTTGTTGTTGATATTGTTAATGACCGGTTGGCAATTGGGCTATGGCCAGTTGCAAGTTCCCCGGGTAACCCTGATGGAGGTAGAAAATGCGCAATTCCAATGAAGCCCAGTTGAGATCCTGGGAGCTACCAGCCTGGAAGGACTTTTGGGAATTGGGTAAACCCAGGGTTGTGTTGGTCATGCTGGTTTGTGCTCTGGTGGGTATGGCCTTGGCAACACCAACGCTACCGGCCCTGGATAAGGTCGTCTTAGGCCTGGTGGGTATAGGGTTGGCCTCTATGGGGGCAGCGGCGTTTAACCACCTGTTAGATCGACGCCTGGACAAGATGATGCTGCGTACATCCAGCCGTCCTCTAGCAGAAGGCCGCTTGGGTAGCTGGCAGGCCGGAATCTATGCAGCCTTGTTGTCCGTTGCTGGGGTGAGTCTGCTTTGGTACACGGTCAATCCGCTGACCGCCTGGCTGACTCTAGGCTCACTGATTGGCTATGCGCTGGTTTACACCGGTTTTTTGAAGCGGGTTACTCCTCAGAATATCACCATTGGTGGTCTCGCCGGTGCCGCACCCCCTCTGTTGGGATGGACGGCCATTACAGGTGAGCTGCATCCCAATGCACTTTTATTGGTGCTGATTATTTTTGCCTGGACCCCACCCCACTTTTGGGCCCTGGCTATTTATAAACAAGAAGAGTATGCCAATGCTGGTGTGCCCATGTTGCCAGTGACTCATGGCGAAGCCTTTGCTCGCTTGCAGGTTTGGTTGTATACCTGGCTGACCGTTGCCGTCACCCTGCTGCCTTTTGTGACGGGGATGAGCGGCTGGATTTATCTGGCTGGTGTTCTAGCATTAAATGTAAGGTTTCTTTTTTGGAACTGGAAGGTTTGGAGAGGTAAGGATCTGGCAACCCCCTTGGCTTCTTTCTGGTTCTCAATCCGTTACATATTGCTGCTGTTTTTGCTTTTACTGGTGGATCATTACGCCAGTTTAGTGATCTAACGGGCGATGGCAGAAGTAGCTGCCAACCTGTTGGACTTCAAACCTAGAAAGCAGGGATGCTGAAGTCGACTGGAGGTGTACCATGTTCATTCAACATATGTGGGGTGTCTTTTATAACCCTGGCAAAGAATGGCTGAAAGTGAAGCAGGAGAAGTACTCGGTAATGGATTACTACACGAAGGATCTGATCTGGATGTGTGCTCTGGCACCCATCGCTCTTTTCTTTGGAACCACCCAAGTGGGTTGGAGTATCGGGCTGGGTGAGTATGTCAAATTGACAGTCGCCAGCGCACTACCGATTGCAATTGCCTTTTATTTCGCCCTTTTGGCCGGTACCTATGTGATGGCCAGAATCATTCATTGGATGGAAAAAACCTATGGTGCTGATGCCAGTATGGAGCGCTGCATGGCATTAACCACCTACACAGCAACACCTTTACTGCTGGCCGGTTTGGCTGGCTTATGGCCCCACGTTTGGTTCGTGGTTTCTATCGGCCTACTGGCCCTGAGCTACACTGTTTACTTGCTTTACACAGGCGTACCCAAAATCATGGATATCCCTGAAGAGCAGGGCTTCATGTTTTCCACTTCCATTTTGACTGTGGGCTTGGTGGTCTTGGTCGGCATGATTGCTACCAGTGTTATTCTTTGGGGGATAGGTCTGAGTCCTGCCTATATACGCTAAGACTTTTACCCCTTCTTGTAAGCAGGCCTTAGAGCCTGCTTTTTTTATGCTATCATCCACCCAATAAACTTCTAAAGGCAGTCATACCCGTTACCATGACCAGTGTTTATGAACAATTGCTGGTGCGTGAGCACCTCGCCAAGGCAACCCCTGCAGGCACCCTTTCCGAAGCTGATGAGACGCGTTTTAAAGAGCGTGTCAAAGAGCTATTAGACGAGCAGAATGCGGTTATCGTTGCCCACTACTACACCAGCCCGGTGATCCAGGCCCTGGCAGAGGAGACGGGTGGCTTTGTCGGCGACTCCTTGGAAATGGCCCGCTTTGGTGCCAGACATCCAGCCAAAACCTTGGTTGTGGCTGGGGTTCGCTTTATGGGCGAAACGGCCAAGATACTCTCGCCAGAAAAGCGGGTTCTGATGCCTACCCTGGAAGCAACCTGTTCCCTGGATTTAGGCTGTCTGGCTGATGAGTTCGGTGCTTTTTGTGATCAGCACCCTGAGCATACCGTAGTTGTTTATGCCAATACCTCGGCGGCCGTCAAAGCTAGAGCAGACTGGGTAGTGACTTCCAGTATTGCCTTGAAGGTAGTGCAGCATCTGCATGATCAGGGCCAAAAAATTCTTTGGGCACCGGACAAACACCTAGGCGACTATATTAACCGTAGCACCGGTGCAGACATGGTTCTTTGGGATGGTGCCTGTATCGTCCATGAAGAATTCAAGGCCAAGGGTATTCTTGATCTGCAAAAGATTCACCCAACAGCTGCCGTGCTGGTACACCCTGAATCGCCAGCCAGTGTTGTTGAAGTGGCGGATGTGGTGGGCTCGACCAGTCAGCTACTTAAAGCGGCTGGTGAACTGCCCAATGAGACTTTCATCGTTGCCACTGACCGGGGCATCTTCTACAAGATGCAGCAGGAAAACCCGGACAAACGCTTTTTGGAAGCACCCACAGCGGGCGACGGCGCAACCTGCCGCAGTTGTGCCCACTGTCCTTGGATGGCGATGAATAGTCTGGAACGGATGATCGCTTCTTTGGAAACAGGCTCTGATGAAATTCAAGTACCACCAGAGCTTATCAAGAAAGCCCTGGTTCCCCTTACTCGGATGCTTGAGTTTCCGAAGGATTAGCTTTTAGCTGCTCAAACTCATCGTCGGGATGCAGGGCTCTAGGCCAGGCATTGAGGATGGCTTTGAGCAGGGTCGCCAGCGGAATGGCGAAGAAGATGCCCCAAAAGCCCCAAAGACCTCCAAAGAAGAGCACTGCCAGAATAATGGATACCGGGTGTAGGTTAACCGCTTCTGAGAACAGCAGAGGCACCAGCACATTGCCATCCAAAGCCTGAATAACCGCATAGGCACCTAATACCCAGGCCAGCTCGCTGCTAATCCCAAACTGGAAAAGAGCAATCAAAGCCACAGGGATAGTCACGACTGCAGCGCCGATATAGGGCACCAGTACCGAAAAGCCCACCAGAATTGCCAGCAGCTCGGCATAATTCAGCCCCAGCCAAGCAAAGGTTGCCCAGGTGACTGCGGCAACGATCATGATTTCCAACGCCTTGCCGCGAATATAGTTGGCAATCTGCACATCCATTTCATGCCAGATGCGCGTCATTAAAGCGCGCTTTCTGGGCATCATGGAAGTGATAAAGCCGGTCAGCTTTTCTTTATCCTTGAGCATAAAAAGGACAAGAATCGGTACCAGAATCAGGTAAACCAACCAGGCAATCAAACTGGGAATGCTGGAAAGAGAAACCGTAACCAGAAAATGGCCCACTTGGCGGATTTCACTGATCGCATCATTAATCAGATTATCGGCCTGCTGTTGAGAAATCAGCTGGGGATGGGTTTCATGGAGTTCATTCAGCCAGACCTGAGCCATGCGCAGCATGGAAGGAAATTCGCGGGTTAGGCTGACTAACTGATTCCAAATCAAGGGAAAGAGCCAGAAAATTAAGGCCAGCAGCAAGCCTATAAAAAAGGAAAAAGCCAAGGCTACTGAAAGCAACCGCGGAACCTTATGCCTCTCCATCTGAGTGACCAGGCCTTGCAGCAGGTAGGCAAAAACAACAGCAGTTAGGAAAGGAGCCAGCATGGCCCCGAAAAACAACAGGGCTACAAAAAAAGCGGTCAGTAAAAGTGCAAAGATAACGGCTTCTTCATCTGAAAAATAGCGATGAATCCAGCCCAGAAAAACCTCTTTAAATGACATCCCTTATTCACCTCTCGTTAATACGAAATGATATTCGTCGCCTTTCTGTTCCCTGGAAACGAGTTGATGGTTGCTCAGTTCTGCATAGCTGGCAAAATCTTCCCAGGAACCTGAGTCCGTTGCCCAAACCAGGAGTGATTGGCCGGGTTGCATGCTATTTAAACGTTGTTTTGCTTTGAGTAAGGGCAAGGGGCAATGCAAACCTCTCGCATCCAGGTGCTGGTCAAAGTTGGCTGTTGCGTTATCATCACCTGAAGGGTTTAGGGAATCCATCATCATTTGCCTTGTCTTAGTGGTGAATTTTATCGTTATCCAAGCTGCAACAGGACATTTTATGCAAGCCCGCTGCTTAGCTGCCATTAAAGTTGTTACTCTGCTGCTTCTGGTTGGCAGCTTAAAGCTACCTGCCTGGAGTCAGGACTTGCCAACCCTGGGGCATGCCAGTACTTATGATATCAGTCTTCATCAAGAACGCCATCTTGGGCAAGGCTGGATGCGTCAGTTTCGCGCCCAGACTCGCATCTACTATGACCCCCTGACGCAAAATTATACTGAAGATCTTGTTCAACGTCTGGCTGCCTACAATTCCAGCCTGGAGCAAAGAGAACTGGAAGTGCTGGTGGTTGATCAGCGTCAGCTCAATGCCTTTGCTGTTCCTGGCGGCATTATAGGCGTTAACACGGGCCTTTTTGTCTTTGCGACCCATGAAGATGAATTTGCTTCGGTTATGGCTCACGAGCTGGCGCACATCAGCCAACGCCACTTTGCCCGTCGGGTTGAAGCGGCGCGTGGAGCCCAGTGGTCGACCATGGCCGGCTTGCTGGCAGGTATTCTGGTTGCCAGCCAGGGCCATGCCGATGCAGGGATAGCGGCCATAGCTGGCACTCAGGCTGCGGCCATTCAAAGCCAACTGGCCTGGAGTCGTACCTATGAGCAGGAAGCCGACCGTATTGGTATGGAAACCCTGGCTGCCGCAGGCTATTCGCCAGAAGCCATGCCCGCCATGTTTCAACAGATGCAGCGCCTTGCCAGCTTAAGTGGCCGACCCCCGGAATTTCTGATGACGCACCCGCTCACCGAAAGCCGAATTGCGGATGCCTGGTCGCGTGCAGACCAACTGGCTTCCACCCAGAAAAGAGTCAAGGGCCAGGATTATGAACTCATCCGCGCGCGCCTCATCTTTCGCCAAGAATCCAGCAGTGAAGATGCCCGGCGTATTTTCTTACAGCAATCACCCTCCGAAGCGGGCAAGGTCTATGCGGACATCTTGAAGATGCAATATGACGGCGAATTGGATGCTGCCATTGAACGCATGGAGGCCTTGCAGCAAGCCCATCCGGAAAGACTGGCTTTACAGTACCTGCTTGCTGAATTGCTGATGGAAGCTGAATACTGGTCACGATCTCAAGAACTACTGAGCAACATCTTAGCGATTACCCCTGGCTACTACCCAGCGCGCTACCTGCTGGCTGATGGCTATGCTGAACAGGGCGACTGGTCCAGGGCCCGGCAGGAGTTTCGGCGCCTTAGCCGGGATAGAGCCAAGGACCCACAAATCTGGTTTCAATTTGCCGAAGCGGCCGGTAAATCTGATCGCCCGGTTGAAGTTCACCAGGCCAGAGCAGAGTACTTCCAATTGACGGGCCGCTTCCGCCAAGCCTTTGCTCAGCTGGAATTGGCCCTGGAAAGAGCCAGGGAGCTGGATCAACCCTGGCAAGTAAGAGAAGTCATTCGGGAAAGACGCCGTGAACTCGAAGAGTTACAGCAACTGATGGATCTCTAGTCGAGCGCCTGGGCTGCTTCCAGCACTTCTTGAACATGACCGGGAACCTTAACCTTGCGCCACTCCTGAGCCAGCTTGCCTTCACGATCAATCAAGAAGGTGCTGCGCTCAATGCCATAGTGCTCTTTGCCGTACATTTTTTTCAGCTTGATCACATCAAACAGCTTGCAGAGGCTTTCATCCTTGTCACTGATTAATTCAAAGGGAAAATTCTGCTTGGCTTTAAAATTCTCATGGCTGCGCAGGCCATCACGGGAAACCCCGAGGATTTCAGTATTGGCAGCCTGAAAATCGGCATAGAGATCACGAAAATCACCGCCTTGAGTTGTGCATCCGGGGGTGCTGTCCTTGGGATAAAAATAAATCACCAGGTTTTTGCCCTTGAATTGAGAGAGCTGAATTTCCTGATCGCTGGTGGCTTGGGCTGTAAAGTCGGGAAGGGTATCGCCGAGATTGAAGCTCATAAAACAAGTCTCCCTTGAGCTGGATAATGGATAAGAAAACTATAACACAACAAAAAAGCCAGCCAAGGCACTAAAAATTAGGCTAACTTGCATCTCAATGCTTGAGCCTGAAGCGCTTAAAGGCAACAATACGCAATTGGCTAAGCACTAACCCGTTTTTTTGGAGACGCAGCATGATTAAAGGCAGCATGGTTGCCCTGGTAACCCCCATGACCCTGACCGGTGAAGTTGATTGGGAGGCGCTGGATCGCTTGATCGATTTTCATCTGGACAATGCAACAGACGGTATCGTTGCTGCGGGCACGACTGGTGAGCCTTCGACGCTGAGTTTTGCCGAACACTTTGATGTCATCAGACGCGTAGTCGAGCGCGTAAAAGGGCGTATTCCTGTGATTGCAGGAACCGGTGCCAATGCCACTACCGAAGCAATAGAACTCACCCGCTACGCCAGCAAAGTAGGCGCTGACTACTGCCTGTCCGCGACGCCCTACTACAACAAGCCGACCCAGGAAGGCCTGTATCTGCATTACAAGGCGATTGCTGAAGCCAGTGACCTGCCCATCATTCTTTACAATGTGCCTGGCCGTACCGCTGTCGATATGCACAATGAAACCGTGCTGCGTTTGGCCGAAGTGGACAAGATCGTTGCTCTTAAAGATGCCACCGGTGATCTGGAACGAGCCAAGTTCCTGGTTGATAGCTTCCGGGGTACGGACTTCAAACTCTTCTCCGGGGATGATGCCACGGCCTGCGATTTTATTCTGATGGGCGGCCAGGGTGATATTTCGGTCACAGCCAATGTCGCGCCCCGTCAAATGCATGATATGTGTGCTGCTGCTCTGGCGGGTGATGAAAGCCTGGCCCACCAAATTAATACCCGCCTGTTGCCCTTACACACCGGCCTGTTCGTGGAATCCAACCCCATTCCGGCCAAGTGGGCGCTTTATGAAATGGGCTTGATTGAACGCGGCATTCGCTTGCCCCTGACGCCTCTGTCAGAAAAGTACCGGACAACCATTCACGAAGCACTGGAAATGGCTGGAGTACTCAACAAATGAAACCCGTGCAAACCTACACGGCTGTAGCTTTGCTTTCTGCCTTGGTGGTGAGTGGATGCAGCAGCAGCGAATACCGAGATCGTGCTGATGATTATCGGGACGCTGAAAAAGCCGAGCATGCTTTACCGGATGATATCCGTCACCGGGATGCCATGCCGATTCCGCAAGCAGAACGGTCTGCACAAGCCCGCTCCGGCGATGTGCCACGTCCCGAATCAATGCGAATCACTGGCTCAGATACCCCCATCGTTGATCAGCGCACCGACGAAGACGCGGCCTGGCTGCTGGTTCAACGCAGCCCGGCTGAAGTTTGGCCAGCGCTGCAAGCCTATTCAGACGAACTGGATGTTGCCGTAACCGGCAGCAACCCGGGTCGTGGTGAAATTCTCCTGGAAGCCGACCAGGCCAGTGATCTTGCCGCCCAGCGTATTGAACTGCGTCAAGGGGTACGTCGTGGAACCTCAGAAGTACGCCTGCGCTCTGTTGAAGATAACCGCACTCTTGCTTTTAGTGAGTATGACCGTACCCGCTTGATGGGCCTGGAAAACTACCTGCAAGCCAGCCTGCAAGAGGGTGATCAGCGCGTTTCCCAGCAAGCACAAACCCTGCATTCAACCCGCAATGTACGTTTAGTCGACCGTGATGGACGCCAGGTACTGGTATTCCGCTTGGAATACGACCGGGTCTGGAGTGAACTGGTACGCCTGCTGGAAGATGAATTTGATGAAGACATTCAGCGTTTGGATGACTTCAACAGAAGTGAAGGCCGCTTCTACCTGCGTTATGTGCCCCAAGATGAACGGCGTCGCGGCTTCTTTGCCCGCCTGTTCAGACGCGGTCCAGGTGCCGATGAACACCACTACCAGCTCTATCTGGCCGAGTACAACAATGAGTTGGACTTACTGGTCGAAGTCGAACCCGGTGAAGCAGCTCCAGTAGCCGTTGAAGAAGAACTCCTACGTTGGCTGGAGCGCCAGTTGCGTTGATTTCAAGTCGTATCCGTTTCTGTTCGCTGGGGAGTGGCAGCAAAGGCAATGCAACCCTGGTGAAAGCGGGTAAAACCCAGGTCTTGATTGACTGTGGTTTTACCCTGAAAGAAATCAGTCGACGGCTGCAACAACAGGATGTTGACCCAGCTGAGCTAACAGCCGTGTTGGTGACCCATGAACATGGTGATCATATTGCCGGTGTGGGTGCCCTCTGCCGTCGCTATCAACTGCCCCTGTACACAACGCCGGGTACCCGCTTATCCGGCAAACTGGGCAAGGTAGCTGATTGGCGCAAAATCAACCCCGAACACCCTTTTGCAATCGATGACCTGGAAGTCTGGCCGGTCACTGTGCCCCATGATGCGCGTGAACCCGTTCAGTTTATTCTCGGCAATGGTGCCAAGCGCTTAGGGGTACTGACGGATCTGGGCTCAATCACGCCGCATGTGGTCCGCCATTATCGCCGCTGCCAGGGCCTGGTTTTGGAAGCCAACCATGACCCTCAACTGTTGGCCCAGGGGCCTTACCCGCCTTCACTAAAAAGACGGGTCGGGGGCGACTATGGACACTTGAGCAACCAACAGGCCGCCCACCTCTTGCAACAACTGGATGCAAGCCAGCTTAGCCATCTGGTTGCCTCGCATTTGAGTGAACAAAACAACTGCCCCGACCTGGCCCGCCAAACACTGGCCGCCGCTTTAAGCACCACGCCGGACTGGGTCACCCTGGCTGACCAGGACAAGGGATTTGACTGGCGCGAACTGGCTTGAAAAAGCCCCGTGACTTTTAATACCAGCCTGCTATCCTTGTCTGCAATTTTTCATTTCCAGATTTTTTACCTCGAAATACCCGCCCGGAGACACTAGTGGAAAAGCGTGAAGAACTCTATTCAGGCAAGGCCAAATCAGTTTTCAAAACCGATGATGCTGATCTTTTAATCCTTGAATTTCGTGACGATACCAGTGCCTTTGATGGCAAGAAGAAAGAACAGCTGGACCGTAAAGGCAAGGTCAACAACATCTTCAACGCCTTTATTATGGAAAAGCTCAAAGAAGCCGGTATTCCCACGCACTTTGAAAAGCGTTTGAATGACCGGGAAGCCCTGGTTAAATGCATGAAAATGCTGCCTGTTGAATGCGTGGTTCGCAACATCAGCGCGGGCAGCCTGTGCAAGCGCCTGGGTGTAGAAGAAGGCCAAACCCTCAACCCACCCACCTATGAGCTATTTTTGAAAAATGACGCTCAGGGCGACCCCATGATCAATGAAGCCCTGGCCATTACCTTTGGCTGGGCAACAGAAGACCAACTTAAAGAAATGAAACGCCTGACCTATGAAGTCAACGGCGTTTTACAGCGCCTCTTTGCGGATGCAGGCCTGCTACTGGTGGACTACAAGCTAGAGTTTGGAGACTTCCACGGCCAAATCACCCTGGGCGACGAATTCTCACCCGATGGCTGCCGACTCTGGGACGCCAAAACCCGCGAAAAACTCGACAAAGACCGCTTCCGCCAAGGCCTCGGCGGCGTCGTTGAAGCCTACGAAGAAGTCGGACGCAGACTCGGCATTCAATTCGATTAACACTGCACCACACTGGGAAAAGGACTTCCCAAAAAAACTCCCTCCCCGTTAGCAGCTCCTAAAGTTTATAAAGCTAATCTCCTGCCCAAAATTAAAAACTGCCCAGATACAAAACAAGCAAGCTCAATCTCAAACATAAGACCTTAGTAGACGAATGGACATTCGCCTGGAAAATCGGTAAGTTGGAATTAGATGAAGATGGATGTTTAGAGCATGGAGCCTAGTATGCTTATGAGTAAAATGGATGATGTGATGCAGACATTTGATGATCTGGAACACAAACTGCTGAACCAGCATGGAGACGAATATAAAGCATTCACGCGATTGCTTCTTACGATCTCTATCGCCTGCATAACGATCCTCGCTTCCGTCAAATCTGATGGTGGCTGGCTCTACATTGCAGCTTCAATACTGTTATTTTTGTCGGTTTTGTTTGGCGTCCTTGTCCAACACCGGATCATGATGAATCCCATGTATCATCTTGAGGACGCTGCCGAGCAAGTGCGATAGGCGCAAGAATCTGGGTCGGGCGCTCCGATAAAGATCTGGCGTAGACCTACAAAAATTGAGCAAGTTTTTTATCGGCTTCAGGCTTACTCGTTCGTCGCTGCGTTTTTGTTTTTGGCTCTGCAGCTAGGGCTCCAAGCCATTTAAGCAAGCATTCAAGTTCGTTAAGGCCCTGTGGGTCACCACCGGACGCCCTTTCCGTTGCACACCAAAGGCACCGTTTAATATTGGCGTTAGGCAAATTTAGTATGGATATTTTCTCATTGACAGTAGGCTTCGTTGTCGGCGCTATAACTGGTGCCGCTGGACACTACTTGGGCGAAAAATACACCGATAAGAGAAGGTCGAAGGAATTGGCCTCAGCAGTGGATGAAGAATGGGCAGACTTGGAAAAGCGCTTCCCGAAGGTCATCGCCGAAATGAAAGAAAATGCCAAGCATACCGATTTTGTTAGTGTTCGGTATTTTTTCGTCAAAAGCAGCCGCACAACGGTCAGCCGTTCAGAGCCTGCGTTCGAGTATCATACAGATGTGCACTCGGATCTGAGTGCAGCTATCGCACACCTCGAAGAGATCGGGTACATCGTTGATGTCACGCCTGGTAATTGCCCCATGTACCGCATGAGAGAACAGTTCGTTGACAAACTTCGAAGTAACTAACCAAGCCTGTAGTGGCTCAATAACCCCGGACATCCGGTTATTTTCAACCCTGTATGCCTTCCCCTAGTAGCGGTCAGCTTATAAAAGAGCTAATATAAGACCATAATTTGGCTCTTAGTAGAGGTTTCTTATGCGCCAGGTACTCGCAGATTTTTCCGTAAGTATTTCAGAGTTAAAGAAAAATCCTTCTGCTTTGCTTTCCCAGGCAAGTGGGTCACCTATAGCGGTTTTGAATCACAACAAGCCAGCGGCTTATCTGATCCCAGCAGAGACCTATGAAGCCTTGATGGATATGCTGGATGACTATGAGCTGGCCAAGCTTGTAGAAGAGCGCCGTGGCGACAAGGATAAGGCTGTAACGGTGTCGCTGGATGACCTATAAGCTGAAGTTTCTTCCTGCTGCCCTGAAAGAGTGGGAAAAGCTTGGGTCTCCCATCAAGAGCCAGTTTAAAAAGAAGCTGGCCGAGCGTTTAGAAAATCCCCGAGTTCCTGCAGATAAACTGAGTGGGTATGATTCGGTCTATAAAATTAAACTTCGTTCGGCTGGTTACCGGCTGGTATATGAAGTGGTTGATGATCAACTGCTTGTCTATGTGCTTGCTGTTGGCAAACGAGAAAAAGGCAAGATTTATACACCCCTCGGACGGCGAAAGTGACCTTACCTAAGAACCTTCTGCCCTCTTTTAAGTCAGTAGGCTTGAAGGTTTTAGCCGGTAATCCTAAGGGTGATATTTTGAGTCGAGGGGTGGGTTGATGGATCTGCTGCAACGCTTATTGATGGTGGTGTTTGCTGGGTTGTTGCTTGTCGGTTGTGCCAAGGGGACGAGTGATGATTTCTTTGTGCAGCCTGAGTGGGCGGGTTATTTGGAGCGGGTGCCTGCTAATCTGGGGTTTGAGCCTGCGGTAACTGACTGGGAGCGAGCCCCATCTTTGGAAACCAGCCACGACGAATGTGCCAGCCCTCAGCAGACCACCGAAGCCTGGGCGGCTTTTCATGGTCTGATTGGCCCGGAAAAACCGGACAATCTAACTGTTGATCTTCGCACAAGGCACCAGCAGGACACGGCTACTGGTCTTGTCCAGCGCTGGGGGTTTAAAGACGACTCCGTTGCTGGCACGGATTACCAACTTACCTTGGAGAAAACCAACGGCTGTTGGCAGCCTACGAAGGTGGAGACACGTCATTATTGTCGGCGTGGCAAAACCGAGGGAAACCTTTGTATTTGAGTTGGCTTCTTAGATCAAGCTCACGACTTCTATAACCTCCTGTTCCTTTTCCTGGCGATAAATAAATTTCACATTAAACCCTGCTAGTTGTACGCCATAGATTCGATCTGCTGTGGCGCGCTGATAGGCGGGTCTTGGGTCTTGGGCCAAGACTTCACTGATGAGTTGTTTAAGCTGGGTGCCTTCAGGGTGGTCGTTGAGTTGTTGATCGGCTTCAAGGCTGAAGGTGACTGGAAGTAGTTGCGGTGGTTCAGGAGCCCAGGCGGCCTCTGCTAGTGGCAGGCTGTCGGCCCAGGGTAGGTAGGGCTTGATATCCACTACCGGGGTACCGTCTACCAGGTCGATGCCGGAGAGTTTTAGTTTCACCCCTTCACTTAAATCAATTCCTTCCAGCTTGACGACCGACAGGCCCAGGCCATTGGGTCGAAAGGTGGAGCGGGTGGCGAAGACGCCTTGTTTTAGATTGCCCCCTAGGCGAGGGGGCCTGACTCGGGGTTTCCAGCCCTTCTCCAGATTTTCATGAAAAACAAAAGTTAGCCATAGGTGACTAAAGGCTTCCAGGCCTTCCACGGTTTCCGGTTGGTTGTAGGGCGGTAGCAGCTCCAAAGTCGCCCAGGCCGAAGGAGCCAGCCCCGGTTGACGGGGCACGGCAAACTTTTCCTGGTAACAGGAGTGGATAAGGCCCAGGTTGTCTAGTTGAAAAGTCATGGGTTCGATCAACGCAGAGAGATGACGGGCCAGCCTTGTTGCTGGGCATAGGCCTGGAGTTCGTTGTCTGGGTCGACGGCCACGGGGTTGGCTACTTTCTTCAGCAGCGGCAGGTCGTTGTGGGAGTCGCTGTAGAAGTGGCTGCCTTCCAGGCTGAGTTGGTGTTGATCCAGCCATTCTTCCAAGCAGGTAATTTTGCCTTCTCTAAAGCTGGGGGTGCCGACGATTTTTCCGGTGTAGCGCCCATCCAGCATTTCCGGTTCTACGGCAATCAACTCTTTAACGCCTAAAAGTTCAGCAATGGGTGCGGTAATGAAGCGGTTGGTGGCAGTGATAATGACCAGCTGGTCACCCTGGTTGCGATGTTGCTCCAGTAGCTTCAAACCCTTGTCGAGCACCAGGGGTTGAATCCATTGCTCAACAAATTCTTGTCGCCAGGCATAGAGGTCAGCCGCGGGATAGCGGGTCAGGGGGCGAAGTGAGAAGCTAAGGTATTCATGAATATCTAGGGTACCTTCCTGGTAGGCGGCCAGGTAGCGATCGTTGGCTTCTTTGTATTCTTGGGCGTCCACCAGCTTTTTGGCAACAAGAAATTCTCCCCAAGCATGGTCACTATCACCAGCAATCAGGGTATTATCCAAGTCAAACAGGGCTAAATTCATTCAGGGCTCCAAAATAACTGAGGTTTTTACGGTTTTTTTGCATTTTACCTCAGGGATAAATTGAATACTTTTCAATCTTTGTGGAACAATAGGTTGAAAAACTTTGTCGAGGGCGCAGCGTGATAGATGAGGATGGGTATCGCCCTAATGTCGGTATTATTATTGCAAACCAGCAGGGCCAGCTTCTTTGGGCCAGACGTTTTGGTCAAGAGGCTTGGCAGTTTCCCCAGGGTGGAATCAAGCCACGGGAAACCCCTGAGCAGGCTTTGTACCGGGAGTTAAAAGAAGAGATAGGTTTGGCCCCAGAACAGGTTGAGCTTTTGGGCTCGACCCGCGGGTGGCTGCGTTACCGTTTGCCTAAGCGAATGATCCGGCGTCATAGCAAGCCCTTGTGTATTGGGCAGAAGCAAAAGTGGTTTTTGCTGCGTATTCGTTGTGATGACTCACAAATTTGTTTTGATTGTTCGCCGAAACCTGAGTTTGATAACTGGAGTTGGGTCAGCTATTGGTATCCCTTGGGTCAGGTGGTGGCTTTCAAGCGGGATGTTTATCGCCGGGCCTTGCTGGAACTGGCACCTCGCCTGCATCGGATGCTGCGCGAGTCATAAAAGAATCACCTTCGTCGTGAAGACGTAGGTCAGGGGGATCTATGCTGGATGTTTTGCGAAAAATAGTACAAGAAGTGAGCAGTGCGCGTAATCTCGACACGGCTCTCTCTATTATTGTGCGTCGCGTTCGCAAAGCGATGAATACCGATGTCTGCTCGGTTTATCTGCTGGATCCCAAGCAAGGTCGTTATGTCCTGATGAATACGCTGGGTTTGAACGCCGCTGCGATCGGTCAGGTCAGTCTGGCACCTTCTGAAGGTTTGGTCGGTTATGTCGGCCAGCGTGAAGAACCGGTCAACCTGGATGATGCTCCCACTCACTCCCGCTATCGTTACCTGCCAGAAACTGGTGAGGAGCGGTATCACAGTTTCCTGGGTGTACCCATTATTCATCAGCGCCATGCTTTGGGCGTCTTGGTGGTACAGCAAAAGGTTAAGCGTAAGTTTGATGAAGGTGAAGAAGCCTTTTTAGTTACTATTGCAGCCCAGTTGGCGGCTGTTCTTGCCCATGCCCAGGCCAGTGGCAGCTTAAACATTACTTCAACCGGCCACCGGGAAATGGCGGTTTTTGAAGGTCTTCCGGCTTCGCCCGGTGTGGCTATCGGTCAGGCTGTGGTGATTATGCCACCGGCTGATTTGGATGCGGTGCCGGAACGCCCTTGTGAATCGGTTGAGGAAGAAAAAGAATTTTTCAGGGCAGCGCTTAAGGCGGTGCGTGATGATATCCGCTCGGTGGGTCTGAAGCTGGCTAACCGGGTGAGTACCCAGGAACAGGCTCTTTTTGATGCCTACCTGCAAATGCTGGATGAAGAATCCCTGGGTGCTGAGGTTTTTAAGCATATTGAAGAAGGCCACTGGGCGCAGGGTGCTTTGGCCTATGTGGTTAAGCGCCATGTTAAGTATCTGGAAAAAGTGGAAGACTCCTACCTGCGTGAAAGGGCAGCGGATATTCGTGATATGGGGCGTAGAGTCCTGTCCTATCTTCAGGCGGGTGGTGATGTAAGCCGCGTTTACCCAGATAAAACCCTCTTGGTGGGTGAAGAACTTTCCCCTGCGCTCTTGGGTGAAGTGCCCAAGGAAAAGCTGGCTGGCCTTATTTCGGTCAAGGGTTCGAGTAACTCTCACCTGGCGATACTGGCAAGGGCGATGGGTATTCCTACCGTCATGGGCTTGACCGATTTACCCTTTGCCCAACTGGATGGTCAACAGCTGATCCTTGATGGTTATCGGGGGCAGGTCATTACCAATGCGGATGACAAGCTGCTTCGCCAGTATGAGCTGTTCATTGAAGAAGAAAAGGCCCTGACCGAAGCCCTGGAGGCAGAGGCTGGCTTGCCTTGTATCACCCGTGACGGACACTTGTTGCCGCTGATGCTGAATACGGGCCTGGCTGCCGACCATGCTCGGGCTTTGGCCTATGGTGCCGAAGGTGTTGGGCTGTACCGCACTGAAGTTCAGTTTATGATGGCTGAGCGCTTCCCCAGTGAGCAGGAGCAGGTTGCTCTCTACCGGCAGCAGCTTTCGGCCTTTTCGCCCCGCGAAGTCACCATGCGTACCCTGGATATTGGCGGTGACAAGCCACTGCCCTATTTCCCGATTAAAGAAGATAACCCCTGCCTGGGTTGGCGGGGGATACGCTTTAGTTTGGATCACCCAGAGGTTTTCCTGAGCCAGGTCAGGGCGATGTTAAGAGCCAGTGTTGGCTTGAATAATTTACGTATTCTGCTGCCGATGATTTCATCCGTGCGGGAAGTGGAAGAAGCCAGAGCTTTGATCCGCCGTGCCTGGGTGGAACTGAAGCAGGGTGAAGGCCTGGCGGTGAATAAACCCTTGGTTGGGGCGATGATTGAAGTGCCTGCTGCGCTTTTCCAAATCAGGGCGCTTTCGGAGCGGGTGGATTACCTGTCTGTAGGTAGTAATGACTTAACCCAGTACCTCTTGGCGGTGGATCGTGATAATCCCAAGGTGGCCGGGCTCTATAGTGGTTATCATCCAGCGGTACTCAATGCCCTTAACAAAATTGCCAGAGACTCTCATGCTGCCCGCTTGCCGGTGAGTATTTGTGGTGAATTGGCGGGTGACCCTGCCGGAGCCATTTTGTTGTTGGCGATGGGTTATCAAAGCTTGTCGATGAACCTTGCCAGTTTGCCTCGGGTTAAGGCGGCGATCCGCCGCGTGAGCGTTGAGGATGCCCGTGAGCTGCTCAAAAAAGCCCTGTCCTGTGCCAGCACTGATCAGGTGATCGGGCATTTGGGTGTGTTTATGAATGATTTGGGGCTGGGTTGGCTGGCTGGGCCTAAAGCCCAGACTCCTTCTACCCACTAGTCTTTTTGCGCCAAGCGCCTTTCCTGCTTCATCTGGTCCTTGTGGTAGATGTCCTCATGCCAGTGCAGGCGGCCTTGGGCATCGGTCCAGGCTGTCCAGTACATCAGGTAAACGGCAACTCTGGGCCTGACCTGTAAGTAACGCTCTTCCCCTTCACTGTAAATGGCTGCCACGGTTTCCGGTGTGAACTGAGGGCTTTTCGCCAAGAGGGCGTCAACCAGGGCCGCTGAGTCTTCAACCCGCACACAACCTGCACTAATGGCGCGCTGCTCTTTGCTGAAGGCTTGGCGGTAGGGGGTGTCATGCAGGTAAATTGCTTCCTGGTTGGATAAACGAAACTTGGCGCGGCCCAATTGGTTGTAATTGCCTGATTTCTGGATAATCCGATAAGGAGAATTACCTCCTGTAAAGGCGTCATCCGGCAGGTCTTCAAAGTTAACCTTGCGAGCCGGGGTATGCCAGCCTTCAACCAGCGCATAATCCCGTGATGCCAGATAATCAGGGTTTTGCTGTGCGCGTGGAAAAATTCTTTCTTTGGCAATGCTGGGCGGCACATTCCAGATAGGATTCAGAACCAGGGAAGTCAGCCATTGGCTCATGATGGGGGTGCGTTGGTGTTCCCTGCCAACAATCGTTTTCATGCTCAGTTGAATTTCTCCGTCTTCAACAAATTCCATACGCTGGCTAGCCAGGTTGACCATCAGGTGGCGATCATTGAGTTGAGGCGGCAGATGGTAAAGACGGCGCAGGTTATGGGCGAGTCGCCGCTGCCTTTCTTGTGGAGAGACATTCAGGTGTTTTCGAGTTGCTGCATCAACCTGCCCGGTTGCCGGGAGCTGGTGGCGCTTTTGAAAGCTTTTTACCGCAGCACCCAGGCGATCATCAAAGGGCTCGTCGGCGTTCCAGGGTTCAGTGGTTTCGAGATCTCCCAATAAGCTCAGCATTTTAGCCAAATCCGTGACTTCGGGCTCCAGGCTGCCGGGTTTGAGGTCTTGGCTCAGTTGAGGCCAGGGGCCTGCATCTGTGGCTGTTTGCAGTTCAGAAAAGGCCTGGCGCCAGGGGTCATAATAGTGGGCTACAGGGCGGCTTTCGATAACTCTGGTGTAGGCCCATTCCGAAGGAGGCTGCTTTTTAAGAGCGGCCAGCCAGTTGATGAGTTCTTTTTCGATGCTGGAAGGGGTTACTTCATCAGGCCAATCATCCCAGCGCTCATAGGCATTGATGACGCCATGGTCTTCATTGTGATCCTGTTGGTTCCAAAAGAGGCTGAGAAGATCCTGCTGAAAGCGCAGAAAATAATCGGTGATGATCAGATCATGGGATTGCCGCTGGCGCGGTGCATTGCTTTCAGGTTGATGTTCAAGGAGTTGGTAGAGCTTACGATAGCTTGCTAGCCGAGGGTGGTCGTCCAGAGTCAACCAGGGTTTTAAATCTTCTTTAAGCTGGCGGGCTGCGGTATTGGGCTTGCCTTGGGCATCCAGCCAGAAGTTTTGAAAACGGGCCTGCCGGTAAAGGATTCCCAGGTATTGCGGATAAACCAGTTGAATGTCCGCGTGCTGATGGGCAGCTGTGGATTGAACCCAGGCTTCCAGGGTTGGATTGCTGCTGGGCAGCTGCTTGCCCCAGGCGATAGTGGCTGGCAATAACAGCATAAAGAGCCAAAATAGAAGCGGGCCATTAAAGCTGCCAGTCAAGCTTTTGTTCATTACAGGTTTCAGCCTTGGCATTAAAACTGCGTTCCCAAAGATGCATGCGCCGACTCTTTTCCAGCCACAAAAGAGTTGAGGCGCGGGTTCCATAGTTGTTGCCGCGAATGAAGATAGGCGATAAAAACCGCTCCCATTCCAGGCCAACGCCAGTTGCGGGCAAGTCTTCATCCTTAGCAGGATTAGAGTCGGCAAGTTTAGCAAAAAGTTCCTCAAGTTTGGGGCTTTCCTGCTCAAACCAGCTCTGAATGGCAAGACGTAGTTTTTCTGTTTTTGGCCAGGGGGTATTGAGGTCAGCGTTGCTCAACAGGTGAAGGCCGGGTTCCAGCTTTTGAATAGTCTTGTGATTGCGGTTGCTGAAGTGCCAGGCTTCCTGATCCTGACCCCAAATCAGGTTGAAGCCAGCATATCCCTGCTGACGAGCTAGAAGGTGGTCTTTCACTTCTGCCAGGGGCGCTTCTATCGCCAGGCGAACTAGTTCACCCCGGCTGCGCGGGTTGGTCGGCTGGGGATGCCCCACTTCCCGAACATTGGTCAGGGTGGCCCAGCGCCCCTGATAATTAGCCAAGAGCCAACTGCCACCGGCTTCCAGGTCTTTACCGCCAATTAAATCCGGCTCTTCCGGCCAAATGGCGGCGGGTCGAGTGGGACGCTTATGAAATTCGTCACGATTCGCTGCCAGGAGTAAAGGCAGGTCGGGGTGTTGCTGCCAAGCTAAAGCAAGTAGACACATGGTGATTCCGCAAATTCAATTAATCTGCTGGTATACTCGGCTTTTTTGTTGCTTGCTTTCAAGGGTAAATTTTGTGTCGACTCAGAAAAACTCAGCTCCGAATCTGAAAAGCTGGCTGCGAACCAGTCGCTGGCTGGGTTTGGTGCTACCGGTAATCCTTCTGGTTTCGGTGCTTTTTCTGATTCTGGTCGTGCTGGTGAATCTGAGCAATAAAAGCAGTCAAAATACGTTTGAGCGGGAAGCAGAAGTTCAGGTTCTGGAAATGGCCAATCTTTTGGCCGAACAGTTGGAATTGGACTTGGAAGCAGTAGAAGGCCTGGGGGCTTTGCTGGCTCGTCAGACAGAGGCCGCTTTTCGTCATTCTGTCGATCTCAGCGAGGAATTGCCTTCAGCCTATACAAAAAGTGACCGGGGTTTTCTTTATGCTGATCAGTCAGCCGAGGCCGCAATTTTCTTTTCCGCTCTGGAAGAGCGCAGTATCGAAAAAGATCGTGAGCAACTGCTAAGATTTCATCGGCTGGAACCCTTATTACAAAGTATTTATACCGGTCATGACCTCATTTCTCAGGTGTATATCAATACCCCCACCAGTGAATCCATGATTTACCCTTGGCTGGATGTCAGCAGTCAGTTTTCGCCCGATTTGGATGTGCGCGAATATCCCTTCTTTTATTTGGCCGATCAAACCCATAACCCTGACCAAAGTGCGGTATGGATGGATACCTACCTGGACCCTGCGGGTAGAGGCTGGATGCTGAGCCTGTTGTTTCCAGTGGCGGTCGAGGGGGAGTTAAAAGCCGTTGTGGGTCTGGATATTACCTTGAATGCGCTAGTCAGGCGCATGATGGCTATGTCGCCCCCGTGGAAGGGTTATAACCTCTTGATGGCTGCTGATGGCACCCTCTTGGCTTTTCCGCCCCAGGGGATTTTTCATTGGGGGGTGCGCATGTATCCTGCCAATACGGCTGAAGGGCGGCCTCAGTTGAATCTTCTCCTGCGTCCTGATTTGCGCTCTCAACTTGATCCCCTGCGCCAGGATGCAGCTGGCCTGATCCCTCTGGAGTTTAGGGATGAGAAGGTATTGGTCAGCTGGTCTACCTTGGATTTGACGGGCTGGAAGCTGCTTTTGGTGGTATCCCGTGATGCAGTGTTTTCAACCCGCCAGCAGCTGCTTGACGACTATAGTTCGCTTTTATGGCAGGGTGCTTTGAGCCTCTTGGCGGTTTGTCTCTTTTTTGTATTACTGGTCAGCCGACGTGATTACAAGCTCTTGCAGCGCCTGGCAACCCGTGCATCCAGCCCCTTGGCAGGTGCGAAAACAGAAGTGACCAAGGTTGTGCCTGCACCGGTTGATGATCTGCTCTATCAGCTTTCGGGGCCGCTGTTGATTTGCCGTTTTGATGCTCAGGGTCAAGTTCTGGCGTGCAATAAAGCCTTTGAGCACTTTGCCAAAAGCAGTCGGACGGCTTTGAAAGGCAAGCCTTTAGCCCCACTTTTGGGGTTGACTGAGCTGCCTCAGGAGAACTGGGTGGATGAGTTGGATTTCTCCTCCAGTGAACATGAAAACACCATCTGGTGGGTCTATGTGGCACCTCAAGGGACCACGGGTGGCGTGGTGTTTATGCTGGACCTGACCTCTTACAGCCTAACCCGTCAGCAATTGCAGAGTGAGCGCCAACGTTCACGTCAGGCTGCGAAGATGAAAGCGGAATTTTCTCAGGTGGTTATTCGTGAAGCGAATAGCCTGCTGGTTGAATTGCATCAGTTGGCGCAGCAGCAGACAACGACAGAGCATTATCAGGCTTGCCGAGACAAGATACTGGCGGTGCAACGCCTCTTGGACGATCTTTTGGATATGTCCGATGAAGGAGACCTGCTGGATGAAAAAGAAAGTGAACAGGAGGTTCTAAACCTGGAGGCCTGGATTGACGAAGCCCGAGAAAGCATAGCCGCTCAGTTGGAACAGCAGGCACGTCATTTAAAGGTCAATAAAGCCAGAAACCTTCCTGTTGAAGTGATTACCGATCGCCGCAAAATGACGCGTTTGCTCAAGCACCTGTTGCGTCAAACACTGCAATTGGCTTCAGAAGGTGATTTGGTACTCGGCGTGGACTGGAACCCGGCTGCCTCCAGCTTGCAGCTGGATTTGCTGGATGAAGGCGGTTACTTGCTGGATGAAGAGCGCATTCAGCGTTTTCAGGCCTCGACTCCTTTGGGCAGCAACTACCAGCCTGCTACAGGTGGATTGGGTATGGGCCCCTTGCTGACCCGGCAGCTGGTTCAGGAACTGAAGGGCAGTTTGGAGGTGACTTCACGCCCGGAAGGGGGCTTGCATATCCATTTGGAGTTGCCGGTCAGTGTGGATGAACAAGCGCAGGTGGCTCAGCGCATTCTGGTTGTGGATGATGGCCCGGTCAATTCCATGTTGGCGACCAGTGTGCTGGAAAAATCCGGCTATCAGGTGGATGCAGCCAGTAGTGGCCGTAAAGCCTTGGAGCTGGGCCTTGAACAGGATTATGCGCTGGTATTGATGGATATTTTTATGCCGGATATGGACGGTCTGGAAACAACCCGTCATTGGCGGCAACTGCCTGGCCCTAATGCCGGGATTCCGGTAATTGCTTTGACCGCCAATGCCCTGGAAAGTGATCGCAGCTATTTTATTGAGCAGGGGTTGGATGATTACTTGGCTAAACCTTATCGTCCCACTGAACTGAGAAGCCTGGTTGATTATTGGATGAAAAAAACAAGGGGATAGATGTTGACCTTAGTGATTTATTTACTGTTAGGGGCTGGAGCGGGGCTGCTGGCCGGACTCTTTGGCATCGGTGGTGGTTTGATTATTGTTCCTGTGCTGGTGCTGACCTTTACGGCTCTGGGTTTTCCTGCGGAAATTCTTGTCCACTTGGCGGTGGGAACTTCTTTGGCAACCATTATTCCAACCTCCATCAGTTCAACCTGGTCCCACCATCAAAGAGGCGGGGTCAGCTGGCACTGGTTTAAGTTGATGGCGCCGGGAATTCTATTAGGTGCGCTCCTGGGTGCCTGGACGGCTAGCCTGTTATCGGGTTTGGCGCTGCAGAAAATCATCGGTGTTTTTGTGCTCCTGGTTGCCGTTAAGATGGCTTTTAATCTTAATCCTCCGGCAGGCACGGCTAACCTTTCCGCACCTGGAATGTCAGTAGCTGGTGGGGTGATCGGTTGGGCTTCGGCGATTTTTGGTATCGGTGGCGGCACCCTAAGCGTTCCTTTTTTGACCTGGTGTAAGGCGGCCATGCATAAGGCTGTAGGTACATCTGCCGCACTGGGGCTTCCCATTGCCATTTTTGGAGCCTTGGGCAATCTTTGGACGGGCTGGGGACACCCCCAGTTACCCTCAGGAGCCAGTGGCTTTATTTTCTGGCCTGCTTTTATCGGCATTGTGCTGATGAGCGTACCCTTTGCACGCCTGGGCGCACGCTTGGCCCACCAATTGCCTGAAAAGCTATTGAAAAAGCTTTTCGCACTGCTGCTGCTGGTGGTAGGGGTGCGCTTTTTACTGGCATAACGAACATGGAGAACACGCTTGCTGACTTATCCTGATATCAATCCGGTTGCTTTCGGCCTAGGCCCTATTCAGGTTCATTGGTATGGTTTGACTTATATGGTCGGCATCGGCTTGGCCTGGTGGCTGGCCCGTCAGCGTGCTGACCGTCTGGGCCTAAGCAAAGACCAGATCGGTGACCTAACCTTTTATGCGGCTGTCGGGGTTATTCTAGGCGGGCGTTTTGGTTATGCCCTCTTTTATCACTTTGATCGTGTACTGGCAGACCCTCTTTGGTTATTAAGACTCTGGGAAGGCGGCATGGCCTTTCACGGTGGTTTTCTGGGGGTTGTGGTTGCGCTGATTCTTTTTGCCCGCAAGCATCGTTTGCCTTGGCTGAAGCTGGGTGATTTTGTTGCGCCCTTAACGCCTATCGGGTTAGGGCTGGGTCGCCTGGGTAATTTTATCAATGGCGAACTCTGGGGGCGGGTGACCGAGGTGCCCTGGGGCATGGTTTTTCCCGGTGCCGGGCCTGACCCCCGTCATCCTTCCCAGCTTTACCAGTTTGCGCTGGAAGGCTTGGCCCTGTTTATTGTGCTCTGGCTTTTTTCACGTAAACCCCGCCCCATGGGCAGTATTTCCGGTCTTTTCCTGGTTGGTTACGGAAGCCTGCGTTTTCTGGCAGAATTTACCCGCGAACCTGATGCGCACTTGGGCCTACTTGCGATTGGCCTGAGTATGGGACAATGGCTGTCTTTACCCATGATTGCTGCCGGTATTGCCCTGATGGTCTGGGCTTATCGTCGTCAGCCGCAAACCAATTGATTAACCAGCGAGTCGAGTCATGCAAGCCTATCTGGATTTAATGCGTCACGTACGCGAAAAGGGTGTTTACAAGTCGGATCGTACCGGCACGGGCACCTATAGTGTTTTTGGTTACCAGATGCGCTTTGACCTGCAAGAGGGTTTTCCGCTGGTGACCACCAAGAAGTTACACCTACGCTCGATTATTCACGAGCTTTTGTGGTTTCTCAAAGGTGATACCAATATTGCCTATTTAAAGGAAAACGGCGTTTCCATCTGGGATGAGTGGGCCGATGAAAAAGGCGACCTGGGGCCGGTTTATGGTTACCAGTGGCGCTCTTGGCCTGGGCCTCAGGGCGAGTCCATTGATCAAATCAGCAAGCTGATCAACCAGATCAAAACCAACCCGGATTCGCGCCGTTTGATTGTTTCAGCCTGGAACCCGGCACTGGTGGATGAAATGGCCCTGCCGCCCTGTCACTGTCTGTTTCAATTTTATGTGGCCGAAGGCAAGCTCTCCTGCCAGCTCTATCAGCGCTCTGCCGATATTTTCCTGGGCGTGCCCTTTAATATCGCTAGCTATGCGCTCCTGACCCATATGATCGCTCAGGTTTGTGATCTGGAAGTGGGTGATTTTGTGCATACCCTGGGTGACGCTCACCTCTACAGCAACCACCTGGAACAAACGGATTTGCAGCTAAGCCGTGAGCCCTTAGCCCTCCCCAGGTTGCAGTTGAATCCTGAGATCAAGGATCTCTTTGCCTTCACTTTTGATGACATCAGTATTGAAGGCTATGAGCACCATCCACACATCAAGGCACCGGTGGCTGTATGACGTCTGAGCTTGAAAACCTGGATCTGGAAACCCCGGTTGCCATTATCGTTGCCGCAGCCCGTAACTGGGTGATCGGTCATCAGAACCGGATGCCCTGGTATCTCCCCGAAGAGCTGAAGCACTTCAAACGCACTACTCTGGGTAAACCCCTGGTCATGGGGCGGGCGACCTTTGAATCCATTGGGCGGCCTCTGCCGGGGCGTACCAATATCGTGGTAACCCGGAATCCTGAGTTCTCCCACCCTGGCATCAAGGTTGCTTCCAGTTTGCAGGAAGCCCTGAAACTAGCCGATAGTCAGGCCATAGTTGATGGTGCGCCTGAAATCATGGTGATGGGCGGTGGGCAAATTTATCAGCAGGCTTTTCCACTAGCCAGTCATCTGTACCTGACCACGGTAGAAGCCGAACCTGAAGGGGATGCCTGGTTCCCTGAAGTGAAGGAAAATGAATGGCTTGAAGTGAGCCGGGATACCTATCCAGCGCAGGAAGGTAATCGCTATGCTTATCTGATTCGCTTGCTGAAAAGAAAGGGATGAAAAAAGTGGCATCTTCTGCTGGTAACAGCAGGTAAATGATGTTACAAAAATCAAGTTTGCAGCTTGGAAGTCAGACTATGGCCTTGGAACAAAAAGTGGATGATCTTTTTGATCAATTGACCAGCTATGCTGATCAGGGTTTGGGAGCTCTGGGCAGGGCACAGCAGGAAATTCATGCCCTCAAAGAGCGCAACCTTGAACTGGAAAGCCGGGTGGAGGAGCTGGAAGGCAAGCTCAACCAGCTGAAAGAAAAAATTAATACCCAGTTACAAGGGCCGGAAGCAGAAAGCCTGCTGAGCCGTCCAGATGCCTTGATGATGCTGATTCGTGAGACCCTGGGCCTGAAGGCGCCAGAGGCCCAAAAGGTTCCAGAAGAAGGCTTTGCGAATCTGGAAGCCATGAATCCACAGCAGCGCCTAGAGCATTGGGTTAGCAAGTATCCACGTGCGTTTATGCCGGGCCAGCCGCAGCCACTTAAAATTGGCATCCATGAAGATCTTCTGGCTGCCGAAGGTGGTGATCAAAAGAAAATTCGCCGGGCTCTGGCTGGCTATGTGAAGCTGCCCAGGTATCTGCGTTGTTTGAAAGCTGGCGCTGTGCGCCTGGATTTGCAGGGTAGCAATGCGGGCTTTGTCACCGAGCAGGAGGCTGAGTTTGCCCGTGAGCAGCTGGAACTTTGGGAAACTCAGAAAAAGCAAAAAGAGCACCAGCGCCGTAAGCAGGAAGAAGAACAGAAAAAGCGTGCTGAAGAAGATCGCCTAAGCTCAAAGCTCCAGCAGCTGATGCAACTGAATACCCGCTAATCTTGCTCAGGTGTCAATCTCGATGCTTTGATTAGCCAAGCCCAGCATCAAATCTGAGCGCGTAACCAAGCCAAGCAATTCATTTTTATCATTAATCACTGGTACTGCCCTGACTTTATGCTTGAGCATGAGACGGGCAATATCTCTGACATCTGTGGTTTCTTGAGCAGTGATCAAAGGCTTTCTGATCAATACTCTAATCTCAGCCTTACTGAGATCAATCTCTTCTTGTTTACTCAATTCACCTACACCCGCGGCTTCGGCCAAGAGATCCCGCTCACTGACGATGCCTTCCAGCTCACCCTGAGTATCAGTCAGCACCAGATAGTGAATGCCTTCACGCTGACAAAGCTGCCAAGCTTCATTAAGCGTGGCAGCTGCTTCCAGGGTAATCACTGGTGAGCGCATAATATGGCTGGCTGGCAGGTGCGGTGCTGCAGGTTTGCGGCTCTGTTCAACTGCTTCATAGGCATGAATGGCCCGGCTGCCAGGGCGAGTGCCAGTGGCTTGTTCCTCTTCTTCCTGTTTTTCCTTGGCTGTCAGTTGACGCCCCAACCAGGTTTGATCGGAAATATTCTGGTCGTGTTCAGCATCGCCATCATGGTCCACTAAACGACGCCCAGCTGTTGTTGCCTGGGTTTGTCGAATTGCAGGACGCTGGAGGACCTGGTTCTTCGGAGTATGGATGCGCAAGCCCTGCTCGTGAATTGGAAAGACCATAGTGGCTGCCTTATAAAATAACTGTTAGTTCCAGTATAGAACGGCAACTCAAGGAATAACTTGAATTTTAGTAGCAGCTGACTACATTTAAGCCATAAAAATGCTGCGCTGCGAGATAAATTTTATATTAAGTTATTGAAAATCCGATAAAAAAAATTGCCAGCTTGGCACTAGCTATTTGCTCATAAAGAGTCTACTTTTAATGTGGGCATTTGCCCAAGTGTTAGTTATTGCCTTACAGGCAGAGGGGTACTATGAGTGAAGAAATGCTAATGGCTCTAGCTGAAGAGCTAAAAGTTAGACAGGAATGGGAAGAGGCTCTAGTAGCTGAAGGTGAGCAAACGCCACTTAAGATGGCGGCCTGACCTACCCACCTGCAAATTTCTTCAAGCTTCCACTAAGAGAAGCCAACAAAAAACCGGAGCCTAGGCTCCGGTTTTTATTTGCCAGCTAAGGCCGCTGTTTAGCCGAGGTACATGATCATCACGCCGGCAGCAACCGCTGAGCCGATAACACCGGCTACATTGGGGCCCATGGCATGCATCAGCAGGAAGTTTTGAGGGTTGGCTTCCAGGCCGACCTTATTGGCGACACGGGCCGCCATGGGGACAGCTGAAACCCCTGCAGAACCTATCAGTGGGTTGATGGGCATTTTGCTGACTTTGTTCATCAGCTTGGCCATCAAAATGCCGGTTGCTGTACCTATCGCAAAGGCCACGATACCCAGCACCATAATGCCCAGAGTTTCTACCGTCAGGAAGAGATCTCCAATCAGGCGAGAACCTACAGCCAGGCCAAGGAAGATGGTGACGATATTGATCAGGGCATTCTGTGCTGTGTCGGAAAGGCGCTCGACCACACCACATTCACGCATCAGGTTACCCAGACAGAACATTCCAAGTAGTGGTGCAGCAGCAGGGAGGAAAAGCGCAACCAGTGCCAGGACAGCCAGAGGGAAAATAATCTTCTCCCGTTTGCTAACCGGCCTTAGTTGAGTCATGACGATGGCTCTTTCTTCCTTGCTGGTCAGTGCGCGCATGATTGGCGGCTGAACAATGGGTACCAGCGCCATATAGGCGTAGGCAGCAACAGCAATCGCACCCAGCAGCTCAGGTGCCAGCACGCTGGAGACATAGATTGCGGTAGGACCATCAGCACCACCAATGATACCTATGGCTGCGGCCTGCTCCAAACTGAAGTCAACGATGCCCAGGGCGGAAAGACCAACAGCACCCAGTACTGTGGCAAAGATGCCAAACTGAGCAGCGGCACCCAGGAACAGGGTTCTGGGGTTGGCCAGCAGAGGACCAAAGTCCGTCATAGCCCCGACACCCAGGAAGATGATCAGGGGTGCAATACCGGTAGCAACCAACACACTATAGAAGATGTAAAGGAAGCCATCAGTGTAGCCTGCAGCGGAGATGATTTGAGCAACCCGGGCTTTTTGCGCCGGATCATCAATAGCGGCCAGGGCATCTTTAATCAGGGCCTTGTCCGCTGCCTCAGCGGCTCCGGCCAGGGTGATATTCAACTCACCTGCAAGGGCCTGCATGGTTTGCGGGTTGAAGTGATAGAGCGCCTGGTCCATGGCTGAAAGAGCTAAGCCTGCTTCTGGCACATTGGCCAGAACGCCCGCAAAACCAATGGGCAGCAGCAGCAGAGGCTCAAATTTTTTGGCAATCGCCAGGTACAAAAGACCCAGGCAGATGGCAATCATGATTGTCTGGAGAAGACTCAGGTTATAAAGCCCCGAGTTTTCCCACAGCATTAATACTTTATCCATAGGTCAGGCTCCGCATCAGAGATCCGTGGATTAAAGGGTCAGCAGGGTATCGCCAACCTGTACGGCATCCCCTTCGCGAACGTCAACACTGGCGACAGTGCCGGCACTGTTGGCGCGAATCTCAGTTTCCATTTTCATGGCTTCCATGATGATCACGACCTGATTGGCTTCAACGGCATCACCTGGCTTGACCAGGATTTTGAAGATATTACCCGCCAGAGGCGCAGTGATGGCTTCACCGGTTCCTGAGGCAGCAGGAGCAGGAATAGCCGCTGGGGCATTGCCGCCGGCAGGTGCCTCAGTAACGCTGGATACATCGCCACCTTCGGCAACTTCAACCACATAAGCAGTACCATTGACCTTGACGGTATAAACACCGGAATCACCTGCAGGGGCTGCTGCCTGCTTGGCAGGAGCTGTTGCAGCCTGAGCGCTTTCCAAAGTGGGCACAGGCTCAAACTTGGACGCATCACCGCGATTGCGCAGGAATTTCAGACCGATCTCAGGGAAAAGGGCATAGGTGAGCACATCATCCAGTTCATTTTCACCGGAAGACAGCTTGATGCCTTCTTCTTTGGCCTTGGCTTGCAAGTCGGTTTTCAACTTGTCCATTTCATCATCAATCAAGTCAGCTGGGCGACAGGTAATGGGTTCTTTGCCTTCCAGTACACGATCTTGAAGCTCTTTGTTCAATTCAGAAGGCGCAGCACCATATTCGCCTTTCAGTACCTTCTGGACTTCTTTACTGATCGACTTGTAACGCTCGCCCATCAGCACATTCATAACTGCCTGAGTACCGACAATTTGAGAGGTGGGGGTAACCAGGGGAATGTAACCCAGATCCTTACGTACTTTGGGAATTTCAGCCAGAACGTCATCAAGCTTGTCACCCGCACCCTGTTCTTTCAACTGGCCTTCCATGTTGGTCAACATGCCGCCAGGAACCTGGGCAACCAGGATGCGTGAATCCACACCCTTAAGCGAGCCTTCAAATTGAGCGTACTTTTTACGAACTTCACGGAAGTAGGCGGCGATATCTTCAAGTAGTTCGATATCCAGACCGGTATCCCATTCGGTGCCCTGGAAGATGGACACGACGGATTCGGTGGGACTGTGACCGTAAGTCTGGGACATGGAGGAAATAGCAGTATCGACATTATCAATGCCTGCTTCCACGGCCTTGACGATGGCAGAAGTGGAGAGGCCGGTGGTGGCATGGCACTGCATGTGGATAGGTATATCCAGGCTTTCTTTTAGCTTGGAGACCAGCTCATAGGCGACATAAGGGTTCAACAGACCGGCCATGTCTTTGATGGCCAGAGAGTCGGCACCCATGTCTTCAATCTTCTTGGACAGGTCCAACCACATCTGCATGGTGTGAACCGGAGAGATGGTGTAGGAAATAGTGCCCTGAGCGTGTTTGCCCTGCTTTTTAACAGCTTTTAGAGCGGTTTCCAGGTTGCGCGGGTCGTTCATCGCATCAAACACACGGAAAACGTCAACGCCATTGGTGGCGGCGCGTTCAACAAATTTTTCGACCACATCATCAGCATAGTGGCGGTAGCCCAGAAGGTTTTGGCCGCGCAGTAGCATCTGCTGAGGTGTTTTGGGCATGGCTTTTTTCAATTCACGAATGCGATCCCAGGGATCTTCACCCAGATAACGGATGCAGGCGTCAAAGGTGGCCCCACCCCAGCTTTCCAGCGACCAGAAACCAACTTGGTCGAGTTTTTCTGCAATAGGTAGCATGTCATCAAGACGCATGCGGGTCGCAAAAAGAGACTGGTGGGCGTCACGCAGGACGACGTCGGTTATGCCGAGTTTTTTCTTGGGAGCAGTCATGGTTGTTTACCTGTTAAGTAATTAAATCCGGTTGCCACTGGGTAAGTGGTGTTTTTTTATTGTTTACGCTGGCGGTGCAGGTGAAGTGCTGCACTAATCACAGCGATAATTTCAGGATTTTTGTCCGAAGGAAGCTGTGCTGCTGGCTTTCCAGAAATACCAGCCTGAACAGCTTCTTCAGGAGATGGGAAAAAGCGGTTGATGGTTTTTGACATCAAGGTAGTGGCGATTACCAGTACCGTCAAAAACATGAACACAAACCCCATGCCCAGTAGCATGAGATTAAAACCTTCAGCAATCAGATCAGGATCTTGCATTGCACTTCCTCATTCTGTGTAAAGAACAGGCATACTTGCGTAAGTAACCAGGGCAATTTGTGGCCTGCTGTGTGGTTATCCGCCTAACCTTGCACCAGTTTCATTTTTGTAGCAACTACAAGAACGACTACCTTCTTGACAAAATGTCTCAGGTCAGGACTTTTGTGCAGAATCCTTACTGGTTTTAAGGAGTTATAGCGAAAAAAAAGACTGCCTGGTCATTTCAACCGGTAAGCTCTCAGGTAAAATGGGGTAATTGCAGTAAAAGTTTCTTTTTTAACGGCCTTAGTGCCTTTTAAGTTGGTGATACCCGTGTCTGTCCAAGAACCCTGCGTTGCTTTGGCCCCTATGGAGGGTGTTCTAGAAGTGACAGCTCGCAACCTGCTTACCCGCCAGGGTGGCTGGGATTTTTGTGTGACTGAATTTGTCAGGGTCTCCCATGAGCGTTTGCCTCCTAAGGTTTTTCACCGCATCTGTCCGGAATTGAAAAGTGACTCAGTGACACCCTCGGGAGTGCCCGTTCATCTCCAGCTGCTGGGCAGTGATCCTGAATCCATGGCGGTGAATGCCGGTGTTGCGGTGAAAGCTGGTGCCCAGGTGGTGGATCTTAATTTTGGCTGCCCGGCGAAAATTGTTAACCGTCATGGGGGTGGTGCGCGCTTACTGACTGAGCCAAACCGAGTTCAGGCGGTAGCTGCTGCGGTTGTCGAAGCACTGAAACCTCAGGGTATTCCGGTGACGGCCAAGATGCGCCTAGGTTACGAAGATGCTGAGCTGGCTTTGGATAATGCTCTGGCTCTGGAAGAGGCTGGAGTGACCCAGCTGGTTGTTCATGCGCGAACGAAGACTCAAGGCTATAAACCGCCTGCACACTGGGAAAAAATAGCGGCTTTGGCTGAAAGGCTTGCTATTCCCGTCTTGGCCAATGGTGAAATCTGGACGCTGGAAGACTACCAGCGCTGCGTGGCGGCCAGTGGGGTTCGCGATGTGATGTTAGGGCGAACTGCTCTTGCCGACCCCTGGTTGGCGTCGCATATCAAGGCTGCCAGCCAAGGTGAAGAAGTTAAAGCAACCTGCTTTGAAGACTTGCCTGCTTTGATGTTGGAGTGGGTTGCAGGGGCCGGACAAATCTATCCTGAAAAGGTTAGAAACATGCGCATCAAGCAGTGGCTGGTGATGTTGATGCCGCGCTGGGGTGAACCGGCTCGACAGCTATTTGAAGCCTGTAAGCGCCTGCAAACCGAAGCAGAAATCAGTGATCTTTTGCAGGCCCGGCTTGATGACGCTGCAGTGCCCAGAGCACATGCTCTCTAACCACTGGGTCAGGGTGGGTTTGGCGGGCTTTTAAAGCCGAAAGAACGGTTTCTGAAGGTGGCGCGTTGCCCAGAGCCACGGCTAGATTGCGCAGCCAGCTAATATAGCCTGTTCTGCGGATCGGCGAGCCTTCTGTGTTTTTCAGGAAGCTGGCTTCATCCCAATTGAAAAGATCAACTAGATCGGCAGTATCCAGTTGGTGTCGGGGATGAAAGTCTTTTTCCTGAGTGCTCTTGGCAAAACGGTTCCAGGGGCAAAATAGCTGGCAGTCATCACAGCCAAAAATACGATTGCCCATTAAGGGGCGCAGTTCTTCAGGAATACTGCCTTTTAACTCGATGGTCAGGTAGCTGATGCAGCGTTTGGCATCCAGCACGCCGTCGGCGACAAAAGCCTGGGTTGGGCAGGCGGTATGACAAGCTGAGCACTGCCCACAGTGGTCTTTAACGAAGGCTTTATCTTTCGGAAGGGGCAGGTTCAAATAAATTTCACCCAAGAAAAACCAGCTGCCCGCCTTGGGAGTAATCAGCATGCAATTTTTACCGATCCAGCCCAGTCCACCCTGAAGTGCCAGGGCTCTTTCCAGAACGGGGGCTGAGTCGGTAAAGGCGCGGCTACGAAACTCAGGGAAGGCCGCCCTTAGGGCTGCATTGTCATCCAGGTGTTGATTGATCTTTTTTGCCAGCTGCCCCAGACGCTTACGAATCAGCTTGTGATAATCCCGGCCTAACGCATACCGGCTTACATAAGCTTTTTCAGGGTTGGCCAGAATCTTTATCGCCTGGGTTTCAGGCGGCAAGTAATCCATACGCAGGGTAATGACTGAAAGGGTGCCGGGTTCCAGTAGGGCGGGATTACAGCGTTTCTCCAAGTGATTGTGCATCCACTGCATGTCACCTTCATAGCCTGCATCCAACCATTTTTTCAGGTAGGCCGGATGCTCACCCAAATCCACATCGGTAATGCCGCAGTCCGCAAAACCCAGATCGGTGGCTAGCTCTTTAATAGTCACTGCCAAAGCTTTCAGGCCAGCTTGTTGTTCAGAATCGAGTATCATGGGATGGTTTAAATTAGTAAGGAAATGACGATGCGAGTCAGCTTTTTTAGTGCTCAGAAATATGATCAGCGCTTTTTTGATGCCGCCAACCAGCACTTTGGCTTTAGCCTGGATTATCAGGAAGCAGGCTTGAGTGCGACAACAGCCCGGTTAGCAGAAGGTGCCGATGCGGTCTGTGCATTTGTTAATGATACGCTGGATGCTGAATGTTTGCAGGAACTGAAGCAGCTCGGTATCCGATTTATTGCTCTGCGTTGCGCTGGCTTTAACCAGGTGGATCTTCATGAAGCCAAACAACTGGGTCTTCAAGTGGTTCGGGTGCCTGCTTATTCCCCTGAAGCCGTTGCTGAGCATACGCTGGCGCTTATTTTAACCCTAAACCGGCATACGCATCGAGCCTTCAACCGGGTTCGGGAAAATAATTTCCAGCTTAATGGCCTTTTGGGCTTTAACCTGCATGGGCGTAAGGTTGGGCTCGTCGGGACAGGGCAAATCGGTCTGGCTGTGGCCCGCATTTTAAAAGGCTTCGGCTGTGAATTGCTGGGTTATGATCCCCATCCGAATCCAGAGTTTCTTGAGCTGGGCGGGCGCTATACTTCGCTGGATCAGCTTTATGCAGCCAGTGATGTGATCAGCTTGCATTGCCCACTGACTCCTGAAAACCATCATCTGATTAACGGTCATGCGCTCAGTCGTATGAAAAAAGGGGTGATGCTGGTAAATACTAGCCGCGGCGGTCTGGTCGATACTTCAGCTGCCATTGCCGCCTTGAAATCAGGCCGTCTGGGCTATCTGGCGTTGGATGTTTATGAGCAAGAAGGCGATGTTTTCTTTCGCGATTGCTCGGATGAAATCCCCTCTGATGACCTCTTGTCGCGCTTGATGACCTTCCCCAATGTTTTGGTGACCGGTCATCAAGGTTTTTTCACCGAAGAGGCTTTGACCCAGATTGCCGAAGTGACTCTGGATAACCTAGAGCAGCTTCGGCAGGGGCAAGAGCCTGTGAACGAGCTAACACACCAGCTTGAAGACTAAGCCTCTGCGGGGTTGCTGCTACAAAATCATCGCGGCAACCCAGCCAAAAGCAATCAGCGGAATATTATAGTGCAGGAAAGTGGGCACTACCGAATCCCAGATGTGATCATGCTGGCCGTCGGCATTAAGGCCAGCAGTTGGACCCAAAGTTGAGTCGGAAGCAGGTGAGCCAGCATCCCCCAGGGCTGCAGCCGTACCGACCAGCGCTATGGTTGCCAGAGGCGAGAAGCCAAAGCTCAGTGCCAGGGGAACATAGAGGGCGGCAATAATGGGGATGGTGGAGAAAGAAGAGCCGATACCCATGGTGATAAACAGCCCAACCAGCAGCATGATCAAGGCGGCGAGTCCTTTGTTGTCACCGATCACTTCGACAGAGCTTTCCACCAGCTGAGGGATTTCACCCGTGGCCTGCATGACACCGGCAAAACCTGAAGCGGTGATCATAATGAAGCCCACCAGGGCCATCATGCGCATGCCTTCAGTAAAGAGATCATCCTGCTCCCGCCAGCGGAAAACACCGCTAAAGGACAGAAGTGCAAAACCGGCCAGGCCACCCAAGACCATGGAATTAAAGCCCAGCTGAACGCCCAGTGCAGCAAGAATAGAGCCGATCAAAACCAGCCATTGCCAGGGCTTAAGATGTAGAGGCTCGGCAGCCTTTTGCTTGCTGGGATCTCCGATGGATCGATCCTGGTAGCTTCTTTTCTTGCGATAGCTAAAGAAGACAGCAACGACCAGACCCAGAGCCATGCCGGCTATAGGTAATAGCATGGCAAAGGGCACCCGAGCGGCTTCAAACTGGACGCCAAGTTCTTCACCTGAAGCATTCAGGTTGGAGAGGAGGATGTCATTCAAAAAGATAGCGCCAAAGCCCACGGGCAGCAGCATATAGGGAGCCGTGATACCGAAGGTGATCACGCAGGCAACGGCACGTCGATCCAGTTGCAGGCGGTTCATAACGACCAGCAAGGGCGGAATCAGGATGGGTATAAAGGCAATATGGACCGGGATGAGATTCTGCGAGCTAATCGCCATCAGCAGAATGGCACCCAGTAGAGCCCAGACTAACCATTTACTTGGCAGATTTTCCTGGCCTTTCAGGCGGCCAATAATAAAACTGGCCAGGCGCTCGGTGACTCCGGAGCGGGCGAGAGCAACGGCAAAGGCACCCAGCGCTGCATAGGCCAGGGCAATACTGGCACCCTTACCCAGGCCTTCATTAAAGGCATCCATGATTTCAGCAACCGGAAGGCCGCTCAGCAAACCGCCAACCAAAGCAGCTACAATAAGAGAAAAGACTACGGAAATTCTGGCCAGACTCAGGGTCACCATGACCAGAATAGCAATCACAACGGCATTCATTTTGCTTTCCAAGTTTGAAAAAGCGCGGAAGATTAGCAGAAAGTCGAAGCCTTGTCTCTTAAAGGAGTTTTTAAATGCTGGTTAACCCCCGTAATCGTTTTACCAGACAGGCTTCAAGTTCCTGGCCACTTTATTCTGCGCAGGCAGCAGCCAGCCTGGACCGTCAGGTAATTGCTGCAGGAACACCTGGTTTTGAACTCATGCAGCGCGCAGCACGCAGTGCCTGGCAGTTAATCCAGCAGCAGTGGCCTGATGTTCGTCAAATCAGTGTGCTCTGCGGGGGCGGCAATAATGGTGGTGATGGCCTCCTGGTGGCTCTCCATGCTTTTCAGGCAGGCATGAAGGTTCGTCTTTGGTTGGCGGCTGATCCACTTAACTATCAAAAGGAAGCGGCACTTGCCTGGCAGGCGGTGGAACAGTCGGGATTAAGTCCTCAAACTGGTGCTCCCGATGCTCATGATTTGCAAGAAGATGAGTTACTGGTAGATGCGCTGCTCGGCATAGGTCTGAAGGGTGAGGTTCGGGGAGAAATCAAAACCTGGATTCAAGCGATTAATGCCAGTAAAACACCCGTGCTGGCTTTGGATACGCCTTCAGGCTTGTTAGTGGATAACGGTCAGCTTGCTGGAAGCAGTGTACAGGCTGCCGTCACCCTGACTTTTATTGTCTTGAAGCCGGGGCTGTTCACTGCGGAAGGGCCTGAGTATGCCGGTGAAGTTTGGTTGGCTGATTTAGGGCTTCAAGGTGAAGACTTTCAAGAGCAGCCTTTGGCGTGGTTGCAGAGTTGCCAGGATGCAAGCAGGGCACTCTTGCCGCGTAAGGCCGGAGGGCACAAGGGTGACCATGGACGCTTGCTGATTCTGGGTGGTCAGGCGGGTATGGGAGGTGCGGTAATTTTGGCTGCCAGAGCTGCCCTGCGAACTGGGGTCGGGATGGTGAAGCTCTTGACTGCTGCTGAGAATGTCACTGCGGCCTTGGTCAGTCAGCCGGAAATAATGGCTGCAGCCTGGCCTGAAGATAAAGCAGCTCTGGACGAGCAATTAAAGGAGGCTTTTGCTTGGGCTGATGCCCTCTTGGTGGGGCCGGGTCTGGGTACCGATCAGCAGGCACAGCAAATTTGCCAGGCGGTCGGTTCTTTTGAAGGGCCGGTATTGGTTGATGCTGATGCACTCAACCTTTGGGCGCAGGGCTGGCAACCGCCGGTAGCTGAACAGCGTCCCTGGGTGATTACCCCTCATCCAGGAGAGGCGGCAAGGCTGCTGGGTTGGTCAGTTCATGAAGTTCAACAGCAGCGTTTAAAAGCAGTTAACCTTTTGGCCCTAAAAACAGGTAGCGTCGCCCTGCTTAAGGGAGCGGGTTCCTGCTGTGCTGAGCAGGGTGGACAGGCCCTGCCTTGGGTTTGTCCTTTTGGTAACCCTGGAATGGGAGTTGCTGGTATGGGAGACCTTCTAAGCGGTTGTATTGCTTCGCTTTTGGCGCAAGGCTTAGAGCCTTTGGTAGCAGCACGTCTAGGGATGCGCCTGCATGCTCAGGCGGGTGACCAGGTGGCAGCGGATCAGCCACGGGGTTTGCTACCCAGTGACCTTTTGCCTTTTTTGCGTGAAGGTGTGAACTGAAAGGGCTTGCAGACTTATCTTTCTTTGAGTAAAACCTTTATACTTGCAGGTTTTATGGTGGTCATCATGCGTGCCAATTTTTATCTTGCCGATGAAAAACAACAGGTTGCTTTAGGTGGTCTTTTGGGCCAGTTCCTTAAACAGGGTTTGGTGTTTCTGGAAGGTGATTTGGGTAGTGGCAAGACAACCTTTACGCGAGGGTTGATTCGTGAGCTGGGCCATCAGGGAGCGGTTAAGAGTCCAACTTATACGCTGGTAGAGCCCTATGTTTTTGACGGGCGTTGCGTCTATCATTTTGACCTCTATCGTTTGGCTGACCCTGAAGAGTTGGAAATGATCGGTATTCGGGATTATTTTGATGAGGATGCTTTGTGTCTCGTCGAGTGGCCGCAAAAAGGACAGGGATTTTTGCCAAGCCCGGATTTATGTTTACATTTCAGCCTGTCCGAAAGACAGGGGCGGGATTTACAAGTGGAAGCCCTGAGTGATGCGGGTAAGGCTGCTTTACAGCAGCTACAAAAAGCTCAAGTGGTCTGAAATTTTTGATAGGGTAATGAGCGGTTCCATGGCATGAATCAACACAACAACTTGCGTCCAGCCTCTTTGTTTCTAATGCTTTTTTTGCTCCTCCCTTGGCAGCAAGTGTTTGCCGAGCGTATTGAAGGCCTCAGGATTTGGCCTGCACCCGATCATACCCGTCTGGTGTTTGACCTGAGTGGTCCTACCCAGCATCGTGTTTTTATGCTGGAAGGCCCGGATCGTTTGGTGATCGATATCAGTAATGTTCGTCTTTCTACAGATCTAAATCGTACCAGCCTTGATAGAACCCCAATTCGACGAATACGTCATGCTGAACGCAATGGCACTGATCTGCGTGTCGTTTTGGATTTGGACCGCGAAATTCAGCCGCGCAGTTTTTTGCTCAGGCCCAATGAGCAGTATGGTGACCGCCTGGTGGTGGACTTGGTGATGCCGGACCAAACGCGTGTTGAAAGAGCCCCGCCCCGTGAAACCCTACCGCGTGAACAGCGCCAGATCATTATTGCAATCGACCCTGGGCATGGAGGGGAGGACCCTGGAGCTATAGGCCCTGCCGGAACTCTGGAAAAACATGTGGTTTGGGGGATTTCTCAGCACTTGGCAAAACTGATCAATGATGACCCGGCTTTTGAGGCTGTCTTGACTCGTACTGGAGACTATTATGTCGGTTTGCGTCAGCGAGTTGAGTTGGCGCGTAAAGCCAGGGCGGACTTGTTCTTGTCTGTTCATGCTGATGCTTACCGCACTGCTCAGCCCCGAGGCTCTTCTGTTTATGTGTTGTCGCAGCGTGGAGCCAGCTCTGAGTCAGCGCGTTGGTTGGCTGATAGTGAAAACCGGGCTGACCTGATCGGTGGGGTTGAGGGGGTACTGACTCTGGGGGATAAGGACGATATTCTGGCTGGCGTTTTGGTCGACCTTTCCATGACCGCAACGCTATCGGAAAGCATGAAAGCCGGTTCGCGTGTTTTAACCAATATGGGACAGGTGAACCGTTTGCACCGGCGCAATGTTGAGCAGGCGGGCTTTTTGGTATTGAAGTCACCTGATATGCCTTCAATGCTGATTGAAGCAGGCTTTATCTCTAACCCTCAAGAAGAGCAGCGCTTGCGTGATCCCAGCTATCAGCGACAGCTGGGTGCTCAGATAGCCAAAGCGGTTAAAGAATACTTTCGTGAAAACCCGCCACATAACTCCATTTTGGCTGCTTCAAGCAATGGGCAGCTCACTCGCTATACCATTCGTCGTGGGGATACCCTGTCGGAGATAGCTAGACGCAATGGTGTGGATATCCGCGAACTGCGGGAAATTAACAACCTCAATGGCGATACCATTCGAGTCGGCCAGACTCTGAGGATTCCTTCTTCATGACACAGGATGCCGCAAGTATCCGGGTGCTGTCACCGCGCCTTGCCAACCAAATAGCAGCTGGTGAAGTCGTAGAAAGACCGGCCTCGGTCCTAAAAGAGCTTTTGGAAAATGCTCTGGATGCCGGAGCTGATCAGATTGATGTTGAAGTGGAAGCCGGTGGCGTCAAGCTGTTGAGAGTGCGTGATAATGGAAGTGGCATCCAGGAAGGGGATTTGCCCTTGGCCCTGGCCCGCCATGCGACCAGTAAAATCGCTACTCTGGATGATCTGGAAGGCGTTGCCAGTCTGGGTTTTCGTGGCGAAGCCCTGGCATCCATCAGTTCTGTTTCCCGACTCGAATTGCTGACCAGTACCGATGCCAGTGGTAAGGGCTGGCGCGTGGTTGCTGAAGGTCGGGAAATGCAGCCTCAGGTGACTCCAGCGCCCCATCCTCAGGGCACCAGCCTGGTGGTTCGGGATCTGTTTTTTAACACCCCCGCAAGGCGCAAATTCCTCCGCACTGAGCGCACCGAGTTTTCGCATTTGGAAGAGGTGTTCCGGCGTCTAGCATTATCCCGTCAGGATGTTGCTTTTAGCCTGCGTCACCAGGGCAAGCAAATTCATCAATTGCCAGCAGTAGAGTCAAAGGAAGCACCTGAACAGGTTTCCCGCCGAATTGGCCAACTGCTGGGGCGGGATTTTTTGGAACAGTCGCTGACCATCGATGCGGTAGCCAGTGGCATTAGCTTGAAAGGCTGGGTTGGCTTGCCTGTTTATGCCCGTGCTCAGGCTGATCGTCAGTATTTCTTTGTGAACGGTCGCGTGGTGCGTGACCGCCTTGTTGCCCATGCCATACGTCAGGCCTATCAGGATGTGCTCTATTCAGGCCGTCATCCGGTTTTTGTGCTCTGGCTGGATGTTGATCCAAACATTGTTGATGTCAATGTCCATCCCACTAAGCATGAAGTGCGTTTTCGTGATGGGCGCTGGGTGCATGATTTTATTTTTTCTTCCCTGCACAAGCGCCTGGGAGCAGCCTTGCTGGGTGCAGAAAAACAGGCGCCTGAAACTGAGGCAATGCCTGACCCTGCTTCACCCCTTTCTGGAGTTAGTCAGGCTGGCGTTGGTCAGGGTACAGCTGTTGGTTTGGCTAGTACATCACCCGTTGAACAAACTCCACTGAGCTGGCAGACCGCTGGCTCTGGGTCTCGGCAACCGGGTTCAGCCAAGGTTGCAGAAAGCCTGGCTTTTTATGAAAAGCTGGCCCAGTCACTGCCTGAACCCGCAGCCGCATCCGGCTCGCAAAATGAAATGCCCCCTTTGGGTTATGCTTTGGCCCAGCTTCAAGGCATCTATATCCTGGCCCAAAATGCCAAGGGTTTGGTGGTCGTGGATATGCATGCGGCCCATGAGCGAATTACTTATGAAAGGCTAAAGCAGGATTGGACGCGCCGCCCTCTGGCTGCTCAACCTTTACTGGTTCCTGAAACCCTGGGTTTGGACGAAGAGCTGGTTGAGGTTGCTGGGCAGCACCAGGCTTTACTGGCTGATCTGGGTATTCAGTTGGAGCCTCTGGGACCACAGGAAATGGTGCTGCGTTCTTTGCCTGTGCTGCTACAAGGTGCTCGCGGTCCTGATTTGGTGTTTGAACTCCTGCAGGAATTAAAGCGTTATGGTACCAGCCGCAGTTTGGAGGCTTCTATTAATGAAGTCTTGGCGTCTATTGCCTGCCACGGCTCGGTCAGGGCAGGACGTCAGCTGAATCTGCCGGAAATGAATGCCCTGTTGCGAGACATGGAGGCAACGGAGCGTAGCGATCAATGCAACCACGGGCGTCCAACCTGGTTTCAGCTTTCCATGCAGGACCTCGACAAGATGTTTTTGCGAGGACGCTAAATCATGACTTCTAGGTTTTGTTGATGTCTTTGGATACTCGTCCACCGGCTATTTTTCTTTTGGGGCCTACCGCTTCGGGTAAAACCGATTTAGCGGTTGAGCTGGTTGAACACCTGCCCTGTGAAATCATTAGTGTTGATTCGGCGTTGGTTTACCGAGGCATGGATATAGGCACGGCCAAACCTGATGCGGCTACCTTGGCCCAAGCTCCACATCGGTTGATCGATATTCGTGACCCTGCGGAAACCTACTCTGCCGGTGATTTTCGCCGGGATGCTTTGGCAGCTATGCAGGAAATTACCGCTGCAGGCCGTATTCCCTTACTAGTGGGAGGTACCTCGCTTTATTTTCAGCGGTTGTTGGCTGGTGACTCCAATCTGCCTGCGGCTGACACCGAGGTTCGCAAGCGCCTGGAAGGCGAGTTACAGCAACAGGGGTGTCCAGCCCTGCATCAACGCTTGGCACAGATAGACCCGGAATCAGCCCGTCGTATTGCACCAACTGACCCCCAGCGAACCCTAAGAGCTTTGGAGCTTTGGGAGGTTACCGGCAAAACCCGCACCCAATTATGGCAAGAACAGCAAGCAGAGCCCTTTCCCTGGCGCTTAATGCAGCTGGGCCTTATGCCCGCTGAGCGTTCTGTGTTGCATCAACGTATAGAGCTACGTTTTAAGAAAATGTTGAGCGAAGGCTTGATTGAAGAAGTTGCCAGCCTTAAAGCCAGAAAAGATTTGCATTCGGGACTACCCGCTTTGCGATCAGTAGGCTATCGTCAAGTATGGCAGCATTTGGACGGTGAACTTAGCTGGCAAGAAATGTTCGAAAAGGGTGTGATTGCTACTCGGCAGCTTGCCAAGCGTCAGTTGACTTGGATGCGATCCTGGCAGGACTTGCACCCCCTCGTCGCTGAAGATCCGAATTTGCGTTCTTCTGCTCTTGAGCAGGTTCGTGAATTTTCTCTTGCAGCCGGATAAATGACGGACAGAGTCTGGATAAGCGGGTTATAATAGCCAATGTCCGTATTAAAAAAGCAAAACTAACACAAAATTCTAATGTCAAAGGGAGACCGAATCATGTCCAAAGGGCAAACATTACAAGATCCTTATCTGAATCTGCTTCGTAAAGAACGGATTCCTGTATCAATTTTTCTTGTTAACGGCATCAAGCTGCAGGGCCAGATCGAATCTTTTGATCAGTTTGTCATTCTGCTGCGCAATACGGTAAGCCAGATGGTCTATAAGCATGCCATTTCGACAGTGGTGCCTACCCGTAATGTCCGTCTTCCTGCTCAGGACGAAGGTGAAGAATCCTGAGTGTCGCAAGGTATGAATCCCCGGAGTTGCTGATTGTTTTTTGAACGTGAAAAGGGCGGCGATAGAGCCGTCCTTGTCCATTTGGACATGCAGGAAGAAGCTGACCGTGAAGATTCTCAGGAATTTCAGGAGTTGGTACGTTCCGCAGGGGGCGAAGCTGTCGCCTTGATTCAAGGTAGCCGTTCCCAGCCTTCACCTAAGTACTTTATTGGTGAGGGTAAACTAGAAGAGGTACGCCAGGCGGTACGCGAACAAGAGGCTGATCTGGTGCTTTTTAACCACAGTCTCAAGCCTTCCCAGGAGCGTAACCTTGAGCAGGCTTTACAGTGCCGGGTTCTCGATCGTACCGGACTGATTCTGGATATCTTTGCTCAGCGTGCACGAACCTATGAAGGTAAATTGCAGGTGGAGTTGGCCCAGCTTGAGTTTATGAGTACCCGCCTGGTTAGAGGCTGGACCCACTTGGAACGCCAGAAGGGGGGTATCGGTCTGAGAGGGCCGGGTGAAACTCAGCTGGAAACGGATCGGCGTTTGTTGCGCGCCCGAATCAGTGGTATCCATCGTCGCCTGAAAAAGGTACGTACCCAGCGTGAAAACAGTCGCCGGGCAAGACTTCAGGCTGAGATTCCTTCCGTGTCCCTGGTTGGTTATACCAATGCCGGCAAATCGACCCTTTTTAATCGCCTGACTGAATCAGGTGTTTATGCGGCCGACCAATTGTTTGCAACCCTGGACCCCACTCTGAGACGAATAGACGTTGGGGATGTTGGCCCAGTGATCCTGGCAGATACTGTTGGTTTTATCCGTCATCTACCGCATAAATTGGTGGAAGCCTTTCAGGCAACTCTGCAGGAAGCTTCCGAAGCAACCCTGCTGCTGCATGTTGTCGATGCCGCCAGCCAGGAGAGAGAAGATAATATTTTTCAGGTCCAGGAAGTTCTGGATGAAATTCATGCTGGTGAAGTACCCGCTCTATTGGTTTTCAATAAGCTGGACCTGCTAGAGCAGGAGCCCCGCATCGATCGCGATGAAGAGGGCAGGCCAATTCAGGTTTGGCTTTCGGCCCAAACAGGCGCAGGAACGGATCTGCTTTTGCAGGCGATTGACGAACTCCTGGTGCCGCGCTTGGTCGAAGGTGAGCTATGTCTTGCGCCTGAAGCAACCCGCTTGCGAGCCAAGCTGTTTGATCGGGGTGGTGTGCTCCAGGAGCACTATGACGAAGCAGGTAACTGTCACTTGCAGCTGCGTTTACCTGAAAAAGATTTCAATCAGCTTTTATCCTCACTGGATATCGGAGCCGATGAGCTGGACTGGTCGACAAAACCATGACCTGAAGTCAATTTTCAGGTAGGATTGCGCAAATTTAAACACTTTCCTTAAGTGGAGATAGAAAACTATGGCGTGGAATGAGCCCGGTGGTGGCAATCAACACGATCCTTGGAGTGGCGGTGGCCGTAAGCCTGGTAATGGCGGTGGCAACGGCGGTCCTGGTCGTGATCAGGGGCCCCCTGATCTGGATGAAGCTCTAAAGAAGATGCAGGATAAGCTAGGTGGCTTATTCGGTGGTAAGGGCGGTAAAGGTGGCGGCGGTTCCGGTAAAACCCCAGGCAAGTTTGGTGGTTATGGCCTGACTGCCCTGGTTGCTGTCCTGGTGCTGGCTATCTGGTTTGCCAGTGGTTTTTATCTGGTGGATCAGGCCGAGCGCGGCGTGGTTTTTCGCTTAGGTAAATATCATGAAACGGTCACACCAGGCTTGCATTGGAATCCTCCAATACTTGACCAGGTCACCAAGGTGAATGTGACCCGGATACGCTCAATCAGCCAGGAAGCCAGCATGCTGACCCGCGATGAAAACATCGTTAAGGTCGCCATTTCTGTGCAGTATATCGTTGAAGACCCCAAGGCTTATTTGGTCAATGTCAGGGCACCTGAGCGTAGTCTTGAATATGCTTTGGATTCCTCACTGCGTCATGAAGTGGGTACAACCAACCTGATTGATATCTTGACTGAAGGTCGCGAACTCCTTGCTGGCGGTGTTTTTGACCGTCTCCAGCGTTATGTCACCAATCTGGGTCTGCTGGATAGCGAGATGGAAGAAGCGCTTGAAGGTCGCGTTGGCCTGGGCCTAAGACTGCAAACAGTGAACATTGAGGGTACTTCAGCGCCTGATGCTGTTCAGTCAGCCTTTGACGATGTTATTCGTGCTCGTGAAGACCGCGAAAGAACCATCAACCAAGCGCGGGCTTACGAAAACTCAGTAATTCCTGAGGCGGAAGGTCGTGCGGCACGTATTCGTGAAGAAGCTCAGGGTTATCGTGATGCTGTTGAAGCTAGGGCCGATGGTGAGTCTCAGCGCTTCCTGGCTCTGTTGACAGAGTATCGCAATGCACCTGAAGTAACCCGCGAGCGTTTGTACATCGACGCTATGCAGGAAATGCTGTCTAACAGCAGCAAGGTACTCCTGGATACTGATGAGGGTGCAGGCAACATGCTTTACTTGCCTCTGGATCGCTTGATGAGTGGTTCTGGCGGTTCTTCTAGCCGTTCTGCACCTTCCAGTGATCATGAGCTGGACCAACTGACTGATCAAATCATTGAACGCATTCGTGAGCGTCAGGATAACAGCAGTAGCAGTAACATTCGTCGGGAGGGCCGTCGCTAATGCATGCACGTTCTTTTATTGCACTTGGCGTCCTCGCCGGTGCTGCCGTCTTTGCCAGTAGCAGTCTCTACGTGGTTAATGAAACCCAGCGTGCGATCCGCCTCCAGTTTGGTGAAGTGGTGGAAAGTGATATTGAAGCTGGCTTGCACTGGAAAATCCCTGTTTATAACACGGTGCGTTTGTTCGACACCCGTGTACAAACACTGGATGCGCGCCCTTCTCGTTACCTTACGGGTGACCGCAAAGGGGTAATCGTTGATTCCTTTGTGAAATGGAAAATTGAAGACACCACACGTTACTATGAGGCCACTGCTGGTGATGAACAGTCCGCAATGCGCCTCATCGCCCCGCGGGTGGATGAGAGTCTCAGGAATGAATTTGGTCGTCGTACGCTGGTCGAGATTGTCAGTGAGCAGCGTGACGAACTGATGATTCGTCCCATTGAAGAGCTAAACGAAGCGCTTTTACGTGAAATGGGTGTTTCCATTTTGGATATGCGGGTCAAGCAGATTGACCTGCCTACGGAAGTATCCAACTCGGTATACGAGCGGATGCGTACTGAACGTCAGCGTGAAGCTCGCGAGTATCGTGCCCAGGGTCAGGAGCAGGCTGAACGGATACGTGCTGCAGCAGATCGTAACCGTGAAGTTATTCTGGCAACGGCGCAAAGGGATGCTGAAATCCTGCGTGGTGAAGGTGATGCTGTAGCAGCGAACATCTATGCTGAAGCCTTCAATCAGGACAGTCAGTTCTATAGCTTCCTGCGTTCGATGCAAGCTTACCGTGAAGCCTTCAGCAGCAAAGAAGACATCATGGTTGTCAGTCCGAAGAGTGAATTTTTCCGCTATCTGGAAACCTCTGAAGGCCGTCGCTAAGTCGGTGTTTGAAATGCTGAGCCGGGGGCCTTGCCCTCGGTTTTTTTGCGTTAAAATACAGCTTTGAAACTGCTCTGGAGAAACTGATGAGTTTTGCCGATCACTGGCTGCTGCCAGATGGCATGGATGAAGTCTTACCCCCACAGGCGCGTCAAATCGAAAGCCTGCGTCGTAAGCTATTGGATCATTTTCACAGCTGGGGTTATGAACTGGTACTTCCTCCCAAAGTGGAGTTTTTGGAGTCTTTGCTGACCGGGGCAGGGCATGACCTGGACCTTCAGACGTTCAAGGTAACTGATCAGCTAAGCGGCCGCATGATGGGTGTCAGTGCTGACGTAACCCCCCAGGTGGCACGTATGGATGCGCACTCCATGCGGATGGAAGGTGTGGCTCGTTTCTGCTATTCCACTGAAGTGGTTAGAACCCGTCCAGACAATCTCTTGGGTTCGCGTTCTCCCATACAATTGGGTGCAGAGCTCTTTGGTCATGCCGGTGCTGATAGCGATCTGGAAATCCTTTGCTTGATGACAGAAAGCTTGTTGGCAGCCGGGGCAAAAAACCTTTGTCTGGATTTGGGGCATGTCAGCATCTACCGCAGCCTGCTTGCAGAAGCGGGTTTGAATGAGCCTCAGCAAGAAAAGTTGTTTGATATTTTGCAGCACAAGCGTTTGGGTGAACTGGATCAGCTTTTGGGTGGCATTAAGTCACCCGCAGCCCAACTACTTCAGCGTTTGGCGCACCTTAATGGTGGTATTGAGGTGCTTGATCAGGCGGATCAAGAGTTAGCTACTGCTCCTGAAGTTGTCAAAGAGGCCTTGGCTGAACTGCGCGAACTGGCTACGGCCCTGACCGACCTCTACCCTGAAGTGGATCTTTACCTGGATCTATCTGAACTTCGCGGTTACCACTATCATACCGGATTGGTCTTTGCAGCCTATGTGCCTCATTTAGGGCAGGCATTAGCCAAAGGCGGGCGCTATGATGAGATAGGTGGAGTCTTTGGCCGTGCGCGTCCGGCAACAGGCTTTTCCACCGATTTAAAAGTTTTGGCTGCTTTGCAGCAACCCCAGGCAGCTACTGGCTTGATTGCTGCCCCCGTTGAATGCCAACGCGACCCTCAAGGTCGTCAGTTGCTGAAGGAGTTACGATCTTCCGGCAAGCGGATTGTCATGGCCCTGCAAGGTTCAGAGCTGCCAGCAGAAGCGAGTGCCCAGATTGAATATCATCAGGGTCGCTGGCAGGTAAAAGCAGGCTAATTCAAAGCATAGTTAATCAAGAAATAGAGAGCTGAACATGGGTAATAATGTTGTCGTTCTGGGAACCCAATGGGGTGATGAAGGTAAGGGTAAGGTCGTTGACCTGCTGACTGAAGAGGCCCAGGCCGTCGTTCGCTTTCAGGGTGGTCATAACGCAGGCCACACTTTGGTTGTTAATGGCGAAAAAACAGCCCTGCACCTGATTCCTTCCGGTATTCTGCGCGAAAAAGTAACCTGCGTAATAGGTAATGGCGTGGTTTTGGCTCCTGATGCCCTGATCAAGGAAATCCAAATGCTGGAAGAACGCGGCGTACCTGTGCGTGAGCGCCTGAAGCTATCCGCTGCCTGCCCCCTGATCCTGAACTACCATGTTCGCCTGGATAATGCGCGTGAGAAAGCCCGTGGTGAAGCTAAAATCGGCACCACTGGTCGCGGCATAGGTCCTGCTTACGAAGACAAGGTGGCCCGTCGTGGTCTGCGTTTGGGCGACCTGCTGCACCGCGAGCGTTTTGCTGCCAAGCTGGGTGAAGTACTCAACTATCATAACTTTGTACTCCAGCACTACTACAAAGAAGAACCGGTTGACTTCCAGCAGGTGCTGGAACAGTGCATGGCCTATGTTGATGAACTGCGCCCGATGATTACAGATACTACGGCTTACCTGCACAAGCTGCGCGTTGAGGGAGCCAACATCATGTTTGAAGGTGCCCAGGGTTCACTGCTGGACATCGATCATGGTACCTATCCCTTTGTTACCAGCTCTAACACCACCGCTGGCGGCACTGCAACCGGCTCTGGTTTCGGTCCTCTTTACCTGGATTACATTCTGGGCATCACCAAGGCCTACACCACCCGTGTGGGCTCTGGTCCTATGCCGACTGAATTATTCGATGCGGATGGTGAGCACCTGGCTGAAAAAGGCCACGAATTTGGTACCACCACTGGCCGTGCTCGTCGTTGTGGATGGTTTGATGCCGTCGCCCTGCGCTATGCCGTACAAATCAACTCAGTTTCAGGTATCTGCCTGACTAAGCTGGATGTTCTGGATGGTCTGGATGTGCTCAAAGTATGTACAGCCTATAAAGACAAAGATGGCAATGAAATTGCCAGCCCGGTTGATGCTGAAGGCTTTGCCGCAGTAGCCCCTGTTTATAAGGAACTGCCAGGTTGGAGTGAATCCACCGTGGGTGCTAAAAAACTCGAAGACCTTCCAGAAAATGCACGTAGCTACATCAACTACCTGCAAGAACAGGTGGGTGTACCGATTGATATCATCTCTACCGGCCCGGACCGCGAAGAAACCATTATTCTGCGTGATCCGTTTAAGGTTTGACCAGTATTGAGCTGTGGCAAGGGTAGCTGTTTGTCAGGACGCGTGAATACGTCCCTGTAAGCTCTGGCCACAACCTCCTGTTGTGGACAGCCTGACAAACACTACCCTGCCCGCTCTAGCCAATTCAGCAGGGTTGAGATGAGTGGGTATCAACAAGACAAATCCTTCCAAGGTCTTGCCGCAAAGTTTGCCCGTAATATCTACGGCACACCCAAGGGTCGTCTGCGCTTAAAAATCCTCCGTGATCGGATGCTGGCTGAATTGCCTCTGGATGGGCCACCTTTGCAGGTGCTGGATGCAGGCGGTGGCTTGGGCCAGATCAGTGCCTGGCTGGCTCGCAAGGGGCATGATGTTCTCTTGGCCGAACCGGCTGAAGAAATGCTCGCCTATGCAAACAAACGCCTAAAGCGAGCTGGGGTAGAAACCCTGGCCGCTTCAATCCAGGATTTAAGTGAGTGCTTGCCTGATCACCAGCAGACCTTTGATCTGGTGGTTTGTCATGCTGTCCTTGAATGGTTATATCAACCCCAAGAAACCCTCGAACTCTTGCTTTCCCGCGTGAAGCCGGGTGGCTATTTGTCTTTGATGTTTTTTAATGCCGATGCCCTGATGTTTACCAATATTCTCCGTGGCAACTGGCAAAGGGCCTTGCAGGGAGAAATGCAGGGGAAGGGAAAAGGCACTCGTCTGACACCGATTTCACCCCTGCAGCCTGATCAGGTTCTGTGCTGGTTAGAGAAAGCGGGGTTTGAGATTATCAGTAAAACTGGGGTGAGAGTCTTCAACGATTATTTAAGACTGCAACTGCCACCTGAAGCCCAGCCGGAGCGCTTGTTACAGCTAGAGAAAAAGTATTGCCAGAAGGAACCCTATTGGCGACTGGGGCGCTATCTTTTGGTTCATGCCAAGAAACCAAGCTAGCCCTTAAGCTGTTTAATGCCTTTGGTGAGGGATAAGGCCGGTGTAGATAATATCGAGCAGATCAGGCCCTTCATCTTCATCACAGACAACATGGACGTGGCGGTTCAGCATCAGGCCGCCACCAACCTGCAAAATAGGGTTATCCACACCCACCAGGCGCATATCTTCACGTAACTGTTTGACCAATGCACGCATTTGTAGCGGATCAGGGAAGTCCAAACCCAGGTTTTCCAGGTATTCCTGTAGGGTTTCATTGGGTAAAGCAACCATGGGCTGTTCTTGCAGCAGGCGTTGCAAGATAACAGCAGTCAACTGACCAATTTCAACACGCACAGCACCCCGCATTAATGCAGGTGGATGAAGACTGAGTGAAACATTCGCATCATGCATGCTGGTTGATTCCGTTACGTTTAGTTACTAGGTATTTAGGTTACAGCGTTTTTTTGTTGCATGGAACCTTAAACACTTGAAGTTTAGACCCTGGCGTCAAAAAATTCTGTGTTCCAGTTCAAACCTATGCAAAGAGTGCACCCGAAGCGCCAAAAAAGCTATAATCACGCCCATTCTTACCTCTTTTGATCAAGAACCAAGTCTTAAACGGGAATTCCATGACCAGCAAGCCAGAAGCTTCACTCGACAAGACCTATCAACCCACAGACATTGAAAAGCGCTGGGCCAAGGAGTGGGAAGAAAAGGGCTATTTTCGTCCTTCCGGTCAGGGCGAGTCTTACAGCATCATGATTCCACCGCCCAATGTCACCGGCAGTCTGCACATGGGTCATGCCTTTCAGGATTCCATTATGGATACCCTGACCCGCTGGCAGCGGATGCAGCAGAAAAACACCCTCTGGCAGGTGGGTACTGACCACGCCGGGATTGCCACCCAGATGGTGGTGGAGCGCAAACTGGCTGCTGAAGAAGGCAAAACCCGTCATGATTTGGGGCGCGACAAGTTTCTGGAAAAAGTCTGGGAATGGAAAGAAGAATCCGGTGGCACCATTACCCGCCAGTTGCGCCGTTTGGGTGCCTCTGTGGACTGGGATAGAGAACGCTTCACCATGGATGACGGCTTCTACAAGGCTGTACAGGAAGTCTTTATTCGCCTTTACGATGAAGGCCTGATTTACCGTGGCAAACGCCTGGTCAACTGGGACCCGAAACTCCATACCGCTATTTCCGATCTGGAAGTGGAAAACAAGGATCAGCAAGGCAATTTCTGGCATTTCCGTTACCCGCTGGCGGATGGCGCTAAAACCGCTGATGGCAAGGACTATCTTGTGGTTGCGACTACTCGTCCGGAAACTCTACTGGGCGATACCTGTGTTGCGGTCAATCCTAAAGACGAACGCTATGCATCCATCGTCGGTAAAGAGGTGATTCTGCCGCTGGTCGGTCGCCGTATCCCCGTGGTCGCCGATGACCATGCCGATATGGAAAAAGGCTCGGGTTGCGTGAAGATCACCCCGGCGCATGATTTCAATGACTATCAGGTGGGCAAACGCCATAACCAGCCGCTGATCAATGTTATGACCATTGATGCTGCGATACGTGACCAGGCTGAAGTCTACAACCTGGACGGCACACCGAATGAAGCCGTTGATCCCACGCTACCGGAAATCTTCCGGGGTCTGGATCGCTTTGAAGCCCGCAAAAAGCTGGTTGCCGAAATGGAGGCCCTCGGCCTGCTGGAGCAGGTCGAACAGATCAACAACACCCTGCCCTATGGTGATCGCTCCGGCGTGGTGATAGAACCCCTGCTGACCGACCAATGGTTTGTCAAAATTGCCCCTCTGGCAGAGCCTGCCATCGCTGCGGTGGAAAAGGGCGATATCGAATTTGTACCCAAGCAGTACGAAAACATGTACTTCGCCTGGATGCGTGACATTCAGGACTGGTGTATTTCCCGTCAGCTCTGGTGGGGGCATCGGATTCCCGCCTGGTATGACGAAGTGGGCAATATCTATGTCGGTCAAAGCGAAGAGGCCGTGCGCCAGAAATACAACCTGGGCAGCGAAGTCAGCCTGGAGCAGGATACTGATGTGCTGGATACCTGGTTCAGCTCAGGTCTTTGGACCTTTGGGACCCTGGGCTGGCCTGAGCAAACTGAAGAACTCAAGGCGTTTCATCCCTCCAGCGTGCTGGTCACCGGCTTTGATATTATCTTCTTCTGGGTGGCACGCATGATCATGCTGACCCTGAAATTCACCGATCAGGTGCCTTTCAAAACCGTCTATGTCACCGGCCTGATTCGTGATGACAACGGCCAGAAGATGTCCAAATCCAAGGGCAATGTGCTTGATCCGCTGGACATGATTGATGGTATCGATCTGGAAACCCTGCTGGAAAAACGCACCAGCGGCTTGATGCAGCCCAAACTGGCCGAGAAGATCGCCAAACAAACCAAAAAAGCCTTTCCTGAAGGCATTAGCGCCCATGGCACTGATGCCCTGCGTTTCACCCTGCTGGCCATGGCCACCACGGGGCGGGATATCAACTGGGATATGAAGCGTCTGGAAGGCTATCGCAACTTTTGCAACAAGCTATGGAATGCCGCTCGCTATGTGCTGAGTAACACCGAAGGCGAAGACTGTGGCGTTAATAACGAACCGGTAGATTTGACCCTGGCAGATCGCTGGATTCTTTCCCGCCTGCAGGAAACCGAAGCTTCCGTGACCAAACACCTGAGCAGCTATCGTTTTGATTTGGCCGCCCATGCCTTCTATGAGTTTGTCTGGAACGACTACTGCGACTGGTATCTGGAGCTTTCCAAGCCGGTACTCTGGAATGAAGAAGCCAGTGCCGAAGAACTGCGTGGCACCCGCCGTACCCTGGTCAGAGTGCTGGAAGCCATCCTGCGCCTGGGTCATCCGATGATTCCCTTTATCACTGAAGAGATTTGGCAGCGGGTCAAGCCCTTGGCCGGTGTGGAAGGTGAAAGCCTGATGCTGGCTCAGTGGCCCCAGGCAGATACCAGCAAAATCGATCAGTTGGCCGTTGCTGACCTGGAATGGGTCAAGGGCGTGATCCTGGCCGTTCGTAACCTGCGCGCCGAAATGAACCTGGCCCCTGGCAAACCCCTGCCCCTGCTGCTGCACAACACCTCGGCTGAAGACCAGCGCCGCCTGCAGGAAAATCGACTTTTCCTGCAAAAACTGGCCAAACTGGAATCCATCCAACTGACTGGTGATGAAGGCCTGCCGATGAGTTCCATGCAGCTGGTTGGACAAATGGAGGTCCACCTGCCGCTGGCTGGCTTTATCGACAAGGATGCGGAAATCGCCCGCCTGGACAAAGAAATTGAACGTCTGGAAAAAGACATGCAGCGCACGGCAGGTAAGCTCAACAACGAAAGCTTTGTCAGCAAGGCCCCCGCTGAAGTGGTCGATAAGGAAAAAGCCAAACTGGCTGAAGCTGAAACGGCCTGCAATAAACTGAAAGAGCAGCAGGAACAGCTGAGAAAACTGTGATAGAAGACAAGCACCGCCATCACAGCCTGTTGGAAGATGCCCTGGCGCTGATTACGGCGACACCCCTGGTCGCGCTAGGTATTACCTTCTACGGCCAGGCAGAGCTGCTAACGGGCAGTACGGCTGGCTTGGCTTTTCTGGTCAAGTATATGACTGAATGGGGCTTTGGCCCCGTTTTCTTTGTGCTCAATCTGCCCTTTTATGTCCTGGCATTTTTGCGCATGGGCTGGAAGTTCACCCTGAAAACCTTTGCCGCTGTGGGCCTGGTTTCCCTGTTTGCCGAACTCACCCCGCTTTGGGTAAGCTTTGAACAGGTGGCTCCAGCTTATGCGGCACTATTAGGTGGGATGTGCATCGGTTTAGGCATGTTAATGCTGTTTCGGCACCGAGCTAGCCTGGGCGGGGTGAACATTCTTGCTCTTTACCTGCAGGACAGGTTCAACATTCGTGCGGGGAAATTCCAAATGGGCGTCGATTTTTGTATCGTCTTTGGTGCTCTGCTCGTCCTTCCTCTGGATAAAGTCCTGCTTTCCATTGCCGGTGCTGCCATCCTCAATCTTATCCTAACCCTCAACCACAAACCTGGACGCTACCAGGGTGTGAGTTAGAAAGAAGGAAGATAATCGCTTTCACAGAAAGCTCCAACAGTGAGCTTCCACTCTGCTAGATCACTGTAGAACCCATCCTGAAGCAGGTGATGAAGCCTGGTTGATTAAGTTTACCTCCCGGCAGCTGGCGCTGGGTCATGAAGAAGGCTTGTGCGAAGCAGCCTATGCATACCGCTTGCGGGCTTCTGGATGCTGATTTTCGCACTCCCAGCCTGGATTATGAAGACCTGATCAAAGCTACCAGCCTGGTGTGTAAAAGTCCTGTAGCAGGGCAGCTGCAATTCAAGCGGGCTATCTTTAACCTCTTTGCCTGTAGCCAGGATGACCACAGTAAAAACTGGGCCTTCCTGCAAGAAGATTCTGGGCGCTGGATGCCCGCTCCTTTTTATGATGTCACTTTTAGCCCTCACCCTTATGGGGAACAGGCAACCGCCTTTGCAGGTTATGGCAAAAAACCATCACTTAAAGCGATTCAACGCCTCGCCAAAGCAGCCAGCTTTGCCAGTTGGAAAGAAGCTCAGCGAGCGATAGAGGGAGTCATTGAACCCTTAAGCAGTTTCCCCAGCCTGGCTAAAGAGCTGGATGTTAGCCAAAAAACCATCCGATTGATTGAGCAGAAGCTGAATATCACCTGGCAGGATAATAAGGGGTTGTTGGACTAAGGCTCTAGTGTAAGTGGCCGCTCTGTGGGTGAGGAGTGGGGTTTGGATCATCGCTGATCGCTCACAGAGTGGGCCCCCACTCTGTGGAAGCGAACTTTCTGTGGGAGCGAACTCCGTTCGCGATAATCGCTTTATAGAAAGCACCTGATGCACTTTCTTCTGATCGCGCAGAGGACTGCGCTCCCACAGGGGCTAACAAAAAACCCCCACTCAAAGAGCGGGGGTTTATGCTTTAACGCTTAAAGCCAGCTGGTTTTAAACCAGCGTTAGCTTAGAAAGCGTAGCGAGCTTGTACACGGAAAGTCATATCACCGTCAACTACAGCGGCACCTGCAGCTGGAGCAGTTACAGAGGCATTGTCATCAGCAAAGACCATCTGGAACTCACCGCCCCATTCCCAGCCAGAAGCTGTGGTATGGATGGCATTCAGCCACAGCTGGCTGTAGTCCATGTCATCACCGTCATCCATGTAGTGTTCGAAGACAACGTTGGTGCGCAGGTCTTCGCTGAGCTTCATTTGGAAGGCACCAGAAACGGCATTGTAGTTGTCTTCATCACTGGTGAAGGCCGCATTAATTTTCATCTGATCATTCAGGGGCATGTTCAGACCAGCAGTTAAGCGGAACTTCTGTTCAGCATCAGTTGCATCAGTTGCATCATCTACATTGTAGAGCTGACCAGCAAAGAACACGTCCATGCCGCCAAAGTTACCCTTGAAGTTGGCGGTCAGGTCAGGAATCACAGAAGCATTTGCAGTGCCGCCAGCACCTGCATCGTTACCACTGTTTTGGCCACGGTCTTCCAGGAAAACACCAACACTCATGCCGTCGCCCAGGTCGATATTTTTACCCAGCAGAGCATTACGAGCAGCCCAGGAAGAAGTAATGGCATTACCATTGGCATCCAGGGTTTCACCCAGACCTGTCAAGTTGGCAAAGCCAGACCAGGTTTGACCAGCAACCCAGCCGTCCCACATGATGGCTGCGTGACGCAGAGAGTTGTTGGCGATGTTTTGCTCATAGTAGTAGGTGATATCGCCAGCATCAGTTTTCTGGGTATACATAACGTTGATACGAGAAGTACCCAGATCCATGCCATAGTTGGTTTCACCTTCGTCAGGCATTTCCCAGTAAGCCTGGGCAACAACAAAACCACCAATGTTTAGGCGCTGCTGATCGTTATCAACGATGGTAGCAGCATTAGCGGAAGCAACAGCAAGGGCGAGGGGCAGGGCAACTGTGCCCGCGAGAGCATGACGCAATTTCATAGCGTAAGTACCTTCTTATTAGTTGTTGATCGAAATCAATTTCGTTTCAGGTTCAAGGGGCGGCGGGTCTTACCCTGACCGCTGTATGCAGACTCGCATGGTTTTTTATGTCTTGTCAATGACTTCTATTTAGCTTGTTAGACTAAAGTATTAATCATTGGCTACAAGGCCCTGTGAAAGTGATTTATGTCAGCATATCAAGGGCCTGAAACTTCTTAACTGACCAGTGCTTTTTGTATAACTTCGTAAAGATCCGGGCTGAGTTTTTCTTGCTGAATGCGTTCCAGGGCTTCTTTCATTTTACCCTTGCGGAAGTCATCCAGTTTTTGAAAGCGGGTCAGGGGTAAAACCAGTCTGGAAGCAATTTGTGGGTTGGTTTTGTTCAGTTCGATGACGGCGTTTGCCAGCAACTGATAGCCAGCACCATCGCGCCGGTGGAAATTGTGCCGATTCTGACCAGCAAAAGCGCCCAGGACGGCACGTACCTTGTTGGGGTTTTTCATCGAAAAGGCTGGATGTTCCAGCAGGGCTTTAACACGATCTAAAGCGTCTGGGTGGGGCCGGGTGACCTGAATGCTGAACCAGGTGTCCATGACCAAAGGATCCCGTGCCCACTGGCGGGCAAAGGCTTGCAGCGCAGCATCACCGGGCTGGTTGTTTTCGGCATGGGCCAGGCAAGTCAGTGCAGCCTGCTGGTCAGTCATGTTATCGGCTTGCTGGAACTGCTGTTCGGCCAGCTGCAAGGCTTCTGCTGCATCGGTGACGACCAGGAAGCTCAGGCAGGTATTTTTCAGGCGGCGCGCAGCCAGCTGTTGAGCCTCAGCAGACCAGGGTTGGTCACTGGTATAGAGATGATAGAGGCGCAAAAACTCTGGGTAGAGCGCTGTTGCCAGGGTTTTGCGTGCATAGTCGCGGGCAATGTGAATGGCATCAATATCCACACATTCATACTGTTCGGCAATATAGGCTTCTGAGGGCAGTTGCAGCAGCTCTGCAAGCATCAGTGGATCTTCAGGCTGACCTTCAAGGAGCTGTTTCCAGGTATTGATCAGGAGAGGGTCCAGCTCCAGATCTTGTCCCTGTTGTTGGGCGCTGATTAGCTCTTGCAGTGTGGTCAAGGCCAGTTGCTGGCCTGCATCCCAGCGATTGAAGCCATCTGGGTCATGTTGTAGTAAAAAGGCCAAATCTTCTTTGCTGTAGGCATAGCTGAGCTTAACTGGCGCAGAAAAGCCACGCAAAAGCGAAGGTAGGGGTTCACTTTCCAAATGATGGAAGGTGAAGCTTTGCTCAGCTTTATTCAGCTGGAGTACAGTTTCAGTACCGTGGAATTCACCATCTATCTCCAGAGGCAGGGGATGGCCAGTACGGCTGACCAGACCCATTTTGATGGGGATGAGCAGGGGTTGTTTATCTTTTTGCCCAGGTGTGGGTGGTGTCTCTTGTTTCAGGGTCAGCGTGAAGGTTTTTTGCTCGGCATCATAGCGGCCTTCTGCTTTTACCTGAGGGGTGCCAGCCTGGCTGTACCAAATCAGGAATTGGTCCAGATTCAGGCCGGAAACTTCCGCCATGCAGTTAACAAAATCCTCGACGGTGACGGCCTGGCCATCAAAGCGCTCAAAGTAGAGATCACTGCCTTTACGAAAAGTATCCCAGCCGACCAGTTCTGAAAGCATGCGTACCACTTCTGAGCCCTTCTCATAGACTGTCAGGGTATAGAAGTTATTGATTTCTATATAGCTATCTGGCCTTACAGGGTGCGCGGTAGGACTGGCATCTTCGGCAAACTGGGCAGTGCGCAGCAAGGCAACATGCTGGATGCGCTCAACGGCGGGTGAGTGTTGGTCAGCACTGAATTGTTGATCTCGAAAAACGGTAAAGCCTTCTTTCAGGGAAAGTTGAAACCAATCCCGGCAGGTGACACGGTTACCCGACCAGTTGTGAAAATATTCATGGGCAACCACGCTTTCGACCCGGTGAAAGGCCATATCGGTTTCACTTTTGGGGTCGGCCAACACGCAGGCTGAATTAAAGATATTCAGGCCTTTGTTTTCCATGGCGCCCATGTTGAAGTCATTGACGGCAACAATCATGTAGATATCCAGATCATACTCGCGCCCATAGGTGTCTTCGTCCCAACGCATGGCTTTTTTCAGGGACTCAAGCGCATGGTCGCACTTGTGTAGATTTTCTTTTTCAACCCAGATTTCCAGTGCTACTTTACGGCCGCTGCTGGTTGTGTAGCTGTCTTTAACCGGATGCAGGTCACCGCCAACCAAAGCAAAGAGGTAGCAGGGCTTGGGGAAGGGATCTTCCCAAATGACATAATGTTTGCCCTTGTCCAACTCACCTTTTTCTGTAGGATTGCCATTCGAAAGCAGTACCGGGAAGGCTTCTTTGTCGGCTTCTATTCGGGTGGTGAAGCGGGCGAGAACATCGGGACGATCCAGATAGTAGGTGATGCGTCTAAAGCCTTCAGCTTCACATTGTGTGCAAAAATTGCCACTGGAAAGGTAAAGCCCTTCCAGAGCAGTGTTATTGGCGGGATCAATTTCTACCTGGGTTTGCAGAACAAATTCAGCCGGTGGCTGAGGCAAGGTCAGGTGGTTTTCGGTTACCTGGTAATCACTGGCAGCTAGCGGTTGACCATCAACTTCTACACTCAGTAGCTTGAGTTGCTGGCCATCCAGAACCAGGGGTGCGCGACCATCTGGATGCGCTGGATTACGTTGCAGGTGAAGGAGGCTGGTCACCAGAGTTGCCGAGGGTTCCAGCTTAAAATTCAGCTCTACTTGGTTAATCAGAAAGGCGGGGGGCTGATAGTCTTTCAGATGCACGGTCTGGGGAGCTAGCGGAGCCTGGGTAGAAACTGCCTGATTCATCCTGATTTGCCTCGAAAAGGTTAACAAAGGGTGTTATTTTTAAAACAGTGTAACTTAACAGGAGACTTCCATGTCAGAAAAGTATCGTCTGGTGACGCGCAGCGATTTTGATGGTTTGGTCTGTGCCGCTCTTTTGAAGCACCTGGATCTGATTGATGATATTCAATTCGTACACCCCAAGGATATGCAGGATGGGAAGGTCGAAATCACGGGCAAAGACATCACCACCAACCTGCCTTATGTGCCTGGTTGCCATCTGGCATTTGATCACCATTTGAGTGAAACCCTGCGCAACGAAAACAAGGCCGATAATCATATTATTGACCCGGATGCTCCTTCAGCTGCGCGGGTGGTGTTTGACTACTATGGCGGACACAAGGCTTTCCCAGCACGCTGGGATGACATGATGGAGGCTGTGGACAAAGGAGATTCGGCCAACTTCACTGAAGATGAAGTTTTGAACCCGGAAGGCTGGGTACTGCTGAACTTCATTATGGACGCACGCACTGGCTTGGGTCGCTTCCGGGAGTTTCGTATTTCCAACTATCAATTGATGATGCAGTTGATTGATTATTGCCGTAACCACAGTATTGAGCAGATTCTGGAACTGCCGGATGTTAAGGAGCGCACTCAGCTATATTTTGAGCATGACAGCAAGGCGCGGCAGCAGTTGCAAAAATGTGCCAGTGTGCACGGCAATCTCGTGGTCTTGGATTTGCGTGAGCAGGAAACCATCTATGCAACCAATCGCTTCACGCTTTATGCCTTGTACCCCCAGTGCAATATTTCCATCCATGTAATGTGGGGTTTGAAAAAGCAGAACACCGTTTTTGCAATTGGCAAATCCATTTTGAACAAAACGTCCAATACCAATGTGGGTGAGTTGTGTCTTAACTACAACGGCGGTGGTCATTTGAATGCAGGCACCTGTCAGGTTGAAAATGACCAGGCCGAACAGGTGCTTCAGGAGTTGATCACCAAAATTAACCAGGACGGGTAGTTTACATTCCTTCCACCAGCACATAGACGTCAGGGTCATCCGAAGTGCCCAGGAAACGGACACTTCGGACCCTGACGCGCATTTGCATTTGGGTGTCTTCAGTCACCAATTCCATTGAATAGTAGCCGCCATCCAGGTTGTTAATGTGCAACTGGTCACTGGTAATTTGTACTTGATGGCTGCGCGCCAATTCCAGTAAAGCATTACGCAGTGCATATTCAATTCTCAAAGAAATCAGGTTGTGTGACAGCATGCCGGAAAAATGGCCCACAGCCATGCCTTCTCCTGGGCTACTTAAATCCAGATGCCAGTCTTGATTAATAGGTAGGAGATCAGCATGAGGATTGGTAACACCTTTGAGCATTAGGCGTCCATAAAGAGTAGTGTCGTAACGGCAAGAGTCGGTCAATACCAAAGGTACAGAACCACTCATTTCACTGAACTGAAAAGAGGAGTGCTCACGCTCGCGTAAATAGCTGCTTAGATTCAGAGCACTGCCACTACGGGTATGCAACTGCGCACGGCTGGCTTCAACCTTGACGCCATGAGTTGTTCGCAGCTGTGCCAAAGCATTTTCAAATAAGAAGCGATATTGTTCTCTTTGTGTGGCCGCTAGTTGGCTCACGGTCACTGCTGATAAGTAATGGTTGGTATTTTCTTCACAGAGCCAGCTGGGAGAGCAGCGCTCAGGCTGACAGCGGGGTTGTGCGCAGGAATTTAAAACCCAGTGATCGGCTTGAGTGTTAGCGAGGTAGGCGTAACTGATATGTTGACCAGCATGAGTCCAAGTAGGTGCCAGGCCAATAGAATGACCGCTTAGTGAGATGGTGTTCTGGTAGATGTCCTGCTCATCCAGCCCTTGAGTAGACAGGTTATACACTTCGGCTAGCGAGGCTACAGCCATTTCACGACTGAGGGCCTTGGTATCACCTGAACCGAACTCAGCAGTAATCGCAATGACACCTTGTGCTTGACTGCTGTAAGGCGTATGGAGCCAGCAAGGGGTTTGAGTATATTGATGATTGCCTGGATCAGTACTGGCAGTGGGGGTTGAACTGCAGCCTGCAATTAAGATCAGGACCAGAACAAAGGTTGTTAATTGAAGGTGCTGCTTTGCCATGCTGCTATCCCCTTTTTTAAAGTGGCTTCCAAAAAAGGGGATAGTTTACTGTAAAAGACAACTTATTCCAGGCTACGAAGAGTGTGTCTTTAGGATCTATTAAAAGGTCATCCCAACACCGCCGATAACACCTACATCGCCATCCCAAATATCAACCTCAGCAAGTGCATAAAGGTTGTCTTGCAGCTGGTAGCGTGCTGTACCGCTAAGGCCTAAATAGTCCCAATCACCAGTAACCAGCCTGAGTCCACCACCGACTTCTAGGTCTTGGTTGAGTTGATGGCGAATTCCACCGCGTAGAGCAATAGAAGTATCGCTACTGGAAAAGCCAGAAAAAGATAGTTTTTGATATTCGATGTTACCACCACCCCAGACGCTGGTTTGAGCATCAAGGAAGTGGGCATATCCAATGCCAGCATGAAAATTGGTGTAATCGAAATCATCAGTCAGGTAAGTAAGGCCGCCATAGGCAAAGAGGTTATCTATACCTGTGAGTTCTTCCAGTTCCATAGCGCCACGACCGGTTGGACCAATAAAGGTCTGGTCTGCATCGGTTGCACCGGGATAGAGAGCTAAGCCACCTTCAACGTAGTTGTAGCTAGGTGTTTGAGCAAAACTATGGGACGCCATTAACAAGCTGGCTACTGCTACTAGAGTTAATTGTTTTTTCATGATGAGTTCCTTTTAATTTAAGCGAACGTAAATATACTGGTGGTCAGCTTTTATGCAAGTACAGATTTATAAGGTATTTTAGCGATAGAGTTCACCCGCCTGTTCAGGCTGGTAGAGGATTTCTTCAACCATCAAGGCCGCATCCTTGCCATTGGGAAGTTGCCAGTGAACTTCTTCACCGACACGTGCGCCAAGAAGAGCGGCTCCCAGGGGTGCCATAACCGAAAGCTGGTCGGTGGCATCTTGTTTTAAATTATGCGGGTAGACCAATTCCTTTTCCATCAGGAGGTCGGCTTTTAAGTCGCGAAAGCGGATACGGCTATGCATGCTGACCAGGTCAGCAGGAATTTCTTCGGGTGCTGCTATATCAGCGTTATCCAGGCGTTCAGCCAGGGCCTGGGCGACAGGCATCTTGTTGTATTCAGGGGAATCCACCAGCCGTTCCAAGCGGGCATGATCCAGTTCGTTCATGAGTAGGTGAAGTTTGGCTAGCATTGTTTTTTCCTTCAATAAAAACAACACCCCCGCAACCAGGGCTGCGGGGGTGTCAGGTAAGATTTAATTACTGGCAAGATTAGCTGTTAAAAACTTTGTCCGCAACCCCTGTAGGTTTGTCCCTGGAAAGTCATTTCAACCCGGTGCTGAAAAGGCTCTCCGGATTTGATGTCAATACACATCACATTTTCTACCTGGTACTGAAAAGGTTCGCCATCTGGAAGCTGGGCTTGGTAACGTCGGACAATCAAATCCTGATGGGTCTGTTCGATCCCAGTCAGGTCGTGAGTCTCTGTACCGAAGTTAAAGCTCAGGCTGCCTTCGCCCTTCTGGCGAATTTCCAATAGCCAGCCAGGATGGTGACCAGTTGCACGCAAGGTCAGGGCATCTGGGGAGTTATCCGTGCCTGCAATCAAGGCGGTGGCATCCACCTCATCGTGAGCACCGCGTGCTTCCAGATGGCAGAAACTCCATTCCTGGTGTGGCGTAAATACCCTTGCTCTTTCACCCTGAGACCAGAAGCGAGTGTCCTGGGCATTTTCATAGAGGCTGCCAGAGGCGGAGCGACCTCGGTTAAGTTCAAGCCAGGAATCCGAGTTGGGTAGCTGTAGCCAAAGTTGATTGTCGGTGTGGCGTGTCTGCATGACATCCTGGTCATCACAGACCCAAACGCTGGTTTCTGTAGCCTCTTCAAAAGTAGCTTGCTGCGGCCCACTGGCACAGCCGACCAGCAAGAGGCTGGTCAGCAGGCCGAGGGTTGTTGCCTTAATCCAGTTTCGACAGATCACGGACAGCACCCTTGTCGGCTGAAGTGGCCAACAATGCATAGGCTTTCAGAGCCGCAGACACCTTGCGATCACGTGGCTTGGCAGGCTTCCAGCCTTTCTTATCCTGTTCGGCACGGCGTTGGGCTAGTTCTTCATTACTGATTTCCACATCGATACGACGGTTGGGGATATCGATCAGAATGGAGTCGCCGTTTTGAACCAGGCCGATGGCACCACCCGCTGCTGCTTCGGGAGAAGCATGGCCAATAGACAGCCCGGAAGTGCCTCCAGAGAAGCGACCATCGGTGAGCAGCGCGCAAGCTTTGCCCAGGCCCTTGGATTTAATGTAGCTGGTGGGGTAGAGCATTTCCTGCATGCCTGGGCCACCTTTGGGGCCTTCATAGCGAACGATCACCACATCGCCTTCCTTGACCTTACCTTCCAGAATATTGGCAACGGCTTCCTCTTGGGACTCAGTGACATGGGCAGTGCCTCGGAAAACCAGCAGCTCATCTTCGACCCCGGCGGTTTTGACCACACAGCCGTCTTCAGCCAGATTGCCGTAGAGTACAGCGAGGCCGCCTTCTTTAGAAAAGGCATTTTCCAGATTGCGAATACAGCCATTCTCACGGTCAGCATCCAGGCTGTTCCAGCGGGTGGATTGGCTGAAAGCTTGCTGCGTTGGAATGCCTGCAGGTCCAGCCCGGTAGAACTCGAGGACTTCAGGCGTGGGTTTGCGCAGAATATCCCAGGTTTCCAGAGCTTCAGCAAAGGTTTTGCTGTGCACCGTGGCCAGCTCAGTATTTAACAGACCAGCGCGATCCAGCTCGCCCAAGAGGCCAAAAATCCCACCAGCGCGGTGAACATCTTCAATGTGGTATTTCTGGGTATTGGGTGCCACCTTGCAAAGCTGCGGAATTTGTTTGGATAGGCGGTCAATATCACTGAGGTCGAAATCCACTTCAGCTTCCTGGGCCAGTGCCAGCAGGTGCAGAATGGTATTGGTGGAGCCGCCCATGGCGATATCCAGAGCCATGGCATTCGTGAAGGCACCCTGGTTGGCAATGGAGCGCGGTAGTACGGAATAATCATCCTGCTCATAATGGCGCTTGGCCAGCTCGACGATACGTTGTCCGGCTTCTTCAAACAGGCGGCGACGGTCGGAGTGGGTGGCCAGGGTGGTGCCATTGCCAGGCAGAGAAAGACCCAGAGCTTCAGTGAGGCAGTTCATGGAGTTGGCAGTGAACATGCCAGAGCAGGAGCCGCAAGTCGGGCAGGCAGAGCGCTCATATTCAGCGACGGTTTCATCACTGGCATCCGAGGCAGCAATAACCATGGCATCAACCAAGTCCAGGCCGTGCTCGCTCAGTTTGGTTTTACCCGCTTCCATGGGGCCACCGGATACAAAAATCACCGGAATATTCAGGCGCATAGCAGCCATCAGCATGCCAGGGGTGATCTTGTCACAGTTGGAAATACACACTAGCGCATCAGCACAGTGGGCGTTGACCATGTATTCCACCGAGTCGGCAATCAGGTCACGGCTGGGCAGGGAATAGAGCATGCCATCATGGCCCATGGCAATACCATCATCCACGGCTATGGTGTTGAATTCTTTGGCAACGCCACCCGCTTTTTCAATCTCGCGAGCGACCAGCTGGCCCATATCCTTCAGATGGACGTGACCGGGCACAAACTGGGTGAAGGAATTGGCAACAGCGATGATGGGTTTTTGAAAGTCATCATCCTTCATGCCAGTGGCGCGCCAAAGGGCACGAGCACCAGCCATATTGCGGCCTTCGGTAGTAGTGCGGGAACGGTAAGTGGGCATGGCTAACCTCTGAAAAAGGGTTTGTTGTCGGTTGCGCATATTCTAGCTTGAGTGAGGCTCTACAGAAATACTTAAGTAAAGATTCTTTGAAATAGCTTGATTGATATGAATTCAAGATTAGGGTTGAGAAAGCTTGAATACATGGCGGAAATGTGATTAATTTACCCCGCTTGTTTGCAGTAGGACAAGCAGGGAACTATATTGGAAATTAAGACTAAGGAAACTAATCATGAAAAAGATTGTTGCTACAGCAGCTTTGTCAGTAGGTCTGATTTTTGGCATGGGAAATGCTCAAGCCCGTGACTTTGCAGAAATTTATACCGATTGCGGCTTGGGTGGCCTTATTGCTCCAAACCATGGTGTGGTGGCGGTAATTACTAACATCACTTGGGACTTGGGTACCACGGCAGTCAGTTCACAACTGTCATCCCCGGATACATGTAAAGGTGGCCAGGCGCGCACTGCAGCTTTTATTTATGAGTCTTACCCCCAGTTGGAAAATGATCTTGCACAAGGCCAGGGTGAGCATTTTGCTACTTTGTTGAGCGTTGCTGGCTGCCCTGCAGATGTACACGCAAGTGTTGGTTCCGAGCTGCGCGGTCAATTTGCGGAATCAGTTGCTCAGCCTAGCTATTCTTCCAAAACTCGTTATGAATTAGCAGATCAACTGCATGGTCAGTTACATCAGGTAACAGGACAGGATTGCTCTTCTATTTAAGTCTTGAACATTACTTTGATGGAAATGGCGGACTCAAGTCCGCCATTTTTTATGATGATTACTAAAATTATATTTTTCTCTTTTTTATTTTTTTTATCCATTCAGGCTTACGCTGATGATAAGTCAGTAGAAAATCTATGGGGCCAAGCTATGGAGCTGGCTTTATATCAGAAGTCAACTTGGCTCAGGCTTTTGCATCAAGATCCACATGGAAAACCTGAAAGCAAGGTTGTGAGTAGTGAGTTTTTTTTGAGTGATAGGGGTAATATTGATCCAAGATCTGAGATGGAAACTTTGATCGATAAATATGAACTTTTATACTCTCAAGGAAAGGAGCAGGACATTTTATGTAAGTTTCCAGCACGCTTTCTTTGGTTGAGCCAGTATTTAGATATCCCCGGATATAGTAATAAACAACAGGGTTGTGAAAGGTTTTTGTCCTGGGCTAAGCCGGATGAAATTGAAAGCATAAGCATCCTTCTGGTCAGTGGTTATTTTGGCAACCCTGCATCTACCTTCGGACATTCATTGCTCAGAGTTAATACGGAAGAAGGTGGACGATTATTGGATTTGACCTTTAATTTTGGTGCGATGGTACCGGAAGATGAGTTAACTGCTGTTTACATATATAAAGGCTTGACTGGCCGCTATTTATCCGGATTTTCTGACGGTCACTTTTACTCTCAGGACTTGGTTTACTCGCGAACGGAATACAGAGATATTTGGGATTATCAGTTGGAGCTGGATGATTTTTCTGCTCGACTCATGATGGCGCACCTGTGGGAAGTACATGGCAATAAGTTTAATTATTACTTTTTAACTGAAAATTGCGCGTACCGTATTGCTGAGCTATTGACATTGGTTACTGAAGACGAACGCTACATTAATAACTCTGTGTTGTGGTACTCACCAGTTGAAATGTTTCACAAGGTACGTGATGCCGATCAGGAAAATTCAATCATCAAAGAAGTTGTCTATCACCCATCATTTCAAAGGATTTTTCTTGCAAAGTATAACCAGTTAGATATTTATGAGCGTTCGGCTTTGGATTCCTGGATAAGGGGTGATACTTCCGCGTTTGAAAAACTCGATGAGAACGCCAGGATTCATATATTATCTGTTCTGCTCTCCTATTATGAGTACTTGCTTTCAGCTCAGAATTCAGATGAGAAGGAAGCTTATTTAAAAGAGAAAAGAAGACAGGTCATTTATAGTCGTATTCAGCTGCCAGCTAATACCTCCTTGCGTTTTGAACCCCCGGATGACTTGCCTTCACCTGCAGAGGGGACGCGGCCAATGCGCTTTGCCTTTGGCGTGGCTGGGAGTGACGAAATATCCAGCTTGGTACTACGTTGGTCACCTTTTTACCTGGACAAGGTTGGAAAGAATAGTCTTGAGGGTGGCGAGTTGGTCGTATTTGATTTCGACTTAAGGTATGAGGGTGGAAGAGGTGGCTACCTTTCCAAGTTGGAATTTATCCGAATAAGAAATATGGTTACGTCACGTCATATTGCTCCTGGAGAAAGCTTCTATGCATGGCATTTGAAAACAGGCGTCAACGGCAAGGATCAGGGCCTTGAATTTTATGACCCCTATTTCACAGGTGGGCTGTTTCGTGCCTACGATTATTTTGATGGCTTATTTATGTTTGGTATGGATCTTCATGTGACCTTACAGGGTGAGCCACTTGAACTTGAACCGTTGATTGGACTCAGAAAGAGTTTTGGTGACCTTAACGCCTGGCTACAGCTAGGGCAGAGGTATGCTCTGGAGTCAGATTCCTGGAATCCTGCAGTAGAAGTTAATGCATCGCGCGCTTTTACCAAGTCCTTCGGAGTGACTTCCCAACTGAGATATACAGGTGATGTGGATGCAGCTCTGACTTTAGATTACTTCTGGTGACAACACTAACCTGAGAGCAAATGATGGGCTATCTATAAGTAAATCAAAATGAATAATCATCTAAATCTTGTTGCATTTCATTAATTCGTCCAGGAAAAATGCGCTGTAATGCTTTGGCATAGGCTAACCCAGGAAGGTAATTACGCACTAGCTGAGAGACAGCAATTGCTTGTTGGCGGTCTCTTTCTTTTTTGATAGCTTGCCGCTCAGGTTGTTGGGCTATAAACCATTTATGTAGTGCAAAAGCTCTGGGGTCCACTGTTTCCAGGTGCAAAGGGTAACCCTGGGTATCAAAAACGGTTGCTGTGTAAGCAGGTGCAGATGCTAGCCATTTTAAAGACTCAATTTCCACGGGCTGCAGGTCATCACTTTGCAGCAGTGGTTGAAGTCTTGGCCTTTCATGGGGTGCCCTGCCTGAGTCACCAGGTCAATCATGTAGCCCTCAGCTGTGATGGCACTGTATTGATTTGAAGCACTGGACACCTTGACTAAATCAGGTACAGCTTGTTTCAGAATACTTAACAGTGTGTGTTGCTTGATAGCGGTAGCTATTTGCAATCCCTGTCGGTGATCGAGCATGACATCCAGATCATCTGTAGCCAGTAGGTCAAACTCTTCTCCAGCTATGACTGCAAGGACTCAAAAATCTGAGTGGCATTTATCAGTACTCTGGGCTCTTCAGAAGTAAGTGCTTTAATTTTCATGGCAAGATTCTTTTTAACTAATTTTTGTAATTTTGTTTGATAAAATTAGTTAAATCAAGTCAGAAGCTGTCTACTGCCTCGACCCACCACCAGTTCCAGAGTGATTTGTGCGTCGAGAGCGGTATAGCCCTGGCTTGTGGAAGTCGAATCAATTTCGGGGTGAATGCCCTAGAACCTGCCAGAAATCCCTAGTCCAGCCGAAACGGCAGCAGCTTCTACACCAAACATATCTTCAAAGTCTGTGGAATCTTTAATATTGAGCCAAAGATCGAGAGCAATGTGTGTCCAGTTATAACCACCACCTATACCAAACTGTAAGCCACTGAACTCATAGTCGGCACTGTCAGTGTAATATTCATCCCAATACCAGTCATAATAGGATGTTTTGCTTGATACCTCATCGTTAAAGTAACCAATGCTGGCATAAAATTTTCCACCACGAGTGGCTAGGCCAGTGCCAAGTAAAAGGCTGACTTCTCCTGTGTCCATGCTTAAGCTGGTGTCATCCTTCTCCTCAGTTGAGGCAATGAGGCCTCTAATAGCAACATTATCGTTGAATGCAATAGAAGCGAAAAAAGCTAAACCAGAAAAGGCATAGTCATCCCACCAGCCCGTATGAGAAATAGCAGAAGAATAGCTGGCTAGTCCAATTTGAAAACGCTTCAACTCAACTTCTTTAGATTGAGGCGTAGCTTGCGACCTTCGGGTAGGCTGGCTTTGTGATTCACTGGCAGGCTGGGATTCTGCAATGGGTGGGCATACTTCTTTGACTTCTTGTGCAGTTAAGCCTGCCCGAATCATTTCTGCACGTTCTGCTGCGGAACATTCTGCATAGAGTGGAGTGCTGATAAAGGCAAAAGCTAGGCCAGCAGCCAGAGATTTTACGGGGAAAAGCAGTGGTAGCGGTGTCGATTTGTCCATAACGGTTCCTTCCTGGTCAGTAGTGGTAAGTGCAAAACGTGAGATTATAATGTGGCCTTTTTGCTGGTGTATATCTAATTTTCATTAAGCCAGTGAAAGGTTTAATGGGATCTAAGCTACCTAGAGGAGCTTGAATGGCTGCGATTTTTTTGAATAGAGCTATGCAGGGGTTCTTGATCCTTCTGGTATCTTTCAGTTTGGTTGGTTGTGGGCGCTTATTTTACTGGCCTGAAACAGAACTGCGCGGAACACCGGAGCAGTTGGATATGCCTCATCGAGATGTTTTTCTGGAAAATGAGGCTGGCAATACCCTCCATGGTTGGTAGCTGGATCCACAATTGGGAGGTGACCAGCAAGCCCAGGGAATTATTTATTTTCTGCATGGTAATGCGAAAAATATTAGTTCGCACTTTCCTACGCTCAGTTGGATGACTGAAAAAGGTTGGCATCTTTTTATTCTGGATTATCGTGGCTATGGGAAGTCAGAAGGCAGCCCCAGTATTTCCGGGGTGCATCAGGATGCCCACGTTGGCTTGAAGAAGGCGTTGACTGAAGCTGAAAGCAAGGACTTACCACTGGTTGTGGTGGGCCAAAGTATCGGTGGTGCCACGGCCTTGACTCTGGTTGCTCTCGCTGAAGAAGGCGAGCAAATCAGCGGGCTGGTGATCGATAGCGCCTTTTCGGGGTATCGGCGCATAGCACGGGAAAAACTTGCCAAAAGCTGGATAACCTGGCCTTTCCAATACCCCTTGTCCTGGACAATCACGGATCGCTATAGCCCAGAAAGGCACATTCAGGATTTACCAGAGGTCCCTTTGTTGTTTCTGCACTCCTGCGGCGATCCAATCATTCCCTGCTCTCATGGTCAGCGTCTTTATCATTTAGCCAAGGAGCCCAAGGATTATTGGCAAGATGAACAAGCCGGCCATATTCGTATGCTGATGCAAAGAAATTGGCGGCAAGGACTGCTGGAGTGGTTGGACACAGTCTTGCCTAGAAGCTGACCCCTGCCTTGACCCACCATTGTTCCTCGCCTTGTTCTTGATCCAGGCCCAGTGCGTAGCCTATTTCAACCGGTAGCAGAGCTTGAAAGCCGATCACCAGTTCCAGCGTGATTTGTGCGCCAAAACCAGTATAGCCATGGCTTTCGGAAGTAGAGTCAATTTCAGCGTGATCAACAAAGACTTGCCCATAAATGTCACGGATACCTAGAGGGTAGATGCCCCAATTTTGTTGGATGCGTGCTAGTGGGAAGTGATATTCCAGGTTGGTCAGGGCGAACTGGTTGGTGGTGAACTGGTCTTTGGAGTAGCCCCGTAAAGCATAGGTATCCCGTCCAAATAGAGCCTGGGGGCTTAAGCCTGAATCACTGCCCAACCAAAAGGGTTGTGCTTCCGATTCAGCATAAGCAGCAGCTAAGCGTAGTGCCAGAGCATGGGATTGACCCAGATGCCAGTAATGCTTGCCATCAAATTGGTAGCGTTGCCCCGCACGATCATTACTCAAGCCCTCATGAGTTTCTGTCGTTAGCAACCACTGGAAGCCTCGCGTGGGGCTGATGTTGTCCTGAGAGCTGTAGCGTCTATCCCAATGCAGGGCCAAGCCCAGATCCTGTCGAAAGTCAGTGGATCCTGATGCCAGGTCCTGATGACGCCAAAGATCTTTTTCTTGCTCCAAAAAAAGTCCCAGGTGAATAGCCAAGCGATCCTGATCCCAATTCCAAAGATTCAATCTTGCCAGGCTAATACTATCTTGATGGCGGCTAAGTACCGGTAGCCCGTCTGCACTGCTGTAGTGTTTGAGTTCTCTGGCTAGCAAAACCTGATAACGATTATCCAATTGATAACTGAAGCGTCCAAAAGGCTCATCAATGCGGGTGTCCCAGGCAGCCAAAAGATCATACTGATGACGGCCCAGAGCATCAGCACCACTGGTCATCAAGCCTAATTCTGTTCGGTCGTTATCGGCATAAAAAACCGGTAGCCAATAACGAGGCCTTAAACTGGACCAGGGCCGATAGGCCCGTTCATTGCTGAGCTGGGTTTCAGGCGGTGCTTCACGAGGCTGAAGCAAAGGAAGCCTGTCGAGCTGAACAGGCTGCTTCAAGAGTTCATCTGCTGTCAGGTAGTGGAGGTCATAGCCCTGGCTGGAATAGCTTTGAAAGATCAGCTCCCCGGTTTCCAGCTCTACGGGGGTGAAAGCGCCCAGATTATGATCGGTCAATTGTGTGCTTGTGCCTGTTTCCAGGTTCCAGCGGTAAAGGTTGTAAACACCCGTGTAATCGGCCGTGAAAAGAAGGCTTTGGCCATCGGGTGAAAAACTGGGTTGCCCCTGAAGACTGTTGTTGTGCGTCAACAGCTGCCAAGAGCCGTTAGTGAGGTCCAATAACGCCAATTGCCAGCTTTGACCTGGCGGTTTCAAGCTGGCCGCCAGGTAGCGACCATTGGGAGAAACGCTGAAATCACCCAAAACCTCCCTCTCTTTCCCCTGCCAGAGGGTTTTCTTGAATCTACCTTGGTGATCCAAAAGGTCCAGGCTGGAAATACCAGCCACTTGCTTCCGAGCCAGTAATTCCTCCTCTCCTAGCCAGCGTGCCTGGCGATAGCGTTGGCCAGAAGTCAGACGCTTTAAACCGCTCTGCTCATCCCAAAGCCAAAGGTCACTGTAGAGGCGGTTGTCACGGCGTTGTTGGTAGCGGCTGATTACTACCTGCCCCTGCTGGTTAACATCAATCAGCCCCTGGCCTTCAAGTCGGGTCAGGGTTTTTGTAACTTGACCGGGTTGGTGAAGTTGTAAGCGGGTTGGACCATGGCGGCTGGACTCTAGACGGTAAACCTGCTTGCCATTGCTGGCTGGTGGCGCTTCATTGAGGCCTTTAGTGGTTAGTGGATGGCCTTGAGGGTAGGGTGAATTTAAGGGCGTAAAACGTTCTTCCAGCCAGTGTTGATAGTCACCCCAGAGTTCAGGAAAACTTTTACCCAGGGAGCGACGGGCAGTGGAATTCAGTAAAAAAGGAAAGAGGTTACGCCTATAGGTTTGTAGCCAGGTTTGGACTGCTTCTGGTCCTAGAGTTTCATCCAAAAACTGATAGAAATAGACGCCATAGAGATAAGCCTGGTCGGGTGGCCAGTCACGATTCTGGCCGCTAACACGCGATAAGGAGATAAGGCCTGCCTCTACTTCGGCTCGCATGCGGAGAGCTTGCAGGCTACTTTGTCCCCGGCCGACACCTGCTTCGTGATCTGTTTCAGCCCGCATTGCCAAGCCTTCCAGAAGCCAGAGGGGTTGAAAGAGGTGCGGAAAAAATAGCGGGACCCGGCCAAAGACCTGGCGCAGGGCTGCTGGACCCCCTTCAGCTTGATCCAGATGCAGGGTGTGGGTGTATTCATGCTCGATCAGTAGTCTTAACCAGTCGTCATAGGCTTCCAAATTGGTAAAACGATCTGGATGACTGATATAGAGCCGATTTTGATTAAAGGGGTAAATACTGGCCCAGCCGTTGGCCAGGTCATAATCATCGGTGAGCACCAAGTGTGTCTTGGCTTTGGGTTGCCAGTCCAGCTCTACACTGAGTTGCTGATGGGCATTCTCTGCCAGCTTGGCGACTCGAGGCAGGTATTCTTTAAGGTTGCTGGGAGCATGAACAATAAAGTGCTGGCTTTCACGGGTGATCCAGGCCTGCTCTGGCCAACCAACTGAAAGAGGGCTGGTGTTAGGCCCTGCTGCTTGAGTCGCGAGGCTGCACGTCAGTAAGAGCCACAAAAGAATTTTCTGGCACAAGTCTTTAGCCCTGTTTTTGTCGTTTCGCTTCCTCCTTGAAGCGGGCTGCTTCAAGGTTGTGCTTGTTGAGCAGTTTATAGAAATCTGTGCGGTTGCGTCCAGCAAGACGCGCAGCTTCAGTGACCTTGCCTTCAGCAAGCTTGAGCACTTTGATCAGATAGTTACGTTCAAACTCAGAGCGGGCTTCATTCAGGGAGGGCAGGGCTCGGGTTTCCTTATCGAGAGCAGCAGCAACCTGACTGGAGCTGATTCTGGACGTTTGGCTTAGAATGGCACACTGCTCAATAACTTTAATCAGTTGACGAATATTGCCCGGCCAGGGTGCTGCAGCAAGCAACTGCATGGCTTCCGGTGAAAATTCTTTGACCTGATGGCCCGAGTCAGCAGCAACCTTATGGAGAAAATGTGTCGCTAAAAGAGGCAGGTCCTCAGCTCTTTCACTTAAATCTGGAAGTTGCAGGTTGATCACCGCGATTAGGTAGTAGAGATCTTCTCTGAGGTTGGCATCTTCCAGTAGCTGCCTGGCAGTGAGTCGGCTACTGGCAAGCAGTCTCACTTTCAAGGGTAGAGGTTCAGTGCTGCCAACAGGGTAATAAGTCTTATTTTGAAGGCTATGTAAAAGCTGGGTTTGTAGGTTTTTGGGTAAGCAGTCCAGGTCTTCAAGATAAAGAGTGCCACCTTTGGCCTTGCTTAAAAGCCCCTGGTTTGACGCCTCTTGCCCTGCTTCACCAAATAACTCGATGGCCAAAAGCTCTTCAGGAAGGCTGTTGCAGTTGAGGTAGTAGAGCTCTTGATCGGCTCGATTACTGGCTTGGTGAATACATTGGGCAAGCAATTTTTTCCCAGTGCCAGCACTTCCGGTGATCAGTAAATTTATATCAGTTTGGGCGGCCTTGTGAGCCTGGGCCAATATTTCAGACATGATTTCACTGCGGGCCAGAAGCGGAGCATGCCAGGAAGGATAAGCTTCGGGTTGCCGATGGGCTGTTGCCTTGTCGATTAAAGAAAAAAGTTCTTTTTTATCAACGGGCTTAGTCAAAAAACCATAGACACCCTGCCGTGTTGCCTCGACGGCATCAGGAATGGTGCCATGTGCCGTTAAAATGATAACAGGTAGCCCAGGATGGTTTTGTTGGATTTCTTCAAAGAGCGCCAAGCCATCAAGTTCATCCATACGCAAGTCAGAAAGCACTACATCAGGGATGGCTTCCTGAAGAGATTCCAGAGCTTCTTTGCCATTAATTGCCGTGGTGACCTGATGGCCTGCCGCTTCCAGCCGTAAAGATAGGAGTTTTAAAAGGCTGAGGTCATCATCAACCAAGAGGATTCTGGCTGGGTTGTTCGTGGGTTGAATTTCCGGGATCAGCTTCATGGTTACTCGCTTTGTTCGAGTCTGCGTTCGTAAAGGCTGCGCTCTATATCTGTCAAAGCATCCACCTTTTCTTGTAGCTCCTGATGCTCTTTTTTCAAGAGCTGATGGGCCAGGCGGGCTTTTTCCAGTTCTGCTTGCAAGCGATCAATTTCATCCTGCAGGGTTTGCTGGCTTTGTTGGCACTCATGCAAGGCTTGTTTCTGCTCCTGATGTTTGGCACTTTCCTGCAGACAGCTTGCAGGCAGGGCTGTGCCTTTGGGTGTTGGATGCAGCATACAACCTGAAAGCAGTATAGGCAGGAGCACTAGGGCAAAAAATTGTCTGTTTTTGGACACAGTCTTGAGCTCTTAAAGAAAAGTTTGGGTTATTTTGCCAGATCCTGAGCAAGGCAAAGAACCAATTCTAAAATGTTATTTTATTCCTTGTTTTTATTCAGTAAAATTCATCCGCTACCTATTTATAGAATGAAACGTTTGGATTGAAAACAATAGAATTAATGGAGTAATAATAATGAATCTTGGACTGAGAACCTTGTCCCTTAGTGTAGCTCTTTGCCTTTTTGGCTTGATTCTGGCACCTAGTGCACTAGCAAACGGAAACTCGCAGAATGCCCCCAAATATGAGCGCTATTTTGGAATTGGACTACACAGTGTCACTTATGATGAGGATGATGGCCTCTGGGGGTCTGCTGTAAAAGGTGAGACAGAAGGAAGCTGGGGGGCTTACATGGGTAGAAAAAGGAATCGGATTCTAAGTACAGAATTTGCCTACCACCACCTGGGCACCTATGAGCCAAGTTCTTCACTTGAGATTAGTGCTGGTAATTTTTCCTATTCTTTACGTTTGGACTTACCCCTCCCAGTAGTGCAGCCCTATGTTTTGGCCGGTTTAGGCGTGGGCTTTGCTCGCTGGGAAAACAGCTGGGGTAATAGTGATAGTGGTACCGGGCTAAGTACTCGTTTGGGCCTGGGTGCGCGTATCCCCATGGGTGATAGCTTTAGTATTGCTGGCTATGTCGAACAGTTCAATTACGATATAGAAACTTCAAATGGCAACGACTACGAACAGGAGTTTTCTATCGCTGGAGTGGCCATAGAATTCCACTATTGATTCCTGGGATTGAGCTGGTCTGGTAGCGGCCAGCTCAGTCGAAAGCAGTTAACACCATCCTTCGAATATTTAAGTTCCAGTTTGCCATTTAAGCTTTTCATGCAGTCTGCTGCTATGGAAAGCCCTATCCCAGACCCTTTGATACTGCCGCGCCTTCGTGAGCTTCCCTGAAAAAAGGCTTCAAAAAGATGCTGGCGCTCTTGTTCAGGAATTTTCTGGCCTGCATTTTCAACTTCAATCCATTGTTGCTGATGTTCGCAGCCAGCTCTGATGGTTATTGCTACCTGGGGGTCACCATAGTGAATGGCATTGGAAATCAGATTGTCGATCACTTTTCTGGTCAGATCAGGCTCTGTTTCTAGTTCCAGTTGGGTATTGATGCGCTGAATAGGTTGCTGACGCTGTTGCAGCTGTAATTGATAACTGGACAAAACTTCATCAAGCAAGGGGTCTAGAGCAACCTTCTCAAAACGAACAGGTTTGTTTTGTTTTAACTGGTTGTAGCTAAGCAGCTGTTCAATCAGCTTTTGCAGGGCACGGCTATTTTGTTCGAGCAGTTCAGTTACCTCTTGTTGATCTTCATTGAGATCTCCAAGGAGCTGTTCATGTAAAAGGTCAGCCGCTTCTCTAATGCTTGCCAGAGGTGTCTTCAGTTCATGAGAAATATGTCGTAAAAACTGTTGTTTTTGGTTTTCAATTTCGTGCAGTTGCTGTTCCAACCAGTTTAAGCGTTGGTCGAGCTTGATCAGTTCGCTAGGCCCACTTCTGAGTTTTTTGAAATGGCTGGGTGGTCTCAAGCTGGCCAGGGAAGCGATGCGACGTTCCAGATAACCGATGGGCCTGAGTAGACGCCAGGTAAAAAAGAGTATCAGGGCTAAAGAGAGGCTGGTCAGCAGTAAGAGCTGTCCGACCAGCTGTTTTTGCAGGATTTCAACTTTTTGTTCGAATTCTCCGAGATGTTGATCAACGGCTTCTCGTGTTTGTACTTCTAACTGGCTGGTTAGGGCGGCCAGTTGCTCAAAAGGTTCTGACTGCTGAGTGGGTAGGGTGTCCATCCACATCAGTAGAGCCTTCATTTCTTCTTTGGCTGACAAGGGCGGAAAAAGAATAAATTCCTGCTGCAGCAAGCGTGCAAAGCTCTGCTGCTGGTTATTTAAAAGCTCCAGCAGTGCCGGGGTTTGCATGACCTGATATTGGCGGGTGGTTCTTTCCATATCCAAGGCCAGGTTGGATAGGGTTTGGGCCCTGCGTGTAAAGGCTACTGCTTCCCGTGCACTTAATCCCGCTTGAGCTGAGAGCTCGCGGTAGGTATCTGATGCCTGGTAAACCAGAAGACCTAACGGCAGTATGACCAGCATAAAGCCAAGGAGTACCAGTTGTAGCAAGGACAGGTTGGGTAGACGTATTTTGGGCATAAGCCTTTAGAGTGTCTTGTAGAAAACCCGTGAGTTACGTTGCCAGTTGTAGAGGTCCCTTCGCGCAGCAGGCAGCTGGTCGACATTGGCCGGTAGAAAGCCGCGTTCCAGAAACCAATGGGCTGTATGGGTGGTCAGCACAAACAGCTGTTCGATGCCTTGGGCGCGGGCTTGTTTTTGGATTCTTTCCAGTAAGCGATCACCCCGCTGACCTTGGCGATAATTGGGGTCAACAACAACACAGGCTAACTCTCCCTGTTGCTGTTCAGGGTAAGGGTAGAGGGCGGCACAGGCAATGATGCTGCCATCCAGATCGATGACTGTGAAGCGCTCAATTTCAGCTTCCAAAAGTTCACGCGAACGCCGGACCAAAACACCCGTTTCTTCTAAAGGACGCAACAGAGCCAGGAGTCCACCGACATCTTCAATTCTTGCCTGACGCAGGTTTTCATAGCCCTGCTGGGTAATGAGTGTGCCGTCACCATCACGGGTAAAGAGGTCTTGCAAAAGGGCGCCACTGCGCTGAAAGCTCAGTAAGTGGGCTCTGGCTACACCTCTTAAGCAAGCATTGCAGGCTGCCTGCAAATGGCGATGCAGGGTGGAATGGGCAGGTAAGCTGGTAAGCCAGCTTTCTGCCTCATCTGGGCTGAGGTCACGGACACGTTTGCCAGCAGGGTCCTTAAGGCCTTCATCTTCACCCAAGAGTATTAGTTTGTCAGCACCTAAATGGATGGCGGCGGCCGTAGCTACTTCTTCGGCGTCCAGATCAAAGGTTTCTCCGGTGGCTGAATAGCCCAAAGGAGGTAAAAGCACCAGGGCACCTTGATCAAGCAGGTTGTTAATGCTTTTTACATGAACACGCCGGACTTCACCCGTGTAATGCAAGTCGATTCCCTCTCTGATTCCCAGAGGGCGAGCGGTCACCAGGTTGCCACTTAATACCCTTAAGCCGGCACCCTGCATCGGTGAATTGGGCAGGCCCATGGACAGGCGTGCTTCCAGCTCGGTTCTCAGGGTGCTAGCTGCCTTGAAGACTAGTGGCAGGCGTTCACCATTGACGATCAGTCGGCCCTGGTGTTCTTGCCATTCGACTTGATGATCTTTAAAGCTTTCTCTGATTTGCGGCCTGAGACCATAGGTGATGACCAGGCGAATGCCCAAAGAACTTAACAGAGCTAAGTCTGCAATGAGTTCATCCAGGTACGATGAACGCAGGGCTTCACCATCCAGATGGATGACAAAAGTACGCCCCCGGTGAGCGTTAATGTAGGGTGATGCATGACGGAACCAGTAAACGGACTGGCTGAAGCTGGAATCAGACAAGGCAAGGCTCACTCACTGTGCAAAAACTCAGTTTAACCAAAGGTTGCCTTGAGAATAAAGAAAATGATGATGGATAAGAAGGCCCCTGCTGGCAGAGTGACCAGCCAGGAAGCAAAAATATTACCAACCACGCGTAGATTAAGCGCCGCCAAGCCACGGGCCAAGCCCACTCCAAGGACGGCACCAACCAGGGTGTGGGTTGTGGAAATTGGCATCCCCATGCCTGAAGCCAGAACAACGGTTGTTGCAGTGGCCAGAGTGGCAGCAAAGCCCCGGCTGGGAGTCAGTTCGGTAATATGGCTGCCAACAGTCGCTATGACACGATGCCCATACATAATTAAACCCGCTACTATGCCACCGGCACCAATCAAGAGAACCCAACTGGGTGTGGCAACCTGAGCGGCTACCTCACCTCCGGCCTGCACAACACCTATGATGGCGGCAAGAGGGCCTATGGCATTGGCAACATCATTGGAGCCATGGGCAAAGGCCATCGCACAGGCGGTAAAGACCATCAGCAGGGCAAAGACTTTTTCGACATTAGCCAGTTGTAACTGCCCGGCCACCTTTTCACGCTGAATACCCTTTTCCAACCAGGCCCCAAGCAGGGCTAATAGCAGGCCAAAAAGGCAGGCATAAAGAAAAGACTCTGGAGGCGTCAGGTCAAGGCCCAGGTGAGTCAGACCTTTGGTGAGAGTGACCAGCGCAACAATAAAGCCAACAAAGAAAATATAAACAGGAACATAGCGCTTGGCTGCAGCAAAAGGGTCTGGTGATTCAAAAATTAGCTTCTGTACACTTCGGAAGAGTAAGTAGCCCAGAGTACCTGCCAAAAGCGGTGAAGTTACCCAGCTCATGGCGATGCGTCCAACACCACCCCAATGTACCGAGTCAAAGGAAATGCCCACTGCGGCAAAGCCGACAATGGCACCGACTATCGAATGGGTCGTGGATACCGGCCAGCCAAAGTAGCTGGCAACCAATAGCCAAATGCCAGCGGCCAGCAAGGCTGAAAGCATCCCGAAGACCAGTAATTCGGGGTTGTTGACAAAAACATCCGCATCAACGATTCCTCTGCGAATGGTTGACGTGACTTCACCACCCGCCAGCCAGGCACCGGCAAACTCAAAAATAATGGCAATGATGATGGCTTGCTTGATGGTGATGGCCCCGGAGCCCACCGAAGTACCCATGGCATTGGCAACGTCATTGGCTCCAATTCCCCAGGCCATAAAAAAACCAAAAAGGCAGGCAAGCAGGATAAAGGTGTTGCCATGCTCTAGGATGATCGACATAGAGTATCCCTTCGTTATGCTTTATGGACGAGTCGGGTTTAACGGGCCATGAGAATTTGCAGGCGACCACCGACCCTTTGAGCGCGATCAGAAAGCTCACCGATCCAGTCAATAATTCGGTACAAAAACATTACATCAACGGGTGGCAGGTCTTTTTCAAGACTGAAGAGCTGGGCACGAATTAGGATTTCCTGTTCATCTGCTTCATGTTCAAGCTGATCCAGCTTATCGATCATTCCTGTTAATAATTCAGTAACTTGGCGACCAAAGCCAGACTCAAGCAGCTCTTCTATTTCATTGATGGTTTGCTGGGCCTGTTCGACCGCCTTGATACCTGTGCGTACAAACCGAAGAAGGGGCTCTGCCAGGGGGTCGGGAATTTGCATTTGCCGGCCCAACATCAAACCAGAGATGTCTTTGGCCCGGTTGGCCAGTTTGTCTTGCAGGCTGACCAGTTCCAGCAAATCGCTTCGGGAAACCGGCATGAACAAGCTGTTAGGTAAATTGCGACGAATTTCCTTTTTTAAATCATCTGCTTCATGCTCAAGCTGGCAGATAACCTCACGGACCTGGGCGGCTTCTTCCCAGTTGTTAGCGAGCACCGCAGCCATAAAAGGCTGAAGTTGTTCGCTGGCGGCATAGGCTTTGGCAATGTGTTCTTGCAGACGACCAAAAGGGGAGCGGGCAAATAGCCGGGAGAAGGGATTGCTCGATGGCATACTGAACACCTTGTGGGGTGGATGCAGGTCGATATAATGAGAAACCAAGTGTTATAGCTGGCTGCATTATAGAAGTCTGGCCATCTGTTTGTCACAAATTTTTAACAATCACTGACGCTAGGAGAGAGCATGGCCGAGGAAATAGAACTCAAGCTTTCCATGCAGCCACAGGATTTACCACGTCTGGACTCCATCTTGACTCACCTGGGTGCGGCCACTCCACAAACTCAGCACCTTCAAAACACCTACTTTGACACGCCTGCTCTAGACCTTCACAAAACCCGGTCAGCCTTACGTCTTCGCAATACAGGCCAGCAGTGGGTGCAAACACTTAAAACCAGTGGCCAGGTTCAGGGTGCGTTAAGTCAAAGGGGGGAGTGGGAAGTCCAAGTGGAGGGACCTGAGCTTAAATTGGAGCTCTTGCCGGAGAAGAGTCTAAGGCCAGAATGGAAAAACCAGTTGAAACCGGTTTTTACAACGGATTTTACGCGCCGGAGTTGGCTGCTGGAGAAGCAGATTGCTGGAAGCCTGTTAAGGGTTGAAGTGGCTGCTGATTCAGGCAAGGTGATTTTACCTACAGGCCAGCAAGACAATCTTTGTGAACTGGAGTTGGAGCTTAAAGAAGGTCAGGCTGAACAGCTGTTTACCCTGGCTGAAGAACTGGCCGAACACTTCTGCCTGCATCCTGCTGTTTCCAGTAAGGCTGAAAGAGGTTTGCGGTTGCTTCAGGTGCCCAGGAAATACCAGGCTCCCAAACTGGAGCAGCAAACCAGCTTTGAGGCATTAAACGAGCTGGCCAACCACCAACTGAATGAGTGGATTCTTTGTCATGAGAAGTGGGCCTTTGCTGCTGACGAGCTAGAGCTGCAACTGGCACAGCGTGCTCTGTTTCGTTTGCAGGGTATTTTGGTTGTTCAGCAAAGAGTTTGTCCTTCAGCCCCCCTTCATCAAGCAAGAGTAGATGTTAAAAAACTGCTGAAAGCCTTTACTCCCTGGGTGACGGCCAGCCATGCGGATCGAGTCCTGCAATCTTTAACCCTTGAGCAGACTTTTGCAGAAAACTGGCGTCATCAATACCTGGGCTATGCACAACGGCGAAGCGACTACCGCCAGCTTTGGCAGCAAAAGTGGACAGGTCAAGCGGGCTTGAAACTGGTTTCCAGCCTTTATCAAAGCCAGTGTATGACCAGTGACTTTGCAGCTGAAAAACCCCAACAGCTGTTGGATAGAGCAAAGGCGCACTTGCGTTTTCCAAGACAACCCATGGAAGCAGACATTTGGATTCAGCGTTATCCGGCTTTGGTACGCTTGGAGCTTTTGCTGGAACAGGTAGAGCCGCAAAGAACCAGTGACCGGCGTCTGGCCATGCAGCTGATTCAGGGAATAGGGGATCTTCAGGGTTATCAGCTGTTATTGGCTGGAGAAGAAGTGCCCCAGGAAATTGCTCAGCAGTTAACGAGCCTGCGTCAGGAACTGCTGTTTAATCTGGGGCGTTGGGCGCAAGCTCTGTGGACGGGTGAGCCAGGCACTGAGCGACGGGTTTAAAACTGCGCCTATGTTCAGGGAGCGGACCTAGTTTTTTTAGAGCCGCTAAGTGGACCGGAGTGGGATAGCCCTTGTGACGATCAAAACCATACTCAGGATAGCTGGCATGAAGCTCAAGCAGTTGCTGATCCCGGTGTACCTTGGCAAGAATGGACGCTGCCGATATCGCTGGGTGGCGGGCATCACCTTGAATAACCGCCAGAGCAGCTTGCTGAAGGTTTTTGGGTAGATGCTTGCCATCCACCAGCAAATACTCCGCAGCGGGTTGCAGTGCATCTATTGCGCGTTGCATGGCCAACAGACTGGCCTGCAAAATATTCAGATGATCAATTTCGACCGGGCTGGCTTCGCCCAAAGCCCAGGCCAGGCTGTGCTGACGTATGTCCAGAGCCAGCGCTTGGCGCTTTTTGTCGCTCAGTTTTTTAGAATCCATAAGGCCACTGATGGGCTTTTCAGGGTCCAGAATCACTGCGGCAGCTACAACCGATCCAACCAGGGGTCCACGTCCTACTTCATCAACTCCGGCTAAGAGTTTCCCGGTATAGGGAATTTCTTCATGGGTTAAGGGGGGAAGGGGTGTTTTGGCCATAGCAGCCTTCAACCTGCGTGCATTAATTGGGCAATGGCTTCAGCCGCAGTTTGGCTGGCGTTCTGCTGAAGCTGCTGATGAAGATCGTAGAAGGCCTGACGCTGTTGATCGCCAGCTGAACTGCTGAGCAGTGCCTGTAGATCAGCTTGAAGCTGCTCTGGTGTCGCCTGCTCTTGTAAACGCTCAGGCACCAGTTCCTTTTGAGCCAGTAAATTGGGTAGGCTAACCCAAGGGGTTTTCAATAAGAACTTGCCCATCCACCAGGTCAGTGGAGCGACCTTATAGCTGACTGTCATTGGGCACTTACAAAACAAGGCTTCGAGCGTGACGGTTCCGGAGGCCAAAAGGCAGGCATTGGCTGCCTGAAGTACCTGATCAGCTTGGCCAGTCAGCAGTTGTAGGTTCTTGACAGGATATTCCTGCAAAAGCACTTCCAGTTGCTGCTGGCGAACGGGCGTTGCCGCAGGAAGCAAAAAGACAAGATCTGGGTGAGTCTCTTGGAGTCGCTGGGCGGTTTGTAAGAACACGGGGGCCAGGCGACTGACTTCACCGCCGCGTGAACCGGGTAGCAGTCCGATGACCTCTTGTTCACTGTTCAAACCCAGAGCGGCACGAGCCTGCTGGCGATCCGGCTCTAAGGGTAAGCGGTCAGCGGTGGGGTGGCCAACAAAGGTAACCGGCATTTGATGCTGCTGATAAAAGTCAGCTTCAAAGGGCAAAAGGGTGAGCATCAGGTCACAGCTTTTTTTGATGCCTTTGATACGTCCCTGACGCCATGCCCATACCGAGGGGCTGACATAGTGAACGGTTTTTAGGCCCTTGGCTCGAAGCTTCTTTTCCAGACCCAGGTTGAAGTCAGGGGCATCTATGCCAATCATCAAGTCAGCACCCCATTCCAGCGCATCCTGGTAAAGGTGTTTTCTGACCTTAATTAACTTGGGTAGGTGCTTGATGACCTCAACCAAGCCCATGATCGAGAGGGTTTCCAAAGGATAAAGACTGGTTAACCCTTCAGACTGCATTTTTTCACCACCCAGACCGCGAAACTCCGCATTTGGGTAGCGCTGGCGCAGGGCGGGAATGAGGGAGGCACCCAGTAGGTCCCCGGACAACTCCCCAGCAACAAGGTAAATCTTCACCGGGTGATGCCGCGTTGAGAGTTCTTGATGGAATCAATAAACACCTGAACTTCAGGCAGAGGGTTGCTGGTTTCCAGTTCAGCGATGGCATCCTGGAGATTCAGGCCTTGACGAAAAACGGTTTTATACGCAGAGCGCAGCGCCTGCATGGCTTCTTTGGAGAAGCCGCGACGCTTCAGGCCTTCGTAGTTAATGCCGTGACTCTCGGCGGGGTGTCCGCTAATCATGGTGTAAGCAGCAATATCCTTGAGGATGATAGAGCCACCACCGCACATAGCATGAGAGCCAACACGACTAAACTGGTGAACAGCAGAAAGGCCGCCTAGGATGACAAAATCACCTAGGGTTACATGACCCGCCAGAGTAGCTTGGTTGGCAAGGATACAATCATTACCAACAATACAATCATGGGCGACATGTGAATAGGCCATGAACAAATTGCGGCTGCCAATTTGGGTTAGTTGCTGGTCTTGGACAGTGCCCCGGTGAATAGTGACGCCTTCCCGGATGACATTATCATCACCCAGAATTAGGCGGGTAGGTTCACCCTTGTATTTTTTGTCCTGGCAATCTTCCCCAACACTGGCGAACTGAAAAATACGATTGCGCGCACCGATCACACTCGGGCCTTTGATCACTACGTGGGGGCCAATTTTACAGCCAGATCCTATTTCAACGTCTGGACCAATAATACTGTAAGGGCCAATTTCAACATCAGCAGCAATTTTTGCTGCTGGGTCGATCAGGGCCGTAGGGTGAATGAGGCTCAAACCTTTTTCTCCGCACAGGTGATTTCAGTTTCACAAACCGTTTCACCATCAACGTGAGAACGGCAAGCAAAGACCCAAATACCACGTTTTTCACGTAATACCCTAGCTTCCAGGGTCAGGCGATCACCCGGAACGACAGGACGTTTAAAGCGAGTTTTTTCACTACCTACAAAATAGTAAAGGTGGCCGTCTTTGGGAAGTTTATTAACCGTTTTGAAGCCAAGAACACCGGCAGCTTGTGCCATGGCTTCAATAATCAAGACGCCCGGGAAGATAGGGTGCTCGGGAAAATGGCCCAGAAAATAGGGCTCATTAACGGTAATATTTTTATAGGCAACAATGGATTTACCCAGCTCAATTTCAGTGACCCGGTCAACTAATAAGAAGGGGTAGCGGTGGGGTAAGTACTGCTTGATTTCATTTACATCCATGACCATGGATTTTATGCCTCTGTAATAACGCCCCAATTATTGGGGCCTAAACTGGATAGAGTGCCCGAGATCAGGCGGGTTACGAATTGTCGTCCTGGTTATCTAATCGTTTTTCCAGGCGACGAACTTTTTGGCTGAGCTCATCAAGCTGGCGGAAGCGTACTGCACTTTTACGCCAGTGGTTGCTGGGTAGGAGGCCGGTACCTGATGAGTAGGTGCCAGGCTCAGTAATATTACCTGTTACCATGCCCATGCCAGTAATCTGGACATTATCGCAAATGCTGATATGTCCTGCATAGCCAGAGCTGCCGCCAAGCAGGCAATTAGAACCAATTTTGGTGGACCCGGAAATGCCTACAAAAGCAGCCATGGCTGTTCCTTCACCAACCTGCACGTTATGTGCAATCATCACCTGGTTATCGATTTTGACGTTACGCCCTATGTGGGTGTCACCCAGGGCACCTCTATCAATCGTGGTGTTGGCTCCCACTTCAACCTGGTCTTCAATCACTACCCTGCCAAGCTGGGCAATTTTTTCCCAGCCCTGGCCTGTTGGAGCAAAACCAAAACCATCGGCACCGATGACTGCACCAGAATGAATGATGCAGTCTTTGCCTATTTGTGTCCGTCGATAAAGCGTAACCCGTGGGTTAAGAAGCGTATTTTCACCCAGCTCACAGTCTTTACCCAGATAACATTGAGCACCGACGACAACACCGGCAGCTAGTTTACAGCCTGCCTCTATCACGGCTCCTGGACCGACATGTACACTCGGGTCCAACTGGGCTTGAGGATCAATAATCGCACTTGGGTGACGTTCACCAGTTGAGGGGCGGGGATCATCAAACAAGTGTGTTAAGCGAGCAAAACCCAGGTAGGGGTTACTCATTAGCAAAGCATTGCCAGAAAAGTCGGCAACCTGCTCGGGTTTAATCAATACAGCCCCAGCTCTTGTTATGCTAAGAAAAGACACATATTTGGGGTTGCTCAAAAAACTGACCTGGTCAGCTTCTGCTGCTTCCAGAGTGCCCAGCCCTCTTACAACCAATTGAGCATCCCCTTTTAGGTCTGCTCCGAGAAATTCTGCAAGCTGAGCCAGCGTAAAAGTTTTCATGTGTTTTATTCCAGCTCGTTCAGCTTGTCTGCAACCACTGGCGTTAGATCAAACTGAGGTTTTGCAAAGTGGACGGCCTGACGGTCAAGAAGAATATCAATATTGTGTTCTTCAAGCAGCTCGTTGACAACGCGTTCAAGCTGAGGGCGATTGTCATTGACGACCTGCTGGCGCATTTGCTGTTGGCGCTGCTGTAGCTGATTGCCTCTTTGCTGGTATTCCTGCACTTTTTGCTGCATTTCTTGAGTCAGCCGTGTTCTTTCTGATTCGCTCATTACATCGCCATCTCTTTGTAGGCGCTGTTGAAGGCTGCGGCCTTCTTCAGCTAGTTGGCGAATACGGCTTTCTTCACTGCTAAGCTGACGATCAATTTCTTCAAACGCCCTGCTGATTTTATCGGTTGACATCATAGCTTCTTGCAGATCCAGAACAGCAATTCTCTGGGCCGTTGCTGAAAAGGCTGGCAGGCTGAGTGCCAGGCTGCTAATGAATACTAAGGTTAGTAGAGTTTTTTTATTAAACACTGTTAGCTCCTGTTTAAAAGACTTGTCCGATAGAGAACTGGAAGAATTCAGTTTCATCACCATCCTGGTCATTCAGGGGTTCAGCAATACTGAAGGCCAGAGGACCTATGGCAGTCAGCCAAGTCAAGCTGACGCCAGCTGAAAAGCGAAGCTCGTTTTCATCAAAGCCTCGTTCACAAGTACTTTGGCCATAGCACCGGGTGGTAAAGACATTGCCGCCATCAACAAAAAAGCTGGTTTGAATGGAACGTCTATCCTCAACAAACCATAGCGGGAAAATCAACTCTACGGAACCCTCAGTCAATAGGTTGCCACCAAAAGCATTGCCTGCAGAGTTTCTGGGTCCGAGGCGGCTGGTACGATAACCACGTACTGAGTTCAAACCACCTGCATAATAATGCTCATAAAAGGGCAGGCGGTCAAAGTCACTGCCCAAGCCATCACCATAGCCAATTTCAGTGCGGAATTTCAGTGACCAATCATCGGCAAGCTGAAAGTAGCGTTGTCCTCGGTATTCTACCTTGTAGAACTCATAATCGGATTCAGGGATAGCGACTTCCAGACTGACCCTCTGGTAACTGCCAGCTGTTGCCAAAATACCCCGGTTTAGCTTGTTCTGAGTCCAGCGACCGGTCAATTTGTAGTTGAGGAAATCCAGTCCGTAGAGTTCATTGAAGTTGTCAATTTCATTAATGACATAGCTTTGGTCTGCATTTTGGTTGGCTCGAATACCTGTTTTATCAAAACCAACGGAGAGGCTTAGACGACTATCATGACTGATTGGGTAGCCATAGGTGACATTACCGCCATAGGCATCGGTTGCAAAATTGGTGACACCCAAAGCATCAAAGTCTGTTTCTCGATAAAACACATTAAAGCCCCGCGAAACACCATCGATCGTGTAGTAGGGGTTGAGATAAGAAAAATTGTAGCTGGTCCGGAAGTCACTCTTATTGGCATTAAAGCTAACAGTGCTGCCCGTACCCAGAAAGTTGCGTTGAGAAATGGCTGCACCAAAAACGATGCCGCTGGCTTGCGAATAACCCACACTGGCCGAAATAGAACCGGAGGGCTGCTCTTCAACGGTAAAGTTCACATCGACTAGATCGTCACTGCCAGAAACCGGTGAGGTTTCTACCTCAACCTGGCTGAAATAGCCCAGGCGCTCAAGGCGGGCTTTGGAGGCTTGAATAAGATCAGTATTGGCAGACGCCCCTTCCATTTGTAGCATTTCCCGGCGAAGAACCTCGTCCTGGGTACCGGTATTGCCTCGGAAGTTCACCTTGCGCACATACATGCGACTGCCTGGTTCAACCAGAAAGGTAATTTTTACTTCCAGATTTTCATCATCAATTTCAGGGCGGCCACTGACTTCTGCAAAGGTGTAGCCTTCAATACCCAAGCGGCGGCGCATGGTTTCACTGGTCGAGGTCATGGCACTGCGTGAGAAGGTGTCACCGGCTTGCAAGCGTTGCAAAGGGCGCAGCTGGTCTTCTTCGAGTATCAGGTCACCAGCCAGCTCCACTTCGCTGACTGTATACTGTTCACCCTCATGGACATTGACGGTTATAAAAACATCCTGCTTGTCCGGGCTAATCGAGACCTGGGTGGACTCGATGTTAAAGCGCAGATAGCCACGGTCCAGATACCAGGAGCGCAAGCGTTCCAGATCACCACTGAGACGCTCACGGGAATACTGATCGGCTGAAGAAAAGAGAGTCCAGCCGCGGTCTTCTTGAAGCTCAAAACGACGTACCAGGGTTTCATTGTCAAAAGCTTCATTACCGACGATATTAATGCGTCTGATGGTGGCGACACTGCCTTCGGTAATATCCAGGCGGACACGAACCTGGTTGCGAGGCAGTTCTTCAACGGTGCTCTCGATACGGGCATTGTAGCGGCCCTGGGCATGGTACATCCGCTGTAATTCTAGTTTGATCTGATCCAGAGTGGAGCGTTGAAAAATCTGGCCTTCTTGGAGACCTGCCTGACGTAAGCCGGATTTCAGGTCATCACTGGAAACCTTCTGATTACCTTCAATCACTAGTTCATTGAGTGTGGGTCTTTCTTTGAGCTCAAAGGTGATGACACCTCTGTCTTCAAAGATTTTTAAATCATCAAAAAGGCCGGTGGCGTAAAGCCTCTTGCCTGCTGATGAAACTTCGCTGGGCAACACTTGATCACCCGTTTGCAAAGGTAATTCGGCAAAAACACTGCCTGGCGAGACCCTCTGCAAACCTTGAATGCGCAGATCTTCAATGACTATTTCTTGCTCTTGCGCAAAGGCAGGACCGGTCGTCAAGAGCAGGCCAAGGCCTAGTGCCAGGCCGGTAAGGCTTTTGGTAATGCAGGCTAGGGTACTAGAAGATTTCACGCTGTTAGTGATCCATTGGTGAGTGACTGGTTAAGCAATACAAAAACTCAAGTGCGCAACGATATAGGAAATAGCCCTAGGCTAACAAGTGCTAGAGCCTTAGCAGATCGAAGTAAAAAGCCATGAGCATCAGGCTGCCAAGAATTAGAAGCCCAAAACGTGCTGCCATTTCCTGCACGCGTTCTGAAACCGGCTTGCCTCTGATAGCTTCTATGGCGTAATAAACCAGATGTCCGCCATCCAGAATGGGGATGGGAAGCAGATTGAGAATGGCCAGACTGATGCTGACATAAGCCAGGAAGGTGATAAAACTTTCCCAGCCTGATTTAGCAGAATCACTGGCCACTCGGGCAATGGTGATGGGCCCTGACAAGTTAGTTGGGCTGATCAGCCCAGTGACCATTTTGCCAATGGCATTCAGGGTCAGCCAGCTCATTTCCCCAGTCTTTTCAGTGGCCCGCCAAAGCGAAGCTACAGGTCCAAAGCGTTGTTCTCTAAGCAGGTCTTCAGGCCATTCCGGCATTTGCACGCCAGCACCAATAAAGCCAACTTCACGGCCATCATCCAACTGGCGAGTGGCCGGGGTGACCATAACTCTGAGCCGCTCACCCTGGCGGTCCAGAGTCAATTCCAACTCACGGCCTGGGTTAGCTTGCAATTGATCAACCAATTGCTGCCAGTTCTCTATGTTTTCCTGATTGACAGCAACAACCCTGTCGCCTGGCTGTAGCCCGGCTTCTTGAGCTGGACTGGAATTCTGGATATTGGCCAGAATAGGCTCAACATCGGGTCGCCAGGGCTGAATGCCTAGGCTGGATAAGGGGTCCGGTTGATCCTGTCCGGACAGGAAGCGCTCAACCTGAAGCTCCAGCTGACGGGATGAGGTATCTCTTGTGTTTTGGACTTCAAGGGCAATGCTTGTGGTTTCACCCATGTGATTGAGTAAGCCCAGGCCCACTTCTTGCCAGCTGGGCGTTGTCCGATTACCCACCTTGAGAACTTCATCACCACTTTGCAGGCCAGCTTCAGCAGCAGGTGAGCCATCGGTAACCTGGCCTACGACCGGTGCAGGCACACTGGTGCCGATTACAAAAAGAAACCAGTAGGCGACTATGGCAAGCAGGAAATTAGCCAAGGGACCAGCCGCGACTATGGCAAAGCGCTGACCGACAGGTTTACGGTTAAACGATTGCTCTAAAAGCTCTTCCGGAACCTCGGCTTCGCGTTCATCAAGCATCTTTACATAGCCGCCCAAAGGCAGGGCGGCGATTACATACTCGGTTCCCTGTTTGTCATACCAGCGAACCAGAGGCTTACCAAAGCCCACAGAAAATCGGAGTACCTTGACGCCACAGCGTCGGGCAACCCAAAAGTGTCCGTATTCATGGAAGGTGATTAAAACACCCAGAGTGACGATCAAAGCGAGAAGACTGTGTAAAAAATCCATGGTCAGACTCAGTTAGGGTTTGCTAAATCGGGTCAGGCAGCGTCCAGCCACGTCTCGGGCATGACGATCTTCTGACAACAAAATATCCAGATTGTTTGCAGGCTGGATGTTGGTTAACTGAAGGACCTCTTCAATCAGCTCAGGAATTTGATTGAAGGCCAGTCTTTTTTGCAAAAAGGCTTCAACAGCAACTTCATTGGCGGCATTGAGAGTGGCCGCTGCCGTTCCTCCAGAAATGAAAGCCTGGCGAGCCAGATTCAGGCAGGGAAAAGCTTGCTCATCCGGTTGCTCAAAATGCAGTGCACCGGCAGTCATCAGATCCAAAGGGGCCACACCAGCGTCGATGCGTTCAGGCCAGGCAAGCGCATGAGCTATAGGCGTGCGCATGTCAGGATTACCGAGTTGTGCAAGAACAGATCCATCCCGGTAGCTGACCAGAGAGTGAATGATGCTTTGTGGATGAACAACTACTTCAATCGAGGCCGGTTGAAGGTTAAACAGCCAGCAGGCTTCGATTAACTCCAAGCCTTTATTCATCAGAGTGGCTGAATCCACAGAAATTTTCTGGCCCATAGACCAGTTGGGGTGCGCCACTGCCTGTGCTGGCGTAACACCTGCCAGATCACTTAATGACCAGCCACGAAAGGGGCCACCAGATGCTGTTAACAGGAGTTTTTCAATACCCTGGTCAGCCAGGGGCTGCTTACCAAAGTGGTCGGGCAAGCATTGAAAAATAGCATTGTGTTCTGAATCAACAGGCAGCAGGGTTGCTTGATGTTTGCGAACGGCATCCATAAATAGAGCACCAGCAACAACCAGAGCTTCCTTATTAGCTAACAGAATTCGTTTACCGGCTTCAACTGCGGCCAGGGTTGGCAGAAGGCCCGCTGCTCCGACAATGGCAGCAACCACGACCTGGACGGCTTCATGGCTGGCAATAGTTGCCAAGCCCTCTTCACCTTCCAGAACCTCGGTAGCCAGGCCTTGATCAGCCAGGCGTTGACGAAAGCTGGCTGCTGACTCTTGGGGAACGACCGCATAACTGGGTTGGAATTGACAGCAGATATTAAACAGCTGATCCAGTCGTCGATAGCCGGAAACGGCAAAAAGCTGGTAACGGTCCGCATTGCGGGCCAGAACATCCAGGGTGGATTCACCAATGGAGCCTGTTGCGCCCAGCAAGGAGACCTGAATCACAGCGAGCCCCCGGCGATATATAGCAAGCAAAAAGCAAAGACAGGAACAGCGGAGGTCAGGCTGTCAATTCGATCCATAAAACCGCCATGACCGGGCAATAGATTGCTGGAATCCTTCATGCCAGCTTCCCGTTTAACCAGGCTTTCGGTGAGGTCGCCCACTACGGAGACACCGGTAATCACTAAGGTAATCAGCAACAGGGTCAGTGAGTTTGCCGGTGACAAATCCAGATAAAAGGAAGCGCCTAGGCTCAGTAGTGTGGTGCCAACCAAGCCGCCAGCAACGCCTTCCCAGGACTTGCCTGGGCTGACTGCTGGTGCCAGCTTGTGTTTGCCAAAAGCACGACCGGCAAAATAAGCAAAAATATCAGCAACCCAGGCGATCAGTAGCACATAGAGAAGCCAAAAGCTGCCTGTATCCCGCAGCAGTACGAAGCCAGACCAGGCCGGGATAAGCACAAAAATGCCCATAATTGCCCGGCGGGCAGGGCAGCGCCACCAACTGACGGTTTTGGGGTAGGTCATCACCAGGGTCAGGGCAAAAACCCAAAAGAAGACACCTGCCCAGAGCATTTGCTGCAGCAGGTGAGGTTGGCCCCAGGCGCCCCAGAGGGCGAGGCCGATACCCAGCGGGTAAAGATAGTGGCCAGGACGGGGCAGGCCGGAAAGCCGTGCCCATTCCCAGGCGGCAACACAAATAACGGCACCGGTAAACAAGGCAAAGGCGAAGCCTTCCAACCCAAAAAGACCCCAGAGGGCGAGAGGGGCCAGGATAATGGCGGTAATCAAACGCTGTTTGAGCATGGGGGGTTATTCCTCTGCTGGCTGCTCTTCACGACCCCCAAAACGCCTTTGGCGCTGGGAAAATTCTTGTAGGGTGGCAAAAAAGGCATCCTGGCGAAAGTCTGGCCAGAACTCTTTGGCAAAGACCAGTTCAGCATAAGCCAGTTGCCAGAGCAAAAAATTACTGATGCGCTGCTCGCCACTGGTTCTAATACAGAGGTCAGGGTCAGGCAGTTCAGCAAGGCTCAGTTCTGCTTGGATATGTTCTTCGCTCAAATCTTCTGCTTGTAGTTGGCCTTGAGCAACAGTCTGGGCCAGTTTGCGCGTGGCCTGGAGGAGATCCCAGCGGCCACCATAATTGGCAGCAACAACCAGGGTCATGCGCTTGTTAGCGGCTGTTCTTGCTTCAGCCCTTGCCATCAACTGCTGAAGCTGTCTACTGAAAGCGGAGCGGTCACCAATGATTTTTAGGCGAACTTCATACTTGTTCAGACGCCTGATTTCTTTTTTTAGTACCCATTGGAAGAGCTCCATCAAATGGGTGACTTCATCCTCAGGGCGCTTCCAGTTTTCACTGGAAAAAGCAAAAAGCGTCAGGGCTTCAATACCCTGACGCAAGGCAACTTCGATAACAGCACGAACCGACTCGACGCCTGCTCGGTGACCAGCAACACCCGGAAGCTTTCTGGCTTTTGCCCAGCGATTGTTACCATCCATAATGATGGCAACATGTCGCGGCAGCTGTTCTAGCTGTGGATAGGCTTCAGCTGAATTCTTCATCAGATCTGCATCAGGTCTTCTTCCTTGGAAGCCAGTAGCTTGTCAATTTCAGCCGTGTGCTGATCGGTTAGCTTCTGGATCTCGTCTTGAGCGCGACGCTCTTCATCTTCACTGATTTCTTTGTCTTTCAGTAACGCCTTCAGGTGGTTGTTGGCATCACGACGAATATTGCGGACAGCGATGCGGGCATTTTCTGCTTCGCCACGCGCCTGCTTGATATAGCCTTTACGCGTTTCTTCGGTTAGGGCCGGCATGGGTACACGAATATTGCTTCCGGCTGTGCTGGGGTTGAGTCCCAGGTCAGAAGTCATAATGGCTTTTTCAACCACGGGAACCATGGTTTTTTCCCAGGGGATGACGACTAGGGTGCGGTTGTCTTCAACGTTAACATTGGCAACTTGTCCAATAGGAACATCGCTACCATAGTAATCGACCTTGATGGAGTCGAGGATACTGGGGTGAGCACGGCCGGTACGAATCTTGTTGAAAGCGGTTTGCAGGGATTCCAGGCTCTTGTCCATGCGCTCCTGGGTATCTTTCTTGATTTCATTAATCACGGTTTTAGCCTCTTGATTTGCTGACTGAAGAAATTATTGGATGGGGCCCTGGTCAATGAGGGTGCCTTCCTGCCCACCAACCACCAGATTGAGCAGTGCTCCTGGTTTGTTCATATTGAAGACGCGCACTGGCATGCATTGGTCTCTAACCAGACAAATGGCTGTTAGATCCATAACTTCAAGCTTTTGATCCAGGGCGGCATCATAGGTCAGGCGATCATACTTGATGGCATCAGCATGTTTGACGGGATCTTTGTCGTAAACACCGTCAACCTTGGTTGCCTTGACGACAACATCGGCATCAACTTCGATGCCACGAAGGCAGGCCGCTGAATCGGTGGTAAAGAAGGGGTTGCCGGTTCCCGCTGAAAAAATCACTACATCACCTGAAGTCAGGTAGCGGATAGCTGAACGTCTGTCATAGTGCTCAACCACACCACTCATGGGGATGGCTGACATAACCCGGGTGCGAATATTGCTTCTTTCCAGAGCATCCCGCATGGCCAAACCATTCATGACAGTGGCCAGCATACCCATATGATCCCCGGTGACCCTTTCCATACCTGCCGCATTCAGAGCAGCACCCCGGAAGAGGTTGCCGCCACCGATCACCAGGCCAACTTGAACACCGATACCGACTAACTGGCCGATTTCCAATGCCATGCGATCCAGTACCTTGGGGTCAATACCAAAATCCTGTTCACCCATCAGTGCTTCACCACTGAGTTTTAGAAGGATACGCTTGTATTTGGCGTTGCGTTCATTGGTGCCCATGTGAGGTCTCCATAGCAGGAAGGGTTTTCAGGTGTTCAGTTGCACAAAAACGTGCTGGGTAAGCCCAGCACGTTTTTATGGGTTGCGGCCACGACTGCGCAGGCCGCCAGACTCTTACTTGTTGCCAGCAACCTGAGCGGCAACTTCAGCGGCAAAGTCTTCTTCTTTCTTCTCGATGCCTTCGCCCACTTCAAAACGATTGAAGCTGATGACTTCAGCGCCTGCTGCTTTAGCAAACTGGGCAACCGTTTGGTCAGGGTTCTTGATAAAGGCTTGTTCAGTCAGGCTGTTTTCAGCCAGGAACTTCTTAAGACGGCCACCGACCATTTTTTCAGCAATTTCAGCTGGCTTACCGGCCATGTCAGGCTGGGCAAGAATGATGTCTTTTTCTTTGTCCAGATCTTCCTGAGGCATGTCATCAGGACGGCAAACTTTAGGATTAACCGCAGCAACATGCATGGCAACATCTTTAGCCACTTCAGCGTCACCGCCTTTCAGGACAGTCAGTACGCCAATACGGCCACCGTGTACATAGTGACCGACCAGGCCACCGTCGCCGGCTTCTACCAAGCTGGCACGACGTACGGTAATGTTTTCGCCAATTTTTTGAACCAGAGCTTCACGCGCTGCTTCCAGGTCACCGGCAGTCAGTTTGCTAACGTCGGTTTCGCGGGTTGCCAGCAGCTGGTCAGCAACCTGGTTTACAAAACCGAGGAAGTTGTCATCACGAGCAACAAAGTCGGTTTCGGAGTTAACTTCAATCATTACACCGTAGCTGCCATCGGCGGCAACACGGGTGGCAATAGCGCCTTCAGCAGCAACACGGCCGGCTTTCTTGGCGGCTTTCAAGCCAGAAGATTTACGCAGGTTTTCAATGGCCTGGTCGATATCGCCGTCAGCTTCTTGCAGTGCTTTTTTGCACTCCATCATGGCTAGGCCGGTACGTTCACGCAGTTCTTTTACCTGGGAGGCAGTAATCGTTGCCATAATAATAGGACCCCTTGGAAACTTGTAGAGAAGCCCGTTGCAAGGATGGATAGCAACGGGCCTGGAAAGACTTACTCGGCAGCTGGTTCTTCAGCTACTTCAACCAGTTCTTCGTCAGTGGCCGCTTCTTTAGCTTTGCCACAGGCAGCAGCAATGGCACCAACGTAGAGCTTGACGGCACGGATGGCATCATCGTTGCCAGGAATGACAAAGTCTACGCCATCAGGATCGGAGTTGGTATCAACAACGCCAATAACAGGAATGCCTAGCTTGTTGGCTTCATTAATGGCCAAACGCTCGTGATCAACATCAACGACGAACAGAGCATCAGGCAGGCCGCCCATGTTTTTGATGCCGCCGATAGAGCGCTCGAGTTTTTCCATTTCGCGCTGGTTCATCAGCACTTCTTTCTTGGTCAGCTTGTCAAAGGTACCGTCTTGCTGCTGGGTTTCCAGGTCACGCAGGCGGCGAATAGACTGACGAATGGTTTTGTAGTTGGTCAACATGCCGCCCAACCAGCGGTGGTTGACATAAGGCATGCCTACCTTGTCAGCTTCTTCGCGGATGGTTTTGGCAGCAGCACGCTTGGTGCCAACAAATAGAATTTTGTTTTTGCCGGAAGCCAGTTTTTCAACAAAGGTAATGGCTTCGTTCAGGGCAGGAACGGTTTTTTCGAGGTTGATGATGTGGATCTTGTTGCGAGCACCAAAGATGTACTTGCCCATCTTGGGGTTCCAGTAACGGGTCTGGTGACCAAAGTGGGCGCCAGCTTGCAGCAGATCACGCATGGATACTTGTGCCATGAAATTTACTCCGAAATTGTACGGGTTAGGCCTCCATACACCCCAGACATCAACCCTTTCCCTGATTCAGGAAGCGGGCACCCAGATGACTGTGCCGGTATATGTGTGACGTTTTTTTCCCTAAGTGGGAGGTTCAATGCGCAAATAACCCTTGAGAGTGAAGGGGTGGGTGGGTTTGCCTTCGGCTGACCCTTGCCGTATCCTTCGGGGGTTAATTTGAGCGCGCACTTTATAGCATAGTCCTGCGTCTACATAAAGCCCGCATTTGTTTGTTGCTTGTATTTATCAAGAGTTTTGTGATGATGATCACCATTAAAACCCCTGACGAAATTGAAAAAATGCGTGTTGCCGGGCGCCTGGCAGCCGAAGTTTTGGAAATGTTGGAAGAGCATGTTAAACCCGGCGTCACCACAGGTGAGCTGGATCGCATTTGTCATGCCTATATTACTGAGAAGCAAGGGGCTATTCCTGCGCCCTTGAATTACCATGGTTTTCCCAAGTCAATCTGCACCTCAGTCAACCATGTGATTTGTCATGGTATTCCAGATGACAACAAGAAGTTGAAGAAAGGCGATATCATCAATATTGATATTACCGTCATCAAAGATGGCTACCATGGTGACACCAGCAAAATGTTTTATGTGGGTGAGCCCACGATTATGGCAAAGCGTTTGGTCGAATTTACTCAAAAGAGCCTCTACGCTTCCATTGCCCTGGTTAAACCCGGTGCTCGCCTGTCAGAAATTGGCCAATGCATTCAAAAGATGGCTGAAAAAGAACGCTTTTCAGTGGTTCAGGAATACTGTGGGCATGGCATCGGCAAGGTCTTTCACGAAGATCCCCAGGTGCTTCACTATGATGGCTACAACGAAAAGACGGATGTTGAGCTGCAGCCGGGTATGTGTTTCACCATAGAACCGATGATCAATGCAGGCAAGCGTCACTGCAAATTGATGAAAGACGGTTGGACGGTGGTGACCAAGGATCACAGCCTGTCAGCCCAGTGGGAGCATACCCTTCTGGTAACTGAGACAGGGGTTGAGGTTTTGACACGTCGTAATGAAGAAGATTTTGCTTAGGCAATAGGGGGCAGGGGAGCATGAGCGTTAATTATGAATTCAGGCCCAAGCCGACACTCTTTGACTTTGCCAAGCTGGAGGAGCAGCTAACGGCCAAGACAGCGCCCCCCATTCCTCTATTTAAAAAAGCCCTGGGCTTGATAAACCAGCGTCTGGATCAGGCTTTCTACGATGGTGCAGATATTCGCGACCTGGTTTATGGTCGGGCCTGGGCAATGGATCAGCTACTTGCCATCGTCTGGCGGCAGTTTGCCTGGCCCGATGACCGCATTGCTCTGATCGCCGTGGGCGGTTATGGCCGAGGTGAACTCCACCCCAAATCCGACATCGACTTGCTGATTCTGCTCAAAGATGATGATGACACTCCCTACCGAGAGCCTCTGTCAGATTTTATTACCCTGCTTTGGGACCTCAAGCTGGATGTCGGGCATAGCGTACGCTCACTGAATGACTGTGAACGTGAAGCTAGGGCTGACATTACAGTTGTCACCAACCTGCTTGAAAACCGCACCCTGGTTGGCAGTGATGGCCTGCGCCAAGAGATGGTGCAGCGTTTAAGCACCGAATGCATGTGGCCTTCAGCAAAGTTTTTTGAAGCCAAGTGGCAAGAGCAGATTGCCCGGCATTACAAATTCAACAATAGCGAATATAGCCTGGAGCCGAATATCAAAAGCTCTCCGGGCGGCCTGCGCGATATCCAGATGATCGGCTGGGTAGCCAAGCGCCATTTTAATGCCCATTCACTTGAAGACCTGTTGAATGAAGGTTTTCTGACGGAAACAGAAATGCGCATTCTGGAGCAGGGTCAGTGTTTTCTCTGGCAGGTGCGCTACGCTCTGCACGTTTTGGCTGGCCGTCCGGAAGACCGACTGCTGTTTGATTACCAGCGACAGCTGGCTGTGCTCTTTGGCTATCTGGATAGTGAAAATCGCTTGGCGATCGAACAATTCATGAAGCGCTATTTCCGAGTCGTCACCACCCTAACAGAACTCAATGATGTGCTCTTGCAGCATTTTGAAGAAGCACTGCTGCAAAAAGATGAAGAAGTCAGTCTGGAACCACTCAACAAGCGCTTTCATATTCGCAATGGATTGATCGAGCACCTGGGCGATAATGTCTTTGAACGCCATCCTTTTGCGCTCATAGAAATTTTTCTGTTGATGGCTGAAAATCCCTCTATTAAAGGTGTTCGGGCTTCAACCATTCGTGCCCTGCGCGATCATCGTCATCTGGTAGATGAGTCCTTTCGACGAGACTTGGGTGCCCGCAGCCTGTTTATGGAACTGCTCCGTTCTTCCGGTGATGTCGCGCTGCAGCTCACCCGCATGAGTCGTTATGGCCTGCTGGGTCGTTATCTGCCTGAATTTGGTCATGCGGTGGGCCTAACCCAGTATGATTTATTTCATGTCTACACAGTGGATGCCCATACGCTGCGCCTGTTGCGTTTTCTGCAAAGCTTTCGGGATGCCAGCAATGGTAAAGACTACCCTTTGGCGACCCGCCTGATTCAGCAGCTACCCAAATTGGAAGTGATTTGGCTGGCGGGGCTTTATCATGATCTTGGTAAGGGCCGCGGTGGTGATCACTCGGAACTGGGTGCTGAAGATGCCAGGGATTTTTGTGAGCGCCATCAATTGTCGAAAAGAGATACTCACCTGGTGAGCTGGCTGGTCGAAAATCACCTGTTGATGTCTATGACCGCACAAAAACAGGATATATCTGATCCTGACGTGATTAGCCACTTTGCTGAACAGGTCAGTGATCAGGTGCGCCTGGATTATTTGTATGTCTTGACCGTTGCTGATATCAATGCCACCAACCCCAGTCTTTGGAATGGTTGGCGAGCGGCGTTGCTGAACCAACTCTATACCGAAACTCATCGCGCCTTCCGCCGTGGCTTGGAAAACCCCATCGACCCCACGGAAAGAGTCCTGGAAACCCAGGAAGAAGCCATGACGCTCTTGCGCAGTCTGGACGTGAATGAGCAGCGGGTGCGTGAACTCTGGAAAACCCTGGATGATGAATACTTCCTCCAGGATGCCCCCAGCGAAGTGGCCTGGCATACTCAGGGAATTTTGGAACAGCAGGAACCAGGTCAGCCCTTGGTTCTGGTTGCGGCTCCGGCAACGGACATGAGTGAAGGGGGCACCAAGGTATTTATTCATACCCGAGATGCCGCCTTTGGTTTCGCCGCTACGGCAGCTATCATGGATCGTTTGGGCCTTTCTATCCATGATGCCCGTATTTCGACCAGCCGCCAGGGCTTTACCTTGAACACTCTGATTGTCCTAGAGCAGGATGGAGAGGTGCCACGCAGCCCTGAACGCTTGGAAGAGATACGCCTGGAATTAATCAAGGAGCTAAACAGCCCGGAAGATTTTCCAGCCTTGGTCCAACACCATACACCTCGGCAGCTGAAACACTTCAACCTGGCCACTCAGGTTTATATCAGTAATGATCCCAGCAACCTAAGAACCCTGGTTGAAGTCATTACCCCCGACCGCCCTGGCCTCCTGGCCCGCATTGGCCGAATTTTTGTGGAATTTGACCTCTGGCTACAAAACGCCAAAATTGCCACCCTGGGTGAGCGGGTAGAGGATGTCTTTTTTATCACTCACCAGGATGGAACACCGCTGTCTGATCCTGAACTCTGTCATCGCCTCCAAGCTCGGTTGTGTGAAGAGCTGGATCGCCAGGCACGTCAACCCGGTTATTGAACCCTTTTGCGGAGATCTTCTGTGAATCCCGATCTGGATAAATTACACCCCTATCCATTTGAAAAACTGGCTCAGCTTACGGCGGGAATTCAGCCACCGGCTGATTTGAAACGCATTGCTTTTACCATTGGTGAACCCCAACACCCGGCTCCTGAGCTGGTGCTGACTGCGCTAAGACATTCGCTGGAAGGTGTCAGTAAATACCCGGCAACCAAGGGTGATCTGACTCTACGCCAAGCCATTGCAGACTGGTGCCTCAGGCGCTTTCAGCTGGGCTCCCAGCCGCTGGACCCTGAAACCCAGGTCTTGCCGGTTAATGGCACCCGTGAAGCCCTTTTTGCCATCGTGCAGACCCTGGTTGATGCGACCCGCCCCGCCAAGGTGGTGATGCCCAACCCTTTTTATCAGATTTATGAGGGTGCGGCCCTGCTTGCCGGTGGTCAGCCCCATTACTTAAACTGCACAGCTGAAAATGGCTTTCAGCCAGACTTTGCCCAAGTACCTGAAGCGGTGTGGCAAGAAACACAATTAGTATTTATCTGCTCACCAGGTAATCCCACGGGGGCTTTGCTGCCCGTTGCCCAGCAAAAGCTTCTCTTAGAACTGGCAGATAAATATGATTTTATTATCTGTGCTGATGAGTGCTATTCAGAAATCTATTTTGATGAAAGCCAGCCACCCCATGGGCTTTTGCAGGTTTGTGCCGAAAGTGGACGTCAGGATTACAAGCGCTGCCTAGTGTTTCACTCCCTGTCCAAACGTTCCAACTTGCCGGGGCTACGTTCCGGGTTTGTGGCCGGTGATGCCGAGCTTTTGAAAAGCTTTCTGCGCTACCGGACCTATCACGGCTGTGCCATGCCGCCCCATCACCAAACCGCTTCCATTGTTGCCTGGAAGGATGAGGAACACGTTCAAGCCAATCGTGACCTCTACCGGGCGAAGTTTGATGCCGTGCTGGAAATTCTTGAGCCGGTCATGGAAGTTCAGCGCCCGGATGCTGGTTTTTACCTCTGGCCTAAAACCCCGATTGATGATGAAACCTTCACCCGGCGATTGCTGGAAAAGGAAAACCTGGCCGTTCTGGCTGGGCGTTATCTGTCGCGGGAAGTGGATGGCGTGAATCCGGCTGAAAATCGCATTCGCATTGCGCTGGTGGCAGAGCTGGAGGAATGCATTGAAGGGGCCAAAAGGTTAAGGCGATTTATCGAGGCAGGCTGTTAAAAGCCATCGCTTGCGAGCAAGCTCCTCCAGGAGTTCACTCTGTGGACGATAAGATGTAAAAAATCGCTCATGGAATGAGCTCCCACAGGGTTTATCGATATCCGTGCAGGCGGTGTGGGGTAACTTTTGTCAGGCTGTTTACAACAGGATGTTGTAGTCAGAGCTTACAGGGATGTATTCATGCGTCCTGACAAATGCTTAGCCCGCACCAATCTAGCCAAGTTTTTAGTAGGAAAAAAGGTTAAAATGCTGACTCTTTACGGAATACCTAATTGCAACACCATGAAAAAAGCCCGTACCTGGTTGGATGCTAATCAGCTGGAGTACACCTTTCATGACTATAAAAAAGCAGGAATTGACCAGGCAACTTTACAAGGTTGGGTTAGCCGCTTGGGCTGGGAACCGCTGGTCAATCGCAGGGGGACCACTTGGCGCAAGCTGCCAGAAGAACAGCGTGAAGCCATTAACCAGGACCTGGCCCTGCAATTGATGCAGGATAATCCCAGTCTGATCAAGCGCCCGGTTTTAGAGACCGGTAATCAGCTTCTGGTCGGCTTTGATACAGATGAGTGGCAACAACAGCTACTTGGACTCTGATCACTGATTTCATTTCCAATACTTTAATGAGGAAGGCTAGATGAGCAATAAACTTTTTGCCTGTGGTATAGGCGTTGGCACCCAAAATACCCAGGGTGAGTGGTTGGAAGTTTACTATCCACAGCCACTGGTTAATCCAGATCCAGAGGTGGTTCAGGCGCTAGTTGAAGCAACGGGTTATGAAGGCGGCAACCAGCCTCTGTCTGTTCCTGCTGATCGACTGGACCAGCTGTCTGAAGCTTTGGATGCAGCCCATCGTTTGGACTTGGCTGTCATTGCCCAACAGCTCAAACGCAGTCATCGCCCTATCGTGGTGACTCTGCTGGAAGAGGATAAAGATCCTGCCAGCCTGCCCGAGGTGTATCTTAAGCTTCACCTGCTGTCACACCGTTTGGTTAAGCCGCACGATGTCAATTTGACTGGTGCTTTTGGTCTGTTGAAAAATGTTGCCTGGACCAGTGACGGTGCCATTGATCTGGAAGAGCTAACCCAGCGCCAGCTGCAGGCGCGTATGGAAGGCAAGATACTGACCGTGGAAAGTGTCGATAAATTCCCACGCATGTGTGATTACGTGGTCCCTCAAGGGGTGCGAATTGCTGATACTTCACGTGTACGCCTGGGTGCTTATCTGGGTGAGGGCACTACTGTTATGCATGAAGGTTTTGTTAACTTTAATGCCGGTACGGAAGGCCCCAACATGATCGAAGGCCGCATTAGTGCGGGTGTCTTTGTCGGTGCTGGTTCTGACTTGGGCGGTGGCTGTTCGACCATGGGTACTCTGTCAGGTGGTGGTAATATCATCATTTCAGTGGGTGAAAAGTGCTTGATCGGTGCCAATGCCGGTATCGGTATTCCTTTGGGTAACCGTTGTACGGTAGAGGCAGGCCTCTACATCACTGCGGGCACCAAGATTACTCTGCTGGATGACAAGGGTGCTGAAGTCAGTGTGGTTGCTGGACGTGCTCTGGCCAACCAGGACGACCTGCTTTTCCGCCGCAATTCAATCTCCGGTCGTGTTGAGTGTTTGGCCAATCGTTCAGCTGTCGAGTTGAATGAAGCCCTACACGCCAACAACTAACTCTGAATAGCCAGGTTGAAGCTTCAGCCTGGCTATTTATTCGTTGATCTCCCTTGGCTTCCAGTGCGCAAGTGCGCATAATGCAAGCCTACAATCTTGTAGTCTTTCCTGTTCTGGAGAAACATCATGAAGATGCTTAACCGCTCGGCTATCAGTGTCAAACTCAGGCAGCCTTTTGTCGACTGGATCAATAGCATCAGTGACGCTGGAGAAGATGAGGTGACCCTGGAAGAGGTCAATCAAGAGTCGACCAGTTATCTGATTCCTGAGTTGGAAGAAGAGGAAGATCTGGAGAAGCTGATTGCTGAGCGCTACCTGGATATTTTGGAAAATGAACTTTTTTCCTGGGAAGAAGATGACAGCCTTTGGCCGGAAGACATCGACCGGGCGCTCTTTGATGACTTCATCCGTATTGAACCTGCGTTCATGGTTTTTGATCTGGACGATCAGGCTCCGCTACTCGCCCAGGTCATTGAAGAGGTTGAAGACCTCGACTAATGCAGTCGGAAGTCTCCAAGTAGCCTAATAACTCTTTTTAGGCTTCCTCGTCTGCGTCATCCATCCGGTGATTTTCAATTTCAATATCAACGAGATTGCAGGCACCCGGCTTCAGTACCAAAACACCATATTCCTCGATGTGATCGGTTTCGTCTTCGAGGCTACCGACTTCCAGTGACAGGCTGTTGCCTTTCAGGTGCTCAGGGTTGATCAGCAAGGCTGCTGGCAGCCCTTCTTCCCAGTTGATCTGGATTTCTGTCAGGGCGGGTAACTCGACCTTCTGGCCGTCTGGCGTAACGCCAACAAGGCGGGGATAAGACATGTTGTTCTCCTTTAATGATTTTGCACCAGCATACACCCTTGCTCAATCCTGGCAAGGTGAAAAAGCGGCCTTCTCTTTATTGAGTTGGCCGCTTTTTCTGGATGGGATTAAGGTAGCTGGGTGCTGCCCATTAGATCCCGATCAATTTCCCGTGCTGCTTCTCGTCCTTCGTTGATGGCCCAGACAATCAGGCTCTGACCACGACGACAGTCACCGGCAGCATAGAGACCATCCACTGAAGTGCGATAGTTGCCATAGTCAGCCTTGGCATTGGAACGAGCATCCTTGTCAGCACCGAACTGCTCCAGTAGTCCCCCTTCAGGCCCTAAAAAGCCCATGGCCAGCAGCACCAGATCGGCTTCAATTTCCCGCTCGCTGCCTGCGACTGGCTGAGGTCCCATGCGGCCCTGATCATCTTTTTTCCATTCAATCCCGGTCAGATGGAGCTTTTTCACCTGGCCGTTTTCGCCTGTCAGCTTTTGCGTCAGCTGCAAATACTGGCGAGGGTCTTCACCTTGAACAGCTATGGCTTCAGCCTGACCATAATCCACCTTCAGGGTGCGCTTGAATTCCGGCCAGGGATTGTCGGCGGCACGCTCCAGGGGTGGCTTGGGCATGATTTCCAGCTGAATCACGCTTTCACAACCCTGGCGTAGGGCTGTGCCAACACAGTCGGTCCCGGTATCACCGCCACCGATGACGACAACTTTTTTGCCCTTGGCGGAAATGTAGTTGCCGTCTTGATGCTCGGAATCCAGCAGGCTTTTGGTGTTGGAGCCCAGGTAGTCCATAGCAAAGTGGACGCCCTTAAGCTCGCGGCCCTCAATGGGTAAATCGCGAGGTACGGTAGAGCCAGTAGCCAAAAGAACAGAATCGAATTGCTTTTGTAGCTCTTCGGCGCTGATGTCCTTGCCCACTTCGGTGTTGGTGACAAACTCGATGCCTTCTTCACGCATCAGCTGCAGGCGGCGTTCAACAATAGGCTTTTCCAGCTTCATGTTGGGAATGCCGTACATCAAAAGACCACCCAGACGATCATCCCGCTCATAAACAGTGACACTATGACCCGCTGAGTTCAGCTGGGCGGCAGCGGCCAGGCCAGCAGGCCCGGAACCAATCACAGCGACCTTCTTGCCCGTCCGCTCGGCCGGTGGGTTAGGTTGTACCCAGCCTTCGGCAAAACCTTTCTCGATGATTGAGTTTTCGTGGTGCTTGATGGTGACGGGTGGTGCATTGATGCCCAGCACGCAGGAATCTTCACAGGGTGCAGGACACACCCGGCCAGTGAACTCCGGGAAGTTGTTGGTCTGGTGCAGGCGATCCAGCGCTTCCCGCCAGCGACCCTTGTAAATCAGATCATTCCATTCAGGAATCAGATTGTTGACCGGGCAGCCACCCACTTGAGGGGCAGAGGCCGAGTCGCCAGCATGGCAGAAGGGCACACCACAGTCCATGCAGCGGGCACCCTGGGTGCGGATATCCTCTTCCAGCATTTCGGTGTGTATTTCTTGCCAGTCATTTAAGCGCTCTACCGGAATGCGGTCAGCGGGCAGAGCGCGATCAAACTCCATAAATCCAGTTACTTTTCCCATGATTATCTCCTCAGGCAGTCGCTTTCTTTTCGGCCAATTTTTTCAGATGCAGGTCGAAGGCTTCTTGGGCCACCTGGTAGTCATCATCGAGCTGTTGTTCTTCACGCACCTGTTGCATATAACCCTGCATCCGCTCGTAATCGACCGGCATCACTCGGACAAACTCCTGAAGAGACTTGTCCCAGTTGGCCAGCAGTTCCTTGGCGACTTCAGAGTTGGTGTGCTCTAGGTGCCTTTCGATCAGTGCTTTGAGGCGCGCCTGTTCTTCGGTTGTTTCCACTGGGCTAAGACGAACCATTTCTTTGTTGCAACGGGCATCCAGCTGACCTGAGCGATCCAGGACATAGGCGACACCGCCGGACATGCCGGCAGCAAAGTTGCGCCCGGTTTCACCGAGAATGACCGCACAGCCGCCAGTCATGTATTCACAGCCATGGTCGCCTACGCCTTCGACCACGGCAGTGGCACCTGAGTTACGAACACAGAAGCGCTCACCGGCCAGGCCATGAATAAAGGCTTCACCCTGGGTGGCGCCAAAGAGGGCGACATTACCGATCAGGATGTTGTCTTCGGCTTTAAAGGGAGCTTGGGCATTGGGGAAGACCACCAGTTTGCCACCGGACAGGCCCTTGCCAAAATAGTCATTGGCGTCCCCTTCCAGATCAAAGCGCACGCCCGAAGCGGTAAAGACGCCAAAGCTCTGGCCAGCTGAGCCTTTGAAGTGCACCTTAACGGTGTCTTCGGGCAAGCCTTCGGCATGATAGCGCTTGGAAATCTCATTAGAGAGCATGGCGCCGACACTGCGATCCGTATTTTCAATGCTGTACTCTAGACTGACTGGCTGCTGGCTTTCCAGTGCCGCCTGAGCATCCTTGATCAGCTTGCGATCAATAATGTCGTCAATCAGGTGCTTCTGCTCCACTGTTTTGTAGAGGCTGTCACCAGGATGGGGCTCCTGCTTATAAAGCAGAGAAGACAGATCCAGATTCTTGAGTTTCCAGTGATCACCCAGATCACGGACTTTAAGGCACTGAGCCTGACCCACCATTTCATTGATGGAGCGAAAGCCCAGTTCGGCCATAATTTCGCGCAGGCCTTCCACCATCAGCTTGAAGAAGTTGACCACGTGCTCCACCTGGCCGTTGTAGCGGCCGCGCAGCTCACGATCCTGAGTGGCAATCCCTACTGGGCAGGTGTTGGTGTGGCACTTGCGCATCATGATGCAGCCTTGCGCCACCAGCGCAGCCGTGGCCACGCCCCATTCCTCGGCACCCAGCAGGGTGGCAACGGCCAGGTCCCGAGGGGTTTTCATCTGACCATCGGCCTGCAGGGTGACACGGCTGCGCAGACGGTTACGAACCAGCGTTTGGTGGGTTTCTGCTAGACCCAGCTCCCAGGGCAGGCCGGCATGCTTAATGGAACTCAGAGGTGACGCCCCAGTGCCGCCATCGTGACCGGCAATCAGTACGACGTCGGCATAGCCTTTGGTGACACCCGTGGCAACCGTGCCCACGCCAGCCAGAGAGACCAGCTTCACATTCACCCGCGCTTCGCGATTGGCGTTTTTCAGGTCATAAATCAGCTGCGCCAGATCTTCAATGGAATAGATATCATGGTGCGGTGGGGGCGAAATCAGGCCGACACCGGGTGTTGCCATCCGGGTTTTACCGATCCAGGCATCCACCTTGTGACCGGGAAGCTGACCACCTTCACCGGGTTTGGCACCCTGAGCCATCTTGATTTGTAGCTCTTCAGCATTGGTCAGGTAATGGCTGGTGACACCGAAGCGACCAGAGGCGACCTGTTTGATTTTCGACTTCATGGAGTCGCCGTTTTCCAGCGGCTGGTAACGAATGGGGTCTTCACCGCCTTCGCCTGAATTGCTCTTGCCGCCCAGGCGGTTCATGGCGATTGCCAGACAGGTGTGGGCTTCCCAGGAAATAGAGCCAAAGGACATAGCACCGGTGGCAAAACGCTTGAAGATCTTCTCCGCTGATTCTACCTCCTCAAGAGGTACAGGTTGGCGGTCAGTGTTCATTTCCAGCAGGCCGCGCAGGGTATAGGCTGCCTTGGATTGCTCATCAACTGCCTGGGTGTACTCAGTGAAGAGTTCCTTGCTGTTGGTGGCGCTGGCATGTTGCAGCAGGCGAATAACCTTGGGGTTGAACAGATGCCGCTCACCTGATTTGCGCCAGAAGTAATCACCACCGGTACGCAGGTGGAGTAGATCCGCCCCAGGAGCCCGGTCAGGATAACCCTGACGGTGAGTTATCAGGCGCTCTTCAGCAATTTCATCTAAACCCAGACCTTCAATGCGACTAATGGTGCCTGCAAAGTAGGTATCGATCACTTCAGAGCTTAAACCCAGGGCTTCAAAAATCTGCGCACCCTGATAGGACTGAAGCGTGGAAATACCCATCTTAGAGAAGATTTTTAGTAGGCCGCTGTTCACCGCTTCGGTGTAGCGCTTGACTAGCTCTTGTTGGTCCCAATCTTCGCTGATGGCGCCACTTTTTTGTAGGGCATAAAGAGACTCAAAAGCTAGGTAGGGATTGACCGCAGCGGCACCATAGCCCAGTAGGGTGGCAAAGTGGTGGGTTTCACGCACATCGCCAGCCTCAACCACGATGCCGGTTGAAGAACGCAGGCCTTCACGAATCAAAAAGTGGTGAACTGCTGCTACGGCCAACAGCGAGGGAATTCCAGCATGGTCGGTATTGACCTTGCGATCACTAAGAATGAGGATCGAATAACCATCATCCACTGCATCGCGAGCATGGCGGCAAACACGATCCAGCGCTTTTTTCAGCTCACCCTTCTTTCCAGTGGCACGGAAGGTGATATCAATGGTCGTGGACTGAAAGTGGTTGTGATCCAGATGCTGAAGTTTACGTAACTCCTCATTGGTCAGAACCGGTTGCTTGATTTCCACCATCCGGCAGTGCTCGGGGGTTTCATCCAAGAGATTCAGTGACTTGCCGACGTAGGTCTGCAAGGACATGACCATTTCTTCACGAATCGGGTCAATCGGCGGATTGGTGACCTGGGCAAAGAACTGTTTGAAGTAGTTGGCCAGATGCTGAGGCTGATCGGACAAGACCGCCAGAGGATTATCGGCACCCATGGAACCCAGAGGCTCCTTGGCAGTACCCACCATGTCGGTGAAGATGACATCCAAATCTTCTTGGGAGTAACCAAAGGCTTGTTGGCGGCGCAGCAGGCTTTTCGGGCCGTGGGGGCGCTCAGCAATCGGAGACTCGGGCAGCTCTTCCAGAATGATCTTGTTCTTCTTCAGCCACTCACCATAGGGCTGGCTGGTGCAAACCTGACCCTTGACTTCATCATCACTGATAATACGACCTTCTTCCAGGTCGGCAATAAAAATACGACCCGGTTGCAGGCGACCTTTCATCAGGACCCGGGACTCATCGACCACCAGAGCGCCGGTTTCTGAACCCATGACCAGGGTGTCATCGTCCATGACTAGGTAGCGTGAAGGACGCAGACCGTTGCGGTCCAGAGTGGCACCAATCACCTTGCCATCGGTAAAGGCTACCGAGGCAGGACCATCCCAGGGTTCCATGATGCAGGCATAGTACTCATAAAAAGCACGTTTGACCGGCTCCATATCCTCCTGCTTCTGCCAGGCTTCGGGAATCATCATCATCATGACTTTTTCCAGTGGGCGACCGGCCAGTACCAGCAGCTCCAGCACCATATCCATATTCGCAGAGTCTGACTGGGCATGGTTGCAGATGGGCTTGAGCATTTTCAGCTCTTCGGGCGTGAACACCTCACAGGAGAGCAGCTCATCACGTGCGCGCATCCAGTTGATGTTGCCCTTGACGGTATTGATTTCGCCATTGTGTGCCAGATAGCGGAAGGGCTGGGCCAGACGCCAGGCTGGGAAGGTATTGGTTGAAAAACGGCTGTGGTGCATCGCCAAGGCCGTGGTGCAGTCCTCATTCTGCAAGTCCAGGTAGTACTCACGCACCTGAGCTGTCGTCAGCTGGCCTTTATAAACCAGGGTGCGGGTGGACATGGAGGCGATGTAAAAGTTTTCTTCGGCATTGGGAATGCTGCGCGCAACAACAAAGGAAGTATGTTTGCGCAGTACATAGAGCTGGCGCTCAAATGCTTGCTGGTCCAAGCCTTCCGAAGGAGCAATAAAGACCTGCTCAATGTGAGGTTCGTTATCTATAGAAGCCTGGCCGAGGGTGGCATTGTCGGTAGGAACTTCACGGTATCCTAAAAGCTTCATGCCCAGCTTTTTGATATTGGATTCGAGCAGATTGCGACAAGTCTGCCGATCTTGCTTATCCTGAGGGAAAAATACCATGCCCACACCATAGCCACCGGCTTCGGGTAGTGTGATGCCTTTTGCTTGGCAGGCTTTACGCAGCAGGGTATCCGGAATCTGAATCAGAATACCGGCACCATCGCCACTTTTAACATCAAATCCGGTACCGCCCCGGTGCTCCATGCAGGTCAGCATGGACAGAGCATCTTCGACGATTTGATGGCTTTTCTTGCCTTTCAAATTGGCCACAAAGCCGATACCACAGCTGTCATGTTCCAATTCTGGGCGGTAAAGACCTTCAGGCTTTTTGGTTTCTGCGTTCATTGTCTTTTTCCGTTAGTGAGTCAGTAAGCTTGGATATTTTTATAGGTATTGATCCGGGTGTGGTCATTCTTGGTGGTCACTCAGGGCATTCGGGGGGTAGGTGAATGCCGGTGATTCTTTGCCGTCTCCTAAGATGGGTGAGGGAGACGTTATGCAAAATTTGCAATGCCTATACCGTTTTCTATTGGTGAGAGCGGATATTACATCCATCTAAAGTCGATAGACAAACAAAAAAAGACAAAAAAAGGGGATTTTCTTCATCTGTGAAAACCTTTGGGAATTACTTAGTAATTATTGATAAGAAAAAGAAATCAATAGGCAGGAGAGGTTCTATTTTGGTGCTTATACAAAAAATGCACTTTTTTAGTGCGATTGCAGGTCTTGTTGACCAGTAAGGCAAAATACAAATTATTGGTAGCCATGAGGCAAAGAGTCACTAGGCCAAACAACTTTTTGCCCTTCTTCCGTTTGTAGCACTAGACTGGATCCATCCACTTGCTTGGCAAAATGCTTTAGATGGGAGACGTCTGCTGCCAACATGTGAGCATTGACTCCATCTCTACCTTTAGTGCTAAGAGCTGCAATAGAAACACCCACAAAAGAAAAGAAACGCCGAACTCCGAAGCGATCATCCGCATGAATGCCGCCAGCAGCACGGTCTTCTTCACTGTAAAATTCTAGTGAATGGTGAGAGAAATCATGCAGTACACGCAGCATGCGTTCCTGCCAATCCCAGCTGCGACAGATGGCAACAAAGTCATCGCCACCTATGTGTCCTATGAAATCTTCATGCGGATGCAGGGATTTCTGTAAACTAGATGCCAAGCTTTTCAGTAATTCATCACCCAGCGCATAACCATAGGTATCATTGAATACCTTGAAGTTATCCAGATCCAGGTAACAGACGACCAGTGGTTGACGCCTTTGCAGCCAGGTATCTAGAGTTTCCTGAATCGGCCCGTTTCCCGGTAACAGAGTAAGTGGGTTGGCTTGCCTAGCATTGCGTACTTTGAGCTCAGTCATGGTGCGTAATAAATCAACGACTTGACCGATTCCCAGATATTTACCCCAACAGGTGATGATAAAGTCATCGTCCAGGTGCTCTCTTCGGCGATCGATAATCTGTTGACTAACCTCTTCAAGACTTAACTCTGCTTCAACAATCAAGGGTTGATCATGCATTAGGTTGCTGACGGGCTTGCGGTAATTCAGCTCTTGTCCAAAAGGGCGTAGTAGAGTTGACATGAGCTGATTGCGCAGTAATAAGCCTCTGGGTCGGTTTTGATGATCAACCACTGGCAAGGAAAAAAGTTCTTCATCCTGACGAAAGATTTCCACAGCTTCAGCCACGCTCATATCAGGTTGAATACAGCGAACCTTACATAACAATGCTTTTGCTTGTTCCTCTTGATTGATCAGAGGTGATTGTGGTGAATGGGTACCAGGCAGGTTTATCGATAGCTCGCTGACGGGCTGAGATTGAGGGCGAGAAAAGTAATACCCCTGTACCAACTCTATCCCCAATTCTTGTAATACTTCAAGCTCAGCAAGTGTTTCGACACCTTCAGCAATAACTTGGGTGCCCAAAGAACGAGCCATATTGTTAATAAAGCGTAGAAAGTCTTGTTTGACCCTATCATTTTTTACTTGATGTACAAAATGTCGATCTATTTTGACATAGTCAGGACGCAGTTCGGACCAAAGGCGTAAACCTGAATAACCACTTCCCAAATCATCCAGAGCAATCTTAAACCCCATATCTCGATAGTAATCGATAGCTTGTCTCATGAGATCATAATCATGTGTGGGTTGTTGCTCGGTTAACTCAATAACTAGTTTTTTAGGATCTAGACCATAGCGCTCTAATAAAGCAAGGGTTTGACCGGGTTGATGCTTTGGCTGAACCAACAGATCAGGCGAAACATTAAGAAATAACCTTCCAGGCAAAGCCTGATGGGCAAAACCTTCAATAGCTCTTTCCTTGCTTAGTTGCTCTAGTGCCACCAATAAATCTTCTTCTCTAGCTTGCTGAAACAAAGCTAGCGGATGATGCAATTGGCTCTCAAAAGGGCCGCGACTGAGAGCTTCCCAACCATGAATACTTCTTTGCCGGAGGTCGACGATGGGTTGGTAAAGAGAAATAAGCCGACGTTGTTGCAGAATTTGCTGCAAATGGGTGGCGGCTTGATCATTAGCTCTAGCTCTTATTTCTGTTGTTGCAGTTAGTTTCATCATTCTTCCTGGTTTTCGTCTTTGAATGGAGGATGCACTTGAGACGGTGACATTAGAAAAACAAGTTGATGACAAACTGCTTACAAAAATAGTAATGACTATTTAAACTGAAACCTAAGCCTTGAAAGGCTTAGGAGAAGAGGATTAGTGATTCGTTTGCCCCAGTACAGCTAAATAAACCCCAGGGGCAAGCGATGGCTTTAAACCTTCAGGTAGGAAAGAATACCTTCGGCAGCCTGACGGCCTTCCCAGATGGCGGTGACGACCAGGTCGGAGCCGCGCACCCTATCGCCACCGGCAAAGACTTTTTCATTGCTGGTCTGGAAGGGGTGGCGGGCTTCTATCGTTCAGTTTTGGTGGGTTTAAGGGTTGTATGCTTACCTTTAGGTATACAGATTATTACTAATAAGGTAATGTTTTGTAGACCAATGTCTTGCGCCAGTCTAATTTCAGGTCTACACTAAGTTCTTTATTAGGTAACTTGGTGTAGACCTATGGCTAAGTCTGATGAGCTACTCAAGGCATTAGCGAAAGCGGTGAACGCTGGCGGCGGCGTTCACAGTGCAACTGAGCTTGCTTTTATGCTGGGTGTGCCTTGTGACCCGGCTTTTAGAAAGTTCCTTACAGCTAGCGTAAAGAAGGGCTTGCTAAGGCGAGTGGTGAAAGGCTTTTATGAAAGTAGAATTACACCACCAGAGCCCGAGACGGCTATTTATAAAATCATCAAAAAGTTGCGTAGTAGTGTATTGAACTACATCAGCCTGGAAAGTCAGCTCAGTCATACCGGCGATATTTCACAAATTGTGATGGGCAGAGTCACGGTAGTGACTAAAGGTCGAAGTGGTTGTTTTGATACGCCTTACGGCGTGATCGAACTGACCCACACTAAGCAGCCAGTCGAAAAAATCGCACCTCATTTGTACTATGACCCCGACATTAAAATGTATCGCGCTGACAAAGCACAAGCGATTGCAGATCTCAAGCACTGCCGCCGGAATCTACACATGCTGGAGAGCCAGGTATGCTGAAGCAACAAATTCGCCAAATCGTCCAGTCAAACCCTGACTATGCAGCAGTAACCCCTGTGATAGAAAAAGAGATCTTGCATCATGACATTATGGATGTGCTGATCAAGCAAGGGATTATGCAGCGATTAACCTTTATTGGTGGCACCTCACTACGCATGTGTTACAACAGCAGCAGGCTGTCAGAAGACCTTGATTTCAACGGTGGCCATGACTTCAAACCATCCGAGTTTGAGGGGCTGGAGTCTGAAATACAGACCTATATTCAAAATAAGTACGAAACCGAAGTTTGGGTCAACAAGCCCTCTGGTGAGCAGCAAGGGGATACTGTTTCGTGGAAGATTAGTATCGTGAAAGAGCCAAATCGTCCTGATTTACCAAGACAAAAAATGCATATTGATGTCTGTGCAATACCCTCATTCGATATCGAAAAGCGTCCGTTAATCAATCATTACGACCTTGTTGTGCCAACTGAAGGCATCTTGGTTCCTGTTCAGTCACTAAAAGAAACTCTGGCCGATAAGCTTATTGCCTTAGCCTATCGAGCAAGGCGTATCAAGCCTCGTGATATCTGGGATATTGTTTGGATTAAGCAGCGTGGGGTTGATTTATCCAGGGCACTGGTTGAAAAGAAACTCAACGCAAGACACAAGCAACCAGATGACTTTCGACAGGCGCTGTCTACTGCGTTAGCCAAGCTAATGTCGGAAGACGAAGTACGCAATGACTTCAACATGGAAATGAGCCGTTTTATCCCTAAGCAAATTAAAGAGAGAACCTTAGATAATCCAGAGTATTGGGCATACGTTCAGGGTGAGGTAAATGCCATCGCGTCTGAGTTACTTCATGATGGCACACCAAAAAATCCATTTGATATGGGTTAGTTCAAAAAGATAGTTGAGTGTTTGGAAATGACCAAAGGGGCGCAGTGCGCTCCTTTGGTGGTTTATTGCGGGTGAAGGATCAGACTTTGAGGTAGCTCAAGATCCCTTCGGCAGCCTGACGGCCTTCCCAGATGGCGGTGACGACCAGGTCGGAGCCACGCACCATATCACCCCCGGCAAAGACTTTTTCATTGCTGGTCTGGAAGGGGTGGCGGGCTTCTTCAGGGGCTTCGACCAGTCCCCAGTCATTGGTGTTGATCTGGTGTTGGGCAAACCAGTCGGCTGGGCTGGGCTTGAAGCCAAAGGCCACCAGGACGGCATCGGCGGGCAGAATTTCTTCGGAACCCGGCACAACTTCGGGTTTGCGGCGGCCGTTTTCATCCGGCTCACCCATTTGGGTGCGAACGACTTTAACGCCTTCGACCTTGTCTTCGCCCACGATGGCAATGGGCTGGCGGTTGAAAAGGAATTTCACACCTTCTTCACGGGCATTTTCCACTTCCTTGCGTGAACCCGGCATGTTTTCTTCATCACGGCGGTAGGCACAGGTCACACTGCGGGCCTGCTGGCGAATCGAGGTGCGGTTACAGTCCATCGCAGTGTCACCGCCACCCAGCACCACCACCTTTTTGCCTTCCATGCTGATAAAGTCAGCCGGATCTTTTTCATAACCCAGGTTGCGATTGACGTTGGCAATCAAAAAATCCAGGGCATCATAAACACCCGGCAGGTTTTCACCGGGAAAGCCGCCTTTCATATAGGTGTAGGTGCCCATACCCATGAATACAGCATCATAATCGGCCAGCAGTTTTTCCATGCTGACATCGCTGCCTATTTCGGTATTCAGGCGAAACTCGATACCCATGCCTTCAAAGATTTCCCGACGGCGGCTCATCACGGTTTTTTCCAGCTTGAATTCGGGGATGCCAAAGGTCAGCAGGCCACCAATTTCCGGGTATTTATCAAATACCACCGGTTTGACGCCATTGCGCACCAGCACATCGGCACAGCCTAGACCGGCCGGGCCAGCACCGATAATGGCGACCTTCTTGTCGGTCCATTCCACCTGGCTCATGTCAGGCCGCCAGCCCTGGGCAAAGGCTTTTTCCGTGATGTACTTTTCCACTGAGCCGATGGTGACAGCACCAAAGCCATCATTCAGGGTACAGGCCCCTTCACAGAGGCGATCCTGGGGGCAGACCCGGCCACAGACTTCGGGCAGGGTGTTGGTGGCGTGGCAGAGTTCGGCGGCTTCGATGATGTTGCCATCGGTGGCCAGCTGCAGCCAGTTGGGAATGTAGTTGTGTACTGGGCACTTCCACTCACAATAGGGGTTGCCACAATCCAGGCAGCGGTGGGCTTGGGTCTTGGCCTGCTTGTCTTCAAAAGCATCATAAATTTCAATGAAGGCCTTTTTACGCAGGGTCACAGGCTTTTTGGCCGGATCCTGGCGACCGACATCGATAAACTGGAAGTCATTGTTGAGTTGTTCAGCCATGCTCTTTTCCTCAATTTATCCTGACGGTTACTGGGCGCTTTGACGTGTGGTTTTCAGCAGGTCACTGACACTGGCCGCTTTGGGCTTGACCAGCCAGAAGTGACGAATGAAGTCAGAGAATTCCTGCAGAATTTTGCGCCCCCAGGCCGAGTTGGTTTCTTCAACGAAAGCCTGGACCAGACTGCGTAGATGGTTACGGTAAACTTCCATTTGTTCGGTGTTAATGCGGTGGAGGTCGACCAGTTCGTGGTTGTACTTGTCGACGAAGGTGCGTTCCAGATCCAGCACATAGGCAAAACCACCGGTCATGCCGGCACCAAAGTTATAGCCGGTATCACCGAGCACACAGACCAGGCCGCCGGTCATATACTCACAGCAGTGGTCGCCTGCGCCTTCAACAATGGCCAGGGCACCGGAATTGCGGACCGCAAAGCGCTCCCCAGCCCTTCCAGCGGCATAGAGGTGACCACCTGTAGCGCCGTAAAGGCAGGTATTGCCCATAATCGAAGTTTTGTGACTGGCAAAACTGCTGCCAGCAGGGGGCACCAACACCAGCTTGCCGCCGTTCATGCCCTTGCCGACATAGTCATTGGCATCCCCTTCCAGATACATATTCAAGCCTTTGGCGTTCCAGACCCCAAAGCTTTGCCCGGCCACGCCTTTAAGCTGCAACTGGATGGGCGCATCAGCCAGACCTTCATCGCCATAGCGACTGGCAATTTCACCGGAAATTCGTGCACCGATGGAACGGTCGCAATTGGTCAGAGTGAAGCTAAACTCGCCACCGGTCTTGTTATCCAAGGCCTCTTGCAGTTCAGCCACCATTCGCTCGGCCAACTCACCCTTATCAAAGGGATCATTGTGGGTGATCTGGCAGAATTGCGGTGCATCAGCAGGCACGGCATCGTTACCCAGCAGGCGGCTGAAGTCCAGCTTGCCTTGACGCTCGGTTTCACCCTCCAGAACTTCCAGTAGATCCACACGACCAATCAGATCGGTGAGTTTTTTCACACCCAGTTCGGCGAGAATTCCCCTAACCTCTTCGGCAATAAAGCGGAAATAGTTTTTGACCATTTCCACAGTGCCGCGGAAGTGTTCTTCACGCAGTTTTTCATCCTGGGTGGCTACCCCGGTAGCGCAGTTGTTGAGGTGACAAATTCGCAGGTATTTACAGCCCAAAGCGACCATGGGCGCGGTGCCAAAGCCAAAGCTTTCAGCACCCAGAATCGCCGCCTTGACCACATCCAGACCGGTTTTCAGGCCACCATCTGTTTGCAGGCGGATTTTGTCTCTGAGGTGATTGATGCGCAGCGCTTGCTGCACTTCAACCAGACCCAACTCCCAGGGTGAGCCAGCGTACTTGATGGAGGTCAGTGGAGAAGCCGCGGTGCCGCCGTCATAACCGGAGACGGTGATTAGATCGGCATAGGCCTTGGCGACCCCAGTAGCGATGGTGCCGATGCCGGGTTCCGAGACCAGTTTCACTGAAACCTGGGCTTTGGGGTTGACCTGTTTGAGGTCGAAAATCAGCTGGGCCAGATCTTCAATGGAATAGATATCGTGGTGGGGTGGCGGTGAAATCAAGGTGACACCGGGCACCGAATGGCGCAACCGGGCAATCAGCGCATTGACCTTGCCACCGGGCAGCTGCCCGCCTTCACCCGGTTTGGCCCCTTGGGCAACCTTGATTTGCAAAACTTCAGCATTGACGAGGTAACCGGGTGTCACGCCAAAACGCCCTGAAGCGATCTGCTTGATTTTGGACGACTTGCTGGTGCCGTAACGGGCGGGGTCTTCACCCCCTTCACCTGAGTTGGAACGGGCCCCCATTTCATTCATGGCCTGAGCCAGGGCTTCATGGGCTTCAGGGGATAGGGCACCCAGCGACATGCCAGCCGAGTCAAAACGGGGCAGCAGCTCTTCGACGCTTTCCACTTCATCCAGGGAGAGCGGCTGCTCGGCTTTTTTCAGCTTGAGTAGATCCCTCAGGGTGGCAGCAGGGCGTTCATTGACCAGCCGTGCAAAGCGTTTCCAGGCCTCATAACTACCGGTTTGTACGGCTTCCTGCATGCTGGTGACCACATCTGGATTATAGGCATGGTATTCACCACCATGAATATACTTCAGCAGGCCACCCTGAGTGACTCGGCCTGATTTACGCCAGGCGTTTTCGGCCAGCAGTTCCTGATCCATTTGCAGATCGGCAAAACCAGCACCCTGAAGGCGACTGGCAACACCCTTGAAGCAGAGGTCCACCACCTCTTCATCCAGACCCACAGCCTCAAACAGCTGGGAGCCACGATAAGACGGCAGGGTGGAAATCCCCATTTTTGACAGGATTTTCATCAAGCCTTTTTGAATGCCTTTGCGATAGGCACGGCGGGTTTCGCCAGGGTCGCCCTGGAGTTCACCGCTGCGGTGCAGGTCAGCAATCACCTGGTAGCTCAACCAGGGGTTGATGGCAGTGGCACCAAAACCAAAGAGTACCGCCATATGGTGGGAATCACGTGCCCAGCCGGTATCGATAATCAGGTTGGCATCACAGCGCAGGCCCTTGGCCATTAGGCGGTGATGCACCGCACCAGTGGCCATGACTGCATTGATCGGAATCTTGCCTTTTTCCAGGTTGCGATCCGAGAGCACCAGCAGCACCTTCTCGGCACGCACAGCATTTTCAGCCTCCTGGCAAATACGCTCCAATGCCTGCTTCAAACCTTCTTCAGCAGAGTTGAACTGCAGCTGAATGAAATGCTCTTCAAAACCGGGGCGCGGGTCTTCCACCAGGGATTTGAATTTGCGCGGAGAAAGAACCGGTGTGGTCAGAATAATGCGGTTGGCATACTCGGGCTTTTCTTCAAAGACATTCATCTCGCGACCGATAATGGTCTCCAGCGACATGACGATGGATTCCCGCAGTGGATCGATGGGTGGATTAGTGACCTGAGCAAACTTCTGACGGAAGAAGTCAGCGACATGGCGCACTTTTTTCGACAGCACCGCCATGGGGGTGTCATCACCCATGGAGCCCACAGCCTCTTGACCCGAATCAGCCAGCGGAAGCAGCACAGAGTTGCGCTCTTCCAGGCTGATATTGAACATCTTCATGTAGGTGGCTAGTTCCTGACGCTCCAAAGCTTCAAAGCGCGGCCCAGTTTCGGTCAGGGTGGACTCCAAATAGGTGGACTGCTCGCGTAGCCACTGCTTGTAGGGGTTGGCAGCTTTAAGTTTGTCGTCGACATCCTTGGTGTGGAGGATATCACCGGTCAGAGTATCTACGGCCAGGATCTGGCCTGGGCCGACACGGCTTTTCTGGAGTACCTCTTCGGGTTTGTAGTTCCAAACGCCAATTTCTGAAGCCAGGGTGATATAACCATTTTTAGTGATTACAAAACGGGCCGGCCGTAGGCCGTTGCGATCCAGCATGCATAGGGCATAGCGGCCATCGGTCATCACCAGGCCCGCCGGACCATCCCAGGCTTCCATATGCATGGAGTTGTATTCATAGAAGGCGCGCAGGTCGCCGTCCATGGTCTGAACATTCTGCCAGGCCGGGGGAATCATTTTGCGTACCGCGCGGAAGAGATTCATATCACCGGTCAGCAGGACTTCCAGCATATTGTCCATACTGGAGGAGTCAGAACCTTGGGTGTTGACGATCTGGTCCAGGGTGTCGATATCGGGTAGCCAGTCGTTTTTAAAGTTCTTCTTGCGTGCATTGGCCCAATTCCGGTTGGCTTCGATGGTGTTGATTTCGCCATTGTGAGCCAGGTATCGAAAGGGTTGGGCCAGCGGCCACTTGGGGTCGGTATTGGTGGAAAAGCGCTGGTGAAACACACAGATAGCGGTTTCCAGACGTTCGTCACTTAAATCCTTGTAGAAGTTAGGCAGATCCACTGGTAGGGTCAGGCCCTTGTAGGAGAGCACCTTGCTGGACAGGGAGGCGACATAAAAGTCCTCCTCGCCCTTCATCACCATTTCCGCACGGCGACGAGCCATAAACAGCTTAACGCCCAGTTCCTTTTCTTCCATGCCTTCAGGTGCATTGACGAAAAGCTGCTCGAACTGCGGCATACAGGCCAGGGCAATTTCGCCACAGACTGAAGGGTCGGTAGGGACAACCCGCCAGCCGACAACTTCCAGCCCCTGAGCATGAATCTGCTGCTCTAGCGCCTGGCGACCCTTTTGGGCGCGGGCTGCATCCTGTGGCAGAAACACCTTGCCTACGGCATAGCGCTCATTCATGTCCTGACCAAAGTGTTCCTGAGCCAGAGTGCGCAAAAAGGAGTCGGGTTTTTTAATCAGCAGGCCACAGCCATCACCGGTTTTGCCATCCGAGGCAATGCCACCCCGATGGGTCATGCAGGTCAGAGATTCAATCGCAGTTTTCAGCAGGTCATGGCTGGCTTCGCCGTGCATCTGGGCAATCAGGCCAAAGCCACAGTTATCCTTAAATTCACCCTTTTGGTGAAGGCCTGGATTTTTGCTCTGCTTGGGTGCAGTTGCTGATGGATTCTGGAGAGGTGCGTTCATGGTCTGGACTCTCGCGTTATGCAAAATCGGCAAGGGGTATGCCGGTTATTTTGGTATGCAGTGGATATTACACGCAGGCAGGGATAGGGAACAAACGAAAAATGGTCGAAAAGGCTGGTTTTTTTGTTGATTGATTCTTTTTTGGAATTTATTTTAAAATATTTATTCTTTATGGTTTTTAGTCTGGGTCTTGAGAATAGGCTTGGTGCGCCGGACAGCTTTTGCTTTCGATTGGTGCACTTGCTAGCCCACAAAAAAGCCGCCATTGATTAGGCGGCTTTTTTGTTAAGACAGGAGCCTGTTAGCGATTATTTAAGTCGCCTTGGATACTGTTGAAGCGCCTCAACCAAGGTTGAAGATTTTGCAGGCTTGCAGGTAAGTCTTCTCGGGCTGCTTCGGCTTGGGCTCGGTTGGAAAAGTCACCATAAACCACAACCCAGGGGCTGCCAGCATGATCGCGCTGGTAATAAGCAAAGTTTTCCGGGTTATCCTGATTCTCGATAAAGTTGCGTACAGTGGCCTCCTCTGAGCTGGCTAGTAGTTGGAGGCTGAAATTATTGGGCGGGCGGTCGATCAGCCAGGCTTCTCTGCGGTGGCCACTGTCAGTGAAACCCTCGGTTTCCTGCTCAGCTGTTTCTTCTTCTATGGCAGGTTCAGGCTGCTGAAGCGGTTGAGGATCAAACACGGGTTCGTCCAGCTCAGCCATTTCTGGTGGTGCGTCATCAGGACTATCGATCGGTTGATCGCCTGTTTCAACTGGAGGTGTGGCATCAGGGGTGTCTGCTTCAGCGGCTTCTTCGGGCAGAGGTTCTGCGGTGCTGAGGTCTTCAGCAACTTCTTCCTCCAGTGGGGGCAGGTCTTCAACGCGCCTTTCCAGTTCTTCAATAACTTGGCTGCTTTCACCCAAGGGGCCTTCCCAAGAATCTTGGCGAATTTGCTGGGACCTGGAAATCAACCCTGTAGCGGTGGGTGAAACACTGGTGTCATCGCTTAGGTCACCATAATAAAGAAAGCCCACCACTAGACCCGCAATTAGAACTGCAGCGCCAAAAATTGGCCAGAGGGGTGTTTTGCGTGTCTTTTGCTTTTTGGGTGCGGCGGTTTTTTTAGCTGGCTTCGCCACTTCTGCTAGAGTGTCTTCAGCGGGGCCAGATTCATTAAGTTCCTTGAGCAGGGCTTTATTCAAGAGCCCTGGCCAGCCATGAGCTGCCTTGTAAACTCTTCGGAACTGGTTGTCGTTTAGCGGTAAATGCTCAAGCCCCACACTTCTGCAACGATGCTCAAGGTAACCGCGGGCTTCTACTTCGCCAAAGGCTTCCAGAGGTAGATGGTGGCCCACGGATTCAAAGCGCGCCTGGTTATCACGATCATGAAGCCTTTTTAGCAGCTCATCGCGGCCAAATAGGGCCAGGTGGGGACGGCGGCTATCATTGCTGGTGGTTGCCAGCTCCAAAAGTAGATCCAGTGCGCCCTGGTCCAGCTCTTCAGCATTATCAATCAGCAGCAGACAGCTACCACCATCTTCAGTGAGTAGTTGCGTGTGGTTACGGATTTCTTCCAGGTATTGGCGGTTGTCAGCGCGTGGTGGTATTTCCAGGCGCAGGGCTGACTCAAGGGCTGAGAGCAGCTTGGGTGCTTTGCCAACCTTGCTTGCATCCAGATTGACAGCAGTAACCCCTGAATCCAGCTGCTCTCTCAATTTGTTTTTAAGATGTGTTTTACCACTTCCTGTAGGACCTGTAATGGTTAGCAATAGGTTGCTGTAGCGGCTCAAATGGAGCAGCAGGTCAAGATGCTTGCCATGTTGGCGGCCTGGATAAAAAACCGCTTGATCGTTGATGTTTTCCAGCAATTGCACTACTTCAGCGGAGCTAGAAGTATCCGAATTGCTGAGTGACGGTTCCCTGGATGGCATGCCAGCGACTCCCTAGACTAGTTGGGATGCAAAAATAAAAATTAAATCATATCAGAGCTGTTACTGTAACGCTTGCTGGTCATCAGCAGGTAGCCTTTTGTAAGCAACTGCTAGTTAAGCTTTACCAAGCGCAGAGTTAAGACAAGCTTTCAGTTCTTCCAGTTCGGTCAAGCTGTGCAGCTTGGCCTTGCCCAGGTGTTCAAGAAGTACCAGGCGTAGTTGTCCATCAATATTTTTTTTGTCGACGGCCATATGCTTAAGAAACTGGTCAACCGTCATTTCTTTGGGTGGCCGAACCGGTAGTTGGGCCGCTTTCAAGAGCTTTTCTACCCTTTCGCAATCACTGGCTTCCAGCCATCCCAGACGTCGCGATAAATCGGCAGCCAGCCACATGCCTGCAGCAACAGCTTCGCCGTGCAGCCATTGACCATAACCCATTTCGGTTTCTATGGCATGGCCAAAGGTATGGCCGAGATTGAGAAGAGCACGTTGCCCTGCTTCGCGCTCATCTTCAGCGACAATCGTTGCTTTACACTGGCAGGAGCGAGCAATGGCTTCGGTCAGCAGCTGCTCATCCCCCTGCATCAGACCTTGAATATGGGTTTCCAGCCACAGCAGTAATTCGCTGTCACCAAGTAGACCATATTTGATGACTTCAGCCATACCGGCAGCAAGTTCGCGTTTGGGTAGTGTTTGCAGGCTGCTGGTATCTGCCAGAACCAGGCGGGGTTGCCAGAAGGCTCCCAGCATATTTTTACCCAAAGGGTGATTGACACCGGTTTTTCCACCGACTGAAGAATCAACTTGAGAGAGTAGGGTGGTCGGCAGCTGAATAAAGTTAACGCCACGTTGGTAGCAAGCAGCTGCAAAGCCGCTCATATCGCCAATGACACCACCACCCAGCGCCAGCAGAGTTGCTTTGCGATTAAAGCCAGCTTCGAGGAGTCGGTTCCAGATTTTTTCCAGATGGGCAATGTCTTTATAGGCCTCACCATCAGGCAGGATGCAGATTTCGATTTCTAGATCTGCACGGCTTTCGAGTAGGCCTGCCTTGAGGGTTTCCAGGTAAATAGGGCCAACCGTGGTGTTGGTCACGATTAATATCTGTTTGCCTTCAAGCAAGGGGGTGATGAGGTCGCCCCGGCTGATCAGTTTTGAGCCGATGTGGATGGCGTAACTACGGTCACCCAGATCAAGTTGCAGACTTTGCATGGGTATCTCTGTTATCCAAGTGATCAAGAAGTTGTTTTTTGATATCCATGACCACCTGGCGCGGAGGGCGCTGATCAGTATTGATCGTCAGGTGGGCTGTTTCTTCGTAGAGGGGATCGCGTTGCAAACGCATTTCTTCCAGACGCTGGCGAGGGTTGGCGGTTTGTAATAGGGGGCGATTGGTGCTCTTACGTGTGCGGGCAAGCTGTTGTTCTACTGTTGTACGTAAGAAGATCACCAGGCCGCCTTCCATGAGACGTGCTCGATTTTCCGAGCGCAGTACTGCTCCACCACCAGTGGCTAGGACGATTCCTTGAAGTTGTGTCAGCTCTGCCAGAATTTGGCTTTCACGGTTTCGGAAGCCTTCTTCACCTTCAAGATCAAAGATCCAGGGGATGGCAGCGCCGCAACGATCTTCGATGACTTGGTCAGAGTCATAAAAGGGCCTTTTCAGCGCACGAGCCAGCAGGCGTCCAAGCGTACTCTTGCCAGCTCCCATGGGGCCGACAAGAATGATGTTGGTTGTGCAGGTGTCTTCACTCTGCATCCTGAAAATAACTCCTAACCAAGGTTTAGCTGGCTGAGCTGACGTTTACTGCCCTGTTGCTGTCAGGCTGTTGCTCAGCATTCTAGGTGTAATGAATACGAGCAATTCTACCTTCTCCTGACTTTGAAAGGAACGCCGGAATAGCCAGCCCAACAAAGGAAGATCTCCCAATATAGGTGTTTTGGCAACGGACTCCAGTGTTTGTGAGGTAAAAATCCCACCGATAACGATGGTTTCACCGTTGTTAGCAAGTACCTGGGTGTTGATGGAATTACTATTGATTGTGAAGCCGTCAGCGGTTTCTTCGCCCTTGGAGTCATTGTTGACTTGCAGCTTCATCAGAATGCGGCCATCACTGGTAATTTGTGGCAGAACTTCCAAGACCAGTTCGGCATTTTGGAATTCAACCGAAACTGTACCATCTTCTACTTTGCGATAAGGAATTTGTTCGCCGGAACGGATAGTGGCCTGAACTCGGTCAGAAGTGATAACTTTCGGTTGAGAAATAATCTCACTGCGGTTTTCAGTTTCCAGTGCAGCCAACTCCAAATCCAACAAAAAGTTATTATTGACGAAGCCTATGCCCAGCCCGGTTTGTGGATTGAAATCCAGTGAACCTCCACGACGCCCGGAACCTGTGCTTTCAAATTCAGTTCGGTTGCCAGGCCCTATGCGCCCCCGCTCAGTTGCAAAACCACTAGCACTTCCTCCTGAAGTGCGGCTGGCACCCCAGGTGACTCCTAGTTCATCACTGACGCCAGTTCGAGCAACAACAATTCGCGCTTCAATCATGACCTGATCGACAGGAACATCCAGGGTTTCAATGATGGTGCGGATGCGTTCGACATACTCGGCGGTATCCCGGACATAAACCTGATTGGTACGCCTGTCGACCATTAGGTGTCCGCGATCGGATAGAAAGCGTCGGTCGTTAGTTGTAGTGGGTTCTTGCATCAGCTCTCCACCAAAGAGCCCTGAAGCTATGGAAGCGGGTTGCTGAACGTTAGAGGCTTGTTGGTCGCCCAGGATAAAGGTACGCAGGTCTTCAGCATTGGCAAAATGAACCCGAATGAACTCATCCACCAGGGGTTCAACGGCCAGGTCGGATTTACGGGCTTCGGCCTGCTGTTGTTGCAGGGCGACCAGCTCTTCTGAAGGAGCAACTAAAAGTACATTGCCGACCTGGCGGCTGGCCAGGTTTTTGGTAGTTAAAATCAGGTCTAGGGCTTGATCGGACGGAACTTCATTCAGTTCCAAAGTGATGTTGCCCCGCACGTTTTCCCCGGCAATCAAATTAAGATCCAGAAAACTGGCCATTTCTTTTAAAAGTTCACGAACCGGAATGTTCTGGTAGCTCAGGGTCATGGGTTCGCCAGTGTATTGGATGCGCCTGGGGCTGGTGCGGCCTGTATCCGAGGCGGTTTGGCTGCGTGGCGAGATATCTACGATTAACCAGTTATCTTGCTGATGCAGAGTGTAGCTAAAACTGGTATCCACTTCGATACTAACCAAAGCGTCCCGACCTTCCTGGTCCAGGCTTAAACTGCTAACCAGGGTGTTGAAGTCATTGGTGTCATAAAGGTTGCGTATTTCTTCTGCAATTTGGGTGTTAGCAAAATTGAGTGATAAACCGATATGACTCTCGCTGCTTTCGGGTAACTGGGGTGGTACGGCAAATTCCAGAAGGAGCCGTGCTTGATCCTTGGGAGTTCGCTGGAAATCCAGATCAATTAGCTGCTGCTCTTGAGCTTTGGCCGTACTAATACTCATGCAGAGAAAGCCAATTAATGCCAGCCAAATACAAGTGCGATTAAGTTGAGTTGCAAATCGTGTCATGGTTATTGCCATTTTACCTGGATAGTGTCAGCTCTTGGTCGCGCTCTTGCCAACCGCCTTGATTGTCATGAATGAGTTCGACCAACTGGATGCTCTTGGCATTAATTGCCGTAATCCGGCCATGGTCCCGACCGATATAATCGCCTACCCTGACTGTTACCAACTGCCTGTCCGGGGTCAGGACAAGTCCGCGTATCTGGTCACCTTTTTGCATAATGCCCCTCAGTGCCAGTTCGCTCAGATTCCATTTTTCCAGTGGTGAGCGTTGGCGATCAGGATCAGGTGCCCGCGCAGAATCGGCAGGCGAAGGCAGTTGAGGCAAGAGTTGGCGGTCGGGTGTAAAGGGATCACGTTGATTGCTACGGGTATAGCGGGCAATCACAGGCTCAGGAAACTCAGGAAGAGGATCAATGCGTCCTCTGGGCCTTTCCTTGAATTCCTGAAGCTTTTCTGCGATTTCCTCTGTTCTGGGTTGATCGCTGCAACCACTTAGCAGCCAGAAGCTAAGACAAAGGATGGCCAGACGCAGAAGTTTGTTTGGTTGGATCATCGCCCTTGCCTCCTGCTAGAGGGAGGTTGAATACTCTCGTCATAGCGATAAGTTCGTGCTTGAAGGAGAAGGTTGACCTGCGTTGGTTGGCCCCTTTTTTCTGGGGTCATGGTGAAGTCATGAAGGGTTATAATACGGTCCAGGCTGCTAATTCCTGCCATAAAGCTGGCCAGGCGATGAAAGTCACCCCGGACACGAATTTCAAAAGGCAGCTCGGTATAAAAGTCCCGATTTTGTTCGCTACGCAGGTTGAGTGCCTGTACTTCAAGGCGCTGGCGATCGGCTTGATCTTGAATGTCTTCGATTAAACGGGGGATTTCTCTTTCAATCGGTAGCTTTGACAAGAGGTCGGCAAAGGTGGCCTCCATGACTCGCATCTGCTGTTGATAAGCTGTCAGGTTAGCTGCTTGAAACGCACGCGTCTGATAGCGTTCAAAAAGTTGCTGCTGTTCGTTTTGATAGCTTTGCAGGTCTTCCCTTACAGTGGCAAGCAGCAGCCAGTTGCTGACAAAGATAACGCCAATTAACAGGCACAGAAGAGCACACCCTTTGATTAAATAGGGCCACTGGCCTGCGCGTTGCAAATCCAGATCATCTTTTTCCAGGCGTTTGATGGCCCGCCATTGTCCTACAAGCCAGTGTTTGAAATCCTGGGTGGGAAGATGAATTCTTTTCACTATCTATCCTCCGCTAGAGGTAAGAGTAGATCAAAGCGGCTTGCACCGATGCTTTCATCTGAAGTGACACTTCTTAAAACAGGTTCCCTAAAGCGCTGCTGCTTGGAAAGCTTGCGCATCCAGTCAGAAAGGGCTTGCGAGGGGGTGGCATGGCCCTGAATGGTAATCTGGTTACTTTGTCTTCGCACATCCGTGAGATAGATGCCATCGGTCAGACTGCCGGTTAGCTGATCCAAAAGGTCAATAGTTACCGGTCTTTCCTGCTGTAGGCTTTGTATGACTTCAATTCTTTGTAAAAGCTGTTCGCGCTTGGTACGCAGCTCAGTTACTTCCCTGATTTCTGCATCCAGAAGAGATAACTGCTCCCTGATTTGCTGATTTTCTTCTTGAACGGCATGAATCGACTGGTTGCCACTCCACCACCAGAAAGCACTTAACAACAAACCAAGTAGCAAAGTAGCGACAGCTAAGTAAACAAACTGAGTTTGTTTAAACTGGCGACGTTCTTCCCGCCAGGGCCTTAAGTTAATGCCATCGCTCATGATTCCATCCTCATTGCCAGCCCACAGGCAATCATCATTGCAGGTGCATCTTGAGCTAAAGCTTGGGCATTTACCTTGTCACTGAGCAACATTTTGGCAAAAGGGTTGGCTACCAATGTAGTTGCCCCTAGCTGATGTCTGGCCATATCTGGTAGTCCCTCTATTACAGAAGAGCCGCCAGCGAGAATAAGGTAGTCGATATCATGGTAGTTGGATGAGGAATAAAACAGCTGGAGTTGGCGTTCAATCTGATGAATCGTAGCTGTTTTAAAAGGCTCCAAAATTTCAGTAAAGTAGTCTGAAGGAAGGTTGCCTTTTTTCTTGGCGAAGCCAGCCTCTTCACGTGAGAGGCCATAATGACGTTGTATTTCATCAGTGAGCTGTTTGCCACCAAACATCTGATCACGGCTGTAAATAATTTCGCCATCATTGAGCACGTTTAGGGTAGTTGTAGTGGCCCCGATATCTGCAACAGCAACGATCTGGCCTTCTTCTGCTTGGTGTTCATTAAGTTGATCAAGAATTAGGCGGATGGCTCTTTCAATGGCCAAGTTTTCCACATCAATGACAACCGGCTTTAAACCCGCTTCTTCTAGTACCTGGTCCAGTTGTTCAGTTGTTTCTTTGCGGCAGGCAACCAAAAGCACTGGTTGGGTGTCATCATCAGGATTAAGTGGTGGAAGGCGCTGAAAATCAATGGCAACTTCATTTAACGCATAGGGAATGTGCTGGTCGGCTTCCAGCAACACTTGTGCTTCCATTTCTTCGTCGTCAAGATCACGAGGCAAACTTAAGGTGCGGCTAATCACTGCAGCAGCAGGCACCGCCACGGCTGTTCTTAGTGTGGTTGGCTGAGTGCGATCAATTACCCGTTTAATGCTGCGGGCAACCGACTTATAATCTTTGATTCTGCGATCACTAACGGCACCACTTTCCAAGGGCGCTACGCCATAGCTGGCAACTTGTAGACGACTCCCTTGCGGGTGGATTTCGAGTAGTTTGACTGCTGAAGCTGTAATATCTACGCCAATCAAGGGTTGCTTTTTGGGGCGTAAAAATGGAAGTTCAGGCATCCTGAGCATGATAAACTGGATCCTTGGCATTTTGCAGGTGGCTGGCTGGGGTGTCCTTCCAGTTTGTCTGGTTAAAAGAAATATTTCAGCCTAGCTTTAAGAGCTTTTGTATCAGATTGTAATGGGTTGTGCAAATATTTAAAATGCATGGCAGTTGAGGGGCTTGAGGGTACACGATGCAACTTTTGAAAAAAATCATCAGGAACCTGTTCTTGCTGGGAGTGGCAGGTGCTTGTCTGGGTGGCGTTTGGGCATTCGCAGTGGTGCTCTATTACTGGCCTGGACTCCATGATGAAGTGGCGCAGTTGCAGGATGTAGAAGTCCTGCTCAGCGAAAGGCTGGAAATGCCGATGCGGATTTACTCATCTGAAGGCCTTTTGATAGGTGAGTTTGGTGAACATCGTCGGACCCGCATCAATTATGAAGATATCCCTCGCCGCTACCTTGATGCCTTGCTGGCTGCTGAAGATGCCGACTATTATGATCATCCGGGTGTGGATGTTCGCGGTTTGGCTCGGGCTGCTGTGCAATTATTGGATACAGGGCAAATTCAATCCGGGGGCTCTACGATTACTATGCAGGTTGCACGTAACTATTTGTTGACGCGCGACCGTACCTTCGCCCGAAAAATCCGTGAAATTCTCCTGTCACTGCGTATGGAGCAAATGCTGACTAAGCAGGAGATCATGGAATTGTATGTTAATAAGATTTATCTTGGACATAGAGCCTACGGAATAGTTGCTGCATCTGAAGTTTACTATGGCAAGCCGCTGCATGAACTCAGCTTGCCACAAATTGCCATGATTGCCGGGTTACCCAAAGCGCCCTCTGCTTATAACCCGCTGGCGAACCCGCGTCGTGCTCTGATTCGTCGTAATTGGATTCTGTCCAGAATGTACGCGCTGGATAAGATTGATGATGTTAGCTTCGAGCAGGCATTACGTGCCCCGGTTACAGCACGTCACCATCCCCCTCACCGTGAAGTGAATGCACCCTATGTCGCTGAGTCAGCGCGTATTTTTACCCTGGATAAGTTTGGTGATCAGGCCTATACCCGTGGTTTAAATGTTTACACCTCGATCAATGCCAAGCAACAGGAAGCAGCCAACCGTTCGATCAATCAGGGTATTTTGGATTACGATCAGCGTCGGGGCTGGCGAGGTGTTGAGCGTAGCGGTATTCCACTTTCTTTGGAAGAAGAGTACCTGGAAACTGATGCGCTTGCCGAACTGGAGGCAACTCAGGCCGGGGGTATGGAGCAGGTTCAACAAGCTTTAACGGACCCCCGTGCTGAGCGACTTAAAGAAGAATGGGGTGTGGATTATAGTAATTGGTTGCGTGAACTGGACCTAACTCCTGTTTATGGTGGCTTGCAGCCAGCTATCGTTATGGCGGCAGAAGCAGATCGTTTACGTGTTCTGCGCCGCGGTGGTCAGGTGGTTGAGTTACCAGCAGAGGCCTTTTCTTGGGCCGGACGCTATCACTCCCCTTTCTGGAAGGACCGTAACCCCTTGCCTGGAGATCGCCTGGCTTCTGAAGGTGATTTGATCCGTTTGCGACCCAACAACTCAGCTGAAATGCCTTGGCTTCTGGCTCAACTGCCTCAGCTGGAAGCAGCCCTGGTCGCTATGGAGACAGATTCCGGTAAGGTGACGGCCATGGTCGGTGGTTTTGACTTCCAGCAAAGCCGTTTTAATCGGGCTCAGCAGGCTGCACGTCAGGCTGGATCGGTATTTAAACCCTTTGTGTACCTGGCTGCCTTGGAGCGAGGCTATACCCCCGCGACCATAATTAATGATGCACCTGTTGTTTTTGAAGATGAGGCTTTGGAAGATGTTTGGCGTCCTCAGAATTCCAGTGGAACCTTCTATGGCCCAACGCGTTTGCGTGAAGGTCTATATCGTTCGCGTAACCTGATTTCAATACGGGTACTCAACTATGTGGGTATCAGCCGGGCGGTTAACTATGTTTCCCAGTTTGGTTTTGATGCCAGCCTCATGCCACGGGATCTATCCTTGTCATTAGGTAGTGCGAATGTGACACCTTTTGATATGAACCAGGCTTATGCCATTCTCGCCAATGGTGGTTATGGTATTGAAGGTCATTTGGTCACTCATGTTACTGATAATGACGGCGAACTCCTTTATCAGGCAGTTCATCCGCGTATCTGTCGTAACTGCGATGCAGACCAGGAAAGCATAAGACTTTCAGGTGTTGAATATCCCCTGGCTCAGCGTAATGTCGATGAAAGGGCTATCTACTCGATGCATTCGATTCTGCGTGATGTTATTGACGAGGGCACAGGGCGCAGAGCCTTGGCGCTGGATAGGAGTGATATTCGCGGTAAAACCGGAACAACCAATGAGTTACATGATGCCTGGTTCTCCGGTTTTAATCGCGACATGGTCGCTACTGTCTGGGCTGGTTTTGATCAACCCGGAACGACGGGTGAGTATGGTGCCAATCTGGCGTTACCTATGTGGATCAATTTTATGCGTGTTGCTCTTGAGGGTCAGCCTGAAAGGACTCTGGATAGACCGGGTGGCTTGGTAACAGTGCGTATAGATCCTGAAACCGGCCTTAGAGCTCGACCTGATCAGGCCACTGCTATTTTTGAGCTCTTTTACCGTGAGCGAGTGCCTGATGCACTGCCTAGTAGCTCTTCATCAGGCGGCGGTTCTTCGAATGGCCGCTCCGGAAGTGGTGATGCTGCAGCGCCTGTTGCACCCGAGGCCCTCTTCTAGCTTTTTGTGATGACTATAAAAAAAGCCAGGCATTTGCCTGGCTTTTTTTATGTTGGCTGCTAGTCGTTACTAGTTGCCGTATACATCTTTGATGCTCTTCAGCGGGTAGTGAGCCGGGAAAGGCTGACGAGCTACACCTGAATCAACTGCTGCTTGAGCAACTGCACCCGAAACGACTGCCAATAGGCGGGAGTCCATGGGCTTGGGAATAATATACTCAGGACCAAACTCCAGGCTATCTAGTTCATAGGCATTCAGCACTTCCTGAGTGACTGGTTCCTTCGCCAGGTCTTTGAGTGCATTGACTGCAGCAACCTTCATTTCTTCATTGATTGCGGTAGCGCGAACATCTAAGGCGCCACGGAAAATGAAGGGGAAACCCAGTACATTATTGACCTGGTTGGGGTAGTCAGAGCGACCTGTCGCCATGATGACATCATCGCGCGTTGCCTTGGCAATTTCTGGCTTGATTTCTGGATCAGGGTTGGAGCAAGCGAACACGATGGGGTTGGCTGCCATTTTGGCCAATTGCTCGCTACTGAGCAGATCAGGGCCAGAAAGACCTACGAACACATCAGCACCATCAATGGCATCATCCAGAGTGCGCTTATCGGTCTCGTTGGCAAACATGGCTTTATACTGGTTCAGGTCTTCACGACCGGTATGGATTACACCTTTACGATCCAGCATGAAAATGTTTTCGCGCTTCATGCCGCAAGCAACCAGCAGCTTCATGCAGGCAATAGCTGCAGCACCGGCACCTAGGCAGACAATCTTGGCATTTTCAATTTTTTTATCGGCAAGCTCCAGTGCATTGATCATGCCAGCAGCAGTCACGATCGCTGTACCATGTTGATCGTCGTGGAATACAGGAATGCTGCACTGCTCGATCAAAGTGCGCTCAATTTCAAAGCACTCAGGGGCCTTAATATCTTCCAGGTTGATGCCGCCATAGGTGTCCGCAATGCGGGCAACAGTATCGATAAAGGCTTGGGGGCTTTCGGCATTGACTTCAACATCGACCGAGTTAATGCCGGCAAAGCACTTGAAGAGTACACCCTTGCCTTCCATAACGGGTTTGGAGGCCAGAGGGCCAAGGTTACCCAGGCCAAGAATAGCGCTACCATCAGAGATAACGGCAACCAGATTGCCCTTGGCAGTGTATTTGTAGGCCAGCTCTGGGTCTTTGGCGATTTCACGCACTGGCTCAGCAACACCGGGGCTATAGGCCAGTGCCAAATCTTTTGCAGTTGCCGTAGGCTTGGTCAGTTCAACACTCAGTTTGCCTGGGATTGGAAAAGCATGGTAATCCAGGGCTGCTTGTTTTTGATCTTCAGACATTTTTAGTTTTCGCTATGTGGGCAGAATTGGTTTTTGTTTACAAATGAAGGTAAGGCCCGAAGGTCAGCTTGCTTGTGGCTTGCGCTGAGCTTGGGCTTCGAACTAAGGTCTAATCAGCATATATAAAATCAGCAAAAGCCACAAGCACCTAGCCAGCCAGCCGTTCCAAAAAACCGGAGTTTTGCGGTCAACACACTAATACTGCGACCTTAGACCGCAACACCATCAAAAGCATAAAAAAAGCCAGGCGAGAAGCCTGGCTTTTGATTAACTGAATCTATGGTAGATTTAGCTAACTTTACGCTTACCAAAACGCTTGGCGAAACGCTCAACACGACCACCTGTTGCAGCCTGCTTTTGCTTGCCTGTGTAGAAAGGGTGGCAGTTAGAGCATACATCCAACTCGAAGTCTGAACCGTGGGTAGTGCCTATAGTATAGGTGGCGCCACAGGAGCAAGTTGCCTTGACGTATTTGTAATCTGGATGAATACCTTCTTTCATGTTGAGCCTCTATCAGCTGCTGCGCCGCCACCTGATCTTTTGCCAGGCACCGCACAGGGTGTAAATGGAATTTTAGGTGGCGTATTCTAGCAGAGCCTTTTAACCGAGCCAATCAATTCCGAGCAAAAACACATGCCACTATTGCGGCTGGCTTTGCCCACGCCTTTACCAAGACTCTTTGATTATCTGCCTGCCAAAGGGCAGCATTTGCCCCAGCCTGGTGTGCGGGTTCAGGTTCCCTTTGGAAACAGACAGTTAGTAGGTCTTCTTGTGGGCTTTACAGAAGACTCAAGTGTGCCTGTTAGCAAGCTCAAAGCAGCCAGGGATTATTTGGATCAAGAACCTTTATTTGATGCCGAGCATCTGGATTTCTTGATTTGGGTCGCTAATTATTATCATCAACCCTTAGGTGAGGTCGTTCAAATAGCGTTACCCGCCCTCTTACGTCAAGGGCAAGCTTTGCACCCTCCTCAACAGCCGCGTTGGCAATTAACTGTCCAAGGGCAGGGGTTGGATACCAGAGAATTGGCCAAAGCACCCCGACAAAAAGCCCTGCTTGAATACCTAAAACGTCATTCTGGGGCCCCCCAGCAAAAGGATATTCTGGGTGCGGGCTTTAATTTACCTCAGTTAAAGGCCTTGGAAGAAAAAGGCTTGATTGAAAGCTTTACCCTGGGTCGAAGTAACCAGGGTGTTGGCCTGCCGTTGCTAGATGTCGCTGCGCCACGACCCAGGGAAGTGCTTGCCGAAGTGCCTCTTAAATTAACCAGTGAGCAGGATGAGGTTGTTCAGAAGTTGATTGCCAGTTTGGGTCGTTTTCAGCCTCACTTACTGTTGGGTGTGACAGGGAGTGGTAAAACCGAAGTCTATCTCCAGCTGATTCAACAAGTATTGGAAAGAGGTCAGCAGGTGCTGGTGTTGATTCCGGAAATAGGCCTCACACCCCAAACTCTGGGGCGCTTCCAAAAGCGCTTTAATCGTCGGGTTGCTGCCCTGCATTCAGGAATGACAGATCGTGAACGCTTGAATGCCTGGCGTTCAGCCATGGAGGGTAAAGCGGATATTGTTTTGGGAACCCGGTCAGCTATCTTCACACCTCTACCCAGGCTGGGCCTGTTGGTCATTGATGAAGAACATGACGCCTCTTTTAAACAGCAGGACTCGGTACGCTACCAAGCCCGGGATTTGGCTGTATTACGCGCAAAGCGGGCAGGCGTACCTGTGGTTTTGGGGTCTGCAACCCCTTCTCTGGAAAGCCTGGCTCATGCTTTTTCTGGTGACTACCAACTGCATCATTTGCGTCAACGTCCGGAAGCTCATATTGAACTTCCTCAGCCCAAACTGTTGGATATTCGTAGCCGCAAACTCGAAGGTGGCTTTTCCCAACCTCTATTAAAACTAATCGAAAAGCATCTAAAAGCAGGCAATCAGGTATTGGTACTGCTTAACCGCCGTGGCTTTGCTCCAGTCCTCATGTGTACTGAATGCGGCTGGATTGCTGGCTGTTTAAACTGTGATGCGCGCATGACTTGGCACCGTGAACCTGCCAAATTGCATTGTCACCACTGTGATACCCAACAACCTCTGCCTTCGGCCTGTCCCCAGTGTGGACATACCGAGCTTCTCCCTCTGGGCTCCGGCACCGAAAGGGCCGAAGAGACCTTGCAGGAGCGCTTTCCTGAGATTCCAATTATTCGAATTGATCGAGATACCACCAAGGGAAGAAGCGCACTCCAGAGTAAGCTGGATCAAATCGCCCATGCCAAACCCGGTATTCTGCTGGGCACCCAGATGCTGGCCAAGGGTCACCACTTTCCCGATGTCACTCTGGCTACAGTACTAGATGCTGATCACGGGCTTTATTCCAGTGATCCACGTGCAATGGAAAGAACGGCTCAGCTATTGATACAGGTTGCAGGTCGTGCTGGTCGTGCAGAAAAACCGGGTGAGGTAGTCATACAAACACACCACAGCGACGATCCCCGACTGGAAAAACTCTGTGTTGATGGTTATGAAGCCCTTGCTAAAGAACTGCTGGATGAGCGCCGGAAAACCAATTGGCCGCCCTATGCTTACCTTGCCATCTGGCGTGTTGAAGCCCCTCAAAAAGAAGTCGTGGAAGCCTTTATGCAGGCTTTGAACGAACAAGCAAAGTACTATCTGGCTGAACAGCCCGAAGCGGTGAGTCTTTTAGGTCCTGTGCCTGCTCCCATGGAGAGACGCCAGGGACGCTACCATATGCAGCTACTGCTGCATGCTGACAAGCGCGCGCCCTTGCACCGTTTTATCCAGCGTCTACTACCCTGGTTAGAAACAACGCCGCTAGCTCGCAAAGTGCGCTGGTCATTGGATATAGATCCTGATGATCTTTTTTAATTGGGCTTGAATTGTTGCAGTTTGTCTTGATTTTGTGATTTTGAGTGAATATAGTCGATATATTTAGGATTTACAGGTGCAAACCTGCAGGATACCAAATTTATTGTTAATCCTGATAACCCTGTAGACCTTGGCGATTATTTAGATAATTTGAGCGCATTGGGACATGACCAGGGGCAAGCCTCACCCGCAATTATCTCGCAGGGTGGCAGTGAGGCTCTATTCCGAGGGATTTTCTGCGAAGAAGAGGACTGCGCAGCAAAGCCGGAGGTTATTGAAATCCAGGGCCGCCCAACAGGTCGCTTGTATTGGGAGCAGATTAGATGATAAAGACTTTACTCTTTTTTATATTAATGCTGGCCAGCTATTTTGCTACTGCCGTGAGTGTTGAAACAAGTTATTGCGGTACTTTGAATGGAATAGACCCTAGCCCATGGCGCGTCGATGTTTCAGGGCATGTACTCTACCTTCCGAGTAGTTTGACCCACGAAGAATTGCTTCGTTTACAGGATATGCGGGGAAGGACTGTTTGTTTTGAGGTAGCAGAACGAGAAGGCAAAGCCTGGGGTACCCGGGTATTGGACGCTGATTATCGATAACCTGTGTAAGTGATTGCTTGATATGGTGTCCTTATGTGAATAAAGTGGTGCTCTGGCCATCAGAGAATGATGGCACTTACTGCGGGGTCTCCTTCCATGTTTGGCAAACCACCATCATCCCTAAAAACTTTCAGATATCAGTCGGGTTTTAACCTACTTGAACTCTTGATTGTTTTGCTGATTGCAGGGGTGGTATTTGGTATTGCCCTGCCCGCAGGGCAGGGTATGCTGGATCGTAGTCGTTTAATTGGAGCGACTAACGAGGTCTATGCTGCTCTAAGCTTTGCACGCAATGAGGCCACTCGCCGACGCCAAGACTTCAGCCTTTGTGCCGTCAGCAGCGCAGAATCAACAAGCTGTTCTGGATCTTCCCAGCCATTTTTAGCTGTGTTTGTTGCCGAAGGTAGCTCGCTAGCGACCGGGCGAACCAACCCGATTGAATTAACTTCACCAGCAAGAGTTAGCTTGAACAACGCTCCTGACAACCGGCTGATTTTTGAGCGCCTGGGTAATCGTACTGCTGTAGATAATAGCAATGAACCAGTTTCCCTGGTGGTGACTGTTAATTCCAGAACGCGAACCATTGATGTCTGTTTTAATGGCCGAATAGTGATTCGTGAGGAAGGCAGCAACCAAAGTGGGTGTGAGTTATGAAGCTAGCAACAGGCCGAGAGCAAGGGTTTAGCCTGATTGAAATACTGGTGGCTAGCTTTGTGATCACTTTTGGGCTAGTAGGTATGGTTTTGATGCAAACCTACTCCCAGCAAGATGCATTTAGAGCCCATCAACTTAGCCTGTCTGGCCTCTATGCCCAGGATATGCAAGAAAGGCTAAGGGCAAATCTTTGTTACTTGAGCGGCTTGGAAACGGACTCTGAGGTTGAAAGCTTTCTGGTTGATCAGCTTGATGACTGGCGAGCAGACCATGCTCTTTCTCAACGAGGCTGGGTTTCGGGGATTGAGGCCCTAACCCAAGTAGCTGATTTTGAAGGTGAGGATGGCGAAAGCTACTGGCGGTTTGAACTGGAAATACAGCCACCTCAACCAACCCGTTCTGCAACTATCCAGACCCTTCTGATTGATTATAGGGAGGGTGGCTGCGAATCATGATGCAATCCAAAAATCTGCAGCAGGGCTTTACTCTGATTGAAATGCTGGTGGCTTTGGCCCTGGGTGCGCTGATGATGACGGGAATAGCGGCCAGCTTTTCGGCTATGACCCAAACCCAGAGTTTGACGCGTGACTATGAGCAAATTCAGGAAACCTTAAGATTTACAACCAGTCTTATTAGTAGAAGCTTAAGAACAGCTGAAGAATTAGTAAATGAGCCAGACGATAATGCACCAACGGATGCCAATCAATTTTCGGTGAGGCGTGTAGGTGATGATGAGCGTCGAAGTTGTAATGGACAAACTCCTGACGCTGAGTTTTATGAAACCTACTACCAGCCAGCTGGAACTAATCAGCTGGCATGCCGAGTGAGCAGAGTGGAAGGTACTCAACAAAGCTGGGAAGGTGAAGAGGTTATTGCTTATGGTATCAGTAGCTTTAATCTAACCTGCTTGGCCTACAGTCATGAAGATGAGCAAAGAAATACAGATTATGACGCTTGTAGTGATGTAGACCCTGCCCAAGTTATAGCAGTTAAGTTCATGCTGACATTTGATAGCAGTGAATTTCGTAGGTTGGAAAGCTACCCAGAGCATAGGTTTATAGCAACCCTGCGCAGTCGGCTAAGAGAATGTGCGAACAATGGTTGCTAACAGCCTGGTAAAGCCTGCACTAGGAATAAAAATCTGAGGAGAGAACAAAAATGCCTACCGGATACAAAAAGAAAGAGCAGGGTGGTTTTGTTCTTGCTCTGGCTTTATTAATGATGCTCTTTGTGGGAGTGGTAGTGATTACCAGTACTGAACGCACTGGTCAGGAAACTCGTAGCGCTCAGTCCAGCGCGCCCACAGCAACTCTTCAAGCTGCGGCCGAAGCAGGCTTGCTGACTCTGCGTAGGCGTATTGATAGTGCTGGTAGAGAAAACGGGATTTGCAGTGATGCTACTGAGGATGCAGAGACATTTTGTAGCTGCATTGAAGATCAAGTTCAATCATCAGGTCTCAATGTTCTTATGGGGGGTAGCGGCTATTCAGACAGTGAAAGTCTATTTAGCAGCAGACAGGGGTTACCTGATGTTTACTGGTGGTTTGTACTTAATGATGAAGATTTTCAAATAACACCCTTTATGGAAACGGATGGACAAGAGCATTGTCGTTTTGTCGCTCGCGTTTATTCAGGTGATCCCAATGCTAGTCCGGGCCACTTTATGACGGGTAGAATTGATATCCAGACAACTGAAGATGATGTAAGTCAAGCTATTAATGACCTCTTTAACCTTGATGAGAATATGGGTTTTGAAGACTTAACAGCTGATGACTTAGCTAAATTCTATGAAGAAGACTTTTTTGATCAGCTGGATTTAAATGTCTTTTCGCCTCAAACGCTTGCTGGAGGAAGCACGTTAGATCCAGATACTCTCGATTCTGGCAAAATAAATCTTTTGGTTTTAGAGGGTGGACTGGATATTGAGTTATCTGAGAGTCTCAGGGGCAAGCAGCTCATTATTGTAAGCAATAAATCAAGTACTACTGATTCCGGGGGGAGTGGAAAAGGCGGTGGCAAAGGTGGCAAAGGTGGCAAAGGTGGCAAAGGTGGCAAAGGTGGCAAAGGTGGCAATGGCTCTGACGAAAATGGAATTTACATGGATGGTCGAACGGGAGCAGGCGCTGGCGGTATATCAGGTTGGATTCTTGCACCAAACTCTGGTGTTTATACTCCTTCTGGTACTCCCCATATCAATATGAATGTTAATGTTGAAACCTGTCAGACAGGTGCGCATAGTGGTCGATGTTTTGAATCAGCTGGTGGCAGTGGGTTTAATGGTGATTTTGGAGTAAATGATTTTAAATCTAGCGATGAGTCTGGAAACAGCTCAGATACAGGCGGTAGCGGTAAGGTTAAAGTAGAGACCTCTGAACAAATGAATATGGACTTTGATTACTAATGGATACTAAGCCAATGCCTTTTACCCTTCACCCCCGCCTTGAAGCTGATTCTATTTTTGTGGGTCAGTTGCGCCTGTGCCAGCTAAGGCTGATCAATGACAGTCGCTATCCCTGGTTGCTGTTGGTGCCTGCTCATCCTGATTTGGTTGAAATCACGGATTTGGAACCTGAAGATTATCAGCAGCTCTGGGAAGAGGTTCGCCTGGTCAGTAAGGGCTTACAAAGCTGGTGCCAGCCGGATAAGTTGAATGTAGCCACTCTGGGCAATCTGGTGCCTCAGTTGCATTTGCATGTGATCGCCCGTTTCAAAACCGATGCTACCTGGCCAGGACCGGTTTGGGGGCAGGGCGAAGCAGTCGCTTACACTGAGAAAGAGCTGGATAGCCTGGTGGCCGAATTGCGCGAGCTATTCTTCCAGTAGACTTTTGGTTTGTGTTGTCAGGTTGTCTGCAAAGCGGTTGAGTTCCTTTTGCTTTTCGGCTGCTGTGGTCAGTGCAGCCAAGAGCGTACTGGTATCTTCAATGTATTCATGAATCATCTGGTTACGTAGCTGCCGAAGCTGCATCCAGGTTTCCGCAGAGTCCAGCCAACCGTATTTTTCAGCTTTATTCAGGTTAATCAGCAAGGCTTGTGCAGGCTCGCCCAGTGCTTTCAGCAGTGCTGGCAAAAGTTTATCGCCCAGAGTGTCTTGTAATCGGCAAAAGCGGCTGGTGAAGGCTTCTATTTTGAGGGCCAGTTCTGGGTCCTGCTCAAGGTTGTCGACCTTTTGCTGGGTCAGGGGTGTTTTGAAGGCCTGCTGGCTCGCGTAATCCAGGTGTTTAACTTCTTTTGCAACGACTCGGGTTAAAAACTCAAGTCTTTTACGGGTGTCTGGTGGCAGGGTCATAGAGCAATTCCTTGTTCCAGGGCGATATCATGAATAGGGGCTCGGGTTAAATTGGGTGCATCCAGTACCAGGTCGATTTTTTGCTCTTCACCCAGCTTCATAATGATTTTAGCTTTGACACCGGCAACATCCCAGACAGGCTGCTCAAGGGGATGATCCACCTTGACGAGCAGATCGATGTCACCACCCCTGGCAGCATCATCCACCCGTGAGCCAAACAGAAAAGTTTGAGCATCCGGCCCAAAAACGGCCTTCACGGCCTCTTTGATGACTTCAATCTCTCTTGGTGTCAGTCGCATTATTTTCCAGACCCCTTGGTTTCGCTGGCTACTACCTCAGACATTTGTCCCAGTAGTTGATCTGCAACCCTAAGCAAGCTGTCCAGAAGTTGATCGTCAACTTCAACACTGCCTTCATATTCGGCTAGGTTGCGTTTACGGTGCGCAGTATCCAGGACTCGCCATTGATGGGAAGGTAAGTCCAGCGTGTGCTGCAAGCATTGGAATACAAGATAGCGGTTTTCTGAACGATAGCCTTTTGCTCTTAAAGCTGCCAGAGCCAATGAATGAGCAGCATTGTAGGCCAGATCAAAGCGACTTTCAGGATTGAGGCTGGTGTTGTGGGCATCGCTGAGACGTACTTTGCCGGAGTGGACAAGACCCTGAAGCTCAATCTTATCGGGCGCTTCCTGCTTGAGTTGTCCGATACGAACTAGGTTGGCAAATTGCTCAAATGTCATCTGGGTGTCCTTTTAGCTGTTCGTAATGTCCATTAAGTAATTTTGTTAAAAAAGGGTGTTGCTTTTCTTTGCGAGCCTGGAATTCAGGTGTTGTGTAGAGGGTCGGGTTGACTGTTCTTTCCAATTTTTTTTCTGCAGGCTCTAGGGCTTTAAAAACATCTTCCAGAGTGAGGTTATCGGAAACCAGCAAAAGATCAATATCACTGTTGGCATGATCCGTTCCTTTTGCAAAAGATCCATAAATCAGCGCCAGTTTGATTTGCTTGTCCAGGGGTTGAAGAGCCTGGATAAGTTGTTGCTTACTTCCTAGTGTTTTTGCAAACAGGTTGCATAGTTCCATAAAAATCGGGGCATCAGGGTTCGCCTGGTAACGCTTCTCTCTGTCTTGCTTGTGAAGAATTATCAGTTGGCTTGCTTTTAAGCGCTGAACCTCCCTTTGGACAGAACCTGACCCCGCTTGCGCCTTGTCGATCACCTCAGACAGTAAGAAGCTTTTTTCTGGATTACAGAAAAATAAGGCGAGAACCTTTTGTTTTGTTGAGGCGAAGAGTGCATCCAGCATGTTGAGGCTGTAGCTCTCTTCGTTTTTTAAGATGTCTGTCATAACCAATACCCTTTTTGGGTATACTGGTACCCAAAAAGGGTAGAGTCAAGTCACTTCTTCTTGCTACTGCCCTTGGCTCTTTTGCTGGGTTTGCTCTTGGGTTTGCCTCTGGGTGGCAGGCCGGTATGTTGGGTCAGTAAGGGCTTACCTGCCTTTTTCTTAAACTCTTCAGCCTTGGGTGTACCCTTAATTGGGTCGGTGGGCGGTATCAGATGCTTTTTGCTATAGCCAATTAAATCGGCACGCCCCATGTCTTTCAGGGTGGTGCGAAGTAGCGGCCAGTTTTTGGGATCATGGTAGCGCAGGAAGGCTTTATGCAGGCGGCGCTGGCGTTCCCCCTTGATTGCTAAGAGCTTTTCACTCTTATAGCTGATGCGTTTTAATGGGTTGCGTTCACTGTGATACATGGCTGTGGCTGTCGCCATGGGCGATGGATAGAAGGCCTGAACCTGATCTGCTCTGAAACCATTACGTTTCAGCCATAAAGCCAGATTCATCATGTCTTCATCCGTTGTTCCTGGATGGGCGGCAATGAAGTAGGGAATCAGGTACTGCTCTTTTCCTGCCTCTTTAGAGAATTTCTCAAACATCTGCTTGAAGCGATCATAGCTGCCTATGCCTGGTTTCATCATTTTTGACAGAGGGCCATCTTCGGTATGTTCGGGAGCGATTTTTAAGTAGCCGCCAACATGGTGGGTAACTAGCTCTTTCACATACTCAGGTGACTCTACTGCCAAGTCATAGCGCAGGCCTGAAGCGATCAATACCTTTTTAACACCGGGTAGGCTGCGGGCTTCTTTATAGAGCTCGATCAATGATGAATGGTCGGTGTCCAGGTTTTGACAAATCCCTGGGTAGACACAGGAGGGTTTGCGGCAAGCGGCTTCAATTTCCGGATCTTTACAGGCGAGGCGATACATATTGGCTGTAGGACCACCCAAATCAGAGACTACGCCGGTAAATTCAGGAATTTGATCACGCATGGCTTCGATCTCACGCAAAATCGAACCCTTGGAGCGGTTTTGAATGATACGCCCCTCATGCTCAGTAATAGAGCAGAAGGTGCAGCCGCCAAAACAGCCGCGCATGATGTTGACGGAAAAACGTATCATTTCCCAGGCAGGAATCCGGGCTTTACCATAAACAGGATGGGGTGCACGGGCATAAGGCTGATCAAAAACCGCATCCATTTCTTCAGTGGTTAGGGGAATCGGTGGCGGGTTAATCCAGAGATCCTGAACACCGTGCTTTTGCACCAGCGCTCTGGCATTGCCTGGGTTGGTTTCCAGATGGAGTACGCGGTTGGCATGCGCATAAAGAACAGGGTCTCTGGCCACTTTTTCAAAGCTGGGTAGACGTATCACACTTTGATCGCGCAGTTCACCCCGAATCATTTTTTCCAGGCGCTTGCGCTCGGCGGCCTGCTCTTCATTCAGCAGTTCCAGCGCTTGCTCAGTTTGTGGGTCAAAATCGTTAACCGCCTGATCTTTCTGCTGTTCGACTGCACAGGCTTCGGTATCCTGAGTGTTAACATAGGGGTTGATAATACGGTCGACTCGGCCGGGGCGATCAATTCGTGTTGAATCGATTTCCAACCAGTCTTGCAAACTATCCTTGCGCAGAAAGGCGGTGCCCCGAACATCGGTAATTTCATCGACAGCTTCACCCATTGCCAAGCGGTGAGCAACTTCTACCAGAGCACGTTCAGCATTTCCATAAAGCAGAATGTCGGCCTTGGCATCCAGAAGAATGGAGCGGCGTACCTTATCCTGCCAATAATCATAGTGAGCAATGCGGCGCAATGATGCCTCGATTCCACCAAGGATCACAGGAACATCTTTCCAGGCTTCCTTGCAACGCTGGGTATAAACCAGGCTGGCCCTATCAGGGCGCTTGCCACCCTGCCCACCGGGAGTATAGGCATCGTCAGAGCGTAGTTTGCGATCAGCGGTATAGCGGTTAATCATGGAATCCATATTGCCCGCTGTCACACCAAAGAAAAGCTCTGGCTTGCCCAGTTTCATAAAGTCATCTGGAGACTGCCAATCAGGCTGGGCAATAATCCCGACCCGAAACCCTTGAGCTTCCAACGTCCTACCTATCACAGCCATACCAAAAGAAGGATGATCAACATAGGCATCCCCAGTGACCAAAATAATATCGCAACGGTCCCAGCCGAGCTGATCCATTTCCTCCCGGCTCATCGGAAGAAAGGGTGCCGTGCCAAAACATTCGGCCCAATATTTGGGATATTCAAAGATTTTACGTGGTGCAGCGAGGCTAGAGGACATGAGATTCCGGTACAGCAGAGAAGGTAAGAATTGATGTAAATCATTTTACCTGAAGCAGGATGAAGCGTCAGGTAAAAAAGGGTATCCTTCGGCAAAATTCTTCAGGAGAAGTTCATGCCGCAGTTTAATAAAATTCTGCTCATCCTTATGCTTTTACTGCCAAGTGTTGTTTTGGGTAGCGATCAGCAGGTGCGGCCTTTTCTAGGAGTGGGTGTATCCCAGTTTGATGTGGATTTTACCGGGATACCCGAAAGCCAAACCCAGGTTCCGGTTTACAAGTTAGGTGTTCAATTGCCGTCCAGCCGCTTCTATGCTGATTGGAGCTTCCATTATTGGCCTGAAGCAGAAACCATCATTATACGAGCCAGCTATGATCGGCTTTTTACTCTGGGGCCTAGGCTTCAACTCTTTGCAGGCATCAATGGCAGTTTAGCGGATTTTCATTTGGATTCTTCACACCAACAGGAAGAGTTTGATACAGGACCAGGGCTGGGTGTGCAGGCAGGCCTGCTTGTTCAGCTGGCTGATTATTGGTACCTGGAGGCGGGTGGGCGTTACAGTCACTATTGGCTGGAAACATCCAGTGAGCTAGTCGACCCGGTTGAGTTGAATGCCACTTACGAAACCTTTGCCACTTTGATGTTTGTTTATTAAAAACGTAAATCCAGCTGCAAGCCTACCCAGGCCGGCTCTACGTAACCGGTGTTTTCTTGCTCAAGCGGGTGCTGGCCTGATTGAATAACCCAACTGGCACGGCTTTCTTTAATGAAATTTTGGTCATCAGCCAATTGGTTGATAAACCCAGAAAGAGTGCCTGCAGGATTCAGAAGAAAAAGGCTGGTACTGCCCAAGAAGGGCGAGCCGAGTACTAAGCCTTCATTCTCCAAAATGCGCTGCTCCCACACATAAAACATTTCACCCAGAATGGAACCGGCTATGGGCGTGACCAAAGTGTCTTGAATAGAAGCAGGCTCTGCGGTTGACTCCACACCAAATTCCCACATGAGCGCCGACATCCAAAAAGAATAACTGAAGGATTCAAAAGGGGGCAGGCCATGATTACGAGCTACGATGTAGTACATGGAGCCTATGTAGGGGTGGTTAACATAGTTGAGTTGCCAGTCATCCTTATCCCAAACAGGAGCCTCCTGCATGTTTTCTTGCCAGTTGCCAGGCAACTTATCAGGTGTCATTTCACTGCGCTCCCAATTGGAAACATCTTCAGGAAGCGCGTAGATGGCCAGCATCATGCCCCAAGACATAATGAAAAAATTGCGGGTTTCTTGGACCAAGGGTTGGTAGCGCAATTGGAGATTCAAGTCCACAGGGGTTTCTTGACGATAACAACTGGCTTGATGTGTTGGTATTTGACGCGGTGGTAGTTGCCAGTCAATTAATTGGCATTCCAGTCCATTTTGGCCGCTTGATGTAATAATTGGTGCTTCAACCAGCTGCTGAAGTTGCAGGCAGGCCGGAGTATGGCAGTTCAGCTCAGGCGTTTGAGCATCCAAAAACTGGGGTTGGTAAACAGGTTCTTTTAGGCTGATTGCATGGAGGTGAGTAAAGCTTAGCAAAAACAATAAAGCGACCCTGAACAAGTAAATCATGCCTGCTGCCTAGAAAGTGCTTTGTGGGTGGAGATTAAGAAATCAAGAGGCCGATCCTTTGAGAAAGGCGAAGAGATTCTAGCACAGGCAAAAAAATAAGGGCGGCTTAAAAGCCGCCCGGGTATTTCCTGATCTATCCATATCGACCTAACATCCTGTCAGGTATCCTGGTATTGAGTCCTCACCGTCATGGTTAATGTAGCCAGCTTGGCAAGAAGTCGTCCTCGACTTTTCCTTAGTGCTTTCCTGCCTGACCTTCCTGGTCTCCTTTGGCCTGCACTCTTCCTTCTTTTCCCTTCTCCCTTTTCCTTGTCATCTTGCTACCTGCTCCTTGACAACATCTTCAGATTAACAGCTTTTAATAAGAAAGAAAGAGGAGGAAGGCGGGTTTACAGGAGGTGTATTAAAAATTAAACCCTTTAATTTCAGCAGGTTAAAGTTATTTTTTTGATTTAAATCATAAATTTTCGTTGAAAAAACTGTCAATCGGCTGCATCAATGTATGCAAATGCGTACACAAAAAAACCGGCTGGATGACAGCCGGTTGGTAGCTAGGAGAGATTGGAAAATTAGCTGGAGATAACTGCTTCCAGATCAACGCCTTCGCGGTCCAGCATTTTGCGTAAACGCTTGAGCGCTTCCATTTGAATTTGTCTAACTCTTTCACGGGTTAAGCCGATTTCCTGGCCCACTTCTTCAAGAGTGGTTGCCTCGTGTCCACGCAAACCAAAACGTCGGACAACGACTTCGCGCTGCTTTTCACTAAGTTCATCCAACCAATGCTCAACATTAAAGGAAATGTCTGCATCCTGAATGGAGCTAAGCGGGTCGGCCTCTTCCTCGCTGGCTAGCGTTTCCAAAAGAGGTTTGTCGGCATTTTGGCCTGCTGGGTAGTCAAAAGAGGCATTGCGTTCGTTAAGGCCAAGGAGTTTTTTGACTTGCTCAACAGGCTTGTTGAGATGTTCGGCAATTTCTTCGGGGGTGGGTTCGTGATCCAGTTTTTGCGAAAGCTCTCTGGCGGTGCGCAAAAAGGTATTCAGTTCTTTAACAACATGGATGGGAAGGCGAACGGTTCGGGTTTGGTTCATTAGGGCGCGTTCAATGGTTTGACGAATCCACCAGGTGGCGTAGGTAGAAAAACGGAAACCACGTTCAGGATCAAACTTTTCAACAGCCCGAATCAGGCCAAGGTTGCCTTCTTCAATTAAATCCAACAAGGAAAGGCCGCGGTTGTTGTAGCGGCGAGCAATTTTCACAACCAGTCGCAGGTTACTCTCAATCATTCGACAGCGTCCGGCTGCGTCACCTTTGCGAGCCAGGCGTCCAAAGTGGACTTCTTCTTCAGGGGTTAGTAGCGGGGAGGCCCCAATTTCGTTCAGGTAGAGTTGGGTTGCATCCAGATTTCTGCTGGGTGTCAGGGATTCGTTTTCGAGTGCTTGTTCAAAAGCATCTTCATCGCTGATATCCGCATCTTCAAGGTGAAGACCTTCTTCCTTAGATTCCATCAGCTGTTCTTCGGATTCTTCGAAGTTGGTTTCAACCTCATCCTCAGTCATCAATTTTTTTGCTTTTACGTCTGCCATCACCCTTCTCCTTATTTATAACCCGACTGATTTCAGTCTTAAGGGTTGCTTGTAACACCTGCTCGATGACACAGGTATTACAAGATATAACAGCAATTTACATGCCATATCAGGAGACTCTTGATTAGTTTTTTCGTGTACTCAGGTAGAGCACGAGTAACAAACCTAAGAGCATAGAAGTTACGACAGAGATCAGGTTAGAGGGTTCACTGGTAATTTCAAAGTAATGCCAAGGCAGTAACACTTGTGTGTCTAAAGGAATCACTTTGCCTTGCTCATCCAGGCGGTAACGCTGTAAAAGTTGCCACGGCCAGATATGCTGCAAGGAGGCCACCACAAAGCCAAAAAGGGTGGCAAAAGTGATGGCTTTAAAGTGGTCAAATAACCAGCCTAGAATATGGGAGAAAGCCAGTAAGCCAACCAGAGCGCCACCTATAAAGGGAAGCAGCAAGACGATTTCAAGATTTTTAATCGCCTCAACAAAGGGGCCGTAAAGTCCCATAACGAGCAAAAGAAAGCTTCCTGATATCCCGGGTAAAATCATTGCGCAGATGGCAATCATTCCAGCAAAGAAGAAGGTGGTTTCATTGACTTGGCCAAGACTAGGTAGGAGTAGGCTCAAAAAGCTGGCAAAAATACCGCCCATAAACATAAACAACAGACGCAATAGCGTCCATTGAGCAACCTGGCGGGAAATGATGAAAGCTGAACCGGCCACTAAACCAAAGAAAAACCCATTCAGCTGCTGGGGGTAGTTAGTGAGAATCCAACTGATGAGATGGGCAAGGAGCAGCATCACCGTCAATATGCCAGCAAGGAGGCTGACTAAAAAAGAACCATCCACTGCTTGCCAGACACCCTTCCAGCCCTGGTTTTTCCAAACGCGATAGAGCCGCCAATCAAAGGCTCTTAAGGCATTGATTAAACGCTCATAAATACCGGTAATAAAAGCGATGGTTCCGCCGGAAATGCCGGGTACGAGATCAGCCGCGCCCATGGCCATGCCACGAATAAAAATTTGCCAGGCGCGCATTAGCAGGCTCCAGGGAGTAGAGGAACAAAACGAACCGGCTCAATATCCTTACGGACCAGTAAGCCATCTTTCTTGTCGAGCACACACAGGGTCTGGGTTTTATCACCTAAAGGCAGAATCAAGCGCCCCCCTTCTTTGAGTTGTTCCGTTAGCTCATAAGGAATTTCTTTTGGTGCAGCAGTTACTAATATGCCGTCAAAAGGTGCACTTTTGATTAGGCCCATTTGGCCGTCACCATGAATGACCCGTGCATTTTTTATGCCCAGCTCTTTTAAACGTTGGCGGGCTTTTTCCAGCAGGGGTTCCAGGCGTTCAATACTGTGAACTTCCGGAAGCAAGCAGGCCAGCAGCGCACATTGAAAGCCTGAGCCTGTACCTATTTCCAGAGCCTTTGCAGGCTCAACTTCCAACAGTAGCTCCGTCATACGCGCAACTATGTAAGGCTGGCTGAGGGTTTGCCCCAAACCTATGGGCAGGGCGGTGTCTTCATAGGCGCGATGTGATAGGGCTTCATCAACAAAAAGATGACGCGGCAGCTGGCGCAAACCCTCCAAAACCCGCTGATTACTAATGCCAGCTTCTGTCAGCCGGTCAACCATACGGTTTCTTGTGCGCTGGGAAGTAAAGCCTATGCCTTTGAGCTCGGATGTTAGTTGTAAGAGTTCAGCCATGCTTCTACCTGTTCAAGGCTTTCGTGACGAGTCATATCAAACTGTAGCGGGGTAATGGAAACATAGCCCTGATGAATGGCATGAAAATCTGTGCCTGGCCCTGCCTCTAAAGCATCACCCGGTGGCGCTATCCAGTAGCGCTTTTGACCCGCTGGATTAAGCACTTCAACAGGCTGGTTTCCACGACCTCGATGGCCTAAGCGGGTAATTTTATAACCCTTGAGGGCAAAAGCGGGTACATCAGGAATATTAATGTTCAACAAACTGCGTGCTGGTAGTTTTAAAGCTTCGGGGTTGTGCAGAAAAACCTGCAGAAGTTTGCGCACCACCTGGGCTGCTGTTGCCAGGTGATTGGAGCCAGCCAAGGAGAAAGCCAAGGCTGGTAAGCCTAAAAAACGCCCTTCTGTTGCTGCAGCGACGGTGCCTGAATAGAGCACATCATCACCCAGATTGGCACCATGATTAATGCCGGAAAGAACCAGATCAGGCTGACCACCAAAGAGACCACCAACGGCCAGGTGGACGCAATCCGTTGGGGTTCCATCAACGGACCAGAAGCCATTGCTCAACTGCTGAGGATTGAGTGGACGGTCCAGAGTGAGTGAGTTGCTGGCACCACTACGGTTACGGTCTGGGGCTACGACCTGGATTTCACCGAGATCCTTAACGGCATCGGCCAGGGTGGCCAAGCCTTCCGCATGAACCCCGTCATCATTGGATAAAAGTAGTTTTATGGGCTGCATCTTCGGCCTTAATGAGTTCGCGTAATAGACTGGTGGCAAAGCTACCTGTCGGTAAGAAAAAGCGCAAGCTTAGCCAGGGATCTTCCCAGGCTAGTTCGGCTGGCTGTTGGGTAGCTTTTTCAGGCAGTAAGCGCTGACAACGTCTTTCTTGATGCAGGCCTTGATCGGCTAGAAAATCAACCACTTCAGACCAGCGTTTAAAAAAGTCTTCTTCTTTCTCTAGCGCTGGTCCCAGGCTTGCCGACTTGCCCTTGCCAGCCAGAGGTCCAGTGGTATGAAGATCCAAGCGATCCAAGCGTTTTTGGAGCTCTGCCAGGGGTTCTTGATCGGCACTGAAAAAACTCCGTGTACCCTGAAGCTGGAAGCAACTGCCTTCTTGGGCCAGCTTCCAGTATTGAGATTCCACCTGTTCAGCCAGCCAAAGGTTGAATAGGGCCGAGCGCAAGCTGGACAGCCAAAGGCTTTTCTTTTGGCGGCTGGGTTGGCGTCCCTTACCTTGACGTTCTAACCATTGCCAAGCCTGATCAAGGTTTTGTCCGGCAAAACCAAAACGCTGCGGGCCAAAATAATTGGGAACGCCTTCTTGAAGAATCTTCTTCCAACGCTCTGCCAACCATTGGCCGGTAGAGGCATCGGCATTATCAATGCGAATCCGTAGGCTAAAGTGATTGCCGCGATGCACGCCGCGTTTCAACTTGCGTGGATGGCGGGCCGCTTTAAGGATCGTCCAATTATCTGCTTCAAGAAGCTGAAGATCAGGGTTGGTTTGGCCGGGAAGGTGGAGCGAAAACCATTGACGGGTAACCGCATGGCGATCTTTCAGCCCGGAAAAACTGACCAAACGGGGATGGATGCCGGCTCTTTTTGCCAGCTCCTCAGCAACAAAAGCCGTATTGCTGCCGGTTTTCTCAACCCAAAGGAACAGGTGTTCACCCTGGCCTTCAGGTTCAAAACCCAAATCTTCTTCAACCTGAAAATCTTCTGGGCTTAAACGATACAATCCCTGCCAGGGGGATGCAGGCCAGGCCAGAGGTAATTCGGGTGCGAGGGCTTGCTTAAGGTGTTCAAGTCTTTCCTGGCTCATGGTTTGCTCAGCAGTACCACAGCCTGGGCGGCGATACCTTCCTTGCGACCGGTGAATCCCAGTTTTTCGGTTGTTGTGGCCTTGATGTTCAGATTTTGAATACTGGTTTGTAAATCTTCCGCCAGTTTTTCCAGCATTTCTGCAAGATGAGGTGCCATTTTTGGTGCCTGGGCAATTAGCGTTATATCGGCATTCACCAGCTGATAGCCTTGTTCCGTAACGGCCTGCATCACCTGGCGTAATAATTCACGGCTGTCAGCACCGGCATAGGCCGGGTCATCATCAGGAAAATGATGACCAATATCGCCCAGCGCGCAGGCTCCCAGCAGAGCATCACACAGAGCATGAATCAACACATCACCATCGGAATGGGCGATTAAACCCTGCTCATAAGGAATCTTAACTCCGCCGAGAATGACATGATCGCCAGGGCCAAACTTGTGAACATCAAAACCTTGTCCAATACGCATAGAAGTAGGCTTCTCACTCAGAATCTTTTCAGCCAACGGAAGATCTTCCGGCAAAGTGACTTTCAGGTTGGTGCGGCTACCTGGAATCAGCAAGGGTTGCTGGCCGGCGGCTTCGACTGCCGAAGCTTCATCAGTTAGCTGAAGGTTATTATTGAGGCCTTCAGTAAGGGCTGTTTTCAATACTTGGTAACGAAACATTTGGGGAGTGAGCGCATGCCAGAGCTGCTTACGCTCGACGGTTTCAATCACCTGGCCTTCACTATTACTGCGCTTCATGGTGTCTGCCACGGGTGCGGCCAGCAGACCACCTATCGGATGCTGGTGAAGCTGCTGCCAAAATTCTTGTAGCTCCTTTTGGCTAACACAAGGGCGCGCGACATCATGCACCAGTACCCAGTCATCGGCCTGAGCCTGCTGACTGAGTGCTTCTAATCCAGCCAAAACCGAGTCAGCTCTTTCAGTACCGCCTGTGCAGGTCAAAAGCTTAAGTTGCGGGTGAGCCAGACTCAAGCGCTGCTGAATTTCAGGCCACCAGTGATCTTCAGGGTGAAGCGGAAGAACCACTTCTGCTTGTGGAAAGGCCTGGTGTATGACTTCCAGAGTGACTTCCAGCAGAGTTTTGCCTGCCAGGGGAAGATATTGCTTGGGTAGGTTGGCCTGCATGCGTTGACCAATACCTGCAGCTGGTAAAAGGCACCAAAGACGGGAAGGCGTCATGGCGTTTCTTCCAAATTTTCCGGGAGTTCAAAGACGCGGGGTGGCTCGCCAACCAGCCAGATAAAGGTTTCACCTTCACCGATCATACCCAGATCAAAACGGGCACGCTCTTCTACCGCTTCCAACTTGCCTTTCAGCTCAGCAACTTCTGCATTCAAAAGTTGATTGCGTTTACTCAGCGCACGGTTTTCTTCTTCCTGATTGCTGACTTGGGTTTGTAGTTGGCGCAATTCAACCAAACCATTTTCACCCCACCAAAGACGGTATTGGGTGATGGCTAGCAGGAAAACAAGAAAAACTGTGAGAAGTTTGATCATGGGGCTGCATTATACGCATTTGGTTTGCAAGCAGCAGCTGTCTAGCAATAAAAAAAGCTTGCTGAAGCAAGCTTATGAACACGTGGAGGCTGAAATTTAAAAGGCAAAAGTAACGAATAGTGAAGGCATAAAGAAGGGCGTTTCGGCAACCCCAGCGACTTGCTCATCAACACCAGCAACCATTTGAACTGAGCCACCCGCGACAATATGCTTGGCCAGAGTGCGCTCGTAGCCTAGAGCAGCCATAAAGCCGATATCATCATCATTGGCACCGTCCCACCAAGTCAGGCCTGCTTCGTAAAAAGCGCCTTGATGATAGCGATCAACATAGCCTTTAAAGGTGACATCCAAAATACTTAGATCATCACCTGTGGAATAGCCAGCACGAATCGCTGTGGTTCGGCTCAAGGACCCCTGCCAATAGAGGTTGAACATCCCGCCATCCATATTGTTGTCTACAAGGCGTACAAGATCAGTGCTGATGCTGTGGGTCATGGCAGAGGCTTGCATGGGCAGAGCTACTGCGGCTGCAAGGGCCAGCGGTGCTAAAGCTTTTTTCAATTTCATGATGGTTTCCTTTAAATGAAGGTATACAAAAGCATTACAGGACAGATTATTACTAACGACTCATTTGAGCAAGCGAGTCAGTGTGACCTGCTCCACAAAAAAGCCACCGCGTGGGTGGCTTGATTTAAAGAGCTTATTAGGCTTATTGGCCCTTGATGGCTTTGAGGCCAGGGTAGGGCGCCTTGCTGCCGAGGATTTCTTCAATCACCAGCAGGCGGTTGTACTTGGCAACCCGGTCAGAGCGGCACAGAGAGCCGGTTTTGATCTGGCCTGCGGCAGTACCCACGGCCAGGTCGGCAATAGTGGCATCTTCGGTTTCACCGGAGCGGTGGGAAATCACTGCAGTGTAACCGGCTTCCTTGGCCAATTTAATGGCTTCCAGAGTTTCGGTCAGCGAGCCAATCTGGTTGAACTTGATCAGGATGGAGTTACCCACACCCTTTTCAATACCTTCTTTCAGAATTTTGGTGTTGGTGACAAAGAGGTCATCACCAACCAGCTGTACTTTGTCACCCAGTTTTTCTGTCTGGTATTTCCAGCCTGCCCAATCGGATTCATCCTGACCATCTTCAATGGACACAATCGGGTAGTCTTCACACAGCTTGGCCAGGTAGTCGCTGAAGCCTTCGGAAGAGAACTTCTGACCTTCACCAGCCATATCATACTGACCATCTTTGTAGAACTCGGTGGAAGCACAGTCCAGTGCCAGGGTAATATCCTTGCCCAATTCATAGCCAGCATCAGCGACGGCCTGCTTGATCACGGCCAGGGCATCGGCATTGGATGCCAGGTTAGGGGCAAAACCACCTTCGTCACCTACGGAAGTGCTCAGGCCCTTGTCTTTCAGAACTTTTTTCAAAGCATGGAAAATCTCGGCACCGGCACGCAGGGCCTCAGCAAAAGTCGGCGCAGAAACTGGTTGGACCATGAATTCCTGGATATCCACGTTGTTATCGGCATGCTCACCGCCATTCAGGATGTTCATCATGGGTACGGGCATGGAATACTGACCCGCCGTGCCATTGATATCGGCGATATGTTCAAACAGCTCAACACCCTTGGCCGCAGCAGCAGCCTTGGCGTTAGCCAGAGAAACCGCGAGGATAGCATTGGCACCCAGCTTGGCTTTGTTTTCGGTGGCATCCAGATCCAGCATAACCTGATCGATGGCTTGCTGGTTGGTGGCATCCTGACCCAACAGAGCATCACGGATGGCACCATTAACATTGGCAACGGCTTTCAGTACACCTTTACCGAGATAGCGGGCTTTGTCTCCATCACGCAGCTCCAGGGCTTCGCGTGAACCTGTGGACGCACCGGAAGGTGCGCAGGCGCTGCCTTTAAAGCCACCTTCAAGCGTGACGTCTGCCATCACTGTGGGGTTGCCGCGTGAATCCAATACTTCACGCCCTTTGATCTCGATAATTTTAGCCATCAGTGGAAGTCTCCAAATTTTAGTTTTAATCAATATTCAGTGCAGGCAGGGATTTAACCAGGTCATCCACTGCTTTCATTTGTTGTAAGAAGGGTTCCAGCTTATCCAGCGGCAGGGCCGAAGGGCCATCACACTTGGCCTGATCTGGATGGGGGTGGGCTTCCAGAAAAAGCCCGGCAATGCCTTGGCTGATGCCTGCTCGCCCCAATTCTGGCGTCAGCTGGCGGCGACCACCACTGGCCGCACCGGTAGGATCACGCATTTGCAAGGCATGGGTGACATCAAAAATCAGTGGCGCGTTATTGCTGACTTTCTTCATCACATCAAAGCCCAGCATATCCACGACCAGATTGTCATAACCAAAACAGCTGCCACGCTCACAGAGCATAATCTGATCATTGCCGCATTCGGCAAACTTCTCGACCAGATTACCCACCTGCCCCGGTGACATAAATTGGGGTTTTTTCACATTGATCGGTTTATTGGTGGCGGCCAGGGCCTTGACCAGATCTGTCTGGCGGGCCAGGAAGGCAGGCAGTTGCAGAATATCCAACACTTCAGCAGCCGGGGCAGCCTGATCGATTTCGTGGATATCGCTGATCACCGGCACCTGAAAGGTGTCCTTGATTTCCTGTAGCAGCTTCAAGCCTTCATCCAGACCAGGGCCGCGAAAGGAATGGATGGATGAACGGTTGGCCTTATCAAAACTGGCCTTGAACACATAAGGAATGCCCAGCTTTTGGGTCACTTCCACATAGTGTTCGGCAATCTTTAAAGCCAGATCACGGGATTCAAGCACATTCATGCCGCCCAGGAGAACAAAAGGGCGGTCATTGGCCAGGGTTAAATCAGCAACCTGAAGCGCTTGCAAATTCTTCATGCCGGATGACTACCCGAGGCGGCCTTGCGGCGTGCCTTCTGATCCAGGGCGGCATTTACAAAGCCGGTAAACAAGGGGTGACCATCACGGGGGGTCGAAGTGAATTCAGGGTGGAACTGGCAGGCCACAAACCAGGGGTGATCCGGCAGCTCAACCATTTCCACCAGCGCCTTGTCAGCACTGCGACCGGAAACCACCAGACCGGCTTTTTCCAGTTCACCGATAAACTGGTTGTTAACCTCATAGCGGTGGCGATGGCGCTCAACAATATTTTCCGCAGCATAGCTTTCACGCGCTTTGGTGCCTTCTTCCAGATGGCAGACTTGACCACCCAGGCGCATGGTGCCGCCCAGGTCAGAATTGGTATCGCGGGTTTCGATCTTGCCTTCGGGCGTCAGCCATTCGGTAATCAGGCCAACCACAGGATGCTGCGTATCCATCGTGAACTCAGTGGAATTGGCATCTTCCCAGCCGGCAACATGGCGGGCAAATTCAATCACCGCCACCTGCATACCCAGGCAGATGCCCAGGTAAGGAATCTTGTTTTCGCGGGCAAACTTGGCGGTCAAGATCTTGCCTTCCACGCCTCGCTCACCAAAGCCGCCAGGAATCAGAATGGCGTCCTTGTCGATCAAGCGGTCAGTACCCTTACGCTCGATTTCTTCAGAATCGACATAATCAATTTCCACCTTGGTGCGGGTGCGAATGCCAGCATGCTGAATCGCTTCAATCAGCGACTTATAGGCATCCAGCAGCTCCATGTACTTGCCGACCATGGCAATCTTCACGGTCTTTTGTGGATTCAGCTTGCCATCAACCACCTGCACCCACTCGGACAAGTCCGCAGGTGGGCAATCCAGATTGAACTTGGCCGTTACGATTTCATCCAGACTCTGCTCATGCAGCATGGAAGGAATACGATAAATGGTGTCAGCATCCGGCAGAGAAATAACCGCGTTTTCATCCACGTTGGTAAAGAGGGCAATCTTGCGGCGCTCGTTGGCTTCGATTTCCACATCAGAACGGCAAATCAGAATATCCGGCTGAATACCGATGGAGCGCAGCTCTTTCACCGAGTGCTGGGTGGGCTTGGTTTTGGTTTCACCCGCAGTTTTGATATAAGGAACCAACGTCAGGTGCATAAACAGGGCGCGCTGAGAACCGACTTCCACGCGCAGTTGACGGATGGCTTCCAAGAACGGCAGGGACTCAATATCACCGACCGTGCCGCCGACTTCCACCAGGGCAACATCATAGCCTTCAGCACCCTGAATCACGCGGCTTTTGATTTCATCAGTAATGTGCGGAATTACCTGAACGGTACCGCCCAGATAATCACCCCGGCGCTCTTTACGCAGGACATGCTCATAAACACGACCGGTGGTGAAGTTGTTCTTCTGCGTCATGCGTGAACGGATAAAACGCTCATAGTGGCCCAAATCCAGGTCAGTTTCTGCGCCATCTTCAGTCACGAACACCTCACCATGCTGGAAAGGGCTCATGGTGCCTGGGTCCACATTAATATAAGGATCCAGCTTCATGATGGTGACCTTCAGGCCACGCGCCTCCAAAATGGCTGCCAAAGAAGCCGAGGCGATGCCCTTGCCAAGGGAAGAAACCACACCACCAGTCACGAAAATGTAACGCGTCATGAACACCGTCCAAAAATAGATCAGCACCAGCCTTTGCAGGCCGATAATAAGGTACAGGGAGGAAAAGTTTTAGATGGGGGCGCAGTTTAACAGAAGCGGGGTGAATTCCAAAGGTTTTGGAGTTTTGTAACATGGAACTTGTTAAGCTATTCGCTAACCAAAAACAGGAAAAATCCTATTTACACCCACTAAACCCAAGAGGAATCAATGATGAGCCGCCACTTTGAATCCGCCCCAGGCCTGAATGAAGAACGTGATCCAGCAACCCAAGGCTATGTCTTCAACCAGACTATGCTGCGCATTAAAGACCCGGAAGTCACCCTGGATTTTTACACCCGCATCCTGGGCATGACTCTGGTACGCAAACTCGACTTCCCGGAAATGAACTTCTCCCTGTTTTTCCTGGCAGCCCTAGACCCGGAAGAACTCAACAACTGGTCACAAGATACCGCCGAACGTACAGTACAAACCTTCGGACGACCCGCACTGCTGGAACTGACCTACAACTGGGGCAGCGAAAAAGATGCTGACCTCACCTACCATAACGGCAACGATGAGCCCAAAGGCTTTGGTCACATCGGCTTTTCCGTACCCAACCTGGATACCGCCTGCCAACGTTTTGATGAACTGGGCGTCAGCTTCGTCAAACGACCCGAAGACGGCAAAATGAACGACATTGCCTTCATCCGCGACCCGGACGGCTACTGGATCGAAATCTTCGAACCCGGCCGCCTGCCCAAAGGACTGGAAAAACATTTGGGATGATAAACCTGCTTAAATACCTGGTGCTGCCACCAGTAGCCAATACTCTCTTGGTGCTGGCGGGGTTGATTCTGGTGTTAATGAAATGGAAAAAATGGGGTGCCGGTTTGATTCTGACCGGCAGCCTCAGCTTGCTGATTCTTTCCCTTCCAGTGACCAGTCACTGGCTGACAAAGCCGTTGGAAAAGTATCCGCCACTTAGCTTGGAGGCCGCTCAGCAGCAAGAGACCATTGTTCTGCTAGGTGGTGGCCGTTCTTATTCCGGCATCGAATTTGGCTGGAAGGATTCACCCAGCGAAGCCAGCGGCAGCCGCTTGATCTACGCGGCTTGGTTACAACGTCAAACTGGCCTACCTTTACTCATCACTGGTGGACGCAAACACGGCGAGACCTACAGTGAAGCCTACTTAATTCAGAAAATGCTCGAGGAAGCCTTTGGCCTGACCGCCCGCTGGCTGGAAGAACAAAGCCGCACCACCCAGGAAAATGCAGTGTTCACAGCTGAGCTTTTAAAACAGAAAGGTATTAACCAGATTATTTTGGTTAGTCATGCCTGGCACCTGGCCAGAGCTGTCCCCGCTTTTGAAAACCAGGGACTTGAAGTTTTACCTGCACCCTTAGAGTTTTCCACAGCTCCACCACCAGGATTGATTGGCTGGATACCACGAGCTTACCATCTGAGAAAAAGTACTCAGGCGATTCATGAATGGTTGGGGAGAATGGTTTATAGTTTTCTTTGATTTTGTTCAGCCTTAACCAGAAGCTTTTTGGTGGTTTTCTCGTCCAGGTAATACTCACCGCAGTTTTGGCAAATTAATGCAGGGATACCATGGAATTCATAATGAATGCCTGTCCTGTTTAAACGGACAGTGGTTTTGCCTGGTTGAGTAGAACCGACTTTGCAAGTGACACACTTCATAAATAGCCTCCCTTTTATTAACACAGCTATGCCCCGCGGGTGCAGGGAACACAAACCAGCTTAGCCCTGCGGGCGTGGGGAAGACAACTCAGTACGAAATCGTCAAGGACGTTAATCGGAAACACCCCCACGGGCGTGGGGAAGACTGGTTGGCGACCAGTTTTACTGGCACTTCGATGGAAACACCCCCACGGGCGTGGGGAAGACCAACAGGAGATACTGGACTATCGAATGTAAGCAGAAACACCCCCACGGGCGTGGGGAAGACCGCGTCCGGCTTGCTGCATCATCACCGCCATCAGAAACACCCCCACGGGCGTGGGGAAGACGGCGTTCATCGGGCCAGCTTGACGCTCTTGATAGAAACACCCCCACGGGCGTGGGGAAGACCCGTTCAGCGGTGCGAACACTGAAACACTAACAGAAACACCCCCACGGGCGTGGGGAAGACGGTCTACTGGTGCCCGACTAGCGGGTGTAGACGGAAACACCCCCACGGGCGTGGGGAAGAC
>NZ_FOLH01000009.1 GCF_900112235.1 Marinospirillum celere | reverse complement strand
CGGCTCTCCTCTATCCCATGAATCCTTTGATTATGTCTACCGCGAAATCAAGGAAGACCTCTTGCTGGCATCGATTTCCGGGGGCACCGACATTATTTCCTGCTTTGCTTTGGGCTGCCCAATACGCCCCGTGTATCGCGGCCAATTGCAGTGCCGGGGCTTGGGGATGGATGTACAGGTCTATAACGACCAGGGCCAACCGGTTGTCGGTGAAAAAGGTGAGCTGGTTTGTGTCCAACCCTTCCCATCCATGCCGATTGGCTTTTGGAAGGATGATGATGGGCAACGCTATCACGCCGCCTATTTTGATCGCTTCGATAACGTCTGGGCGCATGGCGACTATGCCGAAATCACCCCGGAAGACGGCCTGATTATTCACGGTCGCTCCGATGCGGTTCTCAATCCTGGTGGGGTACGTATCGGCACGGCAGAAATCTACCGCCAGGTGGAAAAGGTGGATGAAGTGTTGGAAGCCCTGTGTGTCGGCCAGGACTGGAAGGATGACGTGCGAGTCGTGCTTTTTGTGCGGCTTAAAGAAGGCAAGGAGCTGACGGAAGAATTGAAAAAGCGTATTCGGGAAACCATTCGTGCGGAAACCACGCCCCGCCATGTGCCCGCCAAAATTATCCAGGTGGCTGATATTCCCCGCACCCTCTCCGGCAAGATCGTTGAGCTGGCTGTTCGGGAAGTGATTCATGGTCGCCCGGTCAAGAACCAGGATGCGCTGGCTAATCCTGAAGCCCTGCAGTTATTTTCAGGTTTGCCAGAGCTGGAGGAAGGTTAAAAGTCTTTGTTTCTCCCTTGTGTTGCCCCTTGGCCGCTGAATCTACTCCCTCGATTCAGCGGCCTTTTTTGTTGGGGTTATTTAAGAGGCTCTTTTAAGGGCTCCAGAGGTTGGGTGTCTCGGCTGGCCAGGAAGGCGGGCCGTGGCTTTTGTCCACTAAAAGGCGCTTTGCAGCCATTTTTGATGCTGTTGTAAACAAAGAAAAGATTGGTGCGTGGATAGCTGGCTAGATTGTCGGGTGAGCCGTGCATGATGTTGCACTCATGAAAGACCAGGGTGCCGGGTTTGCCAAAGGCACCGGCAAGGCCTCCCCCTTCTTGGATCAACCAATCCAGGCTGGCAAGATCAGGGGTCCCTGCTTCCTGTTTACGCAGTGATTGTTTGTAGTTGTCTTCTGGGGTGGTGCCAGCACAGGATAAATAGTGCTTGTGGGAGCCGGGAATCAAAAACAGCGGGCCGTTGAAAGGATCATTTTCGGTCAGCATGATCCAGCCAGTCACCGCGCGCATTTGAGGCATACCATCTTCCACATGCCAGGTTTCAAAATCGGAATGCCAGGGGAAGGAGCGGCCCTTCATGCCGGGTTTGACGTTGACACGGGACTGATGCAGGTAGACGTCATCACCCAGCAACTGGCGGGCAATATCCAGCAGGCGTGGATCCCGGGCAACCTTCTTAATATATTCACTGAAAAAATGCGGCTGGAAGATGGAACGAAGTTCCTTGCTGTCGGGTTCGATAACCAGCTCTTCGCGGCCCAGCAGCTGTTCTTTCATCGCTTCCAGTTCTTTCTGGATGGGTGCAACCAGGTCCTCAACAGCGCCTTCCAGAATAATAAAACCGTTTTCATCAAAGCTGTCGAGCTGTTGTTGATTGAGCGCAAAGTCTCCAGGTTGGTCAGCTTCACCCCAGACAACGGGATCGACTCGGGGTAACCAGCGGGCTTCACCACCGGTGCGGGAAGGGTAGAGATCTTTCACTTGCATATCCATGGTGACTACCTCCTGATGATTTTTTGTTAGGTTTTCTCCGGTTGATTGAAATATGAAGGTTTCAGCGCTTCTTACAGACAGGCATCATCGACCTGACCGAAGAGGCGTTAAAACCCTGTTTTGTGTCAAAATACGTGTTCAGCCCGGAAAGGCCGGATAGAAAGTGGCAGACAGAAAAGTCGCCAGAAAAGTTACTGCAATACCAAAGTGAGGGTTAAAAAAATCAATTTCAAGGCCTGGGAACTGAAAAACTTTCTGCAAAGACTGCACGCCCAGCGTCATCGGCATCTCTGCTGGTTACAGGGGGAGGCAGACTGGTGCCGACAGCAGGCTGTGCAAAGAATTCAGGTTGCAGGCTGGCAGCAGGGCTTCTGGGTCGCAGCCAGTACTGAACCCTTGCCTCTCCAGGCCTGGGGTTTGCCTGCTGGGTTTCATCAGCTTCCAGCTCAGACCAGTCGTAAACTCTTGGGTAGTGAGCAGCCCTGCCTGGTCGTGGATGCTTTTACCGGTTTTAGTCCTGATGCTTTGGGTGCCTTGTCAGGCTGTGTGCAAGCCGGTGGCTTGCTGTTTTTACTGACGCCTGACAACTGGACATCCTTTGATGACCCTGATTATCAGCGTTTGGCGCCCTGGCCCTGGCAGGCTGAACAGTTACCCAAGCGCTTTTTGACCCGTTGCCAACGATTGTTAGAAAATGCAGAGGTTTTACAGGCTGTTCAGGGCCAAGCAAGCATTTATCCGCAGTTACCTTCAGGCTCTGAAACTGCCCTGGCTCCTGCTCTGGCATCGGGAGCAGCTACTCAAGATCAGCAGCGTCTGGTGCAAGCTTTATTGAAAAACTGGCAGCTTAAACCGCAACTGCCCCAAGTTGTCACGGCCAATCGGGGACGAGGTAAAAGCAGTGCTTTAGGCCTGGCTGCCGCTGATTGGTTATATGCCCACCCCGAGGCTCGGCTTCTGGTTACTGCACCTACCCAGCTGGCTTGTCAGTCACTTTTTCAGCAATTTCATGCAAGGTTGAAGTTCCTGCAAGCTGAAACCTTAACTGGCCAGCTGGATTTCAAAGCACCCGATGCCCTCCTGCAAGAGCAGCCAGCAGCCGACCTTTTGTTGGTGGATGAAGCTGCAGCGATACCTGTGCCCTTGCTGGCCCAGCTTTTAGCGGCCTATCCACGCTGTACTTTTGCCACCACTCAGCAGGGTTATGAGGGTAATGGACGAGGCTTTGCACTGCGTTTTTTTCGGCATCTCGATCAACAAACCCCTGGCTGGTCCCATCAGCAGCTGCAAGAACCCATACGTTGGGCGCCAGAAGACCCACTTGAAAAGCAGGTGAATCGCCTGCTGCTTTTGGATGCTGAACCCCCTGAGCCAGGGCAGGCAAATGACGACTATCATTTTGTATGGCTGGATCGTGATCAGCTGGCCCAGCAGGAAGAGCTCTTGGCCCAGGTGTTTGGGCTGCTGGTCTTGGCTCATTACCGGACTTCACCCGATGATTTGCGGCAGCTGTTGGATACGCCGGGAGTTCGGTTGGCGGCTGTCTTTGCTGGATCTAAACCCCTTGCTTTGGCCTGGATTCAGGAGGAAGGGGGGATGGATAAGGCGCTCGCTGAAGAAGTGTTTTATGGCAGGCGGCGGCCTCAAGGCCATTTACTGGCGCAGTCGCTGTGTTTTCATGGTGGTTTTCCCGAAGCAGCCCAGTTACGTTGGTGGCGTCTTCAGCGTATTCTGGTCCACCCTCAGGCCCAGCGTCAGGGCTGGGGGAGTCGCTTACTCAACTGGATAGCAACTCAAGCCAGAAGTAAAGCAAGTGAAGCACCGGATTTTTTGGGTACCAGTTTTGGTGCCACAGCTGAGTTGCTGCCCTTTTGGCAGGCTGCGGGCTATCAATCGGTACGCTTGGGTATTACCCGCGACCCAGCCAGTGGCGAGCATACCCTGCAATTGGTTCAGGCGTTGAGTGAGTCTGCTGAAAATCTACAGCGAGCAATGCACGAACGCTTTTTGGAAACCCTGTCGGATTTACTGGCAGGGCCCTTGCAGCGCTTGCCTAACGAAGTGATTGAGCTGCTCACCCGTGGGGAGGTTCAGGCTGTTGCCAATCAGCAGACTAGAAAAAAAGCACTCAACTCAGCTGATAAGCGAGAACTGGATGCCTTTGCTGAGGGTCATAGACCCTGGTTGTTGACCTTGACGGCTTTAAAAAAGTGGCTGGCGCTTTGTCTGGAAAAGCCGCAGATTAAAGAAACGGAATTTGAGGTCCTTGCCTGGCAAGGACTTTTGTATCACCAGTGGTCGGTGAGTGAACTGGTTGACTATTTGGGTTTGCCCGGCAAAAAACACCTGGGTGCCTGGTTAAGATCCAGTTTCAAGTCCCTGTCTTCACGCTAAAGAGTAGGCAGACGCAGGCTTTTATTTTAAGATGCCACCCTTGATTATTTTGGTTTTCCATCTAGGAGAAGTTCATGTCCAAGCGTTTTCTGGTTGCCTTGCTGCTCACCCTGGGGTTGAGTCTGGGGTGGAGTTCTCAGGCCGTTGCTGCAACCAGCCATGCTTTTGGTGTCGATGGTCTCAGGCTGCTGGATAAATCCGTTGATGACGGCCAGTACAACCTTTCGTATCAGATTTCTGTTGGCCGGCGTTCTGCTTTGGCATTGACTGGTGCTTGGGGCGATGATTACCAGGTCTATGAGGCGGGTTTTAAGCGCTATAACGAAAAATACCTAAGCGGCACCTTCTTCCAACTGGGTGCCGCCTACTGGCGCGGTGATGTTAATAGCTCCGATTTGGCATTTGATGTTCGCTTGGGTTATGAGCTTCCTTTAACTCGCCATCTGGTAGCTTCAGCAGCAGTGAGTGCTGTTTATGGAGTTGATCATCCCACCACTGGCAAAGATGGAGACATTCTGTTTCGTCCCCATCTGGGTCTGCTCTTTCACTTCTAAGCATCTTGTGGTCTGAGGTGAGCTTCCAGGGATTTTCTGAGTTCACCTTCCAGCACTTGGGGCTTTTTCTGCTCAAAGCTGTAGTGCACTAGAGTAGCTTGGCCCTTGGCCCCCAGAGTGCCGCCCTGCCAAGCTTCCTGACCGACCGTAAAAGAACTTTTGCCGATACGCTCAATAAAGGTTTTGATTTCAACATTTTCTCCATAAAAAAGCTCACCGACAAAATCTACTTCAATGCGGGCCAAAATCAATTGCCATTTTTTGGGGTCCAGGTCGGGTGTAAAAAGCCTGAAAACATCATTGCGTGCCAACTCAAACCATACCGGCAGTCGGGTATTGTTGATGTGACCGAGGGCATCGGTATCGGTGAAACCTGGTGTTAGCTTATAGATAAACATGATATCTCTCTGGGTTAGAATTAAAATTACATAAAGGAAACAAGAAAAGGCATTTTACTCTTGCCGTTGACGTAAGCGTCAATGCAAAATTGATCTGTGGCAACTAGAATAACAATTCAATCAAAAAGGTGTGAGAACGCTATGCTCAGAAACCTCCGTATTCAGCACCGCATCTGGATGATCAACTTGCTTGCTGTCATTGGCATGCTAATCATCCTACTGGTCGCTGTAAATCGCCAGTACAGCGAAATGGAAAGCCTAAAACTTCAGGAAATCCGCCACCTTGTGGATGTTGCTGAAGGCATCGTTAAGGATTACCAGCAGCGAGCAGAAGCTGGCCAGCTCACCCGGGAAGAAGCCCAGGCTGAAGCTCTGGATAGGGTCAGTGCCATGATTTATGGCGAATATAATGACTATGTTTGGGTGCATGATGCGGAAATGAACATGTTGGCTCACCCTAGTGCTGATTTGCGTGGACGTAATCTGGCAAACCTGGAAGACGTTAACGGCAAGCCTTTCTTTCGTATGCTGAATGAGGAAGCCTTGGAGACGGGTGAATCCATCATGCCCTATTACTGGAACCGTCCAGGTGATGATGTGCCCGTTCCCAAGCTTTCCTATGTGCGCTACTACCCCGAGTGGGACTGGCTGGTTGCTACGGGCGTTTATGTTGATGACATAGATGACCAGTTTACGAGCAGTCTTTGGCAGTTGGGCAGCATTTCCCTTGGGGTATTGGTGATTTTGCTGGGTGCAGGGGCCTTGATATCGCGTTCAATTATTTTGCCCTTGGAAAAAACCGCTTCGGCAATGGCCAATATCAGCAAGGGTGATGGTGATTTGACCGTGCGCCTGCCTGAAAAGGGTAAAGATGAAGTAGCGGAAGTGGCTCACCACTTTAATAGCTTTGTCGGCAAAATTAATGAGCTGGTAAAAGAAGTTCATTCTTCTGTGGGCTCAGTTGCTTCTGCAGCCGAGCAGCTCTCCCGGGTTTCTGAACAAGGGCACTCCACCCAACAGCAGCAAACCCAGGAGACGGATCTGGTTGCCACGGCCATGAATGAAATGAGCACCAGTTTTGTCGATGTTGCCAAGAATGCTACTGAAGCTTCCGGGGCAGCCAATGAAATGGATATTGCTGCTCAGGAAGGTAGCTCCAGTGTTGATGAGGCGACTCAAGCCATTAATCGTCTTGCCGATCAGGTGCGCCGCTCAACCGAGGTGATTCATAAGCTTAGTAAAGATACTGAGAACATAGGCACGGTTTTGGATGTGATTAATGGGGTTGCCGAACAGACCAATCTGCTGGCATTGAATGCTGCCATTGAGGCTGCGCGGGCAGGTGATGCCGGGCGTGGTTTTGCGGTTGTTGCTGATGAGGTCCGCTCGCTGGCTAGCCGAACTCAGGAGAGCACTCAGGAAATCCATCGCATGATCACTGATTTGCAGGATGGAACCGGCCAGGCGGTGAAGGTTATGGATACCAGTATCAAGGAAACCGAAGCCACTGTTAAGGCAGCCGAGAAAGCAGGTACTTCACTGAATTCCATTGCCACCGCCGTTGAACGGATTCGCGATATGAATCATCAAATGGCCACGGCAGCAGAACAACAGGCTGCAGTTGCTGAAGAAATCAATCAGAATATCACCAACCTGGTGAACCTCTGTGTTGAAAGCAGTGATGCGACCGGGCAAACCCAGTCCGCGAGTAGCAACCTGACGGAGCTGGCCGAACAGTTACAGCGCCTGGTGGGGCAATTCAAGGTTTGATGATGACAGAAGAGTTTACAAGGCTTCAGGATCGCAAGGGTAGAGCTAGCTTAAAATGGCAGCGTTATGAACAACAGGATGTGATTCCCATGTGGGTGGCGGATATGGACTTGCCGGCACCCCAAGCGGTTCGCGAAGCCTTGGGAAAGGCAGTTGAGTTGGGTGCCTTGGGCTATGGTGAAGTACCACCAAGACTGGTAGATGCTTTTCTGAACTGGTGCCAGCAGCAGTATGGCTGGCAACCTATGCCCGAAGAGTTGGTCTGGTTGCCCGGCGTGGTTCCTGGATTCAACCTGGCGGTTGAAGCCCTCACTAAAGCCGATGATCAGATCCTGGTGCAAACCCCGGTTTATCCACCGATTCGAGTACTGGGCAAACTGCGTCAGCGTGCCCAGCAGGATTTACCCTTAAAGCCTCCCAGCGAAGGGGAAAGCCAGTGGTCGCTCCAGGTGGAGCAACTGGCTGCTGCTTTGGAAGACAAAACAAGTGCTCTGGTTTTGTGTAACCCCCAAAATCCGACGGGGCGCTGCTATTCCCCTGAAGAGCTCAAGGAACTGGCGCGCTTGGCTGCAGCCAAAAAGCTGCTGGTTATCAGTGATGAAATCTGGGCTGACTTGTTGCTGAAACCTGAAGCCCGGCATTTGCCTTATCCGGCAGTGAGTAACGAGGCTGCTCAGCATTCGATTACGTTGATGGCGCCGAGCAAAACCTTCAATGTGGCGGGCTTGTCCTGTGCCGTGGCGATTATTCCCAATCCGGAATTGCGTGAGCCTTTTCGCAAAGCCATGCGCGGCTTGATGCCGGATATGAACTATATGGGAATTCTGGCTGCAGAAGCGGCTTGGACAAAGGGTGCGGCCTGGCTGCAGGATCTTAAACAGCATCTGAATAATAATCTGGATCTTCTGGAAGCCTGGTTGCAGAACCCAGACCACCCGCGTCGTCAGTTAATCGGTTACTGTCGCCCGGAAGCGACCTTTGTGGCCTGGCTGGATGTCAGCCGCTTGGAGCTGGAAAACCCCTGGCAGGCCTTTCTGGATGCCGGTGTAGCCCTGTCACCAGGAGAGGCTTTTGGTGATGATCACTATCTGCGCTTGAATTTTGGTTGCCCGGCTGCCCAGTTGGAAGCGGCTTTGGAAAGAATGCACCAGGTTATTGGTTAAACAAGAAATAACATTAAAAGTAGGGTTTTAGGCTAAGCTGTTAGTTGCATAAATAACAAAGACAAAATAAGCCAAGGAGTAAGCCCTATGTTCTTACCGAGAATCGGACTGATTCTGGGTTCCCTGCTCATTGCCTGGGTCCTGATGTGGTTCACCCAAGGCACGGGGGTTGTTCAGGATGACCCGGAACGCAATATTGCCATTCCCGATGAACTGACCATGCCACTAAAAATCCAGGTGGCTTATAACGATGAGAAAATTTTCTTTCGTTATCGCTGGCCTGCTGAAGCAGCCTATGTTTACCACGATATGCTGCGCTATGAAGGTGGCCAGTGGGTCCGTTACGGCAGCCCACCCATAGGGCGAGATCCCAACAATACCTATGAAGACAGGGTGACCATGCTGGTTGATGACGGCAAGGTTCCCGAATTTGCTCGCTACGGCGGCTATATTACCGTTGGTGCCAACCCGCGCTACTTTACCGATACGGCTGCAGCTTCAGAAGTAAGGCAGCATCCCCATCTGGGTGAAAAGCTGGGCGCTTCCGATGTGCGTAAATACCTACCCCAGACCCGTATGGATATTGCTGATTGGCGAGGGGTTAAAGATGAAGAGACCCTCCAGCAGCAGCGCGAAGCCGGTTACTTTTTGGACCTCTGGCACTGGCGTGCTGGACGTTCCAATGCGATAGCTGCTTCTGACGACCAGTTGATTGCTGAGCACCGCCTGGGTGATTCTGGCCGTGGCCCTTATACCACCAACTGGGATAGTGAAAACAATCAGCCAGCATGGATGTTTGATTCTGAACAGGTGGGTATTGATGCGTTGAATTGGGATGACATTCAAGCCAACCGTTTTGATTTTGATGGTCTCTACTATCTGGCAGAAAGCTTTGCCAAGCCTTTTGATCCCGATCATGAATGGCAGGAGGGTGACGTGATTCCGCGCCGCATGTTGCGTGAACCTTCAGGTTCCAGAGGGGCGATCAGTGTTGCTGGAGGCCCGGCCCGCTGGCAGGAGGGTTATTGGGACGTGACCCTGCAAAGAGCCTTGGACACAGGTTATCCGCTGGATGACAAAATGTTTAAAACTCAGGGCGAATACACTCTGGGTATTGCGGTTCATCGGGATTCCACCGGTAGTCGCTGGCATTATGTTTCTCACCCCTACCAACTGGGCTTGAGCCGGGAGGATACCGAAGTAACCGCCCATCACTTTAATGGTGAACAGCCGGATTGGTCCGACGACTGGACAGAAATGACGCTTTTCTATCCCGGCCAGGTTAATTGGCCCTTGCTGGTTAGTGATGCTCATGCCGGTGCGCCGGATATAGAAGCAGGCAAACCGGTGAAGCCTCGCCACAGTGAAAAGCAATTAGCTATCTATGGTGTCGAAATCCAATTCAATGATGAAATCATCAGCCAGTGGTGTAAAACCCTGGTGTTGGGTTTGTTTTTGATGCTGGGGATCTGGTTTGGTCTGGATCGTTTGCTGCAGGTTTATGTGGTTAGAAAAACCCAAGGAGGTGCATGATGAGTGGAATTCATGCCATGCTGGTTCACTTTCCAATTGCCTTCTGGGCATTGGCCAGCCTAATGATTATTGTTGGGGCCTTGATGCAAGGGCACTGGGCTCAATTGGCTAAAGCAGGCCTTTTGCCCGTACTGATTTTGGGCTTGCTTGGCGGCATTGCAGGGATGGTGAGCGGCTGGCTGGTTTGGCCAGCCGATGCCAATCTCTATAGCCCGCTCACGCGCAACCATCTGCTGATGTCCTTCTGGGCTTTTGGTATTTATGCCGTAGTGACAGCTTTGGTTTGGCGCTACCGTGATCTGGTGTTTGAAGGGGCCTTTCGCTGGGCGATGCTGGTTTTGGCGCTGATGGGCGGGCTCTTCTTTGCTATTAGCGGTACTCTCGGTGGTCATCTGGCAGGCAGCCCCACGCCCTTTTCGGATTTACTCGGGGCTGGGGGCTGGACGGTTTATGAAACCTTCTATGTGCCAGACTGGGTGCTGGTCGTTATTCTGATCCTGGCTGTTGCTAGTGCTGTTGCTGGCTTTACAGCCAAGACAAGAAGCTAAACGCAGGCACCGGCAAATCAGGATGCCTGACTGAGATGATTGGCAAAGCCATGATTAACATCCCTGTGTTCAGCCTCATCGGCACGTACAGCAAGGATTACATCTCTTAGTCGGGCATCCTGGTCCAGTTGCCAATAATCGATGGCGATTTTGGGGGCAGGTACATTTTCATACCTGCCTTCATCCACGCCCTCTAGATATTGGGTGTAACTGTAAACAGCTTCTTCTTCGAGATAACCCACAAAACGATGAGCTGTCTTGGGTGAGAGTAGATAGAGCAGAAAGAAAGCATTATAAAAGATACCCTGTACAAGCAGGATGAGTAGCCTTTCAAAGCGGTTGGGCTTGGCAATATGAATGAAGGTCATCAAGTGCATGCGTTCATTCTCGGCTTCATCCATCAGGGTTCGAATCCAACCTCGATCACCCTCCATGTTTCTTAAGGCCCGCAAGTGCTGAAGCGTGGCTCCAACCATTCCCGGAACGCCTGCAACCGTTTCCAAGACAACAGCACGGTGGCCATAGCGGCCTGCGAAAAAGGTATCAGCAAAAAAACGTAAAAACTTGGTTAAACCATAAGCAAAACGATCGCGTAACCCTTTTGGCGGTGTGTGCTGATGTAAATCGGTCGTGTCTTGCATGAGCTTCCCCTTGAGAAACAAGTGTTCAAGTATCTGATCAATGATTACCCAGTTCAGTTCCAAATATGCTGGCTGCTGGTGATCCGGCGTCTTTTTCGATCAGCGTTAGAGACTCAGGCTGGATTGCATCTAAAAAGCTGGGTGAGAGGTTATTGAAAAAGATGCAGACCCTTCCCCATCAGGCTAAGGCTGACTTGCATGCCTTGGGCCAGTTGTTGGCGCTGAACAAAGTGCTGAGGCACATAAAAACGCAAGGGCCATTGCGGGGCGTGTTGGGGACGAATAGCCAGGCTGGCATGGGGGCCCAGGGTGATGAGTTCTTCAATTTTCCCTTTGATGGGATTTTCCCGGTCGCCAGTAACCGGGCGGTCGGGGCGGTGCATGATCAGGCTATGGGGTGGGGCCATCCAGGTCACTTCCTGCCCAGTAGTGAAGCCTTCTTTGAAGGGTAGGGTCAGTTGCTGGCCCTGCCAGTCCAGACGCAGGCCTTCTTCCTGGCTATTGCCGAGGATTTGACCAGTAAAAAGATTTTGCATGCCCAGTAGCCGGGCCACAGTAGGGCTGGCTGGGCGCTGCATCAGGCATTCGGGCTGGGCCACCTGGAGTAGCTGACCACGATGGAGTACGCAGATGCGATCAGCCAGTTGCAGGGCTTCTTCCAAATCATGAGTAACCAGCAGGGTGGGTACGGCAATTTCCTGGCGCAGCAGGGCCAGTTCACGCCTCAGTTTTTGGCGGGTGGCCTGATCCACGGCGGAAAAGGGCTCGTCCAACAGGAGTGCACGGGGTCGGGCAATCAATGCACGGGCCAGGGCCACACGTTGGCGTTGACCGCCGGATAGCTCGCTGGGTTTGCGTCTTTCTAAGCCCTTAAGATGTACCCTCTCCAGCCATTGACGGGCCAGTTGGGTGGCTTGTTTTTTGGGCAGACCTTGCAGAGGAATCAGCAGGTTATCCAGAGCCGTTAGATGAGGGAAGAGCGCATAGCTTTGAAAGACCATGCCCAGTTGGCGCTTTTCCGGTGCCAGCTGAATGCCGGAATCCGTGCTCTGCCAACAGGAGTCGCCGGAATAGATTTCCCCCTTCACCTGGGTATAAAGCCCGGCCAGACTGCGCAGGAGGGTGGTTTTACCACTGCCTGAAGGTCCCAGCAAAGCCAGCAGCTCGCCTGGCTGGCAGTGAAGTTCCACATCCAGCGGAATATCACCCTGGGCTTTAAGTTGAAAGCGCAGATCCAGGTGCTCGCTCATGGTTCACCTGCCCTTTGACGTCTGACTTTCAACTGCCCCAGCCACTGCAAAAGCAAAAGGCTGAAAAAGGCCAGAGCCAGCAAGAGTAGGGCCATTTGCCCGGCAGCCTGCATATTAAAGGCTTGCACCTGATCATAGATGGCTATGGCCAGGGTGCGGGTTTCACCTTCCAGGTTGCCACCCACCATGAGTACAACACCAAACTCTCCCAGGGTATGGGTGAAAGTGAGCAGGAAGGCTCCCAGCAAGCCGGGCCAAACCAGGGGTAGTTCAATGCGTATCAAAGCCTGCCAGGGATTTAGGCCACAAACCCTGGCAGCATCACGGATTTCCGGGTCGATATTGCCAAAGGCATGCATTAAAGGCTGCACGGCAAAGGGTAGGTTGGCAAGGATGCAGGCCAGCAGCAGGCCTTCAAAGGTAAAGGCCAGCTGGCTGCCAAACAGGCTGTACCAGAGTTGCCCGAAAGGTGCTTCACCGGATACCGCAACCAGAAAGTAATAACCCAGAACGGTGGGCGGCAGAACCAGGGGCAGAAACACCAGGCTTTGAATCCAGTTACTGGCGGGTAATTTTTTCCAGGCCAGAGCACGACCCAGAAAAATTCCTACTGGTAATAACAGTAGGCTGGTGAAGAGGGCCAGACGCAGGGAAATTTCCAGTGCCTGCCATTCCATTTAGGGTGCTCCGAAGCCAAAGCTTTGTAGTTTTGCAATCACTTCAGGCTCTTGCAGGTAGGCATAGAAGGCTGCAGCGGCGGGGCCAGCAGTGTTCATCAATACCATGCGTTGCTGCAAAGGAGGGTGATCTTCTTCGGGAATCAGCCAGGCTTGGCCACTTAAATCACGTGGGTAGATCAATGGCCAGGCGACAATGCCTGCGGAGGCTGCCCCGGACAGGACAAACTGCACTGATTGAGCAGCATTTTCACCACGTACCAGGCGTGAACTGGGCAAAGACAGTTCCAGGTGCTCCAGCCAGCCGATAGCAGCAACGCCGTAGGGAGCATGACTGGGGTTGGCAATGGATAGCTTGCCTTGGGGGTTGGCTTCCAGCCAAAGCTTTAAAGCTTCTTCAGCTGTCTCAGCCTTCAAAGGTTGGAGTGAATAAAAGGCCAGCTTGCCCTGGGCATAGTCGGTTCCGGCATCCTGGGTGAGTCCGGCTTCATGCAGGATACGCACATAATCGGCATTGGCAGAAAAATAAAGCTCAAAGGGCGCACCCTGGCGTAACTGGCTGGCAAAGACGCCAGAAGAACCATAGGTGATTTGCAGACGATATTCTGGATACTGGGCCTCAAAGGCCTGTTGAATTTTGGGTAGAGCTACCTGAAGGTCTGCAGCGGCTGCAACTCTGCTGGTTTCTCGGGCCAGAGTCTGGCTGCTGAAAAACAGCAGTAGGATGAGAAGAAACAGCAGAGAGGAGTGCTTAGCCATTCAGGGGCTTCCATTGCAGGGGTTGGTGATCATTACTGCTTTGCGGGTCCATCGCAGCGGGTTCCACTTTTTCAATGGTGACCTCCCAAGTCAGGGTTTGTCCAGCCAGAGGATGGTTGCCATCCAAGAGTGCGCCCTGTTCAGTGAGTTTGACGACTCTTAAAGAAAATTTACCCTGTTGTCCTCCTGGTGAAAAGGTCATTCCTGGCTGAATATCACCTGGCGGCAAGTGGTCCTTGATGGCCTCAAAAACCAATTCCGGCCGATGGGGACCAAAGGCCTGATTTGCTTCCAGGGTGATTCTTTTGTGGTCACCGACAGAACAGCCCAGGAGTTGTTCTTCCAGCGCTGGCAGGGCCTGGCCCTTACCGGGTTGAAAATGCAGGGTTTGCTCTGCAGCTTCAGGGTTAAGACACAGGCCTTCTTCGTTAAAGAGACGATAGTTGGCAGTAACTTGAGTGGATACGGAGATATTCATAAGAATTAATTTTTCATCTTCTGGTGACGTTGACGAAGTTGATAACCAGCAAATACAGGCAAAAAGAGTGCCAAACCCAGTAATAAGTATTCCAGGTAACTACGCAAACCTCTGGCAGGGTAGGTGGTGGCCAGATACTGAGCCAAAACCTTGCGGTCACCTCTTTCCAGTTGGGCACCCTGGAACCAGTCCATACGTAGAACGGTTAACTCCCAACCCAGGCGGGTTTGTGGGTTTTCTTCCAAATTATTTATTGAATGGCAGGTCAGGCAACGCTTTTCAGTCAAGCGCACTGGGTAAGGGCGTGCTGCCAAGCGTTCAGCTTCAGCTTGACGTGCTTGTTCGGCTTTTTGTGCGCGCTGAGCTTCCCTTTGTCTGGCTTCTTCTATTTGACGCTGCACCGCTTCTCTTTGCTGACGCTGCTCCTCAGGGCTCAGGTCGGTCTCTTGAGGTGGAAGGTACTGGTCGATATCCAAGCCTGACCAGGCCGGTTGAGCGACCAGTAGCCCATAGAGCAGACAAACAGAGGCAAGGCCAGACTTCATACCCTTTAACCCTTGTGTTTGATTTTGCTGCCGGGAGGTGTCATCCGTCCCTGGTCCAGGGAGGTTTCACGGCAGTTGGAGCAAATCAGCAGGTGGTCATAGGTCACACCGGCTGTTTTCAGGCGGCTGATCATTTCGGCCAGGGCTTCGCCGGCAGTAAACTCAACACCACAGGCATTACAGGTGATTAGCTCATTGGGCTGGGCATCAGTGACTGCTTCGCGATACTCGGGTGCGGGTTTCGGTGTGGTTTTGACAGCTTCTTGTGGCAACCAGGCTTTTAGGGCATCCAGGTCTGCTTGTAACTGGTTTGCGGTCATTTCAACCAGCAGCAGCCAGGTGGATGATAAGGCGTATTCTTTGTTAGCGGCACGGGTTTTAGCCAAAAGTTGTTGGATACCCGGCAGGGTGTAGTGGTTGATAAAACTGCCGATGTCCTGCACTGCCTGTTTTTGAAAAGCGGGTTGATCACCACCTTCTTCCAGTAACTGGGCAAGCACCCAGGCCAGCCATTGCAAATTCAAAGCCAGATGGTCTGGCAGATCGTGAAAGGCGTTATCCTTTTCCAGCTGGTAGCGCAGATAGTAGATTTCCATGGCATGGGTGGAAGTGCCCATGATGCCACCATCCAGGTAGTAGCCCAGATTCAGAGGTGCTGGTGTTGGTGGGGTCACAAAAAGGCGACTGTATTCTTTAATGAGATCCTGTTCATCGGACAGCTCATCAAGAGCAGCGGTAAGTGCTTTGAGTTGAGATTCCTGAATACCTGGTAACTCCTCTGACAAGGCGTGAAGGTCAGCGAGTAGGTCTTCCTTGAGCTGTGTTTTGGTTAACCCTTGTTGGGTTGCCAGAAAAACATGTGCCATGCACAGATAAAATTCAGCGCGGGGCATCAGCGAAGGCAGTTGGGGTACTTGGGCATTCATGGTTTTTGCTCCGGTATTCATAAGGCAGGGGATTCTGCCGTAACAGAATCCCCTGAGGTGCGAACTGAAACGCTCTTAACGATCAGCTAGCAGCAGCTTGCTGGTTACCAGCAGTGTTGGTTATTGCATCCGGCATGGCTGAAAGGTTGAAGAACTTTTCACCCAACACATAGAGCAGGAAAGCCAGGGACCAGCCCATGATACTCAGTGCCCACTCGGTTGCTGAAGGCGTGTAGGTCAGCAGGTCTGGATACCAGGTGCCCTTGAACAGGGGAACCACCTGACCGCCGATAACGAAGTAGAAACGCTCGGCAAACAGACCCAGGAAGACCAGTACTGAAGCCAGTACCTGCATGTTCAACTGGTTACGCAGACTGCTCTTTAGCATGATAATAAAGGGTAGCAGCAGACCCACCCAAAGCGACAGGTGGTAGAGCGGTGAAGCAAACAGATAGTCGGTCCACACCAGACTGATTTCCGGATTGTTGGTGTAGAGCCCGGTAATGGCCCGTACAGCAATAAACAGCAGCGTACCACCAATCAGCGCTGCAAACAGCTTGGGCAGGGCGCCGGTCATTAGGTCCTGCATCGGCTGGCTCATGTTCTCACGCTTGAAGCCATAGGCCAGATAAGCAAAGAACACCAGCGCTGCCATACCACTGGTCACCGCAGTGAAGTAGAAGTAGATTGGCAGCAGGGCGTCGAACCAGAAGGGACGCATGCTCATCATGCCGAAGATCAGCGCCAGGTTACCACTGGCCAGCAGCACCAGAATGAAGGAGGCGATGCCCACCTGCTTGCTGGTTTTGCTGTCCCACTCGCCGCTTTCCATTTTGCGGAATTTCCACAGCAGGAAGAGCAAGTCCAGGGCATAGAAGATACCCATCCAGAACATCGCTGACTGAGTTTGGAAGTTCAGCGGAATCGCCCAAAGCATACGGAATACATTGCCCAGCTCCAGAGCCAGAACCAGCATACCGGAAATCAGTATGATGAAGGCAAGGAAGATGCAGCGCTTGGCAACCGGGTAATACTGCTTGAAGCCAAAAACCAGCGGCAGGGAAGCCAACAGCCCCAGACCTGAAGACGCCAGGGCGAAATACAGGTAGGTGGCAATGGGTTGTCCCCAAGGCAGGTTGGAGGAGGTATTGAAAGAGGCATGCCCCTGACTGCTCAGCTGAATGATGGCAAAGATCAGGCTGGCCAGAAAGACCACCCCAGAAATCACCAGCAGGCCTGAGCCGGCCTTGCCTTTCATAATGTTGTTCTCATTCATGATTTATCCCCTTTATCCGAAGGCTGGAAGGCGGGTACACCTGCACCGGCACCCAGGTAGTAAACCTGTGGTTTGTTACCGGTATGGTCTTTCAGGCGAACACCATGCTTGTCACCGATCAACTGATTGACCTGACTGGTGGGTTCATCCAGATCGCCAAAGTAGCGTGCCTTGGGTGCGCAGGTGCGAACACAAGCGGGTACATATTCCTTGACCGCAGGGTTGTCTTCATCCAGGTCCACGGTGCCTTCAGGCGCCTTGCTGACCTTGTGGTGACAGAAGGTACACTTGGACACCACGCCAGGAGGCTGAACACCGATGCCTTTGCTCCAGTCTTCATCCGGTCCCTGATAGGGTGGGCTCCACAGCTGCTGATTTTCGCCAGGGAAAATCTCACGCAGATCCGGTTCCAGCAGGGGCTTTTCATCCACATAGAAGCGCACGCCGTAAGGGCAGGCGATCATGCAGTATTTACAGCCGATACACTTGTTCCAGTCGACAAAAACGATACCGCCAGCTTCTTCATCCTTGTAGGTGGCGCGCGTCGGACAGACGTGGACACAGGACGGGCTTTCGCACTGCATGCAGGGCCTTGGCAGCCACTTCATTTGTGCGTTGGGATATTCGCCCTCGTGATAAAACAGAACGTCCTGCCAGGTTTCGCCGGGCAGGGTGCTATTCTCCATAGCGCAGGCGGTGGTACAGGCTTGGCAGCCGGTACACTTATCCAGGTCAATGACCATTCCCCATTTTGCCATGATGGTTACTCCTCAATATTCGTTAGTGTTAGGCGCGTTCCAGGGAGACCTTGCCGGTGTAGTAGCTGGCAAGCCCTGAGATGGGGTCGGAAACATTGGCGGTAATTTCGCCTGAGTGTCCGGGACCACGATCTTTGGCCCAGCGGCCCTGTGCCCAGTGGCCAAATTCAAATGGCAGCACCAGAGTGTCGGGACGGTGAGCGGCGACGTAGCGGCATTCCGCTTCGATGCTGCCCAGATCAGAGGTAATGCGCACCCTGTCACCATTACGAATACCGCGTGCCTTGGCCGTTTCTGGATTGACTTCCAGATAGACGGTATCCCGGCCGCCAGCAATTGGCTGGTGAATGGAAATGGCATGGGGAATATTGGCGCCGCGACCTTCGGCGTGCATGGGGGTTTTCGGGGTCACGAAGTAGAGATCCCGGTTACCTCCAGTGTGCTTGGGCTCAACCCACTGCACATAGCCGACCCGCTCTTTGGGAATGCCCATTTCACGGTTGATGTAGTCGGCATGCTGCTCCAGGAAGCCGGATTTGAATTCAAACTTGCCGGAAGGCGTACGCAGCAGTTTTTCTTTGACTTCTGCGGGGGTCATGCGCTTGCTGTAGCTTTCACCTTCCCACTCGTAGAATTCACCACGAATCTGACGCCAGTGATAAGGCTTGCGATACCAAACACCTTTTTCTTTCCAGCTTTCAAAGTCGTTAACACCATTGTCACCCGGTGCATTGGCAAAGCCAGCGGCACGGTGGCGCAAGACATTTTCGATATTATCCAGCTTTTTATAAAACTCACCGGTAGGGCCGTTAATGCGCTTGCCGATTTCGATCAGCATGTCACCAAAGTGCTTGGTGTCATAAATCGGATCGATGGCGGGAACGCGCAGGGCGGTCATGGGCCAGCCTTCAAACGGATAGGTGGGTGAATCCTGCAGCCGCTCCAGGTAGGTGGACTCCGGCAACACGATATCGGCAAACATGGCCGTTTCACCGGGGAAGGGCGAAGTATCAATGATGAAGACATCCTTGAGGGCTTCTTCCCAGGCTTTGGGGTTCGGTGCTGTCCAGATGGGGTTGGTGCTGTAGAACATGGCCGTGTCCATCTTGTAGGGGTCGCCTTTAAGATGGTTGGGGCCTGCTTCCTGCATCATATGGCTGGTCATGGGCCAGCGTTCTGTCCGTGCCATGTCGATACGTGGCTGGTTTTTCCAGGCACCATTGCGCGCATAGTCATCCAGATAGTCATCTGAATTAACAGGCAGAGCACCATAGGCAGGGCCCATTTGATAGCCCAGACCACCTTCAGCAAACAGCGAGCCGACCAGGGCATTCAGCGAGTGAATGGCCATGCCGTTGTAGGTGCCGTTGGTGTGGCCGGTGGGGCCGCGTTCAAAAATAGCCATGGCTGGACGCGTAGAGCCGAACTCAATGGCGGTTTGGCGAATGTCCTTAGCAGCAATGGTGGTGATCTGCTCCGCCCACTCAGGTGTGCGATCCTTCAACTCTTCGTTCCACCAGTCGATTAGACCGTGAACCCATTTCTCATTGAAAGCGTCTTTGCTTAGGGTTTTTCCGGCTTCAAACTGATTGCGACCATTGGTGAAGTCACCAACAAAGTCTCTTTCCCAGAGGCCCTCGGTCAGAATGACATGAGCAACAGCCAGAGCAAAGGCACCGTCAGTGGCGGGTTTGATGTAAAGAGCACGATCCGAGGCCGCCATAGTGGGGTTCATACGAACATCCACGGTGGTGACACGGGTTTTTGGGCTCTTGCTGCGCATTTCGCCCCACATCTGCATCATATTGTTATAGGGGCGGAAGGCTTCCAGGAAGCTGGCACCCATAATCAGCAGGTAGTTGGTTTTACGCAGGTCATGTGAGTTGTAGGAATCATTACCATCGGTAGCGCGCTTGGCCCGCTTGGAACCTTCTGCACACATGGAGGCATGACCGATAGCCGCATTCGGTGTGCCGTAAAGCTTACCGAAATCACCATAAAGACCCGCATCGGAAGCACCCCAGCCGCGTCCGTAGAAGTGCGCAAAACGATGCGATTCTCCACGCTCACGTAGGTTATTCAAGCGTGCAGCGATGGTATCGAAAGCTTCATCCCAGGAAATGGGCACAAATCCTGGGTCTTCATTGCGACCTTTGTTGGGGTTGGTGCGCTTCATGGGACCCTTGAAGCGATCCGGATCATACAGGAAGTAGGAGCCCAGGTGACCCTTGGGGCACAGCTTGCCATTGGCAATCGGGTTGCCAGTATCGCCATAGATGGCATGAACACGGCCATCAGTGGTGTAGACATCAATACCGCAGCGCGCGGGGCACTGGTGGCAGATATTTTTGGTGATCTTGGTTTCACCCCGCGGGCGGGAAGCCCGTGCTTCTTTCGCTTGCGTCAAGCCTGTCAAACCGGTAATACCGGCAGCGGTTGCACCCACTGCACCTGCGGTACCACTAGCTTGCAGGAAACGCCTTCTGCTCATCATGGCCTGAAAGATTTTCATTGCCACTTTCTCCTCATCTAGGGCTGGTTGTTGTTATCGCCTCTTCCTTAAAGAACATCCGTGCAGCCTAATCCTTGGAGGTCTTACTGGTCTTTGGTTGCGTAGGCAAATCATTTGCCTGGCCGTTAACCAAAGAGACTGGCAAACCCTCCCTGCATCAAGGCCTTGTCTTTACGGCAGGCCGGACAAACAGGGGAGGAATTATTCGGTGCTAAAGTGAACTCACGCCCACAGTCAAAACAGCGCTCTTTACGGCTGGCGCGTAACTCCACCACCAGGGGCTCAGCAGCGGAGGCGGTGGAATTCAACTGCAGTGCTTGCTCAGGACAAGCCTGAACGCACTGATTGCAACCCAGGCACTGCAGGCGATTGAACATCAGGCTGCCATCATCCCGAGTGGTCAGTGCTTGACTGGGGCAAAGCCTTGAGCAGAGCCCCTGGGCATCACAGGCCTGGGTATTGAGCCGCAAATCTGGTAGTTGGACGTCTGGCAGATGTGTCAGCCGTTGGCGTGCAGCATAGTGACGGTGTAAGCGCCGGGGCGCAGGGCGCTGATCTTCAATTGAATAGCTGGGCTTGCTGGCTTTGGATGCGCCGGTAAAAAGCTGGCGACGACTTAATCTGGGGGCAGCAGCAGCTTGATAGTTTTGTCTGGCCTGGGTGTGATGTTGAGCTACCCAAACAGGGGGTGATAAGGGTTGACGGCTACTTGGCTGTGCTGGGCATTGAGCACAATCTTTGGGAAGCTGGAGTTCCAGTGGATTCTCAGGATGAAGATTCTGCCAGGCCATCAACTGGTCTTCGGCCAGGCTTAGCAGGCAATGGACTTGTACGCTTTGTGCACTGGCTTCACTGCGGTGACAGTTCAATGCAAGTGATTGCTCAGGCTCAAGTTCAAGGTGCTGAAGCTGGGTTGTTAGTTGCTGGTGTTCGCTACTGAGCAGGGCTTCGGTTGGACAGGCGGCAACACACTGTCCGCAGCCATGGCAAGCATCAGAGGCGAGCAGGCGCAGACTTTGGTAGGCATCACTACGAGCATCGCCTGTGGTAAAAGTATCTGCTTGGCTGTCGGTTTCATCAAAAGCCAGGGCCTGGGCAGGACAGGCATCCAAACAAAGACTGCAGGCTTGACGATAGGGGTGTGCCTGAAGACAACGGCTATTGACCCAGCCTAAAGCTGCAGCGGCAGGTTGGGTTAACGCTAAAGCTTGAGCGTAGGTCAGAGAGCTGTTCATAGATCACGTCTTCTTTGTATTTGTATGAGTTTCATTTCGCACATGCGAAGAAACGTATATACGTGACTAAGTGTCGCAGTTTGGGCTTATTTCATCAAGGAGTTTGTGGGTTAAAAAAGCGAATTGCTACCAAAGTATCAACTCGCTTTCCAGGGTTTATGATGGGGGCTTTTTCTGCAATGATCTGCATCAATTCAGTTGCAGAATTTAAGGGTTAAAACTCCTCCCATTCATTATCACTTTGACGCTTGGGTGGCGGCAACTTAGAGGCTTTTTTGACTGAAGGCGCCTTTTTTTCTGAAACTGCCTTACGCACAGGCTGAGCTATGGATTTTTGTGGTTGGTCATCAGTGACTTTGAAGACAGCAACCCCGGTAGCCAAGGTCTCAGCCTGTTCTTCCAGGGACTCAGCTGCAGCAGCAGCTTCTTCGACCAAGGCAGCATTTTGCTGAGTCACGTCATCCATCTGAATAACGGCTTGATTAACCTGCTCAATACCCTGGCTCTGCTCATCAGAAGCAGCGGTAATTTCAGCCATAATGTCGGCAACACGCCTGACTGAGACGACCACCTCATTAATGGTGGTCCCGGTATCTGAGACTAGCTGACGACCCTCTTCAATGGTCGAAACGGAAGCATTGATCAGCTCTTTAATTTCTTTGGCGGCAGCAGCCGAGCGTTGGGCGAGGGATCGCACTTCACTGGCCACTACGGCAAAACCACGTCCTTGCTCACCTGCTCTGGCGGCTTCAACGGCCGCATTTAACGCCAGAATGTTGGTCTGAAAGGCGATGCTATCAATCATGTTGGTGATTTCGGCAATTTTGCCTGAGCTTTCGCTAATGGCTTCCATCGTTGCTACAGCACGTTGGGATTTGTGCCCGCCTTCCTCTGCTGTTTGACTAGCTCCTTGTGCCAACTGATTGGCTTGCTTGGCATTTTCAGCATTTTGTTTAACGGTCGCGGTTAGTTCTTCAAGACTGGAAGCGGTTTCTTCCAGGCTGGAGGCTTGCTCTTCAGTACGCTGAGAAAGATCGGTGTTGCCTGCTGCAATTTCCTTGGAGGCCGTGGTAATAGCGGCAACAGACAGCTTGATATCGGCCACCAGGGTGTGAAAGCGCTCAATTAAGCTGGTAAAGCTGCGTGCAATATCACCAAACTCATCCTTGGAGTTCACGCTGGGTTTGAGGGTGAGGTTAAGCTCTCGGGCAATGGTTTCTATTTCTTTTTGAATTGTCCCGGCTGGCTTGGAAATACGCAGGGCCACCAGGTAACCAATAATTGAGAAGATAATCACCCCGGCCAGAGAACCCAGGATAATGGTGCGGGCCAGATTAATCACAGGGGCATAGAGTTCATTGTCGACCTGGTCAACGATAATCCCCCACTTGAGGCCATAGGTTTCCAGAGTGTCTTCAAGTAGCAGAGTCATCCCCCACTTGGTGTCGCCATCACCACTTAGAAAAAACTCGCCTGGGTTGCCTCGGTCTTCATAAACGGGTTCTTGCATGATGGGGTAGTGGCTCATATCAAAGCCGTAACGACTCCGATTGGGATGACCAATCAGAATGCCGTTTTTGTTAAAAAGGGTTGCTCGCCCAGTATCACCAACCCTAACGGAATTAGAGAAGGCAGCAATTTTTTCACTGTTGACCTGACCGATAACCCAGCCATAAAACTCACCTTCATGCCGGACCGGGCGGGCAAAAGCAAGATAGCGGGTAAAATCACCCTGATCAGGAATGACGTCAATAATGGTAGGTTGACTAGAGTCCAGTTCGCCTCGCCAGCGTTGAATAGCCTGGTTGAGGTTGCGTTCACCCTTGGAAAGAAGTGGATTGCCTGCATGAGCGACATGATTCTGTGCAGTATCTATAAACACCAAAGAATCGAATTCTTCAAAATTGCTCAGATAACGGTTCAGGCCATATTCGGCACTTTCCGGGGTATTCCTCAAGGTGCTGGAGCCCACGACCAGGCTCAAGTCCTGAGCACGATTCATAATATAGTTATCCATCAACTGGGTGGTTGACTGACCGACTTCTTCCAGCAGATTGCTCAAACCATCTTCCATCTGCTCTTTCTGGCCCAGGTAAACAAAACTACCTACTGCAATCAAAGGGACCAGGGTAGCAAGTAGAGCCAGGCTGGTTATCTGTTTTTTGAGATTCATGCTAAGACCTGGATTTTAAAAAAAGCCCAGCACTTGGCTGGGCTAAAGGTTCATGTGCTTGGCTTGTCCAAAAGATCAAGCCCACATTTAGGCTAGCATATATCTGTAGGGGCGCATAACTTTTATCGGATATTTTGTAGGGTTATTTATTGGCTAAACTGATTTCGCGTGCGATTGGCATACTTCACCAGGGCTAGCATCAGGGGCACTTCAACCAGTACACCGACCACCGTAGCCAGGGCTGCGCCGGACTGCAGGCCGAACAACGCAATAGCGGCTGCCACGGCCAGTTCAAAGAAGTTGCTGGCACCGATCATGGCCCCGGGGGCAGCAATACGGTGCGGCACCTTCCAACTTTTCGCCCAGTAGTAGGCCAGCAGGAAAATCAGCACCGTCTGAATAATCAGCGGCACAGCGATCAGGCCGATATGAAGGGGATTGGCGAGAATGACTTCGCCCTGAAAAGCAAACAGCAACAATAGAGTGATGATCAGGGCAACGGGAGTGACCGAACCAATTTTGGGCATAAACACCTGGTCAAACCACTCCAGGCCCTTGTGCTTAATCAGGGTCGTGCGAGTGATATAACCCGCTCCCAGGGGAATAACGATGTAAAGGAATACTGATAGAGCGACGGTATCCCAGGGCACTGGAATATTGGAAATCCCCAGCAGCAGCACCACGATGGGGGCAAAGGCAAACAGCATAATGATGTTGTTCAGTGACACCTGCACCAGGGTGTAGGCGGCATCGCCACGGGTCAGATAACTCCAGACAAACACCATGGCAGTACAGGGCGCTGCACCTAGCAGAATGGCACCGGCCAGATACTCATAGGCTAGGGCTTCCGGGATAAAGGGTTTAAAAACCACCAGCAAGAAAAACCAGCTGATCGCAAACATGCTGAAGGGCTTGATTAACCAGTTAACCGTGGTAGTAATGAACAGGCCCTTGGGCTCTTTGCGCACCCCAAGAATCGCTGCAAAATCAATTTGCACCATCATCGGGAAGATCATCCCCCAGATGAGGATGGCAACAGGAATGGAGACCTGGGCATACTCATAAGCCGCCAGGGTTTCAGGAATGGCCGGTGCAAACTGGCCAATCAGAATTCCGCCAATGATGGCTAGGGCGACCCAGACGGATAGAAAACGCCCAAAAAGGCCCATGCTTTCCGTAGAGGGAGTATCCTGCATTTGCGTTGGGTCAGCCATGCGTGAGCTTCCTGTAATTTATATATGAAAAGGCGCATATCCTGCGCCTTGTCTGGAAGCTTGTCAAGATAGAGGGTTAGTCACCTAGCTCGGGCGGTACGATTAATACCGGGCGATGGATTTGACGGCATATTTGTTCTGCCGTACTGCCAAACATGAGTTGTTTTAACGGGTTTTGCCCTCGTTTGCCAAGGATTAGCAGGTCTGCTTTCTTGCTATTACTGGCTTGAACGATAGCCTTTGCAGGATCGCCTTCGCCACTTAAGATTTCGACTGCTGCGTCTTCGGAAAAGGTGGCTTTTAATTTTTGTACTGCTTGCTGATGTTCAGGCTCATCTTTATCACTGGGTACATTAATAATCATGGCCTTTTTGGCCAGGGGTTTGAGTTGGGCAAAGAGTTTTTCCGCAGCTTTAGCCGCTAAGGAGCCATCCGAAGCCAGCATTAGGGCACCGGAACTTGGATCTGGCTGTTGGTTCAAGAAAAATAGCGGGTGACGGGTGCTTCTGGCCATATCCAAGGCAACGCTGCCTAGAAAAAATTCATAGGTTTTGGAGTGGTGATGAAATAGCAGAGCTATGCCTTGGGCATCTTTACGGCTGGTTAAGCGATTTAGCTCTTCAGTGGGTAAACCACTCAAGGCCTGGGCATCCGCAGCCTTTAACCCTAACCGGCCTTTAATAACACTGGCATGCTTGTCCAGTTCAGCTTGAATCTCTGGGATTTCATTTGGGTTTAAGGTGACATGGGCTAGTGTTAACTCTTCCAATCCTATCAAGGGCTGGAGGGTAGCAATTTCCTCAATAAACGTATCTTCCTCAAAAGGGAAATCAATACCTACAATCAGGTGCTTAAACATTTGCGGCTCCTTCGATAGCTGCGAGTCACTCTACTGGTAAGCCTAGCAGTTCTTTAAGCCCTGTGCTTTTCTGGGGGTTTGGCTATCGCAAACTTTAGATATCAAAGTGATCCTAGAAGGCTTTCAAGCTCTTTAGTATTGGCAACCTTGCCTTCGATGACGATTTCATCATTCATAGCCAGAGCAGGCGTGCGCATAATGCCTGCATCAATAATGGCATTGGTGTCCGTGACCTTTTCCACCTCATAGTCCAAGCCTTTAGCTTTGGCGGCCTCCTCAACATTGGCCGTAAGCTGGTTGCATTTGGCGCAGCCGCTACCGTAGATCGTAAATTTCATAATTTCATCTCCTGCATTTATTGTTAAGGGTTTACCACCAGTTACCATAGATAAAACCGCTGATGCTCGCCATAACCACTACCAGAGCACAGTAAACCAGGGTTTTTTCAGTGCCCAGAATCGTGCGAATCACCAGCATATTGGGCAGGGATAAAGCAGGGCCAGTCAGCAGCCTTGCCCTGATTAAGGGGAGCTGTGGAATTGGGGTTGTCACTGGCTGTCTGACTGCTTTGGATCTGTAACTTTCCGGCTTGTAAACGTCTGGCTCGCCAGTGGCAAAGGCTGGTTAGCACCAGGCGGGGCAACAGGTTGTAAAAAAGCAGGCTGGCCAGTAAAAAAGGCCACCAGCGACTGGCCAGAGCAAAAGCCGTGTCACTGGATTCAATACGTGCAAAACGGGTTTGTTCAATCAAATACAGATCAGGTACGGCCTGAGGCCAGAAGGCTTGCCAGGGGAGACTTAGGGCAGTCAGCCATTGGGTGAGCTGTTTGCCATCCGTTAACAGGGTGGAACTCCAACCAAAGGCCAAATCTGAAAACAGCAGGAGGAGTAAAAAGACGCCCAGTAGCCCCAGAGCAAAGACCACCCAAAGAGCATTGATCTGGCCGAGTAGCCACCAGAGCTGGTGAGGCTGAGGCTGCCAGTAGGCTGAAAGTGAGGATTGAAAACGAGTCACCCAAGGGCGGACTGGTGGACGCACCAGGGCCAGCAAAGCCAGCAGGCTACCCAGAAAAGGCAGGCCCGCCCAAAGCAACCAGACCCAGAGCAGGTTGGTGCGTCCTTCAGGTGTATAGCTAAGAGCCGCAGCTCCCAGAAGGCTACCCGCGAGAAAAGCAAGCAGCCAAAGCCACCAGGGCAGTTTCAAGCGAGTGGATGACCTCTGCAATTAGCCTCCAGTCATATTCATGAAGCGTACGATTTGTACATCGCCATCATTGGTGAAATGGTGTTGTTCGGGTTTAAGACCCATGGCTTCAATGATAGCTGCTTTCAGAGGCTCGTTAGTATCTGGATGTTCACGTAAAAAAGGGCGCAGATCCATGGAATGGTCATTACCCAGGCAGAGGAGTAGCCGCCCTTCAACGGTGACGCGGACCCGGTTACAGTCACCACAGAAGTTGTGGGAGTGGGGTGAAATAAAACCAATACGGCTTTTGCTGTCGGCCATGTTGAAGTAGCGTGAAGGCCCAGCCGTTTCACTGTTGGAAGCGGTGAGTGGATAGCGGGTTTCAATGATTTCACGGACTTCATCACTGGAGCAATAGGTTTCGCCGCGCTGATGGTCAGAGACGTCGCCCAAAGGCATTTCTTCGATAAAGCTGATGTCTATGCCCTTGTTGCGGGCCAGTTCAACCAGATCCAGGACTTCATCTTCATTGCGACCATGCATGATCACGGCATTGAGCTTGATGCCTTCGAAACCGGCTTCAATAGCGGCATCCAGGCCATCCAAAACCTTCTGTAGATCACCGGTGCGGGTAATGCGGCGGAATTTTTCAGGGTCCAGGGAGTCCAGGCTGATATTCAGGCGTTTAAGGCCGCCTGCTTTCAAGGCTTCGGCATAGCGGGGTAGCTGGCTGCCGTTGGTGGTCATGGCAAAATCTTTCAGCCCCAGGGTACCAATAAAGTCAACCAGTTCAGGAAGGTCACGGCGTACCAGAGGTTCACCGCCGGTGAGGCGTATTTTTTCCACCCCCAGTTCAGTGAAGGCTTGAGCGATCCGGCCCAGTTCTTCCAGGCTAAGGATTTCACTGCGTGGTAGAAAGGTCATCTCTTCGCTCATGCAGTAGACACAGCGAAAATCACAGCGGTCGGTGACGGAGATGCGCACATAGGTAACCTGGCGACCAAAGTTATCGACCAAACGGGGTAGTTTTGCCGGCGTGTTCATTTTTAATTGTTCTCCCAGCGTTCTGCCGCCTGGGTGTCACTGGTACGGGCACTCACCCAGTAATCACCACTGGCGGTGTGTTCTTTTTTCCAGAAAGGAGCTCGGGTTTTCAGAAAATCCATAATGAAGTTGCAGGCATCAAAGGCATCCTGCCGATGCGCCGAAGCGGTAACCACCAAGACAATAGGATCACCGGGTTCCATACGTCCGATACGATGGATAATACGTGTCCCCTTGAGTGCCCAGCGCTCTTCGGCGTCATGGACAATTTGTTCCAAGGCCTGCTCAGTCATGCCTGGGTAGTGTTCAAGGGTTAGCGCAGTGACTTCCGGCTTTTCATTAAAATCGCGTACATAGCCGGTAAAGCTGACTACCGCACCTATATCGGTGCGCTGACTTGCCAGGGCTTGCACTTCTTTGCCGGTATCAAAACTTTCCTGTTGTACACGAATAAAGCAGGAATCCATAACTAACCTCCGGTAACCGGTGGAAAGAAGGCCACTTCGTCACCCGCTTTTAGCTTTTGGGTGGGCTTGGCCATTTGCTGGTTGACGGCCATCAGCAGATTGGGGCTTTTCAATGCGGTGTCCCACTTGGAATCCTGGCTTTGCAGGTAGTTAACCAACTCTTGCAGAGTTGGGTTCGGCAAGGCATCAAGAGCGACCTGCAAGTTATCCACACCCAGTTGCTCGCGCAGCTCGGCAAAAAAGTGCAGGTTAAGCGCATTTGCGGAGGTTGTTGGTTGAGAAGACTGGCTCGCCTGAGGTTGCTGGCTGGGGTCAGTGGCCAAGTTGTCAAAGCTCCAGTCACCGGATTTCCCACCCGTTTTTTCTTCCACATAGGTGTTACTAATGACCATGCGTTTGTCGACTGCTTTACACATGTCATAAACCGTCAGGGCAGCTACCGAGGCAGCGGTGAGGGCTTCCATTTCGACACCTGTTTGACCGGCCAGTTTGCAGGTCGCACGAATACGAACGCCGGGTAGCTGGGCATCGGCCTCAAGATCCACTTCCACTTTGCTGAGCATTAGTGGATGGCATAGAGGAATGAGTTCAGGAGTCCGCTTGGCGGCCATGATGCCGGCAATGCGCGCAGTCGCAAGAACATCGCCCTTGGGGTGTCCGCCCTGGATAATCATGTCCAGGGTGCTTGCATGCATTTCCACACTGGCCGTTGCTGTAGCCGTACGCTGGGTGGTTTGCTTTTCAGATACATCAACCATGCGGGCTTCGCCCTTGGCGTTTAGGTGTGTCAGGGTGTTCATAAGCATCTCTGTTCAGGTAGCCACAGATGAAAAGGGTAGATGGCAACGGGTTGGCCGACTGCAACTTCGGCTTGGTCATCGCGGATTCGAATCAGGCAGTTGGCCAGGTGCATGGAGGTGAGTATTCCCGAACCTTGGGCTCCGGTGCTGGTCACTGTGAGTTGTCCCTGGCTATTAAAAGTATAGATGCCACGATGAAAATCACTGCGTCCCCGACGGCTTTTCATGGGTTCTTCAGCCAGGGCGATCCAGGTGTTGGCAAGGTTCTGGTGTCCGCCTTGAAGCTTGCGAATCAGCGGCTGTACAAGCAGCATAAAGATCACCATCACAGCAACCGGGTTTCCTGGTAAGCCAGCAAAGAGACAGGTTTGACCCTGCCGGTTTTGACCCAAGTGCCCGAATGCAAAAGGGCGGCCTGGACGTAGAGCCAGGCGCCAAAAACGGGTTTCTCCTAGCTGGTGCAAAGCCTGTTTGACAAAATCGGCATCACCCACAGAAACACCGCCGGAAGTTAGTACCAACTGATGGTCCTGGGCGGCTGTACGCAAGGCTTGGGTGATTGCATTCAAATCATCGGGAAGGATGCCCAAGTCAGTAATTTGACAGCCAAGTCCCTTTAAAAGTCCCAAGAGGCTGAAGCGGTTGGCGTCATAGATGCCTGCTTTGTGCAGAGGAAGTCCAGGAGCGGTTACTTCATCACCGGTGGAAAAAATAGCTACCTTGAGGGGTTGGTGGACCTGGATGCGTGACAGGCCCAAGGAAGCCAATAAGCCGAGTTGGACGCTGCCCAGCAGTTGACCTGCGGCCATTACAGGTTGGTCCTGTTGAATATCTTCACCAGCCAGACGGACATTGCTGCCGGTTTGCAAGGGTTTGTCGCCTAGCTGAAAGCTGACCTGGTCACCTTTCAACTGGGCTTGTTCGAGCATGATTACTGTGTCTGCACCCTCCGGTAGCGGAGCACCAGTAGTGATATAGACGCATTCGCCTGCTTGTAGCGGTTGGTCATAGCCTTGCCCGGCCAAGCATTCGCCAGCTAGTTTCCAAGCAGAATGCTGGCCGAGTTCGCTGCCCCTGAGGGCATAGCCATCCATTGCTGAATTGGTGTTTTGAGGCACTGGAAGGGGTGCCCGGATCGCCTCTGCAAGGTGGAGTCCAAGGCTTTCTTGCAGAGGGCGTTCTTGGGCTGGCGTGATTTCAGTGGCCGTTTCCAGAAGAGCCTGCTGGGCTTCCTCTAGTGTTAATTGGGCCTTGCCTTCAGCAAAGTCAAAACAGGAAAGACTCATGCGAACTCCTTGCGACTTACCGAATGCTGTTGACAGAAGTGCCAGACAAAGTCTTCCAGGGCATCCAGGTCGTTCAGATTCAGACAGGGTAGTTGGCAGTCAGCAGGTAAGGCTTTAGGTTCGTCAGTGGCGACAGCAAAGATATGAGGGTCGTCACGAAAGCGCCAGGGCTTGCCGACACTGGGACGATTGAGTTCCAGTTTGGGAAAGGCTTCGGCTTTAAAACCTTCAATTAAAATAAGGTCCAGCTTAGTGGTGTCCAGTTGCTGCAGGAGTTCAGCGAGTTCGGGGGGTTCATCGCGGACATCTTCCACCATTAGGGCCCAGCGCTTATGTGACGCGATTAGCATTTGTTCAGCACCCGCATGGCGCAGTTCATAGCTATCCTTGCCGGGGGTGTCGACATCAAAGTCATGGTGGGCATGTTTGATACAACCAATGCGAAGCCCCCGCTGGCGCAAGCGCGGCAGCAGGGCTTTCAGCAGGGTGGTTTTTCCAGTGCCACTCCAGGCTGCAAAGCCGAGAACGGGCAGGGGAAACTGGATCATAATCTCTCTTGCTCCTTTCATTAGTATTATAATGAGCAAGGCGCGTTCCCTGATGCCAAGGAATTAACTAACAAATAACTGAAAAACCTCCATCCTGGAGGCTAAAACATTCAATATGCCATAAATTCGCATGCGCGTATATTGATCAGGATTAGCTTCATGCCCATTAATCCTTGATTTCTTCGGGGCGGTTGAAGTTCCTCAAACTGGTTGCTGCAAATTCAACTTCAACCATCCCCTGGCTGGCATACCAGCGATCAGGTTTGCGCTCGCCTTTCTGCATAGCCGTTTTAAGAGCCGTTAAAAGCTCTTTTTTGATTAACACAACAACCGGTTGCAAGCGTTGGCCATCGCTGGCTACGGCAATGGGTTTGCCGCTTGCTTCTGCGGCCAGGTAAAGCTTTTGGGCGAGGTCAGCAGATAAAAAGGGGCCATCACAGGGAGCAAAAAGCACCCAGGGTTGGGAAGCTGTTTGCAGCCCGGTCAGTATGCCCATTAAGGGGCCCTGGAAGCCGGATTCAAGATCACTGACAACTGGATAACCCAGGGCCTGATAAGCTTCTTGATTGCGGTTGGCATTGATCAAAAGCTCGCTGACTTGGGGAGCAAGCCGTTCCAGTACGCATTCAATTAAAGGGCGGCCCTGGTATTCAACCCAGCCTTTATCCTGGCCCCCCATACGGCGGCCTTCGCCTCCAGCCAGAATAATGCCACTGATGGGTAGGGTGCTTTGATTCACGAGCAGTTTTCCTATTAGCTGGTTTTCAGGCTGCCATTATTCAGCAACCAGTGTTCACTGCAAAGGGCTGTGACGGGGTTATCTTGATGGCTGGTAACTAAAAGTCCACAGCCTTGTTTTTGCAAATCTTGGATTAAGTAGGCTAACTCTTCTACGGCCTCGGTATCCAGACTGGCTGTGGGCTCATCGAGCAACCAGAAACGAGGTTGGACCAGCCAGGCGCGAGCCAGAGCTAAACGCTGGCGCTCACCACCGGAAAGGGTTTGCGCGGCCTGGTCAGCCTTGGATTCCAGTTGTGCCCAAGCCAGGGCCTCGGTAATACGGGTTGCTTTATTTTGCTTTGCGGCTGTTTGGCCTTGGGCGGCAATTTTTAAATTGTTACGAACACTGGTGTTAAACATATAAGGATGCTGATGGAGGTAACAGCAGGCTTCCAGTGGGTTGGTGTGGGTGGTTTGAAGGTGAACCCGGCCCCGGCTGGGTTTTTGTAAGCCTGCCAGCACCTTGAGCAGACTGGTCTTGCCGCTACCATTTTTACCTTGTAGCCAAATGCTCTGCCCTTGAGACCAGAACAGCTGATCGATTTTCCAGATGGGCTGGCGCTGGTACTTGAGTTCCAGTTGTTCAGCCAAAAGCTGCATGCGAACGGTGGCCTTCATTAGTGAGCACTCCCCTGAACAGCATTGCCGCGAAAATAACCCACCAGCAGATTCAGCACCAGGGCCAGAACCAAGAGTACGATGCCCAGAGCGATACCCTGAACGTAAGCTCCCCGTGAGGTTTCCAGGGCAATGGCGGTGGTGATGGTTCGCGTATGGCCCGCAATATTGCCGCCAACCATCATGGCACAGCCGACTTCGGCAATGATGCGTCCAAAAGCCAGAATAACTGCGGCCAACAAGGAAAAGCGAACCTCCAGAGTGATCAGCCAAAGGCTACGCAGCCGAGACAGCCCCAGGCTGCGTGTGGTTTCCCAGGCATGGCGTGAAATGGCCTGGTAAGCGGTATGGCTCATGGCAATTAAGATGGGCAAACACATCAGCCATTGACCGATAATCATCGCTGGTTGGCTGAAGAGTAGGCGCAAATCACCCAGGGGGCCGGAACGGGATAAAAGTAAAAACAAGACCAGACCGATCACAACAGTAGGCACAGCCAGTAGGGTGTTGTTCAGGGTAACCAGCAGCCAGTGGCCCGGAAAACGCCAGAAAGCCAAGGCAAAGCCTGCAAACAGGGCCAGGGGAAGAGCAAGCAGCAAAGCAGTCATGGAAACCCGAAACGACAGCCAGATAATACTCCAGAGTTCACGGTCGCCTGAAGTCAGTAGTTGTAATGCCTGGAGTGTCGCTGTGCCAATTGAATCCATGGCTATTCGGCATCTCCAAAGAAGAGCTGCTCACCTTCAATAGTGAAATTGTTAATCAAACTCTGGCCTCGGGGGGACACCAGCCAGTCCCTGAGTTTTTTGGCTTCCTGATGGTTAAGGCTTGTATGACGGGCCGGGTTCACCAGAATAACCTGATAAGGGTTAGCGAGATCGATGCCGCCTTCATAAACAATCTGCATCTTCAGCCTGCTTTGCATGGCCAACCAGGTGCCCCGATCAGCCAGCGTGTAGGCTTGCAGTTCATTGCTCATGATAAGCACACGCCCCATACCCTGGCCGACAGCTTGATAGCGTGAAAAGTTGGGTTTTAGGCCACTGCGTTCCCAAAGTTCCTTTTCCTTATTATAGGTTCCTGAATCATCACCACGGGAAATAAAGGGGGCATTTCTTCGATGAATTTTTTCCAAAGCATCCAGAATACCTTCGGCTTCGTAAAGGTTAAGGCGATCAGGGCGGGGGCCAACCAAGATATAGTCGTTGTACATCAAACCTCTGGGGTCAACTCCATGGCCTAATTCGACAAACGCTTCTTCAGCTTCAGGGGCATGGGTGATCACCAGATCAACATCACCATCCTGTCCAAGGCGCAAAGCTTGCCCTGTACCTACGGAAAGCACTTGAACTCTTAGGCCGGTTTCCTTTTCAAACTCGGGCAGCAGGTAATCCAGCAGCCCTGAATTATAAGTGCTCGTCGTCGTTGCCACACGTACAGGGTCTGCTGCCAAGATGGAATTGGAAACAAAAGCCAGGCCAAGAGCGAGAAGAAGGGACTTGATTGGGTAAACCACTTGAATAGATCTCCAGTAGCGGGTGTTCGCAAGTTACTGAATTCATGCAGGTAGAATGCCAGCTTTTTGCTTGAGGGTGTCCAAACACTTGCTATGAAAGGGGCAGAGCCCTTTTTGATGGACGCTATAAACCCTGGGTATAGACAAAAAGTGTTTGTAGGTTGCGTCAAAATGCTACACTTAGTGTCCGATAAAGTACCTTTTGTCCACAAGAGAGGTCATTTATATATGACAGCTATGCCCGACTTGCACCTGTGTCGTTCTGCTTCCGTTTTGGTAGTGGATGATGAGCCAGGGATGCGCCAGTTTTTGGAAAAGGCATTGGGCAAGCATTTTGGACTGGTTGAAACCGCAGGCAGTATAGATCATGCCGAAGCTCTTCGTCAGCGTTGCCACTTTGATCTGATGATTCTGGATGTCAAATTGCCGGGGCGTTCAGGCATTGAATGGCATGAGGCGCTGAAAGACCCTAATCGCCATTCCGATGTGATTTTTATGACTGCTTATGCAGAGCTGGATACGGCCATCCAGGCTCTGAGAGTGGGCGCTGCAGACTTTATCCTCAAGCCCTTTCGCCTTGAGCAGATGATGAATGCAGTGATGCGGGTGCTGAAAAGGCGGCGCTTGAGCCGTGAAAACTTTTTGCTGAAGCGGGAAGTGCGTCAGTTTTTGGAAGCTGACAATGCCATGGTGGGAACCAGTGCCTCTATGCAGCGTTTGGAAAACGTCCTGCAAAGGGTCGCGCCAACACCCTCGGCTGTTCTGATTGAGGGCGAGTCAGGAACAGGTAAAGACCTGGTCGCCAGAGCCTTGCATCAAAAATCAGGCCGGGAAGGCCCTTATGTGCCTGTTAACTGCGGCGCTATAGCCCCTGATCTTTTGGAAGCAGAGCTTTTTGGGCACACCAAGGGCGCTTTTACTGGAGCCAACCGGGCTCGGGATGGGCTGTTCAGCTATGCCAGTGGCGGTACTTTGTTTCTTGATGAAATCGGTGAGCTGCCCTTGGGTATGCAGGCCAAGCTGTTAAGAGCTTTGGAAGAAAAAGCAGTGCGCCCGGTGGGAAGCGAACAGGAAGTGAAAGTGGATGTGCGCATCCTGGCTGCAACCAACCGCAAGCTGGATGAGGAAGTCAAAGCCGGCCGCTTTCGTGAAGACCTGTATTTTCGATTAAATGTCCTCACCCTGACCTTGCCACCCTTGCGTGAGCGCAGTGAAGATATTCCCCAGTTGGCCCATTACTTTTCTCGCAAGCTGTCCCAGGAGTTGGGGTTGGAGCCTATTCCTTTTAGCCATGATGACCTTCAGGCCATGGAAAAACATCCCTGGACAGGCAATATTCGCGAGCTGAAAAACTTTATTGAACGCTGCATCCTTCTGGGTCGTTTGCCGCTTGAGGATTTACGTACCCAAGATCAACAAGCTTCAACCGGAAGTGGCGGTGGTTATCCCAGTTGCTGGCCATTGGAAGAAGTGGAAAGAAAGCACATCCTGCAAGTGCTGGCAGCTAGTGAAAACAATAAATCGGCAGCAGCCCGGCAGTTGGGGATTGCCCGTAAAACCCTGGATCGTAAATTAACCGCCTGGGAAGAGCAGGGGGTGATTAGCCCCGAGGCGAGTGAATGACCTTTCCCTGGGCCTACTCCATCAAAGGGAAGCTGCTGGCTCTGACTCTCTTCCCTATTTTACTGACTCTGGGTGTTTTGGCTCTGCTAACCGCTTACTGGACCTCCAATTACACGGATCGCCAACTTTACATGAAGGTGGCAGCAGATCTGGCTGTGGCCCAGGGCACCCTGGACATGATGCAGGACCGCCAGTTAGAGCGCCTGGTGCAGCTCAGTAACGCCTGGCAGGTGCATGATGACATTTTTCATCAGGACCCAGAGCGCCTGGAAGAGCTGGTTGCCAGAATCAGGGATAATCATGGTTTTGATTTTCTGCGCTTGTTGCCCGTTGATGAGCTGGAAAAGATTGAAGCCACCCAGCCCAGTTTGGCAGGTTTGACCAGGCGTGTGCTTGCAGGTGACAGCCTGACCGGCCTATCAATCATGTCAGCAGATGAAATGGAACTCTGGCATCCAGGCTTGGTTGATAAGGCCAGGGTGGATATTTTAGTCACACCTAGGGCTAGACCTACCGATAAAACAGTTGAAAATAGGGCGATGTTGGTTCGCAGCCTGCATCCGATTACTAATGCAGAGGGGGAAATTACCTTTCTGTTAGATGGTGGTCTGCTGCTTAACCATAATCTGGAGTTTGTCGATACCATTCGTGAGCTGGTCTATGGGCCAGGGGCCTTGCCTGCTGAAGGTCTGGGCACAGTGACCCTGTTTTTGGATGATGTGCGCATCACCACCAATGTGCCGGGTTTGATCAGCGAAGTAGGAGCCAGCGCTCAACGAGCCATAGGTACCCGTATTTCTGCTGAAGTCAGCGATCGGGTGCTGGGTGAAGAGCTGATCTGGTTGGATCGTGCCTTCGTGGTTTATGACTGGTTTATCAGTGCTTACGAACCGCTCTATGATTTGCGTGGTGATCTGGTTGGAGTGCTCTATGCCGGTTTTTCCGAAGGTCCCTTTTTTACTCAATACTTAAAAACACTGGCTGAGCTGGGTGTTGCCCTACTCAGTGTGTTGGCGGTATCTGCTTTTTTTGTCTGGCAGGGCAGTAATCGGCTTTTTGCACCCGTCAAACGTATTCATGATTCGGTGATGGCTGTTCGCCTGGGTCAAAAAGATGCACGCATTGGTGAGATAGAATCCAAGGATGAGATGAGAGACTTGGCCCACCAGTTTGATGCCATGCTGGATGAGCTGGATTCTCGCCAGCAAACGATTAAAGCGGCGGCCGAGCAGCTGGAGCGTAAAGTTGAGCAGAGAACCCTCAGCCTTCAGCAAAAAACCCAGGATTTGGAGAAGCACATTGAACTCTTGAAGGCGACTCGGGAGCAATTGTTTACCAAGGAAAAGTTGGCCGTTCTGGGTGAACTGACGGCGGGTATTGCCCATGAAATCAATAATCCGGCAGCAGTTATTTTGGGGCACATGGATTTGCTGCAAGCTGAACTGGGGGAGGCTGCTTTACCCGTGCAGCAGGAAATCGATACGGTCGTTGAACAGGTTTATCGGATTCGCGCAATTATCAACAACCTCTTGCAATACACCCGCCCCGGCCAGCACCTGGATCAACTGGATACCCTGGATATTAATGCAGTGACGCGCGATACCCTGGCTTTGGTTCGCCATGCCCTGGATAAACAGGATGTGGAAGTGATTCAGACCTATCAAGAAGTGGTGAGCGTTCAGGGGAATCGCCAGCAAATTCAGCAGGTATTGGTTAACTTGTTGATTAATGCTGGCAATGCACTGGAAGGGGAGCCTGGAAAAATTTATCTGTCCACTCATCCTTGGCAGAGTTCTGAAGCTAAACCAGGGGTGGAAATCCGAATTCGGGATGAAGGCAAGGGAATGGCGCCGGAAATTAAAGCGCAAATCTTTGAACCCTTCTTTACCACGCGTGAAGGCGGCAATGGTTTGGGTCTGTCAATCAGCCGCAGCCTGATACGCCGCTATGGTGGGGATATCGAAGTTGATTCAGAGCTGGGCAAGGGAAGCTGCTTTAGTGTTTATCTCTTGCAGGAAGCCCAGATCAACGATGAAGATGAAGCCATTATGCGCCAGTTGCTTTCAGGTTTGGGTGTGGTTTAAGCAGCCGTCTGCAAGTTGCTGAGTTCTTTCAGCAGTGTCTCGGTGTCCGGCTTGGCTTGAGCAGCATAGGCCGCAGCAACCTTCTTGGGTTCAGGTGCCTGAGCTGGCTTCATAGTCGTGACATATTGAAGCTTGGGGTATTCTTCCGTCAGGGCACGCAACCAGCTGAAATGGCCTGCATTACCATAAACCAAGGCTTCACCCATACCGCTTTGAATCTGACGGGCCAATTTACGGCTATAGGTGTCCTCCACCAAAACGATATCATGGTGGTTAGGAGGGCGGTTGGTGTAGTTGGTTAACCCAGGCGGATCATATTTAGTGGGTATATGGGCCGGGTGGATGGGTTGAGGCGCATAGCTAGGCAGAGTGTTGTAGATGCCTGGCAAGTCAGGGGAATAAACCGGAGCCATCATCAAGCTCAGCATTAAAGAAAACTGGGCACCCTGCGCTGTGTTCAGCGAGGTGTTCAGGCTTTCCTGAGCTTCGAGTGAATGATTAAACGCATTTTCAATACGCATGGCTGTTTGCTGACCCCTGTAGGCAGTAGAGATAACCTTGAATGTGTTTTCGGCGGTTGGGACAATAACTTTAACTCTAAAATTAAAAAACTTTGTCTTTCGTCAATTGCGTGCTGTTGCTACACTGACTGCGACATCTTGACGGGGTGCCCAGGCTGACAAGCCCAGGCTGAGATAATACCCGTTGAACCTGAACCGGTTAGCACCGGCGTAGGAATCGAGATACCTGCACTGCACCTAGACTCAGCACAGCTCGTTTTTCCCGCCCTGCCGGTTCCCGCACTACTTGATATGATTCGTGGGAGCAAGCAATGAACCAGCCAGAAACTAATTTTTCCAGCCAGTTTTTAAGAGAAAAGGCCCAGGTCGACGCCGCCAGTGTGCAGCCTTTGCCCAACTCTAGAAAGATTTATATTCAGGGCTCGCGTCCTGATCTTCGTGTACCCATGCGTGCCATCAGCCAAGATGATACCTCAGCCCAGTTTGGTGTTGAGAAGAACCCGGATATTTTGGTCTATGACACTTCAGGTATTTATACCGACCCCGAAGCTGAAATTGATATTCGCAAGGGTCTGCCTGCTCTGAGAACCGCCTGGATTGAAGAAAGAGGCGATACTGAGCTTTTGGAGGGCCCCACCAGCGAATTCGGTCAGCGCCGTTATAATGATCCGACTCTTGAGCAACTGCGCTTTGATCTCAAACGCAAACCGCGCCGTGCCAAGCCAGGTAAGAATGTCAGCCAGATGCACTATGCCCGTCAGGGTGTGATTACTCCAGAGATGGAGTTCATTGCCATTCGTGAAAACCAGAAACGCCTGGAGTTGGGTAGCGAAGCGGTAGAAGCTATCTTGCAACAGCAACATGCCGGTCAGGGCTTTGGAGCCAAAATTCCCGACGAAATTACGCCGGAATTTGTGCGTGAAGAAGTGGCGCGTGGTCGGGCGATTATTCCCTGCAATATCAACCATCCAGAAAGCGAGCCGATGATCATCGGGCGCAACTTCCTGGTGAAAATTAACGGCAATATCGGCAACTCTGCGCTGGGCTCTTCCATTGAAGAAGAAGTCGCCAAGATGACCTGGGGGATTCGCTGGGGTTCGGACACCATCATGGATCTATCCACTGGTAAGCATATTCATGAAACCCGTGAATGGATTATCCGTAATTCACCAGTTCCCGTAGGCACCGTACCCATTTATCAGGCACTGGAAAAGGTGAATGGTGCGGCTGAAGATCTAACCTGGGAAATTTTTAGAGACACTTTGATTGAGCAAGCCGAACAGGGTGTGGACTATTTTACGATTCATGCCGGTGTACGTCTGCATCATGTGCCCATGACCGCCAAGCGGGTCACCGGCATAGTTTCGCGTGGTGGCTCCATTATGGCGAAATGGTGTCTGGCACATCACAAGGAAAACTTCCTCTACACCCACTTTGAGGACATCTGCGAAATCTGCAAACAGTATGATGTGTCCTTCTCCCTGGGTGATGGCCTGCGCCCAGGCTCTATCGCTGATGCCAACGATGAAGCCCAGTTCGGTGAGTTGGAGACCCTGGGTGAGCTGACCAAAATTGCCTGGAAGCATGATGTCCAGTGCATGATCGAAGGCCCTGGCCATGTGCCCATGCACCTGATCAAAGAGAACATGGATAAGCAGCTGGAATGCTGTGACGAAGCACCTTTCTATACCCTTGGCCCGCTGACCACCGATATCGCCCCTGGCTATGACCACATCACCTCAGGTATTGGTGCTGCGATGATCGGCTGGTACGGCTGTGCCATGCTCTGCTATGTCACCCCTAAGGAGCATCTGGGCCTGCCCAACAAGGATGACGTTAAAACCGGCATTATTACCTACAAGATTGCCGCTCATGCTGCGGATCTGGCCAAGGGACATCCTGCTGCCCAGCGCCGCGACAATGCTCTGTCCAAGGCGCGTTTTGAATTCCGCTGGGAAGACCAGTTCAACCTGGGACTGGACCCAGACACAGCGCGGGAATTTCATGATGAAACCCTACCCAAGGACTCCGCCAAGGTCGCGCACTTCTGCTCCATGTGTGGCCCGAAATTCTGCTCGATGAAAATCAGCCAGGAAGTTCGGGAATACGCGGCGGATCAAGAAGCAGTGGATGCGGCTGAAATGGAAGCAGGGATGCAGGAAAAATCCAAGGAGTTTCGTGAACAGGGTGCAGCTCTTTATCACAAGGCTTGAATTCAGTGGGGAGGCTCAGCCTCCCCTTACTACTGATCTTTTTTAGGCCTTAGCTGCCAGAGCCTGGCCGTCAAACTGAACACTGGCCCAGCCAGTTTTGATGAAGTTGCGGATGTTTTGGTGGTCTGTGCCTTCAGGGTTTTGTAATACATCCTGAGTGTAAAAATCACCAAAGGCATTCAGCGTTGCCTGCTCGCTAAGTTGATTATGTAACCCAAAAGCAAAAATTTTGCAGGAGCCGTTATTGGTATTGGCTTCGTTGACCTGGCTGCCATTGGTAAAGCGTGTTGGCGTAAAATCATAGTCCTGGTCAATAACGGCCATCACTTGCTGAAACTCGACGGGGCCTTCATTGAGTGCAAGGATCAGTTGCTGAGTATTCATAGGCTTCCAAAATATTAAAGGTTTGAATAGACGCTGCCATTTCTGCTTATTAGTATGTCTTAATAAATCATCCTGTTTGAAGGAGTCATTTAATGAAGACACTAAAGTTAGCAGCCCTGCTGGCAGCCGGAATTTATCTTGCACTTAGTTTACCACTTCTGGCTGATGAGTCTGAAGAAAGTGAGCCAGCTAAAGAAGCTCAGGAAAAGCCCGTTTTTGTTCCCTATGAGGAACCGGACTTGGACCTGGGCTTGTGCGACAGTTAATCGAGGTTTGAAATTGCATGAGTGACTTTCTGGTACTGGGTGGTGGTGTGATTGGCATGATGCTCGCCCGTGAACTGTCGGATGCGGGTGCAGACGTAACCCTGGTGGAACGTAACCAGTGTGCCCAAGAATCCAGTTGGGCTGGCGGCGGCATCGTTTCTCCGCTTTACCCCTGGCGTTACCCGCCAGAAGTCACCGCTTTGGCTAACTATGCCCAGGATTTTTATCCAAGCTTGGCTGAGGAATTATTAGAAGAAACCGGAATAGATCCAGAGTTTTCACCGCATGGCCTGTTGATGCTTCGTGTTGCGGATCAAGAAGCAGCCTTGGCTTGGGCGGAACGAGAAGGTCGTAATGTGGAAAAGGTGGACTCGGCTTTCCTTTACGAAAAAGAACCGGATGTGGCACCGGGTTTTGATCAGGCTCTTTGGATGCCCAAGGTTGCCAGTGTTCGTAATCCACGTTTAGGTCAGGCGCTGAGAGCTTCAGTGCAGCAACGCAAAAACATTCGCTTGCTAGAAGACACCGAAGTCACCGGAATTTTTCATGAGGAAGGTGAGGTTCTTGGCGTTAAGGGTAAGCAAATGGTTTTCGCCGCACGGCGCACTATTATCTGTGCGGGTGCCTGGAGTGGTCCCTTGATGCAGGACTTGGGTCTGGATACTTCAATTAAACCCGTACGCGGGCAAATGATTGTCTTCAAAGCTGAGCCCGGTTTGTTGAACCGGGTTGTACTTATGGATGGCCGCTATTTGATTCCCCGTAAGGATGGCCGAATTCTGGCTGGCTCTACCCTTGAGTACGTGGGTTTTGATAAGCACACCACCGAGGATGCCCTCTATTCCCTCAAGCAAACAGCTTGTCAGCTGCTGCCTGCTTTGAAGAACTGTGAAGTGGAACATCATTGGGCGGGTTTAAGACCTGGTAGTAAGGATGGTATCCCTTATATGGGTGAAGTGCCGGGCTACCGCAACCTGTTTGTCAGTGCTGGCCATTTTCGTAACGGCTTGGTTCTGGCACCAGCAGCGACACGCCTGCTGGCTGACCAGTTGTTGGGCCGTTCACCTGTCATAGACCCTGAGCCTTATCAGCCGAAAAAACGCCTGGCAGCCCCTTAGTTTTTATCGTCGTCTTGTGAATCTGGGGAGTTGAATTCTTCACGGTGCTCTTTACAACAAAAATAATGATCACCGGATTTCAGTGCTTCACTGGAAGGCAGGTGAAGGCCGCAATGGGCGCAGCGCACCATGCTCTCATGGCCTTCCTTGCCATTTTGATCTTCAACACGCTGATTTTGAAAGCCTTGCCAATACTGCCAGAGACGCCAGCCGGCCCAAAACACCAGAACGAAAACCAGCAGTCGAATAATTAACAGGCTCATTGAATCTCTCCGTCAGCTTGGGAAGTCTTTGCTATTTGACTACCCTTTTATCAAAATAGCCGCCATTCTAACAGTTTTCGTGCCCCCGGTTTTTATATTATTGGAGCTTCAGCTTGTCGACTCTTCGTATTTACTCAGCACAAATCAACCCAATTGTTGGCGATTTTGCAGGCAATGCCCAGAAGATCCTGGCCGCCGTTCAAGAAGCCAGGGAGCAGCAAGCAGATCTGCTGCTAACCCCGGAAATGGCGCTGACCGGCTATCCGCCGGAAGACCTTCTCTTTCGGCCTGCTTTGCAGGAAAGAGTTCAAGAGCAACTGGACTATCTGGCCAGCCAGGTCACCGACATAACCCTGGTGGTAGGTTATCCGGTTCGCTACGAAGGTCAGCTCTATAATGCCGCAGGTATTCTGCACCAGGGCCAGTGGATGGGCGAATACTTTAAAGCCTGCCTGCCCAATGATCAGGTGTTTGACGAAAAACGCTATTTTGCCCCTGGCGAACAGCCCTGTGTGATCAAACTAAAAGATATGCACCTGGGGTTGTTGATCTGTGAAGACCTTTGGCACCCTGGCCCGGCCAAGGCTGCCGTAGATGCCGGTGCCGAAGCTCTGCTGGTCTTGAATGCTTCGCCCTGGCACCAGGGTAAGCAACATGAACGGGTTCAGCTGGCGCGGCAAAGGGTAGAGCCCCTGCAAGTCCCTCTGATTTATTGCAATCTGGTGGGCGGCCAGGATGAATTGCTGTTTGATGGTGCTTCCTTTGCGGTCAACGCTCAGGGAGAGCTTCAGGCTTCAGCTCCGGCTCTGGAAGAAGCCGGTCTGATCACGGTGCTGGAAAAGCAGGCTTCAGGTGTAATACTTTTGCCTGGCAACAAAGCGATCTGGCCGGAGCCTTTGGCCTACCTCTATGGTGCTCTGGTGCTGGGCCTTCAGGATTACGTCAACAAGAGTGGTTTTAAAGGCGTGGTGCTGGGTATGTCCGGCGGTATAGATTCTGCCCTCTCTGCTGCCATTGCCGTTGATGCCCTGGGCAAGGAGCGCGTGACTGGCGTGATGCTGCCCTATCACTATACCTCCAGCATGAGCCTGGAAGATGCCGAAGCAGAAGCTCGTCTGCTGGGCATTGATTATCAGGTCTATCCCATCGCCCCTATGGTGGATAGCTTTATGACCGGCCTGGAAAAAGCCTTTGCCGGTACGCAAAGAGACACCACCGAAGAAAACCTTCAGGCACGCTGCCGTGGCACCCTGCTGATGGCCCTGTCCAACAAGCTGGGCTTGATGGTACTCAGCACCGGCAATAAAAGTGAAGTGGCCGTGGGCTACTGCACCCTCTATGGCGATATGGTCGGTGGCTATAACGCCATCAAGGATGTCTACAAGACGCTGGTCTTCCAACTGGCTGAGTGGCGCAACCAGCAAGGCCAAGTGATTCCCCAGCGGGTGATTGATCGACCACCTTCGGCTGAACTGGCCCCGGATCAAAAGGATGAAGACTCCCTGCCAGCCTATCCCGTTCTGGATCGTCTGTTGGAAGGCTATATCGAACTGGATCAATCAGCGGCTGATTTGCTGGCCGAAGGCTTCAGCGAAGAAGACGTGCGCCGGGTCATCGGCCTGGTGGATCGCAATGAATACAAACGCTACCAGGCCGCACCGGGAGTCCGAGTCACCTACCGAGGGTTTGGCAAAGACCGGCGCTACCCGCTGGTTAACAGGTGGCCGGTTTTTTAAACCTCAATGAAAGTCAGAGCTTCTCGTCTAAGACGAGCAGCTGTAATGCGATAGCCCACCGACACCGAAGTGCTCAAGCGGTTTGAGCCGGTCGTATTTTTCTGCAATGGCCGCCGATTGTTCGGCATAGGGTTGGGTGATCACTTCTTGCAGCTCGTGCAGTAAGTCGGTGCTGCCTTCTGCTGCCTGTTGGTAGGCTGTAGCTAGAAACCTTTCTCTTGGGATGTATTTGGGGTTGGTGGCCAGCAGCTGCTCAGAAATTTCTTCTAATGAGCGCTCAGGGTTGTCGTTGATGACCTGCTCTCTCCACTGGTCTAGCCAGGCAGTCCAGCGCTGGCTTCTTTCTTCAAGTTGTTTTTGGGGCTGGTTGCTTGGGTAAAAGCTGGCTTCCAGTGCGTGGATGTCATCCGGCAGTTTGGACAGTTCACGGAAGAAACAGGTGTAATCAACAGGTGTGTCCGTCATCAGTTTGATTAGCTCATCATAAAGCTTATAGTCAAAGCGGTTGAGTCCGAGTTTGGCGGCCCACATCTGCTCCATTTTTTGCTGCATCACAGGGGTGAAGTGGGTTTGAATGCTATCCAGTTCATGCAGCGAATCCGGGTGTTCTGCCAGCAGGGGGCTTAAGGCGCTGCAGAAGCTTCTAAAATTACGTTCTGCAGCGGCGGGTTGGTTGAAGAAGCAAAAGTGCCGACCACCGCCCGTCCAGGGCTGGTAATAGGGGTCGAAAACTTCACAAAACCCAAAAGGCCCATAGTCGAGGGTAAAGCCGCCCGCGGCACAGTTGTCGCTGTTGAAATTCCCTTGGCAGTAACCCACCCGAACCCAGTTGGCGATCAGCGTGGTGAGTCGCTCTCTGAATAGGCGAGCGAGTTCCAGCAGTTGTTGTTCGCGACTGAGGCTGGGGTCGATTTCTCCAGCGTATTCGCGTTCAATCAAATGCATAACCAGTTGCTCCAGCTCTTCCATCGCCTGAGGGTGTGCCTTGCTTCGGGCACGGCGGGCAAAAAGCTCCAGCTGACCCACGCGAATAAAAGAGGGGGCAACCCGGGTGGTGATGGCGACAGGCTCCAAGATGAGCTGATCAGGGTCCAGGGAGCGAGAGTTTGCTGAGTACCAGGGTCGCTTAACCTTTTCGGTGGCAGAGGCATAGAGGCAAAGCGAGCGAGAAGTCGGCACACCCAGAGCGTGCATAGATTCCTGAGCGAGGAATTCGCGCACGCTGGAGCGCAGGACGGCGCGACCATCGGCACCACGACAGTAGGGGGTTTGCCCGGCACCTTTGAGTTGCATCTCCCAACGCTGACTCTGAAGAACGACTTCCAGAACGGAGAGGGCACGACCATCACCATAGCCATTGCCGGTGCCAAAGGGGCATTGTTGGGTGTATTCAGTGCCATAGATGGACAGTGCATAGCCGCAGGCCCAGCCTGTATCCAGCAGGGGTTCAGGTGGGTTGTTCAGGTCACCGGAGAAAAAGCGGATAAAGTCAGGTGAGTGCGCCAGGCCATCGGCAAGACCCAGCTCACGAAAGAAGGTGTGGCTGTGAGCCAGGTAGTGAGGCTGGTCGATGGGGGTGGGCTTAACGGGCACATAATGCCCGGAAAAGACTTGGCGAGGCCGGTGGTCGCCCCCGTCATGGGTGGCATCCGGGTCGCACTTGAGGGTTTTTCTTAAAGAGTAATCGGCCCGCCGGGCAAGCTGTTCAAGGTTGGTGATGTCCATTGATTCAGCTTGCTGTGGTTGGCTCATGGCTTAAAACCTCAATAAATCAAAGCTTAAAATTTGCAACAGAGTTTTATCTGGGCGGTCAGCTGGGTGGAGTTGTACGAATTGCTGGCCGCGCCCCAGTTGTGGGTGATCGGGGTCCAGCTCGATCAGAAGTTGTTTGAGGCGTTCAGCTTCTTCTTGATCATTGAGGTGCAGATAGCCTTCAATCATCACTGCCAGGGCATCAGGTACCGAGGGAGTATCTCTGTAGCCTTCGACCACTTCACGACCCCGGTTGATGGCTGCTACTGGGGCGCCGCGTCTCAAGTAGAACTGACCCACATAAACTTCCTGTTCAGCCAAAAGGTTTTTCAGATAACGTAGGCGTTGTGCGGCATCTGGGGCATACTGGCTGTCAGGATAATCACTGATCAAGCGGCGGAAGTCGGCATAGGCTTCGCGAGTTGCGCCAGGATCGCGTTTGGAAATATCACTGAGCTTCAAGCCTTCCAACGCATGGCGGCCACCATCCCAGGCTGCAAGGCCGCGTAGGTAAAGAGCATAGTCGACCTGGGGATGATCAGGGTTAAGGCGAATAAAACGATTGGCTGCTGCCCGGGCTGCTTCATGCTGGTTGCTGCGGTGGTAGGCGTAAATGAGTTCAAGCTGTGCTTGTTCGCCGTATTCGCCAAAAGGGAAGCGGGTTTCCAGTGCTTGCAAGCGAGTGATGGCTGTGGTGTAGCGATTGCGGTCCAGGGCTTCTTGCGCTTCCTGGTAGAGTTGCTGTTCGCTTTTGTCGTCATCAGACACGCGCCCGGCACAGCCGGTTAGCACTAATGCAAAGAGACTGCCAGTCAATAACAGCGTGATAAGGGTTTTCATTCTGGCAAAATCCGGCATGGTGTTAGGGTAACTCCTGAAAAATATAAGATCACAATCCCAGGCTGGGATCAGGATACGCTGCCTGGTCACAAGTGCGGGTGCTAGAATAGCGAAAAGGGCACTTGAATTCGAGTGTATCTGACTTTTAATTTTACAAGTAATTCCATGACCCAGCGAATTGAACAACAAGCCGAAGTAACCGCTGAGCAGGCGGGCAAACGAATTGATCAGGCGGCAGCCGAGCTTTTCTCAGACTTTTCCAGAGCCAAGCTTCAACAGTGGCTGAAGGAAGGTTTGCTGACCAGCAATGGACAGGCAGTCAAACCCAAGGATAAGGCACAGATAGGGGATCAGTTGTTATTGCTCGCAGAGCAGGAGCAACAGGTTAATGACCGCCCCCAGGATTTGGATCTGGAGATCATTTTTGAAGATGAGTCGCTACTGGTCATCAATAAGCCAGCCGGTATGGTGGTGCATCCGGCGGCAGGACATGCCGACGGAACCCTGCTGAATGCCGTTTTATACCACTGCCCACAATTGGAGGATTTGCCTCGTGCGGGCATAGTTCATCGTTTGGATAAGGATACCTCCGGACTGATGGTCGTCGCCAAAACCCTCAAAGCCCAGGCAGCTCTGGTTGCTCAGTTGCAGGATCGCAGTATGGGGCGGGAATATGATGCTATTGCTCTAGGCAAAATGACCAGCGGCGGCACTGTCGACGCCCCCATAGGCCGCCACCCGAAAGATCGCAAGCGCCAGGCAGTGGTAGTTTCCGGTGGTAAGCCTGCAGTGACTCATTATCGTGTGGTTGAACGCTTTCGTGCCCATACTCATGTCCGCTGTAAGCTGGAAACTGGGCGCACTCATCAGATTCGCGTGCATCTGGCCCATTTGCGCTACCCTCTGGTGGGTGATCCCGTTTATGGTGGGCGTTTGAAATTGCCAGCAGGTGCCGGTGAAGAGCTAAAGGAGTTTTTACGTGCCTTCCCCCGTCAGGCATTGCACGCTAGAAGCCTGGAGTTACTGCACCCGGAAACAGATCAACGCATGGGATGGCAGGTTGATTTACCTGAGGATATGCAACTACTTTTAACACTGCTTGATGAGGATATGCGAGAAGCCAGATGACATTAGATCAAAAGGATGCCAGTCAAAGACCCGCTTTGCTTTGCCCGCAATGGCCTGCTCCAGGCAGGGTCAGAGCCTGGGTGACGACTCGTGAACAAGGCCCCAGTCAGGGGGCTTTTGCTCATTTCAATCCTGCATCCACGGTTGGCGATGATCCGGAAATTGTGGCCAGTTGCCGCCGCCAGCTTTTGCAGGCAACCGGAAACCGCCCCTTAAACTGGTTGAAACAGGTGCATGGAAACCGTGTTGTAACCGAGTTTTCACTTGATGCCGAAGCTGATGCCGCGGTGGCAACTACTGGCGATTATGCCTGTGTCGTACTGACTGCGGACTGTCTGCCGGTATTTTTCTGTGATCGTCAGGGCACACGCGTTGGTGTTGCTCATGCCGGTTGGCGGGGATTGGCTGCCGGGGTGCTGGAAAATACCGTAGAGGCCCTGGGGGTTGCACCGGAAGAGCTGTTGGTTTGGTTGGGCCCTGCCATAGGGGCCCGGGTTTTTGAGGTGGGCCCAGAAGTTCGTCAGGCTTTTCTTGATGGTCACCCGGAGGCTGCCACTGCTTTTGTCCCCAGCCCTTTTCGTTTGAAACACTATATGGCAGATCTCTACCGGTTGGCACGCCAGCGCCTTGAGGCGGTTGGTGTTGAGCAGGTGTTTGGTGGTAATTTTTGTACCCTGTCTGATCGGGAAAGATTTTATTCTTATCGCCGTGATGGTCAGACTGGCAGAATGGCGAGTGTGATTTGGTTAGAGGATTAGGCTAAATTTCTTGTGACCAAACATAAAAAATTAGTCATTTTTTTGTGGTCGACCCTTGAATACCTCTTGAGCCTCCCCCATCTAGTGGTTAACTCCGATTTTTTTGATTCAAGAGGTTCTTTTCATGCGTATCGATCGCCTGACCAGTAAAATGCAAAATGCCTTTGCCGATGCCCAGTCTATGGCGGTCGGTCAAAGCCATAATGAAATTGCTCCCGTTCACCTACTCCTATCTTTGCTTGATCAGCAGGGGGGCTCTTTAAAGCCTCTTATTAAGCAGGCAGGCAGTGACCCCTCACGTGTTCGCCAGGAACTGAAGCAGGTTTTGGAAAGCCTGGCCACGGTCAGCCAGCATGATGGCAATATTCAAGTTTCCCAATCCTTAGGGCGGCTGCTGAATCTTGCTGATCGTGATTGTCAGCAAAGAGGCGATCAATATATTTCCAGCGAACTGGTACTGTTGGCGGCTCTGGAGCTGGCTGATGCTACAGCCAAGGCGCTTGAAAAAGCAGGCCTTAAAAAAGACCGGGTTCAGGCCGCCATTGAGCAGATCCGCGGCGGCGAAGCGGTCGATGACCCTAATGCCGAAGAAAACCGTCAGGCCCTGGAAAAGTTCACCATTGATCTGACCGCCCGCGCCCTGGATGGCAAGCTGGACCCGGTGATTGGCCGTGATGATGAGATACGCCGCACCATTCAGGTACTCCAGCGTCGTACCAAAAATAACCCTGTGTTGATTGGTGAGCCTGGTGTGGGTAAAACCGCCATTGTTGAAGGCCTGGCCCAGCGCATCGTTAATGGCGAAGTGCCTGAAGGCCTGAAAGACAAGCGTGTCTTGTCGCTGGATATGGGTTCGTTGATTGCCGGGGCCAAATTCCGCGGTGAGTTTGAAGAGCGTCTAAAAGGGGTGCTTAAAGAACTTTCCAGAGAAGAAGGGCAGGTCATCCTGTTTATTGATGAGCTGCATACCATGGTCGGTGCCGGTAAGGGTGAAGGTTCCATGGATGCCGGGAATATGCTCAAGCCTGCCCTGGCGCGAGGTGAGTTGCATTGCGTGGGTGCGACCACTCTGGATGAGTACCGTCAATATATTGAAAAAGATGCGGCTCTGGAGCGGCGCTTCCAGAAGGTACTGGTTAATGAGCCTACTGAAGAAGATGCCATTGCCATCCTGCGCGGTCTTAAAGAGCGCTATGAAGTTCACCATGGTGTAGAGATTACAGACAGTGCAGTGATAGCCGCTGCCAAGCTGTCCAATCGTTATATTTCTGACCGCCAGCTGCCAGATAAGGCGATTGATTTGATGGATGAGGCGGCCAGCCGGATTCGTATGGAAATTGATTCCAAGCCGGAAGAAATGGATAAACTGGAAAGACGCCTGATTCAGCTGAAAATTGAAAAGGAAGCCTTGAAGAAGGAAACCGATGCGGGTTCCAAAAAGCGTTTGGAGCATTTGCAAGAAGAAATCGACCGGCTCGGACGTCAGTATGCCGACTTGGAAGAAATCTGGAAAACTGAAAAATCCAGTCTGCATGGCGCTCAGCAGATCAAGCAGCAGCTAGAACAGGCCCGCATTGACCTGGAAGCAGCCCGCCGTAAAGGTGATCTGGGGCGAATGTCAGAAATTCAATATGGCATCATTCCCGACCTGGAACGCAGTATGCAGATGGCGGATCAACTGGATAACGTGGAACACCAGCTCTTACGTAATCGCGTTACCGATGAGGAAATTGCCGAGGTGGTGGCGCGCTGGACGGGCATTCCCGTCAGCAAGATGCTGGAGTCCGAGAAGGAAAAACTGCTGCGTATGGAAGAGGCTCTGCATGAGAGTGTCATCGGCCAGGATGAGGCGGTGTTGGCTGTTGCCAATGCCGTACGCCGTTCACGTGCAGGCTTGTCGGACCCCAATCGACCCAGTGGCTCTTTCCTCTTCCTCGGCCCGACTGGGGTGGGTAAAACCGAACTGTGCAAATCGCTGGCGCGTTATCTGTTTGATACCGAAGAGGCCATGGTACGTATCGACATGAGTGAATTCATGGAGAAGCACTCGGTAGCACGTTTGATAGGCGCACCTCCCGGTTATGTGGGTTATGAATCCGGCGGCTACCTGACTGAAGCCGTGCGTCGCCGCCCCTATTCGGTGTTGCTACTGGACGAAGTGGAAAAAGCGCATCCTGATGTCTTTAATATTCTGCTTCAGGTGCTGGAAGATGGCCGCCTGACCGATGGTCAGGGCCGGACGGTGGACTTCAAAAATACCGTCATCGTCATGACCTCCAACCTGGGCTCGGATTTGATTCAGCGGATGAGTGGGCCCGAAGAGTACGAAAGCATGAAAGCTCAGGTCATGGATGTGGTCGGTACTCACTTTCGACCTGAAGTGATTAACCGGATTGATGAAGTGGTGGTTTTCCACCAGCTGCGCAAGGATCAGATCCGTGGCATAGCCGCGATTCAGCTGGATCGCTTGCGTGAACGCTTAGCCGAACGTGAGCTGAACTTGGAGCTGTCTGAGGACTTTATGCATAAGCTGGTCGAGCAGGGCTATGATCCGGTTTATGGAGCACGTCCACTGAAACGGGCGGTACAGCGGATGCTGGAGAACCCTCTAGCCCAGGAAATTCTGGCTGGCAAGTTTATTCCTGGCCAGACAATTCTGGTTAACAGTGAAGAAGATAAGACTGTATTTTCGGCAAAAGCCTGAAAAGTCTTCTGAAAAACAAGCAAAAGCCAGGGAAGGCTGCTTGACAATTCCCGCCTTTTATAAGAGTCTTGCGCCTTCCTGATAGCGGGCGTGGAAACCTTGGGGCGACCCCCCGACAGCCGCATGATGAGCAACTTCAGCAACACTGAAGGCTCTCCATCAAGGACTTCCAGACCTGTATATCCTCTGCTCAGGTCAAGCCCCATATCGCATATTATCGATGCGACTAGAGTGCAGACCCCAACCGGGTCTCGTTTGCCCAGACACGGCAAGGCATCAGGTGCTAACAGCTGAGCTGTTAAGCAAATCCGAATGGGTGTTCATTTTTAACGTTCGGATCTTAAACCGAAACCGGCACTAGCGACCGGTTTCACGCACTCGAATCGTTTTTCAGGGGGTTCACGAAAGTGGAATTACTCTCAGGCGCAGACATGATTACCCGATTCCTAGCGGATGAGGGTGTTGAATATATGTATGGTTATCCTGGTGGTGCTGCGTTGCATATCTATGACGCTATTCACCGCCAGGACAAGGTGCACCACGTACTGGTGCGCCATGAACAGGCAGCCACCCATATGGCGGATGGTTATGCTCGGGCCACAGGCAAACCAGGCGTGGTGCTGGTTACTTCGGGGCCAGGTGCCACCAACGCAGTTACCGGCATAGCTACAGCTTACATGGACTCTATTCCCATGGTGGTCCTTTGTGGTCAGGTTATGAGCCACTTGATTGGTGAAGACGCCTTCCAAGAGACGGATATTATTGGTGTCACCCGTCCCATTGTTAAGCATAGCTTTTCAATCAAGCATCCTGCGGATATTCCCATGGTGCTGAAGAAAGCCTTTCATATTGCAACAACAGGGCGTCCTGGTCCTGTGGTTGTGGATATTCCCAAGGATATGACTGCTCCTACTGAAAAGTATGAGTATGTCTATCCCAAGAAAGTTAAAATGCGTTCTTACACGCCGGTTGGTCGTGGTCACAGCGGTCAGATCAAGAAAGCAGTGGACTTGATGCAAAAAGCCAAGCGCCCAATTCTTTTCGGTGGCGGCGGTTTGGTCCTGGGTGAAAGTACCGAGCTTTTCCAGCAGCTGGCTAAAAAGCTCAACTTCCCGGTCACCACTTCCTTGATGGGAATCGGTGCCTATCCACAAACGGATAAGCAGTCTATTGGCTGGCTGGGCATGCATGGCAGTTTTGAAGCCAACCAAGCAATGCATCACAGTGATCTAGTGGTTTGTATCGGTGCACGCTTTGATGACCGGGCAACCAATAATACGGCTAAGTTCTGCCCAACAGCCAAGATCGTCCATGTTGATGTGGACCCGTCATCCATCGGTAAAACCATACGCGTTGATGTTCCCATCGTAGGAACAGCCAAGAGCGTTTTGGAAGATATGCTCTCTTTGCTTGATGAAGTAGAGGGTGAGCGTCCTGATCTGAGCGAGTGGTGGAAACAGATCGAAGACTGGCATGCCAGCCGCACCGGGCGTCTTTATGAGCCGGCTGAAGAAAACGAAGCCATGAAGCCTCAGCAGGTTGTCGAAGCTGTTTGGAAAGTCACTAAAGGTCAGGCTTATGTGGTGACCGATGTTGGCCAGCATCAGATGTTTGCTGCTCAGTACTATCTGTTCGACAAACCCAATCGCTGGATTACTTCTGGCGGCCTGGGCACCATGGGCTTTGGCCTCCCTGCCGCCATGGGCGTTAAGCTGAATAAACCAGATGAAGAGGTGGTGCTGATTACCGGTGAAGGCAGTTTCCAGATGATGATGCAGGAGCTGTCGACCTGTAGTCAGTATGGTATTCCGGTTAAAATCATTAATCTCAATAACCAGTCTTTGGGCATGGTTCGCCAGTGGCAGGATTTGAACTATGCATCCCGCCATGCTCAGTCTTATGTTGAGTCCTTGCCTGACTTTCAGAAGCTAGTGGAATCTTACGGCCATGTTGCCATGAAGATTGATAAAGCAGACGACCTGGACGCTGTTTTGGAAAAAGCCTTTGCTCTGAAAGACAAGCTGGTATTTGTTGATGTTTATGTTGATCCACGCGAGCACGTTTATCCGATGCAGGTTCCCCAGGGTTCCATGAAGGATATGTTGCTTTCTAAAACGGAGAGGACCTAATCATGCGACACATCATCTCGATTCTGATGGAGAACGAGGCCGGTGCCCTGTCGCGGGTGGTAGGTCTCTTTTCTCAGCGTAATTTCAATATTGAAACTCTGAACGTGGCTCCAACCGATGATCCTACGCTGTCGCGCTTGACGGTGACGACTGTAGGCGATGACCGGATCATCGAGCAGATCACCAAACAGCTCAACAAGCTGATTGATGTGGTCAAGCTGGTGGACCTGACTGAAGGTCAGCATATCGAGCGTGAAATGCTGTTGGTTAAGGTTAAGGCTGTAGGTGCTCAGCGTGCGGAAGTGAAACGTACAACGGAAATTTTCCGCGGACAAATCATTGATGTGACGCCTAGCATCTACACTATCCAGTTGGCTGGTGATGCCGGGAAACTGGATGCCTTCATTAATGCACTGGGTAGCAATACTCTGCTGGAAGTGGTGCGCACGGGTGTTTCTGGTATTGCCCGTGGTGAGAAGGTGCTAAGCCTTTAATCACTAAGCCCACCGTAATCAAACCCTGCCAGCTTTTGCGGTTGTGCAGGGTTTTTTTAGGTCTGGATCTGCGACCAAAAGGCCTGAATCAAAGGGCTGCGTAATTTTCTTTCCAAAGCACAAACACCCACATCATAGGCGGCCAATCGGGGGGTGATATCCAGCAATTGCACCCGGTCAGCCAAGGGGCTGTTGTCGAGGACGATTTTGGGTACGACGCCAACGCCCAGACCCAGACTCACCATGCTGACAATAGCTTCGTTGCCACTGACCTGCGCATAGATATTGGGCTTGATGGCTTTTTGACGAAACCACTCATCAACTCTTTCTCTGGCCAAACCACGCTCCGAAAGGATCATGGGAATGGCTGACCAATCAATGGCTTCCAAATCAGGTTCCAGCAAAGGAGAAATCCAGGGATCCTGTTGCGGTGCGATAAAAACCAGGGGTGATAAGCCGATGGAACGAAAGGCTAGTCCTGCTGGAAGCTGGTTGGGACGAGCAGCAATGGCTATATCTTCTTCCCCTTTCAATACCTGGCTGATGGCTGCTGCTGGGTCGCCGGTATGCAACTTGATTTCAATGCGTGGGTGCTGACTGCGAAACTGCCGCAGCAGGTCATAGAGAAAGCTATAGCTGGCTGTGACAGAACAGTAAACACTGACTTCACCTTGCAGTTCTTGTGCTTCACTGAGGAGGGTGTTTCTTAAGCTGTCCCACTGGCTGAGGCTCTCGCGTGCATATTTTTGGAAAATTCGTCCTTCAGCGGTCAGTTCAACATGTCGGTTGTCGCGGTTGAAGAGAGTGACGGCCAGAGTCGCTTCTAACTGCTTGATACTGCGACTCAGCGCGGAAGGACTGAGATGGCAAAGGTCAGCAGCTCGCCCATAATGCAGGGTTTCTGCCAGAGTTAAGAAGTGTTTGAGTAGACGTATGTCCATAGTGTTGCGCTCTATGCAATGCTGTATTGAAAATATATCAGTTTACGCAACAAAGTGAATCTATTAATCTGCCTGCATTGCAAACATCCGTTCAAATTAGGAGATACCACTCATGGCAATGACTGTTTACTACGATAAAGACTGTGACCTTTCAATCATCAAAAGCAAAAAGGTAGCCATCATTGGTTACGGTTCTCAGGGGCACGCTCACGCTTGTAACCTAAAAGACTCGGGCGTTGATGTGACTGTTGGTTTACGTGCTGGTTCTTCTTCGCGTGCCAAGGCAGAAGCCCACGGACTGAAAGTTGCTGATGTGCCCGAGGCGGTTGCTGCCGCTGATTTGGTTATGATCCTGACTCCAGATGAGTTCCAGGGCCAGCTGTATCAAGAAGAAATTGAGCCTAACATCAAGCAGGGTGCAACTCTGGCTTTTGCTCATGGTTTCTCCATTCACTACAACCAGGTGGTTCCACGTAAAGACCTGGATGTCATCATGATCGCCCCTAAAGCACCTGGCCACACAGTGCGTTCTGAATTTGTGAAGGGTGGTGGTATTCCTGATCTGATTGCTGTTTTCCAGGATGTTTCTGGCAAGGCGAAAGAAGTTGCTCTGTCCTACGCTTCAGGCGTTGGTGGTGGTCGTTCAGGTATCATTGAAACCACCTTCAAAGATGAAACTGAAACCGACCTTTTCGGTGAGCAGGCAGTTCTTTGTGGTGGTGCAGTTGAGCTGGTTAAAGCCGGTTTTGAAACCCTGACTGAAGCCGGTTATGCACCTGAAATGGCCTACTTCGAATGTCTGCATGAGCTAAAACTGATTGTTGACCTGATGTACGAAGGCGGTATTGCCAACATGAACTACTCCATCTCTAATAATGCCGAGTATGGTGAGTACGTAACTGGCCCTGAAGTGATCAACGAGCAGTCGCGTGAAGCCATGCGCAACGCCCTGAAGCGCATTCAGGACGGTGAATATGCCAAGATGTTTATCCAGGAAGGTGCTGCTAACTATCCTTCCATGACGGCACGTCGTCGTAACAATGCTGCTCACGAAATTGAAGTCGTTGGTGAGAAACTGCGTGGCATGATGCCCTGGATTGCTGCCAATAAGCTGGTCGACAAAGACAAGAACTGATTAGTTAGGCAGTTCATTAAAAAGCGCGGCTTCGGCTGCGCTTTTTTTTATTTCCGGATAGAAACTTAGCAGGGAAGGGCAGAGAGTGTAGAATGAAAGTGATTGATTATCACTAATACAGGTAGTATCCATGTCAGTTGACAAGCAAGAAGCTGAATCGAACCAGCCAGAAAAACCAGAAACTTCTTCTGATACCAATAAGAAAGAAGAAGAGTTTACCACCCGCGCCCAAAAAATGGTTGGTGACGTCATTGAAGAGGTGGTGGAGGAAGCGGAGATCAATGGTGAAAAAGTACGCCACAAAGGGATCTACTTACTACCCAACCTATTTACTACCGCCGCACTCTTTTCAGGTTTTTATGCCATAGTCGCTGGGATGAATGGCGATTTTGGACATGCTGCTGTGGCGATTTTTGTCGCTATGGTTTTGGATGGCCTGGATGGCCGTGTTGCTCGAATGACCAATACCCAAAGTGCTTTCGGTGCTGAATATGATAGCTTAGCCGATATGGTGTCCTTTGGTGTGGCGCCCGCTTTGGTTGCCTTCACTTGGATGCTACAGGACCTTGGGCAGTTCGGCTGGATTGCAGCCTTTGTTTATGTGGCTGGTGCTGCCCTACGCTTGGCACGTTTCAATGTGCAGATCGGCGATGTCGATAAAAAATGGTTTATCGGTCTGCCCAGCCCGTCAGCTGCAGCGATAGTTGCAGCCCTTATTTGGGTGCTGCATGACTTTGATTTTGAGTGGATGGCCGCCAAGGTATTGGTAGCTCTGGTGATTGCTGCTGTAGGCTTGCTGATGGTCAGTAATGTCCGCTATTACAGCTTTAAGGATATTGACCTTAAAAGTCGAGTACCTTTCATGGTGCTGCTGGCGCTGGTGCTAGTGATTGCCATTATTGCCATGGAGCCCCCCCTGATATTACTTGGTATTTTCCTGGCTTATGGCGCCTCTGGTCCTTTGCGCGCCCTGTTTAGAAAAAGAGTGTTGGCCACGAAAAAATCTGGATTGTAATTTTTTTTCTTCAAGGTCTTGCATCTGTAAGAATTGTGCCTATAATACGCCTCTCTTGTCGGGGAGGTCTTGAAAAAGCGCTTGGCAAGGGAAGGCAAGGAAG
>NZ_FOLH01000007.1 GCF_900112235.1 Marinospirillum celere | reverse complement strand
GGGAAGGGTTGGACACAAACCAGCTCACCTTTTTCACCGACAACCGGTTGGCCCTGGTCGTTATAGACCTGTACATCCATCCCCAAGCCCCGGCACTGCAATTGGCCGCGATACACGGGGCGTATTGGGCAGCCCAAAGCAAAGCAGGAAATAATGTCGGTGCCCCCGGAAATCGATGCCAGCAAGAGGTCTTCCTTGATTTCGCGGTAGACATAATCAAAGGATTCATGGGATAGAGGAGAGCCGGTAGACAGCAGGGCTCTTAGTTTGGATAGGTCATGGGTTTTACCCGGCTGGAGTCCGGCTTTTTCACAGGCGGCAATATACTTGGCACTGGTGCCGAATACAGTAATGCCTTCACGCTCAGCGACATCCCATAGTGCCTTGGGTTCGGGTGCAAAGGGGGAGCCATCAAAGAGCACCAGGGAGGCGCCTACGGCTAAACCGGAGACCAGCCAATTCCACATCATCCAGCCGCAAGTCGTGTAGTAAAAGAGTACATCTTTCTGAGTCAGGTCGGTATGCAGTTGGTGTTCTTTCAGGTGTTGCAGCAGGGTGCCGCCGGCTGAGTGAACAATACACTTGGGCACCCCCGTGGTGCCGGAGGAGTACATGATGTAAAGCGGATGATCAAAGGGCAGTTCGGCAAAGTCGATTTCTTTGGCATCAGGAATGCGAAAATCATCCCAGAGGCTGGCTTTACTCACCGAGGTAATTTCAGGATGAGCATTCAGATAGGGGAAAACCACCACCTGTTCCAGCCCGTCCAGGGCTTCAGCAATTTCCGCTACCTGCGGCAGGCTGTTAATGCGCTTGCCGTTATAGAGGTAGCCATCCGTAGCAAAAAGGACTTTAGGCTCAATCTGTCCAAAGCGATCCAGCACGCCGTTAAAACCAAAGTCTGGTGAGCAGGAGGACCAGATGGCACCCAGGCTGGTCGCAGCCAGCATGGCAATCAGGGCATAGTGGCAGTTGGGTACAAAACCGGCGACTCTATCTCCAGGACCCACCCCCATTTTTTCTAGGGCCAGGGCAATCTGAGCGACCTGATCATAGAGTTCGGCATGGGTCAGGGAGGTGCGCTGACCATCTTCACGCAGGGAAACCACTGCCTGGCGGTCATCTCGAAAGCGCAGCAGGTTCTCCGCAAAATTCAGCCGCGCTTCTGGAAACCAGCGGGCGCCGGGCATCTTGTCCGGGTTGTCCAACACTCGGCTGCCTTGGTCAGAAGCAACGACTTCGGAAAATTCCCAAACCAGCTCCCAGAATTCCTGGTTGTTATCAACACTCCAGGCAAAGAGGTCATCATAGTTACTATGCTTTTGCTCATAACGCTGGTTCACCAAAGCCATGAAAACTTTTAGCTGACTGGCTTGTATGGATGAGGCTTCAGGAACCCACAAGGGCTGCTGCATGTTCTTCTCCTTCAAATAAACGCATTGAATAAATGGTTAGGAAATATGGAATCTGGCTAAGCCCTGATTGAGATGATCCGCTTTTTGATGCAGCTCACGAGTAAATTCCAGCAGCGTCTCAACTCTTGATTGCTGTTGAGTGACCAAACCGGCAACCTGCTCCATATCAGCAGCCATACCACCCGTGGTATCAGCCACTTCAGTCACTGAGTTTTTGACTTCATTCATACGCTGGGAGGAATCACTACTGGCTTTTTGAATACTGACCACAGCATCCAGAGCTTCACGACCCCGACTGCGACCTACAGAAACCTGCTCACGGGCCTGTTCAACGGAAGTAATTGTGCTTTGAGTATCACGCTGAATACCGCTAATACGGCCATCGATATCGCGGGTTGCATCAGCGGTTTGTTCCGCCAGAGTGCGTATCTCATCCGCCACTACCGCAAAGCCTCTTCCGGCTTCGCCAACTCGGGCTGCCTCTATAGCAGCGTTCAGCGCCAACAGGTTGGTTTGCTCGGCAATACCGTTAATCAATTCCAGTACGCCGCCTATTTCTTCAGAGTGACGACCCAGGTGGCCGACACGCTCATCAATTTCCTGCATATGCGCAGTAATGTTTTCCAGGATTTCTATGGCCTGTTGAATCACTTCGCCGCCCTGATTGGCTGCCTGATCGGTATGGCCTGCTGCAGCTTCAACATCTCTGGCGGCTTCAGCCATTTGATCGGTGGTGGCATTGATTTCTTCCATCGAAGCAGCCAGCAAATCGCTGCGTCCCTGAAGTTGTTTGCCCGCATCACCCAAACCAGCAATCTGCTCTTCCATAGCATTAGCCATGGTTAAAAGCTGTTGGTTACTGGTGTTCAAATCACTGACCAGTCCGGTCAAGGACTCCACGGTACGGTTCACACCAATGGCCAGTTGATCAAATTCATCACGCCCGTCACCCACCCCCAGACGCTCACGCAGATCACCGGCAGCGACCTGCTGTAAAAAGCCAAGTAGCTCGGCGCTGCGGCGGGTCAGGCGACGATTCAGGAAAATCACCACCGCCGCCAACACAAGGGTGATCGCCAGGCCAGTGACCAGCATCAGGCGTTGCTGATTGGTAGCCTGAGCTTCTGCGGTTTGTTCGGCACTTTGCAGTTGTGAACCTGCGGTTTCACGTGCCTGCTGATTAATCCCAGCAATCAAGTCTTCACGCAGCTGCATTAAATTTTCACTTTGCTGACGAAAATCCAAACGCAGCGTAATCAGTTGCTGGCTGGAAGCATCATAGGCTTGAATTTGCTCGGCAAAATCTTCGTAAAAACCGATGCGCTCCAAATGCGCAACAAAGCTTTCTATGCCTTCCCGCCAGGCCTGAATAGTGGCCTCACTGGGCGAAATGAAGAAATCCTTTTCCAGATTGCGTACATCAGCAAAGCGCGAAACCAGTGCCGATAAACCAAACAGCTCTTCATACAGCTCGGTAGCGGCCAGATTCAAATTACCCTGGGCACCGAGGCTGGAATCCAGACCAAAAGCCACCTGCGCAGCCAGGGTTTGCTGTAGCTGATCCTGAAAGTCACTACTCAACTCATAAAGCTGAGCTTCCTGCTCTCCCAACACCCGCTCCAATTGTGCAGGCAGTTCTTGTAAACGCTCTTGAAAAGCGGTTTGTTCCTCTTCAACCAGATTTTCCCGCCACAGCTCCAGCTGCAGAATTTCTGCTTCCAGAGCCAGCATATCCAGGCCTCGGTTGGCCGTGGCAGCCACTTCTGAGAAAGCCCGGTTTTGCTGGTGGAGGCCATACAAACCCGTGCTTATCAGAGTCACCAGACCAGCAACCAAAAGGATTAGCAGCCCCCAAAGAGCTTGCTTAAAAGAGAGATTCAACAGCATAAACTCACCTAATTTTTGTTGTTTTAGGGCGCAGGAATCCCTGGCTGGCTCAGAATTGCAAAATCCTGGCTGGCCAAACCTGAAAATATTTAGGGAAACTTCGGGTACTTATTGCGTGGTATAACCACCATCGATGACAACTGCCTGACCGGTAATCCCGCGGCCCCGGCCACTGGCCAGGAAGAGACAGTAGTCCGCTATTTCACGCGGCTCCAACAGGCGTCTTTGTGGAACCAAGGGGTAAATCACCTCTTCCAGTACCTTTTCCAGAGGCACCCCTCGGGTTCGGGCCAAGTCATTCAATTGACCCCGAACCATGGCGGTATCCACATACCCCGGACACAGGGCATTAACCGTGATGCCATGGGGGGCACCCTCCAAAGCGGCTACCTTGGTCAGGCCGATGACCCCATGCTTGGCCGAGTTGTAACCCGCTTTGCCAGAAAAGCCGACCAAACCGTTAATGGAAGCCAGGTTGATAATTCGACCTCCCTGCTGTTTTTTCATCACTGGAAAGACCTGCTTCATAGTGAGGAAGGGGGCAACCAGCATAATATCTAACAGCTTGCGGAACTTATCCGAAGGAAAGTCTTCCAGCGGGGCTACATGCTGTAGCCCGGCATTGTTGATGAGAACATCCAACCCACCAAACTGATTAACTACCTGGTCAACGGCCGACTGAAGAGCAGCTTCGTCAGTGACATCACAGGCCAAGCCCATGCGATCAGTGCCTTCACCGCCCAGTCGATCGAGGGCTTCTTTTAAAGCCTCCTGATCCAGATCCAAAATCGCCACGCGGGCGCCTTCTTCCAAGAAGGCGCGAGCCACCTCAAAGCCAATGCCCTTGGCTGCGCCAGTGATGAGTACACGTTTACCCGACATACTAGACCTCTCACTCATATTATTTTTTTAAATTAGCCCTGGCAGCCATAGCACTATGGCGGGAAAGGCAATGCACAGCAGCAGACCGGTTAGTTGCAGCAATACATAGGGAATAATGGATTTATAAATCGTGGTGATTTTCACCTGCCCATTGGTAATCCCCTTCAAATAAAAGAGCGCATAACCAAACGGGGGGGTCAAAAAGCTGGTTTGCAGGTTGATGGCCATCAAAATGGCGAACCAAACCAGAGTTGCCTGAGTGCTCATGCCAAAGTCCATCAGGCCAATGACCGGCAACAGAATAGGCAAGATGACGTAGCTGATTTCAATCCATTCCAAAAAGAAGCCCAGAATAAAGATCAGCACCATGATGGCCAGCAGCAGGCCGTAAGAACCCAGACCTGTCGCATCAAACAGATCCAAGATCATGTAATCACCACCCAGACGCTTGAAGATCAAGCTGAAAGCCGTTGCAGTGATGACAATAAAAATAATCATTGCGGTGGTTTTGGCAGTGTCATAACAGACATCGCGCAGGGTGGTATAGGTTAACTTGCGTGCCACCACGGCCAGGAAGATAGCACCCAACGCACCTATCGCAGCAGCTTCGGTTGGCGTGGCAATCCCCATCATGATCGAGCCTAGAACCGTGACCATCAGAAACACCGGCCCCACCAGGTCACGTGTTAGCGCCAAGGCCAGGGGTGTTTTGTCATGATCCACAGCATCCGTATCAGCCAGTGGCATCCAATCAGGCTTTAAACGTCCCATAATCAATAGATAAGCAATGTACAAGACACCCAGCATCAAGCCGGGAATCAGGGCTGCTTTAAAAAGGTTGCCGACGGATACCTGCATGATGGAGCCGATCAACACCAACATGATGGACGGTGGAATTAAGATACCCAGGGTGCCTGAAGCCGCAATGACGCCACAGGCCATTTCTGGTTTGTAGTTCTGCTTGAGCATGACCGGTAAGGCCAGCAAACCCAGCATCACCACCGAGGCACCGACAATACCGGTACTGGCCGCCATAACCACGCCCAGCAGGGCAACAGAAATGGCCAAACCACCGCGCACTCGCCCAAAGAGCCTTTGCAAAGTAAGCAGTAGGCGACTGGCTACTCCCGATTTTTCCAGCATCAGGCCCATAAACACGAACAGCGGAATAGCAATGTAGAGCCAGTTTTCCAGTACACCGCCATAAATCCGGGAACCCATCATTCCTAAGAAAGGCAGAGGGACATCACCGATGAGTGCAAAAATAATTGCCAGGCCGCCCAGAATAAAAGCCACGGGATAGCCTGTAAAAATCCCAATAAACAGGAAGACCACCATTAAAATCGGCAGCAGGTATTCAGCGAACATGGAAAGGCTCCTTTTCTGCCAATTTAGGATCCAGAATGGCTGCCAGACTGGCTAAAATTCGTCCAAAGGCATTCAATGCCAGAAAGAACAAACCCACAGCCAAAGCACCCTTGATCAAGTAGCGTTGGCCTAGGCCACCAAAATTGGATCTCTCTCCAGACATAAAACTCATCTCCACCTGAGGCCAGTAGAGGTAGGCCACAAACAGGCAAAAGGGAATTAACAAGAAGATATGCCCCAACAAGTCAACAGCATGCTTCACTCGCGCTGGAAAGCGACTATAAAAAAGGTCAACACGCACATGACCATTGGTATGCAGTGCATAGGTCGAGGCAAAGAGCACAAAAATACCGTAGAGATACCATTGCAACTCAGTTGCCGAGTTGATGGTGAAGGCACGCTGGAATAGAAAGACCCGATTCTCCCAACGGAAGAGTTCATTCATCCCCAGAGCATTCATTATGACAGTCAGCATGACAGCAGCTATGACCGCCAGAACGAGCCAGCTGGTCAAGCGCCCCACCCAGATCCCGGCCCCTATAAGGGGACGGGATGCCAAGTCCAGGGCCGCCGCCACACGTAGGTGAACGGCGGCTTTCATTATGGCAGCTCCTGAAGTTCGTACCACTCTTCGATCAGCTTGGCATGAGCCATAAGCGACTCATAGGCTTCACGAAACTCGGGGTTTTCGTTCATTTCGTCTTCAACAACTTCTTCCCAGGCTGCTTCGAGGTTTTTCAGGGTTTCGTCATCAAAGCGGCGCACATCAATACCACTGCGTTCCTGCATTTTCGCCAGAGTCAGCATCTGCTGATGAGGCGCTTCGGTCATTGACCAGGCCAGGGTTGAGCGACAAGCGGTTTCAAACTGCTTTTGTTGGGTTTCTGAATACTGATTCCAGACGTTCTGGTTAATGATCAGTGAGAACCAGCTTGCTGATTGGTGCCAGCCAGGGAAGTAGTAGTAGCTGGTGATCTCATCAAAGCCCATCACCTCATCAACCTGAGGAACCGAGAATTCAGCACCATCAATACGCCCGCGCTCCAAAGCCAAGAAGATTTCACCGCCCGGAATCAGCTGGGTGGAAGCACCAAATTTGTTGAGAACCCGCGCACCCAGACCGGAGATACGGAAACGCAGACCATCAAAGTCATCAACCGAGTTAATTTCTTTGTTATAGAAACCACCGGTTTCCTGAGGGGAGACAAAGCAAGGCAAAACCTTGATGTTGTAGTTGTCATACTGGGCTTGGATATATTCAGTGCCACCACCCGACCACATCCAGGAAGCAAAGGCTTCAGGCGTCGGACCAAAAGGTAAGGCGCCATAAAGATTCAACAGAGGAATGGTTCCCGCCCAGTAGCCCATCCAGTCCCAGCCTGCATCTACTGCGCCACTGGAAACGGCATTGAAAACTTCAAAAGGCGGCACCAGGTCGCCTGGTTCATAGACACGGAAACTAATTTTGCCATCAGAGGCAACATTGATTTCATCCGCCATAAATTGAGCGCCAGCACCCAAGAAATTGCTGGTATCGAATACACTGGCAACATCGATTCTGCGTGGCCCATCAGCCATAGCAACGGAGGAGACAGTCAAGCAGGTTGCAGTTAAGGCAGCACCCACTGCAGCCGCGAGAGGCTTCTTGATCATAAGTGTTACTCCACTTTTTTATGTTTGTTGTCTTTTAGAGTACAACCGCGTTAACGGTTATCGAATAGACTACAAGAAGCCTGCCAACATCAATATTTATATTAAAATTCAATTGGTTATTAAAATTATTGACGTTAACGTAAACTGATTTAGATCAAACTACGGGGTTTTATTCCGACTTTTCGGAAAAAATAACTAAATTAACGGGTTTAAAGGGGCTGCATCCTTCCGAAATTCCGGAAGCCTTCCGAAATTCCGGAAAACTACTCGTCCACAGCCGCCTTATAGCGTGACAGCTTGTCGTAAAGCGTTGTTTTGCCAATTCCAAGCACCTTAGCCGCCAAGAGTCGATTACCATCACAAGCGGCCAGGGCCTCTTCAAGAATTTCTTTTTCAGCTTGTGCCAGTTTTTCTTTTAAAGTACCCGAAAAAACCGGTACTGACGTAGCATTGGTTCTCAAAGAAAGAGTTTCCGGCAGGGCGTTTAAAGAAATTTTATGGCCCTGACTCAGATAAAAAGCACTTTCTAAAGCATTTTCCATTTCTCGCACATTACCGGGCCAGGCATACTCAAGCATCCGGGTTAATGCTTGAGCCGTTAGCTTGGGTGCACGTCGTCCCGTCCGGTTAGCCAGCCTTTGCAAAAAATGCTCTGCCAAAGCCGGGATATCCTCTCTTCTTTCTCTTAGTGGCGGCAGCTCCAAAGACACCACGTTGATACGGTAATAAAGATCTTCCCGAAACTCACCTTGCTCAACCAGTTTTTCCAAAGGCTGATGGGTTGCTGCAATTAAGCGCACATCAACCTTGATCAACCGATTGGAGCCTACAGCTTCTACTTCTCTATCCTGAAGAACCCTTAGCAGCTTAACCTGCATGCTCAAGGGCATATCTCCAATTTCATCCAGGAATAGGGTTCCACCGTCGGCCAGCTGAAATTTACCCTGCTTACCCCCTTTGCGTGCACCGGTAAAAGCACCCTCTTCATAACCAAAAAGTTCGGCTTCCAAAAGGTTTTCCGGAATAGCTGCACAGTTGATTTTCACAAAAGGAGATCTGGAGCGCTCAGAAAGCCGATGCAAAGCATGGGCATAGAGTTCCTTCCCTGTACCCGATTCGCCACGGATTAGCACTGAAGCATCACCAGCAGCCACTTTTTTGATTTTCTCATTGACCCGGCGTATTTGCGGGCTGCGCCCTATAAGGTCACCCAGGCTAAAGCGCGCTCCAGTTTGCTCTTTATCCAAAACCTGACGGTAAAAATCCAATTCAGAAACCAGGGATTTGATTTGTGCATTCATTTGACGCCATTCATGGGTATCATGAAAAAGCACCGAACCCACCGCACCTATAACTTTTCCCTGTTGACGAATCGGATAGCGGTTGGCAATCATGTGCCGCCCCTGAAGCTCTTGCAAGCGAGACAGCTCTGGCTGGCCACTTTCCACGACCCTATGCATCTGGGTGTTTTCAATCACATCTACGATGGGACGACCGTAAACTTCTTCACGCTTAACCCCCAAAAACTGGGCATAGGGGCGATTCAAAAAAACAATTCGCGCCTCAGCATCAACAATAACCATCCACTCATCCAAAGCATCCATGGCTTCAGTAATTAACTGAGGTGCCTGTTGATTTTTTGTATTTGTCATAAATCTCTCTGAATCAAACAACCCAATAAAAAATTCATTCTAACCCGAAGCAGCCTTGACCGCTTAGACCAGCAAGTCTAAAATCGCCAGACTCGCCAGTCCACTCTGGCCTTTTCTGTGCTCGTCATGAATGCCCTGGAGAAACCTGCATGTCTTTTGCCACTCTGTCTCGTAACAGCCTGAAGCTGTCGGCCCTCTTTCTGCCTCTGGCTTTTCTTATAGGTTGTAGTACCGACGAGAGCGCCAGTGAACAGGCCGCCGAGGCCCAGCAACAAAGACCCCCGGCTCCGGTCACTATTGCCCCTATTGAGGTGCGTGATGTCAACGTCACTGTTGATTATGCGGGCCGGGTCAGGGGTTCTCGCCAAATTGAAGTTCGCGCCCGTGTCGGCGGCATTCTGGAAGAGCGCCTCTACGTCGAGGGCCAGCAGGTTGAAGAGGGCGCGCCTCTATTTCAACTTGACCCAGAACCCTATCAGATCGCTCTGCAATTGGCCGAAGCCAATGAACGTAATGCCCGAGCCAACCTGGATCAAGCGCGCCGTGAACTACGCCGTGTCGCTGATCTTTATGAGCGTAACTCCATTAGTCAACGGGAAAGGGACCAGGCACTAACCGCCGTTGAACTTGCAGAATCCAGCCTCGCCCAAACCCAGGCAGCTGTTGCTGATGCCCGTCGTAACCTGCGCTATACGCGAGTGACTGCACCGATTAGCGGTATCACCGGCATGGAAACTCTTTCTGAAGGCAGCCTGCTCAACAGTGGCAGCCTGCTAACCAGCATCACTCAGAAAGACCCCGCTCATGTGCGCTTTTCTCTTCCGGAAAATGATGCTGCCGTTCAGCGCTTGGCCCGTCAGGCCCGTTCAGAAACCAATAACGGCCACCTCTATTCGGTTTTCCTGCAATTACCTGATGGCAGTGAGTTTGAGCACGAGGGCAAGGTCAACTTTACCGACAGCAGCATAGATGCCCGTACCGGCAGTGTTTCCGCCAGAGCTGTCTTTCCCAATCCGGAAGGAGTGCTTATTCCCGGCCAATTTGTTCGTGTCTCCCTGGTGCTGCAAACCTTTGAAGACGCTGTAGTTATTCCGCAAACAGCCGTGATTGAAGGCTCTCAGGGCACTCAGGTCTTTGTGCTGGCTGAAGACAATAAAGCCGAAGCCAGAGCTGTCGAGCTGGGACCCGTCACCAATGGCAAGCAGGTGATTCTCAGCGGCCTGCAGGCTGGCGAGCAACTGATTATCAATGGACAGGTTGCTCTTCACGACGGTGCTGCTGTTCAGGTCACCAATGCACCGGACGAGGAAGAATAAACCATGCTGCGTTTTTTCATTGACCGGCCGATTTTTTCTTCGGTCATCTCCATCATCATCATCCTTGCGGGTCTGGCTGCTCTGCGCATACTGCCCGTTGAGCAGTACCCCAATGTGGCTCCGCCGCAGATCCAGGTTACCGCCAGCTACCCAGGTGCCAGCGCTGAAGTTCTTTCCCAAGCTGTGGCTGCGCCTCTAGAGCAGGAAATTAATGGTGTTGATAACCTCCTGTATATGGAGTCGACCAGCACTGATGCTGGCAGCCTAAGCATTACCCTGACCTTTGAAATGGGTACAGATCCGGACCAGGCGACGATCAACGTCAATAACCGGGTGCAAAGTGCCCTGCCCCGAATGCCACAAAGGGTCAGAGAGCTGGGAGTCAGGGTTCAGGCACGTTCAACTGATATTCTCCTGGTTGCTGTCCTCAACTCCCCGGACAGCTCACGTGACCCTCTGTTCATCAGTAACTATGCGCTGCTCAATGTCATTGATGAACTGGTGCGCTTGCCAGGCGTTGGCGAAGCCAGCCTCTTTGGTGCCCAGGACTATGCCATGCGTGTCTGGTTGCGCCCCGATAAATTGGCTCAGTTTGATTTAACACCTGCCGATGTAGCCGCAGCCCTGCGCGAACAAAACGCCCAGTTTGCTGCCGGTCAGCTGGGGGCTGAACCCTCACCTGTCGATCAGGCCTTTACCTTTACTGTGGCTGCTCCAGGGCAGCTGGCCAGCCCAGAAGAGTTCGAACAGGTAATCCTGCGTGCCGACCAGGATGGTGGCACCCTACGCCTGGGTGACGTTGCTCGGGTTGAGTTGGGCTCCCAGCGCTATGATTTCTCTGCTACCTATAATGGCGAAGCTGCTGTGCCCTTGGCCGTTTATCTTCAGCCTGGTGCCAATGCACTGGATACTGCAGATCTGGTCCGAGAGGCCCTAGAAGATATCGGTGGACGTTTTCCGGAAGGCCTAAGCTACACCATTCCTTATGACACCACTGAATTCGTACAGATTTCGATTCGTGAAGTCATTATCACCCTGTTGATTGCTGTTGCTTTGGTCATCGCCATCACCTTCCTTTTCCTCCAGCATATTCGGGCCACCCTCATCCCTGTAGCGGCTATTCCGGTTTCTCTGATCGGCACCTTCGCAGGCATGCTGCTAATGGGTTTCAGTATCAACCTGCTGACCCTTTTCGGACTGGTGCTGGCCATAGGTATTGTGGTGGATAATGCCATTATTGTTATGGAAAACGTTGAACGCCTGATGCATGAACAGGCGATGAAGGCGCGAGAAGCATCTATAGAAACCATGAAACAGGTTGCCGGAGCCGTGGTTTCTTCCACCCTAGTCCTGGTCGCGGTTTTTGCTCCTGTTGCCTTCCTGGAAGGCCTAACCGGCGAGCTTTACCGCCAGTTTGCAGTCACCATTGCCGTATCGGTTGTGGTCTCGGGCATCGTCGCTCTGACGCTGACCCCTGCCATGTGTGCCCTGCTGCTCGACAAGGAGCCGAAAACGCTGGCCAAGCCCTTCCAGTGGTTCAACAAGGGGTTTGATTGGATTACCCGTGGCTTCGTCGGCATTGTCAGCTTCCTGCTAAGACAAAGAGTTTTAGGGGTCAGTCTTTTTGTTGGCTTTTTAGTGCTGACTGCCTTCTTTATTCAACGCTTACCCGATGGTTTGGTGCCTCAGGAAGATCAGGGTGTAGCTCTGGTGGTTGGCCAGCTTCCACCCGTTTCAGCCTTGCCCAGAACCGAAGCCGTGCGCGACCAGTTGGCAGCCCAATTGGTGCAGCTACCAGAGGTTCAGGAATTTACCGCCATGGCAGGCTTTGACATCATCGCCGGTTCTTTAAGAACCAATGCCCTCTTGGGTTTTGCCAACCTGACCGATTGGAGTGAACGCCCTCGTCCCGATCAGCATGCGGCTGCCGTTGCCGGTCAAATTATGGGCATGGGCTTTGGAATTCAGGATGCCAATATCTTTGCTTTTACCCCGCCACCGATTCAGGGTCTTTCTCTGACCGGGGGTGTTGAAGGCTATCTGCAGGTGCGTGAAGATGCCAGCATCCATGAAATTCAGGAATTAGCGGGCCGTGTTGCTCAAGCAGCGAACCAGCGTCCGGAATTGGTTAATGCACGCACCACGCTAGATACCAATATTCCACGCTATGAGGCCAAAATAGATCGGGAAAAAACCAAGGCCCTGGGCGTTTCCATGGACCAGGTTTTTGCCGCTATGCAAAGCACCTTTGGTTCCATGTATGTCAATGATTTCTCCTATCTGGGCAGACTTTGGCAGGTCAGCATGCAGTCCGAAGGCGATTTCCGCAGCCATCCAGATGACCTGCGCAAGGTTTTTGTTCGCTCTCAAACAGGCGAACTGATTCCGCTGAGTTCTCTGATCACGCTGGAGCGGACTCGGGGTGCAGATATCTTGAACCGTTTTAATATCTATCCGGCCGCCAAACTCATGGCTGATCCAGCACCTGGCTATACTTCTGCGCAAGCAAAAGAAGCCCTGGAAGCCGTTGCGGCCGAAATTAGTCAGGATAGAGATACCCTGCTCGGCTGGATCGGTGAAGCCTACCAGTTGGACGTTGCCGGGGGCACAGGTGTGGCTGCTTTTGCCATGGGTTTGCTAGCTGTCTTCCTGATTCTTGCAGCCCAGTATGAGCGTTGGACACTGCCACTGGCCGTTGCTTCAGCAGTCCCCTTTGGTGTTCTGGGTGCCGCCTTCTTCTCCTGGATGCGAGGCTTCCCCAACGACATCTACTTCCAGGTCGGGCTCTTGGTGTTGATCGGTCTGGCAGCCAAGAATGCTATCCTGATCGTTGAGTTCGCGGCTCAAAACCGCCGCAATGGAATGACTTCAACGGAAGCCGCCACGACTGCAGCCCGCCAGCGTTTCCGCGCCATCATCATGACCGCCCTGACCTTCATCATCGGCACCCTGCCGCTAGTCTTTGCAACAGGTGCAGGTGCAGCTAGCCGTCAGGAAATCGGCACCGTCGTGGTAGGCGGCATGATCTTCGCCAGCACCCTGGCCCTGATCTTTGTGCCGCTGATGTACAAGCTGTTTGATGATCTGGCCACCTGGCAACAAGAGCGCAAGGCTGCTCGCAAAGCCGCTCGCAGCGCCAGCTAACAGTAAGACACTAAAAAGCCCGGCTCACCTTTGAAGTGGCCGGGCTTTTTTTGATCTATCTAATAGTAGCTGGGATCTTCAGGATTCGGTCGGGTTTTAAAACGCCGATGCATCCATAAGTACTGCTCAGGATGAACCCGAATCATTTCTTCGATCACCTGATTTACTTGCGTGGCATCTGCCACCTCATCACCGGAAGGGAAGTTTGCCAGCGGCGGCAGGTATTCCAGCGTATAGCTGGCATTATCCGGATTACGGTGCATACGCAAAGGTAAAACCGGAGCACCCGTCATACGTGCAATCCTGGCCGTCATGGTAATACTGGCTGCTTCCACTCCGAAAAAAGGCGCAAAAACACTGACCTTGCGGCCAAAATCCTGATCCGGAGAATACCAAACCGCGTGGCCCTTTTTAATGCGTCTGACCAGACTTTTCAAATCCTTTTGGGGCACCAAGTAATCAAAGTGCTGTTCACGGCCCTTGCGAATAAAACGATCAAAAACCGGGTTCTTATGAGGCTTGTAGATAGCATCACCGGGATAAAAAAGTCCATGCAGGGCACCACCAAAATCCAGCACTGAGAAGTGAGCACCGACAACCAGCACACCCTTGCCTTCCGCCAGAGCAGCATCCATGTATTCACGACCCTTAAAGGTCACCTTGTCTTTCATGAAATCCACTTTCCTGACCAGGCTGGTTGCCACTTCCATAAAGCCCAGGCCATTGGCAATAAAGGTTTCCCTGACAAAGCGCTTTTGCTCTTGCTCTGAAAGCTCAGGGAAAGCCAGACGCACATTCACCTCGGTAAAGTGGCGTCTTTCTTTGGCAAAGGTTAAGGCTAGGTGGCCAACACCCTTACCAAGAGCAACTTTAGCTTTCCAGGGTAGCCAGGCACACACATGCAAAGCCCCGATACCCAACCAGGTTGGCCAGTAGCGGGGATGCAAAGTATTGGGGGGGTATTTTTTTTTGGCCATCAGCTCTCTGTCGATTGCAGCCAGGTATTCAGTTCACGCAGATCCGCAACGGTCAGCTTGCCAGCAACCCGTTTGAGACGCAGTTGGTTAACAACATAATCATAGCGTGCAGCATCATGATCACGTATTGCTGACCAGAGGGCACGCTCGGCGTTGAGCACATCCACGATGTTACGGGTGCCCACTTCGTAGCCAGAACGAGTCGCTTCCAATGCACTTTCCGCTGAACGTATTGCCTGCTGGCGAGCCTGAACGGTCAGAACATCCGTATTGACCTGGGTGAAGAGACTACGGGTTTGCTGGAGTATCTGGCGACGCGCCAGATCACCGCCTGAACGTGCCTCTTCAAGTGCAAAGCTGCCTTCACGGATCTGGGCACTGGTACGGCCACCACCATAGAGTTCTACCTCAGCGCGGATACCAAAGACAGTGACTGAGTCTGGGCGACCACCAACCGCGCTGGGCTCTGAATTATCCGTATAATAGGAACCATAGGCAGCAACCGTTGGCCAGTGCCCGGCACGGTTGCCCTTGAGGCTTTGCTCGGCAGCCTGAATCTGAGCTTCAGCCTGACGCAGAACCAGGTTATTGTACAGGGCTTCATCGACCCAAGTCTGGCGGTCACTTGGTACAGGTTCAGTGATTGGCATTTCTGGGTTCAAGGTGGCAACCCGGTCATAGCGCTGGCCGGTCAACTGCTCAAGATCTTCATAACTGATCATCAAGGCCCCTTCAGCACCAATACGCGCAGCCCTTACCGAGTCAAAAGCAGCCTGGGCTTCCAGCACATCGGTAATGGCTATAAGGCCCACTTCATGCTGCTCTCGAACCTGCTCAAGCTGACGCTGGATGGCTCTTTCTTCCGCCTCCAGAGTACGTAGGTTATCTTCAGCCCTGAGAACCGAAAAATAGGCTTCAGAAGCGCGCAGCAACAATTCCTGTTCAGCATCACGATACTGGGCTTCGGCAACGCTAAAGGCCTGAGCCGCAGCCGTCCGACCATACCAAGCCTGACCACTGAAAAGAACTTGTTGCGCTTCCAGAGTCAGTGCCAGGTTAGTATCTGCATCCTGACCATCAGGGTCCTGGCGTCGCCAATCACCACTGGCGGTAATACTGGGTAAGAGGGCAGAATCAGCCTGTCTCATCTGGGCACGTGCCTGCTCCAAACGGGCCTTTTCGATAGCCAGCTCGGCATCTTCCTGTAAAGCATCCTCGTAAACCTGCATTAATTTGGCGGCTTGCAATGTTGAAGCCAACATTAAAATCGCCAAACCGGCTAGTATTCTTCTCAGGTACATGAAATACACCCTCTGGTTCCTGAATAAAAAGGCTGATTAGACCGGCTAGTCTATATCAGCCTGAAAAAAGCGTCCAGCAGATTCAACTCTGACTGGTCAGGGAGTCCAACTGGGTTAAAAGCCCACTGGTTAACTGACCCTGCAGCTCTTGATTGAATTTTTCAGCTGATAACATGTGCTCGTACATCAACTGCCTGACCTGCTCGGTGGATTCCTCCCGAAAAGCCACCAGAAGTTTACGGTGATACTCCAGGTTATCCTTGGAAAACTCAACCTGTTCAGGCAGATGTACCTTTTGATAAATCACCAGATCCTTGATCAAATCATTCAAAAAACGACCAATAAAAGCTAATAGCGGATCAGGGCAGCGTTCGGCAAGCACCGAGTGAAAATCCAACTCGGCAATCCGCTGCTGCAGCCGTTCTTCCAGGCTTTGCGGTGGCTGGGCACACTGCTCGGTCAACTGCTCCAACAGCGACAGATCTTCTTCGGTCAAACGGCCCACGACCAAGGCAGCCAATTCAGGCTCCACCAATTTGCGCAACCGATAGATATCCGGGCCTGTTGGGTAATGAAAATGCAGGTAATTGCGTAACAATTGGGAAGCCAAGGGATAGGGCACACTGGCCAAAACCGCTCCGCCTTTAGGACCCGTTTTCAAACGAATCAGCCCCTGCACTTCCAGCGATTTAAGGGCTTCACGAACCGTCCCTTTTGAGCATTCAAAAAGCTCCATAAGCGCTTTTTCATTGGGCAGACGATCACCCGGCTGAATATCCTTGACTACTACCCAGCGCTTGACCGCTTCGACGATTTGGTCAGAGCGTTTCATTTTACGGGGTGACGACAAGCCTTCAAACTCTGTGTTCATGAATACCTACCCGCTGACCAAAGGGACAATTATAGCGATAAATAGAAGAGATTGCTGAAGATCACCTGGCGACTAAAGTTGTTCTTAGATTTCTTGATTCCCTGGCATACATGGATTAGTTTTGTTTTTTTAAGGAGACTAATGATGGCACGCCAATATATGACGCTTGGCTACTACTCTGGGTTTGATGATTTTTTCAAAGCCAAATTGGAAGTCATGGACTTTGAACAAAACCATGTTTGGGGCGATACCAAACAGATTCGCGCCCTGGTACAAGAACAAAAGCTTAAAGATGAAAACGATCTCGAAGGCTTAGCCGAGCTATTAAGAGATGAGGGCTTGCTTCACCTGACAGGCCATTTGATATCCGGCTTAACAATGGATCTGGCTCTGCGTCACCTAAAAAGTATTGAGTTGCCACTGCGGGAAGATGAAAAACGCTTTGCGACTGCCTGGACCACAATTCACAAGCTACCCGCAACCCGCAGCGGCAAACTCAAGCGCCAGGTCAAGTTGCCTATAGGCACCTACCAGGAAGGCGCTGAAGTGCATCAAATCTTGCTCGACCTTAAACCCTCTTTCCCACTTTTTGATATCGACCTGGCACTGGAAGAGGGCGTCAACAAAATGCTCCTAATTCGCAGAGAAGACAACCTGGCTGAAACCTCCGACTCCAACCCCAGGCAATCAGCCTGAAAGCCAAGCTTTCAGGCTGAAGCCGAGTTAGTTGAAGACAGCAAGCGACCCTGCAGCCAGTTAATGATCAGCAAGACCACTATGACTGCCAGCCCTATGGCTTCTAAGAGCATATCTGGGAAGAACACTAGAATGGTTGCCAGCATCAGTAGGACACGCATCCAGGCCTGCATCCAGGTAAACAGGTAACCTTCCAAACTCGAAGCAAAGGCAACCAGACCCAAGCTGATCAGCACCCCTTTCCAAATCAAGACTTCAAGTGAAGCCCCAACAATTAGCTCCGGGTTGAATACGAAAAACAAGGGAATCAGGTAGAGCCCCTTGGCAAACTTCCAGGACTGGACGCTGGTTTCCATAGTTTTACTGCCCGCTATCGCTGCTGCTGCAAAAGCGGCCAAAGCCACTGGCGGTGTCACATTGGAATCCTGGGAGTACCAGAACACCAGCAGGTGAGCAACGAGTACGGAAAGACCAAATTCAGCCGTCAAAGCAGGACCAACCAGAACAATCAGCACAATATAGCTGGCAGTCACCGGTAAGCCCAGCCCCAAAATAAGGCTAGCAATCGCCACCAAGAAGACGGCCATAAGCAGGTTGCCACCCGAAAAAGCAACCATCATTGATGAAAACTTCAGGCCCAGTCCAGTCAAGCCAACGACTGCAACTACAATACCCGCGACACCACAGGCAATACTGACGGCCACAGCATTACGAGCCCCTAATTCCAGGCCCATCAATAGCTTCTTACCGCCAACCAGTGAAGCCTGCCAGAGTTCTGACGTTAAGTTTTTGTTGTTCTGACCTCTTTGCCAGGCTTGCCAGAGACCATTCAGGCCTGCAATGCCAATAATGCTAACCACTGCATAAAAGCCAACCCGCATGGGCGAATAGCCACTAACCAGCAAGAACACCAGCAGCAAGAGCGGCAAGAGGAAATACCAACCTCGCGCCAGCACATCTTTGAGCTGAGGCAGCTCGCTGGAAGGCAAGCCATGCATACCCCTTTTGATCGCAATCAGGTGAACAAAAAGATAGACGGTTGCAAAGTAAAGAAGCGCTGGAAAAACACTAACCTTAATAATTTCCAAATAGGGAAGACGGGTGTATTCAGCAATCAAAAAAGCACCGGCACCCATCAAGGGTGGCATTATCTGCCCGCCGGTACTGGCAGCCGCTTCTACGCCACCGGCCTGAGCAGGCTTATAGCCCAGTTTTTTCATCAGCGGTATGGTAAAGGCGCCACTGGTCACCACATTGGCAATAGAACTTCCCGAGATGGAACCCATGCTGGCGGAAGCGATAACCGCAGCCTTGGCAGGTCCACCCCGCTGGCGGCCTGTCGCCGAAAAAGCCAGATCAATAAAGAAACGTCCCGCACCGGTGACTTCCAGCATGGCACCAAAAAGAACAAAAATGAAAACAAAGGTCGCTGCAACGCCCAGAGGAATACCGAAAATACCTTCCTGCCCCAAATACATCTGAGCAGCTACCCGATCAAGGCTATAACCCCGGTGACTTAAGAGGCCAGGCAGCCATTCACCAAGCCAGGGTAGCTCGCCTCTTGGTCCTGCAAAAGCATAGAGCAGAGCAATGGCTCCGATCAGGGTCAACCCTAACCCCACAGCTCTACGGCTTGCTTCCAGCAACACCAGTGTCGTCATCACACCCATCCAGACATCTTTATCTGACCAAAAGCCTGCACGTGCAAAGATATCGTCCAGATTGTAAACAAGATAAAAACCGGAATAGGCTGCTGCAAAAAAGAACAACAGGTCCAGGCTCCACAGAAGCCAACCTCGTTGAACATTTTTAAAAGGCGGAAAAATCAGAAACGCCAGCATCATAACCGCAGCAAGGTGGATGCTGCGTTGATAAAAAAGCCCCAGGGGATCAATACCGGCAGTATACAGCTGGAAGAGCGACAGACTGATCGCCAAAACGATGGTTACTAAGACAGCTAAACGAGGGCCTGAACGGTCGAGCTTAATGGCTACCGATTCATCCACGATCTGCTTTTCCGACATTTTAATTCTCTGTTCTAGGCTGCAAATATAGTTCAATTCCCTGATTGGCAAAGGGTTCACTCAGGGAGATTTTATTCAGATCATCAAAAACCAAGCGGTGATTAACTTCCTTCGAGCCAACTCTAAGGCGCATAGAGTTGTGAGGCAAAGGACTGTTGATATCGCGAATCCAGTAGCCTCCACGACCATCACTAACCTGTACACCTCGACCTTCAATATGGCCCAGTCCTGCTGCAAAGTCAGGCTGATGACTGGATTCAAGTAACAGGCGTCCTGCATCAATACGGAAGCAATCTTTAACGGTAAAACCAGCTACTGAGTGCTGCCAATGAAGGCACCAGCCATCACCTTCATGCAGGGCAATACGTTTTTGTAAAGCCGAAGCATCCGGATTTATAACCAGCCAATAATCATTTGCTGCTACTTGGGGTGCACTCAAGCAGACCAGTAGCAGCAAATTTCTTAGCATAAATCAGCGAACTAAACGTGAAGGAATGCTTTTACCTGTTTCCCGGTAGTAGCGTAATGCTCCTGGATGCAAAGGGATAGGCGTTGCTTCCAGACTAAAGTCAACCGTCGTGCTATTGGCTGCCGAATGAATGGCCCTTAACTCATCAACCTGTTCAAACAGAATGCGAGTAATTTGGTAAGCAAGGTCTTCTGACATGCGAGCATTGACGGCCAAAACATTGGGCGTACCTATAGTGCGCACATCCTCATCGACACCTTCATAGGTTCCTGCAGCTAGGGTGAAAGGAGCGAAAACAGGCTGAGCTTCTATAGCCTTAGCAATTTCAGTTTCCGTAAAGCTAAGAATATGGATGTCTCTTGCTGTTGCCAGGCTCATAATTGAGCTGGTAGGTGGGCCGACACTCCAGAAGCCTGCATCAATATCACCATCGCGCAAGGCATCAGCTGTTTCATTAAAGTTCAAGCGTTGAGTATTGCGCAGAGTGATTCCATTGGCTTGCAAGAGGGTGTTGGCACTCACTTCTGTACCACTGCCAGGTGCCCCAATTGAAACTCGTTTACCCTGCAGGTCACTCAAAGATGTAATACCAGAATTTTTTAAAGTAACCAGCTGAATGGCATTAGGGTAAACCGAACCGAGAGCTCTAATATCGGTTAAGGCGCGTCCTTCAAAGCGACCTTCACCATGATAGGCTTGATAGACAGTGTCAGCCAAAGCTAAAGCCAGGTCTGAATCTTCACGATGGATCAAACCCATGTTTTCTACGGATGCACCTGTTACTTCAGCAACGCCGGTATAGCCATCAATATGACGACCGATCATTTCACCGAGACCGCCGCCAATCGGGTAGTAAACACCGCCCGTACCACCGGTAGCAATAGATAGAGTCGTTTGAGCTTGGGCCGCAGGAATGGCGACCAAGAGCCCCAACCCAAGGGCTGCAATGAATTGACGCATTATTTGTCTCCTTAGTTATTTTTATAAAACTAACCCACGTCATCCCAGTGGTTTTTTGGATTCACTGGTCGTTTTGAGTGTAGGGTCGTTTCTGGAAATTGCCTAGTCTTATTGTGTTTGCTGAGATTGCAGTGAAAGAGACAAGCAGAAAGCATGCCAGCAAGCCCACCTCACCTGAAACTGGTGAGTTCACTCAAAGAATTAAGACAAGCAGCCAGTCAATGCGCCTTCTTTGAGCAAGATTTGGCCGATAGACAAGTTCCTTTAAGCCAAATCTTGCCTAGGGCGTTTCCTTTTCGCTAAGCAATTGATCACGCTGCAAGCCCAAGCGCAGCATCTTCTGATTGAGTGTTCGCCTGGGAAGTTGCAGCTCTTCCAGCACCTGCTGAATATTGCCTTGATGGCGGATCAAAGCCTGGCTGATTAATAAGCGCTCATAGGCTTCTAATTGTGTAGCCAGACTAGAGTTGCTTTCCGAGGAGTGGCTATCCTGATTCGGGGATTCAAGACCCAAAGCAAAGCGGGTCGCCTTGTTGCGCAGCTCCCGAACATTGCCCCGCCAGGGGTTCTGCAGTAGCGCCCGGCAGTAGTCAGCATCAGGCTGATTACTGGTCAGGTCGTGCACCTCAGTTGCCTGTTGAACAAAATGCTCAAATAACATCAGGATATCCTCCTGGCGCTCACGCAGAGGCGGGATACTCAGTTCAGCAACAGCCAGACGATAGTAGAGATCTTCTCGAAACTGGCCTTGTTCAGCCAATTCCAGCAGATCGATTTTGGTTGCAGAAATAATAATTAAATCCAGGTCAATCAATTGATTACTGCCGATGCGTTCTATCTGCTGCTCCTGAAGGGCACGCAACAATTTAATCTGCACCGGCAAGGGCATGGATTCAATTTCATCCAGGAAGAGAGTACCGCCACTAGCCAGCTCCAGCTTGCCTTGGCGTGATTCCACAGCACCGGTAAAAGCACCTTTACGATGCCCAAATAGTTCTGACTCAACCAGCTCATGAGTCAGCGCACCGCAGTTGATCGCCACAAAAGGTTTGTTTGCTCTGGGGCTGCATTCATGCAGAGAGCGCGCCACCGCTTCTTTACCCGCGCCTGTTTCGCCGTGAATCAGAATGTTCGCCTGCACTTTGGCCAAGCGTTGAACCTGTTGACGCAGGGTCACCATGGCCTGACTCTTACCCAGCAAGCGCTTCTTGACCGGGTCATGCATGGCCGCACGCAGACGATTGTTTTCCAACTGCAGGGAACGGGTGATCAGGGCTTTGCGGATAATTTCTTCAAGACGTTCTGGATCAAAGGGTTTTTCCAGAAAATCCCAAGCGCCATTACGTATAGCTTCCACAGCCATGGGGATATCACCATGACCGGTGATCAGGATGATCGGCAGGCCTGGCACTTTTTCCTGAACCTGAGCCATAAGCTGAATACCACTAATACCCGGCATTCGAATGTCGGACACCAGAATGCCAGGGAAATCTGCATCCAGGTGTTCTTCAGCTATCAGGGGATCATCGAAGGTCAACACCTGAATATCGGACAGCTCCAGCCATTGTCGTGTGGCTTCAAGAACCGCAGGGTCATCATCCACCAACAAAACCTGATTGCACTCTAGCTGTGTCATGCTGCCCTTGCCTTCTGTTCACTAAATGGGAGCCAAACTTCAAAGCGCGCGCCACCTTCCGGTGGCGATTCAGCCCGAATATGACCGTCAAGATCCTGCACCAGCCCGTAACAAATAAAGAGTCCCAGGCCCATACCCTGACCGACATTCTTGGTCGAGTAGAAGGGCTCAAAGAGGTGCTTGATCTGCTCAGAAGCAAATCCTGGGCCATTGTCTTCCACTTGCAACAGCCACCCCTGATTATTTTCTTGCAGACTTATTTTGACTTGTGGATCAGGTGTAGAGGAGACAGCATCCAGCGCATTACTGAGCAGATTCACCAATATCTGTTCGATACGTGCATCATCGGCGCGAACCAGCGCTTGAGGCGGGTAGTCGGCATGCAAGCTAACCTGTTGCTGCTGTATACGGTGTTCCAGCATTTCCAACACAAAATCGATCCGTGCAGACCAATCAACCGGCTGGGATAAGGCAGGTGCCTGACGCACAAAAACCTTCAGCTGTGAGGTGATGTCACTCATACGACTGGTCAGAGTCATGATTTTGTCCAAGGCGGTATCCACCTGTTGATACAGGGCCCGCGTCAGCAGCTTGCGACCAGAAGCTGCATAGGTACGTACCGCTGTCAGTGGCTGGTTGAGTTCATGTGACAAGCCGGCAGCCATAATTCCCAGGGCCGCCAGTTTCTCTGACTGCACCAGTTCACGCTGGATACGCTGCAATTCAGAAGTACGCTCCTTGACCTGGTCTTCCAGACTGTCGTTCAAAGCCCTTAGACGCTGCTCCGCTTTTAAAGCCGCCTGCGCTCGCCGACTGCGTTCACGCATCCACAAAACACCAGTTAAGCAGAGGATATATAAAATCAGTACCAGCCCGGCAACAAGCAAAGCAAACTGGTATAGAGGTAGCACCGGGACTAAGTAATGAATGGACCAACCTGATGGCGACAGATCTAGGGTCTGGTTCAAATAACCCGCGGTTTCACCATCGGTTTCCGGCATAACTTTAAAGTGATTATTGTGTTGCACACCCAGAGGTTTTAGTTCAACAGTGTCGAACTGGCGGTTGCGGCGGATAGCGTCCAGCTGTTCCTCAGAAAGAACATCAATATAGCGATATTTCCACTGCGGATGGCTCGACAATACGATGATACTGTTGTTGTCAGAAACAAAAACTTTTTCAGCAGCCAACTGCCAATCGGCCTGTAGCGGTTCCAGATCCACTTTTACCACGGCCACTCCAGCTTGCTCGCCACTTTCACTGGTCACCCGTTCAGACAGAAAATAACCCGGTAAGCCGGTCGTAGTTCCTATCGCAAAAAAGCTGCCCCGCCCCGAGCGAATGGCTTCTGTAAAGTAGGGACGAAAGCGGTAGTTATTGCCGACAAAACTATCCGGATGTTGAAAGTTACTAGATGCCAGGGTTAGCCCCTGCTCATCCATTAGGTAGACCTCATCGGCCAGTGAGGTGTTGCGCGTGTCGGCTAAGAAGCTATTGATATCATCAGTCAAAGACGAGTCGGGGTGATCCAAAAGACGCCTGACATCCGGTGTTTGGGCAATCATCCAGGGCAGATAGTCATACTTGTTGATGGCCCCTTCAAAGCTGCTAGCGTAGAGGTTAAGGCGCTCACCCGCTTGTTGCAGGGCTTGCTCTTTAGCGTGCTGAAAGCCGATCCAGGCCGCAAAAGCCAATAGAAATGGCAACAGCAGGAAGCCGACCAGCCAAATACGGCGCATTTCCCAAAGGGATCTGTCTGACTTATGCATAGCTGACCCTAAGCAATGGACAGCCTGGGACACCCCAGGCAAGGAACGCAAAAATAAGTAAATCTTATCACAGGCATCAATTGGCACCCACAGAGCGTGATTACTGGCTTACAGCTAGTGATTCAGGCTCAGCTGCCAGGAATTTAAGCAGTTTCGCTTGATTTCCGCTATTTATTATAATAAATATATTGATACCTGCTCTGTCCACTCACTCTATCGAGGTAACCTAACGATGACTTCTTTTCAGTGGCAAGACCCTTTTTTATTGGAACAGCAACTCACAGACGAAGAGCGTCAAGTTCGTGATGCCGCTCATTCTTATTGCCAGGAACAGTTACAGCCACGAGTACTCAGTGCTTTTCGCGAGGAACGTTTTGACCGCGAAATCATGAATGAAATGGGCGAAATGGGCCTGCTCGGCTGTACCGTTGCCGAAGAGTATGGCGGTGCCGGCATGGGTTCGGTCGCCTATGGCCTGATTGCCCGTGAAGTGGAAAGAGTGGATTCCGGCTACCGTTCTGCGATGAGTGTGCAATCTTCCCTAGTGATGTACCCCATTGAAGCTTACGGCACCGAAGAACAAAAGAAAAAATACCTCCCCAAGCTGGCCAGTGGTGAATGGATTGGCTGCTTTGGCTTAACTGAACCCAATGCCGGTTCTGACCCAGCCGGTATGGGCACCCGTGCCGAAAAAACCGAAGGTGGTTATCTGCTGACTGGGCAGAAAATGTGGATCACCAACAGCCCCATCGCTGATCTGGCGATTGTCTGGGCCAAATCTCAAGCCCACGACGGTAAAATCATGGGCTTTATCGTCGACAGGGGAACAGAAGGTTTCAACACCCCCAAGATTGAAGGCAAGGTATCCCTGCGAGCTTCCATCACCGGTGAAATTGTACTCGACAAGGCTTTTGTGCCTGAAGAAAACCTGCTGCCCAATGTCAGCGGTCTAAAAGGCCCCTTTGGTTGTCTGAACAAAGCCCGTTATGGGATTGCCTGGGGTTCGTTAGGTGCCGCTGAATTCTGCTGGCATGCAGCCCGTCAATACACCCTGGATCGCAAACAGTTTGGTCGCCCTCTGGCACAAACCCAGTTGGTTCAGTTGAAGCTGGCCAATATGCAAACCGAGATTGCTCTGGGTCTACAAGCGGCTCTTCAGGTCGGTCGCCTGATGGATGCGGGTAACTGGGCACCGGAAATGGTCTCGCTGATCAAACGCAACAACTGTGGCAAGTCTTTGGATATCGCCCGTTTAGCGCGCGACATGCACGGCGGTAACGGTATCTCCGATGAATATGGTGTGATCCGCCATATGGTCAACCTAGAAACAGTGAATACCTACGAAGGTACTCACGATGTTCATGCCTTGATTTTGGGTCGTGCCCAAACTGATTTGCAGGCCTTTTTCTAAGGAGCCACACCATGTTGCCCAAGCCGCTGCAAGGCATACGTGTCCTGGATTTATCGAGAATACTCGCTGGCCCCTGGTGTACCCAACAACTGGCCGACCTGGGCGCTGAAGTCATTAAGATAGAGCGCCCCGGCCAGGGTGATGACACCCGGCGCTGGGGGCCACCCTGGCTGAAAAACAGTCAAGAAGCGGCCTACTATCTGTCCTGCAATCGCGGCAAGAAATCGGTTGCGGTGGACATTGCCACGGAAGCCGGCCAGCAAACCCTGCTGGCTCTGGTCGATCATTGTGATGTCCTGGTGGAAAACTTCAAAGTTGGCGGCCTGAAAAAATATGGCCTGGACTATGCCAGCCTGAAGGAAAAGAAACCGGACCTCATCTACTGCTCGATCACAGGCTTTGGTCAAGATGGGCCCTACGCTCAACGGGCAGGCTATGACTTTATGATTCAGGGCATGGGCGGTCTAATGAGCCTGACCGGGCTGCCTGATGATGAGCCGGGTGGCGGCCCGGTTAAAGTCGGCGTGGCTTTTGCTGATGTTTTTACCGGACTCTATGCCAGCAATGCCATCCTGGCCGCTCTTTTTCAGCGCCAGCAAAGCGGCCTGGGCACCCATATTGATTTATCTTTACTGGATGTCCAGGTTGGCGTCTTGGCAAACCAGGCTCTGAACTACCTGACTTCGGGTCAAGTACCTGGGCGGCTGGGAAATGCTCACCCCAATATCGTACCCTACCAGGCTTTTGCCACAGCGGATGGGTATATGATTTTGGCGGTGGGTAATGATGCCCAGTTTCAACGCTTCTGCCAGGAAGCAGGCTGTCCAGAGCTGGCCCAAGATGAGCGTTTTGTCAGCAATCAAGAGCGGGTTGCCAACCGGGAGCAGCTGCTACCCCTGCTGGAACCTCTGGTCAAAAAACGTACAACCGATGACTGGTTGCAAGCCCTGGAAGCAATCGGCGTTCCCTGCGGGCCCATCAACAACCTGGAACAGGTTTTTGCCGACCCTCAAGTTCAGCACCGAGGCATGGAGTTGAAACTACCCCACCCCGAGGCAGGTGAAGTACGTCTAGTCAGCAACCCGATTCGTTTTGATGGTCAAGCATTGAATTCCAGTTCAGCGCCACCTCTACTCGGCGAGCATACTGAGGAAGTTTTAAAAGAGTTACTGAACCGTGAGTGATATCCAGGGATTACGCTTAAGCGTTTTCTTAGCTTGTGTTTGCCAGCACAGATAATTTGTGCCCAGCTTCTCTAGTCCATGAAAGAATTTCAACGATCAGTTAGACCGTGCTGCTCGGTACTGCTTAATGGATTTTGACAGATGAGCAGCATTAGCTGGGCTTTTGAGCAGATGGACAGTTTCCATAAGAGCATTAAACTGATCCAAGGACATCACCACCACATCTTCTGAGTCTCTGCGGGTAATAATGGTGTAGTCAGCATCGCCAACAACCTGATCCAAAACACTTTTCAGCTTGTTTCTAGCGTCAGAGAAACTTATGACTCTCATGGTTCTTACCGCCTCTTTTGTACAAGATATAGGACAAGCACAGCATGTACAATATAGTATGCAAGTAACTGATGCGGTAATTTAAACTGCCAGCTCACGCGTCGGTTTGGAGCCGCGAAGCGGCGGAAGGCCAGTCGCTGTGCAGCCGTTGGTTATGCTCTGTGCCCGATTTCTGAAACAACACTCCAAGGACGAATATTCTTCAACTGATCTTCAAGGACATCTTCCGTAATTTCAATGTCAAAGGCGGCCTGAGCACGCAACCAATACCCATTGGACAAACCAAAGAAGCGGCAAAGTCGCAGGTCGGTGTCTGCCGTAACCGCACGTTTTCCGGCAATAATCTGGCCTATTCTCTGGGCTGGCACACCAATTTCTTTAGCGAGACGATATTGAGAAATGCCCATCGGCTCTAGAAACTCTTCTTTGAGCAGCTCGCCTGGCGTTACGGGATCAATGTTGCGCATGAGTTGCCTCCTAATGGTAATCGACAATTTCGACGTCTTCCGCACCGGCCTTGGTCCAGCGGAAGCAAACCCGGAATTGCTTGTTGATTCGAATGCTGTGCTGACCTTGGCGGTCACCATGCAACGGCTCCAACATATTGCCGGGCGGCACTTGAAGATCATCAAGCTGATTTGCAGCCTGGAGTTGGCGAATTTTCCTCAAGGCAACGCGCTCAAAATTGACAAAACGTCTGACGCGACGCCCGCCTGCAAGCTTCTCTGTATCCTTACACTTGAATGATATGATCATGGATTAATAATAACGCCACGCAACAATAACGTAAAGCGTTACTATCTGGGGCTATTGGCTGGAAGAAGAAGCATAACGCCCGCATTTGCAGCTGGTATGGAGCTAGGTGTCCATTTTATGGGTGCAAGATCAAAGCGGAGGTTTTGGCATCCGGTGCATGACCTTGATGTGCGGCTTCAGGCTGCAACAAGCTTCTTCACGTTGAGCTCTTTGCGATGTTGTTCAGCATGCCAGAGCTCATATTGGGACTGCTGATTCAGCCAGCTTTCTGCAGAGGTGTCGAAAGCGATAGAGAGCCGGATAGCCATTTCGGGACTGATACCCGCCTTGCCGTTCAACACGGCACTCAAAGTCTTGCGGCTAACGCCCAATGCCTCTGCAGCAGCCGTAACGGAGAGGCCGAGTGGCTCAAGACAAAGTTCTCGCAATACTTCACCAGGGTGGGGAGGGTTGTGCATCAACATTGACGGTACCTCAGTGATAATCTTCATAGTTCACAATCTCGGCACCCCCATCTTCGAATCGGAAGGTCACTCGCCAGTTACCGCTAACGGTAACTGACCATATGCCGACGCGATTGCCGGAGAGTTCGTGCAGCCGAAGGCCTGGCAAGTCCATGTCTTTAGCATCCGATGCTGCGTTTAATCTACCGAGAATAAGACGAAGCCTTTTTGCGTGAGCGGCCTGAATCCCTGCAGTGCTGCCGGACTTGAAAAATTTGGCCAAACCCTTGTGTTTGAAGCTTCGTATCATTCTTAGAGCGTACCCTGCAACGTATCAGGTGTCAATTCACATAACGAACTTGTAGAAAAACCTCTTTCCAGCCAGTTTTTTCTACCAACAGCTCGCACTCTGTTGTTCATTTTTCAAGTGCCCAGGGATGCTTCATTTCAGCATAGCCAGGGAGGTTTTTCTACAGCCAGAACGCCTCACATAAACCGTGCGAGCTTGCGAGTGTCGGGCAAGTACATTATCGCATTTAGTGTGATTGTTAGATCACTCTATAGACTCAACAAGCTCTTGAATAGCGGATGCCCGCCAAACGATACCTAAATCTGACTCTTTGTTTATTCGTCCGCTATAAATGCCGAGGAATTTATAAACAGTGTTCGTAAAGCTTCCGAGCTTGCCATCAATCATCATTGCCGTCCCTTCAGCACGGTGTGCTATGACTGCCGATCCCGATTGCCCTTGGCGGCTTCGGCAATCAATAAGAAATACAGGCCAATTATTGAAATCAACATCAGGTTCCGAAGCCATGAATCCAGTAGCCCAAACCGCCAAAGATCCACCTGCTTGCAGACCAAAAGGAAAGCCTACGACGCTAAGAATATCAGCTGGACCAACATTGAACTTCGGGCCGGTGTTAAATACATCATATGGAACTATTTCCACATCATCCAGAGCCGTCAGAGGTAAAGCAACAAAGTCTGCATCCCCGCCTAATGTAGGATGCTCGATCCACAAAGGATTTTCCTCAGGGTCTAAGATCAGCTCAGTTCGTGTGACCCACTCACCTAATCTCCCTTTTCGGTTATGTACTATCACCATTTGGTTTGGTACACCCGCCGTACTAGATAGCGGTTCACCGGTATATGGGTTTCGCCCTGTCACGTTATGCCTGTTTGTGATTAATAGAGGACCATTCTTTCCATTTACCAAAAATGCAGTGCCCGTAGCCAATGGCTGATCATTGAATCGCATTTCGATAAACAATGATTTGACTGATGGTTCAGATATTCCAATCATATTTCACCAATATCTAACGACCATAGGTCAGCGTCGCGTTAGCGTCCGCTGGTCCGTATTGTTTTGTGAAGCTGCAGGGTAGTTTTAAATTGAATCGATAACTCCATATCTCTGTAACTCCTTGCCTGACTAGGGTGACCACACCGCTGCGGGTTGACTAATTTGCGCTTTTTTCCGACGCGCATCCTGCGGTGGCGGTTAACTCGAGGCGGTTTAGCCGGCTATTATAAAGTGACTAAACGCCCCGAGCTGTTGAAAAAACCAGGGATTATTAGGCTAGTTCGCTAACACACTCACGAATAATCTTCAGGCCCTTCTGCAGCTGCTCGTCGGGCACGGTGAGAGGTACCAGAATACGCACTACATTTCCGTAAAGGCCGCAGGAAAGCAGAATCAAGCCCTTCTCGCGAGCTTTGGTCAGAATCTTGCCGGGCATTTCACTGTCCGGCTTGCCCTCTTTGGTAAAGAACTCCATAGCAATCATCGCTCCCAGGCCGCGCACGTCGGCGATAACTGGGTAGTCTTTGGCCAAGGCTTTAAGCTCGGAAGTAATGGTTTCACCTACCTTGCGACTGCGTTCCAGCAGCTTTTCTTCTTCAAACGCCTGGAAAACACCCAGGGCAGCGGCACAGGCTATGGGGCTACCACCATAGGTGCCACCCAAGCCACCGGGTGCAATGGAGTCCATCACTTCTGCTTTACCCACAATGCCTGACAAGGGGAAACCACCGGCAATGGATTTGGCAAAGGTGGTGATATCCGGCTCTACACCCATCTGCTCCATGGCAAAGAAGGTGCCGGTACGCCCAGCGCCGGTTTGTACTTCGTCGGCAATCAGGACGATGCCATACTGGTCACAGAGTTTGCGCAGGCCAGCCATAAATTCTTTCGGAGCTACATAGAAGCCACCCTCACCCTGAACAGGTTCCAGAATAATCGCGGCGATATCTTTTGGCTCGGCATCAAATTTGAAGATGCGCTCTACGGAAGCCAAAGCATCCTCGGTGGTTACACCGTGCAGCTCGCAAGGATAGAGCGCACGGAAGACATCACCCGGCATCAGGCCCATACCTGAAGCATAGGGAGCCACCTTGCCGTTAAGGGCCAGAGTCGCCAGGGTACGACCATGATAGGCAGCACCAAAGGCAATCACCCCGGTACGGCCAGTGTGGGCGCGGGCAACTTTAACCGCATTTTCTACTGCTTCCGCACCAGAGGTGAAAAGAGCTGTTTTTTTGGGGCCAGAACCCACCGCCAGATCATTAATCTTTTCGCAAACTTCAACATAGGGCTCATAACCCATCACCATAAAACAGGTATGTGAAAGTTTTTCCAGCTGTTCAGCAACAGCGGCCTTCACCTTGGGATGCAGGTGACCGGTATTAAGAACGGCTATGCCACCGGCAAAGTCGATGTATTCTCGGCCTTCCACGTCTTTAACCGTTGCATTCTCGGCAGAATCCAAAAAAACAGGATGGACCAGACCAACACCGGCGGCAACGGCCTGGTTCTTGCGTTCGATCAGGGCTGCATTGGTTTTGCTCATAATCTTTCTACTCCAAAGGTCAAGGACGGGATGCTTCTCTTGCAAAGGTAGCACCTGAAGGCCACTTATGACCACCCCGGCTATTTCTGTTATTCTCACGCCTTTCAAACCTTCCCCGTTCTGGAAAAGCCCTGTGCATTTTTCGGTTGCCATCAGACTTTTCAACACCCTTTGGGTCGGCCTTCTGGGTGGCCTGGTTTTCCATTGGCTGCAAATCCCTCTGGCCTGGATGTTGGGCCCCCTGCTAGCCAATCTACTGGTCTCCCTCTATGGATTACCGGTAGGCATCAAACCGCGTATCCGCGCTGTCTTTTTAGGTAGCCTGGGCATGGTTTTGGGTGGGCAAACCAGTCAGGAGACACTGCAACAAGCGAGTAGCTGGCCTGCGAGTCTGGCACTTTTAAGCTTAGGTGTTCTACTGATTATTTTTGGCGTAGCTTATTATTTTCGCAAGGTGGCCGGTTTTGATAAGGCTTCAGCTTGGTTTTCAGCTGTGCCTGGAGCCATGACTTCAATGATTCTGATCGGCGGGCAGGCAGGCGGTGATGAACGTAAAATTGCTTTAGCTCATGCTCTGCGCCTAACCTTCGTGGTGCTTTTAGTACCCTCCCTGTTCTGGCTGTTTTATACCGCACCTGATGTCGATGAAAACCCGCTCTTTCAGTCCACCGAAAATCTATGGCTGCTGCTGGGCATCTTTCCAGCCTGGTGGCTGGGTAAACAGCTACGCCTTCCCACACCTGAATTTACCGCACCGCTTTTTATGAGCGTGGCCGCAGCTCTGGCAGGCTACCCCTTTTCTGGTGGTCCCTATCTGGTTGCAGCTACCTTTATGGTTTTGGGAGGGTCTATAGGCGCACGCTTCTACGGTATGCCTATTAAAGAAATACTTTGGCTGGGAAAGCATGCCCTGGGAGCCACCCTGGTTGCTCTCGTAATGGCGAGCTTTGCTGCCTTTTTAATGGTTTGGCTACTAGGCCTGCCTTTTCCAACTGCCTTACTGACCATGACACCCGGAGGCATAGGCGAAATGGCCATGGTCGCTCTGGCCTTGGGTATAGACCCGGTATTTATTGCTGCTCACCACCTATTTCGTATCCTCGCTTTGATGCTCCTTATCCCCTTTTTCTTCCCCTTCTTGCGCAACTGATTCCTCAGACGCTTTCTTTTGCTTGGCTGTTTCAGTGTCCGCCGCTGGAGCAGCAGGCTTGGCAACGCCGCCTTTGTTACTCAATTCACGGTTTTGATGCTCCAAACGCTCTACCAGCTTGAGGATAATCTGGTCCTTAATCCTTTCCCTGGCTGTTGGTGCCAGGTTACGCAAGGCAACGCGGTTACAGCGAAATAAAACGGTCTGACGAACAGCTACCACGCTGGCCGTGCGTGGACTATCTGTTAAGAAAGCGACCTCCCCTACGGTTTCACCGGGCGGAATGCTGGCAATACGAACTTCCTTGCCGGACTGATTGGTCATGCGCACTTCCAACTCACCACTGAGTGGAATGTAAAGTGTTGGGTCGACACTCCCTTGCTTGATGACATATTCACCCTCTTCAGCCAAGACAATCATGCCCTTGCCTTCAACCAGGAGCTGTTTATCAGTATCCGGAAAACTCTTAAAGAATTCCAAGCGGCTCAACAACTGGATAATTTTGTGTCTCAGGGTATTGATCTGTTTCATCAGCCTGCCTTTCCATGTTGTAAACGTGTAAACCCCAAGCATAGCAGAGCCTTAACTGGAAAAAACCTGACCTGGTTAAAGTTTTTGATCTTTAACAGCAAACACAGGCAACCTTTGTTAAGCTGAAATGCAAATCCTAACGCCTTAGAGTGCAAGGAGGTTACTTGAGAAAAGGAAAATATCGCCTTTCACGTACACAAACCCTCATTTCATTATTTGCTATTTTGCCGCTGCTACTGGCCAGCTACTGGTGGCTAATCTGGCAAAGCCCCTGGCTTTTTCAACCTCCAGCTGACTTCTATCTGGAGGAAGTCACCGAAACCCAAAAAGTCTTTGCTTATGGCACCTTAAAAAGCCCCTGGGTCAGAATGGTGGTCACACGGCGGATTTCTGCCGGTGAACCTGCTCGCTTGGCTGGCTTTGAACGGGAAGCCCTCAATTTGGTCGAGGCCGACCTGGACACTTATGTCGAAGGTATTGTCTTTGAAGCCACCCCAGCAGAGCTGAACAGACTGGACCGCTATGAAAGAATTGGCATCCGCTATGAGCGCAGGTTGCACCAACTGGACAATGGCCAAGAAGCCTGGGTGTACCACCTACTGGGGCTGGGAGGAGATACTAATCAGTAACCCACCATGACTTGATTGCGCCCTGCTTCCTTGGCCTCATAGAGAGCCGTATCCGCCCTCAGTGTCAATTGATCCAGGCTTTCATCCGGACAGTATTCAACCACCCCCAAGCTGGCTGTGACCCGACCCACCTCTGGAAAACAGGCCGCCTCCAGTTTTTTACGAAAGGCTTCGGCCAGCTTGGCTGCCCGGCTCAAGCTGGTTTCCGGCAACAGAACCATAAACTCTTCACCACCCCAACGACACACGGCATCATTAATGCGCATCCGCTCGGTTGCCAGCTCAGCCACCTTGATCAGCACCTGGTCACCCAAATGATGGCCATAGTTATCATTGATTTTCTTGAAGTAATCCAGGTCAAACATGACCAGAGAAAAACGTGTTTGATAGCGTTGGGCTCTTGCCGCTTCCTGCTCCAGCAGCTCATAGAAGGCATGGCGATTATAAAGTTGGGTCAGTTGGTCATGGTAGGCCAATTGCTGCAGCTCACCTTCCAAGCGTTTGCGCTCAGAGATATCCCGGAAAGTGACCACACCACCAAACACCTGACCCAGTTCCTGCCATAAGGGGGTCGCGTAGATTTCAACTGGAAAACCGCTGGCGTCCTGACGCCAAAACCAGTCTTCATGCCACTGATCAGCACTCAATCCGCTATTGATGGCTTGATGAATGGGGCAGGCTTCTGTCGGATAGGAACGACCGTCCGGATAAGAGTGGTGAATCAGTTGATGGCTGTTCTGACCCAGGAGCTCCTCTTCATGGCTGTAGCCCAAAAGCTTTAAACCAGCCGGGTTAATAAAGGTAAAACGCCCCTCAGCATCTACCCCAAACACGCCTTCGCCAATATTTTTCAGCAGGGTACGACTGAAATGCTCTTCCTCGCGTCTTTGACTGATGTCCCTTTGTATAGAGATAAAATGGGTAATTTGACCGATCTCATCCTTAACCGGGCTAATATTCCATTCCACCAAATAGGGGCTGCCATCCTTACGATAATTGACATTTGAGCCTTTAAATTCCCTGCCCTGCTTCAAGGTCTCACTCAAACGCGCCAACTCCTGACGGTCAGTACGGCGACCTTGAAGAATACGTGGCGTCTTCCCTTCCAGATCCTGCCACTGGTAACCCGTCATCCGGGTGAAGGCCTGATTGATGTAAAGAATTCTGGGTCCTGGCTCTTCCAGGCGCGCATCAGTAACCAGAACCGGATTACTGGCCTGATCAAGTGCAATGGGCAAAAAAGGAGCGGCTTTCTTTAGTGGCATAGGGGAAGTTCCTCCTTGGCCTTCGCGCCAGGCAATAGTTTTTTGAAGGCCTCTTCAGGCAGAGGACGGTAAAAATAATAGCCCTGCACTTTAATATGGCCAAACTGGTTCAACAGGGCCACCTGGTGATCATCTTCGACACCTTCAACTACCACTTCCAGACCCAGGCCCTGCGCCAGTTGGGCAATGGAACGCAGCAGCTTGATAGAACGCTGGTCCTGACGCAAACGGGGTAAGAAACTTCTATCTATCTTTAACTCATTCAAAGGCAGGCTATCCAGATAGGAAAGGCTGGAATAACCTGTACCAAAGTCATCCAAGGAGATGGAATACCCCCGTTGCTGCAAGTCCTTAAGCAGGGCGACTGCGGCATCGCCATTACGTATCATCGCGCCTTCGGTAATTTCCAGCTGCAGGTTGGAAGCCTTGAGTCCTGCTGATTGAACCCGGGTATCCAGCCATTCAGCAAAGTCTTCCTGATCCAACTGGTGAGCCGAAAGGTTAACCGCTAGCTGATAGAGACCCAGCCCCCTGGCCTTCCAGCTAGCCAAGTGCTCAACAACTCTACTCAGCACCCATCGGTCCAGGCGCACACAAAGATGGCTTTGTTCTGCTATGGGTATGAACTCACCTGGTGAAACCCAGCCCAAAGTTGGATGCTGCCAGCGTAATAAAGCTTCTGCTCCACAGATGCGGCCACTGGCCAAACAAACCTTGGGTTGAAAGTAAAGTTGTAACCCGGGTTCCTGCTGCACACCCAACACTTGGCTCAGGTCCTGTTCGATCAGCTGCTTTCTCTGCTGCTGATAATGTTGACGATGATCAAAAAAGCAGTAGGTCTGACGACCGGCATTTTTTGCCTGCAAATGCGCATGCTCTGCCGCCTGCATCAAACCTTCTTTATGCAGAGCATCCTGGGGAAAGAAGGCCATACCCACACTGGGGCGCATCAATAGTGATTTATCATCCAGCGTCAGCCCTTCACTGAGTCTATCCAAGATAGTCGTTGCCAAACGTGACATGGCCGCGGCATCAGCCTGACGATGCCGTAAAAGTGCAAAGGTATCAGCCTGCAAACGCACCAGCGTATCAGAAGCTTCAACCACCTGATTCAAGCGCTCAGCCTGCAGTCTGATCACCTCATCTCCTGAAGTCAGACCAAAGTGATCGTTAATTGGTCTCAAGCGACCAACATCAATAATCATCAACCCCAAAACCTCACCCTGGTCACGGCAGCTTGCCAAGGCTTGATCCAGGCGACTCATTAAGAGTTTACGATTGCCCAACCGAGTCAGGGGATCATTAAAGGCCAGAAATTCAACTTCGGCTTCTCTGGCTCGAAGCTCGCTTAGATCGTGTGAAATCGCCACATAGTGAGTTGTTTCGCCAGTCGTATTTTCCAAGGCATTAATGGACAGCCACTGCAGATAGATCTCTCCTGTCTTACGACGATTCCAAACCTCACCCGACCAACTACCCTCTCGCTCGATTTCTGTCCAGATGGATTCATAAAAGCTAACCGGGTGGCGCTCAGACCTAAGCAGGGCAGGTGTTTTTCCAAGCGCTTCCGTTTCCTGGTAGCCGGTGATCTCAGTAAAGGCGGCATTCACTTTCAGAATGCGCCCTTTTTGATCAGTAATCATGATGGATTCCAGGGTGTTAGCCAGGATTTTCTCTACCAGTTGAGGCGCATTGATTGTATGCATGAAGTAACCGCTCGGGTAAAAGGGCTGAGAAAGCAGCAATTTTGTATAGCTTGTGTACAAGATTAGCATTAGGCCCGTCTATAAGCAAACCCGATCTTATGGTTACATTGATTTACAGAACAACACTGATCAAATAAGTTTTTCTTGTCCTTCTTTAACTAGCTTGCAAGTTAAGGAATCATTAGATTCTATTATTCACTTCTGAAACCAAGCGTCAGGAGGTCAATCATGAAAATTGAATATCAAGACAGACCTGCCGGACAAGCGCCTGATTCCCAAGCGTCGCAATGTGATGATCAGGTCAAGGTTGTCACTTCTCCTATGGCTGCGGAATCTCAGCCTGACAGTTGTTCAGTTGAGCTGGATCCGCACTATGCAGAAGATCAGGTTCATGAAGAGTTTAATCTGGCCTTTACCGGCCTGCTCTTTTTAGGTGGGTTGGTGATGGGTATAGCGCCAGCACTTATTCAACTGGGCTTTTTAATAAGCTAAGTAAAGACTGACTAGTGAACAGCCCGCCCAGGTCTTAAGACCTGGGCTTTTTTTAGCGTGAAATAATCCGATGCACCGGCTTTAGCTGGGGAATCTGAGACAGCACCACCTGAATCACCGTCATCAAGGGTACCGCCAGAAAAAAGCCCACCGGCCCCCAAAGCCAACCCCAAAAGAAGATGGATAGAAAAATGACAATCGGATTAACGGCCATCCGAAAGCCATGAATATAGGGTTCAATAACCGCACCAACAAATCCGGTCAGCGCTATATAGGTAAGGGGAGCAATCAACATCCAGCCCAGGGCGCCGAAGTGAGTCGCAGAAACAACGGCCAACAAAGCTGCTGCTGACATCACTCCCAAGTAGGGAATAAAGCGCGCCAAGCCAGCAACCACACCCCAAAGTGCAGGTGTTGGTAGACCCAATGCCCAACAAACCAAGCCCATCGTCAGACCAATACTAAAATTGGTTAGGGTGATCACCCCCAGGTAGCGGGCCATTTGTTGCTGACTGGCCCGGACAATATTCAATAGGGTACGCCTGCTTTTGCGGGGTGTTTGCCGAACCCAGTTAAAAATCAAACGGTCACCACTGACCAGGAAAAAATAGGTCAAAGCCAGGGCGAGAGCCAGGCCCACTAGGGTTTTTTGGGCATTTCTAGCCAGCTGATTACGCCAGGACTCAGTTTGCAGAATAACTGTTTGGGCCTGTTCATCAGAGAACTCTTCCATGGATTCTTCCAACTGCCGGGCAGACTCCGTCAACTTGTCCAGTTGGCTGCGCAACTCATTTTCACCCACCAACACTCTGGAAATACTCTGCGGGGCTTTTTCTGCCCACTCAAGCGCTGGAGCAGCAATACTGGTTACCAAGCCACCCATGGCCAGCACCAGAATAAACAATAGGGTGAGTGCACTGACCGGCTTGGGAAGTCGCCAGCGTTTCCAAGCTTTGATAACCAAAGGCGACAGCAAGAGGCTGACCATAAAGGCAAGAACAATCGGCAGAATAATGGCATGCGCCAAATAGAGGGTATAGAGAATGCCAAGACCCAAGAGGACCTGCAAACTAGTGGAGTGCTTTTCTTGCATTTTGAACAGCCTTGGTAAACTTGAGCAATTTCTTTTATGCTGATTTCTTCAATTAATAAATTATCTCTACCTCACACTATACATGAAGATATCTGCTTTGCTTTACCGGCACCGCTACCTGTTAACAGCCTGCCCACTGCTACTGCTTTTTTTGCTGGCCAGCTATCTGATCTGGCCAACCCTGGAAGCTTCTTTAAGTGGGCTCTCCACCATTCAGCTAGGCGTCTTGGCTAGCCTGGTTGCTGGCTTGTTCACAGCCGTCGGTGCCCTACCTATATTTTTTATTCGCAAACTCAGTAAAACTCTGGAAGACAGTTTGATGGGCTTTGGTGCGGGTGTCATGCTGGCAGCCACCGCTTTTGAGCTCATTTTGCCTGCCATGGACCAGGCCGAAAGTCTCTATAACCATGCCGGCATTACCCTTTTAATGCTGGCTACAGGTATCGGCTTGGGAGGAGGGCTCCTCTATTTGCTGCATAACAAAATTCCCCATGAGCACTTTATCAGTGGTCAGGACAGTCCGGCCCGAGCCCATAAAATCAAACGTGTCTGGCTGTTTATTTTTGCCATTGCCCTGCATAACCTGCCTGAAGGCCTGGCTGTAGGGGCTGGCTTTGGCGGCGATAACCTGGCGGCGGGTGTTGCCCTGGCGATAGGCATAGGGCTACAAAATATGCCCGAAGGTTTGGTCGTTGCCATAGCACTGCTTTCTTTGGGTTATAGCAAGGCCACTGCCTTCGGTGTCACCCTGTTGACCGGACTGGTACAGCCTTTGGGAGGCCTAATAGGCGCGATCCTGGTTAGCATGGTTGACCTGATGCTGCCGCTGGTTCTAGCCTTTGCAGCCGGTGCCATGCTGTTTGTTATCAGCCATGAAATTATTCCCGAATCCCACCGTGAGGATAATAAAAGTAAGGCGACTGCTGGCGTCCTGCTAGGCTTCACAGTAATGCTGGGGATTGACATCCTGCTGGATTAAAACCAATACACCAACCGAGTGAGTTCATCTTCATGGAAAAACTATCCGCATCCTTGTTGGCACCACCCTGGCTTTACAACGAGCAGGGCGACACCCGGCGCGTAGGGGTGGAAATTGAAATGACAGGACTCACCTTGGAGCAGATCACTCAAGAGACGGCCGAACAACTGGAAGGTCAGGTTGTTTCCAAAGGCCGTTATGAGCGCCAGATTACCGACCTTCAAGGCAAAAACTGGATTGTCGAGCTGGACTTTCACCTGCTCAAGCAAATGGGGCGGGAAAAACGGCCTACGCATACTTTTAGTGGTGATCTCGGCAATTCCGCCGAAGAGGCTCTGGCCTGGTTTGCAGAAAACCTGGTGCCTTTTGAACTGGTCAGCCCGCCTCTCGAGCTGCACCGCCTGCCCGAAGTGGAAGCCATTATTGACCGACTTCGCGCAGCGGGGGCCAAAGGCTCTTCAGACAGCCTGGTCAATGCTTTTGGTATGCAACTGAACCCAGAAATCCCTGATGCCGAAACAGCGACCTTAACGGCCACCTTAAAAGCCTTTTTATGCCTTTATGATTGGCTGCACAAACGGGCAGAAATTGATATTTCTCGTCAGATCACCAGTTACATCAACCCCTTCCCGACCAGCTATGTCAAAAAAGTAGTCGATCCTAGTTACTGGCCTGATCAACAGCAGCTAATCGATGACTATCTGCTTGAAAACCCGACCCGCAACCGGGCTCTTGATTGTCTGCCCCTGTTCAAGCACCTCAATGAAAAGCAGGTCGCTCGAGTCACGCAGGACCCGCTGATTAAAGCCAGACCAACCTTCCACTACCGCCTGCCCAGCAGTGAAATTCATGATCCGCATTGGGGCCTACATACCTCCTGGAACGACTGGGTGGAAGTGGAGCGACTGGCAGCGGACAAGGAGCGTTTAAATGCCTGTTGCCAAGCCTATAGCAGCTATTTACGAAAGCCTCTAGATCGTTTGATGAACACCTGGTTCCAAGAAGTAGAGAGTCAATGGCTAAACCGATAATTGCCATCACCGGCCCGGAAAAGGGTGCTTTCGGCCCCCGTTTTCTGGTCGCTTTGGCGGTTCGCCTTTATGGCGGCCAACCCCTGCAACTACGCCCCAGCCAAAAACCAGCAGACAATCGCTTTGATGGTGTAGTGGTAACCGGCGGGCACGATATAGACCCAGTGCTTTACGCGGCCCAGCCTGAAGTGGAGCCCCGCTATGACGCGGCCAGAGACAAGCTGGAAATGGCTGTTATTGACCTGGCATTAACCAAGGGCCTTCCTATTTTGGGCATTTGCAGAGGCGCTCAACTGATGAATGTCTATCGAGGTGGTACGCTTTATCAGGAGCTACATGGTCAGCGCGAAAAAACCTCACATCGCTGGACGATCCTCCCTTTGAAAACCCTATGTGTTCACCCGAAAACCTGGCTGGCTGAGTTTATGGGTAGCCAGACAGCTCGAATCAATAGTCTTCATAACCAAGCTATTAACGAAACTGGAGCAGGCTTTAAAGTCAGCGGTACTGACCTAGATGGCATCGTGCAGGCCATTGAAGACCCTGAATATGGCTTTCTAATTGGTGTTCAGTGGCACCCGGAATTTCTGCTTTTCCTGAAAAAACAACGCCAACTCTTCAAGGCTCTGATTGCAGCCACCGCAAACAAGCTTAACTAGCTAGTAAATTGGTGGGCAGCTTCTATACTTAACTACTGGTTGCTTCTTTAGCCCGTGCAGGAGATATGGAAGCATGCAAGAAGCCGATTTCTTTCAAGACCTTGTCGATAAAGGCAATATGCTGATCTGGGTTGCCGGCCTGGACAAGGGATGCTTTTATTTTAATCAAGCTTGGTTGAAATTTACCGGCCGCCGCCAAGAGCAGGAGTATGGTGATGGCTGGACGGAAGGCGTTCACCCTGACGACCTGGCAGCCTGCCTGGAAACCTTCAATAGCTGCTTCGATGCCCGGCAGAAATTCAGCATTCTTTATCGCCTACGTCGCAATGATGGTGCCTACCGCTGGGTTCAGGATGATGCCTGCCCCTGGTATGACCCCGACGGCAGCTTCAAAGGATTTATTGGCTATTGTCTGGATATAACGCAGCAAAAAAGAACCGAGCTTCATGAACAGAACCGCCGGCAACTCCTGCAGGCCTTTATGGCAAATGAGCCCCTAGACAAACTCCTCCAACAGCTCACCCACAACCTCGAAAAGCTCCACGAACATATCAAATGCACGGTGACACTACTGGGTAACGAAGAAGCAAGTCACTCAGAAGCCAGCGCTTCCCTTAGAGGCTTCTATCAGCAATATCACCAGCAGGGAGGGCATTGCTGGTCTGAACCTATCCTGTCTTCACAGAATCAGCCCCTTGGTGTCCTCAGTGTTTATTGCAAGGCTTCCAAACAGCCCAGTGAAAAAGATCTTGAACTTATTAAGGATGAAGCCCGCTTTGCAGGATTGATGATCGAAAAACAAAGGGCCGAAAGAACGCTATTGCTTGGCTCGCGGGTTTTCCAACAAGCACGGGAAGCCATTATGATTACGGATGTCGCCGGACGTATAGTTGAAGTTAATCAGGGCTTTACGGAAATAACCGGTTTTACTCGTGATGAAGTCCTTGGCAAGAATCCCAGTTTGCTAAAATCCGGTGTCCACAAACGCGCCTTCTACCGCGACCTTTGGGAAGCCTTGCGTAATAATGAGTGCTGGCAGGGAGAAATTTGGAATCGTAGGAAATCAGGCGAGGTTTACCCCTGTATCTGTAATATCAGTCTGGTTAAAGATGACCAGGGGGAACCCCGAAACTATGTTTCTCTCTTCTCAGACATTACCGTCATCAAAGAGCACCAAAAGCAACTGGAAATTATGGCTCATTATGATGCCCTAACCCAGTTACCTAACCGGGTTCTGCTCGCAGATCGACTTCAGCAAGCCAGGGTTCAGTGTTTACGCCGCCAACAAACTCTGGCCGTGGCCTTTTTGGACTTGGATGGCTTTAAAAACATCAATGACACCTACAGTCACGCTATAGGTGACCAGCTTTTGATCACCCTAACACAGCGAATGAGTAAAGCGTTAAGAGAAAGCGATACCCTGGCTCGCCTGGGTGGTGATGAGTTTATTCTGATTCTTAATGATCTCAACCAACCTGGTGACTACATAGCTGTAATTGAACGGCTTCTCAAAGCTGCAGCTGAACCTATCATTATTGAAGACAAGTTACTGCAGATCAGTGCCAGCATTGGGGTTACTCTTTTTCCTGAAGACCAGTCAGATGTGGACGGGCTCATTCGCCATGCGGATCATGCCATGTATCAGGCCAAAAAAGCCGGTCGCAACTGCTACCAGCTTTTCAGCCCCCTGGAAATCCAAAAAACTTAACCTGAAACTCTCAGGCTGAAGCTCTTGAATTAAGGAGCTGATTTGCTGCGGGCTGAACCCAGGGTGCGAGCTTTTCAAACATCAACTGCAAAGACTGCTTGGCAGCCTGCTGCGCTGCTTGAACATCTGCAGGCGAGGTGCAATAAATCTGTGCCAGATTCTCAAATTGTTGCAACAATTCAGTGTTCAAACCCAGATTACCACTTTTCCCTTCGGGTAAGAGCTGCAAGGTAATCTGACTGATATTCAACAGCGCCCAAGCACACCCCAGAGCTTCTGGCAGGCTATCCAATTTAAGCAGACCAGGCTCAGGCTCTGGTTTTCTGGGCAGAGGGTAGTTATCAGCAACCAGGGCTTCAGCCAGGCTCGGGGAAACCAGCCAAGACATCCAGTTGAATTCTTCAGGTGTTAATTTGGTAAAATAGGGCAACAGCTGCTTTTCCAAGTCATGCAGGAGGTGGAACATGGCGGCCAAAAGCTCTTGGCGATACTGCCGGGTTTCTTCATCCTGCTGGTCAGCAAAAAGAACCGGTAGCTGCTCAAAATTCTGTCTTTCTACCCGCGTTGCCTGACGTAGTTTAGGCAAATAAACCAGCTGCATACCTCTGCTCCTTGTAGTCTTGTTATGTTTTCTAAGTAATCACTATACAGGAATTGTACAAAGCTTGCATTCAATCCATCGTAAGCTTGCCAAAAACTGATGACAAATGAGTGAACCCTTCCCTAACCACCACAAAAGCCTTACTCTAGGCAGGTGAAAGCAAGGATGAAAATTATGCAACCTATTATTTTTTCAGTGGTTTTGGCAACAGGCTTGGCTTTAAGTTCCCCCGCAACCGCCAGCGAGCCACCACCCACCGCACTGGATATGGCCGCAATACTGATGCAAAGCCAGGGCCAGCTGGATGATGATCTCATCATGGAGCTGCTGACGGGTGGCATTACTGCCAATATGCGGATCCCACCTGAACATCTAGGTGTTGCCTTCTGGGACAAGCGCACAGGAGGAAGACTGGATCGCCAGGAAATCCGCGAAGAAATAGGGCCGGTGCGTCAGGAAGGCGCTTTTCAGCTGTTGGAAATAGCCGTCAGTCTGGGAGGTGAGCGCTTAGCCCTGGATCAAGAGCAATTGGAACTCTTATTTGAAGCGGCTTTTATAGCCAGCATGCGCCGCCCACCAGAACATATCGACATTGAATACTATGACCGTCGTCAAGGCCCATCCGGCCAGGGCGGAGGTGTATCCGGTCGAGTGCCGGAAACCAAAGCCAAAGTTCAACAGCCTCAAATAACACGTCCTGAAGGCTTGCCGTCATCAGAGCAGGAACTGTTTAATAAGCTAGCCAGTCTGGACTTGACCCTCGAACAAAAAGACGATCACTTTCTCTTACCGCTATTGATTTGGGCGCGTGATGCCGAAGAGTTGGAAACCCTGTTTCAGGAAGAAATCACAGGTCTTCACGAGCTAGGCCTGGCCTTTAACCAATTCACGGATTCTCCTGTCTTGGAAACACAGGGCGATTGGCAAATCCTTTATGCTTTGGCTCACTTCCGCAAACTGCCCGCCCTAACTGCTAGAGATCAAGAGGATGTCGAATCCTTTCAGCAGCGCCTACTTAAACAGCTAAGATGATTTCAGGGGGTTAAACTCCAGCCTGGCTTTTTCATTGACCGGGCTGCCCAAGGCTTGCAGCTCACCACCGCTCAAGAGTCTGCCATCTAGTATGCGACCCTCGGCATCCTGCTTATTGATCAACACCACTTCTTCCAACTGGCCTCGGTCGGACACCCGACTAACCAGCGCCGTTTTACCGGTTTTATAATGCAGGTAACTGCCCACTGGCCTAAGGCCATGATGGGTTACAAAGGTATTCAGCGAATTTTTATCAAACCAGTGGTCATGCTTGTAAACCCATTGATAAGCTTCCTGCCAACTTCTAACCGGGTCATTATAGCCATGGACCAGGCAATCCAGCACTTTCACCACGCCCATCAGTCGCGACAAGGCATCCAGCCGGGTTGCCGTCAGGCCACGCGGGTAGCCACTACCATCCAGGCGTTCATTGGCATTAACCATTAGCGATTCGCCCAGATCTTTGGGAATCCAACGCAATTCTGAAGCTGAACGCAGCAGTTGAATTTGATTGATTTTCAGCTGACGCAAAACTGGCTGAGGCTCCTTCAAAGGGTTGAAGCAGGGCTGATGACCCAAAAAGAGCTTCCCCAGATCATGTAAAAGCAGGGATACCATGGCTGGAAGCTCATAACGCCGGGTAATCCCAACTTTAAAAATTAGCGGAAAGCAGCGGGCGGCAACCCGAAAAGTATGCAAGAAAACCCGGTGAATATTACGGTGAGGCTGTTCCAGGGCCAATAAACAGGCACTGGTGTCTTCTTCAAGCAAGTGAATAAACTGCCTAGCCAGTTTACCCATATGAGCGGAATCCAGCGGCTTTCGCGCGGCAAGGAGGAGCACCTGACCGGCCAATTGATCGGCAATTTCTTGCAGTTGACTGGCATAGCTTTTTGGAACCAGTGCAAAGGCTGGATGCAGGCGCTTGCCTGCTGGTTTAACTTCTTTTTTGGGCGCTGGGCGAAAAAGCCGGGAAGCATGCAAATTACTTCTCCCCGGATGCTTTAACCGGGCCAGCTCTCTTTCCGCTTCCAGGGTGTAATGGAAGAGCTTTCTTTCCTGTTCACTGTCGGCTGGCATAAAATGCCAGCCCACCAGTGCCTGGGTAAAGGTCTCATCAGGTTTGAGATAACTCAGCTCAGCTTCCAGACGAAGTATTTCTTCATTGGGAAATTCCAGCGTAATCTGCATCCACTCGGGCAATGGCCGCACCAGGTTCAAAGCCAGCTGGAAAGGCATGGCCACCTGACAGCCTCCAGCCGAAAGGTCCAACAAACGACCGCTCAAGGTCATACCCGCACCCTGCCAGCGAAACAAAATGGTCAAGCGTGCATCCAGGTAAACCCTGAAAAACTCACGGTAAAAAACCTTGCTAAAATACTTGGGTAGCTGGAGATGAAGCGTCATCGCCTCTTTTTCAGGCAACAGCTTGATGACTTCCAAGGGGTTACTTTCATGATGCTGATTACGGTATTTAATGAAGAGAACAAACAGCTTCCAGCGTGCCAGAAAAGTCATTTGCTCTTCACTGCCCTGCACTCTTACCTCAAGCCTCGCCTCTTCACGATTAACCCTCAGATGACTGATTAAGGTAGGTTCTGCCGCTGGCTCGCCTTCTTTTTCCTGGGGCTGGATTTTCAAACCACCTGCCAAGCGGGCTTCGTCCAAAGCCCGACGTGCCTGAATACCGGTGAGCTGATCAGAAATTTTTCGACTTCCAGGCATGGTTTTACCCCTTGTTTTTATCGTTCAGTGCCTGACTTAAATATACCACCTGGAAGGCCAGCTAGCCTGTTCTGTCTCAGCGCCAATCACCTCGCAAAGCAGCCACCTGTTCTTGCAGGCGCTCAGCCGTTGCCTCTTCAGGTTGCAAGGCGGGACCTGCAACCACTTCCACCCGCGACCAAAAACGGCGAGGCACTTTTTTGAACGCAGAGCCTTTTTCCCGTGAAAACCAAGAACCCCAAAGCCCCCTTAATGCCATAGGAATAACCGGCACAGGATGTTGTGCCAAAATTCGTTCAACACCCTTTTTGAAGGTCTGAAGTTCACCATCACGGGTCAGGCGCCCTTCAGGAAAAATGAAAACCAATTCGCCTTTTTGCAGGGTTTCACCGATCCGTGCGAAGGCTTCCTGAAGATTCTGGCGATCAATTTTTTCTGAAGTCAAAGGCACAGTGCCAGCCAACTGAAGAAAACGTTTTAAGACTGGCAGATCATGAATATCCTTATCAATCACGAAGCGCAAAGGGCGATGACAGGCTCCAGCCAGCAGTAGAGCATCGACATAGCTGACGTGGTTTGCCACCACCAACGCCGGGCCGGTTTCAGGAATATTTTCCAACCCTCTATGCTTAACTCGATAGAGAGTATGGGAAAGCAGATAAATCAAAAAGCGTAGCAGCGGATCACGGGCCAGCTTCACTGCCAGAAAGGCCACAACCAGAGCGGTCAAACCATATAAGAAAAAGAACACCGGCAGGCTGATACCCAGTACACCCAGTACCAAAATACCTGCCAGCGCACTCAAGACCATGGCTAAAGAGTTGAGCACATTCAAGGCAGCAATGACTTGGGCCCGCACTTCAACTGGGCTGCGTCTTTGCACCAGGCTGTATAGAGGCACGATAAAAAGCCCACCACTAACCCCAGCCAAGGTCAGGTCGATCGCTAAACGGACTCCTCCCAAAGCCAGAAACTGGCTCAAGGAACGCAGATTTTCTCCTTCCATCAGAGCAGGAAAAGCAGCAGCCTGGCTGTAAAGATCAAAGGAAAAAACAGCCATTCCCAAGGCGCCCAGCGGCACCATGCCCAGCTCTATCTTACCGCGCGACCAGTAGCCACAGAGCAGAGCACCCGCACCGACGCCCAAGGAAAAGAGGGTCAGCAACAGGGTTCCTACGCCCTCATCGCTTCCCAAAACACTGCGTGTAAAATTAGGGAATTGCGTTAAATAGCCGGATCCCATAAACCAGAACCAACTGATAGCAAGTATTGCCAGAAAGACACTGCGCTTACTCACCGCTTCGCCCAACACTTTGCGTGTTTGGGAGTAAATATTCCAGTTGATTTTTAGTTCCGGGTCACCTGCCGCGGCTAGAGGTACTTTCAAGCTCGCAATGACACCCAGAATGGCAAAACTAACCACGGCTAGACCAATGATCCAGGGTTGCTCACTGGCCCAGCCCGCCAGCAAACCACCCAGCAGGGTGCCACAAAGGATGGCAACAAAAGTACCCATGCCAACAAAAGCATTACCGGTAACCAGCTCGTCCTGCTTAAGGTGTTGGGGCAGAAGTGCATACTTCACTGGGCCAAAGAGAGCCGACTGCACGCCCATGGCAAAGACCAGAGCCAACAAGATGCCCCACAATTGGAAGGCAAAGGCAGCCAGAGCTACCAGCATGATCAAGAGCTCTAACAATTTGATACGGCGAACGACCAGGGACTTTTCATACTTGTCCGCCAACTGGCCAGCAATACCTGAAAACAGGAAAAAGGGCAGGATAAAAAGGCCAGCCGCCAGGTTCATCAGAATATTGATATCCAGCGCCAGCTGATCGGCAGCGGTAAAAGTCAGGGTGAACATCAACGCAAAGCGGAACACATTGTCGTTGAAGGCACCCAGCGCTTGAGTCCAAAAAAAGGGCCCAAAGCGCTTTTTAAATAACAGTCTAGGCCCTAGCATTATCCGTCGCAGCTCCTTGTCGTTAATCCCTTAGCTTCTGGAATCAGGGATGCCAGCGGTAAATCAGGTTAAGGGTGGTAATGTGATCATAAACAGCCTCTGATGCATCCAGGTCTTCTGTCCTTCGCCATTCATAGCTAAGACTCACCGCCAGATGCTCATTAGCTTTAACTGCAAAGCTGTTCATGATATTCAGATTCTCGACTTCCTGCGAGCGGTTGAAGGAAATTTCCTGCTGGAACTCCAAGTCATCACTGAGTTCCTGGCGAAATTTACTGGCCAAGCGGCCTAAGGGACTCCAATCTTTTTCCTGAGGTTCAGGGTTACGCTCGGTATACTTGATACCCGCACCTACCTCCAAATCCCACTCACGATCAGCATCACGGAAAATACGATAACCGAGGCCCCCAACCACATCATATTCATGCCGAAAGGTTTTAAAGCGGTCAAAACTGTAACCTGCAAAAGCCAAAGAATAGAATTGGTGAGTCCACTGATAATCCGTCTGATGACTCAGTGCCAAGGACTCCTGGGTCGTGGCATCATCAGTTTGCGTATGCAGGAAGTTAGCTCGCGTATCATTACGCCAATCGATTGTTTCTGCCTGAACACGCAAGCGTCCATTGAGGGTACGCGATTCAGTTTTGCCACGGCTATCTAGAAAGCCCACCTGGGCTTCACTGCGCCAGCGGATAATGTTTTCTTCAGAATCCAAGTTCAGACCTGTACTGCCTGCCTCCATCACTGCTTCCAAACTTGGAGGAGCTTCAACGGCGAGCACCTGAGCTGGCAATCCATTAATAGCCAGCAGACAGACCAAGGTGTAACCAACTTGCTTGCCCGTTAACTTTGCCATTTTCAGCTTCCCTTTATTGGATCTTTATCCTGTCATTATCGTTCAGCCATGGATCACGCCCCAACGTTGCCAAACGACGACAAGAAGAGGGCGTGAAGCTGACGTTTTGAGTGCTTAGCGCTTGGGGTTGGATTCCAGCATGCGTACAAAATCTTCCAGAGTCTCACTAGGCAGTTCATCCAACTCCTGGCGAGCTTCAAAAGCAGCCTCCGGAGTCAGCTGTAAGCGGTCATAGACAGCTGGCAGGATTCTGGGCAGGTTTTGTTCCCACTGGGGATGGGTATATTGATGCGCCAAATAAAGCAGGTTGGCGTATTTAAAGTGAGGGCCATTGTAATGAGGATTGTGCTGCTGACGAATAGCAATGCACATTTCATTGGGCAGCCCCCAGGTGGTGAACAGATAGCTGGCAATCTGTTCCCGGGTGATACCAAACAGGAAGCGCTCCAGATACATGGGGGGTACGTGGGGATTGGCTTCCTGGTAACGGCAGTAAAGCGAAAAGTAAGGCGGGAAAACTTCAGCCAGAACCAGATAGCCAAAGTTATGCAACAGCCCAGCCAGATAGGCCATACCCGCATAAGGCCGGGCCAAAGGCTGGATTTTTTTGACCAGCTTTTCAACCATCAGCGCACGCTTGAGGGCATCACGCCAGAAGTGGGTATGCCCGTGGACGCCATCCTTAGGCAGACGTATCTGACGGGATACAGCCAAACCGGTCGCCAGGTTCATGGTCAGGTCAAAACCTAACACACGAATTACTGCATCCTGAATGGAGCGAATACTGCCCGGAGCACCATAGTAGGGTGAATTGGCCCAACTAATAACCTGAGAGGCAAGGCTGGGGTCCATTTCGATCACCTGGGCCAACTCAGTTCCACTCACATCTTCTTTGGTTTGCAGCTTTAACAAGCGCTGAGAACTTAACGGCAAGGGTGCTATTTCAATGGACTCTGTCAGGCGGGCACGCACGCGCTGCTGAGTGATAGCCTCGACAGCAACACGAATTTCACGCTCATCCCTTTGTGGAAAGTCCAGGTTGGGGCGAGCATCAACCAGAGGCACAGAAAAGCTCTCTTCTCCGGCCTCGGCCTGATGAATTAAAGCGACATACTCATCCCGGGTAAAGCGCAGCAAAAACTCTGGATCACCCGATTCCACAAACACCCAGTCGGTTTCCAAATGACTCAAATCAACACACAGGGGAATCGATAAGATACCGGGTAAAGCAGGCAGAGATTCGAGTTTTAAATCACGCAGCAGGCTTTGCCGATAATCTGGGGAGCGGGCCCGCCAATCCGTTCCGCCTGCATTTAATTTTTGCAGGTCTAGCAAGCAGTTGGCTGGGTAGGCGGCTTGCAGATTAAATCCATCAACGGCTTGCAAGAGTGTACTTCGCAGCAACTGGTTGGGGCCTGCATGGCTGCGTGCGACCTTACGTTGTTCAAGGTCACCGGTATTTAAATCAGTGACCGAATAATGTGGCTTTATACTCATAGCCCCCTGACTCATGAATGGCTCCTCGTCGGGATCAGTAACGAAAGTAAAGATCCGAAATAAAAGATGGGTCTCCTATTCACTAGGTTAAGCCTTGCAAAGAGGAAAGTCGAGGCAAGTCAAAGCAATTCACGACAAAAGCAGTAACCCGCCCGACTCAAATCAAACCTGGGCAAAATGCAGACTGTTTCCTCGCCAGCGTTTTAATAGCAACTTAGCCTGCTCTGGGCTTTCCCGCTGCAGTTGAATGGCAAGAGGTTTCAGGCCTTCCAGCAAGTGGGCATCCCGTTTAAGGCTGGCCAAACGCAGTTGAACCTCACCGGTTTGGCGAGTTCCTAACAGCTCACCCGGCCCGCGAATTTCCAGGTCTTTCTGCGCTATCGCAAAGCCATCATTGGTTGAGCGCATCGCCTGCAAACGCTCACGCCCCTGCTGAGAAAGTGGCGGATGATAAATCAGGGTACAGTAGCTGGCGGTAGAGCCCCGCCCGACCCGACCACGCAATTGATGTAGCTGGGCCAGACCCAAGCGTTCCGCATTATCAATAATCATCAGACTGGCATTGGGAACATCCACGCCGACCTCGATCACCGTGGTCGCCACCAGTAACTGATAGCTTCCGGCTTTAAAAGCGGCCATGACGTCCGCTTTTTCGGCAGGCTTCATGCGCCCATGCACCAAGGCGATATTCAAGTCTGGCAGGGCGACCTGCAACTCCTGCCAAGTCACTTCTGCAGCCTGACATTCCAGCACTTCAGATTCTTCAATCAGGGTGCAAACCCAGTAGGCTTGGCGCCCCTCCTCGCAGGCCGAACGCACCCGCGCAATCACCTCGGGTCTGCGTGAATCAGGCAACACCAGGGTTTTCACCGGTTGACGGCCAGGTGGCAACTCATCAATGACAGAAACATCCAGGTCAGCGTAAGCACTCATAGCCAGGGTGCGAGGGATAGGGGTTGCCGTCATGACCAACTGATGCGGCAGGTAATCTCCTGACTTACCTTTATCCCTCAAAGCCAGACGCTGATGAACACCAAAGCGGTGTTGTTCATCAATCACTACCAAGGCCAGCTTGGCAAAGGCCACTTCTTCCTGAAAAAGCGCATGAGTACCCACTAAAAGCTGGATGGCACCACTAGCCAGGTCTTTGAGCAGGGCTTCACGCAGTTTGCCCTTCAGCTTTCCAGTTAACCATTCCACCCGAATACCCAGAGGTTCCAGCCAGGTTTTCAGGTTCTGATAGTGCTGTTCAGCCAGCAGCTCTGTAGGTGCCATAATCGCTGCCTGACAGTGGCTGGCCAGGGCCTTCAGGCAAGCCAGGGCAGCCACCAGGGTTTTGCCGGAGCCGACATCACCCTGGACCAGGCGCAACATAGGGTGAGCAAGCCCCAAATCCTGACTGACTTCACTAACCACCCGGCGCTGTGCTCCAGTTAACTGAAAAGGCAACTGCTCCAGCAAGCGTATTTCCAGCGTTGAGCTTTCCACTCTGAGTGGGTGAGCGGCCTCCTCACGAACCTTTTGACGTAAAGCCAGCATGCCCAGTTGCTGAGCCAAGAGCTCTTCCAGAGCCAAACGTCTTTGCGCCGGATGCAAGCCTTCAGACAGAGTCATCAAATCAGCATCTGCAGGCGGGTGATGCAGGTAGTGGATGGCAGCAGCCAGTGACCAGTCGGCCAGGAATGCAAACTGGCTGGCCTGAAGTAGATGCTGGGGTAAGAGTTCATCCAGGGGCTGTTCTTGCATCTGCTGCAAGGCGGCAGTGATCAATTGGCGCAACCGTTTTTGCTGCAGGCCCTCTGTTACCGGATAGACGGGGGTCAGCAGCTGTTCTAAAGCGGGTGGCGGCTGGTCATCACGCAAAACACGAAATTCAGGGTGGTAGATTTCCAGACCCGTCGCTCCAGGCCGGGCTTCGCCATAGCAACGCACCCGCTTGCCTGGCTGCAATTGACTTTTCATGGACGCAGAAAAATGAAAAAAACGCAGGCTTAGCAAGCCACTGCCATCCCGGATACGAGCTAAAAGGCTGCGCCTGCGTCCCTGGCTTACTTCACAGCTAATCACTTCACCTTCGACAACTGCGGTGCTGCCGACCCGCAGTTGTCCCAGTGCACTAATCTGGGTTCGATCTTCATAGCGCAGTGGCAGGTGGAAGAGTAAATCCTGGAGGCTGAACAGCCCCAAACGGTTTAGTTTTTCTGCAAGGGCAGGCCCCACGCCTTGAAGCTCAGTCACCGGCACTTCCTGTAGCGGTTTCACAAGCACCTCAGATCTTCTTGAACTGGCCTACAGCCTGAACCAAGGCCTCTATGGCTTTGGGTCTTGGAAAACTGGTGCGCCAGGCTAAAGCCACGGTACGTGAAGGTACTGGCTTTTCAAAAGGACGCGTCACCAGCACATCAGGCGCATACTGATGAGTACCCACCGCTGAGCGTGGCAAAACGGTAATTCCCAGACCTGAAGCCACCATATGACGAATAGTTTCCAGGGAGCCGCCTTCAGCAATGAGCGTTTGTTCTGGACTCTTAAAGTTGGCTTCCAAAGCCGGACAGGCTTCAATTACCTGATCTCGAAAGCAATGGCCTTCACCCAGCATCAAGAGCTTTTCTTTTGGCAAATCATTGATGGGAATGGCGGCCTTTTCTGCCCAGGGATGATTGTGGGGCATTAGAACTTCAAAGGGTTCTTCGTAGAGCGTACGGGTTACCACATCCGTCTCGGTAAAGGGCAAGGCAATAATAATGGCATCCAGCTCGCCGGCCCGCAACTTACGCCTGAGTACCGCAGTGAAGTTCTCTTCAATATATAAAGGCATGTCTGGCGCCTGCTCGTGCAGTGCAGGTACCAGATGAGGAAACAAGTAAGGGCCTATGGTGTAAATGGCCCCCACTCGCAAGGGAGAGGTCAACTGGTTCTTGCCCAGCTGTGCCATTTCTTTGATTGCTGAAGCCTGCTCCAGCACCTTGCGCGCTTGAGCGACTATTTTTTCGCCGGTTGGAGTGAGCTGCACAGCGCTTTTACTCCGCTCAAACAGAGCCACGCCCAACTCGTCTTCAAGTTTCTTAACCGCTACACTGAGCGTAGGCTGGCTGACAAAACAACGTTCGGCAGCATGTCCGAAATGCTTTTCCTGTGCCAGAGTCACTATGTATTTTAGTTCTGTCAGGGTCATGATTCTTCAACTTCCTCTATGGACTGCGCAAGCTTCCAGTATGGGTTCATTAGGTTAGGTAAAAGTATGCATCATAAACTTGAATTATCAAGCGAATAGATTTTGATCTTTTATAGCTATGGGAGTCTTTATGCATTGTTTGCTGCTGGGGTGTGGCGATTTGGGAAGCCGGGTAGGTGAACTCTTATTGGCTGAAAACTTTCAGGTTTGGGGCGCCAGGCGCTCACTCGATAAATTGCCCCAAGGCATTCAACCCCTGGCCTGGACGTTACCTGAAGAGGCTCCACCACTGCCTCAAGTGGACTATCTCGTTTACTGTTTATCTGCCGATGAGTTTTCTCCTGAAGCCTATCGTCTGGCTTATTTGGAAGGCGTTGAGCAGATGATCAATAGCTTGAAGCGACAAAAAGTCTCACCGAAAAGAATTTTCTTTGTTTCTTCAACGGGCGTTTATGCTCAGAAGGATGGCGAGGAAGTGGATGAAACCAGTGAAACACGTCCTGAGAGTTTTTCCGGACAACTGCTTCTGCAGGGCGAAGAAGCGCTCTATCAAGCGCCCTGGCCGGTCAGTATCCTGCGTTTTTCCGGCATCTATGGGCCGGGTCGTGAGCGTTTGCTTCGCATGGTTAAAGAAGGCCGGTTTCCAGCTGAGCAGCCCTTAAAATACTCTAATCGTATTCATATTGAAGATGGTGCCCGGGCATTGGTCCATCTGATTCAGCAGGATGCGGCCCACCAGCCCCTGGAAGATACCTATTTAATCAGTGATTGCGAACCGGCCCCACTGCAAGAGGTTACTCACTGGCTTGCTCATCAGCTGGGAGTTTTGCCCCAGCCAGGCGAGGAGCTACCCTCCCGCGGCGGCAATAAGCGCATCAATAGCCAACGTCTTAAAGCAACCGGATTCAATTTCCGCTACCCCAGTTATCGGGAAGGTTATGCGCCCTTATTAAAGAAGGCTTAAGCGCTTTTCAATTTGGGCCAGCAGACTCTGCTCATCCAGGCCACAATCTTCCAGCAGCTCGGCCGGGGTTCCCTGGTCAACCCAGCGGTCAGGAATCCCCAGGTTGAGCAGGTTGGGCTGTAGGTTGTGAGCAGCATAAAGCTCATTGATGGCACTGCCGACACCCCCCATTACGGCATTTTCTTCCAGCGTTACCAGTAGCTCGTGCTTGGCGGCCATTTCCAGCAACAAGGCTTCATCCAGGGGTTTTACAAAACGCAGGTTCACCAAGGTCGCATCCAGAGTTTCCGCCAGCTTTTCAGCGGTGGGAACCAGGCTACCCAGGGCCAATAATGCCAGCTTTTTACCCTGACGCCGAACCTCAGCCTTACCCACAGGCAGGGACTGCAAATCCTGAGTAATCTCAACGCCGGGGCCGGTTCCGCGTGGATAGCGAACCGCTGCTGGACCCGGATACTGGTAACCGGTTGTCAGCATCTGGCGGCACTCATTTTCATCTGCCGGAGCCATTACCAGCATTTCCGGCACACAGCGCAGATAGGAGATATCCAGAGTGCCATGATGGGTTGGGCCATCTTCACCCACCACTCCGGCACGGTCGATGGCAAAGAGCACATCCAGTTTTTGTACAGCCACATCATGGATCAACTGATCATAAGCACGCTGCAAAAAGGTTGAATAGATGGCAACGACGGGCTTCATGCCTTCGCAAGCCATCCCTGCCGCCAAGGTCACTGCATGCTGCTCGGCAATGGCAACATCAAAGTAGCGTTCAGGGTACTGGCGGGAAAATTTGACCAGGTCCGACCCTTCACGCATAGCCGGGGTGATACCCAGCAAGCGTTCATCTTGAGCAGCCATATCACAGAGCCACTGCCCAAAGACATTGGAATACTTGGGTTTCTTTTTAGTGGTAGCAGGTGGCGGTGTTTGCAAAGGCTTAACCGGCTTTTCCAGCTTGGTTAACGCATGGTAGCCAATAGGATCAGCTTCCGCGGGAATAAAGCCCTTGCCTTTTTTAGTGACCAAGTGCAGAAACTGGGGGCCGGATAAGTGCTTGAGCTTTTTCAGAGTCGCCAGAAGTTCAGGCAGGTCATGGCCATCTATCGGACCCAGGTAATTAAATCCCAGCTCTTCAAACAGGGTGCCCGGTGTCACCAGGGACTTGACTTGTTCTTCCGTTTTACGCGCCAGCTCCCAGGCCAGAGGTAGTTTGGACAGGAGTTTACGGCTATTTTCCCGCAGGTGATGATAGGGCTCACTAACCAGCAGACGGGATAAATAGGTGGCCATACCGCCGACATTCTCAGAAATCGACATTTCATTGTCATTGAGAATGACCAGCAGATTGGGCTGCACATGCCCAGCATGTGTTAAAGCCTCAAAAGCCATACCCGCGGTCAGAGCACCATCACCAATCACAGCAACACTACGGCGTTTACTGCCCTGGGTTTTAGCCGCTATCGCCATACCCAAGGCTGCACTGATTGAGGTACTGGAGTGACCGACGCCAAAGGCATCATATTCAGATTCAGCACGCTTGGGGAAGGCCGCCAGGCCACCTTTTTGACGAATAGTAAGCAGCTCTTCCTTACGACCGGTCAGAATCTTGTGCGGATAAGCTTGATGGCCAACATCCCAGATGATCCGGTCATCAGGTGTATCATAAACCGCATGCAGGGCTACACTCAGCTCCACAACCCCCAAACCGGCACCAAAGTGACCACCGGTTTGACTGACGCTCCACAGTAGCCAAGCACGCACTTCCCTGGACAGGCTAAGCAGTTGACGTTCAGACAGTTTTTTCAAATCAGCCGGACAAGCGATCTGATCCAGTAGGGGCGTAGATGGACGCTCAGCAGGCAAGGCATCAAACATGGACGAAGGCTCAAATAAAGATAAAATTAATGATCACGCTGAATACACCAATCAGCCAGCTGCAATAAACTTGTCCAGTCCCCGGGCAGGCTTGCCAGACTGGATTTGGCCAGATCCACCAGATCCCTGGCTTTCTGCTCAGCAGCTTCTAACCCCAACAAACCAGGATAGGTTGCTTTTTGATGCAGTACATCTGCGCCGGTATTTTTGCCCAGCTTGGCCGTATCGCCGGTGACATCCAAAAGGTCATCCTGAACCTGGAAGGCCAGGCCCAGCGCATCAGCATAGGCATCCAGGCAGGCCAAAACAGCAGTGTCAGCCTGTCCGGCCAGACCACCCAAGCGAACTGCGGCACGGATTAATGCACCCGTTTTATGGCTGTGCAGGCGTTCCAGCTGCTTCAAGGTTAGTTGTTGTCCTTCCGCCTGTAAATCCAACATCTGGCCACCAACCATGCCCTGTGCGCCACTAGCCTGAGCCAGGGTTTGAATACTGGCCAGGGCAGCAGGCTGGTCACTGGTTGCCAAGACTTGAAAGGCCAGAGTTTGCAGGGCATCACCCACCAGAATGGCGGTGGCCTCATCAAAGGCTTTATGGCAGGTCGGGCGCCCTCTGCGAAGGTCATCATCATCCATGGCGGGCAGGTCATCATGCACCAAAGAGTAGGCATGGATAAGCTCTACAGCCATTGCCGGAGCATCGCAGGCTTCCCAGGAGGCACCTAGAGCGCGGCCCGTAGCATAGACCAAAAGCGGCCTCAGGCGCTTGCCGCCATTGAGAAGACTGTAAGCCAGAGCTTCCTGCAGTTGAGGCTCTGGACCTTGGTGAGTTTCCAGAAGCTTCAGTAGCTGACTATCTACCCTTTCACGCCCCTGACTTGCGAGTTGATTCAAGGCCTGCATCAGTCGGTCTGACCTCCGTTGGTCAAGGGCTCAAAACTGACCTGCCCCTGACTTTCTTGGAGCCGACTGACACGTTGCTCAGCTTGGTTAAGTAGCTGCTGGCAATTGCGAGTCAGCTGAACACCCTGTTCAAAAGCCTGTAAGGAAGCCTCCAAGGACAGCTCCCCTGACTCCATGCGGGTGACCAGCTCTTCCAGCTGTTTTAACTGCTGTTCAAAATCCTGCTCGTTTGCCATTTTCTCGCCTTAACTAAGCCTTGTTATCAGCAGGTCGGGGGGGTTGTCTTGTCAGGCTGTCTGCAACAGGAAGTTGCAGTCAGAGTTTACAGGGACGTATTCATACGTCCTGACCAGACAGACACCCTGACCTAGCCTGCTTAACCATCATGCATCAAACATTTTGCCCGGATTCATGATGTTGCCAGGATCAAAAACCTGCATGATCGCTTTCATATAAGCCAACTCTTCAGGGCTACGGCTGAAATGCAGGAAATCTTTTTTGACCAGGCCCACGCCATGTTCAGCAGACACGCTTCCGGCATATCTTTGGGTGATCGCAAAAACCTTGTCACTGACGTGATGGCATTTCTCAAAGAAAGCATCCTTTTCCATATCCTTGGGTTTAAGGATATTCAGGTGCAGATTGCCATCACCGATATGTCCGAACCAGACAATCTCAAAGCCTGGATAGGTTTCTGCGACAAAATCATCCACTTCTTTCAGGAATTCCGGCACCTTGGAAACCAGCACTGAAAGGTCATTTTTATAGGGCGTTTCATGGCTGATGGTCTCCGAAATAAATTCGCGCAGGCTCCATAGGCTTTGCGCCTGGGCTTCACTTTGACTGATCGAGCCGTCTTCCACCCAGCCTTCTTCCATACAGTGTTCAAAAACCTGCATGGCTCTGTCCATGACTTCTTCTGTTTCAGCTTCAAACTCCAGCAGGGCATAGTAGTCAGTGACACTGTCAAAAGGGCGTTGCAGCTGGTGATGAGCCACGACCTTATCCAAAGCATTATTGGAGAAGAATTCAAAGGCCGTTAAATCAACCTGACTCTGGAAGGCTTTGAGTACCTGCATAACATCCTGCATGGTCGGTGTACCCAGAACCATAACGGTCAGGTTCTTGGGAGGCCGGGTCAGTTTGATGGTTGCTTCGGTAATAATTCCCAGAGTGCCTTCAGCGCCAATAAACAGGTGGCGAAGGTCATAGCCGGTATTGTTCTTGATCAACCCCTTGTTCAGCTCCAGAACGTCACCCGCACCGGTCACTACTTTCAAGCCCAGCACCCAGTCACGGGTCATGCCATACTTGATCACCTTGATGCCGCCGGCATTGGTGGAAATATTACCGCCAATCTGACTGGAGCCTGCCGAGGCAAAGTCAACTGGGTAGTAAAGCCCCTGGTCTTCGGCAAATTTCTGCAATTGCTCGGTAATCATGCCTGCCTGAACCGTGACACTGCGATCAACTGGGTTGAAGTCAATAACCTTGTTCATGTAATCCATGACCACAACCAGTTCATCATTGGCTGCTACCGCACCCGCCGATAAGCCAGTCCGTCCACCGGAGGGAACCAGCGCAATCTTATTTTCGCGGGCAAAGCGAACAATCGCCTGAACATCTTCCGTAGAGCGTGGAAAAGCAATCGCTCGTGGTCTGGGCGTATGGATTTTGGTCCAGTCCCGACCATAAATATCCAGGGCTTCACCATCCAGGCGAACCCGGTCTGTACCTATCAGGTCTTCAATTGCTTGCTTGATTTGCTCAGGGGTCATTCTTATCTCCACTAACTGCCTGACTTGAGGCTGGAGGCCAAACAAAAATGAATGGCTTGCAGGTTAAACTTCAGCCATTTTCAGTCAGATTCAGGCTTAATATGCAGCATGATATGTTAACATAGCTTCCTTTAAGCTGGCTTGCCCAGACGAACTTTTTCCAACAGACCCTCCATCACGGAAACCTGCTTCATGGCTAAAACCACTTCACTGGATAAAGGCAAGATTAAGATCCTGTTACTTGAAGGCGTTCACCAGACCGCTGTGGACAATTTCAAGGCCAATGGCTACACCAATATTGAATACCACCCCAAGTCCCTTCCTGAAGCCGAACTGCTCAAGGCCGTTGAAGATGCTCACTTTATTGGCATCCGCTCACGCACCCAACTGACTGAAGAGGTTTTTGCAGCAGCCAAAAAACTGGTTGCTGTCGGCTGTTTTTGCATAGGCACCAATCAGGTCGAGCTCTATTCGGGACTGATTCGCGGCATCCCTGTCTTTAATGCGCCCTATTCCAATACCCGTTCAGTTGCTGAGCTGGTATTGGGTGAAATGATCATGCTGATGCGAGGCATTCCTCACAAGAGCGCCGAATGTCACAAAGGCGGCTGGATCAAGTCAGCCGAAGGCAGCTATGAGCTGCGCGGTAAAAAGCTGGGTATTGTGGGCTATGGCAATATCGGCTCTCAGCTGTCCGTACTTGCGGAAGGCCTGGGCATGGAAGTCTACTACTATGATGTAGTCGCCAAGTTGCCTTTAGGCAATGCCCGCCAAGTTGAAACTCTGGATGAGCTGCTGGGCATGTCGGATATCGTCACCCTGCACGTCCCTGAATTGGAATCCACCAAGTGGATGATTGCCGGTGAGCAACTACGCAAAATGAAAGCCGGTGCTCATTTGATCAATGCATCGCGTGGAAGCGTCGTGGTTATTGAAGACCTGGCCGATGTTCTTCAGTCTGGACACCTGGCCGGTGCGGCCATTGATGTTTTCCCGGTAGAACCTCGGGGTAACGACGATGAGTTTGTCAGCCCCCTACGTGGCCTGAACAATGTCATTTTGACTCCGCACATCGGTGGTTCCACGCTGGAAGCTCAAGCTAATATCGGTAAGGAAGTATCCGAAAAGCTGATTCGTTACAGCGACAATGGGACGACTACTTTTGCGGTCAATTTCCCTGAAGTGGCACTTCCTTCCCACCCCGGGAAACACCGCTTGCTGCACATTCATGAGAATATCCCCGGCGTCCTCTCGGAAATCAACCGGGTGCTTTCTGAAAATGGTATCAATATCTCCAGCCAGTACCTGCAAACCAACGACAAGGTTGGCTATGTAGTGGTGGATGTTGATGTGGAATACAGCCAGCAGGCACTCGAAGCGCTTAAAAAGGTTAAAGGCACCATACGTAGCCGCGTGCTTTTTTAAAACCTCTTGGTTCCTTGGCACCAGGGAAGGTGCCCAGTCTTTGAAACCCTTATCTACCACTGCAAAAACACCCAGAAAAGTTACATTTTCTATCAACCCCAACTTTTCAAAAGCTGCTATCTTCCCATAACTTAACCGGTTAACAGACAATTCTCTTCAGGAAGTTAGTATGCTGGCTCTTATCGCGGCTCCTTTTCAGGTCATTCTTGGCACCCTCTTTTTTGTAAGCATTACCCTGCTGATTTACGCCCCCGTCCTTCTACCCCTGGTTTATTTGCTGGACTGGCTGTATATCTCTGGCTATCTACCCTGGGATCAATGGCGTCTTCTTTACACGGCTCTTTTTCTCTATGTCAGCTCCATCCTGCTACAGGTCATCGCTGACAATGTGTTTGGCCTGACCTATCGTAAAATCACTCAGGATCCACAAATTGAAGAAGCCACTGCAGACCACCCTAATCTGGCTTGGCTCCACCAGGCTTTTGAAGAGGTCAAACAACAGTTTCCTGGCGAGAAAAGCGCACGCGTTTTTTACAACCCCAGTGGTGAAATCAATGCGATTGCTTTCCGAGATCTAAGGCATAAGGGGGTGATGATCTATGGCGGCCTCGTTAAAACCCTGATCGAAAAAAATGCGCCTGAGCAGCGCATAGCCGCCGTTAAAGGCATTCTTGCCCACGAGCTTTCTCACCTGACCAACTGGGATTTCCTAAGCGGCCAGTACCGCATGGCTTTGGCCAGACAGTTTAATTTACATATGTCGATCAGGAACAAGGTTTTCCAAACCCTCTGGACCTTCCTGCCCATTCTATTAATTATTGGCCTGTTCATTCGCTGGGGCATGGCTTTGATCCACAACCTGACAACAGGTTTGATCAATCTGCTCAGCAGCCTCTATCGTCGTCTGGATGCGGCCGTCAGTCGGGCCATTGAGTTTCGCTGTGATCGCCAAGCCGCCAAAGCAGTAGGCTGGCCATCCATTTTCCTGGGACTCAGCAGTCTACCCATTCAGTCCAGAAGCAATATGTTCGACAGTCACCCAGATGGTATTTCCCGGCTACTGTATATCCATCGTCGCGGTGGTGAGAAATCCAGTAATCAGTTAATCAGTGGCAGTATTGCAGCCAGAATAACCGCTCTTTTACTGTTTCCTTTGTTGGGTTTGTTGGCTTGGTGGCTGGGTGAATTGGCCCAAGTACTTCCGGCTGGCTACTTTGACCCCAGCTTTCAATTTCTACTGGGCCAGCTCATTGCTATTCCCGGCGTTGAAACAGCGATCAACTTCCTTGTTCAAAGCTGGCTAGTGGTGATCAACAGCCTGCAGTATCTAGTGTTCTGGTTACTCGAAGAAAGCACCCTGCTCTGGCCCCTGGTACAGAGCCTGAGCTATCAGGTCTGGGATTTTTTGATCCATTTTCATTACAACCTGCAAACAGGTATTACTGACCTCTACCTGCAGTTTTTACCACTCTTAAATCAGTGGACTGGTTGGCAAATCAGCTTGGACCAGTCAGCACTCAAATGGCTACCCCTGGCCAGCACCCTGCTGACCGAACTCTTTTTGATTCGACTCTTTTTTGCTTCTCTTCGCTGGATCAAGAAAACCCTGGCGTGGATTCAGCAGAAGGTCTTTTTACTGCGCTTTTTTGTTGCGACCCGGCTGTTTACCCGCAAATCAGCACCCGAGCTGGATAGACTCCTGGTCACTGCCTTCAATGAAAACAACTACTCAGCCGTCATCAGGCTAATCCGGCGTGGCGCCCATCCAGCCAGAGTCCAGCTGACTTCGGGTAAAAGTCTGGTTGAGCATCTGCATTTGCAGGGCAACCCGGCTGCCAGTAGCCTGGCCAGACTCCTACCCAAAGAGAAGTAACCCGATCAACGCACTTGGCGGTCCAGGCGCTCACTGGCCTCCCGGTGATCCCGTTGCATACGATCCTGGCGCTCTTGTTGAGCGCGGGGGTCTTCTTTGGGCAGATCTTTCATGGGTGACGAGCAGCCTGCAACAACCAGACTAATTAACAACAACAAACCCCAAGACTTTATCAATTTCAGCATGGTATTTTCCTCTTAAGAAAGCTCAACTCAATCCTTCAACAACCCTTGTGTCAGCCGGTCCAGCGTTTCTTGCCGCTTTTCAGATACTTCGTTCAAGAGGTGATGACCGCAATCCTTAATCAAGAAGGTTTTGGCCGTCGGCACCAAGCGGTGAAGTACCGTCAAATTATATTGCCAATCCACTGTAGTATCAGCTTCTCCCTGGATAATCACCACCTTTTCCCCAGCAGCAGGTGCCTTTTCAATGTAGGGAATCCAGCGGTTCAAAGCCTTGACCCAGGCCAGAGGCAAGCGCCTTGCCTGCAGAGGGTCCTGATCACGAATAAATTCCAAAAACTTGGCATCATGAGAATTGGCGCGAAACTTACGCGGCAGATGGCTAAAAAACAGTGATGCCAAAGGCAGCCATTTTCTCGCTGCCTTCCAGCCAAAGGGTCTCACCAGGGGTGCCAATAAGGCGATACGGTCAAAACAATTGTTAGTGAGTAAGTGTTCCAGGGCAACGGCACCCCCTGTGGAAAATCCAGAAAGCATCCAGGGTCGAGGCAAATTTTCTTTTTCCAACAGGTCTACCAGGCGCCTAAGAAACTGCTGGTAAATTCCAAAGTCATCAATACTGGCCCTGGAGCCACTGGATAAACCGTGGCCCGGCATATCAACCGCCAGATAGTGCAACCCATGAGCCAAAGCCCAACGCTGCAGGTGGGGGTAAAGGCCGCCGTGATCATAGTAGCCGTGCAGATGCAGCAAAGTGCCTGCGGCAGCCTGCTGATCGCCTAGCTGTGGCTTAAAACCTTGCAGCCAAACTCTCTGCTCACCTTCCAGCACCCAGCCCGCTCGAACTTGTGCCAGCAAAGGGTCGTCAACACTAGCCATGCCATAGAAGCTGAGGTAATCGGCATAGTCTTTTTCTGGCTGACGGGTCCAACTGGATTCAAGAAAAGTATGGGGCCATAACCTTAAACTTACTTTAAAAGCAGGTGCCTGCATAATCGACTCTTCCTGTTCGCCTAAAGACGGGTGAATTTCATAACAAAATCCTGTATCTTCTTGCTTCAACAACTTGTAAGTTCCTGAAAATTTACTACAAAATTCACCCTGTTAGGGGGGAGTTTACAACAAATTCCTTCAGGTTACGCAAATGATCAATCCCCAAAAGAAGAGGCGATTTTCCATGACTGATCGCGTTCAAGCAGGTGACTTGCAGGTCGCCAAAGAACTCTACGATTTTATTAACACTCAAGCTATTCCCGGTAGTGGAGTTACAAGCGAAGCCTTCTGGGCAGGTCTTGATAAGCTGGTACATGAGCTGGCTCCCCGCAACCGTGAGCTTTTGCAAAAGCGCGATGAGCTGCAAAAGAAAATTGATACCTGGCATCAAGAAAACCAAGGCCAATTTGATTTTGCAGCCTATAAGAATTTTCTGAAAGAAATAGGCTATCTGCAACCTGAAGGCGATAGCTTCCAGGCAACGACCAGCAAGGTCGATACTGAAATCGCCGAACAAGCTGGCCCTCAGCTGGTTGTGCCTATTACCAATGCCCGCTTTGCTCTGAATGCAGCCAATGCGCGCTGGGGCAGCCTCTATGATGCTCTCTATGGCACTGATGCCCTCCCAGAAGATGATGGCGCTCAAAAAGGCCCTGGCTATAACCCGGTTCGTGGCGAAAAGGTTATTGCCTTTGCACGTGACTTCCTGGACCAGAGTGCACCCCTGGCAAAAGACAGCCATAAAAATGCCACTGGTTATGTGGTTGCCGACGGTCAGCTGCAAGTCAGCCTGAAAGACGGTAGCACAACCAGCCTGAAAGACCCCGCGCAACTACAAGGCTTTACCGGTGAAGCCTCTGCACCTAGCGGTGTACTCCTTCAGCATCATGGTTTGCATTTTGAAATTCAAATTGACCGCAACCACCATATCGGCCAAACCGATGCAGCAGGCGTTAAAGACCTGCTGATGGAAGCCGCCCTGACTGCCATCATGGACTGCGAAGACTCAGTTGCTGCTGTCGATGCTGAAGATAAGGTTTTGGCGTACGGTAACTGGCTGGGCCTGATGAAAGGTGATCTGGCTGAAGACGTCAGCAAGGGTGGCAAAACCTTTACCCGCACCATGAATCCTGACCGTGAATACACTACACCGGATGGTGGGAAACTTAGTCTGCATGGTCGTTCCTTGATGTTTGTGCGTAACGTTGGTCACCTGATGACCAACCCAGCCATTCTATTGAAAGACGGCTCAGAAATTCCTGAAGGTATTCTGGATTGTGCCGTTACCAGCCTGGCGGCCAAGCACGACCTGCTGGGCAAGGGTAAGCTGAGTAACTCCCGCACGGGCAGCGTTTATATCGTCAAGCCCAAGATGCATGGCCCTGAAGAAGTTGCCTTCTCCAATGAGCTCTTTGCCAAGGTTGAAGACCTGCTGGGTCTGGAACGCTTCACTCTGAAAATGGGCATCATGGATGAAGAGCGCCGCACCACGGTTAACCTGAAAGAATGTATCCGTGCCGCCAAAGAAAGGGTTGTCTTCATCAACACCGGCTTCCTGGATCGTACCGGTGATGAAATGCGCACCTCTATGGAAGCAGGCCCTATGATTCGCAAGGGCGATATGAAGACCTCTGCCTGGATTCAAGCCTATGAGCAGTGGAATGTGGATATCGGCCTGGAATGTGGCCTCAAGGGCCGTGCCCAAATAGGTAAAGGCATGTGGGCCATGCCGGATCTGATGGGTGAAATGCTCAAGCAGAAAATCGGCCACCCCAAATCAGGTGCCAACACGGCCTGGGTCCCCTCACCTACTGCGGCTGCCCTGCACGCTCTGCACTACCACCAGGTCAACGTTGCTGAGGTTCAGGAAAAACTCAAATCACGTGAGCGCGCCAGCCTGGATGACATCCTAACCATTCCGGTTGCCGAAAACCCCAGTTGGTCCGCTGAAGAGATTCAGCAGGAACTGGACAACAATGCCCAGGGTATTCTGGGTTATGTAGTTCGCTGGGTCGACCAAGGCGTGGGCTGCTCTAAGGTTCCCGACATCAACAATGTCGGCCTGATGGAAGACCGTGCCACCCTGCGGATCTCCAGCCAGCATATTGCCAACTGGCTACGCCATGGCATTTGCAGCAAAGAACAGGTGATTGAAACCCTGCAACGCATGGCTAAGGTCGTTGATGGACAAAATGCTGGGGATCCAGCCTATCAGCCCATGCATGGCAATTTTGAGCAATCCGTTGCTTTCCAGGCGGCCCTGGAATTGGTATTGGAAGGCTGTGCCCAGCCCAGTGGCTACACAGAACCTGTCCTCCACCGCCGTCGTTTGGAGCTGAAGGCCAACCAAGCCTGATTGCCAAACGCGAGACATAAAAAAGCCGGGGACTAGCCCCGGCTTTTTTTGCGGCTGAAGAAAGCTGAATTACATCATGCCTTCAACACGGTCACGCAGTTCTTCATTGCTCTGCAGGGCCATGGCAATGTTGTTGTAGGTATCAACATCCAGACCTTCTTGCTCAACAGCTTCAACCATCAGCTGGCCAGCTTCTTGTTGCAGCTGGTTAGCAGCTTCCTGTTCGTCAGCAGCTTCAAGGCGCTGCGTAAAATCTTCACGGATTTCTTCAAGAGCAGGCTGGACAGCAACAAACTTTTCCAAATCAGCATCAGAAAAATCCATATCCATTTGCTGCTGCTGCATGCCCTGCTGGCTTTGCTGCTGAGCTACGGCATGAAGACTCAGGCCTGTCAGCATAAACAGGGCAAGAAACAATGCGGTCAATTTTTTCATTCTCAAAACCTCCAAGTAACAATTTTGGCTTCATTCACTCACCCAACTACTAGCGAAGACCATGCCAAAATTAAAAATAGATTATAACTCAATGTTTTTATTGAATTAATTTAATCCTAAAAAGTTTATGTCGGTTAACAGAGACATTTGCACAAAATAGCTAATGCGCCAATATGACACATGTGCCCCATAAAACAAGCAAGCCGGAGGCCTGCATGCAAAGCGCGAACTCAGCATCTCCCGTCACCATCTTGGGCAGCAGCCCTGTCATGCATAAACTTTATGAAAACTTGCAAGTCATTGCCAAAGCGCAAGGGCCGGTACTGATTATTGGTGAAACGGGTACAGGCAAGGAATTGGTTGCCCGCAATCTGCATACTGCCAGCGACCGGGCTCAGGCACCCTTTCTGGCTGTTAACTGTGCCGGCATCCCCCAGGAGCTTTTGGAAAGTGAGTTCTTTGGTCACACCGCTGGTGCTTTTACAGGCGCCAATAAAGCACGCAAAGGCCTGTTTATTGAAGCCAATGGCGGCACTTTGCTGCTGGATGAAATTGGGGAAATGCCCCTTGCGCTTCAGGCTAAGTTACTGAGAGCACTGCAAGATGGCTATATCCGCCCCGTTGGCATGGATACCGAAGAGCAGGTTGATGTGCGTATTTTGGCTGCAACCCACAGAGACTTGAAAGAAAAGGTTGCCAAGGGCGAATTTCGTGAAGACCTTTACTACCGCCTGGAAACCTTCACTTTACAACTTCCCCCGCTTAGAGACAGAGGGAGCGACAAACTCCTCCTCGCCCGCCAATTATTGACCGAGATGGCCAGAGACCAGCAAAGCAAGGTTGAAGGCTTTAGCAAAGAAGCCGAGCTGCTGCTAGAACGCTATGATTACCCAGGTAATGTTCGTGAACTGCAGAACCTCTTGGAAGCTGCACTAGCTTTCTGTGATGGAAAGCATATCCAGGCTTGGCACCTTCCCGAACGTCTAAGACAGCAACAGCTGAGCCCTCAGCAGGATGAACGCCCCAGCAGCCTACAAATCGAAAACCAACTACTTCGGGGGAATAAACTGCCTACGCTGGAAGAGCTGCAACAGCGTTATGTTCAGCTGGTTCTAGATGAAACCCAGGGCAATAAGCGCCGGGCAGCCGCTTTACTCGGAATTGGGCGAAGAACCCTTTATCGCTGGTTGGATGAAGCCAAGTAGCCACTTTAACTGAAAGCGTCATACTGGTGCTTTCAACCATTGATAAGTGAGCAGACCTAAAAAGGTTAAGACCAAACTACCCAGCAAATGCAGAGCGCTGGTTGCAAAAGCCCAACCCCAGCGGCCCTGCTGGAGCATATAAACCACTTCCGCAGAAAAGGTTGAAAAGGTTGTCAGTCCGCCCAAAAGCCCTGTCACCAGCAGAAGACGCCATTCAGGTGACAGCTGTGGATGCTGGGCAAAAAAGCCCAAGGCCAAACCAATTAAATAGCCGCCCGCCAAGTTGGCAATAAGAGTGCCCAAAGGCATGCCTGCCCAGACGGCATTGAGTTTCAAGGCCAGCCACCAGCGCAGCAATGCACCTCCACCAGCACCAAAAGCAACGGCCAAGGCCGCAAAAGGTAAGGACATAGATAATTCTCTGATGTAAGTTATATTCCTTAAAAAACACAGGCAAAAGGTTATTCTTCGTGGTTCAATAGGCTTATGTCAAACTCGCGCCCTGATTTCAGAGCAACTTCCGGCAAAAAACTGTCGCCGTTGCTAATTCCTTTGCTGATCGCTTCCTGGCTTTTGGCAAGTTTGATGCTACTCAACAGTTATCAGTCATCAGTCAGTAATTTTAGAGACTCAGCCTTTCAGCAAAGCGAAGAGCACACCTCCGCACTGCTAGAACTGCAAAAAACACTGGTACAAGCAAAACTCCATGAAATGCAGCGGGCGCTCCAGGCAATCACCCATTTGATTGAAAACCCTGGATTGGATAACCAGCAGCTCCTTCAAGCACTCTATGCTCGCAAGCATCCTAGCCCTGAAATTCTAGCGATTATTCTGCTCAATAACGAAGGAGAAACCGAGGCCTTCAGTCGGCCTGGTGAGAACCCATCACTGGGTGATCGCGAATACTTCACCTGGCATTTGAACAACCCCGAATCTGGACAGTTTTATCTTTCTCCACCCTTGCAAGCACGTCATCCCGAGCAGTTTCCTTTCGTAGCTCTTAGTAAAGCGATTACTGATGACGAAGGCCAATTAAGCTATGTGCTGGCTATGGCCATCGACCTCAAGATGTTGGCAGAGGACCTGAGTGGTCTGGTGAGTGCCAATGGTCATACCACCGTGCTGGCTCATCAATCCGGGGAGATTTACTTTCGCATGCCCTGGTTTGAAGATGCCGTTACCCAGCAATCACCTGTTATCGCAGACCACCAGGGCGAATTAGCGCAAAGCCATCTAACCAGAATCGCTTCACCTTTTGATGGGCACACCCGGCAAATTGCTTATGGACGGGTTGGCACTACCCCCTTGGTGGTTTTTATTTCTGAAAACCTTGAACCTACCCTGGCTGCGATTGACGACTACCAACAAAAACAAGCCTTGCGTTGGGGCTTGGCATTTTTGATAGCAACCCTGCTTTTTGCTGGCCTGGCCGGCTTGATTCGTTCACGCCACAAAAATCTGCAACAACTTCTGGAAAGCGAAGAACGTTACCGCCTGGCCAAGGAAGCCGCCAATATAGGTGTTTGGGATTTAAACCCACTAACCGGAGAATTGACTTGGGACCAACAGCTGTGGCAGCAGTTAGGTTATTCCCAACCTGAATTCAAACTCACCAAACAGTCCTGGCTGGATAGCATTCACCCTGAAGACCTGGACCGGGTTATTGAGATAACCTCCAGAAAAATTCAAGAATGCCAACCTTTTGAAATTGAGTATCGCTCCCGAACCAGCCAAGGTTCCTGGCTGTGGCTTCTCGGTAAGGGGCAAGTAATTGCCTGGAATGAACGAGGCCACTCCACAAGAGTGCTCGGTACCAGCCAGATTATTGAAGACAGAAAACAAACTGAACAGCAGCTTCAGGAACAAGCAGAAGCCCTGAAAGCGTCAAATGAAGAATTGGAGCAATTTGCCTATGTCGCTTCACACGACCTTCGCCAGCCGTTAAGAATGATTAGAAGCTATGTGGAGCTTTTGAACAAACGGTTAGCAGGACAGCTTAATGAAGAAACCAACCAGTTTATGACTTTTATCAATGAGGGTGCCCAGCGTATGGACAATATGCTGGTTTCTCTTCTGGAATACTCTCGTGTTGGCCGCAAGGGTGAGCCAATCAGCGAACAAAACCTGCGCCAGCTAGCAGCAGAAGCTTTAAGCTATCTACAGCCGCAAATCAAGGAGTCTCAAGCCAAAATAGAGTTCCAGGGCCAGTGGCCAGAGCAACTACCTACCAGTCGTAACGAGATAGTTCGCCTTTTTCAGAACCTGCTTAACAACGCCCTGAAATACCAGCCCCCTGGACAACAACCTCAAGTCCTTCTCACGGCAAGTAAGCAGGGTCAACACTGGCAAGTTAGCATTCAGGATAATGGCATCGGCATTGCAAAAGATCAGCAGGATCGTTTATTCAAAGTCTTTCAGCGCCTGCATACCCGCCAAGAGTATGAGGGAACAGGCATAGGGCTGGCGATTTGTCGTAAGATCGTCGAACGCCATGGTGGCGAAATCTGGCTGGAATCAGAGGGTAAAGGCCAGGGTACCTGCATGCATTTTACCCTGGCCACAAACCTTGATTAAAAGAACCAATTAAACCCGGAACTGCTTAACGCTTTCCTGTAGGCGGCAAGCAAGTTCAGCCAATTCCCGGCTGGCAGCAACATTCTGTTCCATACCTGCGGCTGCCAATTCGGAAGCCTCGGTAATGCTGGTGAAATTACGATTAATTTCTTCAGCAACAGACGACTGCTCCTCAGCAGCACTGGCGATCTGTGCATTCATATGATTAATATCCGTCACAGAACGTTGAATCACTTCCAAGGAGTTACCCGCACGGCGCGCCTGCTCGACGCTCTCGGCCGCTTTTAAACGCCCCTGCTCCATAACTTCAACTGCTCCCTGAGCACTGGACTGCATTTTTTCAATCCGCTGCTGAATGTCACGAGTCGACTCCTGAGTGCGACTGGCTAGAGCTCTTACCTCATCAGCAACCACCGCAAAGCCACGACCATGCTCGCCAGCTCTGGCTGCTTCAATAGCCGCATTCAAGGCCAACAGGTTGGTTTGCTCGGCAATGGTTTCAATCACTTCCAACACGGTTCCGATTTCCGTACTGTCCTCTGACAGCTGGTCAATCACCTTGCCGGCTTTTTCAACTTGCTTGGCCAGCTCATCAATACTGGCCAGTGTTCTTTTAACCTCATCGCCACCTGAAATGGTTTCTTCATCGGCCGTTTTGGCAACTTCTGAGGCTTCAACGGTATGCCCTGCAACTTCCTGAACCGTTGCCGACATTTGATTAATTGCGGCCGCGCCCTGTTCGGTTTGTTCGCGCTGGCTGCTGGCCAAGTCTCGATTTCGGGTGGCCGTTTCCTGAAGCTCACCCGCCGCCTGAGCAAGGGTGTTAGCCGTTGTTGTGACGCCCTGAATCACTTCTGACAATTGACTGCTCATGCCAGCCACCGCACCCATAATACTGTCCGGGTGGCGCGTCTTGATCGCTTGAGTCAAATCACCTGAAGCCACCTGGCGTATCAAGCGCGCCGCCACTTCAGGCTCCCCACCGATCATACGAGTCAATTTGGAAACCAAGCGTACACTGACCAAAACACCCACAATTAAAGAAAAAGCAGCGACCAATAGCATCAGGGTTTGAAAGCCACCCGTCTCCGAACGTACAAAATCCACCTGCTGCTGGATCTCCTGCTCTTGGTAATCAATAAACGCATTAATTGCACCCAGCCAGTCTGTATAGGCTGCTGAAACTTCTTCCAGAAGCAGGCGTCTGGCTGCATTCTGTTGTCCATCGCTTAAGAGCTGCAGCGTTCGCGTAGTCAGTGCCTGTGTTTGTTCTTCAATCATCTGAATCGATGCCAAAAGCTCTCTCTCAGTTGCAGTTACCCCAACTTCACGAGCAAATAGTCGGTCCATTTCCTGAGCCGAATCCTGATAAAAAGCATCCAAGTCATCAATTTGTGCCAAAAACGGCTGACGCTCACTGGCTGAGCTCACCAGGACCGCATCACGGATGGCAATGGCACGATCATGGACACTGCCACGAAAGTTAATTGCAAAACGCTGCTTACGGGTATCGACATCATTAACCTGTGTCAGAGTCGAATCCACGCTAGCAACCTTGACCACCCCGACCAGGGTAATCACCAAAATCAAAGCTAGCACCAGGCCAAAACCCAAATACAGACGTTGTGCAATTGTCATGTGACTGTCTCCAAAACCTTTACAAGATGGAACATCATAATTATACAATAATTTTATAATTTTATCCTATCAAGATTCTTGAAAACAGAAAAAATTAGCTATCATGAAAAATGAAGCGCTCTATAACGCAAAAAGCCCCTGATAAGGGGCTTTAAAACACCAAGGCAAAGCTAGCGCTCAGAAGGGAATTTCATCATCCATATCATTAAAGCTGGGGGATGTTGGCTGACCACCTGTTTGCTGAGGTTGAGGCGCCGGATTGGAATAGCCACCGCCTGGATGAGCAGGTTGCTGCTGATAATTCTGTTGTGGTTGCTGCTGAGGCTGAGGCGGCGGTGCCTGAGGTGACTGCTGAGGCTGAGGAGCCGCCTGCCTTGGCTGAGGAGGAGGTGGCGGTGGCGCAGCTGGTGCCTGTTGAGGAGCAGCCTGGCTGTAATCCTGCTGATAGTTACCTTGCGGCTGAGAATAGCCCGGCTGTCCACCTTGAGGTGCCTGCTGAGCATAATCATTAGGTTGTGCGGAGCGTCCAGCATTACCATAAGCTGGCTGACCACCTGCACTATCCAGCATCTGCATTTCATTGGCGACAATTTCAGTGGTGTACTGGTCTACACCCTGTTGGTTTTGCCATTTACGGGTCTGCAGCTTACCTTCGACATAAACCTTGCTGCCTTTTTTCAGATACTGGCCAACAATTTCTGCCAGGCGATCGAAAAAGACAACCCGGTGCCATTCTGTTCTTTCCTGCTTCTGACCGGTTTGGCGATCAGTCCACTGCTCACTGGTTGCAATACTGACATTGGCAACCTGCTTCTGATTTTGTGTAAAACGGATATCTGGATCTTGTCCCAGATTCCCGATCAAGATGACTTTGTTCACGCCCCTTGCCATGCTCTTCCCCTTGGTAAAAACCTTGTTGTCTATAAATTGTTCTGACTTTTGACTTAGCCAGATGTTTCAGCCAGCAACTCTTCCAAAGCATCTTCATCAAGTTGTTGCCGGTCCAGTTTCAGATAGCCAGTGGCCTCTTCAACCAGGAAAACCACCTCTTCCACACCAGGTAAGGCTTTAAGATTCTTTTCCAGCTCGTCCAAACCTTCTGCAGCCGTTTGCGGTGACAGATGAAAGACTCGGCTGGATAGGTGTCGAGGTGGTTGGAATCCAAGCAGCCCCAGGAGCCATAAGAGGCAGGCAGCAGCTGCGACCCATAACAGCCCTTCTGCACCCCAGCCACCCAGCAGCCAGCCACCCAGGATACCACCTGCAAAAGCACCCATAAATTGCGAAGTGGAATAAACACCCATGGCCGTTCCCTTGGATTCAACAGGGGCTTGCTTACTGATCAAGGATGGTAGGCTCGCTTCCAACAGGTTAAAGCCGATGAAAAAGATCCACAAGCCCGGTAGTAACCACCAGCCACCCGGAACCAGTAATGCCAAACCTAGGGCCAGCAATGCAAAGCCTGCCAGCAGAACGCGTTTCATTTGCCGCTTTTTTTCACCATAAATGATCAGCGGTATCATAAAGACGAAACCCAGCAGCATGCAGCCCAGGTAGACAAACCCTTGCTGGGCCAGGCTCCAACCAGCTTCCAGCAAAAGGCCAGGCACCGCAATAAAAATAGCGGTTAGCAACAAATGCAGCAGAAGAATACTAAAGTCCAAACGCAAAAGCTGAGGGTGACTAATCACTGGCGTTAGTTGCTTGAGGTCGATACCAGCATCCAGGTGCTTACGACTCTTTGCTGGAGAAGGCACCCAGCGCCACAAAACCAGCATACCCAACAGGCTAAGCACCAAAGTCAGCCAAAAGAGTCCCGACAAACCTAAACCCTGAGCCAGCCAGGGACCTAGTGCCATGGCTAGGATAAAAGCCAAACCTATACTAATGCCAACACTGGCCATGGCCTGGGTACGCCTTTCATCCCGGGTCAGGTCTGCCAATAAGGCCATGAGTACGCTGGCTATGGCGCCCATACCCTGCAAGGCCCGACCTAGAATAATCACTACTAGACTGTCAGCGGTAGCCGCAACCAGGCTGCCTAGCGCAAAAACGGCCAGCCCCAGGTAAATCAATGGCTTACGGCCCCAGCGATCGGATAGCCAGCCAAACGGAAGCTGAAGGAGTGCCTGGGTAAAGCCATAGATACCTATCGCCAGGCCGATCGCCAGAGGCGTCGCCCCATCAAAGTCTTCCAATAGCAGAGGCATGACCGGTAGAACCATAAAGAGCCCGAGCATGCGCAGACCATAGAGCCCGGCTAGACCGCTGATTGCCCGGATTTCAATAGAGTTCAGGGAGTCGCGCGACATAAAGCTTCCGTGTTGATAAAACCCGCTATTCTACCTTGGTGTCCATCCGCTCACCAGCCTTGCTGTCTTTTCCTTGTCAGGATGCTTGGCAGACACTGGAGACGTTTCCCCCTATAATGTCCGGTCGCATTAACGAAGAGGTGCAAGGTGGCTCTGGACAAGATAAGTGTACGTGGGGCGAGAACCCACAACCTGAAAAATGTTTCCCTTGAGATTCCACGCGACCAGCTGGTGGTAATAACCGGCCTCTCCGGTTCGGGAAAGTCTTCTCTGGCCTTTGATACCCTCTATGCTGAAGGCCAGAGGCGCTATGTGGAATCCCTCTCAGCCTATGCCCGTCAATTTCTGTCGATGATGGAGAAACCCGATGTCGATGGCATTGAAGGCCTGTCCCCAGCCATTTCCATCGAACAGAAATCCACATCCCATAACCCGCGGTCCACCGTGGGCACCATCACTGAAATTTATGACTATCTACGCCTTCTCTATGCACGAACCGGCATACCCCGTTGTCCGGAGCATGAGGTGGAGCTGGTCGCCAAAACCGTTAGTGAAATGGTCGATGAAGTCCTCAACCTGCCCGAGGAATCCCGCATTCTGATTCTTGCGCCGGTTATTCAGGATCGCAAGGGTGAGCACCTCAATCTGCTTGCAGACCTCAAAGCTCAGGGTTATATCCGGGCCCGAATTGATGGTCAGGTGGTTGAGCTGGATGAAGCGCCCGAGTTGGACAAAAAACGCAAACACACCATCGAAGTGGTGGTTGACCGCCTCAAAGTCCGTGATGACCAGCAGCTACGCCTGGCGGAATCTTTTGAAACCGCTCTGGCTCTATCTGATGGCCTGGCTCTGGTCAGCTTTATGGGCAGCGAACAAGAAGACCTCTTGTTTTCAGCCAACTATGCCTGCCCTCACTGTGGCTATGCAGTCTCTGAGCTAGAGCCACGGATGTTTTCTTTCAACAATCCCGCCGGCGCCTGCCCAACCTGTGATGGCCTGGGGCACAAGGCCTTTTTTGATGAGCACAAATTGATCGTTTCACCTGAGCTTTCTCTTGCTGAAGGGGTTATCAAGGGCTGGGACAGGCGCAATGTCTATTATTTTGGACTGCTCAAACAGTTAGCCAAGCATTATGACTTTACTTTAGAAACGCCCTGGAAAGAGCTTCCCAAAAAAATCCAGCAAGTCATTTTACAAGGTAGCGGAGAAGAAAAGATAGACTTCACCTATTCCAGTGATCGCGGGCGCCAGGTCATTAAGTCCCACCCTTTTGAGGGCGTGCTGCCCAACCTGGAAAGGCGTTACCATGAAACGGATTCCCAGAATCTGCGCGAAGAGCTCGCCAAACTCCTCACCACCCATGCCTGCCCCAGCTGTCATGGCAGCCGTCTCAAGGAGGCTTCACGTCATGTTTTTGTCGGCGGCATCAACCTACCTGAGGTGGTGAAAAAGCCGTTAGGCGAAGCCAGCAACTATTTCAGTACGCTGAAACTGGACGGGCACAGGGGCGAAATAGCTCAACGCATCCTGGTTGAAATCGTTGAACGACTTAATTTTCTAGTCAATGTCGGTTTGGACTATCTGTCTCTGGAACGAAGCGCCGAAACCCTGTCAGGTGGTGAAGCCCAGCGTATTCGCCTGGCCAGCCAGATAGGTGCGGGCCTGGTGGGTGTGATGTATATTCTTGATGAGCCTTCCATCGGCCTTCACCAAAGAGATAATGAACGCCTGCTCAGCACCCTGATGCGCTTACGCGACCTGGGTAATACCGTACTCGTGGTCGAGCATGACGAAGACGCTATTCGCCAAGCGGATCACCTCATTGACATAGGGCCGGGCGCGGGCGTGCATGGCGGCCAGATCGTTGCTCAGGGCACACCTGAACAAGTGATGCAGGCAAAGGGGTCAATCACCGCTGACTATCTTACTGGACGCCGGAAAATAGAAGTTCCCCAACTGCGTCATCCACCGAGCGAAGATCAACACCTATGGATACGCGGCGCCAGTGGCAATAATTTGCGCAACGTGGATGCCTGTATTCCGCTAGGCATTATGACCTGCGTCACCGGGGTTTCCGGTTCAGGCAAGTCCACCCTGATCAATAACACCCTCTATCCGCACGCAGCCCATGACCTCAATGGCAACACCAGCCTAACCCCTCAGCCGTGCAAAACCATTGAAGGCCTGGATAAGCTGGACAAGGTCATAGATATTGACCAGAGCCCAATAGGCCGCACTCCCCGCTCAAATCCAGCGACCTACACGGGTATCTTCACACCGGTCAGAGAGCTGTTTGCTGGAACTCAGGAAGCCAGATCACGAGGTTATAAGCCAGGACGTTTCAGCTTTAACGTTAAAGGCGGGCGGTGTGAGGCTTGTCAGGGTGATGGCCTGATCAAGGTGGAAATGCACTTCTTGCCGGATATCTATGTGCCCTGTGATGTGTGTAAGGCCAAACGCTACAACAGGGAAACCCTGGAAATACGCTACAAGGGTAAGAACATTCATGAAGTTTTGGAAATGACGATTGAAGAGGCGCGCGAATTCTTCTCTGCGGTGCCTGCAGTTGCCCGTCGCTTGCAAACCCTGATGGATGTGGGTCTGTCTTATATACGCCTGGGCCAGAGTGCAACCACGCTTTCAGGCGGAGAAGCTCAAAGGGTCAAGCTGGCTAAAGAGCTGGCTCGCCGGGATACCGGCAAAACTCTCTATATTCTGGATGAGCCCACCACCGGCCTGCACTTTGAAGACATTAAACAGCTCCTTGCCGTCCTGCATCGCCTCAGAGACCACGGCAATACCCTAGTGGTCATTGAGCACAATCTGGATGTCATTAAAACGGCGGACTGGATTATCGATATGGGACCGGAAGGAGGTAAAGGTGGCGGACAGATCATAGCTGAAGGTACACCTGAAGAGGTCGCCAGGGAGGCTCATTCGCATACCGGACGCTTCCTTGCCAAGATGCTTTAATAAAAGCCAGGCATAAAAAAACCGCGACTCAAGTCGCGGTTTTTTTGTTTGAAGATCACTTATTCAGCATCTTCAGCCTGAGGGCGATCAACCAGCTCTACATAGGCCATAGGGGCCTGATCACCAGTACGCATGCCGCACTTAAGAATGCGAACATAGCCACCAGGACGCTCAGCATAACGCTGGCCCAGTTCAAAAAGCTTACCAACGGCAGCTTTAGAACCAGTACGCGCAAATGCCAGGCGACGGTTAGCAACACTATCAACCTTAGCCAGGGTAATCAGCGGCTCGATAACACGACGCAGCTCTTTAGCCTTGGGCAGAGTTGTTTTGATGACTTCATGTTCAACCAGAGAAACGCTCATGTTTTTAAACATGGCCTTACGATGGCTGCTATTTCTATTGAGTTTACGACCACTCTTACGATGACGCATTGTCGTTTATCCTTTCCAAACCTTGAGACTTGAAATGACGTATTAGGCGCTGGCCTTGTCGTCGTTCTTCAAACTGGCAGGCGGCCAGTTTTCCAACCGCATACCCAAAGACAGGGCACGGGCAGCGAGGACATCCTTGATTTCAGTCAGAGACTTCTTACCAAGGTTAGGTGTCTTCAGCAGCTCAACTTCTGTGCGCTGGATCAAGTCACCAATATAATAAATGTTCTCGGCCTTGAGGCAGTTGGCTGAACGTACAGTCAGTTCAAGGTCATCTACCGGACGAAGAAGAACCGGATCAATTTGATCTTCCTCTTCTTCGGGCTCTTGTTGCTTGTCTGTTTCCAGATCAACGAAGGCAGCCAGCTGCTCTTGAAGAATGGTTGCCGAACGGCGAATGGACTCTTCAGGGTCCAGGGTGCCATCAGTTTCCAATTCCAAAACCAGCTTATCAAGGTCAGTACGCTGCTCAACGCGCGCCGCTTCAACGGCATAGGCGACACGTAGCACAGGACTAAAAGTGGCATCCAGAGCCAGGCGGCCAATGGGACGGGTTTCGTCATCATCGGATACACGGGCATCTGCTGGCACATAGCCACGACCCTTCTCAACACGCAGCTGCATGTTCAGCTGAGCACCACCATTCAAATTGGCGATGACCAAGTCAGGGTTGATGATCTCAACATCATGATCACCCTGAAGGTCGCCTGCTGTTACAGGTCCTGGACCTTGTTTTTTCAGCGTCAACACAGCATCGTCGCGGCTGTGAATTTTCACCGCAACCTGCTTGAGATTCAGGAGAATTTCAATCACATCTTCCTGAACACCCTCAAGTGTGCTGTACTCATGCTCGACGCCTTCGATCTCTGCTTCGACTATTGCACAGCCGGGCATGGAGGAAAGCAGAATACGACGCAGAGCATTCCCCAGGGTATGACCAAAACCACGCTCGAAAGGCTCGAGGATGATTTTTGCACGGGTCGGACTCAAGGTCTCGACTTTGATATCTCTTGGGCGAAGAAACTCTGTCACTGAACGCTGCATATGAACACCTGTTTGGCTGCCAGACGGTTACTCCAAGATTACTTGGAGTAAAGCTCGACGATGAGGTTTTCGTTGATTTCGGCTGAAAGGTCAGTACGCTCAGGCTGTGCCTTGAAAGTACCTTCCAGCTTGTTGCCATCAACCTCGACCCAGGAAACGTCTGAGCGCTGAGAAGCCAGTTGCAGGGCATTCTTGATACGTAGCTGCTGCTTGGACTTTTCACGCACGGCAACGACATCACCGGGCTGAACCTGATAAGAAGCCACATTGACTGTCTTACCATTAACGGTTAGGGCTTTGTGGCTGACCAGCTGACGTGCTTCTGCACGCGTGGAGCCAAAGCCCATGCGGTAAACCACGTTATCAAAACGTGATTCCAGCAGCTGAAGCAGGTTTTCACCTGTAGCACCCTTCATACGGGCAGCTGCTTTGTAGTAGTTACGGAATTGCTTTTCCAGAACACCGTACATACGACGGACTTTCTGTTTCTCGCGAAGCTGCAGACCATAGTCTGAAAGACGAGAACGACGTTGACCATGCTGACCGGGAACTGCTTCTGATTTACACTTCTTCTCAAAAGGAGTTACACCGCTTTTCAACAGCAGATCAGTACCCTCACGACGTGAGAGCTTACACTTGGGACCTAAGTAACGTGCCATGAATCTGCCTCCTTATACGCGGCGTTTCTTCGGTGGGCGACAACCGTTGTGTGGAATCGGGGTCACATCGGTAATGTTGGTGACCTTAAAACCAGCAGCGTTCAGAGCGCGAACGGCAGATTCACGGCCAGGACCAGGGCCCTTGACCATAACGTCGACATTCTTCAGACCATACTCGGCTGCCGCTGTAGCGGCACGTTCACTCGCGACTTGCGCTGCGAACGGGGTGCTCTTACGAGAACCACGAAAACCCGAACCACCGGCAGTAGCCCAGGAAAGGGTATTGCCCTGGCGGTCAGTTATCGTAATGATGGTATTGTTAAAAGAGGCGTGGATATGGGCGACGCCATCCACTACCGTCTTTTTAACTTTTTTACGAGTACGCGGGTTAGCCATAGTATCTTAAATTCCTGATTTTCGCGGTAGCACACCAGCTAAGACGGTGTGCAACCTGCTTATTTGCGAATAGGTTTACGCGGTCCTTTACGGGTACGCGCATTAGTTTTAGTGCGCTGACCACGAACCGGCAGGTTACGGCGGTGGCGAATGCCACGGTTGCAACCCAGATCCATCAGACGCTTAATATTCAGCGTAACTTCACGACGCAGATCACCTTCAACGGTGAAAGCGCTCACTGCATTACGCAGTTTATCCAACTCGTCGGTGGACAAGTCAGCAATTTTACGATTAGGTTCAATCCCGGATTCTGCACAAATCAATTTGGCGCGCGTTTTACCAACACCAAAAATGTAGGTCAGAGAAATGACCGTGTGCTTGTTATCCGGAATATTGACACCAGCAATACGTGCCATTCACTTCACTCCGATTCCAAGCCGGCAAAAGCCAGCTCCAGTTTTTATGTCCACAAAGGGCGCAAAAGCATACCCCTTGATAAAAGAAATATCAAGGGGTAAAAGCTGCAGCCTTCATGGTCCTGTCCAGAGTCTTAACCCTGGCGCTGTTTGTGACGAGGCTCAATGCAAATAACACGCACCGAACCGCGACGACGAATGATCTTACAGTTACGACAGATCTTCTTCACAGATGCACGAACTTTCATCTTCTACTCCGTTCCCAAAAGGTGATCAGCGTTTGCGACCATAGCCCTTGAGGTTAGCTTTTTTAAGCAAAGACTGATTCTGATATTGATGCGACATCAAGTGCGACTGCAGTTGTGCCATAAAGTCCATCACTACGACGACCACGATCAGCAAAGCGGTACCACCAACGTAGAAAGGAATATCCCAGGCAACCTGCAGGAACTGAGGCATCAAGGAAACAGCCGTTATATACAGTGAACCGAACAGGGTCAGGCGAGTTACCACCCCATCAATGTATTTTGCTGTTTGCTCGCCTGGACGGATACCGGGCAGGAAAGCACCTGATTTTTTCAGGTTTTCAGCAATTTCTTTGGGGTTGAACATGAGTGCTGTATAAAAGAAGCAGAAGAATACAACACTGAGTGCAAAAAGCAAGATGTACAGGGGTGCACCTGGGGCAAGAAGTTGCGCCAGATCCTGTAAAAGCCCCATACCTTCCGCACTTCCAAACCACTGGCCAATCGACGCGGGGAACAACAGGATACTTGAAGCAAAGATGGGTGGAATTACCCCAGCCATGTTTACTTTCAGCGGCAGATGATTGGATTGCGCTGCATACATCTGATTACCCACCTGCCGTTTGGCATAGTTCACCGTAACGCGGCGTTGGCCACGTTCGATAAATACGACAAAAGCAACAGTGGCAATACCCAGGGCACCGATTACCAACAAAGGAATCAGGTTCCAGGTACCTTCACTACGGGCAATTTCCAGAGAGCTACCTATAGCACCGGGCAAGCCCGCTACGATACCGGCGAAGATCAGCAGGGAAATACCGTTACCGATACCTCGCTCTGTAATCTGTTCACCCAGCCACATCAGGAAGACAGCACCACAAACCAGGGTCGTTACCGCAACAAAATAGAACCCGAAGTTCGCCATATAGACGACACCGCTTTGTCCTGCCAGGCCTACTGACATACCGATCGCCTGCACAAATGCCAGACCCACGGTGCCATACCGTGTGTACTGGTTGATTTTGCGACGTCCGGCTTCACCTTCTTTTTTCAGTGCTTCCAGCTTAGGTGTTACCGCTGTTAGCAGCTGCATGATAATCGAGGCAGAAATATAGGGCATGATACCCAGTGCCAAGATACTCATATTCTCCAGAGCACCACCCGAGAACATGTTAAACATGTCCAGGATGGTGCCACGGGTCTGATCGAAGATGGCAGCAAGCTGGTCAGGATTAATACCAGGGACAGGCACATGAGCACCAATGCGATACACAATGATCGCAACAATGACAAAGCGCAAGCGGGCCCAGACTTCTCCGAGTCCGCTTTGATTTCCTGGTAGGGATCCTGGTTTAGCCATTTCGTCCTCGACTTATCTTAGTCTTCGACTTTACCGCCAGCCGCTTCAATGGCCGCACGAGCACCCTTGGTCGCCTTAACGCCCTTGAGGGTTACTGCACGGTTGATTTCGCCGGACAGAATCACTTTTACATACTGAGTAGACTGCTTGATGATGTCCGCAGCTTTCAGGGTTTCAAGGCTAACCTCGTCCCCTTCAACTTGGGCAACTTCGTGCAGACGTACTTCAGCAGTCAGCGGTGCCTTGTGCGAAGTAAAACCAAATTTTGGCAGACGACGCTGCAAGGGCATTTGACCGCCTTCAAAACCTGGTTTGACCGTTCCACCAGAGCGCGCTTTCTGCCCTTTGTGACCGCGACCGCCAGTTTTACCCAGTCCACTACCGATACCGCGACCAACGCGCTTGGCGTCAGTTTTGGAGCCGGGTGCTGGGCTCAGATCGTTCAGATGCATGACTTATGCTCCTTCAACTCGCAGCAAATAGTTGACCTTATTGATCATGCCACGTACTGCGGGAGTGTCTTCCAGTTCTACCTGGTGACCAATACGGCGCAGACCCAGCCCCTTAACACAAAGCTTGTGCTTGGGAAGAGTGGCTATGGGGCTGCGTACCAGAGTGACTTTAATTTTCGCCATGGTTTACCCCAGAATCTCTTCTACGGTCTTGCCGCGCTTAGCAGCGATGTCTTCTGGCGCTTTCATAGCCGCCAGACCCTTGACCGTGGCGCGAACCACGTTGACCGGATTGGTTGAACCGTAACACTTAGCTAGAACATTCTGAACACCTGCCAGTTCCAGTACGGCGCGCATGGCACCGCCGGCAATAATACCGGTACCTTCCGATGCAGGCTGCATGAAGACTTTAGAAGCCCCATGAGCTGCACGTACAGGATACTGAAGCGTGGTGCCGTCCAGTTGGACATTAACCATGTTACGGCGAGCCTGTTCCATTGCCTTTTGAATCGCTACAGGCACTTCACGTGCCTTGCCACGACCAAAGCCAATGCGACCCTTGCCGTCGCCTACGACGGTCAAGGCGGTGAAACCGAAAATACGGCCACCCTTGACCACCTTGGCGACTCGGTTGACCTGTACAAGTTTTTCTTGCAGGTCACCGGCTGTTTTTTCAATATTCGCCATCGTCACACCCTTTAGAATTCCAGGCCGCCTTCACGAGCCGCATCAGCCAGGGCTTTTACGCGACCATGATATTTGAAACCACCGCGATCAAAGGCAACAGTTTCAATACCTGCAGCTTTGGCTCTTTCGGCGATCAGCTTGCCTACCTTGGAGGCGGCTTCGATGTTACCTGTCGCTCCGCTACGCAGACTGGAATCCAGCGTTGAAGCACTGGCCAGTACCTGGCCGCCATCGGCGGAAATGATCTGCGCATAAATGTGCCGCGGAGTGCGGTTCACGCACAGGCGAATCGCACCCAGCTCGCGAATTTTGGCGCGGGCACGGCGGGCACGACGTAAACGAGATTCTTTCTTCGCGTTCATAACCCTGCCTTACTTCTTCTTGGCTTCTTTACGACGAACGAGTTCGTCGCTATAGCGGATGCCCTTGCCCTTATAGGGTTCTGGACGGCGGAAACTGCGAATCTCTGCAGCACACTGGCCAAGCAGTTGCTTGTCAGCACCCTTCAATACAATCTGGGTGTTGCTGGGAGTTTCTGCTGTCACGCCGGCAGGAAGGGTATATTCCACCGGATGGGAGAAGCCCAAGGTAAGATTGATAGTTTGCCCTTTGGCTTGTGCACGATAACCAACACCGTTAATTTCCAGAGACTTGCTAAAGCCTGTGGAAACACCAGTCACCATATTGTTGACCAGTGCACGGGTAGTACCGGCATGCGCCCAGGCAGCTCGGTTGTTCGGGTTGCCAGCAGCAACTGTCACTGTTTTATCATCCACTTTAACATCGACCAGCGGATGGATATCCAGTTCAAGGGAGCCATTGCCACCCTTTACAGTTACCTTGCTGTCATTGAGTTTCAGCTCAACGCCAGCTGGCAGTTCAATCGGTTTCTTTGCTACGCGGGACATTGTACTCTCCCTTAGAACACGGTGCAGATGACTTCGCCACCGACACCGGCCGCACGTGCTGCACGATCACTCATCACACCCTTAGAGGTGGAGATAATCGCAACGCCCAGGCCGCCGGCAACTTTAGGCAGCTCACTCTTGCCTTTGTAGCTACGCAAACTGGGTTTGCTAACACGTTCGATCTTCTCGATGACCGCTTTACCTTCAAAATACTTCAAAGTCACAGTCAGTTCAGGTTTTACATCACCTTGGACTTGGAAGTCCTCGATGAAACCCTCTTCTTTTAGCACCCGGGCAACTTCAATTTTCATTTTCGAAGACGGCATGGTGACCGTCTCTTTGGTTGCCATTTGTGCATTGCGAATACGAGTAACCATATCCGCCAGGGTGTCTTGCATGCTCATTAGCTTTGCACTCCTGGATCCTAAGCTTACCAGCTGGACTTACGCAGACCGGGCACATCACCACGCATGGCTGCTTTACGCAGCGCGTTGCGGCTCAGGCCGAACTTGTTGTAAAAACCGTGTGGACGTCCAGTTGCACGGCAGCGGTTACGCTGACGAACAGAACTGGAATCACGCGGCAGCTTCTGCAGTTGTTGTAGCGCGTCCCATTGCTCTTCTTCCGAAGAGTTGGGGTTAACAATGATCGCCTTCAACTCAGCGCGCTTGGCAGCATACTTTTCTACCAGTTTGGTGCGCTTGAGTTCACGCTGAACCATGGAAACCTTCGCCATGTTTTTCCCCTTACTTCTTGAACGGGAAGCCGAGCGCAGTCAAAAGCGCGCGACCTTCGTCGTTGTTACGGGCACTTGTGGTGATGGTCACGTCCAGTCCACGCACCCTGTCAACCTTGTCATAGTCGATTTCAGGGAAGATGATCTGCTCACGCACACCCATGCTGTAGTTACCACGACCGTCAAAGGACTTGGGGCTCAAGCCACGGAAGTCACGAATACGAGGAATCGCAACATCCACCAGACGGTCCAGGAATTCCCACATGCGCTCATGACGCAGGGTGACCTTACAACCAATTGGCCAACCTTCGCGAACTTTAAAGCCTGCGATGGATTTACGTGCCTTGGTTACCACAGGCTTTTGCCCGCTCAGTTTTTCCAAATCCGCAACGGCGTTTTCCATCAGCTTTTTATCGCTGAGTGCTTCACCTACACCCATGTTCAGGGTGATCTTGGTGATGCGTGGTACTTCCATCACGTTCTTTAAGCCAAGCTCGTCTTTCAGTTTGGCTGCCACTTCATCTTGGTAAAGATTTTTCAATCTAGCCATGCTGATACCTGACTTGATTAGGAGTCGATCTCAGCTTGAGTCGACTTGAAAATACGTACCTTGGAACCATCGTCCAGGACCTTGAATCCTACTCTATCAGCCTTGCCAGTTTCCTTATTGAAAATGGCAACGTTGGAAGCATGAATGGGCGCTTCGCGCTCAATGATGCCGCCAGGCTGATTGGCATAGGGATTTGGGCGCGTGTGGCGCTTAATCATGTTGACTCCGGAAACCACATAGCGGTTATCCTTGAGTACACGCTTGATGGTGCCACGCTTACCCTTGTCTTTGCCTGCGATGACGATCACTTCATCGTCACGTTTAATTTTACGCATAACCGGCCTCTCTCCTTATAGCACTTCGGGTGCCAAGGAAATGATCTTCATGAACTTGTCGCCACGCAGCTCGCGGGTTACCGGCCCGAAAATACGGGTGCCCATCGGAGCGTCCTTGTTATCCAGAATGACGGCAGCATTGCCATCAAAACGAATAGCAGAACCATCTGGACGGCGAACGGGCGCCTTGGTGCGAACTACCACAGCCTTGAGAACCTGGCCTTTTTTCACCTTGCCACGAGGAATGGCATCTTTAACGGTGACCTTGATGATGTCACCGACACGTGCATAACGGCGGTGAGATCCACCCAGCACCTTGATGCACATTACGCGACGCGCGCCGCTGTTGTCGGCAACATCCAGCATTGATTGCGTCTGAATCATTAGTTATCTCCAAACTTTAAGCGTTCAGAAGCTGAGTTACCTCAGACTTCCTTGGCACGCTCAACAATCTCGACCAGTTTCCAGGTTTTCGTCTTGGACAAAGGACGACTTTCCTGGATGGTTACGGTGTCACCCATGCGAGCATCATTGGCCTCGTCATGTGCATGTAGCTTCGTGGAGCGACGTACATACTTACCGTACAGAGGGTGAGCAACACTGCGCTCAACCATGACTGTGACAGTCTTGTCCATTTTGTCGCTGACCACCTTGCCGGTGACAGTTCTGGCTTTCTTTTCAACTTCGGCCATTTTAGTTACCTGCCTTATCGTTGAGCACGGTTTTAATCCGAGCCACGTCACGACGCAACTGCTTAAGCAGATGGGTCTGACCCAGCTGACCAGTCACCTTGCGCATGCGGAGTTGAAACTGCTCGCGCAATAGACCTTGCAGCTGTTCTTTGAGCTCGTCAGCGGATTTCTCGCGCAGTTCTTGAGCTTTCATTACATCACCGTCCGTTTAACAAAAGTTGTCGGGATAGGAAGTTTGGCTCCGGCGAGCGCAAAGGCCTGGCGAGCCAGTTCTTCAGACACACCTTCAACTTCATAGAGCACCTTTCCGGGTTGAATAAGGGCGACCCAGTATTCCACGTTACCCTTACCTTTACCCATACGAACTTCCAACGGCTTTTCTGTAATCGGCTTATCTGGAAAAACTCGGATCCAAATCTTACCACCACGCTTGATGTGACGAGTCATGGTACGACGCGCCGCTTCAATTTGCCGGGCGGTCAGACGACCACGACCAGTGGCTTTCAGACCGAATTCACCAAAGCTGACCTTATTACCGCGATTTGCCAGGCCGCGGTTACGGCCAGTATGCATCTTGCGGAATTTTGTACGCTTGGGCTGTAACATCGACTATCCCCTTACTTGGAACCTTTCTTCTTAGGCGCCTGCTGCTGAGGCTGTTGAGCAGCCTTGGCACGCACCTCTTCGATCCCGCCCAGAATTTCGCCTTTAAAGATCCACACCTTGACGCCAATGACACCATAGGTAGTGTGGGCTTCAGCAGTGGCGTAGTCGATATCAGCGCGTAGGGTATGCAGAGGTACACGACCTTCGCGATACCACTCAGAACGGGCAATCTCTGCACCACCGAGACGTCCGCCAACCTGGATCTTGATGCCTTTGGCACCCAGACGCATGGCATTCTGCACGGAGCGCTTCATAGCACGGCGGAACATCACACGACGCTCCAGCTGACCAGCAACACTCTGAGCAACCAAGGCTGCATCCAGCTCTGGTTTGCGAACTTCTTCAATGTTGATGTGCACAGGCACACCCATCATGTCGGACACATCCTTGCGTAGACGATCAACATCTTCGCCTTTCTTGCCAATCACGATGCCGGGGCGGGCGGTGTGAATGGTGATGCGAGCGTTATTTGCAGGACGCTCGATCTGGATGCGGCTAACAGCTGCTTGCTTCAGGCGCTCTTCAAGGAAGCTACGCACCTGCAAGTCATTATTTAGCTTATCGGCATAAGACTGGCCTTCGGCATACCAAGTAGAGGTATGGTCCTTAACAATGCCCAGACGAATGCCAGTAGGATTGACTTTCTGACCCATCGGGTGACTCCTTACCGGTCTGCAACCTTGACGGTGATATGGCAAGTGCGCTTGAAAATGCGGTCAGCACGGCCCTTGGCACGGGGTTTAATCCGTTTCATGGTCATGCCTTCATCTACCATAATGGTAGAGACACGCAGTTCATCAATATCAGCACCTTCGTTATGCTCAGCGTTTGCAATTGCAGACTCGAGAACTTTTTTAACCAGACTTGCAGCCTTTTTGGGGCTGAATGCAAGCAGGTTAAGTGCATCCGCAACCTTCTTGCCACGCACCTGATCAGCAACCAAGCGCGCCTTCTGTGCGGACAGACGGGCACCACGCAATTTAGCGGCGACTTCCATCATTACCTCCTCGATTAGCGCTTGGCTTTCTTGTCAGCTGCATGACCCTTGTAGGTACGGGTAGCAGCAAATTCACCCAGCTTGTGACCGACCATCTCTTCAGTGATGTAAACCGGTACATGCTGGCGTCCATTGTGGACAGCAATCGTAAGGCCGATCATATCTGGAATGATCATTGAGCGACGTGACCAAGTCTTGATTGGCTTTTTGTCTTTGCCTTCGACCGCAACTTCCACTTTTTTCAACAGATGAAGGTCAATGAAAGGACCTTTCTTCAGTGAACGAGGCACAGCGGTATCCCCTTAATCGTTATTTCGCTTTACGGCGACGAACAATCAGATTGTTAGTACGCTTGTTTTTGCGAGTTTTGTAACCCTTGGTAGGTACACCCCAAGGCGTTGTTGGGTGTTTACCCATATTACGTCCTTCACCACCACCGTGAGGGTGGTCAACTGGGTTCATGGCAGTACCACGAACGGTAGGACGTACACCACGCCAACGGGAAGCACCGGCTTTACCAAGAACTCGCAGGCTGTGTTCAGAATTACTGACTTCACCCAGAGTCGCACGGCAATCTACCAATACCTTACGGGTCTCACCTGAACGCAGACGCAAGGTGGCATAAGCACCCTCACGGGCAACCAGCTGAGCAGAAGTACCTGCAGAGCGGACCATTTGCGCACCTTTGCCAGGCTTGAGTTCAATACAATGAACCGTAGAACCCAGTGGCATGTTACGCAGTGGCAGCGTGTTGCCTGCCTTAATCGGAGAATCCATACCCGATTGAATCTGGTCACCAGCAGTCAGACCCTTGGGAGCGATAATGTAGCGGCGCTCACCATCCAGGTACTTGATCAGCGCGATGTTGGCTGAGCGATTAGGATCATATTCCAGACGCTCAACAATACCTACAACACCGTCTTTGTTACGCTTGAAGTCGATGATGCGATAATGTTGACGATGACCACCACCGATATGACGGGTAGTGATACGTCCATTGTTGTTCCGGCCGCCAGACTTGCGCTTGGTATCCAACAGAGGTGCATGAGGCGCACCCTTGTGCAGATCCTTGTTCACCACCTTGATTAGATGGCGGCGACCGGCTGAAGTCGGCTTAGCTTTTATAACTGCCATGATTCAACCCCTTGCCTTATTCCGCGTCAGCGAAATCGATCGCTTGACCTTCCGCGAGGCTAACATAAGCCTTACGGAAACCTTTGCGACGACCGAGACCGTGAAGAGTGCGTCGGGTTTTAGCTTTAGCATTCGTAACACTAACGGCTTCAACCTTGACATCAAACAGTTGCTCGACAGCCTTTTTAATTTCAGGCTTAGTCGCATCTGAAGCTACTTTAAATACATACTGGTTTTTTTCGTCAGCCAGTACAGCAGCTTTCTCGGTCATGTGTGGACCGAGCAGCACTTTATATAGGCGCTCCTGGTTCATCCCAATTTCTCCTCGAACTGACGCAGGGCTGGCACAGTGACCAGTACGTTTTCGTAGGCGATCAGGCTTACAGGATCAGCAGCTTTGGCTTCAATCACATCAACGTGGGGCAAGTTGCGAGCAGCCAGGTAAAGATCACTGTTCAATTCAGAAGTAACGATCAGCACCTTGTCCAGCTTCATTTCTGCAAGCTTGGTAGCCAGTAGCTTGGTCTTAGGGGCTTCAACAGTGAAGTCCTCAACAGCAACCAGGCGATCCTGACGAGCCAGTTCTGACAGAATGGAACGCATCGCAGAGCGATACATTTTCTTGTTCACTTTTTGTGAGTGATCTTGTGGACGGGCCGCAAAAGTAACGCCACCTTTCCGCCAGATCGGAGAAGTCGCTGTACCAGCACGCGCACGGCCAGTACCTTTTTGACGCCAAGGCTTCTTACCACCACCTTTAACATCAGCGCGATTCTTCTGGGCACGAGTACCTTGACGGGCACCGGCCATATAGGCAACGACAACCTGGTGAACCAGGGCTTCGTTGAATTCTTTTCCAAAGGTCGCATCGGATACTTCGACAGTACCCTGAGCTCCGGCAAGATTCAGGTTCATGTGTCTCTATCCTCTTAGCTGCGAGCCTTGACCGCCGGACGAACCAGCACATCTGAACCGGTAGCGCCAGGCACGGCACCTTTTACCAGCAGCAGATTACGCTCTTCATCAACGCGGACGACTTCCAGAGATTGCACGGTGACACGCTGATTACCCATTTGACCAGCCATTTTCTTGCCTTTAAAGACACGGCCTGGCGTCTGGTTCTGACCAATAGAACCAGGAGCACGGTGGGAAAGGGAGTTACCGTGGGTAGCATCCTGAGTACGGAAATTCCAGCGCTTAACAGCACCTTGGAAACCCTTACCTTTGGATGTAGCGGTCACATCGATTGATTGACCTGCTTCGAACAGACTGACTGTCAGCTCAGCGCCCACTTCTGGAGCTTCCTGACCTTCAGCTAGAGGAAATTCACGCAGCAGACGACCTGCCTCTACACCAGCCTTGGCAAAATGACCTGCCTGAGCTTTGGTAAGATGCTTGGCCTTACGTGAACCTGAAGTAACCTGAACAGCAGTATAGCCATCGTTTTCAAGGCTACGAATCTGCGTTACTCGGTTAGGAGTCACTTCAATAACGGTGACAGGTATAGAAATACCTTCTTCGGTGAAAATGCGGGTCATGCCGCTTTTCTTACCGACTAAACCAAGAGCCATTTTATGTCTCCTATCAGTGTACGGGGCTATCACCCGCTATGGCTGCCTTTTTCAGGGCATTCCACTATCTCAATTGTATTGCGTCTCGCGACGCGAACCACTTAGCTTGTCAGCAGGGATTAACCCAGGCTGATTTGAACATCAACGCCAGCAGCCAGTTCGAGCTTCATCAGGGCATCAACTGTTTTTTCAGTTGGCTCAACAATATCCAGCACACGCTTGTGGGTGCGGATCTCATACTGATCGCGGGCATCTTTGTTCACGTGCGGAGAAATCAGCACGGTGAACTTTTCTTTGCGAGTCGGCAGAGGGATCGGACCTTTGATCTGAGCTCCAGTACGCTTGGCTGTCTCAACAATCTCCAGCGCGGACTGATCGATCAGTCGATGATCAAACGATTTCAGCCGAATACGGATTTTCTGGTCTTGCATTATCCAATGCTCCGATACGGACACTAGGATGCAGGCATCTGCACCCCACCTAAAAAGGAGCAGCATTATAGTGCTGCCATCTAAAGGATGTCAAATCTTCTTCTCAAGATTTATACAACAAAGAGGGCCTCCTTGCGGAGACCCTCTTTAAGGTGCGAGCACCAAGATTCGATATTACTCGATGATCTTAGCTACAACACCAGCACCTACGGTACGGCCACCTTCACGAATCGCAAAGCGCAGGCCGTCGTCCATTGCAATAGGAGCAATCAGAGTAACAACCAGCTTGACGTTATCGCCAGGCATAACCATTTCAGTACCTTCAGGCAGTTCACAAGAACCAGTTACGTCAGTTGTACGGAAGTAGAACTGAGGACGGTAGCCCTTGAAGAAAGGCGTATGACGGCCACCTTCGTCTTTGGACAGAACATAAACTTCTGCTTCAAAAACGGTGTGAGGAGTGATGGAACCTGGCTTGGCCAGAACCTGACCACGCTCAACGTCGTCACGCTTGGTGCCACGCAGCAGGGCACCGATGTTCTCACCAGCACGACCTTCGTCGAGCAGCTTGCGGAACATTTCCACACCAGTACAGGTGGTTTTGGTGGTTTCTTTAATACCAACGATTTCAATTTCTTCGCCAGTTTTAACGATACCACGCTCTACACGGCCAGTTACTACTGTACCACGACCGGAAATAGAGAAAACGTCTTCGATTGGCATCAGGAAAGGCTGGTCAATCGCACGCTCAGGCTCAGGGATGTAGTCGTCCAGGGCTTCTACCAGTTTCTTAACGGCAGTAGTACCCATTTCGTTGTCATCTTTACCTTCCAGAGCCATCAGGGCAGAACCGATGATGATTGGAGTGTCGTCGCCTGGGAAGTCATAAGTAGACAGCAGGTCACGAATTTCCATCTCAACCAGTTCCAGCAGCTCTTCATCGTCAACCATGTCGGCTTTGTTCATGAAGACTACGATGTAAGGTACACCAACCTGACGAGACAGCAGGATGTGCTCACGCGTCTGAGGCATGGGGCCGTCAGCAGCAGAACATACCAGGATAGCGCCGTCCATCTGAGCAGCACCAGTGATCATGTTCTTGACATAGTCAGCGTGGCCTGGGCAGTCAACGTGTGCATAGTGACGCGTTGGAGAATCGTACTCTACGTGAGAAGTAGCGATGGTGATACCACGCTCTTTTTCTTCAGGAGCATTATCGATACCGTCAAAGGCAACAGATGCGCCTGTGCCCCAAACTTCGTGACATACACGAGTCAGAGCAGCAGTCAGAGTGGTTTTACCATGGTCAACGTGACCGATGGTGCCAACGTTTACGTGGGGTTTACTACGTTCAAATTTTTCTTTAGCCACAACGATAACCTCTTCAGTTAACGGCAGAATTAAAAATTACTTTTGGTTAATAACGGCGTCTACGATGCTGGACGGTGCTTCGGCATACTCGGAGAATTCCATCGAGTAGCTGGCACGACCCTGGGTCGCAGAGCGCAGGTCGGTTGCATAACCAAACATTTCGCCCAGCGGCACCTTGGCACGAATAACCTTACCGGAAGGCAAGTCATCCATACCCTGCACCAGGCCACGACGGCGATTCAGGTCGCCCATAACGTCGCCCATGTAGTCTTCAGGCGTAACCACTTCAACCTTCATCATAGGCTCAAGCAGTACTGCACCTGCCTTCTTGGCGCCTTCCTTGATTGCCATGGAACCAGCAATCTTGAAGGCCATTTCGTTAGAGTCAACGTCGTGGTAAGAACCGTCGTAGAGGGTTACCTTAACGTCGATCATTGGGTAGCCAGCCAGAACACCATTCTGCAGCTGTTCATAACAGCCTTTATCAACAGAACCGATGTACTCACGTGGAACCACACCACCAACGATTTCGTTTACGAACTCGTAATCTTTATCGCCATCTTCACCCTTGTCGGTCAAAGGCTCAATGCGCAGCCATACATGGCCATACTGACCACGACCACCGGACTGACGCACAAACTTGCCTTCTTGCTCAACCGACTTGCGGATGGTTTCTCGGTAGGCAACCTGTGGCTTACCGATGTTGGCTTCGACCTTGAATTCGCGCTTCATGCGGTCAACGATGATATCCAGGTGCAGCTCACCCATACCAGAGATGATGGTCTGACCGGACTCTTCGTCAGTCTTGACGCGGAAAGAAGGATCTTCCTGGGCCAGTTTACCCAGTGCAATACCCATTTTTTCCTGGTCAGCTTTAGACTTAGGCTCCACAGCCACAGATATAACCGGATCAGGGAATTCCATGCGCTCCAGAACGATCTTGTGATCTGGGTTGCACAGGGTATCACCTGTCGTTACATCTTTGAGACCTACGCAAGCCGCGATGTCACCAGCGCGGACTTCTTTGATCTCTTCGCGGTTGTTGGCGTGCATCTGAACCAGACGACCAACGCGCTCTTTCTTCTGACGGACTGAGTTGTAAACACCCTGACCAGTTTCTAGCACACCTGAGTAAACGCGGATGTAAGTCAGAGTACCAACGAAGGGGTCGGTTGCTATCTTGAACGCCAGAGCAGCAAAAGGCTCTTTATCGTCAACAGGGCGAGTACCCACGGAGCCGTCTTCCAGCTCACCTTCAATGGCTGCAACTTCATCAGGCGCTGGCAGGTATTCAATAACCGCATCCAGCATGGCCTGAACGCCTTTGTTTTTAAAGGCGGAACCACACATCGCCAGAACGATATCGTTAGCGATGACGCGCTGACGTAGACCTGCCTTGATTTCTTCAGTGGTCAATTCACCACCTTCAAGGTACTTGTCCATCAGTTCTTCGTTGGCTTCAGCAGCAGCTTCGATCATCTGCTCGCGGTACTGATCAGCTTTATCCTGGAGTTCAGCAGGAATGTCACGCAGCTCAAAGCTGGTGCCCATATCCTCTTCACTCCAGTAAATAGCCTTCATACGAATCAGGTCGATAACACCTTCAAATTCGTCTTCAGCGCCGATAGGCAACTGAATAGGTACAGGATTAGCAGCCAGACGCGTTTTGATCTGATCAACAACCCGCTCAAAGTCAGCGCCGGAACGGTCCATTTTGTTAACAAAGACCAGACGGGGAACTTCGTACTTGTTAGCCTGACGCCAGACAGTTTCTGACTGAGGCTCAACACCGGAAGAACCACAGAAAACCACCACAGCACCATCCAGAACCCGCAGTGAGCGCTCAACTTCGATCGTGAAGTCAACGTGCCCAGGGGTATCGATGATGTTGACGCGGTGTTCGTCAAACTGGTGATCCATACCTTTCCAGAAGGTCGTTACAGCAGCAGAGGTAATGGTAATACCACGCTCCTGCTCCTGCTCCATCCAGTCAGTCGTCGATGCACCATCGTGGGTCTCACCCAGCTTGTGGTTAACACCTGTGTAAAACAGAATCCGCTCGGTCGCCGTGGTTTTACCTGCGTCCACGTGGGCACAGATACCAATGTTGCGATAGCGTTTAATAGGGGTTTTGCGTGCCACTTGGGGCCTCCCTTAGAAGCGGTAGTGAGAAAATGCCTTGTTGGCTTCGGCCATGCGGTGCACATCTTCACGCTTCTTAACGGCTGCACCTTTACCTTCAGAGGCATCCAGCATCTCGCCAGCCAGGCGTAGATCCATGGACTTTTCGCCACGCTTGCGTGCAAAGTCTACCAGCCAGCGCATGGCCAGGGCATTACGACGCGAAGGACGAACTTCTACTGGCACCTGATAAGTGGCACCACCAACACGACGGGACTTAACTTCGACCAGCGGCTGAATAGTCTCGAGAGCCTTCTCGAAAACTTCCAGGGGATCTTTCTTGGTGCGTTCTTCCACTTTGCTCAGCGCGCCATAGACAATACGCTCAGCAACGGATTTTTTGCCGCTTTCCATCACGTGGTTCATAAACTTGGCCAAACGCTCACTTCCGTACTTAGGATCTGGAAGCACATCGCGTTTTGCCGCAACTCTTCTTCTTGGCATGATAAGCCCTCAAAACGGTCTTCAGGTAACTCCAGGACACCAAATGAAATCTAACGGCCTGGCCTTACTCTTATCAGACAGTGGTTAATAAAATTACTTAGGACGCTTGGCGCCGTATTTGGAACGACCTTGCTTACGATCCTGTACACCGGAAGTATCCAGAGCACCACGCACGGTGTGATAACGCACACCAGGAAGGTCTTTTACACGACCACCGCGAATCAGAACGACCGAGTGCTCCTGAAGGTTGTGACCTTCACCGCCAATGTATGAAGAAACTTCATAACCATTGGTCAGACGCACACGGCAGACTTTACGCAGTGCCGAGTTAGGTTTTTTAGGTGTAGTCGTGTAAACACGAGTACATACGCCACGCCTTTGTGGGCAAGCCTGAAGTGCAGGAACGTCACTCTTGGCTACTTTCCGTTTGCGTGGCTTGCGAACCAACTGATTAATTGTTGCCATGCAAGCAAACTCCAATGTCTGTTTAGGCACCAAAATGGGTGCTTCAACTAGGCAGATTTCTGATAATACAAAATGGATAGACGCACCTATCCCCTCTTTTGAGGAAGCGCATTCTACGGTCACCCAGTAGACAAGGTCAAGACTTGCAGGTTATTTCCTGCAAATCCTGACCTTTTTTATGCTTTATTCCTCATCTTGATCCAGTGCTGACAGCTCACTGGTCAAGGCCGCTTCAACTTCACTCGCACTTGGACCGGCAAGCAAGGCTTCTTGATCTTCGCGACGACGCTTACGCTGCGCGTGATAAGTCAAGCCGGTACCCGCTGGAATCAAGCGGCCTACAACAACGTTTTCTTTCAAACCGCGCAGATAATCCTTCTTGCCGGTCACTGCAGCTTCGGTCAGGACACGTGTTGTTTCCTGGAAGGAAGCCGCCGAAATGAAAGATTCAGTTGCCAAAGATGCTTTGGTAATACCCAGCAACAGGCGATTGAACTTGGCAGCAAACTTGCTGTTTTCTTCGAGGCGGCGATTTTCTTCGACAACCTTGAAGTATTCAACCTGCTCACCACCAATAAAGCTAGAATCACCTGGATCTGTAATTTCAACTTTGCGCAGCATCTGGCGCACGATAACTTCAATGTGCTTATCGTTGATACCTACACCCTGAAGGCGGTAAACATCCTGTACTTCGCTGGTGATATATTTCGCCAGCTCGCTAACACCCAGCAGGCGCAAAATATCGTGAGGATTGGATGGGCCATCAGAAATCACCTCACCCCTTTCCACTGTTTCACCTTCAAAGACGTTGATCTTACGCCATTTGGGAATCAAGGTTTCAACAGGATCACTACCGTCATTTGGAGTGATCACTATACGCTGTTTGCCTTTGGTTTCTTTACCCAGCGAGATGGTTCCCGAAATTTCTGCCAGTACAGCGGGCTCTTTCGGTTTACGCGCTTCGAAGAGGTCAGCAACACGCGGCAGACCACCGGTAATATCCTTGTTACCACTGCTTTCCTGAGGAATACGGGCAATGATTTGACCGACTTTAACTTCTGAACGGTCTTCAAGGGTCACTACGGCCTTACCAGGCATCATGTACTGCACAGGCGTTTGGCTGCCAGGCAGGATGATTTCTTTGCCATTCTCATCCAACAGCAGCAGCATAGGACGCTTGTCTTTACCAGCTGCGGGACGGTGCTGAGTCTCGATGATTTCAATCGACGACAGACCCGTCAATTCATCAATGTTACGGTTGATGGTAATGCCATCTTCCATATCACTGAACTGAACGCGACCGGCCACTTCGGCAACGATTGGATGAGTGTGTGGGTCCCATTTAGCAACGATCTGACCAGCTTCAACCGCCTCGCCGTCACGAACGTTGATTTCAGCACCATAGGGCAGCTTGTAGTATTCGCGCTCACGGCCCTGAGCATCGGCAATCGCCAAGGCCCCAGAACGGGAAACAGCAACCAACTTGCCATCATCACGGTCAACCACCTTGATGTTGTGGAAGCGGACCTTGCCACCATGCTTAACCTGAACACTATCCGTTGCTGATGCACGCGAGGCCGCACCACCGATGTGGAAGGTACGCATGGTCAGCTGGGTGCCTGGCTCACCGATCGACTGAGCAGCAATAACACCGACAGCCTCACCCACGTTGACCTGGTGGCCACGTGCGAGATCACGACCGTAACACTTGGAGCAAACACCGTAGCGCGTATCACAAGTGATGGTGGAGCGAACGATAATTTCATCGACACTCAGGGTATCCAGCTGGTTACACCATTTTTCATCCAACAGGGTGCCCTTGGAAATGACCACCTCACCGGTTTCAGCACTGATAACATCGCGCGCCACCACACGACCCAGAACGCGCTGGGACAGAGGTACGATGATATCGCCACCTTCGATGATGGGGTGCATAACCAAGCCTTCTTCGGTGCCACAGTCTTCTTCTGTAACAACCAGGTCTTGGGCTACGTCAACCAAACGACGCGTCAGGTAGCCCGAGTTAGCAGTCTTCAAGGCAGTATCCGCCAGACCCTTACGCGCACCGTGAGTCGAGATAAAGTACTGAAGTACGTTCAGACCTTCGCGGAAGTTGGCCACGATGGGGGTTTCAATGATCGAGCCATCAGGCTTGGCCATCAGACCACGCATACCGGCTAGCTGACGGATCTGGGCAGCAGAACCCCGAGCACCTGAGTCAGCCATGATAAAGACGCTGTTGAACGAGTCCTGCTCATGCTCGACACCCTTGGAGTCGACTGCTTTCTCTTTGGAAATACCGACCATCATTGCCTTGGCAACCTTGTCGTTCGCCTTGGACCAGATGTCGATAACCTTGTTGTACTTCTCACCCTGAGTGACCAGACCGGAAGCAAACTGCTGCTCGATTTGTTTCACTTCAGCTTCTGCTTCAGCAACGATTTTCGCTTTCTCATCAGGAATAACGAAGTCGTTTACACCAATTGAACAACCTGACCAGGTCGCATAACGGAAGCCGGTATACATCAGTTGGTCAGCAAAAATAACCGTGTCTTTGAGACCCACGCGGCGATATGCCTCGTTGATCAAGCGTGAAATGGCTTTTTTGTTCAGTGGCTGGTTAGCCAGCTCAAAGGGCAAGCCCTTGGGCAGAATGCGGAAGAGCAACGCCCGACCAACGGTCGTATCGGCCATGAAGGTGCGGGTTTCTGGATCCCCTTCAATTTCTTTAACCGTTTCAGTGATACGTACCTTAACGCGAGCATGCAAGCTTAACGCACCCGTTGCATAGGCACGTTCAGCTTCATCGATTCCGCTCAGGAAGCGACCTTCACCCTGGGCACCGATTTTCTCACGGGTCATGTAGTAGAGACCCAAAACCACGTCCTGCGAAGGAACGATAATGGGCTCACCATTGGAAGGCGACAGGACGTTGTTGGTCGACAGCATCAGGGCACGGGCTTCGAGCTGGGCTTCCAGAGTCAGAGGCACGTGAACCGCCATCTGGTCACCGTCAAAGTCGGCGTTATAGGCCGCACATACCAGTGGGTGCAGCTGGATGGCCTTACCTTCGATCAGGACAGGTTCAAACGCCTGGATACCCAGACGGTGAAGCGTCGGTGCTCGGTTCAAGAGAACAGGGTGCTGGCGGATGACTTCAGCCAGAATATCCCAAACCTCAGGCAATTCACGCTCAACCATCTTTTTGGCTGCTTTGATGGTCGTAGCCAGGCCACGCGCTTCCAGCTTGGCAAAAATGAACGGCTTGAAGAGTTCCAGCGCCATTTTCTTAGGCAGACCACACTGATGCAGGCGCAGCGTAGGACCAACGGTGATGACCGAACGGCCTGAGTAGTCAACACGCTTACCCAACAGGTTTTGACGGAAGCGACCCTGCTTACCCTTGATCATATCAGCCAAGGATTTCAGAGGACGCTTGTTGCTACCCGTGATGGCGCGACCACGACGACCATTATCCAAGAGGGCATCAACCGCTTCCTGGAGCATCCGCTTTTCATTACGCACGATAATGTCTGGTGCATTGAGTTCCAACAGACGCTTGAGACGGTTATTCCGGTTAATGACTCGACGGTAAAGATCGTTCAGGTCAGAGGTCGCAAAGCGGCCACCATCCAGAGGCACCAGAGGACGCAGATCGGGTGGCAATACGGGCAGCACTTCCATCACCATCCAGCCAGGCTGGTTGGAGGAGTCACGGAAAGCTTCCAAAATCTTCAAGCGCTTGGTCAGTTTCTTCATCTTGGTTTCAGATGAAGTCTGAGGAATCTCTTCGCGAATGGTTTCGATCTCATCATCCAGATCGATATCATTCAGCAGTGCCTGAACGGCTTCAGCACCCATACGGGCGTCAAAGTCATCGCCAAACTCTTCCAGGGCATCAAAGTACTGTTCATCGTTCAGCAGTTGACCTTTTTCAAGCGTGGTCATACCTGGATCGATAACGATGAAACTTTCAAAATAAAGGACGCGCTCAATATCGCGCAGAGTCATGTCCAGCATCAAGCCAATGCGTGATGGCAAGGACTTCAGGAACCAAATGTGGGCAACAGGAGAAGCCAGGTCAATATGACCCATACGCTCACGACGCACCTTGGCCTGGGTAACTTCAACACCACACTTTTCGCAGATGATGCCTCGATGCTTCATCCGCTTGTATTTTCCGCACAAGCACTCGTAGTCTTTAACCGGGCCAAAAATCTTGGCACAGAAAAGACCGTCACGCTCTGGCTTGAAGGTACGGTAGTTGATCGTCTCTGGCTTCTTGACTTCACCAAAGGACCAGGAACGAATCATGTCCGGTGAAGCAAGGGAAATCTTGAGGGATTCAAATTCCTCAGGTTGTCCCTGAGTACGCAATACATTGACTAGGTCTTTCATCAGCCGCAGCTCCCGTTGGAGTTACGGCGGGCCACTGGCCCGCCGGCACTTTCTACTCTAGCCCCGCATGGGGGTTCCCCGCATATCTGCCTGGGGTATTAATATTCCAGGTCGATATCGATCGCCAGAGAACGTATTTCTTTAATCAGAACGTTGAAGGACTCAGGCATACCTGGCTCCATCTTGTGATTGCCATCCACGATGTTTTTGTACATCTTGGTACGACCATTCACATCATCTGATTTAACCGTCAGCATTTCCTGCAAGCTGTGCGCTGCGCCATAGGCTTCCAGCGCCCAGACTTCCATCTCACCAAAGCGCTGACCACCGAACTGTGCCTTACCACCCAAGGGCTGCTGGGTAACCAGGCTGTAAGAACCGGTGGAACGGGCGTGCATCTTGTCATCAACCAGGTGGTTCAGCTTCAACATGTACATGTAGCCAACCGTTACCGGGCGGTCAAATTTGTCACCCGTACGGCCATCATAGAGGTCCATTTGACCACTACGTGGCAGGCCAGCAAGCTCCAGCATGGCTTTGACTTCGTGCTCTTTGGCACCATCAAAGACGGCTGTGGCCATGGGCACACCTTTTTTCAGGTTGTGTGCCAACTCGATGACTTCTTCATCACTGAAGCTGTCCAGTTCTTCCTTGTTCTTGCCACCGATCTGGTTGTAAACCTGCTCCAGGAAGCTACGGATTTCAGTAACCTGAGCTTCGCGTTCAGCCAAGAGCATTTCTTCAATGCGCTCACCCAAACCCTTGGCTGCCAGACCCAAGTGGGTTTCCAGAACCTGACCTACGTTCATCCGGGAAGGAACACCCAGCGGGTTGAGTACCACATCAACGGGGATACCCTTCTCGTTGTAAGGCATGTCTTCAACCGGCATGATCGCAGAAATAACACCCTTGTTACCGTGGCGGCCAGCCATCTTGTCACCGGGTTGAATGCGGCGCTTAACAGCCACATAAACTTTGACGATTTTGAGTACGCCAGGAGCCAGGTCATCGCCTTGCTGCAGCTTACGTTTCTTGTCTTCAAACTTTTCTTCCATGATGTTCTTGCGCTCTTCCAGCTGCTGCTGGGCTTGGGCAAGAAGCTCATTCAAAGACTCGTCCTGCATGCGTAGCTTGAACCACTGCACGTTGGGCAGCTCTTCCAAGTAAGCCGCAGTAATGCGCTCATTCTTGGAAAGGTTAGGACCACCGTTGACAGGCTGGCCTTCGAGAGCATTGTGAAGACGCGTAAAGGTCGCTTCTTCAGCAATCCGGTACTCTTCTTTAAGGTCTTTGCGAACCTCGTCCAACTGCATCTGCTCAATGGATAGAGCGCGCTTGTCTTTTTCCACGCCATCGCGGGTAAAGACCTGGACATCAATAACTGTACCCTTCATGCCGGTAGAAACACGCAGTGACGTATCCTTAACGTCAGAAGCCTTCTCACCAAAGATGGCACGCAGGAGCTTCTCTTCGGGTGTCAACTGGGTTTCGCCCTTAGGTGTTACCTTGCCGACCAGAATGTCGCCAGGACCAACTTCGGCACCGATATAAACAATCCCTGAATCATCCAGCTTGGACAGCGCCGACTCACCGACGTTGGGAATATCAGAAGTAATCTCTTCTGAGCCCAGCTTGGTATCCCGAGCCACGCAGGTTAGCTCTTGGATATGAATAGTCGTGAAACGGTCTTCTTCAACAACCCTTTCTGAAACCAGAATCGAGTCCTCAAAGTTGAAACCATTCCAGGGCATAAAAGCAATACGCATGTTCTGACCCAGAGCCAGCTCACCCATATCAACTGAAGGACCATCAGCCAGGATATCACCACGGGTCACACGATCACCGGGCTTAACGATAGGACGCTGGTTAATACACGTGTTCTGGTTAGAACGGGTGTACTTGGTCAGGTTGTAAATATCGATACCTGCCTCACCACCTATCAGCTCGCCTTCATTAATGCGAACGACGATTCGTGAAGCGTCAACCGAGTCAACAACACCGCCGCGCAGAGCAACAGCACAAACACCTGAGTCACGCGCAACAAAGCGCTCCATACCTGTACCCACCAGCGGTTTATCTGCTTTAAGGGTAGGTACTGCCTGACGCTGCATGTTCGAACCCATTAGGGCGCGGTTAGCATCATCATGCTCCAGGAAAGGAATCAAGGAAGCGGCAACGGAAACAACCTGACGTGGCGAAACGTCCATCAGGGTCACCTGATCAGGTGTAACAAAGGTGGTATCACCCTTATGACGCACCTGAACCAGATCATCAATCAATTCACCGTCATCGCTAAGCTTCGCGGAAGCCTGGGCGATAACAAACTGGCCTTCTTCAATCGCTGACAGGTAAGCAACTTCATCCGTTACCTTGCTATCCACTACCTTACGGTAAGGTGTTTCCAGGAAGCCATAAGAGTTGGTACGTGCATAGGTCGCCAAGGAGTTGATCAGACCGATGTTAGGGCCTTCAGGCGTTTCAATTGGGCAGACACGACCATAGTGCGTTGGATGAACGTCACGTACTTCAAAGCCGGCACGCTCACGCGTCAAGCCACCCGGGCCGAGCGCAGAAACACGACGCTTGTGAGTCACCTCAGAGAGCGGGTTGTTCTGGTCCATAAACTGTGACAGCTGACTGGAACCAAAGAATTCCTTAACCGCTGCAGCGACAGGTTTGGCATTAATTAGGTCCTGAGGCATCAGGCCTTCACTTTCAGCCAGAGACAAGCGCTCTTTTACTGCGCGCTCAACACGAACCAGGCCAACACGGAATTGGTTTTCAGCCATCTCACCGACAGAACGGATACGGCGGTTGCCCAGGTGATCAATATCATCCACATCACCCTTACCATTACGAATATTCAGCAGCTCACGCATGACATCAATAATGTCTTCGTGCTGAAGAATAGCCGAGCCAGTATCTTCTTCACGGCGCAGGCGGCGGTTGAATTTCATCCGGCCAACAACCGAAAGGTCATAGCGATCTTCGGAGAAGAACAGGTTTTGGAAAAGGCTTTCCGCTGCTTCTTTAGTGGGTGGCTCACCAGGACGCATCATCCGGTAGATTTCAACCAAAGCTTCAAGCTGCGAACGGGTCGGATCCGCTTTAATGGTATCCGACATGAAGGGACCGCAATCCAGGTCGTTAGTGTAAAGCGTTTCAAAACTGGTGACCTTGGCTTCAACCAGCTTCGTCAATACTTCGGCATTCAGCTCAGAGTTGCATTCGGCAATCAGTTCACCGGTCGAAGGGTCGACCATATCCCGCGCCAAAACCTTACCAAAGAGGTAATCAGCAGGAACAGCCAAGCGACTGATACCCGCTTTTTCAATCTGGCGGATATGCTTTTGGGTGATGCGGCGATCTTTCTCAACAATCACCTTGCCATCTTGATCTGTAATTTCAAAAGACGAGGTTTCGCCACGCAAGCGTGAAGGGATCAGGTCAACTGAAAAACCATTATTTTCAATATTAAAGGTGCTGGTTTCAAAAAACATTTCCAGTATCTGTTCGGCTGTATAGCCAAGCGCACGAAGCAAAATGCTTGCTGGCAGCTTCCGACGACGGTCGATACGAACAAATACGAGATCCTTGGGATCGAATTCAAAATCCAGCCAGGAGCCACGGTAAGGAATAATACGGGCAGAGTAGAGAAGCTTGCCCGACGAATGGGTTTTACCCCGGTCATGATCAAAGAAAACACCAGGTGACCGGTGCAACTGGGAAACAATAACCCTTTCAGTACCATTGATAACGAAGGTACCGTTTTCTGTCATGAGCGGCATTTCGCCCATGTAAACTTCCTGTTCTTTGATGTCCTTGATTGCCTTGTTCGGCGAATCCTTATCGTAAATAACCAGGCGCACCTTGACGCGCAAGGGAGCAGCATAGGTTACGCCACGCAGGATACACTCCTTGACGTCAAACGCCGGGGTACCAAGACGGTAGCTTACATACTCAAGCGCTGCATTGCCTGAGTAGCTCTCGATAGGAAACACGGACTGAAATGCAGCATGCAAACCAGTTTCAGTACGCGCATCACCAGCCTTATCTTCTTGAAGGAACTGGCGATAGGAATCCAGCTGTATGGCCAGTAAGTAAGGAACATCCATTACTACTGGTAGTTTACTGAAATCCTTGCGGATGCGTTTTTTCTCTGTGTACGAGTAAGCCATCTATTTTCCCCAGCTTGTTCACCAGAAACCAGACCGCAAGTGGTCACTACGCCTTAAGGGGGAGGCGCGCCCCAACTGCGATGCACCGGTTAAGGTGAAACATGCAGTCATATCTAATCAGCAAAGCAGGCTTTAACAGAAAAAGGCCGGGGGCGCAAGCGCCACCAGCCATTCAACTGCCGCAGCCTAAAGCTGCCAAGCAAATTACTTGAGTTCCACCGTAGCACCGGCTTCTTCAAGCTTCGCTTTTGCAGCTTCAGCGTCTTCTTTAGAAGCGCCTTCTTTAACCGTTGCAGGTGCGCCATCAACCATGCCTTTGGCTTCTTTCAGGCCCAGACCGGTGATTTCACGAACGGCTTTGATAACGTTAACTTTCTTGTCACCAGCTGAAGCCAGAACAACGTCAAATTCGGTTTGCTCTTCAGCAGCTTCGCCGCCACCAGCAGCGCCACCAGCTACAACAGCAGCTGCAGCGCTAACACCGAATTTTTCTTCCATTGCTTCAATCAGTTCAACAACTTCCATTACTGACATTTCAGCAACGGCATTGATGATGTCTTCTTTGTTAAGTGCCATGTTAGCTCTACCTAAATTAAAATGAGTAAACTACTCGGAAATTTAAGGAAGCGATCAAGCCGCTTCTTGTTTCTGGTCGCGCAGTGCCGCGAGAGTACGTACCAGCTTGCCAGCCGAGGCTTCTTTCATAGTAGCCATCAGTTTGGCGATCGCTTCGTCGTAAGTTGGCAGACTTGCCAGACGATCGATATCCTTCGCTGGGATGATCTCACCCTCGTAAGCCATTGCTTTGACTTCGAATTCTTTCTGATCTTTTGCAAAGTCCTTGAACAACCGGGCAGCAGCGCCTGGGTGATCCATGGAGAATGCAATCAGTGTAGGACCTACAAACTGATCAGACAGACCTTCATAAGCAGTGTCTGCAAAAGCAAAACGAGCCAGGGTATTACGCACAACACGCATATCTACCTGAGCTTCACGAGCTTGCTTACGCAGCTCGGTCATTGCACCTACAGTCACGCCACGCGAGTCGGCAACAACTACGGACTGAGCAGCTTTGGCAGCTTTGTTGACATCAGCAACAATAGCTTTTTTGTCTTTCAGACTTAATGCCACTTTTTTGCTCCTCTTGGAGAGAAGTTGCTTGGCAACTCTCTACGGTTTCCAACCCTCCGAAAGATCGGAGTCGTTTATGATGGTTGGACCGACAATTCTGGCGGCCTCCATCTGCGTAGGAAATTAAGTTTTTGCAGTACAAAAACACCTACGGTCTTTGACGGTCAGCGGGCTAAAACTTAGCCCGCTCCGCAAAGTAACCTCACAGATTCAAGCTTGAAATATCAACAGTCAAGCCTGGACCCATGGTGGTAGACAAGGACACCTTCTTCACATAAACGCCTTTGGAAGAAGATGGCTTCAATTTTTTCAGATCGGACAGCAGGGCTTCAACGTTGCCACGGATAGCATCTGCAGCAAAATCAACCTTACCAATACCCGCGTGAACAATACCGTTCTTATCAGTACGGAAACGAACCTGACCAGCTTTGGCGTTTTTAACAGCAGTTGCCACGTCAGGTGTTACTGTGCCAACTTTGGGGTTAGGCATCAGACCGCGCGGACCCAGAATCTGACCCAGTTGACCAACAACACGCATGGCGTCAGGTGCAGCGACAACAACATCAAAATCCATGACGCCTTTTTTGACTTGTTCGGCCAGGTCTTCCATACCTACTAGGTCAGCACCGGCTTCTTTAGCAGCATCAGCAGCAGCACCCTGAGCAAAAACAGCAACGCGTACATCTTTGCCTGTACCATTAGGCAGGACAGTTGCGCCACGAACAACCTGGTCAGACTTACGTGGATCTACACCTAGGTTAACTGCCAGCTCAAACGTTTCTTTAAACTTTACAGGGGGCAGAGAAGCCAGAACTTCGACTGCTTCTTCAAGAGTGTAAGCCTTGTTGGAATCAACTTTTTCAGCAATTTGCTTTTGACGCTTAGTCAGCTTGGCCATTTACACACCCTCCGAGTCTATACCCATACTGCGCGCAGTACCGGCAATCGTACGAACAGCTGCATCCATATCGGCTGCAGTCAGATCTGGCTCTTTCATCTTGGCAATTTCTTCCAGCTGCTCGCGTGTAATTTTGCCAACCTTGTTCTTATTGGGTTCAGCAGAACCTGATTTAAGACCCAGGGTTTTCTTCAGCAGTACAGCTGCGGGAGGGGTTTTGGTGACAAAAGTAAAGCTGCGGTCACTGTAAACAGTGATAACCACAGGAATCGGAAGACCTGCTTCCATTTCCTGAGTTTGAGCATTAAATGCTTTACAGAATTCCATGATGTTCACACCGTGCTGACCCAGTGCTGGACCAACGGGTGGACTTGGGTTCGCCTTACCAGCTCCAACTTGAAGCTTGATGTAGGCTTGTACTTTCTTAGCCATAATTTACTCCTGTGGGTTCAACGCCTTGCGGCTCCCCGTTTTAATTTGCTGGCAATACCAGCACCTAATTAATCTTTTTCTACCTGGCCGAAATCCAGCTCTACAGGTGTCGCTCGCCCAAAAATAAGTACTGAAACGTGCAGGCGGCTCTTTTCGTAGTTCACTTCTTCTACGACACCATTAAAATCGGCAAAAGGCCCATCCAGGACGCGCACCACTTCACCTGGTTCAAACATGGTCCGAGGACGAGGTTTATCTGTGCCATCCTGGACACGCTGAAGAATCTGATCAGCTTCTTTCTCAGTAATGGGTGCAGGCCTTTCTGGTGTACCACCAATAAAGCCCAGAACCTTGGGCGTTTCCTTTACCAAGTGCCAGCTATCATCATTCATTTCCATTTCCACCAGCACGTAGCCGGGGTAGAATTTACGCTCACTTTTGCGCTTTTTCCCTTCACGCATTTCAACAACTTCTTCAGTGGGCACTAGAATCTGACCAAAGAGATCTTCCATCTCTTTCAGATTGACACGCTCTTGAAGTGAGCGCATAACCTGTTTTTCAAAGCCCGAATAGGCGTGTACGACGTACCAGCGCTTAGCCATAATGCTTCTCCTAGTAAATCAGGCTTTGGATGATCCAGCTCAAGAAGGAATCAATGAGCCAAAGGAGCAGAGCAACAATAGCTACAGCAGCAAGAACGATCAGAGTTGTCTGGGTCGTTTCAGGGCGTGTAGGCCAGATAACCTTACGTATTTCAGTCCGCGCTTCACGGGCCATGGCCAGAAACTTTTGCCCCTTGGCTGTTTGTGCAAAAACACCAGCCGCCAGGGCCAGCAACACAACAACGCCCGCCACTCGATAGAGCAGAGGCTGATCACCAAAATACATGTTTCCCAGCACTGCTGCTGAAACCAGCAACACTACAAGAGCCCATTTAAAACCATCCAGGCGAGCTGGCTGAGCTTCGGCTTTTGCTTTCATCTGGGATTTAACTCCTTGCGGCAGCACTTTGTATGGAAATATCAAAACCAACCTGGGGAAGATTGGCAGGCCAGGAGGGAATCGAACCCCCAACCTGCGGTTTTGGAGACCGCTGCTCTGCCAATTGAGCTACTGGCCTAAAATTTGGCATTAAGAACTTGACGCTTGCTCACGACCAAAACTCAATCGTGGAGCTCATGGGCGGATTTGAACCGCCGACCTCACCCTTACCAAGGGTGTGCTCTACCCCTGAGCTACATGAGCTTATTTGGAGCGGGCAGCGGGAATCGAACCCGCGTCATCAGCTTGGAAGGCTGAGGTTCTACCATTAAACTATGCCCGCTTGCCCGGGAAAAACTGGTGGAGGGGGAAGGATTCGAACCTTCGAAGCTCGCGCGGCAGATTTACAGTCTGCTCCCTTTGACCACTCGGGAACCCCTCCAGCGAGGCGATAAATTATACTCAAATTTATGCCTGTGTCAAGGAAGAATTTTCTCTCTCCCCAAACAACGGCGGCAACTTTAACAGCTAGGCTCTTATTCGGCAAGTCTTTTTTCAAAACTCCTTTCAGGCATACCACTGAGTTGTCCGGATTTTTCCGATGAGGTCACTGGAAACATTAACTCCAAACCTGCGTAGACCATATCTGGCCAGCAATAAGGGATGACATCCAAGCCACCTGAAATTAGCAGAGCATCACCACCCGTCAAAATAATTGGAAGCTTATGCTTCTGTTCCATTTGAATTTGAGTATAGGCCGTATTTATTTGCCCAATTGCTGCCAAATAAATGCCATGTCCGACGGCCTGATGAGTCGTTCGTCCGGGTGTAGTCATTCCCTGGTGATCCTCATCTGGGTCTATAGGGACATTGCGGGTACCCAGCTTCAGACTCTCTTTCATTAGCCGTATTCCTGGCGCAATAAAACCACCTAGGTGCTGCCCCCCATCCAAGACAAAATCGATGGTGATCGCACTACCGCAGTCAACCACGCAACACCCGCCCACGGCATGAAAGCCAGCTAGAATCCCCAGCCAACGGTCTACTCCCAGTGTTGATGGTTGGCGATAGGCATTGCGCACACCCGAGAAGCGCTCTGAAGAGCGAGCAACATGAAGAGGAACCCGATAGCGCCTTGCCAGTCGCTCTACCTCCTGCAGAACCTCCTTGCCGCCCACGTTGGAAACGCGCATCAATTTAAGATCACGAAAATCAGGTATCTCGTCTGAGTCTTCCCAACGATCGCGTGTCCAGATGGAACCTCTATCCAGAATGCGGCTTGAAGTAATGCATTTTAGGCGCCATTTGGTCAGGGTATTGCCAATATCAAGATCAAGAATCACTCAGATAACCTCAAACTGATTTCACCGGAGTTAATAGAACGCCAGCTGCCATCAGCAGCTTGTACATTCAGCTCACCCAGCGGGTTAACATCACCCAAAAGCACTTCTTCCTGACCCGATGCGGAGATCAAATGAACCTTTTTACCCTTCCAAATATGCAGCTGATTCCAAGCTTCCACATGAGGCTGAAAGCCAGTTATTGCATAACTTTCCAGCACCCTGGCAACCTCAATAAAAAGGTCAGCGACCAACTGATTTCGTGAAGGCAGCTTTTCAGTATGATCACTAAGGAAGGTGAAGCTTTGATCAATCAAGGAAGCATCAAATGTAGGGGGACGGCTAAAATTAACGCCATAGCCTACAACAAGAATACAGGGGCCTGCCAGGTCACCGGTAATTTCAATGAGTATTCCTCCCAACTTACTGCCATTGAGATAGACATCATTGGGCCATTTCAGGCCTGTTCCAGGAAAACCATATTTCTGTAAACATCGGCAGAGGGCAACACCTATGGCAAGACTTAAACCTTGAAGCTTTTGGGCCGAGCCATCAAAGTGCCAACCTAGTGTAGAGCTCAGAGAGGAGGCAAAAGGACTCATCCACTGGCGCCCTCTACGCCCTTTACCTTGCACCTGCATTTCAGCGGTCACAAAATGCTTGTGGATATTTTGTCCTGCATTGGCAAAATCGAGCAGGTGGGTATTAGTTGAACCGACCAAAGGAAGGGTTTCTAGCTTGGCATCATGAAAGGAGTCGAGGGACTTAATCTGCTCTGCCAAAGCTGTCGCATCAAGCAAATCCAAAGGCTCAAGAAGGCAGTAACCTAATTGCTTGTCTGTGGTGTACTCAAGACCCAACTCAGGAAGCTTTTGGATTTGTTTCCACACTGCTGTACGACTGATCGCTAACTGATCACCTAATTCAGTACCGGTATGAGGCTTGCCGTCACTTAATAGCTTGATTAATGGATAAAGGTTCATGAAAACTCCCTAGCAAGCCGCAAGTGTAGCTTTTTCCAGTGAACTTGTAACCTAATCAACAGGCATAAAAAAACCCCCAGCTTTGAGCTGGGGGTTTTTCTTTAATAAGTGCCTGACGATGACCTACTTTCACATGGGGAAGCCCCACACTATCATCGGCGCTGAGCGGTTTCACTGCTGAGTTCGGCAAGGGATCAGGTGGTTCCCACTCGCTATTGTCGTCAGGCGTAACTGGTTGGTTGCTGGCGGTGTTACTAAGGCCAACAGCCTAAAAAGGGGCAAGCAATCTCGTTCGCTTCGTCAAAGCATCATCTGTTTCGTATCCGGTTTACGTCGTTTCAGTACCGCTTAAAACCGTTTGGGTGTTATATGGTCAAGCCTCACGGGTCATTAGTACCGGTTAGCTCAATGC
>NZ_FOLH01000012.1 GCF_900112235.1 Marinospirillum celere | reverse complement strand
GGGGGGTTGGGGCCGTCGTTAAGGAGGTGATCCAGCCGCAGGTTCCCCTACGGCTACCTTGTTACGACTTCACCCCAGTCATTAACCACACCGTGGTAACCGCCCTCCCGAAGGTTAAGCTAGCTACTTCTGGTGCAATCAACTCCCATGGTGTGACGGGCGGTGTGTACAAGGCCCGGGAACGTATTCACCGCGACATTCTGATTCGCGATTACTAGCGATTCCGACTTCATGGAGTCGAGTTGCAGACTCCAATCCGGACTACGACCGGTTTTTGCGGATTAGCTCCCCCTCGCGGGTTAGCAACCTGTTGTACCGGCCATTGTAGCACGTGTGTAGCCCTACTCGTAAGGGCCATGATGACTTGACGTCGTCCCCACCTTCCTCCGGTTTGTCACCGGCAGTCTCCTTAGAGTTCCCGACTTAACTCGCTGGCAAATAAGGATAGGGGTTGCGCTCGTTACGGGACTTAACCCAACATTTCACAACACGAGCTGACGACAGCCATGCAGCACCTGTCACTGCGTTCCCGAAGGCACCAAGCTATCTCTAGCAAGTTCGCAGGATGTCAAGAGTAGGTAAGGTTCTTCGCGTTGCATCGAATTAAACCACATGCTCCACCGCTTGTGCGGGCCCCCGTCAATTCATTTGAGTTTTAACCTTGCGGCCGTACTCCCCAGGCGGTCAACTTAGTGCGTTAGCTGCGCCACTAAGAACTCAAGGCTCCCAACGGCTAGTTGACATCGTTTACGGCGTGGACTACCAGGGTATCTAATCCTGTTTGCTCCCCACGCTTTCGCACCTCAGCGTCAGTATCAGTCCAGAAGGCCGCCTTCGCCACTGGTGTTCCTCCACATATCTACGCATTTCACCGCTACACGTGGAATTCCACCTTCCTCTACTGTACTCTAGCTTGCCAGTTCCAGATGCCGTTCCTAGGTTGAGCCCAGGGCTTTCACATCTGGCTTAACAAACCGCCTACGCGCGCTTTACGCCCAGTAATTCCGATTAACGCTCGCACCCTCCGTATTACCGCGGCTGCTGGCACGGAGTTTGCCGGTGCTTCTTCTGCGAGTAACGTCACACGCTAAGGGTATTAACCTTAACGCTTTCCTCCTCGCTGAAAGTGCTTTACAACCCGAAGGCCTTCTTCACACACGCGGCATGGCTGGATCAGGGTTGCCCCCATTGTCCAATATTCCCCACTGCTGCCTCCCGTAGGAGTCCGGACCGTGTCTCAGTTCCGGTGTGGCTGATCATCCTCTCAGACCAGCTACGGATCGTCGCCTTGGTAAACCATTACTTCACCAACTAGCTAATCCGACATGGGCTCATCCGATAGCGTGAGGCCGAAACCCCACTTTCTCCCGTAGGACGTACGCGGTATTAGCCTTCCTTTCGAAAGGTTATCCCCCACTATCGGGCAGATTCCCATGCATTACTCACCCGTCCGCCGCTCGACGCCTGGGAGCAAGCTCCCATCGTTTCCGCTCGACTTGCATGTGTTAGGCCTGCCGCCAGCGTTCAATCTGAGCCATGATCAAACTCTTCAGTTTAAAATCATCGATTCTTTAAGAGAATCAAACTTGGCTCAAGG
>NZ_FOLH01000004.1:323525-435990 GCF_900112235.1 Marinospirillum celere | reverse complement strand
CCCGTCCGCCGCTCGACGCCTGGGAGCAAGCTCCCATCGTTTCCGCTCGACTTGCATGTGTTAGGCCTGCCGCCAGCGTTCAATCTGAGCCATGATCAAACTCTTCAGTTTAAAATCATCGATTCTTTAAGAGAATCAAACTTGGCTCAAGGTTCAAACGAATAATTGAGATCCGAAAATCTCGACGAGTCGCTTGCCTTGATGTTTTAGTGACTTAACTGGCTTCCTAGATAAAACCCCGAAAGGTTTTGAAAGTCCAGCGCCTCCAACCCATCCCGCAAGCGCCCACATGAATGTACCTGATGCTTTCTTAAAGAGCGTCGATTCTGTGCAGCTGTTGCTGCCGAATCAGTGGAGCGCATTCTACAGCGTTTCTCTCCAGTGTCAAGCACTTATTTTTGATCGCCTTTAAAAAATCTAAAGAAAATCAACCGCTTGCAGACTTCCTTGCCTTCCCTTGCCAAGCGCTTTTTCAAGACCTCCCCGACAAGAGAGACGTATTATAGGCACAATTCTTACAGATGCAAGACCCTTATGAAATTTTTTTACAACTAGACTAAACGAACTCGGGCATACTTCTTTTTACCGACCTGAATCACCTGCTCGCTTCCTACTGTTAAGCGACAGTCAGCATTCACTTCTTGATGATCCACTCGCACTGCTCCTCTTTTAACGGCATCCTTTGCTTGAGCAGCATTAGTGGTTAGTCCTGCACGATTAATAACAGCTACAATTGGTAGGTCAGCCTCACCTGCAAGATCAACTTCAACTTCAGGAAGATCTTCGGGCAATTCTCCTTCGGCTAGGCGATTACCTGCAGATTTATGCGCATTGGCGGCTGCTTCTTCATCATGAAAGCGAGCTATCAGCTCACGTGCCAGTAAGATTTTGATATCGCGCGGGTTAGTTCCACCTTCAACCTCCCGCTTAAGCCCAGCAATTTCTTCCATGCTGCGGAAAGACAGCAGTTCGAAATAACGCCACATCAGGCTGTCGGGCATGGAAACGATTTTGTTGAACATAACTCCTGGGGCTTCATCGATACCCACATAGTTACCCAAGGACTTGGACATTTTCTGCACACCATCCAGACCTTCCAGAAGCGGCATAGTGATAACAACCTGAGGCTCCAGACCCTTACTTTTCTGGATTTCACGACCCATCAGCAGATTGAATTTCTGATCGGTGCCGCCGAGCTCAACATCAGCATCCATAGCAACCGAGTCATAACCTTGAATCAGTGGATAAAGAAACTCATGAATGGCAATCGGCTGGTTACCCTTGTAGCGCTTTTCAAAATCGTCACGCTCGAGCATACGTGCCACTGTGGATTGAGCAGCCAGTTCTATCAGACCTGCTGCATTCATTTCACCCATCCAGTGAGAGTTGAACATTACTTCTGTTTTTGCTGGATCGAGAATCTTGAACACCTGTTCTTTGTAGGTCTGGGCATTCGCTTTAACTTCGTGTTCAGTCAAAGGTTTGCGGGTGACATTTTTACCTGTAGGGTCGCCAATGCGCCCGGTAAAGTCACCGATCAAAAAAAGCACTTGATGCCCGAGATCCTGGAACTGCCGTAGCTTGTTAATCAACACCGTATGCCCCAAGTGCAAATCTGGCGCTGTAGGATCAAAGCCTGCTTTAATACGCAGCGGCTTTCCTGTTTCCAGTTTTTTAACCAGCTCTTCTTCGATTAAAATTTCATGGGTGCCACGTTTGATCAGATCAAGGGCTTCTTGAGTGGTGCTCATTTATCTTCCTTTAATCATTGAAAGTGAGTGCTGCTAGTGCAAGCAAGATGAATGTGGCAGAGTATACCATCACCTTTGATGGGAACGAGAGCTCCAGGCAGGCAGATGAATCGCAAACAGATCTATGTAGGCATGATGTCAGGCACCAGCCTGGATGGGGTGGACGCCGTTGCTAGTTACTTTGGTGGGGCAGGAGACCTGGAAGTCATCGGCAGGAGCAGTGTTGATTTTCCACCCCAACTCAGAGCACTTCTTTTAAAGCTGGCAAGCAGTGATCTGGTCAGTTTTAGTGACCTTTCAGCAGCAGAAGAACTCTTAACCCAAAGCTATGCCCAATGCTGGAAGCTTCTCAGTCAACAGTACCCCAACATCACTCCCCTGGCTCTAGGCTGCCATGGTCAAACCATTGAGCACCGCCCCAATCAAGGCTACACCTTGCAGTTGTTAAACCCCAGCCTGCTAAGCGAATTGACAGGATGCAATGTCATCTGTGATTTTAGGCGCAGGGACTTGGCAGCTGGCGGCCAGGGCGCACCCTTAGCGCCAGCTTTTCATCAGAGCTTTATGGCTTCCGATGCCGAAGATCGCATCATTGTTAACCTGGGCGGCATTGCCAATATAACCTGGCTGCCTGCTCAGCTCGATCAGCCTTCTTTGGGAATGGATACTGGCCCAGCCAATATTCTCCTGGATGGCTGGTGCCAACTCAAGCAGCAGCAAGCCTTTGATAATAAGGGGCATTGGGCAAGAGGCGGGCAACTGATCACTGAGCTTCTCGAACATCTCCTAAAGGACAGCTACTTTACTCAGGGCTTTCCGAAAAGTACGGGACGCGAGAAGTTCAACTTAAACTGGCTTCAAGATCAGCTTGCAGAATTTAGCTCTTCACAGCTTGCCGATGAGGATATTCAGGCCACTCTGACTGAACTCACTGCTGTTAGCCTTTGCCAGGCCATCAATACCCTGGATACTCAAGGCACCGCCAAGCTTCTGGTTTGTGGCGGTGGCGCAAAGAATCGTTATTTACTGGAGAGAATTGCTACAGTCAGCCAACGGACAACGCTAACAACGGATGAGCTGGGCATTCCGCCGCAGGATGTTGAAGCCCTTGCTTTTGCATGGCTTGCCTACCGCCACCAACAAGGCCTCAGTGGAAATTTACCTGAAGTGACTGGGGCAAAAGGAGAGCGCATCCTTGGCGGCTACTATCCAGCCTAATTAAATCGAAAAGGAAGATCCACAGCCACAGGTTGTGGATGCATTGGGATTAGTCAGGATAAAGCGCGAACCCTCAAGGCCCTCAACATAATCCAGTGTCGAACCAACGAGATAAGGATAACTAAGAGCATCCAGCACAAAGCGCGCGCCCTGCTCTTCAATCAGGGTGTCATCATCCTGCATTTCTTCAGAAAAGTCGAAACCATACTGAAAACCGGAGCAGCCGCCACCGGTCACATAAACCCTAAGCATCAAGCCTGGGTTATGTTCGGATTCTACGAGCCCCTTAACCTTTTCAATCGCGGCCGGGGTAATAAAAAGTGCTTGGGGAACAAAGCTTACTGCTGAGGTCATATCTCGCCAACTCCGTTAATCTGCCTAAGCAGTCTGGCTTAACCAAGTAATTTAGTCAAGTATCAACGGCACCTCCCTGGGCTAAATCCAGGGAGGCAGCTTGATCATTTTTGAGCAGTCGGTTTATCTGAAGAAGTTGAGCTGGATTGCCCTGGCTTATCGGAAGCAGGGGCAACAGCTGCAGCAACTGCTGGCTTTGGTTGAACAGCTGCGTCTTTTGCTTGCTGCTCTTTCGCCTGCTGGTCTTTACCTTCCGCAGTCAGGGCCTGGCTTGGAATAGGCTTTTCACGGGTCACCTGCTTAGGCATTTTGGGCTTTTCACTACCCTTGATGCTCTTGTAGCGGTGAGCCATGCGCCCTTCAACCTGGGCACCCATAACCATTTCAATGGTGTTGTAGAAAACATTGCCTTTAATAGCAGCTTTAGCGGCAAGTTCAATATGCTCACAGGAATGAACATCACCCACAATGGCACCATTCACGATCACGTGGGGGACTGACACCTCTCCTTCAACAACTCCTTTATCACTCACTCTGAGCACGGCCTTCGACTCATCATCAGCAATAATATTACCGTAAACCCTACCATCAATATGCAGACCGCCTGAAAAGTGGATATCACCCACTATTTCAGCTTTACTGGAAATCAGGGTATCAAAGTGATTGCTTGGAGGAGCATTTTTACCAAACATTTAGAGAGCCTCCTGGCTTGACCAGTCAAATTCTTGTTCAATACGCATTGCTTTTCTTCCTGTTGATTGCAAGATCACCTGAACTCTTTCAGGTTCAAAATCTTCAGGCAACTGTAGCTGCCCGGCAACATTCTGGAAGAAACGGAATCGGAAACGAACACTCAGATCATCAACATCATCCGAGACATCCTTCAGTGGTAACGTGACATTCTTTGTCTGGCCACGCTGACCAATGATACTCACCAATGCCCGTCCTTCTATAAAAGTGTTGTTATCCGTTACCTGAGTAATCACCAACTGATACTCATAAGTTCGATTCTCACCTGTGGGCCGCAGGTCCAGGCTATCAATTCGCAAACCTTGATCAGTTTTTTCAGGTGCCATTACCCGCTGATAAAAGTGGAGTTCATTTTCCAGCTGAGCAATACGCGCATTTAAGTTCAAAACCGTTTGCTGAACTTCCTGATAGGCACGACGATCAACCGCATTACTACTTTCAGTGACCAGCACCCGGCGACGCAACTCTTTCAATTCTTCTTCCTGCTCACGAGTGATCAGGCGTAGTTCGTCTCTTTCAATAACTGCAGTGCCTCTTTCATGCCATACGCTCCAGCGCCCATAGTAATAGCCACCCACACCTAAAGTAACCATGATCAGGGCAATTACCGCCCGGGTAAAAAAGCGCTTCCAAGGATTGTAAGCAACTATTTCCAAACGCTCTTGCTGTCCTGTATTCATCACTCAGCATCCACTACCAAAAAAGTTCAAGGCAACAAACCTGCAAACTTTAAACCTGTTGACTCTTCGAGGCCAAACATAATATTCATATTTTGTACTGCCTGCCCACTTGCTCCTTTCACCAGATTATCAATTACTGCCAAGACAACGAGCAGATCACTGTCATGGGGACGATGCAGGGCGATCCGACAAATATTGGCACCTTTAACACTGCGCGTCTCAGGGCAGGATTCCCAAGGCATAACATCAACGCAGGGTTCATTTTGATAACGGGTTTCAAACAGCTCTTGCAACTCTTCATTGGTTAGCTGTTGTTGCTCTGGTTTCAAGCGCACATACAGGGTTGCATGAATGCCACGAATCATGGGTGTCAAATGAGGCACAAAGGTAATACCCACGGCTTCCTGGGCAGCCTGACTTAAACCCTGAGTAATTTCGGGGTGATGCCTGTGCTTACCAACAGAGTAGGCCTTCATGCTTTCAGAAGTCTCACAGTAAAGAGAGCCAACTTTTGCTGAACGACCCGCGCCAGAAACACCCGATTTACAGTCGGCAATAATGCCTTGAGTGGTAATCAACTTCTTTTCTAACAGAGGAATCAGCGCCAGCTGAACAGCTGTTGGGTAGCACCCGGGCACAGCAATCAAACGGGCTTCACGAATCTCCTCACGGGCCACTTCGGGAAGCCCATAAACGGCCTGAGGCAAAAGTTCAGGCGCACCATGGGGCTGACCATACCAGCGCGACCATTCATCAGCATCGCGCAAGCGAAAATCTGCAGACAAGTCCACCACCCGGGTTCCTGCAGACAAAAGGTCCGCGGCCAGAGCATGGGCAACACCATGAGGCGTGGCAAAAAACACCAGATCACAGGCAGCCAGGGTTGCTGCATCAGGCTCAGTAAAACAGAGGTCAGGGTAGTGATCTCTAAGACTTGGATACATATCAGCAACCAGCATTCCTGAGTCAGATCGTGAGGTTATTACCTTAACCTTGGCTTCAGGGTGCGATGCCAAAAGACGCAGAAGCTCAACACCGGTATAACCTGTTCCACCTACTATGCCTAAGTTAACCACCTGAACCTCCAAGACCTTTCCAAACAATCCAAAAGTTTAGCGCTGAATCATACACAAAATCTGGCGGCCTGTATGCCACCTTTTCAATTCCAGAAACCACAAGGTGAACGCGCCTACCTAGGAACTGACACTTGAGGTATGCTACGCCCTTTAATTCCAGACAAGGTGCATCATGAGTTACCTGCTACTCAAAGCGTTCCATATTATGGCCGTGGTGACTTGGTTTGCCGCTCTTTTTTATTTACCACGCCTCTATGTTTATCATACTTTGGCACTCGCAGAAGGGGATAATCAGGGCAGTGAGCGCTTCAAAGTCATGGAAAGAAAACTCTATCGCGGCATCATGACACCATCTATGCTGGCCGTCATTCTACTAGGTGTTGCCTTGTTAAGCTTCAATTTCAGTGCTTATCTACAGCAGGGTTGGATGCATGCCAAACTGCTACTGGTTGGTCTGTTGGTTATCTACCATTTTTGGTGCGGCTATTTATTGAAGGCCTTTGCACGGGACGAAAATCGTCACAGCCATATTTGGTATCGTGTGTTTAATGAACTTCCTGTCTTTTTACTTGTTTTTATTACTCTACTGGTCGTAATCAAACCCTGGTGAAGCATGCTTGAACCTGGAACCAATCAGCATTTTCAAAAGAAATACCCCTGTGTGCTTGCCATAGGCGGACATGACCCCAGCGGCGGCGCAGGCATACTTGCCGATGCCCAGGCCATGCTGACCCTCAAGGCCTGGCCGTTAACGCTCATAACTGCACTGACCAGCCAAAACAGCCATAGCGTTGTCGATGTTTATCCGCAAAACCCGGATGCCTTTGAAGATCAGCTGGAAACCTTAACAGCGGACCTGAGACCCCAGGCCGTTAAAATTGGCGTCACCGGCAGCCTGGCCATCCAACAAATTATTGGCAGCTGGCTGCGCCGTAATGATGATATTCCCCTGATTTTAGACCCCGTGATTGCCAGCACTTCAGGCAAACGCTTTCTCAGCGATGAACAGCTTTATCATTGGCAAGACCAACTACTTCCCAGAGCCACGCTGGTCACCCCCAACCTGCCTGAACTGGCGCTACTGGTGCCGGGCAAAAGCACCACCGATGAAAAGGCAAGAAAGCTGATCCAGACTGGCTGCAGAGCGGTCCTGGTTACTGGCACTCATGCAGAAACCCAAGCGGTGCGCAATCAGCTTTATCTGTCATTGGAGTCCAGTGTTCAAAATAGTCGCTGGCCTCGTCTGCCTCATGAATATCATGGCAGTGGCTGTACGCTTGCTGCGGCCATCACCGCCCTTATTGCACGCGGTGAGTCTTTGGAAATAGCATCACAAGTTGCCCAGGACTTTACTTGGCATAGCCTGAAACAGGCCCTCAAACTGAGTGAAGGCCAGCATCTACCCTTACGCATCAAGGATATTGCAAATGTCTGACCGCCAACAGCTTAACGGAATCTACGCGATCACGGACCCGCAGCTGCTGCCTGATGATACCCAGCTCTTCATGGCTGTTGAGTCCGCGTTAAAAGCAGGTCTCAGCTGCCTGCAATACCGAGACAAAAAGGCTGATGCCAGTAAAGCCCTGCGTCAGGCAAGAGGCCTTGCAGAGCTTTGCGGCCATTATGGCTGCCTTTTAATCATCAATGATGATGTGCTTTTGGCAAAAGCCAGTGGCGCAGATGGCATTCATCTTGGCCAGGAAGATGGCGTGCTTCTGCAAGCGCGGGATTACCTGGGCCCTGATGTCCTCATCGGTCGCACCTGCCACAATAGTTTGCAGCTGGCAGAAGAAGCCAAAATCCAGGGAGCTGACTATTTGGCCTTTGGCCGCTGCTACCCTTCGTCAACTAAACCTTCCGCTCCTGCCACCAGTCTGGCCATCTTTACCCAGGCCGCTCACCTCGGCTTACCCCTGGTTGGCATAGGCGGCATCAACTCACCTGCAAGAGCGGCTGAAGTCAAGGCAGCCGGGGCCAGCATGATTGCCGCTGTCGAAGGTATTTTTGCGCAATCCAATCCCCAGCAAGCCGTTCATCAGTATCATCAAGCCATTAAAGATACCCTTCTGAATTCATTACCAACCGAGGTACAGCATGACTCGCTCAGCAGAACTTTTTGAACGCGCCCAAAAAACCATCCCAGGTGGCGTCAACTCGCCGGTACGTGCTTTTAAAAGCGTGGGAGGCACGCCACTGTTCATCAAGAAAGCCGAAGGCGCCTACATGGTGGACGAGGATGATCGCCGTTACCTGGACTATGTCGGTTCCTGGGGGCCAATGATTACCGGGCATGCTGATCCGGATATTTTGAATGCAGTTCGTTCCAGGCTTGATCTGGGCCTTTCCTATGGCGCACCGACCGGCCTGGAAACTGAAATGGCTGAACTGCTTTGTGAGCTGGTGCCTTCTATGGATCGCGTGCGCATGGTCAACTCAGGTACTGAAGCCACCATGAGCGCCATTCGCTTGGCACGGGGTTTCACTGGACGTGACAAGATCGTCAAATTTGAAGGCTGCTACCATGGCCATAGCGACTCACTGCTGGTCAAAGCCGGCTCAGGCGCCCTGACCTTTGGCGTACCTACCTCTCCAGGTGTCCCTGAAGATTTTGCCAAACACACCCTGACACTCACCTTCAATGACAGCCAAGAAGTACGCGACTGCTTTAAAGAAATCGGCGACCAGATTGCCTGTATTATTGTCGAGCCAGTAGCTGGCAACATGAACTGTATTCCACCTGAGCCTGGCTTTTTGGAAACCCTACGTGAAGTTTGTGACCAGTCAGGTGCCCTGCTTATTTTTGATGAAGTCATGTCAGGCTTCAGGGTTGCCCTGGGTGGTGCTCAGGAAGCCTATGCCGTCACACCGGATCTGACCACTCTAGGCAAAATCGTTGGCGGTGGCCTGCCTGTGGGTGCTTTTGGCGGCAAAGAGGAAGTTATGAACCAGCTCTCTCCTCTGGGCCCCGTCTATCAAGCCGGTACACTATCCGGCAACCCCCTGGCAATGGCTGCAGGTATTACGCTTCTGAACAAATTGCGCCAGCCCAACTTTCATCAACAACTCAGCGATTACGCCCAGAAGCTTTGTGAAGGCCTGGAAGCGCGTGCCCAAGCCGCCAAGATTCCACTAACCACTCAGCAGGCGGGCGGTATGTTCGGTATTTTCTTTACCGACGCCCCCAAGGTCACCACCTTCGCAGAAGCCACCCAGTGCAACCTTGAACAGTTTAAGCAGTTCTTCCATGCCATGCTTGATCAGGGGGTTTATCTTGCGCCTTCTGCTTATGAAGCCAGCTTTGTTTCTGCCGCTCACGGTGAAAAGGAACTGGCCTTCACCCTGGCTGCCGCTGAACAAGCCTTTGCCCAACTTAAGGCAGGAGCCTAACCATGACTGAAACCCTGATCCAGACCCTAAAAACTTCAGCTGCCTTTCCCCATCCCGCTGAAGCCATCCAGGTCCGCGAAACACATATTTCGTGGGTACTGCTGACCGGGGACTTTGCCTACAAGATCAAAAAACCTGTTGATTTTGGTTTCCTTGATTACTCCACTCTGGAAAAGCGCAAAGAGTTTCTTGAACTGGAAATGCAACTCAACAAGCGCCTGGCTCCTGATTTCTATCTGGAAGTCCTGCCCATCTCGGGCAGCCCTGAAGCTCCCAGGGTTGGTGATGCCAGCGATCCCTTTGAATACGCCTTAAAGATGCGCCAATTTGATGACAGCCAGTTACTGAATGGCTTGCAACAAAGAGGGGAACTCAAGGAAGAACACCTACTGCAGCTTGCCGGTGAAATTGCAGACTTCCACGGGCAGCTGGCTGGGCAAACGCCCCCTGATGACCTGGGAACAGCCTCAGCCATCTGGGCCCCTGCTCAGCAAAACTTTGATCAAATCCGCGGCCTACTCACCGATGAAGAAGCACTCAAACAACTGGATCTTCTTCAAGCCTGGTCAGTAGATACCTTTGAGCGTTTGCAAGAAACCTTCAACCAGCGCCATGCTCAGGGCTATGTGCGTGAGTGTCATGGCGACCTTCACCTGGGTAATGCCACTCTTTGGCAAGGCAAGGTAGTGGCCTTTGATTGCATCGAATTCAACCCGGGTTTTCGCTGGTGTGATGTGATCAGTGACCTGGCATTCCTGCTCATGGATCTGGAAGACCGTGGACTTAAGAAACTCGCCAACATCACGCTTAATTACTATCTCGAAAAAACCGGCGACTACGAAGGCTTGCAGCTACTTTGCTTCTATAAAGTCTACCGCGCCTTGGTTCGCGCCAAGATCAATCTCTTCCGCCTGGGTCAACCTGGCTTGGACGATGAAGATAAGGCCACTGTCATGCGCCAGTATCGTAGTTATACCGATCTGGCTGAAAGCTATACTGACTTCAATCCGCCCTATTTGATGATTACCTACGGGGTTTCTGGCAGTGGTAAAAGCACCCTCACCGAAAATGTGGTGCGCGAGCTGGGAGGAATTCGTATCCGCTCCGATGTAGAGCGCAAGCGATTATTTGGCCTGGATGCAGAAGCCAATAGCCAATCCAGCATATCCGGCGGCATTTATACCCCCGAGGCAACGGAACAAACCTACCAGCGACTCACTGAACTGGCCGACCTGGTTCTACGCTCCTGCTTTCCAGTCACTATGGATGCAACCAACCTAAAACGTGCTCAGCGTGACCGGCTGCGTGCAGTTGCTGAAAACCTGGGTTTGCCCTCACTGATTATCGCCCTCAAGGCGGATGAAGCCACCTTAAAAAGGCGCATTACCAAGCGCCAGCAAGCGGGCGAAAAGGTTGCTGAAGCTGACTTGGCGGTTCTCGAACAACAGCTCGCCAACCGTGAGCCCCTGGCTGAAGGTGAGCTGGCTTGTGCAGTAACCGTGGATACGGATGCTCCAGCAGCCAGCCAAACCCTGGTCAAGTTGATACGTGATCATCTAAAACTTGATGACTAGCCCTCAAGAGAACGCCGCAGCTCTTCACAATAATCTACCGGAGGAAGGGCTGGGGTAAAAAAGATGTAGTCAAAAGCCGGCAGGCTATCGATCCCTTCGGGCTGGTAAGCCTGTGGCTCTTGGCGCTCCTCATCAACGGCTTGCAAGAGCACACTGGTAACCTTTACCTCCCCTGGCAACCAACGGGCAACACCCAAATCTTGACGTGAGTGGACTGAACCGGTGATCAGCAAATGGATACCTTGGTGGCCTACGGCCTGACTCAAGGCCTCAGCCATGGCCTGATCCCGCGCCAGCTGAACCTGGCGCATGCTGGGTAGTCGCTCCTCGGGCAAAAGACCGCAGTGACCCTGATCGATCAACTCATCCAGTGCCTTGGCTTGCTGATCACTGATCGCAGGACGTGGTGCCCCCTCTTGATAAGCCTGCATCTGGGCTTCGCGATCCAAATCAGCGGCGATCACTCCCGCCGACCCAGTCAGTCCCGCCTGGACCAGGTCGTCATAGCGCGTCCAGGGCCAGCCACGGTCCTGCCATTGCAGGTCTTCAGGAGCTACTGCCTGCGCACCCAGGTGCCGGTCCAAGAGCGGCTGTTGGCTTCGACTCGCCATTTCCAACGCCAGCCAGCCCAGGCGATCCGATTTCTGCAAGGCTTTCAACCAATAGAGTGCCAGACGCTGATGATCAGGATGGTCGTGCTGTTCACCAATAAAGAGCCAGGAACCGAGTTCAAGGCCGGCCAACAAATTCGCTGGATCAACAAAATCCTGTTCGGCGTAAGACCAAAGCTGCCCGACTAAAGGATGATCTCTTTGTTCGCTGGCCAGCCAGGCTTCACGATCGTCTGCCGCTCGTACAACATCGACAAAAAGCAGCCAACTACCTAGAAAACCCGCCCAAAACAGCCAATACCTTACTGATAGCAGCTTCCCAACGCTTAGGCTCAAAATATTTCCCCCCTAAAGTGCATACGCTTTGTCTTGCAATTTCACGGATATTCCAGTAAATAAGCTAGTCTTTTTTTCGTCCGGCAGTTGCCGAAACAGGAAGATTTTTAAAGTCGCGAGGCGGTTATGCCAGAAAGCAATCAACAACTAGAAACAAATCAAGACTTTGTCCCTTATCAACTCGCTGAAGGGGAAGAGTACATGAACGATGAGCAGTTGGCACACTTTCGCAAGCTGCTGCTGCAATGGAAACAGGAGTTGATGGAAGAAGTTGACCGCACTGTTCAGCACCTCAAAGAAGAAGCCAGCAACTTTGCGGACCCGGCTGACCGAGCGACCCAGGAAGAAGAGTTCAGCCTGGAATTGCGTACCCGTGATCGTGAGCGCAAGTTGATCAAAAAGATCAATGACACCCTGGAAAAGATTGATGAAGGGGACTACGGCTACTGTGATGCCTGTGGCATAGAAATCGGTATCCGCCGTCTTGAAGCCCGTCCCACCGCGACTCTCTGTGTAGACTGCAAAAGTCTGGCAGAAATCAAGGAAAAACAGATCGGCGGCTAAATGCAGTATGTTGGCCGCTTTGCGCCTACACCTTCTGGCTCCCTGCACCTGGGTTCACTGGTCACTGCTCTGGCCAGCTGGCTGGATGCCCGTAGCCAGCAAGGCAAGTGGCTCCTACGCATTGAAGACCTGGATCCACCCAGAGAGGAACCAGGCGCAGCCGACCAGATTCTCTATAGCCTTGAACAGCTGGGTCTGTTCTGGGATGGTCCGCTGGTTTACCAAAGCCAACGCTCAGCCGCTTATCAGCAGGCTTTACAGCTGCTCCAGGACAAGCAGCTAGCCTATCCTTGCAGCTGTACCCGCAAGGAGTTAGCTGGCTTTTCAATCTATCCTGGCTTTTGTCGCCAGGGGCCACGTTATCCAAACCGCCCTCTAGCCTGGCGCTTTGCCGTTGATAACAACCTCAAAGCTCGCTGGCAGGATGCTATCCAGGGCCCTCAGTACTGGTCACTGGCAGACGCAGGTGATGTGGTTATTCGGCGCAAGGACCAACTCTGGGCCTATCAACTGGCGGTTACTCTGGATGATCTTGAGCAGGGCATTACCCATATTGTCCGAGGTATCGACCTGCTTGATTCCACACCCTGGCAGATTAATTTGGCGCAGGCCCTCCAACCCGAAGCGCCTGCTTTTCAATACGCCCACTTGCCCGTTATAGTGAACAAGCAGGGCCAGAAGCTCTCCAAGCAAAATCTAGCGCCTGCATTGGATACGACTCAGGCGACCCAACTGCTCTATCGCTCCCTGCTGGTCCTGCAACAAAGAGTTGATCCAGCCTGGCTTCAGGAAAAGCCAGCAACCCTGCTCGAAGAAGCAGCCAAAAACTGGCAGCTGGAACGGGTTCCCAAAGTGACCCAGCTACCCGAGGAGTCCTTGAAGACATGCATTTCTACCGACTAGTTCTGGTTTTGGTGACTCTGGGTTATCTCTTTTCTCCCTGGTTTCTCGTACCCTGGGGAGGCACCGATTGGTACAAGCCTTTTCTGATTTGGGCAGGGCTGATTGCCGCAACGCTTTGGCTGGAACAAAAACGCCGCCTTGAGCAACTCTAAAAGAAAAGGCCTTCTCGATGAGCTTCACGCTGACCCAAATCTTTCTTCTCGGTGTTGGTTATCTTTCCCTGCTCTTTGCATGTGGCTGGCTGGTTGAAAAAGACTGGCTACCCAAACGCCTGGTTCGCCATCCCCTGATCTATATTCTGGCCTTGGGGATGTATGCCAGTGCCTGGGCTTTTTATGGCTCTTTTGGCATGGCCGAACGCTATGGCTATGGTTACCTAACCTACTATCTTGGCATTGCCGGAGCCTTTGTACTGGCACCGGTACTTCTACTGCCGCTATTGCGCTTAACCCGTACCTATCAGCTCACCTCATTACCTGATCTACTCGCCTTTCGTTACCGCAGCCGCTGGGTGGGTATGCTAGTGACTCTGGGATTACTCTTTGCCAGCATGCCGCTTTTGGCTCTGCAGATTCAGGCCATCGGTGATGTCATCCACCTGCTGACCAATGAATCCTCACCTTACCATCTGGCTTTTGTGTTCTGTGCTGTCATCACCCTTTTTGCCATCCTCTTTGGCGCTCGTCATATTTCCCTGCAGGAGCGCCATGAAAGTCTTTTGGTCGCCATTGCCCTGGAATCCCTGGTAAAGCTGGTCGCTTTTTTACTGCTGGGCGGCGTTGCCTTGTTTACTGTGTTTGGTGGTTTCGAGGGTTTGGAAAGCTGGCTGGCCACCCATGGCGACACTCTGGCAGCGTCAGTTCAGCCGCTGGAAGACAACCAATGGCGCACACTGCTTTTACTCTTTGTAGCCACGGCAGTTTCCATGCCGCATATCTTCCATATCATCTTCACTGAAAACCCTTCCGAAGACGCCTTGATGCAAGCAACCTGGATGCTGCCTCTTTTTTTACTACTTCTCGCTTTACCGGTTCCGGTCATCTACTGGGCGCACCAGGCATTGCAAAGCACGCTGCCAATTGAATATGCCAGTCTTTCCTTAGGAGGTTACTGGAGTCTCTTATCCTTTATTGCTGGCCTGGCTGCGGCAAGTGGCACCATCATTGTCATGACCCTGGCCCTAGCCCCGATGGTTTTAAATCACCTGGTACTAACGGTGTATCAGCCCCCTGCCAAGTTTGATATCTATTATTGGCTGGTCTGGATGCGCCGCCTGCTGATTGCCAGCCTGATTTTTATTGCCTATCTGGTTTATCTGGTCCTCAGCGTCAAACATGACTTGGCCACCCTAGGCTTAACCGCCTTCATAGGTACGCTACAGTTTTTACCGGGGATTCTTGCCCTGCTCTATTGGCCTGCAGCAAATCGCAAGGGGTTACTGGCTGGACTCACCGTCGGCTTTGGCATCTGGTTTATAGGTTTGGGCCTACCCCTGATGTTTGGAGTCACTGAGCTTCATTGGCCGGGAGGCGTCATTCCACTCCTTGGCATGGATGACTGGTATCAAGTCACGCTCGTATCTATCACACTCAACATATTGATTTTTATTCTTATTTCCCTGACAACCGAGCCCAGTGAGGAAGAAAAAATTGGCGCCCAGGCCTGCTCACAAGACTCCCTTCTGCATTCCAAACGCCTCCAGCTCAAAGCACGCAATTCTGCCGACTTCATACGCTTTTTAAGTATTCCCTTGGGACAAACCACAGCCCAGCAGGAAGTACAGCGTGCCTTAAAAGAACTGAGCCTCCATGAACAGGATGCCCGCCCCTATGCACTCAGGCGTCTGCGTGATCGCATTCAAGCCAATCTGTCGGGTATGATGGGGCCCGCGGTTGCCCAGGAATTAATTGATCGCTACCTGCCCTGGAAAAGCAGTGATAATGGCAATGATGATGATATCCATTTTGTTGAACGCCATCTTGAAGACTACCGCACCCGCTTGACCGGGATGGCCAAGGAACTGGACAAGCTAAGACGCCACCATCGCCAAACGCTCCTTTACTTGCCTGTGGGCATTTGTACCCTAGGTCGCGATCAGGAAGTCCTGATGTGGAACCATGCCATGGAAAAGCTGACTGGAATCTGCGGTGAAGAGGTCATAGGTTCACGAATTCGCCACTTGCCTGCCCCCTGGAACCAGCTATTGGATAGCTTCCTTGCTGAAGAGCGCCAGCAGGTTTATCGGCAAGCCCTGGAACTGGAAAAAGGCCACCTCTGGTTGAGCCTGCATAAAGCCCGGTTGGACGACCCCGTTGCACTCATGGGCGGGACCGTTCTTTTGGTTGAAGATCAAAGCGACGTCAAACACCTGGAAGATGAACTCATCCACAATGAGCGCCTGGCCTCCATAGGGCGCCTTGCTGCAGGTGTTGCCCATGAAATAGGCAATCCGGTGACCGGTATTTCATCCCTGGCTCAAAACCTCAAGTATGATGCTGAAGACCCAGAAACGGTTCGTGAAACCAGCCTACAAATTCTTCAGCTCACCCAACGCATCACCCGGATTGTTCAATCACTGGTCAGCTTCTCTCACGCTGGACGTCACAAGGATAAGCAGCAGCAGTTCGAAGCCGTTAACCTGGCCAGCACTTTGGATGAGGCTATCAATTTAATTTCTTTAAGCCCCAAAGGACGTCATCGTTTTTACCAAAACCTCTGCCCCCAAGACCTCTATATCCAGGGCGATGCCCAGCGATTAATCCAGGTCTTTGTTAACCTGATTGCCAACGCACGGGATGCGACCCATGAAGAGGGGCAAATCACCTGTACTGGTAAGCTTCAGGGCTCAGAAGCTTGGATCGAAATTCATGACGATGGCTGCGGAATAGCCAGCGAAGAACTGGAGCATCTTTTTGATCCCTTTTATACCACCAAGGAAGCAGGTGAAGGGACAGGCTTGGGTCTTGCACTGGTTTATAGTATTGTCGAAGAACATTCAGGGCAGATTCATGCAATCAGCCCCAGCCCACTGCTTGGTAAAGGTAGCTGTTTCCAGTGCCGATTTCCGCTATCCCCGAATCTAGCCAACCAGGAGATACCTGACGACCATGAGTCATATTCTGATCGTTGAAGACGAAGGCATTATCCGCTCTGCCTTGAGAAGACTATTGGAGCGTAATGGTTTCCAGATCACTGAAGCCGGCACCGTGCCTGAGGCGCGCAAACACCTGGACACTCATCAGTTTGATCTGATTATCAGCGACCTCCGCCTGCCTGGAGAAGCTGGCACTGAGCTGATTGGCGAACAACTGCCCGTACTCATCATGACCAGCTATGCCAGCCTAAGGTCAGCGGTTGATGCCATGAAACAGGGTGCCGTCGATTATATTGCCAAGCCCTTTGATCATGATGAAATGTTGACTGCAGTTAACCACATTCTTAATCAGCACCGCCGTCAACAAAAGCCAACCGAAGAAACGACATCGCAAACACCGGCCTCAGAACAGCACACTGCTGGCATGCTTGGTGAAAGTGATGTTATGCAAGCCGTTTTTCAACAGATCCACAAGGTTGCGCCCTATGACTGCCGTGTACTAATTCTGGGTGAATCAGGTACAGGTAAGGAACTGGTCGCCCGTGCTCTTCATCAACTCAGTCCACGCCATTCCGCCCCTCTGATCTCCGTAAACTGTGCAGCCATACCCGAAACCCTGATTGAATCCGAACTTTTCGGCCACGAGAAAGGCGCTTTTACCGGTGCCAATACCAGTCGCAATGGCTTAATAGAAGCTGCTGATGGCGGCAGCTTGTTTTTGGATGAGATCGGCGAACTGCCATTGGAAGCCCAGGCGCGACTTTTACGGGTTTTACAGGAAGGGGAGATTCGCCGCCTGGGGTCGGTGGAATCACGCAAAGTAGATGTTCGTCTTTTGGCAGCCACCCATCGTGACATTAAAACTCTGGTCGATCAGGGCAAATTCCGGCTTGACCTTTACTACCGCCTGAATGTAGTTGAGTTGGAACTGCCCTGCCTCAGCGAACGAGGTGATGACATTCTGCTGCTGGCCGAACATCTGCTTCAGCAAAGTTGCGAACGCCTCGGCAAGCCCCAGGCACGCTTTGCGAAATCTGCACGCAACGCCCTTCTGAGTTACTCCTGGCCGGGGAATGTAAGGGAACTGGAAAACCGTGTAGAAAGAGCCGTTATTTTGGCGGACGACACCCTGTTACATGCAGAAGATTTACAGCTACCCAAAGCGGCCAGCATCAAGAAAGCCAGTTTTATCAGCAGCAACTTTGCCGAACCGCAAACCAAAACCAGCCAGTTTGCTGATGCTGACCATGATCCTGCCCACCTGCCCGCTGATGACCTCTCACTGGAAGATTACTTTGTGCGTTTCGTACAGGAAAATGAAGATCAAATGAGTGAAACCGAGTTGGCAAAGAAATTGGGCATCTCAAGAAAATGTCTTTGGGAAAGGCGCCAGCGCCTGGGCATCCCAAAACGTAAAACAGCAAGTAGCAAATAGCAGCTTCCAGCCATCCACAGGTGTTACCTATGACCTCACATTCAAAACTTCAAGTGTGGATTTCAGGTAACACTACCTGCTTCGAAACGCACAAACAGACACCAAAATATCCTAGAAGACTGTTTATAAATGATTTTTTCATTTCTGGCACGTATCGAGCATTGTAATAGACAAGAATAACAAGAACACCGGCGCCAGTATTGCAGCAACAACAAAAACAACCCTGCACCTGGCCGAACCGACTTCCAAACAACAAAAACAACAGGAAGTCTGGTGAATGACCCCTGGTTACTGACAACAAAAACAATTCCAGTTACCAGCTTCAGAACAACAAAAATAACAAATGTACTCAGGGTCACCGGTCTTCAGCGAAAGCAGATGCTCAGGCAAAAAACAACAACAAAAGCCGACAGCATCCAAGGAGCCAACAAAAACAACAAAAGCTCCAGGAAAACGCCCAAGCTGAGGCTAAATTGTTTTGAATACGAGATGGTCTTCCCGGAAGAGCCAACAAAAATAACAAGGCTGCCGTTTGATGACTGTGATGCGTATTCAGGGCGATCTAGAAATATCTCCCTAACCGGAAATGGATAGCCACAAGTCAATCGATGATTATAAGGGGAAAGCCAAGGCTTTCCCCTTACTTTATTGCGTTTCAGCCTTTGCCCCAGCCTGCCTCTCGGTTAAACTGCCGCTTTGCCTGTTTAAAGAAGAACATCACTGATGCTTAAAGGATTTACTCGCTTTCTTTCCAATCGACTCAAGCGTAGCGCTGAGCCAGAACCGCAACAGCAGATTTTAACACGTGCTGAGCATCCAATAAGCCGTAGCGAAATCCATGAGGGAGCCCTCAAGGTTCTTTATCGGCTCCACAAAAGCGGACATCAAGCCTATCTGGTCGGTGGTTGCATTCGTGACCGACTCCTGGGTAAAAATCCCAAAGATTTTGATGTGGCAACAGATGCCACGCCAGAAGAAGTCAATCAGTTGTTCCGCAACTCACGCATCATTGGTCGCCGCTTTCGCATCGTTCATGTTCGTTTTGGACGTGAGATTATTGAAGTAACCACCTTCCGAGGCCAGGCCAACACCCAAAACTCGGCACACCACAAGCAATCAGAAGCCGGCATGCTGCTCCGTGACAATGTCTGGGGCAATATCGAAGAGGATGCAGCCAGACGCGATTTTACGATCAATGCCCTCTATTACAGCATTGCTGACTTTTCTGTTTACGACTTCACGGGTGGATTGAACGACTTAGAAAATCGTCAGTTGCGTCTTATCGGCGACCCTGAAACCCGCTACCGCGAAGATCCGGTCCGCATGCTCAGAGCCATACGTTTTATGGCCAAACTTGATTTTGAGCTGGAAGCTGCCACAGCAGCGCCAATACGCGAACATGCAGAACTTCTGCTGCAGGTTCCCCCGGCTCGCCTTTTTGATGAAGTCCTTAAACTTTTCCTGTCAGGTGACGCCCTCAAAACCTTTCACCTGCTGCAGGACTATCAACTTTTTGGCATGCTCTTTCCTGCCAGTCATGAAGCTTTTAAAACCCAACCAACCGCCCAGGCCCTGGTTGAGCAGGCACTGGCCAATACCGACAAGCGTATCCGTGAACAACGCCCGGTTACCCCTGCCTTTTTGTATGCTGCTTTACTCTGGCCAGGCCTGCAACAGATATGGGAAGATCTGCAAAAACGCGGTACGCCACCTTTTCCAGCGATGCAGCAGGCAGGTAATCGCTTACTGCAAAGGCAAAGCCAACACATCACCATCCCCAAGCGCTTCGCCTTCCCAATGCGGGAAATCTGGGACCTGCAATTAAAGCTGCCCAAGCGGCGTGGCAAACAGGCTTGGAAACTCTTGAGTGAGCCTCGTTTTCGTGCCGGTTATGACTTTTTACTACTCAGAGAAACTGCCGGTGAGGCAACAGAAGGGCTGGCTGCTTGGTGGACAGAGTTTCAGGCTACGGATGAAGCAGGCCAACAAACACTGTTGAATCAACTGGGACCTGCACCCAAAACAACCCGGCGCAGGCGACCCCGTAAAGCCAAGCCAGCTACGCCCAAAAGTTAACTGAGGTTTTGTCGATGGCACACGCCTGGATAGGACTTGGCAGTAATCTGAACGACCCGGAACAGCAACTGAAAACGGCGCTGGTTGAGCTGGGCGACCTGCCATCTACACAACTTCTTAAGGCCTCACGCTTGTGGATCAGCAAACCTCTGGGGCCTCAAGATCAACCTGATTTCATCAATGCCGCCGCCCTACTGGACACCCAGCTACTGCCTCTGGACCTGCTCGATCAGCTTCAGGCCCTCGAACAGGCCCATCAAAGAGTGCGCAAGCAACACTGGGGGCCAAGAACCCTGGATCTGGACCTGCTGCTTTACGATCAGCTGCAACTGGATCACCCCCGCCTGCAACTTCCTCACCCGCAAATGCACTTGCGCCCTTTTGTGCTGGAGCCACTGATGGAACTTGATTCCCACCTTGAACTACCGGAACATGGCAGGCTTGCTGACTTGGTAGAGCGCCTTAATTCCGGCAACACCCTTAAAACGGTGTTACCTCTGGAAGCAAAGATGCCTTCATAATTTTGACTTTTAGGTTACCAGGGGTAACAATCTCCTCCCTGATCCTAGAACTTCTGATGACGGACGTGATCATGAAAGCAGTGACAGTAACGACTCTCAAAGATATCAAAGCGGCAGGTGACAAGTTTAGTGTCATCACTTGCTATGATGCAGCCTTCTCGCAGCGTATTAATGAAGCAGGCATCGATGTCATGCTGATTGGTGATTCTCTGGGCATGGTACTTCAGGGGCATGATTCAACTTTACCTGTCACCCTGGATGACATGGTTTACCACACCCGCGCAGTCAAAGCCGGTAACAGTCGCTGCCTGATTATGGCCGACCTCCCCTTTATGTCAGATTCCAGCATCCCTACGCTGCTGGAAAATGCTGCGGCCTTAATGCGTGCGGGTGCCCATCTGGTCAAAATTGAAGGCGATACTTGGCTAGCTGCAGGCATCACCGAACTTTCCCGCCGAGGAATCCCTGTGTGCGCCCATCTGGGCTTGACGCCCCAAACAGTTAATCAACTGGGCGGTTACAAGGTTCAAGGACGCGGTGAAGCAGGCAAGGCTCTGGTTGACGCCGCTAAAAACCTGGAAGCAGCAGGGGCCAGCCTTATTCTTCTTGAGTGCGTACCAACAGAAATCGGTAAAGCCGTTACTGAAGCGGTCAACTGCCCTGTCATAGGTATAGGCGCAGGTCCTCATACCGATGGCCAGGTTTTGGTGCTGCATGATTTATTGGGCATCACACCTGGAAAAACGGCCAAATTTGTCAAAAATTTTATGACTGAGGCCGACTCCATCCCGGCTGCCCTCAAGGCTTATCATGAAGCCGTGAAGACAGGTCGCTTTCCAGCAGAAGAGCATAGTTTCCAATGACAGCATCCTTGGTTACCTTCACCCAAACTGCTGAACTGAGGAAAGAGGTCAGCCAATTGCGCCGCCAAGGGCTAACCCTTGCGTTGGTGCCCACTATGGGCAACCTTCATGCTGGGCACCTGCGCCTGGTTGAAGAAGCCCGGCGCCATGCTGACAAGGTTCTGACCACTATCTTCGTTAACCCCTTGCAGTTTGGGCCCCATGAAGATTTTGACAACTATCCTCGAACGCTTGAAGAGGATAGCGAAAAGCTGGCTTCTGCGGGCTGCGATTACCTGTTCAATCCCTCGGTCACCGAAGTCTACCCTGAGGGCCAGGAAAATCAGACACGGGTTCAGGTCCCCCAAGTGAGTGAAGGCCTCTGCGGCCAAAAACGACCCGGACACTTTGATGGTGTTGCCACGGTGGTCAGCAAACTGTTCAACTTTGTGCAACCGGATGTTGCCTGCTTTGGACAAAAAGACTATCAACAGCTGGCGGTCATCCAAAAAATGACCCGAGATCTTAACTTCCCGATTCGAATTATTGGTGTACCCACACAGCGGGCAACCGATGGCCTGGCCTTGTCTTCACGCAATGCCTATCTGACCGAGGCTGAACGCCGTAAAGCAGCGGGCCTTTATGCCACTTTAAAATCCATTGGTGAGAAGCTGGCAGCCGGCAATACCCATTTTCATGAACTGACCCACCTGGCGCGAGCCAGACTCGCCGAGCTGGGTTTTTCGCCCGAGTACGTGGAAATACGTTCACTGGATTTGAGCCCGGCACGAATTGATGCCAGGGAATGGGTACTGCTTGCTGCTGCACGCCTTGGCAAAGCCAGATTGATTGACAATTTGGTGGTTCGCAAAGGCGAATAAGGGACTAGACGTAGGCGCCGCAACCCTGTATAAAGCGGCTCTGCCTGTAATCAACAATTTGTCGCTTGCCCCGGCAGGCAAAAAGAGGTTCTTTTATCATGCAAACCATTATGCTTAAAGCCAAGCTCCACCAGGCACGTGTTACTCACGCGGTACTGGAATACGAAGGCTCCTGCGCAATCGACGGTGATCTTCTGGATATGGCCGGCCTGCATGAGTACGAACAAATTCAGATTTATAATCTGGAGAATGGACAGCGCTTCACCACCTACATCATTCGTGGTGAGCCAGGTTCAGGTATTATTTCAGTCAATGGTGCCGCTGCTCATCTGGCCAGTGTCGGTGACCGCGTCATTATTTGTGCTTATGCCAACTTTACTGAAGCGGAAAGAATCAAGCACAAGCCTGCGCTGATTTATATGGCTGAAGGTAATGCCGTCAGCCACACCAGCAATGCCATCCCCGTTCAGGTTGCCTAAAAACCTGAACGCTTTCTTACCAGGGCAGCCTCTCCAGCTGCCCTAAATTAGTCTAAAGTTGACCCCTGACTACCGGCATTTTAATGCTGGGGTATATCCTTTTCTGTCCTTCTTCTGTTACCTTGCTAATATTAATTTTGCACTGCATTAATCAAGGCTTCCACCTCATTAAGAGGCTCAACAGGAGAGTACATCATGCAAGACGTCGTTATAGTAGCAGCCGGTCGTACAGCCATCGGTGGTTTTGGAGGATCACTTGCCAGTGTTGCCCCTCACCTTTTGGGCGCAACCGTTATCAAGGGGCTTCTGGAAAAATCCGGTGTCGCCGCTGACCAGGTTGATGAAGTCATTCTCGGCCAGGTACTCGCAGCTGGCTGCGGCCAAAACCCGGCCCGCCAGGCTATGATCCATGCGGGTCTTCCCGAAACCACTCCAGCCATGACCATCAACAAAGTCTGCGGCTCAGGCCTTAAAGCTCTGCATTTGGCGACTCAGGCCATTCGCTGTGGGGATGCTGAGATTATTATTGCCGGTGGTCAGGAAAACATGAGTCAATCACCGCACATCCTGCCCAACTCACGTAATGGCCAGCGTATGGGTGATTGGGCCGCTAAAGATACCATGATCGTTGATGGCCTTTGGGATGCTTTCAATGACTACCACATGGGTATCACCACAGAAAATATCGTCGAAAAATTCAACATCAGCCGTGAAGACCAAGATGCTTTTGCCGCGGCGTCTCAAGCCAAAGCCTGCAAGGCCGTTAAAGAAGGCCGCTTTAAGGATGAAATCTTCCCGGTCAGCATTCCCCAGCGTAAAGGCGACCCCATCATTTTTGATACTGACGAAGGCCCGCGTGATGTCAGCGTTGAAAAGCTCGCCGGCATGCGCCCTGCTTTCAAAAAAGATGGCACAGTAACCGCAGGCAATGCCTCTTCCATTAACGATGGTGCTGCTGCGGTCATTCTTTGCTCAGCCAAAAAAGCTGAAGAATTGGGCCTGCCTGTCCTTGCTCGCATCAAGGCCTACTCTTCTGCCGGTGTTGACCCCAAAATCATGGGTACGGGCCCTATTCCTGCCACCCAAAAATGTCTGGAAAAAGCAGGCTGGGATATCAATGAGCTGGATCTGGTTGAGGCGAATGAAGCCTTTGCCGCCCAGGCTCTTTGCGTCAACCGTCAGCTGGGCTGGGATACGGAGAAGGTCAATGTTAATGGTGGCGCTATTGCCCTAGGCCACCCGATTGGTGCTTCCGGTTGTCGTGTACTTGTTACCCTGATTCACGAAATGACCAAACGTGATGCCAAAAAAGGCTTGGCAACCCTGTGTATTGGCGGTGGCCAAGGTGTTGCCCTGGCAGTAGAACGTTAAGTGCTAAAGCTCTAAAAAGAAAACCCGGCACTCTGGCCGGGTTTTTTTATTGCCTGCTAAAAGAAAGCTGAGGGCTTAGCCTTCAGGATTCTCAGCAGCAAAGCTGGCACGATCTTCGTCGCTGACTTCTTTGATCGACAGCTTAACGCGGTTACGATTATCGATATCGATAACCTTGACCAGCACTTCCTGGCCTTCGCTCAGGTAGTCTTTAACTGATTCAACGCGCTTGTTGTCGATCTGGGAAATGTGTACCAGACCATCCTGACCAGGCAGGAAAGTAACAAAGGCACCAAAATCAGCCAGGCGTGCAACCTTGCCTTTGTATACCTTGTCGATTTCAGCAACGGCGGTCAGACCCAGAATGATTTCTATGGCTGCCTTAGCTGCTTCTTGTGTATCCGCAAAGACCTTGATTTCGCCGGTATCTTCGATGTCAATAGAGGCACCCGTGCGTTCGGTAATGCTACGAATAGTTGCACCACCTTTACCGATAACATCACGAATTTTCTCGGGATCTATCTTCAGGCTGGTCATGGTAGGCGCATTGTCTGAAAGTTCAGTACGGGCTTCAGGCAAAACAGCATTCATCTGCTTAAGGATTTCCAGACGGGCCTGGTTAGCCTGTTGCAGTGCCTTCTCCATGATTTCTTCATTGATGCCTTCAATCTTGATGTCCATCTGCAGTGCAGTCACACCCTGCTCAGAACCGGCCACTTTAAAGTCCATATCACCCAGGTGATCTTCATCACCCAGGATATCGGTCAGAACGGCATAGCGCTCGCCATCCTTAACCAGACCCATGGCAATACCGGCAACCGGTGCTTTTAAGGGTACACCCGCATCCATCAATGCCAGGGATGAACCACAAACCGAGGCCATGGAACTGGAACCATTGGATTCAGTAATCTCTGAAACCACGCGAATGGTGTAGGGAAAAGCTTCTTCGCTGGGCATCATTGCCGCTACGCCACGCTTGGCAAGACGACCATGACCAATTTCACGACGCTTGGGGCCACCCATGAAGCCAGCTTCACCGACACTGTAAGGAGGGAAGTTATAGTGGAACAGGAAGTTATCGCGGTATTCGCCTTCCAGGCTTTCAATAATCTGGGCATCACGCGCAGTACCCAGCGTGGTTACCACTAGAGCCTGGGTTTCACCGCGGGTAAACAGAGCAGAACCATGTACCTTGGGCAGCACACCCACTTCGATGGTCAGCGGACGCACGGTGGTGTGGTCGCGGCCATCAATACGTGGCTCACCGTCGAGAACACTGTTACGAACAATGTCTTTTTCCAAACGGGCAAAAGCTGTCTTAACCGCATCAGCTGAAGGTGCACTTTCTGCATCAGTAACCAACTGTTCGATCGCTGCTTTTTTGATTTCATCCAGACGCGCATAGCGTTGCATCTTGTCAGTAATCTTGTAGGCTTCTTTGATCTGGCTGGCAACCAAAGGCTTAACCAGGTCTTCAGTTGCAGTGTCTTTAACAGCTGGCTGCCAGTCCCAGGAAGGTTTGGCATTTTCAGCCGCAAATTCCTTGATTGCTTGGATCGCTACTTGCATTTGGTCGTGTGCATAGAGCACGCCACCCAGCATCTGGTCTTCGGTCAGCTCTTGAGCTTCGGATTCAACCATCAGTACCGCAGCTTCAGTGCCGGCAACAACCATGTCCAAACGAGAAGCTTCCAACTCTTTTGAATTGGGGTTCAGCAGATAGCCCTGCTCATCGCTATAGCCGACACGTGCAGCAGCCAGAGGACCATTAAAGGGCACACCGGAAATGCTTAGCGCAGCAGAGGCACCCAGCATGGCTGCCACATCGGCTTCGACGCCCCGCTCTGCTGAAACCACGCTGCAGATAATCTGCACTTCATTCATGAAGCCTTTGGGAAACAGCGGACGGATAGGACGGTCAATCAGGCGGGAAACAAGGGTTTCTTTTTCAGTTGGACGGCCTTCACGCTTAAAGAAGCCACCGGGAATTTTGCCGACGGCATAGGTTTTTTCCTGGTAGAAAACAGCCAGCGGGAAAAAGTCTTGGTCGGGGTTTACATCTTTTTTAGCTACAACAGTACAGAGAACACTGGTTTTGTCCACAGTGACCAGTACAGCGCCGCTGGCCTGGCGAGCCATGCGGCCCGTTTCAAAAGTTACCTGGTGCTTGCCATACTGGAAGGTTTTTTTCTTTGCTTCTGGAATCACGGATCTTTCCTTCATTTCAATTTTTAGTCGCCATTAATTAGCCCTACTATCATACGCTGCCTAAGAGGACAAACAAAGCATTACCGGCCCTTCAGGCTAGTGGAAAATAAAAAGCCCCGCACTGAGCTATCAGGCGGGGCTTTGACAAGCTTAGGGCGGGTCTTAGCGACGCAGGCCCAGACGCTTAATCAGATCACTGTAACGGCTAGTGTCCTTGCCTTTCAGGTAGTCCAACAGCTTACGACGCTGGTTAACCTTACGGATCAGACCACGACGGCTATGGTGGTCTTTTTTGTTGTCCTTGAAGTGGTCCTGCAGCTTGTTGATGTCGTTAGTCAGCAGGGCAACCTGAACTTCAGGAGAACCGGTATCACCTTCGCCACGAGCGAAATCTTTAACAATTGCAGCTTTTTCTTCAGCAGTCAGCATTTTTACAACTCCACAGTCGCTTGATAACTCGGGCGCTGCCGTGCGACGTTACAGCAGGCCTGATAAAAAACTTAAGCTACACAAATCTTTCTGGGTGCCAGAAGACGTTGTTTACTAGCGGATTCCTTTACTTCACCTAGACCCAAAAACTTGAGCTCAGGATTGTAAAGGCGCACATTTTCCCCGATTTGCAGCGTCGAGTCCAGCAGTTCTATTGCTTGACCCTGCGTCAATTTTTGACTGCCTTCTTCATCCAGCTGAAAAGATGGCAGGTGCTCGACCAGAAGATCAACCGGTTTAAGCAAGGTGTCCAGAGCCTCCTCGCCCGCTTCCTGGTGCAGCTGTTCAAACCTATCCAGACTCACCAACTGATCTTCTTTGTAGGGGCCTGATTGAATTCGCCGCAAGGAAGCCAGGTAACCCAAAGTGCCTAAAGCCCTGGCCAGATCTTCACCCAAAACACGGATATAGGTTCCCTTGGAACAGCGTACTTCAAGTTCTATAAAATCAACACCCCAGTTCAGCAAGCGCAGTTCATGCAAAACAATAGCTCTGGCTGGACGCTCAACCGTTTGCCCAGAGCGTGCCAGTTCATAAAGCTTTTTACCTTGATGCTTCAGTGCTGAATACATCGGCGGCACCTGCTGCTGGGCTCCAGTAAAGTCTTCCAGCAGTTGCCCCAACCTTGCTTCAGACAGGTCCGGCAGGGCCGCTCTTTCCAGGACTTCACCTTCGGCATCACCAGTATCCCGCGACTCACCCAGTTGAATACGCGTTTGGTAGATCTTGTCTGCATCCAAGCCAAACTGGGCAAACTTGGTCGCCTCGCCAAAACATAAGGGCAGCACACCAGTCGCCAGAGGGTCGAGATTACCCGTATGCCCCCCCTTTTTTGCTTTCAATAACCAGCGTACTTTTTGTAGAGCCTTGTTGCTCGTCCAGCCCAGAGGCTTGTCGAGCAAAAGCACACCGTCAACACGGCGTCTGGGTGTTTTGCGTTGCATGGTGATAGGCTTCAGCTTTCCTGATCAGGGTTGCGTTTGCGGTCTTCAGCAACAGCCTTTTCAATCAGGCTGCTTAGCTCCTGACCACGACGAACACTTTCGTCATAGTGAAAGCGTAGCTGAGGTACGACGCGCAACTTGATGCTCTGGCCGATACGACCACGTAAAAAACCAGCGGCCTGCTTGAGGATCGCCAGGTTTTCCTGAATCACTTCCTGGCGATCTTCTTTACCCAGCACGGTGACGTAAACATCGGCATATCCCAAATCCTTACTGACTTTGACACCACTGACCGTAATCATGGCATCCAGCCTGGGGTCTTTAACTTCACGCTGAATCATGACGGCCAGTTCGCGTTGAATTTGATCGGCGATCCGGTCTGTACGGCTAAATTCTTTCATAGCAACCTCACTTTGTTGCTGCTGACTAAAATGCAAACAGCCTCACTCCTGAATACCAGAAGGAGGCTGCTGCTTGTCAGTTTTCAGGTATCAGAGACTACGCTCTACCCTAATCTTATCAAAGACTTCGATCTTATCTCCGACCTTGACATCATTGTAGTTCTTCACGCCGATACCACACTCCATGCCATTACGAACCTCATTGGCATCATCCTTGTAGCGGCGCAGTGATTCCAGCTCACCTTCATAGATCACCACGTTGTCTCTCAGGACGCGGATTTTCTTATTACGGTAAACCGTGCCTTCGACCACCATACAGCCAGCAATTTGACCGAGCTTGGGTGACCTGAAGACATCACGAACTTCAGCAATACCGACAATCTCTTCTTTGAACTCAGGTGCCAGCTTACCGGACATCGCCTGCTTGACCTGCTCAATCAGCTCATAAATGATGCTGTAGTAGCGCAAGTCGATGTCTTCACGCTCGATGATCACCTTGGCAGCGGCATCGGCACGTACGTTGAAGCCGATCAAAATAGCATCGGAAGCCAGCGCCAGGTTGGCATCTGTTTCAGTAATCCCGCCAACACCAGAGGAGACCACGTTCACTTTAACCTCATCAGTCTCCAAATCTTTCAGAGCACCAACGATGGCTTCAACAGAACCACGGACATCCGATTTCAGAATGATGTTAACAGTAGCTGTTTTGCCCTGTTCCATCTGATTGAAGACATTTTCCAGCTTGGCTTTTTGCTGGCGGGCCAGCTTCACTTCACGGTATTTGCCTTGGCGGAAAAGAGCCACTTCACGTGCTTTTTTCTCATCCTGAACAACGGTAAATTCATCACCGGCTTCAGGAGTACCATCAAGACCCAGAATTTCAACCGGGATAGATGGGCCAGCTGAGTCTACCTGCTTGCCGTTTTCATCGATCAGTGCTCTTACCCGACCATAATTCAGGCCTGCCAGAACGATATCACCCTTGCTCAGGGTACCGTTTTGAACCAGTACCGTAGCTACAGAACCACGGCCTTTATCCAAGCGGGACTCAACGACCACGCCTTTACCAGGCGCTTCAGGTACAGCGGTCAGTTCCAGAATTTCCGATTGCAACAGGACAGCCTCAAGCAGGTCATCAACACCCATACCGGCTTTAGCTGAAACAGGAACAAAGGGCGTATCACCACCCCAGTCTTCAGGGATAACCTGATGCTGGGAAAGCTCATTCTTAATCCGGTCAGGATCAGCGCCTTCTTTGTCCATTTTGTTAACTGCAACCACCAAAGGCACACCGGCTGCCTTGGCATGCTCAACAGCTTCGATGGTTTGTGGCATAACGCCGTCATCGGCTGCAACCACCAGGATAACGACGTCGGTGGCTTTCGCACCCCTTGCCCGCATTGCAGTAAAGGCTGCGTGGCCCGGTGTATCCAGGAAGGTAACCATGTTGCCGTCACGTGTATCCACATGATAAGCACCGATATGCTGGGTGATGCCACCCGCTTCTGCATCAGCCACTTTGGCACGGCGAATATAGTCAAGTAGCGATGTTTTACCGTGGTCAACGTGACCCATAACGGTAACAACCGGCGCTCGGGTGATGGCTTCACCTTCATAGCTGATGTTGTCCAAAACCTCGTCTTCAATCGCATTTTCTTTTTGAAGCTTGGGTGTGTGGCCCATTTCTTCAACAACGATTGCGGCTGTGTCTTGATCGATGACCTGGTTGATGGTTGCCATGGCACCCATCTTGAACATCACCTTGATGACTTCCGCGCCCTTGATGGCCATGCGGTCAGCCAGATCGGCAACAGTGATGCTTTCAGGAATCAGGACTTCGCGTTTGATCGGTGCCGTGGGTTTTTCAAAGCCATGCTTTTTGGGAGCACCGCCACCCGCACTACGACGACCACCTTTACGCTTTTCATCTTTGTTGCGACGACTCAAGCGGCGATCTTCATGATCTTCATCACGCTTACCACCCTTGCGGCCTCCGGCAGATTTACGGCCACCTGGTTTGCTGTGCTTGGGTTTGTCATCGTCAATTTTGGTATTCTTGGGAAGCTCTACTTCCGGCTCGTCCGTGGCTGTTTCATCAGCACCCACGACGACAGGGTTGGCGCGCGCCTTGCGGGCTTGTTCAGCACGGCGCTTTTCTTCCTGCTTACGCTTTTCACGTTCAGCTTCCGCTTTCTTTTGAGCTTCCAGGTCTTCAGCACTGGCTGCCACAGGTGGCGCTTCTTTAGATTTGCTTTCCTGCTCAGCCTTACGAGCGGCTTCTTCAGCTTCAAGCTGTTTACGAGCCGCTTCTTCAGCCTGACGACGCTCTTCTTCAACTTTTTTGCGCTTGGCTTCTGCTTCTTCTTCCGCCTTTTTCAAGGCTTCAGCTTCGAGTGCTTTACGCTGGGCTTCTTCTGCAGCCTGCTTTTCCTGTTCGCCGTTTTGCTCAACATCGCTGTGCTTAACAAAAGTACGCTTTTTGCGCACTTCAACATTAACGCTTTTACGGCCATCGGTTTTTAGCTGCTGAGTCACTTTACGCGTCATCGTAATTCGTTTGGGCTCGCCTGCACCTGAGTTACGCTTCAGGTATCCCAACAGGGTTTCTTTGTCTTTTTCAGAAACCTTCTCATCCGCACTTTTGTGGCGCAGTCCAGCTTCTTGCATCTGTTCTATAAGACGATCTACAGGTTTACCTATAGCGTCTGCAAAATCTTTAACACTTGTTTCGGCCATTATCCATCTCCTCTAACTAGGACCCGATGCGCTCAAGCTTCGTCTTCAAACCAATGAGCGCGGGCTGCCATGATCAACTTACCTGCACGCTCTTCGGTCATGGCCTCGATATCTATAAGATCATCAATGGATTGCTCGGCAAGATCATCCAGGGTAGTAATTTGTCTACCGGCAAGAATGGAAGCTAAATTGCGATCCATTCCTTCCAGGTTAAGCAGGGCTTCATCAGGCTGGGCATCGGCCAGGGCTTCTTCCGAAGCTATCTCTAGCGTCAGCAATTCATCCTTGGCCCGGCGGCGGAGCTCGTTGACCAGGTCTTCGTCTAAACCATCAATTTCCAGGAATTCTTCAACGGGCACGTAGGCCACTTCTTCCAGACTGGTAAAACCTTCTTCTACTAAAAGGCGAGCCAGATCATCATCGACATCCAAATGCTGAATAAAGAACTGAACCTGGCTATCCATTTCCTGTTCCTGTTTGCCAACCGCTTCTTCCTCGGTCATGACATTCAGGCGCCAACCCGTCAATTCGCGGGCCAATTTGACATTCTGACCACTGCGCCCGATGGCCTGGGCCAGATTGTCTTCAGCAACAGCCACATCCATGGAGTGGGCATCTTCATCAACGATGATGGAAGCCACATCAGCCGGTGCCATTGCATTAATAACCAGTTGTGCAGGGTTGTCATCCCAAAGCACGATATCAACGCGTTCGTTGTGCAGTTCAGTGGATACAGCCTGAACACGCGAGCCACGCATACCAACACAAGCACCGACGGGATCAATTCGACGGTCATTGGTTTTAACGGCAATTTTGGCTCGTGAGCCAGGATCACGCGCTGCACCACGGATTTCTATCAACTGCTCTGAAATCTCAGGTACTTCAATTTTAAACAGCTCGATGATCATTTCCGGGCAGGTGCGTGACAAGATCAGCTGAGGGCCACGATTGTTGGGGTTAACTTCCAACAAAATAGCTCTCACCCGGTCATTCATGCGAAATTTTTCACCAGGGATCATTTCATGGCGCGCCATATAGGCTTCAGCATTACCGCCCAGGTCAACGATGACGCCATCACGAGTTGTCTTCTTAACCAGGCCTGAAACCAATTGGCCCTGTTGCTCATAGTACTGGCGCACAACTTCAGCACGCTCGGCTTCACGAACCTTCTGTACAATAACCTGCTTGGCCGTCTGCGCCGCGATACGCCCAAATTCAATGGACTCAATTTCTTCTTCGCGCACATCACCAACGACCAGGCCTTGTTCTTTGGCTTCGGAGGCTGGAATTTCACAGTCAGGATCGGTGTAGTCTTCGTCATCAACAACAGTCCAGCGACGATAGCTGTCGTAGCCGCCAGTTTTGCGATCGATGCTGACACGAATATCCACACCCTCTTCAACGAAGCGCTTTTTTGTTGCACTGGCAAGTGCTGCTTCTATCGCCTCGAAAATGGTGTCCTTGGGTACGCCTTTTTCGTTGGAGACGGCATCCACGACTAACAGTATTTCTTTACTCATGCCTAGGCCTCTTGAAAACTATCCCTGGTTTTTCTTTTGCTGATTCAGGACAGGTTTAATTCGTGCCTGATCAATCGTTTCCAGTGGAAAACAAAATTCTTCATCATCAACCTGGATGATGACCTCATCTTCTTCTACGCCTTTTAGCAGGCCGGTATATTTACGCTGACCTTCATAGGCTAATCTTAGCTTGATTTGTACCTGTTCACCGGCACAGCGCCGATAGTGGTCAAGCTTGAATAGTGGACGATCCATACCGGGCGAGGACACTTCAAGTGTATATTCACCGGAGATGGGATCTTCAACGTCCATCAGGGCACTGACTTGCCGACTGACCAGCGCACAATCTTCGACACTGATGCCTGCATCACTGTCAATATAGATGCGTAAAAGGGTGTGACGCCCACTGCCCGTAAGCTCCAGGCCCCAAAATTCAAAATTCAGGGACTGAACGACGGGCTCTATGAGCTGTTCAAGTAGTTTATCTTTACTTGCCACGGAAAAGCTCCAGCTATCTGCCTAGGCAGACGGATAATCACCAGGCCGGAAAACTTCGAAGGATGGTTGTAAGGCACCGCCAGCGCGAAGACTTTTTCGACCTAACAAAAAGCCCCTTAAAAAAGGGGCTTCTGATAAATCTTGGTAGCGGGGGCCGGATTTGAACCGACGACCTTCGGGTTATGAGCCCGACGAGCTACCAGGCTGCTCCACCCCGCATCAGAGGAAAGTACTATACAGATAGAGTCAGTTAAGGTCAACCTAACTCTTTACAACTTGGTGCCGAAGGCGGGACTTGAACCCGCACGACCCTAAGGCCACCACCCCCTCAAGATGGCGTGTCTACCAATTCCACCACTTCGGCTTTATCACTTCTGCCCTTGCTGAAAAATGCTTGTCTGCAAAGGCGGGCAAATAATAGAGGGGCAGCCTCAAGTTGGCAACCCCCTAAGCAAAAAAAACTAGTCCTGACGGCGGCCTTCAGGCTCATCATCCAGCAATGGCAACTGGTCACGACTAAACTCTTCAATCACTTCATCAGAAGGCAGACCACGATCTGGAGAATGCTGCTGAGTAGCCATAAACGCCAAAAGCAGACTAGTCGCAAAAAAAGCAGCGGCCAACCAGGCGGTCATGCTACCCAGAAAACCAAAGGGACCAAGACTACCGAAAACAGTGTTAGAGGCACCACCACCAAAGGAGGCGCCCGCTTCTGCGCCCTTGCCTTGCTGCATCAGGATCAGGACCACCAAACCTACAGCCAGAATTACATGAATACCCAATACCAAACTTTGCATAGTTAATTAACTCGCTGCGTGTCCAATTGCTAAAAACTGGCTGGCATTCAGTGATGCCCCACCAATTAACCCACCATCAATATCTGGCATCGCAAACAGGGATGCCGCATTTTCGGCCTTGACACTGCCCCCATAGAGCAGCTGAATTCTTGCTGCCTGCTGTTGATCCTGTTCAGCCAGCGCTTTGCGAATCAGACTGTGAACTTCCTGCGCCTGATCAGGTGTCGCGGTCAGTCCGCTACCTATTGCCCAGACGGGCTCATAAGCAAATATTAGCTGACCCAGCTGCTCAGAGCTCAACTGGGTTGCTACTGCTTGCACTTGACGCAGCACCACTTCGGCTGTCTGACCAGCTTGCTTTTCTTCCAGCGTTTCACCGACACAAACCACAGGCTTCAGGCCTGCAGCCAGGGCTTGCTTAACCTTTGCCAAAACCAGGGCGTCACCCTCAGCCTGGTAGTGGCGGCGTTCTGAGTGGCCCAGAATAACATGGCTAACACCCATTTCGGCCAGCATCTCTGCCGCTACTTCACCTGTGTAGGCACCTACTGGTGTTGCAGCGCAGTCTTGTGCACCTAAGAAGACTCCACTGGATTTAAGCAAATCCGCTGCCGCCGCCAAATAAGGGAAAGGCGGACAGACCAGCAGCTGGCAGGACAAACCCTTTTCTTGGCTGACTGGTTCGAGCAAGGATTTCAGCAAATCAAAGCTGCCATTCATTTTCCAGTTACCGGCCACCAGCTTTTGTCGCATGCAGTCTTCCACTCAGTTTATTCAAGGGCGGGAATTCTATTAAAAAAGCGCGCCAACCTCAACCTGCAATCTGTGAGATAAGTGCAGCGATTTCCTCGGCGAGGCTCTGCACCTCTTCCTGCTCTTCGCCTTCCACCATAACTCTGAGCAGCGGCTCAGTGCCTGAAGGCCTGAGCAGTACCCGGCCCCGCCCTGCCAGCTGCTTTTCGGTTTCTTCAATCTTGCTCAGGATTTGTGGGTGACGAAGTAATGCTTCCTTGTTATTTCCGGTACGCACATTAACCAAAGACTGGGGCATTTTTTTGAGCGAGTGCAGCCAAGCATCCAGGGTTTTTCCACTTTCCTGGATCGCTTGCAATACCTGAAGTGCGGCTACGATGCCATCGCCCGTGGACTGTACATGCCTGCAAATCAAGTGTCCGGAACCCTCGCCACCTAAAAGCCACTTTCTGCTTTGCAGCTCGGCCATCACGTAGCGGTCACCAACCTGAGCGCGCACGAAGGGGATCCCCATTTCTTTAAGGGCCAGTTCGATGCCCAAATTGGTCATCAGCGTACCGACCACACCACCATCAAGAAGCCCCTGGTTTTGCATATGGCTGGCGAGTATATACAGCAGATCATCACCATCGGCCAGCTTGCCGGTCGAGGTCACCATCACCACCCTATCGCCATCGCCATCAAAAGCAATGCCCAGGTCTGCACCGACTTCTATTACCTTGGCTTGAAGGGCCAAAGGCTTGGTTGACCCGCTTTCCTTGTTAATATTTAAGCCGTCAGGCTGAGCACCGATCATGATCACTTCAGCACCCAGTTCTTCAAAAACTGCTGGGGCGATGTGATAGGTTGCCCCATGAGCGGCATCAACAACCATTTTCATACCCGCAAGGCTGGCACTAAAAGGCAGGGTGTTTTTGCAAAATTCGATATAGCGACCCGCTGCATCATCAATCCGTTTTGCCTTACCCAGCAGTGCAGGCGCTACAGTTTCCAAAGGCTTGTCCAGCCACTCTTCAATTTCCATTTCCACTTCGTCAGGCAGTTTTTCACCATTGCCCGAGAAAAATTTAATGCCGTTGTCTTCGAACGGATTGTGCGAAGCGCTAATGACAATACCTGCGTCAGCATGGAAGGTTTGGGTTAAGTAGGCGATTCCCGGGGTTGGCATCGGTCCCAACAGAAAAACATCAACACCGGCCGACGAGAGTCCCGCTTCCAGTGCTGACTCCAGCATATAGCCCGAAAGGCGAGTATCCTTGCCGATTAAAATGCGCTTCTTACCCTGACGTGCAAAGACCTTGCCTGCAGCCCAGCCCAATTTAAGAATAAAATCGGCTGTTATGGGGTGTTCACCCACGCGTCCACGAATACCATCGGTTCCAAAGTATTGTCTTGCCATCTTCTTATTATCCTAATCAAATCTCTGCATTGAGCATTGCCTGCCAAACAGCCAGGGAGTCTTTCATGCCAGCCACATCATGTACGCGCAGAATTTTGGCACCCTTCTGGGCAGCCAGCAAATGTACCGCATAACTCGCCGCTTGGCGCTCATGAACCTCCCGGCCGGTTATTTCACCCAGCATACGTTTGCGCGAAAGACCCACCAAAAGGGGCAGCTGCAGCTCAAGCAAGGTGCCCAGGTTATTTAAAAGGGCTAAATTATGCTTGAGTAGTTTGGCAAATCCAAACCCAGGATCCAGTAACAGTGCAGAACGCTGAATACCTGCCTGCTCACAAGCAGTGATCCGTTCGTTTAAAAAGTCAGTAATTTCTTGCAAGAGGTCATCATAGTGAGCTTCCTGCTGCATAAACCCTGGCTCACCTTTCATGTGCATCAAGCAAACGGGCAAGCCTGTTTTAGCGGCTGCCTGCAAAGCACCCGGGCGACGCAATGCCCTGACATCATTAATTAAATCCGCACCCAGGCGAGCAGCTTCTGTCATCACTTCCGGGGTACTGGTGTCTATTGATATCCAGCTGGATGTTTCTTTGCGCAGCGCTTCAAGAACAGGTAGTACTCGATCCATTTCTTCCTGAACACTGACCTTGGCAGCTCCTGGACGTGTTGATTCACCGCCCAGATCAAGCAAGTCGGCACCTTCCTTCTCTAGCCTAAGTGCATGCTCCAGGGCAGCATCAACCCCTTGAAGACGCCCACCATCTGAAAAGGAATCAGGTGTTAAATTAACGATACCCATGATTCGGGGCTCGGTTAAATCGAGCACCCGCTTGGTATTTTTTAACTGCATCTATTGCTAAGCCCTTAAAATCTGAATTAAAAAAACCCCGCCGAGCGGGGTTTTGAAAGCTAGAAGCAGATCAGTGAACTGAACCGCCCAAGGGGTCTCCGGGCTTACGGCCGGGTGATTCTTGGCTATCTGCATCCTCAGAAGTCTCTTCATCCTCACCGGATAGATGCCCTTCATCAGTGGTCGCACCGCCCTGACCATTGCCCCAATCTTTGGGTGGTCCAGGCGGACGTCCATCCATAATTTCTGTAATCTGATGGGAGTCGATGGTTTCATATTCCATCAGCGCATCTTTCATCAGTTCCATTTTATCGCGATTTTCTTCGAGAATGCGGGTTGCTTCTGCATAGCAGTCATCAAGGATTTTACGTACCTCTGCATCCAGCAGCTCAGCAGTTTCTTCACTGATGTGAGCTCTTTGACCCATGCCTTGACCGGCACCAACAAAAATCTCACCTTCATCTTCACTGTAGAGCACAGGCCCGGCTTTATCCGACAAGCCCCACTTGGTCACCATGTTGCGGGCCATCTTGGTTGCCTGCTGAATATCATTCTGGGCACCTGTAGAAACCCAATCCGCACCATAGAACATTTCTTCGGCAATACGCCCGCCATAGGCTGAAGTTATTCGGCTCAGCAGGTAGCGTTTGCTGTAGGAAATCCGATCTTCTTCCGGCAGGAACATGGTCACACCCAGAGCACGCCCACGAGGAATGATCGATACCTTATAGACAGGATCATGGGCAGGCAGCAGTCGACCCAGAATGGCATGGCCGGCTTCATGGTAGGCCGTCATGATCTTATCTTTATCCGTCATCACCATGGATTTACGCTCGGCACCCATCATGATTTTGTCTTTGGCTTTTTCAAACTCTTCCATGCCCACCAGGCGACGGTTGTTCCGAGCCGCGAAGAGTGCAGCCTCATTAACCAGGTTGGCCAGATCAGCCCCTGAGAAGCCGGGCGTACCCCGAGCAATCAGTGACGCCTTAACATCGTCAGCCAAGGGCACTTTGCGCATGTGAACATCCAAAATCTGCTCACGACCACGAATATCTGGCAGCCCCACGACGACCTGGCGGTCAAAACGGCCAGGGCGCAGAAGCGCGGAGTCCAGGACATCGGGACGGTTGGTTGCTGCAATTACGATAATACCGTCGTTAGGATCAAAACCATCCATTTCAACCAGCAACTGGTTCAGTGTTTGCTCGCGCTCATCATGACCACCGCCCATGCCGGCACCACGCTGACGGCCAACCGCATCTATTTCATCAATAAAGATGATACAGGGTGACTGCTTCTTGGCTTGCTCAAACATATCGCGTACACGAGAAGCACCCACACCAACAAACATTTCGACAAAGTCAGAGCCGGAAATCGTAAAGAAAGGCACCTTGGCTTCGCCTGCAACAGCCTTGGCCAGCAGGGTTTTACCTGTACCTGGGCTACCGACCATTAGAACACCACGAGGAATCTTGCCCCCCAGACGCTGGAATTTGCCGGGGTCTTTCAGGAAGTCAACCAGCTCTTTAACGTCTTCCTTGGCTTCATCACAGCCTGCCACATCGGCAAAGGTGGTTTTGATTTGGTCTTGGCTTAACAAACGCGCCTTGGATTTACCAAAGCTCATAGGACCGCCGCGGCCACCGCCGCCGCCACCCTGCATTTGGCGCATAAAGAAGATAAAAATAGCCAAGATCAGCAGAATCGGGAAGCTGGCAATCAGCAGACGCGTCCAGATGCTCTGGGTTTCAGGCTTACGCCCTTCAACCAGCACTTCATTGCTCAGCAAGTCATCCATCAAGCGAGGATCTTCAGCTGCTGGGCGAATGGTCTGAAAACGACTTCCATCCGCTCTTTCGCCCTCAATTTCATAGCCGTCAATAACGACTTTTCTCACTTGTTGCTGCTGTACTTCCTGCACAAATTGGGAGTAGGTAATAGCATTGGTCTGAGGCTCAACGTTGAAATTGTTGAAAACCGTCAGCAGAACTGCAGCTATAACCAGCCACAGAATGAGATTTTTCGCCATATCGTTCAAGGCAACGCCCTCTTGTTAACTTGCCTGCCGGGTAGATCTTATATACCTATACTACAGGAATTCATGTCTCAGACCGAATAAAACCCGATCCTGTTCCATTTATCTTTTGTATCAATGCGATTTATTTTCCTGCTTAGCCCTTAAAGCCTCTGGCCAGAAGATAGACTTCACGTGATCGTGCCCTTGAAGCCTTGGGCTTGCGAGTCAACACCTGCTTGAAGTTTCCCTTAAGCAATTTTAGGTAGTCGTCATAGCCTTCTCCCTGAAAGACCTTAGCCAGATAATCCCCGCCTGGCCTAAGTACCTGCTGGGCAAGATCAACCGCCAACTCAACCAAGTACATCGCCTTGGGCTGATCTATCGCATTCATACCACTAAGGTTAGGGGCCATGTCGGAAATAACAAGGTCAGCCAAATTTTTTTCCATGGCCAGCAAAATGCTGTCCAGCACTTCGTCTTCAGTAAAGTCGCCCTGAATAAAGTCGACATCCGGCAAGGCATCCATCGGCAAAATATCGGATGCAATAATTTTACCCTGCCCCTTCAAGCGCTCAGAAACCAACTGTGACCAACCACCTGGGGCACTACCCAGATCAATCACTGTCATTCCGGGCCTCAGCAAACGGTCTTTATCATCAATTTCTGCCAGCTTGTAGGCCGCACGTGAGCGGTAGCCATCCTTTTGGGCTTGTTGAACCCAGTGATCATCAACATGTTCTTTTAGCCAGGCAGCACTGGTTTTGGAGCGGGCCACAAATACCTCTAAAACTTGCTGAAAGGTTTGCTTCTGGGGGATGACCCAGACAGCGACTCAGTCTAGAATAGTCATTGGCGGGCACTGCCCAACCCTGACTAGAAGCAGAGTAGATTAACATGAGCCTTAAAGGCGCACAAAAGAAAGAACTGAGAGCCATCGGCCACGCCCTCAATCCCGTTGTTTTGGTTGGCGAAGAAGGGCTTTCTGAAGGCGTGATCAAAGAAGCTGAGCGCGCCCTAGAAGACCACGAACTGATCAAAATTCGTTTTGTTGGTGAACGTGATGAGCGTGCTGAAATGATCGCCGACCTGGCCAAAAAACTGGATGCTGAAGTAGTGCAAACCATTGGCAAAATTGGCCTCTACTACCGGCCAGCGCGCAAGCCCAATCCCAAGCTCTCCAACCTTCTCCGTCACAGCTAAGAAATCTCTGATTAACTCTTAACCTCTTTACAAATAAACAGTTACCGGATCCGTCCGGTGACTGTTTATGCTTATAAAAAAATAATCATTCAATCGGATGATTCAAACACTTGTATCATGCCTTGTTTTGTACTAATTATTACCCCTGGATCTTGGATCCATCCCGTAATAACAATGACAAAAATAAGGAAAATTCATGAAATTCTATAAAAACTTCTGCCTGGCAGCGGCATTGAGTCTGTCTTTTGCATCAGCTCCACTGATGGCTAGCTATACGCAAACTCAGCACCCCATCGTCTTAGTACATGGTGTTATGGGCTTTGATGATATTGGCGGTCTGGTCAATTACTTTCATACCATCCCCTGGCACCTGGAACGCAGCGGTGCCACGGTCAAGGTCGCCAATGTTTCTTTCGTTAACAGCAGCCAAGAACGCGGCCAACAACTGGCTAACCAGCTAGAAAACTGGGGCGCGGAAAAATACCATCTGTTCGGACATAGCCAGGGGGCACCCACTTCACGCTATGCGGCCCACCTGAGTCCAGAAAGAGTAGCCTCGGTCACCAGCATCAATGGCGTGAACAAGGGCTCCGCCGTTGCCGATTTGCTGCGCGGCCAACTCAACCCTGAAAGCCTTCCTGAAAATCTTCTTGATCAGATTGCTGTTTCTCTGGGCCAGTTGATGAATTTTTTTACCGGACAAAGCCATACTCAGGATGGTATAGCGGCCATGGAAACCTTGACCACTCAGGGTAGTCTGGCACTGAACGATGAAACCGGCTGGAAGGGCTTGAACCCCAATGGCTGCACCGGAGGCGCGCATCAAGCCACAGTTGCAGGCCACACCCAACATTATTTTTCCTGGACAGGCCGCGGCACACTAACTAATCTTCTGGATCCCAGTGATGGACCCTTAGCGATCACTGGCTTGGTTTTTGCTGGTGAACAGAATGATGGTCTGGTCAGTGTTTGTTCTCAAAAATTTGGCCAGGTCCTTGCCAACTATAACCACAGCAACCATTTGGATGCAGTCAACCATCTCTTTGGTATTCGCTCCTTGTGGCACAACCCGGTCACGCCCTATCGGACTCATGCCAACCGTCTGAAAAATCTCGGACTTTAATACCTGTTGCAGGGGGCAACCCCTGCAGCTTCTTTCCGGAGTCTTTCTATGACAAAAACCCTGTCTTTCCTTGCCGTTATCGCCCTGAGCTTTAGCATCTGGTCAGCACTGAACAACAAGGTGTCCAGCAGCACTTCTGTAGTAGAAGTTTCAGCAGCTGCCCCGGACACTCAAACGGCCTCATCTGTAGTTGCTGACGATCAGTCAGCAATGACCCAGAAGCCAGCCCAGACAGCCAACACTGAAAGCAATCAGGACGCTATTCACTATCAAACTCCGATGCAAAGCGACCAACTTGAATTGCTTCCTGTGCTTGAAGGAACAGGCATAGATGGTTTTCTAGCTGCCACTGAGGCCGGTGAGCTAGTGATCAGTTTACAAACTCGTGATTTTTTTGATTACTTCTTAAGTCAGGCCAATTTACTGGAAGATCCTTGGCAAAGTATTGAACAAATCCATCTGCTGGCCGAGCAGCATCTACCCGCCCAGGCTGCTGAAGAAGCCAAGCAACTGCTGGATGCGTATTTAGGCTATCAGGAGCTGGCCTACCAGTATTTATCTCAGCCCTTGGCTCCCGCGCAGGAACAAACGCCCGAATATAAGATTCATGTTTTGGAAGCAGCCCAGCAGGAATTAATGCGCTTAAGACGCCAGGTCTTTGAGCCCCCTGTCGTCGATGCTTTTTTTGGAATGGAAGAGGCCTATACCGACTTTGCTCTGACGCGTTTGACACTCATGCACGACCCTTATCTTGAGCCTCAAGAAAAGGAAGCCGCTCTACAAAAGGCTGCTGCCAAACTTCCTGCTGAACTGAGAAATAGTGAAGCGCGTCACCGTGAACAGCTCCAAGCTCTTGTCGAATAAAAAAACCCGCCTAGCGGCGGGTTTTCAGGCACAAACTAAAATTAGCCTTGGCCGTAGATCACATCACTGATTTCATATTCCACTTCACCGCGTGGCGTTTTCACCACCGCTACATCACCTTCTTCCTTGCCGATCAGGGCACGGGCAATTGGAGAGGTAAAGGAAATCTTGTTAATCTTGAGGTCAGCCTCATCTTCACCGACGATGGTGTAGCTGACTTCTTCATCGGTATCCAGGTTAAGAAGCTCGACGGTGACACCGAAAACCACCTTACCGGTTTTCGGCAACTGACTGACATCAATCACCTGGGCATTACCCAACTTGCCTTCGATTTCCTGAATCCGACCTTCAATGAAACCCTGCTCTTCACGCGCTGCGTGGTATTCAGCATTTTCCTTCAGGTCACCATGCTCGCGTGCTTCGGCGATGGCCTCAATTACTCGGGGGCGCTTCACGGTTTTCAGTTCTTCCAACTCTTCGCGCAGGCGCTTTTCACCCTGCACAGTCATAGGGCTTTTTTGCATCAGACTTCTCCTGCGTGCAACTTCTGTAGACGGCGAACCTGGATATTCATGCCATATTCCAGCGCCTGACAAAGTGCAGCGGCACCGGCCAGGGTCGTGGTGTAGGGCACCTTGTGTTGCAGGGCCGCGCGACGAATACCGGAGGAATCGGCAATCGCCTGACGTCCTTCTGTGGTGTTGACGATGTAAACGATTTCGTCGTTCTTGACCTTGTCCACTATATGAGGTCGGCCTTCAGCTACCTTGTTGACCACTTCTGCTTCAAAGCCAGCCGCCTTGAGCACCGCCGCCGTACCACTGGTCGCCACCAGGTTGTAACCCAGCTTGGTCAGAGAGGCGGCAACACCCACAATGGCTTTTTTATCGGCTTCGCGAACGGACAAGAAAGCCTTGCCGCCTGCCTTGGGCATTTTTTCACCCGCACCCAATTGCGCCTTGAGGAAGGCTTCCGCAAAGGTGGTGCCGCTGCCCATGACTTCACCGGTGGATTTCATTTCCGGGCCGAGAATTGGGTCCACCCCCTGGAACTTGTTGAAGGGGAAGACCGCTTCCTTAACGCTGTAGAAGGGCGGAATAATTTCCTTTTCAAAACCCTGATCCTTCAGACTGGTGCCCGCCATACAGCGTGCTGCCACCTGGGCCAAAGAAGTACCGATACACTTGGACACAAAAGGTACGGTCCGTGAGGCCCGAGGATTCACTTCAATAATATAAATTTCACCATCCTGCCAGGCCAACTGCACGTTCATCAGGCCGACAACGCCCAGTTCACGCGCCATCTGGGCAATCATCACCCGCATCTGATCCTGCACTTCCGGTGGCAGGGAATAGGGTGGCAAAGAACAGGCCGAATCACCCGAGTGAACCCCAGCCTGCTCGATGTGCTGCATGATGCCGCCGATCACCACATCCTTGCCGTCGCTGACTGCATCGACATCAATTTCAATCGCAGCGTTCAGAAAGTGATCCAGCAGCACTGGGCTGTCATTGGAAACCTTCACAGCACTGGTCATGTAGCGTTCCAGCTCATCGGAACCATAAACGATTTCCATGGCACGACCACCCAGCACATAGGAGGGACGCACTACCAGTGGATAACCGATGGCTTCAGCCTTGGCCAGGGCTTCATCAAAGCTGCGCGCCGTGGCATTGGGTGGCTGCTTGAGCCCCAGCTTTTCAATCATCTGCTGGAAGCGCTCACGGTCTTCGGCGCGATCAATCGCATCCGGGGTGGTGCCAATAATGGGCACACCGGCCGCTTCCAGATCCCGCGCCAGCTTCAGCGGCGTTTGCCCACCAAACTGGACAATTACGCCTTTTGGCTGCTCTTTATGTACAATTTCCAGCACATCTTCCAGGGTCACCGGCTCAAAATAGAGGCGATCCGAGGTGTCATAATCCGTAGAAACTGTTTCCGGGTTGCAGTTCACCATGATGGTTTCATAGCCGTCATCGCGCATGGCAAAAGCCGCATGCACACAACAGTAGTCAAACTCAATGCCCTGACCGATGCGATTGGGGCCGCCACCCAGCACCATGATTTTGTCGCGGGACGAAGGTTCGGCCTCACACTCTTCTTCATAGGTGGAGTACATGTAAGCGGTACTGGTCGCAAACTCGGCTGCACAGGTATCTACGCGCTTGTAAGTCGGGCGCACTTTTAACTGGTGACGCAGTTTGCGGAAGGAGGCTTCAGAGACACCCAACAGCTGGGCCAGACGCGCATCGGAGAAGCCCTTGCGCTTGAGGCGATACACCAGCTCGTAATCCAGATCACCAAAAGCGGTTTTTGCGACCTGATCTTCCAACTGAATCAATTCCTGCAACTGCACCAGATACCAGGGATCAACATTGGTCAGGCGGAAGACGTCTTCCAGGCTCATGCCGGAGCGGAAGGCATCAGCGATATACCAGATGCGGTCAGCACCTGGGTTCAACAGCTCGCGTTTGAGCAGATTGCGAGCTTCGTCATCCCACTTCTCAATTTTCGGGTCCAGACCATTGGCACCCACTTCCAGACCACGCAGGGCTTTCTGTAGGGATTCCTGGAAGGTGCGACCGATGGCCATGACTTCACCCACCGACTTCATCTGGGTGGTCAGGCGGTCATTGGCCTGAGGGAATTTTTCAAAGGTAAAACGTGGAATCTTGGTAACCACGTAGTCAATGGAGGGCTCAAAAGATGCTGGCGTGGCCCCCCCGGTAATATCATTCTGCAGCTCATCCAGGGTATAGCCCACCGCCAGTTTGGCCGCGATCTTGGCAATCGGGAAACCGGTCGCCTTGGAAGCCAGCGCCGAAGAACGACTGACCCGGGGGTTCATTTCAATAACGACCATCCGTCCGTTATCAGGGTTGATACCAAACTGAACGTTGGAGCCACCGGTTTCCACACCAATTTCCCGCAACACCGCCAGGGAAGCATTACGCATCAACTGGTATTCCTTGTCGGTCAGAGTTTGCGCAGGCGCAACGGTGATGGAATCACCAGTATGTACACCCATGGCATCAAAATTTTCAATGGCACAGACAATAATGCAGTTGTCATTCTTGTCGCGCACCACTTCCATTTCATATTCTTTCCAGCCAATCAGAGATTCATCGATCAGCAGCTCTTTAGTGGGCGAAAGATCCAACCCACGCAGACAGATTTCTTCAAACTCTTCCTTGTTATATGCAATACCGCCACCTGAGCCGCCCATGGTGAAAGAAGGACGAATAATGCAGGGAAAGCCCAGTTCCGCCTGAACCTGCCAGGCTTCTTCCATGCTATGCGCCATGGAAGCCTTGGGACACTCCAGGCCGATTTTCTTCATCGCTTTGTCAAAACGATCCCGGTCTTCCGCCTTATCGATGGTGTCGGCATTGGCACCAATCATTTCCACGCCGTATTTTTCCAGAACGCCGTGCTTCTCCAGATCCAGAGCACAGTTAAGTGCCGTCTGCCCGCCCATGGTTGGCAAAACCGCGTCAGGGCGCTCTTTTTCAATAATTTTTTCTACCACATCCCAGAGAATGGGTTCGATGTAGGTGGCATCGGCCATCACCGGATCGGTCATGATGGTCGCCGGGTTGGAGTTGACCAGAATGACCCGGTAGCCTTCTTCACGCAGGGCTTTACAGGCCTGAGCACCGGAGTAGTCGAATTCACAGGCCTGACCGATGACGATAGGGCCAGCGCCCAAAATAAGAATGCTGTTGATATCTGTGCGTTTTGGCATGACTGTCTCTGTTGTCTCTATCGGGTTCAGGCTGAAGTCGTTTTGCGTGCTTCGATTAGCTGAATAAAGCGATCAAACAAGGGCGCAACATCCTGAGGACCAGGGCTGGCCTCCGGGTGCCCCTGGAAACTGAAAGCCGCCTTATCGGTGCGCTCGATTCCCTGCAGGGTGCCATCAAACAGGGATTTATGCGTTGCGCGCAAGGTGTCGGGCAAGGAGTTTTCATCCACCGCAAAGCCATGGTTTTGGCTGGTAATCATCACCACGCCTGTATCCAGATCCTGTACCGGATGGTTAGCACCATGGTGACCATGCGGCATCTTCACGGATTGGGCTCCAGATGCCAGTGCCAGTAACTGATGACCCAGGCAGATACCAAAGACAGGGATATCTGTTTCTAGGATCTCAGCAATCGCCTGGATCGCATAATCACAAGGCTGGGGGTCGCCAGGGCCATTAGAAAGGAAAACACCATCGGGATTCATCGCCAGCACTTCACTGGCCGGTGTTTGAGCTGGCACCAGGGTAATCCGGCAGCCGCGACTGGCTAGCATGCGCAAGATGTTGAACTTGACGCCATAGTCATAAGCGACGACATGATAAGGCTGACTGGCTTCATCGATTTGAGCATAGCCTTCACCCAGCACCCACTCACCCTGAGTCCAGTTACTGATGCTGGCAGTCGTCACTTCTTTGGCCAGATCCATGCCTTTCAAACCGGGGAAGTCCCGCGCCGCTTCCAATGCCTTTTGCTGACCAGCTTCAGTGGTGGCTTCATCGCCCGCCAGAATACAGCCATTTAAAGAACCCTTATCACGCAGAATGCGCGTCAAACGGCGGGTATCGATATCACCGATCGCCACCAATTGATTGACCTGCAGGTATTCAGTCAGGGTTTGTTCGCTACGAAAGTTGCTGGCCATCAAAGGCAAATCACGAATGATCAGACCTGCTGCGCCCAGGGAAGCCGATTCGATATCTTCCGGGTTGATACCGGTATTACCGATATGAGGATAAGTCAGGGTCACCAGTTGTTTGGTGTAGGAAGGGTCGGTCAGAATTTCCTGATAGCCCGTCATCGCGGTATTGAACACCACCTCACCAAGGGTCTGACCATCGGCTCCAATTGCAGTGCCACGGAAAATACTGCCATCTTCTAGTGCCAGAATAGCGGGTCTGGTCAAAACTGCCTCCTCCCATCGCAGGCTGCAGCCCGAACCGGCTGGTTACGGGCTGAATTTGGGTTGCAAAAAAGCGAGATGAACAAAAAAATGCTCATCCCGCTTCGTATATTCGGTCTGGATTTCGAGGTTTGAAACGGACCTCGGAAGACGCCCTCCAGGTGCAGGCGCATATTCCCGTAATTTTAACGCTTTACAGGAAGAGCTGTCCAGTGATTCCGGCTACTTGTGCTCAGTCGGATAAATTTTAACCAATCCACTTATGCCTTCAAAATCAGCCACCACCCAGACCTCTTCAAAAGGGTGCTTTTCCGGTAGGGTAATGGCATCCATGCGTTGCCGAAAATCTTCACGCGACCAGTGAGGATTAGCATTCCGGATCACCAGCCAGACTTTTTCGGAGTGATAGTCCTTATCCGCCTTGTTGGCGAGCAGGCGATTCAATGCAGTGAGCAGGCGCTCATCCGGTGGAGTGGCCGCTAATTCATTCAGGTAGCGCCAGGTGGCTTCGCCCAGATTGCGCCCCAGCACCAGCATGGCCTCCACTTCACTGCCGTAGAGGTGGGCAATTTCCAGATCCAGTTTTTCCTTGTTCAGGTAGCAGGACACATCCGGTTTTTTGGGTTCATTATGCCAAATATGCCGAATCGGCACCTGAAAGCAGTTTTCATAGAGGCGCATAAATAAGCGTGCAGCCTCATGCTCCAGACGGATTTTTTCCTTTTCTGAATCTGACAGGGGTTTGCCATCCTTGGTGAAGTTCAGATCTGAAGTCATGAGCCTGCTCGAACTAGTTTAGATTGAGCACATCCTGCATGCTGTAGAGGCCAGCAGGCTTAGTCTGCAACCATTTACAGGCACGTACAGCGCCCTTAGCAAAAGTCATCCGGCTAGAGGCCTTGTGGGTAATTTCCACGCGCTCGCCTTCGGTGCCAAAAACCACGGTATGGTCACCCACGACATCGCCTACACGCATCGTGGCAAAACCAATGGTTTTGGAATCACGGGCTCCGGTATGGCCTTCCCGCCCATAAACCGCCACTTCTTTCAAGTCGCGCCCCAGGGCTTTGGCCACTGCTTCACCCATGCCCAGAGCCGTTCCTGAAGGTGCATCCACCTTGTGCCGGTGGTGGGCTTCTACGATCTCCACATCATAATCATCGCCCAGAGCCGCAGCAGCCATTTCCAGCAGCTTAAAGCAGAGGTTAACGCCAACACTCATATTAGGTGCAAACACGATGGGCGTCTTTTCCCCTGCGGCTGCTAGCAGGGCTTTTTGTTCGTCGTTCAACCCAGTAGTGCCAACAATCAGCTGCTTTCCATTCGCTGCACACAGCTGGGCATTCGCCAAGGTGGTTTCTATAGTGGTGAAATCAATCAGCACATCAAAAGCTTCCAGCGCTTCTTCTACACTGCCTGAGGCCATCACACCCAGCTTACCTACGCCAGCCAGTTCACCCAGGTCCACGCCCACAAGACTGGATGTCGGTTCGACAATACCCGCAGCCAGGACGGTCTGCGGATCTTCGTTGATGGCCTGAATCAAGGCCTTACCCATGCGTCCACCTGCTCCCATCACTGCTACTTTGATCATAGTTTCCTCACCGAAATTTACACTTGGCTGTTATCTACCATTATACTGAAATTTAATGAACCCCCGACAAATGTGAACTAGTTCACATTTGCTATTCATAAGTTTGCTAGTATCAAAAAGCTTTTATCTTAGGCAGAGGTTTTCAATGTCATCCGCAACACCATCAAATCCCAGCTATGAGCGTATCCGCCGCCTAAATGCTATTGGCATTGCTCTCTCTGCACAAAACGATCAGAACCAGCTACTGGAAATGATTTTGGGCAGTGCTCGCGAGCTAACCCAGGCCGATGCAGGTACGCTCTACATGATCGAGCCAGATGGTGAGTCTCTGCGCTTTGTTATGGTCCAGAATGACAAGCTTAACATTCATCTGGGTGGCAGCGGCGCACCTGTGGGTGACAACTTTCCTTTGATTCCTTTACACCTGGAGGATGGGCGTCCCAATGAACGCATGATTGTGGCCTGGTCGGTGCTTAACAAAACCACCGCCCGCATTGCCGATGCCTACCATGAGGAAGGTTTCGATTTTTCTGGTACCCGAGCCTTTGATGAAAAAACCGGCTATCGATCCAAATCTTTCTTGACGGTTCCCCTGCGCAATCACGAGGGCGAAGTCATTGCTGCCTTGCAGCTATTGAACAAACTGGACAGCCAGGGTGAGCCAACAGAGTTTGATGATAGTGATCAGGACATTGCCGAGTCTCTGGCCTCTCAGGCCGCTATTGCTCTGACCAACCGCCGACTGATTGATGAACTGCGCACCCTGTTTGATAGTTTCACCCAAGTTATTGCCAGCGCGATCGACTCCAAATCAGCTCATACCGGCGCTCACTGTCGTCGCGTACCCGATGCCACCCTGATGCTTGCAGAAGCAGCCAGCGGTGCCAGTTTTCCAGGCATTGAAGACTTCTACATGTCTGAAGAGGATATGTACGAACTCAAGACCGCAGCCTGGTTGCATGACTGCGGCAAGGTCGTCACTCCGCACCATGTCATGGAAAAGTCCACCAAGCTGGAAACAATCGTTGATCGCATCGATTGGGTCACCGATCGTTTTGAAATCCTGCGCCGCGATCTGGAAATTGAACGCCTGAAAGAAGAGCTGGCAGCTGTTCGCCAGGGCAAGGAGCTCAGCCCAGAACGTCTAAGCTATTACCAGCAAGCCGATCAACAGCTGGCTGACGATTTGGCTTTCCTGCAGGGTGCCAATACCGGTGGTGAGTTTATGGCTGATGAGCTGATTGCACGCGTTGAAGCTCTCGGTCAAACTGGCTGGACCGACCTTAAAGGCGACTACCACCCTCTGCTCAATGATGATGAGGTGATGAACCTCTCCATTCGCAAGGGTACGCTCAATGCAGAAGAGCGCAAAATCATGGAAGGTCATATGGTACATACCCTGAATATGCTCGAACAACTTCCCTTCCCACGCCACCTGCAAAGAGTGCCTGAATACGCTGGCGGTCACCATGAACGCATGGACGGTAAAGGCTACCCTCGAGGTCTAACGCGCGAGCAAATGTCTGTACCTGCCCGCATTATGGGGATCGCTGATGTCTTTGAAGCCCTGACTGCCCATGAGCGCCCCTACAAAAAACCCATGCCCCTCTCCCTGGCGCTGACCATTATGGGCCGTATGGTCGAGGATAATCACCTGGATCCTGATTTATATGCAGCTTTTGTTTACAAAAAGGTCTACCTTGATTACGCTAAGAAACATCTGCGTGAAGAACAAATAGATGAAGTGGACGTTGATAATCTGCCTGGGTTACGTCTCGCTTCTGTTTCCCAGGTTTGAAGCAAGGAGCTTTAACTGTGAAGGTAGAAATTCTGGGCTGCAGCGGCGGTATGGGGCTGGGTCAGCAAACCACCTGTTACAGAATTAATGAGCACACACTGCTGGACGCAGGGAGTGGTCTCGGCAATTTGCCGCAGAAAGAGCTATTAAAGATAGAAACTATCTTTATCACTCATTCACATCTGGACCACATTTGCTTTCTTCCTCTGCTTATTGACAATCTGTTTGAGTTTATCAAAAAACCCATACAGGTTTATGCCTTGCCAGAAGCACTAGACACGCTACAGGAGCACATTTTCAACTGGAAAATCTGGCCTGACTTTTCCACTCTACCCAATGCAACCAATCCAGTCGTCAACTTCAATCCCGTTAAAATAGGTGAGAAGATCACCGTAAAGGGCATCAGCTATACGCCTTTTCCTGTGGAGCATATCGTTCCCACTTGTGGCTACCACCTGCAAAGTGACACAGGTAAATCCCTCGCCTTCACAGGTGATACCACTTACGGTGAGCAAGTGGTTAAAACCATTAATCAGTTGGGCCAACTGGATGTCCTGATGACCGAGTGCGCCTTTCCTGACCGCTTGTTTGAGCTGGGCAAGGTTTCCAAGCACCTCACGCCAACCATGGTTGAAGACCTCATCAACAACCTTGAGCAGCCACCTCGTGAAATCTGGCTTTCACATCTAAAACCCAGCCAGCAACTTGAAATTCGCAGCGAATTAGAAAAGCTAGATCTTAAGGCAACCCGCCTCAAAGTTCTGGAACCCTGCACTCACTTTCAAGTTTAATCGCTTATTTTTCAGTATGCGTCCAGACCCCGTCCCAATCAGCACCGGGCGGCTCAGCCTGATAATGCGCGATTCTATCCAGATAAATATCTGGCAGGCTGTCTTCAGGCCTTTCCTTTTTAAGCGCTTCAAACTGAATTTTCGCTTGGCCAAACGCTGCCCGATGATAAGTGTCCATAGCCTTTTCATAACGCTCTAACCAAGATCGGGTTTCCTGAGTCAGCTCACTACTCAAACCCAAAGGTTCCAGTATAGTCACCGCTTCACTGCGCCCTTTAACTCTCACTTTATCTATGCGTCTATAGGTATACTCAGGTGCTGCTACAGCCGTCATCTCACTAACAATGATTTTAACGCCATAGGGCTTGGTTAAACCTTCCAATCGTGAGCCCAAATTGACGTTATCGCCCATGACGGTGTAGGCCATTCTGAACTCGGAACCCATGTTCCCCACATTCATGTAACCCGTATTCAGGCCGATCCCCATCGCCAAGGGTTTCATGCCTTCTGCGGTAAACACTTCATTGATTTCTTCCAAAGCTTTTAGCATCGCAAACGCACCATCAACGGCATGCCGGGCATGTTTCTCATCTTTTAGAGGCGCGCCCCAAAAAGCCATCACAGCATCACCCATATACTTATCAATCGTGCCTTGATGCGCATGAATAGCTTGAGTGATCGGGGTTAGCAAACGGTTCATGACACCTGTCAGCTCTGCGGGGGCTATGCCTTCAGAAAAAGAGGTGAAGCCACGCACATCAGAAAAGAGTACGGTCAGCTCTCGCTCTTCACCTTCCAGGCCAAAAGATTCATGGCTATCCACCATTTCTTCAACCAGTTCTGGAGGTACATATTGACCAAAACGCTCGGTCACCCAACCCTTTTCACGGCTTTCACGATAAAAATTCATTGCCAGGTGCCAGCCTGCCAAAAGAATCAGCAGCAGTAAGCCAGAAGCAACCGGCAACACCCAACCCGCTTGCCAGGCCCAAAAGTTAATACCCAGATGGATTGCCATCAAAGCCAGGCTAACAACCAACACAGCAACCGCATGCAAGGCTGGAAAGGCAAAGGTAATTACCAGCCCCAAAGTACCCAAGAGCAGGACCCCAGCCGCATTGGTATAAGCCGGTTCTGCGCGGTAACTCTGATGAAGAAGACCAGCGAGCATGCTGGCGTTGATCTCTGGCCCAGGAAAAACACTGGCGACAGGTGTTGAGCGCAAATCCATTAAGCCAGGTGCCGAAGCGCCAAAAATAGCTAGGGTACCCTCCAGTTTTGCAGGATCAACACGGCCTGCCAACACATCGGCCGCTGATACATAGGTAAAATGCCCGCGGCCGCCATACCAAGGCACCAAAGCACCACCCCGTGCATCCGTTGGAATTTTAAAGCCACCTACATCTATCCCTTCCAATTGCTGCATGCCACCGCCTTCAGCAATATCCAACTGGATAGGCGGCTCACCGAGCAATTGATAAATCATTGCCAAGGGTAAATTGGGATAGAGTCCGCCCTCCCAATATTGCAACACAGGAACCCGACGAAAAACACCATCATCATCCACAAAGGGGTTATCAAAGAAGCCACCACCCCAGGCTTCCTGTTGAATGACATCCAGGTTGGACGTGTAACGCTCTGGTTTTGGCCAGGGCAAGCTGGCCAGTAACTCTGAGTCTGCGTCAACAACGACAGGGGCTGGCAGCTGGCCTATAGAAGGCGGGTCTTGCTCTGTCACACTGGACTGAAAGTAGTAGCCGGTCACTACAGGAAAGTGGCTAATAACTTCAGCAAGAAGGGCATCCCCGCGAGGTAAGGGAGATTCTTCAGGTAATTCAGGAAATTTCTCACGAAGCTGTTGCCATTGCAAAGCCAGCTGGTTGCCTTCAGGTTCAGCAAAGACAATATCCACCCCTAAGAGGTCAATCTGGTAATCCAGAAAAAGAGTGGCAATCAACTCAGCCACAACTTCTCTTGGCCAGGGCCATTGGCCTTTTTCCGCCAGACTTCTTTCATCCAAATCGATCAAGACGATAGAAGGATCTTCTTCATGGCTCAAAGTTGCCTGAACACGCAAGTCATAGCTCAGCCACTCAAGGCGCTGAACACCTTTAACCGGCCAAAAACCAGCCATTTCGCCCAGCACCAAGACCAAAATAAAAATACTGACCAGATACTGCCAGTTTTTTAGGTTAAAAATTTTGCCACTCATTTTTGCCAGCATCTTGTCATCCAATCAAAGTGCTTCCAGGGCCTCACTCAAGCGGGTTACTCCCACCACCTGCATGCCTCCGATCGTCTCACGGGGCACATTCCCTTTAGGCACGATTGCTTTTTTAAAGCCATGTTTTGCAGCTTCACGTATTCGCTCCTGACCACTAGGGACAGGTCTTATTTCACCGGAAAGCCCCACCTCGCCGATCACCATCAGTTCATGCGGTAGTGGCTGGTTGCGCAGCGACGAAACGATTGCCATCAAGGCGGCCAGATCGGCACTGGTTTCCAACACCTTGACACCACCCACCACATTCAGAAAAACATCCTGATCACCGGTAAAAATGCCGCCATGACGATGTAAAACAGCCAGTAACAACGAAAGGCGGTTGGTATCCAGCCCAACGGCTACCCTACGTGGATTACCTAACGGTGATTCATCAACAAGGGCCTGGACTTCAACCAGCAAAGGGCGTGTTCCCTCCCAGGTCGCCATCACCACACTGCCCGCCGCTGGCTCTTCATCGCGTGACAGAAAAATCGCTGAAGGGTTTTTCACTTCCTTCAGCCCTGTTTCCAGCATAGCAAAGACACCCAGTTCGTTGACGGCTCCAAAACGATTTTTTTGTCCACGCAGGGTACGAAACCGTGAATCACCATCTCCTTCCAATAACAAGGAAGCATCAATCATATGCTCTAAGACTTTGGGACCGGCCAGAGAGCCATCCTTGGTCACGTGACCCACAAGAAAAAGCACCGTGTTGGACTGCTTGGCAAAACGGGTTAAATAAGCGGCAGATTCGCGAACCTGAGCCACACCACCCGGCGCCGACTGCAGATCTTCCAACTGCATGGTTTGGATGGAATCCACTATTAGCACCTGGGGTTTTTCCAGCTCAGCAACCGCCAGGAGTTTTTCAACGCTGGTTTCGGCCAGCATTTTCAGCCCTTGAGTCGGCAAACCCAGACGCTGGGCACGCATAGCCACCTGTTGTAAGGACTCCTCACCAGTGACATAAAGCACCTTCATCAGTTGCGCCAGCTTACAGGCGGTTTGCAGCAAGAGCGTGGATTTACCGGCACCGGGATGCCCGCCCAAGAGCACAGCAGAACCAGGAACCAGGCCACCACCCAGTACCCGATCAAACTCATTGAAGGTCGTCGAGAACCTGGGCAACTCTTCCAAATTAATCTCGGAAAGATCCTGTACCTGTTGAGTCAACTGGCCTGCAAAACCCGTGCGCATTGATGAAGGCCTGGCACCCCCTCCAGAAGCAGTACCCAAACGCACTTCCTGGATAGTGTTCCATTCCTTACAAGCCGAACACTGGCCCTGCCATTTACTGTATTCTGAACCACACTCTATACAGACATAAGCTGTCTTTTGTTTTGCCATTAGCTCGTCATCCAACCCAGTTGACAGTTATAAGAAAAGACACCAATATAACCAAAAATCAAAAACCCAATAAAAGCAAAGGATACTGACATGAAACGCGAAACCCTGGCCCTCCACCACGGCTATCAACCTGATGACCAACATTCCGTCGCCGTTCCCATTCACCAAACAACTTCGTTCAGCTTTGATTCGGCCCAGCATGCCGCTGACCTTTTTGATCTCAAAGTGGAAGGGAACATCTACTCTCGAATCATGAACCCGACCTGCGCTGTGCTTGAGCAGCGTGTCACTGCGTTAGAAGGCGGTCTGGCAGGTCTGGCTGTGGCTTCCGGCATGGCGGCCATTACCTATGCCATTCAAACCATTGCTGCTGCAGGTGACAATATTGTCTCCATCAGCGAACTCTATGGCGGCACCTATAACCTCTTTGCGCATACTCTACCGCAACAGGGCATTGAGGTCAGGTTTGCCAACAAAGATGATTTTGCCGGTATTGAAAAACTCATTGATGCCAAAACCAAGGCCGTCTTCTGTGAATCCATCGGCAACCCTTCCGGCAGCCTGGTGGATATGGAAAAACTGGTCGAAGTCGCCCATCGTAACGGTGTTCCAGTGATTGTTGATAACACCGTCGCCACGCCCTTCCTCTGGCGTCCCATTGAGCAGGGTGCCGATATCGTTATCCATTCAGCAACCAAATACATCGGCGGTCATGGCACCACCGTGGGCGGCGTGATTGTGGATTCCGGTAAATTCCCCTGGGCCAAGCATGCTGACCGCTTCCCCCAGCTTAATGAGCCGGATGTGTCTTATCACGGCGTGGTTTATACCCGCGATGTGGGTGAAGCAGCCTTTATTGCCCGTGCCCGCGTCGTGCCCCTGCGCAACATGGGTGCTGCCCTTTCTGCGCAAGCCGCCTGGAATCTACTTCAGGGCTTGGAAACTCTGGCCCTGCGTATCGAACGCATCTGCGAAAACACCCAAAAGATTGCTGACTATCTGAAAAACCACCCGCAAGTTAGCTGGGTTAACTATGCAGGCTTGTCTGACCATAAAGACCATGCCCTGGCCCAGAAATACCTCGATGGTAAAGCCTCGGGTATTCTCAGCTTTGGTATCCAAGGCGGCAAGGAAGCAGGCGTTCGCTTCTACGATGCTCTGCAACTCTTCACTCGCCTGGTCAACATTGGCGATGCCAAGAGCTGCTCATCCATTCCCGCCGCCACCACCCACCGCCAGTTGAATGATGAAGAACTGGCCAGCGCAGGCGTCACAGCCGACATGGTAAGGCTATCGGTTGGCATTGAGCATATTGATGATCTCCTGGCCGATCTGGATCAGGCTCTGAAAGCCGCCAGCTAAGCCTAATCGCAACACCCTATGCCCTGCTCAGTCTTGTGACTGCCAGGGCATTTTTTATGCTTGTATTCCAACTGATTACATAACACTCTCTGCAGAGAGGGTGCTGCGCACCGCTTGGCTCTGGCAGAATTCGTTCCAGACGAATTTCTGCACTTCCTACTTCCATGTAGGTCGACACAACATCCTGCTGTTGACAGCCTGACATAGCGGCACCCAGCCCCTCACGCCACTCACCGACTCAGTTGCGCGCCACGGCATATAAACTCAACCAAAATAAAAAAAGGTAAAGCCATGACAGAACTTAGCCCTCATTTTGATCTACCCGAAGAATCACAAATCAAAGATCTGCCCCAGGATATTCAAGAGGCCATCTTGGCCGTTCAGGAAAAAGCCGGTTTTGTGCCCAATGTATTTTTGATGCTGGCTCACCGTCCTGCCGAATTTCGTGCTTTTTTTGCCTACCATGATGCACTGATGGAAAGAGACTCAGATACGCTGACCCCAGCAGAAAAAGAAATGATCGTGGTTGCAACCAGTGCCCGCAATCGCTGCCTTTATTGTGTTGTCGCCCATGGTGCAATTTTACGGATTTATAGCAAAAATCCCGTATTGGCAGACCAGTTGGCTGTCAATCATCGCACTTCACCCATCAGTGAACGTCACCGGGTGATGCTGGATTTTGCTTTTTATATTGGCCTGGAAGCCGGCGAGTTGAATGAAGAATGGAAAGCTAAGTTGCTCGCTTTCGACTTCACTTTGGAGGATATCTGGGATATAGGCGCAATCAGCGCTTTCTTTGGCTTGTCGAATCGGATGGTCTCCCTGACAGGCACACCACCCAACCAGGAGTTTTACCTGATGGGGCGGGTACCTAGAGACAAGTAATTGACGGTCAGCTTGAGGGACCTGTTTTCTTACTCGCCGCCCCTCGAGTAGAGCCTGCCTTTGTAGCTGGGCGACCAGTGGCAGGCTTACGGCTTGTTTTTTTAGCTGCCGGTGAGGCTGCTGGTTTCGCTGAGGACTCGGTTCTTTTGCCGGGTTGATAGGCCGGTGGCTCATCAGCCAGAAAATCAGCGACCGTTTCCAAGTACTCACCCAGGAGCTTTTTACTGACCACGAAAATATGACCGATGTTCTTCTCGATCGTCCTGTTTAGGCCGCCACGAGTCATCTGCACATTGTCTTTACGACCCCAGCGCTCACTGGTTTTACAAGAACCCACGGGGGCGATGGGGTCACGTTGGCCGCGATAATCAAAAATAGCGATATCTGCGCGGTTGAGTGCATCCATATCCACAGGCTTAGCATCCAACGCCTTGATACTGGAAGGTAGCGTGTACTCACCTTCCCAAATTTCATTGTTGATGAAAATCCGTTCAATCCATTCGCGGTGTGCCTTAACCGGGAAGCGGGTTCCTGAGTTCAGCCAGTGCAGGAAGGGCGCAGCATCGTCCAAGGCACCATGAAAATTGGCTCGCGCATAAAAACCTTCAGCCACACTGAAGGTAACGCCTGGCTGGATCGCATGCATGCCCGCTTCTATAGTCTGGGGTGGCAGGTTGCTGTTACCAAAGAAGGTTTGCATGATAGAAAAGTCATAAGACTCGCGAATCAGGTTACGCATGGGCTGATGACCACTGGTTTCATCATCAAAGAAAATGGGGGTGGTCATGAGTACGACTTGGCGTATTTTAATATCCTTACCGCCATGCTCAGCCTCTTCGATACGGCGAGCCAGGTAAGGCATAAAGAGAGTGCCTCCCATACAGTAGGCCATAACTTCGATATGCTGTTCTGGGTGACGCTCTGTAATCAGGTTCAAATAGTTATCATGAACCGTCTTGCCATAGAAACTCAGACCTAGCTGGCTTTGATCCGGGCCAGGGTTACCGTAATCCACCATATAAACGTCGTAACCCAGTTGGAGCATCCCCTCAACAACCGACTTCTCCGGTGCCAAATCAAAAATCTCACAACGGTTAATCATCGGGCTGGCCATATAAAGGGTCTTGCCATTGGGCTTGACACCAGCTGGCCTCAGGTAATGCCTTAGCCTGACCGAATAAATTTCTGAACCAGGTACTGTTTCCCACTTGCAGGCCCCCAGACGCGCATGAGGTGACTCCAGGGCAAAGCGCCGGATATCTATCGCATCATGCGCCAAAAGCGCCAAAAGCCTTAACTCACAGTCCAGCAGATAGTCTTCATCCGATTGCCTGGGTGTTCCTTCTGGAGAGGGTTTACGGTAAGGGTTACGCTTGAGTTCACTCAGGGGCTCGTTGGCAATCACCTGTAAAAGTGAACGCAACAGCTTCTTCATAGCACGCAGGCGCGTCTGCCCATAGCTGTGATACTGCCATTCCAGTGTCTGCAAACTGAGCAGCTGGCCGAGCAGCCAAGTCTGTCCAGCAGGGGTTTGACAAGCCCAGTTACATTGGTCACGGTCAAAAATCAGTTTTTTACCCTGACGGGTTAGATAATCACTCTTAGCTAGTTTTTCTTCATCACTGGCATCAATTTCAGAAGTCAAAGCAATCAGTAAACTGCGCAGCTTGGAGGCATAGGCTGCTTCTATGCGAAGATTGTCTTGTGCTACCAGGTCAGGGTCACGGCCTTGACTGGCTGCCTCTTGACTGGCTTTAACCAAGGGCCTCAACCAACCGGTAAACAGCTCGCGAGGGACACCATAGGGTGACCAGAGGTTTTCCTGAAGTTGGCTGGCTGCAAAAAGGTTTTTTAAACACAGGCCATTGAATTCACTCAACCAATGGCGGGTATCCTTATACCGGGCAGGATTGTCGGCCGGGGTCACTCCCATAAAGCTATCCAGAAAATCAGCGGTCAGCCTGGGCAGAGCCTGGGATTCTTTTGCATCCAGCATTTTTCACCTCCGTAGGTGACTAGAGTTGAGTAAAGCCAGGTTACTCAACTCTAACAAAGAGCTACATTTCCAGCCAGCAACCTTTTATTTCTGGTGCAAGGGTTCACTCAGCTCATGCACCGCATCCACTAAGGCCTTGGCATGTTCAGGCGGCACATGCTGATTAATCCCGTGCCCCAGATTAAAGACATGCCCACTGCCAGGGCCATAGCTGTCCAGAATACGGCCCACTTCGGCCCGAATCGCAGCAGGGGGCGCAAAGAGGGCGCTGGGATCAAAATTACCTTGTAAAGCAACCCGGTTACCGACACGAGCACGGGCATTACCCAGTTCTGTGGTCCAGTCCAAGCCTAGAGCATCGGCTCCGGTTGCAGCCATCTGTTCCAGCCACTGTCCTCCCCCTTTGGTAAACAGAATCACCGGAACCTTGCGGCCTTCATGTTCGCGAATCAGACCATGCACGATCTGCTCCATATAGCGCAGGGAAAATTCGGCATAGGCTGGTGTACTCAGGCTGCCACCCCAGGAATCAAAAATCTGCACAGCCTGAGCACCTGCCCGGATCTGGGCATTCAGATAGGCTGTCACTGTTTGCGCCAGCTTATCCAGTAATTGGTGCATGACATCAGGTTGCCCATAAAGCATGGCCTTGGCGTGGCGATATTCTCGGCTACCCTCACCTTCAATCATATAGGTTGCCAAAGTCCAAGGGCTGCCGCTAAAGCCGATCAAAGGAACCCGGCCATTCAGCTCCTGACGAATACGACTCACCGCATTCATGACATAGTCCAAATCCTTTTCCACCTCAGGAATTGGCAGAGCATCAACTTCTGCTGCGGTACGCACTGTTTTGCGGAATTTGGGGCCTTCCCCTGTTACAAAATATAGGCCTAACCCCATCGCATCCGGAATGGTCAGGATGTCAGAAAAAAGAATCGCAGCATCCAGATCAAAGCGCTCCAAGGGCTGCAAGGTAACTTCACAGGCCAGATCAGTATTCCGGCAGAGATCCATAAAAGAACCCGCCTGTTTGCGAGTTGCCAGATACTCGGGCAAATAACGCCCCGCCTGACGCATCATCCATACAGGAGTTTTATCAACGGGCTGACGAGCCAGGGCCCGGAGGAAACGGTCATTTTTCAGTTCTGTCATAAGACTTCCCAGAGTCAGAGGTGTAAACTGCCCTTTCAAAGAAAAGGCACCTGCAAATTGATCTACCCATTGTAGCCTGATGAACAGATATCTAAACAAAAACTTGTATCAGCTGCTGCCGAATCAGCAGCAACCTAGTAGAATAGTCGGTTTAATTCGCCATCAGCTGAGAGAAATCCACCCGTGAGCCTGCGTTTTGTTGCTTCTTCCCGTTTACCCACGCCCTGGGCGACTTTTACCATGCACGGTTTTGAAGACTCAGAAACCGGCAAGGAACATCTTGCCCTGACTCTGGGCGACCTGGAAGAGGACCAGGCCGTGCTGGCCCGTGTCCATTCAGAGTGTTTAACTGGTGACGCCCTTTTTTCACTCCGCTGCGACTGTGGCTTTCAACTTCAGGAAGCCTTGAAACGTATTGCCAAAGAAGGCCGCGGCGCCCTGCTTTATTTGCGGCAGGAAGGTCGGGGTATCGGCCTGCTTAACAAAATCCGGGCTTATCACCTGCAGGATGCTGGAGCCGATACAGTTGAAGCTAATGAACGACTGGGATTTGCTGCGGATCTGCGTGATTACTCCATGCTCATCCCAATGTTAAAGCATTTGAATATCCAGAAAGTGCGCTTGATGACCAATAACCCTCGCAAGGTTGCTGCCCTTGAGAACTACGGCCTACAGGTGGAAGAACGCTTACCACTGACAACGGGCATGAATCCGCACAATGCAGGCTATCTGGACACCAAAGCCAGCAAGCTGGGCCATATGATGAGTGCAGACGACTTCAATCCCAAAGATTCAGAAGACTAGTAGCGGTAGGTCACTGCCAGGGTATTGAAATCAATTCCATTATTAGACCGCGACATGCCGTTGTTGGAATAGTGGCGATAGCGCAGGGCGAGATCCCAGCGCCCCTCCCGGCCAAGCATCCAACCCAAAGCCAGAGTGTCCTCAAACTGGTAGTTCTGGCCAAAATTATGGCCCGTTGCCGGAAAGCTGCTGGCGGACATCAAAGCAGCCCCAATAGATGTTTCCAGGTAAGGCAACCAGGCTGAAGCAGGCTGCAATCTGAATACTGGCGTTAAAACCAGAAGATTATTTCTGTCGCGGTTTTGCTCTGCTGACTGACCATCCCAGTACTCCAGTGCTACCTGACCATGAACTTCCACGGTCAGAAAAGTGGTGAGCGGGTGCTCTTGCAGTTGCCAGCGCCAGGCGAGCCGATGTGCGGCAACCTCTTCACCATAGCCCGTTTCTACAGTTGCAGAATCCGCACCCAAGGGATTAACGGCCAGCGTCAAACCCAGGGTGCCCACTACAGCCGCACGCCAAAACTGACTGCCTTCAACCACCTCGGCATTGGCCGCAGGCACCAGCAGGCAGCCGAGCAAACAAGCGATCAGAGCGGATTTCTTCAAGTACTTTAGTCTCCGATAACCAAAACACCTTCCGCTTCAAATTCTACGCCCTTGGGTAGAGCCGCCACCTGAACAGCAGCACGGGCCGGATAGGGTTTGCTGAAGTAACGGGCCATCACTTCGTTCACTGTCGCGAAGTTAGCCAAATCCGTTAGGTAGAGGTTCACTTTGACCACTTCATCCATACTGCCGCCTGCAGCTTCACAGACTGCTTTCAGGTTTTCAAAGACCTGAACGGCCTGAGCTTCAAAATCACCTGCGATAACTTCCATGGTTTCTGGAACCAGGGGAATTTGACCAGAAAGGTAAACTGTATTCCCCACCTTCACAGCCTGGGAGTAGGTGCCTATTGCTTCAGGGGCTTGATCCGTAGTGATCACTGCACGATTACTCATGGGTAACTCCTGTTAAATAATTTAATCAACGTAAACGAACAACGCGGCTTACTTCCGGTATCAGCCGCAGTTTTTTCATGATTCGTGCCAGATGCACTCGATTTTTAACTGAAAGCTCTAAAGTCAGAGTTGATAGCTTGGCATCCCGCTCATCAACACTGATACGCTCCAGGTTGGCATCCATCTCGGTAATGAGGGTAGCGATGCGAGCAATAATGCCGCGCTGATCTTCAATTTCCAGCTTCAAATTGACACTAAACTCACCTTCGGTCACTTCTGCCCAGTTAAGACCAACACACTTATCTGGGTTATCACGAATGTCCTGTAAATTTTTGCAGTTATAACGGTGAACCACGATGCCGTTACCAAAACTGATATGCCCTAAAATGGAATCTCCAGGAATGGGCCGACAACAGCGCGCAAAACTAACTACCATACCTTCAGTACCATGGATGATCATGTTGCCTTCAGCCAAGGTTTCAGGGACCCTTTCCAGGGTGTCATGATCCAATAGACGCCGGGCAACCATGTAGGCCATCCGCTTACCCAAACCTATGGCTTCGAGCAGCTCTTCCTGACTGTTAACTTCCATTTCCTGAAGCAAAAGCGCCATTCTGTCATCAGTAAGGTCTTCCAAACGCACCTCAAACTGGGCCAGGGCTTTTTCCAGTAAGCGTTTACCCAGGGCCTCAGAGTCACTGCGTTGCTGTTGCTTAATATAATGACGTATTGCGGAACGTGCCTTGCCGGTTGTCACGAAAGACAACCAGGCTAAATTGGGGCGCGCACCTGGGGCAGTAATAATTTCAACAGTTTGACCACTTTGGATGCTGGCTGACAGGGGAGCCAGCTTGCGGTCAATTCGACAGGCAACACAGGCATTACCAACGTCGGTGTGCACCGCATAAGCAAAATCAACCGGCGTGGAGCCCTTAGGCAACTCCATGATTTCACCACTGGGGGTGAAGACATAGATTTCATCCGGGAAGAGGTCGACTTTGACGTGTTCAATAAATTCCAGTGAATCCCCAGCTCGCTGCTGCATTTCCAGCAAGCCCTTCACCCACTGGCGCGCCCGTGCGTGACTGCCTTCAGCAATTGGGCGATCGGTCTGCCCGGCTTTATAAAGCCAATGAGCGGCCACACCATTATTCGCCATGGCTTCCATTTCACGGGTGCGTATCTGCACTTCAATGGGCATGCCACTCAAACCAAAGAGGGTCGTGTGCAGAGACTGATAGCCATTAGCCTTGGGGATCGCCACGTAATCTTTGAAGCGGCCAGGGACGGGCTTGTAGGTGTTATGCACGGTGCCCAGGGCACGGTAACAATCATCAACGCTTTCGGTTAATACACGAAAAGCGTAAACATCCATAATTTCACTAAAGGACTTTCTCTGATGCTTCATCTTGCGATAAAGCGAGAGCAGATTCTTTTCACGCCCGATAACACGCCCTTGCAGGCCTTCCATTTCCAATCTTTCTTGCAGGCGGTGCTGAATCTTTTTAACCACTTCCTTACGGTGCCCGCGCACGCTTAACACGGCCTTGCGCAAACGTTCGTAGCGCATGGGGTAAATGGCTTGAAAGCTCAAATCTTCCAGCTCTAAACGGAGCGTGTTGATCCCAAGACGGTTGGCAATCGGGGCATAGATATCCAAAGTTTCCTTGGCAATACGGCGTTTTTTGTCACGCCTGAGAGCGCCCAAAGTCCGCATATTGTGCAAGCGGTCAGCCAGCTTGACGATAATGACCCGGATATCTTCAGCCATAGCCAAAACCATCTTGCGAAAGTTTTCAGCCTGGGCTTCAGCTTTGGATTCAAATTTAATCTGGGTGAGCTTGGAAACACCATCGACCAGTTCGGCAACCGGCTCACCAAACTGACGGGCCACTGCTTCTTTGCCAACTCCGGTATCTTCAATAACATCATGCAGGAGAGCGGCCATCAGCGCCTGGTGATCCAGGTGCAGATTCGCAAGAATGGTGGCTACGGCCAGGGGGTGGGTCACATAGGGTTCGCCCGAGCTGCGGCGCTGTCCATCATGCGCCTGCTCAGCATAATAGTAGGCACGTCTAACCTGCTGAATTTCATCAGCAGGTAGATAGCCTTTCAAACGATCACAAAGATCCTCAATGGTATTCATTACCCACCTCAGGTATCAAAGACTGAAAAAGCGGCGGGCAATGGGCAGCATGGAATCAGTAATCCTGCTGCTGAAGTTCTTCCTGCGCCTCTACAGCCTTGACTTCAGCTTCATCGAGTATGGATACATCCGTGTGGCCTTCAGCAATTTCCCGCAGGGCGACCACTGTTGCCTTGTCATTTTCCCAACCGATGTGGGGATCTTTTCCACCTAAGGTTAGCTGGCGTGCGCGACGAGTGGCAACCATCACCAGTTCAAAGCGGTTTTCTACATTTTCAAGACAATCTTCAACAGTTACACGAGCCATGGAGGTACACCTGATCGCTAGCGGAGGAATTTTTACCAGACCGGCTATTGTAGCGGAGCCAAGGCAAAGACAACAAGGCCCAGTTTACTTTAGTAAGTCTTCCAGAAGAGCCGCCTGACACTGCTCCTGGCTTTGCAGGGTTAATCTTTGAGTCACAAAAATTGCCTTCAGTTCCGCGAGGGCCTGGGTAAAGTCATCATTGATCACTAAATAGTCATATTCCGGGTAGTGGCTCATTTCACTAATAGCCTGCTGCATGCGTCCTTCAATTACCTCGGCAGTATCCTGCCCTCGTGCCTGCAGGCGCTCACGCAGGGCTTGTTGAGAGGGCGGTAAAATAAAAATGCTCAGCGCTTCGGGCATTTTCTTACGGACCTGCTGCGCACCTTGCCAGTCTATCTCCAGGATGACATCCACTCCCGCAGCCAAGCGCTCTTCAACGGCCTGCTGCGAGGTGCCGTAGTAGTTACCAAAAACTTCTGCCGACTCAAAAAAGGCACCCTGTTCAACCAACTGCTGGAAAGCCTCGCGTTCAACAAAGTGATAGTTTTTGCCGTCTTCTTCGCCCGGACGTGGGGCACGAGTAGTATGAGAGATAGATACTTCCAGATGAGGAAGCTGATCCAGTAGCGCGGCAACCAAGCTGGTTTTACCCGCCCCCGAGGGCGCGGAGAGGATATAAAGACGGCCCTGAGCAAGCGACATGACAAACTCCCTGAAACATAAAGGTCAAATAAAAGGGCTAAGTTTACCCTGAGCCGAACAAGGAAGCGACTGAATCACCTGCTTTTAGAGCTGCACCACTTGAATCCTGTCGGTTTAGGCCCCACGTCCCTATAACCAGCAAAATGACTTTGTCTGGTGGCTTTTCTAGCAAATCTAGAGAGGGTTCCGTCGTTAAAGGTGCTGGCATTGCGTGTCCTTATCAACTCATAGGTAATGCCAATCATGCTGTTGGGTTTAATCAATTTCAAACATTGCCTAAACCCCTATAGTATAAACCCTGTCAATTAAACGGGCTTTCAACCAACCTCAATCAAGGAGTATTTTGATGCCACAAGCAATCAACACTGAAATCAAACCTTTTAGCGCCACTGCTTTCAAACAGGGCGAATTTGTAGAAATCACCGAAGCTGATGTTAAAGGTAAGTGGGCTGTTTTCTTCTTCTACCCAGCTGACTTCACCTTTGTATGCCCTACTGAACTGGGTGACGTTGCAGACAAGTACGAAGAACTGCAAAAGCTGGGCGTGGAAGTTTTCTCTGTTTCTACCGACACCCACTTCACCCACAAAGCTTGGCACAGCTCTTCCGACACCATCGGTAAAATCAACTACTACATGGTTGGTGACCAGTCCGGCAACATCACCAACAACTTCGGCGTAATGCGCGAAGGTGCTGGCCTGGCTGATCGTGCTACCTTCCTGATCGACCCAGACGGTGTTATTCAAGCGATGGAAATCACTGCTGAAGGTATTGGCCGTGATGCTGACGACCTGCTGCGCAAGGTTAAAGCGGCTCAGTACGTTCGCAACCATCCTGGCGAAGTTTGCCCTGCCAAATGGAAAGAAGGTGAAGCCACTCTGACTCCTTCTCTGGACCTGGTTGGCAAAATCTAAAGCCAGCTTCACCCGTCAGCCTTCGGGCTGGCGGGATCTGAACCCCGCTTTTCTCTTTATTTTTCAAGGACACGCATATGTTAGACGCCAATCTTAAGAAGCAACTGGACACTTATCTACAGAAGATCGTCACCCCGATTGAGCTGAGCGTGTCCAGTAACGGTGAACCCAAAGCTACAGAACTCCAGGAGCTGGCTGGTGAAATTGCCGAGCTGTCTCCCAAAATCAGCCTTAATGAACAAGGCACAGCCAAGCGCACCCCCAGCCTGGCCATAGCAGCTGAAGGTCAGGAGCCACGCGTTAGCTTTGCAGGCATCCCGATGGGCCATGAATTTACATCCCTGGTACTGGCCCTATTACAAGCGGGCGGCCACCCTTCCAAGGCCGAGCCGGAAGTGCTTGAGCAGATTCGTAATCTGCCCGGCGAATATCACTTTGAGACCTTTATTTCGCTGTCTTGCCAGAACTGCCCCGATGTCGTTCAAGCGCTGAATTTAATGGCCACCATCAATCCAAATATTACGCACCAAATGGTTGATGGCGCCCTCTTCCAAGATGAAGTGGAAGAAAAGCAAATTATGGCCGTTCCCTCTGTTTATATGAACGGCGAGCACTTCGGCCAGGGCCGTATGACTCTGAATGAAATCGTCAACAAGCTCGATTCGGGTGCTGGTGAGCGCCGTGCTGCTGAGCTCAACGAGCGCGAGCCCTACGAAGTTCTGGTTGTCGGTGGCGGCCCTGCAGGTGCTTCTGCGGCCATCTATGCTGCACGGAAAGGCATACGTACAGGTGTTGTGGCTGAACGCTTTGGTGGCCAGGTGATGGATACCGTCGGCATTGAAAACTTTATCTCGGTTCCCTACACCGAAGGCCCCAAGCTGGTCGCCAACCTGGAGCAGCATGTTAAAGACTATGATGTCGACATCGTGACCGAACAAATGGCAGCCAGCCTTAAGCAGGGCGAATATATTGAAATCGGCCTGGAAAGCGGCGCGACCTTGAAAACCCGCAGCGTGATTCTGGCTACAGGTGCCCGCTGGAAAGAAATGCAGGTGCCTGGTGAGCTGGAATACCGTGGTAAGGGCGTGGCCTACTGCCCTCACTGTGACGGCCCCCTGTTCAAGGGTAAAAAAGTCGCCGTTATCGGTGGTGGTAACTCCGGCATCGAAGCCGCCATCGATCTGGCCGGTATTGTTGAATCGGTGACTGTACTTGAATTTGGCGACACTCTGAAAGCCGACCAGGTACTGCAAACCAAAGCTCGCTCGCTTAAGAATGTGGAAATCATCACCAATGCTATGACCACCGAAGTCCGCGGTGACGGCCAGAAAGCTGTAGGTCTGACCTACACAGACCGCACCAGTGGTGAAAGCAAACAGCTGGACGCCGCCGGCATCTTTGTTCAGATCGGCCTGGTGCCCAACACTGAATGGCTGAAAAATTCAGATGTTGAGCTAAGCCGCTTTGGTGAAATTGAAATCGACAACCGGGGTGCTACCAACCTGCCTGGTGTCTTTGCTGCGGGCGATGCCACCACTGTGCCCTACAAGCAGATCATCATTGCTATGGGTGCCGGTTCAACTGCAGCCTTGAGTGCTTTTGACCACCTGATTCGCACGCCTTCCCCGGAAGAGCGTAAGCAGGAAGCTGCAGTAGCCGGTTAATAATCCCCGGTAAGAAGCACTAACAGTCAATTGCTGTGTTTGCCGCCCTCAGGGGCGGCTTTTTTCTGGCCTCGTCTCAAGGAAATTTTTATGGTTGATTCCAGCCCATTCAAAAGTGTTCAGTCCTCCCAAGTGATTCTCAAGGAACTGATGGTTCCTTCCTATGCCAATTTTGGCGGCAAGGTACACGGTGGCGTCCTGCTGTCCCTGATGGATAAGATTGCCTACACCTGTGCGGCCACCCATGCCAAGGCCTACTGTGTCACTGCCTCGGTCGATTCCGTGGATTTCGTCAACCCGGTGGAAGTCGGGGAACTGGTCACCCTTTTTGCATCCGTGAACTATGTCGGCAAAAGCTCTATGGAAGTGGGTATCAAGGTCATTTCCGAAGATTTCAAAAAAGATGTCGTCAAACACACCAACACCTCCTACTTCACCATGGTCGCCGTTGACGAAGAAACCAAAAAACCTGTTCCTGTACCCGGCCTACTACTGGAAACCGACCAGGAATTACGCCGCTTTGTCATGGGCAAACTGCGTAAACAACTACGCACCGCCCACCGCAAGGAAATTACCCAACTGCGCAAAACTCTGGATAAAACACGGGAACTTCAGGAAATTGAAGGGGAAAACTGTCGCTTGCAAGAAGCAACTTGACTCTTCGTGGCTTGATGTCGCGCATAAGATAAAACCTAAAGATCAGGTATAGTTAGCTCCTGTTTGAATCTTTCTTTCATCTTCAAGGTTTTTCTTATGAATCAGCAAATTGCAAAGCTCCTTTCGGTTATCTTGCGAAGCTTGGGTTTGAAAACCCTGGATCGGCAGTTTTTGTTCTCCTATGCTCTTATTTTTATCTTGGCTGCCACTGCCTCCGCTTCCTTGTTTATGAGCCTTTCTGTTTCTCCAGAGACTATCAATGTCGCTGGTGCTCAACGCATGCTCAGTCAAAAGATGACCAAGGAAGCCTTGCTGCTGACACAAGGGGTTGGCGATCAAGCCACTTTAAACGCAACTCAGCGTCAGTTTGAACAGGCTCATCAGGATCTGATCCAGGGCAATCCAGAGCGCAATATCAGTGCAATAGATGACCCGGAAATTCAACAGCAAATGCAGCGGGTCGATGATCTTTGGCAACAAATACAAGACTCGCTACAAGAAGTAGTGAACAATCCCAATTCAAGTAATATTCAACAGCTCGAACAAGAGTCAGTCACTCTGCTGAGAGAAATGAATCAAGCCGTTACTCTTATGACACGGAAGGCAGAAAGTACTCAAAGATTCCTGGCTTGGCTGGCCTTTGCGTGTGTCACAGCCATCCTGGTTTTGGTTGTTCTGGGTCGAATCTTCGGTATGCGCCAATTGATGGATAATATTCAGGTGTTACTAAAAGGCATGCAGCAAGTCGGTTCAGGCCACTTCACCCGGCGTTTGCAGGTCACCTATAAAGAAGATGAAATTGGTCAGATGTTCACTGCCTACAACCGTATGCAGGATGAAATCGTTAATCTGCTCGAACAAACCAAAATCACCGGCCAAACCACCAACCAGCATGTGCAAGAAGTGGTTGAAGCGGCCCATACCACGGGTGAAGGTATTCGTCAGCAGCACGAGGATCTGGATCAGGTGGCTACCGCCATGAATGAAATGACAGCAACCGTAGCCGAGGTGGCCAGCCATGCTTCCAGTGCTGCAGAAGCGGCGGATTCAGCCGATGAACGTGCGCGATCTGGTCAACAACTGGTTAAACGTACTTCTGACCAGCTTTCAAATTTATCAAGCAACTTAAAAGAGGGTGCTGATCGCCTGCACCAATTACGTGAAGAAACCCAATCAGCAGGCAAGGTTCTGGAAGTGATCACGGGTATTGCCGAACAAACCAACCTTCTGGCTTTGAATGCGGCCATAGAAGCGGCCCGAGCCGGAGAGGCAGGGCGTGGTTTTGCCGTGGTGGCTGATGAAGTTCGCAATCTGGCAAGCCGTACCCGGGATTCCATTGGAGAAATTGACACCATTATTGTCCATCTACAATCAGAAGCCAGCCGGGCTGCCGAGTCAATGATCCACTATTCCAATGAAGCCACTGAAAATGTTGATCAGGTCCATCAGGCCACCGAAGCCTTGGATGCGATTGTTGAAGCGGTTGATCAAATCAGAGGAATGAATACCCAAATTGCGGCAGCAGCAGAAGAGCAGCATCAGGTTGCTCAAGACATTGACCAACGTATCGTACATATTGCAGGTATTGCTGATCATAACCGTGGTGAAGCCGAGCGGGTTGTCACAGCCAGTGAACTGATTCGTCAAGAAGTTGGTCAACTTAATAGCCAACTGAGCCGTTTTGAAACCTGACCCGAATAACTACTTGTGAGCAACCATGATAACGCGCCGAACTTTTAACAAACTTGCCCTGGCTGGTTTGACCGTCCCTTGGTTGCCTGCTGCTTTTGGACAAAGCAGTTCAGCACTCGATCAGGCAATCGGCGCTTTAGATCAGCTTCACTCCATTCAGATCCAACAGGGCGATCAATTGATCTATGCCCAGGCACCCAAAGGGCCTGGGCTGGATAGCCTGGCAAATATCAAATCCTGCTCTAAAAGCCTGGTTGCTTTGCTTCTAGCTAGCTGTCTTGAACGCAAGGAAATCACTTCGCTGGACCTCCCCTTGGGTGAAATTGCACCCAACCTGATTCCTAAAAGTGCCAGTGAACAGGTCAGCCAGATTACTCTTGAAAATCTGGTGACCCTTCAGGCTGGCTTGCAAGGTACTTCAGGTGCTCAGTATGGGGCTTGGGTTGCCTCTTCCAACTGGGTTGCTGATGCACTTTCCAGGCCCCTGGTCAGTCAGCCAGGCGGACGCATGATCTATTCCACAGGCACCACTCATGTGCTGGGCGCTGTGCTGACCGAAGCTTCCGGTCTTAGCCTTTTGGAACTCGCTCGTCAGCGCTTGGGTCAGCCTCTGGGGATCAGTATTCCTCCCTGGGTTCGAGATCCTCAAGGCTACTATCTGGGCGGCAATGAAATGGCCCTAACACCACGCGCCATGCTTTCCGTTGCACTCATAATGCGTGACGGTGGTCGTTTTGAAGGTCAGCAGGTTATTTCAGAAGAGTGGATTCGATCGTCTGTCATTCCACAAACCCAATCGCCCTTCTCCGGCATGGGTTATGGCTATGGTTGGTTCATTACCGACAGTGGTTATATTCTGGCCAGAGGTTTTGGTGGTCAAATACTCGCCGCTCACCCTGAGTTACAACTGGCGCTCGCCATCACTTCTGATCCCACCCGCCCCGCCTACTCTCGCGGCTACTTTGGTGATCTGATGGACTTGTTGGATGGACCCATTCTTGAGCTGGCAAAATCGGGTTAAGATTTCTTTAAAAATTGCCGCTGTGAAAATGACAAGAAGGACACTGCAGTTTACAATTAACAAAATTATTTTTTATTTGTAAACCCAAGGAGGGCAGAGATGATTGGTGAACGCATACTGCGAGCACGCAAAGCAGCAGGTTTATCTTTACGTGCTTTAGCAGATCAGATAGGTGTATCCCAAACTACCATCAACAAGTACGAAAAGGGTAACCTTGTCCCATCATCAGGGCAGCTCATTAAGCTCTCAAAAGCACTGAGTGTAAGGTCTGAATATTTCTTTCGACCTGTAAAGGTGGAGCTTAAAGGGGTCGAATACCGTAAGCGCTCAACTACTCCAAAAAAGATTCTGGCCCAAATCGAGGCTGATGTTCTTGACCAAGCAGAACGCTGGACTAGTCTAGTGTCTCTTTACCCTAAAGCCCCAGTCAAAAAGTTTGCCTCACCCCAAGGGCTTCCAAAGCTCATAAGCCAGCTTACTCAAATAGAAGCCGTTGCCAACACTGTTCGTGAAGCATGGGAGCTAGGTTTAAACCCTATTCCGGACATGATTGACATGCTGGAATCCAGAGGCATTTTAGTTATCGTCACCTCAATTGAGGTTAACCAAAAGCTTGATGGCCTGGCAGCTTCTGTTAATGGTACTCCCGTTATCGTTGTCTCCAAGCACTGGCCTGGTGACCGGCAGCGTTTTACTCTTGCCCATGAACTGGGCCACCTATTGCTTCATGGGCGTCTGGATGAATCAATTGATGAAGAAAAAGCCTGCAACCGATTTGCTGGGGCTTTCCTTTTACCTCAAAAATCAACTCTTCAACGTTTGGGTGGGCATCGTAGTCATTTGGAGCCGCAAGAGCTTTATATGCTCAAGCACGAGTTTGGGCTGAGTATGATGGGATGCCTGATCAGAGCTAATCAATGCAAGATAATTAGCGATGCTGAAAAGCAAAAGATGATCCGCATTTTCTCCAGTAAAGGGTGGCGCACTAAAGAGCCCGGTGACCCCTACCCTTGTGAAGAAACCTATCTTTACCGGCAATTAGTCTATCGTGCCCTTGCGGAAGATTACTTAGCAGAGAGTAAAGCGGCCGAATTACTCTGCATATCAACTTCTGCATTAAGGAAAGAGCGGAAACTAGGAGGCATGGATGCTACAGCTACTGATCAGTGACACAAATATCCTTATCGACCTTGAGGAAGGAGGACTGATTAATGAACTCTTCCAACTACCCTATCAGTTTGCTGTGCCAGACATTCTATTTGCAGAAGAATTAGAAGCACACCATAACCATCTTCTAGCTAAAGGGCTTCAACAGAGAGAGCTTACTCCGGAAAGCATGGACTACGCACTGCAATTAGTTGAGCACTACTCTGGCCCCAGCACCAATGATTGCCTTGCCTTAGCACTGGCAAGGCAAGGCAAGGCAAGAGCAGTGCCCACTGATAACCGGCGATAAACGCTGCGTAAGGCTGCAGACCAAGAGCAAATAGAAAAACTGGGCACCCTATGGATACTAGAACAAATGTTAATACACCAGCTGGCCACTATTGATCAGATTGACACTGCCAAACGACTAATGCGCGAGTCTGGTAGCCGCTTACCCTGGTCAAGTCTTGAATCAATACTGGAGAAGTATCGTTAGTAGTTCAACTCGTTGATCACAAAGCTACTCAATATTCTGCACCTGCTCGCGCATTTGTTCGATAAGCACCTTAAGGTCCATAGCAACCTGGGTCATGTCCAGGTTCATAGCTTTGGAACCCAGGGTGTTGGCTTCGCGGTTCATTTCCTGCATCAGAAAATCCAGGCGGCGACCCACAGGGCCTTTTGTTTTCAGGGCACGGCGTACTTCGGTAACGTGCGCTTCAAGGCGATCCAGTTCTTCAGCGACATCCTGTTTTTGCGCCAGCATGACGACTTCTTGTTCCAGGCGTGCAGGGTCGACTTCGACCTGAAGTTTGGCTGCTTTCTCAAGCAGGCTTTCCCGCCAGGCTTCCAAGGCGGCTGGGAGATAGCTCTGGGCATTTTGCAAGTGAATACTGATTTGTACCAGGCGCTCTTCAATCATGGCGGCCAGGGCTTCACCTTCCCGCAGCCGGTGGGCTTGCAGGTCTTCCAGTGCCAAATCAAAAAGTGACAATACCTGAGCCTGAACTTCTTCTTCGTCTGTTTCACTGGCTTGAATAACACCGGGCCATTCCAAAAGTTTCAAAGGATCAACAGGCGCTGCCGCAGGCATTTTACTGCGCACTTTTTCAGCACTGGCAATTAATTTGTCCAACAAGGTTTCATTGAGCACCAGGTCTTGGCGCTCATCAGCTGGATAAAACTTCAAATTCAAGTCCAGCTTGCCTCTGGCCAGTTTTTGCTTCAGGCGATGCCTCAGTGCCGTTTCCTGGTTACGCAGGCTGTCGGGTAAGCGGAAGTTGGGTTCCAGGTAGCGCTGATTAACTGAACGAATTTCCCAGCTCAGACTACCCCAGGGTAGGTGAACTTCACGGCGGGCGAAGGCGGTCATGCTGGCAATCATGTTAAATCCTTAATGTGTATAATGCGCAGTTCATTCATTCAAGGCTTTAGGTAGAAACCATGCGACCCAGCGGAAGAACCCCGGATCAGACACGCGAAATCACCCTGAAACGTCATTTTACCAGTCATGCTGAAGGCTCAGTACTGGTTAGTTTTGGGGCTACCCAGGTGATCTGCACCGCCAGTGTCGAAAAAGGCGTTCCTCGTTGGCTGAGGGGCAAAAACCAAGGCTGGCTAACAGCTGAATACGGTATGCTGCCTCGTGCCACTCATTCGCGCAACAATCGCGAAGCAACTCGTGGCAAACAGGGTGGCCGCACTCTGGAAATTCAGCGCTTGATTGGCCGCTCACTGCGCTCTGCAGTGGATCTCAAAAAACTGGGCGAATACACCATTACTCTGGACTGTGATGTGATCCAGGCCGATGGCGGCACGCGCACGGCTTCGATTACCGGCGCTTGCGTTGCCCTGGTCGATGCCTTGCGTAGCCTACAGCTCCAGAAGCTGCTTAAAGAAGACCCCTTCAAACAGTATATTGCTTCTGTCTCTGTCGGTATTTATAAGGGTGAGCCGGTTTTGGATCTGGATTATGCAGAAGACTCTGCCTGTGAAACCGATATGAACGTGGTCATGACAGAAGCCGGCCAGTTTATCGAAGTTCAGGGCACTGCTGAGGGCCAGCCTTTTTCCCGCCAGGAAATGAATGCCATGATGGAGCTGGCTGAAAAGGGCTGCAACGAAATCACCGCCTTACAGAAAAAGGCACTGGAAACCATCTAAATAAAAAGCAAGCCGGACCTCAAGGGGTCCGGCAGCATCTTAATTAGAGGTCATACTCAACATAAAGCGGTGCATGCGCTGAGAACTTAACACTGGGGTCTATCCAGGCTTTTTTGATGGCACGGCGCAAATTAGGACCGGTCACCTGGTAGTCCAAGCGCCAGCCTTCCTGACGCTCGCGATCTCTTTCTGCATTAGGCCAGAAGGTATATTGATCAGCATCCCGATTCACTTCACGGAAGGCATCAATATAGCCCAGCGGACCAAAGACTTGATCCATCCAGGCACGCTCTTCGGGACGAAAGCCGATGCTCAGCTGGTTGTCTTGCCAGTTGGCCAGATCCAGCGTCTTGTGGGCAATATTCCAGGAACCGCAGATAATGTATTCGCGACGCTTACGGCGCAGTTTGGTGAGGTATTCCAGGAACTGCTCCATAAAGAGTTTCTTTTCTGCAGGGTTAATCCCCGAAGGCATTTGAAAACTGCAAACACTGACTTTGTCAAAATCGGCCTGAATATAACGCCCTTCACGATCAGCCAGTTCAAAGCCCAGACCGGTCATAATGGCTTTAGGCATGGAACGGCAATAAATTCCCGTTCCCGCAAAGTCATCTTGTTCAGCATCAAAGAAATAACCTTCCCAGCCTTCAGGACGTTCAATGGCATCACCCAGCTTGTAGGCTTTGGTGCGCACATCCTGGACGCAGACAACGTCAGCATCCTGCTCCTGGAGCCAGTCGAGGAAGCCCTTTTCTACGGCTTGCTTGATTCCGCCAACATTCAGGGTGATCACTTTCATAGCGTGAGTAGTTCCCATTCCTGCGTGATACACATTTATTTAGGGTGTATGATACCTGACCTTAATACTTTTGGGGAATTGCTGTGCTAGATTATCAACAAGAGTTTATCGATTTTGCCATCAAACAGCAGGTATTGCGGTTTGGTGAGTTCACCCTTAAATCCGGTCGCGTCAGCCCCTACTTTTTTAATGCTGGCCTTTTTAATACCGGTGAAGCCCTTACCAAACTCGGCCATTGTTATGCCGAAGCCATTCAACGCTCGGGTATCGAGTTTGATGTTCTCTTTGGCCCAGCCTACAAGGGCATTCCTCTGGCTGCAGCTACAGCCAGTACCCTAGCAGCCAATTACAACAAGATCACACCTTTTGCGTTCAATCGCAAGGAAGCCAAAACCCATGGCGAGGGTGGTCAGCTGGTCGGTGCCGACCTTACAGGCCAACGTGTCCTCCTAATTGATGATGTCATTACCGCTGGAACCGCTATCCGCGAGGTTTTGCCGCAGATCGAAGGGGCCAAAGGCAAGATTTCCGGTGTCGTCATTGCACTGGATCGCCAGGAAAGAGGCCAAGGTGAAAGATCAGCCATTCAAGAAGTCGAACAGGATCTGGGCATTCCGGTCGTCAGCATTATTACTTTGGATAATATTATTGAACATCTGAACACCAAGTCTGACTTGCAGTCTTATGCCCCGGCGATAGAAAATTACCGCCAGACCTATGGCGTTTGCTAAGCCAGTTTTCACAAAGGACAGTCATCATGTCAGTTAACAAGTCACTTTTTTCAACTGTTGCGGCAGCAGCTTTGTTGTTTTCCGCTCAAGCATCGGCCTTTTCACTGGCACCTGGCTCGCTCGAAGCCAACCTGAATAATGAAAGCATTCAGTTTGAATATGACCGAGCCGTTACTGGTGCTCAAAACCTGCACATCAATGGCAGTATTCTTTACACCGAACAACACTCCGATGATTCGGCCAGCGTTTTCACTGTCGGCTTTCAGGGCGTAGAAACAGACAATCGAACCTTCCGTGCAGCTGTGGGTGCACGTCTTTATGGTTACACAGCCCCTGAATCTACTTCAGGCCTTGCCCTGGCGTTTGGTGGGCTCTTCTACCATATCGTTCCTGGTGCTTCTCATATTTCTCTGGGCGGCTATGGCTGGGTTGCTCCTCAAGTCACCAGCTTTGGGGATACCGAATACCTCTATGAAGCCGGTGCGCGCATTGCCTATCGGGTGATCCAGAATACCGATGTCTTTTTGGGCTATCGTTATCTGCACCTTAAATCTGATGACAAGGACTTTAATGATCCTATTGAAGATGGCTTCCACCTGGGTTTTCGCCTTAATTTCTAAGGCTTGGGCATGACCGTAAATAGCCGGATGAACTGGCAACAGCTGCTCAGCGCCAGCCGCTTGGGCAGCCATCGTTCATCCCGTGAAGAGCCAGGGCGCAGCCCTTTTCACAAGGATCATGACCGGATTATTTTTTCCGGTTCCTTTCGTCGTCTGGGTCGAAAAACTCAGGTTCATCCTCTGGTCAGTAATGATCATATTCATACCCGCCTAACCCACTCGCTGGAAGTGGGCTGTGTGGGCCGCAGCCTGGGTATGCTGGCCGGTGAGCGACTTAAAGAGCAATTGCCTAATTGGATTGCTCCTGCTGACCTGGGGGTTATCGTCCAGGCTGCTTGTCTTGCCCATGATATCGGTAACCCACCCTTTGGGCATGCAGGCGAATATGCCATTCGCGACTGGTTCCAACAGGCGGAGCGTCAGGGTCTGCTGCAGGGTTTAAGTGATGCCGAACGCCAGGACTTAACCACTTTTGAAGGCAATGCTCAGGGTTTCCGAGTGGTTACCCAGATCGAATACAACCAGTTCACTGGTGGCATGCGGCTTACTCATGCCACTCTGGGCGCCATGCTTAAGTACCCCTGGACGGTTGAACATGCCAACGAAAAGGGCAAGTTTTCTGCTTTTCAAAGTGAAAAGCACCTGCTGCAACTAACTGCTGAACACCTGGGTTTATTACAAAGAGCCGATGAATGCTGGGCCAGACACCCTTTGGTCTATCTGGTCGAAGCGGCTGATGACATCTGCTATGCCTTATTGGATCTTGAAGATGGTTTGGAAATGGAAATCCTGCAATATGACGAGGTAGCCAGCATCCTGGAAACCATCGGCCAAGGACAGCCTGAAGGTTTTGATACACTAGCCAAAGCTTCCCAGCGCAGGCGAATTGCCGCACTGAGAGGTCAGGCCATGGAGAAAATGACCGAGGCAGTCATTGAGGTTTTTGTTCAAAACCAGCAGGCACTACTGGAAGGGCGCTTTAATCAGGACCTGATTGATGTTTGTCCAACCCACATAGCTGAAGGAGTCAGAGCAGCCAAAACACTGGCCAGGGATCGAATTTTTCGCCATCAGCGCAAAGCCAAGCTGGAAATCGGTGCCTATTCAACCCTGGGCACCCTGCTGGAAACCTTCTGTGAAGCCTGCAATGCCCGCCACCATCATCAAGGGCAGCTAAGCTTTAAACATCAACGAGTCCTAGCACTCATTGGTGAAAACATGCCCGAAGAAGACTGGCCCCTCTACCAAAGCTATAGACGCGCCCTGGACTTTATTGGCGGTATGACCGACAACTATGCCGTTGATGTTGCCCAGGAGATGAACGGCCAGATTGGTAATTCAAGAAATGGCTAAGGCTGCTTGTGGCTGATTTAAGTATTTCAGCAAGGCTTCACTAAAGCTGACTTTACCTACCAGCATACCCTGACTGCCAAACAAGCGGTTAAATTCAAACAGGTAAGGCCAACCATCAACCAAGGCCAGATCAAAACCACCATGATCGATATTGAGCTGGGTCGCCAGCCGCCGAACCAAATCCAGAGCCACCTGCGGAATAGCTTCCCGACTGACCCTGCCACCCTGGGAAACGTTATTCAAAAAGCCTCCTTCAGGCGCAATTCGCCAATAAGCATCCAGAAGCTCACCAGCCACCCAGACCACCCTTAGATCCTTGTGGATCTCCAGTTTCTCCTGGATATATAGCACTTCATTATGCGTTGCCCAGTCATAAAGTTCCGCTTCCGAAGCCAGCAGGCTAACACCTTCACCCCGAGAGCTTTTGATTGCTTTGGCGACCAGGGGAAAGGAAAACTTGTCGAGTATTTCCTGCAAAGCTGAGCGAGAGCTGCCATGAATTGCCGTTTTGGGCAGATGCTCGGGACAAACAGCTTGAAAAACCCGCGTCTGCTCAACCTTGTTATGACCCAAATAATAGCTGGCAGGGCTGGGAAAAATCCGCTTTTTCAGGCCGTAGAGCAGCGTATTGATCTGCCAGTATTCAGGAAATAGCAACCAGTCAGCATCCCGAATTTCATCAAGATGATCATACATACGTTCTGGCTTGATATAGCGGACACCAGGCAACCCCAAAGTACGCAAAGCGTCAAAGGAAATTAGTTTCAAAGCGGTGAACCTCAAAGGGAAGGAAAAGCCCCGGCATCTTAATCCCAAACCTCTCAAGGAACCAGCAATAAAACTTACCAGTCACGCAAGAAGCCTCACGAGTGCTTACAAGACCTTGTCATTGCTGCATAATTTTCTCAACACAACAAAGATAACTAGGGGCCTGAAATGACCAGTCCGTTAAAAATGAACCGCGAAGAAATGATCCTTTTCCTGGAAAAGGAGTTTCCTCAATATCTCGGTGAAATCACGGAAGTTGCGGAAGCCTACAGCCTTTTGCGCCTGCCCGTAGACACCTCACACCTGCGCCCCGGTGGAACTGTTTCCGGCCCAACCATGATGGCCCTGGCTGATGTGGCCATCTATGTTGCGCTACTTTCCAAAATCGGCCCTGTTGCTCTGGCGGTGACCACTGATTTTACCTGCCACTTTCTGAACAAACCCCAAGCCGATAAAGCCTTGATGGCCAAAGCCAGGCTCTTAAAACAAGGTAAACGCCTGATTATTGGCGAAGTTGAGCTTTACAGTGAAGGCGATGCCGAAACCCTGGTAGCCCATGTGGTAGCAAGCTATTCAGTACCTCCGAAAACGAATTAAGAACTTCTGTTAACAGGCCATTAATAAACATTCCAAAAAAAAACACCATTAACTCATATTCGCACAAAATAGCCTTGTAGTTGGTATCTACACAAGCTAATATGCGCTCCGATTAAAACACCTGTTTGAAGTAAAGCTCAAGGAATGATGCTTCCTGAGGGCGCCAAAATGCTTGACCATCTGAAAATCAGCCAAAAATTCGCTATTCTTATTGTAATCACCCTACTTGCGTTTATGACCAGCCAAGGCTTTAGCCTGATTACAGAACGCAGCAATAGCAAAACTCTCCAGCACTTAAACTACCAGCTCTATCCTGCGGTTGAGCTTACTACACGCAACCAGTCCTTATTGCAATTGATTGAGTTTCAGATCAACAGTGCGGTCACTACTGGCGACGATCAAGCACTTAATGATGCTCAAGGCAACTATGAAAAAACTCTTGCGGCTATGAAAAAGCTGCCCCAGCTGAGTAGTGATTTCGTTAATGAAAGCCAAACTGCAGAAAAAGCACTAAAGGATTGGTACTCATCTGCTCGCAGCATTGCAGAAGAGTTTATGAGTGGAAATGTTAATTTTGCAGAGATCAGCGAACAAGCTACGACCAATGCCAAGAGGCTAGAAAAGCTGCATCAACAACTTAAACAAATGAATCTAACTACGGAAGATAGGTTTACTTCAGCTATTCAGTCCACCATTGATCAATCGCGCCGTGCAAACCAAATCGCAGCCTTGATTGCATTTATTGCCATTTTTACCTTGGCTAGTTTAAGTCTTATCACGAGTCGTTCGATTACTGGTAACTTGGCACGGGTTTCATCGCTGTTAAAAGATATGAATTCAGGACAAGGCGACCTTACTACACGTATTCAGTATCAGGGCAAAGATGAAATCCGCCCCCTGGTCAATAACTTCAACCAATTTATTGACAAACTTCACCAAACTTTTGGACGTATAGCAACGGATATTCAAGGGCTTAGCCAAGTATCCACTCGCCTTACTTCATCAAGCACCGACAACTTCCACCGCATTCAAGAGCAGTCGACTGCAATCGCTTCAACCCACAATGCGATTCAAGAGCTCATGCAGAGTGTTCATGAAGTGGCCCGTTTTGCTGCTGACGCCTCTAACCAAGCGCAGGATGCAGATCAAGCAGCATCTGAGGGCAAGCAGGTACTCAATAACAATATTGCCACTATCAATAGCCTGGCTGAAGAAGTGGGCAATACCTCTGAGGCTGTAAACAGGTTTGGTGACCTAGCAAACAATGTTGGGCATCTTTTGAAAACCATCCAGGATGTGGCCGAACAAACCAACCTACTGGCTTTAAATGCTGCCATAGAAGCGGCTAGGGCAGGTGATCATGGCCGAGGCTTTGCTGTTGTTGCTGATGAAGTCAGAGTTCTGGCAGTTCGTACTTCCGAAGCAGCAGATGAAATCTACAAAATTATCAAAGAACTAGGGCAAGCATCACAAACAGCTATTGAAGCTATGCAAATTAGTGTTCAAAAAGCTGAGCAGGGCGTTGAAGCAACCACCTCCTCAGCTACAACGCTAGAGCATATTATTAGCAATGTTGGCAATATCAACGGCATTAATGAGCAAATTGCTGCCGCCACTCACGAACAAAGCAGCACCTTCGAGTCAATTCTTCAACATGTACAGCATATCCACAGTAATGCAGAACAAGTTACTGAAGAAACTTCGCGCCTCGATCAGGTAAGTCAGGACATTGACCAAATTACCCGCACCTTAACAGAAGCCTCTAGTCAGTTTCGCGTGTAAAAAACCAACCACACTACTTAAGGAAATCCTTATGCAAAAGATTTCATGTACCCTGACACCTCTGGTGACAGGTCTAGCACTCTTGGCTGCTAGTCACAGTGGCATCTTGCTAGCCGCTGATGAAGCACGTATCAACCAGCTTGAGCAACAACTCAGTAATGTCCAGCAACAGCTGGCCAGCCCTGAAGCAGAACGCCTACGCTTTAATGGTTTTTTCAGCACTGGTTACAGCCGTGCTACCAATGATGCAGGCTATGCAGGCAACACTGAACGCTCTGCAGTGGAAGAAAACACCCTGCTCGGTCTTCAAGGCCGCTATAACTTCAGTCGCGATACCAGCCTGACTTTACAAATGGTCGCACGAGGCAGCGATGACTGGTCAACCGATATGGAGTGGGCCTACCTTAGCCACCAGCTCGCACCTAGCCTACAAGTGCGTGCCGGTAAACTACGTCTACCTCTATTTATGCACTCAGATTCTTTAGAAGTCGGCTATGCACAAACCGCTCTTCGCCCCAACAACGAAGTTTATGGTGGCGTACCTGTTAGCAGCTATACAGGTGTAGATGTTAATTACAATTACTTCTTGCCCTATGGCAGCACCAATGTTCAAGCTTTTACTGGTCACACTGAAGAGGGCAGCTTTGAGTTCCGTAATATTTTTGGTGGTGTTGCTTCTTGGACTGATTATATTTGGACGCTACGTGTTAATGCAGCCACCGCTGAAGTATCTGTTGAGAGTTTAGCAGCCAGTGATCGCGGCAACTTTTTTGGTGTTGGTCTTGAGTACGATGATGGCCTTTGGCAAATCACATCCGAAATCACTCGTATTGAGGTGGATTCCAATATGATTGCTGACCGTGATGCCGCCTATTTAACCATCGCCCATCGCTTAGGTTCCTTTACGCCCTACGCAACGGCAGCCTGGTTAGAAACCCAGGATGATAGTAATCGTGACGAAACCAACAACCTGCTTAACATTGACCGCCAAAGCTACAGCCTAGGTCTTCGCTGGGACCTGCTCAACAGCACCTCACTTACCGCCGATTGGACCTATGTTGACGAAAGCAGCGATCAGCTGGGCGGAGTTGTTAGCCAATTCGGCACAGGCAGCTTGGCAGGATCCAGCAGCAATATTTACAGCCTTCGCCTCGACAGCGTCTTTTAAAGAAGGATGATCATGATTAAAAAAACACTTCTAACCTGTGCAGCACTGCTCTTGAGTTTGCCTTTGATCGCTGGTGATCTGGTTGTTATTGGCCATCCCTCAGTACCCGATGGGATCACGCAAAACCAGGTCCGTGATATTTTCTTAGGGCGCAGCCAGCAGCTGCCTAATGGAAACCTTGCAACTCCCTTAGAGATGAACGACTCATCGCCACATAAAGCTACTTTTCATAGCCTTTACACTGGACGATCGCTTTCGCAGCTTAATGCATTTTGGTCTCAGCAGGTATTTACAGGTCGCGGACAGCCACCACGCAGCCTTGACTCAGTGGCCGCCATGAGATCTGCTGTTGCCAACACCCCTGGTGCTTTAGGTTATTTGCCAGCCAGTGAAGCAGACGACAGCGTGAAGATTCTTCTAGGACCTTGATGCTAGCTTGAAGGAGCCCGACCCTCTTCAGGGTTGGGCTTGCCTTGGTACTGCTGAACCATCAAGGCGAGAATAATCATCACTAGACCTATCAGGGTGGAGGGATAAATTTGCTCTCCCACCAAAAAATACAGCAGCACCAGGGACACAAAAGGTGAAATGAAAATCAGGTTGGAGATTCTGGCGGTGCTTTCTGCATACTGCATAGCCAGCAACCACATCACAAAAGCAAAACCCATTTCAAACAAGCCCAGGTAAACCGCACCCAACCAACCCTGCCAGGCCAGCAGTTGAAAATCCGACCAGATCCAGGTCGCCAGAGCAATCAACGGCAAGCCCAAAAGGAAGTTCAGGGTTAAAGCCACCAGGGGGTCCGCCTGATTACGGGTGTTAATAATCCAGTAGGCCGACCATACCAGTGTTGACGCCAAAGCCAGAGCCACGCCCCAGCCACTGACAAAATTCAATCCCAATAGATCACCCCGAGTCGCTATCACGGCTGCACCCAAATAGCCCAGAAAAATGGCAATCCAGTCCTGCTTGCGAATCACCTGCCCCAAAAAAGGCACTGACAAGAGGCTTAGCGTTATCGCCCAGGTATAATTCAGCGTTTGCGCTTGTTGTCCCGGCAAGAAATCATAGGCATACAGCAAGAGTAGATAATAAAGCAAAGGGTTCATCAAACCAGAGAGCAGGAAAAACCCCGGCCTCTGCCGCAGCCAGTAACCCAAAAGATGCAGCTTCCCCTGACGCCACAAAAGCACCAGCAGTAAAATAACCGAACAACTGGTTGCCACCAAGAGTAACTGAAGTACCGAAAAATGCGCCAGGGTCAGTTTGAAGGCGGTGGCCACCGTCGACCAGCAGGCCACAGCGCCCAGGGCAAACAAGACTGCTTTTTTCTGATCCTTGACCACCACCTTCTCCTGTCCAAATCCCCAACCTAAGAAAACTCTGATTAACTACTGTGCTTGTGCTTCCTAATAGGATAACAGGAGAATAAAAATCCGGTAGAATAGGCCCATGAATCGGAGGAGCCCATGCAAATCACACTGAACGGGGAAACCCATCAGCTTGAAGAAGGCCAAAGCGTGGCTGATCTCCTTGAGCAGCTGCAGCTGGCTGGCAAACGCCTGGCCGTTGAAGTCAATGAAGAAATCATCCCCAAAAGCCGTCATACCACTCAGCGTCTGCAAGCCAATGACCGGGTGGAAATTGTTCACGCCATAGGTGGCGGTTAATTTCAGGAGCAGGCATGACTAAACAAGACACTTTTAAACTGGGTACCCGTGAGTTTTCTTCACGCCTTTTGGTGGGAACCGGCAAGTACAAAGACTTGCAGGAAACCGGCGAAGCCATCGCTGCCAGTGGTGCCGAAATCGTCACCGTCGCTGTGCGCCGGACCAACATTGGTCAAAACCCGGATGAGCCCAATCTGCTGGATGTTATCTCCCCAGAGCGTTATACCCTGCTGCCTAACACTGCGGGCTGCTATAACGCTAAGGATGCGGTGCGCACCTGCATGCTGGCCCGCGAACTCCTGGATGGCCATAACCTGGTGAAACTGGAAGTTCTGGGCGACCAAAAAACCCTTTACCCCAATATGCGCGAAACCTTTCTGGCCACTGAAAAGCTGATCGCCGAAGGTTTTGAAGTCATGGTCTACTGCAATGATGACCCCATCGCGGCCAAAGAACTGGAAGCCATGGGCTGCATTGCCATCATGCCGCTGGGTTCTCTGATAGGCTCAGGCCTGGGCATCCTCAACCCGCATAATATTCGCCTGATCATGGAAGATGCCCAGGTTCCGGTATTAGTGGATGCAGGTGTCGGCACGGCTTCAGATGCAGCCATCGCCATGGAAATGGGCTGTGATGGTGTACTCATGAACACCGCCATTGCCCATGCCCAAAACCCGGTGCTTATGGCCAGTGCCATGAAAAAAGCCATCGAGGCTGGACGTGAAGCCTACCTGGCCGGACGCATGCCCAGAAAAGCCTATGCCAGCGCCAGCTCACCTCTGGAAGGACTGATCAATTCATGAGTAGCAGCCAGCAGCAAGACAACAAGCATGACCGGGCTGGTGATGCCATTCATGACAAGCGTATTCGCAGCTTTGTATTGCGCCAGGGCCGGATGACCGGAGCCCAACAACGCGGCATTAATGACTTCCTGCCGCGTTATGGCCTTTCGCTGGATGAAGGGCGCATTGATCCAGCGGGCGTCTTTGGCCGCCAGGCACCTCTAGTGGTTGAAGTGGGTTTTGGCATGGGCAACTCCCTGCTGGAACAGCTGCAAGCCATGCCGGATCATGATTTTATTGGCATCGAAGTTCATCTGCCCGGTGTCGGCAAACTACTTTGTGAAGCGGGTGACCTGAACTTGGATAACCTGCGAGTATACCGGGATGATGCTGTCGAGGTGCTTAACCAGTGCCTGCCGGATGAATCGATTGATCTCTTCCAACTCTTCTTCCCGGACCCTTGGCCCAAGAAAAAGCACCACAAGCGGCGCATCGTCCAGCCGCCTTTCGTGGAAACGGTACGCAAAAAACTGAAAATCGGTGGTCGCTTTCACTTGGCTACCGACTGGGAAGCCTATGCCGAACACATGCGTGATGTCATGAACGCTGCACCCGGCTATGCAAACACCGCTGAACTGGGTCAGGATTTTGTGCCTCGCCCTGCATCCCGCCCTTTAACCAAGTTTGAAAAACGGGGTGAAAAACTTGGCCATGGTGTTTGGGACTTGATTTATCAGAGGAACAACTAGCAAAATGTAGTAACACTAATTTACTAAATATGGGAGAAGGCATGTCCAGATCAGCCAGGAGCAGATCAATGACCGGACGCCTCCTGGCCTTACTGGCGGCCTGCCTTCAGTCTCTACCTCATCAGGGTGAAGTCGCACAGAGCCTGGGTATCTCCGGTTTTACCATTCCCGGTGACTATCGCATTATTGATCAACTCTTAAGGGAACTGGGCCTGCCTCCTTTTGATGAATCTCGTGATTTGAGTATTCGTGAGGCTTGGGAAAGAGTGCAATATCCCGCTTCAATACTTCTTCTGTTACTTGGTTTCCTGTTAGCGCTGATTGCCATCCACCTTCAACGCTCCAATACGGCACTCAAAGCCAGTCAGGCACGTATTCACCACCTCGCCTACTTTGACAAACTAACCCAGCTTCCCAACCGAGCGGCACTTCTCGAAGATTTGGATCGTCAGGCATGGATGCCATCGAGAAGCAGCTTCTGGTGATAAACCTCGACCGCTTTAAAGTCATCAACAATGTCAGAGGCAGCCGTCTTGCTGACAAGCTATTGCAAGAGGTTGCCCGGCGCCTGCTCACACTGGTTGCTAAGCAAGGCCAGGTTTATCGCTTGGGTGCCGATGAGTTTGCTGTTCTCGCCAGCTGCATAACACTGGAAAACCCGTTATTGCAGGCTATGAACCAACCCTTGGAGCTGGATGGCGAAAGCTTCCAACTTTCTGTCAGTTTGGGAATTGCCGATACTCAGGGCTTACGAGAAGCGCAATCAAACGACCTTTTACAGAAGGCCAGTACGGCTCTGGCAGCCGCCAAGCGTCATGGTGGCAATCAGGCCATCTATTTTGAGGCGGGACTGGCAGAGACTGCCAGAGATACATTTGAAATCGAAAATTGGAACAGGCTATTCTTCTTTGGCCTACCTTAAACGCCTGCCTTTTGATGAGCTGAAAATTGATCGCAGCTTCGTGCAGGATGCTCCCAGAAACCCTGAGGATGCTGCCCTGGTCGATGTCATGCTGGCTGTAGCCGATAATTTAAAGCTTCAGGTGGTTGCAGAAGGCATTGAGACACAAGAGCAAGCTGACTTCCTGAAAGCCCCCGGCACCCTGGCCTACCAGGGTTATTTTTTTGGCAGGCCCGAACCCGCTTACGACTGGCTGGCGAGGTGGTTGCATCAAAATAAGTTCAGCTGATTCACGCCAACCCCAATCCTGCTTCCAAAAACCGCCCAAGGCGTTACAATAAACAGATGGTAGCTGCTTTGGCTGCCTCCCTTCCCTGCTTTGAGGGGCGCTGCAGCAGCTTTTTCGTCTGTCAGGCTCAAAGTAGGAAGCAGCATTCAACGGCGCCCGTTCAACTTGAAATGACCCGACTTTCTGCCTGTTGAGGCGGATTGTTAGTCTTTAACTGTTAAACGGAGTGTCTTATGAGCTTTAATGATTACAAGGTTGCTGATATCAAGCTGGCTGATTGGGGCCGTAAAGAGCTGCATATTGCTGAAAGCGAAATGCCAGCCCTGATGAAGATTCGCCAGAAGTACCATGCTGAGCAACCTCTAAAGGGTGCACGGATTGCCGGTTGTATCCACATGACCATTCAAACGGGCGTGCTGATCGAAACCCTTATTGATCTGGGTGCCGAAGTTCGCTGGTCCTCCTGTAATATTTTCTCGACTCAGGACCATGCTGCCGCTGCCATCGCCGCTGCCGGCATTCCGGTTTTTGCCTGGAAGGGCGAAACTGAAGAAGAGTACCTCTGGTGCATCAAGCAAACCATTGAAGGCAAGGATGGCTGGGTACCCAACATGGTGCTGGATGACGGCGGCGACCTGACTGAAATCCTGCATAATGAGTACCCACACCTGTTGGACGGTATCCACGGTGTTTCTGAAGAAACCACCACGGGTGTTCACCGCCTGCTGGAAATGTTGGAAGCCGGAACTCTGAAAGTACCTGCCATTAACGTCAATGATGCGGTTACCAAGTCCAAGAATGACAACAAGTACGGCTGCCGCCACAGTCTGAACGATGCCATCAAGCGCGCCACCGACCACCTACTGTCCGGTAAACAGGCGTTGGTTATTGGCTATGGTGATGTCGGCAAGGGTTCCGCCGCTTCGCTGCGTCAGGAAGGCATGATCGTCAAGGTTACTGAAGTTGATCCCATCTGTGCCATGCAAGCCTGCATGGACGGCTATGAAGTGGTTTCACCTTATCTCAACGGCAAGAATACCGGCAAGGATGACGGCGTTGATAAAATACTGCTGGGCAAAATCGATCTGCTGGTCACCACCACCGGTAACGTTAATGTCTGTGATGCGCCCATGATGAAGGCACTGAAAAAGGGTGCGGTGGTCTGCAACATCGGCCATTTTGATAATGAAATCGATACCGCCTACACCCGCGAGAACTGGGCCTGGCAGGAAATCAAACCTCAGGTACACAAGGTTTTCCGTGACGGCAAACCCGGCCAGTTTAATGAAGCCAGTGATGACTATCTGATTCTTTTGTCCGAAGGCCGCCTGGTGAATTTGGGTAATGCCACCGGCCACCCCAGCCGGATTATGGATGGCTCCTTTGCCAACCAGGTGCTGGCACAGATCCACCTGTTCAAAGGCGGCTTTGCCAACCTTTCTGCCGAGCAAAAAGCAGAAAAAATTACCCTGGAAGTGCTGCCTAAAGAGCTGGATGAAGAGGTGGCTCGCTATATGGTGGAAGGCTTTGGTGGTGTCGTCACCCAGCTGACTGAAGATCAGGCCAAGTATTTGGGTGTTCCCCAACATGGCCCCTTTAAAACGGATGCCTATCGCTACTAACTAGCCAATGCGACCCCTGCTGAGAACCTGGTTGGCAAGACTTCTGGAAGAATGGTTTTTTTGATTCTTCTGCTGAATATGCCACAGCTCTTGTAGGGGTCGCCGCTTAAATACCAAGAGCGCCTGGTCAAAACTCCAGGCATCTGGAAAGAGTTTCATCTGTAGTCCTTTGCCACTTTATTTTTGTCCTTATTATTTGTCAGCTTAATGCTTCCGTAATCGTTCTGTGCTAACTTAAACCCCTGTATACAGGTAGGATTTACCTAGTGCTGGAACGGAGGAGCGCCGTGAAAGATTTACCGAAAGATCTTTGGCACCATCTCGCCGAAGAGGATGTCTTTGAAACCCTGAAGAGTGATCATCACGAAGGCTTAAGCGACCAGGAAGTTCAAGAAAGGCTGAGACTGTTTGGTGAAAACAGCATCACTGCCCAAAAACCTATTTCACCCATCAAGCGTTTTTTGCTGCAATTCCACAACCCTCTTATTTATATTCTTCTCGTTGCCACCGCAGTCACTTTCTTTTTGGAAGAATATATTGATTCGGCAGTCATTTTTGCAGTAGTGCTGATTAACGCCATTATCGGCTATATGCAGGAAGCCAAAGCCGAAGACGCCATTAATTCCCTGAAAAAAATGATGTCGGCCAGTGCCACCGTCATACGCGGGGGCAAGAAGATATCTGTCCCGGCTACCCAACTGGTGCCAGGTGATATTGTCCTGCTGGCTTCCGGTGACAAGGTGCCTGCTGATATGCGCCTGTTTAAAAACCGCGACCTACAAATTGATGAATCCGCTCTAACCGGTGAGTCGGTTGCCGTACAAAAAGAAAGAGCTTCTTTGGACAAAGACACCGTCTTGGGTGACCGGGTCAATATGGCTTTTGCTGGCACTCTGGTCACCTATGGCTCCGGCATGGGCGTGGTCAGTGGCACCGGTGACGACACTGAAACCGGCAAAATAGCCGATATGATTTCTCAAGCCGTCAGTCTGGATACCCCGCTCACCCAGAAGATTCACGCTTTCAGCAAGATTCTGCTTTATGTGATCCTGACGCTTGCTGTCATTACCTTTATTGTCGGCCTCTTTCATGGTCAGCACTGGGTGGAAACCTTTATGGCTGCAGTGGCTCTGGCTGTTGCCGCCATTCCTGAAGGTTTGCCTGCGGTGGTCACCATTACCCTGGCTATCGGGGTAAGGCGCATGGCAATTCGCAATGCCATCGTCCGTAAGCTACCCGCTGTAGAAACCCTCGGCTCTACAACCATCATTTGCTCCGACAAAACCGGCACCCTGACTGAAAACCAGATGACGGTGCAAAAAGTCTTTGCCGGTGATCAGGAATTTGACCTGGATGGCAGTGGTTATCAGCCGGACGGTGAAATCAAAACAACCGATGGCGAAACCCTTAAGGACCTTGAAGAAGGTCTGCGCCTGTGTCTGCTAGCGGGCACTATCAGCAATGATTCCGAGCTTAAACAGGATGGAGGGCTTTGGCAGGTACAGGGTGACCCCACCGAAGGCGCCTTGATTGCTTCGGCTGTAAAAGCTGGCTTGCAACAAAGCGAACAGATGGATAAGTATCCGCGTATGGATATCATCCCCTTTGAATCAGATCGCCAGTATATGGCCACCCTGCATGAGTTCGATGATCAAAATAACGTCATCTTCCTAAAGGGTTCCCTGGAACGCACCCTGATTCGCTGTAAGGATGCTCTGGATGCGCAAGGCAATAGCTTGGCACTGGATCGCGACAAGATTACCGCCACGGCTGAGCGCTTTGCTGCCATGGGCCTGCGTGTCCTGTGTATTGCCATGCAGAAGGTTCCCAAAGACGAGCAAACCTTTGATCGCTTTCAGAGCCAGGAAGCAGCCGAGCAACTAACCTTTATCGGCCTGCAAGCCATGATCGACCCACCTCGTAAAGAGGCCATCAGTGCGGTAGCAACCTGTCAGAAAGCAGGCATTGCCGTCAAAATGATCACCGGCGACCATGCTTTAACCGCAAGAGCTATTGCCCAGCAAATCGGCATCACCAACCCAGACCCCGATGCAGATGAGCACCGGGTACTGACTGGGCGTGAGCTTGCCGAAATGAGCGATCACGAACTTCTTAAAGAAGTGGAAAAAGTCGCTGTTTTTGCAAGGGTTGCTCCTGAACAGAAGCTCAAACTGGTCACCGCGCTCCAGGCCAAAAAGCATGTGGTTGCTATGACCGGTGATGGCGTCAACGATGCTCCAGCACTGAAAAAGGCTGATATCGGTGTTGCCATGGGTATTGCCGGTACCGAGGTTTCCAAGGAAGCAGCCGATATGGTGCTAACCGATGATAACTTCGCTACGATTGAAGGTGCTGTTGAAGAGGGCCGTAACGTCTTTGACAACCTGGTGAAGTTTATCACCTGGATACTGCCCACCAACCTAGGTCAGGGCATGGTGATCATGCTTGCTGTACTACTGGGCGCCACCTTGCCGGTATTACCTGTTCAGGCACTCTGGCTGAACATGACCACAGCCGTCTTGCTGGGTCTAATGCTGGCCTTTGAACCTAAAGAGCCGGGCATTATGAAACGTATGCCCCGCGAGCCTGACTCACCCATTCTCAATGCTGAAATGCTGGGACGCATCGTCTCGGTCAGTACTCTACTGCTGATCGGTGCTTTCGGCCTCTTCCAATGGGCTCTGGCTCAAGGTGAAAGTGAAGAGGTGGCCAGAACCCTGGCGGTAACTCTGTTTGTTGTTGTTCAGAGTGTATTCCTCTTCAACTGCCGTTCTCTAACCGTGAGCCTGTTCCAGACACCCGCCTTCTCCAACCCCTGGATCTGGGCGGGCATAGGGGCAATGCTTCTGGCGCAACTGGCCTTCATCTATACACCAGTGATGAACCTGCTGTTCCAAAGTGCTCCTCTGGAGTTGACTCACTGGATTATGATGCTTGCCTATGGCGCTCTGGTGCTGGTATTGGTGGAAATTGAAAAGGGTATTTGGCGTGCCAGAAAAGCTAAAGCCATGAAGAAATAATGGATCCATCAAGCAGTTCCAAAAAAACCGGAGGCCAAGGCTTCCGGTTTTTTTCGCTTAGGCAAAATCACAAGGGGCCATCATGGTCATTTGCTTAGCCGATTCAGGGTGTGTAAAGGTTAGCTGCAGTGCATGCAACAACAGCCGATTACTGGCTGCCAAAGCTCTACCCTGAGCATAAAAACGATCACCCAGAATCGGGCAACCCAGGCTCATTAAATGGACTCTCAGCTGGTGGGAACGCCCAGTAATCGGATGCAGCTCCAGCAAGCTCGTCTCTTTGTCTTTTTCCAGTAAGCGGTAGCGTGTTTTGGAAGGCTTGCCCTTTTCAAAACAGACCTTTTGCAAGGGTCGTCTTGGCCAGTCACAAATTAACGGCAAATCAATCTCACCTTCCGCTTCCGGTGGCTGCCCCCAAACTCGGGCCAAATAAACTTTGCTGGTTTTACGCTCCTGAAACTGGGTCTTGAGGGCGCTTTCAGTTTGTTTACGCAGTGCTAATAAAAGCACACCCGAAGTATCCATATCCAAGCGGTGAACCAGCTCTGCATAGGGGGATAGGGATTTGATTCGTGTTGCCACCGAGTCCTGCAAACCCGGATCACGACCCGGTGTGGATAAAAGACCCGATGGTTTATTGATCGCAGCCAACCAGTCATCCTGATACAAAATGTCCAGCCAGGGTTCTTGAGGGGGCTGGTAGTCCTCGGCTGCAAAGGTTGTTTTCATTGGGGCTTTTTTTTCTGCACCAAAACCCAAGGCGCAACCACCAGTGCCCACACAGAAGCTTCACTATGGTGCCAGCGATCAGCTTCTTCAGGGTTCACGGGGCCCAGTTCACTCGAAGACATCCACTTCTGAACCTGTGATTTGTTGTCTTGTATTAGCTCAAAACCCACTTCAACCAGATCCAAGCTCTCCGTCACCTGTACAACCACGCCTCGGGCATAATGAGGCTCCAGCTCACGCCAACCTATGCTGGCAGTTTCCAAAGCCAGCTTCTGGCGTAGAAGTTCGGGGTCTTCTGCTCCGGGCAAGTCGTCAATCATGGCTCTTCCTCAATTAGTTGAAATCCTAATTTTTTCTGTTCCTCTACACAATTTTATGTGTAGTATTCAATTAGGTCGGTGTTTTGGATTAGCATTTTAATTCATCCTGGTCAGGGATGCGAAACAGACGACTGCTACTTTTAACAAGAAAAATGACAATTGGAGCTTTCCAATCATGAAAAATAACGAAATGAACAGCGGACGCCGCAAATTTATCAAAACAGCGGCTATAGGTGCAGGTGCTGCTGCAGCCAGTGTTGCAGCTCCAGCCATTGCCCGTAACCGTCGCACCACTTGGCGCATGGTTACCACCTGGCCTCGTAACTTCCCCGGCCTGGGCGTAGGTGCCCAACGCTTGGCTGACCGAATTACTGCCATGTCCGGTGGCGAGCTGACTGTTCGTGTTTATTCAGCAGGTGAGCTGGTGCCTCCTCTGCAATCCTTTGACGCGGTTATTGAAGGCTCTGCAGAAATGAGTCATGGTGCTGCCTACTACTGGCAAAACAAAAGCCCAGCAACTTCATTTTTTACTGGTGTTCCCTACGGTATGACTTCCCGTGAGCTTTCCGCATGGATTCGCTTCATGGGGGGCCAGGAAATTTGGGACAAGGTTTATGATCAGTTTGGTGTTAAAGGCTTCCTGTCTGGTGATACAGGCACTCAGGCTGGCGGCTGGTTTCGCCAAGAAATCAAAAGCCTGGATGACATTCAGGGCATCAATTTCCGTACTCCCGGCTTAGGTGGTCAAGTCTGGAGCCGTATGGGTGCCAACGTGACCAACATGGCTGCTGGTGAAATCTACCAAGCTTTACAGTCTGGCGCCCTGGATGCTGCAGAGTTTGTAGGCCCCTATAATGACCTGGCTTTGGGGTTCCATCAGATTTGTAAAGAATACTACCTGCCCAGCTTTATTGAGCCAGGTCTGGCAACCGAACTGGTTGTGAACAAGTCTAAATTCTCAGCGCTACCTGAACACCTGCAGAAAGTTGTTGAAATTGCCTGTCAGGCTGAATATGACCAAGTGGCTTCTGACTTCTACGCCAATGACCCCATAGCTCTGCGTACTCTGGTTGAAGATCATGGCGTTAACCTGCGTACCTTCCCTGAAGACCTGCTTGAGGCAGGTGCCAAGGCTTCCATGGATATTGTCAATGAACTCCGCGAGCACCGGGATGCGCTGACTCGTGAAACAGCAGAAAGCTTTGTTAAAAGCTTTAATCTGCTGCGTACACGTACTGAGCTGGTTGACCAGAAGTTTGGCTTGGCCCGCGAAAAGTACATCAAATACAGCTAAGCAGCCTGCTTAACTATTGCACAAAAAAAGCCCCGCTTAAGCGGGGCTTTTTAATGGCAGCGTGTTTATTAGCGACCGTAAAGCACATTAGGCAACCAAGTTACAATTTCTGGGAAGGCAATAAGCATCCCTATTGCAAACAACTGCAAGAACACGAAAGGCAATACACCTTCGTAAATCATTCGCGTTGAGACACTGCTCGGCGCCACCCCTCGTAAATAGAAGAGCGAGAAACCAAAGGGTGGTGTCAGGAAGCTGGTCTGCAAATTCACAGCAACCATAACCCCTAGCCAAATGGGATCAACACCCATCATCAACAAAACCGGAGCGGTAATGGGGAGAACAATAAAGATGATCTCAAAGGTATCCAGAATAAAGCCTAGGAAGAACATCAGCAGCATCACAAATATGATCGCACCCAACTTTCCGCCCGGCAAGCTATTCAGGAAGTCATTGACCAGATCCTCACCACCCATCATTCGGAATACCAACGAAAATACCGAGGCACCCAAGAGAATAATAAAGATCATGGTTGTGGTATTGGCTGTTGCCAGCATCACCTGACGCAAATTAGTCAAAGTTAGCTTTTTACGCAAAGCTGCCAGGAGCATAGCACCAACGGCACCAACTGATGCTGATTCCGTGGGTGTTGCTATACCTGTCAGGATGGACCCAAGGACAGCAAAGATCAGCATTAGTGGCGGCACCAAACTGGTCAAAATATCCTTGCCCAGGTTACGCCTTTCTTCATCAGTTACTACCAGCGCAGGACAGGACTCAGGCTCCTTGATGGCCTTAAAAATCATCCACAGCATGTAGATCCCAACCAGCATCATGCCAGGCAAGAAGGCACCAGCAAAAAGGTCGCCGACCGAAACAGGTGTAGGTGCAAAGTTACCCATTTCCATTTGTACCCGAGCATTAATCCCAGACAGCATGTCACCCATGAAAATGAGCACTGTCGAAGGAGGTATTATTTGCCCCAAAGTACCCGAAGCACAGATAACACCACTTGCCAAGCGCGGGTCATAACCGGCACGCATCATCGCCGGTAGCGACAAGAGACCCATGGTAACTACTGTAGCACCAACGATACCCGTCGAAGCTGCCAGAAGGGCACCTACAACAATCACCGAAAGACCTAAACCACCACGCAGAGTGCCAAACAAGCGACCCATAGTGATCAAAAGCTTCTCGGCTATCCCAGATCGTTCCAGCATCATCCCCATAAAGATAAACAAGGGAACAGCAACCAAAACCTCATTGAGCATCACGCCAACATAACGAGGTGCCAAGCTGGTCAGGTTAGAAGGGTCAAAAGCACCAAACAGGTAGCCAACACCGGCAAAAAACAGGGAAACCCCGGCCAATGAAAAAGCGACCGGATAACCCAGCATCAATACACCGATGATAGAGAAGAACATCATCACCGAGAGAATCTCGCCAATCAGTTGATAGTCCATACTTACTTATCCTCCTGGTAGCGATATTCTTCTGGCAGGAGTTCTTCTTTATTGGCTAGTACCAGAATACCTCTCAAGAACATGGCTAAGGCTTGTAGTGCGACCACAAACGCAAATACCAAGATAAAGCTCTTGATAATATAAAGGCCCGGCATACCTCCAAAATTGGCAGAGCCCTCCAAAAAGCGCCAAGACCGCTGAACATAAGGCAGACTCCAATAGGTCAGCACCCAGGCAAAGGGCCCAACGAAAAAGAGACCACCAAACATATCCACCCAGGCTTTATGCCGGCGTGATGCAGGGCGATAGAAGATATCCACACGAACGTGAGAGTTATTGAACAGGGCAAAGCCAGCAATTCCCATAAACATCATGGCATTCAGCCAGACGTACAAGTCTTGCAACCAGATGGCCCCAGTTGAAAAAGCATAGCGCAGTACAACCACCGTAAAGCAAACCAGTACGATACCCAGTGAAAACCAGGAAAACATATGGCCAATGATGATGTTGAACCTGCTGATGATCCGAACGATCAGCGCTAACAACGGCACTGGTAAGTCCTCTTTTGTTTTTATGAGTCTGAATTGGGATTAGGAGGTTTTCAGGAAACTTCCTAGCGAAGCAAGAATACATGATAATCTTGAGCAGTACACTTACCGAATACTAAGGATAAGCAGCTAGATGAATTTACACACACGACCCTTGCGCTTGGAGTGGCTGGCTTACCTGCTGCTGATTCTGACCACGCTATTCTGGGGTGGCAACTTTGTAGTTGGTCGCGCGGTTCATGCTGAAATTCCCCCGCTAGCCCTCGCTTGGTGGCGGTGGCTGGTAGCATTGCTGTTTATCCTGCCGTTTATTGTCCGGCCACTTTGGCAAGCCAGACAGATTTTTATCAGCCACTGGAAGCTTTTGTCCCTGATGTCCCTGCTGGGCGTCACAGGTTTTAATACTCTGGTCTATTTGGGGCTGCAGAGCCTTCCTGCTAGCAATGCCATCCTGCTGCTATCTGCCTGCCCGGTTTTTATTCTGGCATTTTCCTGGGTGCTTTTTGGTGAAAAAATCAACCAGTTACAAATTGCTGGCATGCTGGTTTCGCTGATGGGAATTATTGCTCTGGTCAGCAAAGGCAGTCCACTGGAAGTCTTGAACCACTTGGCAACGGGAAATGGGAACCTTTGGGTATTGAGTGCAGTGATTTGTTGGGCACTCTATTCCGCCTTGCTCCGCAAAAGGCCCACTGGACTACCGGGCATGGCCTTTTTTGGCTTAACAGTTATTCTTGGCTGGCTGTTTCTTACACCCTTCTATTTATACGAACTGCTGGTCCTGGAACAAAGCCTGGCCTTTAACACCACCAGCCTGTTAAGTATTGGCTATGTTGCAGTTTTTGCTTCCATTGCAGCCTTTCTTTTTTGGAACAAGGGGGTAGAAATTCTCACCCCTAATCGGGCGGGCTATTTTATTCACCTGATTCCTGTTTGGGGCCTGCTTTTGGCCAGTGTGTTTTTGGGCGAGCGTCTTGAAGCCTTTCATTGGCTGGGCGTCGCTTTTATTTTTGTGGGTATCTGGCTGGCAACTGTCTTGGGTCGCAAGCAAAGCGGATGAATTCTATTCATCCGCAAGGGCAATAACTTTCAATTTTAAAGCATTTTATTCATCCAGATAACAGGGTAAGCTGATCTGCTTTCATCTAGCAGTGGATTTTTTACCCATGTCACACCTTAGTGTTCCTATTAGTTATGAGTTTTTTCCGCCCAAAACTTCTGCGGGTCAGGAGAAACTTTTGCGTGTGGGTGAACAACTGGCAGCCAGCCAGCCTGAATTTTTCTCGGTAACCTATGGTGCGGGTGGCTCCACTCAAGATGGCACTCTGCAAACGGTACTCGATTTACACCAGCAAACCGGAATAGAAGCAGCGCCCCACCTTTCCTGTATAGGGGCAACACGTCAGGAATTGCGCGAGCGGCTGCAGCGTTATCGTGAAAAGGGTATCAAGCGCCTGGTTGCTCTACGCGGTGATTTGCCGTCCGGTATGGGTATGGGTGGTGAGCTGCGTTATGCCAATGAATTGGTTGAATTCATTCGTGAAGAATTTGCCCAGGACTTTATTATTGAAGTAGCCGCCTATCCGGAAGCGCATCCCCAGGCACCGAGTTTTGAAGCCGATCTGCAAAATTTTATTCGTAAATGCAAAGCAGGAGCGGATAGTGCGATTACCCAATACTTCTTTAATGCTGATGCTTACTTTTATTTTGTTGAGCGTGTCCGGGCGGCAGGTATTGAGCTACCCATCATTCCCGGCATCATGCCAATCATGAATTACACCAAACTGGCCCGCTTTTCTGATGCCTGTGGTGCCGAAATTCCACGCTATATTCGCAAGCAGTTGGAGGCCTATGGTGATGATTCTGAATCCATTCAGAAATTTGGTGAAGAGGTTGTCAGCCGTCTTTGTCAACAGCTCTTGGATGGTGGTGCGCCAGGTATTCATTTTTATACCCTGAACCAAGCCGCCCCTTCACTGAATATTCTGAAGAACTTGAAATAATTCAGCTCAATAACTGCTGCATTCTAGGGTCGCTACTGATCAGTTCCTGACGGGGGCGGCCCACATAATAGCCTTGAGCATAATCAATCCCCAAGTCCTTAACAGCCTGCAAAACGGCTTCATCTTCGACAAATTCAGCAATCGTCTTCATACCCAGATTTTGGGCAAGGGTCACGATACTTTTCACAAAAGCCATATACTTGTCATCCTGCAGCATATTGCGAATGAATTCGCCCTCAATTTTGATCACATCAATGGGGAAGTGCTTGATGTAATGGTAGGAAGAAAAGCCAGAACCAAAGTCATCGATTGCAAAGTTAAACCCTTCCAGCTTCAGATCCAGAACAAACTTTTCCAGCAGTGACATATTGCTGACGGTTTCCCGCTCGGTCAGTTCAAAAACCACTCTTTCGGCATCAATTTGATGCGCACGTGCCAAGCCATGAACCCGCCCGATAAACTCACCAATAATTAACGAACGCGGGGAAAGGTTGATAAAAATCTGGCCTTGGTACTTTTGGGCTTCTATCTGTTCAAAGGCCTTTTCAATCAACTGATAGTCCATCCGGTGAACAACACCTATATTTTCCGCCACCTCGATGAACTCATAAGCACTGATCACCTTGTCACCTTCACGAATGCGCATCAGCAGTTCATGAATGGCGATTTCTCCGGTTTTAAGATCAACTATGGGTTGGAAAAAGGGTTCAATCCGCCTTTCTTCCAAAGCATTGAGGATCATTTCATTTTTCTCACCCACTTCCCGGAAAACCTCTGCGACCTCATTGTCATCCGGAACAGCAATGGCATTTTTGCCACTGCGTTTGGCCTTGTACATCATATTATCGGCCATCACAAAAAGGTCTGTGGGGTTCTGGCTGTGATGGGGGTAAATGGCAATGCCCACGGAACTGGTTGCTCTAACCCGGTTGCCATCCGGCGTCACCAAGACCAGCTTTTCCAGGTTACGGGTAATGCGGCGGGCCACGTTGTAGCCCTGCTCTTCGCCCGACTCAGGCAGAACCAACACAAATTCATCGCCCCCATAACGGGCCAGAATATCACCCGGACGCACCGATTCTTCAAGGGTTCGGGCAAAAGCTTGCAAGAATTGATCACCAAAGCTGTGGCCATAGCGGTCATTGACGTTCTTGAAGTTATCCAAATCCAGCATCAAGAGTGCAAAGGTCGTGTCATGACGTTGGGAACGGCCAATTTCATAGCCCAGCAGCTCTCTGAACAGGCGCTGGTTATAAAGACCGGTTAAAGGATCGCGGGTGGCATAATATTCTAAGTCCTTGGTGTACTTGTAGATGGCTTTAACCGATCCAACCAGATTCAAGAGGGTAGTCAGAATGCTACCAATCACCATATGACGTATGGGATCACGGGCAATATCCGACTGCACCCCTATACCAACAACTCCACCAATTTTGGGTGTTTCCAGCAACAAGGACTTGGTTTGTAGATCGATATCCTGAAGGGTCAGGCTTTTTTGACTGGCGACCTCTTCAACACTGGGGTCAGCAATATGATGAATAATACCCAGGATAGGTGCTTCCCGATGGAAGTGGGAGTTCTGTTCCAGCTGTTGACGTACAACCTGCTCAAACAAAGATCGGGTTTCTTCGCTGACCTGGTGCCGCCAGAAAATCTCCAGCTCGTAGCCTTCATCCTCAACCTGGAAAACGGTTACCAGTGAATGAGCTTCCAGAATGGTGTTGATATCGATCAGCAGGTCCTTAATAAACTCCCGCCAATCCCGAACGATATCCGAAGTGATAATGAATTTTTCCAACAGGCGAATTTCAAATTCCAAAATATCCTTGTCAACGGCAACATCCTTCAACTGCTCAACCAGATAATTAACACTGCTGAAGGCTTCATTAAGTTCTGCAAATTGGAATTCGCTGCCACTGATATCCAGCTGTTTGAAATCCTTGACGCTTTCAACCTTGACCAATTGCCCTTTGAACGCTTCAGTTGAAGCCTCTATTCGTCTGGCTACATAACCGGTAATGATAATGGCCAAGAGAAACACGAGGAAGCCGCAAGCGACAAAAAGGGCGATATAGTTGCGCCTCATTTCGTTACTGATTGACTGCAAATCCTGGCGGATATCAATCACCCCAAGAACATCGCCGGCTTCAGCGTTAACATGGCAGCTCAAGCATTCCTGACGCGCCTGCATCGGGTAAATTCGACGTACCAGGTTGGTATCTCTTATAACCTGTTCACCCTCGCCTCTAAAGACTTCTTCCAGGGCTTCATCCTTGGGTGGCTGCTGAACACTGCCATAAAGCTCTTCAACACGGAGACCTCGGTAGATTTCAACTTCATAAGGACTATCAGCAAAAGCAGCTTGGGTTGCATCCAAAAAAGCTTCCAGCTGTTCACGTGTCCAGCCCTGGCGCATCACTTGAAACATGGCATTGAACGTCTGTTCAGCCAGGGTTTGCGAGGTCTGTTCGGCTTGGCGGGTCAGGATGTTTTCATAAAGTAGAGAAGCAGCCAGGGTAACGCCCAGGAAGACAACCAGGGTCACCAGCATGATGGCGGAAAATACAAAACCTCTCAGGGTTTGGGTTAGTAATTTCAGCTGTTTCAGCAAGGGGCAGCATCCAGTTATTTTACAAGGTTATTAACCGATTGTGCCTGAGGGCTAAAATTCAGACTAGGGGACAGATCAAAGAAATTGTCGATAACCCATAGCTTCCAATAAATGATGGCGTGAAAGCTTGTGCTCTTCCAAGTCAGCCAGAGTCAAAGCAACCTTGAGCACGCGATGAGCCGCACGGGCTGAAAGCTTCATTTTCGTCATGGCCTGACTCAGCAGCTGTTGCAGCTCGCTATCCAGGGGAACCCCGGCTTCCAGTTCAGCAGCACTCAGGTGGGCATTCAATTTGCCCGCGCGTTGTTTTTGTCGTTGCCTTGCCTGCACCACTCTGGCGCGTACCTGCTGACTGCTTTCACCCTGAGAAGGTTTCCAAAGCTCTTCAGGAGGCAAAACGGGCACCTCCAAGTGGAGGTCAATACGGTCCAGTAAAGGGCCGGACAAGCGCCCCTGGTAGCGTTGAATCTGGCCAGGACTACAGCTACAGCTTTGCTCTGAGTTCCCTAAATGCCCACAAGGACAAGGATTCATTGCAGCTACCAGCTGGAAACGAGCTGGATAGGTCGCCCGCCTGGCCGCTCTAGCCAAGTGGATTTCTCCGGACTCCAGAGGCTCACGCAAGACTTCCAAAACCTGTCGGGCAAACTCAGGCAGCTCATCCAAAAACAGAACCCCCTGATGGGCCAAACTGATTTCACCCGGCCTGGGGTTGCTGCCACCACCAACCAAGGCCACGGCTGAACTGGAATGGTGCGGACTTCGAAAAGGACGCTGCCGCCAACGCCCCGGATCAAAACCACGGGTAATCGAATCTATAGCCGCAACCTGCAGGGCCTCTTCTTCATCCAAAGCAGGCAGGAGACCCGGCAAGCAACTGGCCAGTAAGGTTTTTCCTGACCCGGGCGGCCCCTTGAAAAGCAGGTTATGGCCACCAGCAGCAGCAATTTCCAGCGCACGTTTCGCAGCGGCCTGGCCTTTAATATCGGCAAGGTCAGGGCCTGTGTGCACTTCCGGTGCAAGGGATCCAGCCTCAGCTAAGGGTAGCGGCACCTGCCCCAATAAATAGCCGGAAACATCCAACAGGTGGCTGGCGGCCCTAACTTCCAGCTGACTAACCAGCGCAGCTTCAGCTGCATTATCCGCGGGCAAAAGCAGCTTGCCCTTTTTTTGTGCAACGGCTAAAGCCGTGGGTAAAATCCCTTTAACCGCTCTCAGTTCACCATTCAGCGCCAGCTCACCCACAAACTCAAAGTTGTCTACCTGGGTTGCCGGCACCTGACCAGAAGCCACCAGAATGCCCAGAGCAATGGGCAAATCATAACGCCCACCCTCTTTGGGTAGATCAGCGGGTGATAAGTTAACGGTAATACGTCGGCTGGGAAATTCGAAACCTGCAGTCAGTAGAGCACTGCGTACCCTGTCCCGACTTTCTTTGACGGCTGTTTCTGGCAGTCCTACCAGATTAAACGCAGGCAAACCATTCGCTAAGTGAACTTCAACTCTGACTTCCGGTGCAGCCAACCCCAAGAGGGCTCGGCTTTTGATTAGCGCCAGACTCATTGCAACCTCCTTGTCTATCAAATCTCCCTAATTTTTATCAGAAGCAGCCTTGTTTTCCAACTCCTCGACCCTTTTTGCCAGTTCATCCACGCGCTGTCGGGTACGCTGGTGGATCTGTAAGAGGCGCTCGTAGTCTTCGCGTGTGACCAGGTCCAGCTTGCTGACTGCTTCTTGAACCAGACTTTTTAAAGCGGTTGAACCTGGCGTTGTTTGCCCTGCTGCATTGAGACGGCCGGATATTTCTTGGGTCAGTCGTTGCAAGATATCTGAATTGATCATTATGGTTTCCTCCTCTTGCTAGCTTAGCACAGCTCACTTTTGGAAAAAGCTAAAGCGCCTTTGCACCACAAAAGCGCAGCCCCCGGCTTCATTATGGTGCTTTTTTAACCTCTCAGTCGCCAGGATTTTCCTTAGCCAGCATCCGATAACAATCTAACTACCTGTTATTAAAGAATTTAATAAAAGGTGGCACAACCACTGCTGTAGGCCAGTTGACGAATTAACGGCGTGGCTTTGGCTGCGTCATCGAAGAACCGGCTGAGAGGATACAGGCATGAAACTGGTAACAGCCATTATCAAACCCTTCAAATTGGATGATGTACGGGAAGCCTTATCAGAGATAGGCATTCAAGGGATAACTGTCACTGAAGTCAAAGGCTTTGGTCGTCAAAAAGGTCACACCGAGCTCTATCGCGGCGCTGAGTACGTTGTTGATTTTCTGCCCAAGGTGAAAATTGAAGTTGCCATCGATGATGGCCGTGTAGAGGGCGTCGTTGAAGCCATCATCAATGCAGCCAATACCGGAAAAATTGGTGACGGTAAGATTTTCGTCTCACCTGTGGATGAAGCCATCCGCATCCGTACTGGCGAACGTGGCAATGATGCCGTTTAAGCGGTGGATCAACTGAGGACATAACGATGGAAGACATACTGCATATTACTTACGCAATCGACACTTTTTATTTTCTGATCTGTGGTGTACTGGTCATGTGGATGGCTGCCGGCTTCTCGATGCTTGAAGCAGGTATGGTTCGTTCCAAGAATACCGCAGAAATTCTGACCAAAAACATCGCTCTCTTTGCGATTGCTTGCACCATGTACCTGTTCGTAGGCTACTACATCATGTACTCCAGCCCAGGCGGCGGCATTCTGCCCAGCCTTGGCTTCCTGATTGGTCAAGAAAACACTCTGGATGCTGTTTTGGCCGGTGGTGAGGATGCTCCTTACTACTCCATGCGCTCCGATTACTTCTTCCAGGTTGTGTTCGTAGCGACTGCTATGTCGATCGTTTCAGGTGCCGTTGCTGAACGTATGAAGCTTTGGGCTTTTCTGGCCTTCGCTGTAGTTCTGACTGGCTTCATCTATCCTGTTTCCGGTTACTGGACTTGGGGTGAAGGTTGGTTGGATGCGGCTGGTTTCTCCGACTTTGCCGGTTCCGGTATCGTTCACATGGCCGGTGCTTCTGCTGCCCTTGCTGGTGTACTCGTCCTGGGTGCTCGTAAAGGCAAGTACGGACCTAACGGTGAAGTTCACGCCATCCCAGGTGCCAACATGCCTCTCGCCACTCTGGGTACTTTTATCCTGTGGATGGGTTGGTTCGGCTTCAACGGTGGTTCTGAGCTGAAAATGTCTGATATCGAATCAGCCAACAACGTTGCTCAGGTTTTCGTTAACACCAATGCCGCTGCTGCTGGTGGTGTTATTGCTGCCCTGATTTTCTCCAAGCTTTGGTTCAAAAAGGCCGATCTGACCATGGCTCTGAACGGTGCTCTGGCTGGTCTGGTTGCCATCACTGCTGAGCCTCTGGCTCCCAGCGGACAGGCTGCCACTTTGATTGGTGCTGTTGGTGGTGTGATTGTTGTTGCCTCCATCGTCTTCCTGGACAAACTGCGCCTGGATGACCCTGTTGGTGCCATCTCTGTTCACGGTGTTGTTGGTATCTGGGGCCTGCTGGCTGTACCTCTGACCAACGCTGACGCGAGCTTTGGTGCACAGATCCTGGGCGGTGTTGCTATCTTCGCTTGGGTCTTCATCACCAGCTTGGTTGTTTGGCTGATCCTTAAAGCCATCATGGGTATCCGCGTTACCGAAGAAGAAGAGTATGCTGGTGTGGATATCGCTGAGTGTGGCTTGGAAGCCTACCCAGAATTCACCAAAGGCAAGTAATTGGTCTTTGATTGACCGTAACAGGTGAGCATGGAAGTTTGGGCACCCTTTGGGGTGCCCTTTTTTTTGTTAAACCTTTATCCTTGGTCTTAACTACCAAGCGAGGAGTCAAAAAATGAAACTGGTCACTGCAATTATCAAGCCCTTCAAATTGGATGATGTCCGTGAAGCCCTTTCTGACATGGGCGTTCAAGGCATTACTGTTACTGAGGTCAAAGGTTTTGGTCGCCAAAAAGGCCATACCGAACTCTATCGGGGTGCAGAGTACGTTGTTGATTTTCTTCCCAAGGTCAAATTGGAAATTGCTGTCGATGATGATCAACTCGAAGGCGTCATTGATGCCATCGTTAAGGTTGCCAATACCGGCAAGATCGGTGATGGCAAGATCTTTGTTTCGCCCCTGGATCAGGTTATTCGTATTCGTACCGGTGAAACCGGCAAAGACGCCGTTTAAACAACAGCCAACAGGGAGATAAAAATGCCAGCATACCAGGTCGAAGATGCCAACCGGGTTTACAATATCAAACACTGGGGCAGTGGCTATTTTTCTGCCAACCATCAGGGCCGGGTTAGTGTTCAACCTTCTTCACAACGTGAAGACCAGTTGGACTTGGTTAGGCTGGTTGATGATCTGCGTGCACATGGCATGACCCTTCCTGTCTTGGTTCGCTTTCCTGATATCCTCCAAGACCGAGTAAACCGGCTCTGTGCTGCTTTTGATCAAGCTATGGAAAACCACGACTATAAAGGTGGCTATACAGCGGTTTACCCGATCAAGGTTAACCAACAAAGACGTGTTGTTGAGGAGCTACTGGAAAGCCAGGCCCGGGTTGATGCCCGCGTGGGACTGGAAGCAGGCAGCAAACCTGAGCTCTTGGCCGTTCTAGCGCTTTCATCAAAAACCCCTTCAACCCTGGTCTGCAATGGCTATAAGGACCCTGAGTATATTCGCCTGGCCCTTTTGGGTGAGCGTCTCGGCCACCGGGTTTATATCGTTGTTGAAAAGCCGTCTGAAGTCGCTTTGGTACTCAAAGAGGCAAAGGAGCTGGGCGTTCAACCGCGCCTGGGGGTTCGTGCCCGGCTGTCATCAGTAGGCAAGGGGCACTGGCAGGACAGTGGTGGTGAAAAGTCCAAATTTGGGCTGGCGGCAAGCCAAATACTGGCCATGGTTGAACAACTGCGCGCAGCGGATGCTTTGAGTTCGCTACAACTGCTGCATTTTCATCTGGGTTCACAGATCGCCAATATCCGCGATATTCAACGCGGTTTGAAAGAATGTGGCCGTTTTTACCAGGAGTTACTGGCCCTGGACGCACCCATTAAAGTGGTCGATGTAGGGGGTGGCCTGGGCATCGACTATGAAGGAACCCGTTCGCGCAGTAGCTGCTCGATGAACTATTCCATGGAAGAGTATGCCAACAATGTTGTCCATGCTCTTCATCAGGTTTGTGAAGCCAACGAGCTGCCTCACCCACACCTGATCAGTGAATCGGGGCGGGCACTCACAGCCCACCATGCGGTACTCATCACCAATGTGATTGACCATGAGCAGCCGGACCTGACGCCACCTGATGAACCCGAAGAAGAAGCTCCCCTGATTCTTCATGAGCTTTGGCGCATCTATTCACAAGCTGATGATGAAGTCGATGAACGCTCTTTGGTTGAATGCTGGCATGATATTGTCCAAGCCTTATCCGAAGCTCAAGATATGTATGTCCATGGCCTACTGGACCTGAGTGCCCGCGCCCATGCAGAACGCCTTTACACCTGCACCCTGGCCAGAATTCAGCGACGCTTGAGCCTGGGTAACCGGGTGCACCGTGAAATTCAGGATGAACTGCATGAAAAACTGGCCGATAAGCTTTTCGTCAATTTCTCGCTGTTTCAATCGCTACCCGACGTCTGGGGAATCAAGCAGGTTTTCCCTGTCTTGCCCTTGAGTGGTCTTGATCGCCCTATTCGGCGGCGTGGCATCATTCAGGACATTACCTGTGATTCAGATGGACGTATTGATCAGTATGTTGATGGCCAAGGGCTGGAAACCACCCTGCCGCTTCCCGAGTGGTCTGATGATGAAGAAAAACTGCTGGGCTTTTTTCTAACCGGTGCCTACCAGGAAATTCTTGGTGATCTGCATAACCTGTTTGGTGATACCGACTCTGTTGATGTGGTTCTGGATGATGCCGGTTTACCCCGCCTGGAAAACATCATCAAGGGAGATACTGTTGACCGGGTGCTGGGCTATGTCAATTTTGACAGCGAAAACCTGATGCAAGCCTTAAAAGATCAGCTTGCAGCCAGCCCACTAAATAGTGAAGAAAAAGCCTTATTTCTGAAACTCTTTGAGGAAGGCTTAACCGGCTACACCTATTTGGAGTAGGTTTGGAAAGGGCGTCAGGCTTCAACCACATCCGAGGCATGTTGATCCAGGATGGCCGCAACCTGGCTTGGATGATTTAACAAGGCTTCAACACAATCAATATCCAAATGTTTGCCAGCAATACGCTGCATTTCTGCATAGGCAACATCCAGCTTCCAGGGTTTCTTGTAGGGTCTCTCACTGGTCAGGGCATCAAAAACATCGGCAGCCGCGATGATTCTTGCTTCTATCGGTATCGCTTCTCCACTCACACCATAGGGATAGCCGGAACCATCCATTTTTTCATGATGATAGAGAATAATGTTCTTCAGCATCTGCACATCGGGAAGGTTTTCCAGGCCATGATGGCTGATAACCGCTTCCAATAACTCAATGCCCTTGAGGGTATGCTCCTGCATCTTGCGAAACTCATCCTGAGTTAACTTCCCTTTTTTAAGCAAAATAGTGTCAGGAATGGCAACCTTACCCAAATCATGCAAGGGTGCAAAAAGCAGCAGGTGTTGGATTTGGCGATCACTAAAGGTCCACTTGGGTTCCAGTTTACTGGCAATCAATTGCGCATATTGTGCCATCCGCTCCAAGTGGCCGCCGGTTTCCGGATCACGGCCTGCGCAAAGGGATAATGTGGAACGCACCGCAGCGGTTAGGGTTCGTATGGCCGCATGATCCTGATAAACCAGTTGGGCAATCAGCTGGCTGTAAAGCTCGAGCTGCTGTAATAACGGGCCTCGAAACGTAAAGACGCTGCGGGAATTAAAAAACACAAAACCCAAAAGCTCATCGGCACAAAGCAAAGGCGAAGTAAAACTAGCCCGCCAGCCTTGCTTAACCAATTTCTCTGTGTGGGGGTTAACCTGACGGCTATCCTGTTCCGAGGGCAAGAGTTGGGTCAGGTCATTGATCACCCGGGGATGGCGTTCAAGTGCAAGCTGACGTAAAGACCAAGCCTGCGATAAAGGAAACTCATATTGAGTAATGGCTTCCTGCACAGGGCTGGTTGTGAAGAAGGTTCTGACCTTATCGGAACCGGGTTGATAAAGCGCAACCGAAAAGCGCTCTACCTTGGGATTTTCTTGACGAATGCGTTCACCCAAAAAGCGTAGCTTATCAGGCAGAGTGTGATAACGGCTCAGCTCTTTAACCAAACTGCTCTCATACATAAGCCACACCTCCAGTGAGGAGTTATAGCTATCAGCCTAAGCGCTTGCCTGGAAGAACGCCACAATTTTCAAATGGAAATAACAAAATTACACAAAAGTTTATCAGTCGTCAACTTTGCTCATAGTGATCCTTAATTAAGCAACCTGGGTTTCTAGGGTCAAGAAGTCCTTTAAAGCCAGCTGCAAATGATCGCCCGAATGCAATTGACCCACACCTGCTGGCGTACCGGTAATCACTATATCACCTGGCATCAGGGTAAAATGCTGACTGATATAGGCAAGCAGTTGAGGAATAGGAGTCAGCATCTGGTGACTCACACCCCTTTGTTTTTCTTCGCCATTGATACTCAGGCTCAGCTCCAGGTTCTGCCAGTCCGCAACCTGGGAAGCAGCGATAAAAGGACTTAATGGACAGGAAGCATCCCAAGCTTTGGCGACCTCCCAAGGGTGGCCTTTTTCTTTTAACTTGGACTGCAGATCACGCAGGGTCAGATCCAGAGCCAAACCGACTCCGGCCACGGCTTGCATGGCCTCTTCAGGGCTTGCCTGCTTGAGTGGCTGACCTATCAGCAAAGCTATTTCAGTTTCATAGTGCACACCACCCCGACCCGCGGGAAGTTGTAAGTTGCCCTGCATAGTCACTGCTGCCGTTGCTGGCTTGATAAACAACAAAGGTTCTTTAGGAACCGGGTTATTTAATTCTGCCGCATGCTCCGCATAGTTGCGCCCCACACAAACAATTTTTCCCAGGGGAGCTTCCCAGGTGTGTTCTTTCAGTTCAGGTACAAAAGCAGGCTTGATGGCAGCCATGATCAATTCCTCTTGGTTGTTATAGATCCAGGCGGTAACGCACTTCACCAGCAACCAGGGTTGCCAAGACTCGCCCTTGAAGGGTCTGGCCCCAGCTAGGCGTATTGTAACCCGCTGAGTAGCAGCTGGAAGCATTCAGAGTCCAGGATTGCTGGGGATCGAACAAGGTCAGGTCAGCTGGCTGGCCGGGTTCCAGGCTACCCAGCTTCTGGCTCAGAATCCCGGCAGGCCCTGAGGTCAGGCTGGCAACAAATTGCTGTTCACTTAAATAGCCTGCATTAACCAGCTGCAGCATCCAGGGCAAGAGGCTTTCAAGACTGCTAATGCCTGGCTCAGAAGCTGAAAAAGGCGCCATTTTTGCCGCTCTTTCGTGGGGTAAGTGACCACTGGTCACAGCGCTCAAATGTCCATCCACCAAGCCCTGCAATAGAGCCAGACGATCTTTTTCACTACGCAAAGGTGGCTGCAAGTGAAAGTTACTATCAAAGTCTTCCAGCTCGCGGTCCGTATAAATCAGATGACTAATCGCTACATCAGCAGTAACGGGCAAGCCACGCTTACGGGCTGCAGCAATCAATTCCACAGAGCGCGCTGTGGACAGCTGGCTGAAATGTGCCCGAATGCCTGTTTGCTCGATTAACAACAGCTGTTGTGCCAGGGCCAGGGTTTCTGCTGTTTCAGGAATGCCTTGCAGGCCCAGCTGGGAGGCCATGGCCCCTTCATGGGCACAGCCACCCGCGGCCAGACTGAAATCCTCGGGATAGAAGATTAACAAGAGATCATGGGTCGAGGCATACTCCATGCAGCGCCTGAGAACCAGCGTATCCTGAATCGGTAAACGCAGATTGGTTAAAGCCACACAGCCAGCAGCTTGCAGGCCAGCCATATTGCTCAGCAATTGACCTTCCAGACCCTGAGTAAGCGCACCTAGCGGAAGAACCCTTGCCTGAGCCACAGCTTCGGCTCTTTCCCGAACCACACGGACCACTGCTGGTGTGTCTACCGGCGGTTGGGTATCCGGGCGCGCGCAAACGCTGGTAAAACCACCCGCCAGGGCTGCGCGGGTTTCACTGAGGATATTGCCCTTGTAGCTGGGTCCAGGTTCACGCAGATGGCAGGAAAGATCAATAAAACCTGGGGTTACCAGCAAACCCTTGGCATCCAGGGTTTGCTCCGCCTGGAAACCTGCCGGGGCTTCACCCAGGGCAAGAATACTGCCTTGATCCAGATGCACATCCAGTATTTGATCCAGGTTTTGGGCTGGATCAAGAACGCGACCGCCAAGAATAGAAAGCTTCATGAAATCTGTGACCTTTCCTGCATTTGTCCACTGACAGCCATGCTCATCACGGCCATGCGAATCGCAATACCATAACCCACCTGCTGCAAAATCACCGAACGGGGCCCATCGGCAACAGCCGATTCTATTTCTACCCCTCGGTTAATCGGCCCTGGATGCATCACGATGGCATCAGGATGGGCATAAGCCAGTTTGTCATTAGTTAAACCATACAAACGGTAATACTCGGATTCCGAAGGCAAGAGGGCACCACTCATGCGTTCCTTTTGTAGCCGCAGCATGATCACCACATCCACATCCCTGATGCCCTCTTCCATTCGGGTATAGAGTTGAACACCCAGATCCTCAACCCCAGCGGGCAGAAGCGTGTTTGGAGCCACCAGGCGCACTTCTTCAACGCCCAGGGTGGTCAGGGCTCGAATTTGTGAGCGTGCCACTCGTGAATGCAGAATATCGCCAACAATAGCCACCTTGAGTCCGGCAAAATCACCCTTATGCCGACGTATGGTGAACATATCCAGCATGGCTTGCGTAGGATGGGCATGGCGACCATCACCGGCATTAATAATCGCCACCTGAGGTGTGACCTGACTGGCAATAAAATGGGCGGCACCTGAATCGGCATGGCGGACCACAAAAAGATCGGCATGCATGGCTTCCATATTTTGCAGGGTGTCCATCAGGGTTTCGCCCTTGGCCGTTGAGGAGGTCTTGATATCCAGATTCAGTACATCAGCCGACAAGCGCTTGGCTGCCAGTTCAAAAGTGGCCCGGGTGCGGGTCGAATTTTCAAAGAAAAGGTTTACCAGGGTCTTGCCGCGTAGCAGAGGCACTTTTTTAACCGACTGCTCACCCATATTGGCAAAGGATTCTGCAGTATCCAAAATTTCGGTTAGCAGGCTTTTGGGCAGACCACTGATACTCAAAAAATGTTTGAGCTGACCCTCAGCTGTCAATTGGATATCGCGTGGATTGGCAGGATAGCTCATGCCTGACCTTCCTCTTTCAGATTGATCAGATTGAATTCCAAGGGGTCTGGACCCGATAACTTGATACGCTGGCCTGTAGCCAGATCGATAGCCTGCCCACACAAATCCGGCTGGATAGGCAGCTCGCGTCTTTGCAGGTCAAGTAGAGTCACCAGAGTAATGGAGGCTGGACGACCATAATCAAACAGTTCATTCATAGCGGCTCGAATGGTGCGTCCGGACATGAGAACATCATCCACCAGAATCAGATGACGGTCCTTGGTTGCCAGCGGCAAATTTGAAGACTTAACACCTGGGTTCAGTCCTTTTTCCGAGAAATCATCGCGGTAAAAGGAAGTATCCAGCCCACCCAGGGGCCAGTTAACCTGCATCCGTTTACGCAGAGCTTCAGCAACCCAATAGCCGCCGGTATAAATACCCACCAGCAAGGGCTCTTCAATTCCCTGCTCAGCCATTCTGGATTTTAGCGCCGTCGCCAGGCGATCCAAAAGAACACTGGGTTGTAGCAACTCGGGTGTCAGACTCATCATTTGGCTCCTAACCAGTCTTCTGTGTATCTAAATCTGTGGTCCTGCCAAGGGTTGCAGGTAGCGTGCAGCCTCGCCTGCCTCTTCGGGTGACTGCTGCAAATCAAGCCAGGCCTGGAGAATAAAAGCAGCCGCAAAACTATCCACAGGGTCTTCGCGATAGTTACCCTTGTGCCCAGCTTGGGCAACCAGGCGTTTAGCTGCTTTGGTGGTGCCCCTTTCATCCATGCCGTAACAGGCCTTGCCGTAGCGTCCAAATAATCGCCGGGCGAACTTGGTAGCTCTTAAGCTTAAGGGGGTTGGTGAGCCATCCAGCTCCACCGGCAAACCCACCAGAAAAGCATCCGGCTGCCATTCTGCAACCAACCGATCAAGCAGCTCCCAGGAAGGGATGCCATCTCTGGCGGGAATAACATCCAAGGGATTCGCTGTGCCGGTCAATTCATTACCCAAGGCCACTCCATGTCGCTTGCTACCAAAATCAAAGGCGAGAAGAATGCGCGGTTTTGGCTCAGGCATGGCCAACTTGCCCACTGATCAGCTCCAGTTGAATGCCCAGGCTGGCAGCGGCTGCATCCAGACGCTGTTCTGCTGGCAGATCAAAAAGAGCCTGCTTCCAGGCTGCACAAGTCAGCCAGCTGTTTTCCTTCAACTCCTTTTCCAGTTGACCTTCCTCCCAGGCCGCACAGCCCAGAGCAATCAAAAACTGGTCTGGGCCTTCTCCCTCCGCCAGGGCTTCGAGAATATCCACCGAGGTCGTCATCGTCAGCTGCTCACTGACTTGCAGGGAAGCCTTCCATTCCGGTTTGCCAGTATGGATCACAAAGCCTCTGTCGGTATGCACGGGGCCGCCGCGGTAAATAGGTTGTTGGCCGTGTTTGCAGTGATCGATGGGTAGCTGCATCTGCTCCAGAAGCTCAGAAAAATTAAGCTGCATCGGCTTGTTGACGATCAGACCCAGAGCACCCTGGCTGCCCTGCTCACAGAGATAGGTCAGGGAACCACTAAAGTGGGGGTCATTAAGCTGGGGCATGGCTAACAAAAAATGATCTCGCAAACTGGTCACAGCACTCTCTCATTGATGTCTGGATCCTGATGATGGCGAAATTATACGCGGAATAAAAGTTTAATTCGCCCGCCAGTTACTTCCAAAGCGCCAAGTACGAACAATTTCCAGCACTTCCGATTCCTCACGCAGGCTTTCCGGCAGGGGCGGGAAGGGTGCAGCCAACCTGAGGATATTCAGGGCCGCTTCATCCAGCAGCTGGTGACCGGAAGCGGTCAACAACTGTGCCTCTCGAATACTGCCATCGGCATTAATCGACACCAGCAAACGCAGACTGCCGGTGAGTCCCTGCCTTCTCGCTTCTTCCGGGTAGTTGAGGTTACCGATTCGCTCAACTCGCTCTTCCCATTGCTGAAGATACAAGGCTTCTTCGCTAGTCATTTGGCTATTGCTGCTGATACGCCTGACTCGGGGGCGAGAGCGACTGGTTTCCTGTTGAGCAGCCAACTCTGCTTCCAAGCGTGCCATTTCCCGGCTACGGGCAATCAGGCTGCCGCGTCTTTGTTGAGTGGCCTCGGGGGCCGTTGGCAAAGTATCCACAGCGTCCAATTCTGGCTCTGGCTCTGGCTCTGGCTCTGGCTCTGGCTCTGGCTCTGGCTCTGGCTCTGGCTCTGGCTCTGGCTCTGGCTCTGGCTCTGGCTCTGG
>NZ_FOLH01000004.1:0-323515 GCF_900112235.1 Marinospirillum celere | reverse complement strand
GGCTCTGGCTCTGGCTCTGGCTCTGGCTCTGGCTCTGGCTCTGGCTCTGGCTCTGGCTCTGGCTCTGGCTCTGGCTCTGGCTCTGGCTCTGGCTCGGGTTCGGGTTCGGGTTCGGGTTCGGGTTCGGGTTCGGGTTCGGGTTCGGGTTCGGGCAGAGTCTCAGGCTCCTCTATCCAGGTGTCCAGGTCTTCGAGCAGGATTGAAGTGGCTTCTTGGTATAGCTGCTCAATATTTTCTTCTAAGGGGGGGGTTTCTGGTCTGTAGAGTAAAAAGACCAGGTGGATAACGACGGCTAGCAGCAGGGCCAGAACAAAAGGCTGAACCTGCTTTAGGGAAGCTAGCCACCAATCAGCAGACATGGCTACAGGAAAGTGTTAGTGGCGGCCCAGGCGGCTCGCCAGGTGTTCCATTAACAGGCCGCCAATATCCAGATTGCATTGCTGGTCCAGTTCGCGGACACAAGTCGGGCTGGTCACATTAATTTCGGTCAGGTAGTCACCGATGACATCCAGGCCGACAAAAATCAGGCCTTTTTCCTTGACCACAGGCGCCACCTGCTCGACCAGCCAGTAGTCTCTTGCGGTCAGTTCACGGGCCACACCACTGCCGCCGGCAGCCAGGTTGCCGCGGGTTTCTCCAGCAAGGGGAATCCGTGCCAGGCCATAGGGCACAGGTTCACCATCAATCAAGAGTATGCGAGTGTCGCCATCTTTAATGGCAGGCAGGTATTTCTGAACCATGATCTGACGCTGCCCCAGCTCCGTGAGTTGCTCAATAATGGCGCCCAGGTTAAGGCCATCTTCCCGGACCCGAAACACACCCATGCCCCCCATACCATCCAGCGGCTTGAGGATAATGTCTTGGTGCTCACTATGAAAATCACGAATGATCCGGTCTTGACTGGTTACCAGGGTTGGCGGGCAACAATCGGGGAATTCCTGGGCAAAAAGTTTTTCGTTACAGTCCCTAAGGCTTTGTGGTTTATTAACCACCAAAACCCCTTCCCGTTCAGCCGCTTCCAACAACCAGGTTGCTGTCAAAAAGGCTTGATCGAAAGGTGGGTCCTTGCGCATCAGTAAGATATCCAGATCGGAAAGGGGCTGAAGCCTTTCATCACCCTTTTCAAACCACTTTTTCGGGTCTGCAAAGACTTCAAGATCCGCCATGCGTGCGTAGGGTTTACCTTGGCGCAGATGGAGGTCTTCCATTTGCATATACTTGATTTGCCAGCCGCGTTTTTGAGCCGCCAACAAAAGGGCCAGAGTCGTGTCTTTTTTGTAGGTAATTTCGGCAATGGGGTCCATTACCACACCTATAACAACTTGTTCGGCCTGCGCCATGGGTCAACTCCTAGCAGGCAGGGTTTAAAAATCACCCCACCAGTCTTGTAGTAAAGATAAGGCAACAACCGGTGCCGTTTCGGTTCTCAAAATTCTGGGTCCAAGGCTCAAGGCTTGAAACCCTTCGGCCCTGGCTTGATCCACTTCAGTAGCACTCATACCACCTTCAGGGCCAATCAATAAGGCAGCAGAAACTGGCTGTAAAGCCTTAAGTTCCGCCTTATGACCACCTGGATGGAGGACAAGCTTCACTGCCTCTTCACGCTTTTTCAGCCAAGCCGCCAGAGGCTCCGGCTTGTTGATCCTGGGTAAATAGTCTCGGCCCGACTGTTCACAAGCACTGATCGCAACCTGTTCCCAATGCTGATGCTTTTTGGCTTCACGCTCACCTTTCAGGCGAACATCCCCCTGCTGGGTATAGAGGGGGGTAATTTCATTCACACCCAGCTCTGTAGCCTTTTGCATGACCCAATCCATGCGGTCACCCTTGGAGATCGCCTGACCCAAATGGGTAAATAAGGGCGATCTCGCTTGCCTGGGTAGGCTTTCCAGCAGCTCCAAACAAGCCTGTTTTTTACTGCTGCTTGCCAGCAGTCGGGCTTTGAAGCTGGCCGTGCCATCAAAGACTTCCAGCTCATCACCGGCTTGCATCCTCAGCACCTGCAGCATATGTCGCGCAACCTGACCTTCCAGGCTAACGGTGGTAGCTGTCAGGGGCTGAGGCGAATAAAAGCGCCGCATCTTTACTGCTGAGTCGGCTGCTCGGCTTGCTGAGCCTGACGCTGTTTGCGCTCCGCATAGATGGCTTCGAAATTAACCGGAGCAATCATCAGCGGCGGGAAGCCACCTTTCACAACCAGACCATCAACAGCTTCACGGGCATAGGGGAAAAGGATATTGGGGCAGAAGGCACCCAAAGTGTGATCCAGGTTGTCGCCTTCAATACCGACAACACGAAAAGCACCACTTTGCTGAACTTCTGCCAGGAAAGCTGTTTTTTCACCAAAGGTCACTTGAGCAGTGATTTTTACGGTGACTTCATAAAGCTCATCGTTGACTTTGCGATTTTTGGAGTCCAGCTTTACGTCTACCTGAGGTTTTTCATTGCCCATAAAAACTTCCGGGCTATTGGGGGCCTCAAAAGAAACGTCACTCAGGTAAATACGTTGCAAGGCAAATTCTGGCTTGGGAGCTTCACTCATGGTTCTTTCCTAGTCAGTTAAAAAATGAAATTGAATGTAGTGGCTTACTTCTTAACAACCGGCATGGAATCTGTCTGCCATTGCATCATGCCACCCTTCAGGCGCATAACCTGCTGGTAACCGGCTTTTTGCAATTTGGTCACTGCCATATTGGCAGAGTTACCCATTCGGCAGACCACTATGATCTGCTTGTCCTTGTGCTTTTCCAGCTCATGGAGCTTGCTATCCATACTGCTCATGGGCAGGTGAATAGCACCTGTAATGTGGCCGGCATTGAAGTCCTTACGGTCACGAATGTCGACGGCTACGGCTTCATCACGGTTCATCAGGCGTACAGCTTCTGCTGGTGTCAGGCCCTTAGCCGTCCCTTTGGTCTCGTTATAGATCACCATAACCAGCAAAAGGATGAAAGCACCAACCAACAGGGGGTTGTTCATGCTGAATTCGATAATTTGTTCGAACATCTTCGATCTCTTGTGTTGAATGCCAGGTAGAAATTCAGCGCCCAAGGATACACCAGAGCGGCCTTGCTGACACCTCTGGGATGGTGATTTGCGTCCTGTAAAGCTATCATGGTCAAGATTTACATTCAGCAGCCCAATCCGAGAGTTAGTTTCCATCATGAATGCCAAACGTACACCTGCAGCTCTGATCATACTGGATGGCTATGGCGACAATCCTGCCGCTGACAACAATGCCATTCATCACGCCTCTACACCAGTAATGGATCGCTTGCGTGCCCAACTGCCCACCACTCAAATTTATACTGATGGTATGAAGGTTGGCCTTCCAGATGGCCAAATGGGTAATTCAGAGGTCGGCCATATGAATCTGGGAGCCGGCCGGATTGTCTACCAGGACTTCACCCGCATTACCCAGGCCATTACCGATGGCAGTTTTTTTGAAAACACTACCCTGGTCCAGTCCATTGATAAAGCCATTGATAAGCAGGGAGCCGTTCACCTGATGGGGCTCTTATCGCCCGGTGGTGTGCATAGCCATGAGCAGCACCTGTTCGCGGCAGCGGAAATGGCCGTTAAGCGCGGTGCCAGAGAAGTCTATCTGCACGCCTTCCTGGATGGACGCGACATGCCTCCGCGCAGTGCTGAAGGCTCAATCAAGGCCATGGAAGACAAGTTTGCTGAACTCGGCAAGGGACGAATAGCCAGCCTTGTCGGTCGCTACTATGCCATGGACAGGGACAATCGTTGGGACAGAGTTGAAAAAGCTTACAACCTGCTAACTCTGGGCCAGGGCGAACATACTGCCTCCTCCGCTTTGGAAGCTCTGCAACAGGCTTATGAGCGGGGCGAGAATGATGAGTTTGTTGCCGCCACCAGTATTCAGCCTGAAGGCCAGGCCTGTCAGATTGAAGATGGCGACACGGTTATCTTCATGAATTTCCGTGCCGATCGGGCCCGTGAACTCAGCCGGGCCTTTGTGGAAGCAGATTTCCAGGGCTTTGCCCGCCGCGCCTGGCCACGTTTGGCTGACTTTGTGATGCTCACCCAGTATGCAGCTGATATTCCTGCTTCGGCTGCCTTTCCACCCGAAGAGCTGCACAACACTCTGGGTGAGTATCTGGCCAATCTGGGCAAGACCCAGCTGCGCATTGCCGAAACCGAAAAGTATGCTCACGTCACCTTTTTCTTTTCCGGTGGCCGCGAAGACAAGTTTCCCGGTGAAACCCGCATCCTGATTCCTTCACCGCAAGTTGCCACCTATGACCTGCAGCCGGAAATGAGCGCTTTGGAAGTGACCGACAAACTGGTAGAGTCGATTAAATCCGGTGAGTTTGATGCCATCATCTGCAACTATGCCAATGGTGATATGGTTGGCCATACTGGCGATTTTAATGCTGCCGTTAAAGCCATAGAAACCCTGGACGCCTGTATTGGACGGGTAATAGAAGCACTGGAAGAAGTTAATGGCCAGTGCTTTATTACAGCAGATCATGGTAATGCCGAGCAGATGCTGGATGAAACCACCGGTCAAGCACAAACAGCCCATACCACCTTCCCTGTCCCCCTGATTTACCTGCCTCCCAAAGGCAAAAAGGCAAGACTCTTAGAAGGTGGACGTCTCTGTGATTTGGCACCCACCCTGCTCAAGGCCATGGACATTCCTCAGCCACCGGAAATGACCGGTCAGGCTTTGGTTGAGTTTGATTAAGCCCTCAACATGATGGCAATCCAGGGAGAGCTGGAGTGAAGTTTCCTGCACTGGTTATTGGAATACTGCTGGGCTGCCTGTTCACTACTGGCTGGGTGCTGGCGAATGAAGAAGAAGTCAGCGAACAGCAACTACGCCAGTTGCGTCAGGATATTAGTGAGCTACAGGGTTGGCTGACTCAGGCCAGAGATCAGCAGTCGGACCTGCAAAATCAGCTGAGACAAACTGAAACCCAAATTAGCCAGCTGGTCACCCGTATTGAAGCCAATACCCGTGAAGCCCAGGAACTGGAGAGCCGGATGCAAAGGCTGCGCAGGGAACAGGAAGAATTGCAAGAGCAGCTGGATCAGCAGGCAGGGTTTTTACGCCAGCAAATTCGTGCAGCTTACTCAATGGGGCGCCAGGAATACCTGAAGGTGTTGCTCAATCAACAGGAACCCGACAGGGTCGCCCGCCTACTGCGCTACTATGATTATATTAATCGTGAGCGCACCGAGCGTATTGAAGACTATCTACGGATTGCCCGGCAATTGGACCAGGTTGAATCAGAAATCGTCACCCGCGGTCAGGCCCTGGAAGGCGTTCGCCGTTCCCTGCAGGAAAGACGCAGGGAATTGCTGGCTGAACAACAGGGCCGCCAGGTGCTGATTGCCCGCCTTAGCCAGGAAATTTCCGGGCGTGATGATGAGCTCCAGCAATTACAAGCAGACCAGGAGCGTTTGCAGGAATTACTGGATGCGGTAACCGAAGCCATCGTCAAGTTACCACCACCCAGAGATGCCCGTCCTTTTCCGGATATGCGCGGTAACTTGCCCTGGCCCATTCAGGGCCGGGTTCTCAGCGCCTTCGGCAGTCGCCAGCAGGATAATCGGCTGGTCAGCAGGGGTTTGACCATCCAGGCAGACTCAGGTGCTGAAATCAAAGCCGTTCATGGTGGGCGCATTGTTTTTGCTGACTGGTTGAGAGGTTTTGGTTTTATGGTCATTATTGACCATGGTGGTGGCTATATGAGCCTTTACGGGCACAATCAAACCCTACGCAGACAGACTGGCGACTGGGTCAATGCCGGTGATGTTATTGCCACGGCTGGCTCAACAGGCGGTCAAACACGCAATGCCCTTTATTTTGAAATACGCCACCGTGGACAGCCAGTCGATCCAATTACTTGGATTGCCCGACGCTAAGCCTTAAGACCCGGATTTTGGAGTTAAATTCATGCAAGCACCTTCAACCCGCCCTTTAAGCCGTTTTTCAGGTTCTGTCCTGGCCGGAGGTTTGCTTGCCCTGGTGTTGGCATTACCAGCCCAAGCCCTGGAGCCCCAATCGCTAGATTACCCGCTGACTTCTCCAGACTATGAGCTGCCGCTGGATGAACTGCGCAGCTTTGCAGAAGTCTATGAACGCATCAAACAAGCTTATGTGCATGAAGTGGATGATAAGACCCTGCTTGAAAATGCTATTCGGGGCATGCTTTCTGGGCTCGATCCTCATTCAGGCTATTTGGAGCCTGAAGCCTTCAAGGAGCTGCGTGAGTCCACCCAAGGTGAGTTTGGTGGGTTGGGAATCGAAATCGGAATTGAACAAGGCTACATCAAGGTTATCAGCCCGATTGATGACACTCCGGCTTCCAAAGCAGGCATTCAACCTCAGGACTTAATTATCCGGATTAATGACACCTCCACCCGTGACTTAAGTATCGATCAAGCCATCGAGCTGATGCGAGGTGAACCGGGCACCACTCTGCGCCTGACCATTCAACGTGAATCAGCTGGACAGCCTTTTGAAGTCGAATTGACCCGGGATTTGATCCGAACCGTCAGCGTGCGCCAGCAGTTGCTGGAAAAGGATTATGGCTACCTAAGAATCAGCCAATTTCAAAATCGCAGTGCCGAGGAAACCCTTAAAGGACTCGAAGAACTCAAGGCTAGCAATGAGGGCCACTTGAAAGGCCTGATCCTGGACCTACGTAATAATCCCGGCGGTGTTCTTCAAGCCGCAGCCGAAGTAACCGATATTTTTCTTGATGGTGGATTGATCGTTTATACCCAGGGACGACTGCCCGATACTGACATGCGTTTTGAAGCCCGCGCTGGTGATGCACTGGAAGGTATCCCGCTGGTGGTGCTGATCAACTCAGGCTCGGCTTCTGCCTCAGAAATAGTAGCTGGTGCCCTTCAGGATCATCGTCGCGGCTTAATCATGGGCACAGCCAGCTTTGGCAAGGGTTCAGTGCAAACTGTTTTACCTCTCTACAATGACCGAGCCCTGAAAATGACGACAGCTCTCTATTACACCCCCCAAGGACGGTCTATTCAAGCCGAAGGCATTCAGCCGGATATCGAGGTTATCAATGCCCGGATCACACCCATTGAAGAAAGCCGCAGAACCCGTGAACGGGATCTGCAAGGACACCTGGAAAGCGGACAAGAAGAACCTGAGCGCCAGCAAACTGCGCGACTGACATCGCCGGATGATTACCCGGTCAATGAAGCCCTTAATCTACTCAAGGGCCTGAACATTTTTGGAGAAAGAAAGTAAGCCTCTAACTTTCAGGGCTTGGCAAGACTTCGCAAGCCCAAAGCCTGGGCAACCAATTGACGCTTAACCCAGGGCTGGTTATCAACCAGTTTCATACCCAGATTCCGCGCCAAGAGCACTGGCAAGGAACGGCTGGCAAACAGACGCTTGAAGGTTTCCATCAAAGCCATCATCGCCAGGTTGTCCGGTTTGCGTCGGTGCTGGTAACTTTTCAATACACTCGGGCTTCCCAAGGGCTTGCCCTGTTCAGCAGCAGTAATCAGCACCTGAGTCAAAACTGCAACATCCAGAAAACCCAGGTTGACGCCCTGCCCAGCCAAGGGGTGAATAGTGTGAGCAGCATCCCCCATTAATGCCAAGCCCGGTTGGACATAATCCACAGCATGGCGCTGGCGTAAGGGATAAGTAACTCGCTCTTCGCTAATCAAAACCTGCCCCAAACGACCCTCAAAGGCCTTGGTTAGCCGTTGGTTGAAACCTGCTTCATCCAGAGCCATTAATTCCTCAGCTTCTTGTGGATGGGTTGACCAGACCAGAGAACACCAATGATCATCGCCTTCGCGGTTCAAGGGTAAAAAAGCCAGAGGACCACTGGCATGAAAGCGCTGCCAGGCAACATTTTTGTGGGATTTTTCCGTACGCACACTGGTTACCAAAGCAGAATGCTGGTAGTCCCACTCGCGGGTGGTAAAACCACCCCATTCACGTAATTTTGAATGGGCCCCATCTGCACCAACAATCAAATCAGCCGCCAGGGTTTCACCCGTATCCAGGGTCAGCGTTCTTTGGCCGGCAGCCTGCAAGGGTTCACTGAGTGCAACCGGACGGCAACCCCGGAACCAGGTCAGATTTTCTTGGCCTTCAACAGCTTGCAGTAACCCCAACTGGGTGACGGCATTTTCAACCAGATAGCCCAGGTCACTAACACCGGCATCCAGGGCATTAAAGCTGACTTCAGCAGTACCTTCGCTGTCCCAAACAACCATGCCCTGATAAGGATTCACTCTCAGGCTCTGCATCGCCGACCAGGCACCCAGCTTTTCCAGTAGCCGCTTACTGGCTTCAGACAGGGCACTCACCCGGATTTCCAGTTTCTCAGGTTTCCAGTTGGGTGCTTCCGAGGCGGCTTCAACAATTGCCAGCTTCAATGGCGTCTTGGCCAAACCGGCCGCCAAGGCCAGACCTGTCATACCGCCGCCAACGATCACCACATCAAATGCTTGCATCCTAGACCTCCAATCCCATGGCTTTCCTGGCCAACCAGCGTCGGGCAGGAGAAAACAAATTCAATCCGATCAAACCACTGGCTCGGGCATGTCCAAGTAGCGGCTGGCTGTTGGCAAATAAAGCGATGAGCCCATGGCTGAAGCCTACCACTGCATCCTGATCAGGCAGACGCTGTTCTTGCCAAGCCTGCAAGGGTGCCAGGCTACCCGGATGGAAAGGCTGACCGGCATTTTCTGCTTTAATCGCTGCCTGTAACAGGCTGGCTGCCAGGCTCATCACGCCCCGAATCGCCAGGTTATAACCCTGACCAGCTACGGGGTGTAAATAGTGGGCCGCATTACCCAGGACGACCAGATTGCTTCTAACCTGCTCCTGGGCTCGAATCTTTTTAAGCGGGTAGGCAAAGCGTTCACCGACCTGCTGGAAACGACCCGCACGCTTGCCAAAGGCTTTTTGCAGCGCCTCCAAAAACTCTTGTTCAGGCAAGTGCACCAGTGGGTCAGCTTCATTCTTAGGCCGGGTCCACACCAAAGCCATTTCGTTAGCTTGCAAAGGCAGCAGCGCCAGGGCACCGTCACTGGCAAAGCGCTCGTAAGCCCAACCCTGATGCGGTTTGGAAACCCGTAGGTTAGCAATCAGGGCAGTTTGCTCATAGTCATGCACCTGATCGGCAATGCCCAGTTGCTGTTTTAAGCCTGAGCGCCCACCATCAGCGACCACCACCAGGCGGGCTTTAATTCTCAGTGGCTGCCCTTCTAGGTGGGCTATCACTTCAGCCGCTTCAGGACTAGGAAAACTCACCCGCTCTACTTCAGCGGGGGCAAGAATTTCCAAATGCTGATGATTCACTTGCTGTAGCGCAGCCCAAAGATTCTTGCCCAGCCAGGCATTGGGCACAACATAGCCCAAGGCTTGAGTGCCCTGTTCCTGATGATCGAGCTGGGTTGAACCCAGATAGCCCCGGTCTGAAACCTGGATGTGTTTAATCGGATAAGCATGGGGTTCAAGATTTTCCCAAAGACCCAAACGCTCGTAGATCAAACGAGTTCCCCAGGAAATAGCCGAAGAGCGGGCATCAAAACTGGGCTGCCAATCTTTTTCCGGTGCTTGCGTTGAGGGGGGGTGGCTTTCCAGGAGTGTAACCTTCAAGCCTTGGCGCTCGGCCAGCGGTTGCAAAGCCAATGCCAGGCTGGCACCAACCAGACCACCGCCGATCAGGGCAATATCCGTTTCAAGCTGCTGCATCCGCGCCTCTCATCAGACTTTCTATTCCAGCTACAGTTTTCGGAACCTGATCACTAAGCACTTTGCAGCCCTGCTTGGTAATCAACACATCGTCCTCTATACGAATACCCAGGCCACGCCACTTGGGATCCACCTCTTCACAGTCGGGTGGAAAATAGAGCCCTGGCTCTATGGTAAAAACCATTCCCGGCTGAAGAGGCCTTGCAGAGCCTTCGATCCGGTAAATTCCCACATCATGAACATCCAGCCCCAGCCAGTGGCTGGTGCCGTGCATGAAATAGGGCTTATAGGCTTCTGCTTCCAGCAGGGTTTCCAGTTCGCCTTGCAGAATACCCAGCTCCAATAAGCCCTGGGTTAAAACTCGCAGCACGCTCTGATGCAAGGCTTCCAAGGTAGTACCGGGTCCAGCCTGGCGTATGGCCTCTTCATTGGCTTTCAACACCAGTTCATAAAGCTGCTTCTGGGCTTCTGTAAAGTGGCCATCAACCGGGAAGGTACGGGTAATATCGCCGGCATAGCCTTGGTATTCAGCACCGGCATCAATTAACACCAGATCACCCGCCTTTAAGGCATCCTGGTTGGCAATATAATGGAGTACGCAGGCATTGGCTCCTGAGCCCACAATACTGGCATAGGCAGGCGCTGCGGCACCCTGTATGGCAAATTCATGCTCCAGTTCGGCTTGAAGCTGGTATTCATAAGCGCCCGGACGACTGGCCTTCATGGCCCGGAAATGCCCGGCAGCCGAAATATCCACCGCCTTTTGCATCAAAGCAATTTCTTCATCACTTTTAATCAGACGCATTTCGGCAAGCGCTGAAGCCACATCAACCAGCCGGTCCGGCAGGCAGGCAGAACGCTTGCGTTTGCGTCTAACACCCTGCCGCCAGTTAAGGTAGTTTTGATAAAGTGCCAGGTTATCCAGCGGCAGCCAAACTTCACTGGCTTCCCCCAGAAGGTCACTTAGCTGCTCGTCAATTTGCTGCAAAGGGAAGGCCTGGTCCACGCCCAAGACTTCCGGTGCTTTTTCCTGACCCAGGCGTATCCCTGTCCAGGTTTCCATTTCCGGATCCTTGGGAAGATTAAATAACAGGCTTTTGCCCGTTTCCCCTTCCTTTACCAAAACCAATAAACCATCAGGTTCATTGAAACCGGTTAAATACCAGTAGTCACTGGCCTGACGAAAGGGGTATTCGGTATCCCGACTGCGGGTCACTTCACTGGCCGCAGGGATGATCGCCAGAGCTTTGTCCGGCATTTGTTCAAGGAGACGTTCACGACGCTGGCGAAATAACTGGCTGGTCATCATCAACCTCTTGCTGTAGCAGTATTCATCAATGCAGGCTGGAACCTGATTGGGGTTTTTCGACCTGAGGTCGACCTGGGTGCAGCTCCAAGTAAAGCATCATCGCCACCAAGCGAACAAACTCACTCAACTCATGAAGGTCTTTTTCATTTTCTTCATTGGCTGCAGGGGTTAAATCACCAGCTTCGACAATTTTTTCCAGGTCGCTCAAACCTTCTTTGGCTTCCTGGCTGAGTTTTTCCTGATCAATTTGAGCTGCTTTCAATGATTTCAAGAAACCTTGCAGCCATTTAATCAAAGCAGCAAAACGCTCTTCCACTTCGTAGAGTTCGTCAGGCAACAAGGGTTCAAAATCCATTTGGCCCGAACCCAGTTGCTCTAAAGTTTGATCTAAAAGCTCCAAAGCCAGCTTACGGTCCTGCTCAGGCAGGTTGACCTGTTCGCCCAGGAGCTGGGTAAAGAGTAGCAGCCATTGCTCACGTGGTAGCTTATCCTGACCACAAAGCTGGCCCGTTAATACCCCATGAAACAGCGAAGGTGACTGAAAACACCGATATTTCAGACAAAGATCTGCCAGGGTTTCAAAGCACACGGGTAGATTTTTTTCTGCATCTGAAGACATGCGACTCTCATCTATTATTGAATTTGGGTTAATTGCCGATATAAAAAGCTAGCATTCACTAACAAGTTTTTACAATTGACCGCAAAAATATGCGGGTCTATAGTACAGGCTGCTTGATTTGGCTTTGGAGCCCTGCGAATGAGCAGCGACAAGAATACCACTGAAATCACTCTTCTGGATCGCAAATACCTGATTGCCTGTCCTCCCGCTGAAAAGGAGGATCTGTTGCGCGCTGCTCGTTATCTGAATGAGAAGATGTCAGAAATTCGCCGTGCAGGCAAAATTTTAAGTATGGAGCGCCTGTCGATTATGGCCGCACTCAACATAACCAATGAGATGCTCCAGCGTCATGATACAAATCATAATCATGAAGTTCAGATTGCGCGCCTGACCGAAAAATTAGACTCAGCGCTTCAGGAACTGGAAGCTCAGGTGGAGTCACGAAAACTCCCCTAAAGGATTCATTCTTTGTTAAACTGGAGATAACCCTGGAGTGTGCGCCAGTTGCTCACGTCCTCGAGCCTATGATCTTTACTAAGGACGCCGCCTGGATCTACCCGTGAGCAGGTCCGCCATGTAGCGGAAAGCCTTCGGTAGGCCGGTTGCCTCCACCTTGAACTTTAGGGTTCAAGGGCCACGACAACAGCGGCACTCTGGGGCACTTATCGAGTTAATGCATGTCTTTTTTTCCCTTACCCAGCTCCACTGATCGACAAGCCTTGCGTCAGCAGCTGCGTCGTCGTCGCCGAGCCCTTTCTCCACAAGAACAAACCCAGGCCGCTGTTGGCCTTGCCCAGCAACTCAGCCAAACAGCCGCTTTTATTAATGCCAAAAGCCTGGCGGTTTATCTGCCCAGTGACGGTGAAATCGACCCCTACCCTTTGGTCCAGCGGGCCCTGAGCTTGAGTAAAAAAGTTTATCTGCCCGTACTTCACCCATCATTGCCTCGACTCCTTTGGTTTGTACGCTGGCAACCGGGCCAAACACCCATGGATTGCAATCGTTTTGGTATAGCTGAGCCCAAGCTCAAAGGTTATGGCTTAAAAGCTGTGCATCGGATTCAGCCCTGGGCTGTGGATCTGGTCTTAATGCCTTTGGTGGGCTTTGATCGCCAAGGAGGACGCTTGGGAATGGGAGGTGGGTTCTATGATCGAACGTTTGATATCAGCAGAAGCCGTCCTAGACGACCTCTGCTGCTGGGTTTGGCCCATGCTTGCCAGGAAGTGGATTCCTTACCCCAAGCCAGTTGGGATGTCCCCATGGATGGGCTAGCAACAGCTTCGGCTTTATATTGGACCCGAACCTAACTTAGATCAAACTGGTGACGAGCAAGCCTGCTACAAAGATCAGGACAAGTACCACCATTACATCAGGTTTCTTTTTCATAATTAAGCTCCTCTTGCCGTCCCTTGGCAATGATGATGCAATGAATATTCAACCTTGAAGACTTCAAGGTTTATTCAATTTATTCCTTTTTATCTCGATTAACAAGTCGTTAATTTTACAAAAAGAGTCGATAAGCAGGATTTTCTGTCTCGCGCCAATAGCGATAGCTGATTTTATCGAGATATTCTTCAACATGAATACGGTTTTCCTGTTGCACTTGGAAGCCCACCAGGACACGGCCGTAGGCTGCACCATGGTTACGGTAGTGAAATAACGAGATATTCCAGTCGTGCCCCAAATGATTGAGGAAATTTAACAGAGCCCCGGGGCGTTCTGGAAATTCAAAACGATAGATTTCTTCATTGGTTTCACTGGCCGTACGACCACCACCTAGATGGCGGATATGTAATTTCGCTAATTCATTATCTGTTAAATCAACCACTGGATAATCGGCTTCCTGCAAAGCCAGGATTAATTCTTCCCGATCCGTTCCATCAGGTTTGACCTGAACCCCCACATATATTTGCGCTTGTTCAGGATCAGCAAAGCGGTAATTGAATTCAGTCACCATTCTTTTACGACCGATCACCTTGCAGAAATTCTTGAAGCTACCGGGGCGTTCGGGAATACCAACAGCAAGAATAGCTTCCCGTTTTTCACCCAGTTCGGTACGTTCGGCAATATGCTGCAAACGATCAAAATTGGTATTGGCGCCCGAGTTGATGCAGATCAGAGTAGACTCGGTGATTCCTGTTTGCTCAACATATTTTTTCAAACCGGCCAGAGACAAAGCACCGGAGGGTTCAGCAACTGCACGGGTGTCTTCAAAAATATCCTTGACCGCAGCACAGATTTCATCCGTGGTGACGGTAATTACTTCATCGACATAATCTTTGCAGACCTTAAAGGGCTCCTTACCGATTTGGGCAACCGCTACCCCTTCAGCAAAGATCCCCACTTGGCTCAGGGTAACCCGACGGCCAGCTTTCATCGCAGCAGCCAGGCAAGCTGAGTCTTCAGCCTCGACGCCGATAACCTTAATCTCGGGGCGCAGGTATTTAACATAGGCCGCGACCCCGGCAATCAAGCCGCCACCGCCAACGGGCACAAAAATAGCTTCAATCGGGTCCGGGTGCTGATGCAGGATTTCCATGGCAATAGTGCCCTGCCCGGCAATCACATCTGGGTCATCATAGGGGGGGATGTAGGTATAGCCCTTTTCTTCGACCAGTTGCAGGGCATGCTCCAGGGCTTCACCAAAAGCATCCCCTTTGAGAATCACCCGGGCACCTCGGGCACGCACAGCCTGAACCTTGATATCCGGGGTAATTCTGGGCATCACGATAACTGCCTTAACCCCCATTTGTTTGGCTGCCATGGCCAGGCCCTGGGCATGGTTACCGGCAGAGGCAGCGATAACCCCCTGGTCTTTTTCAGCTTCAGAAAGCTGAGCCATCTTGTTGAAGGCACCACGTATCTTGAAAGAATAAACCGGCTGTAGGTCTTCACGCTTGATCCAGACGGAGTTGTTCAAGCGCTTGGACATAAACCGGGCTTCAGACAAAGGGGTTTCCAGCGCGGCATCATAAACCCGGGCCTGAAGGATTTTCTTCACGTAGTGTTCAAGCATTTAGCTGCAGCTCCCTGTCTAAGGTGTGGAAATAACCGCTCATTGTGGCCTGCTGATCAGCAATCGTCCAGTCGAAGTTAAGTTAGGGAAGTTGCTATACTGGGTCTAAACTTTCCTTAACTCACACTTGGATCCAAAATGACACAAAACCAACTCAAGCAGGCCGTTGCTCAGGCCGCCCTGGAAGAAATTCGTGATGACCTGCATAAAGACTCGATTGTCGGTGTGGGCACCGGCTCAACAGCCAATTTTTTCATTGAAGAACTGGCCCGCCTGAAAATGGATATTGATGGCGCCGTTGCCAGCTCTGAAGCCACAGCTGAACGCCTGAGAGCCCACGGCATTCCTGTCTATGATTTAAATGCAGCGGGGATTCTGGATGTTTATGTTGATGGTGCCGATGAAATCAACGCGCGCTTGCAGATGATTAAGGGCGGTGGCGCGGCACTCACCCGTGAAAAAATTGTTGCCGCTTGCAGCAACAAATTTATTTGTATTGCTGATGAAAGCAAACAGGTTGAGGTACTGGGTGATTTTCCCTTGCCGGTTGAAGTACTGCCCATGGCCCGCAGCCATGTCGGACGTGAACTGGTCAAGCTGGGTGCCGACCCTCAATGGCGGGAAAATGTCAAAACCGATAACGGCAACTGGATTATCGACTGCTATAACTTTTTGCTTGATGACCCCTTGAAGCTGGAAACCCGTATCAACGATATTGCCGGGGTAGTCTGTAACGGCATCTTTGCGCAACGCCCTGCTGATGTGTTGCTACTCGGTTGTCCAGAGGGCGTTAAGCGGCTGATTGCCAAATAAAGGCTAGCCAGGAAACTTGAGGGGCCCAACCTTGGCAATCACTTGTTGCCAGCTGGGCTCTTCTTGAATACGGGCCACATAAGCCGCTAGATTGGGATAGGCTTTAACATCCATTCTGGCGGCGACAGCCTGAAGCGGAAAGCTCATTTGTACATCAGCCGCCGTCAACTGTTCTCCCAGCAACCAGCGTTTACCTTCCAACTGTTGTTCAATAAATGGCAAATGAGTATTCAGATTGGGGGTCACCAGCTGTTCCAGAACCTTACCACTGATCCCTTTGGCTACCGGCTTAATGAAAAAAGGCATGGGCTGCTTGGGAATCTGAGTAAAAACCAGGTTCATCAATAGCCAGGGCATCAGTGAGCCCTCTGCATAATGCAGCCAATAGCGGTAATCCACCCAGGCATCCAGGTTGTCTTTGCCCGGCTGTAAGCGTCCTTGTCCATAAACCTCAACCAGGTAATCGATCAAGGCTCCTGATTCAGCAATCACTCGATCGCCATCGGTAAGCACAGGCGACTTACCCAGGGGATGGATGGCTTTGAGTTCTGCGGGGGCCAGAAGGGTTTTGGCATCACGCTGATAGGTTTTGATTTGATACTCAACACCCAGCAATTCCAGCAACCAGACGATGCGATGAGAGCGCGATTTTTCCAGATGGTGCAGTGTCAGCATGAGTTTCTCCGCAGCTAGCAAACAAGTGTTTGAAAAGCATAACAGCTAACTAGTCATGAAGAAAACTTTCGACCAGCTGCCACTGTTTGTTTAAAGCACCCCGGTTGGCTTCGATCACTGCAGCAGCAGCCTGAGTAAGCTGCCTGCAGCTTTCCGTATCCTGAAAAAGGCGAATCAAGAGTTCGGGCAGTTCTTCGACCTGACTGATTTCTTGCATCCCACCGGCTTGACGTAAAAGCGCCGCAATTTCTGCAAAGTTGTGCAGATGGGGTCCGGTAATAATAGGGGTTTCCAAGGCTGCCGGTTCCAAAAGATTATGCCCACCGATCGGAACCAAACTGCCCGCCACAAAAGCCAGATCTGCTGCCGCATAAAAGAGCAGCATTTCTCCAAGGGTATCGCACAGATAAACCTGGGTTTGGCGATAAACCGGGTCTTGCTGACTACGACGACTGAATGAAAAGCCGGCTTTCTTGATTAGTTCAGCCACCTCTTCAAAACGCTGTGGATGCCTGGGAACCAGCAGAAGTAAAGCATCAGGATAGCTTTCCAACAGTTTTTTGTGGACTTCCAATAAAGGCTCATCTTCACCCTCATGGGTGCTGGCAGCAATCCAAACAGGTCTTTGGCCCCATTCAGTCCTGAGATTCTCTGCTTGTTCCTGAAGCCCTGTAGGTGGTTGCAGATCATATTTGATGCTACCCGTCACCTGCATCTTTTCTTTCGGAAAACCCAAGGCGATAAAGCGTTCGGCATCTTCTTCAGCCTTGGCTGCTATCTGATCAACTTTACTCAGGGCTTCAGCCATCAAGGGACGAATTTTCTTATAAGCTTTAAATGCCTTATTCGACAGGCGGCCATTGGCAACTACTACCGGCACCTGCATTTTCTTGCAACTATGCAGCAGATTGGGCCAAATTTCGGTTTCAAAAATAATTGCCAGACGTGGCTTGAGGGTGTGGATAAAACGGTCGGCATACCAGGGCAAATCTAGAGGCAACAAGTAATGCCTGGCTTCTGGCAGGCGCTGGCGAACCTGAGCAGCACCTGTTGCCGTCATGGTGGTCACCACCAGCTGTTTTTCTGGGTAGGCCTGTAGCAGCTTGTTAAGCAGGGGTTCAGCGGCCAGGACTTCTCCCACCGAAGCACAGTGCGCCCAAACCACTTCTTTTTTACTGGGTGAAATATGCCCTGCACGCTGGCGGGCCGAAAGCTCATTGACCTTTTCTTTCTCCAGCCGCTTTTTGGCCAAGGGCGAGAGCAGGGTTAAAAGGCCGGTGTAAAGATAACGCGGCAAGGCAGACATCAATTCTTATCCAAGATCGAACGCACCATGGCGGTAGTGGATACCCCATCAACAAATTCCAGTACTTTGACTTCTCCCCCAGCCTGAAGGACGGCCTCAGCCCCAGCAATGTTTTCAGGCTGGTAGTCACCGCCTTTAACCAAGAGGTCAGGCAATACCTGGCTGATCAGCTCTGCTGGCGTATCCTCTTCAAAAGCCACCACCCAATCCACTGCCTGCAGCCCGGCCAGCACCCGCATTCTTCTTTCCAGTGGATTGATCGGTCTGGAGGGACCTTTTAGTCGACTTACGGAAGCATCCGAGTTGACTGCTACAATCAAACGGTCACCCAGCAGCCTGGCCTCTTCAAGATAGGCCACGTGACCGGCATGCAAGAGATCAAAGCAGCCATTAGTCATGACCACCTTTTCGCCCCTGGCCTGGGCAGCCCTGACAGCTTCGACCAAGGTTGGGGCTGAAAGCACGCCGTATTCAATCAGTTTATCGTTATGCAGGGCCGTGTAGATTTCAGCCACACTCACCGTTGCAGTGCCAGGTTTAGCCACCACCAGACCGGCAGCCAGATTGGCCAGCATCATGGCCTCAGGGTAAGCATGGCCAGAAGCCAGAGCCAATCCCAACACCGCTATGACGGTATCCCCAGCACCGGTAACATCAAAAATTTCCTGGGCCCGCGTCGGTAAATGCAAGGGCGCTTCCCCTTCACGGAAGAGCAGCATTCCCTTTTCGCTTAAAGTCACCAACAAGGCTTCCAGCTCCAACTCCTGACGCAAGGCTTCAGCCTTGTGTTCCAGTTGCTGCTGGTCATCACAAGGACCCACTACGGCTTCCAGTTCACTCAGGTTGGGCGTCAGCAGGGTTGCCTGACGATAACGTGAAAAATCCTTGCCCTTGGGATCAATCAACACCTTCTTTCCGGCCTGGCGAGCCTGCTGAATCAAAGGCTGGATGTCGGTTAGCGTGCCCTTGGCATAATCAGAAAGAATCACCAAGTCCACCTGGTTCAGACAAGCTGCAAAGGCTTGGGTGAAACCGGTTTCCGTACTTAGGGGTTGTTCAAAATCCAGGCGGATTAACTGCTGGTTACGACTCATCACCCGCAGCTTGGTAATCGTTGGATGTTGATCAGAAGCATGAAAGCGTGTCTCCACCCCAGATTGTTGCAGGCGTTCTTCCAATAGACGGGCATTGTCATCCTGTCCAACAATACCCGTCAGGCTGGCCATGGCACCCAGGCTGGCGAGGTTCAAGGCAACGTTGGCTGCCCCGCCTGGGCGATCATCGGTTTGCTGGACCTGCACCACAGGGACCGGTGCTTCAGGAGAAATACGTGCAGTAGCACCCTGCCAGTAACGATCCAGCATTACATCACCGGCAACCAGTACCCGGGCTTGTTCAAAAGCAGCGAGGTTGATTTTCATGCAAGCTTTTCCTTGGAGTTCATAATGGCATCCAAACGTTGCTGGACATCCTCTTGGGTAATCAAATCCAAAGCAGCAGGGTCACGCACCCGCTGCCCCCAACCCACCTGGTTTACATCCCTATCCAGGAAGTGTTTAACAGCTTCTGGATAGCGGTTGGCAACAAACTCCCGCCCCAGCCAGGGACCGGTTCGATCTGGGTTAGAGGTCGCATAGAGTCCCAAAGGCGGCGTTTGCATGGCCACCGCCATGTGGATGGGGCCTGAATCAGGGGCCACCACCAGGCGAGCATCACGAATCAGGCACAAAAGTGCTTTTAGGGAAGTTTGTCCGGTCGCATTGATCACCGGTGCCTTGGCCAGCTCAGCAATTGTCTTGGCGGTTTCTTGTTCTAGTTCTGTAGGGCCGCCCGTTAGTAGAGTCTGCAAACCATAATTTTCATAGGCATAGTCAACCAGAGCGGCATAACCCTGATTAGACCAATTGCGCCAGTTGCGAGCCCGGTTACTCGAACAAGGGCTCAACACCAGATAGGCTTGATCTTCAGGCTGCCAGCGCCTGGCTTCATCAACAGCCGTTTGGGGTAGTGGAATACCCCACTGCAAAGGACCTGGCTGAACACCCAGGTGACGCACAAAATCAAGAAAGCCTTCGCCCACGTGTTGCCGGGGATTGGCAGCCAGCTGTTCGTGAACAAACCAGTTTTGGAAATCCTTGGCCCGCTCGGCATCAAAACCGATTCGGCGTCGGGCAGGAATAAACCGGGACAGCAGGCTGGCTCTCAAGGCGGCCTGCATATGCAACAGAACATCAAAAGGTTGGCCGTTACGCTGCGCGAGTAGTTTTTTTCTTAAGGCAGCCATGCCTGCCAGGCCAGTTTTCTTGTCATAGACCAGAAAATCGACGCCCTCCAGACCTTCCAGTAAACTATACTCGGCGCGGCCTATGATCCAGGTGATTTTCAGCTCCGGCTGAGCCGTTTGCAAAGCCCGGACACTGGGCACCAGATTACAAACATCACCCAGCGCTGACAGGCGAAGAATACACAGATCCCGCACTTGCTCGAGTGGGGAATGAACAGACTGAGATGACATGGCACCTTTCCGGCAACTTGAAGATCAGGGGGAGTTTATTCTATATGACCCCCAGGCCATCCCACAAATAGATAAGCGCTGGTTCCAACTGGAATACTGGCAAAACCAACAGGCGCTCCTGGGTGGTGCTCCCGGCCGGGGAACCAGTGTTTTTATCCAAACCCCGGCTGGTGAAGCCGTTTGGCGTCATTATCACCGCGGCGGCTTACCTGGGCGCTTTATCAAGGATCTCTACCTTTGGACGGGTTTGCGTACTACTCGGGCCTGGCAGGAGATGCACCTGACCCAAAAACTCTTAGCACTGGGGCTGCCGGTTCCCAGACCTTTGGCTGCCCGCGTACAGCGCCTGGGTGGTGTTTATAAAGCCGACCTGATCACGCTACGCATTCCCAAGGCTCTGCCACTCAGTGACTATCTGCCGCAAGTGGATGCCGCTGAGCAAAAACAGGCACTGCAGGCTGCCGCTATAACTATTCACCGTTTCCACCAGGCGGGTTTAAACCATACCGATTTGAATCCGCGCAATCTGTTAATCCAGGCCGACAACAAAAAAGTTTGGTTAATCGACTTTGATCGTTGCCAACTGAACCAGCCAGAACCCAAGACAGCGCAACGTAACCTGGAACGCCTCTACCGGGGTTTGATCAAGGTTGATGCTCACCAGGCGGGTGTTTGGTATGACTGGCTGCAGCGAGCCTATGCGCAGCAATAACACCTCTTTGCAAAAAAGGTTATTCTTTTCACTGTTCTCAACCCAACTAGCTGCCAAACTGAGCGCAATCCCTTTAGATCTGCAAAGGAATCGCTAAGCCATGCGCCTGATCCAGGTTTGTCTGAATGATGAATATGATGCCCAGACCCAACAGGTTGAACTGCTCATTCATACCCTTGCTGAAAAAAAGATTAAACAGCAGGTGGTTTGCAAAAAGAACTCCGTTCTCCACCATCGGCTCAAGCACCTGCGTAATCTCCATCTGCTGCCTGTTAGCCATCGTTTTTCTGGTCACTACCAGGTTCCCAAAACCGGTTTGATTCATGCCCATGATTTGGCCGCCGCACGCTGGGCCGGCTGGCAGCGCCAACTTAGAGGCAATCCCTGGTTAATGAGCTGGCATTCAGCGGATGCTGAATCCACAGAGCAACTTAATTCACGCCTCCTCAACAAAGCTCTGGCGGTTATCGTGACTTCTTTCCCAGCAGAACTGGCAATGCGTGATAAAGCCTTCTGTCCGGTCAGACGAATCCCTGATGCTGCGATTACCCTGGAAACCAACCCCATGAAAATGACCGAGCTAAGAAGCCATTATCAGGGACGCTTTGTTATTGGCCATTGGGGGCACATAGAACAAAAATTTGGTGGTCAGCTGTTGCTAGTCAAGTGCGCAGAGCGAATGCAGGCTGACTTCCCGAATATGGTTTTTGTGATCCTGGGTGAAGGCCCTGATTACCAGAAATTGAAAAACAAGTATAAAGACCGGGAAAACATCGACTGGGTTGGCGAGCCCAAGCACCCGGGTGATTACTATTCAGTCATGAATTTGTTTATTGACCCTGCCAACCGTGCAGACTCGATGACCGGCCTTTTGCAGGCGATGAGTTTTCACATCCCGGTTATTGCCAGCAAGGTTTCCGGGTTTGCCGAATTCATTAGCCACCGCAGTAACGGCATGCTCTTTAAGAAGGGGGATGTCGCCTCTTTGGAAGAGATGATTAAAGTTCTCTACAACTCCACCCAGTTACGTACACGCCTAACCCGAGATGCCAATCGCGAGCTGAAAGAAGTCAGTGCCGACAAAATTGCCCTCAAGCATCTAGGCGTCTATCAGGCACTCATCAAGAGCCTGAAAGCCAAAAGCGGATAGGGTATACTTCTGCCCATTCGTTGATCATTCATTTAACGCAAGGGCAGCCGATCATGAACTCGTCTACGCCAGACGTCTCCACCTTCCAGGGCCTGATATTAGCCCTGCAGCAGTACTGGGCCGACCAGGGCTGTGTTGTTCTTCAACCTCTGGATATGGAAGTAGGTGCAGGTACCTTCCATCCGGCCACTTTTTTGCGTGCTCTGGGGCCTGAAACCTGGAACTCAGCTTATGTTCAGCCTTCCCGGCGTCCCACTGATGGCCGCTATGGTGAGAATCCCAACCGCCTTCAGCATTATTACCAGTTCCAGGTGGTCATGAAGCCTTCACCTGCTGATATCCAGGAGCGTTACCTGGGCTCTTTGAAAGCTCTGGGCCTGGACCCCCTGGTTCATGATATCCGTTTTGTTGAAGACAACTGGGAGTCACCTACTTTGGGTGCCTGGGGTCTGGGCTGGGAAGTCTGGCTCAATGGGATGGAAGTCACTCAGTTCACCTATTTTCAGCAAGCCGGTGGTATCGAGTGCTACCCGGTTACCGGTGAGATTACCTATGGTCTGGAGCGAATCGCCATGTATCTGCAAGGCGTGGATTCTGTTTACGATCTGATCTGGACACTGAGCCCGACTGGCGAGCCTGTCACCTATGGTGATGTCTGGCTGCAGAATGAAAAAGAGCAAAGTGCCTATAACTTTGAATATGCCGATGTCGAGGCTCTCTTTGGTCAGTTCGATCACTGTGAACGTGAGTGCAACAAACTCCTGGAAGCAGGTTTACCGCTACCGGCTTATGAGCAGGTGCTCAAAGCCTCGCACACCTTCAATCTGCTGGATGCCCGCCACGCCATTTCAGTCACCGAACGCCAGCGCTTTATTCTGCGTGTCAGAACCCTCGCCCGTGAAGTGGCACTTGCTTATTTTAATTCCCGAAAGGCTCTGGGCTTCCCCTTGGCACCGGAACACCTGCGCCAGGAAGTACTGGCTTCAGAAGAGGAGAAAGCCTGATGTCAGCTGCTGATTTACTTTTTGAGTTGGGCTGTGAAGAACTTCCACCCACCCAGCTAGCCAACCTGTCCAAAGCTTTGGAAACCTCGGTCAAAGAAGGTCTGGAAGCAGCCGGCCTGCCGTTCACTGCCATTGAAAGCTTTGCCACCCCCCGCCGTTTGGCATTGATCGTTAAGAACCTAGCCAAACACCAGCCTGATCAAGCTATAGAGCGCAAAGGCCCCGCACTAAAAGCAGCCTACAAGGATGGGGAGCCCACCAAGGCTCTACTTGGCTTTGCCAAATCCTGCGGGGTGGCTATAGACCAACTGGAAACGCTGGAAACCGATAAAGGCAGCTGGCTTATTTATCGCTCCACTCAGCCGGGTCAAGCGACCGCTGCCTTGGTTCCAGATATCTTCAAGCAGGCTATCCACAACCTGCCAGTCCCCAAACGCATGCGCTGGGGTTCATCACGTATTGAATTCTCACGTCCTGTACATTGGCTGGTGCTTTTGCAAGGTGAGGAAGTCATCCCTGCTGAAATCCTGGGTCTGCAGAGTGACCGCTTGACCTATGGCCACCGTTTCCATGCTCCTTCCGCAATAACTCTGGATAAGGCTTCAACTTATCAACCCAGTCTGGCCAAAGGCTATGTTCTGGCTTCCTTTACTGAACGCCGTGAACAGATCCGTGAGCAGGTACTAGCTGAAGCAGCCAGTCGCCGGGCCAAGGCAGTGATTGATGAAGACTTGCTTGATGAAGTAACCGGCTTGGTCGAATGGCCTGTGGCCTTGACCGGTAGTTTTGATGAAGACTTTTTGCAGGTTCCTGATGCCTGTCTGATTTCATCCATGAAATCCCATCAAAAATATTTTCACCTGACCGATGAGCAGGGCCGTCTGCTGCCTTTGTTTATTACCGTCAGCAACATTCAAAGCCAGGACCCTTCAGCGATTATTTTGGGTAACGAGCGGGTTATTCGTCCACGCTTGGCCGATGCTGCCTTCTTTTTTGAAACTGACAAGAAGAGCCGCTTGGCAACGCGCTTTGAAGGTCTTGAGAAGGTGGTCTTTCAAAAACAACTGGGCAGCCTGGCGGACAAGAGCCGCCGTATTGAGCAGCTGGCCTGCGAGATCGCCCAACGCTTAAAGTTTGACACTGATAAAGTGCAACGCGCGGCCAAGCTCTGCAAATGTGACCTGAATACCGAAATGGTTTTGGAGTTTCCTGAACTTCAAGGTCTGATGGGTGAAGCCTATGCCCTGCATGATGGTGAAAACCCTGAAGTTTGCCGCTCCTTGCGTGAACACTATCTGCCCCGCCATGCAGGCGATGCCTTGCCTGAAACTCCAACAGGCATTTGCTTGGCACTTGCTGACCGTCTGGATACGCTGACGGGCATCTTTGGTATCGGCCAAAAACCCAGCGGTGTTAAAGACCCCTTTGCCCTCCGCCGGGCAACCCTGGGGGTATTGAATATTCTGGTCCACAAGCAGTTGGATCTTGACCTTCAAGAATTGATTCATCTAGCCCTGGCCCAGCACTCAGAGCTGCCACAGCGCCAGGAAGCAGAGCAACAGCTTTTGGATTATATGCTGGATCGCTTCCGCGCCTGGTATCAAGGTCAGGGGATAGCAACGGGTATTTTCCTGGCGGTACGTAGCCGTGGTGTTACCCATCCCTATGACTTTGATCGTCGTGTCCAAGCCGTTTCCAGCTTTAGTAAGCTACCCGAAGCCCAAGCTTTGGCAGCAGCTAACAAAAGGGTCAGTAACCTGTTAAGCAAGCTGGATCAGCCCGTCAGCTCAGAAATCAACAAAGCCCTTTTATCCGAGGCTGCTGAAGTTCGCCTGGCCGAACAGCTAGCCATTAAGGATATTGATGTTGCTCCCTATTATGCAAAGGGTGACTACCAGGCTGCCTTGAATAAACTTGCTGAACTGCGTGAGCCAGTCGATGCTTTCTTTGATCAGGTGATGGTAATGGCCGAAGACCCTGAGATTAGAAACAACCGTCTGGCTTTACTGGCTAGTTTGCAGGCCCTTTTCATGCATACTGCCGATATTGCCCAGCTTCAGCACTAGGTTTAAAGGGAGCCCAAGGGCTCCCTTTTTTGTATGAACCACTGACTTCTCTAATTTTAATGAACAAAATTCTTATCCTTGACCGAGATGGTGTCATCAATCAGGACTCAGATGCCTTCGTAAAGAATGCCGATGAGTTTATTTTCATCCCTGGATCTGTCGATGCCTTGGTGCGCCTCTACAAGGCCGGCTGGATTCTTGCCATAGCAACCAACCAATCAGGGCTGGCCAGAGGTCACTTTCAGCAGGAAGACCTGGATGCCATGCACAGTAAGCTCCTGGCTGCAGTTCATGCCCAGGGAGCGGATATTCACCATATCGCCTGGTGTCCACATGGCCCTGAAAACACCTGTCAGTGCCGTAAACCCAAACCTGGCCTCCTCTACCAGATAGCTCTAGCGCTGAATATCGACCTTGAAAAAGCAATCATGGTGGGTGATGCACTGCGTGATCTTCAGGCTGGCAAGGCAGCTGGCTGCTATCGAAGTGTGCTGGTACGTACCGGTAAGGGACAGAAAACGCTGGACAGGGGTGAGCAGGTAGAAGGGATGGAAATCGTTGATGATCTGGCCAGTCTTGCTGATCAATTATTGGCCGGCCAGTAATTTCGATTTTGCCTTGAAGCTGCCTGCCCTTCATTTAGGAGCAGGCAGCCTAGCAACACCTAAACAGGTTTAGACGTCGAGGTTGGCCACTGAAAGAGCATTGGTCTCAATAAAGTTGCGTCTGGGCTCCACCTCATCACCCATCAGGGTATTGAACATCTGATCAGCACCCACCGCATCCTCAATAGACACTCTCAGCATGCGACGAGTATCCGGGTTCATCGTGGTTTCCCAAAGTTGATCTGGATTCATTTCACCCAAACCCTTATAACGTTGAACGCTGATACCCCGCTTGGCTTCACCCATCAGCCAGTTAAGGGCATCAAGGAAGCGCTTCACCGGCTTTTTCTTCTCGCCACGGGCGACATAGGCCCCTTCCTCCAAAAGACCGTCCAGCTGCTCACCCAGGCTTCTCAACGCCCGGTAATCGCCAGACTTGAAGAAATCCATGCCAAACACGTATTCAGTAGGGACGCCATGGGCAACAACTTCAGCTGCTGGCAGGTAAAGCCCCCGCTCACTATCCACTTCGATACGCATACGTACCTGAGTGGTGTCACTGGCGGCAATAACGACCTTCGCTTCTAGCTCTTTGATCCAATCTTTAACTTTATTTTCGTCAGCCAGGTCTTCAGTAAGCAAGCTGGGCGCATCAATCATCTGCTCCAGCACAAATTCAGGGTAGATTTGTGACAAGCGTTCTATTCGGCGAATTGCATCACGATAGTCTTCAACCAGTTTCTGCAAACCCTCGCCCGAAAGTGCAGGGGCTTCAGGGTTCACATAGAGGGCTGCACCTTCCAAAGCCGACTGGGTCAAGTGATCTTCCAGGGCAGCCTCATCTTTTAGATACTGCTCCTGCTTACCACGCTTAATTTTATAAAGAGGTGGCTGGGCAATAAATACATGCCCTCTTTCAATCAATTCCATCATCTGACGGAAGAAGAAAGTCAGCAGCAGGGTCCGGATATGTGAACCATCCACATCGGCATCGGTCATGATAATGATTGAGTGATAGCGCAGCTTATCCGGATTAAATTCTTCACGGCCTATTCCACAACCAAGTGCGGTAATCAGGGTGCCTACTTCAGCAGAGGACAGCATCTTGTCAAAGCGGGCTTTCTCAACATTCAGGATTTTCCCCTTGAGAGGAAGTATGGCCTGCGTCTTACGGTCCCGGCCCTGTTTGGCTGAACCTCCGGCAGAATCACCCTCCACCAGATAGATTTCAGAAAGCGCCGGATCCTTTTCCTGACAGTCCGCCAACTTGCCTGGCAGACCAGCGATATCCAAGGCACCCTTACGGCGGGTCATATCTCTGGCTTTACGTGCTGCTTCACGAGCGCGGGCCGCATCAATCATTTTATTGACGATTGATTTGGCTTCCTGTGGAAATTCTTGCAGATACTCACTGAATAGGCGCGCCATTTCCTGTTCTACAGCCGTTTTTACTTCTGAAGAAACCAGCTTGTCTTTGGTTTGTGAAGAGAACTTGGGATCAGGCACCTTAACTGAAATGATTGCGGTAAGCCCTTCGCGAGCGTCATCACCTGTAGTGGATACCTTCGCTTTTTTCGCCAGGCCTTCCTGCTCAATATACTGATTCAACGAACGGGTTAAAGCAGCACGGAAACCAGCCAGGTGGGTCCCGCCATCCCTTTGGGGAATATTATTGGTGTAGCAGAAGATATTTTCTGAAAAGCCATCATTCCACTGCATCGCAACTTCAACGCCAACACCATCTTCACGCTGGGTGGTGAAGTAAAAGGTTTTCCCCAGGGTGGTCTTGTTGGTATTCAAGTGATCCACAAAGGCTTTGAGTCCACCCTCATAGTGAAAGACTTCTTCCCTGGCATTACGCTCATCCAGTAGGACTATACGAACCCCTGAATTCAGGAAGGAAAGCTCACGCAGTCGCTTGGCAAGGATATCAAAGTGGAACTCAATATTATTGAAGGTTTCACTGGAGGGTTTGAATCTGACCAAAGTACCGCTTTTGTCAGTTTTGCCGACTACAGCCAGAGGTTTTTCAGGTACACCATGGTGATAGACCTGTTCATGAATCTGGCCTTTGCGCCAAACGGTCAGGGTTAACTCTTCAGACAGGGCATTAACAACGGAAACCCCAACACCGTGAAGGCCACCTGATACCTTGTAGGTATTGTCATCAAATTTACCGCCAGCATGCAAAACTGTCATGATGACTTCTGCGGCAGAAACCCCTTCTTCTTCGTGAATATCAACAGGTACGCCACGACCATCATCGGTAACGCTTACGGATTCGTCAGGGTGGATAATGACTTTTATCTCATTACAGTAACCAGCCAAGGCTTCATCTATTGAATTATCAACCAGCTCAAACACCATGTGGTGTAAACCGGTTCCATCATCCGTGTCCCCTATATACATACCTGGACGTTTACGAACGGCATCCAGCCCCTTAAGGACCTTGATGCTGGATGAATTATAGGAATTACTCTCACTCATTACCTACTCCCCATTCAAGCCTGGGCTGCTATTCAAGCCTCAGGACAGCGGACGGATTTGCCCTTGTTCCACGTGAAACCAAAGATTCTGTTCAGGTTCCTTCCAATCAACTTTTAAAGCTGCTTCATCAACACTGGTAATAAAAACTTGGCTTGCCTGCTCTTCCAAAACCTTACAAAAAACTTGGCGATGTTCTTCATCCAACTCAGCTGGCAAGTCATCAATAAGATAAATACAGCGCTTGCCAGTTTTCTTTGCCAAAAGCTCACCTTGAGCCAATTTTAAAGCCGACACGACTAGCTTTTGCTGGCCGCGCGACAAAACTTCTATAGCAGCTCTTCCTTCAATTGTTACTCTCAAGTCAGCCCTTTGGGGTCCTGACTGAGTAAAGCCCTGGTCCAAATCTTTTTCTCGCCCTGCCCGAAGGTTATCCAGGAGAGGCAGGTTCTTATCCCAGCCTCTTTGAAAGCTCAAACGGAAATCCTGGATATCGGATAGCCTGGCCAGCAAATGAGCAAAGATCGGTCTTAATTCCTCTAGATAGCCTTCCCGGTAGGTCGTGACCTCTTCTCCGTAGAGAGCGATTTCCTTTTCCCAGAGCTGTAACTGCAAAGGATCCATTCTACCACGCCTGAGCAGGCTATTGCGCTGTTTCAGAGCCCTTTGGAAGCGTTGCCACACAAAGATAAAAGAAGGTTCCACGTGGAACACGCCCCAATCGATAAATTGCCTGCGGTCCTTGGGTCCACCTTCCAACAAACGGAAGGCATCTGGATTGATTAATTGCACAGGCAATTGGGCTGTTAGCTCAGCAATACTGCCGGGGCGCTGCCCTCTCAACAGAATTTCAGTTTCATCACTGAATTCCTGACGTTGAACTCCCAAAGGGTAAACCTGGCCTTCTGTATCCACAAAGTTTGCAAATACGGTAAAACTGGATGTGCTGTGGTTGATCAGGTTTTTGAGTTTCTTACTTCGAAAGGAGCGCACCAGACTCAACAGATAAATAGCTTCCAGCAGCGAAGTTTTGCCACTACCGTTTTTGCCGATCAGAAAGTTAAGTCCGGGCGTTGGGTGAAAATCCACATCCTGAAGATTACGAAAGTTCTTCAGTCTTAGCCGCTGAATACTCATGTCCTACGCAGCAGTTTAAAGACGCATAGGCATAACAACATAGAGTGCTTTACCGCCACCGGCAGCCTGGATCAGTGCGCTGGATGCCGGATCGGAAAGAGCAATTTGTACCTGCTCAACTTCTTCACCGATGTTATCCATCACATCAATCAAATAGCCAACATTGAAACCTATTTCCAGGCTTTCACCCTGGTAGTTCACTTCCATGGACTCTTCAGCTTGTTCCTGCTCAGGATTATTGGCGGTGACACTCAGGTTGCCCTGGCTAAGATTCAAACGTATCCCCTGGAATTTTTCATTGGCCAGAATAGAGATACGAGACAGCATCTGCCTTAGTTCCAGACGATCACAAACAACCAGCTTGTCACCATTGCGTGGAATAACCCGCTCATAGTCCGGATAGCGACCTTCAATTTGTTTGGAGACAAAGGTTGAATGGCCGGTGTTGACTTGAAAATGCTGTTCACCAAAAATCAGACTAACCGGCTCTTCAATATTATCCAGCAGCTTGGCCAGTTCATGCACAGCCTTGGCAGGTACGATCATATTAACCTCCTGCTCAGGCTGACTTTCCTGAAGCACTGTATCCGCCAGGGATAAACGGTGACCATCGGTGGCAACACTACGCAGGCGACCCTGCTGGAGCTCAAAGTACATACCATTCAGGTAATAGCGCACATCCTGACGCGCCATGGCAAATTCATTACGTTGAATGACATTGAGCAGTTCGCGCTGGGGCAGACTCACCTGCTGAACAATTTGACTGAGCTGAATACCAGGAAACTCAGAAGAAGGTAGAGTGGCCAGAACAAAGCGGCTACGTCCGGATTTAACCACGGCCCGATTATCAGCCAGTTCAAAATCAATCACTGACCCTTCACTCAAGGATTTACAGATATCCGATAATTTTTTTGCCGGAACCGTAATACTGCCCGGGGAGATCAAATGTTCCAGTTGGACACGCCAAATCAGTTCCACTTCCAAATCTGAGCCAGTCAAGGTCAGGCCCTGTTCATCTGCATCAATACGTAAATGGGAAAGAATCGGCAGAGTATGGCGTCTGGCAACCACACCAGAAAGAATGGACAGAGGACGCAAGAGGGTTTCACGGGCTACGGTAAACTTCATGTTCTCAACCTTTTTAACTGGTCAACAGACGGAGCAGGTTTTTCCAATCCTCACGGATATCCGGACTTTCATCCTGGAGCGACTGAATCTTGCGGCAGGCATGAAGCACTGTCGTATGATCCCGACCACCAAAAGCATCACCGATTTCGGGTAAGGAATGATTGGTTAATTCTTTTGCTAGAGCCATGGCCATTTGTCGCGGTCTGGCGATGGAGCGATTACGCCTTTTCGAATGCAAGTCAGCAATTTTGATTTTGTAGTATTCAGCAACCGTACGCTGAATATTATCCACACCCACTTGCTTATCCTGAACGGCAAAAAGATCCTTAAGGGATTCACGAACTAGCTCAACACTAATCGGCTGGCCTTTAAAACGTGAGTCAGCAATAACCCGATTCAAGGCACCTTCAAGATCACGAACATGAGAGCGTATTTTTTGGGCAATAAAAAAAGCTACTTCCTGGGGAAGCTCCACTCGGGCAATTTCTGCTTTTTTCATCAAAATAGCTACCCTCAGCTCTAGCTCAGGAGGCTCGATAGCCACGGTCAAACCCCAGCCAAAACGGCTTTTTAAACGCTCTTCAACACCTATCTCTTTAGGATAGCGATCAGAAGTCAGGATAATTTGTTGTCCACCTTCTAACAGGGAGTTAAAGGTGTGGAAAAACTCTTCCTGGGAGCGATCCTTACCTACAAAGAACTGAATATCATCAATTAGCAGCGCATCCAGATTCCGATAATAACGCTTGAATTCATTGATAGCATTAAGCTGAAGGGCCTTGACCATATCCTGCACAAAGCGTTCTGAATTTAAATAGACCACCTTGGCATTGGGATTATGACGAAGAATCTGGTGACCCACTGCATGCATCAAGTGGGTTTTACCCAGGCCAACACCTCCATAGATAAACAACGGATTGTAAGCACCACCTGGATTCTCAGCCACCTGAAAAGAAGCCGCTTTGGCCAACTGGTTCGACTTACCTTCAACCAGAGTTTCAAAGGTATGCAAAGGGTTCAGTGTGGACGGGTGTTTAATGGCACCTTCAACCTGTACTTTGGATCTGGGTGCTTTTTTTGGACCTGAAGTATAAGTGCTAGGCACAGGTGGAGAAACAGCTTCAGTAGCTACCACTTCTTCACCGATTTCATCAGAAAGGTCACTAAGCGTCGATTGGTAATCCACAGGGGCACTAAAAGAGGTCGACTCAGGTTGACTTGGCTGCTGTACCGGAGCAGCACGATTGGTTAGCTGAACTGGCTTGCGACTGCCCACTTCCAAAAGCACGTCCGGCACCTGACCTGAGGACTCTTCTTCAACTAGCTTCTGGATACGGTCCAAATATTTATCAGATACCCATTGCAGCACAAAGCGGTTGGGCGCAAAAAGATGCAGCTTGCGACCATGAATTTCTGCCTGCAAAGGTTTGATCCAGGTTGCAAACTGCTGAGCAGGAATTTCATCTTCCAGGGCTGCTGCGCACTGTAACCACAACTCATCTACTGACACGGGTTCACTCCTGATTTGAATCCAGCCATTCTACCTTTTTAGCCCTGACTTATCCACAGCAGACAAGGCTTAGAGGCCTCCCAAAAAAGTAACCTGAACCGATAAAAGTGACTCAAAATAACCAAAAGTTATTTTTTGAGCCTGTGGATAGCCGGGGCAAGAAACCCAGTAAAACACCTGTACAGACTGAAGATTTCTTGGCCTTGTGGACAAGCTAGCATTTTATGCACAGGGTAAGCGCTGCTTACACCCTGCTTGATCCCTGGTAGCCAACCCTGTTATCCATTAACTAATCCTTTAATTTATATGAAAAATATTTGCTTATCCACAGAAATTATCCCGACTAAAAATAACAACAGTAGTCATTCTTTTAAAGATTTATCTATAGTTTCTGTTGTGGTGGAGAATTCTAGAAAAAGTGAGAGAAAAATTGCGCTCTAGCAAAGAATTCTCTAAAATCCCCGCTCTTGATATCAGTAAAGATTCTCTAGGGGTATTCTGCCCGCGGGGATCCTTTAATCCATCTTCACCCTGTGGAAAGCAAAAACCATGAAACGTACATTCCAACCCAGTGTTCTTAAACGTAAGCGTAATCACGGCTTCCGTGCTCGCATGGCAACCAAAAACGGTCGTGCTGTACTGGCTCGCCGTCGTGCTAAAGGTCGTAAGCGCATCAGCGCCTAAGAGGCCCAGGATCGCTGATGACCTCTTATGGATTTCCCCGGAATTTGAGACTACTCAATGCCGGGGATTTCCGTCATGTGTTTGAGCATTCTGTATGCAAAGCCTATTGCCCAGGATTTTTACTTTTGGCAGCACCAGGACGCCAAGAAACGACACGCCTAGGTTTTGTCATCGGTAAAAAACACGTCAAACTGGCAGTCAGGCGCAACCGATTCAAACGCATTTTTCGAGAATCCTTCCGCCTGAATCAGCACCAGCTTCCTGCTGTGGATATCCTGGTCCTGGCAATCAAAGGAGCCAGCCAGACTTCACCCGAAGATGTTCAGCGACATCTGGATAAAAGCTGGCAACAACTTAATAGACGTTTAAGCCAAATGTCTGTCAACCTTCCAGAAAATAAAGCGGCAGTGACCCCATGGACGTAAAACGCATTGTGCTCTTTTCTTCCCTGGCGATAGTCGCCTATCTGCTGATTATTCAGTGGAACGAAGACTACTCCCAACAAGAAGAAATCGTTCAGGCACCTGAGTTACACCAACAAGCAACCCTTCCATCTTCTGCAGCAGAAGATGATGAGGATGCAACCTTAGAGCTTAGTGACCGCAGTGCTCCTGAGTTAGAAACCACCCCTGCACCTTCAGCCAGTGAAGAAATTTCCGGCCTGGTTCGGGTAACCACAGATACTCTGGATGTGCGTATTAACCCCAGAGGTGGTGATCTCGTTTATGCAGCTCTGTTGCAACATAAAACCCGTGTTGACTCAGATAATCCTTTCGTACTGCTTCAAGATAATGCACAGCGTCACTACATTGTTCAAAGTGATGTGACAGGTCTGGGTAATGAGCGCCGTATTCAGCTACAACCGGAACAGCGTGAATACGATCTGCCAGAAAACGAAGAACGTCTTGAAGTGAGAATGCATGGGCAGGTCGAGGGTATCGATCTGGTCAAGGTCTTTACCTTCCATCGTGGTAAACACCATGTCGAAGTTAGCTATGAGCTGGCCAACCGGTCAGAAGAAACTTTTAGCCCCAGCTTTATTGGTCTGATTAAAAGAGATAATTCTCCAGACCCCAGCCAGGGCGAGTTTCTGGGTATGAGTGCTTATCTGGGTGCTGCTTTTTCTACTGATGAAAATCGTTATGAGAAAATCAGTTTTCGGGATATCACCCGATCTGGATTTCAGGAACACTCTGAGGGTGGATGGGCAGCCATGCTCCAGCATTACTTTATCAGTGCCTGGATTCCACCCCAGCATGAAACTAGTTTTTTCAGTACCCGTACCGATAGAGCCGGTAATAATATCATTGGCTTTAGAGGTATGGAGCAGCGCCTGGAACCTGGCCAAGAACTGACCTTAGCAGCCAATCTCTTTATAGGCCCTAAGTACCAGAGTGAAATGGGAGAACTGGCACCCAATCTGGAATTAACCGTTGATTACGGTTGGCTCTGGTTTATTGCCCAGCCACTTTTCTGGCTGTTGGATTGGTTTTACGGTTTTGTAGCCAACTGGGGTGTTGCCATTATTCTGGTAACCATAGTCATCAAACTCCTCTTCTATAAGCTTTCTGCGACGGCCTACCGTTCGATGGCCAACATGCGCCGGGTTGCACCTAAGATGGCGCAGATCAAAGAAGAGTGTGGTGATGACCGACAAAAACTATCCCAACGGATGATGGAACTCTACAAAAAAGAGAAAATCAATCCCATGGGTGGCTGTCTACCCATTCTGGTACAGATGCCAGTATTTATTGCTCTTTACTGGATGTTGTTGGAATCCGTTGAACTGCGCCATGCGCCCTTCATGCTGTGGATAAATGATCTTTCTATGAAAGATCCTTACTTTATCCTGCCTATCCTGATGGGTATCAGTATGTTCTTGCAGCAAAAACTGAACCCAACACCACCAGACCCCATGCAGGCTAAGATTATGAAGATGCTGCCGATCATCTTCACCTTCTTCTTCCTGTGGTTCCCTGCAGGTTTGGTTCTTTACTGGCTGGTTAACAACCTGCTTTCAATCCTGCAACAGTGGTACATTACCCGCAAGATTGAAAATGAAGAAAAGGCTAAAGAAGCGACCTAAAGTTAAATTAGCCGTTTCACTTGCAGTTAGACCTAACCCCCTCTTATGAGGGGGTTTTTCTATTCAGGAGAAGAAACTCATGTCTACAGAAGATACCATAGTCGCCTTGGCTACAGCCCCTGGACGCGGTGGTGTGGGTATAGTACGAGTTTCCGGGCCCCTGTGCCTAAGCCTTGCCGAAAACTTTCTAAAACGTAAGCCCCGCCCACGTTATGCCCATTTTGGCCCCTTCTATGGCCAGGATGACCAGGTTCTTGATGAAGGTATAGCCATCTATTTTCCTGGTCCGCATTCCTTTACAGGGGAAGACGTCCTTGAATTTCAAGGCCATGGTGGACCGGTACTTTTGGATATTCTAGTTGAAAACCTCTTGGCTGCTGGGGTGCGCCTTGCAGAACCGGGTGAATTTTCGCAGCGTGCCTACTTGAATGACAAGCTGGATCTGGTCCAGGCAGAAGCCATTGCAGATTTGATAGAGGCTTCTTCCCGGCAGGCAGCAGCCAATGCTTTAAAGTCCTTACAAGGAGCTTTTTCACAGGAAGTACATCAGCTGGTTGATCAATTAATTCACCTGCGTATGTATGTTGAAGCTGCGATTGACTTCCCTGAAGAAGAAATCGACTTTATCACCGATGGCCATGTCAGCGGACAACTGGAAGGTCTATTACAAAGGCTAGAGCAGATAAGCCAGCAGGCCCAACAAGGCTGTTTACTTCGTGAGGGGATGAATGTGGTCCTTGCAGGTCGGCCCAACGCCGGAAAATCCAGCCTGATGAATGCCCTAGCCGGCCAGGAAAGAGCCCTGGTGACAGATATTGCCGGCACTACACGAGATGTCTTAAGAGAGCAGATACACCTGGATGGAATGCCTTTACACATCATAGATACAGCGGGTTTAAGAGAGACTGAAGATCTGGTTGAACAACTGGGTGTGGAAAGAGCCTGGCAAGAAATCGAGAAAGCAGATCGAATTTTACTTTTGGTTGATTCCCAGCAGGAAACCAGTCTTGACCCCCAGGAAATTTGGCCTGAATTTGTAGCCCGCCTTCCCCATCCTGAAAGACTAACCCTGGTCAGGAACAAGATCGACCTGAGTGGTGAAGAAGCGACTCATGACTTATCAACATCCCCTCCGGTTATTCGTATAGCTGCTAAACAGCAATGGGGTGTGGATAAGTTAAAGGAGCATTTGAAAAGTGTGATGGGTTATCAAGCGACTACTGAAGGCGGCTTTTCTGCCCGACGCCGCCATCTAGATGCGCTGCGCCGTGCTGAAGCTTTGCTTGTTCAGGGAAAAAATCAGTTGGAAGCCAGGGGTGCCGGTGAGCTTTTGGCTGAAGATTTGCGCTTGTGTCAGGAAGCCTTGGGTGAAATTACCGGGGAATTCTCTGCGGATGATCTGCTAGGTAAGATCTTTGGTGAATTTTGCATTGGTAAGTGAGCCAACCCTGTTAATAAGCCTAGTGATGAGTCCAAGATAACAAGGGCATAAAGCTGTTGGCAATTTAGGCCTGTGGGTAGTTTATTGCTTTACCCACAGGGGTTCAGCAGCTTGTAAAGCCTTCTTACCCTGCCTTTACACCTAGTTGTTAAACGCTGAAAACTCCTAAAATCATGGCTTAGAGGTATTTATCCACAGAAATTGTCCACACTAGTAATAACAATAATAAAAGAAGTTCTATTAACCTATTAGTTGTTATTGTTGATGGGGAAAGCTGTGTTAGCCAGCTATACAGGTTATACTTGTGTGTTTCCTCCTTCTGGCTCTTTTGAGGTGTAACTGTGGACTATCCAACCCGCTTTGATGTGTTAGTAATTGGCGGTGGCCACGCGGGAACGGAAGCCGCACTGGCTGCTGCGCGTATGGGTTGTCAGACCCTTTTGCTGACCCACAACATAGAAACCTTGGGACAAATGTCCTGTAACCCAGCCATTGGCGGGATCGGTAAAAGTCATTTGGTCCGTGAAGTTGATGCTTTAGGCGGTGCCATGGCTAAGGCGACCGACCTTGGAGGCATTCAGTTCCGCGTTCTTAATTCCCGTAAAGGGCCAGCAGTCAGAGCAACACGCGCTCAAGCTGATCGAGTACTCTACAAGGCAGCAATACGCGAACTTCTTGAGAACCAGCCTAACCTGCAGATTTTCCAGCAAGCTGCTGATGATCTCTTGGTGACTGGTGATGAGGTGACTGGCGTGGTGACTCAATCAGGTATCCGCTTTCATGCCACCAGTGTCGTGTTGACCACAGGTACTTTCCTCGGTGGCCAGATCCATATCGGCATGCAAAGCTATTCCGGTGGGCGTGCCGGTGATCCTCCCGCACAGAGCTTGGCTAGCCGCTTGCGTGAGCTGCAATTGCCAGTAGGTCGGCTGAAAACAGGCACTCCACCACGGATCGATGCACGGAGTATCGATTTGTCAGTGATGGAAGCCCAGCCGGGTGATACCCCACTACCCGTGATGTCCTTTTTGGGGCGCGCAGAGCAGCATCCCGAGCAAGTTAGTTGTTATATCACCTACACCAATGACCGCACCCATGAAATCATTCGCAATAATTTGGATCGTTCGCCGATGTATTCAGGGGTCATTGAAGGGATAGGGCCACGCTACTGCCCCTCAATTGAAGATAAAATTCATCGTTTTGCAGATAAAAACAGCCATCAGGTGTTTGTTGAGCCTGAAGGCTTGAATACGCACGAAATTTACCCCAATGGTATTTCAACCTCCCTGCCTTTTGATGTTCAGCTGGAACTGGTCCGCTCGATTAAGGGCATGGAAAAAGCGCATATTACCCGTCCTGGCTATGCCATTGAATATGATTATTTTAATCCACAGGGGCTGTATCCCAGCCTGGAAACTAAAGTTATCAACAACCTCTTCTTTGCTGGCCAAATTAATGGTACCACCGGTTATGAAGAGGCTGCTGCTCAGGGGCTCCTGGCCGGGACCAATGCTGCCTTGCGTTGTCAGGAAAAAGACAGCTGGTGCCCGCGCCGGGATGAAGCCTATCTGGGTGTTCTGGTTGATGATTTGATCACCCTGGGGACTTCGGAGCCCTACCGCATGTTTACTTCGCGTGCGGAATACCGGTTATTGCTGCGGGAAGATAATGCCGATCTGCGTTTGACCGAAAAAGGGCGGGAATTGGGTTTGGTCGATGATGAGCGTTGGCAGCATTTTTGTGCCAAGCGTGAAGCCATCGAACTTGAAAAACAACGTCTTAAGGACACCTGGATCCATCCGGGTACTCCGGCCAGTGAACAGCTTAGTGCCAGCCTCAGCCAGCCTTTAACGCGTGAAGCAGCGCTTTTGGATTTGCTCAAGCGCCCTGAGTTGGATTATGACGACCTCGCTTCCTTGGCTCCAGGCGATTTGCCTGAAGATCAGCAGGTCCGTGAGCAGGTGCAGATTCAGGTCAAATATGCTGGTTATATCGATCGCCAAGCCGGTGAAATTGAAAAGCTTCGTAAGCAGGAGGCGGTGCCCTTGCCTGAACACCTGGACTATACGAAGGTTGATGGGCTTTCCAATGAAATTATCAACAAGCTCAGCCATATTCAGCCAACAACTCTGGGCCAGGCTCGACGAATTCCCGGGGTAACTCCAGCAGCCATTTCCATGCTGATGATACATCTCAAAAAACGTGAAAAGGTGGCGCGGCAGGCATGATGGTGAATCAAAAGCTGGTTAACCTGTTGGAACAAGGGTTAAAGCAACTTGAGCGAGATGTTAGTGAGCGGCAAGAGCGCCAATTGTTGGATTACCTGCTGCTGCTCGATAAATGGAATCAGGCCTATAACCTGACGGCAATTCGTGATCCGGCAGAAATGGTCAGCCGTCATCTGCTGGACAGTCTTAGCCTGCTGCCTTATGTTAGCCAGGGTGAACTTTTGGATATAGGTTCAGGTGCTGGCCTTCCAGGTATTCCTCTGGCTATCCTGCGCCCTGATTTGGACGTTCACTCGCTGGATTCCAATGGCAAGAAAACCCGCTTTCAGTTTCAAGTCAAAACAGCACTGGGATTAAGCAATTTCTCAGTACACCAAGCTAGGGTTGAAAATTTTCAACCGACTACAAGAAGCCAACAGTTGGTCAGTCGGGCTTTTGCTAGTCTGAGAGACTTTCTGTCTTGGACTCAACATCTAGCGACCCAGGATGCACGTTGGTTGGCTATGAAAGGTCAGTATCCAAGTGAAGAATTAGAAGATTTACCAGCCGGCTTTGAACTGACTGCCAGTCATAAGCTGGAGGTACCCGGACAGGAAGGGCAGCGTCACCTACTAATATTGCAAAGACAACTATGAAAAGGATAGGGCTGTGACCAAGATTTATGCAGTGACCAACCAAAAAGGTGGGGTCGGAAAAACAACGACTTGTGTTAATCTTGCGGCTTCACTGGTAGCCACCAAGCGCAAGGTTTTGCTGGTTGATATGGACCCCCAAGGTCATGCAACTCTAGGTAGTGGTCTCAGCAAAAAAGACCTTCAGCTATCCATTTATGATGTTCTGATGGGTGACACAGGAATAGCTGAAGCCCGTTTAAAAACAGATCCTGGTGGCTATGATATTTTACCGGCCAATGTAGATCTTGCCGGGGCTGAAGTTAACCTGATAGACCAACCCAGGCGGGAAAGAAAACTGGCTGAAGCCTTGGAAGTAGTTAAAAAGGACTATGACTTTATACTCATCGACTGCCCGCCTTCACTGAACCTTTTGACCATCAATGCCCTAACTGCTGCCCGCGGCGTGCTGGTGCCAGTACAATGTGAATACTATGCACTTGAAGGTCTGACCTCGCTTCTGGAAACTCTGGAAAGAGTAGCTGGGTCGGTTAACCCAGGACTAGAAGTGACCGGTATCCTGAGAACCATGTACGATCCTCGGAATAGTTTGACCAGAGATGTCTCCACACAACTAACCGATTATTTTGGTCAGCAGGTGCTGGGTACAGTGATTCCCAGAAATGTGCGTCTGGCTGAAGCGCCCAGTTATGGTATGCCAGTGATTAGCTATGATGCCAAGTCCAAGGGCAGTCTTGCCTATTTGGCCTTGGCTGGTGAAATACTCCGCCGCTCGTCTTAAGCCCATGGATAATTCAATTAAAGAAACTATGAGTCCTGCAAAAAAAAGAGGTTTGGGAAGAGGCTTGGATGCTTTGCTGGGAGCAGCAAACCCAGAACCAGCAGCCCTAGATAACACTCCAAAAAGTCCTTCCAAATCAGTTGCTGAAGAGCCTTCTTCCACAGGCGAATTAAAAAAACTGCCGATTGAAAAGCTGCGCCCTGGGCGTTATCAGCCCAGACGTGATATGCAGCCTGAAGCCCTTGAAGACTTGGCTGCCTCGATTCGTCAACAAGGCATCATGCAACCTGTTGTGGTGCGCCCCTTAATAGCCGGTGAATATGAAATCATTGCTGGTGAAAGACGCTGGAGAGCCGCTCAAATCGCTGGTTTGGAGTTTATTCCAGCGTTGATTCGTGATGTGGAAGACCGGGATGTTGTTGCCCTGGCACTGATTGAGAACCTTCAACGTGAAGACCTAAATCCGCTCGAAGAAGCCCTGGCGCTGCAGCGTTTACAAAAAGAATTTGAACTGACCCAACAAGAAGTTGCTGATGCGGTTGGTAAATCACGCAGCTCAATTACCAATCTTTTGCGACTGCTAAATCTTCATAAAGATGTAAGACGTCTCCTGGAACATGGTGATTTGGAAATGGGTCATGCCCGGGCCCTGCTGAGTCTGGACGAGAAACGCCAACTGGAAGCGGCCCGTCAAGTGGTGGCCAAAGGCATGTCGGTAAGGCAAACAGAAGCGTTGGTCAGAAAGCTCGTGGAAAGCCACGAGGCTAAAGAGCCAGCACGAGCAAAAGATCCGGATATCAGTCGCCTGGAAGAACAATTACAGGCCAGTCTGGGTGCTGTGGTGAAAATCCAGCATTCCAATAAAGGTAAGGGTAAATTGGAAATTCGCTACTCCAGCCTGGCTGAATTGGATGGCATTTTGAGGCACATCAAATAGTACCTTGGTCTTAAGAACCCATTAGTCACCCGGGTTCTTCTTGAAGCCAAGCGGCTTAGTCTCTATAATCCGGTGGCTTTTTAAAGTTGGCAGCTGAAAATTACAAAACACCAGCAGGAAGACTGACGCGATGGCAGCAGTTCCCTTACCGCCCGTGAAAAGACTTCTGTTGGCCCAGCTGCTGGTTAGCCTGCTTGCTGCTCTGATAGCAGGTTTAATCAATCCCTCAAGCGCACTGGATGCCTTGCTGGGAGGTTTGATTGCTCTTATACCGCAACTGGTCTTCAGTAGCCTGACGTTTAGGTACCGAGGTGCCAGAAAAATCGGAGCCAGCGTCCAGTTACTGCTGGTAGGAGCAACTCTGAAGTTTGGTTTGACCGTTGTTCTCTTCGCATTGGTTTTCATCGGAGTGCAACCTTCAAACCCAATTTCCCTTTTATGTGCTTACATAGCGGTACTTTCTGTGCATTGGCTGGCACCCTGGTTACTGCAGAAGAAAGCTTGACCGCCCAACAGATCGAGGCTGATCATGGCAGATACACCTGTAGAGTATATACAGCACCACCTCTCCAACCTGACCTTCGGTAAACACCCTGAAGAGGGCTGGATCCTGGCCGAGAAAAGCAGTCAAGCTGCTGAAATGGGTTTTTTGGCTATTCACGTTGATACGCTTCTCTGGTCGATTATCGCTGGCGTTTTCTTCCTCTTTATTTTCCGTAAAGCAGCAAAAAGCGTAACCACGGGTGTGCCTGGTGGTCTGCAAAACTTTGTAGAAATGCTGTTTGAATTTGTTGATGACATGGTCAAACAAACCTTCCACGGCAAAAACCCAGTTATCGCACCTCTGGCCTTGACTATTTTTGTCTGGATTTTCCTGATGAACGCCCTCAAGTGGGTACCCGTTGACTGGATTCCTGAGCTGGCCATGGCAACCGGTTTGGTCAATTATTTTAAAATTGTTCCGACCACAGATCCCAATGCCACCTTTGGTCTGGCGATCGGCGTTTTCTTCCTGATCATCTTTTACAGCATCAAAGTTAAGGGCGGTCTGGGCTTTATTAAAGAGCTTTCTTTCACTCCCTTTAATCACTGGATTTTTATTCCCTTCAATCTTTTCTTGGAAATTCTCGGCCTGTTGACTAAACCTATCAGTCTGGCCTTGCGTTTGTTCGGGAACATGTATGCCGGTGAAGTGGTCTTTATCCTGATTGCCCTGACCTTTGGTGCAGGCTGGATTATGGGTATTCTCGGCCTGGGCATGCAGTGGATCTGGGCTGTATTCCACCTGCTGGTTATCCCTTTGCAGGCCTTTATCTTCATGGTGCTGACCATTGTTTACCTGAGTGCAGCTCACGAAGATCACTAAGTGTTAATCTGCCCTTCTGCAGACAGAGGTTTGCAGAAGGGTGAATTTTAAGCAGTAACTTAACCTCAACTCACCTTCAACCAACCTTGTAATTTAGGAGTAACTCATGGAACTCGTATACATCGCTGCTGCAATCATCATTGGCATGGGCGCTCTGGCTACTGGCATTGGCTTTGCCCTGCTGGGTGGTAAGCTGCTGGAATCCACAGCTCGCCAGCCTGAGCTGGGTGCGCAGCTGCAAACCAAAACCTTCATCATGGCAGGCCTGCTGGACGCCGTTCCCATGATCGGTGTTGGTATTGCGATGTACCTGATTTTCGTAGTCGCCGGTTAAGGTTGTTTCGTTAAGGTCGGTTTAACCGGCCTTTGCTTTACAACAACCGCAACGAAAAGGCAAAAGGTACAGCGCTATGAATATGAATTTGACCATTCTGGGTCAGTCGATTGCCTTCGCTCTCTTTGTCTGGTTTTGCATGAAGTATGTATGGCCACCCATTGCAACGGCCATGCGTGACCGCCAGAAGAAAATTGCTGAAGGTCTGGATTCAGCCAGCCGTGCTCAGCGTGATCTGGAATTGGCACAAGAAAAAGCTAGCCAGACCCTACGTGAAGCGAAAGACCAGTCTGCCCAGATTCTTGAGCAGGCTAACAAGCGCGCAAATCTGCTGATCGAAGAAGCTAAAGAGCAGGCTAAGACTGAAGGCGAACGCCTAGTTGAAGCGGCCAAAGCAGAAATCACTCAGGAGATTAACCGTGCCAAGGACGAGCTGCGCGATCAGATGTCTGGTCTGATCATCGAGGGTGCTGAAAAAATCCTCGAAAGCTCAGTAGACGAAAAGGCACACAGCGAGCTGGTCGACAAACTCGCCAAACAACTTTAAGCGAGGTGTCCGATGGCTGACAAGAACACACTCGCCAGGCCTTATGCGAAGGCCGCCTTTGAGTATGCGTTAAGTGAAGGCAAGCTGGCTGATTGGTCAGCAATGCTGGGTCTGGTCGCGGAAGCGGCTGGAAATGAAGAAGTTGCCCAGCTGCTCTCAAACCCTTCACTTGGCAGTCAGGATAAAGCAGAAATCCTGCTCGAGATTTGCAAAGCAAAGATCGATGACAAGGGTCGCAACTTTATTTTGTTGCTCAGTGAGAAAGACCGTTTACCCCTGATTCCGGTAATTGCCGAAATCTACGAGGCATTCAAAGCAGAAGAACAAAAGTCCATTGAAGCTGAAGTGACTTCTGCCTTTGATCTGAATGCCGAACAGCAAAAGCTGTTGGTAGATGCACTGCGCAAGCGACTCAACCGTGAGGTAACCCTCAAGGTAGTGATCGACAAGCGTCTCATAGGCGGTGTAATTATTCGCACCGGTGACCTGGTGATCGATGGCTCGATTCGCGGCAAGCTCGCGAAACTGGCCGAGTCATTGAAATCCTGATTTTGAGGGACAAGGCATGCAGCAACTGAATCCATCCGAGATCAGTGACATTATCAAGAAGCGCATCGGTAACTTGGATGTCACTTCGAAAGCCCAAAACGAGGGCACCATCGTGAGTGTCGCTGACGGTATCGTGAAGGTTCACGGTCTCGGCGACGTCATGTATGGCGAAATGATTGAATTTGAACAGGGCAGCGCCTTCGGCATGGCCCTGAACCTGGAGCGGGACTCCGTAGGTGTGGTTGTACTGGGCGATTATTTGAACCTGGCCGAAGGTCAGTCTGCCCGTTGTACTGGCCGCATTTTGGAAGTACCTGTTGGTGAGGAACTCCTGGGACGCGTTGTTGACGCTCTGGGTAACCCTATCGACGGTAAGGGTCCAATCGAAGCTAAAGAAACCGATGCAGTGGAAAAGGTTGCACCCGGCGTTATCTGGCGTCAGGGCGTTGACCAACCCATGCAGACCGGTTACAAGGCCGTTGATGCCATGGTTCCCATCGGCCGTGGTCAGCGCGAGCTGATTATCGGTGACCGTCAGATCGGTAAAACAGCGATTGCTGTTGATGCCATCATCAACCAGAAAAACTCCGGCGTAAAATGTGTCTACGTTGCCGTTGGTCAGAAGCAATCGACCATTGCTAACGTAGTACGCAAACTGGAAGAGCACGGTGCTCTGGCCCACACCATTGTTGTGGTTGCCTCTGCCTCTGAAGCAGCTGCCCTGCAGTTCATTGCGCCCTATGCTGGTTGTACTATGGGTGAATACTTCCGGGATCGCGGTCAGGATGCATTGATTGTTTATGATGACCTGACCAAGCAGGCCTGGGCTTATCGTCAGATTTCCCTGCTGCTCAAGCGTCCTCCCGGTCGTGAAGCCTATCCAGGTGATGTTTTCTATCTCCACTCACGTTTGCTGGAGCGTGCTTCACGTGTTAACGCTGAGTTTGTTGAGAAGTTCACCGACGGCAAAGTGAAAGGCCAAACCGGTTCTCTGACGGCCCTGCCGATCATTGAAACCCAAGGTGGTGACGTATCGGCTTTCGTACCGACCAACGTTATCTCGATCACCGATGGCCAGATCTTTGTAGAAACCAGTCTGTTCAACTCGGGCATTCGCCCTGCGATGAACGCCGGTATCTCGGTTTCACGTGTTGGTGGTGCAGCTCAGACCAAGATCATCAAGAAACTGGGCGGTGGTATCCGTCTGGCTCTGGCTCAGTATCGTGAGCTGGCGGCCTTCTCTCAGTTTGCTTCTGATCTGGACGAAGCCACGCGTAAGCAGCTGGAACATGGTCAGCGGGTTACTGAACTGATGAAGCAAAATCAGTACAGCCCCATGAGCATTGCTGATATGGGTGTTTCCCTGTTCGCAGCAGAGAACAACTTCCTTGATGACCTGAAAGTCAGTGAAATCCTGCCTTTCGAGAAGTCTCTGCATGCTTATATGAACAGTGAACATGCTGATCTGATGAAACAGATTAATGAATCGGGTGATTTCAACAAAGAAATCGAAGCGGCACTGAAATCTGCTCTCGAGCAGTTCAAGGCCACCCAGTCCTGGTAAGTGGTGGGAGTCAGTTTTAGCAACTCATTACTGACTCCGCCACTTGTTGGCTAAGAAGGCGAAAGCGTATGGCAGTCGGAAAAGAGATCCGCTCCCAGATCGGGAGTATCAAGAATACGCAGAAGATAACCAGTGCCATGCAAATGGTTGCTGCATCGAAAATGCGTAGAGCTCAGGATCGCATGGCCGCCAGCCACCCTTATGCCAGCCAGATAAGAAAAGTTGTTAGTCATATTGCCGGTGCCACTCCTGAATACACCCACACCTATATGGAAGAAAGGGATGTAAAAAGGGTTGGTTACATTATTGTGTCCTCAGACCGTGGTCTTTGTGGCGGCTTGAACATTAACCTGTTCAAAGCAGCTCTGAAAGACATCATGGACTGGCAGGGCAAGGGTGCAGAAATTGATGTCTGCGCCATCGGCAGCAAGGCAGGCGCTTTTTTCCGTCGTTATGGCGGCAATCTGGTGGCAGCCAAGAGCGGGCTGGGTGATTCTCCCAAGGCCAGTGATCTGGTCGGGAGTGTCAAGGTCATGCTGGATGCCTATGAAGAAGGCAAAATCGATCGGCTTTTCGTGGTGTATAACGAATTTATCAACACCATGACTCAAAAGCCGCTCGTCCAGCAGCTGTTACCCCTGGAAGCTGAAGCAGCTGAAGAAGACCAGAGCAAGGTAACCGGTTGGGATTATCTTTATGAACCTGATGCCAAGTATCTGTTGGATAACTTGTTGATCAGGTATATCGAATCCCAAGTTTACCAGGCTGTAGTTGAAAACATTGCCTGTGAACAGTCGGCGCGTATGGTTGCAATGAAAAGTGCAACCGACAATGCGGGCAACTTTATTGATGAGTTGCAGCTTGTGTATAACAAAGCGCGTCAGGCAGCAATCACTCAGGAAATCGCCGAGATCGTCGGCGGGGCTGCAGCCATCTGATGAGGGTAGCAGGTTTCATTTGCAGGTTTGAGAGGAACCAAGATGAGTAGCGGACGTATCGTACAGATCATCGGTGCCGTTATCGACGTAGAATTTGACCGGGCAGACGTACCTAACGTTTATGACGCCCTGACCGTCGATGGCAGCGAAATGATTCTTGAAGTACAGCAGCAGCTCGGTGATGGCACCGTACGCTGCATCGCGATGGGCTCCACTGAGGGCCTCAAGCGTGGCCTGGTGGCCAATAACACCAAGGCACCCATTTCTGTTCCTGTGGGCACCCAAACTCTGGGTCGCATCATGGACGTGCTGGGTCGCCCTATTGACGAAGCCGGTCCTATCGGTGAAGAAGAGCGTTGGGCCATCCACCGCAAAGCACCGACCTATGATGAGCAATCCAGTGCTGTTGAACTGCTGGAAACAGGCATCAAGGTAATCGACCTTGTCTGCCCTTTCGCTAAGGGTGGTAAGGTTGGCCTCTTCGGAGGTGCTGGTGTTGGTAAAACCGTTAACATGATGGAGCTGATTCGTAACATCGCCATCGAGCACAGCGGTTTCTCCGTATTCGCCGGTGTTGGTGAGCGTACTCGTGAAGGTAATGACTTCTATCACGAGATGAAGGACTCCAACGTACTGGACAAGGTCTCCCTGGTTTACGGTCAGATGAATGAGCCTCCCGGCAACCGTTTGCGTGTGGCCCTGACCGGTCTGACCATGGCTGAGAAGTTCCGTGACGAAGGTCGTGACGTTCTTTTCTTCGTGGATAACATCTATCGTTACACCCTGGCCGGTACGGAAGTATCTGCCCTCTTGGGTCGTATGCCTTCTGCGGTAGGTTATCAGCCAACTCTGGCCGAAGAGATGGGTGTTCTTCAAGAGCGTATTACCTCGACCAAAACAGGTTCGATCACTTCCGTACAGGCTGTTTATGTTCCCGCGGATGACTTGACCGACCCTTCACCAGCAACCACCTTCTCGCACTTGGATGCGACCGTGGTACTGTCGCGTGATATCGCTTCTTTGGGTATCTACCCTGCAGTAGACCCTCTGGATTCCACGTCACGTCAGCTGGATCCTTTGGTTGTCGGTACTGAGCACTATGAAACAGCTCGTGGTGTTCAGATGGTTCTGCAGCGTTATAAAGAACTGAAAGACATCATTGCCATTCTGGGTATGGATGAGCTTTCCGAAGAAGACAAACAGGCCGTTGCACGTGCACGTAAAGTTCAGCGCTTCCTGTCTCAGCCTTTCTTCGTAGCGGAAGTATTCACCGGTGCACCCGGTAAATATGTTTCCCTGAAAGACACCATTCGTGGTTTCCAGGGTATCCTTAATGGTGATTACGACCACCTGCCAGAGCAGGCTTTCTACATGGTTGGCTCCATCGAAGAAGCGGTCGAAAAAGCCAAGGACATGAAGTAAGTCTGACGGGATAACCCAGGGGGATACCCATGGCTATGACATTGCATTGCAATATCGTCAGTGCTGAGAAGAAACTGTTTGATGGCCGCGCGGAAATTGTTGTTGCTTCCGGCGTGCAGGGTGAGCTGGGCATTTTGCCTGGCCACACCCCGCTCTTGACTGAACTCAAACCGGGTACAATCAAGGTCAAAAAACAGGGTGGTGAAGAAGAGCTGATTTATGTTTCCAGTGGCTTTCTGGAAGTGCAGCCCGATACTGTAACTGTTTTGGCCGATTCGGCAGAACGTGCAGACAATATCGACGAAGCTGCCGCCAAGGAAGCTATGGAAGCCGCTCAGCGTGCCATGCAAGACCAGACTGCTGAGATGGAATACGCTCAGGCAGCTGCGATGCTGGCTCAGGCTGCAGCTCAGCTCCAAACAATTCAGCAACTGCGCAAAAAATTGGGCAAGTAATTTTCCCAGCGAAAACGACTTGTTCTCTGCAGGCTTTCCTGCAAGCAAAAAGGCGGCCTCGGCCGCCTTTTTGCCGTTTCAACTCCTGATAAGGATGGTGTTAGTTTATGCAGTCACCTTTAAAGTTTTTTGCCTTCTTATTTTTAGGCCTTATTTTAACTCTTGGGCTGGTGGGTTGTAGTGGTGAGCCTGAAAAGCAGCCCTTACGCTTACAGGGCCAAATTTTTGGCACCTTCTGGCTGGCGACCTTCCCGGATGACTGGAGCGAAGATCAAGCCCAGCAGTTGGAAGCAGGAATTATTGGTGAACTGGAAGCTGTCAATCAGTCCATGTCCACCTATATTGAAGATTCTGAGCTGAATCAGCTCAATCAAACCGAGCCAGGCGAATGGTTTGAAGCTTCAGATGCCTTATTTAAAGTCTTGGCAATCAGCCAAGAGGTGGCTGAGGCCAGTGAAGGTGCTTTTGATGTAACTATTGGCGGCCTGGTCAATCTTTGGAGTTTTGGCCCTGAAGCCCGAGCTGAGCAAATACCTGAAACGGCTGAACTGGAAGCCAGCTTGGCTGAAACCGGCTATGCTTATTTGGAGCTAGACTCTGAGAACCAGCGAGTCAGAAAGCTTAGAGATTTTTATATTGATCTTTCCGGGGTGGCTAAAGGTTATGCCGTTGATCAAGTCGGACGCTGGTTACAGAGCCAGGGTGTTGAAAACTATTTAATCAATATTGGTGGTGACTTGATCGTTGGTGGTGAACGCAAACCCGGTCAGCCCTGGCGTATCGGTGTCGAAGTTCCAGATGGGACTATCCAGCAGGCGCATCATATACTGCCTTTGGTGGATTCATCTATTGCCACCTCAGGTGACTACAGAAACTACTATGAAGTAGAGGGACGCCGGATGTCCCATACCATCAATCCACAAACTGGCTGGCCGATCGATCATAACCTGGCATCAGTGACTGTTGATCATCCCAGTAATGCTGTTGCTGATGCCTGGGCAACAGCCTTTATGGTTCTGGGAGTCGAAAAAAGTTTGGAAGCGGCCAATCGCGAAGGTATCAAGCTGCTGATGATCAGCCGCGAGGAGGAAAGCTGGAAAACCTGGATTTCTGAACCCTACCGAGAAAAGCTGGGCGAAGAACAGTCTCAGAAGCTTCTTAAGTAAAATAAAAGATCAGGGGGGAGTTGAATGACTTACGAGGAAGTAACGGTAGCTCTACATGATGCCATCAGCAAGGATGATACCCTGCTGATTGAAAACCTGATCGCTGAGCTCCAACTTGCTGATCTGGCTGAATTTTTATTACATGAAACCTCGGAAGCCACACTTAAGTTATTAACGCACCTGCCCTTGGAGCAAAGAGCAGAAGCTTTTGCTTATTTGGAACACAGCAAGCAGGCTGAAATAGCCGAGCAGATGTCCGAGGTTGGCCTGACACAGCTTTTTACCCGCATGAATTCGGATGAGCGGGCTGACCTCTTTAACCTGCTCAATGAAGATCGTCAACAAAGTGTACTTAGACGTTTGGCCAAAGAAGAAAGGGAAGATCTAAGGCGTTTGGCTAGCTATGAAGAAGGCACCACGGGTGCCATCATGACCAGTGATTATGTCACGGTTCCTGCTGAGGTGACGGTTAGTAAAGCACTTGAAATCGTTCGTCAAACGGCACCCAATGCCGAAACCATCTACCAGATTTACATTCAGGACAGTGAACAAAGGCTGGTTGGAACTGTGTCTTTGCGTCAGCTTATTCTTGCCAAACCAGGAGCTGACCTTGACCAGTTAATGACAACTGATTTGGTCACGATTAATGTTCATGAAGCTCAGGAAGAAGCTGCCCGTAAAATCAGTCGTTATGACATCCTTGCTTTGCCTGTTCTGGATGATCATGAGCGCTTGGTGGGTATAGTGACCTACGATGATGCGATGGATGTTGCCGAGCAGGAAGCCACTGAAGATATGCACAAGGGGGCCTCGGTTGGGCCTCTGGATGAAAGCTTTGGTAAAGCCAGTATTTTTAATCTTTATAAGCGCCGGGTCAATTGGCTGGTTCTCCTGGTGTTTGCCAATATCTTGTCCGGTGCTGGCATCGCCTTTTATGAAGAAACCATTGAAACCTATGTGGTTTTGGTGTTTTTCTTGCCTCTGTTGGTGGCCAGTGGTGGCAATGCAGGTTCTCAGGCTTCAACCTTGATGATTCGGGGCTTGGCAACAGGTGATGTTGGTGCACGAGACTGGGGCAAGCTTTTGGGCCGTGAATTGCTGGTTTCAGTTTCTCTTGGCTTAACTATGGCTGCTACCATTGCAGGCATCGGTTTTTGGCGGGGTGGCTGGGATATAGCTCAGGTAGTGGCCTACAGCATGCTTGCCATAGTTATTGTCGGCAGCATGATAGGAATGAGTTTGCCATTTGTTTTAAACAAACTAGGTTGGGACCCGGCCACAGCCAGTGCACCTCTGGTAACCTCCATTGCGGATATTGTAGGGGTGTTGATTTATTTTGCTATAGCCACCTCCATTCTGAATATCGGTATGGCTTAGCGTCTGTACAAGCATACAACTGGTTTGGCTGGTTAAGGGGCAGTAGAATGAACCCTTTCTACTGCCCTTTTTAGTTCTGGCATTCAAGAGGTCACTATGTCATTGGAAGTTGTTGTGCTTGCGGCGGGTCAAGGCACCCGTATGCGTTCGTCTTTGCCGAAGGTTTTGCACCCGCTGGCAGGCAAACCCTTGGCCGGTCATGTCGTCGACACAGCAAGGGCATTGGAAGCTGAAAAAATACACTTGGTTATAGGTCATGGTGGAGAGAAGGTTAAAGCAGCCTTGGCCGCCGAAGATGTGCATTTTGTCGTCCAGTCCGAGCAGCTGGGCACTGGTCATGCGGTTGATCATGCCGTGCCTGCCTTGGCACCTGACAGTGTGGTTTTAATTCTTTATGGCGATGTGCCTTTAATCCGCCAGGCAACCCTAGAACAGCTGTTAAGCCAGGTCAGTGAACAACAAATGGGCTTACTGACGGTAATGCTTGCTGATCCCCAGGGTTATGGCCGTATTCTGCGTGACCCTTCAGGTGAAGTCGCAGCCATCGTTGAACAAAAGGATGCCACGCCTGAGCAGTTGGATATTCAAGAGGTCAACACAGGAATTCTGGCGGTGACTTCCAGCCAGCTCAGACGTTGGCTCCCTAAACTCTCCAATAACAATGCACAGGGCGAATACTATCTAACCGATATTATTGGTCTGGCTTATCAGGAAGGGGTCCGCATTGCCAGTGTTCAACCCAGCTGTCCTGAAGAGGTTGAAGGCGTTAATAATCGCTTGCAGCTAGCGGCTCTGGAAAGAGCCTACCAGTCTTGGCAAGCCGAAGAGTTAATGATGGCAGGGGTGACTCTGGCTGATCCTGCGCGGATAGATATTCGCGGCCAGCTGCAAACAGCAAGAGATGTTTTTATTGATGTGGGCTGTGTGTTTGAAGGCCAGGTAGAAATATCGGAAGGGGCTGAAATTGGCCCCTACTGTGTTTTGAAAAATGCTCGGATAGGACCAGGGGTTAAAATTGCCTCCCACTCGGTTTTGGAAGACTGTGAGCTGGAAGGTGACAACCAGGTAGGTCCTTTTGCCCGTCTACGCCCAGGAACTCATTTGGAAGTTCAGGCCAAGGTAGGTAATTTCGTGGAAACCAAGCAAGCCCACGTTGGTCAGGGCGCCAAAATTAATCATTTAAGCTATGTAGGCGATGCTTGGGTAGGAGCTAGAGCAAACATTGGCGCAGGAACCATTACCTGTAATTATGATGGGGTCAACAAGCATTCAACCCATATCGGTGCAGGGGCTTTTGTAGGTTCCAATAGTAGCCTGGTTGCTCCTGTACATATCGGCGCTGGAGCAACCATAGGTGCTGGTTCAACCATTGCTGGTGATGTTCCCGAACAATCTCTGGCGGTGACTCGGGCTAAACAAATACAGAAAGCCAACTGGCCGCGCCCGGCTAAAAAAGTGTCTGAATAACGAGAAGGCTAAACCATGTGTGGCATCGTAGGAGCAGTTGCTGAACGTAATGTGACCGGCATTATTCTGGAAGGGCTAAAACGTCTTGAATACCGGGGTTACGATTCAGCTGGATTGGCGGTTATCAATGAGCAGGGGCTTCTGCAACGCCGTCGTGCTCAAGGTAAGGTTGCTGAAGTTGAGCAACGTTTGGTAGATCAGCCAATGAAGGGTTTTCTGGGTGTTGCTCATACCCGCTGGGCAACCCATGGTGTTCCCAGTGAAGCTAATGCTCATCCACACTTATCCAGTGATGAATTGGCCTTGGTTCATAATGGCATTATTGAAAACTACCAGGAACTCAAGAAGAGCCTGCAGGCAGCGGGTTACCTCTTTACCTCGGAAACCGATACCGAGGTGGTTGCCCACCTCATTCACCAGCAGTATCAACAGACAGCTGACTTAACCCAGGCGGTTCATCAGTGTCTTGAACGCCTGGAAGGCGCCTATGCCTTAGCGGTGATTCACCAGCAAACCCCTGATCGGCTGGTATGTGCGCGCAAAGGCAGCCCTTTGGTGATAGGTGTCGGCATGGGCGAGTATTTTTGTGCTTCCGACCCACTGGCATTACTTCAGGTCACTGACCGCTTTATTTATTTGGAAGAAGGCGATCTGGCAACTCTGACGCTGCAAAACCATCAAATTCTTGATGCCAGTGGCCAGCCAGTAGAACGCCCAATCAGCCAATGGCAACATGGTCATCAGGCGGCTGAAAAAGGTGACTACAAACACTTTATGCTCAAGGAGATTTATGAGCAGCCAGCAGTGCTTGCCGCCACTCTGGAAGGGCGGTTATCAGCAACCCGGGTTTTACCCCAGGCTCTGGGTACTGCGGCCATGGAACTGTTGCCACAGGTTCGACAAGTGCAAATTATTGCCTGCGGAACCAGTTATCATGCTGGAATGGTAGCCCGCTATTGGATTGAGCGTTTGGCTGGTATTCCCTGTCAGGTGGAAGTGGCTAGTGAATACCGTTACCGGGAGGTTGTGGTCACTGAGCAAACACTTTTTGTCACCCTCTCTCAATCCGGTGAAACAGCCGATACCCTGGCTGCCTTGCGTTTTGCTAAAACCGCCGGTTATCTAGCCAGTCTGGCCATCTGTAATGTGCCAGGTTCCTCTTTGGTCCGCGAATCAGATCTCAGCCTGATGACCCAAGCAGGCCCAGAAATAGGTGTGGCTTCAACCAAAGCCTTTACCACTCAGCTAACAGCCCTATTACTCTTCACCCTAGCCTTGCGCCGGGCTGGTCATCAACAGCCCGACCAGGAAGATCCCCTGGAAGCTGAGCTAGTTCAAGCCCTGCGCGGCCTGCCCCGGATTGCTGAACAAACCCTGAAGCTGGATGAAGCCATTCAGGAGCTTTCAGAAGACTTTGCTGAAAAGCACCATGCCCTCTTTTTAGGTCGTGGAAGCCACTTCCCAATTGCCCTTGAAGGTGCATTAAAGCTCAAGGAAATTTCTTATATCCATGCTGAGGCTTACCCAGCTGGTGAGTTAAAGCATGGTCCCCTGGCCTTGGTTGATAAGGAAATGCCCGTTATTGCCGTAGCGCCCAAGGATGACCTGGTGGATAAGCTTAAATCCAACCTTCAGGAAGTGAGAGCAAGAGGGGGAGAACTCTATGTCTTTGCCGACCCCTACACCCTGCTGGAACCCGAAGAAGGCATGAAAGTGATTCACTTGCCTGAGGTCAATGAAGTACTGGCACCGATTATTTACACCCTACCTTTACAGTTATTGTCTTACCATGTTGCCTTGATCAAGGGCACGGATGTTGACCAGCCCAGAAACCTGGCCAAATCCGTTACTGTGGAATAAAACCAGGAGAATTCATGTCACGCATCCGCATCGCCACCCGCCGCAGCCCGCTTGCTCTTTGGCAGGCTGAACACGTCAAGGCACGTCTTGAAGCCCTTCACCCTGAATTAACTGTGGAGCTGGTTCCTATCAAGACTCAGGGCGATAAAATTCTGGACACCCCCCTGGCTAAAATTGGCGGTAAGGGGCTTTTTGTTAAAGAACTGGAAGCCTGCATGCTTTCGGGTGAAGCTGACATAGCCGTGCATTCAATGAAAGATGTGCCTATGGAGTTTCCAGAAGGTCTTTACCTGGGTCCTATTCTGGAAAGACACGCACCAACGGATGCCTTTGTCAGTAACAACTATGCCAACCTTGACGAAGTTCCAGCTGGCAAGGTGATAGGTACTTCCAGTTTACGGCGCAGTTGTCAGATTTTGGCAAATCGCCCGGATCTAACGGTTAACTGGCTGCGTGGCAACCTGCAGACGCGTCTGGGTAAACTGGATGCCGGTGAATATGATGCGATTATTTTGGCGACTTCTGGTCTACAGCGGATGCAGTTGGCAGACCGCATCCGTCAGGAGCTACCTCCCGAAGTCAGCCTGCCAGCCTGTGGTCAGGGTGCCTTGGGAATTGAATTACGCAGTGATGATTCCAAAGCTGCCCGCTTGGTTGAGCCTTTGATTCATGCTGAATCGACAACCTGTGTATTGGCTGAAAGAGCCATGAATACTCGTCTTAAGGGTGGCTGCCAGGTTCCTATAGGGGGTTATGCTGTTTTGGAAGGTGATCAGCTATGGCTGCGCGCGCTGGTGGGTGAGCCTGAAGGTGGGACGGTTTTGACAGCAGAAGCCCGCGGCCCGGCGAGTGATCCTCAGGCCCTGGGTGTAGAGGTTGCTGAAGAGCTTCTCAAACAAGGAGCGGGCAAAATTCTGGAAAAAGTCTATGGTTTTAAGGTTGATTGAACCTGATAAAAGATGAGCCATTTTCTCGAAGGACTCCAAGTACTGACAACCCGTCCTGAACAACAGGCTACCCGCTTGGTTGCGCCTTTACAAAAGGCCGGGATAGAGGTGACCAATATTCCTCTGTTGGCGATTCAACCCCTGACGCTGACACCCCAGGAGCGTCAAGGGCTACTGGATCTGGATCACTTTCAAAAGGTCGTGGTGATTAGTCCCAGTGCAGCCCAGTTGCTTTTGGAAAAACTGGATGACTACTGGCCTCAGTGGCCGGTGGGAGTAGATTGGTTTACCGTGGGCGCAGGGACGGCAAGTCTTTTGGAGCAGGCAGGTTTAAGTGTTCAGTTTCCAGCTTCTGGAGATAAGAGCGAAGATCTTTTACAGCTTCCTGCACTTCAGGAGCTGAGCGGTGAAAAGCTGCTGCTGGTCAAAGGCCAGGGTGGACGGCCCTTGTTGGAAGCAACTCTGGTTTCACGTGGAGCCCAGGTTCGGGTTTTGGAGCTTTATACCCGAGTTCGTCCCAGGTTGAATCAACAACAACTGCAGGCGCTTAACTCAGATGTTTATCAGGCCGTCGTGATAACCAGTGGCGAAGCTCTGCAACAATATATAGAGTTTACTGAAGAAGTGGATAAAAAGCGTCCCTTGTTGTTGCCCAGCTACCGATTAGAGAAGCAGGCTCGTGAACTGGGTTTTACCCGGGCTATCAACACTGGGGGGGCAGGTGCTGATGCCATCCTGGCAGGATTAAAGAGTCTTGATCCTGGCTGCCATCCATCATGAGGAATTTGCATGTCTGACCAGAAGAACCCAAACGAAACCGGTGAAGAAACCCGGACAGAAGAAGAAAGTTCTCAGCAAGCAGCGGAGCAGGAGACCCAGACACAAGATCAAGCAGGTGAACCAACAGAGCCAGAGCTGACAGAGGAACAACCCCATCGCCTCTCAGCTTTACCCTGGATACTGGTTTTTTTGCTGGCGCTGATAGCTCTTGGCGGCGTTGCTGGCGTGGGTTGGCTGGGCTATGAACGCTCACAGGAGTTGGAGGCTAAACTCACGGAAGTCAATCGAACCCTGGCCAACAAGCCTGATCAGGAACAAGTCGAGCAATTGCGTAGCAGCCTGGAAAACCTGGATGCCCTCGGAACAGCCCAAGAGCGACAGGAAGAGCGGCTGGAAAGCTATCAGCAGGATGTCAGACAACACCAGGAGCAACTGGAAGCCCTGCATGCGGATTTACTGAAAGCCAGCGAACCCAAACCCCGGGATTGGCAACTAGCTGAAATTGAATACCTCTTGCGTCTAGCCAACCAACGCCTGCGCTTGGAAGAGGATGTTCAAGGGTCGCTTACTCTCTTTAAAACAGCCCAACAACGCCTGAAAGCGGCGGAAGTTCCTGGTACCCTGGCGATACGTCAGGCTTTGGCAGAGGATATTGAAGAGCTGGAAAGCCTGGAGATTCTGGATCGGGTCTCTCTGGCCATGGATTTACAGTCCTTGGCAGACAAGGCTCTGCGCTTGGAAATTCAGCCGCTGGCTGAAGCTCCCGCTTTGGAACTGGATATGTCTGCTGCTGGTAACGGACACCAAGCCTGGTATCAGCTCCTTTGGGAAGAAATCAAAAGTCTAGTTGTCATTCGCCAAAGAGACTTCCCCCTGGAACCCCTACCCCTTGCGGCCGATGAACTGGCTTTAAAACACCAAATCAGCAGTCTTCTGCAACAAGCCGCCTGGGCCGGTTTGCGGGGCAAAGAAAACCTTTATCGCCACAGCCTGCAGAGAACCCAGGAGCGCTTTGCGGCCTTTGATCAGCAAGCCAGCGTCAACAGAGACTTTGCCGAACAGCTAAGCCACTTTAAAACCTTGTCAGTGCATCAGGAACTGCCGCAGGTAGAAACCAGCCTGGATCGCCTGCAAAGCTTTATTGCTGAGCGTTATGGACGCTTGTTGCCGGTTATGGAAGAAGCTCTGGAGGATGAATCATGATCCGCAAAGGGCTGTTTATCTTACTGATTCTTGCCTTGGCTGTTCTGGCGGGCCAGCAGCTACTCAAGGGCAGTGGCTATCTGCTGCTGGTATTACCTGATGGTAGCACCAGTATTGAAATGTCCTTTTGGACGGGCTTGATTCTGCTTATTGTCAGTTGGTTTTTGGCCGCCTGGATTTTCAATTTGCTGGGCTGGCTGAGTCACCCTTTGGCCGGCCTTAAGCAAAAGCGTGAGCGCTATCAGGGTCAAAAAGCCCTAAAGCTGACGGTAAAAGGCTTAAAAGAGTTGGCAGAGGGGCATTGGCGTAAAGCCCGAAAACTACTGGTCAAATCAGCCAAGCATTCTGGGGCCCAACTGATCAATTATCTAGCCGCTGCTCAGGCTGCTCACTATGAAGGCCGGGCAGAAGAAGCTGAAAAACTTCTGCGCGCAGCAGCAGAAACCACTCCAGAAGCCAACTTGGCCGTTGATTTTAGCCAAGCACGCATTCAACTGGATCATGGTCACTACGAGCAGGCACTGGCAACTCTGGTTCGCCTTCATCAAAAGGTACCCAATCATCCCTTGGTACTCAGGCAGCTAAAAGAAGTTCACTTTGCCCTGGCTGACTGGAAACCCTTGATGCAGCTCTTGCCGGAGTTTCGTAAATATCGAATTTTTTCCGATCGTGAACTGGATCTTTTGGAACGGCAGGTTTACCTGCGCCGCTTTGATGAATTGCTGCGCTCAGCACCCAAAGAAGCTGCTTTCAAAGCCATTCGTGAACTTTGGGATACTCTGCCTGCGCGCTTGAAAACTGAAGATGAACTGGTGCTGGCTTACAGTCGGGTTTTGGTTAAACATCAAAAAGCCAGTGATGCTGAACAGCTTTTAAAGCGAACCCTGCGCCATCATTGGTCCCCCAGCCTGGTTGAAGAGTACGGACTGCTTCCCGAACAGGCAGAACCTAAAAGGCGTCTACTGGAGGCAGAAAACTGGCTGCAAGAAAGACCCAATGATGCTGTCCTGCTGCATAGCCTAGCGCGAATTAGCCAACAGCTGGGTCTCTGGGGCAAGGCCTTAGAATACTACCAGGCCAGCTTACGCCTGGAAGCGAAAGAACAAGTGTATGCAGAAATCAGTCGCCTCTATGCAGCCTTGGGTGATGAGCCCAAAGGCAACTTTTATAATCAGCTGGCTATGCAGGGTGTGCACCGCCAGTTGCCTGAACTGCCCCTTCCGCAAAAATAATCAACAGCCCCCTGGGCTTCAATCATCTTCCAGACTGAACTTGCTGGCGGCCTTGTCAAAGGCTGCCGAGCTGTTGCCGGCTTCAGCTGAACCCAGTTTGATCATCAGGCGCAGGTCATTGGGAGAATCTGCATGTTGCAGCGCATCTTCCTCACTGACTTCACCAGCTTGGTAAAGGTCGAACAAAGCCTGATCAAAGGTTTGCATACCGGCTTCCCGCGATTTTTTCATCAAGGACTTCAACTGGTGCACTTCGCCCTTACGAATAAGATCACGCACCAAGGGCGTATTGAGCAGTACTTCTATAGCTGCCCGGCGTCCCTTACCATCCACTGTGGGTAACAGCTGTTGGGCAACGATTCCCTTCAGGTTCAGGGACAGATCCATAAAAATCTGATTGTGTCTTTCCTGGGGGAAGAAATTGATCACCCTTTCCAGCGCCTGATCGGCATTATTGGCATGCAGGGTGGCCAGACACAGGTGGCCGGTTTCAGCAAAAGCCATGGCATATTCCATGGTTTGCTGGTTGCGTACTTCACCAATCATGATGACATCGGGTGCCTGGCGCAGGGTGTTTTTCAGAGCGACTTCAAAGCTTTCGGTATCAATGCCGACTTCCCTTTGGGTGACGATGCTTTTCTTGTGGGGGTGGATAAATTCAATGGGATCTTCAATGCTGATGATATGGCCACGGGCATTTTCATTGCGGTATTGAATCATGGATGCCAGAGAAGTGGATTTACCCGTTCCTGTCGCCCCAACAAAAAGAATCAGGCCTCGTTTGGTCATGGCCAGATCCTTGATCACTTCCGGCAGTCTCAGTATATCCAACTGTGGAATATCAAACTCAATGCGGCGCAGTACCATGCCGACCTGGTTGCGCTGGTAGAAGGCACTAACACGAAAGCGGCCTATACCGGGTGCACTGATCGCAAAATTGCATTCCTTGTTTTTGCGAAACTCACTACGCTGCTCTTCATTCATCACCCCGAATACCAGCTCTCTGGCTTGATCGGGTGAAAGTTTTTGTTCAGTCAGCGCAGTCAGCTGCCCATCCACCTTCATGGAGGGCATCATCCCGGTGGTGATAAAAAGGTCAGAAGCCTTGCGTTCGGCCATTTGTTTAAGGAAGTCAGTAAATTTCATCGTTTAGAAGCTTTCCGGTTGTTTGGCTTTTTCGCGGGCTACTTCTCGGGAAATCAGCCCTTTTGAGAGAAGCTGTTTAAGCGACTGATCCATGGTTTGCATGCCATGCGAAGCCCCGGTCTGAATGGCGGAGTACATCTGGGCAATCTTGTCTTCGCGTATTTGGTTACGAATGGCAGGCGTGCCTATCATGATTTCGTGCGCGGCAACCCGCCCGCCACCCTCTTTTTTTAACAGCATTTGTGAAATCACGCCTTGCAAAGATTCAGAGAGCATTGAACGCACCATGGATTTTTCTTCGGCTGGAAATACATCCACGATCCGGTCAATGGTTTTGGCAGCACTGGTGGTATGCAGAGTACCGAAAACCAAGTGGCCGGTTTCGGCAGCAGTAAGAGCCAGGCGGATGGTTTCCAGGTCACGCATTTCACCGACCAGAATAATATCCGGGTCTTCACGTAAGGCTGAGCGCAGCGCTTCGGAGAATCCCATAGTATCCCGGTGAACTTCACGCTGGTTGATCAGACATTTTTTGGATTCATGTACGAATTCAATGGGGTCTTCAATGGTCAGAATATGCGCATTTTTGCGCTCATTAACGAAGTCCATCATCGCAGCCAGAGTGGTGGATTTACCCGAACCGGTAGGGCCAGTGACCAGCACCAGTCCGCGAGGCAGCATTGATAGGTTGCGGAAGATATCCCCCATGCCCAGTTCATCCAGAGTGAGCACCTTGGAAGGAATCAGACGAAAGACGGCACCTGCCCCGCGGTTGTGGTTGAAGGCATTAACGCGAAAACGCGCCAGCCCTGGCAGTTCAAATGAAAAATCCACTTCCAGGAATTCTTCATAGTCACGCCTTTGCTTGTCATTCATGATGTCATAGACCAGTGCGTGAACTTCTTTGTGGTCCATGGGAGGGACATTAACACGGCGAATATCGCCATCAACCCTTATCATCGGAGGCAGGTCTGCAGAAAGATGCAGATCTGAGGCCTTCTGCTTTGCGCAGAAGGCGAGCAATTCGGTAATATCCATTAACTGACCTCTGACTAGACTCCCTTGACAGGGGGTTACAGGTGAATCACATAAGGTACAAAAGATGTTGCAGTCTGTAATTGCCCAGCATATCGCAAAGGTTCGCCAACAGGTAGAGCAAGCTTGCCATAAGTTTGCAAGAAACCCGATACAGGTCAAAATTTTGGCGGTCAGTAAAAAACAACCGGCAGCTGCTATCCGTGAAGCCGCTGCTGTTGGGCAGTTGGCCTTTGGCGAAAACTACCTTCAGGAAGCCTTACAGAAGCAAACGGAACTGGCTGACTTGGATTTGGAATGGCATTTTATCGGGCCTATTCAATCCAATAAGACCCGCGACCTGGCTGTTCACTTTGCCTGGGTGCATACTTTGGATCGCTACAAGATTGCCCGCAGGCTTAATGAGCAAAGACCGGAAGCCAAGGGAAAGCTCCAGGTGCTGATACAGGTAAATATCAGCTCAGAGCCAAATAAATCAGGTGTCGCACCCAGTGATCTTCTGGCTTTGGCAGAAGAAATACAGGAGCTACCCCAGTTGGAGCTGAGGGGGTTAATGTGTATTCCGGCAGCCACTGACGACTTTGCGCAGCAGCGTCTTGCCTTTGCTCAGCTTGCGGCTTTGCATCAACGCCTGCAAGATGCTTTTCCTGAAGCGCGTTTGGATACTCTGTCGATGGGCATGAGCGGCGATTTGGAGGCAGCGATTGCCGAGGGCTCAACACTGGTACGTATTGGCACTGCAATCTTTGGTGCCAGGGACTGATCGTTAATTGTTAAAAGGTTTTATCCATGCAAAAGAATTCAACACCCCGGGTTGCATTTATCGGTGCGGGCAATATGGCTGGAGCGATCCTCCGTGGGCTGATTCAACAGGGGTTTCCGGCAGATCATATTTGGGCTGCCGATCCCGGGCAAGACAAGCTGGATGCCCTGGCCAAGGAAACCGGTATTCAGGTCACCACGGATAATGCAGAAGCGGTGATGGCCGTGGACTTGGTGGTTTTGGCTGTAAAACCACAAAGGATGCAGCAAGTTTTACAGCCCCTGCAGACAGCTTTTCAGCAGCAGCGGCCTTTGGTAGTGAGCATTGCTGCTGGCCTCACCTGCGCGACGCTGCAGGGTTGGCTGGGTGAAGCCTTGCCTTTGGTACGCTCGATGCCCAATACGCCTTCTTTGCTGGGTGCTGGCGTGGCTGGGCTCTATGCCACAGCGGAGGTCAGTGACCAACAAAAAAGCTGGGTGGAGGCCATCAGTCAGGCCGTGGGCGAAGCTGTTTGGGTCAGTGAAGAAAGCCAGCTGGAAGCAGTAACAGCTGTTTCTGGCTCGGGTCCTGCCTATTACTTTTTGTTCACCGAAGCCTTGGCGGCAGCGGGTGAGAAATTAGGACTGCCAGCAGAACTGGCTTTGAAACTGGCTGAACACACAGCCCTGGGTGCTGGACGCATGCTGAGTGAAACGCCAGAAACTCCTGCTGAGTTGCGTGCTCGAGTGACCTCGCCAGGAGGAACAACCGCAGAGGCAATTCGAATTTTTGAAGAGCAGGGTTTGCATAAACTGGTTGATGAAGCGGCTCAGGCAGCTGCAAAAAGAGCCAGAGAGTTAGCTGAAGAGCTTAAAGGCTGATCTCTTGATCTGGCTAACGTAGAATAACCCCAGCATTTTTACAGAGCGGAGAGATTTATGGGTACGGGAATGGCGTCCTTCATTCAACTGCTGTTTCACTTGGCAACCTTTATTGTGGTTTTACGCTTTATGCTGCACCTGAGTAAGGCGGATTATTTCAACCCGATTACGCAGGGTATTGTTAAAGCGACCAATCCGATTATTTTACCCATGCAGGCCGTATTGCGGCCTATGGGACGTCTTGATCCTGCCAGCTTGTTGTTGGCGATACTGCTGAAGACTCTGGGGATTTTCCTAGCTCTGCAGATGACCGGGCAGTTGGCGGGAATCGGGAGCATTTTCATTGGTGGCCTGGCCGGTGTCGTCAAAACGATTCTGGATATTTACTTTTTTGCCTTGATCATTTCGATCATCTTAAGTTGGGTTGCTCCGCAAGCCAGTCATCCAGGGGCCTTGCTGGTTCATCAAGTTATTGAACCCTTGCTGGAACCGGTACGCAAATTTATTCCCAGCCTGGGAGGTTTGGATTTATCACCTATCTTTGTCTTCTTGGGGATTAACCTGGTATCCAATGTACTGGTCGGTATTCTGGCCCAGGCGGCGGGTATGCCTGTTGCTCGCTTCATAGGTATGTAAAGCCTGATGAGTCGATCCTTCTTCCAGGCTCCACAGGCCAGGGATTTGCAGCAGCGGTTAAGTGTCCGTCAACTGAATGCTCGTGCCCGGCAACTACTGGAACAAGGCTTGGCTCAGGTTTGGGTCGAAGGTGAAATTTCCAATTTTGTTGCCTCAGCGGCAGGGCATTGGTACTTCACGCTCAAGGATGCCCGGGCTCAACTCAGTTGTGTAATGTTTTCCGGTCGTAATCAGCTGAGCCTGCATCGGCCCAAAAATGGTGATCAGGTTCAGCTGCGCGGTCAGGTGAGCCTTTACGAAGGGCGCGGCCAGTATCAACTGCTGGCAGAGGAGCTTCGGCTCAGCGGTGAAGGCGATTTTTTAGCGCGTTTGGAGCAGCTGAAAAAAAAGCTGCAAGCTGAAGGACTTTTCAGTGCCGAGCGCAAACGCCCCCTGCCCACCTTTCCCCAATGTATCGGCTTGATTACTTCGTTACAGGGCGCCGCTCTGCGTGATCTTTTGCATGTCCTTAACCGGCGCTGGCCACTTGCCGAAATTCTGATTTACCCGGCTCAGGTTCAGGGTGCTGAAGCACCTGCTTCCTTGCGACGCGCTTTGGCGCAGGCGCAGTATCATGGTCAGCCAGAGGTCCTTGTGCTGGCGCGCGGCGGTGGGAGCCTTGAAGATCTGCAGGCCTTTAATGATGAAACCCTGGCGAGAATGGTCACTGCCAGTGCGATGCCAGTGGTTACGGGTGTTGGTCATGAAACTGATTTTACCCTGGTTGATTTTGTCAGTGATTTGCGAGCTCCTACGCCCTCAGCTGCAGCAGAAGCCGTCACCCCGGATAAGGATGCGTTCTTGGATCTTTTGCATTCTTATCAGGGGCGACTTACCCATGCCCAAGCCAGTAGCTTACGGCGCTGGCAACAGCAATTGGATAGCCTGGCACTCAGAGCAGCCAATCCCCAGCCTTTATTGGAAGGCCACAAACAGCTTCTGGGCAGAGTTTATCAGCGATTACTGGCCCAGCACCCCCAGCGGCGCCTGGAGCAACAGCGGCACTTGTTGCAACAACTGGAGCAGCGTTTGCATGCCGCTTCGCCGCTTAAGGTCACGCGACTGGGTCAACCCAGGCTGAAAGAGCTGCAAGCACGCTTGAGCCAGGCCAATCAGCGCTTGCTGACTAACCATCAGCAAAGACTGGAACAGCTAGCAGCCCGACTGCATGCCATGAGTCCGCTGCAAACTCTGGCCAGGGGCTATGCGCTGGTTAAAAATACTGAGGGCCAGGTTATTGGCTCCAGTGATCAGGTGAAGGTGGGTGCTGCTGTCGAAATTAAGCTGGCAAAGGGCGCACTTCTTTGCCGGGTTGAACAAACCAAAACCTAGACATTCACTGCTTGCAAAACCTTGGGTATCCGCTTATATAGAGGGCAAAGCCCAAGATTTGTGGAGAAGTTGATGTTGTCTCTTGCCCGTGCCCCCCTATTTACTCTATTGCTACTGATTTCGACTGGCTTGCTGGCTGAAGGCTTCTGGCCCAGGCAAGCCTTGGTGCCCGGTGGCATAGCGGTTCTGGAAGTACCCCAACGCAGTGAAGCACCACCCCATGTCTATTTTAATGATCGGCGTGTTTATACCGCACAAAAAGAAGGCCGCTGGTACGCTTGGGTAGGCATTCCCTTGAATCAAAAAGCCGGTCAAACCCAGGCCCTTTGGCGCACCCGTGATGGTGATCTGCCCCTGGCTTTTGAAGTGGGTGACTACCCTTATGAAGAGCAGCATTTGGATGTGGATTTTCGTTACGTTGAACTCTCAGAAGAAGATCTAGCCAGGGTGCGCCGGGAAACCCCGGAATTAAGGGGGGCTATGGATGAATTTCGTCCGGTTAGAGTGCGTCTGCCGGGAGAGGTTACCAAGCCCTTGGAAGGCCGTCATTCCAGCCCTTTTGGTTTACGCCGTGTATTTAATGGTGAACCCCGCAACCCACATAGTGGGTTGGATATCGCAGCACCCATGGATTCGCCTATCGTTGCTGCTTTTCCAGGCCGGGTAGTCGCTAAGAACCATTATTTCTTTAATGGCAAAACTCTGGTTATAGATCATGGTATGGGTATGACCAGCATGTACTGCCACATGAATGCTTTTGCCGATTTAAAAATTGGTGATGAAGTTGAAGCTGGCCAGCTGATTGGCAAGGTGGGTACTACGGGTCGGTCCACTGGCCCTCACCTACACTGGACGATGAGCCTTAATGGCGCCCGGGTTGATCCCGAACTCTTTTTGCCCGAAAACTAAGTTTTGTCAGCGCAAGAATAAAAAAACAAGGAAGCCAGCATGCTGAAAAAGTTTACCCTGCCCGTCGTTTTATTGGTTCTGGCCTATGCCCTCTGGGCCAGTGCCGATTTTATGGAAATAGCGGCAGGCGTGGCTTTGTTCATGTTTGGAATGCTCTGTTTGGAGGAAGGCTTTAAAACCTTCACCGGAGGGACCCTGGAAACCCTGCTGCGCAAGTCAACCAACCGCCTGTGGAAAAGCCTTTCCTTTGGTATGGTCAGCACAACGTTGATGCAGTCCAGCACCCTGGTTTCTCTGATAACCATTTCTTTTGTAAGTGCTGAGATGATCACCCTGGCCGCTGGTATCGGTGTGATCATGGGAGCCAATATCGGCACCACCACTGGTGCCTGGCTGATTGCTGGTTTGGGGCTTAGGGTCAATATTGCTGCCTATGCCATGCCCATGCTGGTGTTTGGTGTGGTCTTCCTGATGCAGAAAAGCAAGGCCATGAAGGGCTTGGGTTATCTGTTGATGGGTGCTGGCTTTTTATTCTTTGGCATCCACTATATGAAAGAGGGCTTTGATGCCTTCCAAAGTGCCTTTGATCTCTCAGCCTATAGCATGACCGGTATGCAGGGTGTTTTGCTGTTTACCCTGATCGGTATGCTGGTAACGGTCGTGATGCAGTCCAGCCATGCCACCCTGCTGATCATCATTACGGCCTTGGCTACTGGTCAGGTCAGCTATGAAAATGCCCTGGCTTTGGCGATAGGTGCCAACCTGGGAAGCGCTATTACCACTGCCTTGGGCGGGTTGGCCGCCAACCTGGGTGGGCGTCGCCTGGCGGCAGCTCATGTCGTTTTTAATGTGATCACCGCTCTGGTCGGTATTCTGCTGATTAATCAATTGGCCTGGGCTGTTGATCAAGGTGCTTTCCTATTAGGCATAGGGGATGAGGACTACCTGCTCAAGCTGGCACTTTTCCATACTCTGTTTAATGTCCTGGGGGTGATTTTGCTGGCTCCCTTTGTGAACCCTTTGGCCAGCCAGTTGGTAAAACGCATCTCCTATCAAAAACAGGCAGCCGAAACGCCTCTCTATCTTTTTCCGGAAGCCTTGGAAACACCGGAAACAGCAGTCGATGCGGTACGCAAGGAAGTTCATCATTTGTTTGATAATGCCTATGGCTTACTGGCCCATGGAGTCAGTCTCAAGCGGGCAACAATTGATTCCGAAGAGTCCCTGAGTGAGGCGGTTAAATATACTCGTAAAATTTTCCCCATTGATGTGGAAAATGCCTACGAAGAAAAAATAAAAAGCCTGCACAGTGAAATCGTGGCCTTTATTGCCGAAGCCCAGGCGCGAGAATCGAATCAAAGTGCCAGTGAAGCCCTCTATACCCTGAGGCAGGCTAGCCGCGATCTTGTGGAAGCGGTCAAGGGTATGAAGCATCTGCACAACAATCTAAGTCGCTATGGTCTATCGACTAATCCGGCCATACGTGAACGCTATGATCTAATTCGCTTGCAGTTAGCACGCCTGCTAAGAGATTTGCGGCTACTTTTGGATGCTGACCCTGAAGATGTCAGCTCTTTGTCATTAGATGCGCTTAGAGTTTCCTTAGAGAAATCCAGTCGTAAACTCCTGGATGATCTCGATGAAATGATTCGTCACCGGCGTTTGGCGGCTTCTATTGCCACTTCAGTGATGAATGATGAAAGCTATGTCAGTGATATTTGTAACAATTTGATTGATGCTGTTCATACCCTGCTGTTACCCCGTTTGGAAAATCAGTCTGATCAACTGACACTGGACAAGCAGGAAATCAAACAATTGGTTGATGAAGAAGCCAGGGATAATGGAGCCGAGTCATGAAGCTGAAAAAACTGATGGCACGTGTGAGCGATTTTTTGGATGCTGACAGCAAAACCCAGCTAGAAGAAATCAAGTCGATCCGCAAGGTATTAAAAGAGCTGAAAAGCAAGGAAAGGGACCTGAAAGACAAAATAGCCCAAGTTCCAGCTAAAAATACTGAAGACAAAGAAGAGCTACAAATCAAGCTGGATGTCATCTATGCCCAGCGTAAAAAAGGCCTGGATCGGGTTAAGGAACTGAAAAAGCTGCTGCAAGAGAAAAAAAGAATAAAGCTACAACGAGCCAGTGAGCTGTAGCTGATTGGGGGAATCAGTTAAACTGGGCGTTTTAAGATTTGAGGCCCAGCTATGCCGAAAAATATGGATTTTCCAACCTCTGGCCTTAACTGGTTGCTAGGTCTGGCTGCACTGGTGATCATCCTGGCCGGGCTCAAGGCTGCAGAAACCATTGTTCTGCCTTTGCTGCTGGCACTTTTTATCGGCATCATTGCCACTCCTCCCCTGCATTTTATGACGGCCCGCAAGGTGCCAGTAATAGCAGCCATTCTGATTATTATCATTTTCCTGGTGATTTTTGGTGGCCTCCTGGGCCTTTTTGTTGGTAGTGCGATAGATACCTTTGTCGGGCGTTTGCCGGAATATCAAAAGCGCCTGGAAGCTGAAATGGTGGGTTTGCTGCCTCTACTCGAAGGCCTGGGAGCCCCGGTAAACCGTGAACAGCTGCTTGAGCATTTTAACCCTTCACAGATGATGGACTGGGTTGGTAAGGCACTATCCAATCTCGGTGCCCTGCTGACGAATCTGATGCTGATGGTGTTTATTTTGGTTTTCCTGCTTTTGGAAGAAGCCACTTTTCCCAAAAAATTGCGCCAAGCCCTGCCCGATGCTGAAAGATCCCTACGTAATGCTCAGGACTTCATTCGTCAGGTCAACAAATACCTGGTTATCAAGTCGACGATCAGTTTGGCCACGGGTGTATTGATTGCTTGCTGGACCTGGTTTATGGGTCTGGATTTTCCTTTGCTTTGGGGATTAATCGCCCTGTTGATGAACTTTATACCCAATGTGGGTTCCATTTTGGCAGCCATTCCTGCGGTTCTTCTGGCAATTGTGCAATTGAGTCTGCCTGAAGCGGCAGTGATTGCTGGCGGCTATCTGTTGGTCAATGTGCTAATGGGCAATTTGATCGAACCCCGCTTTATGGGACGAGGGCTGGGTCTTTCACCGCTGGTGGTATTTTTGTCCTTGATTCTTTGGGGTTGGCTGTTTGGTGCTGTAGGGATGTTTTTATCCATTCCCTTGACAATGATCGTCAAGATTGCTCTGGAGCAGTCTGCTTCCACCCAGTGGCTGGCCGTCATGCTGGGTGATGCACTAGGCAGTGAAGAGCCCGAAGAGTCAGATAATGAGGAAGATGAAAAGAAAACCGCCTGACCGGTTTCAGTGGTTGAAGTCGGGTAGGTCCGCTGTTATATTTGTTATGTTATAACATTTGTGAGGCGTCATGAAACCTGTCTATGTTTCCCTGCTACAGCAGGGTATCCTTGTTCGCCTGCTGGCGTTGGCCCCGGTGCTTGCAGTGCTCTGGTTACTAGTTCTCTGGGCAATTCGTTAGGTAATGATTATGCAAACCCCTCAGGCCCTGCTGAGTTTTGAAAATTTAACTCTGGGCTATGAACGCCACCCGGCGGTGCACCATTTACAAGGAACTCTGTTCAAGGGTGATCTGATGGCAGTCGTTGGCCCCAATGGTGCAGGCAAATCGACGCTTTTGAAGGGTTTGATGAATGAGCTTCGCCCCTTGGGCGGCAAAATTCGTTGGGTTGAAAAGCGGCCCTCTTTGGCCTATTTACCGCAAAGGTCTGGCCTGAATTTGGACTTTCCTTTGCGTGTTTCTGATTTTGTCAGCCTGGGTCACTGGCCGCGTTTGGGTGCTTTTGCTTCCGTGGGTCGCAAGCAGCGCCAAGCGGTAGGTCATGCCCTGGCCCAGGTAGGCATGCAGGGTTTTGAAAAGCGATCCCTGGATTCTCTTTCCGGCGGGCAGCTACAGCGTATTTTATTTGCCCGCCTGCTACTGGAAGATGCGCAGCTGTTGCTGCTGGATGAACCCTTTTCAGCGGTTGATGAGCAAACCACAGCTGATTTATTAAAGTTGATCCACCAATGGAACCAAGAGGGGCGCACCATCCTTACGGTTTTACATGACTTGCGCCAGGTGCGTCAGCATTTCCCCAAGTGTTTACTGCTGGCTAGGGATGCTGTGGCCTTGGGACCAACACCTGAAGTGCTCACCGACGATAATTTGGCGAAGGCAAGAAATATGCAGGCTCCCTTTGACCCTCTGGCGCCGGTTTGTGAAGCCGACCTTGAGGAAGCCAGGTAATGCTGGAATTTGTTTATCAACTGCTTTTTGAGCCTTTTTTTGAATATGGCTTTATGCGCCGGGCCTTAATTGGGTGTATTGCCTTGAGTATTAGTGCCACCCCTGTGGGTGTTTTTCTAATGCTTAGGCGCATGAGCTTAACCGGCGATGCAGTGGCCCATGCGATTCTTCCAGGGGCGGCTTTGGGTTATATGGTTGCTGGCCTGTCGCTGGGAGCCATGACTTTGGGTGGCTTGGTCGCTGGCTGGATAGTGGCTTTGCTTGCCGGTGGTCTGGCCAGGATTACGGTGCTTAAAGAAGATGCCAACCTGGCAGTTTTTTACCTCTTATCTTTGGCATTGGGGGTACTCCTGGTTTCAACCCAAAGCCGCAATGTGGATCTTTTGCACCTGCTTTTCGGCAGTGTACTGGCGTTGAATAATGAAGCCGTGCTCCTTTTGGCGGGCATTGCCACCGTAACCTTGATAGCCCTGGCCGTATTTTTAAGGCCTTTGGTGCTGGAGTGCCTGGACCCGGGGTTTTTAAAACGGCAAAGCAGTATAGGTACGCCCACTCACCTGATTTTTTTGGCCCTGGTGGTGTTGAACCTGGTCGCAGGCTTCCAGGCGTTGGGTACTTTAATGGCAGTGGGCATTATGATTCTGCCAGCAACCGCCGCGCGCTTTTGGGCCAGACAGCTGGATCAATTGTTATTCACGGCGGTGGCTCTGGCGCTCTTGGGTAGCTGGGGCGGTTTGCTGATGTCCTGGCATTGGGATGTGCCCACTGGCCCAGCGATTATTTTAATGCTGGGCTTTTTGCATCTGGTTTCACTCTTTTTGGGCCAGGATGGCTTGCTCAAGCGTTGGGTTCATCCCGGTAAGCATCTTAAATCTTGATTCTAAACTCTGCGAGGTTAAGGCATGGTCATAAAAAAAGCAGTGGCTTTATTGGTGGGGGCTAGCTTGTTTATTGCAGCAGGCCAAGTGGTGGCAGATCGTGAAGAACCTTTAAAAGTTGTCACTACCTTTAGTATTTTGCAGGATATGACCCAGGTTGTGGGTGGTGACCGAGTGAGTGTTACCAGTCTGGTCGGGGCCAATGAAGATGCCCATATTTATCAACCCAGACCTTCTGATTCAAGAACCCTGGTACAGGCTGACCTGGTTATCCAGAATGGCCTGGACTTTAAAGGCTGGATGGAAAGGCTGCTGGATGCCAGCGGCTACCGTGGCCCCCTGGTAAAAGCGACTCAGGGCATTGAGCGTTTGGAAATGGCTGACCATGATGATCACGGACACGGACACGGACACGGACACGGACACGGACACGGACATAGTGACCATGGCCATAAGCATGATGACCATGGCCACAAACACAAGCATGACCACGATTCTAAAAAGGATGATCATAACCACGGCCACGGCCACGGCCATGATCATCATGATCATGGTGACTATGATCCGCACGCTTGGCAAAGCCTGGTTCAAGCCCAAGTCTATGTCGATAATATTCTTAAGGGCCTGATTGAAGCTGATCCCGAAGGTGAGGAGTATTACACAGAAAGAGCCCAAGCTTACCAGCAGCAAATGCAGGATCTGCATGAAAACTACAAGCAGCGTTTTGATGCCTTGAGCGAAGAACGCCGCACCTTTATGACACCCCATGATGCTTTTGGTTATCTGGCGGCAACCTATGGTCTCAAGGTGGTGGCACCTCAGGGCATCAGCACGGCATCTGAGCCCTCAGCATCAGAAATGGCTTCTTTGGTTCGCCAAATTCGTGATCAGCAGGTTAAGGCCTTGTTTATGGAAAATATTGGTGACACACGTTTGGTTGAGCAGTTGCAAAGAGAAACGGGTGCCGGCATGGGTGGCGTGCTTTATTCGGATGCCCTTTCTGCCGAAGATGAGCCAGCAGCAACCTATTTGCAGATGATGGAGCACAACCTGCAAACCGTGATTTCAGCCTTGGAACAATAACTGGTCAAAGGGGTCAGATTCTGGCAGTTTAGCAGGCTCTGGAAATTGTAGGATACTGACCCTTTATGCGTTACTTCTGGTTAACACTTGTTTTATGTTTGGCTTTAATGGGTCAGCTCCAGGCCCATCCACATGTTTGGATAGATCTTAGGGTCAACCCCAAGTTTGATGCTGAAGGCCAGCTGATTGCTCTTCAGCAATCTTGGCGTTTTGATCCATTTTACAGCCTTCTATTGATTGAGGAGCTGGAAAAAGGGGGGCCAGCAGAAGAGCTGGAAGAGCGAATTGATCAACTGGCTTTGGAAGTGGTGCGCAATCTGGAAAATTTTGATTTTTTCACCCGTTTGCGTGTCGAAGGCCGACGTCAGAGGTTTGCTGAAGTACAGGAGTTTAACTTAATGCAAATAGGCCGCCGCATAGAATTTAGCTTCGTTCTACCCCTGGCAGAGCCTGTGCAGTTAGAGCAGGTGTCTATGCAGTATCAGGTCTATGATCCCTCTTACTATATTGAAATTCTGCATGCCACGGATCAGGAACCAGCGCCTGAATGGCTGCCTGCTGCTTGTCAGTTTCAGGTGGAAGCCCCCAACCCTTCCAGTGATCTCATTGAAAAGGCTCTGGCACTGGATGAAAATGAAGTTCCGGAGGACCCTCTCCTAGGTGAGTATTTTGCTGAAACGGTTTATCTGAAATGCCTCTGATCAAGACCCTTCTCCTGCTGTTCTTTTTGCTATTCAGTACGGCTGCTCAGGCAACCCCTTTGCCTGGCTCCACAGGTACTGAATCGCGACAGGAGCAACAACTGAGTCAGCAGGGTGAACAGCAAGTTAAAAAAGCCAGTTACTGGCAGCAGTTCAATCATTGGGTTTTACAAAAGCAAAGAGACTTTCATCGTCAGCTCACCAGCAGCATCGAAGCTATCCAGGAGCAAGCTTCCTGGCAGACAGCAGGTGCCTTGCTGTTGATTAGTTTCGGGTATGGGGTTTTTCATGCTGCAGGCCCAGGCCATGGTAAGGCTGTACTCACCGCCTATCTGGTGACCCAGCCCGAAAAACTTCGAAGGGGCCTAGTGTTATCTTTCCTGGCTTCGTTACTCCAGGGGTTAACAGCCATTTTGCTGGTGACCCTTTTGGTTCACCTACTGGGTCGTTTAGCCAGGGAAGCCTTCTCAAGTGTTCTCTATGTTGAAATGCTTAGCTTTGCAGTGGTTGCTTTACTGGGTCTGGGTTTGTTGCTTACTGCTCTGCGCCGTTTGTTCAGGCAGCTCAAGCAGACTTATCAACATCGTCAAGAGGCTACTTCCCAGCTGTCTTTTCAACCGGTAATGGCAGCGACTTCATCAGGCTTAGCACCCCTGGGGTCTTCCCCAGGCGCCTGCCCTTCCTGTGGCAAGGTTCATCATGTTGCCCCTGAGCAAGCAGAAGGTAAAAGCCGACTGCAAACACTGGGCCTGCTCTTATCCATTGGGTTACGCCCCTGTTCAGGTGCTGTGTTGGTTCTGGTGGTTGCCAATCTCCTGGGCCTTTGGTGGATCGGTGTGGGTTCGGTAATGGTGATGGCTTTGGGTACTTCCATTACAGTCATGACCCTGGCCGTTTTAGCCGTTAAAACCCGTGATCTGGCCTACCATCTATTGGGTTTACAAGGTACAAGCTTAGCTTGGGTTTCAATTACTTTAGGTGCCTTGGGAGGTCTTTTTATTCTTTTCCTTGGAGTCACCCTCATGTTAGGAGTGACTGCTACCCGCCACCCTTTAGGCATTGTTTAGATTGTGGATAAGTTTGTGGAGGGAAGGGGATAAAACCTGTGGTGACTTGTGAATAATCCCTTGGAAGCCGCCTTTTGTAGACTAAATGACATTCTTTTGATCTGGGTTAAAATTTGAACGCTATTCAGTAGAGCAGGGATAGAAGTACAGGGTTAGACTCCATTAATGTCAGTAATCTACTGTTTATGGAGTCTTGTAATGACCTCTGCAGCTGCTATGGAAATTAAGCTGGATGATGATGATCTGATCGTAAGCAAGACAGATCCTAAGGGACGCATTACCTACGCTAACCGTCGTTTTATGGAAATCGCAGGCTATTCGGAGCCGCAACTTCTTGGTAAACCCCATAATCTGATTCGTCATGCTGACATGCCCCGAGGGGTTTTTCGTTTCCTGTGGCAAACCCTGCAAAAGAATGAGGAGTTTTTCGGTTATGTCAAAAACCGAACGGCTTCTGGAGGCTACTACTGGGTTTTTGCCAATATCACCCCTGACTACACTGCGGGCGCTCAACTGGCAGGCTATTTTTCAGTTCGGCGTCGTCCCAATCGTTCCGCCCTCATTCAAGTCAGTGATTGGTACCGCCAAATGCGGGCCATTGAAGCTGAAGAAACCCCCAGCAAAGCTCCCGAGGCCTCCATGCAATGGCTGCTGGAACAGGTGCGTCAGCAGGGCGTCAGCTACAAGCAATTGATCGATCAGCTCGAAGACTTGCCGGAGTAAGTTATGTACAAAGCAAAACTGGACCAGCATCTGTCCAAGGGCTCACCTTTTTTGAGCAGTAAATTTCTGATTGCCTGTATCGTCTTTAACTTCTTGATCATGGCGACGGCCCTTTTGGTCTTGTTAACCACTCATTGGCTGTGGATCTGGCTGCCTTCTTTGCTGGCATTGGTATTTACGCTTTATGCCTGGCGTTATTCACGTAAGCCGCTCATTACTCTGTCACTGATTGATGCGGCCTTACAAAAAGCACGAGTCGGTGAAATGCATCACCGCATTACCCATACTGCAGGCCTGGGTGAGGTTGGCAAGGTCAGTTGGGATTTGAATGATTTTTTGGATTTGATTGAAAGCTACTTTAAGGAAGTGAATGCGGCTTTTAATGCAGTTTCCAAGCAGGACTATAGCCGTAAAGCCCTTTCCAAGGGGATGCCAGGAGAATTTGCCCTCTCTTTGGATAGCATCAACCAATCCATTGATGCTATGCAAGCCAATCGCTCTTTTACTGAACAAAACCGTATGGCTTCGCAGCTGCATGAACTTAATACCGGTAACCTGCGCGCTAATTTGCAATTGAGCCAACAGGATATGCAACAAATCAGTAAGCGCATGGCAAAGATTGCAGAAAGCTCTGATAAAAATGCCGCCAATGCCCGTAGCAGTCAGAGGACTGCTCGTGAGCTGGGTGGTTTGCTGGAGCAAATTGTTGCCAGTGTGGGCCGGGTGAGTAGCACGGTTGAAAACCTGAATCAGCATACCGGAGCTGTTTCCGAAGCCTTGCAATCCATTGCGGATATCTCCGATCAGACCAGTTTGCTGGCCCTGAATGCATCCATAGAAGCGGCCCGCGCTGGTGAGCAGGGGCGCGGTTTTGCAGTGGTTGCTGATGAAGTCAAACAGCTATCGACGAAAACCAAAAATGCGGCCCAGAGCATTAGTGCCATCCTGAATAATTTCAGTCAACAGGTCGAGATTTCCTTGCAAGGAACCCGTGCCAGTGAAGAAATTGCCGGACAAGTCTCCAGGGAGGTCGAAGGCTTTCAGCAGCGTTTTGCCGAGGTGGCAGAAGATGCTGAACTGACCCTGGCCGAGGTTGAATTTATCAAGGATCAAAGCTTTGCGTCCCTGTTAAAAATTGATCATATTTTGGGTAAGCAGCTGGGTTATGCAGGGCTCAATGCCAATGTTGACCGCGAGGCTTATCAGCAGGATTTACCGGATCGTCTGGAGCGTTGGCTGGCGCGAACCGAAACCACAGATATGGGACGCCTGCCTGCTTTTGAGCGCATTCGTGATGAGCATTTAAGCGTTCAGCAAGCCATTCAGCAGGCCTGGTCAGACTATGTTAATCAGGGCCTGGATGCACGCGAAGAAATTGTTACCCAGATGCAGGCTGCTGAAGACAGTAGCCGTGAACTCATGCAGGCGATAGATGCGCTGGTAGCTAGTCGACACCAATAATTGCTTTCTGGTCATTTGCAGCTATTTGTAAACGAAAGGCACTCTTTTTCCTGACTTTTGTCTATGCTGAGAAATAAGGCATTCCTGCCAAGTGCAGGGACAGGTTTTGCGAAGGGGGTGACACCATGAGCATTTTTGATCGTGTACAAAGCCGTTATGAGCGAGTTCAGCAGGAAAGCATGAGCTTGCAGGATTACTTACAACTGTGTCGAAAGGAACCCAGCGCCTATGCCACAGCCGCAGAACGCATGCTCTTGGCGATAGGCGAACCTGAAGTCATCGATACTGCTCGTGATCCTCGTTTATCACGCATTTTCATGAACAAGGTGATTAAGCGGTATCCGGCTTTCCCTGAGTTTTTTGGTATGGAAGAAGCCATAGAGCAGATCGTTTCTTACTTCCGCCATGCTGCTCAAGGGCTGGAAGAGCGTAAGCAAATACTTTACCTGCTGGGCCCTGTCGGTGGTGGTAAATCCTCTCTGGCTGAGCGTCTCAAGCTGTTGATGGAGCATCAACCCTTCTATGCTCTCAAGGGCTCCCCGGTTTATGAGTCGCCACTGGGCCTGTTTGATCCTGAAGAAGATGGCCAGCTTCTGGAAGAAGAATACGGTATCCCCCGCCGTTATCTGAAATCCATTCCTTCACCCTGGGCGGCCAAGCGCTTGAAGGAATTTGGCGGTGATATTAGTAAATTTGAAGTGGTTCGCCTCTATCCTTCGCGCTTAAACCAGGTTGCAATTGCCAAAACCGAACCAGGCGATGAAAACAACCAGGATATTTCTTCTTTGGTGGGTAAGGTGGATATTCGCAAGCTGGAGCATTACGCACAAGATGACCCTGATGCTTATAGCTTCTCAGGAGGTCTTTGCCATGCCAACCAAGGCCTGTTGGAATTTGTCGAGATGTTCAAGGCGCCCATCAAGGTATTGCATCCACTGCTGACAGCTACTCAAGAAGGTAACTACAACCCCACTGAAGGCATGGGCGCGATTCCCTTTGAAGGCATGGTGCTGGCTCACTCCAATGAGTCCGAATGGCAAACTTTCCGGAATAACCGCAACAATGAAGCTTTTCTTGATCGTATTTATATTGTCAAGGTGCCCTACTGTCTGAGGGTTTCGGAAGAAATTAACATCTACAAGAAGCTGCTGGAAAACTCCTCGCTTTCAGAAGCGCCCTGCGCACCCGATACTCTGAAGATGCTGGCCCAGTTTTCTGTGCTTTCACGCCTAAAAGAACCAGAAAACTCAAATATCTTCTCGAAAATGCGGGTCTATGACGGTGAAAATCTGAAAGACACCGATCCCAAAGCCAAATCCATTCAGGAGTATCGGGATGATGCCGGGGTTAATGAAGGCATGGATGGCTTGTCTACCCGCTTTGCGTTCAAAATTCTGTCGCGGGTGTTCAACTTTGATTCCACGGAAACAGCCGCCAACCCGGTGCATCTGATGTATGTACTTGAGCAGCAGATCGAGCAGCAACAATTCTCAGATGACGTGCATGATCGCTATCTGCGTTTTATTAAAGAATGGCTGGCACCCCGCTATGTGGAATTCATTGGCAAGGAAATTCAGACCGCCTATTTGGAATCCTATAGCGAATATGGCCAAAACATCTTTGACCGCTATGTCACCTATGCTGATTTCTGGATTCAGGATCAAGAATTCCGTGACCCTGAAACCGGTGAAATGCTGGATCGCCAAGCCCTTAATGAAGAGCTGGAAAAAATTGAGAAACCGGCGGGCATTTCCAATCCCAAGGATTTCCGCCACGAGGTGGTCAACTTTGTGTTGCGGGCCAGAGCACAAAACAATGGCAACAACCCCAGTTGGCAGAGTTATGAAAAACTGCGCAGTGTCATCGAGCACAAGATGTTTGCCAATACCGAAGAGCTGCTGCCAGTTATTTCTTTCAATGCCAAGGCGTCAACCGCCGATCAGAAAAAACACGAAGACTTTGTTGCTCGCATGAAAGACCGCGGCTACACCGAAAAACAGGTGCGCCTGCTGTCTGAATGGTACTTGAGAGTCAGAAAATCTCAGTAATCGGTGACTCTAAGGCAGGGATGCCTTGTCTAAGTGATTAAGGTCATTTTCTGGCCACCAAGTGAGGTGAGCATGGGTTATTTCATCGACCGACGCCCCAACGGCAAGAACAAGAGTACGGTCAACCGTCAGCGGTTTTTGCGGCGTTATCGCAAGCATATCCGCAAGGCGGTGAATGAAGCCGTCAAAAAGCGTTCAATTACCGATATGGAAAGGGGTGAAGAAGTCAGTATCCCTGACAGGGATATCAGTGAGCCCGTTTTTCAGCAAGGCAAAGCGGGTCGCAAAAATGTTGTGCATCCAGGCAACAAAAAATTTAACCAGGGTGACCGGGTTGACCGTCCACCCAATGCGGGCGGCGGCGGAGGTGGCTCAGGTTCAGGAGCCAGTCAGGATGGCAGTGGTGAAGATGAATTTGCCTTTACGCTGACGCGTGACGAATTCATGGACTTTCTGTTTGATGATCTGGAATTGCCCAACCTGGTCCGTAAAGAGCTGACCGAAACGGATGAAACCCGCCCCGTCCATGGCGGCATCGTGCGTCAGGGTACGCCTTCCCGCTTGCATGTGGTGCGTTCCATGCGTTCGGCCTATGCACGCCGGCTGGCCATGGGCTCGGGAATCAAGCGGGAGCTTAAGGAGTGTGAGGCGGCCCTGGCTGAAGAAGAAGCCAAAGAGACCGCTCTGCGTAATCCTTTGCGTATTCGTGAGCTGGAAGAAGCGATCGAACAGCTACAAAAGCGTTTGGCGGCCATTCCCTATCTGGATGATGAAGATCTGCGCTATCGACATATGAAGCAGCAGCCGGTCCCGGCAACCCAAGCGGTAATGCTGTGCATTATGGATGTTTCCGGTTCCATGACTGAAAGGCACAAGGAGTTGGCCAAGCGCTTTTTCTTACTGCTGTATTTGTTTCTTGAACGCAGCTATAAAAAAGTCGAGCTGGTTTTTATACGCCACCATACTACCGCCCGAGAAGTCGGCGAAGAGGAATTCTTTTACTCGCGGGAAACCGGGGGCACTATCGTATCCAGTGCACTTAAACTGGCCTCAAGCATTCTTGAAGCCCGTTATCCGGCAAGTCGCTGGAATGCTTACATTGCCCAGGCTTCAGATGGGGACAACTGGGATGATGACTCGGATATCTGTGCGGAATGGATGACCAAAAAGCTCATGCCAAGGGTCAGCTATTTTGCCTATGTGGAAATCACGCCCCATGCACACCAGGCGCTTTGGGAGGCCTATACAGAAATTCAAACGGCCTTCCCGGATAACTTTGCCATGCGCCAATTCTATGAGCCCAGTGAAATCTATCCTGTATTCCGTGAGCTCTTTCAGAAAGAGAGGTCATCATGAGCAAACGTGAACCCCTGGCCAGAGGCAGTGAGTGGAACTTTGAACTACTTCAAGACTATGAGCGGGAAATTGCCCGCCTGGCTGAAAAGTACCGACTGGATACCTACCCCAACCAAATTGAAGTCATCTCCAGTGAGCAGATGATGGATGCTTATGCCGCTACCGGTATGCCCGTGGGTTATCACCACTGGTCCTACGGCAAGCATTTTCTCAAGGTACAGCAGGCCTACAAGCGGGGTCAGATGGGCTTGGCCTATGAATTGGTCATCAACTCCAACCCCTGTATTGCTTATTTGATGGAAGAAAACACCCTGATGATGCAGGTGCTGGTGATGGCTCATGCCAGCTATGGGCATAATTCTTTCTTTAAAAATAACTACCTCTTCCGTACCTGGACGGATGCTGAAGGCATCATCGACTATCTGGTATTTGCCCGCCAATACGTCAGTGAGTGCGAAGAACGCTATGGAATCGATGCGGTAGAAACCCTTTTGGATGCTTGTCATGCGCTGCAAACGCATGGAGTGGATCGCTATAAGCGTCCACGCCCTCTGTCTGCCCAGGAAGAAAGAGAGCGCCAACAGGAAAGAGAAGCCATTTTGCAGCAGCAGGTCAATGATCTCTGGCGGACGCTGCCGAATATGAATCCAGAAAAGGAACTGGAAGCCAATCGGCATCAACGCTTTCCCAGTGAACCCCAGGAAAATCTACTTTATTTTGTGGAAAAACATGCGCCCTTACTGGAACCCTGGCAGAGAGAGCTGGTGCGTATTGTTCGCAAGATAGCGCAATACTTTTATCCACAACGTCAAACCCAAGTCATGAATGAAGGCTGGGCAACCTTTTGGCACTACACCCTGATGAATGATCTCTATGATGAAGGCTTGGTTGATGAAGGCTTTATTCTGGAGTTTCTGCAGTCCCACACCAGTGTAGTGATGCAGCCGGATTATGACAGTCCCTTTTATTCCGGGATTAACCCCTATGCTTTGGGCTTTGCCATCTACACAGATATTAAGCGTATTTGCCAAAATCCCACCGAAGAGGATAAGCGCTGGTTTCCTGATCTTGCCGGAGCTGACTGGTTAGATACGCTGCATTGGGCTATGCGTGATTTTAAGGATGAATCCTTTATCCAACAGTTTCTCTCCCCCAAGGTGATACGTGACCTGCACCTCTTTGCCGTGGTTGATGATGATCGTGAGAGCCAATATGAAATCTCGGCGATTCATGATGACAGCGGCTACCGTGAAGTACGCCAAACGCTTTCCGAGCAATATAACCTCAGCCTGAGAGACCCCAATATCCAGGTTTGGGAAGCCCATCTGCGGGGTGATCGCAGCCTGACTTTACGCCATGTTCGCCAAAACCGGCGTAACCTTGCTGAACCCACGCTGGAGGTCTTGCGCCATTTGCATACCCTCTGGGGCTTTCCAGTCAAATTGGAAAGCTGGGACGGGAATGAAAAAATCAGTGAACTCCACTGGCCGCTGGCTGAAGAAAAAGAACAAGCCTGACTGAATTAAAACACTTGTTTGTTTTCAAAAACTGGCTAGAGTCTTTCTTAAATTGGCTGGATGAACTCCATTTTCGACGAGGTGTCTATGCCCTGTACAACAAGGGTTAAAGAATTCTTTGACTTTTATCAAAAGTTAGACAAGAATTCTACTAGTGATTTGGCAAGCTTCTACGATGAAGCGATTGTGTTTATCGACCCCCTACATCGGGTTGAGGGTCTCCCTGCGCTGATTGCCTATTTTGATCGGCTTTATGCTCGGGTAAGTGAGATAGATTTTGAGTTTGCTGAGCCAGATACCAGTGGTGATCGCGTTTGGTGTACTTGGGTGATGACTTATCGCCACCCAAAGATCAACCGAGGTCAACCGGTAAAAGTTGAAGGAGCAAGTCGTTTGGATTGGAAGCAAGACAAGGTTGTTTGCCACCGTGATTTTTTTGATGCCGGGCAGATGCTTTGGGAACAGCTTCCACTTTTGGGCTCAATACTGGCCCTCCTGAAAAAGCGCGCAACAGGTTGATTGAATCTGCTGCGCAGGAGTTACTAAATGCAGCAGCTGAAACCTGAAAGTCGTATTTGGATCACCGGTGCTGGATCAGGCATAGGTAAAGCACTGGTTGAGCGTCTGGCTGCTGAAGGTCATCAGCTGGTTATTACCGCACGTACCTCAGCTAGCCTGGAAGATTTGGCGCAGTTGAGTGAGGAGCGGATTCTGGCTGCACCGGCCGATGTAACCCAATTGAGTGAATTACAAGAAGTTGCCAAGAAGGTGGAAGAACACTTGGGCGGCCTGGATATGGTTATCCTTAATGCCGGAACCTGTGAATACCTTGATGATGGGCAGGTCGATGCAGCCCTGGTTCGTCGGGTTATGGAAACCAACTTTATGGGCCTGGTGAATACCCTGGAAGTGGCTCAGCCCCTGCTAAAAAACTCAGCACATCCTTACCTGGTCGCCATTTCCAGCGCGGCTGCCTATTCCCCTCTGCCCCGTGCCGAGGCCTATGGTGCCTCTAAGGCAGCGGTCAGCTATTTCATGGAAAGCCTAAGAGTGGACCTGGCGGCAAAAGGTGTTGGAGTCAGTGTTGTCTATCCTGGTTTTGTCAAAACACCCCTGACCGACCGGAATGACTTCCCCATGCCCATGCGCATCAGTGCTGAACAAGCAGCAGCTGACATAGTTGCAGGCTTGAAAAAAGGCCAGCCTGAAATTCGTGTACCCCGCTTGTTTGTAGCGATGCTTCGCAGGCTGGGACGCCTGCCCTTTTTTATTCGTACACGCTTGACTCAGAGGATGGTGCGCTAAATGGACAATCAAAAGACGATTGCCGTAATTGGTTCGGGCATTGCTGGAATGACAGCGGCCCATCTGCTGTCCAGGCGCTATCAAGTGACCCTGTTTGAAGCTGAAGAAAGGCTCGGTGGGCATACGGCAACTCGCGATGTGCAGGTTGAAGGGCGTCAACTGGCTGTCGATACCGGTTTTATTGTCTTCAATGACTGGACCTACCCCAACTTTATTCGCTTGCTGGATCAGCTCGGCGTGCCTTCCCAGCCGACTGAAATGAGCTTTTCGGTGAGCTGTGAACTTTCGGGGCTGGAATATAACGGCCACAATCTGAACACCCTCTTTGCTCAGCGCCGTAATCTGATCAGTCCACGCTTTTTGGGTATGATTCGGGATATCTTGCGTTTTAATAAGGAGGCCCCCCAAGAACTGGAAGCGGGCTTTTTGGGAACCAGTGAAACCCTGGGTGCTTACCTGGATCGTAAGGGTTATAGCCAGGCCTTTATGCAGGACTATCTGGTGCCCATGGGGGCGGCTATCTGGTCATCCGGGCTAACCGCCATGCGCGAGTTTCCCGTGCTGTTTTTTGTTCGCTTTTTCAAGAACCATGGCCTGCTAAGCGTTAAAAACCGCCCTCAATGGCGGGTGCTTCAGGGCGGCAGCCGCTCTTATATCGAGCCCCTGGTCAAACCCTTTGCAGAACAGCTACGTCTCGCCAGCCCCGTCGAGGCGATCTACCGTGAAGGTGATCGGGTCAAGCTGGTGTCCCGCTGGGGTGACGAATATTTTGATGAGGTAGTTTTGGCTTGTCACAGTGACCAGGCTTTGCAACTCCTGAAAGATGCCACCACAACAGAAGCCAGGCTGCTGCAGGCGATTCCTTATCAGGCCAATGATGTCATTTTACATACTGACTCCAGCCTTTTACCTCGCAATCAGCGAGCCTGGGCGAGCTGGAACTACCGCCGTCGTGATCCAGCGCGCCTGCAGCCAGGACAGGATGATTCCACCCTGGTCAGCTTGACCTACTATATGAACCGTTTACAGGGTTTGGATGTGAGGACACCCATCAGCGTCACCCTCAATGACAGTCCGGCCATAGATCCTGACAAGGTGCTGGGGCGTTACCGTTTTGATCATCCCGTGTTTACTCTGGAAGGTATGGCCGCTCAGCAGGAATTAAGAAAGGTTAATGGCCATCAGCATACCTGGTTCTGTGGTGCCTGGTGTCGTAATGGCTTTCATGAAGATGGTGTGGCCAGTGCCCTGGCGGTCACCGAAAAACTGGGTGTAAGTCTGTGATGACTGGCCAGGCACTAACCAGCCGTTTTTATACCGGCACCCTAAGGCACAGGCGCTTTTACCCTGCACGCCATGCCTTTACCTACCGTTTGTTTATGTGCTGGCTGAACCTGGATGAGCTGGATCAGTTGTCATTTACCCGCCAGCGTAAAGGCTGGCACTGGATGCGTTTTAAGCGTGAAGACTATCTCACTCCTCATAACTTACCGCTCAAGCAGGCCGTTTTAGAGGAAGTTGAACGCCAGTTGGGTTTCAGACCGGAAGGTAAAGTCTTTGCATTGACTCACCTGCGTTATGGCGGCCTTTGTTTTAACCCGATCAGCCTTTATTACTGTTTTGATCACCAGGGTGACTTGCAGGCCGTTTTGGGTGATGTCTCTAATTTTCCTTGGCAAGAGCGTAGGCCTTACGCCGTTGCCTGCCAGCCGCATCAGCAAAAGCATCAGGCTCGCTTTGATAAGCAGATGCATGTCTCACCTTTCAATCCCATGAACCAAGAATATGCTTGGCAATTTACGACACCGGCTGAGCAATTGGTCATGCATATGGAAAACTTAGACCCGGATGGTTCGATTCCTTTTGATGCAACCCTGGTTCTTAAGCGCCGTGATGATTTGGGTGCTTCTCCACTCAAGCTTTTATTTCGCCACCCCTGGATGTCGCTCAAGGTGGTGGCAGCTATTCACTTTGAAGCCCTGCGTCTGTGGCTGAAAAAAAACCCTGTTTATGCTCATCCTGAAAAAAAGGAGTCAGAGCGATGAAAGCTGAAAAACTGATTACATCTGAACAAAAATCGGGTTGGTCGCTGCGTCTATTTCGGAAACTGGCCCTGCGCTTGTTGAATGAACTGGATCAGGTGTGTATCCATATCCAGGACCAAGAGGGCGTTTGGATGCTGGGTCAGCCTGATGCCAAGGATAGCGTGACGGTCGTTTTTCATGATTGCCAGATGTGGCGGGATCTGGCCTTGGGTGGCACCATGACGGCTGCTGAGGCTTATATGGATGGGCGCTGGACGTGCAGTGACCTGGTTATGCTAACCCGGATTATGGGTCGTAACCTGGAAAAACTACGTAAGCAGTTGGATAACCCCTTAAAGCGTTTGGGTGCACCCCTGAACCGCTTGGCCCATTTCCTGAACCGCAATACCAAAACAGGCTCCAGACGCAATATCAGTGCCCACTATGACCTGGGTAATGACTTCTTTCGTCTGTTTCTGGATCGGGATCACAAGATGTATTCCAGTGCTATCTACCCCTATATGGAAGCCAGCCTGGAAGAAGCTTCGGCTTATAAGCTGGAGCGTATTTGCCAGAAACTGGAACTTAAACCTGAAGATCATTTGTTGGAGATAGGGACTGGCTGGGGTGGCATGGCAATCTACGCAGCCAAGCACTATGGCTGCCGAGTGACCACCACCACCATCTCCCGTGAGCAGCTGGAACATGCCAGGAAAAGAGTGGCTGAGGAAGGTCTTGAAGAGAAGGTGACGCTACTCTTTGAAGACTATCGGGATTTAACCGGTCAGTACGACAAGCTGGTATCCATTGAAATGATCGAAGCCGTCGGCCATCAGTATTTGCCAACCTACCTGAAAACCCTGCAAGAGCGTTTGAAACCGAATGGACTGGGATTGATTCAAGCGATTACCATTCCTGACCAGCGCTATCAGGAAGCAGTCAAAAAAGTGGATTTTATTAAGAAGCACATTTTCCCGGGTGGTTTTTTACCCAGCCACAGCAGCTTAATGCGTGAAATGGCTGAGCATACGGACATGAACCTTTTGCACCTTGAAGAAATAGGGTTTCATTACGCACGCACTTTAAATGTTTGGCGGGAGCGTTTTTTGGCCCAACTGGATGCCGTCAAAAAACTGGGCTATGACCAGCGCTTCATCCGTATGTGGGACTATTATCTTTGTTACTGTGAGGGTGGATTTATGGAAAGGGCTATAGGCACCAGCCAGCTGCTTTTGGCAAGACCGGAAAACCGGCGTCAGAATTTATTGGGCCACTTCACAGGCCGGCCATTATGACTGCGAAAATTCTACCCGGACGTATTCAGCAGCTGATTATTAACGCGCTGGTTTTCCAGATAGGCTGGTTTGCTTGTGTGCTGGGTGGTACTACGCCCTGGCTGATTGTTGTGATGGGCCTTTTAGCATTTCACCTTTTATTTTTGGCCGACCGCAATGAGGCTCGTTTTCTGCTTTTGGTTGCTGCTCTGGGTACTCTGGTTGATAGCCTCTGGATGCAGGCCGGCTGGATGGTTTTCCCAGGTTGGGAAGCGGCCTGGATTCCACCCTGGTTGATACTTCTATGGATGCTGTTCGGCACCTTACTGCGCCATGCCCTGAGTTGGTTGCAGGACCGCTGGATTTTGGCGACTGTTTTGGGTGCTTTGGGTGGCAGTAGTAGTTATCTGGCTGGCGCTGAACTGGGTGCTGCGGAACTACCACAGGGGCGGTGGATGACTTTTTTGGCCTTCGCTCTGACCTGGGCGCTGCTATTTCCGCTGCTTATGTGGATTGCCAAACGCTGGCCTTCTGAATCAGGAGAAATTAGCTGATTGGACGCGCTGTTGAACCAGCAGTTTCTGTGTTGCCTCAGCATCACAGGGTCTACCAAAGTAATAGCCCTGTAGCAGGTCGCAGCCCTTACGCTTCAAATAGTCAGCTTGGTTTTCGTCTTCAACACCTTCGGCAACCACGGTCATTTTCAAGCCCCGACAAAGAGCCAGAGTAGACTCAACGATGGCCCGGTCGGCTTCGTTGGCAGGCAGGCCGCGAATAAAGGCGCGGTCAAGTTTCAACTGATTAACGGGTAGGTGTTTTAAATAAGCCAGCGATGAATAACCCGTGCCAAAGTCATCAATGGCCAGGTGAACCCCTGCTGAAGAAAGGGCATCCAGGCGCTTAAGGGTATCTTCGTCCTGCTCAACAAAAACACCTTCGGTCAATTCAAGCTCCAAAATGTCGGGAGGTAGCTGATACTTGTTAAGTAGCGATAGCAGGTTATCAACAAAGTTCTCAGCTTGAAATTCCAGTGGTGAGACATTTACTGCCAAGCGGCTGGGAGCAATCTCCAAATGTTGCCAATAGGCATAGTGGCGCAAAGACTGGTCCAGAATCCACTGGCCCAGTGCTTCCATCAAACCATGACGTTCGGCCATGGGGATAAACTTGTCGGGTGGAATGCGACCCAGAGTCGGATGATCCCAGCGCAAGAGAACTTCCAGGGTGTGGATTTGATGAGTGGCTGCATTGACCAGAGGCTGGAAGTTTAGACTGAGTTCATTGTTTGCCAAAGCATCCCTAAGCCCCTGAAGCATGATTAAGGGGTTTTTGTCCTCACGTAGTTCCTGGGTGAAGTGGCGGTTTTGGCCTGCACCCTTGGCTTTTGCTGCATGCAATGCCAGCTCTGCTTCCTGCAATAACTCATTGACTGTTTTGGTCGCATCCTGCCAGTTGCTGGTGCCGATCGAAAAGCTGAATTCCATCAACTTGCCTTTGATTGCAAAGGGTTTGCTGATGCCCTCTCTTATATTGTTGATCAAAGCAAGGCGATCGCCCTCATCATCTCCTGAAGTCAGGGGCAGGGCGCAGATAAAGACATCGGAAGCATGGCGTGCAACCAGTCCTTTACTGCACTCCTTAAGGCGGCGAGCCAGACTGGTTAGTAATTGATCACCTACAGCAAAGCCGTAGCTGGCATTGACCAGGCGGAAGTTATCGATATCCACCAGTGCCAAGCACCAGCGTTTTTGTAGATTGGGAAGCTGATGAGAAAGCTCCCGCAGGGTGTTGGCCGTGGTGGGTAAGCCGGTTAAACGGTCATGCTCAGTGGCATGTTCCAGGCGGGCTTCTTGGCGTCGATGCTCAGTAATATCAGTGAAAACCGCGACAAAGTGGGTGATTTCGCCATCGGCATCCTTAACCGCCGTAGCTGTCAGCCATTCCAGATAGATTTCACCATCCTTGCGGCGATTCCAGATTTCACCTTGCCAGATGCCCTCTTTGAGTAGGGTTTGCCAGTAATCCTCATAGAAGTCACTATCGTGATAGCCCGAACTAAGAATTCTGGGGTTTTCACCAAGAACTTCAGCTTCACTATAGCCAGTAACCTGGGTAAAGGTTCGATTGACGGCAATAATGCTACCAGCAGGATCGGTAATGGTTACCGCATCATGGGTATGATCAAATACCTGCTTTAACAGCCGGAAGATGACCTTACGGTTTTTTTCTTTATGTTTCCTGTAGGCATAGCCGGCCATGAGGCCGATCAAGAGGGCCATTAAAGTGGCCAGGCTAATGGCTAGCAGGAAACTTAAATCCATAATGATCTACCTGCGTCCGAACGCTCTGGCGAGTGAGTGCATTTGATGGACCTGCAGGGTCAGGTTGTCCGCACTTTTGGAAGTGTCTTCAGCTTTATCGCGGGTTTTGTGGGCCAGGTCTCTGACCTGCGCCAGGCTGGAAACCACACTATCGCTGGCGGTAACCTGCTGCTCAAGAGCTGCGGCAACTCTTTGACTGGCAGCAAGCACCTCGTCGGCCGCCTGAGTCAGGCTGCTTAGTACGCTGCCGGCAGTTTCTATCTGATCAACTGTCATCTGGCTGTCCTCACGGCTGGCCAGAACCTGTTCAACAGCGATACTGATATTTTTGCGAATGGCTTCTATTCGTCCGGTAATGGTTTCAGTAACTTCCTGAGTACTGGATGCAAGTTGGCGCACGGCATCGGCAACTACCGCAAAACCCCGGCCGGATTCACCGGCTCTTGCGGCTTCTATGGCAGCATTTAGGGCCAAAAGGTTGGTTTGGTCAGCAATATCGGTAATGGCGCCAATACTTTTGCTGATAGCTTCAGCGTCATCGCGCAGGGTTTCAATACTGTCTACTGCCAGTTCAAAACGGTTGGCCATGCGGCGTACACTGCCGACACTTTCTTCAACACTGGTCTGCCCGCGCTGAGTTTGTTGGTGCATTTCATCACTGGCCGTCTTAATGCCCTGCATGTTGGTTTCCAGTTCATGAATGCTGCCGGCTAGCTGCTCTGCCATTCCGGCCAAGTGGTCAATATGATTTTCCTGTTCGCGAACTCCTTGTTCGGCATCATGCATGGCTGCATCGGTTGAGGAAGCGACTTCATTAAGGGTCAGGGTCGCATCTTCAACCCGGCCTATGACGGTCCTCAATTGGGCTTCCTGCATACGCAGGGCCAAATCCAGGGCACCAAATTCGCTCATATTGCCGCTGTAGACCTGCTGGGCGACCGAGTTATCAATAATATTCAGTGCCTTACCATAAACATTCTTGAGTGGGTTCAAGAACCAGGCAGCAGCACCCAGTAAGGCCAAGCCAGCAGAACCAACCAGAAAGCCAGCGAAGGTGCGGCTATCAACCAGGTAAAGAATCAGTAAGGTGGAAAGAATTTGAGCCAGCATCAGTCCGAGCAGGACACCATAGACCGACCACCGGGGTTTGGGTGCTTTTTGCTTGCCGGAATTGATGGCTGCATAGGTTTCTTGAGCCCGTTCAACCAGCTTGTTACCCGCTTTAACGCGCACGGATTGATAGCCAACATGCTTTTCACCGTCAAAAATCGGGGAAACATAGGCATCGACCCAGTAAAAGTCGCCATTTTTACAGCGATTTTTAACCACCCCCATCCAGGACTCACCTTTTTTCAGGCGTGCCCAGAGGTCGGCAAAGGCCAGGGGCGGCATTTCCGGGTGGCGAACCTTATTGTGGTTTTTGCCGACCAACTCTTCAGCGCTAAAACCACTGATGCGCTGGAAATCTTCATTGGCATATTGGGTTATGCCCTTGAGGTCCGTTGTTGATACCAGTCGGTCTCCTGCTGACAGGGAAACTTCTTTGTCCGTTACAGGTAAATTTGTTTTCATAATTGCTGGCTACTGTAGACAAGCTGCTGTCGTTTCCTGGCAGCAGGGATGTGAGCAAGTGGAATTAATAAGACATGATTATATCAGTGTCTTGGCTTTTCTGTCGGTTAAGTCTTGCAACAGAAGATGTTGGATCTTATCAGGAAAGCCTTTTTGAGCTGAGTTTGCTGATTTACAGAAGACTTTTTATGTCTTTTTGATCTATCGCAAGCCGCCATAGGTAAGGGATAGATGCAAATTTGGGATTCAGGCAGTAAACTAAGCAGGGATGATAACTATAAACATGACTTTATTTCTCAACAGTGGAAAGACTCAGTGACTCCTAAAAACTCCTATACCTACGAAGAACTCCTCGATTGCGGCCATGGCAAGCTTTTCGGACCAGGCAATGCACAGCTCCCTGTTCCCAACATGTTGATGCTCGACCGTATTACCCATATTTCCTCTGAAGGTGGGGCCTACGGTAAAGGGCAAATAGTTGCCGAATTGGATATTCATCCTGACCTCTGGTTTTTTGCATGCCACTTCCCTGGTGATCCCGTAATGCCCGGTTGCCTGGGCCTGGATGCCATGTGGCAGCTGGTAGGTTTCTATCTGGGTTGGCAAGGTAACCCAGGGCGTGGCCGCGCACTGGGCAGTGGTGAAGTTAAATTCACCGGACAGGTACTGCCGGATGCCAAGGTGGTCACCTACAAGATTGATATTAAACGTACGATGAACCGTAAACTGGTACTGGGCATTGCTGACGGTATTGTGGAAGTGGATGGACGCAAAATCTACGAGGCCAAGGATCTGCGTGTCGGGCTGTTTACCAGCACCAGTGGATTCTGAATGAGGGTCAAGTAATGAGACGAGTTGTAGTAACTGGCATGGGCATCATTTCCTGCCTGGGTGCCGATCAGCAAAGTGTTCTGGATGCTCTGAAAACGGGTCGTTCCGGAATCAAATTCAAGCAGGACTATGCCGACAAGGGTTTTCGTAGCCAGGTTGCTGGCAGCATCGACCTGAACCTGGATGAACTGGTTGACCGTAAACTCAAGCGTTTTATGGGTGATGCGGCGGCCTTTGCGTATCTATCCATGCAGCAGGCCATCGCTGATTCAGGTCTTTCCGAAGATCAGGTGTCCAATGTTCGCACCGGTTTGATTGCTGGCTCCGGTGGAGCCTCTTCTGCTAACCAGGTGGAAGCGGCTGATGTCCTGCGCGAAAAGGGTTTGCGTCGTGTAGGCCCCTATCGAGTGACCCGTACCATGGGCAGCACGGTTTCAGCCTGCTTAGCGACACCTTTCAAAATCAAGGGTGTTAACTACTCCATTTCTTCCGCCTGTGCTACCTCCGCACACTGTATTGGCAATGCCATGGAAATGATTCAATTAGGCAAGCAGGATGTGGTTTTTGCTGGTGGCGGTGAAGAAGAGCACTGGACCCTGTCCTGTCTGTTCGATGCTATGGGTGCTTTGACAACCAGCTATAACGACACGGCAGATAAGGCATCACGCCCTTATGACAAGAGCCGGGATGGTTTCGTCATTGCTGGCGGCGGCGGTATGTTGGTTCTGGAAGAGCTGGAACATGCCAAGGCTCGTGGCGCTAAAATTTATGGTGAGCTAGTTGGCTATGGTGCCACTTCTGACGGCTATGACATGGTGGCACCTTCAGGCGAAGGCGCGGCACGTTGTATGCAGCAGGCGATGCAGGGTCTCGATGGTAGCATTGACTACATCAATACCCATGGCACCTCGACGCCTGTGGGTGATGTTGCTGAGCTGAAGGCGATTCGTGAAGTCTTTGGTGATAAAACGCCAGCGATGAGTTCAACCAAATCGCTGACCGGTCACTCTCTGGGTGCAACGGGTGTGCAAGAAGCCATCTATTCCTTGCTAATGATGGAAAATGACTTTATTGCTGCTTCTGCCAATGTTGAAGACCTGGATGAAGCCGCTGAAGGTTTTGATATCGTCACGGGCCAGGTGCGTGAAGGTGTGCAGTTAAACCGAATCCTGTCCAACAGTTTCGGCTTTGGTGGCACCAACGCCTGCTTGGTTTTCCAGCGTTACCAGGGCTAGCTGTTAGCCCTCTTCTCTAGCTGGCCGAGGTATTGCTGATATCTCGGCCAGTTGCGTTTCTATCCAGGCTTGAGCCTCTTGGGTGACTTCATCGGCTCTACGGCCTTCAGTGGTTAGGGGTTTGCCCACCCGCACACTGAGTTCACCTGAATATTTAATCCAACTTTTAGAGTGCCAGTGCTCGCCTGCATTATGGGCAACAGGAATCAAGGGCGTGCCTGAGCGGCAGGCAATCATGGCTGCACTTTTACTGAAGGCTTTATAGCTGCCGGGTGCAACTCGGGTACCTTCTGGAAAAATCAGTACTGAGATACCCTCTTGAATCCGCTCGGCACCTACCTTAAGTACGATGCGAATCATTTTTGCTGGCTGGGTGCGATCCAAAGGAATGGGTTTCAGTAAACGTAGGCCCCAACCAAATATGGGCAGCTTTAGCAGTTCTTTTTTTAAAACCGTACAGGTCGGTGGCTTAAGCGTTTGTAAAAACAGGGTTTCCCATTCGCTTTGGTGGTTGGCAACCAACACAAAGGGTTGGTCAGGAAGATTATCCAGACCCTCAAAGCGATAGCGGATACCACAGGTAATGCCCAGCCAGAAAATGATAAAGCGGCTGTGCAGGTTGAGTAATTGAAAGCGCCAGCGCATGGGTAGTGGCCAGGCAATGAGAGCGAGAGGCGCCCCGATAAAGCCTAGAGCAAAAAAATAGCCAATATAAAATATAAGGCTGCCGATGGGCCTTGCTTTGCGTTCTTGTGTATTTTGAGAGGTTGTTTTATTCATGGGTGCTGCTGATTTCATTAAGTTGTTCCAGCAAGGTTGGCAGACAGGAACGCCAAGCGCGGGGATGAACACCGAAGTTTTCCAAGAGATGGCGACTGTTCATTCCTTGTCTGTTGGTACCCGAAGGATCGGCAGGGTAAGCGGGTGTCTTCAGGTAGCGGGCCAGGGTATGCAAGAGTTCAGTTTGGCTAACAGGTTCACTGCCTGCGTAATGATAAATACCCGAAGCCTGGGCTCCTGCATCTATCTGCAAGAGAATGCCCAGCAAAACCCGCGCAACATCATCCAAGGGCTGAAGGCCACGGTAGTCGATATTGTCAGGGGCCTTGTGCGCTTTGCACTTACTAACCAGTTGCGCAAGCCCGCCTTTAGGGTCGCTGCTTAACGAGGGTGGTGTGCGCAAAATAATGCTTTGCCCACAGCTAACGGCTTGCTTCTCAAGACTAGTTAACAGCTGGCTTAAAGGGCTGGTATTTTCTGGAATATCCAGTTCGCTAACCGCCTGCTGGCCAGGATTGAAAACCAAATCAGATGACCAAAGAACCAGCCTGGCCTGACGAGAAGTACACAGCTCAACAAGCTGGGGTAGCTTGTTTTGCCAGAACTCCAGTTGCTCAAGATCGGCTGCCAAGCCTACTTCACAACTTTGTCCTAAAGGTGCTACCAATAAGAAATCAAAGTCAGGGAGAGCAAGAGGTTGTGTTTGAGAATCACAGCAGACTATTTCCAGGCTGGCATAACGTTTTGCCTCTTCCTCCAGAGCCTGGAAGAAGGCCTGGTAGTCTGAAAGAAAAAGAAGACGCATTTTTATCCATCTACCCGGAACTAATAAAAAGCTAGTGTATCACAGGATAAGTCCAGATCTGGACAAGTAAAACTTGCTTTTGTCGCGTTGAGGACTAGCATGGTTTAGCAGATCAACCAATTTTTAGGGATGAATTGACGCAATGAGTGGAAGCCTTGCCCAAGCACTAAAATTACCTGAAGCCAGCTTAAAAGTACTTCTGGTTGAAGACGAGCCAGCGGACGCCCATCTGGTTCGCCTCGCATTTCGCGAAAGCCGTCTTGATATCGAGATTAACCAGGTTGTTGATGGTCAGCAAGCCTTGGACTTTCTGAACAAAAAGCCCCCTTTTGAAAATGCTTTTACCCCCAGCCTGATACTGCTGGATTTGAACATGCCCCGGATGGGCGGCAAAGAATTTCTGGCCGCTGCCAAAACCGACCCACAACTCAAGCGCTTGCCGGTTGTAATTCTCACCACCTCAAATGCTGAGCAGGATATTGACTACTGCTATGAGATGGGCGCTTCCGGCTTTATTACCAAACCCATCGATATTGACCAATTTATTCAGGTTATCAAAAGCCTGGGTGACTATTGGAGCAATATACTCAAGGTGCCAGGAAAGGCTTAGCGGTTGTTCTAAGTACAGCAGAAACAAAAAAGCCCTGAAAAATCAGGGCTTTTTTGTTTAATTTGGTGGAGACGGCGGGAGTTGAACCCGCGTCCGCCGGCACTCTGCCATCAGATCTACATGCTTAGTTTCGCTATTTGTTTTAACCGGCAACTCTCCAACGAACAGGATAGTTGACAGCGATCCCACAGTTTAGTTTTAGCAGCGCCAACGTGGGCTATCTTTGCTGCGATCCTATCTGGCTGCGCTCAATAATCTCAATCCGCCTGCGATAGGCAACATGGTTTCATGAGTAGCCTCAAGCGGCTAGAGCGTAAGAGTCGTCGTTTGCGACTATAACGTTGAAGCGATTGATTTACGAGAGCCACTTCACTCTCGGCATGCACCTCAGGTTTCGCTACCGGCGTCGAAGCCAGGACGTCCCCGTAAAGCTACGGCTGTAGTTTAACACAGCCAATTCATTAAACCACAGGTGTGCCTGAAAGTTCCGTTATTTATTCTGTTCGCGCAGAATACGGCTTTTCTGGCGTTGCCAATCCTTATCCTTGTCGGCTGCACGCTTGTCATGCAGTTGCTTACCCTTAACCAGTGCCAATTTGCACTTGACCTTGTTGCCCTTCCAGTAAAGGGAAAGAGGCACACAGGTAAAGCCTTTTTGATTGATCTTACCCAGTAGGCGAGCAATTTCTTTTTTGTGAAGCAACAGCTTACGGGTTCGTGTTGGGTCTGCAATGACATGCGTGGAAGCGGTATTCAGCGGTGTAATATGTGAACCCAGCAGCCAGGCTTCTTCATCTTTAATAAGAATATAGGTATCCGTCAGCTGGCATTTGCCCGCGCGCAAGCTTTTGACTTCCCAGCCGGCCAGTACCAGCCCCGCTTCAATTGTTTCTTCTATGTGATATTCGTGGCGCGCCTTGCGGTTGACAGCGATGGTGTTGCTGTCCGGTGCCTTTTTCGTTTTCTTACCCATAAACAGGCGAGTCCTATGTGTTTTCCTGAGTCACTGACAAGCACTGCAGAAATGCAGGCTCATGTTAGAATCCTTCACAAAATTGCTGTGAACTGGAGACAAGTATGAGCCGCATCAGCCGTTCGGCTTTGGTCATGCACTCGGCAAAAGAAATGTTCGAGTTGGTTAATGACTGTGAATCTTACCCGAAATTCCTTCCGGGTTGCAGTGATGCTCGCCTGATCGAGCGAAATGATGATTTTCTGATCGGTGAATTGGAGCTTTCCAAGGCAGGGATGAGGTATCGCTTTACTACCCGCAATGACCTGTATGAACCGGAACGTATTGATTTACAACTAGTTGAAGGGCCTTTCAAAAAGCTGCGTGGGCAATGGTTGTTCACACCACTGAATGAGCAGGCCTGTAAGGTTAGTTTTGAATTGGAATTTGAGATAGCTGGAAAAATGGTTTCTGCCGCCTTGTCCCCTTTGTTTAGCCAGATGGCTGCCAGTCAGGTGGATGCTTTTGTCAAACGTGCTGATGAGGTCTATGGAAAAAATGCCTGAAATCGAAGTGGCCTTTGGCTTGCCGGAAAAGCAAAAACTCTTGCAGCTTCAGGTGCCTGAAGGAACCAGTGTTCGCCAAGCAGCCGAAATGTCGGGCATGGAGGCCTTTTTTCCTGATTTAGACGTCAGTCAGGCAAAACTGGGAATTTTTGGCAAGCTGGTGGCCAGGCCTGAAGAGCAGTCAGTGCAGGCAGGTGATCGGGTGGAAATTTACCGCCCGTTGCTGATAGACCCTAAAGAGGTCAGAGCGAAACGGGCAGCCGCTGCCAAAAGCTGAAAGGCTTATTGCTGGGGTGGCTGTTGGGGCTCCGTTTGTTGAGGGTCAGGTTGCCCAGGCGGTGTAGGTACTTCTTCAGCCGCAGGTGCGCCTATTTCGGCGCTCGGGGTCAGCTGGTCCAGATTTTCCACATTGATCTGGTCTTCACGGCGGTCAATTCTGGCAACTCTGAGCTGGTTATCTGCACTCTGTTCAAAAAATACTGTGACTCGCTTACGGGCTTTCAGGTCCTGGCCTCTGCGTAGCTGATAGACGTAATCCCACTGATTGGGCTCACCCAGGGGCGTAAGTAGGGGGGATCCCAGTAGATATTTAACCTGGTCTTCGCGCATGCCAATTTCTAATTGGTCTATACTTTCCTGATCCATCAGGTTGCCCTGCTGGATATCCCTTTTATGAGGGGCAAGCCAGCTGCACCCACTGATAAAGAGTGTTACAAGAACAAAGGTGAGTATTTTAGTGGGTTTTTTCATAACAAATGGGTTTAACTCTGGTTCGCTTCAGTCAATAATAGGGGATTAATGATACTCAAAACTTCGCACATCTGCGAAGTCTTCTGATCACTTTAGCATAGAGAGTTCCAATGGCTGACGAAAATCAGGAATTAAGAAAGGCTGGCCTCAAGGTCACCTTGCCGAGAATCAAGATTCTACAGGTCCTGGAGCGCCACTCTGATGATCATTTGAGTGCTGAGGATGTCTATAAGTCCCTGATTGAGTCTGGAGAAGATGTCGGCTTGGCAACGGTCTACCGTGTCTTGACCCAGTTTGAAGCAGCGGGCCTGGTCGATAAGCACAACTTTGATGGTGGCCACGCTGTTTTTGAGCTATCCAAGGAAGATCATCACGATCACATGGTGAATGTAGAAACAGGTGAAGTGATTGAATTTTATGACGAAGAGATAGAGCGCCGTCAGCACCAGCTGGCTGAAGAGCAGGGTCTGGACTTGGTCGACCATGCGCTGGTGCTTTATGTCAGAAAGAAGCGTTAAGGTTTAACACTTGCTGGATAGAGCCGTCTTAGTGACGGCTTTCCTGAAGCATTTCTCTGGCATGCGCCAGAGTTGAATCCGAGAGTTTAACCCCACCAAGCATGCGGGCCAGCTCCGCTACCCTGCCCTGTTCATCCAGTAACTGCATCTGTGTTAGTGTGCTTTCTGCCTGGGTTGTCTTATGAATATGCAGATGCTGATCCCCCTGAGCTGCAACCTGAGGCAAGTGGGTAACGCAAAGAATTTGGCCGCGTTCAGCAAGCTGTTTGAGCAGGCGTCCCACGATTTCGGCAACAGCACCGGATATACCCACATCGACCTCATCAAACACCAGCGTGGGAATGCTGCTGGTTTCAGCGGTGACCACCTGAATGGCGAGACTGATTCTGGAAAGCTCGCCACCGGAAGCAATGCGAACTAGGGGCTTGGGTGGTTGCCCTGGATTGGGTGCAATCAGAAATTCCACTTCCTCTTTGCCCTGGGGTTGCGCTGTTTTCAAGGGTTGGAAGCTAACCCGGAATTGGCTTTTTTCCATGCCCAGATAACCCAGCTGTTGATCAATGGATTTTTCCAGTTGTTCTGCAGCCTGGTGGCGTTTTTGACTGATTTCATCAGCCAGCTGCCGGTAAAGTTCGGTTTGGGCTTCCAGTTCAGCCGTCAGCGTTTCCAGACTGCCCTCCCCACCTTCAGTAGCGGCCAGTTCCTGACGCAGCTGCTGGTGAAATTCAGGGAGTTCCTCCGCGGGCAGGTGATGTTTGCGGGCGGTTTGATAGATGCTATTCAGACGTTCTTCGACCCACTGCAAGCGTGCCGGGTCAATTTCCAGGCGACTTAGGTAGACTTCCAGATCATGGCTGGCTTCCTGAACCTGGATCAGTGCTTCATTGAGCAAGCCTTTGACATTATCCAGTGCTGGGGTGCTTAGGTTTTCAATGAGCTGTAGAGCCTGATTGATTTGTTGCAGGGCGGCTCCTTCTTCTTGGTGATCGCAACAATAAAGGGCTTCCTGGCTGGTGCGAATCAGGTTTTCTGCATTGGCCAGCTGCTGTTGCTCGGCTTCCAGCTCAGCCAGCTCTTCTTCACCTAGTGCAAGCTGATCAAGTTCTTCAACCTGGTAGCGCAGTAGCTGAATGCGGGCACGCTGGGCGTCGTCTTCCTGGCGCAGGCTTTCCAGGCGTCTACGTGTCTGCTGTAATTGCCGATAGCAGGCGGACAGGTGTTCGGCTTCTGATTGCAGGCCAGCATAGTCATCCAGTAGAGGAAGGTGGGTTTCCTTGCGCAACAGGGATTGATGGGCATGCTGACCATGGATATCCAGAAGGCATTCACCCAGTTCTTTCAGGTGATTGACTGGGCAAGGCTGGCCATTGATCCAGGCCTTGGAGCGGCCATTGGCCAAGAGGCTGCGGCGCAATATGCATTCATCGCTATCCAGGTCATGACTTTCAAGCCAGGCGCGGGCTTGGGGAAGTTGGCTGAGATCAAAGCGCGCCGAAATTTCAGCGCGTTTGGCACCATGGCGAACGCTGTCACTATCGGCCCTATCACCCAAAGCAAGCCCTAGAGCCTGGAGCAGGATGGATTTACCGGCACCGGTTTCCCCGGTGATGACGGTCATTCCCGGCCTGAATTCGAGTTCAAGCTGTTCGACTATAGCCAGTTGTTGGATACTCAAGCTGATCAGCATGGGTCTTCCCCCTGATTTTTTATACAGTAGATTTATAACTCAGTCGTCTTCAGGTAGCAAGTACCGGATTAAATTTTTATCGGCCCTTGAAACTGGCTGTGAGTGCCCATATTTATTAACTCACCCTTTATTGGTTACTTAATTGATTTTTGATCGGGCGGCGCTGATTCGCCCCGCTTACCCGGAGTGAGATATGAGCAAAGATGAGGAGCTCAAGCAGCAACAGGAAGAAGTTGAAGTTCAGGAGGCTGCAAAAGCAACAGCTTCAGAAGTCAGCCCGGAAGAAGAAATTGCTGGACTGAGTGCGCAAGTAGAAAGTCTTCAGCAGGAATTGAATGATGCCAAGGACCAGATGCTAAGAGCGGCAGCTGAAGCTCAGAATGTGCGACGTCGTGCGGAAGCCGATGTTGAAAAGGCACACAAGTTTGCGTTGGAAAAATTTGCACGTGAACTTCTGCCCGTTGCGGATAGCCTGGAAAAGGCAACCGAGGCTTTGGGCGAAGTGGAAGAGTCTCAAAAAGAAGGGGTTGAAATGACCCTTAAGCTGTTTAGAGATGTACTGTCCAAATTCAATATTGAGCAGGTTAATCCCATGGGAGAAACCTTTGATCCCCAGTTTCATGAAGCCATGAGCATGGTGCCTAACCCTGACCTGCCTGCTAATGCAGTCATGGATGTTCTGCAAAAGGGTTATGTTCTGAATAACCGCTTGTTGCGTCCGGCAATGGTCGTGGTTGCCACGGGCGGCGCGGCAAAAAAAATTGACGAAACGGCTTGAAAATAGCTAACCGCGCACAAATAAAGTAAGCAAGCACGCAGTTAAAAGTTTTTGACAGCTCGTTTTTTTGAATCGATTTATTGGAGAAAGAATTATGGGTCGTATTATTGGTATTGACTTGGGTACAACCAACTCTTGTGTTGCTGTACTTGATGGCGACAAGCCCAAGGTTATTGAAAATGGTGAAGGCGGTCGTACGACACCTTCCATCATTGCTTACACCGAGGAAGGTGAAATCCTGGTTGGGCAAAGTGCCAAGCGCCAGGCTGTCACCAACCCGCATAACACTCTGTATGCCGTCAAGCGCCTGATCGGTCGCCAGTTTGACGAAGAAGTTGTGCAGAAAGACATCAAGATGGTGCCTTATAAGATCGTCAAGGCCGACAACAATGACGCCTGGGTTGAAGTAAAAGGCAAGAAGATGGCTCCTCCCCAGATTTCTGCGGAAGTCTTGAAAAAGATGAAGAAAACCGCTGAAGACTACCTGGGCGAAGAAGTGACAGAAGCGGTTATCACCGTACCTGCCTACTTCAACGACAGCCAGCGTCAGGCCACCAAAGATGCTGGTCGTATTGCCGGCCTGGAAGTCAAACGTATCATCAACGAGCCAACCGCAGCTGCGCTGGCTTATGGTATGGACAAGTCGCGCGGCGACAAAACCATTGCCGTTTATGACCTGGGTGGTGGTACTTTCGATATTTCCATTATCGAAGTGGCCGATGTTGATGGCGAAACTCAGTTTGAGGTTCTGGCCACCAATGGTGACACCTTCCTGGGTGGTGAAGACTTCGACCTGCGTTTGATTGACTACCTGGTTGATGAATTCAAGAAAGACAGTGGCATTGATCTGAAAGGCGATCCTTTGGCCATGCAGCGCCTGAAAGAAGCCGCAGAAAAAGCCAAGATTGAGCTTTCTGCCAGCCAGCAAACTGAAGTGAATCTGCCTTACGTCACTGCTGACCAGTCTGGGCCTAAGCACCTGAATGTCAAAGTCAGCCGTGCCAAACTGGAAGCCCTGGTTGAAGAGCTGGTTGAGCGCTCTCTGGCACCTTGCCGTACCGCCCTGAAAGATGCCGGTGTTTCCGCATCAGAAATTGATGATGTGATCCTAGTCGGCGGTCAGACCCGTATGCCTCAGGTTCAGGCCAAGGTTGCTGAGTTCTTCGGTAAGGATGCACGTAAAGACGTGAACCCTGACGAAGCCGTGGCTGTGGGTGCTGCCATCCAGGGTGCGGTTCTGTCCGGTGATGTTAAAGATGTTCTTCTGCTGGACGTAACGCCGCTGACTTTGGGTATTGAAACCATGGGTGGCGTGATGACTTCTCTGATTGAGAAGAACACCACCATCCCTACCAAGAAGTCCCAGGTGTTCTCAACTGCAGAAGACAACCAGAATGCCGTGACCATTCACGTCCTTCAGGGTGAGCGCAAGCAGGCGGCACAAAACAAGTCGCTAGGCCGCTTTGACCTGGCTGATATTCCGCCTTCACCCCGCGGCGTACCTCAGATTGAAGTCACCTTCGATCTGGATGCCAACGGTATTTTGAATGTTTCTGCCAAAGACAAGGCTACAGGCAAAGAGCAGTCCATCGTGATCAAGGCTTCTTCCGGTCTGACTGATGAAGAAATCGAGCAGATGGAACGCGATGCCGAGGCACACGCTGAAGAAGACAAGAAGTTTGAAGAGCTGGTTCAGGCCCGTAACCAGGCCGATGGCATGATTCACGCTACACGCAAGACTCTTGCTGATGTCGGCGATAAGGCCGAAGCCAGTGAGAAGGAAGCCATTGAAAAGGCGATTACTGAACTGGAAGAAGCGCTTAAGTCAGATGACAAAGAGCAGATTGAAGCCAAGACGCAGGCACTGACTGAAGCTTCCGGTGGTCTGGCGCAGAAGCTCTACGCTGAACAGGCCCAGCAGGCTGAAGGTGCTGCTGGCGCTGAAGAAGCTCAGGCGGAAGATGCTGCCAAGGGCCCGGATGATGCAGTAGACGCTGAGTTCGAAGAAGTTAAAGACGACAAGAAGTAATAGGCGACCTTAACTTCACTAGGTAAGCGCGACGCGGGACTTAAGCTCCCGCGTTCGCGTTTGCAAAGGGTGGATAAACTTGCGGTGACAGAGAACCATGGCAAAACGTGATTATTACGAAATCCTGGGGGTCGAACGCGACGCCGACGAAAAGGCGATTAAAAAGGCCTACCGTCGTCTGGCGATGAAATACCACCCGGATCGTAACTCGGATGACCCCGAGGCAGTGGATAAATTTAAAGAGGCAACGGAAGCCTACGAAGTCCTGGCTGACCAGGAAAAAAGAGCGGCCTATGACCGCTTTGGTCATGCTGGCGTTGATCCCCAAATGGGTGCTGGCGGCGGTGGTGGTTTCCACGGCGGAGCTGGCAACTTCAGTGATATTTTTGGCGATATGTTCGGTGATATCTTTGGTGGCGGCGGCGGTGCACGTGGTGGCCGTGGCGGTGCTCAAAGAGGCTCGGACCTTCGCTACCAGTTGGATCTAGATTTGGAAGATGCCGTCCGTGGTACTTCCGTTAAGATCAAGGTGCCCACCTTAGAAGAGTGTGATCACTGTCATGGCAGTGGCTCTGAAGATGGTCGTGCCGAAACCTGTGGTACTTGTAATGGTATGGGTCAGGTCCGGATGCAACAGGGCTTTTTTGCTATTCAGCAAACCTGCCCCACCTGTCACGGTTCGGGCCAGGTGATTAAGAATCCCTGTAAGAAGTGTCATGGCGAAGGCCGGGTGCAGAATTCCAAAACGCTGGAAGTCAAAATTCCGGCAGGTGTGGATACTGGCGATCGCATTCGCCTGTCCGGTGAAGGTGAAGCGGGTCGTATGGGTGGCCCTACAGGTGATCTCTATGTGCAGATCAATGTTCGCCCTCATCCCATTTTTGAACGGGATGGAGCCAACCTCTACTGTGAAGTGCCAGTTAGTTTTGTTGATGCAACCCTGGGTGGCGAATTGGAAGTGCCCACTCTGGATGGTCGGGTGAAACTGAAAATCCCTGCTGAAACCCAAACGGGTAAGCTTTTCCGTTTGCGCAGCAAGGGTGTTAAACCGGTCAGAGGTGGTCCGCGCGGTGATCTCTTATGCCGGGTTGTACTGGAAACTCCTGTGAACCTGACCGAATCACAAAAGGACTTGCTGCGTGAATTTCATGAAGGAACCCGTGCTGAGAAGCATTCACCCAAGAAAAGCCATTGGTTTGATGGTGTGAAAAAGTTCTTTGAAGATATGAAGCCTTAACGGCTGACTGGAAATAAAAAAAACCCGGCTATCAAGGCCGGGTTTTTTTATAGTAAACAAGTGAGTTAGTCAGGACTTTTTAATCAGTTACTTCCTGAAGCTCAACCTTGAAAATCAGGGTTTCATTGGGGCCTATGGCACCACCTGCGCCCGCTTGTCCATAAGCCAGTTCTGCAGGAATATAGAGTTCCCACTCACTGCCTGCTGGCATGAGTTGTAGAGCTTCCTGCCAGCCTTGAATCACCTGGTTGACCTGAAAGCTGACCGGCTCGCCACGTTGGTAAGAGCTGTCAAATACCGTTCCATCAATCAAAGAGCCTTCGTAGTGAACCTTAACGGTGGAGCTGCTGGAAGGAATTTCGCCATCACCCTGACTAATGACTCGGTACTGAAGACCGCTTTCGGTGACTTCAACGCCTTCTTTGGTTGCGTTTTCTTCAAGAAATTCCTGGCCCCTGGCGAGGTTTTCTCGGGCACTGCTTTCTGCTTCCAATTCAGCCTGCTGCATCAGTTTCTCTTGCAAGTTTTCTAAAACTTCAGCAATTTCCTGATCATTCAGGCGAGGTGTTTCTCCACTATAAAGGTCTTGCAGAGCTTGACTGAAGCTTTCAATATCAAGATCACGCACATCCTGCTGCAGTTGGCGACCCACCATAATGCCCAGGCTATAGCCGATACGTTCTTCCTCAGTGCTGGGTGCAGCCATAAGGGTTGCAGGCAAGGCCAGTGTTAGGCTCAGGGACGTGGCCAGAGCAACCCGGCTCAGTGGTTTCAACATGCTTACTCCTTTATAGTTCGAGGTCATTGTTTGAATCTTTTTAGTAGCCGAAATGATATAGAAGTTCATTGGCTGCGTAAAAAGCGTTTTTCTATCTGCTCGCGCAGCTTAACTGTTGCCTGGTCCACATCCTGCTCTTCCAGCATGACACCCAGCAATACTTTTAGGGGTTCATTGTCAATTTTGGTTGGGTCTTGAATACAGGCGGTCAGGTTTTCAATCAGGGCTGCTTGCTTGTCTTCACAGGGGATCAATCCCATACGCTCTTGATAATAGTAATAAAGAACAGCCTGCTCCTGCTGTTCAGACAGCAACTCTGCCTTGGTAATGTGTTCATGCATCTGGTGCAGTGGACCATGTTCATGACGGTCCGCTTTTTCAGCCAAATGCTTCAGCTCGCGCCTTTGTCGGCGCAGAGGAAGGGTGTAATCCCTGTGCCAGTTTTCCAACTGCTGGAAAACCTGCGGCCAATCCGGGCTGAAGCGGAGTTGTTGCTGGGAAACCCAGAGTGCGAAAAACAACAGGTTAACATTGGCATCACTGGAATCTTGAAGTTGCAGGCAGGCATCTTTGATCCGTTTGAGATGATAGAGACTCAGCGAAAAGCGCCAGAAAGGGTTATCATGCAGCAGCATTTTTCAGTCCATCCCGAGGAAAGTCGATCGGAGCAGCTAGTATTATGATGACCTTTCAAAATTTAACCCTACAAAGGGGCCCTTTACGCCTGCTGGAAAACGCCAGTGTCAGCCTGCATTCAGGCTGGAAAGTGGGGTTAACCGGGGCGAATGGCGCGGGCAAGTCATCACTGTTCAAGTTGCTATTAGGTCAACTTACCCCAGAAGGCGGTGAGCTGCAAATGTCCGGCTATGACCGTATTGCGCATATGCAGCAGGAGATTACTGACCTGACCTTGCCTGCCCTGGATTATGTAATGGAAGGCCATGAGCAGCTCACGCGAGTGGAGGCAGAACTGAAAGCGGCTGAAGCTGCAGGTGATGACCAGCGCTTGGCTGAACTCCACGGTGAATATGACCTGCTGCACGGCTACTCTAAAAAGGCGGAAGCCGAACAGCTCTTGGCTGGTTTGGGTTTTGCTGAAGATACTTTCAAAAATCCGGTCAATAGTTTTTCCGGGGGCTGGCGCATCCGTTTGAATCTGGCGCGTACCCTGTTTATGCCTTCAGACCTTTTACTTCTGGATGAGCCCACCAACCACCTGGACTTGGATGCCACCCTTTGGTTGGAAGCCTGGCTCAGGGCTTACCCAGGAACCCTGCTGCTGATTTCCCATGACCGGGATTTCCTGGATAGAGTTGTCACCCACTTGTTGCACTTGGAGCACCGGCAACTGAATCTTTATAAGGGCGGCTATTCGGACTTTGAAAAACAAAGGGCAGAGCGGCTGGCGCAACAGCAATCGATGTTTGAAAAGCAGCAGCGGGAAGTGGCCCACATGGAAGACTTTATCCGCCGCTTTAAAGCCAAGGCCACCAAAGCCAAGCAGGCGCAAAGCCGAATCAAGGCATTGGAGCGTATGGAAAAGATTGCCCCGGCCCATGTCGACTCCCCTTTTCATTTTAGTTTTCCTGAAGCATCCAAGTCGTCTGACCCCCTGTTGGTGATGCGTGAAGCTGACTTGGGCTATGCCCAGAATCCGGTATTAAGAAATGTTGGCTTCACTTTACACCCTGATCAGCGCATAGGCCTTTTGGGCCCTAATGGGGCCGGTAAATCAACGCTGATCAAAAGTCTGGTGGGTGACCTGCCTCTAGTCAGTGGTCAGCGGGTGGCAGGAGAACACCTCTATATTGGCTATTTTGCTCAGCATCAGCTTGAAGCCCTGGATACTCAAGCCACGCCCCTGTTGCACCTGCAACGCTTATCACCCAAGGAATCAGAACAAAGCCTGCGCAATTTTCTGGGCGGTTTTGGTTTTCAGGGTGATGAAGCGCTATCACAGGTGGGGCGTTTTTCTGGTGGCGAAAAAGCCCGTTTGGCTCTGGCTATTATTGCCTGGCAAAAACCCAATCTACTCTTGCTGGATGAGCCGACCAACCACTTGGATTTAGAAATGCGCCACGCCTTGACCTTGGCTCTACAGGAGTTTGCAGGCGCCGTATTGGTGGTCTCCCACGATCGCCATCTCTTGAAAAATACGGTGGATGACTTTTGGCTGGTTGCGGATGGTCAGGTCCAGGAATTTGATGGTGATCTGGATGGTTATGCAGCCTGGTTGAAAGAGCGTCAAAGCGGTCAAAAACGGGATGAAAAAGAAGATAAAAAATCCGGACAACCCCAAGCCAATAGCGTTAATAAAAAGCAGGATCGTAAGGAAGCTGCGCGCCTGAGAGAAGCCCTTAAGCCACTAAGGAAGCAGGTGGATCAGTTAGAGAAAGCCATGGACAAAGCCCGTCAGGAGTTGGAGGTCACGGAAACGGCCTTGGCAGACAGCGCCCTTTATACCGATGCTGCCCGCAAGGATGAACTCCAGGCCTTGCTAAAGGCGCAAGGCAATCAGCAGCAGGCTCTGGAAGACCTGGAAATGCAGTGGCTGGAAGCCAGTGAGACTTTAGAGCAGCAGACAGCTGAGCTGGGCCTTTAAAAGGCCGAACCGCTCAGTCGGCCTGATAAACCATTTTACGGCTCATTCCACCATCAACAACAAAGTTCTGGCCGGTCACAAAGCCGGCCAAGTCTGAGGCCAGCCAGAGCACCAGTCCGGCGACATCATCCGGTTTGCCGATCCGCCCGACAGGGTGTTGTTCGTGGTCTTCATGTGAATGAAAGGGTTGGTAGCGAGAGCTGGTCTTTTGCCAGTCACCCACTTCGATCCAGCCAGGGCTGATGGAATTAACACGAACATCAGGCCCCAGACTCATTGCCAAAGAGTGGGTCAAAGCCAAAACACCCCCCTTACTGGCTGAGTAGGCTTCGGTATCGGGTTCGGACTGAAGCGCTCGGGTGGATGCCAGGTTAATAATGCTGCCGCGGGTTGAGCGTAGCTGAGTGGCCGCATGCTTGCTGCACAAAAAAGTACCCGTCAGATTGACATCCAAATAGCGCTGCCAGGTCGACAAATCCAGGTCTTCCAAAGCGCCAGTAAAAGGATTGGCCAGCCCGGCATTGTTGATTAGTAGCGAAATCGGGCCCAGCTCTTCTTCGGTCACCTGCATGAGCTTACGAACCTGATCTTCTTGAGCAACATCAACCACTTGAAAGGCAAGCTTGCCGATAGTGTCAAACAGATGCGTGCACTCTGTACCTGCTTCACCATCAATGTCAGCAATCATAACCTGCCATCCCTGCTGCAAGAGGGCGCCCGTGATGGCACGTCCGATACCCTGGGCCCCACCGGTAACCAGAGCAACGGGTTTGCGCTTGGCTTCACTCAAGATGTTGTCTCCTCAAGATTCAACTGGACACTTCAAGCCAGAAGGTTACGGGGCCGTCGTTGGTGAGTTCGACCTGCATATTGGCAGCAAACTGACCACTGGCCACCTTTCCTTGATGCTGATGCGCCTGTTTCAAAAAGTGGTTGTAGAGAAATTCGCCCTGCTGCGGACTGGCCGCTGAAGAAAAGCTGGGTCTTAATCCCTTTTGCGTATTGGCTGACAGAGTGAATTGGGATACCACCAGGAGTCCACCCTGAGTGTCCTTTAGGCTAAGATTCATTTTATCCTGATCATCACCGAAGACGCGATAGGAAAGGACTTTATCCAGTAATTTTTCTGCTGTTTTTTCATCGTCTTCTTTATCCACACCGAGAAAAACCAGCAGGCCGGGGCCTATTTCACCAACAACTTCTTGTTCTACAAGGACCCTCGCATATTTAACGCGCTGCAGCAAAGCTTTCATCAAAACGCCTCTTTGAATTCAACACACATGTAATTATTAGCATAATAAAAAATAATCAAAGGCCTTGATATCTATAATTTCCTTTGCCATTCTGAAATAACTGCAAAAAGTGTGTAGAACCCCGGGCCGGGAAATTTAGCCCGGTCAAACCTAGAACGAGGATAACAGCAATGATGTTGAAAAAAGTGCTGGGCACGGCGGTCGCCGGTGTCCTAGTGGCCTCCCTGGTCGCTTGTGGCAGTGACTCGGATGATGCTGAAACTGCGGCAGCTGCTCCCTCTGGCCAGAATTGGCGCTATGCCCACGAAGAGTTTGAAGGCGATGTTCAGGATGTGTTTGCCTATAAATTCAAAGAATATGTTGAAGAGAATTCTGATCACACTGTACAGGTTTTCCGCTTTGGTGAGCTGGGTGAGTCGGATGATATTATGGAGCAAACCCAGGCTGGCATCCTGCAATTCGTTAACCAGTCTCCCGGTTTTACTGGCTCCTTGATTCCTGAAGCGCAAATCTTTTTTGTGCCCTACCTGCTGCCGACTGATGAAGAAACCGTTGTTGAGTTCTTCAACACCAGTCGTGCGATTCATGAAATGTTCCCTGAGCTCTATGCTGAGCAAGGCCTGGAACTTCTGAGCATGTACCCTGAAGGGGAAATGGTCGTTACTGCTGATGAGCCAGTGACCCGGCCTGAAGATTTCCGTGGCAAGAACATCCGTGTGATGACCAACCCCTTGTTGTCAGAAACCTACCGTGCCTTTGGTGCTACGCCCACGCCTTTGCCCTGGGGTGAAGTTTATGGTGGTCTGCAAACCAACATCATCCAGGGTCAGGAAAATCCCATTTTCTGGATTCAATCCGGTGGCCTTTATGAAGTTTCGCCTAACCTGATCTTTACCGGCCACGGTTGGTTCACTACGGCGATGATGGCAAACCAGGAGTTCTACCAGGGGCTGTCTGCTGAAGATCAGCAACTGGTCCAAGATGCTACTGCCCATGCCTATGAGTACATCATTAACTATGTACCTGGCCTTGGCGAAGACATGCTGGAAAAAATTCTGGAATCCAGCGATGAAGTCACAGTTACCCGTCTGAATGAAGAGCAGATTCAGCGCTTTAGAGAGCGTGCTCCGCAAGTTGAAGAGCGCTTCATTGAAATGACTGGTGATCGTGGTGCTGAGCTGCTGGAGCAGTTTAAAGCTGACCTGGAAGCGGTTACTGGTGAATAAACCAGCATAACAATTTGGGCCAGGGACGGCCCTTGCTACAGGAGATGCATCATGAAGGATGACCTGCCGACTCACACTGAGTCATCTTTACCCGGTATTCTCGGCACTATCGATACAGGTATTAGTCGCGTTGAAGCCGTTATCTTGGCTTTGGGTGTATTACTGATGGCTGTGAATACGATTGCCAATGTGGTGGGACGCTTTGTCTTTGGTGAAAGTCTTCACTTTGCTGAAGAAGTGAATCGTATCCTGATCATTATGATTACCTTTGCCGGTATCGGCTATGCGGCCCGCCATGGGCGCCATATCCGGATGTCTGCGCTTTATGATGCTTTTCCCGTTGAAGTGCGTCGCTACCTGATGATTTTCATTGCCTTTTTCACCTGTGCGGTCATGCTCTTTCTGGCCTGGTTTGCGGTTGGCTATATCCTAAGCATGTACAAGACCGGACGGGTACTGCCCACACTGGGTTTTCCCATCTACATGATTTACCTCTGGGTACCTATAGGCCTGACTGTCACAGCGATCCAGTATTTTATGACGGGGATTAAGAACTTTGTCTCCAAAGATGTTTATCTGTCCACCCATGTGCTGGACGGCTATGAAGACACGGAAACCGAGGTATAAACTATGGCCTGGATAATGTTTGCCGTTATGGTTGGCCTGTTGATGCTGGGCTTTCCAATGATGATTCCGCTAACCATAGGCGCTTTGGTTGGCTTCTATATGATGTTTGATGGCTTTGGCCAAGTGAATACCTTTATTCAGCAGATGATGGGCGGTATACGCCCTGCGGCCCTTATCGCCGTGCCCATGTTCATTCTGGCAGCGGATATTATGACGCGGGGGCAGTCAGCTAGCCGTTTAATCAATATGGTTATGGCTTTTATTGGCCATATAAAAGGCGGTTTGGCGGTGAGTACCGCTGCTTCCTGTACGCTGTTTGGAGCGGTTTCCGGCTCCACTCAAGCAACAGTGGTGGCTGTGGGTTCACCATTGCGTCCCAGAATGCTGAAAGCCGGTTATAAAGACCCTTTTACTCTGGCTTTGATCATCAACTCCAGTGACATTGCCTTTTTGATTCCGCCCAGTATCGGGATGATTATTTACGGGGTTATTTCCGGCACTTCGATTGGTGAGTTGTTTATCGCAGGTATAGGCCCTGGTCTGCTGATTCTATTCATGTTTTCTCTATACTGTGTCGCCTACGCCTACATTAAAAAGGTTCCTACTGAACCCAAATCCAGCTGGAAAGAAAGAGCTGTCTCTATCCAGCAGGCGGTTTGGCCCCTGGGTTTCCCTGTGATTATTGTTGGTGGTATTTACGGCGGTATCTTCAGTCCGACTGAAGCAGCAGCCGTTTGTGTGCTCTATGCGGTGATTCTTGAGTTTATTGTTTTTCGTTCGTTGAAATTGCCGGACATCTACAGAATTGCCAAATCCACTGGCCTAATTACTGCCGTGGTCTTTATTTTGGTGGCCGTCGGTAATGGCTTTTCCTGGATTATCTCTTTTGCGCAAATTCCCCAGGCAGTGCTGGGTGGTTTGGGTATCAATGAGGCTGGCCCGACCGGGGTACTCATTGCCATAGCTGTAGCCTTCTTTATTGCCTGTATGTTTGTTGACCCCATTGTGGTTATTCTGGTGCTAACCCCGATTTTTGCTCCAGCAATTGCGTCAACTGGTTTGGACCCTGTGTTGGTTGGTGTCCTTATTACTTTGATGGTGGCAATCGGTTCAGCGACACCACCCTTTGGTTGTGACATCTTTACGGCGATAGCGATTTTCAAACGTCCCTACTGGGAAGTCATCAAGGGAACTCCACCCTTTGTATTCATGCTGGTACTGGCCGCAGCCTTAATTATTATGTTCCCGCAGATCGCCTTATTCCTGCGTGACCTGGCCTATATTAAGTGACAGGAGGTTGGCATGTTCAAAAATATTTTAGTGCCCGTGGATGGATCTGAGGGCGCTTTGGGTGCTCTGGAAAAAGCGGTAGAACTGCAGAAATTAACCGGGGCTGAACTCTTGTTGCTGTGTGTTTATAAGCATCACAGCCTTTTTGAAGCCTCCCTGTCGATGGTGCGGCCCGATAATGTTCAGATTCCTGATGATGCCCTTAAAGAATATGCGACCGAGGTTGCTGAACATGCTAAAAACCGAGCCAAGGAGTTAGGTTCAAAAAAGGTGCGGGCTTTTGTTAAAGGTGGCCGCCCTTCAAAAACCATCGTTAAATTTGCCAAATCCAAAGATGTGGATTTGATCGTTATGGGCTCACGCGGCACTAATGGTGATGTGGAAGGCTACTTTATGGGGAGTGTCTCTCAGCGAGTAGCCAGCCGCGCCAAGTGTCCAACACTTGTGGTTTAACTCTTGGTTGCAAAGATCTGCATTGACTGCTTTATCAGGGTACTTTTGTGCCACAATAAGAGTACCCTGACCATCTGATGACTTGCCCCTGTGGATAACCTAAATTCAATTTTTCTGATTGCCTCAGCACTACTGTGCCTAAGCATCCTGGCTAGTGTTATTTCAGCCAGGGTTGGCATGCCTTTGCTTTTTGTTTTCCTGGGCATAGGGATGCTGGCCGGAGAAGATGGCCTGGGAGGCCTGAACTTTCAGGATTTTGAAGTTGCTTATGTGATCGGCCATTTGGCCCTGGCGATTATTCTGTTGGATGGTGGGATGCGCACTCGGATGAAGACCTTCCGGGTAGGCTTGCGTCCAGCAGTGTCCCTGGCAACTCTGGGCGTGGTGGTGACTAGCAGTCTAACCGGCCTTTTGGCAATGTGGCTGTTTGACTTAACCCTTCTACAAGGGTTACTGGTGGGTGCCATCGTTGGATCAACCGATGCGGCAGCGGTTTTCTCAATGCTGGGCGGTAAGGGGGTGCATCTCAATGAGCGGGTGAGTGCAACCCTGGAGATAGAGTCGGGTACCAACGACCCTATGGCTATCTTCCTGACCATTACCCTGATTACCTTGATTACGCAGGATGCAGCTGACCTGACTTCTGCTGCTATCTTATTTATCAAGCAGTTTGGTTTGGGTTTGCCCTTGGGCTTGGCCGCAGGCTGGGTGTTTGCCCGTATCTTGAAGTCGGTTAGCCTGCCGACGGGCCTCTATCCTTTATTAGTCACGGGTGCCGGTTTGGGGCTTTTTGCAGCGACCAATCTCTTGGGTGGCAGTGGCTTTTTGGCCATTTACCTGGCCGGTCTGATGTTGGGCAACAGTCGTAGCCCTCAATTGCAACATATCCTGCCCGTCCATGATGGTTTGGCTTGGTTAAGCCAAATAGGTCTTTTCCTGATTCTGGGCTTGCTAGTAACTCCGCATGAAATGCTGGCTATTGCTTTGCCGGCAACCTTACTGGCAATCGGCCTGATTTTTATTGCCAGGCCCTTGGCTGTGTTGGTTTGCTTGTTCCCATTTTTCAAATTCAATATCCGCGAACTGGCCTTTATTTCCTGGGTAGGTCTGCGCGGTGCTGTGCCTATTGTTTTAGCCATCTTCCCGGTGATTGCCGGGGCTGAAAATGCGGGCCTTTATTTTAATATTGCCTTTCATGTGGTTTTGATTTCACTGCTACTGCAAGGCGCAACTCTGCCCTGGGCCGCGAAAAAACTAAAAGTAGAAGTACCCCCCGAGTTTGCTCCTAAGAGGCGAAGTCAGTTAGGAATTTTCCCAGAAGATGATTACGAAGTCTTTGTTTATACGGTTAAAAGCGAAACCCTGGATGGCGTTGAGCTGCGTCGCCTACGTTTCCCATCCGGGGCGCGCATAGGTGCACTCTTTCGTGATAAGCAGCTGATCCACCCTTCAGGGAGCACCCGGCTGCAGTATAAGGATTTGCTGTGCATTATTGGTCGGGATACGGATTTGCCCGTGTTTAATAAAATGTTTAATGAAGAACCGGCACCGAAAAAGGAGAAGGCCAGAAGCTTTTTTGGGGACTTTACTCTTGATGGTAGTGCCCCACTTAAAGATGTGGCTGAGCTTTATGGTCTGACTATTAGTGCTGATCAAGCCGAGCTTTCTCTGGGTGAGTTCCTAACCCGGCGTTTTGGTGGTCACCCGGTTGTGGGTGACCAGATGGATTGGCACGGCATTCATTGGGTAGTTGTTAAGGTTGAAGGGGATGTCATCGTCAAAGTGGGTTTGAAGCCCCTTTAAAACCATGTGCCAGTATTGAGTGACTAACTTTGCCCTAAAAGCGCATTTTTAAGACGGCGATCGCCCGGGTTATCACCTATCCAGATGGCAAAAAGGGCCTGCGCCAGCTGGGCATTGTCAAAGCTGCCCAGGGACTCACCATTAAGAAGCAGGCTGATCCCTGTCTCTGGTAACCAGGTCAGCGCATAGCGATCACCCGGTTCTACGCTTTGGTAGAGGGCCAGAAATTCTTCCAGGTTTTCCTCAATTGCGGCATAGGTTACTGAATCTGTGTTTTGCTTCACGCCATCCCGAGTGACACGCGCAAAGTCTTCAGCTTTGATAGCGTGAAAATATTCGATTTCCAGCTTACGGCTAACGTTCATATCTGTTAGAGGAGCATCCAGCTCACTTTGGTAGTAGGCAGCGACATAGGCTTTAATGATTAGGCGGTAACGAAGCAGGCCATAGCCCTGGAGTTCCAGGCGGGGTTCTGTATCCACTTGGCGATCAAAATAAACCCCTTCAATTTCAACTTTGGCAAGCAGTGGAAAAGCCAGCAAAAGCAAACAACACAGCAGAGTTGTGGGGATCAATCTTGGGATCATGGTGTCACGTGCGCATCGTTAGTGTACAGATATGTTGTACAAGCTTAGCAGGCTTTTACGGCTAGGCCTAGTTTATTCCTTAGGCGTAAACAGGCTGGGATCAGGTGCTTCCGGTTTTTTGCTTTCGGAGCTTTTTGAAGTATCAGCTTGTTGTTCGGCAGCTTCGTGCTCCTGGGCGTTTTCTTCCAGTTGATCGGGATTGAAGTCCATGGATTCAACAAAAGCATCTTCTTTTTCTTTTTGTAAAAGCTCTTGATAGCCTTTAAGGGCTTCAACCATGAATTCGTAGTAGGTTTTGGTATCCTGAAGGGTACGCAGGTTAGCCAGGAGGGTGTGCTCTCTGGACATAAGGGCAAGGCGTTTGAAGCGTCGGGCACCCAGACGTGGATTGTATTCAACCAGTGGGTAGATGCGGTGAATATAACCGAGGCGTCCTTCAATATTGCGAATATACTCGATAAGTTCACGCTTAAGTTTCTTACGCTGGGTCACCAGGGCAGGATAGCGATTAAGAGAGGGAAAGTAGGACATCATGCCCGCACCGTGGGTTAACCAGAGAACAAAGGCGATACCGCCTGCGATTCCCCCTACCCAGGGGCTGGTCAAACTTAGTAAACTCGCTAAAAAAAGAAACAAAGCAGAACCTAAAGCAACGAACCACAGGGTTCGAGCCCGCTTGGCGGCAAAGATTTCATGATCTGTAGGGTATTCAATCAGTGAGAGAAGGTCATAATCCATGCCTTCCAACTCAGCATAGAGACCGCGTCTTTCAGCTTCCAGGCGCTCCTGTTCGGCTTTTTCACGCTCTTCAATTTTACGCTGACGCTCTTCTTCTTCCCATTGCAGGCGCTCCCTTTCACGAGCAGCACGGCTCTCCTTGACCTCTTCTTCGGCTGTTTTTTGCCGCGAAGTCAGGGATTCACTCTGTTGAGCGCCCCTGCCGGGTTGCTCTTGTCCATATAAGTCGTCTGAGGTGTTCACAGTTAAGGCCACTGTGTCCTGGTGAAGGTAGATGTAGCCATAATAGTGGCTGGCAAGGTTTTTGTCCGTTTCAACCTGTAACTCTTGTCATTTTTTAGCATTGGGTTTATTAGGGATAGGCTGTTGGGCCTGTATCCAGGCCCATAAAAGCTTAGCGACTGTTTCTAACGCTTTCAATTCGCTCATCTGCAACCCGAAGCATATTTTCCAAGCTGCCTGCAGAATTGCCATCAATGACATATTGGCCGTCAACGATCAGTGCAGGTACGCCGGTTACCCGGTAGCTGCGCAAACGTGACTTGTCTTGACGGATTTGGCTTTCTATTCCAAAACTGGAGTAGAGGCTGTCTACTTCATCACCATCTACGCCAAAATCGGCAAAAAAGTTGCGCAACGCTCTTTGGCTACCCATATTGGCTCTATCCTGATGAATTTTATCAAATAGTGCCATGTGAGCCTGCTCTGTTAAATCCAGAGCTTCCATAATGTAATAGCCACGAGCCAGGTGTTCCCATTGGGCATTGAAGGATGCGGGCAGGTGAACCAGCTCAACATCTTCTGCTAAGTCTAAAGCCCAGATTTCAATTTGGGGCTCAAGTTGATAGCAAAAAGGGCAGGTATAGGAAAAGATGGAGGTCACTTCTATTTTATCACCACCCACCTGAGGCCTGACGCGCTCATTGAGGGTGGTGTAACCCTCGGCGATTGCATTCGAGGAAAGAATGGCAATCAAACTCAGTAACAGGGCTCGAAACAGGAACATTTTATTCTTCTCCATTAATAAAAAAAGGGGCCATTAAGCCCCTTTTATGATCCTTGGACTTAGCGATTGGTTCCATGCAAGCCGTACATGTATTCAGCAACGGCTTCTATTTCACTATCACTCATTTTTTCAGCAATAATCCGCATCATCGAGTTGGGATCATTGTCCCGCTCACCGCTGCGGAAAGCCTTAAGCTGGTTGATGGCATAGGTGGTGTGCTGGCCTGAAACTGCAGGGAAAGCAGCGGGAGCGTTACCAGCACCATTGGGTGCATGGCAGGCTGCGCAGGCTGGAATACCCTTGGCAAGGTCGCCGGCACGGTAAAGGTCGCGACCACGCATTGCCAGTTCTTCATTGGCCTGGCCGATGTTAGCGGACTTGCGGGCATAAAAAGCCGAAATGTCGCGGATATCCTGGTCGCTCAGGTTGTCCACTATGCCGGTCATTTCAGGTACATTGCGGCGGCCATCACGAATATCGATGGTTTGTTTCGTCAGGTAGCGCTCACCTTGACCAGCAAGGTTAGGCCACTGGCCCACTGTGCTGATGCCATTGCCACCGTGACAGGCTGCACAGACTTGTGCTTTTTGTTCGCCTGCTGCAGGATCGCCAGCGTGAACGAAACCAGCAGTGCTGATTACCAGGGTCAAGCCAAAAAGTAGTTTTTTCATCGTTCGTCCAGTCTCATCATTTGCTAGTCTTTGGAAAGCGGCTGCCGCCCGATGGCTGGCAAAAGACTCCAGCACACTGGTGAACTTAGCACCTACGGACGTCCAGTGATAAACTATCACCGTATAAAGTAAAACGCATTATAGCTAAGCCTAGGGCTAACTGGAATGCTACTCGCCTTATCCCTTCTGTTTAATTTGCCCGCCAGGGGTTATTCATGCGCCAAGCCCGTAAGAAAAAAACGCAGCAAAAAATTGTTTATGAACCGGAAAAGAAGGCTAAACCTGCCGCTCAGCCCGCGCATTTCGCCCAGGCCAGCTTTTTGATTAGTGCGCCAACCCTGCGTGAATGCCCGGATGACGAGGGTTTGGAGATAGCTTTTGTCGGACGCTCCAATGCTGGCAAATCCAGTGCGTTAAATTGTCTCACCAGCCCTCGCCTTGCCAGAACCAGTAAAACACCGGGTCGAACCCAGCTGATTAATTTTTTTACCTTGGATGAACAGAGGCGTTTGGTGGATTTGCCGGGTTACGGCTATGCCAAGGTGCCTGAAGCCATGCGTCGTGAATGGGGTAAGCACTTGGGGGCCTATATTAGCGAGCGCAAGTGCTTGATAGGTATGGTGATGCTGATGGATGCCCGTCATCCGTTGACGGACTTTGACTGCCAGCTGCTGGAAGTGGCAGCAAGCCGTGACCTGCCTGTCCATGTGCTTTTGACCAAGGCTGATAAACTCAAGCGGGGTCCGGCCAAGAATCAGCTGTTGGCTGTCCGCCAGGAGTTAAAGGAAATGCAGGGTGATTTTAGTGTCCAGCTCTTTTCATCCTTGAAAGGAGAGGGTTGTGGTGAGGCTTGGAAAAAACTAGATACCTGGTTGGCCTGGCCGCCAGTTAAGCCTGACGAGCAGCAAACTGCCGACGATCTTTAGAGAGTAGACGGCTGACTACGCTGCCCAGATATTCAACAAAGAGCGTATCCTGATGATAACGAAAATGCAGAGGATCAGGGTGCGCCAGCACCATTAAGCCTAGGGGCCGGGTATGGCTGAGCAGGCAGAGGGCTGCTGAGCGTGCCTGGCTGTCTTCCAGACCCAGGACTTGCAAATTTTCTTCTTGAAGACTCAGACAGCAGGCTTGCTGCTTACCCAGAAGCTGGCGTTGTTTTTTCTGGATCTCTTCATCGGCTCTTGGCAGGCTGTTGAGGTTGGTGTAGCTCCAGAACTTGAGATAGGGCAAGCCAAAATCATTTTGCAACCTTTCTGCCAAAACACTGACCAGCTCTTCAGCCGTTTCTGTTTCCAGCAGGCAAACTAAAAGACGTTCAACCCGTCTGAGCCGCTTTTCGTTCTCACGGGCATTGGCCAGCAGCTCCTGGTAACGGTCTTCCTGCTCCTTAACCTGTCCGCGCAGGAGTTGCAATTGATAGCTCAGTAGGGATTCAGCATCGCCGCACGGGTGGTTGAGTTGCATTTGGCATAGAAGCTGTTCACGTCCATGAAAAAAATCCGGGTTGTTTTGCAACCAGTCAGTCACTTCATCTGCATCAATCATAGATAAATCTGTCCTTCAAAAACCTTTTTTGCCGGTCCGGTCATCATCACAGGGTGACCTTCACCCTGCCATTCCAGGTGCAAGTAGCCACCGAGCAACTGCAGTTCAACGGCTGAATCAAACCAGCCTTGTAAACAGCCACTGACCATGGCTGCACAGGCACCTGTTCCACAGGCCAGGGTTTCACCCACTCCCCGTTCAAAAACCCGCAGGCGACCTTGGGTTCTGCTGTCAACTTGCAAAAAACCAATATTGGCCTTGTTGGGAAAGCGCGGGTGGGTTTCCAAAAGGGGGCCAAGGCGTTCAACCTCAGCAGTATCCACCCTGTTCACTCTTAGTACAGCATGGGGATTACCCATGGAAAGCACACCTAGCTGCAGGGTTTGTCCGTTGAGATCCAGTGGATAGCTGGTTGCCCTTGCGGGCGCCAAAAAGGGAATGGCTTCCGGGGTTAGCTGGGGAATGCCCATATTCACGGTGACCTGGCCGTCATCATGGACATGCAGCGAGAGAGGGCCGCCAGCTGTTTCCACCTTGATCAAATGCTTGCTGGTCAGCTTGCGGTCACGAACAAAAACAGCAAAGCAGCGGGCACCATTGCCACAGTTTTCCACTTCGGTGCCGTCTGCATTGTAGATACGGTAACGAAAATCAGCCTCAGGCGTAGTCGGCGCTTCGACAGTGAGCAGTTGATCAAAGCCAATGCCAAAATGGCGGTCAGCTAGGCGACGGATTTGCTCAGGTCGCATCCGGGCTTTTTGACTGATCAGGTCGACCATCATGAAATCGTTGCCCAGGCCATGCATTTTGGTGAAATGAAGCAGCATGCCTACCTCACTGACTGGGCAGGGTGAATTCCCCTGCCATCTGTTGTTCGTAGCTTTCGCGCTGACGGACCAGATGCCACTGGCTGCCATCCACCATCACTTCAGCTGGGCGATTACGACTGTTGTAGTTGGACGCCATGGCAAAACCATAGGCACCGGCTGAGCGCACGGCCAGAAGATCGCCGGGCTCTAATGCCAGTTGACGGTCTTTACCCAGAAAATCGCCAGTTTCACAAACCGGGCCGACTATATCCCAAACTCTACTGGGGTGATTTTCGGGATGGGGTGTCACGGGAATAATTTCCTGCCAGGCATCATAGAGGGCAGGCCGCAGCAGGTCATTCATTGCTGCATCAACGATGGCAAAATGCTTGTCCTGGCCTGCTTTCAGATACTCGACCCGTGTTACCAGGATGCCAGCATTAGCGGCTATGGCCCGACCCGGCTCAAAAATGAGTTCATAGCTGCGGTCAGCCAGGCGTTCACGCAAGGCCCTGACATAAGCCGAAGGCAAGGGCGGGGTTTCATCGCTGTAGCGCACACCCAGGCCACCGCCTAAATCCAGGTGCTGCAGTTGGATGCCATCTTCAGCGAGCTGATCAACCAGTACCAGCAAACGATCCAGAGCATCCAAGAAGGGATCAATTTGGGTGATCTGAGAACCTATGTGGCAGTCAACGCCAACAACGTCCAAATGCTGCATGGCGGCTGCTTGGCGATAAACCTCCCGAGCCAGCTCAAAACCGATACCAAACTTGTTGGCTTTCAAGCCTGTTGAGATGTAGGGGTGGGTTTTGGGGTCAACATCCGGATTGACGCGTAAGGAAATGGGTGCTTTGACAGCCATTTCTTCAGCAATGCGTTCAATTCGCTCTAGTTCTGGAATCGATTCTACGTTAAAGCACTTGATGCCTACTTCCAGAGCACGACGTATCTCGTGGGCTTGCTTGCCGACTCCAGAAAAGACAATGCGGTCAGGTTCGCCACCAGCAGCCAACACTCTTTCCAGTTCACCCACTGAAACGATATCAAAGCCTGCTCCCAGACGAGCCAGTACATCCAGAACGGCCAGGTTGGAGTTGGCTTTAACGGCATAGCAAATCAGGTGAGGCTGGTCGGCCAGGGGGTCAGCATAGGCCTTGAAGTGCCTTTCCAAAGTGGCTCGGGAATAAACATAGAGGGGCGTGCCTAGCTCATCCGCCAGTGTCTTGATATTGACTTCTTCGGCAAACAGCTGGTTATTGTGATAGTTGAAAAAGTCCATGGCGTTTAACCTCTAGATAAGGTGGCAGTGAATACTTGTGAGGTTTCTGGCAGATAGAGATCACCTTTCTGCCCGCAGCCTATTAACAGCAGGCAAAAAAACAGGATAGCCAAAGGCTTGGAGATCAGTGACATGGCTTAACCTCTTGATTGCAAATGCAGGCGGGCACGCTCGGCTGCTGCACGTACCTGTCCGGGGGCAGTGCCACCCAGGTGATCGCGGGCTGCAACTGAGCCTTCCAGAGTCAATACTTCAAAGACATCTTCGCTAATGCTTGCAGAGAACTGCTGCAACTCACCCAGGGACATTTCTGACAGATCCTTGCCTTCAGCAACACCATAGGCAACGGATTGACCAACCACTTCATGAGCATCCCGGAAAGGCAGGCCTTTGCGAACCAGATAGTCGGCCAGGTCGGTTGCTGTTGCAAAGCCGCGTCTTGCTGCTTCGCGCATGGCTTCTCGCTTGGGCTCCAGAGCGGGAACCATATCGGCAAAAGCGCGCAGACAGCCTTGGACCGTATCTAGGGTGTCAAACAAGGGTTCCTTGTCTTCCTGATTGTCTTTGTTGTAGGCCAGCGGCTGAGATTTCATCAGCGTTAAAAGGCTCATCAGATGACCATAAACCCGGCCACTTTTGCCACGAACTAGCTCCGGGACATCGGGGTTCTTCTTCTGCGGCATGATTGAGCTGCCAGTGCAAAAGCGATCCGGCAGGTCAATAAAATTGAATTGGGCGCTGGTCCAGAGAATCAGCTCTTCGCTCATGCGTGACAAATGCATCAGCAAGAGGCTGGCAAAGCTGCAAAACTCGATGGCAAAATCGCGGTCGGACACTGAGTCCAGGGAGTTTTCAGTAGGTCGCTCAAAACCCAAAAGGCGGGCTGTCATCGCCCGATCAATTGGATAGGTGGTCCCGGCCAGGGCGGCAGCGCCCAAGGGTGAAAGGTTGACCCGCTTACGCGTATCCATAAGGCGTTCATAGTCGCGCTGAAGCATTTCATTCCAGGCCAACAGATGATGGCCAAAAGTCACCGGCTGAGCGGTCTGCAGGTGAGTGAAACCCGGCATGATGGTGTCGGCTTCACGGCTGGCCAGATCAATCAGGCCCTGTTGCAGGCGAGTCAGCTCTGCAGCGATGACATCAATTTCATCACGCAGGTAGAGGCGAATATCTGTCGCCACCTGGTCATTCCGTGAACGACCGGTATGTAGCTTTTTGCCCGTGATGCCGATTTTTGCGGTTAGGGCGGCTTCGATGTTCATATGGACATCTTCCTGGCTAACGGACCAGGTGAAGTGACCCTTTTCGATCTCTTCACGGATTTCCGTTAAGCCCTGGATGATGGCATCCCTTTCATCGCTGCTGAGTACACCCACTTCGGCGAGCATGCTGGCATGGGCGATGGAGCCCTGAATATCTTGGCGATAAAGGCGTTGGTCAAAGCTGACCGAGGCTGTAAAGGCTTCAACAAAAGCGTCTGTCGGTTCGCTGAAACGTCCACCGGAAGACAGGGAAGAGGGTTGCGTCATGATGTGCTGGCTCCAATAAATAACAACAGGAATACACTCAAGTTTACCAGAGCAGACGCCGGGAAGTCGCTGAAAAAGGCTTATTGAAGGTGACCTGAACGCAGATTTCTGGGAAAATGCCTATATCAGCCTTTTCAAACGCATGTATGGATGAGTCATCCTTATCCAGGAAAAGGTTAGCGCGCTGGGTTATCTTCTGGCACCGCCCCTGTTAGCAGCAGTGATCCTGCCTGACATTTCTGTTTCCTGTTACCCCAGGGAAGCGGAAGGTTTTGCTGATTATTGTCTGCTGGTTGGTGACTGGAGTCTGGCAGCCTTTAAACAACAAAATAGCGGGGTACATGAGGTGTCTATGTCTACAGCAAAACAAGGGCATGCGCAGTGGTCATCGCGTATGGGTTTTGTCCTGGCCGCAACGGGTTCAGCCGTTGGTCTGGGTAATATCTGGAAGTTTCCTTATATGGTTGGCGATAGCGGCGGTGCTGCTTTTGTCTTCATCTATCTGGCGTGTATTTTTCTGATCGGTCTGCCCATCCTGGTGAGTGAATGGCTCCTGGGTCGCCGTGGCCAAAAGAACCCAATTAACACCATGCAGGAAATGGCTGCGGTCAGTGGTAGCAGCAAGCTGTGGGTGTTGGTCGGTCTGGGTGGTGTGCTGGGCGCCTTTCTGATTTTATCGTTTTATAGTGTCATCGGTGGCTGGTCACTGGCTTATATCAAAGACGCCTTAATAGGTAGCTTTGCTGGCCAAGATGCCGATGGCATAGGTGCCCTCTTTACAGGCTTGCTGGCTAGCCCTGTTACCCTTATTTTTTGGCACAGCCTGTTTATGTTGTTGACGATAGGAATTGTTGCTCGCGGTGTAACTGGTGGTCTGGAAAAAGCCGCCACCCTGTTGATGCCTGCTCTGGGTGTACTGCTACTGCTTTTGGTTATCTATGGCATGACCACCGGTGGTTTTGGTCAGGCGCTGGAGTTTATGTTCAAGCCTGAGTGGAGCCAGGTTGATGGTGGCATTATTCTGGCTGCTTTGGGTCATGCCTTCTTCACCCTGTCTTTGGGCATGGGGATCATGATGGCTTATGGCTCCTATCTGGGTGAAGATGTGAATCTGCTGCAATCGGCCCGTACTGTCGTGATCATGGATACCGTGATTGCTTTGGCAGCAGGCCTGGCGATCTTCCCCATCGTTTTTGCAGAAGGCCTGAATCTGGGTGAAGGTCCGGGACTGATTTTTGTCACCCTGCCGGTTGCCTTTGGTAATATCACCGCTGGCTGGCTCGTGGGTCTGGCTTTCTTTGTTCTTTTAACCTTTGCTGCGATTACTTCAGCGATTTCCCTGCTGGAACCAGTAGTCGAGTTTGTTGAAGAAAGAACCCCCTGGGGCCGCGTTGGTTCAACCCTTGTTGCAGGCTGTGCTGCCTGGGCCCTGGGTGTTCTGGCGCTCTTATCATTTAATGTGCTGGGTGATTTCTTGATTCTGGGTCTGAATGTTTTTGATCTCCTGGATACTTTAACCAGCAAATTCTTCTTGCCGCTAACAGGTCTGGGTGTCATCGTCTTCTTGGCGTGGCGTTTGGATAAAGAAGCAGTTCGTAAGGAGTTGGGCCTGGATGTTTATGATTTCAGCCTTTGGAATTTGATCGTTCGTTACCTGGCCCCTGTCGGTGTTATTGTGGTCTTCTTTGCCAATCTGTAAGGCAAAGGACAGACAAAAAGAAGGCGGCTTAAGCCGCCTTCTTGCGTTTAGGGCTGAATTTCAATGCGTCTCTGATGTGTTGATTCGCTCTTGGTTTGGCGTGGTAGAGTAAGGGTTAAGAGCCCCTTGTTCATTTTTGCCTTAATCCCATCCAGCTCAACATCGGTGGGAATTTCCAGCACGCGTTGAAATTGACCATAGCTACGCTCCATCCGGTAGAAGTGCTTGTCTTGCTCTTCTTTTTCCTGCCGTTTTTCTCCGCGGATAAACAAGGTCCGCTCCTGCAAATCCAGCTGAATATCCTTTTCTTCCAGGCCAGGTGCTTCCAGAGTGATGGTGTACTCCTTGTCCGCACTGGCTACATCCAGTTTGGGGCTAAAAGACAGTGAAGCTTCAGGTTTAAGCCCTAAGCTTCTTGTTGGCCAACCCAGATTTTTAAAAGTTTCCGCAAAGAGGCGGTCCATTTCCCGGTGGAGCTGGAAAAAATCTTCAGGAAACCCTGATGGGCGCTGGGTTTCTGGATAGTTTTCACGCTTTACCGGAACAGCCGCTTCCTGCTGGTGAGGTTCTTCGTGTTTGAACCAGTTCCAGGGATTGAGTTTTGCAAGGTCCATAACAACCTCCTTAACCACTTGGGATCTTGATTAAGAAACTGCAATCACTTGGTTTTTATAAGGATTAAATAGTGGTTGCGGAGGTTTTTTTCAAGAGGTTGTTTTAACGTTTTTTGTTGGCCCAGAGAGCGAGGATAGCCAAGCTGCCCAGTAGTAAGTAGCCACTGAGGCTCCAGGAAGGTAGTGGTAAGCCCAGAAAGTCTGCTTGCTGGGCACAGTCGGCACTGCCTGCCAGCATCTGGGTTAGGGCTTCACGTAGCGGAAAGAAGTCCAGCAGGGTTTCGACATCCATACCGCAGCTGACACTTTGGGGGTTGAGTTTGATATAGAGGTGCCGAAGGGCAATACCGATACCTGTTAGGGTGAGGAGGGCAAAAGCTGCAATGAACAGCCAGCGTAATCCAGGAAGGCGTCCTAACACTAAAGCCAGAAGACTAAGAGCAGCAAAACCAATAAAGATCCAGCGTTGCAGCCAGCAGAGGGGGCAAGGCTGAATGCCGGTCAGCTGCTCATACAGAAAGGCAAGAGCAACTATGGTTAGTGCACCAGCGCAGACCAATAGTAGGCCGTGGCGCACCAATAGAGTTCGCAGCGATAAAGCAGTCAAGGCAGTTTCCTTCTGAGTATCATTAATACAGTCAGCTTATTAAACTTTAAAGCGACTGGGAAGTTCCCTGCCTTTGTTCGTGATTAATGGCGTTTAGTGAAGCTCGAGATCCCAGCCATCGCTCAACTCTTCGCGTAACCTTTTCTGTTCACGCAGGTTCTCAATATACTGCCGGGCCTTACGCAGGCGCTCTGCAGCTATCCTCTGCTGTTTTTGGGTCTCTCCTTCGCTGATGCTTTTGAAGACATTAAGGATGTCGGCTTTAACCTGGTCGACTGATGGATGATGACTCATGGAACCCTCCTCCCAGAAGCTATGCAGGTAACAGATACAAGCAGCACCTAGTAATTTACATAGCATTTTTTACGCCAAGATTGCAATGCCTGGACTTCTTTTTGACCAAAGGTGTAAAAATGGGTTCATGCTGACGGCCAGTGGCAGGTAGAATAGGGAAATTAAAGTCCTTTAAAGATCGAAGTGCCGTGATAAATATTCTGGAACATCTGCGCAAAACTCTGGATTCCTTTCGTCGTTCCGAGCAAAAGGTCGGAAACTACGTATTGAAGAACCCCAATGAAGTGATCCATATGCGAATTGTGGATTTGGCGACTGAAGCCCATGTCAGCGAACCAACAGTAGTGCGCTTCTGTCGGGCCTTGGGCTGTGATGGTTTTCAGGATTTCAAACTAAGACTGGCCCAGGTATTGGCTACTGACAGTAGCTTTACCCAGTTTTCAATGAATGATGGCGACACGGTTGCTGAATTCTCACGCAGTATCTTTGATTCCACGATTGGGGTGCTCTTGCAGGTCAGGGATAAACTGAACACCCCTAGCCTGCAGGAAGCGATTCAGCTATTAACCAATGCCAACCGGGTTGAGTTTTACGGCTTTGGTGCCTCGGGCGCAGTGGCCGTTGATGCCCAGCACAAGTTTTTCCGCTTGCAGATGTCGACAGCAGCCTACTCGGACCCGCATATGCAGAATATGTCGGCTGTTACGCTGACGGCTGGTGATGTGGTGGTGGCAATTTCCCAGACCGGGCGGACCAAAGCTTTGATGCAAAGTGTTCAATTGGCCAAGGAGGCGGGTGCTAGTGTGATTGGCCTTTGCCCTTCGGGATCACCTCTGGCTGAGATGGTAACCCTGCCCCTGCATATGGACGTACCTGAAGATACGGAAATTTATACACCGATGAGTTCACGCATCGTTCACCTGGTGGTGATCGATGTCTTGGCTGTGGGTGTCGCCAAAATGCGCGGCCCCAAACTGGTTGAGCATCTGCAAGCCGTCAAGCGTAGCCTCCAAGGGTTGAGGCTGCCTGACCGTCTGCGTTGATTAGAGCTTTTTTTTCTGTTCAGCAAACAGGCCTTCCAGCAGTTCAGCTGGCTGAGGCCTGCTGATTACAAACCCCTGTGCATAGTCGCAGCCTAGCTCTTTAAGAACTACTAGCTGATCTTCATCTTCCACACCTTCTGCAACTACCTGCATACCGAGGCCATGGCCCAGGGCAATAATGGCTCGTGTTAGTGTGCCCTCGGTGGTTTGAGCATTCTCGGACATCAGGAAGCTGCGGTCGATTTTTAGAATATCCAGCGGAAAGTGCTGCAGGTAACTAAGTGATGAATAGCCGGTGCCAAAGTCATCGATAGCCAGAGAAATGCCGCGTGCACGCAGGTTTTGCATTTCCAGGGTGGCTGCCTCGGCATCTTCCATTAGGGTACTTTCGGTAAGCTCCAACTGTAGCAAGCGGGCAGGTAAGGCTAATTCATCCAGCAGCTGGCTGACTTCTTCCACCAGATGGCCGCTTTCAACTTGCTGAGCCGCTATATTCACTGCAACTTGAATATTGTAGCCCGCTTGATACCAGCTGGCCGCCTGCTGACAGGCAATGCGCAGTACCAGCTTGCCCAGTTGGCCAATAAGGCCAGTGCGCTCAGCCAAAGGAATAAAAACAGAGGGTGGGATCTGGCCTTCTTCCGGATGCTCCCAGCGGGCCAAGGCTTCAGCACAGCTTAGCAGGCCAGTGTGTAAATCCAGCTTGGGTTGAAAATGCACTTGGATTTGACCGGCATCCAGTGCACGTCTTAAATCCTGTTCCAAACGCAGCTGTTCCAGACTGCTTTGACGAATGTCTTCGTTGTAAACCTGTAGACGGTTACCGCCGGTTGCTTTGGCCCTCAAGCGGGCTTGATCCGCCTGATTAATGAGCACTTGTAACTCATGGGTATGCTCGGGGTAGCAGCTTAAGCCGGCACTTAGGGTCAGGCGCAGTTCCTGCTGATCAATATAAAAGGGTAGATGTAGTTTTTCATGGAAGGCCTCAGCTTGCTGCAAGGCCTGCTGCTCATTGGCTCTTAACAAAACGGCAAATTCGTTACCGCCTGTACGTGCCAGGATTTCAGCATCAGTGAGGCATTCGGTCAGACGCTCAGCTACCTTTTTCAGCAGCAGGTCGCCCGCATGGTGCCCTAGGGAGTTGTTATAGGCCTTGAAGCGATCAATATCAAACATGAGCAAAGCCAGCTCATCCCCGGTGATTCGTGCTTCTGCCAGTCTTTGATGCAGGCGGTCATAGAACTGATTACGGTTAGCTAGGCCAGTGAGTTCATCATACTCGGCGAGATAGGTAAGGCGGGCTTCAACTTCTTTTTTGTGGGTCAGATCCGAGAAAATACCTATGGTGTAGGCATCCTGTTTAAAGCCGCTGGTGACGCGGATCACTCGCAACCATTGTGGATAGGTTTCTCCAGTACGCCTTTTTTGGGTCAATTCGCCTTCCCAGCGCCCTTCATGCCTTAGGCTGCGTGAAATGCCTTTGTAAATGCGGGTATATTCGGCAAAGCAGGGATGATCCCAAAAACTTTGTTCAAGAACATCCTGACGCGAGTAGCCAGTGATATCTACAAAGGCTTGGTTAACAAAGATGACCTGGCTATCTGAATCAACAATATAGGTGGCTTCACCAGAAGCTTCAAAGGCGCGCCAAGCCAGTTGCAGATAATCATCTTTTTCCTGCTCTTCAGTAATATCCCGGCGGGTGCCCAGCATTCGTTGTGCCTTGCCAGTAGTTTCATGGCGTTCAACAACCTCACCATGATCTTCTATCCAGCGCCACTGTCCTGATTTGTGACGAATGCGGAAACGGCACTGATAATGCTCGCTATGTCCTTTCAGTGCGCTAATCAAAGTACGCCGCATTTGTGGGTAATCATCAGGATGAACCAGGGGTTTCAGGTGGCCCATGAAATGAGGGATTTCATCATCGGCATAGCCAAATATCTCTTCAAAATGAGAGTGATAAATGGAGTCGGTGTCCAGATCCCAATCCCACAGGCCGAGGCGACTGGCTTCAATTGCTTGGCTGATGCGTTTGCGTTGATGCTCTAGTTCCTTGCTGGTTTTTTCGTGGCGACTGACTTCTTCCTGCAGCGCCTGGGTTCTATTCATCACTTCTTGTTCCAGGTAAAGGTGCTGGTTTTCGAGTTCCTGATTGAGCTGGAGGATTTGCTGGTTACCCGCTTGCAGCTGAATCAAGGTTTTTCGGGTTTGCCAGGCATTAAAAGCCAGGGCAAGTAGAGGCAGTGCCATCACCAAAGGTGGGAGCAGCAGTTGGTGAAAACCCGAAAAGGCGAGAAGAGTGACAACGCCAGGTAGGGCGAAAAGAAAGCTAACACTAACAAAATGAGCATAGATGCTGGTTGCTGTGATCAGGGTGGATGCCCAGAGCACCAAAGCTAGACTGATAATCAAAGGCTTGGATGGCAGCAGGGGTAAAGACCAGCCCAACAGCAGCGCCCACCAAAAACCGATGAGGAGTGCACCCAAACGCAGCCAGGCAAGATGCTGCTTATGGGTATTTTGTCGCTGTTGGAGGAGTAGAAAGTGCGTTTTTCCACCAGCAAACAGGAGTGCCATGCCTGCCCACCAAGCCGGTAGCCAATAACCACCTGGAAGAGTGCTCCAGAGTAAAGGCAGTGCCAGACTCGCGGCAAGCAGGGAAATTCGATAAAAAAGATCGGCATCCCTATAGGAGGACGTTAAGCGCTCCTGCAGTAGGTCTTGCTGTGTATCCATAATAAAGAGGGTGTCTCTGCAGCTCAGATTTTTGTAATGGTTGTCACTGAACCCTGATATATAACAGATGCTAAACAAGCTGGCTATGCAGACTATGTTACTATTTCGTTCTAAGCTTCCATTCATTTCTGCTAAGTTTCAGGTCTAATCCATGCCTTCATTGCTCGATTCCCCCCTATTGAAAGACCTTAATCCTGCTCAGGCGGAAGTTGTTTCGGCCCCTCCTCAGGATCTGCTAGTACTGGCTGGAGCGGGTAGTGGCAAAACCCGAGTACTGGTCCAGCGTATTGCCTGGCTGATTCGTAATGATGGTTTTTCGCCTTATGAAATTTTAGCGGTTACATTTACTAACAAAGCGGCCAAGGAAATGCGCCTGAGATTGGAAGCTTTATTGGGAATGAGCCTGCGTTCCATGTGGGTGGGTACTTTTCACGGCCTTTCTCACCGTTTGCTGCGAACCCATTGGCGGGAAGCCAGGTTGCCTGAGTTTTTCCAAATCCTGGATTCGGATGATCAACTGCGTTTAATTAAGCGCATCCAAAAAGATCAGGGTGTGGATTCTGAACGCTACCCACCTAAGCAGTTGCAGGGCATGATCAATGGTTGGAAGGATGAAGGCTTAAGAGCAGCCCATGTTCTGCCTCGGGGCGAATTTGAGCGGGCGATGCTGGAGCTCTACCAAATTTACGAAGATATCTGTCAGCGCCAGGGTCTGGTTGATTTTGCTGAGTTGCTCCTGCGGGCCTTGGAGTTGCTACGTGATAATGAACCCTTACAGCGTCATTATCGTCAGCGCTTTGCCCACTTGCTGGTCGATGAATTTCAGGATACCAATGGTCTGCAATACGCCTGGCTGCGCCTGCTGCGGGGTAAAGAAGGGCGAATTATGGCCGTGGGTGATGATGACCAGTCCATCTATGGCTGGCGCGGTGCAAAAATTGAAAATATTCAAAGCTTCACGGATGATTTTCCAGAAGCCCAACTGTTGCGACTGGAGCAAAACTACCGCTCTACTTCGACTATTCTGGATGCAGCCAATGCACTGATCAAAAATAATGCCGGGCGTCTGGGCAAGTCCCTCTGGACAGATGATAAGGCAGGTGACCCCATTCGTGTTTATGCGGCCTTCAATGAGCAGGATGAAGCCCGCTTTATTGTCGATATTATTCAACAGCATGTGAGTGAGGGAGGGCTGCGTAGTGAATGTGCCCTCCTCTATCGTTCCAATGCTCAATCACGCGCTCTGGAAGAAGCCTTTTTGCGTCAGGGAATGCCCTACCGGGTTTATGGCGGTCAGCGTTTCTATGAGCGCCTGGAAATCAAAAATGCTCTGGGTTACCTGCGCCTTTTGGTAAATCGCCAGGATGATGCTGCTTTCGAACGAGTGATCAACACTCCGACACGCGGCATAGGCAATACCAGTCTCGATAAACTCCGTCAGCATGCCCGTGATGAAGGCAGCGGCCTTTGGGATGCCACTTTGGATCTGTTGGCAAAAGAACAGCTGGGGCGGGCAACGAATAAAGTCAAAGCCTTTGTTGAGCTGATTGAAAGCCTGGATGAAGAAACCCTGAGTCTGACGCTGCATGAAGCGGTGGATACGGTGATTGAAAAATCCGGATTGATTGATTTTCATGCCAAGGAAAAAGGTGAGAAGGGGCAGGCTCGGGTAGAAAACTTGAAAGAGCTGGTTTCAGCCGTTCAGCAGTATGAGCCAGTGTTGCCCTTTGAAGAGGACCAGGATGCCAAACTGGTCAATCTGGAAGGCCGGGAAGCTCTGGCGGTTTTTCTGACGGAAGCCAGCCTGGATGCAGGAGATAACCAGGCTGAAGAGAACCAGGATGCAGTGCAGCTGATGACCCTACACACGGCCAAAGGCCTGGAGTTTCCTCTGGTCTTTTTGGTGGGTATGGAAGAAGGCTTGTTTCCCCATATGATGGCGATGGAGAGCTCCCCGGATGGTCTGGAAGAAGAAAGGCGGCTTTGTTATGTCGGTATTACCCGGGCTATGAAAACCCTCTACCTGACCTATGCTGAAAATCGACGCATTTTTGGTCGCGATCAATTTAACCGGGCCTCCCGCTTTTTGAATGAACTGCCGGTCGAACTCTTGGAAGAAGTGCGTCTGCGCGCTGCCGTTAGTCGCCCCATGCAGTCACCCAGTGGTCGGCCACGCCCTGCGACTCTGGGTGGTGCTGGCAACCCTTTGGCCCCTGGTGGCTCAGCCGACACTTCCGGTCTGCGTGTGGGTCAGCGGGTTGGCCACAAAAAATTCGGCGAGGGTATTATCCTGCATGCCGAAGGTGAAGGTGACCGGACCCGCCTACTGATCAACTTTGATGGCGTTGGCGAAAAGTGGCTGGTGCTAGGCTTTGCGCCCCTGACCCCTCTGGATTAGTTAGGGGTCTTGACTGCAACCAGCTTTTCGACACCTTCAGAGTTGCGTAGGTGGATATCCAACTGACGGAAGGCTACTTCAATGCCTTCCTCTTTGAAACGGCGATCAATAAAGCGGTTGATTTCGTCAATGGCCGGATTGCGGTCACTCAGCTCTTTAACGTGAAGGCGCAGCTCATGATTGAGAGTGCTATCTCCAAACTCCAGGAAGAGCACCTGGGGAGCCGGATCAGTGAGCGCCCGCTCATTGACTTGAGCTGCTTCTAGCAAAATTTCTCGGGTCTTATCGAGATCCGAGCCATAGGCCACACCAACCTTCACAATAATTCGGGTGACCGTATCTGCTAGTGACCAGTTAACCAATTGCCCGGTGATAAAATTCTTGTTGGGAACGATAATATCTCTACGGTCAAAATCAGTAATGATGGTGGCTCGAATTCGTATCTGACGCACCCGCCCAGATAGATTGCCCAGAGTGACGACATCGCCAATGCGTACCGGGCGCTCAAACAGCAAAATCAACCCGGAAATGAAGTTGGCAAAAATTTCCTGAAGGCCAAAGCCCAGACCGACACTCAAGGCTGCAATCAACCATTGCAGCTTATCCCAACTTACCCCCAGGGTTGCCAGGACCAAGACGAGCCCGGTAGCCGTGATTGCATAGTTCAGCAGGCTGGTAATTGCATAGGCGCTACCTTGCTGTAATTGCAGGCGGGAAAGGACCAGAATTTCCAACAGACCGGGCAGGTTGCCTGCTAAAAACAGAGTGAACACCAGAATAAAAGCAGCCAACAGCAGGTCGTTAATACTAAAGGGCAGATTGAGGGTGTCCAGGTAGCTGAAGACCGTGAAAAGATCCGACCAAACCCAATAAAAAAGACTGCCAAAACCTATCAGTAACAAAAAGCGGGCAAGACGCAAAGACTGCTGGTGAATCTGGTCAACTTCCAGTCTGGGCAGCGGGCTGGTGGTTAGGGCCATTTCTTCACCTGAGCCTGCTTGCTCTGTAACCAAGCGCAGCTGTTCTTCTTCCAACTCACGCTCATGCGCCAAACGGGCTGTGGTTTGGTGAATGATCTTGTAAAGAGTCGCTTCGGTAATGACCCAGGCAACCAGTAAATAGAGGGTTGCCAGAAGCTGGGTCGTTAATTGCAAACCCGAGTAGTAGTACCCCAGGCTGGTGATAGTGGCCAGAGTCAGGGGTAAAGTCACCAGCGGTAAGGTAATCAGCCAGTGCAGTAAAGGAGATGAATAGAGCGGGGGTAGCCGCCACATAAGGCGCCCAAACTGTTCGGCCAGCAGTAATCCCAAAGCGATCAGAATCAAAGGCCCTAGAGGGTCTTCGGGCAGCATCAGGTATTGCTTTTCCAGGATAGCCAAAATAAAACTGGCCGGGATCAGTAGCCAGCCCAGGGGGGCAATAAAGCTACGTAAATGAGCCAGGGTATCCGGTGACCAGTTTAATAGCTGCTCTGCCAGGCCCGAAGGTTTAATCAATTGGTGAACCAGGCTAACCACCAAGCCACTCAATGCCAAAGCAACCAGAGCATCAGCTAGAGCAAAGCTGCTTTCTGAGGGAGGTTGCAAGAGCTGGGCTAAGGCCAGAAGAGCCAGTGGCAAGGGCAGTAGTTGCCCAAAATTCAGAGCCAGAGCTTGGGAAGTGAGCCAAGGAGACACGGGGACTTCAGCTACTGCAGAGGCTTGGTCATTCAACTGATCCAAATAGGCCCGGATCTTTTTTCGCCAGATCAACAAAGCCAGTGCTGGTATAGCTAAGAGCAAAAATAGTGACCAACGAGGACTGAACTCTTCGGGTTGGGCTAGATAATCGTCCAGATTTTTTCCTAATTGCACAAAGTTACCCGGCAGCTGTTGCCACCAACCCAGTGTCATGGGTGGATTGCTGGGTATCCAGAAGAGGCGCTCATCAATGTCCTGTTTGAGATGCTGAGTGGTTTCCAGTAGCTCTATCTGCTCTTGTTGCAGGCTGATCAGCAGTTTACGTTGTTGCTGTAAATGCTGTTGTTGCAACAAGAGGTGAGAAATATCTTCATCCTGTGCTCGAGTCAGTCGTAGTTGCTGGCTAAGCGCAAACTCCCTGAGTCGTAACTCGGCCAAGGCTTCAGATAGGTCGGGTTGAGCATCCAGACGTGGCAAGTTGGCGCGTTGCTGCTGTAGCACTTGGTAGACCAGAGGGCTATTGCCCAGGGCTTCCAATTGTTCTTCAAGCTCAGTTGATTGGGCTTCCAGCTGTTGTTGTTGGCGACGTAGATCGGCTAGCTGTTGTTGCAGGTCAGCTTCTGCTGACTGCACGGGGCCTGAAGCCTTTACCGGTAGCACTAATAACAAAGCACAGATTAGCAATCCCTTGAGCAGGGATTGCAAAGGGGTTGCTGGCATAGATCTCAATCCTTCAAGCGGGCCAGAAGTTGTGCAGCTGGTTCGGGTTTCCCATAAAAATAACCCTGATGTAGGTTGCAGTCCAATGAATAAAGGAAATCCCGTTGAGCCTGGGTTTCCACTCCCTCAGCAACCACGGCTAAATCCAGGTGTTGGGCTACGGCCATCATGGTTTCTACCAGCAGGGCATCACTGGTATCTTCTGGAAGGTCTTTGATAAAGGAACGATCTATCTTCAGCTCATTGATGGGCAGCTTTTTCAAATAAGAAAGTGAAGAATAACCGGTACCAAAGTCATCAATTGAGAAGCTAATACCGAGCTGCTGAAGGGCTGCCATGCGTTTAGAAGACTGTTTGAAATCAGTAATTAGCAGGCCTTCGGTAACCTCTAAAGTCAGTTTGTTAGGATCAGCACCTGTTTCTTCAAGTAGAGTCTTAACACGGTTGACAAAATCGGGGTTTCTAAATTGACGCGGGCTGATGTTAACAGCAAAACAAAGCTGGGGGTGTGTGGGCATTAGCTTCAAAGTTTCTTTTAACACCCATTCACCCAGTGGCAGTATCAAGCCGGTATCTTCAGCCAAGGGGATAAAAGCATCGGGTGGAATCAGGCCTTTTTCAGGGTGCTGCCAGCGGACAAGAGATTCAGTTCCATAAACGTGTCCATCACGATTGGTTTTAGGTTGTAAATAGAGCACAAACTGCTCGGCTTCCAGTGCTTTGCGCAGCTCCCCTTCCAGCTCAAAACGTTTTTCAACCTGTTTTTGCATGCTGGGCTCGAAGCAACGCCAGGTGCTACGACCTGCTTCTTTGGCGGCATAAAGCGCTATGTCAGCTTCTTTCAGTAGAGCGTCAAAACTAGGTTCAGCATTGGTAAAGAGGGTGGCACCTAAGCTGCTGCTGAGTAAGAACTCTCCCTGATCATTAATCTCAAGAGGTTGTGCCAAGGCAGTTTGGAAGTCTTCCAGGCGCTGCTGCAACTTGAGTTTGCTTTGTTCAAGGGATTCACTGATGTCTTCGGTTAGTAAGAGAACAAATTCATCGCCACCAAAGCGAGCAAGGGCTTCATGCTCCTGCAAGAGTTCAGTAAGGCGATTGGCCAGGCTTATTAATAAACGGTCGCCTGTGGTATGGCCGCGCGCATCATTGATATTCTTGAAGTGATCCAGGTCGATAATTACCAGCGCAGCCAGCTCATTACTACTACTAAGACGCTTGCAGGTTTCGGCAAATTTTTCTTGGAATAGGTAGCGGTTGGGCAAATTGGTTAAGGGATCAAAATAAGCCAAAAACTTAATGCGCTGCTCACTTTCGTGCCGTTCAGTAATGTCTCGACTGATACCAAGTACACCAATGAAATCCTGGTGGCTATCAATGAGAGGAGCCTTGATTTTGTCTAACAATCGATTGCTCCCATCAGGAAAGCGTGTCCATTCTTCGGTATGGACTTGTTGGCGGTTTGCTAAAACCTGGGTATCTGTTTGGTAGAAAGCTTTGGCATGCTTATCTTCAAACAATTGGTAATCAGAGCTGCCCAGGATTTGTTCAGGATTCTTCTTCAGGAAATTAGCGAATTGCTGATTGCAGCCTAGGTACTTGCCTTGTTTGTCTTTGAAAAAGATCAAGTCAGGAATAGAGTTCAGCAATCCTTCTAGTATTATGGTTTTTTCTTGCAGGTTTTTTTCGGCCTGGCGGCGATGGAGAATATTCCAAACGAGTAAAGAAATTACCAGCAACTGGGTCAGAATTGCCAGCCACATAAACTGTAAGTTGCGTTGCTGGGACGCAGCTAAAGCCTGGTAGCGGTGTTCGGCTAAACGCTCCAAACGATCCTTATATTCCAGAATACTGGCTTCTGCGATCTTTTTGCCGGAAATATCGATAACTACCGAGAAGAGGTAGGTTTCACCCTCATCGGTTTCCAAAGGCCAGGAATACACCTCAACGGTTCGTATTTCACCATCGGCCAAACGGTGCGGGAAAACAAAATAGTTACGATCCTCCTGGCGGGCCAGCTCACGCTCTAAGGCAACATCTTCAGGGTCCAGAGCATTGATATCCTGGATACGCATGCGTTGCAGGTCTTCGATACTGTAACCATAGAAATTGGCTGCAGCCCGGTTGGCTTGGCGTATTTCCCCTGTTTCCGGATCAATGACGAGCATTACCGCACCATATTCTTCAAAAAAACGGGTCGGTAATTGGGATGCAAGAATCTGTCCAGTTGCCTGAGTCAGTAGGAAACCGGTGATCATAACTAGACCAATAACAATAAAAAGCTTGAATCTCACAACAGGAGCTCGATTTGTTTAGCCGCCAGCTAGCTTGACCTTGAAGCCTCTGGCTTGCAGAAGTTCGCGAACTTTGTCCCTTTGATCGCCCTGAATTTCAATAACATTATCTTTAAGTGCACCGCCTGTGCCACATTGTTTTTTTAGTACAGCAGTTAGCTTCTTTAGGTCTGGACGGCTTAGTGGGACACCGGTAACCGTTGTGACTCCTTTACCTTTGCGTCCAGCCGTTTCACGGCGGATACGGACAATGCCGTCTAATTGACTGAGGCGTTCCTGATCAGCGATTTGTTCGCACTTACAGGCATTTTTTGGTTCATTGCAAGCAGGACATAGATCGCCCTGCTCGGTAGAATAGACCAGACGACTTAATTGGTCTTGTAAAGATGCCATGCTGACTCCGTAACAAAATAACATACTTTTTGTAGGCTTAAGTGCTTTTGTTAATGGACACTTAATAAAAATAGAATAACGCTTTGAGGATAAAGATGCGATATCTCCTGACTGGAACCCTGACGTCTGTTTTGCTCTTGATCAATACTTTGGTGGGTATTGTCCCATTGATGGTGTTTGCCCTTTTGAAGCTGCTGGTTCCCGTGCCTGCTTTCAGAGACTTTTGCTTTGAAGCCGTACGCTGGATTGCCAGTACCTGGGCATCAATCAATGTCTTCATTTTTAAGGCCTGTACACCAACTCACTGGGATATACGCGGTCAACAACAGTTGAGTCGTGATAAGTCAGTACTGGTGATCAGTAACCACCAAAGCTGGGTGGATATTCCTGCTTTGATTGCCGCCATCCATGGCAAGGCACCTTTTTTTACTTTTTTCTTAAAGCGTGAACTGCTCTATGTTCCCTTTTTGGGCTTGGCCTGGTGGGCACTGGAGTATCCTTTTATGCGCCGCTACACTAAGGAGCAGTTAGCTAAAAATCCTGCGTTGCGGGGCAAGGATTTGGACATCACGCGCAAGGCATGCGATCGGTTGCAGGGACGGCCAGTGGCTCTGGTGAATTATTTGGAAGGCACGCGTTTCACCCCTCAAAAACACCAGCGCCAGAACTCGCCCTATCAGTATTTGTTGAAGCCCAAATCCGGTGGAGTGGCTTTTACCCTGAATGCTATGGGTAAACAGCTGGATAGCCTCCTGGATGTTACCGTTGTCTACCCAGGTAAGCGCGCGCCCAGTTTCTGGGAGCTCTTAAGTGGACAGGTAGGACGCGTTATTATCGATATTGAGCAGCAGCCACTGCCGACCCGAATTTGTGAAGGCAATTACCAGGAAGACAGGGATTTTCGCAAGGAATTTCATGACTGGATCGGCGGTATTTGGAAGCATAAGGATGAAAAAATAGCGCATTTTAAGGAAGAGCTACAGCAGTTGGCTGAGATCAATGACAGTCAGTCTAAAGCTTGATAACTTGGTCTGACTTGACCACAAGGATTATAGAGAAATGAGCATGGAAAGATTGCCAACAGAGCAGCGGCATGACGACCCAGTGAAGAGTCCCTTGTTGGTTGCTCTAGCAAATAAGTTGCGCCACGCGTTAGTTATTACTGATGCTGATAGGCGCATCCTTTATGTAAACCCAGCTTATCAAAAGCTAACCGGTATCGATAAAAAGCAAGCCTTGGGTCAGATTACAGACCTTAACCCTTCTGGACGCCATCATCCTGATTTCTACAGTAAGGTTTGGAAAGAGCTGGAAGTAAAAGGGGTATGGGAAGGTGAGATCTGGGCCTATCGGGCTGAAGGCACCGCTTATCTCCAGCATTTGAGCTTGGAGGCCATCAAGGATGCTAAAGGCAACATTGAAAACTTTTTTGCCTTATTCAGTGATTTAACGGAACAGGATTCCAGTGCGGCTGAACTGGAGCACTTAACTCACTATGACCCCTTGACAGACTTGCCCAATCGCTTGCTATTTCGTAACCGTCTTGGTCATGAATTCAATATTTCAAACCGCCATAACTCAAGAACCGGTTTGGTCTTGTTGAACCTGGATCGTTTCAAACTCATCAATGATGCCTTTGGTTATGCGGCTGGTGATTGCTTACTTATTGAAATTGCCCATCGATTACAGGGTGCGATCCGATGTACTGACTTGCTGGCTCGTCAGGAGCAAAGGCAAGAACGAGATGCTGATCTTTTGTCTCGCATGGGTGGTGATGACTTTTCATTTATCCTTAGTGAGCTACGCAAACCAGACGATGCAGGTATTGTTGCAGAGCGCCTATTAAGTTGTTTTGAGACTCCTTTTTATATAGAAGGAGAAGAAGTTTATATCTCAGCAAGTCTGGGTCTCGCTGTCTATCCAGATAATGCCGATAACGAAGATGCTTTGCTGCAGTGCGCTGAGTCTGCTCTCAAACAGGTGAAAAGAGATGGTAAAGGTGGTTACCGCTTCTTCTCGGAAGATTTGAATATCAGCAGTGCACGCCGGGTACGTATGGAAACCCGCATGCGCAATGCTATTGCTAATCAAGAGTTTGTACTCTACTACCAGCCCAAACAAGACCTAACTACTGGTTGGATAACGGGGATGGAAGCTCTGATCCGTTGGCCCTCTGATGAGGGAATGATCACCCCCGGGGAGTTCATTCCGCTGGCAGAAGACACAGGGTTAATTAACCCCTTGGGGCGCTGGATTCTATTCCAAGCTTTGCAAGATACACAGATTGCGAGCAAAGCTGTTGGCTACCCGCTGCAAGTTGCAGTTAATTTGTCCATGCGCCAATTTCAACGTCCCGGTTTGGGTAGCCTGATTCAGGAAGCCATTCAAGCTACTGGCATTCAACCTGAGCAAGTAGAACTAGAGATTACTGAGAGCATGGTTGCTGAAGAAGTGGAAAAAGCGATCAACACCATGCAAGAACTCAGAAGCTTGGGCGTTAGATTGGCTATTGATGACTTTGGAACCGGCTACTCCTCCATGGCCTATTTACGTAATTTTCCTGTTAATACCCTGAAGATCGATCAAAGCTTCGTTCAGGATTTGGTTAAAGATGACAGTAATACGGCCATCATCTCTGCAGTCATCGGTTTGGGCAAGGGGTTGGGCATGCAAGTGGTTGCCGAAGGTGTGGAAACAGCCCTCCAGCGCAAGCTCTTGGAAGAAGCTGGCTGCCATGTTGGCCAGGGTTACCACTTCAGCTATCCACTACCCTTGCCGCAACTTATAGGTTTATTGAAAGATGCGCAAAACGCCGCCTCGAATACTTGATCCCCTTTCACAGCGCTACTTTGGAGAAGAGGATGTTTCCTACCAGGCCGCTGGTGGTGAACAGGGGCTTCGCAAACTTTGTCAGGCCTTTTACCAAGCCATGGATGAATTGCCGGAGGCTGCTACTATTCGGGCCATGCATAAAGAGGATCTAAGTGAGCTGGAAGATAAGCTCAGCCTGTTTTTGTGCGGCTGGCTGGGTGGTCCCATCCGCTACCGTGATAAATACGGACCTATCGTCATTCCCCAAGCGCATGCTCACTTAGATATAGGCCCAGAAGAAAGAGACGCCTGGCTGAAGTGCATGCAAGTGGCCCTGGATCAACAGAACTACACCCAGGAATTCAAAGCTTACATGATGCAAAGCCTGTGGATGCCTGCAGAGTTGTGTCGCACTAAAGAGTAGCTCCTGGCTTATCTGACTCAAGTGCTCTAGTTTATTTTATAAAGAGCTTTGAGGAGTCAGATTAAAATGCGCAATAACGGAGCTATTACCCAAAATGAAGCCTTGATGAAACCAGATCAGAAACTGATCTCCAGTACTGATTTACGTGGCATCATTGTTCATTGTAATGATGCCTTTGCAGAAATTAGTGGCTTTAGCAGGGAAGAGCTAATTGGTCAGAACCATAATATTGTTCGTCACCCCGATATGCCTGAAGAAGCTTTTGAGCTGCTTTGGAAGACTATACAGGCAGGACAGCCTTGGATGGGCCTGGTCAAAAACCGCTGTAAAAACGGTGATTATTACTGGGTCAGTGCCTATATCACTCCTGTGACTGATAAAGGCAAAGTTGTCGGCTATGAATCAGTGCGCTCCTGTCCCAATAGAGAAGATGTTCAGCGTGCAGAACGTCTGTATAGCAAACTTAAACAAAAAAAACCAAGCTGGGCACTGCCCCCCTTAAGCTTAGCCTTCGGGCTAATTTCAATTGCTTGGTTACTCGGTTTTCTGCTGTCTTTTATGCTAAATCCCTGGTGGGGATTTGGCAGTCAAATTCTACTTTTGCCTATCTTGATTGCCTTTTTACACTTAAAACATCACCAAACTTTGAAAAATCTACAAGCCGTTCTTAAAGGAATGTTTATGCACCCTTTGGCGGCCGCTACTTATACATCAAGTAAAGGAACGAGCGGCCAGGTTTATGCTGGCATTTTAAGTATGAAAGCACACTTGGATGCGGTGTTAACTCGCATGGAAGATGCTTCGGGGCAAGTGGCCCATCAGTGTCATCAAGGACTGGGTTTGGCCAAGAATGCACGACACGAAATCACGCAACAGCATGATCAAAGTCAGCAGGTTGCAACGGCAATGCATCAAATGACTACGGCAATTAATGATATTTCAAATAATGTTCAGGAAACCGCATCAACAGCGGATAGAGCCAGACTGCTGGCAGTAAAAGGACGTGAAGTGGCTGCAGCTAGTCGGGATGCAATAGGGAATCTAAGGGCCAAGGTGTTTGGGATTAGTCATTCAGTGGATAATTTGGCTGAACAAACGAATGAGATAGCAGCGGCAGCAGAAATTATTGAACAGATTGCTGAGAAAACTAATTTATTGGCATTAAATGCGGCGATTGAGGCTGCGCGTGCCGGAGATTATGGTCGTGGTTTTTCCGTGGTAGCTGATGAAGTGAGGAATTTGGCAACCAGTACCCAGGAATCAACAAATACCATACGTTCCATTGTTGCTAGCTTAGAGACTCAAGCAAAAAGCTCGGTTGTGGTGGCTCGTGAGGGTACGGAAGAGGCTGAGCAAAGTGTCAGGCAGGTTGCTGAAGCTGAAGAAATGCTTGAGTCCATTGCTGATGCAGTAGAAAGAATTTCAGAAATGGCGACCCAGATGGCAACAGCAGTGGAAGAGCAAAGCCATGTTGCGGAAGATGTGAATACTCAAATTGAGCAGATTGCTGATCTGGCTACCAGTTGTAAGGAAAAAAATCAGCAGGCTAGCCAGAAGATAGAAAGATCAAAGGAAGTTTCTGATGACCTGCACGAGCTGGTTATTCGTTTTCGGCAGGTTTCATAAGTTCAAGAAGTGCAGCCATCTAAAATGACTACACTTCTTGATAGCTAGCGGAGTTAGTTGACCTTCGGCTCCAGTTCGCCACTCAGGTAGCGCTCTGTCATTTCATCCAGGCTCAGTGCACGGATTTTGCTGGCATGACCGGCTGTGCCAAAGGCTTCATAGCGATCGATGCAGACATCAGCCATGGCATGCTGAGAGACCTTCATGAATTTGCGTGGGTCGAATTCAGCTGGATTTTCAGCCAGGAAACGACGCACTGCACCGGTGGAAGCCAGGCGTAGGTCGGTGTCAATATTCACCTTGCGAACGCCGTGCTTAATGCCTTCAACAATTTCTTCAACGGGAACGCCATAGGTTTCTGGAATCTTGCCGCCAAATTCATTAATAACTTCCAGCCATTCTTGTGGCACAGAAGAAGAACCATGCATAACTAGATGGGTGTGAGGAATCCGCGCATGGATTTCCTTGATGCGGCTGATGGCCAGGGTGTCACCTGTGGGTGGCTTGGTGAACTTGTAAGCCCCGTGGCTGGTGCCGATGGCAATAGCCAAAGCGTCCACACCCGTTTTTTTGACGAAATCAGCCGCTTCTTCCGGGTCAGTCAGCATCTGTTCGTGACTAAGTGTGCCTTCGGCACCAATACCATCTTCTTCACCCGCTTGGCCGGTTTCCAGACTACCCAGGCAGCCCAGCTCACCTTCCACAGAAACACCACAAGCATGCGCCATCTCGACAGTGCGACGGGTAACATCAACGTTGTATTCATAGCTGGTGGGAGTCTTACCGTCTGTACCCAAAGAGCCATCCATCATCACCGAGCTGAAGCCCAGTTGAATGGAGCGTTGGCAAACGCTGGGGCTGGTGCCGTGATCCTGGTGCATACACACGGGGATATGAGGAAATTCTTCAATAGCAGCCAGAATTAAATGGCGCAGGAAGGGCGCACCGGCGTATTTGCGGGCACCGGCGGAAGCCTGCACGATCACGGGGGAATCCGTGCGGTTGGCTGCTTCCATGATGGCGCGCATCTGTTCCAGGTTGTTGACGTTAAAAGCTGGAACGCCATAGCCATATTCGGCGGCGTGGTCCAGCAGCTGGCGCATGGAGATCAGAGCCATGATTGTTTACCTTTTCGTTGGTTACTTAAATTAGTTTGATCGGTTAATTATGTCTGTTTTAGCAAGGCAGCTGTTTCCTTGTGGCTCGGCAAACGTAATTCGGAGTTGCTTTTTCAGGACGCGTAAATACGTCCCTGTAAGCTCTGGCAGAATTCATTCCAGATGAATCTCTGCACTTCCCACTTCCTTGTGGGTCGGCCGCAACGTCCTGTTGCGGACAGCCTGAAAAGCAACATCCGAATTCCTTGTACGGGTTATCGCTAGCTCTTAGCGGCCGCAGCTTCTAAAGCAGCCACAGCTGGCAACACCTTGCCTTCTACATATTCCAGAAAAGCACCGCCCCCAGTGGAAATATAGGAAACCTGCTCAGCAATACCATATTTATCAATGGCGGCAAGGGTATCACCACCACCGGCAATGGAGAAACCTTCACTTTCAGCAATGGCTTTGGATAGCACTTCGGTGCCGCTGCTGAATTGTTGAATTTCAAAGACACCCACAGGGCCATTCCAGAGGATGGTTCCAGCATCTTTTAATAAGGCAGAAAGGGCAGCGGCTGATTGGGGGCCGATATCCAGAATCATGTCATCTTCAGCCACATCATCGGCGGACTTGATGGTGGCTTCAGCTGTTTCTGAGAATTCTTTGGCAACCACAACATCCGAAGGCAGAGGGATGTCCACTTTATTAAGCAGCGTCTTGGCTTGATCCAGCAGGTCAGCTTCATAGAGGGATTTGCCCACAGGTTTACCAGCGGCTGCCAAGAAGGTGTTGGCGATACCGCCACCCACAATCAGCTTGTCACACTGATCAGAAAGCGCGTTAAGAACTTCCAGTTTGGTGGAAACCTTGGAGCCACCGACGATGGCAACCATCGGACGGGCGGGCTGGGCCAGGGCTTTTTCCAAGGCACTCAGCTCGGCTGCAAGCAAGGGGCCGGCGCAGGCCACTGGCGCAAAACGCGCGACACCATGGGTCGAGGCCTGGGCGCGGTGAGCGGTGCCAAAGGCATCCATCACATAGATATCACAAAGCGCAGCGTATTTTTTCGAGAGGGCTTCATCGTCCTTCTTTTCACCCTTGTTGAAGCGAACATTTTCCAGCAGCACTACTTCACCGGGCTGGACTTCAACGCCATTCAGATAGTCTTTGACCAGTTTGACTTCTTTGCCCAGTAGGCCAGAAAGATGCTCGGCTACAGGTGCCAGAGAATTCTTGTCATCGGCAACACCTTCTTCCGGGCGACCCAGATGCGACATTAGCAGTACGCTGGCTCCGGCTTCCTGCGCGGCTTTGATGGTAGGCAGGCTGGCGCGAATACGCGCATCGGAGGTGACCTTGCCTTCTTTGACAGGCACATTCAGGTCTTCGCGAATCAGTACGCGCTTACCTTTCAAATCCAGATCGGTCATCTTGGTGACTTGCATGGGTAGTCCTCTTGGTCGCTATTAGTTTTTAGAAGAAGGTGTGTTCAGCCAATGAAGTGCGATATCCAGCATTCGGTTGGCAAAGCCCCATTCATTATCAAACCAGCATAGAAGTTTGACCAGGCGTTTGCCTGAAACCCGGGTCTGAGTGGCATCCAGGATCGCTGAGTGGGGATCATGATTAAAATCAACCGAAGCATGCGGCTCTTCGGTATAGCCCAGAATGCCCTGGAGTGAGCCCTGGCTGGCATCCTTGAGCAGTTGGTTAATCTCGGCGATATCGGTATCTCTTTGCAGACAGAGCGTCATATCCATGGCCGAAACATTCAGAGTGGGAACGCGCAGGTGCAGGCTTTCAAGGCGTCCTTCCAGATGCGGTAGCAGGCGACTAACACCCTTGGCCAGACCCGTATCCACCGGAATAATCGAGGCCATAGCCGAACGGGTCAGACGCAGATTGTTCTGATGATAGGCATCCCCCACCGGCTGGTCATTCATGGCTGAGTGAATGGTGGTCGTGGTGCCATGTTCAATGCCAAAAGCCTCATCCAGCAGCTTCAAAACAGGCACGACACAGTTGGTGGTGCAGGAGCCTGCAGAAACCACCTGGTGGTCTGCACTTAGTTCCTGCTGGTTAATGCCGTGGATAATAGTGGCATCAACATCCGCTTCGGCAGGCTGGGAAAATAGCAGTCGCTTGGCCCCTGCGGCCAGGTGGCGTTCGGCTGTGGCACGGTCACGAAAGCTGCCCGAGCATTCCAGCAGTAGGTCGATATCCAGCTCTTGCCAGGGCAGATCTTCAGGCTGGCTTTGTGAGAATACCTGTAAAGCTTGGTCGTTGATTAGTAGCTGCTGGCTAGCCGTGCTTACCTTGCCAGGAAAGCGCCCATGAATGGTGTCATAGCGAGTCAGATAGGCAACGGTTTCCAGGTCCGATAGCTCATTCAGTGCGACCAGTTGCATACCCCGGCAGTCTTCGCGCTCAAAAAAAGCACGCAGAATGCATTGGCCAATACGGCCATAACCATTGATCGCCAAACGAGGCTGCTGGGGCATAAGAGGGTGAACGCCTTTCCTGAATAAAAACCGCTATTTTCCCGCATCCGGGCCCAAGTCGCAAACCTCTTTCGTTTAAGCCTGGCCTGCACTCCTGGCGCGGGCCGCATGCAGTTTTTTATAGCTGTCAATCAGGCGCAGGTGGCGGTCCAGGCCTTCCAGTTGCAGGTTGGTGGGTTCCAGGCCATAAAAGCGCACCTCACCCTGTACTGAGCCGACGACCGCCGCCATCACTTCCTCGCCATACATGCGTCCTAAATTGTATTGGAAATCTTCCAGTTGTAGCTCGTCATCCAGAGTGATTTCCAGCACTGCTTGAACGGCACGGTAGAAGAGCTGTCGTTCCACAGTATTGGTGTTGAACTGCAGGAAGGTTTCAACTTCATCCAGGGCAGCTTCATGTTGCTGAAGAGCCAGGTGAATCAGCAGTTTCAATTCCAGAATCGTGAGCTGCCCCCAGGGGGTATTCTCATCAAACTCGATGCCGATCAGGGTGACGATGTCCATATAGGGATCGAGCTGGCTTGCTTCCAGACGCTCGACCAGATCAGCCAGTTGCTCATCATTCAGGCGATGCAGGTTGAGTAGATCGTCGCGGTAATCCAGGGCCTGATTGGTGTTGTCCCAAATCAGGTCTTCCACTGGATAAACCTCTGAAAAACCGGGCACCAGAATCCGGCAGACCGGAGCTCCCAGGTCTTGATAAACCGCCATATAGGCTTCGTACCCCAGTTCTTCCAAAATCCCAAACAGGGTGGCGGCTTCTTCTTCATTGCTACCCGAGAAGTCCCAGTGGGCAAATTCATAATCCGCTTTGCTGCTGAAAAAACGCCAGGAGACGAGGCCGCTGGAATCTATGAAATGTTCAACAAAGTTATTCGGCTCAGTGATTTCCATGGAGTTGAAGGTCGGCGGCGGCAGGTCATTCAGGCCTTCAAAACTGCGACCCTGCAAAAGCTCGGTCAGGCTGCGTTCCAGTGCCACTTCAAAACTGGGGTGGGCACCAAAGGAGGCAAAAACCCCGCCGGTGCGTGGATTCATCAGGGTCACGCACATCACCGGATACTGGCCGCCCAGAGAGGCATCCTTAACCAGCACCGGAAAGCCCTGATCTTCCAGGGCACGAATGCCCTCCTGAATGGCAGGATAGCCGTCCAAGACTTCTTTTGGCACATCGGGCAGAGCCAGCTCATTTTCCAGAATTTCTTTTTTCACCGCCCGCTCGAAAATTTCCGAAAGGCACTGCACCTGGGCTTCGACCAGAGTATTACCTGCACTCATGCCGTTACTCAGGTAAAGGTTTTCAATCAGGTTGGAAGGGAAGTAAACCGCCTTGCCATCGGACTGGCGCACATAGGGCAGCGAGCAGATGCCACGATCCTTGCGCCCCGAGTTGGTATCGAAAAGGTGTGTGCCTAGCAGCTCGCCTTCCGGGTTGTAGATGCTCAGGCAGTGGTCATCAAGAATTTCTTTGGGCAGTTCGCCCTCAGGGCCGGGCTGAAACCAGCGTTCATTGGGGTAATGAACAAAATCACTGTGAGCAATTTCTTCCCCAAAAAACTGGTCGTTATAAAAGAAGTTGCAGTTCAGGCGCTCGATAAACTCTCCCAGTGCCGAGCAGAGAGCTGCTTCCTTGGTCGCGCCCTTGCCATTGGTAAAGCACATGGGCGAGGCGGCATCCCGAATATGCAGCGACCAAACATGGGGAACGATATTGCGCCAGGAAGCAATTTCAATCTTCATGCCCAGGTCAGCCAGAATTTTCGACATGCGGGCAATGGTTTCTTCCAGCGGGCGATCCTTGCCTTCAATCCAGGTTTGCTGGTCGGGATTAGGCTCGGCCATCAACAGGGCCTGAGCATCTTCATCCAGATTCTCCACGGTTTCTATCTGAAATTCCGGGCCGGTTTGCACCACCTTCTTCACCGTACACCGCTCGATAGAGCGCAGAATACCCTGGCGATCCTTGTCAGAAAGCGTTTCTGGTAGCTCCACCTGAATTTTGAAAATCTGGTTGTAGCGGTTTTCAGGATCAACAATATTGTTCTGCGACAGACGAATATTATCCGTGGGAATATCCCGCGCATTACAGTAGACCTTGACGAAATAGGCGGCACACATTGCCGAAGAGGCTAGAAAGTAATCAAAAGGGCTGGGCGCTGAGCCATCACCCTTGTAACGAATCGGCTGGTCGGTAATAACTGTAAAATCGTCAAACTTGGCTTCAAGGCGAAGGTTGTCGAGAAAATTAACTTTGATTTCCATGGGGTAAAGAGCCTGCTTGGGTGTGTGCGTTCGCTGTATCAGCTGATGGCCGCCATTATCCATTTTTTGACAGGCTGCGTCTTGGGTGCTGGCTTATGAGCCGAATAATCGGCATAATCGGCTCATTATCTGATCCAATTAGGCGGTGTATTCGGCTCATGTATATTTGGGAAAAACAGGACTGGCCTCAATTCCGATGGGATGAAAGGGCCCTCAAGCCGCGCCTTGATGAAATCCGGCTGCTGCAGGGTCGGCTTTTAGGGCTGACCCAAGCGGCTCCTGGTGCAGTGGATCTGGATGTAGAAATGGATGCCCTGATTCAGAATGCTATTCGTACCAGTGAGATTGAAGGTGAACATCTGGATGTGGGTTCGGTGCGGTCTTCGGTTGCTCGGCACCTGGGCCTGGAAAAAGCGGGTCTAACCGGCAGAACCACCCCGGAATCCGAGTCTCTGGTGCAGCTGCTATTGGAAGCAACCCATCAGCCCGAAGCCCCTCTCTCTATTGAGCTACTCTGCCGCTGGCAAGCCCAGCTTTTTCCTGAAGGGGCAGGGTTGGTATCGAAAATTCGTGTTGGTGACTTGCGGGGCGAGCAGCCTATGCAGGTGGTCTCAGGCCGCCTAGATCGCCCTACTGTTCATTTTGAGGCACCACCACGCAGTCGTTTGGATGCAGAACTCGACCGCTTTATTGATTGGTTCAATCAGCCGCCCGCAGACCTGGACCGACTGCTAAGAGCTGCTATTGCTCACCTTTGGTTGATCACGCTCCACCCCTTTGATGACGGCAATGGCCGTGTTACTCGCGCAGTTACAGATCGAGCGCTGGCGCAGGCCGAAGGTCAATCGGTGCGTTTTTATTCCCTGAGCGCGGCCATTATGGCCAGACGATCTGATTACTACACTTACCTGGAGCGAACCCAGAAAGGGGAACTGGATATCACTGCTTGGCTGATCTGGTTTATCGACACCCTGAAGGAAGCCCTGGAGCAGGCGCTGATACGAGTGGATCGAGTATTGGAAAAGTCCCGTTTCTGGCAGGCCCACGCCCAGACGCTATTGAACCAGCGGCAAATCAAGGTGCTGAACCGCCTGCTGGATACCGCCGGTGAAGAATTTCAAGAAGGCATCAATGCCCGCAAATACCAGTCCCTGGCTAAAGTCAGTAAAGCCACAGCAACCCGTGATTTGAGCGACCTGGTGGAAAAAGGCTGCTTGCAGCCACTGCCCGGTGGCGGGCGGAGTAGGCGCTATAGTATTTATAAGTAAACTGTTACTGGCTTTTACCGGCAAGCACTGTTTTGGCGTTTTCGCTCTCAGAAGCAGCCTCTGCCTTTAGTTGAGCCCAGCTATTCGGTGGGTTGCCATTTTTCAGCATTTTGTAAAAAACAGTATAAGCATCCTGCTTGCTCTCGAAGGCGCGCTTGGTTTTGTCATCATTAACCCAGGCATAAATAAGGATTTTGCTTTCCAGATCATAGCGAAAGAACAAGCGATACTGCTGGAAAAATTTGGCGCGGTGCCAATGCGTGTGGCCTGCTCCCAGCGTATGACCTTGACGATATTGAGCGCCCGCTGGGTCCTGGGGAATATCATGCAAGGCCAGCTTGATGATCGCAGCCAGGCGTTTGCTGGCTGATTTTTTACGATAGCCTTCCGGGTCTTTGTCTTTAAGACGTTTGACCTGATTCTTTAGCCGTTCAACCTGCTCCAGAAAGAGGGGGTGTGCGTAGATGGTCCAGCCATTGATTTTCAGGGGCTGGCTCATAGCTCGTCATCATCTTCCGGTAAAGCCTCGTCAAGATTGACCTCAATACCTGCTGTTAGCTGCTCGGCTTCAGCCAGAGTGTGTGTCGTTACTGCCCGAAGCTGCTCAGGGTGCTCTTGCATGTCACTTTCCAGAAAGGCCAGAAACTGAGTAACTACTGGGTCAGATTCAGGCTGTGCGCGCGAAAGGACGACTTCTCCATTGTCGCGAATCGTGTAGTGAATCTGGTCACGGCGCTGGAGGTTTAGCGCACGGCGCACTGAAGCTGGCACCGTCGTTTGATAACGATCCGTCAGGGTGGAGTTTTCTTCAAGAATTGTGCCCATGGCCAGCACCTCTGTAGGTAATGCAAAAGTAATTTATTAAGCGTAATGCATACGCATTGCTTGGGCAAGGGTTGGGCTGACCTTTCAATTGTGTCTATTTCCCAGGAGTCAGCAAGGTACGAGGATGAGTCAAATATACCGCCTAATCGGCTGATGTGTACTCGGTATAAAAAACGGGGCCCTGGATTTGAGTAATCCAGGGCCCCGTTTTTTATTTCAGCTGTTTAGTGATGACTTAACCTTCAGTCATCAATACTTTCCAGCAGTTCTTCCACGGTTGAAACGACGTTCTCAACGGTGAAGCCAAACTCTTCGAAGAGCTGTCCTGCGGGTGCCGATTCACCAAAGGTTTCCATGCCGATAACAGCCCCTTCCAGACCAACATACTTGTACCACCAGTCCTTGTGGGATGCTTCGATAGCAACGCGGGTGCCGACTTCGGCAGGCAGAACCTGCTGACGGTAGGCGGCATCCTGCTGTTCAAAAACATCGGTAGACGGCAGGCTGACCACGCGGATTTTTTTGCCTTGGGCGCTAAGCTGTTCAGCGGCTTGCATGGCAAGGCCGACTTCAGAGCCGGTAGCGATCATGATGGCTTCGGGTTCACCGTCACAGTCTTTGAGGATGTAACCACCACGGGCAATGTTGGCCAGCTGGTTGGCATCCCTTTGCTGGTGGGGTAGCCCCTGACGCGAGAAGATCAGTGCGGTGGGGCCATCCTTGCGTTGTAAAGCAGACTGCCAGGCCACGGCAGTTTCTACCGCATCCGCAGGACGCCAGACGCTCATGTTGGGGGTGCCGCGCAGGCTGGCGAGCTGTTCAATCGGCTGGTGGGTGGGGCCATCTTCACCCAGGCCAATGGAGTCATGGGTGAAGACTTCAATGTGCTGCTGTTTCATCAGCGCGGCCATGCGCAGGGCATTACGGGCGTATTCCATAAAGATCAGGAAGGTTGCACCGTAGGGAATAAAGCCACCGTGCAGAGCGACACCATTGATGATTGCAGCCATACCAAACTCGCGCACGCCATAGTGCACATAGTTGCCGGAGGCATCTTCGCGGGTAATGGCCTGGGCACCCTTCCAGAAAGTCAGGTTAGAGGGGGCCAGGTCAGCCGAGCCACCCAGCAGTTCCGGCAGTTCAGGAGCCAGCTCGTTAAGAACATTCTGGCTGGCCTTGCGGCTAGCGACGGTTTCGCCCTTTTCCTGCAGGTCTTTAATGTACTGGCTGGTTTTCTCAGCAAAGTTGGCGGGTAGGTCGCCCTGAATGCGGCGCTGGAATTCAGCGGCTAATTCTGGATGCGCCTTTTGGTAAGCAGCAAACTTGTCTTTCCAGGCTTGCTCTGCTTGTTGGCCTTTTTCCTGGGCATTCCACTCGGCGGCGATGTCTTCAGGAATTTCAAAGGGGCCATGATCCCAGCCCAGCTCCTTGCGGGTCAGGGCAATTTCGTCGTCACCCAAAGGGGCACCGTGACAATCTTCCTTACCGCCCTTGTTGGGCGAACCAAAACCGATGATGGTTTTGCAGATAATCAGCGTGGGGCGCTCTTCTTCCTGACGGGCAGTCTCAATTGCAGCTTTGATTTCATCTGGCTTGTGGCCGTCAACCTTCAGTACCTGCCAGTTGTAGGCTTCAAAGCGCTGAGCGGTGTTGTCGGTAAACCAGCCTTCCACTTCACCATCAATGGAAATGCCATTGTCGTCATAGAAGGCAATCAGCTTGCCTAGGCCCAGAGTGCCCGCCAGGGAAGAAACTTCATGGGAAACACCTTCCATCAGGCAGCCATCACCTAAAAAGCAGTAGGTGTGGTGATCCACGATCTCATGGTGGGGGCGATTAAATTGTGCTGCCAGAGTTTTTTCAGCCAGCGCCATGCCCACAGCGTTAGCCAGGCCCTGACCCAAGGGGCCAGTGGTGGTTTCAACGCCTGGGGTGTAGCCGTATTCTGGGTGGCCTGGGGTTTTGCTGTGCAGTTGACGGAAGTTTTTCAGATCGTCAATGGACAGGTCGTAACCGGACAGGTGTAAGAGCGAGTAAATCAGCATGGAACCGTGACCATTGGAGAGCACAAAACGGTCACGATCAGCCCAGTTCGGGTTCTGCGGGTTGTGTTTCAGGTAGTCATTCCACAGCACTTCGGCAATGTCTGCCATGCCCATGGGTGCACCGGGGTGGCCAGATTTGGCTTGCTGTACGGCGTCCATGGCCAGCGCACGTATGGCATTGGCACGATCAAAACGGGAAGTCATGGGTGTTGCTCTCCTCACCTAGGGGTGTTTGCTCTGAAGGGATCAAATAATTTGGGCGCTATTTTCCCGCATCTTCCCTTCAGTAGCAAACTTCAACTGATCTTGGCTTATTTTCATGTGCAAGCTAGGCATTGCATGGTTAGAATGTCTTTATTATTCAATAAGCCATCAGGAGCCTCAGGCCATTATGAGCGAGTACGCCCTATTTACCTCCGAATCTGTTTCCGAAGGTCATCCCGACAAACTGGCTGACCAGATATCCGATGCTGTTTTGGATGCTTTGCTGGCGCGTGACAAGCAGGCTCGTGTTGCCTGTGAAACGCTGGTGAAAACGGGTGTGGCAGTCGTTGGCGGTGAAATTACCACCAACGCCTGGGTGGATCTGGAAGACCTGGTACGCGGTGTTATCAAAGAGATTGGTTACACATCTTCTGACGTTGGCTATGATGGTGATACTTGTGGGGTCATCAATATTATCGGCAAGCAGTCGGTGGATATTGCCCAGGGTGTCGATCGGCAAAAGCCTGAAGATCAGGGTGCAGGTGATCAGGGCTTGATGTTTGGTTATGCTTCCAATGAAACCGATGTTTTGATGCCTGCGCCCATTACCTTTGCCCATCGTCTGGTTGAGCGTCAGGCTGAAGCACGCAAGAGCGGCCTGTTGAATTGGCTGCGCCCGGATGCCAAGAGCCAGGTCACCTGTCGCTATGAAAATGGCAAGGTAGTGGGTATTGATGCGGTGGTTTTGTCCACTCAGCATAACCCTGAAGTTTCGCAAAAAGATTTGAAAGAAGCGGTAATGGAGCTGATTGTTAAGCAAACGCTACCCGCCGAGTTCCTGCACAAGGATACCCAGTTCCATATTAACCCCACCGGCAAATTTGTGATTGGTGGCCCTGTGGGTGACTGTGGTCTGACCGGGCGCAAGATTATCGTTGATACCTACGGTGGCATGGCGCGTCACGGCGGTGGTGCTTTTTCTGGTAAAGACCCTTCCAAGGTAGATCGTTCTGCTGCCTATGCTGGCCGCTATGTCGCAAAAAATCTGGTGGCTGCGGGCATTGCTGATCGCTGCGAAATCCAGGTTTCTTATGCAATCGGTGTGGCTGAACCCACCTCTGTGTCTGTAAACACCTTTGGCACGGGCAAGGTGAGTGACGAGGTGATTACCAAATTGATCCGTCAGCACTTTGATCTGCGTCCCTATGCCATTACGCGGATGCTGGATCTGCTCCATCCCATGTATCAATTGACGGCTGCTTACGGGCATCTGGGTCGTGAACCTTTTGAAAGCAGCTACAGTTGGACAGATACTGAAGGCAAGGCATTTACTGAAACCTTTACAGCCTTCCCGTGGGAGAAAACCGACAAGGCGGAACTCTTAAGGACAGAGGCTGGCTTATAAAATAAGGAAGTTTGGCTATGCCCGAATCCCAGGTGCCGCAATTGCAGCCTGTTTTTAGTGTTGCAGTGGCGGGCCATCGTCAGGCCCGTTTAGAACCTGATGGGCAGACTCCAGAGGCTAAGCAGGCCCGCTGGCAAGCTCTGGAATCTCAGTTACAGCAGTTATTAACAACACTAAAGCAGGCCGCTGAGACTAGCTTTGCATCGGTTGATGGGATCTATGCGGATTTAACCCCCCGCTGTCGTATGATTACTGGCTCAGCGACAGGAACCGATGCCTTGGCGGCCAAGCTGGCTGAACCCTGTGGCTATGAGCTGGATTATCTCTTGCCCCGAGCCAGCCAGGTTGCAGTAGATGCTCCCAAGGCTGCCCGAGGGGTTGCCATGCAAATGCAGCCGGAAGAAGGCAAGGGCGATCTTAGTGAAAGTAATTACCGCCTGAGAGACCGTTTGGCTTTAAGCTTTAGCGATCTACTGATAGCGGTTTGGGATGGTGACGAGCCGGGTTACCTGCAAAGTGGGGCTTCGCTGATGATTCGTGAAGCACTTTTGCGGCGAACGCCGGTTTGTCTGCTTTATCTGCCGGTTGATGCACTGGAACCCAAGATTTTTTGGTTGGATTTTCAACTGCTAACTGATGCCTGGATTACTGAAATTGAAGTGCTGGGCTGTAATGCGGATCTGCTTCTTCAGGTTTTTGATGAGCTGCCCCTGGATGCTCCGGTGACTCAGCAGCGCTTGCAGCAATGGATGGAAATGCTTCTGGCACCTTTTCGGCCAGCGCTGGAAAAAAATAATGCTGAAGCTGCATTGTTAAAACGTATTGAGCAACAGCGCTCTGTATCCCGCTATCTTTTGCAATGGGTTTACTGGTGGTGTTTTAAGCGTGGCTGGCGTCAGCAAGCCTCGGAACGCCCGCTCCCGGTTATGGAATGGATCAAGGGCAGCTGGCTGTGGCTGAATATTATGCTCAACCCGCCGCAAAAAAGTCAGCCGCTGCGCTTGGTGGAAATTCTGCATACCGAGGTACGTCGTTATAGCCGTCAGGAGCGCATCGTCAGTCGCGCTCATGGTTTTTTTTCCAATCTTGCCAAGCTGGATCTGGGTTCTGCTATCAGGTCCCTCTTTCAACCCCCTTGCAATCAGGGTTATCAAGGAATCAGCTCTGAAGGGCTGACCGATGCCAGCAACCCTATTAAAGAGCCGGATCTGGCAGAGATTTTTAATTGGTCAGATACCCAGGCCAGGGTTTTTTCCACCCGCTATCGAGATGATACCTGGTTGATTTACTATGCTGCTGCCTTTGCGGTTTTTTGTGCTGTGGCCGGTGCTATTCATCTTTGGCCAGCGCCCAGTAGCGGCGTGCCTTTTATCTGGGTATTTCTGGAATTTATTCTTTTACATTTCATCGTGCGTCGGGTGCTGCAATCACGTTTCCGTAATTTTCATGGGCGTTGGATGAGTTTTCGCTTTATTGCTGAACAGGTGCGCTATCTGCGTCTGGGTTACCCACTGCTGGTTTTGCCTTCCAGTTATTCCACGCCTATTTGGGAGCCGGTGGTCGAAAAGGGGCGCAGAGAGATAAAACTCAAGTCAGCCGAAGCCTGGATTTTGCAAAGGGTGTTAATTGCCGAGGGCCTGCCACGCTGTGCATCAGGCCAACCCATTTACGCGATGACCGAGCATAATACCGAGACGCTGCAATACATCCGCGCAGTGCTGGAAGAACATCGCCACTATTATCACAGTAGTTATCATCACCTGCATCGCGAGCATACCTATCTACACCGTCTGGCTTTTGGTCTTTTCACCCTGACTTTTGTTGCAGTCACTGTGCACTTTTTCCTGACTCTGCCAGCGATCCTGATTTTTACGGCTTTCTTCCCAGCCTGGGGTGCGGCCATTCATGGGATTCTCAGTCAGAATGAGGTGGTGCGGGTTTCCTCTATGGCTGCTCAAGTCTGGCGAGAGCTGACTACCTTAAAAGAAGCTTTTGAGCTGCACGAACACCTGGCTGCCAGAGCATCCAACTGGCAAAGAACCCAACAGTTACGAGAGCTGGTAGAAGCAGCCACCAATATCCTGTCCAATGAAAACTATTACTGGCGATCCCTGTTTCAACATAACCAACAGGATCTTCCGGCCTAGTGACTCAACCTATAAGGCTTACTTTATGAGCAGTTTTCCAGCCTGTCCCGAATGTGGGTCTGAATACACCTATGATGATGGCATCCAATATGTCTGCCCTGAATGTGGCCATGAATGGTCCAAGGATGCAGTGGCTACTACTGAAGCAGTGAAAGTTATTAAGGATGCCAATGGTAATCCACTGGCAGATGGTGACACGGTCAGCGTCATCAAAGATTTGAAAATCAAAGGCTCTTCATCCGTGGTCAAGGTGGGCACCAAGGTCAAAAACATTCGCCTGGTTGAGGGTGACCACGATATTGATTGCAAAATTGATGGCGTGGGTGCCATGAAGCTGAAATCTGAGTTCGTCAAGAAGGTTTGATTTTCGGCTTTCATTTGCTACTAATTTAATAAAATTTAGTAGCAAGAGCGAGGCGGCTCTCTTATACTAATTTTATAATTTTTAGTATAAGAGAGTGTCTGGTTATGAAATTGCCTTCCCCTCCTCCTGATCTGAATGTGCTGCTTCCGGCCTTGAGTGGATCTCAGCTCATGCAACTGGTTGCCAAGCCCTTGGGGCCAGGTGATGTAAAAGGCCGTTATTTGCACTGGGATAAGCTCAGGCATCTGGTGCCCCCGGAGGGCATGACACCCGAAGTCTATTGGGCTGCTATCAAACAGACTCGAAAGCGGCTCTATCGTCCTATCCCACTAAAAGATAAAGCAGGCCAGCCCTTTGTCTTCTGTATTCCTGAAACTTTGATGCGCAGGCTTTTGTGGATCAGTGAGCAGGCGACAGGTTCGATTGAAGGGGACTCACGGGTGCGGGATCCTAAAACCCGCCAGCAGTATTTGATCAACAGCCTGATAGAAGAGTCCATCAATTCCAGTCAACTGGAAGGTGCTTCGACCACTCGACGGGTTGCCAAGGAGCTGTTACGCAGCGGACGTAAAGCAAAAGACCTTTCGGAACAGATGATCATCAATAACTATCAGGCCATGCGCTTTATTCGTGAGTATCGTGATGAACCCCTGACCCCATCCCTGGTTTTCGAACTGCACCGCATTTTGACCGAAGGAACCCTGGAAGAGGATGATCAGAATAAGGCTGGACGCTTCAGATCATCTGAAGATGATATTTGTGTTTTCTCGAAGGATGATCAGCTTCTTCATGTGCCTCCAGTTGCTGGTGAACTGGAAGCTAGGTTGAAGGCTTTGTGTGCTTTCGCCAATGCTGAAGGCGAAGCCGAGGATGAATATATTCCACCCGTTCTGCGCGCCATTATCGTGCACTTTATGGTTGGCTATGACCATCCTTTCGTGGATGGTAATGGTCGTACTGCCAGAGCCTTGTTTTATTGGGTAATGGCGCGAGCAGATTATTGGCTGATGGAGTATGTCTCCATTTCCCGAGTCATTAAGCAGGCTCCAGGTCAGTATATGAAAGCCTATCTCTATACGGAAACGGATGATCTGGATTTGACTTATTTTATGGATCATCAGTTGACGGTGATCCAACAGGCGATTACGGATCTGCACGCTTGGCTGGCCGAAAAAATGCAGGCACTGCGTGAATCTGAAGAGGTTTTGACAGGCTCACGTCTACAAGGTCAGCTGAATTCCCGGCAGTTGGCACTTCTGGAGCATGCACTTAAACACCCAGGGCATGAGTACACCATCAAGGAACACCAACAGGCTCATGCCGTGGTTTACCAGACCGCCCGAACGGATTTGCTAACCCTGGTAGAACCTTTTCGATTGTTGCGCAGAGTGCGCCTGGGTAAGAAGGATGTTTTTATTGCACCAGCAGATTTAAGATCAAAGATTACCACAGGCAAGCTCAGTTCTTGATCGCTTGAAAAGCCTGCAGGACTCTTTCTCGGGCTGATTTGAGGTCGATGATGGGTTGTGGGTAACTGGATTCGGTAAAGAGGTCTGCTTTATCCACAGGAGGTTGATGGATCTGCTTGCTGTTGAGGTGCTTGAGTTCAGGTAGCCAGTGGCGAATAAAATCCCCTTCAGGATCAAAACGCTTGGATTGGCTGTAAGGGTTGAAGATACGAAAATAGGGGACGGCATCGGTACCGGTTGAAGCGGCCCACTGCCAGCCACCATTGTTGCTGGCTAAGTCCGCATCCATCAGCTGCTTCATAAAAAAGCTTTCACCTTCACGCCAGTCGATCAGTAGGTGTTTGCTCAGAAACATAGCTGTCAGCATGCGCAAACGGTTGTGCATCCACCCGGTTGCTACCAGTTGACGCATGGCGGCATCGACCAGTGGAAACCCAGTGCGTCCTTCTTGCCAGGCCTGAAATTGCTGCTGGACTTCGGGATTATTCAGAGAACGCCAGGCCAGCTTTTCGGTTTCGGGTTTAAAGGCGCGGCCTCGACTGACGCGTGGAAAACCAACCAGAAGATGCCGGTAAAACTCCCTCCAGATGAGTTCCGAAGTCCAAACACCTGCTCCGGTATCTTTGCTGGCAAGGCGCCCTTGGGTTGCCTGCCAGGCAGCAGCGAGACACTGGCGGGCAGAAAGAACACCTAGGGCTAACCAGGGTGAAAGACTGCTCGTACCGGGCTGGGCAGGAAAGTCACGGGCTTGAGCATAGTGATCAAGCGCTTGGTTGATGAAGTCATCAAGCTGCTGGAGTGCGGCGGCTTCTCCAGCGGGCCAAAGGCTTTGCACCTGCTGGTAATAGGGATGGGGCGGAAACTCTTCGAGCTGCTCAGGCACAGGGTCACTGGTTAGATGCGTCTGGGGCTGAGGCGCTGGACAAGGCAGAGTTGTTAGCTGCTGGGGGTTAAGTTGGCCGAGCCATTTACGGTAGAAGGGAGTAAAAACAGTGTAGTAATCCCCTTTGCCGGTTCGTAGTTGCCCCGGTGGAAAAATAACCTGGTCTTCAAAGCTGGCTGAAGTAATCCCCTCTTGGTGCAGGCTTTGATTAACGGCCTGATCGCGCTGGCGCTCATTCCACTCCAGCTGTTGATTATAATAGACCCGCTGCACCTCTTGTTCCTTGCAGAAGTCGACAAGGCATTTGGGCAGACTGGAAAAATCCGGTGTATTAAGAAGTTTTAAGGGAATGTTCAACTGGGAGAGCTGTTGGCCTAGCTGCGCAAGGTTGCGCAGTAAAAAGCCAACCTGGTTGCTGCCCAGGCCATGAGCGAGCCACTGCTGAGGGGTGATGATAAAAACGGCAAGGAGTGGTTGTTGTGCTTCTCGGGCAGCTTGCGCGGCTTCCCAAAAAGCCGGGTTATCATGACAACGCAGGTCAGCCCGAAACCAGATCAGCTGCTTGGGCATTAGCTCTCATCAACCTGTTTACCCTGAATCAATAGATGCAGCTGGTGGGAATCAGGCTTTTCAAGGCAGGGCAGTTGGTCACTCGTGGAGCCGCCAATCTGAGCCAGAGGCAGGTTCTTCTCACAACAGCTTTTTTGAAGCCAGGTGGTTTCGGCTGCCTCGGGATTGGTGACCAACAGCAGTCGCGGTTTGTGCAGATTCAGAAGTTGCAGGATGGCTTTTTGGTCAACTACTGTATCCAGCCAGGAAACTTTGAAATCCAGATCAACTAAGGCCAGGAGAGCACCGAGTAGATTCCAATCAGGAGTAGGGGTTTGGCTTAACGGCAAGAGCAGGATGCGTGAACCAGCCAGGCTGGTGCGGCGATGATAAAAGCGTTCGCCTAGGCGTGTGCGTAGATAGCGGGCCAGCAGGGCGGCGGCAGCTGAAGTGGGTGCTAATTGTTTAGCCAAAGGTATCAGCAATTCCTGATTCAGTTGACTGCCCGACCAACTGGACAAAAGCTGGCAATAGAGTTGATCCAGCTGCTCTTCATCTTGCTGTTCCAAGCAGCGAATCAATTGGCTATGCAGATCGGCCCAGTCTCCTTCAACTGAAGTTTCCATTGATGTTTGCAGAGGCTGGTCTAGCAGATCACCGACTTGGCTCACAGCGACACCCTTATCTAGCCATTGAAGCACCTTGCGAATGGTATCGATGTCTTCGCCGGAATAAAGGCGGTGCCCTTTCGGAGTGCGTTGCGGGCATATTAGGCCGTAGCGTCTTTCCCAGGCGCGCAGGGTGACAGTGTTGACGCCGGTCAGTCGCGAGACTTCGCGAATCGGGTATAGAGGGCTGGCACCCTGTTCTTCGGCTAGTGTCATGCTGCTTACCTGTTTGTTCATAAGGCTTTACTCGGATTTAAGTTACTATCCCTTCAGATATCAAGGGTATAACTATTGTATAGTCTTTCGCAAGACCTTTCCCAGTTGTGTTCCTGACTGCCAGGCTGCTTCCAGGCTTTGCCCTCGACAATAGTCACCACAAACAAAGACTTGCTGGTTATCTGCTACTAGAAAATCTTTTTCAAGTGGCTTTTGGGTCTGTGCGTATAGCCAGCGATGTGCTTCAAGAATTAAGGGTTTTTCAGGGGCTTTAAGGTTCAGTTCCTTAAGCCATTCCTTATACAAAAGCTCAGCAACCCCTTCTGGGCTTGCGTTTACTTGTTCCTGGCTCCACTCTGGAGTGGCTTCGACAACCCAGCGCTGTAAATTGGTTGCCTGACCTGGCTTGGCATTGAGCAGGGTGGCGCGTTGCAAGGGCCCCTCATGGGGTTGGTATACGGGGTGCTCTGGAGTTAATTGCTCAGTTAGAGCAAAGTAAGCGACCCACTTTGGCTCTTCTTCAGCGTCACTCAGTGTTGCCGTTAGTTCGGGGAAATCCACGACCAAAGCCTTGGCTTGAGTTGCTGGTGTTGCAATCACCAAATGCGTGAAAGGCCCCCAATGGTTATTGGCTTCATCAACGAGAACCCAAAGATTTTCAGGTTGAGCGAGCAAACGCTGAATTCTGGTTTGGGTATGCAATATCAGGCTTTGGCTGAGATGACGGCTAAGTGCGCTCATCCGAGGTGTTGCAACCCAAGCTGGCTGCTGACTTGTTACTGGCCAGGGCAGGATGCAGCCCTGTTGCTGCCATTCCAGTAACTGTTGCTCGAAAGCTGTGCTGCTAGCCGTTAAGTACTGAGCGCCCAGATCAAAGGTTAGCTCTGACCGCCTGCGGCTTGAAAGTCGACCGCCAGGCCCTCGCGCCTTATCAAACAGGCAGGTTTTAATACCGGCGCCAGTCAGCTGCTGAGCGCAGGAGAGGCCAGCCAGGCCGGCACCAATGATGGCAATAGAAGCAGGAGTCATGGATTGGGTAGCAGCCTTTTCAGCTATAGTGAAAGAATACTCCTATCTTAGTAGTGCTTTTGCATTTGTTCAAGTATTGTATAGTTAGGGTATAAATTGAAGGGGAAAAAATTATGCGAGTTTTAGTGAGTGGCGCAACAGGTTTTATTGGCCAGACGCTCTGTCGTCTACTTGTTGAGCAGGGGCATGAACCTTGGGTCTGGACGCGCCAACTTAAGCCACGTCTACCCGAAGGTACTTCTCACTTTGTGAATCAACTGAGTGAGATAGAAAAAAACTCAATCGATGCGGTGATTAATTTGGCCGGGGCAGGCATAGCTGATAAGCGTTGGAGTGAGGCACGCAAGAAAGAACTGATCTCTTCACGCGTTAATACAACGCAACAACTGGTCAAGTGGATGACGGCTCAGGATAAGCCGCCCAGAGTGCTGATTTCAGCCTCAGCTGTTGGTTATTACGGTGAACAGGGTAATCGGGAAGTCACTGAAGAAACCCCGCCTACCTCCGGTTTTACCCATGATCTATGTGCTGCCTGGGAAAAAGCAGCGTTGGAAGCTGAGCAGTTGGGTGCGCGTGTTTGTTTGGTTAGAACCGGCGTGGTTTTGGATCAGGGTGGCGGGTCTTTGGCAAAAATGTTGCCTGCTTTTAAACTGGGCCTGGGTGGCCCTCTGGGTTCAGGTCAGCACTGGTTTCCCTGGATTCATCGGGAAGATATGGCGCGTATCTACCTCTGGTTGTTGGAAAACCCAGAGCAGCAGGGTGTCTTTAATGCCAGTGCGCCTCAGCCGGTAACCAACGCTGAATTTACCCGCTGTTTGGGCAAGGCGCTGAAACGTCCCGCGTTTATGCCTATGCCAGCGCCAGTGTTAAAACTGATGTTTGGAGAAATGGCGGAGCTGTTGTTGGTCAGTGACCGGATGTTGCCGAAGCGCTTGCAACAGGCGGGTTTTGAATTTCATTACCCCCGGTTGGAACAGGCCTTGGCAAAGATATTTCATTGAAGTCAGCGGCCTTCCCTGGCCGCTTGCTACCAAGATGTTACTGATCGTAGTCGAGGACGACCTTGTCAGAAATTGGATAACACTGACAGGAAAGAACATAACCTGCTTCGATTTCATAGTCTTCCAGGGCATGGTTGGCATCCATCTCCACTTCCCCTTCAACAACTTTAGCGCGGCAGGTTGAGCAAACGCCAGCTTTACAAGAGTAAGGCAGGTCTGCTCCCTGCTCATTACCTGCATCCAGGATGCTCTGGGTATCGCGTGTCAGATCAAACTCTAGGGCACGGCCATCAGCAATCACGGTAACTTTACTGATAGCTGAAGGATCTACCTGAATGTCGGCACGGTCTTTACGTGCAACCGGCGCACCACCTGCTGGTGTGAAGAGCTCGTAATGGATTCTTGCTTTATCCAAGCCATGGCGCTCAAGTGAAGAGCTCACAGTTTCGGTCATGGCCTGAGGGCCACAGATAAAGGCAGCTTCCAGATCAGAAGCTTTCAACCAATGGTCAAAAAGAGCATCACACTTGTCGCTGTCGATACGGCCATTGTAAAGCTCGATATCCTGTTGCTCACGGGTGAATACAAAGACTAGGTTGAAGCGATCGATATAGCGGTTTTTCAGGTCTTCCAGTTCTTCACGGAAAAGCGCTGCACCAGTGGCCCGGTTACCATAAAACAGAGTGAAGCTGCTTTTCGGTTCGGTTTCCAGAGTGGTTTTGATGATCGATAGTATGGGTGTAATACCACTGCCTGCAGCAACAGCCAGATAGCTGGCCTCACGCTCAGGGTTCAGCTGGGTATAAAAGTTACCCTGGGGCGGCATGACGTCGAGCGTCTGGCCCGCTTTTAGCTGCTCATTGGCAAAGGTAGAAAAGCGGCCGCCGGGAACTTTCTTAACAGCAACACGCAGTTCACCATCACTGACACCAGTGCAGATAGAATAGTTACGGCGAACGTCTTCACCATCGATCTCAGTTCTAAGGGTTAGGTACTGGCCTTGAATGAACTTGAAGTCTTCCTTCAGGCTCTCAGGCAGGTCAAAAGCCAGAGATACGGCATCCCGGGTTTCCGGTTTGACCTCTTTTACAGTCAATGAATGAAATTGGCTCATAGTCATCTCGTTAAAATAGTTGTTGTGCTCGCAAGCCGATATAGCAGATACAGCTAAAGCCTTAGATACACTTAAAGTAATCAAAAGGCTCTTGGCAATCCTGGCACTGGTAGAGCGCTTTGCAGGCTGTCGAACCGAACTCACTGATTTGCCGGGTATTGTGGCTTCCACACTGAGGGCAGACGATCTCTTCCGAGTGGCCCAGCAGACTCATTTTGCTGGCGCTGCCTTGAGGTGGGGCTATCCCGTAAGCACGCAGTTTCTCGCGGCCTTCCTCTGTGATCCAATCTGTTGTCCAGGCAGGCGTCAGTACGCTGACCACTTCAACCTGGCGAACACCTGCTTGTTCCAGAGCCTGTTGAATCATTTGTTCAATCAGCTCGGTTGCAGGGCAGCCGGAGTAGGTTGGAGTGACCTCCACGCGCAGCTGTTCTTCCCGCCATTCCAGCTTGCGAATGATACCTAGCTCCAGCACGCTGACCACAGGCACTTCTGGGTCTTTGACCTCCTGAAGAACAGCCAGCAGCTGGTCCTCAGTCAGGCGTTCGCTGGACGCATTCATCGGTAACCGGTCACTGGCCAGCAGGTGGCCAGTTCCGGGAACAGCGGCAGGCTTAGGAGCCTGTTTACCAGGTCGTAGCATCGGGATAAGCCCTTGGCAGGAATTGCATTTCTGCCAGAATGAAGCCCAAGTGTTCGGTGTGCGTGCCCTGCTTGCCGCCCATATACATCCAGGCATCTTCAGGCTGAAGCTCTAGAGTGGCTTCAGTCAGCACTTCCTTAACCATGCCTTGCCAGTCACTGGCTAGTTGCTGCTGGTTGGGAGCAATACCGGCAGCTTCCAAAGAGGTATCCACCTCATCAGCGGTAGTCAATTCACCGGTAAAACGCCAGAGCAGCTCAACAGCATCTTGCATGCGCTGGTGACTTTCTTCGGTACCATCGCCCAGACGCTTGATCCATTCAGCGGAACGGCGCAGGTGATAGGTCACTTCTTTCAGGGCTTTAGAGGCAATGCCAGCAATCCGTTCATCGGCAGAGTTGGCAAGACCCTGAAGGGTGAAGTAGTGCCAGGTGTCATAGAAGAACTGCCGCGCCATGGTCACGGCATAGTCACCATTAGGCTGCTCAACCATCAGCAGGTTGCGGTATTCATGGGCGTCACGACGGAAAGCCAGGTCATCGGCACTGCGACCCTTGCCTTCCAGCTCGGCAGCATATTCATACCAGTTGCGTGCCTGACCGACCAAATCCAGAGCCACGTTCATCAGGGCCATTTCTTCTTCTACGGCTGGGGCTTTGCCACAAAGCTCGCAGAGGCGCTGGCCGAGAATCATGGATGAGTCACCCAGGCGCAGCAGATATTCTTGTAAAGCGTGTTGCTGGTCCATAAAGGGCTCCTTACATCTGGTTGACTTCGTCAGGAAGCTTGTAAAAAGAAGCGTGACGATAAACCTTGTCGTGGGAAGGGTCGAACAAGGGCTCCTTTTCATCAGGCGAAGAGGCTGTGATGTTATTGGAAGGTACAACCCAAATGCTTACCCCCTCATTGCGACGGGTATAAAGATCGCGGGCATTTTCAAGTGCCATGCGGGAGTCGGCAGCATGCACACTACCAACATGCTTGTGGTTAAGACCGTGCTTACTGCGGACGAAAACTTCAAAAAGTGGCCATTCAGACATTATTTTTCTCCAAATCAGGCAGCTTGCTGCTTTTGTTGTTGTTTCTCGGCGTAGGCTTTAGCGGCCTGGCGAACCCAGGTGCCTTCGTCGATTGCTTTTTTACGGGTTTCGATGCGCTCACGGTTACAGGGGCCGTTGCCCTTGAGCACGTCATAGAATTCCTGCCAATCGATTTCACCGAAATCATAGTGGCCACGTTCTTCGTTCCACTTGAGATCGGGATCAGGCGCTGTGCAGCCGAGGAATTCGAGCTGAGGAACGGTTTGGTCAATAAACATCTGACGCAGTTCGTCATTACTCTTGCGTTTAATCTTCCAGGCCATGGACTGCTGAGAGTTGGGTGATTGATCATCAGAAGGACCAAACATCATCAGTGAAGGCCACCACAAGCGGTTGATGGAATCCTGAACCATTTGTTTTTGCTCTTCCGTACCTTCACGCATCAGGTCCAATAGGATTTGATAGCCCTGACGCTGGTGGAAGCTTTCTTCTTTACAGATACGAATCATGGCGCGTGAATAGGGGCCATAGGACGTCCGCTGTAAAACCACCTGGTTAACGATAGCGGCACCATCGACCAGCCAGCCAACAGTACCCATATCAGCCCAGTTCAGGGTGGGGTAGTTGAAGATGCTGGAGTATTTGGCTTTGCCTTCGTGCAGCTTTTGAATTTCTTCATCACGGCTGGCACCCAGGGTTTCCATGGCGCTATACAGATAAAGACCGTGTCCGGCTTCATCTTGAATTTTAGCCATCAGTTGCAGCTTGCGCTTCAGGGTGGGTGCGCGAGTCACCCAGTTGCCTTCTGGCAGCATGCCAACCACTTCAGAGTGGGCATGTTGGGAAATTTGACGGATGAGTGTCTTGCGATAGGCTTCGGGCATCCAGTTTTTGGGCTCTATCTTGACTTCGGCATCGATCTTTTCCTGAAAGTTGCGCTCTTCAGGCGACATTTCTTCCAAGGTCTTAATGCGTTTTACGCCGGTTTCTACGAGTTGAGCGTACATGTTCGGCCTCCGGGGCTTGCTCACGTTTTCTTGTAAGTTTAGTTGGCCTGCTTAAACTGACCAGGCTGGTTGCTAGTTTTATATGATACTTAAAAGAATAGCAACCCTTGATTTTGTGTATCACGTTATTTTAGGCATAAAAATCCAAAAAAAGTTCATTGACTATAGTCAATGGGGTTGAGGGAGGCTCATTGATTAGAATCAATGAAATAACGTGATACAGAAAATCTAGTTAGGTTGATAGATTTGTGCGGTGCATCAAGTGAGAATAAAAAGCCCGGCAGTTGCCGGGCAGAAAAGCGGAGGTGAAGCCGCTGGTTGATCAAGAAACCAGATGACTTGCGGGTGCGGTTTGTGGTTGTGCTTGATCAAAATAGCCTTCGGTGTGCAGCATTTCATCTTTGGCACCCAGCTTTTTGACGGCTTCTATACAGGCGTCGACAAAGCCTGGGCTGCCGGAAATAAAGATGCTGTGCTCGGAGAGATCCTTGAACTGCTGAGGCAGTACATCAGGCAGGATGCCATGCAGGTAGCCTTCTTTCTCTTCATCAGTCAGAGTGGGCTTGTAGTTAAAGTTGCGATGCTTGGCTTCCCAGTATTTCATGCTGCCCAGCTCATAAAGATCTTCTTCAGTGCGCGCTGAAAACATCAGAGTGACTGGTTTGCGATAACTACGCTTCAAGGCCGCTTCAGCTAAAGAGAGAATAGGTGCCAAGCCGGAACCTGCGGCTAAACAAAGTACTGGCGTCTCCATGGCTGGATCACCAATAAAGGTGCCATAAGGGCCATTGAGTTTGACCATGCTGCCAATTTCCAGCTGCTTGTGAACCCAGTTGCTGGTTTTGCCATCCTCAACACGGGTGATCTGCAGTACCAGTTCACCGTCAGGGCGTGGGGCGTTGGCAATCGAGTAGCAGCGCTCAGGGGCTCCTGCACGAGGATCGCCGAGAGTGACATATTGCCCTGGCCAGAAGCGCATAGGTGCCGCCAAGGGGCGTAAGCGCAGTTGTTTGATGCGTGGGGTGCACTGGGTGATTTCAGTCACCATGTAACGCTGATTTTCACGCGGTGGGAAAAGCTTGGGCTTGGCATCATCGGTGCCCCATTCAATAACCAGCTCTTCAGAGATGGGCTTGGCCATACACATGAGGCCATAGCCTTCGCGGCGATCTTCTTGGCTCAAAGCCATGTCCAATACCATGCCTTGGTCAAACTGGCCAGAAACCACTTTGACCTTGCATTCGCCGCAAGCGCCTGCGCGGCAGTTATTAGGCAGAGCGTAGCCGGAGTTTTCCAGGGCGGCCAAAACCGTATCACCTGGCTTACATTCAACTTCCTTGCCTGAAGGATGAAGGAGAATTTTTTGCATAACCTGCCTCTTGATGAGGTTGTTTAAGGGAAGGCGGTTAAAGGCCGCTCAACAGCAAAGGGCCACGATAGGTTAGCCATCGTGACCCTTGTTATTAGGGTTTCTTAGAAAACAGGAATAATGTCCTGCATATCTACGTCAGAAACCTCTTCGCCGCTGATACCTACTTCAGGAATGGCAGGGAAAGGAATGTTGTAGCGATCCAGCACACCCTTCAGGTTAAGCATGGCATTACGCCAGTTCTCTTTCTTGGCGTCGTAGCTGGGTACACCAAAACCGGCACCACGTGCGACTTCTTCAGCTTCACGCTGGCTGTCGATGAAGTCATCGGGCAGGTCCCAGAATTCCATGGGAGGTTCGAAAAGAACCGCTGACAGGAAGAGGTAGCCTGCACGAATCTGCTTGGTGACCATGGCGCGATCTTCGTCAGCTAGGCCTGGGTAGTCGCGCTCCATCAGGGCCATACAAATCGCCATATGACGACCTTCGTCACGACCGATGTTTTTGAAGGCTTCCTTGAATACAAGCTCACGGCTATTGTCGTGCATCTGTTTGAAGATGGTGGCCGCAGCAATTTCACCCATCAGGAAGGAGCTGAACAGAACAGCCAGTGAGTACTTAGGAACCGCTTGCTTGTAACCATTCCAGTAGCGACCGCCGTTGTAGTAAAGCCACTTGGCATTTTTCTGCAGACGCTTGCCCAGTTCAGTTTTGGGTTCGTAAGTCAGGGGGTCCGGATGCTCCAGAAACTTGGTGATGGCCAGGCCGCACATCTGCTCGTGATTCTGCTCGTCACGGGTTACTGAGAAGAAGCAGCGACGTACAGCATCTTCTTCGTGAACTTCATAGGTCTTGATGAAGGCTTCAGCAAAAACCGGGGGTGCAGAAGCATCAAACACAGATAGCAGCGTCCACCAGTAGGCGATGGCTTCACGCTCTTCCCAGGAGTAGGACTCAACGTCCAGCGTATCCCAGGGTAGCTCTTTAGGGTCCCAGTTTTCACGTTGGGCGGCATCCCAAACTTCTTCCATTTTCTCGGTTTGCGAGTGCCAGGACAGCGGATAGACATTCGGCTGGGGCGTCTCTGGCGGGAATTCCATGGTTTTGGCGAGTTGCTCATTCTTAGCCATGTTCTGTGACCTCTTTAGCTTGTTTTTTTTGTATAATCTAAGTTCTCGATGGCTGAATCTCAGCCACCCTTTCTTTTTAAATGACACGAAATAAACTATCAATAGTTGTAATTGCGTATCACAAGTTGTTTTGATTAAGGTCAACAAAAAGGCTTCATAAAGGCGAAAAAAAGCCCTGCATTGAGCAGGGCAAAAGGGCTAGCAATTAAGGCTGGCAGGCATTAGCGGCGGTCGAAAACTCGCTTGGCCTTGCCTTCTGAGCGTGCCAGACGACCTGGCTCACAGACTTCAATTCGAGTGCTGATGCCGATATAGGATTTAATGTGATGTTGCAAATCATTGGCAAGCTTCTGGCGCCCTTCTGAATCTGTTGCGCTGGCTTCGGGCTTGAGTTCGGTGCGTACTTCCACACAGTCCAGATTGCCATCACGATACACTTCTATCTCATAGTGAGGCGCAAGTTGTGACACTTTTAGGATCTGTTCTTCGATCTGGGTGGGGAAGACATTAACTCCGCGAATAATCAGCATGTCATCGCTGCGACCGGTGATCTTGTCAATGCGGCGCATAGGACGGGCGGTGCCCGGCAGCAGACGGGTCAGGTCACGGGTACGATAGCGCAGGATAGGCAGGGCTTCTTTGGTGAGTGAGGTGAACACCAGCTCACCATATTCACCATCCGGCAGAACCTCACCGGTATTGGGATCAATAATCTCTGGGTAGAAATGATCTTCCCAGATGGTTGGACCGTCTTTGGTTTCAACACATTCCTGGCCTACACCGGGTCCCATGACTTCAGAAAGGCCATAAATATCCAAAGCCTGAATGCCCAGTCGCTCTTCCAGCTCTTTACGCATGGAGTCTGTCCAGGGTTCGGCACCGAAAATACCGATACGCAAAGGCAACTTGTGAGGGTCCACACCCTGGCGGTCCAACTCATCAGCAATATTCAGCATGTAAGAAGGTGTGACCATGATGATATCTGGCTGGAAATCCTGAATCAGCTGCACCTGCTTCTCGGTTTGGCCGCCGGACATGGGGATCACGGTACAGCCCAGTTTCTCGGCACCGTAATGCGCACCCAGACCACCTGTGAAAAGGCCGTAACCATAGGCAACATGAACCTTGTCGCCAGCATGGCCGCCCGCAGCGCGAATCGAGCGCGCAACAACCGTGGCCCAGGTGTCGATGTCGTTTTTGGTGTAGCCAACGACTGTGGGCTTGCCGGTGGTGCCGCTGGAAGCGTGAATACGCACCACATCACGCATGGGGGTGGCAAACATACCATAGGGGTAGTTGTCTCTCAGATCTGCCTTGGTTGTGAAAGGCACCTTGGCAAGATCTTCCAGGCTATTGATTTCCAGAGGATGCACACCCTTGTCATCAAAAGCTTTGCGGTAAAAGGGTACATTGGTATAAGCGTGGCTCAGGCTCCAGCGCAGACGTTGCAACTGGACATTGCGCAGCTCATCAAGACTGGCTGTTTCCAGAGGATCAAGCTTACCGAGTTTTTGTAGGGGCAAGGTCATGGTGATTTCCTGTTATTTTTGTCAGATCAATGGGCGGGCTTGCAGCAGGCATTTGCTTCTCAGGACGCGTAAATACATCCCTGTAAGCTCTGACTGCAACTTCCTGTTGCAGACAGCCTGAGAAGCAAAGCCTGCTCCATCCCTGTCATAAGTTTTTATACACGCTCAATGATTAAGGCGATGCCTTGGCCGACGCCGATGCACATGGTGCAGAGAGCGTATTGGGCTTTCTGGCCTTCACGATGGCGTTTTTCCAGTTCGTGCAGGGCGGTGGTGATCAAGCGCGCACCGCTCATGCCCAAGGGGTGACCCAGGGCGATAGCGCCGCCATTCGGGTTAACCTGGGCGGCATCATCGGGAAGTCCCAGGTCGCGCAGCACGGCCAGGGCTTGGGCAGCAAAGGCTTCGTTAAGCTCAATGACATCCATGTCTTCCAGCTTGAGGCCTGCCTTTGCCAAAACCTTGCGGGTTGCTGGTGCTGGGCCAATGCCCATGATGCGCGGCTCCACACCAGCAGTAGCCATGGCCACCACACGAGCGCGAGGCTTGAGGCCGTGGGTTTTGACGCCTTCATCACTGGCCATCAGTAGAGCACAGGCACCATCATTGACGCCTGAAGCATTGCCAGGGGTAACGCTGCCGTTTTCACGGAAGGGTGTGGGCAGGCCGGCCAGTTTTTCCAGGCTGGTTAAACGTGGATGTTCATCCTTATCAACAATCAAGGGGTCCTGCTTGCGACGGGGAATGGTTACTGGCGTGATTTCTTCAGCCAGACGGCCATTGGCCTGAGCCGCTGCCGTTCTTTCCTGGCTGCGTAAGGCAAAAGCATCCTGATCTTCGCGGGAAATTTTGAAGTCTTCAGCAACGTTTTCTGCCGTTTCCGGCATGGAATCGATGCCATACTGCTTTTTCATCAGCGGATTGACGAAACGCCAGCCAATGGTGGTATCAAAGATTTCGGCTTGACGGCTGAAGGCAGAGTCGGCTTTACCCATAACAAAAGGAGCGCGGGACATGGATTCCACGCCACCGGCCAACATCAGGTCGGTTTCACCTGAACGCAGGGCACGAGCAGCTGTACCCACGGCATCCATACCCGACCCACAAAGGCGGTTGATCGTGCTGCCAGGAACGTCGATTGGTAAGCCAGCAAGTAGTGAAGACATGCGAGCAACATCCCGGTTATCTTCACCGGCTTGGTTGGCGCAGCCGTAGATCACATCATCAACCTGTGACCAGTCCAGACTGGGGTGACGTTCCATCAGAGCCTTAATGGGGATGGCACCCAGGTCATCGGCACGTACACTAGATAGAGCACCACCATAGCGACCCACCGGGGTACGGATAGCATCAATAATATAAGCATTGGTTAAGTCTTTCATGCGTTTTCCTCCAGGCGGCGGACACTGCCGTTGACTTCAAAGGATTTGCCACGGAACAGGGCAACAGTTTTGCCGTCCTGATTTGTGATGGTGATGTCATAAACACCGGTGCGGCCACCCCGACTACGTTCTTCAGCGGTTGCCGTCAATTGGTCGCCAACTCGTGCTGGGCGCATGTATTCAATACTGCAGCCAGAGGCAACGGTGGCCTTGTCATAGGTATTGCAAGAAAAGGCAAAAGCCGAATCAGCCAGGGTGAACAGATAGCCACCGTGGCAGTTACCATGACCCTGGATCATACGTTCATCCACAGTCATGGTGAGCACGGCTTTGCCTGGTGCAACGGATTCGATTTTCATGCCCAGCTTTTGACTGGCCTGATCGCGTGAGAACATGGATTCTGCACAGGCTTCAGCCAGTTGCTGGGGTGTCAGTTCAGTGGTCATTTGTTCATCTCTATTATTCTTGGGTTTGTGCTGGCGCTGCTATTTTTTCAGTTCTGAGTAAAAAAACCGGTTTTAGCAAAGGCTTTCTTGCGTAGCAGCAGTGAAGGCCGGTAGCGATCTTCGTTGTAACTCTGCTGAATGTTGGTTAAGACCTGATGGACAACACCCTGACCCAGTTGGTCACTCCAGGCCAGCGGCCCTTCGGGGTAGTTGAGACCTGCCTTCATGGCCAAATCAACATCTGCAGCACTGGCGACACCCTGAAGAACAGCATCGGCGCCTTCATTGGTCAACATGGCTAGGGTGCGCATCACCACCAGGCCGGGAGCATCTTCAAGTGGGCTGACAGCTATGCCGAGTTTCTGGAAGAAGGCCAGTGCATCCTGGACTGCTGCTTCTTCTGTTTGTTCGGCAGCGGCCACAGCGATACGGGTTGCTGTTGCATAATCCTTGGCCAGATCGAAGAGCACCAGATTATGCAAGCCGTCGGCCACGCTTCTTTCTGTTGCCATGCGGCCATCGGTTAAGGCCAGAGTGGCCTGACCGTATCGGATTAGACCACTGCCTTCGCGTTCGATGACTTCCAAACCCGCTTCACGGCAGCGCTCAAGCAGGCTACGGGCAATGCCAAGATCGCCTTCAATCAGCACCTGGGTTTCCGGGCTGGTGCAGTCAGCCGCTGTCAGGGGTTGAGGGCGTTCGGCGCCTTCTGCATAAGAATAGAAACCCTGACCGGCTTTACGGCCCAAGCGACCGGCATCGACCAAGGCTTTTTGAATCAGCGAAGGTTGGAAGCGGAAATCACCATAGTAGGCATCAAAGACAGAGCAGGTGACCGCGTAGTTGACGTCATGACCGATCAGGTCGGTCAGCTCAAAGGGCCCCATGCGGAAATTGCCCGCTTCACGTAGCAGTGCGTCCAGGGTTTGTGGTTCGGCAACCTGCTCTTGCATCAGACGCAGGCTTTCAGCATAAAAAGGACGTGCGACCCGGTTAACGATAAAGCCAGGTGTGGAGGTAGCATAAACGGGTTTCTTGCCCCAGGCGGCAGCCGTGGCATGGATCTGTTCGGCAATCTTTTGATCAGTTGCCAGACCCAAAATCACTTCCACCAGAGCCATAATCGGAGCCGGGTTAAAGAAGTGCATGCCCACCAGGCGCTCGGGACGCTTGAGAGTCGAGCCCAGTGCAGTTACAGAAAGAGAAGAGGTGTTGGTAGCGAGAATCACTTCTTCGCCACAAATATCTTCCAATTCACCAAAAACCTTTTGTTTGATTTCCAGGTTTTCAACGATAGCTTCAATCACCAGGCCGGCAGAAGCCAGTTCACTGAGCTGGCTGGCGGGAAGAATACGCTTAACTACGGCATCGGCATCGGCCTGTTGCAGCTTGCCTTTGTCGACCCGGCGCTGAAGTTGCTTGGCGATGCCTGCCTTGCCTTTCTCAACGGCCTCAAGGCTTTGATCAAATAGAAAAACTTCATGGCCTGCCTGGGCAGCAACCTGAGCAATACCTGAGCCCATGGCACCGGCACCTACGACGGCAATCTTCACTTGAGTATCTAAAGCTTGCATGGTTATTGGCCTTTGAACTTGGGTGTACGTTTTTCCATGAAAGCACCTACGCCTTCACGGTAGTCTTCAGTGCGACCGGCGAGCCGTTGAAGGTCGCGCTCCAGATCCAACTGTTGATCAAAGGTATTGTTAGTGCTGGCATGCAGGGCGCGCTTAATCAGTGCCAAGCCCTTGGTGGGTTGGGTTGCCAGATGGCGAGCCAATTGCATGGCTTCTTCCATCAGTTGGTCATCTTCCACACAACGCCAGATCAGACCCCAGCTTTCAGCCTGCTCAGCTTTTATCTTGTCACCTAATAGGGCCATACCCTTGGCACGGGCCATGCCGACCAGATGGGGTAGTGACCAGGTGCCGCCCGAATCAGGAATCAAACCAATTTTGCAGAACGCCTGAATAAAGCTGGCTGACTTGGCCGCCAGGGTGATATCACAGGCCAGGGCAATATTGGCACCGGCACCGGCAGCTACTCCATTAACCGCGCAGATGACGGGCATTGGCAGTTCACGGATAGAGCGCAGCAGCGGGTTGTAGCGTTTTTCAATGGATTCACCCAGATCAGGCACTTCTGCGCCGGGAGCAACATTACGGTCGGAAAGATCCTGGCCAGCACAGAAACCGCGGCCTGAGCCGGTAATAACCAGGGCACGCACTTCGGCATTTTTGCGAACCTGGCTGATGGCATTACGGATCTCGGCATGCATGTCAGCGTTAAAGCTGTTCAGGCTGTCGGGACGATTTAAAGTCAACAGGGCAACACCCTGATCGATTTCGAGGAGAATGCTGGGCTGAGTCATGGCAGCTTCCTGTTTTATTTTTAGGTTAGGGGTTTTAGCAACCCTTAAATTCGGGTTTCCGCTTTTCTTGAAAAGCCTTGAGGCCTTCCTGGCGGTCTTGGGTTCCAGCGAGCAGCGTAAAGGCATGGCGCTCAAAGCGTAGGCCGGTCGCTAAATCGGTATCACCGGCTTTGTGGACAGCTTCCTTAGCCAAACGCACTGCAATAGGAGCCTTAGTGGCAATGATTTCAGCAAGCTGGATGGCACGTTCAACGGTAAGCTCTGGTGGGCAGATTTCACTAACCAGGCCAGCTTCCAGAGCACGCTGAGCCGAAATGGGTTCACCGGTCAGGACCATCTGCATGGTTAAAGCAGGGCCCACAGCACGGCGCAGACGTTGGGTGCCACCGGCACCTGGCATGATGCCCAGGTTAATTTCAGGTTGACCAAAACGCGCATTTTCACCTGCGATCATCAGGTCGGCATGCATGGCGAGCTCACAGCCGCCACCCAGGCAAAAACCGTTAACAGCAGCTATGATAGGTTTACTGAACCGTGAAATACGCTGCCAGGATTGCAAGCGGGGGTCTTCAAGAATGCCAACCAGATCGCGGGAGGCCATTTCTTTAATGTCGGCACCTGCAGCAAAGGCTTTCTGGCTTCCGGTCAAGACGACGGCACGGGTTTCCGGGTCGGCATCGGCAGCTTCTAGCTCGGCTGCCAGCTCACCCAGGAGAGCGGTATTCAGTGCATTGAGGGCTTCAGGGCGATGCAGTGTAAGGACGCGCACCCCTTTATCAGGCCCTTGTAGGAGCAGATTCTGCGGCATAAGCAACCTTTGTTTTGTTCTAGGTCCAGATATTTGCCAATGCTGAGCCCTTGAATTAACTGGCCCAGGCGGTTCGCCTTGTCTTGTCTTAATTGTTTCGCCATGTTGGCGAGGGCGAAGATTCTGACTTGGAGTATATCTAAAATTTGACACTCATCAAGAAAAGAATCTCAAAATTGTGTATCGCTTTTGGCGATGCTTTTTCAGGCCTCTTCGCAAGCCTTTGAAATAGCGAGGAATTGTGAAGTATATCTTGTAAGTTGAAGGGGTTAGCGAATAATGGAAGGAAACGTGCGAGTCACAAATTTTACCCAAATAACGCCATTAACAGGCCGCTTTGCTTTGCTTTGATGCATGAATATGATACAAAAAGAGGGTCTTGTTCTGAATTGTTGTCGCCATGTTGGCCTGGTCAGCGAAGGCTCTCTCTATTCTACAACTGAATAATCTGGAGACTTCCCCATGTCAGCTACTACACCTAAGGCGCTTTTTGAGCGTCATCAATCGCTTATTGAGAAAGCGGTCGAAGTAATCCACACCCGCGAATACTGGTCTCCTTATTCGGAGAACATGAAAAAATACGCGGAAGATAAAGTGAAGTCAGCCAGTGCCGACTTCAAAGCTTTGTGCGGCCAGCATTTTGAGCTGGAAACCATTAAGCCTACCCAAAAAGTTACCGGTGAACGCTCCCCTTATGGTTTTGAGTTGGGTATCAGCTATGACCAGCCGGACCTTAATGCCCTGACTGAAGCCATGGAAGCCGCGCTTCCCCAGTGGCGTGATGTGGGTGCTCAAGGGCGTGTTGGTGTCTGTACCGAAATCCTACATCGCCTGAATGAAATGAGCCCTTTGATTGGCCAAACAGTAATGCACACCAGTGGTCAGGGTCTGATGATGGCTTTCCAGGCTGGCGCACCTCATGCTCAAGACCGGGGCCTGGAAGCAGTGGCCTATGCTTGGGATGCAATGAAGGGGATTCCTGAGTCAGCGCGCTGGGAAAAGCCCCAGGGTAAAATGGACCCGCTGGTGATGGACAAGAAATTCCATATCGTGCCTCGCGGCATTGGCTTGGTGGTTGGTTGCTCCACCTTCCCCACCTGGAACACCTATCCTGGTCTTTTTGCCAGCCTGGCGACCGGTAACCCAGTCATCGTAAAGCCTCATCCTGGCTCCATCCTGCCTGCTGCCTTGACTGTGAAAGTGGCTCAGGAAGTCTTGAAAGAAGTTGGCCTGCCTGCTTGCCTGGTCAGCCTGGTACCGGATACCCAAGCCGAACCCATCACTAAGGAGCTGGCCCTGAATCCGAAAGTGAAAGTTATCGACTTCACCGGTTCCAGTGCCTTTGGCAACTGGTTGGAAGAAAATGCCCGCCAGGCGCGCGTGTTTACTGAAAAAGCTGGGGTTAACTCCATCATTATTGATAGTGTTTCTGACCTTAAGGCAGTGACCAAAAACCTGGCCTTCACTCTAAGCCTCTACTCCGGCCAGATGTGTACCACCACCCAGGCGATTTATCTGCCTAAAGATGGAATCAACACACCAGAAGGCAAAATCAGCTTTGATGAATTTGCTCAGGCGCTGGCAACGGCGACCAGCAAATTTCTGTCGGACAATGATCGTGCTTGTATGGTCTTGGGTGCTATTCAATCAGAAGCTACCGCAGCGCGGATTGATGAATGTCGCAAGCTGGGTGAAATCGTTCTGGACAGTGAACAGCGCGAACATGCTCACTTCCCCGAAGCGCGTATTCACACCCCGCTGATTCTCAAGGTGGATGGTAAGGACAAGGCAACCTACTCAGAAGAGCGCTTTGGTCCGGTTTCCTTCCTGATTGCCACTGAAAGCACCGACGACTCCATTCGTCTGGCCCGTGAAGTCCTGAATGAACAGGGTGCTATTACCCTGGGCTTCTACTCCACCGATGCCGATCGCCTGAACCAGGCAGAAGAATTGGCAATGGATGTCAAAGTTGCCCTGTCTAACAACCTGGACGGTGGTGTCTTCGTCAACCAATCGGCAGCCTTCAGTGACTTCCACGCCACAGGCGGCAACCCGGCAGCCAATGCCTCCCTGACCGACACAGCCTTTGTGGTTAATCGTTTTGTAGTCGTTCAGAGCCGTCGGCACGTATAAGAAAAGTTGTCTACCAGGGTCGCTATTGCAAGGTAGTCTGCTCTTCGGCGCGTTCGGCTTTCCTGCCTCAAGCGCCGCACTGCGCATTCCCTGCGTCGTTTTTCGCAGACTACCTTGCCGCGACTGATACGTAGGGGGTGCAAGAGGCTGCTATGTCAGGCTGTCTGCAACAGGAAGTTGCAGTCAGAGCTTACAGGGAAGTATTCACGCGTCCTGACAAGTAGTCCTTGCATCCAGATGACTACCTAGAGCAATCCCAAGGAGCAAGTCATGCCCTGCTACAAAATTGAAGGGGTGGTGCCGGTCATCCACCCCACTGCCTATGTGCACCCAACGGCTGTGCTGATTGGTGATGTGGAAGTGGGTCCTAACTGTTACGTTGGCCCTCATGCCTGTTTGCGCGGTGATTTTGGCCGAATTGTTTTGAAGGAAGGGTCCAACGTCCAGGATACCTGCGTGATGCATGCTTTTCCTGGAATGGATGCCATCATCGAAAAAGATGGGCATATTGGTCACGGTGCTGTCTTGCATGGCTGTGTGATTGAAGAAGATGCCCTGGTGGGCATGAATGCGGTGATTATGGATGGTGCCCGCATTGCACCCCGCTCTATCGTTGCTGCAACAGCCTTCGTTAAAGCAGGTTTCACCTGTGAACCTGAATCTTTGATTATCGGCTCACCGGCCAAAGTGCACCGCCAGCTTTCTGCTGATGAAATCAAATGGAAGCAGGAAGGCACAGAAGAATATCAGCGCCTGACCGAACGCTGCCATGCCAGCCTGGAAGAATGTGAGCCGCTAACCGAAATAGAGCCTAACCGCCCGCAACTGGATGCCGGTAACAGCCAACCTCTGCATGCGCCGAAGAAATAAGAGAAACCTTATGTCCTACGAAAATATTCAAGTTGAAACCCAAGAAGCAGTGGGAGTGATTACCCTTGATCGCCCCCAAGTGCACAATGCCCTGTCCATGGCACTGATCAGTGAAGTGGGTCAGGCGGTAAAGGCTTTTGAAGAAGATGAAGCTATCGGCTGTATTCTGATCAAAGGCAGCGAGAAAGTTTTTGCTGCTGGCGCAGATATTTCCGAGATGGCCTCGAAAGATTATGCTGATTTGTTCAAATCCGACTTCCCCTACCTGCGTGGTGATGGCTGGGAGGTTATGGAGTCGCGTCGCAAGCCCATGATTGCAGCTGTATCCGGTATGGCGCTGGGTGGCGGTTGTGAGCTGGCGATGGCTTGTGATTTTATTCTGGCCAGTGATACGGCCCGATTTGGTCAGCCGGAAATCAAGCTGGCGACTATGCCGGGTGCTGGCGGCACTCAGCGTTTGACCCGGGCCATCGGTAAAGCCAAGGCCATGGAAATGTGCCTGACAGGGCGGATGCTGGATGCGGAGGAAGCTGAACGTGCAGGCCTGGTGAGTCGTATCCTGCCAGTGGCTGAGCTCTTTGCTGAGGCAATGAAAACAGCCAAGGCCATAGCGGCACAATCACGGCCTGTCACCCTGATGATCCGTGAAGCTGTGGATCAGGCTTATGAAACCAGTTTGAGTGCAGGTCTGCGTTTTGAGCGCCGCGCCTTCCAAAGCAGCTTTGCTTTTGAAGATCGCAGGGAAGGTATGCAGGCGTTTGTCGAGAAACGCAAACCCGACTTTAACAATCGTTAATTAGAGACTGCGCAATAGTCATTAACAGATTTTATCACTAGAATGCTCTTCAAACCCGGACAAGGAAAGCCGGACTCCACCTTCTTTCCTGTCGGTTGCCAGTGCCTATCCAGGGCACGGATAACAACAACAATAAAGAAGGAGTAAAAGGATGTTTAATATCTATAGTCTGGGGCTGCGCCTCAAGATCATTCCAGTTGTCTCCCTGATTGGCTAGCCAGAAGCTGGGTAATGAAAATCTCTTTACTGCTTTTGTAGAGACGGTTAACCGCTATGGCTCAGGGTTTGTGGAATACCAGTGGCCCAAGCCTTTAGCCGGTGGCGGGGTGACTGAGGAGCGCTATACCAAGCTTTCCTATGTTACGACAGACCAAAAGTGGGGCTGGCTGGTGGGAACTGGTGTGTATATTGATGATGTGAGTGCCCAGTTTTGGCGGCTGGCAGTGAGAATAGGTGCGCTGGCAGCTATCGGGGTGTTAATGGTGCTCTTTTTTGCCTTCATCATGCAGCGAAGCGTTGTAAATCCTTTAACAGTCAATGCCGCCCGCTTGGCCAGAGCCGACAAAGACTTAAGCCTGCGTTTACAAGCTAGTGAAAAAAATGAACTGGGCCAATTGTTTGCTGCCTTCAATCGTAACTCTGCCGACCTAAGCAGCGTACTGCGCGAAGTAGCGGCAACCTCCCAAGACCTGGCTGCATCCACCAATCAGGTACTTAATGTCAGTCAGCAAAGTGCACGTATGGCAGTGCAGCAGAAAAATGAAACTGACCAGGTTGCTTCGGCAACCACCGAAATGGCGGCATCTTCCAGTGAGGTTTCCGAACATGCCGGAGCAACGCTGGGTGCTGCTGAACAGACTCAGCAGCAGACCGACAAGGGCCAGCAAGTGGTTGCGGAAACCATCAGTTCAATTGGCAAACTGGCCAGCCGAATGCAGGGGCTGTTGCAGGTTATTGAACGCCTGGATGACGGTAGTCGCAATATTGGCCAGGTCATCAACACCATTACCGAAATTGCCGAGCAGACCAATTTGCTGGCGCTGAATGCTGCCATAGAAGCAGCCAGAGCGGGTGAACAGGGGCGCGGCTTTGCGGTAGTGGCTGATGAAGTAAGACAGCTGGCTAACCGTACTCAGGATGCTACCGGAAAAATAGATCAGATTATTGCTGAAGTTCAATCAGCTGCACGGGATGTTTCCGAAGCCATTACCCAGGGCAGTGAAGAAGCAGAAGGTTGTGCTCGCCAAGCCCAGGCAGCCGGTGAAGCGCTGGATGCCATAAGCCAAAGTGTTCGTCAGGTAACAGAAAGAGGCATGCAAATTGAACAGGCGGCTAAAGAACAAAGCACCGTGGCTGAAGATATCAGTGCCAGCATGACAAAAATCAACCAACTAGCCGACCAGAGTGCCCAGGCCATGGAAGAAACCGAACAGGTCAACCAAAACCTGGCAGGGCGGGCTGAGAGGTTAAAGGGTTTGGTAAGTGATTTTAAGCTGGGCTGACACCACTCTGTATGGATATGCAGTCTATTTCCATTGAGGCAAAAAGTGATGCTCGTTTTTCCAGATCAAATGCGCGTTCTGTCATTTAGATCAACTCACCAACAAAGCAAAATCAAACTGTTACAAGAAGATAAAATTGGATAGAGTGCGCACAACTATTCAAGATAGGCGGCATGCACGGTTTGTCAGGAAAGCTTGACCTGAGTTCTGGAAAAAGCTGAGAAAGTCCGGTAGGTTAGAAGAAAAAGTAGGCAGCTATTGAAAGCAGCGAAACCCGCATGCCTACTAACAAAATGTTAGGTAGAAAAGAGATAGAGCTGGATATATGGCAAACCGACTATACGAAATATTATGGAAGCTCTGGGCGGTTATTGTTTTTGTTGGGGTACCTATAGGGTACACGGCCACCTTGTTCAACCCGAATAGTAGCCTTGGGGCCGGCGTACTTATTTTTTCAGTAATCTCTATATTTGCTACTTCATTCTGGAATGTATTTACTCGACTTAGAGATTATAGATTGGGTCCGCAAATTGGTAAGATGTTGCTAGCCGTCTATGTCTCTATATTTGGTTTTGCAACGCTGTATCGGCAAAGCGGTTTAGTTGAATCTGGTGTAGTTACTCATGAGCCTTGGGATGCGCTATATTTTTCTATTGTTACATGGACTACGTTGGGCTACGGTGACTTTCAACCAGTAGAAACCGTCAGACTATTGGCTGCGCTTCAAGCAATGCTTGGCACACTTTTCATTCCTTTGTTGTTGGCAGCAATAGTATTTACTCTACAAAAATATGAATTACCTAACAAATAAAAGCATGAGAAGCCGGAGCCCGGCTCTCATGTTTGAGGCGTTATTGCATTGGCTTGGTTGCGTCGGTTGGGGCAGGCTGTTTCGGGATAGTAGGCAGGCCGCCGCAGCAGATCGAGGCGCTGTTTTAGTAGGGTTTCGTCAGGTTTGGCCTTTGAATAGTGTGCCGCGCCTTCGTTATCGGGCTGCTCTCATTGGTCTAAAAATGAAGGCTCAGTTTTCAAGTGCGGTAAGCAGTGGCTTTGTTTGAGTCGCTTCGTTGCTGTACTTGGCAGATTTTCCAGACCGCCCGATCTGCCAGCTTTTTGTGGGCGGAAGGTCGGTTTTTTGGCTTTAACCTTGGCTTTTCATTTGCTGCACGTTGGCCGCTTTTAGCTTTCTTTTTAGTTGTTTCTTGCAATAACAAGGCGCTGCACGCGACACTAACGCTAGCCCGTTTTTGTGTTTCGCTGCGCTCAATTTTACACAAAATCGGCCGTCGCTCTCGTTCGCGTGAGCTTGGCGTTATTGCATTGGCTTGGTTGCGTCGGTTGGGGCAGGTTGTTTCGGGATAGCAGTCAGGTCGCCGCAGCAGATCGAGGCGCTGTTCTAGCAGGGTTTCGTCAGGTTTGGCCTTTGAATAGTGTGCCGCGCCTTCGTTATCGGGCTGCTCTTGCTGGCTTTAAAATGAAGGCTCAGTCTTCAAGTGCGGCAAGCGGTGGCTTTGTTTGAGTCGCTTCGTTGCTGTACTTGGCAGATTTTCCAGACCGCCCGATCTGCCAGCTTTTTCAGGTTTGAGTTGGTTGCATTCTGTTGGCCCCACTCAGAAATAGTGTGCCAGGATCGAGTGGCGCGGCTTTAATCCAAGTTTTCTATTTTCGGCAATTTCGCAGCTTTTAGCATTCTTTTTGCTGTTTCTTGCAATAACAAGGCGCTGCACGCGACACTAACGCTAGCCCGTTTTTGTGTTTCGCTGCGCTCAATTTTACACAAAAACGGTCGTCGCTCTCGTTCGCGTGAGCTTGGCGTTATGTTGCAAAGGAGACATAGGTGCTATTAGAACACGCAGAAGACTTGTCCGCATTTCTCTCCGAACTCCAACAGGAAACTGATCGAGGATTGCCGCTCGTGGGCGCAGCACTGATTGATGAAAAACTGCTGCGCACCCTAGAGGCTTTCTTTGTCAAAAGCGGAAAATGCTCTGAACGATTGCTCACATCTGGTAATGCACCGTTATCAACCTTCTCTGCTAGAACTGAAGCTTGCTATGCTCTTGGCCTCATCGACGACTTCGAATACTCCGAAATTGCGCTAATTCGAAAGATACGCAATGAATTTGCTCATTCAAAGCACGGCACCTCGTTTGCAAACAATAGAATAAGCGGCTTATGTACGAGTCTTAAATCACCGCTGCCGGATGGGGGAACGTATGACACAAACTCGGCTAGATTCAGGCTGATTAACGCAATTCTCTGCGTTGTGCTTCGTTTGTACTATCGTCCGGAATGGGTGGAGAAGGAGCGGAGGGAGCCTAAGAAGTGGGTGCCGGATTCAAGGTGGTATGACACCAACAAAAATCCCCCTCCAGAAGGCGCTGGGTTCATTGGGCTACATCCGGTAAAGGTTGGTAAAGATGCAACATAACCAAGCCATTAAATACGCTCCCTTCGGTCGCCGGACGCTCGTTCCTCGCGCCGTTTATGGCGGGCGTTATGTTCTTCCAGGATTGTGAACTATGGCGAAGCCTTTAAAGAATGAAAAAAGAAAGCAGAAGAGAAAAGCCAAGGCTAAGGCTGCTCGCCGTGCGGTACATGATAGGAATCGTGAACGAAAACTAGCAGAGAATATTCTTCGATTTGGAAAAAGCTTAACTCGAAGACAGTTTGACGCATATTGTTATTGTCGAATGCCCTTGGTTCGCTTTACAGCGGATGAGATCGAATGGTACTCGCTTTTTGAAAATAAGCTGTTGGGCATCGTGATTAGAGATGTAACAGATAATGATTACGGGTTTATTATTCTAGGCAGAGATGCGAGAAGGTTATTCCGTTGCATTGAGGTTGGAAGCGAATTTCATGCTACCCCAGAAATGGCGCGGAAAGCATTGGCGAGGAAGATTTATCAAGATTATTTAGGGAAAGTTCAAGATATATACCCACAAGACGATGAAGCTGACGCGGGATTTGATCTATTTACAGATGCTATCCCTGAAAATGAGCAACATCATGGCTATAAAATACTTAAGAACGAGCCTAGATTTGAAGCGGCGAGAAATATTATTTCAGAAATCGCAAATTCGTTTGTAGACAATGATGGTCATTTCGAACGAGAGTTTCAGTCTGGAAACTTCCAAGCTAGATTGTGGGAGTTGTATTTACACATATACATACATAATGCTGGACTGTTAGTAGAAAATAATCACGCAGTGCCAGATTTTGAAGTTTCTCACTTTGGGGAAAAGTTATTCATTGAGGCAGTGACAGTTAATCCATCTGAGAATGTTAAACGCCCTGATTTACCTCCACCTCAGACACATGAAGAGATTGAGGAAAGACTCAATGATTTTATGCCCATTAAATTTGGAAGCCCCTTGTACAGTAAGCTGCAGAAGAAATACTGGAAAAAAGAGCATGTAGCAGGAAAGCCAATTGTTTTGGCAATACATGATTACCATAACGATAATGCTATGACTTGGTCACGAACAGCTTTATCGGAGTATCTTTATGGCATAAGAACAAGAATTGTTAATGGGGAGCCTTTTGTAGAGAGCATTGAAAAACATAGCTGGGAAGGAAAAGAAATAGCTTCTGGATTCTTCTATCAGAATGACGCTGAAAATATTAGCGCTGTTCTTTTTAGCAATCAAGCGACAATACCCAAGTTTAATCGTATGGGTAAAATAGCAGGTTTGGGCAGTGCGGATGTGAAGATGATCAGAAATGGCTTCTTATACAATCCAGATCCTGAAGCAATTCATCCTATACCATTTTCCAAAGATTTGGATGATCCGGATTATGAAGAGTCTTGGTCAGATGGACTTATAATGTTTCACAACCCGAATGCGAAGCACCCTTTAGATCCGAATGCTTTCTCCGACATTAGCCACATTTTCTACTCAGAAGATGAAGGCTTCCACGGGTATCATCAGCCCTATGATGTACTTGGCTCAATCACATTAGTAGTTACGGAAGCCAAATAATGAACATAACAAGCGGCTGCTGTCGGACTGTGATCTTGCACCCATAAAATGGACACCTGGCTCCAGCTCAGCCCGAGGAGATCTAAGGTGCCAAAGACACTCAGTAAAGAATGTGGCAGGTACAGCAACGAGTTCAAGTGCTCGGCGTTAGCAGGTATTGCCACTCTCAAAAAGTGATACTATAGTGACACTATTGGTCTGATTCAGGGTGAACCCATGAAAGTTGAGCTTGTTACAAACCTTAAGCGCCAAGCCACAAAAATCCTGGCTGACCTGCACCTGTCTAAAGAGCCGGTACTGATTACCGAGCATGGTCAGCCATCTGCATACCTTGTCGATGTTCAGGATTACGAGTTCATGCAACGTCGCCTTGAGTTGCTTGAAGGGCTCTCACGGGGAGAGCGTGCTGTACTTGAAGGAAGAACGTACAGCCAAAGTGAGGCCAGGGAGAAAATGAGTAAATGGCTGAAGTAATCTGGACGGAACCTGCGCTTCAAGAACTTGATGACATCGCTGAGTACATTGCTCTGGATAATCCTGTTGCTGCAAGTCATCTGGTCCAAGAGGTTTTCGATAAGACCGAGCGTTTGGAAGATTTTCCCCAATCCGGACGGATTCCTCCAGAACTCCCTAATTCGGTATACAGGGAGGTAGTGGTTCCACCGTGCCGTATTTTTTATCGTGAGGATAAGAAGCGGGTTCTCGTGCTTTATGTCATGCGAGAGGAGCGGCAGCTTCGTGCTTACATGCTTGGGAACAGCTAACCCCTATGAGCCTTCTGCCTGTCAAGAGGCCGCAGTGTACGGATCCGCTCAACGTCACGGCATTGAGAAAGATGTAAAGTCGCTGATGGAAGGAAAGAAGAAGGCCAATATTTTTCCGCAGCAATGTCAAAAGTTTTTGATATTTCCCGACCTTCCGCAGGTCAGAAAGGCCAATGAGCACCTCATCCGCACAAGTGGCGTATGCAAAGGTAGGCTGTTAGAGGCCCTTAATGAGTGCTTGAATCCGGCACAAGCCCTTCCGCGCTCCTACGTAAATTCTGGAGTTTCTGGTGATGAAAAAGTGCTCCAGAATTCACGTTGAATCGCCAATTTAGTACAAAAAAAGATACCTCTATCAGGTGGTGAAGCGCTTTAGCTGCTTCTCCAAGCCTTGAAGCAGTTTTTCCAGGCTGCTGCTGTTGTTTTCCAATTCTTCCACTTCCTTGCTGGTTTCCTGATACAGCTGGTGCATCAGGTTGGCGCTTTCGCTGAGGTGTTCAACGGCTGTGTTTTGCTGGTTGGCGGCCGATGCAGTTTCAACATTGGCCTGGTGTATTCCTTCAACTGCGGCATTGATTTCTTGCAGGGATTGCCCAGCCTGGGTTAAGTAATGACTCACTTCATCCGCCTGGCTCAGACTGGATTGCATGCGGTCGACCGCTTCCTGTGCGGCTAAGCGGTTGCTTTCCAGCAGCTGACTAATTTCTACCGTGGCTTCTCTGGATCGGGCGGCCAGAGAGCGGACTTCATCGGCGACGACAGCAAAGCCTCGTCCAGCGTCGCCAGCCCTGGCCGCCTCTATGGCCGCATTCAAGGCCAGCAGGTTGGTCTGTTCGGCAATATCATTGATCACTTCCAGAATATTGTCGATTTTCGCACTGTGTTCAGCGAGTTCGGTGACCTTGTTACCTGATGCCTTAAGGCTTTCTTCAAGCGACTGGTTATGGCTTTGCAGGTTGTTGACCAGCTCACTGCCGTTGGCTGCCAGACGACTGGCATTCTGTGACGCATCCTGGCTGGATTCGGCATTATGGGCCACTTCATTAATGGCAGCATGCAGCTCTTCGACACTGCTTAACATGGCTTCCAGGCTTTGCATGCCTTGACCAACCTGAGTTTCCAGGTTGTTGGCAACCCGTTTGCCCAGATTGGAGCTGGTTGCTACCTCGTCGGTTGCACTTATGACTTCTTGCAACAGCTTACGAACCTGGCTGAGCATTTGATCGAAGGCTTTGGCAACCTGAGCCGTTTCATCTTTACCGACTACGGCCAATTGACGGGTTAAATCCAGATCCTTAGCGACGGCTTCCATGCTGCGCGTGAGTTGCAAAGTGGGGATGCTGATTTGTCGGTAAATAAACCAGGCAATCAGAATACCAAGAAGTACCAGGAAGATATTTGAGCTGGAGATTATCAACAAGCGTTGGCGAGCTGAAGCCAGTTCATTTTCAACGCGCATTAACAGGGTGTCGAGGACTTCGTCTTGCAGAGCCTCTGGCCTTTCCAGTAACTCAGCAGTCAGGGCTTGCCATTCATCACTGGGGGTGCTGAGACCAAAGTTACCATCCAGGTAAATTTGCTCAGACATGGCCCGAATTTCTTCAATTTGACGATATGTATCACTATCCAGCCAGGTGTCGAGCCGGAGATCTGGGGCATCTTGAAGGTGGTTGTTGTAAGAGTTAAGAAAGACATTTTGCTCACTCAGCAGGCGAATAAAGCGTGGATAGGCACCTTCTGGGAAGTAGGTGGCTTCAAAGGCCAGTGTTAGCAACAACTGCTCTTCATGAAGGCGGGAGATAGCCTGCATCAGTGCATGATGTGACGAATGCCAGCGAGTGGTAATGCCGCCAGCCTGTCCTGACAACTGGGTGGAGAAAAGCTCAAGACGCTGAGCAAGCTTGTTGAGACTGGCTTCAGGGTCAAGCAGGGTTTCGAGTTCGGGTTCGCTGTTTACCAGCTCTTGAGCAAGTCCGTCCAAATCGTTCAGGGTGGCTCTGATTTCGCTGGGTAACTCTGCGGATTCTTCGCTAAGCCGTTGAAGGGCGCGGCTTAAGTCAGCGGTTACTTCCTGGCCTTGAATAACCTGCTGGCGTACTTGGTTATAGCTGCTGAAGGCTTGACTGAGTTGTTGCCTAGCTTCAGCAAGTTGCTGCTGCTCTTGCAGGCTGGAAAAAAGCTGAAGGTCATTACGCGTACTCAAGCCTGCATAGGCGAGCATCCCCACTAAGGGTGGTACAACAAGCAATAATAGCTTGTAACGTATAGAGATATTGCGCACAAATGAAAGCATGAGGCTCTCCCCGTTTTTGTAATTGGGCGCTGGGAGGAAGACATATTGAGTTTGACTATACTGAACGAAAGTCGTAATGACCAGTGAGATGTGATAATAAAATGTTTGTCTTGGTCGTTTTTCTGTGTCGCTTTTGCAACTTTAGTCGAGCCCACCAAAGCGCCTATAAAAACTGGGGTTGGGTGCAGGCAAGGGGCCGGATGCATTTTCAAGGGTGGTATCCAGCCATTCTTCAGCACGTGCGGAGATGCGCCGGTAGAGGTTCCGGCAGAGCAGGCGGGCACTACGCCCTTCCCAGTCGCCTGGAAGAAGTTCATCGGGTAGCAGCGGGTCTCTCAGGAGAACCTTACGGTATTCATGAATCAGCAGAGTGCGGGCAATGAAGCAGTCTTCAGGTGAAAGGCTATCTTCAATTTTCAGTTCATTCCAAAGCGGGCGGAACTGATTCAAAAAATTGGTGTAGCGTTCGCCAAGGTGATCCAGGTTCCAGCTTTCGCGAACCTGCAGACGCAGAGCTTTAGAGGTTAACAGCTCCTGGGGTTCGCTTTGCATAACAATGGTTTCATCCAGGGCGTCGCGCTCTTGTAGCAAGGGCAGGAGTTCGGCTCTTTCCATGCGGGGGTGAGCCATGACGCCGGGGGCCAGGCTCCCAAAACCCATCCATTCCAGCTCTTCTTTGACCGAGCGGCGCTTGCCATTTTCCAGCTGGTTTAAAAAGACCAGGCACCAGTTACCCGTCCACTCTTCAGTGGCCATGTTGTAAACCTGACGAAAAGCCTGTTCAAAACGGCGTAGACCTGGCCCGGTAAGGCTGTAATAACTGCAGCGCCCCACTTTTTCCGCTTGCAGCCAGGACTCTCTGGTCAAACGAAAAACAGAAGTACGCACCAGGCGCTCACTTACACCGACAGGTTCTAAAAGCTTCATCAGGCTGCCTAGCCAGACGGTGCCACCACGAGGAACGATAGCATCACCATAAACAGTGATGATCAAGGAGCCAGCGCGAAGTGGGCGCTTCTTTTGAAAATTGCAAACGAGCTGATCGAGCTGATTTTTTGCGGTCATAGGTTTAACTTGAATCCTGGCAAGACACAAAAAGCAAGCTGGCTATTATCCTCCTGTAAGGCTTGAGGTAAAGCCTTACAGATCAAGAAAGCCAGGTTTTTGTGACCTCTTCTTGTTGTTTTTACATCCAGTCTATTCAATGAAACTGGTTGACACGAGCGTTATGATACAATAGTTTTTGATCTAGCTCATCAAATGTGTCGCTTTTGATGACAAGAAAGTTGGGAGTGAATGGCTTCGCATTGACAATTGAAGCTTTTCATGCTGGGAGGCTTGGCTATACTGAGGCTTAAGTGATACAGCATGCACCCATCTAAGCGGTGAATCTGTTTTGCTTTGTTAGACAACAATAAAACCGAGGGCAGTCATTGCCCCAATTTGGGAGTACAAAAACAATGAGTAAGAAACTCTTACGTCGTGGCGGCCTGCTGGCCGCAACCCTGGCCGCCGGTATTTTCTCCGGTGCTCAGGCTGCTGATCCTATCAAAATAGGCTCTTTCCTTTCCGTTACTGGCCCCGCATCTTTTCTCGGTGATCCCGAGTTAAAGACCCTGCGCATGTACGTTGACAAAATCAACGAAGAAGGCGGTGTTCTGGGGCGTCCCTTAGAACTGGTGCACTACGATGATGAAGGTAACGCCTCTAATGCACGCAACTATGCCAGCCGCTTAGTACGTGCTGACCGAGTCGATATCATTGTCGGCGGGAGTACTACCGGCGCTACCATGGCAGCCGTACCTCTGATTGAGCAATCACGGACTCCTTTTATTTCCCTGGCTGGCGCGGTCGTTATTACCGATCCTGTTAAACCTTGGGTATTTAAAACACCCCAGTCTGACCGTCTTGCAGCTGAACGTGTTATGCAGGATATGCAGGAAAGAGGGATCACTAAAATTGGTCTTATTTCCGGTACTGGTGGCTTCGGTCGCTCAGGTCGTGAGCAAACACAGCAAGTTGCTGAGGCTATGGGTATCCAAATCCTGGAAGATGTAACCTACAGTCCTTCAGATACTGATATGACGGCTCAGCTGACTCGTATCCGTAATAACCAGGATATTGAGGCAGTATTTAACTTTGGTTTTGGCCAAAGCCCAGCCATCGTAACCCGTAACTTTGCCCAGTTGGGTATCGATCGCCCTTTCTACCAGTCTCACGGTGTTGCTTCCAACAGCTTCTTGGATCTAGCGGGTAGTGCTGCTGAAGGCTTACGCCTACCAGCATCACCAATTCTGGTACCCGATTCCTTGGCTGATGACGATCCACAAAAGACGATTGTTCAAGCCTACGTCGATGCCTATGAAGCACGTTGGAATGAGTCAGTATCCACTTTTGGTGGCTATGCCTACGACGGTCTGATGTTGGCTGTAGCAGCTATTGAAGAAGCGGGCTCCACAGATCGTGAGGCTGTTCGCCAAGCGCTTGAAAATATCCAGGGCCATGTTGGCGTAACCGGTATTTTTAACATGTCACCGAATGATCACAACGGTCTGGCTGCGGACTCTTTCCGCATTCTGGAAGTCGTTGATGGTGGCTGGAAGCTGATTGAATAACCTCTGATTCTTCCTAAAGGGCCATGTGCAGGTACCAGCTAAAAGGTATCTGCCCTGGCCTCTGTCTGACGGGACTCTAACCATGTTTTCTGAATTCTTACAGTACCTTTTTACAGGTATTACTATCGGTGCGACCTACGCACTGATTGCCCTGGGTTTTACCCTGATTTATAACGCCAGCCATGTCATTAATTTTGCTCAGGGTGAGTTTTTGATGATCGGTGGCATGGCTACTGTTTCCCTTATTGGACTAGGATTTCCGTTACCCGTGGCCATGGTTGGTGCCATCCTGTTAGCCGCATTGATGGGGATAGCTTTGCAACGTTTTGCTATAGCGCCTGCCAAGCAAGCTGATCCGGTCACTCTCATTATTATTACTATCGGTGCAGCCATCTTTATTCGGGGTATTGCCCAACTGGTTTGGGGCCGTGGTTATCACTCCATGCCTAACTTCAGTGGTGATGTTCCGGTAAGAATTGGCGGCGCTGTGGTCAACACTCAAACCTTCTGGGTTGTCGGTATAGCCGCTGTTCTGGTTGCCGGTCTGGTCTTTTTCTTTACCAAAACCATGATCGGTAAAGCCATCCTTGCAACCTCCATGAATAAAGTGGCAGCCCGCCTAGTGGGTATTAAAACTGATATGGTTCTGATGCTGGCTTTCCTTTTGTCAGCCGTTTTAGGTTCCATAGCGGGAATCATTGTGGCCCCTATTACTTTTACCTCTTATGACATTGGCATCATGCTCGGCTTGAAGGGTTTTGTGGCTGCAGCTCTAGGCGGTTTAGGTAGTGGTATGGGCGCGATTGTCGGTGGTTTGACGCTGGGGATCGTTGAAGCCATGACAGCTGGCTATATTTCTTCAGACTACAAAGATGCGGCGGCCTTCGGGGTAATTATTCTGGTGCTCTTCTTTATGCCCAGAGGCCTTATGGGCGCTCGTGTTGTGGAGCGTGTGTAATGCTCAAATCCTTGACTCAACATCGTTTAAGCGGGCTGGCTTTATTGGCAATCATCATCTTGCTAGTACCCGCTTTTCTGAACAATCCTTTTCAATATGATATGGCCACCTTGGTCCTGATTTATGCCACCACCGTGGTGGGGCTAAATCTACTGGTCGGCTACGCTGGCCAGATCAGTTTGGGTCATGCTGGCTTTTTTGGCATGGGGGCCTACTTTAGCGCTGTGATGACCAGCCGCTTTGACTGGTCACCCGTTCCGACACTTATTTTGGGTGCTGCCCTGGTTGGTCTGGTTGCTTACATTGTCGGTCGCCCAATTTTGCGCTTGAAGGGCTACTACCTGGGCATGGCTACCTTGGCAATGGGCTTCATTATTTACATTACCCTTAATAATGAAGGCTGGCTGACTGGTGGGCCCGATGGCATGCCGGTACCTGGCTTGAGTATTTTTGGTTGGGAGCTAAGTACCTTCAATACCTATTCTTTTTTAGGGATGGAAATTAGTGGCTCGCTCGCTTGGTACTGGTTGATGGGTGTGATGCTGATTCTTGGTGTGTGGATTGCCCAGAACCTGATTGATTCACCTATCGGTCGTGCTCTGCGCTCGGTGCATGGTTCAGAAGTTGCTGCCAGCGTTGTTGGTGTGGATACGCCTAAATTTAAAAATCTGGTATTCGTGGTTTCAGCAATCTATGCCAGCTTAATGGGTAGCCTGTATGCTCACTTCCAAGGCTTTATCACTCCTGAGTCAGCAGGCTTCATGGAGTCCATTATTTTCGTCACCATGGTCGTTTTGGGTGGAATGGGGTCAACTCTTGGCGTCATTTTTGGTGCTGCTCTCTTGACCTTGCTACCTCAGCTTCTTGCAGACTTCCATGACTATGAAATGATGATGTTTGGCTTGATTCTCATGCTGACCATGATCTTTATGCCTAAAGGGTTGCTACCTACCACCCAAGCATTTATTCGCAAAAAGCTGCATAAAAAAGCGGAGGATAAGGCATGAGTGCACTGATTGAAGTCAAAGGGCTAGACAAAGCCTTCGGCGGTGTTCATGCCATAGAAGGCTTGAGTTTCTCCGTAGAGGCTGGACAAATCTATTCAGTAATTGGCCCTAATGGTGCGGGAAAAACAACCCTGTTTAACCTGATTACCGGGCTCTATACGCCAACTGCTGGTGAAATTAAGTTGAATGGCGAAAATATAGTCAACATACCGCCGAATAAGTTAGCCGAAAGAGGCATGTGTCGAACTTTTCAGCAGATGCAGATTTGTATGAATATGACCGCGCTTGAAAATGTCATGCTGGGCCGTCATCTGCAGTTGAAAAGTAACTTCCTCACTACCTTGCTGCGCTTACCCTCTTTGCTTAAAGATGAAGCGGACTGTCGGGATCATGCGATAGAACTGATGAAGTTCGTAGGCTGCGGTGATTATATTGAAACTGAAGCCTCGGCTATGTCCTACGGTGCTCTTAAACGTTTGGAAATTGCCCGTGCCTTGGCCGCTGAACCTAAGGTTGTTCTACTGGATGAACCGGCTGCTGGTTTGAATAGTGTAGAAACCGCTGAGCTGGAAGAGTTGCTGAAAAAGATTGCGGCTCAGGGCATAACGGTGGTTCTGGTAGAACATGATATGAAAATGGTCATGGGCATTTCGGACCATATTCTGGTGATTAACTACGGCCGAAAACTGGCTGAAGGGACACCGGAAGAGATACGTAATAATCCCGATGTTATTGCTGCCTATCTGGGCGGCTGAGTGCGGAGGCAAGGTTTATGACGCAAGAAGAAAAACAGGCAGCTCCTGCCCGGTCGCGCAGTGACCAGGTCATACGCACCATCGTTCAGGAACATCAGGGCCTGTGGCGGATCATTGATCTGTTGGATCAGCTTCAACAGGATATGAATGTAAACGCCAACCAGCCTGATGAGCTGCTGTTCACAACAATTTTTGATTACATTGAGCATTTTTCCAAGCGGGTCCATAGCCAGCCACAAGAAATCATGCTCTATAAGCGCTTGCGTGAACAAGCGCCGGAAACTGCAGAGCTGCTGGCTAAGCTTGAAAAAGGTTATGTGCTGGGTCACCAAAGACTCAAGGAGCTCCGCCAGCTACTACACGACTGCATGAGTCAATGGCCTGACGGACGTGAAGCTTTTAGCCACGCCCTGACCCGTTTTACTCAGGCGCTGCGCAAGCACATTAAGAAAGAAGAAGGGGTGGTTATTCCCCGTGCACGGGAAACCCTGACCCAAGAAGACTGGGAGATGATTGCCGAGGCTCGGGATCAGACCCAAGACCCCTTGTTTGGCGAACGCGTTCGTGAAGAATTCCGTGAGCTGCGCCATAAAATTATCAGCATGACCCCTGAGCATCTGGGTGGTTTGGGCGTGGTTCACTCTTCACGAGTAACTGCGCGTGACGACCAGCAGGAAATGCTTTCCATCAAGGGTGCTGTGACTTCCTATGGACAGATTGAAGTCCTGCATGAAGTCGATATCACCATTAATTCGGGTGAAATTGTTTCTTTGGTTGGTGCAAACGGTGCTGGTAAATCAACTTTGTTGATGACCATTTCCGGCCTTCAGCCTCTGGATAGAGGAACCATGACCTATAAGGGTCAGGACCTCAGTAAGGTCGGCAGTGACCGCCGGGTTGCTGAGGGGATCGTTCAGGTTCCTGAAGGCCGTCAGGTCTTTAAAGACTTAAGTGTTCAGGACAACCTGCTCCTGGGTGCTTATACACGTGGCATGAGTCCAGAAGTGGAAAATGATTTGGAGAAAATGTACTCCAAGTTTCCTATTTTGCGCCAAAAACGTCACAACCTGGCTGGTGAGCTTTCAGGTGGCCAGCAGCAGATGCTGGCAATGGGTCGTGCACTGATGGCCAAGCCACGTTTGCTGCTCCTGGATGAGCCAAGTATGGGTCTGGCACCCTTGATCGTTGAAGAAATTTTCAACACCATCAAAGACCTCAAGAAGGAAGGCATCACCATCTTCCTGGTTGAGCAAAATGCCTCCCAGGCCCTAGCCTTGGCCGATCGCGGCTATGTACTGGAAACTGGCAGTGTTGTGATAGAGGGTACAGGTAAAGAACTGCTAAGTAATGAAAAAGTACGTGAGGCCTATTTGGGTATGTAAGCCCAAACTCGTTGACTTACCCTAAAAAAACCCGGCTTAATGCCGGGTTTTTTTGTCGTTGGAGTTGAGTCTAGTTGCTTCAGCCGTCATCTCTACCAGCAGCAACAATGACTCTTAAGGCATCCATTTTCAAAGTGGCCTGGTTGAGCTGAGTGTCCAGTTCGAGACGCACCTGCTGAAGCTGGCTGATTTCTTCAGCTTTTACCGCAGGGTTGTGCTCCGCCAGGGCTTGAAGGCGAGCGATTTCCGGATCCAGTTGTTGGCGCATCCGCTCTTGGGCTTCTTCAATATAGGAAGGCAGATGGCTGGCGGCTTCACTTTCGGCCTTGTCCATCAAACCGCGCAGCTGGTCGACACGAAGCTTCACAACATCCCGGGCTAGGCCCTTCTTCATTTTTACCAACTGTTTGGACAGGCCTTTAAAGCCAACCTTGGGTGCCAGGTTGTTGCCTTGACCATCCAATAACAGGCGCAGGCTGAGTGAAGGCAGGTAGCGCTCAGCAAGAGGCTGGTGCAGACCGGGTAGATCCAGGCGGAAAAAGACTTCCAGCAGTAGGGTGCCTGCGGGGAGTGCCGGGTTTTTAAGCAGGGCAACTGCTGTATTGCCCTTGACGGTGGTGGTCGCTGCTTCCAGGCAGTTGCGGGTTAAAGGGTGCTCCCAGGTCAGGAAATGCAGGTCATCCCTGGCCATGGCCTTGTCCCTTAAAAAGGTCGCAGAGCTGCCTTCTTCCATATCAAAGTGCACATCGGTAAAGACGGCGGTATCGGACTCCTTGCCCGGTTTCAAATACCAGGTGTGCTCATCCAGGTCTTCGTTTTGGATACGATAAACATCCAGAGCCACTTCCAAAAATTCCCGCAACAGCTTGTCCTGGTCGGCTTCAGCAAGCTGTGCAACCAATTGACCACTGACCTCGGGCCGGTGAGAAGCCAGTTCCAATAAACGATGGCGGCCCGCTTCCAATTCAATTTCAGCCGCATCCCGGCTGGATTGGATTAGCGGTATTAAATCGTCAGTAGCTTTTTCACCGCTCAGGAGGGCCAGCAGGTCATCTTGGTATTCCTGATAAAGGCTGGCACCAACCGCACAAGGCCGCGTGAACTGTTCCAGCCCTTCATGACAGAAGCTGAGCCAGTCGGCTTGAGCGGTGGTCTCCAGATAGGGAACATGGAGCTGAATGGTTTGGTTTTGACCGATGCGATCCAAGCGGCCGATACGCTGTTCGAGGAGATCGGGATGACTGGGCAGGTCAAAGAGCACCAAGTGATGTGCAAACTGGAAATTACGTCCTTCACTACCAATTTCTGAACAGATTAATAAAGGCGCGCCACCTTCTTCTGCTTCCTCGGCAAACCAGGCGGCCGCCCGGTCACGATCAAAAAGATCCATGTCTTCATGAAATACAGCAGCCAATAAGCCCGAGCGGCGTCTCAAGGCTTCACTGAGTTCCAAGGCTGTTTCTGCATGGGCACAAATCAGCAAGACCTTTTCTTCTTTTAGTTCTTCCAGTTTGTCGAGCAGCCAGTCAACACGTGGATCAAATTGCCACCAGTCCCCAGCGGACTGATTACCCGAAGCATAGAGGCGCTCTGGGTAGAGGGCGGCAAAAGGCCAGGCGATGCCGGTCATGGCTTCAGCCATCATTTGACGATGCGGCTGATTGAACTGTTCCAGCAGGTCTAGATAGGCCTCGGGGCAATCCAAGCCAACCGGGTGAACTTCCCTGCCAGGAAAGCCAGGTACGCTGGCGCGACGATTGCGGAAGAGCACCCGGCCAGTGCCATAGCGGTCCAGCAACTGGTCAATCAGTTGTTGGCGGGCCTGGTCTCTTTGTTCGTCACTGGTTTCAGGGTGTTCTAGCAGGGTGAGCAGTTTTTGGCTGTCGTTGCTGAGACGGGCTTCCAGCGCTTTTAATTCTTCAGCGTCCAGCGGTTGTTTGAGTTCCAGACGATTTATGGCCTGGGCACAAAGGCGGTAGCCTCCCTCTTCTTGTTGAAAGGCTTCAAGGCTGGGGTAGCGTGCTGGGTCCAAGAGTTGCAGTTGACCAAAGAATCCACTTTCACCTGATTGTTCCGGTGTTGCGGTTAACAGTAAGAGGCCGGGAATTTGTTCGGCCAGTTGTTGAATTCTTAAGTATTCGGGGCTGGCTGCAGCAGGTGACCAGCCCAGGTGGTGGGCTTCATCGACAATTAGTAGATCCCAGCTTTCTTCCTGGACCTGAGTGTAAGCCTGGTCATCTTTAACCAGCCAGTCCAGACTGGCTAGAGCAATCTGAGCATCGGCAAAAGGCGTTTCCTGGTCTTGGCAGCGCTCAGCATTCATTAGGGTGACAGGCAATCCGAAACGACGCAGCAATTCAACCAGCCACTGGTGACAAAGACTTTCCGGAACCAGAATCAAAGCGCGTTGCGCCCGTCCGGTAACCAGTTGCTGGTGAAGAATCATCCCGGCTTCAATGGTTTTACCCAAACCCACTTCATCCGCGAGAAGGACGCGCGGGGCCAGACGTTGCCCGACCTCATGAGCAATATAAAGCTGGTGAGGGACCAAGCCAACACGTGGACCCCTTAAACCTCTGAGGCTGTCTTTAGCCAACTGAGTCTGGGCCTGACGGGCCAGGGCACGAAGGTGAAATTCATTATTGCGATCAATTTGGCCGGTTAGCAAGCGTTCACGGGGGCCTTGAAAACGGATTTCCGGGTCCAGTTGAGTTTCAGGCACTTCCAGAAATTCACCCTGGCTGTCTTCCCCCAGATACACCAGGAGTCCATCCACTTCTTTGGTGTCTTCAACCTTCATCTGCCAGCCATCCTGATGAGTCAGTGTATCTCCTTCACTGAAAATAACCCGGGTGAGTGGTGCTGTTGAGGTTGAGTAGACTCGGGTTTCTCCCTTGCCAGGAAAAAGCAGGGTAATGCTGCGCCGGTCACTCTGCAAAATGGTGCCCAGTCCCAAATCGATTTCTGCATCGCTGATCCAACGTTGACCAGGAATGAAACTTAAGGGGGCTGTAGCAGTAGTGGACATTAATCAACCTCTTGGTGGATAGAACAGAAGGAGCAGCATCTAAAGGGGGCGCTATCTTAGCGGATTGCTGCAGTGGACCCAAGTACTCCTGGTGGCTTGTATCTAATCTTACTTGAAAGTTAGTGTTTTACATTGTTATTACTAAAGTTTTAGACTATCCCTTAAATTACTACTTTTGGAAAAGTGGTCACTAGCTACTGACCCTTTAAGGCTCAGTGGGCCAAGAGAAAGGGATGCGCTCCTCATGATTTTCAGGGCGATAACCATGAACCTCAATTTTCAGAACAAACTTCTGATTTCAGTGGCTGCTTTGTTGCTGGTTGCACTGGGTGTACTTAGCCTCCTGGCTGGTAATCTTTTACAGCGTGAAGTTAGCCAAGCAGTACATAGTGAAGTTACTAATAACCTAAAGCTCACTTCCAGTCTGGCCAACAGCTGGATTGAAGGCAAATCAGATCTTTTACAGGCCTCCTCTGAAGAGCTTGCCGATGATACCCAAAGTTGGCCTGATGCCTTGACTATTGCCCGTAAAGCCGGTGGTTTTGAACTGGTTTATGTGGGGAGTGAACAGGGTGAAATGATTCAATCCAGGCCTGAAGTTAATTTACCATCGGGTTTTGATCCGCGTGTTCGTCCCTGGTATCAACAAGCAAGAGAAGCTGGCGAAATGGTGATAACACCACCCTATATTGATGCTGGCAGCGGCAATCTGGTGTTGTCTATGGCGGTGCCTTTGCAAGTCAATGATCGTCATGTGCTGGCCGGTGACTTGATGATCGCAGATGTGGTTCAAGAGCTTTTAGCCACCGAGATGCGTTGGACATCGCAAATTTGGATGTTGGATGCTGACCAGAAAATCCTGGCTCACCCTGATGCTGACTATGTGCAAACCGATGCGCTTGAGCACCTTAATAGCCAGAGCCTGCCACCGGAGGGTGAGCTAACTGAAGTTGTTTATCAGGGCCGTAATTGGTTTGCGTCCAGTATTAGCCTGCCAGAAGCTGGTTGGACTTTCTTGTTGCTGGTGGATGCCAATGAAGCCGAAGCTGGCCTGGTCAGCTTGGCCTGGCAGGTTGCTCTCTTCTCAATATTGATTATTGCAGCCAGTAGCGTCCTTCTTTACTGGATGATTCGTTATCAACTAAGGCCCTTAAAGCGTCTGGCAAATGCCCTGGAGACTATTTCTAAAGGGGAAGCGGACCTGACCCGTCGTCTGGATGCTGATAAGGATGATGAGTTTGGCCGTATGAGTTTGGCCTTCAACCGCTTTATTGAGCGCTTGCAGCAACTAGTTACCCAAGTGGCCAGCCTAACGCGTGAAATCGATCAGGATGCAGAGCAAAGCCACAAGCAGGTGACAAGCAATCTGGAGCAGTTGGCCAGTCAGCAAATGGAAATTACCCAGTTGGCCAGTGCGGCCCATGAAATGGCAATGGCAACCAGTGAGATTGCGGGCAATGCCGAAAGTACTGCCAGTCAGGCCCAGGAAGCTGCCAGCTCAACTCGTGAAGGCTTGAAATTGGTTGAAGCAAACCGCGAAGCAACCACTGGCTTGGCCAATCAGCTGACAGAAGGCATGAAGAGTCTTGAAGAAGTGGATGGTCAGGTACAGGAAATTACCGGAATCCTGGTGACCATTCAGGGGGTTGCTGAGCAAACCAACTTACTGGCACTGAATGCAGCCATAGAAGCCGCACGTGCAGGGGATCATGGCCGGGGCTTTGCAGTGGTTGCTGATGAGGTGCGTTCACTTTCGCAGCGGACTCAGGCCGCAACAGAAGAAATCCGGGAAATGATTAATGCCCTGCAGGCCTCCACAGAGCAGGCTGTTCAGCGGATGCAAGAATGCCATCAGCAGGCCGCTAACAGTGTGAAGGGCAGTGAGCAGGCCAGTGAACGTTTGCAAAATATTGATGCAGCCAATAATCATATCAGTGATATGGCCTCACAAATTGCCAGCGCTGTTGAAGAACAGAATGCGGTAACGTCAGAGATTAGTAGTAATACTGAGAAAATTCGAGGTGTCTCTGATGAACTGGCTGAACAGGCTGAAGCGTCCAAGAAACGAACCCAGGATCTGCGTGGTCGAGTCAGTAGCCTGCGTGAACTGACTGACAAATTTAAAGTGTAAGGAGAAAAGATGCGCCTGGTGATGATTAGTGATACTCATGGACGTCACCAGGAGCTCAGTGTGCCTGATGGAGACCTGCTGATTCATTCTGGCGACTTCAGCTCTGGCAAGTGCTGGGATGAATTAACAGAATTTGCAGACTGGCTGCATTCACAACCTCACCAACATAAATTGCTGATCGCAGGCAATCATGATTTGCTTTTGGAAAGCTTTCCTGAAGATGGGCGCGCACTCTTTGCCGGCTGGGCGACCTACCTTCAGGATGAAGCCTGCCAGCTGGAAGGTATTTCCATTTATGGCAGCCCCTGGACACCCCGGTTTTTTGATTTTGCGTTTATGCTGGAAAGGGGCGAGCCTCTGGCTGAGCGTTGGGCGAGAATTCCTGCAACAACGCAACTCTTGATTACCCATGGTCCACCTCAGGGTCTGGGTGATCTTACCAGTCTGGGAACCCATGCCGGGTGTGAGGCTCTGGCAGATCGCCTGCCCTTTTTGCCTGAATTGAAGCTGCATGTTTTCGGGCATATTCACGAAGGCTATGGCAGCTTTCCGGCCTCTGGTCGAAGAGCCTATGCCAGTATTAACGCCAGTAGTTGTCGCTGGGCAGATCCAGGACTCAACCCGCCCCTGGTTTGGGATTGGTAGTTTTCAAAAAGAAACCTGGATCTACCCCTTCGCGTTACCGCTGGCGAACACCTTCGACATGCAGATCCATGTAGACAGTTTCAGCAGCTGGCCCCAGATTGAACTTGATACCAAAGTCAGGAAGATGAAGCTCGGTCGTGCCGGTAAAGCCAGCGCGGTACTCACCCCAGGGGTCTTCGCCTTCACCATAGTGTTCTACTTCAATACCTATACTGCGAGTTTCGCCCATCAGGGTCAGGTCGCCGGTTAGCAGCCCTTTGCCATCACCCTGGTACTCAAAGCCGGTGCTGGTGAAGTTGGCTTCGCTGAAGCGGCGTACATCCAAAAAATCATCACTGCGAATATGGCGGTCCCTTTCAGCATGATTACTGTCAATCGAGTTGGTGCGAATGGTCACTTCTGCTGTGGAGTTTTCGGGTTGCTCAGAGTCCCAGGTAAAGCTGCCTTCAAAATCATTAAATCGGCCGACAACATAGCTGAAACCCAGATGGTCAATTTTAAAGTTGATGGAGGCATGAGCGCCCTGAGTATCGATGACATAGTCAGCGGCCATTACAGGGCTTGCTGCAAAAGCAGTAGCTAACGCCAAGCCTTTTAAACTTGATTTGAATTGCATGGTTTATTTCTCCGATTGAATGCCCAGCATGCGCTTGAGCGTTGAGTTGTGATCAATAAAGTGATGTTTTAAGGCAGCCAGTGCATGGATGCCGGCCAGTACAGCCAAGGCTGTTGCTGAATAAAAATGGATACTGCCAGCCAGTTCTTCTTGACGGGTAGCCAGCCAGGGAATGGCGGGCACGCTGAACCAGTCAAACACCTGAATACTGCGGCCATCGGCTGTCGACAACAGGTAGCCGGATATAAGAACGGTTAGCAGCAGCAGATAGAGAAAAAGATGCCCTGCTTTGGCAGCCAGCTTTTCCCAGGATTTCTCGACGAGAAGTTGAGGGCTGGTGTTAGCCAGCTTCCAAGTCAGGCGTACCAGAACCACAAAAGCCAAGAGCAGACCCAAGCTGCGGTGTAAATTTGGATAGAAACGATAACCTGGGTCGTAGTAGCTCAGAGAGACGATATAAAGACCCAGCGGGTACATCCCTATTACCGTTAACGCAACCAGCCAATGCAGCAAAATGCTGACCCAGCCATACTGCTGGCGCGAATTGGTCAAACGCTTAACAAGTGCCATCTCTCTTTCTCCTGAATTGCTTTCCAGATTGTGTAGCACTAAGCTCTATGCGTCTAATGCATGAGTGTGATAATTGCTATGCGTGAAATGAATTTAAAAGGCTTGGACCTAAATCTTTTGCCGATTCTCCAAGTGCTGTTGCAAGAACGCCATGTTTCCAGAGCGGCAGAGCAGTTGGAAATGAGTCAGCCAGCAGTGAGTCGGGCCTTGGCACGTTTGCGTCGCGAACTGGGTGATCCTCTATTGGTAAGAACCTCCCGCGGTTTTGATCTAAGCAGTCGGGCTCAGGAAATTCAAACCCAGCTAAGCCCACTACTGCAGCAGCTGACGGATTTGGTTCAATCCCCTGTGTTTGACCCGGCAACAGATACCAGCTTGATCCGTTTGACGGGATTGGACCTGGAATTGGCGATCTACTTCCCGCGTCTGGTGAAGCATCTAAGACGTCTGGTTCCCGGGCTTCGCTTGGAAACCGTACGCCAGGAAGAAGATAGCTTCTCCATGTTGGACCGGGATGAAGTGCATTTCAGCCTGAGTGGTCTGCAGCCAGCTTCTGCTGAAAACAGTTTACATCGAAGGGTGATCGATACCATGCCTTTGCTTTGTGTCATGGCTGAAAACCACCCTTTGGCGACTCAGCCCCTGACTCCGGTCAGCTATGCAGCCGCCGCCCATGGCTTGGTTTCCATTACCGGTCGAGGGCCGGGCAGTATGGATAAGGTTCTGGCTCAGTTGGGGCTGACGCGTCAGGTGATGCTGCGCTTGTCCAGTTTTATGTCGGTTGCCGATTTCTGTGAAGATACCGACTTGGTTTTTACGTTACCCCAGCGCTTGGCTGAAAGGGTGGTACGCAACCGACGGCTTTGCCTGCGTGAGTTGCCGGATACCCTTCAGCCTTCACCGGTCAGCTTTTATTTGTATTGGCACAGTCGTCATCATCATGATCCCAAGATGCTGTGGATTCGTGAACAGTTTTTTGCTGCTTTGGAACATCCCTGATACAAAACCGCTTTAATTATTGCTTCATCGGCACTGGTAGTGAGAACGATAAATGTAGCTATTAGATAAAAGCTAAATGTAGAACCAAAAATCCACTGGATCACCGGGTTGGATTTCAGTTTCAGGAGGAATAACAGCTAGAGCATTGGCCCAGACGACAGAACTCAAAACACCGGAGTTTTGATTGGCAAAAGAGGCTAGTTGCCAGCCCTTTGCAGTTTTTTCGGCACGGACACGCAGGTATTCCTGGCGAATTTGGGTGCGGGCGCTAAATTCAGCCTGTCCCGTGAAGAGCCGTGGCTGCCAAGCCTTCTGATTGCCTGATAAATGCATTAACAAAGGCTGAAGAAATATCTGGCTGCCGACAAAGACAGAAACAGGGTTACCGGGCAGCCCCAAGAAAGCCGCTGAACCGATTTGACCAAAGGCCACGGGTTTGCCAGGTTTCATGGCCAGCTTCCAGAGGCTGAGTTCTCCCAGGCTTTCCACCGCAGGTTTGATGTGATCCTCTTCGCCAACCGAAACACCCCCTGTGGATAAAATAAGATCGGCTTCTTCGGCAGCCTGGCTTAAGGCTGCTTCTGTTGCTTCGCGGGTATCGGCAATCGGGCCTAAATCAATCACTTCAGCGCCCAGGCTTTGCAAGAGGCCGGTGAGCAAGGGGCGATTGGAATTGTAGATTTGACCTGGTTTTAAAGGTTGTCCAGGGGTGACCAGTTCATCACCCGTTGCCAGCAGGGCAACGCGGGGCCTTCTGAACACCGGTACTTCAGCCAAACCAACACTGGCCAGCAAGCCCAGATGGCGGTAATCCAGTTGGGTTCCCTCGGTTAGCAAGAGACTGCCCGCCTGGATATCCTGACCACAAGGACGAATATTGTCACCAGCTTGCAACTGATCTGGAAATACAGCCCTGCCCTGATCATCAAGAGTGACCTTTTCCTGCATCACCACACAATCAGCCCCAGGTGGAATTTCAGCGCCGGTGAAGATGCGTGCACAGCTTCCTGCTTCTAGCGGCTGGGGCGCCTGACCGGCAGCAATGCGTTGTGAAATGCCAAGAGGCTGCCCCTGATCGGCCAAGCGCAGAGCATAACCATCCATGGCTGAATTGTCTGCGGGAGGAACATCAACCGCAGCTAGTTGATCTTCAGCCAGAATACGACCGACCAGACGGCCCAGAGGTTGTGTTTCTTGGGCAGTAATGGGCTGGATGCTGGCCAGCATTTTTTCCAGAGCCAGATGTGGCGGCAGCAAGGAATTCATAAAGCAGCTCGATCAAGAATGTAGTTGCTTACCATGCAAGAGAATACCAACAAAGTTACAGGGACGATGGCGGCTGTCCAACTGTTCATGCAGGATCTTTGTCCAACCGGTTCGGCAGGCTCCGGTGGAGCCAGGCAAACAAAAAATGGCCGTAGCGTTGGCCAGGCCAGCCAGGCAGCGTGACTGAACCGTGGAAGAGCCTATTTCCGCATAGGAAACCTGACGAAAGGTTTCGCCAAAGCCTTCGATTTCGGTATCAAACAGTGGCCGCAGGGCTTCAGGTGTTGAGTCCCGGCCAGTAAAGCCAGTACCGCCAGTGGTCAGGATGACCTGAATGGCTGGATCAGCAATCCACTGGCTGACCACAGCACGCATTTGATAAACATCATCGGGAATCAGTTGACGGTCTGCCAGTTGATGGCCCGCTGTTTCCAAAGCTGACACCAGGTAATCGCCCGACTTGTCTTCAGCCAGAGTGCGGCTGTCTGAGAGGGTGAGTACGGCAATATTCAGGGGTGTTTCGACCTGGCTCATCAGGCTTCTCCCCGTGCCTTGCGTTCTGCTTCACGAGCTTCAAAGGCGGCCAGCTGCTCAGGAGTCGCCGGTTGCTGATGAAGCTCTTTCCACTCGGAATAGGGCATACCATAGACGCGCTCTCTGGCTTCATCGTAATCCATCTCTACGCCCTGTTCTTTGGCTGCAGCCATCATCCATTTGGCCAGACAGTTACGACAGAAATCAGCCAAAATCATCAGATCAATATTCTGAACATCTTTATTGTCATCCAGATGCTTAAGGAGTCGGCGAAAGGCAGCTGCTTCAATTTCAGTTTGTTGTTGGGGGTCTAGGGTTTGCATTGCAAAGTCTCCAGAAAACTTGAAGAGGGGTTCAGTCAATTTCTTGCTATCCTAGCGAGACTACCTGGAAATAGCTATCACTCGGATCAAGTAACAGGATGAAAAAAGGGAGGCTAGGCCTCCCAAGAAAAAGCGTTAGCCAACTTCTGGAGGGGTCAGGTTTTGGCTTCCGCTGCAGCAGGTTGACCAGCTTTTAGAGCTTCCAGCTCCTCTTCACTGATCGCTTCATGTTTAACGGCTTCATACCAGAGGTCATGGTGCTGTTCAGCCCAGGCTTCATCAACATAACCTGTTTTCATGCCTTCGAAAGCACCTTCCGTTCCAGCCGTACCTATATAGATATGGCCGAAGGAAGCTGCCATCAGAATCAAGGCACCTATGGCATGAATGATCAGTGTGGTTTGCATGGTTTCACGGCTTTGCCCAAAGTTGGGGAAGTCGAGTACCAGACCACTGATGACTACGGTCAGGCCCAGGAAGGTAACCAGCCAATACCAAACCTTTTCACCGCCATTCAAAAAACCAGCTGAAGGATGGCCTTTGCCTACAATCCCGCCGCCTTTTGCAAACCATTTGAGGTCGACACGATTAAAGACATTGTGACGCATCCACTTGATGATCATTACCAGCAGCCCCAAAGCAAACAAGGGACCCAGATAATTGTGAATATTTTTTGCGGCGATCATAAAACCGGCCCAGAGACTGTTTGGCAAAATGGGTGCAAGGAACCATTTTGCATAGAGCAGCAAGAAGCCGGTAACGGCAAGAATAATGAAGAGACTGGCCACATACCAATGGATGGTGCGGTCAATACGCGACCAGCGTTCAATTTTCCGGCCGGTGCGGGGCTTGTCCAGTTTGACCTGCCCTACCAGCAACCAGAACAGGAAAATGGCTGAAGCACTGCCACCCAAGGCAATCAAACCACCGGGGGAAATCCAGTTGTTACGCCATTCGCGCCAGGTTTCACCTTCCACCATGATTAGGGTGTCGGCACCGGGACTAGTGGAAGAGGTGGTTCCTGAAACGCCGCCTTTAACATCACGCCAATAGTCAGAAGTGACACCAGGCAGAGCCTGCATTAATTCCTGTCTGGCATCAGCAGGTGGTCCCCCTTGCGATTGAGCCACTACGGGCAGGCTGAGCAAACAGCCTGCCAGCAGCAGCGCAACCAGGCCGAACCAGCCAGGGTTACGCTTGCATGTTTTCATGATTAGCTTCTCGCAGCATCAGTTGCCAGTTCAGCAGCCTGTTGAGCCAGATCAGTCAATCCAGGCTCTTGGTTCAAGGAACCCCAGGCACCATTTTTGTGACCGCGGTAAACAACCCTTTCACGGAAGATATCCGCTACTTCAGTTGCATCACCAGCCAGTAGGGCCTTGGTGGAGCACATTTCAGCACAGAGTGGCAGCTTGCCGTCTTTCAGACGATTGGCACCATACTTCTGCTCTTCGAGTGCTGGATCTTCCTCGGGACCACCGGCACAGAAAGTACACTTGTCCATCTTGCCGCGGGCACCAAAGGCTCCCTGTTTGGGGAACTGAGGGGCACCAAAAGGACAAGCATAGAGGCAGTAGCCACAACCAATACAGGTGTCCTTGTTATGCAGGATCAAGCCTTCTTCGGTTGGATAGAAGCAATCGGTTGGGCAGACGGCCATGCAAGGGGCGTCTGAACAGTGCATGCAGGCGACAGAAATGGAAACTTCTGAGCCGACTTCACCATCATCCAGGGTGACAACGCGACGGCGCTGAATACCCCACTCAACTTCATTGGCATTTTTACAGGCAGTGACGCAGCCGTTACAGTCGATGCAGCGCTCTGAGTCACACAAAAATTTCATACGAGCCATGGTTATCTCCTCAGTTATCAGGCTGCTTCAATACGGCAAACGGTACACTTGGTTTCCTGCATCAGGGTGACGGGGTCATAACCATAGGTGGTTACTGTGTTGACCGCTTCACCGGAGATGTAGGGCTGACTGCCTTCTGGATAACGATGCCTGAGGTTTTCGCCCTGGAACTCGCCACCGAAGTGGAAAGGCATGAAGGCCACATTGCGTCCGACACTGTTGGTAATTTTGGCTTTGACCTTGGCTCGACCGCCTTCTGGCCCGTAAACCCAAACATCCTGACCATCACGAATACGCAGGGTGTTGGCGTTGTAAGGGTTGATCTCAACAAACATGTGCTGTTGAAGTTCAGCCAGCCAGGGGTTGGAGCGGGTTTCATCACCACCACCTTCGTATTCCACCAAACGACCAGAGGTGAGGATAATGGGGAATTCGCCCGAGGTGTCTCTTTCCTGTACGGATTTATACAGGGTAGGCAGACGCATCAAGGAGTCGAAGTCATCAAAGGTTGGGTACTTGGCAACCAGATCACGACGGGTGGTGTAAAGCGGCTCACGGTGCTTGGGAATAGCATCCGGGAAGGTCCAAACCACGGTACGTGCCTTGCCGTTACCAAAGGGTGCGCAGCCATGCTTGATGGCAACGCGCTGGATACCGCCAGAAAGGTCGGTTTTCCAGTCACGGCCTTCCGCAGCCTGTTTTTCTTCAGCAGTCAGGTCATCCCACCAGCCCAACTGCTTAAGCAGATCAGCAGTAAACTCTGGGTGACCATCACCAATCTCGTTACCAACTGGTGCCGAGCCTTCAGCTAGCAGAGTCTCACCATTGCGCTCCACACCAAAGTTGGCACGGAAGCCAGTGCCACCACGGCTAACCGGGATGCTGGGGTCATAGAGAACATGGGTGCCGGTATGTTTCATTTCCGGGGTTCCCCAGCAAGGCCAGGGCAGGCCATAAAACTCACCGTCAGCTTCGGTACCTACGCCGCGCAGGCTGGTGAAGTCAAAGGCATGCCAGTTTTGCTGGTGATATTTAAGACGCTCAGGGCTTTGACCGGTGTAACCTATGGTCCACATGCCGCGGTTGTACTCACGTACGATGTCTTCAATCAGCGGCTCGTTGCCATTGACCTGGATGTTTTTAACCAGTTGGTCGGCAAAGCCCAGTTTTTTGGCAAACAAGTACATGATTTCGTGATCAGACTTGGCTTCAAAATGGGGTTCGATAACCTTGTCACGCCACTGGATGGAGCGGTTGGAAGCGGTAACCGAGCCGTAGGTTTCAAACTGGGTGCAAGCAGGCAGCAGATAAACGCCATCATTGCGATCGTGCATAACTGCAGCGACTGTGGGATAAGGGTCAACAATAACCATCATATCCAGCTTTTTCATGGCTTCACGCATATCAGGGCCACGGGTCTGGGAGTTAACCGCGTGACCCCAGTAGAACATGGCGCGAATATTGTCGTTCTGCTGTATTTTGCTGGAATCCTCCAGAACACCATCAACCCAGCGAGAAACAGGGATACCTGTTGCATTCATGGGCTTGGTGCCGCCATAGGTTGCCGAGTCAAAGCGGTTTTCAATCCACTCATAGTCGACTTCCCAGACGCGTGCCCAATGGCGCCAAGAGCCCTCAGCCAGACCATAGTAGCCGGGTAGGGAGTTGGAAAGGACACCAAAGTCAGTAGCGCCCTGAACATTATCATGACCACGATAGATGTTGGCACCACCACCTGATTTACCGACATTGCCTAAAGCCAGCTCCAGAATACAGTAGGCGCGGGTGTTGTTGTTACCAGTCGTGTGCTGGGTGCCACCCATACACCAAACAATACAACCCGGGGTGTTTTCGGCCAGAATTTTGGCGACCTTGTAAACTTCAGCTTCGGGAACACCGGTAATGTCTTCAACAACCGCAGGTGGGAAATCACGAACTTCACGGCGAATTTCATCCATGCCGTAAACCCGCTGATTGATAAACTGCTGATCTTCCCAACCATTTTCAAAGATATGCCACAAAAGACCCCAGATATAGGCAACATCAGAGCCAGGACGAATACGTGTGTAGTGGTTGGCTTTAGCAGCAGTACGGGTAAAGCGAGGATCAACAACGACTACCTGGGCATTATTGCGCTCTTTGGCAATCAGGGTGTGCTGCATGGAAACCGGGTGGGCTTCAGCAGCATTAGAACCTATGAACAGAATCGACTTGCTGTTTTGCATGTCGTTGTAGCTGTTGGTCATGGCACCATAGCCCCAGGTGTTGGCTACGCCAGCTACAGTGGTGGAGTGGCAGATACGTGCCTGGTGGTCCACATTGTTGGTGCCCCATAGAGAGCCAAATTTTCGGAACAGGTAGGCTTGTTCATTGTTGAACTTGGCGGAGCCCAGCCAGTAAACCGAATCAGGGCCGGACTCTTCACGAATGGCCAGAACCTTGTCGCCAATTTCGTTGATGGCATCATCCCAGGACATTTTTTGCCAGTTGCCACCGACCAGTTTCATGGGGTACTTCAAGCGACGGCTGGAGTGGCCGTGATGACGCAGGGCAGCACCCTTGGCACAGTGGGCACCCTTGTTAATGGGGTGGTCAAAAGCAGGCTCCTGGTAAGTCCAGACACCGTTTTGGGTGTGGGCGTAAACACCACAGCCAACCGAGCAGTGAGTACAGATGGTGCGACTGACTTCGACAGGTGCTGAAGACTTGGGCGTCTGAGCTTCGGCTTTTTGCATCATGCCTTTGCCCAAGAGGCCGGAAGCGGCCAGACCACCAGCAGCAACACTAGTGCCCTTCAGAAAGCCGCGGCGACTAACACCCAGACCTTCTTTTTGCTGTTCAGCAGCAGTTTGTTTTTTTGTTAAACGCATGGATAGGTTCTCCTGGTGTTCGGCTTAGCGACAGCTTGCGTAGTAGGCACGAATATGATCAGTTTCACGGTATCCCTGCGCCTGATCTTTAGTATCTATTTCTGATGAGGTATCCGTTGCTGCCAGAGCATTACCGGCCGTAGCAGCCAGACCTACAGCAGCTGACGCTCCAGCCATGCTTTTTAAAAAGCGGCGGCGCTCAGCTTGAGATGTGGGTGAGGAGTTATTGTTTTGCATGGTTCTTGTCCATCTTGTTGGTTGAACAACTGAGTACCTGGTTATTAGTGCAAGCAAGAGGCCAGAAACGAAAACTCCTTTATGGGTGAAAAAGTGCCTTAAAATCCATTTCAGAGAAGCCCTGTTTATCAGGGTGGGTCATTTTGTCTAAGTCCTAATGACTAGCATGGCTTTTTGTCGCACTAGAGCAGCCAGGCCCGCGCCCTTGGCAAAAGGCTTCAAGCTGGTTATAGTCAGAATTGATATTGATCAACTTCCAGCCCAGCGTTTTAGCTGGTTGCAACGAGCAGCCAGTCCTGCCTTTTTACTGGTCATTTATGAATAAAAACACGTCTGCTAATCGTTGAGTTAGCACTTGTGAGGAGACCCAACATGAGCAAAGAACATTTAGTTATTTTTGACACCACTTTGCGCGATGGTGAGCAAAGCCCCGGTGCTTCCATGACCAAGGATGAAAAGGTACGTATTGCCAAGATGCTGGAAAAAATGCGTGTTGATGTCATCGAAGCAGGCTTTGCAATTGCCAGTCAGGGTGACTTTGAATCCGTCAAAGCCGTTGCTGAAGCCGTTAAAGAATCACGTGTTTGCTCCCTGTCGCGTGCCATGCCAGCCGATATCGACCGAGCAGCTGAAGCCTTAAAGCCAGCAGCCTTGGGGCGTATTCATACCTTTATTGCCACCAGCCCCATTCATATGAAATACAAGTTGCAAATGGAGCCGGATCAAGTGGTTGAACAGGCGGTGCGAGCCGTCAAGCAAGCACGTAATCTTATTGATGATGTTGAGTTCTCCTGCGAGGATGCCGGGCGTTCGGATATCGATTTCCTGTGTCGTATTGTTGAGGCTGCTATTGATGCCGGAGCCCGCACCATTAACATCCCCGATACCGTTGGCTATGCCATTCCCGAACTCTATGCCGAACAGATACGCCAGCTGATTGAGCGGGTGCCCAACAGCGATAGAGCCATCTTTTCCGTCCATTGCCACAATGATTTGGGTTTGGCCGTGGCCAACTCGCTGGCAGCTGTGCAAGCTGGAGCCCGCCAGGTTGAGTGCACCATTAATGGTTTGGGTGAACGTGCCGGTAATGCTTCACTGGAAGAACTGGTGATGGCAGTACGCACCCGTGCCGATGCTTTTGAAGTGGAAACGGGTATCGACCCTCAGTTTATTGTGCCGACTTCACGCCTGGTTTCCACAGTAACCGGCTTCCCGGTGCAGCCCAATAAAGCCATTGTCGGTAAAAATGCCTTTGCCCATGAATCAGGGATTCATCAGGATGGCGTTCTTAAACACCGTGAAACCTATGAAATTATGAAGGCTCAGGATGTGGGTTGGCACACCAACTCTATCGTGTTGGGCAAGCACTCAGGCCGTAACGCCTTCCGTACCCGTTTGCAGGAGTTGGGTATCAACTTTGGAACCGAACAGGAACTGAATACCGCCTTCCAGCTTTTCAAACAGCTGGCTGATAAGAAGCATGAAATCTATGACGAAGACCTGCAGGCACTGGTCACCGATACCCGGGCCGCAGCGGCAGCCGAGCATGTGCAGCTGGTAGCGATGGAGGTTCAGTCCAAGACGGGCGAAACGCCGATTGCTCAGTTGGTGCTTAATGTTGAAGGCGAAGAGTTGAAAGCTGAGTCCGAAGGCTCAGGCCCGGTTGATGCTGTCTATAAGGCCATTGAAAGTGTTGTGCAAAGCCATGCCACCTTGGAGCTTTACTCAGTTAACGCCATTACTTCGGGAACGGATTCTCAGGGTGAGGTGACGGTTCGCCTTGCCAAAGGCGGGCGCATCGTCAATGGCTTGGGTGCCGACACGGATATAGTGATTGCTTCGGCCAAGGCTTACATCAATGCATTGAATGCCTTGACCAATCAGACTGAGCGGACGCATCCACAAAAAGAAGGGGTTTGATCTTAATTCAATGCCGGAACTAACTGCTCATCAGCGCTACGCCACCCTTCAGAACCTGGGGGTGACCCTCTGGGTTGCCCGCAAGCGCTTAGTGGGAGCACAGCCCAGTGTCTTATGTGACTGGCCAGCGCCCGAGCCCCAGGTCAGTGCCAGGGAAAAGTTACGTGCTGAAATTCAGCCGCAGCCCGAACCTAAGAAGGCTCCCGAAATCACTGCCCAGGAAGTGCCCTTGGCTCCTGTATTGGAGTCTCCGCCCCAGCAGCAGGCCTTGCCTTTGGTTGCTGATGTCTGGCTGCTGGCCAATGGTTGGCAGCTGGTTATGGAGCGGCAAGCAAATCAGCCCCTGACTCAGCAAACCTTGTCCCTGCTGCAAAGTCTGTTGACGGCTTTCTACCCCGGTGGTTTGGGTATTTTGTCTCAACATCGTTTTCAGTGGCCTTTACCAGGCGTACCTGTTGAAGCGGGTGATGAGGAAGAACTTAACCTGAGCCTGCGTGCTTTCCTTACTGGCGCTCAATTCCGACAGCGGCTTTCGGGCCTGCTGGTTTTTGGTTCCCGCGCCAGTGACCTATTAACCAGAGAAGCAGCCCTGAGCCTGCCAGAAGTCTATGCGGCTCCAGCATTGGATGACCTGATCAACAGATCTGAAGCTAAACAGCACTTTTGGCAACAGGCGGGTGAAAATGGGCTGAGAGCCCGTTTTGCCAGTAGCCCCTTGTTGCTTTGAGAGGTCAGCTTTTGAGTGACTCTCGGCTAAGGGTTTTGAATGAAGATGACTTGGCTCCTTTGCTGGAGTTGGCAGCCAGCGATCCCCAAGCTTGGCAGGAGACGGGCTGGCTGGCCAGTTTGCAGCAAGATGAAGTCTGGGGGCTGCATGCAGCAGCTGGTGAACTGCAAGCCGCCCTGGTTTTGGGTTGGGGTTATTTGGAAGCGGAAGTGCTTTATGTGTTGGTGGCTCCCCAGTTCAGGCGTCAGGGGTTGGCAAAGCAACTGTTGAAACAGGCAATTTTCAGAGCTCAACAGGAAAAAGCGGAAAGGCTGCTCCTGGAAGTCAGGGCCAGTAATCAGGCGGCCTGCTTACTTTATCAGCACTTGGGTTTTGCTTTGGATGGACGGCGTAAAGGTTATTACACCTGCCAGTCATCGCCGACTGGCAGGGAGGATGCGCTGCTTATGTCTTTGCAGCTGCAGACTTGATCAGGACCAGCTAGAAACCCGCTGTTCTTCATTTTCGTCTGCTGGGGTTTCTTCACTGAAGTTTTCGGTTTGCTGGGCTGCTGTTTCCAGCTCACTGAATTTGCCCAATAAGCCGTTCAGTTTTTCTTCCCAAACCTGCTTTTCTGCACGTAGGTCAGCATTCTCTTCCTTAAGTTGATCAATTTCCTGGCGAAGCTTGTCCAGTGCATTGATAGTGGTTGCGACTTTTTCTTCGAGCTGATTCAACAAATCCAGGCTCATAGGGCACTCCTGATCGAATGGATGTCACTATTTAAAGCATTTGCACATATTTTGGCAAGAGTAAGCCACTATTCAAACATATCTGTAAAGGGATTTCGCAGATTGAGGTTAACACTTTGTGAATAACCGGGAATTTCCAGGCGTTCACTGCTTAAACTCAGCTCTTCACCTTCCAGTACCTGCTCACCAAATTGATAGGTCAGCCTGAAGTTGCCCGCAAGCGAAGCTTCCTCATGCTGATGGCTAGCTTCCAAGGTGGCTTCCAGCTTGTTGGCATGGGCTTGCATGGCTGCTTGACCATGGCGTTTTTCCAGCATCCTTTGAGTTACCGTTGGAGATAACAGAAGAGCACTGGCATTATTGCCACCAAAGCCTTTGGCATTGATCAGCGCCATATCCAATTGCTTTGGATCGACCTGACGATGCTGATTGGATAAATACAAATTAGAAGCATGCAAGTCATCGGCAAAGCCATCTCTGACAGTGGTAATACCGGGTAGCCACCCTTCGGCCCAGCTACCCAAAGCAGCCATAAACTGATCACCGCCTGCAGTTCCCTGAGAATGACCCACAAAGGCTTTGATAGCCGCTACTGGCCAACGGCTAATTCCCATGGCTTTGGCGACTTCATTAAGGACATGGGATTCAGTCACCCGGTTTTTGGGTGTGCTGGTGCCATGCGCATGCACATAGCTGCGCTCCTGCAGAGCCTGCTCACCTAAAAGGCTGCGTCCCAAAGCAGCTGCCTTGGCCAGGGTTAGGTAGTTGCCAATGCCGGGTGCTGAAATTGACCGCTTAAAGCCATCGGCATTAGCAAAAACTTCAGGAACACTGCCCAGCACTTGAGCACCCAGCTCTACAGCCAGCTGGTCATCAACCAGTAAGGTGAATTGACCTGCTTCGGCAATGGTAAAGCCACAATTATTACCAAAGGGGCGGCAAGCCCGGCGATAGTCCTGGTCAGTGAGCTGATCCAGTTCATCCAAAGCCTTGAGGCTGGCATCGTCCGCCAAAGCACCCATGGCTCTAAAGCCTTCAATGATTTCCGGAGTGACGGGGGCATCAGAAGTGCCGACCAGTGCTACGCGCAAGCGCCCGGATCGAATCGCATTAGTAGCAGCCTGCAAGTTATATAAGAAGGTTGCACAAGCACCTAGTAGACCACTGGACTGACCAATGTTACCCAGTACATAGGCATTGATAAAATCAGCCGTCATCTGAGCATAACCCAGAGGCATCTGTTTGGAGGTGGTTCTTTTACCGGTTACCGGGCTTTGCAGCAGGCCGCCCCAGCCTTCCTGGTCGAGCTGGCCGATGGAGTTGCTGGCAAAAACACCAATTTGATCTGGGCGAACTTGGCTGCTGATGGTTTCCCAGCTAATACCGGTTTGACCCAAAAGGTCGGAAGCGCCAAACACAGCCATCTGTAAAGCCCGCGGATGGTTGGCACTACGATAATGGGCGCCTGGATTAAAGCCCGTTGGTAGCATGCCAGCAGCTTGCACCAAAGCTTCTTTGGGCGTTGAAAGAGTTGCCGAAAAAGGCTGATTGACAGTGACTTCCACCTCATTGCCGGGTAGGTCCTCTATCGACCAGCCCAAAGGAAGCTGTTCGGGCAGGTGGCGACGGCGCAAACGAAATTGAATTGGATGAGCCGCAGGTTTGATTTCCAAGCTGCGCGTTGAGGGCTGGGCGTGGACATCAAACCAATCTGGATGGATGCGGCGTATTAGGGTGGCGTCTTTCAGCTCCTGCGCATAGCGGGCAATTACAGCTTCACTAGATAGCTGGCCTTCAGGCGTTCGCCATTGATTGTCGGCAACGCGATGAGCCAAGCCAGTCAAGCTGGCCAGTGATAAAAGGGTAGTCTGTTGGCTGGAATTGGGCAGTTGATCCAGTAGCATGCGTTTGAATGCATGATGACCAGAAGTGCGTCCTGCTGGGCTGACCCCGCCCATGCCAATAATTACAGGTAGGTGAGACAAAAGTAGTTCCTCTAACCAGGGCCAGGTGAATTAAGACCTTTGCCCGCAATGTTTTAAACGTTACCGGTATCTTAACACTGCTCAGAGAAACGGGCCATGCTGAGGCGAAGACTTAGATCAAGCGCAATTCCCTTGCTCGGGTTACCGCCTGGGTACGTGAGCGCACACCCAGCTTCTTCATAAGATGCTTGAGGTGGGTTTTTACGGTGTGCAGTGAAATGAATAACCTTTGCCCGATTTCCTGATTGGAAAGGCCTTCGGCAACCAGCATTAAAACTTCCTGTTCGCGGCTTGATAGGCTGTTGTCCAAAGGCTGCACCAGAGCTTGCGTTACGCTGTATTGATTGGGTACCAGGGTTTCAGCAAAAAGTAATAAATCTGAACCCGGTGCCAAGTGTTTGATCACTTCGTGTAGCAGCTCCTGCAAAGCCGTACCCGCTTGCAGAAAAGGACGCTTAATCTGCTGAGGTTCAGCAAGAACCAAGGCTTGGTGTAACTGGGCTCGCGCATCAACGGGTTGGCGCTTGGCAGCTAAAACCAAAGCCCAGGTGACTTTACGATGAATATTTTCAGCGGCAGCTGGGTAGTGAGCATTGACTTCAGGTAGCTGTTCTAACCGGCTCAAGGCTTCTGTTGGTTTATGGGCAAGCAAGAGAGTTTGCAGATAATGAAGATGCAATTGCAGTGACGAAGGGCCCTTGACAGGGAACTGATTGACCAACTGGTTCATCCAGGTCAAAGCCAGTTCCTGCTTACCTTCCTGTAGCCATAAGCGGGTTTTTAAACAGGTTATGGCGGCCTGCCAGGGGCTGATGTCCAGCTTAGTGACCAGTAGATGCTGTTCGGCTTCATCAAGAAGCTCAAAAGCTTGATCTGTTTGTAGGTGCTGAAAGTGAATTTCCGCCATAAATAAAAGAGCTTGCAAGAAAACCTGAAGATTACGGTCACCACTGACTAATAAAGCGTGAGTAATCAAGGGCCAGCAGAGTTCATCTTCTCCTTGTAACCAGTAAATTCGGGCGAGTAGCAATTGCTGTTGGGCGACGAGTTCTTCCGTTAAGTGGGCCAGCTTTTTGTCCAGGGCATGCAGCTTCCTTTCAGCCAGCTTCAGATGACCCTTGTGCAGCTCAATCAAACCAAAATCCAACTGCAAGGCTTCAGTGAAGTGATTGTCTCGTTGATTGCTGGCCAGGGTGATGGCTTCACGGTTATAGCCCCGCGCAGCTCTCGGTTGACCCAGGTGGCAGTGAAGCCAACTGAGTCGGCGCAGACAGCGCATCACCTGGTCGGTTTGGGTTGAGTTCAGTTGGGTCAGTTGGGTTAATTCCTGGTGAAGGTGGCTTTTGTCATACCCATGTACCAGTGGCCAAATAGGTAGGGCTTTTTGATCTTCCGGTGTTAAGAGTTGTTGGTCTTCATATCTAGCCTGCTGGAGCTGGGTGGCCTGAATTTTAACCTGTGCTGGCCAGCCATGGGTGTGTTGATAAAGTCTGGCTTTCTCCAGCCAGCTGAGATTTGGATTTAACTGCCCTACCAGATCAGTAAACTCCTCGGGGTTTAAGGCCAAGTCAGTCGCCTGCAAATAAGCCAGCTGATCACGCAATTGATAGGCTTTAAATTGCACGGGAATGCTTTGACCAACAAGCACTAGCCGTAAGGATGGGGGCCGGTAATCAAGAAGTAATTGAAGCAGCTCCAAGGTTGGTGATGACGGGGGAAGCTTTTCAAAGCAGTCAATACACAAAAAAACGTCAGTGGCTAATAAGTTTTCCAGCTCAGCCAGTAAGTGCAGTAATTGTTTTTGGGGGTCTTGGTCAGCAGCTGGGGCCAGTTGTTGGCAGCCAGGCAGTTCGCAAAGGGCCGCCTGCAAGTAAGCCAGAAAGGTTTCAGGCTCTTGATCTTGTTCGGCAAGGTTCAGCCAAGTGAAGGCCAGCTGGCTGCTGGATAGCCATTGATCGGCGAGGAGTGTTTTCCCATAACCGGTTGCCGCTTCAATCACTAGGAGCTGAAAAGTCTGATCCTTGAGTTGATCAAGCAGGCGACTACGGACCAGCTGAGTGGCTGGTGGTAGCGGGGGGTGGAGTCGCGATGTGAGTAAACGACTGGTCATTAGTGGCCCTTGCCTCGGAATCAACCCCTTAAATTAAGCGAGGCTGATTGCTGAAGCAAGGGCCAAAGGTCTTAACGACCTCCAGAACGACGCAGAGCGGCTGGGGTAAAGTTACTTGAACGTGCTTCGTAATCCCAGTTGTAGCCAGAAGTATCGTTGATCAGGCCGGAAACAATATAGCGATTGTTGACCAGGTCATAGATAGTTTCAGCAGCGTACCAGGGTACCTGGACATCATGGAACTGTACGGTATGGCCTTCAGAAACCCGCCAGAGGTTGCCACGACCATCATACTGATCAACGTGGGCGAGCTGGTAGGTGTCTTCATCGAAGTACATGACACGTTTTTCATAAATATGGCGCTGACCTTCGCGAAGGGTGCCTTCAACCTTCCAAACACGGTGCAGCTCATAGCGTAGGTGGTCAGGGTTTAGGTGACCGGCCATGATGATGTCATCATTGCTCAGGTTAGTATCCAGTAGATTGTAGGCGTTGTAAGGAATATACATTTCCTTTTTGCCAACCAGATTCCATTCATAGCGATCAGGTGCACCGTTGAATACATCCAGGCCATCGGAAGTGCGCTGACCGTCTGCTGCGGTACCTGGTCCGTCATAAGCAACCTGAGGAGCACGACGTACACGGCGCTGACCAGCGTTGTAAATCCAGGCCCGACGAGGCTCCAATACTTGGTTCATGGTTTCTTGAACCAACAGAATGGTGCCTGAAAGACGTGCAGGTGCGGTTACCGATTGCAGGAAGTGAAAAAGTGTATTCTCTTCAGCATCGGCAATAAACATAAACTCTTCATTGATGGTTACTGGTGTATAAGCACCGCTTGCTTGAGGTGTAGCCAGAGTTACTTCCCGCTCAGCACCTGGGCCACGATAGCGGGTTGAATGGTTCCAAACCAGTTCAACACCGGTTTCGGGAATGGGGAAAGGTGTGACTTCAGTGAAGTTCTCCACACCATTACCGCCATCAACCAGACGTGCCGAAGAAGCATTGGATTTAACTTTCTCATAGACGCTGTCCGGGTAAGCAGCGGTACGGTGAGTTGGATATACAGGAATACGGAAAGTATCCGGGTAGGCCTGCAGCATGGCAATTTGCCCAGGCGCCAAGCGCTCTTCATATTGCTGATAGTTTTGTGCAGTGATGACGTAGAGAGGCTCTTCATCCGCAAAGGGATGACCATAGCCGTCACGCCAGTTACCTGGACCTTCTTGGAGGCCACCATCCCAGGCAGGGATGCGACCATCAGCACTACCGGCACGCTCGGCACCCATGGGGGTCAATTCACTGCCGCCCAGACGCTCGGCTGCATAGAGCGAGCCAGTGGTAGCCAGCAGGCCTGCTGCCACCAGGGCAGTAGCCAGACCGGAAAGACGCAAAGCGGGATTAGTCTTGTTGCTCTTCATAAAATTCACCTTGTTCTTGTTGATTAGCCGCAAATTAATAGTTCATGCCAACGCTGATGCTGGCGAAGTTGCGGTCATCCAGATCCCAGTAGTCAGTATCAAAGTAGTGAGTGTAACCAATGCGGCCGAAATAGGTATTCATATACTCAGCTGCTAATTCAGTACCCAGAATCATGCGGCCTTCATAAAACTGGCTGCCGGGCTCGGGGCCATAACCACTAACATCATGACTCCAGGAAAAAGACGGCTTCAGAGTCAGACCACCCACAAAGGCATTGTTGTACTCCAATTGAGCCAGCAAGCGATAACCCCAGGAGAAGTCAGTCACATAGCCGTTGTCGGCGAAGACTTTGTCAGGATCTATATTGGTTCCATTAAAGTCATCTTGGAACTCACCCCAAGAACCATAGATGGATGAACGTCCAAAACGGATTTCATCGGTATCTGGCAGATCGTTAACGTAAGTAAAGCCAACCTCACCAATTAGGCGCAGGTTGTCAGCTGCCAATACCCGGTTGATATCATGGATAAAGGTGCTTTGAAATTGGAAAACATCAAATTCTCGGTAGCCTTTCTGAGAGCCAGCTTCCAGGTCCTGGATTTCAGAAGGTAGGCGGTCAATAAAGCCAGCCAGTGCTGTCCCGTCATAAAGTCCTGCAGCATTCACTGCTGGATCATAGCCTAGGTTACCAAGCAAACCACGAACAAGTACATCATTGGCATTGATTTGAACGGGTGCGTCAGGCCGGTAGGTAAACTCACCGGACCAAGCCGTGCCGCTAGGCAACAGGGTGGCGAAAGAGGCACCGAGGACTTTCATGTTTTCAGGAAAGTCGATCTGGTATCGGGTTGCTTCATCACTGCCATCACCCAAGCTGCCTGCGGGTAGGCCAAGGCTTTGAGCTAAAGCTGGGCCTGCCGGCGTACCTGAGCTGACAATGCCTCCTGCTACAGGCAGGCGACTGTGAATATTCTGGAAGTAGAGACCAAACTCAGTGCCATTGAGCTGTTCGGCATACCATTTCAGAGCGACACCCCACTGGCCAGTATCACTGGGCTCTTTGTCATCGGCACGTTCTGCAATAGTGACATACTCACCAAGGCCAACATTGCCAAGTCCTGCAAGTAGTCCGGGGGGTTGGCCATCAGCATTAGCTTGTTCAGAAGCACCGCTTTGGTAATACACAGGGCCGCAGCCTTTTGCCGCAAAATCATTGTTGGAGAAGAAGGAGCCACAAGCATCAGCACGAGTGCGCTGCCACTCAAACTGGTAGTAGCCTTCCAAGGTGAAATCACCCATTTCGTCCAAAGCGATAGAGCCAGAAATCATTGCAACAGGTAGCAGGGCATCACGAATTTCTGCACCAGGGCGTCGTAAAGCTGGCACGTCGACTGGGTTGGCGGCATTTTGACCACCTTGAATAAAGGTGCTTTCACCCCAGTTAAGAACATGCCGGCCCAGGAGAATCTGGGCTGGTCTTCCGGCAACATCAAAGTCGCCATAAACGTAAGCATCCATAAGCTCGATGCCGGATTTGGCGTCTTCATAAGCGCTTGTGCCTTTCCAATCATCGACCATGTCAGCATCGCTAGGGGAGTTGAGCCCGTCTAATGCGCCATCGTACCAATAGCGGAAACTTAGGTTGGCACCAAAGTTTCGGTACTGGTTGTGCCCGAAGCGCAGCTCATGGTTGCCGGAAATGACCTGTGAAAACATATCACCTTGGTCAAAGTTCATGTTGCCGTCATCAGTGTTGCTGGAGTTGTTACCTTGATAAGAAGCATTAGCTGCAGCTGGGTTGGTTTTTCCCTGGGCAGCCAGAGTGCCGCCTGCTATATAGTCATTTTCGCGACTTTGGGTACGAAAACTCGCCCCGGCAGAAATTTGTGAATTGACTTGTAGGTTAAAATCACCCAGTTCAAAGTTAGCTGCCTGAACGGGCGCAGCGATGCCTGCAATAGCCAGGGCTAGTAGGCTGATACGCGGCAAAGTGGTCTTGCCGACAAAGTTTTTCTTATGCAATCTGTTCATGGTTACACCTCTGATAGAAGCTTTTTATTGTTCGTATTACAGGCTGAAGGCAAGGCCAAGGCTGAAGTTGTGATGCCGCTCATCGCCATAGGTAAAGTTGTAGCCAGCATCAATAACCAGAGCGTCAGTCAGACCCAGGCGGTAACCCAGTGCCAGGCGCTTGTAGTTTTCTTCTGGTGTGTAACCAGTGAAGTTCAGCTGACGCGCATCTTCGCCGTAGGATTGCTGATACATGCTGACTTCCGTTGCATCGGTATCAAACTCCCTGACGAAAGCCAGTTCAGCATTAAAGCCGCTGGTCGCATTTTGGCGCAGACCTATGCCAAGTTCGCCAGTAAATGAAGTGCGCTCCAGATCACCATAAGTCAAGCTGGTGGAAGTGACTTCAGACTCTTCATAGCCATCCACTTTGGACTGGGAGTAGGCCAGGCCAGCAAAAGGTGATAGCACCACTGCTGAATCAGTACTGAGCAGATCGGCTTTAACCTTGAAGGTGGCGCCCAGAACGGAGCCATCTGTTGAGCCTTCTTCAAGTCGAGTGTGCTGACCAAGCTTGACGCCACGCTGGGCATCAATATCCAGATCTGCATAGCTGACTTGGGCGCTGAAGTTCAGCATTTCCCAGGTATAGCTACCACCAACAGAAAGTAGGAGACCTGTAGACTCATACTTGGAATCAGTAGAGCGGGTAGTGATTTCATCTTCAGCACGGCTGATTGCCAGGGCAACAGTCAGGGCATCATCAACACGCCAGAGGCCGCCGATAGTGACCTGATGGCCTTCACCTTCAGCGCGAGCAGTGTTTAGGTCCTGGTAATAATCAGACTGGCTGTAACCACCCCGACCAAAAACCTGCCAGCCACCGGCAGTGACTTGGTTGCTATAGTCGGCTTGGCGTGACAGATAAGCTTGCTGATTACGCACAAACTGCTGACCCATTTGTGGAATCAGAGAAATTTCCTGGGGCGCAATCAAGAAAGAAGCGGCATGATCACCAAGAATTTCCTGAGCCGCTTCGGTTGGGTGAACGGCATCATTAAAGAGCAGCTTAGAAGGGTCAGGGTCGGTACCATTGATGCCGTAGGTTGGGTTTTCACCGCAGGTGCCAGCACTGCCATCAAAACAACTGGAAGTCAGTTGATTGCCTGTATTGGGAGCAAAACCAAAAATTTCTGGGTCAGCCAGGAATTCATCAAAAAGACGATTAACATCCAGGCGCACAACATTGACCGAAGTATCAATGTTATCAATATACTGGCCCAGCGCATTGTTAAAGCCAGTATTGGAATTAGTTAATCCGTCTAAAAAGCCTTGGCGAGTGCCATCATCAGGTAAACCTGCTGCAACCCCCGCGGCCAGCGGTGTGCGTGCCAAGTTTGGCATATCAGAAACCACCAGGTTTTTAGCGCCCGCGTTAGCGAGTGATATAGCAGCTGTCCCGATGTTCTCAGAGGCTTCTTGAACAGCAGTGTTCAGTGAGGTCGGTGTGACATTGCTAGCTCGAATCAGATTAATAAAGTCATTGGCGCCGCCGTTGATGTAATAGAGCTTGTTGGCATCAGCCTGTCCACCGTTGGCAACTAGATAACCATCTTTAGAGCGCAGATAAGGTGGGTTGGTTGGTGAGGGCTGCTGAGTATCATCAAAATTGGGATTGGCAACAATGGACCCGGTATCATTGTCAGGGTCATAAGCTGTACCAGGGTTGGCAATATTTAGCTCATTAACAATTGAACTCAGAATAGCTTTTGAAGTTAAACCAGCAACCGCATAGTTGCTGCCATCTTCCAGGCCAATGTTGTTTCTGACCACCGAGGTCGAGGGCAGTAGCGGACCCAAACCTAAACGGTTAGTTAAAAATTGCGTGGCAACCTGGCCGTATTCACCATCAAAATCTTCGCCAGTGCGATTGGTCAGACGGGTGCCGCTTAGGTTGAAATCGGCTGCCTGGGGGTTGGTGCCATCGGGAAATTGGCCTGAATCGCTCAGACTATCACCAAAAACCACGATGCCATCAAAACTGCTTGCCTGTGCCCCGCTTACTGACAGGCCCAAAAGGGCTGCTGCTGCCAGAGGTGTAAGCTTGAATTTCATCATGCTTCTCCTGATTTATTTTTGTTGTCGCTGCTAAGCTGTTTATTCCTGAAATCGAACTAAACAGGTGTTTGATTTCTGTACCCTAAGTCTGGTCTTGCTCGTTTGCCTGGGCTATCACCCTAAAGAGTGAATTTTCAAACAGCTTTCTTCTCATTTTGGGTGGCCTGTGTAGAGAGGTAACACTTAAATTTGTGGTGTCGCCCTGGTAAGGATCGTTTGGCAGGCGACGCCAGGAGGCAGATTGCCGTAGTTGAGCCCTCCCCCGGCTTGTAAGCGGCTGGCGCAGAAGGCATCACTGACTTCATGAGGACTGTTACGAACCAGTAGTGAGGCTTGTAACGCCAGGGCTAGGCGATCAACCAAATTTCTGGCTCGATACTCCAGGTTGCTGGTGTCCTTAAGGTCTTTTCGCAGTTCTTGTAAGAAGTGGTCCAGGTAGGTGTTGCTACCCTGGGCTAGAGAGACTTCATCAAGGTAGACCTCCAGGCTTTCAGGTGATTTGTGCCAGGCACGAAGTACATCCAGGCACTGAACATTGCCGCTGCCTTCCCAGATGGAGTTGATGGGGGATTCACGAAACAGCCTGGGCATAATGTGGTTTTCCATAACGCCGCTGCCACCAATGATTTCCATGGCTTCATAAGCATGATTGGGGGTGCGTTTGCAGATCCAGTATTTGCCAATCGGCGTAGCCAGGCGGAGCAGAGCTTGTTCGTGTTCATCCTGTTGGTTATCCAGCGCTCGGGACAGACGCAGGGTGAGCGCAAGTGCGGCTTCACTTTCCAGAGCCAGATCGGCAAGCAGATTTTGCATCAGTGGCTGCTGATTGAGTGGCTTGCCAAAAGCCTGACGATAAGCGGTGTGGTGTAAAGCTTGAGCGGTGGCCTGGCGCATTCCTGCTGAGGAGCCAAGCATGCAGTCATAACGGGTCATGGCGACCATTTCGATAATGGTTCTAACACCCTTGCCTTCTTCGCCAAGCATCCAGGCCAGAGCACCGAGCAGTTCGGTTTCACTGGAGGCATTGGCGACATTACCCATCTTGTTTTTTAGCTGCTGAATTTGCAGCGGGTTCTTGGTGCCGTCCGGCTTCCAGCGGGGTAGCAAAAAACAACTCAAGCCACCTGGAGCCTGGGCAAGCACTAAAAAACCATCACTCATGGGTGCAGATACAAAATACTTATGGCCCACCAGCTCATAAGCCTGGCCCGGGCCTTCCTGACCTAGAGGGTAAGCGCGGGTTGTATTGCTGCGCACATCAGAACCGCCTTGCTTCTCAGTCATAGCCATGCCCAGAGTGATTCCCGTTTTCTGCTCAAAAGGCTGGTTGCTGGGATCATAGTCACGACTAAAGAGTTTTTTGATCCAGGGGGCGGTGACGTTTTCTTGCTTGAGAAGTGTCGGCAGAGCAGCAAAGCTCATGGTAATGGGGCAGCCGTGAGCGGCTTCCACCTGGGTATGCAGATAGTATTTGGCTGCACGCGCAACCTGAGCACCGGGTTTGGGATCAGACCAGGGTGCGGCATGCAGACCTTCTTGGACAGCAATCTGCATTAGCCGATGATAAGCCGGATGGAAACGCACTAGATCCACCCGTTCTCCGCGTCGATCATGGCTTTCAAACGTCGGTTTATGGGCATTGGCTTCAAACCCCAGTTGAATAATGGCTTCTTGGCCGGTGAAAGCACCAAAGTGGGTTAGATCTTCTTCCGCCCAGCTGGCACCTTCGCGCCGGACACCTTCCTGGAGTGCCTGGTCCTGAAGATAAGGGTTGTAGTTCACCAGTAGCGGTGGCTGGTTTTCAACCTGATGGGTGGTCGCAAGAAAGTCACTGGGGGAGTTTGTTGAGCCTGACATGCTAAAACCTTTCTTATTGTTGGTTTACTTGCAGTGTGCGGTTAAGCCTTGGAACTGACCATCACTCTTAAGAATGAATTTTCAAACGCTATTTCATGGCAGATGTTTGCAACTTTTAGTAAAATCGCGGCTTTATAACGGTTAAAATGGGAGCAACCGGTATGCGCCGAGTCGTGTTCAATCAAAAAGGTGGTGTTGGTAAAAGTAGTATTACTTGTAATCTTGCGTCCATCAGTGCAGCTTCAGGCCAGCCTACGCTGGTGATTGATCTCGACCCCCAGGGTAATAGCACCCACTATTTAACCGGCCAGCCCGCCCAGGACCTGGACGACAGCATGTTTGATTTTTTTGAACAGTCGCTGACTTTGGGTGGAGGGCGTAAGTCCTTGGCTGATCTGGTTCAGCCCACGCCCTATGAGAACCTCTATGTGCTGGCTGCTCACCCGGAACTGGAAAGCCTGGAAGCCAAGTTGGAGTCGCGCTATAAAATCTACAAGCTGAAAGAAGCGCTGCTGGAACTAACTGATCTTTATCCTCAAATTTGGATCGATACACCACCTGCGTTGAATTTCTTTTCGCGCTCGGCGTTGATTGCTGCTGAAACCTGCCTGATTCCTTTTGACTGTGATGCCTTTTCCCGCCAAGCGCTCTATTCGCTGAAAGAAGCCATTGATGAACTGCGTGCTGATCATAATGACGCTCTGCAAATTGAGGGCATAATTGTGAATCAGTTTAATGCCCAGGCACGCTTGCCCCGTGTGTTGATTGAAGAACTCTTGGCTGAAGAGCATCCCGTACTGCCGGTTCACTTGTCTTCTTCAGTGAAAATGCGTGAATCTCACCAAGTCTCCCGACCCCTGAACCACTACGCACCCAAACACAAACTGACCCAGCAGTTTCAGGAGCTATTCGAGTTATTGCATGGCTGAACAGGGAAACTCGCGGCAGGTCACCAGTAATCAGCTCGGTGTCCATGATCAACTGCTGCAGGTCGTGGAGAAACATCGGCAAAGTCTTTTTAAAAAACCGATTACGACTTTTAACCGAGAAGCCTTTGAAGAGGCCGAAGCAGCCTGGCAAGCTTTTGGGGGTCGGCTAATTCTGGATTCCTGCTGCGGTGTTGGTGCCAGTACCCGTAAGCTTGCTAGTCGTTACCCGGAGCACTTTGTTATCGGTGTCGACCGTTCCGAAGACCGTTTAAGCCGCAAGTTGGGAGAACTACCAGCTAACGCGGTGTTGATTAGGGCTGATTTGGTGGACTTTTGGCGTCTGGCAGAAGCAGCAGGCTGGAAGCCGGAATATCATTTTTTGCTTTATCCCAACCCTACTCCCAAGAAAAAGGATTTGAAGCAGCGCTGGCATGGACACCCTGTGTTTCCCAGCCTGGTAGCTTTGGGCGGCCAGCTGGAAAGTCGCAGTAATTGGCGGATTTATCTGGAAGAAATGCAACTAGCACTTAAGGTTTTCGGTGTGGAAGCCGAAATCACTGCACTGGACATGGATGAGCCCATCACTCCTTTTGAAAGGAAGTACCACCTCAGTGGCCAGGATTTATGGCAGCTGAAAGCTAATTTGAATGAACTTGCCACGGGATGACAAGACGTGAAAAAACTTTTGCATAACACTAACCAGATGTTTCCAGTCTGGGCACTGCTCTTTGCAGCAGCGGCCTATTTCCAGCCGTCGCTATTTAATGGCTATGGCGGTTATATTCTTTATTTGTTAGCAGCCATCATGTTCTTTATGGGGCTAACTCTGACACCCGCAGACTTTCTGCGGGTTTTCAAACGGCCCGATAAAATTCTGCTGGGCACCGGGATACAATTCTTATTGATGCCGCTGATTGCTTGGATTCTCGCCAAGGCGCTGCTGCTGGGTCCTGAACTCACGGTGGGCATGATATTGGTTGGGGCAACAGCCGGTGGAACAGCGTCCAATGTGATGGTTTACCTGGCGGGTGGTAAGGTAGCTCTTTCAGTTACCATGACGCTCTTCTCTTCTTTGGTTGCAGTGGCAGCAACACCCATATTGACGCGGTTGTATGTTGGCCAATCTCTGGAAGTACCCGTTGTTGATATGATGAAAACCCTGGCTTGGGTGATTCTTTTGCCTATTTTTGCAGGGGTTGTTGTTAACCGTTTGATTCAACCCTTTCTGCGCAAACATGAGCCCTGGCTGGCTACAGGCTCTATGGCCGGTATTGTTTTGGTGATTGCCATCGTGGTTAGTTTGAATCAATCACAAATCGCCAGCTTGGGTCCCATTCTGGCCTTGGCGGTGATGCTACATAACTTAGCTGGCTTGGCCGCAGGCTACTGGGGTGCAAAACTGCTTAGATGTGATGAGCGGGAATGCCGCACCATAGCGATTGAAGTGGGCATGCAAAATTCGGGCTTGGCCGCAGGCCTGGCTGCCAAGTACTTTGGTGCCTCTGCCGCCCTTCCCGGTGCACTCTTTAGTGTTTGGCACAATATTTCCGGGGCCTTGCTGGCCGGCCACTGGAAGCGGGTTCGAGTCAAAGATGGCAGCTGAATCTCTGCGTAAGCCGCTTTCCGCTTTTGAACAGGAGGTTCGGCGTATTGCCGAGTCTCCTGAGCGCTTTCAGCACCCGCGTCGGCCCTTTACTGCCAGGGGCAGCTTTATACGCCGTTGCAGTGGTTGTCGCATGCCGGAAGACTTCTGCATTTGTCGCTTTCGTACTGAAACCCGTTCAGATGCAGAGTTCTGGGTACTGATGCATATTGAAGAGGTTAATAAGCCGACCAATACGGCCCGGCTGATAGGCGACACTCTGCCTTCGACCCGTGTTTTCCCCTGGCAGCGAATGAGCCCACCCCAGGCGTTTATTGAACTCCTGAAGGACGAGCGTTACCAACCTTTTATCATCTTTCCTGATGATCAGCCTGACTATCAGGACAGAGTCGTGCAGGATTATCCGCAAGCCCGTAAAAACCAGGAGCATAAAATTCCGGTTTTTATTCTGCTTGATGGTACCTGGCGACAGGCGCGTAAAATGTTTCGCCAGAGTGAGTACCTGCAAGAGCTGCCGGTACTACCGGTTAGAAGCAATCGCAAAACCAGCTACCAACTGCGCAAACCGGCATCCGAAGCCCACCTGTGCACAGCGGAAGTGGGTATCGAATTATTGGAAATGGCGGGTGATAAAGAAGCGGCTCAGGTGCTGGAAAACTACTTTGCTGTTTTCAATCAGGGTTATGCTGCGGCCCGCCGGCAAAAGCAGGCGGACCTTAGCGAAGCCATGCAATGGTTGCTGGATTACCAGCAGAGTAATTAGAGAGCGTCCAGGTAACGCTCAGCATCCAGAGCAGCCATACAGCCGGTTCCCGCAGAAGTAACGGCTTGGCGGTAGACGTGGTCGCAGACATCGCCTGAAGCAAAAACACCTGGAACACTGGTGGCCGTGGCATTGCCTTGAAGACCTGATTGAATCTTGATATAGCCACCTTCCATATCCAGTTGCCCTTCGAAGAGATCGGTATTGGGTTTATGGCCTATGGCAATAAATACACCCATCACGGACAGCTGTTTTTCACTGGTATCAGTGGTGGATTTCAGTTTCAACCCGGTTACACCCTGTTCGTCTCCCAGTACTTCATCCAATTGATGGTTCCAAAGAATTTCAATGTTGCCATTTTTGACTTTTTCAAAGAGTTGATCCTGCAGAATTTTTTCAGACCTTAGGCTATCGCGTCTGTGTACAAGGGTGACCTTCTTGGCGATATTCGATAGATAAAGCGCTTCTTCCACTGCAGTGTTACCGCCACCGATAACGGCCACTTCCTGGTTTTTGTAAAAAAAGCCATCACAGGTTGCACAGGCTGATACCCCGCGCCCCATAAAGGCTTCTTCACTGGGCAGTCCCAGGTATTGAGCACTGGCACCCGTTGCAATAATCAAAGCATCACAGGTATAGGTGCCCTGGTCGCCGGTTAGGGTGAAGGGCTTTTCTTTCAGGTTAACCTGGTTGATATGGTCAAACTGGATTTCAGTTTCAAAGCGCTCTGCATGTTTGCGCATCCGTTCCATTAATTCAGGGCCTTGTACCCCCTGATCATCACCGGGCCAGTTATCGACATCGGTTGTGGTGGTGAGCTGGCCACCCATTTGCATGCCGGTAATCAGTAGAGGCTTAAGATTGGCGCGGGCTGCGTAAACAGCGGCCGTATAGCCTGCAGGACCTGAGCCCAGAATAATCAGTTTGCTATGTCGGGATGCAGACATCATCACTCCTAGAGATTGGAAAGGTGGCAAACCTCAATCCTCAAATCAGGAGAGAGGCTCTAACCTGGATAACATGGGTATCTAGAGAGCAGATTACAAGGTCTAATCTGATTCGCGTTTAAGCTGTGTACTCAGCAAATGACCGCTTAGGTCTACTTCAGTGACAATAGTAATGGGAGCACAGCAGACTTCACAGTCCTCAATAAACTCCTGACTGCCGGATGAGATATCCACAGCGAGCTCCAAATCGCTTCCACAATAAGGGCAGGTATCCTTGACGCTGGTGAGCATGGCTTCGTTCATAGGGCTACCTCCAGTCGGGGTGTACACCTGAAGCATAGCAGTTCGTTTGAAAACCGAGCAGGATTTGGTTCCAGCAATAGCTGCTTCCTTGATTCTCTATAAATCCTGCTGACCTTTTTGCCAGACCTTACGATTACGGCAAGCAATCGTGTCTTCCAAAGTGGTTAACTCTTCATTGGGTGGCTAAGTTTCTCTGATAGAAACAACAGTTGCTCGGCTAGGTAAATAGGATAATAGTTTAATTGAATTGGGAATAGTTATAAGTTCAGGAAGCAGAGGAATGTAATTTTATTAATCCTACGTAATGTAACAATAGGTACAAAAAACTTCAGTAGAGCTATTCAAAAGATGACCTTTTGAAGTAAGAATGTCTAGTGCTGTGTTATGTGGATACAGCACTAATCATGGAAATTAAAGGAATTAATAGATGAAAAATAAAAAAAACTTTCAAGTTGGGACTTCTTGCCGTTGCAGCGTCTGCATTTGTGCTTGCAGGATGTTTGGACAGTGATAGTTCTTCAGGTTCGAATGGTGGTTCAGGTTTAAACAGTGGTAATTTGACAGGTGGTTCTGTTGAAGCAGCTCGAGACCTGATAACTATTGATGCAGAAAATGTGCCTGCAATATTCAAGGCCGCGACGGAAGCTTTAGGTATTGTAGATGATGAGGCTCGCTACCTTACCCAGAATCTGGCTGACGACGCAGCATATGACTTGATGTGGGCTGATGATTATTTGGATGACAAGTCCTCTGGTGAGCAGGCATGTGATGGCGGTGGAAGCTACACTTTCAGTATTACTGGGGAATATGTGGCCGACTATGACCTGAGTGATATGGACTTGGGTCGTAATACCCAGACTTTTACCAACTGCGATTTGGATGGGTTTTATATTGATAGCGATATCCTGAATGGCGGCTTTGTATACGACCTTCAAGAAGAAGGAGATGGCCATCTTGAGACCTTTGCCTTTGATGATCTGGCAGTAACGGATGAAAGTGATGACACGCTTACTCACACTTACAACGGTGCCCTAAAAATCAAGCGGGATGCTGGCGGTGATCTGGAAAGCCTGTCTGCAAAGGCCTTTAGCATTGATCGCAAGGAAGGTGATGACGAAAGTTGGTTGCGCATCCATGACTTAACCTGGTCAGGCTGGGATGACAGCAGGCTTGGTAGCTTGTTACAGGGTTCGCCTGATATGATAGTGGATTTACATGAGCTTGATGGTGCATTTGAACTGCTGGTTGATGATGCGCTGACTAGCCGCTTTATTGGTATGACAAAAGGTAAGTTAAAACTGACTGGCGCAGGTGATTTAAGTATTCATATTGAAGTAACTGGTACGGACGAAGTGACCGTTGCTCTTCATGGTGCTGATGGTAACGAGATTGAAGGCTGTACGGTTACTGGTCACGGCATTGATGACGAGCTAGAGTTGCCAGATGGATGTTCTATCGACTAACTCTTCACTGCCAAGTTAAGGCTAATTAGCCCCTCCCCAGAGGGGCTTTTCTGCGTTGAGCAATTGAAAAAACTACAAGGATAAACCATGGAAAAAAATATTGAAAAGGAGCAGCCATTAGTGGGAGAGCATTCGCGGCTGCATAAAAAAATACAGGGCTGGAGTCAGCGACTGGCACATTATTTTTATGTCTTCCTGGGCGCAATCCTTTTCCCAATATATACCCTTTACTTTGTTTTTGAGTCCAGGCTTTCTTTTACGACACTTTCCAATCTGGAGCTGATCTTTTTAGTCGTTAGCTTGATTTTGACCATTCAAATATTCTTAAGAACGCGGAAAGCTGGAAAAAAATGGCATTCAGCGTTAGCGCTGGTATTGCGGTCCTATGGTATAGGGCTCTTTGCTTTTTTATCTCTAGTCGGCGTTACCTTTTTTGTGCTTGGCTTCTGGTGGGAGATGAACTATGGATCAGCAAGGTCGGTACCAGCAGAAGATATTGACTTGGCTTTTGGTGTGTCCTTCCTGGTTTTTTTCTATATCTCACATTTTTTTGTATTGCTTCAACTCTACCTACACAGGCCACCCAAGCTCCTTGCACTAAAGACAGAGAAGCCAGTTGAAAAGGAACCGGTGCAGGTATTATCAGAAGGTAAGGAGCTGTCAGATGATCCACGTTAGAAAAATAGCCGGGTTGTTGTTAGTGTTGGCTTTAGTTTTTCCTTTGTCTGCCAGTGCTCGGGGGGATTTGTCTGCTCAACGCCTAGTTGAGGGATGTACCGAGGTAGTGACACTTTATAAGGCCAGAGAGAGAAGCCGTTTGCTAGCGGGTCAACTGAGTTCAATGCAGCAGGCTGTACAGGCGGGGTACTGCATTGGTGTAGTTCAGTATTATAAGAGTAGTAACTACTGTAATCGGGATTGGTACGAAGTAGCTACACGCATTGCCATGACCGAACAACTAACAGGGCAGTCTCACTTCGGGTTGTTAAGAAATGCCTGTGAATAGTGATTCAAGGATGCAAACTTACACAGCGCCCGAAGCTATTTGGGAGCTGTTTGCTATCGACAGTGCCCGCTACCCGAACTTTCGTAATGCTGTGAATACCCTCCTTAAAGCGAAAATGCCGGATAAAAAGCTCTTCTTTAAGCCTCGTGAAGAAGAGCGGCTGGGTGGTGGCTGTGGTAGCCGCAGTCGCAGCTATTACAGTGAAGCTCAGTTAGTCCAGCTACACAACGCAGTGTTGATTCATGGCATCTTTGGCATGCCTAAGCAGGTGATGAAATTCTTCGATTCCAGGGCCGTTGCTGAGCGTAAGAAACTGGCAACCTGGGTTCAGGAGCTGCTGGTCAACCGCCAGAGTGTGGTGGGAATTGGTCTGCTGCCACCTGAGCTGCGTGATTTTGTTGAGCTTCTGGGTAGTGACGTCGATCTCTATGAAGAAAAGCTGCCCAATCCCTTTATGGAATTACCACAACTGGCGCTGGATGGTCGAGACAGTCTTTTGAGTGCCATGACAACTCAGTTGAGTGTGCTTTCAGTGGACGAATCCATGATGATCCACTACTTGAATAATAATATTGAGGCGGCCTATCAGGCTGCCCAGCAGCTACCTGATAGCCCTGAAACACTGATTGGCCGATATAAGTCGCTGATTGTTAATGAGTATCAAGAGCTGAGTGCTTTTGATGAATTTTTGGATGCTATTCGCTAAAAAAAGCTTGGTTGTGGAATCCACAGAAAAATACTGACCCTGGCGTTAACAACGACGCTTTGTTAAACAACAGGAGTCAAGCCATGACTAACGTAAACAGCTTTGATCTTTTACCCCGCAAAATTGCCGAACTGGATCTACGTCGCTTGCAGCACAAGTACACAGAATCCAGCGAAGCCGAGCTAACCCCAGATGAGTGGGCCTTTGCTGAAAAGGAATACCGCAAGTTCCTGGCACTAAAACTAGCTTATCCTGCAGCATCTCTGGTGCCGAGCAAAATGGTTGACTATGTCTGGCATGCCCATCTGCTGGACACCCGCGCCTACCGTGAAGACTGCCGAAAAATCTTCGGACGTTTCATCGATCACTACCCCTACTTTGGTATCTATGGTGAAGATGACCAGCAATTGCTGCAGGCCACCTTTGAAAAAACAAAACAGCTTTATCAGCGTCATTTTGGTCCCTACCCAGGTGGTAGCAATCCTGAAGCAGCACGCTGCGAAGGCCATGCCTGTCATGTACCCACCACCTGCGCCTGCCGCGTGTCCGGTGCTTGCAAGTAGGTAACAGAGTAGCTACCACATATTGATCAATGGTGAATTTCATGAGCAAGAAAAGTAGTACATGCTTCAGCAGAAATACGGGTAAGGCACTTGTTTATTATGAAAGTGAGCGGGAAGCCCAACAAGGTGCTGACTATGCATATGCAAGATATGAAAGTGACATGGTTCCATATAAGTGCAGCAGTTGTGGTTTTTGGCATTTATCTCCACGAAAAAACCACACGCCCAGCAGAAAATGTATTTGTTCCAGCGGATCAGGAAGACCCAAAGCTTTATATTTAACTCAGCAAGATGCGATGAACAGGGCTGAAGTCATCAGGCAAGAAAAGGGGATTTCGCTTAGGGCCTACCAGTGCCCTCACTATTCAGGCTGGCATCTTACAAAAGGAGCTTGTTATTGAGAAAAAAAGCAGCCAGGCCCATAAGGGCCTGGTTTTTTCTATCAGGATTAAAAGCCTGCAGGGGTTCTTAGGTTAGGCGTACCTTCACTGTCTTTTAGTATGCGGGCTAGAGAGCTCTCATGCCGGCTATCTACCAGCCAGAGGCTGTCACTCAGGGTGAACAAGCGGAAAGGGCCTAAGCCTATGCCCGGATCAGAGCTAAGCAGGGCTTGAGGAATACCCAAAGGGTTATTAATTTCGACATTAAGCTCTCCCATCAGGTGGGTTTGGCTTGGATTTTGGACAGAAGCGGCATAAACCAATTCCTGACCATCAGCATGCTTACTAAGATAACGCTCAGATACTACATCGGGCGCTAAGTGATCCTGGCTATAGCCAGCTGAGGCCGGACTGGATGCTAGCTGCCATTGGGCATTGTCATGAACAACTTGGTTGTTAGGGTCGTTGGCTTTGACAGCATAGGCTTCAAAGGTCATGGGTGGTTCACTGATATCCATAAAGTTGAAGAAGACCCAGTTATGTTCAGTTCCTGAAATCGATGTGGAAAGCACTATATCTGCATCTTCCGTGTTGCCTTGAAAGAGCTCAATTTTAGTGTCGTCTGAATCCAGAGCGGTTACACCATAGGCTCCGCCGCCATTTTTTGACCAGCCCCAAGCAACGCCCTGCTCTGTTGTCTGGATAAAGTTTGGCCAAGTATCATCAATGCCACTGGTGTCCAAATGGTCGATGTCATCTTCAGTGATGCGCCAAAGGCATTAAGCTCAAAGTTGATGGTACCTTTAGCTGTAAAGCTATTGTCAGAAGGGTTATATAAGCTCAGCTTAGTAGTGCTATTGGTTGTTGGCTCGGCAAAGAAAATCTTGCCGTTACCTAGCTGAGCCAGATATGTGGGGAAAATAGCGCCTAAGATGGTATTTAAGCTCCCCTGAGTGGCTGTGGTAGTACCATCCAGGTTAACCTTGTAGGTGGTGTTGTTGTCAGTCGCCGAGTGAGCCACCCAGGCTTTCAGCTCACCTGAGGCTGGATCATGAACTGGCCCCAAAGGAACCTTGCCTTCTGCAAAGCTGAAAGCATTTTCTCCATTGAGTTGAACGCTGTGCCAGCGGGCATTTCCATCCTCTACCGTGCGATAAAGCAGTGTAGAAGCTTCCCAGTTTTGTCGGTCACGGCCTAAGCGAAGCACATCAATACTTCCTGAAGTCACTTCAGCGAGAGTTTCATGGATATTTTCTGCATCAGGGTCGGAAGAAGCAAAGCGGATCTCCTGGTCGTTGCGGTAGGCCACACCAGCAATTCCGAGGTCTTCTGTTTCAGTGCCGCCAGTGAAAACGGTTACAAGGGGCTCCAGGGTTTCATTATCTGAATCCTGGTGGACCATCAAGAGTTCACCCGTTTGTGGGTTGAGTGCACAAAGCTGATCTTGAAAGCCAAAAAAATGCAGATCTTCATAGCCCGCATCAGAGTCAAGGCCGCTACCGGAAGTGACGAGATTTATCTGGCCTGAGCAGGTATCTTGAGGGCCATTGCCAGGTGTTTGGGTGGTATCATCAGAGTCATCGCTGGAGTCACAACCCGCTGTAATCAGACTGGCAGTAGCAATACTTAATAAAAATAAATAAGTTTTTATTTATTTCATCCTAGACTCCTCTTTTAATGCTTATTCTTTGTAAGGCTTTAGTGTGGCAAGCAGTCTTCAGGTGTCAAGCTGGGCTCTTAATGATTAATTGAAATGTGAAAAGGTTCACTGCATTAAAAAAGCATATTTTATAATATTTTATTGAATTAGGTTCTTCTTATGATTTGTAGATGGCATGCCAGTATTTGTGAGCTGCCGACCACTAGCTGGCAGCAGTTGGATTCTTCAGGTGGTTATCCTTTTCTGCGTCGGGAATTTTTAGAGACTTTGGAAACCAGTGGTTGTGTTAGTCGTGCGACAGGTTGGGAGCCCTGGCATGCCAGTGTTTGGGAAGGCGATCAGTTGCTTGCTGTTATGCCGAGTTACCGTAAATACCATTCACGGGGTGAGTATGTTTTTGATTTCCAGTGGGCTGAAGCCTACCGCCACTTTCCTGATCCGATGACCGGGCTAAGGGGTAGAGATTATTACCCCAAGTTGCTAACAGCAGTTCCTTTTACGCCTGCATCGGGTCCTCGGCTGCTGATGGCTAAGGGTGTTGAAGTACAAGCTGTTTTGAAATGTTTGCTGGAAGCTATTCAGCAGCAACTGACAGCTATAGGTGAACCTGGTGCTAGTCTTTCCAGTTGGCACCTGTTGTTTCCTGATCAACAGCAGCTTGCTAGCTTACAAGCGACTTGGCCCGAAACATTACTTGAACGCCATGGTTGTCAGTTTCATTGGTTTAATCGGGGCTATGAAGACTTTGATGCTTTTCTGGCTGCGATGACTAGTAAAAGACGCAAAGAAATTCGTAGGGAAAGACGCAAGGTTGAAGCACAGGAGCTGACTTTGGAGCGCTTTTCAGGTGCTGCCATTACCCAGCAGATGCTGCGCCAGTTTTTTGGGTTTTATCAAATGACGTATCACCTGCGTGGCCAGCACCCCTATCTGACTGAAGAGTTCTTTGTCGAGCTGCTCAAGGGCATGTCGGATTCTTTAATGTTGGTGTTGGCTGAATATCAGGGCCAAAAGGTTGCTGGGGCTTTGTTTTTTGAGGATGCCACAACTCTGTATGGGCGCTACTGGGGAGCTTTGGTGGATGCAGACTGTCTGCATTTCGAAGCCTGCTATTACCAAGGCATTGAATACGCCATCGAGAGAGGGCTGCAGCGTTTTGATCCGGGAACCCAGGGTGAGCATAAGATTCCGCGCGGTTTTGAGCCAGTGATGACGCACTCTTTGCATGCCCTGCCCGATCCAGGTTTTGCTGCCGCCGTTAAAGAATTTTTGGGACGGGAAAGGTTGGCAGTTGCTGACTACGCCGAGCAAGCCAGGCAACTGCTTCCCTTTCGCAAAAGCTGAAGTAGCTTAATGTGCTGGGCTGAAGACTTGCACTGCTGCTTCAGCCGCTTCGGCTTCTTGCTTCAGAACCAGCCGTTCGCGCTTGAAAAAAGCCAGGGCGAGGGTGGCAACTGCCTGGTAAAAAAGCGCACTGGAAGCTTGTTGAATATCTTCGCAGAGATTTTCAGCCCAGGGTGCCAAGTGGCGGTGGAAGAAAGTGGCCTGTCGGCTGTCACTGGCTCCCTGCTGGATCAACAGGGACATGATTTCGCATAAGGCAGCAATATGATCTTCCGGCTCTTTATGCTCTTCGCTGCGTGCAAAGCCGAGCAGTTTCAAGTCATTGCGCAGTTCGATTAAGGGTGCTTCCATAATCGAGCCTGTTAGGTACCAGGAGGCAAAGGGAGTAATTTCACCCTGGCCGATACCGATAAACAGCGGCAGATATTCCTCTGCCACTGATGCATGGTTGGCCTTTTGGGCAGCCATTTGCAGCATCTTCCAGCCCAGTTGCAGCTCATTTTTCTGCGTCGGATCTATCTCCAGCTCGCGCAGAAATTCAAGCAGCTCATCGCTGGGGGCGTCACGCAGGAGAGCGGCCAGCAAGGCATAGATATCGGCTCTTAAAGCATTTTCTTCCTGTTGCATGATCTGTCTTCTCCGGTCATTAAAGGCGCAGCTGGGCTTCAGGGTCAGCCGCCAGCTCGCGATAGGAATCACGGACCCGGCAGTCTTCACACATTTGCAGACGCTTCGCCGCTTCACCCTGGAAATAGCTGTGGTTTTCCAGCTTTTTCATGATGCTGTTTATGGTGCTGCTGTTGCCAAAAGCTTTGCCACAACTAATGCAGTGGAAAGGCTCTTCTTCCTTGAGAGTGCGCTCTTCCATACGAATACCCGGAGCGGCAATAAAGCGTGCTTCCAGGCTGATTACTTTTTCCGGGCAACTGGCTTCACAGAGACCACACTGCACGCAATCCGCTTCCAGGAAAGCCAGCCGTGGCGCTGTTTCATCTCCGCCACGTAGCGCCCCTGTTGGGCAGAGAGCAACACAGCTCATGCATAGAGTGCACGCATCGGCTTCTAGGTGAACCTGACCAAAGGGAGAGCCGGATGCAAGCTTTTGAGGCTCTTCAACAGCTTCGGCCTGTTCATAAAGACGCTCAAGCGCAGCATTAAGCGTTCCCCGCTTACCTGCCCATTCGAAAGGATCAGTTGCGGGTTGGTTGTGCCAGGGAGCCAGGTGTTCATCCAGCTGCACCAGTTCCTGATTGAGGGTATTGGCATCAACCAGGGAGATGCGCTCTGATGGGTGTCCAAGAGTGGTCAGGAGTTGGCCGGCCAAACGGGTTTCTTTGCTGAGTAGCTGTGCCAGGCTGGCAGGAGTGTCATTACTGGTTTGAATGGCAACATAGGTGGCCCCAGCACAGAGCAGTGAGAACCAAATTTCACTGCCCACACCTGCGGCTTCTTCAAGTGCCAAGGGTAGTACAAAACCGGGTAAATCATCTAACTGGGGTGCAGCTTCTTCACCATGAATAAGAACGGCGGGACGTTCGCCTCCTGCATCCCGATAAGCCTGTATCAATTGGCGTACTTGGGTCAGGCGATTGGTCGGCTGGGGTGAAGTAAAACTCAGCGCACCGGTAGGACAAGCCGTTGTACAGCTTCCAGCGCCATGGCAAAGAGCATCCTGAACCTGGATAATAAAATCATGGGTGGGTGTTTGATTGTGGCTGATGATGGCATCGGCTGGGCAGACATCCAGGCAGCGGGTACAGCCGGTTTTGCCCCGGTCAGCATGGGCACAAATAGCATGATTAACTTCGATATAGCTGGGTTTTTCAAACTCACCGCGAAGACCGCTGATCTCTTCGATGACTTCTTGCAGCTGGCTGGATTGGGCGTCAATAGCAAAATAACCGGGTGGTGAAAGCTCACTGCTAATGAGTTGCTGGCCGGTCAAATCCAGGACGATGTCATAGTGCTCTTGGCCTATAAGTGCCTTGGCAGGATTATAGTTTTCCTGTTTTTCAGTATCTTGAATTTGTAGTTCAAAGGCACCCAGCCAACCTTGAAGGCTGGCTAAGGGGGCATAGATAAGCTTGGCTTCAGGAGCTGCGGCCAAGGCTTTTTCCAGGTGCTCGTCATCCTGGTTGGTTACATCGCCCTGTATCAGCAGAGTGATAGAGCTTAGATCTTCCAGTTGGTCAGCGGTTAAACGTGCTAAATCTTCTGGACCAACAATCAACAGGTGGCCGTTGCTTTTGTAGGTCAGGCTACCGGCTTGCATAGCCAGCAAAGGTGGCAGGCTATTGAGGGCTTGCTGGCGAGCAAGGCTGTTCGCAGTTTCAGGTTGCTTGGTCATCATCAGCTTCTTTTTTATTGGCTAGGTTGTTGGAATTTTCCAGATCCTTGGTTTCTTCTGGTGTTTCCTGGAGTTCTGTTTCTAGGTCTTCTTTCCAGTTATCTACCCGGCCCTTGGCCCAGTAGCGAAGTTTTTCTACCGCTTCGCTGGCCAGGGTAGGCATCTGGCTATAATCTTCAGCATACTCATCCATAGGGCAGCGGTAATTAAATTCGGGCTGATGAAAGAGTTTGCGCAGTGCTTGTTTGCGTAAAGACTGACTGACTCCTTTGGCAAAAAACATGGAAACATCACTTTGTGAGTTGAGAGTTTCCAGGTCCGGCATATCGGCATCCGTTAGCTCTTGGACTCTTTCTTCAGTATCAACGGTTGGGTTCGCTGCTTCCTGCGGCTGAGCAGGTGGCTGGGCTTCACTTTCTGCTTCAGTAGTCGCCGTTCCTAGCTGTTGTTCCTGCTTGCGTTTTGCCCAGCGTGACAGAAAGGCTTCACTCATGAAGATGTCTCCTGAGGGTTTTGATCAGCTTTGGGTTTTCCGCGCATGCGGCGTTTACCCGCTCGAGGATCTTCTTCCCCATGATGAGCCATAAAGGCTTCCATCCAGGCATGAATAGGAGCGGGTAACGGAATGTCCAGGACGGGTTGGCCTGCGTCCATATAGTCGGCGGCGACATCCTGGCAGCTACTGATTTGGTGAGGCACTAAGCCCTGCTCGGTCTCCTGGCAAACCACAAAAAGCTTGGGGTTCTGCGAGGAGAGGTTAAACCGATAGGCGCTGCGTAGATCTTTAAAAAGTTGTAGTTCTAGACGCACGCTTTCAGGGTGTTCCAAAGGCAAATGGCTGATTTCGGCAACTTCCCAGGTAATGCTTTCCCAGCCGCGAGAAATACCGACTTTCTTTTCCAGCCTAACCCATAGAGGCCAGGCGTTGAGCGAAGGTTGACTAGGAGTTTCTCTGTTCACGGGCTTCTCCAGAAACGTTGATGCCAAGTAACAGCAAGTCCTGTACCTGCCCGCGAAGGAGAATAAAACCAAATAATCCAGGTATTTTGGGAAGAAAAGACCCAAAAAAGTAGAGTTGAAGGAGACTTTTTGAGTGTTCGGATGGACTCGGCGGGTCATTTTGACCCGCCGAGTCATTAAGGCTAGTCGTTGACTTCAGTCAGGCGCAGTTCTTTAGGCATTGAAAAGGTGATGTTTTCAGCGCGGCCAGACAGCTCAACGGGAAGCTCAGCACCCCATTCAGTGAGTTGCTGAATGACATCTTTTACCAAAACTTCAGGGGCTGAAGCGCCAGCGGTAATGCCGATTTTGCTGATACCTTCCAGCCATTCTTTTTTCAGGTCATCAGCACCATCAATCAAGTAGGCCTGGGAGCCCATACGTTCGGCAAGTTCGCGTAAACGATTGGAATTGGAGCTATTGGGGCTACCCACGACCAAAACCAGATCAGAAGTTGCGGCCAGGGTCTTTACTGCGTCCTGGCGGTTCTGGGTGGCATAGCAGATATCATCCTTGCGCGGACCCTGAATATTGGGGAAATGCTGGCGCAGGGCATCAATGACTTTGGCGGTGTCATCCATGGACAGGGTAGTTTGGGTCACATAGGCCAGCTTGTCAGGATCGTTGACTTCAAGTTTGGCTGCATCGGCTTCACTTTCAACCAGATAAATGCGTCCGCCCAGGCTGGTGTCGTAGCGGCCCATGGTGCCTTCCACTTCGGGGTGCCCGGCATGGCCAATAAGAACACATTCCTGCCCTTCCCGTGCATAACGCAGCACTTCCATATGCACCTTGGTGACCAGTGGGCAGGTGGCATCAAAAACTTTTAATTGGCGTCTTTCGGCTTCTTCTTGAACAGCCTGAGAAACGCCGTGTGCTGAAAAAATGACAATCACATCGTCGGGCACTTCATCCAATTCATCCACGAAGCGGGCACCGCGTTCTCTAAGGGCTTCCACGACAAAGCGATTATGAACGACTTCATGACGCACATAGATGGGGGGGCCGAACACATCCAATGCGCGGTTGACGATTTCTATGGCGCGATCCACACCGGCGCAAAAACCGCGTGGATTGGCTAGCTGGATGCTTGGATTCATCATTTTCTGCCTTATTGCACAGATGCGGGAGCCACATCAATAATTTCAACTTCAAAAGTCAGGGTGCGCCCAGCCAAAGGATGGTTAAAATCCACCTTCACCTGGCGGTCATCAATCTCCGCAATTACCCCTGGAAGTTCGCCGCCTGCTTTATCAGTAAAGCCGAGGATCATCCCTATTTGCAACTCATCAATGTTGGCAAAGTCCGAGCGGGAGAGCAGTTGCACATTGCTGGGATTATGCTGACCAAAAGCCTTTTCGGGCGGCACGGTAAAGGTTTCCTTTTGCCCAGCCTGCAAGCCATACAGGCAACTTTCAAAGCCTTCAGGCAAGTTGCCATCCCCGATGACCAGAGTGGCAGGGTCGCGATCAAAAGTGGAATCCACCGGCTGACCATCTTCCAGGTGCAAGGCAAAGTGCAGGGTAACCTGCGTACCTTCACCAATTTTAAGATCTTTCATGCGGGCATCCGTAGCTGAGAAAAGTGAATTAATTTATTTTAACATGCACACAGGAAGGCAGTAACCTACTTCGCTACTCGGATATGTGTGAGGTCAAGGAAAGCGTTTAGGACACTTACTCTGAGCTCTCCTTCCCAAAAAACGCCAGCCAGATAATCAAGGCTGCTCCTACGCTGATGCCTGCATCAGCAATATTGAAGGCAGGAAAGTAGTTGTGGTTCCAGTGGAAGGCGAGGAAGTCGACGACATAGCCATGCAGGATGCGGTCATGCAGGTTGCCCAGCGCACCACCGAGGATCAGAGCCAGGGCTAGGGCGGTGAGTTTTTCGGAGGGTTTGAGGCGGTTCATCCAGCCCCAGAGAAAGAGGCTGGCGAAAATACCCAAAACAACAAAGAAAACTCGCTGCCAGCCCCCGGCATCGGCCAGAAAGCTGAAGGCCGCGCCTGGGTTGTGCAGCAGCACCAGATCAAACACCGGCAGCACTTCAATGCGTTGACCGTAGTAGAAGCTGTTACTGACCCAGGCCTTGGTGATCAGGTCCAGGGTCAGCACTGCCACGGCAACCAACACCCAGGGCAGGTTGCGCTGCTGCCAGCCCAGGCTGGACAGCAGCTCTTTGAGTTTAGGCACTTTTTTCTCGTCAGGCATAAAGGCGTTCTTCACCTGGCCCTTCCGGCAGGTTGCTGATGCAGCGACCACAAAGCTCAGGATGGTCAGAGTGACTGCCGACATCTTCACGATGGTGCCAGCAGCGGGTGCACTTCTTGTGTTCAGAAGCGGTAATGGCCACTTTCAACTCATCCAGCTCGGTGCTGCGAGCATCCTGACCTTCAGCCAGCGGCTTAAGGGTGACTTCAGAAGTCAGCAGAACAAAACGTAGTTCTTCACCCAGGCGCTTGAGATCAGCCAGAAGCGCATCCGAGGCATAAAGAGTAATTTCAGCACTCAGCGAGCCCTTGATCAGTTTTTCATTACGGGCATCTTCCAGGCATTTGTTGACGGCATTTTTAACTTCCATCAACTGCTCCCAGTAGTCGCGACCCATTTCTTCACCACTGTCTTCAGGCAGGGCAAAGAGGCCGTCATACCAGGTGGTCAGGAAGATGGATTCGGGGCGTTCACCAGGCAGGTGCTCGTTGATTTCCTCGGCAGTGAAGCTGAGGATGGGGGCAACCCAGCGAATCAGGGCTTCGGCAATATGGTAAAGCGCTGTCTGGCAGGAACGACGACCGCGGGAGTCCGTCTGCATGGTGTACTGGCGGTCCTTGATGACATCCAGATAGAAGCCACCCAATTCCTTGACGCAGAAATGGTGCACCTGTTGATACACATCCAGGAAGCGGTAGTTGGCATAGGCTTCTTCCATGCGCTTTTGCAGACGCAGGGCAGCATCCACGGCCCAGCGATCCAGTGCCAGCAGCTCTTCGGCTGGCAGGGCATCACGGCTCGGCTCAAACCCATTCAGGTTGGAGAGCAAAAAGCGCGCGGTATTACGAATCCGGCGATAGGAGTCAGCAGTACGCTTGAGAATATCATCGGAAACCGCCATTTCACCCGAGTAGTCAGTGGACGACACCCAGAGGCGCAGAATATCAGCACCCAGCTTGTCCATGACCTCCTGAGGGGCAACGACATTGCCCATGGACTTGGACATCTTGCGGCCCTGAGCATCCACAGTGAAACCATGGGTCAGCAGGCTACGGTAAGGCGGGTGACCGTCAATCGCACAGCCGGTCAGCAGGGATGAATGGAACCAGCCACGGTGCTGATCGGAGCCTTCCAGATACAGATCGGCGCGTGGGCCTTCTTCGTGACCCAGGGGGTGAGAGCCGCGCAGCACATGCCAGTGGGTGGTGCCGGAATCAAACCAGACATCCAGAGTATCGGTGACCTTGTCATACTGGTCGGCTTCGCTACCCAGCAGCTCAGCGGCATCCATTTTGAACCAGGCATCAATGCCTTCGGCTTCGACTTTTTGCGCAACCTTTTCCATCAATTCCAGGGTGTTGGGGTGAAGTTCACCCGTGGCCTTGTCCAGGAAAAATGGCAGAGGCACCCCCCAGTTGCGCTGGCGCGAGATACACCAGTCAGGGCGATTGGCAATCATCGAGTGCAGGCGCGCCTGACCCCATTCGGGGTAGAATTTGGTTTGTTCGATACCGGCCAGGGCTTTTTCACGCAGGGTCTTGCCGTCTTCGCCTTTAAGGTCCATGCCCACAAACCACTGGGCGGTAGCGCGGTAGATGACAGGGGTTTTGTGACGCCAGCAGTGCATATAGCTGTGGGTGATTTTTTTGTGAGCCAGCAGGCTGCCGGTTTCCTGCATTTTTTCAACGATCTGCGGGTTGGCTTTCCAGATCATCTGACCGCCAAAAAACGGCAAGTCATCGGCATAGACGCCATTGCTTTGCACCGGGCTGCGGATTTCATCAAAGCTCATGCCTTCGGCGCGGCAGGTATTAAAGTCATCCATACCATAAGCAGGGGCCGAGTGGACGATACCAGTACTGCCCGCTTCGGCTTCCACGTAGTCGGCCAGGTAAACCGGTGACAGGCGATCATAGAAGGGGTGACGGAAGTTCAGCTTGTCAAAGGCTTCGCCCTGAGCGGTAGCGATCACTTGGCCCTGAAGCTCATAGCGCTCCAGACAGGATTCCACCAGGGGTTCGGCCAGAACCAGCAGCCGCTCACCGGTATCCACCAGCGCATAGGTGAACTCCGGGTGCATATTCAGCGCCTGGTTGGCCGGAATCGTCCAGGGCGTGGTGGTCCAGATGACGACTGCGGCAGGTTTGGGTAGCTGGTCCAGGCCAAAAATTTCGGCCAGACGCGTTTCATCTTCACAGGGGAAGGCGACATCAATGGCATCGGATTGCTTGTCGGCATATTCGACTTCGGCTTCGGCCAGGGCCGAGCCACAGTCAAAACACCAGTTGACTGGCTTCAGGCCTTTGAAGACATAGCCGCCTTTGACCATTTCTGCCAGGGCACGGATTTCACCGGCTTCATTGCTGAAATCCATCGTCCGGTAGGGCTTTTTCCAGTCTCCGATTACACCTAGGCGAACAAAGTCCTGCAGCTGGCCCTTGATCTGCTCACCGGCATAGTCACGGCAGAGATCACGCGCCTTATCAGCAGGCAGGTTTTTACCGTGGGTGACTTCGACCTTGTGCTCAATGGGTAGACCATGACAGTCCCAGCCGGGCACATAGGGCGCATCGTAACCGGCCAGGGTGCGGGATTTGACGATAAAGTCCTTGATGATCTTGTTGACGGCATGACCGATGTGAATATTGCCGTTGGCATAGGGAGGGCCATCATGGAGTACAAATTTGGGACGCCCTTCACCCTTTTCACGCAGACGGGTGTAAAGATCCATCTGCTGCCATTTTTCCAGACGCTTGGGTTCCTGCTTGGGCAGCATGCCGCGCATGGGGAAGTCGGTTTCCGGCAGGTTAAGAGTTGCTTTGTATTGGTCCGTATTCTTGTCAGTCATGGTTATCGTGTCATCAAGGTTAGTTAACTGGAAAATTTACAGGGGAGCTGTGGCCAATAGATGATCTAAGGATGAGTTTGGCCAGGGCCGCTCGAGTTGCCAGCTGCTCTCTGCTTGTCGGAAAAATTGCAGGGATTGCTGGATATCCTGGTTGATGCCTGCTTTCAATTCATCCAGGCCATTAAACTTCATTTCATTACGCAGTTTGGCTAGAAAGAAAACTTCCAACGGCTTGCCGTAGAGGTCACCTTCAAAGCCATGCAAGTGGACTTCCAGAGCCGGTAAAACACCATCCACGGTGGGCCTTAAACCGATGTTGGCAACGCCGGGCCAAAGCAGACCATTATGCAGCCGGGTGAGAACACAAAACACACCATTCAGTGCTGGCTTGCGAATACCTAGCAACAGGTTGGCGGTGGGCACACCCAGGGTGCGGCCCAGTTTGCGGCCATGTACAACCCGGCTGGCGATTTTGTAGGGGCGACCGAGAAGGCGGGCTGCTCCGGCCAGATTGGCACTGGCCAGGGTTGTTCTAACACGGGTGCTGGAAACTCTTTCTTCGTCCATTAAAAAGGTATGCGTATGCTCAACACTAAAGCCTTTTTCTGGCCCCATTTTTTCCAATAAATGGAAATCTCCAGCACGATCACAGCCAAAACGAAAATCATCCCCAACCACCAGATGGCGAACACCCAGGCCTTCAACCAAGACTTGTTGAATAAACTCTTCGCCGGTTAACTGGCGCAAACGATTGTTGAATTGAAGGCAAACAATACGCTCAGCACCATATTCTGCCAGTCGCTCTACCTTTTCCCGAAAACGGCTAAGGCGCGGTGGTGCCTGGTCACCAGCAAAAAACTCCCTGGGTTGGGGTTCAAAAACCATAACGGTTGCTGGTTGGCGTAGGCGAGCAGCAACTTCTCTGACCTGTTGCAGAATTTTCTGATGGCCCAGGTGGACACCATCAAAATTGCCAATCGTGGCCACGCAGCCATGATGTTGGGGTCGAAGGTTGTGGATGCCGCGAATCAATTCCATGCAGGCTCGGTTCTTTTAGATTGAAGGTGTCGGAAGACAACAGGTGATTATATAGAAGTCAAGGCCGGGGGAACAGCCGCACCTTCAGGAGGGGCAGAGGTTTTGCAAGGAGGCAGGTGGGTCTGAGTTGATTCGCAAACGACCCGTGACTGAGAAGGTGATGGCTTTGGGTTGATTATATTTAAACCCGGTGCAGGGCAGCAGGGTGCCTCCGGCTCCTCTTCTGGGTAGAGGCCTGAAGCTCAGGTCATGACTGGGAAAAGCGATCACTCTGCCGGACCCCGGATAAAAACGTAGTGGTTGACCGTCACTGGTTAGTAAAAGTAAGTCTTCACTGATAGCGGCTGAAGAGCAGTTGTTTGATGAAGCTGCTGGGCAGAGAAAAACCTCCTGACCAAGCAGGTTAGCGATAAGTCTGGCTTGTTGAAGAACACCACGAAGTCGATTGAGTTCAGCTGTTTGTTGTTGCCTTTCCACGTTGAATTGATAGCTCGGCAGAGCAACGCCAAACAGTAAGCCCGTGATGGCTAACACCAATAAAAGGTCCAACAGATTAATACTCCCCTTCTGCCTCTTCATGGTTCGCAAAAGGCTTGATCAGGACAGGGTGGACAGAGCTCTTGGTTAGAGCTGCCAAGCTGGTCCAAATGAGCCTGGCAGCTGTGATAAAGCTGAAGACGATGAGTCAAATAGCCAGTGCTCAAATCCCTTGCAGAGAGTCCAATCAATAGACTGACCAAAAGCGTTAGTATCATTAAGGGGAGTAATAAAAAACCTTGCTGATGGGCAGGGTTCATGGCTGCTCACTCCTAAGCGGTAGACTGCCTGTTATCAGAAGACGTAAGCGTCCATCCTGAGGTGGTCGCAGTTGCTCACCCCAGAGCTCCAAAGCGGGTTGTTTGCGATGCAGTTGGGCCTGCTCGGAAGCCAAGAGGATTGCAAACTGAATGCCGGAAAAGTTTTCTTCACTATTCTGAGCTTGTTGACTGCTCAACCAGGCTTTTTGCTGATCAGAATAAAAACGAAAGCGCAGTAGCTCGACACCAGCAATCAGGGTTTGGGAGGAGCTTAACCGGTTGGGTTCCGTCGGGCGAGATGCTTTGTGTGCCAGGCCCCGTCCGTAGGTTTTCTGATCCAGATGCCAGAGGCTAAAATCAGGATTTGGGTCTTCCGAGGAGCGGTTGATCAGCAACCAATCCGATGAGCGTGCGGATTGAAAAGAGCCTGTTCGCACTAGAGATTCAGTAATCTCGAAGCTTTGCTCAGAAAAGTCAGGATAAGTACGCTCAGCGCTCTTTAAGGCAACCAGTTGGTGGGCGGCTTTTAAATCTGTTTTCAGTGCTGTTTCTGCCAAAGCCGCCTTTTCTTCCAGGCGTAACCAGGCACTGAGATCGGTTTGATAGAAAACCAGGCGGGCAAAAACCTCACTGGTTGCAAGCAGCAGTAAACTGCCCAAGGCGGCAACGATTAAGAGTTCCAGAAGACTGAAACCACGATTCCCTGGCTGCATTGAAACCTCCTTGTTGTTTTTAAAACAGCGGGCGCTGCACTTCCCTTGTCCCGGTAGGTCCCTGCCAACTTAAGGTTAACTGCTGACCCTGACTGCGAACACGTAACTGGGGCAGCTTTTGATAGGCACGACACAGCTGCAAGGTGTCCAGTGAACTGGATGAAGGCTTGGAGGTGCAGCGGCTCGCATTCAAATGGCCCGGTGGTGACTGGCTGATGGCCAATTGTCGGGCTAAATCTTCTGCTGTTCGTGCAGCCAGAGTATCTTGATGCATGATCAGGCGTACTTGAGTTGCCGCTGCCAAGTATTGAGCAACACCGATAGCGAGAAAACTGGTGATGAGCAGAGCTGCCAGTAGCTCCATCAGGGTAAAGCCGGACATTTCTTTATCACTTAGCAACACAGGTTCCCTCCAGAATAGCGAAGTAAGACAGGTGTTAGCTTAGAAAGCCTGTTTTAGAGAAAACAGGATGCAGCCAAGTTGATTGCTGGTCAGGTCAGAAATTCAGCTGAAAAGATGATTTTTTTAACACTTGGTTACGTTGCAGGCCTCAGATGACGCATACGTATGCCAGCTACCAGCAAAGCCAGTCCATAGAGTCCTGCACCCAGGACCACGATCAGACTCAAGCGGAGAATACGCTCAGCTATTCCCCAGTCCAGCCAGACAGCGCTCGAAGGTGATAAGCCCAGAATTAAGCCAATCAGTAGCAGTAAAGCAAAAGCCAGCTGTAGGCCATAGCGACCCCAGCCGGGCGTCCAGTGTAAAACGCCTTCTTTACGTAGACCCTGAGCCAGCAATCCCGCATTTAAAAAGGCCGAAGCAGCGGTAGCTAGAGCCAGACCAGCATGGGCCAGAGGAATAATCAGTATGAGATTGAAAACCATATTGGCAACCATAGCCTTGATCGCAATACGAACCGGTGTTCGTGTATTCTGGCGGGCAAAGTAACCAGGTGCCAGCACCTTGATCAACATGAAAGCCAGCAGCCCCAGAGCATAGGCCCTGAGAGCCAGTGCCGCCATCTCCACGTCATAGGCGGTCATGGCACCATGTTGAAAGAGGGTGATCAGCAGAGGTTCGGCGAGGAGAATTAAGGCCAGACTGGCGGGTAAGCCGAGCAAAAGCACCATGCGTACGGACCAATCCAGTAGCTGCGAGAACTTCTCCTTGTCTTCGCTGGCATGCTGCCTGGAAAGAGACGGCAGGATCACCGTGGCGATGGCTATCCCGAACACGCCCAGCGGCAATTCAACCAGGCGATCAGCATAATAAAGCCAGCCGACACTGCCATCGACCAAGAGCGAAGCCAGCAGAGTATCCAGAAGCAGGTTGATTTGGCTGACGGATACCCCGAAGAGTGCCGGAGCCATTAGTTTTAAAATACGCCTGACCCCTGAATGTTTCCAGTCAGGAAGAGGCACAGGCAGAAGTCCTTCGCGGGCCAAAAAGGGCAGTTGAAAAGCCAGTTGTACGATACCGGCAATGAGTACACCCCAGGCCAGAGCTTCAGCTGAAGAGCCAGCCCAACTGCTTAGGAAAATAGCGCTGGCAATCAGGCTGACATTGAGCAGTACCGGTGTAAAAGCTGGAACAGCAAAGCGGCTGTAGGTGTTGAGAATGCTACCCGCAAAGGCGGTTAGAGAAATCAGCAGCAGATAGGGAAAGGTAATCCTCAGCATATCTACTGTCAGTGCCTGCTTTTCAGGGTCACTGGCAAAACCGGGAGCAAACACCCAGACCAGCAAGGGTGCAGCCAGTACAGCGAGAGCACTTAAGGCGACCAGTGACAGGCCCAGGCACCCAGCTACCGCATTATTTAGGCGACGAACTTCAGCGCGACTTTGTTTTTCAGAGTATTCTGCGAGCACAGGCACAAAAGCCTGGTTGAAAGCGCCTTCAGCAAAAAGGCGGCGAAGAAAGTTAGGAATCTTGAAGGCAACAAAAAAAGCATCAGCAGAACCCCCGGCGCCAACCAGGGTGGCAATAACAATGTCCCGCACCAGCCCAAGAATACGGGATAGGAAGGTCATCGCACTGACAAGCAACCCGGAACCCAGAAGCCCACGCTTGCTTCGGATTTTGGCGGATTCTTCGGGTGATGGCTGCTGACTCATAAAAGAAGCCCGATCAGGCGAAATTAAAAAGTATCTGGTTCCATAAAAAAACCGGCATTAAGCCGGTTCTTTTACACCTGAAAGGGATGAAAATCCAGATCAGGAAGCTTTCAGTGCCTTGACGCGGGCATTCAGGCGGCTTTTGGTACGAGCAGCCCAGTTTTTGGTGTAAACACCCTTGTCAGCGACCTGGTCAATAATCTTTTGCGCAGCGCGAAAATCAGTCATCGCTTGATCCCAGTCACCGGCTTTAACGGTTTTCAGAACCTTTTTGATGCTGGTGCGAGTCTTGGAACGCAGGCTAGCGTTGTGCTGACGACGCTTTTCGGATTGTAGTGCACGCTTTTTGGCAGATTTAATATTGGCCACGATAACTCCTTGGAGTCTTTCAAAGATCGTAAAATACTGATTTCAATTCGTAAACTGATAACCAGCCAGAATCCCCAGCGATAGGGGAAGCCAATTTTATCACGGCTTCAGCGCATAAACCAGCGCTCCAGCAGTCGATGAATCCAGCGGCCATAGGGTGGGTAGATGAGGCGGGCGGAATTAAACAGGCGGCGCTGAAAAACGCCCTTGGCCTTGGAGAAGGTTAAAAAACCTTCACGTCCATGATAGTGGCCCATGCCCGAAGCACCGACACCGCCAAAAGGCAGATCATGCTGCGCGACCTGAAGCAGGGTTTCATTAATAGCCAGGCCGCCACTCAGTGTCTGGTATTCCACAAGCTGCTGATGGGCTGGGTTCTTACCCAGATAATAAAGAGCCAGTGGCCGGGGGCGTTGGCGAATAAATTGAATGGCTTCGCTAAAATCCCGATAGGTAATAATGGGTAGCAAGGGGCCAAAAAGCTCTTCCTGCATCATGCGGGCTTCAGAATCAGGGTTGATCACCAGGGTTAAAGCCAGCTTGTTTCCATCGCTTAAATCCTCCTTGGCCGGATTCAATTCATGGGTTTGACAGCCACAGGCCTGAGCTTCTTGCAGCAGATCCTGAAGGCGCTGCTTGTGTTGCCGGTTAATCAGCGAGGTGTAGTCCGGGTTGTCTTTTAGCTGCGGAAAGAACTCAGTAAAGCGTTTTTGTAAGTAGGCGATAACTTCATCCAGGCGTTCTTCAGGGCAGAGCAGGTAATCCGGGGCAATACAGGTTTGTCCGGCATTTAGGGTTTTGCCAAATAGCAGGGGGTCGAGTGCCTGTTTTAACGCAATGCCTTCATCCAGTAGAGCAGGTGACTTGCCACCCAGCTCCAGAGTGACTGGCGTCAGGTTTTCGGCGACCGCACGTTGGATATGCCGACCAACCGCCGAAGAGCCGGTAAACAGCAGATGATCCAGTGGCAGCTGAGCAAAGGCTTGGCTGACATCTTTTTTACCTGTCGCTATCTGGACTTCATCCGCCGTAAAGGCTTCTTGCAAGCAGGTGATCAAGGCCTGATTGGTTGCTGGGGTCCACTCTGAAAGCTTGAGAAAAGCCCGGTTGCCAGCAGCGAGGGCAGAGACTAGTGGCGATAGCGCCAGTTGGAGCGGATAGTTCCAGGGCACCATTATGCCCACGACGCCCACCGGCTGATAAATCACCCTTGCCTGAGCGGGCTGATAAAGCCAGTCGACCTGGCGTTTTTCAGGCCGCATCCAGCGTTTAAGCCTGCGGCTGACAAAATCAATTTCCGACAAAATCGGCAGTACATCCGCCAATAAAGACTCCTGTCTAGAACGACTGCCAAAGTCTTCACTCATTGCCTGCACGAGTTGCAGGTAGTGGAGTTTCAATGATTTTTTCAGACGCTGGAGCCGGTCTTTGCGAGCAGCAAAGTCGGGATAGGGCTCGCTGGCAAAAGCGGTTTGTAACTGGGTCAGCTGCTGGGTGAGGAAATTAGTCATAGCCAAGATACTAGACGCATTTGACTGAGAAAACCAAGCACTGCAATAAAATCAGGCCTGATCGTTATGGAAAGTGTGGAGGTACAGCTGCTCTACTTGGTCTCTGGCCCAGGGGGTGCGGCGCAGGAATTTCAGGCTGGATTTGATGGAGGGTTCGTTTTTGAAGCAGTTGATATTGATACGATCAGCCAGCCCTTCCCAGCCATAATGCTCTTGGAGTTGGATGACCAACTGCTCAAGGGTAATGCCGTGCAAGGGGTTATTGGGTTGGCTAGTGCTCATCAAACAACCACCAGATTGTCGCGGTGAATGAGTTCTGGCGTTTCTATGTAGCCTAAGAGTTCTTCAATGCGTTGGCTGGGTTGTCCGGCCAGGATGCGGGCTTCTTCAGCTGAGTAGTTGACCAGGCCCTTGGCCAGTGCCCGTTCATTTTCATCGACACAAACCACCAGTTCGCCGCGCATAAAGTGACCGCGTACTTCGCGAACACCGACCGGTAGAAGGCTTTTGCCATCTTGTTGCAGGGCTTTGACGGCACCAGCATCCAATACCAGTACACCCCTTTCCTGAAGGTGGCCGGCCAGCCAGCGTTTGCGGGCGGTAATGGGTTCATCATCAGGCAAGAGCAGGGTGCCCAGATCCTCACCTGCAAAAAGGCGGATCAGGGCATTTTCGGTGCGTCCACCCAGAATGACCGTGCGAGCACCCGAGCGTGCAGCCAGACGTGCCGCGCTCACCTTGGTAAACATGCCGCCACGGCCCAGCTCACCCCCATCACCAGCAACAGCCAGTAAGGCAGGATCTTGAGCACGACCTTCGGAAATCAGTTGGGCCTTGGGGTTTTTGCGTGGATCGGCATCATAGAGCCCGGCCTGATCAGTCAGCAAAACCAGGGTTTCCGCTTCCAGTAGGTTGGCAACCAGTGCGCCCAAGGTGTCATTATCACCAAAGCGAATTTCATCGGTTACGACGGTGTCATTTTCATTGATAATGGGAATGACACCCAGATCCAGCAGGGTTCTCAGCGCACTGCGCGCATTCAAATAGCGTTTGCGGTTGGACAGGTCGTCATGGGTGAGCAGAATTTGTGCGGAGTTCAGTCCCCGATTTTTGAAGGCCGACTCCCAGGTTTGAATCAGGCCCATTTGGCCGACAGCAGCAGCAGCCTGAAGTTCGTGTATGGAGTGAGGACGAGTTTTCCAACCCAGGCGAACCATGCCTTCGGCAACAGAACCTGAAGTGACTAGTAAAATCTCTTTGCCCTGGCGTCTGAGTTCAGCCATCTGGTCAACCCAGCCTTGAATGGCGCTGACATCCAGACCACGACCATCGTTGGTCAAGAGGGCGCTGCCAATCTTGACGAGGATGCGTTGATTGCGGACTAGGCGCTGGCGCTCATTGCTGGTTGGGCTCATCAAGGTGGACTTCCTTTAGCGGGCGTACTCGACATCAACGTCGAAATCATCGTCGTCAAAATCGTCATCATCTTCGTCTTCTTCCGCAGCCTTGCGTTTGTGGCGACGGTTAAGCCAGGCTTCAACCCGGGCTACGGCCTCAGCTTCCATGCGCTCACGCAATTCGGCTTCAGCTTCAGCTGTTTCTGGATTCTCGGCTTCTTCTTCACGTCTTTCCAGCAGCCATTGCATGATGGCCTGGCTGAGTTTTTCGGTACCCAGGTTGCTGATGGCAGAAATTCTGAAAACCGGACCCTGCCAGTCGAGTTCGCTGATGATGCGATCACAAAGTGCTTCTGCATCTTCTTTAGGCAGCATGTCCAGCTTGTTTAACACCAGCCACCGAGGTCTTTCGGCCAGGGTGCTGCTGTAGGTTTTAAGTTCGCGAATAATGGTGCGGACATTTTCAACCGGGTCACTGGCATCAACAGGAGCGATATCCACGACCTGGAGCAGTAAGCGACAGCGGGTCAGGTGACGTAGAAATTGAAAACCCAGGCCTGTGCCTTCCGAGGCGCCTTGAATCAGTCCGGGGATATCGGCCATGACAAAATGCTGATGGGTGCCTACCTTGACCACACCGAGGTTGGGAACCAGGGTGGTAAAAGGGTAGTTGGCGACCTTGGGTTTGGCTGCTGAAACTGAGCGTATTAAAGTGGATTTGCCCGCGTTAGGCAGGCCGAGTAGACCCACATCAGCCATCACTTTGAGTTCCAGGTTTAGATGGCGCTCTTCACCTTCAGTGCCTTTGGTCGTTTGCCGGGGTGCCCGGTTGGTTGAGGATTTGAAATGAATGTTGCCCAGGCCTCGGCGACCACCGGCAGCGACCAGGAGTTTCTGGCCCACTTCAGTCACATCCCCAATAACCTCCAGGGTGTCTTCATCAACGATGGAGGTGCCCACGGGAACCTTGATCAGCAGATCTTCCGCAGCCTTGCCTGAACATTGCTTGCCACGTCCGGGTTCACCGTTGTTGGCGCGATAATGCTTCTGAAAGCGGAAATCGATCAGGGTATTCAGGCTGTCATCACCAATCAAATAAACACTGCCGCCATCACCGCCATCACCCCCATCAGGTCCACCCCTGGGAACGTATTTTTCGCGGCGAAAGCTCATACAGCCATTGCCACCTTTTCCGGCAACAACAGTAATTCTGGCTTGATCGACAAATTGCATGATGATGACTCCCGGAGCACTAGCCCCATAAACAAAAAACTCCACCTGCCGGCGGAGCCTTTTGCAAAGCCTGAACGCAGTTGCGACAGGCTTTCGTTTAAGCTTTTAAGCTTGAATCAGGCAGGAACGACGCTAACAAAGCGACGGTTGTTCGGGCCTTTAACTTCAAACTTAATAACACCTTCTGCTTTAGCAAACAGGGTGTGGTCTTTGCCGATACCAACGTTGGTACCAGGGTGGAACTTGGTGCCGCGCTGACGAACGATGATGTTGCCGCCCTGTACAGCCTGGCCACCGAACATCTTCACACCTAGGCGTTTGCTTTCGGAATCGCGTCCGTTACGCGTACTACCACCGGCTTTTTTATGTGCCATGACTCTTTACCTCTGAGTAAAATCTTTAAAGTGGGGCTGAAAAAAATCAGCTGATTCCAGTAATCTTCACTTCAGTATACCACTGACGGTGGCCCTGACGCTTCATGTGGTGCTTACGACGACGGAACTTGATAATACGAACCTTGTCGCCACGACCGTGATCAATCACTTCCGCAGTAACCTTGGCACCGTCAACCAAAGGAGCGCCGACCTTGATGTTTTCGCCATCGGAAACCAACAGAACTTCATCGAAGTTCAGAGTTTCGCCAGTAGCAACTTCCAATTTTTCCAGTTTCAGGGTTTGACCTTCCTGAACACGGTATTGCTTACCACCCGTTTTAATAACTGCGTACATGCTTTTCTCCGCTTGCAGAATTTCACCTGTAGAATTTTCAGCTACTTACAACCTGCTTTGAATGGAAACGCTTCGGTAACCATCGAACAGGGAGCCAGTCAGGCGAAAGGACGCGTGATTCTAAGGGAAAACAGCCGACTTGACAAGCAGGCCTCCTAGTTTTTGGCCGCTTGCAGTGGACTGTCTACAGGGTGGCGATCTGCCCCCCAACTGCGTTCAATAAAGCCTTTCACTTCGTCGAGCTCTTCCCCGGAAACGGCTTGCGTTTGCCCACCTTCCAAAGGGTCATGGTGAAAAATATAAAGCCGGGATGCAAACTGTGCAAAGGGCAGGGAGGACTCTCCAAATCGTTCACCCTTGTCTGAAGTGCTGACTACGACCCCATCACCCCAGTTTTGGCCACTATCATTATTGGGATTATAGAAATAAACCCGCATCACTTCATCCGGGTCTAGGGCTACACGCAAGAGGGTGATCGCATGCCAACCTATAAAGCGTGCTGCTGAATCAGTAATCGCAATCCCGGCAGGCTGGGGGTGAATCAACGGCTGGTTGCCATTATAGTAAGGGTGGTAGCAGGCATAAAAAGAACGTAGAAAAGCATCCAGTTCTTGCAGCTGACCCGTAGCAACATCGACGTTGATCTGAAAGCCCCGCCCTGACCACCAGCCATGAAACTCAGGATTGACCCAGCGGTGAGGATCACCTTCCCGGCCAACACAGCGGCGCCCCATCTCTACGTAAATGGCATCCAGATGAGGCACAACCAGCAGGGAAACCGGGTCCAGATCCAGGGGAAGTTCCTGAGCCAGGCCGCCAGCACTTTCCCGTGACGAGATGGGTTGGCCTTCAAAGTGCATGATAATTTCATCATCCCTGGCCGCCCAGGTTAGCATTTGCAGCAGGTAATCGGGGTCATTGTAGGCCCACATGGAGAGAGCACGCGCAGATTGGCAGGTAGGATTATTGCCCTGCCCTACTCCCAAGGGAAGCCCAAGAATACACACGACCCCTTCCATTAGTCGCGCTTCAGGCGTTACCTGCTGACCATAAGCTATTTGAAGGCGTTGTTGAGCATAGGGTGAGAGGTTCAGACCCAGTTGTCGCCACAAGGCAGGCGCTACTGGTGGTTGGTAGAGAATACCGCGCTCCAGCAGCAGGGCCAGGCCATAGATGGCTTGAGCTGTTTGTGGATGCACAGCCAGCTCAATCATGGCTCTTGCCAGTTGGCGATAGCAAAGAAAGCAATCTCTTCCGGTCGAAGATAAACCCAGAGCTTCGCTCATCAAATAGTCATCAACTTCAAGAAGATGGCGGACTAAAACAGCATGATAGGGTGAGACCAGACCGGTATCATGCATGGCGCGGGCAAAACCGGTTGCTTCTGATTGCAGGGCTTTGGCATCCATGGCATTAAGGCGCTCTTGGTAAACCTCAGTGCCCGGGTCTTCGCGGCAAGCCTGGGTGGTACCATAAAGACTACTGACCAAACGGTCTGCGCCCTGCCCACTGACACCCAGGTCAATGCTGGGGTCCTGCTGGCAAATAGCAATTTGGGTCACCATGCTTTTCACCGCGTCCACCTGAATGGGGCGTTGCCGCAAAATACGCCAGATCTCATCAATCAGTTGATCAATGATATGTTCATAGCCAATCCGCTTGGCCAGGTGCTGAAAGAGATACCTTGGCAGACGTGCTAAACGCCCCTGGCTTTCTCGTTCAGCTTCATTGGGCGGGGTGAAAAGATAAGCCAGATTAATAGCAATCACTTGAGTGAGGTGGTGGTGTGCCTGTTCTGAGGAGATCAATGGATGATTATAGTCACCCAGGGCAACAGACAAAAGACGCAGCTCATTCAGGGCTTCGATGGTAACCAGATTGGCATCGGCACTTTTTAAGGAGGCTGTGGTGAGTGATGGCACCAGTATTTGCGGGGTGGCCCAGTCGGTACCCGCAAAAATTCCGGCCGTTTCCAGTCGCTGACTGAGTTTTTCCATTGCTGAATGGCCTTCTTCCAGCATGAGAACCCGCCTGGCTGTATCCAGCAGGCGGGGTAGCTTTCCTGGCTTGGCAAAGTCAGCAGCCTGTTCGAACTGCTGAAGTGCGTCATCGAGTTTTTCCAGCAGCTGTTGCAGTTTTTGTTCTGCTGTTTGCTCGCTAATCGGATTCACCTTGTCAGTCCTTATGGACGCTTAAATATAAAAATCGAGATCTTCCTGACGTTTCAGAAGCTCGTGCAGGGTTTTGGCATCGGGGCCAGCAAAGTAAATCAAGCCCCAGTGGGTGCCAAAAGCGGTGCGCTTGGTTACGGTTTCCTGAGCCGGTGGTGTCAACTCATGGCTATCGAAATAAGGATGATCCTCGGTTTCTTCAGGAATTTCCAGTCTACTGACCACACGCCGACGTGGATAGACCCCAAAGCAACCTGCGTAGCCTTTGGCGTCTTCAACGGGTTTCGGGAAGAATTTTTGGACTTCTTCCGTTGTGGCTTTGGGATCAAAAACCAGCATGGTGGCCTGGTAGGCATTGAAGCCGTAGACTTTTTCCAGCAGCTCAAAGACCTTGAAACCAGGTGGGCGATAGGCCACTTCACCAAAGTACATCTCACCATCGCTGGTTACGAAGTATTCCGGGTGAATGAGGCCAAATTCGATATCAAAGGTTTTGATCAGTTTTTTGATCTGTTGAGTGATCTGCGGGCGATAGGCTTCCAGTTCAGGGGAAGCAGGTACGTAGACGGAATAGCCGAGGGTCACGTATTCAGAAATATTCAGGAAAACGATTTTGCCGTTATGAATCCAGGCTTCGACCGCAAATTCCCAGCCATCCAGATGCGATTCCATCAACGCAGGAAATTCTTCATCCGGAATGCCGTCGACTTCATCAGGTGTGCGGATGACCCGGTGACCCAGGCAGCCAGCCTTGTCAAACGCCTTGAAGTGAATGGGGTCGTTGGGGTCACCATCTAACTTCAGCAGAGTCTGGTTAACGCGGCGTAAGAAGCGGACCACATCTTCGCGGTCATGGGCTTCTTCAAAGATACCGACACGGATGCCTCCGAGCTGGGCGCGGCGTTTCATCAGGGATTTGTCACGCATCAGCATGGCTTGGCCCAGTAGGCGCGGATTATCCAGTAACACAGCATTAATGGCGCCCGCCCATTCCACGGTTTCTTCAAACAGGGGGATGGCAACATCCACACCCATTTCTTTTAGCTTTTCAGCTATTTCCATGGAGCGGTCATTGAGTCGTTCAAAATTCCATGCCAAATAAGGGATTTGATGTTTTTCGCAATACTCTTCTGCCCATTCGGGGGCAACGACCAGGTAGCGACGATCAAAGCTGGCGGCGGCTTCAATGGCATTTAGACTCCAGCCCAGTAGTGCAATATAACCTTTTTCTTGCTTGGCATTCATAGAAGGGAAAACCTCAATTGGTGATTTTAAACCCAATTGGAGATTGGGTTTGTGGGGAAGTTACTTCAGCATAGCAGGTTAGAAAAACTTTACCCGAAATATAAATAAGTGACTTGGAATAAAGAAAAAGCTGGACTGAAGAAAAGTTGTGTACTAGATTTGTACAAGAATTTACGAGTATACAGGCGCAAAGATGATAAGTATAGGTCAGTCCGCTGTTTTACCCTTTTTGAGACTGAAGGCAACGACCAGTTTTAAACCTCTAGTGATGGTGTTTCTCGGGTTGGGTCTTTTGCTTTCAGCGGAGCTGTCCCGGTATTTCACTCTTCCCGACCAACAGTTTTCAGCGCTTTGGCCGCCAGCCGGTATTTTTTTGGCGTCTTTGCTGATTCTTGGCTGGCGCTGTCTTTGGGTACTGATTCCTGTCATGTTGGTTTGGTCCCTTTTTTTACAACAGGCGCATTGGTTTTTTGCCTTGAGTTTTGTCACTGGACTGACTTTGGGATCAAGCGTTGCAGCCCTCCTGATTCAACGCTTGGGGCGCACCCCACTTAAAAAGCTGACCTTCAAATTCCTGATGGCACTTTATGTAAAAGGGGCGGTTCTAGGGAGCGGTTTGGTTTCCCTGTTTGGAGCTCTGGGTTTTTGGGTTTCTGAAGTGGGTTATTCGGGTTTTGCCTTTCATGATATTTGGTTGGTTTATTGGGGGTTTGAGGCGCTGGGTGTGGTCTTGTTCACGCCTTTGGCTGTGCTTGCTCTGCTTAAAGGAAAACGCTATCTGATCAAGGTTTGGATTGACTTTAAACGGCCTGAGCTATTGATCTGGTTAATGGTTTCTACAGGTGCAGCTTTACTGACTCTACTGCTGGAAACCTCAGGTCATAATATTTATGCCACAGTGCTGGCCTATACGTTTTTCCCGCTTTTATGCTGGCTGGTGATGACCGCCAGAATAGAAACCAGTGTCTTGATAATCCCGGTTTTTGCAGGCTTTTTTGTGGCCTTTTCACTCTTGGGCTGGGGCGGCCTTCAGGTTATTGAAGATATCCAAGGCTTAGTGCGTCTTCTGCTGCAAATTGCTGCCATGGTTGTTATGGCGCAACTAATCGCTTCTATTAACACTGAACGGGGCAAGTTGATTCTGTTATTTAAGCGTCAGGCAAGAATTGATTATCTGACTGGCTTGGATAATGAGCGTGAACTCAATCGGGAATTACAGCAGCTTCTGGACCCAAAGGAAGGCTCTTTGCGTCAACAGGCGGTTACCCCTTGGCTGATTTATATCGATGTTTTGGACTTTGAAGAAATAGGTGATTTGATTGGCTTTGAAGGGGGGCATGGCCTGGAGCAACAAATTGCCCGCCAGTTACGAACACTGCGTGAACCTGATGAGCAAATCGCCCGTTTGGGTCCAGGACGTTATGCTTTGACTCTTGGCAAGCGCACAGGAATCGAAATTGAATTGCTTTTGGCAGCAACCTATCAGGCCCTGAACGACCAGGAGTTTACCAGTGGCCGACAAACCACACGTATTCGCGTTTCCATAGGGGCTATTCCTATGGATGGAGAGCTGGATACTCCTGCGCGCTATCTGAGTGCGGCTCACCAGGCCAGTTTGTTAGGGCGCCAAAGTCAGGAGCGAATTTACCTGGCGAGAGAAAGCCGTCCTTTAGTTGAAGGCCGCCAGCGGCTCACTGAAAAATTTGAATCCTTAAAAAGAGCCCTGCCAGAAAACCGTCTTTTACTTTATGCACAGCCCATAGCGTCCATTCAAAAGGAAGCAACTGAACTTTCCTTTGAGATACTGCTGCGTATGCAAAGCCCGGATGGCGAGATTTTACCTCCTGTCGAGTTTCTTCCAGCGGCAGAAACCTTTGGCTTTATGCTGGAAATCGATCACTGGGTGATTCGCAATACCCTGCAAGCCTTGGCTTCAAACCCAGAGTGGTTGGCAAGAACAGCCAAATGCGGCATCAACCTTTCGGGTGCCTCCTTATCGAGTCCGGATTTGGCTAATTTTATTGCAGACCAACTGGAGGTTTCAGGGGTGCCTGCCAAAAAAATCAGCTTTGAAGTCACTGAAACGGAAACGATTCGAGATGCCCGTCTGGCCGCACAAATAATCACTCAATTGAGGGAGCTAGGCGTCAGCGTTGCCTTGGATGATTTTGGCACCGGCTTGGCGACTTTTGATTATCTCAGATCCTACGAGTTCGACTGCCTGAAAATTGATGGCGTCTTTATTCGTAACCTGGAAACTAGCAAGGTAGATCAAAGTATGGTTAGGGCCACTTGTGAAGTGGCTAAGTCTTTGGGTCTGGAAACCATTGCTGAATTTGTTGAAGGCAGCTCTTTGATTGGTATGCTAACGGAGCTGGGAGTCAACTATGCACAAGGCTATGGTGTTGGGCGTCCTCAGCCATTGGGTGACTTTTTTGCAGAAGATAAAAGGCGGCTGCAAGCTTGACAGCTTTCTAGGCCCTGCCTAGGATGCCTTTTGCTTTTTTCATGAAGATCCAGGAACTTTATTCGAATGTCTGCCAGTGCTCCTCAACTCCATGCTGTGGTTGCCGATGATTTTGAAGCCGTCAACCAGCTGATTATCCGGGAATGTTCTTCTCAGGTGCCTCTGGTGGAAAAGATTGCCCACCACATTATTGACTCAGGGGGTAAGCGCTTACGGCCTCTCTTGGTGCTGTTGGTTAGTCGAGCACTGAATTATGGGGGCGACAAGCACCTTCTTCTTGCTGCCTTGATTGAGTTTATGCACACCTCCACACTACTCCATGACGATGTTGTTGATGAATCCAGCCTGCGCCGTGGCAAGCCAACAGCCAATAGCCAGTGGAGCAACCAATCTTGTGTCTTGGTTGGTGATTTTCTGTATTCGCGCTCCTTTGAAATGATGGTACGTATAGGCTCCATGGAAATCATGGAAATCCTGGCCAAGGTTACCTGCGTACTGGCTGAGGGCGAAGTGATGCAATTGACCAATGTGCGTAACCCAAAAATCAGTGAACAGCAGTACCTGCAAGTCATCCACGCAAAAACAGCCAAGTTGTTTGAGGGTGCCACTCAGACAGCAGCCGTCCTTGCCCAAGCCAGTGAAGAACAGCAGCTAGCCATGCGCGACTATGGTAAAAACCTGGGTATGGCTTTTCAGCTGATTGATGATTTGCTGGATTACGAAGGTGATGCTGCCACTATGGGCAAGAATGTTGGCGATGATCTGGCAGAAGGTAAACCCACTCTGCCACTGATTTACGCCATGCAACAGGGTAGCGAAGCTGAAGCCAAACTGATTCGTAAGGCCATTCGTAAAGGCGGCTTGGAATATTTAGAGCCGGTGATGAGCATCGTTCAGCGTACGGGTGCTCTGGATTATACACGCGAACAGGCCGCGGCTTGCTCGGAAGCAGCTAAACGTAATCTGGAGCTTTTGCCTGACTCTGACTACCGTTCAACACTTTATCTCTTGACTGATCTGGCCTTGGGACGAAAAAATTAACTGCATCTAAATAAAAACCGCACATTTGATTAATATCAAATGCTTTAATATGCCTGAATGAGAAGATTCCAAGCTCTGATGCCATTACCGGAGAGCTGTTGATTTGTCTGCGCCTGAGCCCGAACACCAGTTTCTAGACAGCTACCGGCTGTTTACTGAAATTGTTCAGCAAACTGCCGATTTGGTATTGGTCACCAATACTGAAGGCAAGATCGTTTATGTTAACCCTGCCTGGGAGAGCTGTTCGGGTTACTCTCGTGAAGAAGTTTTGGGCGAACGCCCTTCACTACTGAACTCGGGTAAGCATGATAAAGCCTTTTTCTCTCGTCTTTGGGCCACTTTGGTCAGTGGACAGAGCGCTCAGGAAATAGTCATCAACAAGAATCGCCAGGGCGAGCTTTTTTATGAGGAAAAGACCCTGACCCCGGTTCGCAACGAGCAAGGGCAAATTGTCTACTTTGTCAGTATCGGCAAGGATATTACCCGTCAGCTTCAGCAGGAAGACAAGCTCACCTACCTAACGCATTTTGATGCCCTGACAGACCTTCCCAATCGCCGTCTTTTGGCTGACCGTCTGGACCAACGCATTCGTGAAGCTACCCAGAATGACAGTTTTGCCTTGCTATGCCTGGGCCTGGATCGTTTCAAAACTATTAATGAAAGCCTCGGCAATCGCCTTGGTGATGAGCTCCTTCAGCAAACGGCGAGCCGCCTACAGCAGATTTTGCCAGGACAGGTCACCATCTCCCGCTCTAGCGGCGATGAATTCCTTATTCTTCTGCATAACATCAAAAACTCTCGTGCAGCTGCCTATATAGCTCACAAAATTATCCATGAGTTGGAAAGGCCCTTTGAGCTGGGTGAAACGGAAACCTATATTAGTGCCAGCGTTGGCATTACCCTTTACCCGCATGATGGTAAGACCACCGATCAGCTCTTGAGCAATGCCGATATAGCACTGCACAGAGCCAAGCAGGCAGGAGGTCAGAATTACCACTACTTCACTGATGAATTGACTCGGGATGCAGTCAGCCGTTTTCAGATGGAAAACCAGCTGCGCCAGGCCTTGCTGCATAAAGAGTTCTATTTGGAATACCAGCCGCGTATCAGCCTGGTCGATGGCAGTGTTCGCGGCGTTGAGGCCTTGATCCGTTGGCAGAAACCGGATGGCACCAGGGTTTCACCAGCTGAATTTATTCCTCAGTTGGAGGAAATGGGACTGATTACTTCGGTTGGTGAATGGGTACTGCATACAGCCTGTCTTCAGGCGCGTAGCTGGCAGCAGGCAGGACTACCTGAATTCAAAGTCTCCGTTAACCTATCAGCCAAGCAGTTTGTGCAAAAAGATCTTTGCCAAATCGTTGATAAATGCCTGGCCCATGCAGGCCTGGACTCTTCCTTTCTGGAACTGGAAGTGACTGAAAGCTTGATGATTGAAGACTTGCAGACCAGCGTGCGGATGCTGCAAAACCTCAAAAATATGGGTATCAGCCTAGCAATCGATGATTTTGGCGCTGGCTATTCCTCTCTGGGCTATTTGAAGCATCTGCCGGTTGATACACTGAAAATTGATAAGGGCTTTGTGGATGATCTGGCTACCGATGTAGCTGATGCGGCCATCGTGCAGGCGGTGATTAGTATGGCCCACCGCATGGGCCTGGAAGTCACCGCTGAAGGCGTGGAAGAGCCCGATCAGTTGGACCTGCTGGTCAGCTTGGGCTGCGAAGAAGTTCAGGGTTTTTATCTGGCCCGCCCCATGTTGCCAGAGATACTGGAAGATTGGCTGCTGAAACCGAAAGCCTATAGCAAGCATCTATTGCCTAACGGGCTTTGTTGATGACTTCTGCAGCGGATTTAAAAAATCGCATCCAGACCGATTTGTAGCTGGTTGCTGGAATAATCGTAACCAGCCAAATTGCTACGGTTGTTCAAATGCTGCAGTTCGGCAAAGAGGCTAAAGGTCTTGTTCAAACGGTAGACACCTCCCAACTGAGCGCGCCAACGCCAATCCTGGCGTTTACTGGAAGCTTGATTACCCTCTCCATCTACTTCTGGGTCTGGATAAAGACTCAGCCGACCTTCAAGACGTAAACTGACTCCCAGCTGTTCATTGATATCCCGACTCAGGCGTCCAAAAAGACGGAATCGAGTGGGTGAATAGCTTATAAACTGGGGGTCTTCGGTGAAGTCTTTGCGTTGATTGAGTTCTTGCTGATAACCCAGCTCCCAGTGTCCGGGCTGCAGTAGGCGAATCCTGGTGCGGTTCTGCCAGCCATCCAGATAATCAAAAGTCTCTCCACCACGTATTAGGCCAAGCTGGTTATCCAGTCTGAGGTCAAAATGCTCGAAGGAATAGCTGCCCTCGGCCTGAAGGCTTAGATCGCGGGTGTAGGTTTCCTGATCCAGAAGATAGCTGCCAAAACTAATTCCCCAACTGCTTTCCCAGGCATTAACAGGCCAATGAATTTGGTAACCCAGGCTGAAGGCGGTTTCTTTGTCCAGAGTGCTATCTTGTGGAAGGCGCTGAAAAAGATAGGCTTGAAGACTGCTGCCTTGATGTTGATTGCCTTGCAGGTAATGTCGCCCCTGGATTAGAGCTTCCAGATAAGTGCCTGAAAAGGTTTCCAATGCAGGGTCTTCAGGTGTCAAAGTTAGGTTGTCGTCATAACTCAGGCTGGCAGCAATATAAATAAAGCCTGGTTGGCGGCTTGATGGGTGTGAGCTAGTGCCTTCAAACTGAAGGATTTTAGCCTGGGCAAGCTGCTGGACATTGCTGGTTTGAGCCTGAGTAGCCGCCTGATGATAATAGGCTAAGGCTTGATGGGTTTGGCCTAGATCTTCAGCAATAATGCCTAGGTTATAGAGTGCCAGGCCACCCCATTGCTCATCATCACTAATTCGGGAAAAGTAATCGCTGGCTTGCTCAAGGTTGTTCAGCTGGTAGTGAGTGGAGCCTAGATTATAAAAAAGAGTGACCTGAGAATTGCCTGCTGCTTCAGCCTGCTCAAAGTGCTCCAGAGCAGATAGAAAATCGCCTTCTCTAAACGCATGAATGCCCTGGCGATAATCAGTGGAACCACTGGCCAGGGTGGGATGAATCAAGAGTAAAAATATGCAGCTAAACAGGCATTTTTTTAAAACCATTGGGTTCCTTGGTTATCAAGTTAAGGGCGCTGGGGTGGTTCTGGATGTTGAGGTGGTTCTTGGCGTTGATGAGGCGTCTCCAGATTTTTTGCAGGATTTTCTCTGGATAGTTCACGAGCTGCTTCAGAGGCTCTTTGCCCTCTTTCTCTACCTCGTTGACGAGCCTCCTCTGCCTGGGCACGCCCTTCTGTTGAGGCTTGACGGGCTGCTTCACGATCCGGTTCTGGAAGCTCAATAGAGTGGGCCACTTCATCGACCTGGGTCCTTTCATCAATCACCGTCATACTTCCAGCGAGCAGAGGCATTGCGATTAGCAGCAGGAAAAGACCGAGAAGGAATAACAGGGCTTTTCTGGAATTCATGATCGGATATCCTCCAGGTTAACAATGACTTGATGCTTTTGGTCACCAAAACGCGAACTGACTTGGAGTTCACCACCCTGCTCCAGAACTTGTATCGGAAGCGTCAGCAGGTTTTGACCCGCTTTCAGTTGCGTTCTCCAGGTCAGCTCACGTTGGTTGGCATAGCCTTCCAGTTGTAGATTGCCAGCTAGGGCCAGGGAAATTTCAGCATCCGAATAATCCTGGTCACTGATAATCAGAATTCTGACCTGCTGGGTACTTTGGCCTTCAGGTTGACTGGAATCAACCTGGAGAGGGGTGGCGGGAAGAGGGTTCGTCGGTTCATTGGAAACCAACCAGCCAGTTAGCAGCAAGGCAACCAAAACAAAAGAGGCAGCCATGGAAGCAGGCCAGGTCCATTTGCGTGGCTGGATACTGGGCTCCTGACAGGCAGCATTGAGTGCTTTATTGATAAAATCAGGATCAGGTCCAATCACTCTGAAGCTTTGCAGATGGAGCTGAAGTTGATGATCCTGATGGAAACTCAGGCATTCATTACAGTTCTCCAGGTGTTCAGCAAGTAGCGCACCGGGTTGTTGCTGCAAGTCTAAATGCTCAAGTTGTCTTTGGGCATCAATACATTTCATGCCATTAATCCTCTTGACTGCTTACCCTATTAAAACGAAGGTTTTCCTGAAAAGGTTCCCGCAGCAGAATTTTTTTCAGCTTGTCCTTGCAGCGATGTAACCTGGACTTGAGTGTGCCCAAAGGCAAGTGTTGAATTTCAGCCACTTCTTGTAGGCTATAGCCTTCCATTAAATGCAAAACAACCAGACTGCGGTGCTCTGCTTCCAAAGAGTTAAGCGCTTGGTTGAGCAGGCATTTTCTAGAGTTGGCCAGAGCCAGTGCCAAGGGGGAGGCCGAATCCAAAGCAGGAACTTGAAAAGGCAGGTGATCAAAATTGCTAGTTAGCTCATTAGCCCCATGGGTATGACGGATTTTACGATAAGTATCGATATGCAGGTTTGTCAGTGTACGTAAAAACCAGGGAAGCGGATTGTCCAGATGATGCCAGTGATCCCACTTTTGATAGAGGCGTAAGAAAAGCTCTTGGGTCAGATCCTCCGCATCGGCCTGATTACCGGTCAGGCGAAAGGCCGTCTGATAAAGTGCCCGGCTATGCGGTCGTAGCCGGGCTTGAAAATCAGCTTTTTTTTGGCTGTCTGAAGGGCGTATCCAGGCAGCCAGAGATGTCAGTTTTGACATGGGCTCTTAACTGCCTTTAACGCGGGTTACGATCTCGGCCACTTCGATCAGATGGCCCCTGTCCTCTTTGACGTGCTTCCTGACCCTGCTGGCGAGCTTCTTTACCTCGTTCACGAGCTTCCTGGCCCCGACTACGTGCTTCTTCGGCACGCTCCTGACCAAATTCGCGTCCTCTTTCACGGGCTTGGTTGGCTGTATCCAGGCCTTGCTGAGCATTTTCCTGGCCTTCGGGTGCGGCTGTGTCAGGCAGGGCAAGATTTTCAGGCTGGCTGCTTTCATCAACCGTTGTCATGCTGTCATTTTGGTCAGCAAAAGCGGCTTGGCTGGTGAACAAGCCAAAGGCGAGTAAGAGTGCGAGCAGTAGTGAGTAGCGTTTCATGAGGAACCTCTATCCAGTTCTGGTGTGAATTTTATACCTGCTTTCATTGTTACTAACGAAAGCAGGCCCAGAAAGGTTCCTTAATTCTGAAATTTTTTTTTAACGCGTTTCCAAGGTTACAGCTTCCGGTCTGGGTAGCGCCAGGGCAATTAATGCAGCCAAAAGAATAAACCCGGCCGAAATCCACAGGCAGGCTTCCAGCCCGGCGACTTGGTAGACATAGCCGGATAGCAGAGTGCCGATCAAGCGCCCCATGGCATTGGCCATATAGTAAAAGCCGACATCCAGGGACACTCCGTCACTGCGGGCATGGCTGACAATCAAAAAGCTGTGCACAGAAGAGTTAACCGCAAACAGCAGCCCAAACGCCAGTAACCCGCTAATAATCAGGGTATCCGGCTGCCAGTCGAGATAAAAGCCCAGCAGCAGGAATAACGGCGTGAACACTAGCGCCAGGCCCCAGCCAGCGGTAGCAGTGCGTCCGGGCACCTTGCCTTGTTTCTTGCCGGTGAAACGGGGAGCCTGGGTTTGCACGATGCCATAGGCAATAATCCAACTGGCCATAAAGCCACCTACCTGCCAGAAATCCCAACCCAGGGTTTGGGCCAGATAAACGGGCAGAGCGACCACAAACCAGACATCCCGAGCAGCGAACAGGAAAAAACGCGCCAGGGAGAGCACATTAATCGCTCGGCTTTTGGAAAAAATATCGGTGAACTTGGGCTTGGCTTTCATTCGGCCCAGTTCTTCCTTGAGCAGAAACAGCGAGCCGATCCAGACCAGGGTTAGCATCAGCGCCATAACCAATACCGCACCGGCAAAACCCAGCCAGGTCAACAGCAGAGCCCCGATGAAAAAGCCCAGACCCTTGAGGGCATTTTTCGAGCCAGTCAGCAGTGCGACCCAGTGATAGAGCCTGCCTTGAGCGTCGGCAGGCACCAACGTCTTGATCGCGCTCTTTGCGCTCATCTTGTTGAGATCCTTGGCAATCCCGGACAAGGCCTGAGCAGCCATCACCCAAAGTACCGTCAACCAACCTGCTGGAACCAGCAGCATGGCTAGGGCAAGAATCTGCAAGCCCAGCCCGATATTCATCGTCCGGTTTAGCCCCAGCCTGGCCCCCAGCCAGCCACCGACCAGATTGGTGATCACACCGAAAAATTCATAAAACAGGAACAAGAGTGCGATTTGCAGTGGTGGATAACCCAACTGGTGGAAATACAACACCACCAGCATCCGCAGGGCTCCATCAGTCAGGGTAAAGGCCCAATAGTTGCCGGTAATAATCAGATACTGTTTAACACCAGTCGAAAGGTTGGCGAGCATGGCGGCGACCTATGCAAATGATTTTAATTGAAGTCAGAGCAGGGCCGCTTTTGCGGCGTGTTGTCGTTCAGGGCGCTGTAAATACGTCCATGTAAGCTCTGGCTGCAACATCCTGTTGCAGACAGCCTGAACAGACACCACCCCACCGCGGCCAAATCATTAGAGATTTTCGCAGAAGAGTCAAAGTTGGATTATTGAAGCGCTTTGCGAGCCAACTCCACCAACCGATTGGCATAACCCCATTCGTTGTCATACCAGGCATAGATTTTCACCTGGGTGCCGTTGATGACCAGGGTGGAGAGGGCATCAACGATGGCAGAACGCGGGTCGCCCTTGTAGTCGATGGAGACCAGGGGTTTTTCTTCATAGCCCAGAATGTCTTTCAGCTCGCCTTCAGCCGCTGCTTTCAGCAGAGCATTCACTTCTTCAGCTGTGGTTGCTTTTTCGACTTCAAAAACACAGTCGGTCAGGGAAGCATTGGCGAGGGGCACGCGGATGGCATGACCATTCAGGCGGCCCTGAAGCTCGGGGAAGATGTAAGTGATGGCCTTGGCCGAGCCGGTGGTGGTGGGGATCAGGCTCATTCCACAGGCGCGGGCGCGGCGCAGATCCTTGTGGGGTGCATCCAAAATGGTTTGGGTGTTGGTGATGTCGTGCACGGTGGTCATGCTGCCGTGGCGAATGCCCAGTTTTTCATGGATGACCTTGACGATGGGAGCCAGGCAGTTGGTGGTGCAGGAGGCGGCGGTCAACAGGTCGTCTTTTTCAGGGTTGTAGAGGTGATCATTAACACCCACGACCAGATTGGGAATGCTTTCTTCTTCCTTAACCGGTGCGGAAACTACAACCTTTTTAACGCCTTGTTTTAGATAGGCTTCGAGCAGGGCACGGGTTTTCATTTTGCCGGAGCATTCCAGTACCAGGTCACAGCCAGACCAGTCCACGGCCTCGATGGTTTTTTCCTGGGTCACTGTCAGACGTTGACCGGCAATGACCATGCTGCCGGGTTCGGCAGTGGCTTCTTGATCCCAGGTGCCCTGAACCGAGTCATAGTTGAGCAGATGCGCTAGAGTTTCAGCATCACCGGCGGGGTCGTTGATCTGCACAAATTCAAACTCTGGCCAGTTCCAGGCCGCTCTCAGTGCCAAGCGCCCCATACGACCAAAACCATTAATGCCTACTTTGACTGTCATGCCTGCTCCTCTTTTTATCTGTTTGTACGCATGTCAGATTATAAAAGAAAGATGACAGGAATGTTACTTGGATCTAGTGGCCATTTTGGGTGGGCAGGGTGCGTATGCGTCCCTTTTCATCCAGAGCAACCATAACAAAGGAGGCTTCGGTGACCTTGTAGAGGGTAGATTCATCGCGCTCGTTGGGCGGTAGTATCCAGACCTCAACATTGAATTTCATCGAACTATTGCCGGTTTCTATCAGCAGGGTATGAATCTGTACCAGGCTGCCTGTGCGCACAGGGCAGAGAAAATCCATGCTGTTGACGGCGACGGTTGCTGTGCGGCCATGGGCAAGGCGGGCAGCTGCTAATTCGGCGGCCTGTTCCATCTGAGAGATGACCCAGCCAGCGGAAATATCACCATGCAGATTGGTGTCTTGAGGGGTGGCCACCAGCTTCAGCATTAGCTGGCCTTCGGGGAGGGGGTTATCTTCCAGTTCGTCTAGTGGGCTCATGTGGGGTCGCTCTTGTCGTTATAGGGCTGTTTTGCAGCTGCGATATTCTACAAGCTTAATCGCTGTTGTGCAGAAATCAAAATGCCTTGTTGCTTTCATCAAACTGTCATTTTTCCTGCTTAAGCTGCCAGCTATCGGATCAAGATGCTTCCGAAACGCTGCACAAGCAGCACACTTTGGCTTGATTAATGTATCGGAGAAAACCATGACGATGAAAATGAAAGCACTAGGGGCTGCTATCGGTTTGAGTGCAGCTTTAGTTGCCGGGCCGACTTTGGCCAATGTTGACCCCAATTTGCCTGAATATACCCGTGCGAGTGGTGTGTCCGGCAACCTGACCAGTATCGGTTCAGACACCCTGGCTAACCTGATGACTCTGTGGGCTGAAGAATTCAAGCGCACCTACCCGAACGTTAACATTCAGATTCAGGCGGCTGGCTCTTCTACAGCACCTCCTGCGCTGGCTGAAGGTACTTCCAATATCGGTCCCATGTCACGGATGATGCGTGACAGTGAGATTCAGGCTTTTGAAAGCCGCTTCGGCTACCGCCCCACTGCGGTTCCTGTAGCCATAGATGCTCTGGCGATCTATGTGCACAACGATAACCCCATCGAAGGCCTGACCATCCCTGAAGTGGATGCCATCTTCTCCTCCAACCGTCGTTGTGGTGGTGATTCAGATATTAATCGCTGGGGTGATCTGGGTATGGATGGTTCCTGGACTAACCGCAGCATTCAACTATATGGCCGTAACTCGGTTTCCGGTACCTACGGCTATTTCCGTAGTAATGCCCTGTGTGGTGGTGACTTTAAAAATAACGTCAATGAGCAGCCAGGTTCGGCTTCTGTTGTTCAGTCGGTTTCTACTTCTTTAAACGCGATTGGTTACTCAGGTATCGGCTACCGTACTTCTTCAGTACGTGCCGTTCCTCTGGCGCGTGAAGCTGGCGAGCCCTACTACGAAGCCAATGCTGAAAATGCTGCTTCTGGTGATTTTCCTCTGGCCCGTTTCTTGTACGTTTACGTGAATAAGCGCCCTAACCAGCCCCTGTCTACTATGGACCGTGAATTCCTGGCCTCAGTGCTTTCCAAACAAGGTCAGGAAGTTGTTAACCGTGATGGCTATGTGCCTTTGCCTGCTTCAGTTGTAGAGCGTGTACGCGGAGAGCTGGGTATTGATTAATACCTGACTCAGCAACAAAAAAAGGAGGGCTTCGGCTCTCCTTTTTACTTTCTGCGCTTCTGTCATCTGTCTGTCATAAAAGTGTCTTAGTCTGGCGCTGAAGACAACATCAAAGGTTAGGTTATGAACACTGAATCCTCTGCCCTGGAAAGGGAGCTGAACTCAGAAAAATCTCGGCGAAGACGTAAATTTCGCCATTTTGCTGATGGTTTTACCCGCTATGGTATAGGCGCCGGTGGGCTGGGCGTCATCGTTGCAATCAGTCTGATTTTTTTCTACTTGGTTTATGAGGTGGTTCCTCTTTTTCAAAACGCCAGTATTGAAGAAATCGCTGAGTACCGGGTGGATAGCCAGCAAACGGGCGAACAAACCCTAAGATTGGTGGCGGAAGAGCAAAATGAAATTTTTGCACGCATTACTGATGCCGGCAAGGTGCACTTTATTTCTGTGGAAACAGGACGTGTGCTGGAATCTTTAAGTATGCCGCTGAATGGTCAGCAAATTACCAGCATTTCGCCAACCATCGCTGGTCAAGACACCCTGGCACTGGGTTTAAGCGATGGTCAGGTATTACAAATTGATATCAGCTTCCGAGTTGAGTTTGATGATCTGGGCAACCGTATTGGTGTGGCCCCGCGCTTGAGCTACCCCTATGGTAAGGAGCCTCTGCAACTGGATGTCGAAGGCCGCAGCCTAAACTATCTAACCCGCCAGAAAACTCGCGATGGCTTTGTGCTGGGTGGCCTGGTTGCTGAAGGCAAGCCGGTAATTCTTAAGGTCAGAGCCCGGGAAAACATGATGACCGGTGAAGTGACTTTAAGGGAAGAAAGGGCCCAGCTGCCAACAGACCAGCACTATCAAAAACTCTTGTTCAGCGATGATCATTTTTACACCTTTGCCGCGCGCGCCGATGGCAAACTGGATGTTTTTTCCAGCCGCAACCTGAACTCAATTGAGAAGATGCAGGAAGCGCAAATTGTTCCTGAAGGTGAGCGTATTACCCAAATTCGTTTTCAGTTGGGTAATGAGTCTCTGCTCATTGGTGACAGTCTGGGACAGATCAGTCAATGGATTATTGCCCGAACCGATCAGGGTAAGGGGCCACGCCAACTGGTGAATATTCGTACCCTGAAACTGGGTGACCAGCCGATTGAAGTGTTAGAGCCAGAGCATCGTCGCAAAGGCTTTGTTGCCGTGGACTCTCAAGGCCGTACGGGTATTTACAACACCACGGCTGAAAACCAGGTGATTGATACCTATTTGTTGGATCATCACCCCGTAGCTGCGGTGATTTCACCCCGTGCCAGCCTGCTGATTCTGGAAGACTCGCGCGGCAGCTTTTTGACCTATGCCGTAGATAATCCTCACCCGGAAACCTCGGCAAAATCCCTGTGGGGCAAGGTCTGGTATGAAGGCTATGATCAGCCGGAATACATCTGGCAATCTTCAGGTGCTGATAATGATTACGAGCCCAAGTTCAGTATTACCCCTCTGGCGCTGGGCACCTTAAAAGCGGCTTTCTACGCCATGCTGCTTTCCGTACCCCTGGCGATCTGTGGTGCCATGTACACCGCCTACTTTATGGCGCCTGCGGTACGTAAAAAGGTCAAGCCAGTCATTGAGCTGATGGAAGCCCTGCCTACGGTTATTTTGGGCTTCTTTGCTGGCCTCTTTTTGGCACCCTTCTTTGAAATGCACATGCCGGGGCTTTTTGCTCTGTTGTTATTAATGCCCTTGGGGCTGGTGGCCTTTGGTTTTGCATGGGCCCAACTGCCGGACAAGTTGCGCTATCTGGTGCCCGATGGCTGGCATGTGATTCTGCTCGTCCCTGTGGTGCTCTTTATTGGCTGGTTTTCCTTTGAAGTCAGTCAGCCGCTGGAAGTGCTCTTCTTTGGTGGTGATATGCGCTCCTGGTTGAGTAATGATCTGGGCATCACCTATGACCAGCGCAATGCCATCGTAGTCGGTTTTGCCATGGGCTTTGCGGTTATTCCGACCATCTATTCGATTGCCGAAGATGCCCTCTTTGGTGTCCCCAAGTCTCTGAGCCACGGCTCCCTCGCGCTGGGCGCGACCGCCTGGCAAACCCTGATTTACGTCATCCTGCCCACCGCCAGCCCTGGGATCTTTTCGGCGGTGATGATCGGTATGGGCCGTGCCGTCGGTGAAACCATGATCGTGTTGATGGCAACCGGCAACACCCCGGTGATGAACTTCAATATCTTCGAAGGGATGCGCACCCTGGCCGCCAATATCGCCGTGGAGATGGGTGAATCCGCAGTGGACTCTACCCACTACCGAATTCTTTTCCTGGCGGCTTTGGTGCTCTTTGGTTTCACCTTTGTGGTGAACACCCTGGCCGAGCTGGTCAGGCAGCGACTGCGCAAAAAGTACAGCACTCTGTAACGGAGATCAAAAGGTCACTTTATGAAGATTTCAATGAAAAACTGGGTCAAAAGCGGCTCGCCGTGGATTTGGCTCAACGCAGGTGCAGTCACCATCAGCGTCGTCATGGTTTTGGGTTTGATCGGCCTGATCGCGGTACGGGGCCTGGCGCACTTCTGGCCTGCTGATTTGCACCAGGCACTGGTTACTGACCGTTCCGGGCAACAGCAGATGATTCTGGGTGAACAGGTCCAGGTCACTCAGATTACTGCTGACCAATTGCGCAATGCCGGTTACCAGGTCGATGAAGATATCCAGCTACTGGAGCGGCAGCTATTTAAGATAGGTAACCGCGATCTTTACGGCTTTGACTTCCGCTGGGCTCTGACGCGTGAATTGGAAAACATCGAATATCCGCGCCATGCCACGGTTTTGGAACGGCGTGAATGGGGTAATTACTATGGCTATCTAATTGGCATCAAGGAAGACGGCCGCTTGATTGCTGAGCAGCCGCTGGGTGAAAACATCCTTTGGGATGAAGCTCAGAAACGCATTCAGCGCGCGGTAGGCATTTACTGGGAAATTTATAATCTGGAAAGACGTGAAATCGGTCAGGTTAACTACCAGCTGGAACAGCTGCGCCTAGCTGAACGTCGTCATGAGTTGCGTGGCACCGACACGCCTGAAAACCTGGCAGAACTTGCTGAAGAACGTGCTTACTGGAATGACCAGTATGCCGAAATGGAAGCGCGTCTAGCCGAGCTTTACGGTCAATTTAGCCGTGATGCCTTAGTGATGATGAGTGCCGATGGTCAGCGCAGTGTCATTGGTCTGCATCATGTCGTTAGGGGGTTTCAGCCCAATGATATGAATGTCTTCCAAAAAATGGGCCACTATTTCGCCAAACTCTGGGAGTTTGTTTCTGAAGATCCACGCGAAGCCAATACTGAAGGCGGTATTTTCCCTGCCATCTTTGGCACCGTGATGATGGTTTTGATCATGTCAGTGATCGTCACCCCCTTTGGTGTTATGGCTGCTATCTATCTGCGTGAATATGCCAAACAAGGCTTATTGACTCGCACTATTCGTATCGCGGTCAACAATCTGGCCGGGGTGCCTTCCATAGTTTATGGGGTCTTTGGTCTGGGCTTCTTCGTTTACTTTGTCGGTGGCAATTTAGATCAGTTGTTTTTCCCTGAAGCCTTGCCTTCACCGACCTTTGGTACGCCTGGTTTGATGTGGGCCTCCCTGACGCTGGCGCTGCTGACTCTACCCGTAGTCATCGTGGCTACTGAAGAAGGCCTGTCAAGAATTCCCCGCTCAGTGCGCGAAGGTTCACTGGCCCTGGGGGCGACCAAGGCAGAAACCCTGTGGCGCGTGGTCTTGCCCATGGCCAGCCCGGCCATGATGACTGGTGTGATTCTCGCTGTGGCCCGTGCGGCTGGTGAAGTTGCGCCGCTGATGCTGGTCGGTGTCGTCAAGCTGGCCCCCAACTTGCCGGTGGATGGCAACTTCCCCTTCCTGCATCTGGATAGACAATTTATGCACCTGGGCTTCCATATTTACGATGTTGGCTTCCAGAGCCCGAATGTAGAAGCGGCTAGACCTCTCGTTTATGCCACTGCCCTAATGCTGGTGCTGGTAATTGCTGTACTTAACCTGACAGCCATTGCCATACGTAATCGCCTGCGTGAGAAATACCGCGCTCTGGACATGTAATTGACTGAATTTTATTGAGGCAAAAGAAATGACAACGACTGAAAAGCAACGCACCCACGGTATGAATATGGGAGCCTTGAACCGGGATGCCGGTTCATCAGAACTGAAGCTCAGCCGGGAAACCTCCTGCATCAGCGTCAAGGATATGAGTCTTTACTATGGCGAAAGCCAGGCGCTGAAAAACATCTCTATGGAAATTCCAAAAAACCGGGTCACCGCCTTTATCGGCCCTTCCGGTTGCGGTAAATCTACGCTGTTGCGTTCTTTCAATCGGATGAATGATCTGATTGATGGCGTGACCATCAAAGGTGAAGTCAACATCGACAACCAAAACATCTATGACCGCAAGGTCGATGTGGCTGACCTGCGTCGCCGCGTGGGCATGGTCTTCCAGAAGCCCAACCCCTTTCCCAAATCCATCTATGAAAACGTCGCCTATGGCCTGCGGATTCAAGGCATCAACAACCGTCGCATTCTGGATGAATCGGTCGAATGGGCACTGCGTTCAGCCGCTATTTGGGACGAGACCAAAGACCGTCTGCACGAATCGGCCCTGGGCATGTCGGGTGGTCAGCAACAGCGCCTGGTTATCGCGCGCACCATTGCCGTGAAGCCAGAGATCCTGCTGCTGGATGAACCTGCTTCCGCCCTGGACCCGATTTCCACCCTGAAAATCGAGGAGCTGATTCATGACCTTAAAGATCGTTTCAGCATCGTCATCGTCACCCACAACATGCAACAGGCGGCACGGGTTTCTGACTTCACTGCCTTTATGTACCTGGGTGAAATGGTGGAATACGACAACACCGACACCCTCTTTACCAACCCGGCCAAAAAGCAAACCGAAGACTACATCACCGGGCGCTATGGCTAGGGTAGAGGAGTTGCTTGCCAGAGCCGCTGGCTTGCCGGATGACTATTCTTTCCTGAATAGACATCCGCGCTCGTCTGTCCCTGACTCGCTTGCGCTCAGCAGCCTGGCACAACTCCGGGGCTTTGCAGAGATGCTTACGCGTTTTGAACAGGCATACCGGCTGAGAAGAAGCTCGCTTGCGCTCAGCAGTCTGGCGCAAACCAGAGACTTGGGTGAGGTGTTCGTGGGTTCTGAACAGGTATACCCGGCCGAGTCTTATAACTTATTGGCGTAATGAATCGAGACGACTGACATGAAAATAGATCAAGAAGCACATACAAGCCATATCTCCCAGAAGTTTAACGAAGAGCTGGAAGAAATCCGCAGTCAACTGTTGGAAATGGGTGGTTTGGTTGAGAAGCAGGTTCAAGATGCCGTTGATTCCCTGGTCGACGGTGATACCCGCTTGGCCAGTGAAGTTCGTAAAACTGACAAGACGGTGAATCAGTTGCAGTTGGAAATTGATGAAGTCTGTACCCATATCCTGGCGCGGCGTCAGCCAGCAGCTTCTGACCTGCGTTTGGTTTTGGCAGTGATCAGGGCAACTTCAGACTTGGAACGCATTGGTGATGAGGCCAGCAAAATTGCCAAAGCCACCCTGCGTTTGGCCGAGGAAGGCACTTCACCACGGGGTTATATTGAAGCCCGTCACCTGGGTAATCATGTACGTCAGATGGTTAAAGATGCCTTGAATGCTTTTGCCCGCTTTGATACGCCCCAAGCTCTGGCGGTATTACGGGAAGATGACAAGGTGGATCTGGAATATCGTTCTGCAACCCGCGCGCTGATTACCTTTATGATGGAAGATCCGCGTTCGATTTCCCAGGTCATGAATATTATGTGGGTGCTGCGTTCGCTAGAAAGGGTGGGTGACCATGCCAGTAATCTGGCTGAGTATGTAATCTACCTGGTCGAAGGTGAGGATGTGCGCTATACCAAACCGGACAAAATTGAGCAGGTTCTTCAGCATGATGATGAAGAAGATCAGAAAGGATCCAGCACCTAGCACCTATCCCTGAAATGCCGGGGGCTGGAGCCCAGCCCCCGGTCAGGCTTACAAAGAAGCCAGGATGGTTTCAGCGCTGCTTTTGTCTGCACCGCCTTCATCGACATTCAAGAGTTCCAGCTTGCCATCATTAATGATCATGGCATAGCGCTGGCTGCGAACACCAAACTGAACGGCAGTAAGGTCTTTTTCCAAACCGACTGCTTTGGCAAAGTCGCCCATGCCATCAGCCAGCATGATGAGTTCTTCAGCATTCTGTGTCTTGCCCCAGGCATCCATGACAAAGACATCATTGACTGCAGTGCAGATAATGCTGTCAACGCCTTTGGCTTTGATTTTGTCAGCATGGGTGACATAGCCAGGTACATGAGTTTCGGAGCAGTTGGGTGTAAAAGCACCGGGTACTGCAAAAAGAACCACCTTCTTACCTGCAAAAAGCGCTTGGGTGCTCACTGCTTCCGGGCCTTCTTTGCCCATCACACGCAGTTCAACATCGGGAAGGGTGTCACCTACTTGAATAGTCATCGTCTCGTCTCCTGAGAATTAAGTTGACTCTTTTGGTCAGGAATTGCCCAAAAAGCTTAGCAGAAACCTACCGGTTTTTTCATGATTTTTTCAAAGGCGGCTGACTGGCGTAGAGCTGCTGGTCAGCCAACAGGTAGAGCTTTTCCCATTGGTAGTCATCATCTTTTTGAACACTGGCCAGGCCATACTCGTAAGTGAATACCTGGGGTGGCTCACCTTGACCATTGATTTGCTGGGTCAGCATGTACAAAAGCTCCAGGCGGGTGGTAATGGCTTCAGGGCTTTCATCCAGGAGTAGAACCACAAATTCAGCACCACCAAGGCGGGCAAGCAGGTCGGTATCTCTAAAGCTGGCTTGGAGCAGTTGTGAGAAGTTTTCCAATAGCTGATCACCCGCCGGTAAACCTTCTGCCTTGTTGACCAGGCGCAGGTTGTCCAAATGAATGGCAATAAGAGTGACCGGTAATTGATGTTCACGGGCCAGTGCCAAAAGCTGAGGGGCCCTTTGTTCAAAAGCCGGACGACTAACCAGCTCAGTAATTTTGTCCTGGTAGAGGCTGTCATAGGCGGCAAGTTCATATTCCACCAAACGGGCCAAGTCTTCGAGGAGTTGAATTTGCTTGTCCGAAAAGTAACGTGGCTTGTGATCCAGAATGCACAAAGTGCCTAGCTTGTAGCCTTCTGCTGAACGGATCGGATGACCTGCATAAAACTTGATTTCCGGGTCATAGGGCAGATTTTTTTTATTCGCTGCCCAACTACTGATAAAGCTTTCATCGGCAATGAAGGTTTGATCCTGCTGAATGGCAAGATTGCAGAGGGCTTGGGATCTGGGCGTTTGCAGTAGCTCTGTGCCCACCTTGGATTTAAACCACTGGCGGTCACGATCAACCAGGGAAACCAGGCTGATAGGAACATCAAAAAATTTCCTGGCTAACAGAGTCACCCGATCAAAGCGCTCTTCTGGTGGTGTATCCAAAATCTTGAGCTGCTGGAGATTTCTCAGTCGCTGCTCTTCCAAATAACGGCCATGCTCTTCCAGCCAGTTAGGAATAGCTGTTGGGGGCTGAGGGCGTCCCAGGTAAAAGCCCTGGGCGGCATCACAGCCCTGGTCTTTAAGCAGCTGTAGTGTCTCTTGATCTTCAATGCCTTCAGCAGTCACGCGAATATTCAGAGAGTGGGCCAGATCTATAATGGCTTTAACAACCAGGCGCGACTCTAGGCTGGCTAGGGCTGACAGTACAAAGGTTTTGTCGATTTTCAGTTCTGAAAAGGGTAGGCGCACCAATTGTTGAATGGATGAAAAACCGATGCCAAAGTCATCAATGGAAACCTGAAAGCCTTTAATACGCAGACGGGTCAGGGTTTCCATGGAATAGGTGGGATCTTCCATGGCAGCGGTTTCTGTGAGTTCCAAAACAATTTCATGAGGGGCAACCTGGTGTTCCTGGCAAAGAGCCTCCAGGGTGATGAACAGCTGCTCATTGCTTAGAGACTTTGCAGAAAGGTTGATTGAAAGGTGGAGATCATTGGGACTGAGCTCTTGATCAATAAACTTCGTGTGCTGATTTTTGAAACTTCCAAACCAGGATAGAGCCTGCTGCATAATTTGTTCAGTTAGCGGATCAATCAGGTCTTCGGCTTCGGCCTGAGCGATAAAGTTTTCTGGTGGCACGCTGCCTTCGGTTGGATGCCGCCAGCGCGCCAGGGCTTCAAAGCCAATCAATTGGCCAGAGCTGCAGCTGATTTTGGGCTGGAAAGCGAGACTGAGTTGTTGCTGATCAATTAGCTGTAAAAGATCCTGACGACTGGGCAAGTACTTGGCAGTATCGATTTGATCAACACTGGGTACAGGCGCGGGCGTTCGGTTCAGTAATTCAAACAGCTCTTTGCTGGTAAAAGGTTTGGGCAGGGTGCCTAGGAGTTTGAGCTGGCGAGCTGCAGCAGAGCGGGCCGCAGCATCAAGAACGCGGCTACCAACACCGCTGGTAATAATAATGCTCGAGGAGGTCTCCAGGCGAGTCATTTCTGTCAAAACCTCGACCCCATCCATAGGGCTCATCACCAGATCCAAAATAACGATCTGAGGTTGCCAACTGGTGAGTAAACGAAAAAACATGTCTGAAGAGCTGGTGAACTCGACTTCATAGCCGGCAAACTCAGCCAGGCTTTTCAGAGTTTTTCCGGTGAGTTCGTCATCATCCAGAATAAGCAGCTTGTCAGTCATCTTGCTTCGCCTTGTATTGCGCTTTTTTTAGCGCGTCTTGAATTCTTTCCAGGAGCTCCTGGCGATGATAGGGCTTGTTGAGCAGGTCGATGCCGATACCTGAAGCCGCGGCATCAACCAGTGCATTTTCAGTATAGCCAGAGGTAAAAATGACGGGTAGACCAGGCTGGAGCTCCAGAGCTGCTTCAGCTAATTGCAAACCATTCAGTTGTCCCGGCATGATGACATCAGTGAAGAGTAAATCAAAAGTGTCGCCTTTTTGGAAAAGAGCTAGGGCTTGCTCGCCATTTTCGGCAGTGGTGACCCGGTAGCCTGCTGCTTTCAATTGGCTGGCAGCAAAATTTCTGACCAGTGCATTATCTTCAACCACCAATAAAGTTTCCTGGCCTTGAGTGTCTGCATTTTCGGGTAGAGTGACCGGAGGTAGGTCTGCCACTGTTTGTTCTTGAGAAGTTGCCCGAGGAATAAAAACAGAAAAGCAGCTGCCTTCTCCCGGTTTGGAGTTAACCGTTAGGTGTCCACCGGATTGTTTAATAAAGCCAAACGCCATGCTCAGGCCCAGACCTGTTCCCCGGGTTTTGTCTTTGGTGGTGAAGAAGGGGTCAAAAATTTTACTCAGAATATCAGGATGAATGCCGCTACCTTCATCGGTGACCAGCATAGCGACATAATCACCTGGAGTTACTTCCGGGTTGAGTTGTGCATAGTGACTATCCAAATAGACATTGCGTGTTTCCAGAGTGATTTTGCCGCCCAGTGGTGAAGCATCCCGAGCATTGATGATTAAATTGAGTAGCGTGTTTTCTAGTTGGCTGGGGTCTATTCCGGCCAGCCATAAATCGTCTTTTAAATTAACCTCTAATTGATAGCGCTCACCGAGCGAGGAGTTAATCAAAGCCTGCATATCAAGAATCAACTGATTAACCTGAATAGTTTGCGGTTTGAGAGTTTGTTTGCGAGCAAAAGTTAGTAGGCTGCGGGTAAGTTGGGCGCCTCTTTCTGCAGCCAGTACAGCAGTTTTTGCTAATGCCTGCAGACGAGGCTGATCGGCAAGCTGTTCATCCAAGAGCTCGGTGTTGCCGGAAATAACAGTCAGCAGATTGTTGAAGTCATGGGCAATACCTCCAGTCAATTGACCTATAGACTCCATGCGTTGAGCATGGCTCAGCTGCAATTGTATCTGTTTTTGATCAGTGATATCCCTTTCAACGGCTACCCAATGGGTATACCAGCCTTTGTCATTTGCAAGTGGAACGATATTTAAATCAAACCAGAACTCTTCACCGTTTTTTTTGTAATTTAATAGCTGGCCACTAACTGGCTGCCATAGACGCAGCGCATCGCCCATACGTTTGACTTCTATGGGGTCGGTATTCGGGCCTTGTAGAAAGCGGGGGGATTTACCTAAGGCTTCCTCTCTACTGTAGCCAGTTATACGTTCAAAGGCATCATTGACGTAAACAATTTTAGGGCCGGGATAGCTGATAGGTTCAGCCTCGGTGATGATAATGACATCATTGAGGCGGGAAACTGCGGTTCTCAGTAGATTTAACTCTTGTTGCGCTTGATGCTCTTTGGTGATGTTGCGGAAGTAAACCGATACTCCATCATTAAAAGGATAGAGGCTGACAAGATACCAGTCTCCAGTAGCGATCTGCTGTTCAAAAGTATTACTGAGTCCCGTTGCTCTTGTTTGCTGAATGCGAGGAATCACTTCTGGATTTTTGTAGACCAAAGGCTGGTCCACAAAAGCTTGATGCAGCAACGCAGATGCATTCACGCCCAGGGTTTCAGCAGCAGTGCTGTTAACATAAGTGAAGTGCAGGTTTTTATCCAAGGTGAAAAAGCCGTCGGAAATACTTTCCAGTACCGCATTCAATCTTGAAACCAACTGATCTTTTTCCCGCATTAGCTGCTTTTGGTTACTGATATCCACCGAGGAGCCCAGCCAGCTTTTGATTTTCCCCTGTTCGTCTTTGATCGGCTGTGCCTGGAGTAGATACCAAGAGTAGTTGCCATCCGGCTGGCGAAAACGATGCTCAACTTCATAGCTATGACCATACTTCAGGGCTTCGGACCAGGCAGCCGCTGTTTTTTCCTGGTCATCTGGATGCAGATAACTGATCCAGTTCTCCATTAGTTCTTGCTTGCTGATCCCTGCCGTTTGAATCATCTGTGGGCTGGTGTAGTCAATCCGTCCATCTGGGCTGGCTGTCCAGATACTAATAGGCAGGGTTTCTGCAAGCGAAAGAAAGTATTCACGCGTTTCCTGTGCCTCCTTTATGGCTGCTTCCAGCTCTTCCTGCTGGCGCTTCTGCTCTTGTCCATGGTCGTGAATTTGCTTAAGCAGATAGCCAGTTGCTAAGAGTACCAGGCAAGACAGCAACCGGTTGGCCAGGACATAAACGTGTGCAAAACCTTCAGGTGGGGGTGGTGACAGGAAATAGCCCAGCACCACCAGTCCAAGAGTCACCAGTGTTGTCGGCCAAATCCAGTGTTCTTGTTGAAGGCGATGAACCAGCAATAGCAAGGGTACGTAGAGAAAGCCATGAGCAAAGCCGAGCTGTGTTAAAGGCTCACTAAATAGTATCAGGGCCATGAAGGTCAGCAGCATAAGGATAGAAAGCAATTGCTGACTGGACTGGTGAGGGCTCATGGCAGTGGGTCCTTTGCTGACTAGGTAGATTTACCTAATAAAAATGTGGTTTTCACGAATGTTTTTTTGGGCGCTCAAGGTCAACACTGTTTCCAGTATCAGTGAGTCAGTTCTGCAAGTACAACCAAACGTGTGAGCTGGGCAATAGAGTGAATATTCAGCTTCTTGAAAATATTGGATTTGTGGGCTTCAACCGTACGAATGCTGACGTGTAATTGCTTGGAAATATCAGCAGCAGTGAGGCCATCAGCAGCCAGGATCGCAACCTGACGTTCCTTTTCGGACAGGCAGGCCAGTTGATCCCTAGCTTGCTGGTAAAGAGCCGTTTTTTGGAAGCGTTCTTGATGCTGTTGGATGGCATCACGAACGGTTTCGACCAGCAGGTCATTGGAGATGGGTTTTTGTATCAGCGTAAAGGCCCCATCCGACATGGCCCTTACCGTGGTCGCAACATCGGCATTGCCGGTGTAGATGATGACCGGAAGCTGCAGTTGGCGCTTGGCCAGATGGCGCTGTAATTCCAGGCCGCTCATATGGGGCATGCGCAGGTCAAGAATCAGGCAGCCAGGTGCATCTGAAAGGTCCGTTGCCAGAAAATCTTCGGCCCGATTAAAGGTAAACACCTCAAAGCCTGCAAAGGTGAAGATGGAGTCCAGCGTAGAAAGGACAAGCTCATCGTCATCAACAATGTAGATATTGGCTTCGGTAGGCATGGAAACATCCTTGCTTTAAATATTGTGAACAAGTGGTCTGGTTTGTTAGCTGTTATTTGCAGCCCAGGAGTTGGTTATGAAAACTCAAGCAATTCATCACCAGTATGACGAAATTATATCAGGCGCTCTAGTTCAAAAGATTTTAACCACCTGCACTCAGGAGATGCAGCCCAGGGTTCAACCGCTGTATCAAGAGCGTACCCCTGCCTGTGATGACAAGTTTCGCATCAGTAGGTTTAGACTTGATCAGGACACCGGAACCCTACTCCTCAGTATCAAGGGCACAGGTAGCAGTTTGCAGCTGTTGGCACGTTCGCATTTGGTGACTTTGTTTTTACGTTATCAGCATCAACTACATCAAAGTGAAGCCCTTGAGGTTATTAAGACACAGGTTAGTCAAGATGGGTTGATTCTGCGCACTTGTTTGCCAGAAAATCTGGCCCGGGTTTTTCAGCGCTCTCATTTTAGAGTGCACCTGCCTGAAACCATGAAAGTTGAAACAGAGGTACGCCATCTGGGTAAAACCTATAAGGGTGAGTTGGTTGACCTTTCTTTTGGAGGTTGCCGCCTTGCTTTACCGATTCAATCCAGTCTTCTGCTGGGTGTTCAGCAGAAGGCTTTACAGGTAAAAATTATTTTTCCTTGTGGCGAGAGTTTTGTTGTTAAAACTGAAAAAGTGACCCTTTTGCCCAATAAAAATTTCAGTCAAGCTTTACTGGGATGCCGTTTTGAAGAGCAGGAAACAACTCAAAATCGCCGCTTAATGCGCTTTATTTTGGAAACAGAAAGAGAGGTGGCGCGTGTTAGCGGAACCCACAGGCGTACTCTGCTACCCTCTACCTTGTTTCAGGTTAAGGAAGAGCAGTCGGCTAAACTTGAAGAACCTGATTATCAGCAAGCTGCTCCCAAGACTAAAAGTGTTGGCCCACTCGCTGATCAGGTAGGGGCTCAAGCACTCATGCTGTTAGGGAAGGGGCACTTTAGTGGTTCTGAGCTACAAAAAACGGCGGGACGTTTAGTGGATGACTTACATCATAACCGTGATGCTTTGCAGTTGAAGCTTAGTAAGTCTGATGATATTCATCCAGTGATTCATCATACTCTTAGGGTGGCCGCGCGCTTTTTCCCCATGGCAGCAAAAATGGGGCTTAGTCATCACTATCATCAAGCCTTGATGGCTGCTTTGTTGCTTTCTGATATGAGTCGCCTGATTGCTGGCGGACGCACTTGCGCTAATTTAAATATTTTGGAGCTGATAGACCGTAATGCTCACAAAACGGCACTTTTACAAGTCATTCGAGGGCTTGGAAAGCTGCAGTGGATTCCGCGTAGTCTGGGTGAGTCCTTGATCGTTAATACCAATGAAAAAATAGATGGCAGTGGCTTTCCACGGGGTCTTAAAGGGCAAAAACTGGATAGTCTGACTCGGGGACTGTCTGTGGTGAAGTATCTGGATTGTTTGACGCAGCCGAATCAAGAAGGGCAGCGGCTTTCCTGGCAACAAGCTTACGAGCAGGTGCGCCAACAGCCAGATACCTATGACCTATTCAAGCTGGACCTCTTTATTCAATTGAATGGACTCTATCCAGTGGGTAGCTGTATTGCCTTTGAAAAAGGCCACCGCGCCTGGGTGACCCAAGTGGATAACCAAGGACAGCCCAGTGAGGTAGAGCTAATGACTTCAGCGCCCCCGGGTGAAGGACCAGTAGCCGGTGAGCGGGTAACCAGCCAGTATGCTCGCTCTCTGGGAAAAATCCTTGGTGAAGTGCAGTTTTAAAAGTCGATTAATCCTGTACGAGAACTTGGCGTACCCAGTCAATGCGATGGCTGACATCTTGGCGCAGTTCCTGGATTCGCTCTAGGGTTTGTTCTGCGCCAACTTCCATTTCCTTGATTTGCTGGCTAAAGGCATCAACCTGCTGGTGCTGGCGGGTGGATAACTCCCGGCCTTGGCTGGCCGTTTGCGAGGCCAGGTCAGAGCGCTGACTCAGGGTTTTGGCCGTTGATTGCATGTGTACAGCTAATTCTTTTTGATGTTCGGTCGCCTTGCCAACATTCTGAATATGCGCACTTAAACGACTGGTTGTTTGCTGTAAGGCTTCAAGTAAGCGGGTGGAATGGCTTACTGCGCCCTGAGTTTTCTGGGATAGTTGACGCACTTCATCGGCAACCACTGCAAATCCCCGGCCCTGCTCTCCGGCCCTGGCGGCTTCTATGGCTGCATTCAGAGCCAGTAGGTTGGTTTGATCAGAAATGCTACTGACTTCTTCCAGAATGCCCATTACTTCTTCAACAGCTTGAACCAGATCGGTGAGGGCTTGCTGACCTTCCTTGATATCCTCCAAGGCCTGGTCACCTGCGGTCACCACTTTCAAGGCGCTGGCTTCACTGGCTTGCATCATTTCAGCCGCTTCACTGGCAAAATCATGTACCTGGGTGGAGTTGCTGTTGACCTCTTCAGCCATCTCGCGAAGATTCACGCTGAATTGTCCTGAGTCTTCCAGTTGTCGGCGAGTTTGTAGAAAGCTGCTGCTCATTTGTTCAAAGCTGGTTAAAACTTGCTGTAAGGTTGCATTAACCTCTTCTAGCTGACTGTTCTTTTCTTCTTCTTTTTTCTGCATGCCAGTGATCAGCTGATTGAAGCGTTTGGCGATACGGCCCAGCTCGGTTTTGTCAGCTTCCATGTCCACCACCTGCAATTTGCCCTGCTTCACCAGGAGAGTCAGTGCTTTTTCCAGCTTGTGCAGATTGTTGATAACCACCTTTTGTTGAAAGAAATAAAGCATCAAAGCCATCACCAAAAGACTTAGCGCAAAAGCAAAAAATAAGGTTTTGACCTGCTTTTCAACCTGGTCCTTATTTTGATTGACCTCTTGCTGGCCTTGCAGAATGGCTTGCTCAAAGTCATCAATGAGTCCATTAACGGCTGCCAGGCTGGTGGTTCGGTCTTCACGCCACTGGCGAGAGCGGTCCATTTCGGCAGGGTAGCGGTTATGCAAATAGTTGAGCTGGCGCTCTATTTCATCGCCTTTTTCTTCTTGCTGGGCCTGGGATTGACGATTTCCCCAACCCATAAGGTCAGCCATGCTGTCGCTTTCAGTTGTTGGATAAATGCCGAGCCGAGGTAAATCACTCAAGGCTTGCAGGTGTTCATCGTAACCGGAGCGGGAAGCATCCAAAAGATCCAGGTGATTTTGACGGCCTGAAGTCCAGAAGTGCTCCCGGTAGGTTTTAATATTGGCTAGTTCGCGATACAGGGAGCTGGCAATCAGCAAATACTGATAGCCAGTTGCAGGGTCTTCTAGAGCAGCTTCTTGAGCATAGTCTTGCAGGCGCTGAATTTCAGCCAGGGTTTCCCGCTCGTTTTGATAAAGCAGACCCTGAGCATCACCTGCTAGTTTGCCAGCACCCAGGTATTCATTGGTGAGGCCGGAAATCAGTGCTTCTGAAGCAGGTTCAAGCTGTTGGGCGATACTTGCAGGCAGGCTGGGTAGAACCTGCTTTTGCAGGGCCTCCAAGTCTCTAACAGCTTCCAGTTGTTGAGAGGCATTGCCGGTTTCCAGATAATCACTAATCTTGCCACGAATGTCGACGGCAACCTGGCGGTGCAGATCAGCATAATCCAGAGCATTGATGAAAGCATGATTGAGCTGGGTAAGCCCCCAATAGAGGGTTAAGGCAAAACCCAGTGCTAATGCAGCGAGAAGGCTGCTTGCTAAACGAGTGATGGTAACGATGGGCATGAATACAAAACTCCGTTTTAAACAGGTGTAGCGAAGTTTATGGCATTAATATGTCATTTATTTGACAGGAGGGCAGGGTGGAAGAAATAAAAAAGCCCCAATCCTTTGGGGCAAGAGAGAAGAGAAAAACTGTTGGCTGAGATAGGCGCTAAGGCTTACTCATTGACTGCTTTAAATTTTTCAATCATGTGATCTGCCGGCTTACCGGAAGTATCATTGTTTTGTACATAAAAAACGGTTTGTCCGTCAGGACCGGCACCGATTTGGTTGACGTAGTAAAGTGGGTTGCTGGTACGAGTGGCATGCATGTCTTCCAGGCGCTCAAACACATAGATACGACCGTCGCGACGCATTTCACCATAAAAGTTGCCGCTGACTTCGACTTCACCATCAAAAATCTGAATGAAATCGATATCACCGGTTTTCTGGCTTTGTGCGCTGTTCAAGCCAAACACCATAGTTTGACCATCAGGTCCGCCACCAATCCGGGTACGGTGGTAGAGAGGTGTACGACCTTCTGCAGTTTGCAGATAGAGTTCCTGGTTATCGAACACATAGATGCGGCCGTTATCGTGATGAACTTCAAATAACTGAGTTTCTAAAGCGGCACTTGAAGAAGTGCTGTCTTGAGTTACACAAGCCGTCAACCCGGTCAGGGTTAAGGCAAGAGCGGCTACCTGAATGAATTTGTTGGGCATGATTCTTTTCCTGTCGTTGGGTTCATTTTCAGAAGCTGGACGTAGAGCCGTTCTGCTTGTCCTGCCGCTAACAATAAGCAGCCTGTGTTGCAGAAAAATGACAAGAGGAATACAGCTTGATGACATAGAGCGACTAAAGACATGCTGTTAAAAAACCATTAGCATTGTGTTCTTGAATGCAGCAATTTCCAGGTGCCCATGAAAAAAATTCGACTACTGACTATTGATGATGACAAGTTTATACGTCATCTGGTCCTTAAGACTCTGCGCTCTCAGTATTCATCTTTTGAGGTTATGGAAGCCGATAATGGCCGTCGGGGTCAGGCCATGTTGCAGCGCCATTCTTTTGACCTGGTGCTCTGTGATTGGGAAATGCCAGAAATGAATGGTTTGGAGCTCCTGAAATGGGTGCGCAGTGAAGAAAACCTCAAAGATCAACCCTTTATATTGGTCACCAGCCTGGATTCAAAAGATAACGTGGTTCAGGCAGTGGAAGCCGGCGTTGATGATTATATTGCCAAGCCGTTTACCCCAGAGCAGTTGTTTAACAAGGTGATGAAGCAACTGATTAAAAGTGGCCGTTTGACGCAGGAAGAAGCAGCCAGCCTGGTTCGTAAAGAAAGAATTGCTGCTTCCGGTGGTGCCGAGGTGCTGGCTGCCAGTAAGGCGCCTGCTAACAAGGCCAGTAAGCGTCAGGCTAACAGTCTGAAGGCTTTGTTAATGCAAGGGGAAGCGCGTGCTCCTGCTGCTCTACGGGATCTGGACCGGCGAGAGGCTTTGGTATTGGTCAAGCGCAGTGAAGTGCTGCCCGAAATTGGCAGTCCAGTACAGCTGGGGCTGATGACCACCGATGAAGACCCACCGCAAAAGCTGAGTTTAAAAGGCTATGTCGCCAGTTTGCAGCTGGCGGAGCGCAACCCGAATACGGATAATTTGTTTGTTCGGGTTCACTTTTTAAAGCAGGATACCGAAACTACTGAAGCCTTTACGCAGCTTTTAAATTCCCAGGCTTAAGGGCTGACCAGAAAAATACGGGTAACTGGAAGATGGCAGGTAAAACAGCTGCCCATACCCTGCTCACTGGAAATGCTTAAGCGTCCCTGATGGCGCAGCATCACATGCTTGACGATAGCCAGCCCCAAGCCGGTTCCCCCGGTGCTAGTCGCCCTGCCCTGATCAACCCGATAAAAGCGCTCGGTCAGACGGGGTAAATGCTGAGGATCAATCCCTGGTCCGTCATCGGTTACTTCCAAATGAGCACCGGCGCGATCATGGTACCAGCGAATCTGAATATGGCTGCCCGGCGGCGTATATTTGATGGCGTTGAAGATCAGGTTGGAAAAAGCACTGCGTAATTCTTTATCGGATGCATGAATGCGTAATTGGCGATCCACATCCAGTGAGATTTCGTGCTGATTGCCCGACAAGGCCAGAGCGTCACAACGGATGCTGTCTAGTAACTGATCGATAGCAACCGGTTCGACAGCTGTTTCCAAATCACTGGTTTCCAGACGTGACAGGGTTAACAGATCTTCAACCAAATGCTCCATGCGGGTCGATTGCTGGCGCATTAGGGTTAGCCCGCGCTGCCACTTGGTGGGTAGCTGCTCGGCATGGTCGCTGAAGGTTTCCAGATAGCCTGAAAGAACCGTTAAGGGTGTGCGCAGCTCGTGAGAAACATTGGCAATAAAATCCTGACGCATACGTTCGAGCCTTTGCATCCGGGTAAAATCACGAACCAATAAAAGTCGGTCATTTTCTCCAAACAGAGTGATCTGGTATTCCAGGGTGCGGCTTTCGGCTATGGGTGAAGGGAGGATCAAAGGCTCTTGATAGCTTTGTTTTTCAAAATAATCGACAAACCGGGGCTCGCGAATCAGGTGGGTTAGAGGCCGCCCCTGGTCGCTGGGACTGCGCAGGCCGAGTAAGCGCTCCGCAGCCCGGTTCCACCACTCAAGCTCACCTTTGGAATCAATCATGACCACGCCATCTGTTAGGGCCTGGCTGGATTCCTGAATGCGATCCAAAACCTGCTTCAAGCGCAGTTGCTGATTTTGTTGTTGGCGTTGGTAAGTATAAAGATTATCAAACACTACCCCCCAGACTCCCTGAGCTTCAGGTGGAAGCTGGTGGTTTTTTTGTTGCCAGCGAAGCAATTTGCCGAGTTGGTAAAGGTGGCGGCTTAGAAACAACAAGCTGATTGCTAAAGCAGCTTCGGTAGCGAGACCCAAGAACCAGCCAATGGCTGTAGCAAACAAAAGAAAAAACAGGAAATTTTTAATTTCCTTGCGTAATGCTGGAGCCATGCAGTAAATCCTTGGATATTAAGCCTGGGTAGAAAAACGGTAACCGGTTCCTCGGACAGTTTGCACCAAATGTTCGTGGCTGGCACCCAGGGCTTTGCGCAGGCGGCGAATGTGAACATCCACAGTGCGCTCTTCAACATAAACATTGCCACCCCAAACCTGATCAAGCAATTGGTTGCGAGTGTAAGCACGCTCCTGGTGAGTCATAAAAAACTGCAGGAGCCTAAATTCCGTGGGTCCAACTTCCAGAGGACTGCCGTTGGCTGTGACTCTATGGCTGACCGGATCAAGGCGCAGCCCTTCAACTTCAACCGGGTCTTCAACACCGGGTGGCGTGGTTCTTCTTAGTACGGCTTTTAAGCGGGCGACCAGTTCACGAGGTGAAAAAGGCTTGGTGATATAGTCATCGGCGCCGGCTTCCAGGCCGAGAATTTTATTATCCTCTTCACTGCGTGCGGTCAGCATGATGATTGGGATCTCGGCTGTTACTGGGTCTCTTTTCAACCTGCGGGCTAGTTCTATACCGCTGGTGCCCGGAAGCATCCAGTCGAGCAGAATCAGATCAGGCTGCTGATCGACTACCTGAGAATGGGCTTCAATGGCATCAGCCGCTTCCAGGTAGGCATAGTCTGCCATTTCCAACGCGACAGCGATCATCTCGCGAATGGGGGCTTCATCATCGACAATCAGAACAGTTTTGTTGCTCATAAGGGATTCCTGTAATGCATCCGGTTGTTTCAGCATCATTACACCCCTTAAAAATGACAATAAGATGACAGGGCTTAATTGAGCAGGTAATCCACAACCAGTCCGATAAAAACCAACATGCCCGCATAGTGATTATTCAGGAAGGCCTCTAAGCAGGGACCACGCTGGCGCTCCCGGATCAGCCACTGTTGCCAGCTAAACAGCAAAGCCATGCAGGCCAGGCCAATAAAGAAATAAAGACCCCGTTCAAAAGTCAGACCAGCAGCAATCAGCAAGCCCAGAGTGGCCAGCTGTAATACACCAATTGCTAAACGGTCATAATCGCCAAAAAAGACGGCGGTTGATTTAATACCAATTTTCAGATCATCCGGACGGTCTTCCATGGCATAGGCCGTGTCATAGGCAACGGTCCAAACCAGGTTGGCAGCAAAAATAAGCCAGAGAGCGGGTGGCAAGCTAGCTGTTTGTGCGGCAAACGCCATGGGAATGGCCCAGGAAAAAGCCGCACCCAGCACTACCTGGGGGAAGTGGGTGTAGCGTTTCATAAAAGGATAGCAGGCAGCCAGGGCCAAGCCTGCCGGCGTCAGTAGCAAGGTCAGGCTATTGGTAAAAAGTACCAGAATAAAGGCAGCAAGGCTTAAGAGCGCAAACAGAATCAGGGCTTCGCGTGCGGAAACTTCACCGGTCGCCAGAGGGCGCTTCTGGGTGCGTTCAACATGCCCGTCAAAATTACGGTCGGCATAATCATTGATCACACAGCCAGCGGCACGCATCAAAATAACACCCAACACAAAAATGACCAGGATATTCAGATCAGGCAGACCTTCAGCAGCAAACCAAAGCGCCCAGAGGGTGGGCCACATCAGCAGCCAGGTGCCGATGGGGCGATCCAAACGCATCAAACGTATGAAAGCAGGCAGGCGTTGATACCAGGGTGTATTGGCAGCAGTTGGCATCCTGTCAGTCTCCAAAAATTCCAGTAGTGGTTAGTTGCAGGCGCTCAGCCATGGCGGGTAGATAGTGTTCAGCGACCAGAAGCTTCAAGGAGGAAGCATAAAAACAGGACGCCCGACCCCAAAGGCTATCCAAGGGCAGCTGACCGGGTGCACAGAAGTTCAGTTGGCCCCGGCGAACCTGAGGGCTGGCAAACAACAGATGTCCCAGCGCTTGATCGCCCAGATGGGTTAGGCGTCTTAACAGGCTGCCACGGCTATCCAGAGGTAACAGGGAACGCGCAAACACCCAGGGTTGTTCATCCACTTCCAAGAGAACCTGACGAACCCAAACTCTTTGCTGGCGAACTTGAAGCCACTGGCGTTCACTTTCCTGAATAGGAGCAACCCCCTGGCTTAAAACCCTGACCCTAAAACTTCCCGTGGCTTGGTGTTGCAAGCGACGGGTCAGGGAACCGGTTTCCTGCAACCAGCTACGCCAAGAACCACTGGGAGCTCCAGTCAGAAAAGCGGCCGGCTGCCAGGCAGGTGCAGGCCAGTGGTTTAGTTGCAGAAGTTGCTCTTCGGTGACAGGCATGCTGGTCGTGTACCCTCCCCAGGGCTTTACTCTATAATGCAGCGGATTCTAACACAGCACTGGAGATTTAATGTCCACAGCAACCGAGAGCAATCCCCTGATTATTTTGGGTTCAGGTATGGCTGCCTACCAGCTGGCCCTGGAGCTTCGTAACCGGCAGACTGATCTTCCTCTGCTGCTGATTACACGTGATTCCGGGCACTTTTATTCCAAGCCTCTGCTATCCACAGCCTTGGCTAAAAAGCAGGAAGCCGAGCAGCTGATTATTGCTGATCCTGCTGAACAGGCGGAAAAGCTGGGTATTCAAATCATCACCTTCGCTGAAGTTCAGTCGATTGACCGTGAAGCCCAGGTAGTTCATCTGGATGAGCAAAGCTACAGCTACTCCCGCCTGGTTTTGGCCTTGGGTGCTGAGCCGTATTATTTGCCTGCACCTCCTGGTGCCCTGCACACGATCAATGATCTTGATGACTACTTTGTTTTTCGACAGGATTTGGCGGGCAAGCAAAGGGTTGCGGTTATCGGTGGTGGCCTGGTGGGTGTAGAAATGGCCCAGGATTTACTGACTGCAGGCTATGAGGTCACCCTGGTTTCACGCAGTCGTAGTCTGTTGCCGGGTCTGTTGCCTCCACCCGTTGCCGAGCCCTTGGAACAAGCGCTGATCGACAAGGGCCTAACCCTGCTGAAAGAAGAAAGCTTCAAACTAATTGATGGGCAGCCTGGTAGCTGGCATTTGGAATTGGAGTCAGGGCTGCTGCTGGAAGCCGAAGTGGTGATTAGTGCTCTGGGTTTGCGGCCACGGACCCAACTGGCTGAACAGGCCGGTTTGGACGTGAATCGAGGTATTAGGGTCAATCGCCAGCTACAAACCTCTGATCCGGCTATCTATGCATTGGGGGATTGCGCTGAAATTGATGGCCAAAACCTGATGTATGTGCAGCCACTAATGGCCAGTGCGCGGACTCTGGCTGATCATCTGACAGGTAAGGAGGCTCAGCTTGAGCTGCCTGCTTTGCCGGTTTTGGTGAAAACTTCCAGCTGCCCGGTGGTGGCAGCGCCTCCCCCCGAGAAAGCTGAAGGTCAGTGGGAGTATGAGCAGAGTGAACAGGCGGTCGAAGGGCGCTTTTTAAGCCCTGAAGGGCAGCTGCTGGGCTTTGCTTTGGCCGGACAAGCGGTCAGACGCAAGGTGCAATTGGTTAAAGAGATGCCGCCGCTGCTTGGATGACTTTTTTAAACAGATGTTTTAATCTGGCTGCTCTGTGATTAACTTGAGGTAAGAATCCATGTTGCGTCTTAAATTCCTGCTTTGGATGCTGGGCCGGTTACTGAAAAAAGCCCATAAGTCTCAGCCTGAGCTGCGTGAAAAGCTGAGCAATGAGCCTTTGAACTTTGTAATCAAAACGCAGGACTGGCAGGGACGCTCCTTTCAATTGCAGCCGCAAGCGGTTAGCAGCCAGGCAGGTGAGCTGCCGGATGCGCAAATGAAGCTGATTTTTCAAAGTGCTGCTGAAGCCTGGCAAACTCTGACTAGTAAAGACAAGAACGCCTTTATGCGTGCTATTCAGGAAGGTCAGGTTAAAATTGAAGGTGATCCTAAAAAACTCTTTCAGCTACAAGGGCTGATGAAATATTTGAAGGTTTAACACGTGAACTTCAGGCTGCTGATTGCTGGACTCGTCTTTGTATTTGCTTTTGCCGCCCAGGCTGGCGCAGAAAGCTGTCCAATCCAACAGCAAGACCAAACAGCAGCCGTTTCCCATGTCTATGATGCTGATACCCTCACCCTGGCCGATGGCACCCGGGTTCGTCTGATCGGCATAGATGCGCCAGAACTGGGGCGAGGGGGTCAACCGCATGAACCCTATGCGCTTGAAGGGCGAGATTTCTTACGCCGTCTTATGGATGAAGCCGGTCATCAGGTGGTTTTACACCTGGGTGAAGAAAGCCGGGACCGCCATGGTCGCCTGCTGGCTTATCTGTTTATGCCCGATGGGCGCAATATCAATCGCCTGCTGCTCGAACAGGGCTATGTGATGCAGGTGTTTATTGCCCCTAATGTCAGCTATGCCGAATGCCTTCGCCCTTATGAAGACCAGGCCCGTGATGCGGGCTTGGGTATTTGGTCACAGGATGAATACCAACCGGGCATTCCTTCAGCCAGAGTGCCTGCTTCCACTCAGGGGGCGGCAATTGTTTATGGTCGAGTTGTGCGCCTGGGCGAAAGCCGGGACAACCTCTGGATTAATCTGGAAGGTCGGGTCGCCCTGCAGGTTCCCAAGGCTGATCTGGATGCCTTTGATGAAGCCAGACTGCGTAATCTTGAAGGTCGAAAGGTTCGTGCCCGTGGTTGGATGGTTCAAGATAACTCCCGCCACCATGACTGGCGCATGCGCATCAATACTGGCCTGGCTTTGGAATACCTGGACTGAATCTATGTCATTAAGACTGGCTGTAGAAGAAGATTTGCCGCAAATCCTGGCCATTTACAATGCTTCGATTCCAGAGGGTAAGGCTACGGCTGATACCAACCCTGTGACCCTGGAAGAACGTCGGCAATGGTTTTTGGATCATCAGCGCCCGGAGCGACCGCTTTGGGTCTATGAGCAGGCAGACCAACTGCTGGGTTGGATGAGTTTAAGTGATTTTTATGGCCGTCCTGCCTATGCCTCAACTGCTGAAATCAGTATTTATCTGCATCCTGAACACCAGGGCCGCAAACTGGGTCAGCAATTGCTGGATGAAGCTTTGCAGGCAGCGAAAGAATTACAGCTGCGTTCCTTGCTGGCCTTTGTCTTTGCTCATAACGAAGCAAGTGTTCGTTTGTTTAGATCCAGGGGCTTTGAAAACTGGGGTCTGCTGCCTGAAGTGGCTTGGATCAAGCAGCACCCGGTTAGCTTGAGTATACTGGGTAAAAAGCTGGATTAAAAAAGACAAAAGGCAACTTTACTTGTCCAACCTCCTGTTGCTGGTTTTGTCTCATCGGAGGAGTAAGTAATGCGCTCATTGTTTTTGCTTTTGATGGTGGTTCTGGTTGCGGGTTGTGCCAGTCGAGCGGATATAGACAGCGCCCTTGACCCAGAAGTGACCCCGGAAGCCCTGAAGCGCCTCACCCTGCTGGCCGGTGACGGTTTTGATCCGGTGCGTCGCCCTGGAGTCGAAGACTACCTGTGCGAGCAATTGAGCCCCTACCTTGACGAGTGTGTTTCCTTTTCCCGTGCCATTCTGACACCCACGCGTATGAAAGACCTGGGTCTAAAGGACCTGTTGCTGGCCTTGGAAGAACAACATTACCCCGTGTTGGTCGTTACCCTGGATAGAGACAGAATCGAGCTGGCTGAGCAGCCCAGGAGCAGCTTTATCATTGGAGGAGGCACCGGCATTGGCGGTACTAGCTCCATGGGTATGGCGACTCAGTTGGGTTCCAGTGGTCCGGCAAACAAATTTTATTATTATCAACTCAACCTTCAGTTGGAAGCCGAGTCAGTCACTCCAGCCTGGATAGCCACCGCCAGATCACGTAGTCAGCAACAACCGGATCGCGCTGGTAGTGGGGCCTTGAAGCAATTGGCTGTTAGCCTGGAAAGAGACCTTAAGCACTGGGGTTGGTTGCAGGCACGCTAAGCTGTCAGGGTAGAAACAACCTTTAGGGGGTCTTTTGCACCCTTTTTAAATGGGTTAAAAAGACTCTAAAGTTTCTGGAAGGCTGATAAAAGGTATTGGCATGCTATTTGTAATTAGCTACTTAGCCAGCCTTTTAATTCAGCCTTTTGGAGCGCGTTCATGATATCCAGTGTCTTGCCACAAAAGTGGAGCGAAGAAACCACTTCCGCACTGATCGATCACCTGCTTGAAAACTACCATGCCCGGCATCGTGAGCACCTGCCCACCCTGATCAAGCTCGCCCGCAAAGTAGAGCAAACGCATGGCGACCACCCGGAATGCCCCGCAGGTTTGACTCAGTATTTGATTTCCATGGAGCAGGAACTGGATAGTCATATGTTGAAGGAAGAACAAATTCTTTTTCCCATGCTGCGTCATAACGGGCATGCTCGAGCCCGAGGGCCCATCAGTGTCATGCTGATGGAACACCAAGAGCATGATCAATCCATGAAACGCCTACTGACGTTGACCCGCTTTTTAAAAGTACCCAACAACGCCTGCCTGACCTGGGCCAGCCTCTACGAAGAGCTGGGGCAGTTTATTGATGAGCTAAGTCAGCATATCCAACTTGAAAATGAGGTGCTCTTTGCAGGCCAAACCCTGGATGCGCAGGCCGTCTCATGAAAAGCCTCCACCCCCTGTTTAGCCTGGGTTTCAGGCCCTTCTTTTTACTGGCAGCCCTTCTGGGTAGCGGCTTAATGCTGGTCTGGCTGCTGATGCTGACCTGGGGACTGCAGCTTCCCGGAGTTAATGATCCTCTTGCCTGGCACAGCCATGAAATGCTATTTGGCTATACTGGGGCGGTGATTGCTGGCTTCCTGTTAACCGCAGTAAGGCGCTGGACCGGCAAGCTAACCCCGGATGGCCTTCCCTTGTTGATATTGGCAGGTGCCTGGTTGTTGGCCAGATTGGTACCCTTGATCTCCAACTGGAGCTGGCTTTACGCTCTGGTGGATTTGCTGTTCTGGCTGGGGTTGTGGATAAGTCTTTGGCCTGCCCTTAAAGCAGCTGAGTGGCGCAATCGGGTTTTTCTGCTCTTATTGGCCGGCTTGTTTCTGGCTGCTGGCTTAAGCCATGCCGGAAAACTGGGTTGGGGCAGCGGTTGGCTGGGCCATCTCGGCGTGCATCTTGGGTTGGATTTAGTTTTAATCATCATGCTGACCGTGGCTAACCGGGTGCTGCCGTTTTTTATTCAACTGGGCCTTCAACGCCAGCCTTTTGACAGCTACGCCTGGTTGGATCGCCCACTACCTTGGCTGTTGGGTTTATTGGTTGCTGTGCATCTGCTCTGGCCGATGACGCCCTGGTCTGGTTTGATCAACCTCTTACTGGCCGCCTTGTTATTGCCTCGGCTCTATCTTTGGTGGGATCGGGGAGTTTGGCAAAAGCCCCTATTGTGGAGTCTTTATCTGGCCTATGCCTGGTTAGTTTTTGGCTTGATATTGCGGGGTCTGGGAATGTTGGAGTTGGTTAACCCCTATCTGGGGATTCATGCCTTGACGGTGGGCGGCTTGGGCCTGCTAACCCTGAGTATGATGAGTCGCGTTGGGCTGGGACATACGGGCCGGGCTTTGCAGGCTTCGCCGTGGATCGTCCTAGCTTTGCTTATGCTGCTGGCTGCGGCCTGCATCCGGGTGCTAACGGTGCAGTGGCTGGGACTGCTGGCTTATCAAGTCTCCGCTGGCTTGTGGAGCCTGGCACTCTTGATTTATTTCTTCGTGTACTGGCCCGTGTTGACTCAGTCGGACGTGTCTTCTTCCTCTTCACGCAATAACTGACGCCGCCGTTCTTGCTCCTTCTGCCAGCGTTTGTTCTGGTAAAGGCGCAAGACGGCGATCACCAGGGCGATGGCAATCATCACCAAAAGCACACGCAATTGCCAGTAACCCGCCTGAGCCCGACCCATCCAGGTTTCCAAAAATATGATCAAAGTAAAACCTAGAGCCTGGGAAATGATGGCCCAAAAACGTAGGGGATCTTTCAGCATGCTTACCTCAAAGAGTTGAATTCTGTACGCAGGTGACAGCTTGGCTTAAACTGGCTAACCTTACGGCTTTTTTACCGGAGGTTTTCTTTTAACATGTCCATTTTTGCACGTATCCTTCCAGCGACGCTGCTGGTTGGCAGCCTGATCTTTTCAGCCCAGGCTGTTGCTAGCCAAGCGCCTGAGGCCATTCAGGATAGCACTGCTGGCCTGGCTGATGAAGCTGTAACCCCGGCTCTGGAAAAACCTGAACCCATCAAGCACCTGGAAAACCAAGGGCTTGAAGTGGTAAGGAACTTTCCGGTCGGTCGCTCGCTCGTTGGTTGGGTGGTCAGTTTTGATGGCAAGGACTTGGTGGTTTATACCACAGCCGATGGTGAATACTTGATCAATGGGGTGATCCTGGATGCTCAGGGCGTGGATCTGACCGAAGAGCATCAACGCAGTTGGCTACCCCGGCCCGAGTGGCAGGATATGGAAACGGCCCACTACCTGACTGAGTCCAGCCTTTACCAGAATGAAGATGGACAAACCGAAACCCGCTTCAGCCTCTATATGTTTTTTGATCCCAATTGCCCCTTCAGCCAATTGGCCTGGGTGGCAATGCAACCCTACCGTGAAGCAGGTGCGGAAATTCGTTGGATTCCTGTTGCCTATCTAAAGCCGGATAGCCGCCACCGCGCTGCTGCCCTCCTGGATGCTGAGCAACCTGCAGAGCTTTTGGCCCTGAATATGGAAAACTTTGGTCAGTCGGTTGCTGAACTGGATGTCGCCATCGAAAATCACCACCGTGAGCAGCTGCAAGCCAATATGGACCTGATGCAATCCCTAGGTATCAATGGTACGCCTGGCTGGGTTTGGCTGGATGAGGAAGATGAACTGAAAACCCTCTCGGGTATGCCGCGCTTGCCCCGCCTGGCTGAAATTACCGGCTTGCCAAGGCAAGAGCATCCTGAAACTGAACTGATGCGCTATCGCTAAGCTGAGCTGACTATGGATGCCATTACCCTGGGGCCGCTGATGCTGCCTTTCAGTCGTCTGCCTGGTATTTTCGCCCTGCTTGCGCTGGTGGTTACCAGTGAAGTGCTCGACAAAAAATACCCCGGCATTGCCCGTTGGGGATGGCTAACCGCACTGATTGCTGCAGTGGGAGGAAGGCTTGGCTTCGCCGCCATGACACCTTCTGCCTACTGGAGTGAACCCTGGACGCTGGTATATTTCTGGCAACCTGGCTACAGCTGGTGGGCTGCCTTACTGGCTGCACTAATCTTTAGTGGCTTTTACTGGTCCCGTCATCAGCAACTGCGCAAACAAGGGGCGGTCATCCTGGCTTCAGCCGCTGCGCTGGGTTTGGGAACTCTGCTGCTCTTACCCAACACAGGAACAGGCGAACAGCTTCCCGGACTTCAGGTATTTAGCCTCGAAGGTGAAGAAATTCAGCTGACGGATTTTAAAGGTGAGCCACTGGTCGTAAACCTCTGGGCGACCTGGTGTCCACCCTGTCGGCGTGAAATGCCCATGCTGGAAAGCTACGAAGAGGATGATCGCCTACAAGTTGTCCTAATCAACCAGGGTGAATCTTTACTGGCCGTTCAGGAATACCTGCAGGAAGATGGCTTGGAATTCGCAGCCCTCTTCCTTGACCCAGCCCAAGAAGCCATGCAGCTCTACCAGGCCCCGGGATTACCCGCAACCCTCTTTTATAACGAAGCAGGTGAACTGGTCGACCGCCACTTTGGTGAACTCAGCCGCGGCCAGATCGAACAGTTCATTCGCCGCCACGGCAGGACAAGCGACTAGGCTTCCTGTTTCTGGCTCTGGACAAATAAAAGGCAGACCCCTACAATGCCTGCCTCTCAGAATTAAACCGCTCGTAGCTCAGCTGGATAGAGCGTCGCCCTCCGGAGGCGAAGGTCACAGGTTCGAATCCTGTCGAGCGGGCCATTTCCAAGTAATCCTAGCTGCACCCCCAACTAACCCATATCAAACATCCAATGGACTGAACCCGCAAATAATGCGAGCTAAGCTGCGCAAACTTGCACCTTAAAGTTAGCTTTGATAAAACTGGAGAAATGGACTTACCCCAGTGTCGTGGACACTCCTGAGCTATGATTTAGCCATAAGAGAAATGCCATGAACCATCCCAGATTTACCCCAGAGTTTAAAGAAGAAGCCGTCCATCAGGTCGTGGATCGAGGCTATTCGGTTGCCGAAGTTTCTGAGCGCCTGGGTGTCAGCACCCACAGCCTGTATAAATGGGTGAAAGCCATCAAGCCCGACAATACGGACGAGCATGCGGCTGATCTGTTAGCCGGTAAAACTGAAATTCTGAAATTGAAGTCGCGCTCAAGCGAACTGAAGAGGAGCGCGACATTTTAAAAAATGCCGCTCGGTACTTTGCAAGAAACCCCGAGTAAAGTACCGGTTCATTCTGGAGCATCGATCCTAATTCGGCATCAAGACGATGTGCCGGGTTTTAAGCGTTGCCCGTGAGGGATGCTACCAGTGGCTGCACAAGCCCCTTTCAGACAGGGCCATTGAAGATCTGCGGCTGCTTGACTTGATTCGACATTCCTATGAAGCAAGTGGCGGCATCTACGGCGCTCACCGCGTTTTCCTGGACGGCCTTCGTTAGTGGCTCCGAATGCATTGCAGAGAGAGTTCACTGTTGATCAGCCGGATCACGTGTGGGTCACTGACATTACCTACATTTACACCTGGCAAGGCTGGCTGTACTTGGTGATCGTGCTCGACCTGTATTCTCGCAAGGTGGTTGGTCAATGAAGCTGACTCTGCACCGGGAACTGGTCCTCGACGCTTTGATGATGGCCGTATGGCGAAGAAAGCCTCGCCAGTCCGTGATGATACACTCTGATCAAGGCTCGCAGTATGGCAGTGATGATTGGGTCAGATTTTGTAAAGCTCATCTTCTGGTGCCCAGTATGAGCCGCCGAGCCAATTGCTGGGACAATGCGGTAGCGGAGTCATTTTTCAGCAGCTTGAAGAAAGAGCGCATCAAAAAGCGTATCTACAAAACGCGTGACTTAGCGCGGGCCGATGTCTTCGACTACATTGAAATCTTTTACAACAGAAACAGACGCCACAGCCATTTAGGGGGCGTCAGCTCTGTGTGAGGCTGGGGCGTGTCAATGGTACTGGGGTAAGTCCAAACCTGGCTTAGTTAAGCTGATGGACAACCTCGGTTTCCAGACTAATATTGTCGTGCAGTGGGCAGCGGTGGCAGACTTCATCTAGGAAAGACTGTTTTTCTTCATCAGTCATGTCTGCATCAATCTGGGCGCTGATACGGATTTTCTGAAAGCCGATGCGATCATCCGTAGGCTTGCCGAGTAATCCAGCGGGATTGTAATCACCCTCTACTTCCACCTGCATCCCTCTGAGTTCTAGTTTTCTTTGCATAGCAATAATGCGACCCAGGGTGCCAACACAGCCAGCAATAGCAAAAAGGAAAGTCTCCAGAGGGGTGGGGCCTAGGTTGCTGCCTCTGGCTGCTTCAGGCTGATCAATGGTGAGTTGGTGGCCATTGATATTGCTTTTAATGGCAAAGCCTTCCTGCATTTGTGCTTCAACAGTGATGGTTTTGAGGGTCATTGTGAGCTCCAGAGTGAAAGTAAAACTTGAACTATAACAGGTTTTTCTAATGGAGCGATTATGGTTGAGATGTAAGAAGGATGTTTATGAGGTAGGTAGGTGCCGGAGTTGGTTTTTGGGCACAAAAAAACCCTGATAATACAGGGTTTTAATGGTGCCGACACCAGGAGTCGAACCCGGGACCTACTGATTACAAGTCAGTTGCTCTACCAACTGAGCTATGTCGGCGAAGGGTATTAAGATGGCTGGGGTAGGAAGATTCGAACTCCCGAATGCCTGGACCAAAACCAGGTGCCTTACCACTTGGCGATACCCCAGCAGATCATCTTAAAAAGTGGTGGCCAGAGGCGGAATCGAACCGCCGACACAGGGATTTTCAATCCCTTGCTCTACCAACTGAGCTATCTGGCCAACGGGTGCATATTAAATAGATCCGAAGGCTTTTCGTCAAGCGCTTTTTTAAAAACTTTTTATTTTTTCTTCAGATGCTTAGGAGTTTTCAGGCGGGACATAGCCTTCAGCCTGATCGGTTTCCTGGTTATCCAGGAATTTATCCATCTGTTCCAGTAAGTACTGGCGAGTTTCAGGCTCGAAGACTTTCAAATGTTTTTCATTAATTAGGCGCGTTTGATGTTCCAGCCAATCCTGCCAGGCTTGCTTGGAAACTTCGTTGTAAAGTTCTTGCCCTTTAGCTCCTGGCATGGGTGGCTGTTCCAGCCCTTCGAGTTCTTTTTGATATTTGCGGCAGAAAACGGTGTGGCTCATAGTTGTATTCCTTCCAGAAGTTTCTTGATGGGAGCAGGCAAACCAACATTTGCCGGTTGTCTGGGGTTATACCAGAGGCTGGTAGTCGGTGCCATGCTTGGTGAATAGGTCTGGGCCTCTTCTTGAATTCCACTAATGTCGGCTAAGTGGGCCTGCCAGGGTCGAATGAGTAGCCGGTAATGGCTAAACACATGTTTTACAGGTTCTAGGCCCTGGTGTTCAAGTCGGGCCTGAGGATAGGTTTGTGTAAGCCAGGCTTCAAGTTCTTCTCTTGTCGTAAAATCAGGCAGACACCAGAGGCCACCCCAAATGCCATCTTGAGGGCGTTGCTGCAATAACAATTCTTTGGAGTTTTTGTTGAGCACCAAAAAATGCCGTTCTTGGGTAGGCAGGGCTTTTTTGGGCTTGGGTGAGGGTAACTGACTGACCTTATCCTGCAGCAGCCCCTTGCAGTGGTCTTTAACGGGGCACTGGCTGCATTGAGGTTGGCGTGGAGTGCAAAGGGTAGCCCCCAGGTCCATGATGGCCTGGGTATAGTCAGCAGCTCGGGTAGCGGGGGTTAGTTCATCGGCTTTTTTCCAAAATAAACGATTGATTGCCGTTTTGCCGGGCCAACCTTCCAGAGCAAAATAGCGGGCAACCACCCGTTTGACATTGCCATCCAGAATCACGGCCCTTTGGTCACTACTTAAAGCGATAATGGCGGCAGCAGTTGAGGGGCCGATACCGGGCAGAGCCTCCATGGCTTTTTGGTCTTGAAGAGGGAAGTGGCCCTGGTATTCCTGAACTAGTATTTGAGCACAGCGATGAAGGTTGCGTGCTCGGCTGTAGTAACCCAGGCCGGCCCAGTGGTGTAGGACCTGTTCCTGAGACGCCGAAGCCAGTGTAAAAATATCGGGAAAGCTCTGCATGAAGCGCTGGTAATAATCGATAACAGTCGCAACCTGGGTTTGCTGCAGCATGATTTCTGAAACCCAGACGCGGTAAGGTGTTGGGTTTTGTTGCCAAGGCAAATTTTTGCGTCCCTGATGCTGATACCAGCTTAGTAGACGCTCGGCAAAGCTTTCATGTTTCAAGGGGGACCCCGCAATAGAATAAAAAAAGGCCCCGAAGTTTAACTCGGGGCCAAAACTATTTGCACTCTCTCCCTTGCAAAAGCTATGACTCTTGCGACTTAAAGAGGTTCAACTTTGTGAGGTGATTTCTATAAAAAGTGTGTTTTATGTAACGAATATGACTTGTGCTATGGATTTTGTCTGAAACCTTTGTAATAAATTACTGGCAAAGCTTCTGAGCTGAGTTATATGAGTGAAAAGCGCTTGCTTTTGCTGATTCAAACCTTAAGATTGCTGTTGAAAACCCTGGTTATTAAAATTTGCGACTCTAAAATAACTCAAAAAGTCGCATAGTTTCAGAGGTGGAAATGGAGATGGATTCTCAGGCTGCCAAGGCAGCTTCTAGGCAGGTAGCACAAAAATTGCGGCTGCGCAGGTCACTTATGGCTGCCGGAGCCGGTTTTGCCAGTATTTTGGTTTTAATGGTTGCTTGGTATCTGGGCTATGTATTCTGGTCTCCTATCGAGTTGATTGCCTTCCTGCTCATTGTTTCTGTAGGTCACTTGCTCTTTCCCTGGATTATTTTCTCGGGGCGTAACCTGCGTTACTCCGATCCTAGTTTAACGTCTTCTCAGTTAGGCTGGCATTTGGCTATTGGCACCTACGTCATGTATGCCGCTCCTGAAATCCGTAGCCTGCTGGTCATTAACCTGCTGTTAATTATGTTGTTTGCAGTTTTTCGTTTTCACCCTCGCCGTCTTCCGGTTATTGCTTTAATTCTGGTCGTTGCCTATGGGTTAGCGGTATTTGCTCAGGTTACTTTTAGCCCGATTGATATCCATTGGCCTCATGAAACACTAACAGCCTTGGTTTTTTTGTTGGCGGTAACAGGTATCTGTTTGTTGGGTGGTGAAATAGGTGGGTTGCGTATGGCTCTGAAAAACCGCAATGCTCATTTGGCTTTGGCAATGCAGCGTATTGAAGAGCTTGCCGTAACTGACGAACTGACCGGGCTTTACAACCGGCGGCATTTGATGCGCATCCTTAAGCGCCAAAAAGGTTTGAGTGACAGGGGTGGCTACGAGTTTTCGATAGGGTTTGTCGACCTGGACTTCTTTAAGCAGGTTAATGATCGTTTTGGTCATGGGGTCGGTGATCAGGTGCTGGCTAAGGTTGCCAGTGAGATACGCCATAGCTTGAGGGATGTGGATTATGTGGCCCGAATTGGTGGCGAAGAGTTTGTAATCGTGCTGGCGCAAACGGCTGAACTTGAAGCTCTACGTATCGCTGAACGTTTGCGGGCTGATATTGAACGCCTGATCATTGAGGTGGGTGAAGATCATCCCACAGTGAAGCTCACCACTTCGGTGGGAATTGCCCAGTATGCTCCGGAAGAAAGCCTTGAAAACGTAATGGCCAGAGCTGACCAGGCCCTTTATGCAGCTAAAGAATGTGGTCGCAACTGTATTATCGGTGAGACGGATCTACAGGCTTCCGCTTTCCCTGAAAGACGCCCGGAAGAGGATCTGGATGAAGAAGTGATGGAAGCTTCTGTTCGAGAGGCTTGAGTTTAAAGCGAGCGCCGTTGCTTGAAGAAGTCTTCCAGCAATTCCCGACACTGTTTCTTTAGAAGCCCGCCCTGGACCTCCAGCTGATGATTATACCAAGGTTGGGCTGCGAGGTTGCATACTGATGCTAAAGCGCCTGTACGGGGCTCCTTGACCCCGTAGAAGACCTTTCTGATTCTGGCATTGATCAGGGTGCCAACACACTGGGTGCAGGGTTCCAGGGTGACATAGAGGTCGCATCCGGTCAGTCGGTAGTTTCCTAGTCGCTTGCCTGCTTCACGAATAGCTTGAACTTCAGCATGGGCTGAGGCATCACACTCGCTGATACAGGCATTGCGGCCCTTACCGATAATCTCACCCTGTGAATCGACAACGAGGGCCCCGACTGGCACCTCACCGGCTGCACCCGCTTCGGTAGCCAGTTCCAAGGCTCGGTGCATGTAGTATTCAGGTTTTCTGATCATCCACCAGTTCCAGCGCAGCTTCCAATACCCGGTAATGCTGGCCATCCTGACAGGCTTTCAGCAGGCGTAAACCCATAAACTGATTGGCGGGAACACTTTCGGGCAGTTCAGGTCTCCAGCCTTCGGCAAGGCTGACCATGCGTAGAAAAATACCAAAGGTTTCAATGCGGTGTAGCCGCACCTGCTGTTGGTCATCATTCAACGGGCAGAGAGAATATTGCAGGGCGCGGATGAGGTTGTTGGCTTCTACGGAAGCACTTTGTTGTAGCTCGAAACCATCAAAATAAGCAAAGTGCTCCCGGGTCATCATCAGGCGCGATTTGATCAGGGTCAGACGATGCTCTAAAGGGTCGTGGAAACCTTCAGATTGAGTGCTGGCTATGCTGGTTGAAGAAAAGGCAAGCAAACACAAAGCAAGCAAAAACAATCTGAAGGTCATGCAGTTATTCCCATTCAATGGTCGCCGGAGGTTTCGAGGAAACATCATAAGTGACACGAGAAACACCGGGGAGTTCATTGATGATTCGGTTGGAAACCTTTTCCAGCAGCTCATAGGGCAGGTGAGCCCAGCGGGCAGTCATAAAGTCGATGGTTTCCACCGCACGCAGGGCAATAACCCATTCATAGCGACGGCCATCACCGACAACACCCACGGACTTCACGGGTAGGAAAACGGCAAAAGCCTGGCTGGTTTTGTCATACCAACCGGCAGCACGCAGTTCTTCAATAAAGATGGCATCCGCTTCGCGCAGGATGTCGGCGTATTCTTTTTTGACTTCGCCCAGAATGCGGACACCCAGACCTGGACCCGGGAAGGGGTGGCGATAAACCATGTCATAAGGCAGGCCCAGCTCAAGTCCAATTTTGCGTACTTCGTCTTTGAAAAGTTCACGCAAAGGTTCAACCAGCGACATGCGCATGGTTTCAGGCAGGCCACCCACATTATGGTGGGATTTAATAACATGGGCCTTGCCGGTTTTGGCTGCCGCAGATTCGATAACATCCGGGTAGATGGTGCCCTGGGCCAGGAAATCAACATCCTTGAGCTTGCTGGCTTCAGCATCAAAAACATCGATGAAGGTGTTGCCGATGATTTTACGCTTGGCTTCAGGGTCGGCAGTGCCTTCCAGGCGATCAAGGAAGAGCTTTTCAACATCGGCACGGATGACTTTGACACCCATATTGCGGGCAAACATCTCCATGACCTGTTCGCCTTCGTTTTTGCGCAAGAGGCCATTATCGACAAAGACACAGGTGAGCTGATCACCGATGGCTCGGTGCAGTAGCGCTGCAACAACCGAAGAATCGACCCCGCCGGAAAGACCTAGCAAAACCTTGCGATTGCCTACCTGCTCACGTACACGCGCAATTTGGTCTTCAATGATCTGTGCGGGTGTCCACAGGGCTTTGCACTGACAGATATCCAAAAGGAAGCGCTCAAGAATACGCTTACCTTGCAGGGTGTGGGTCACTTCCGGATGGAACTGAACGCCATAGAATTTTTTGGCTTCGCAGGCCATAGCCGCAATGGGGCAGCTAGGTGTGGCCGCAGTGATGACAAATTCAGGTGGCAACTGATCAACCTTGTCACCATGGCTCATCCAGACATCCAGCAGGCCCTGGCCGTTCTCGGCAACGTGATCCTTGATATCGGCAAAGAGGCCACTTTCAGCTTCCAACTGAATCTGGGCGTAGCCAAATTCATGAACCTTGGAACCCTGAACGGAGCCACCCAGTTGAGCAGCCATGGTTTGCATGCCATAGCAAATACCCAGAACAGGTACACCCAGTGTGAAAACTGCCTCAGGAGCGCGGGGTGAGCCGGGTTCTGGAACTGACTCAGGGCCCCCGGCCAGAATAATGCCCTGGGGGTTAAATTCGCGGATTTCTTCATCGCTCAAATCAAAAGCGCGAATTTCACAGTAGACGCCAATTTCCCGCACCCGACGAGCAATCAGTTGGGTGTACTGGGAGCCAAAATCAAGAATCAGAATTTTGTAAGCATGGATATCTTGCATGAGCTTGTCCTGTTAGCTGACCCGGTAGTTGGGCGCTTCCTTGGTGATCTGCACGTCATGGACATGAGACTCGCGCATGCCGGCATTGGAGATTTTGGTGAACTTGGGTTTGGTGCGCATGGTTTCTATATCGCGGCTGCCGGTATAACCCATAGAAGCACGCAGGCCACCCATCAATTGGTGGACAATGGCGCTCATCGCACCCTTGTAGGGTACGCGGCCTTCAATGCCTTCGGGAACCAGTTTTTCGACACCGGCATCCTTGTCTTGAAAGTAGCGGTCTGAAGAGCCTTCTGTCTGTCCCATGGCTCCAATCGAACCCATGCCCCGGTAAGCCTTATAGGTCCGGCCTTGGTAGAGTTCGATCTCACCTGGTGCTTCCTCAGTGCCAGCGAGAAGACCGCCAACCATGACCACATGAGCGCCTGCGGCTATGGCTTTGGCCAGATCACCAGAAAAACGGATGCCGCCATCGGCAATCACGGGGATGCCATAAGGCTTGAGTGCTTCAGTGACATTGGCAACCGCAGAAATTTGAGGTACGCCAACACCCGCAACGATGCGTGTGGTGCAGATAGAACCAGGACCTATGCCGACTTTAACAGCATCAGCACCTGCATCAGCCAGAGCTATTGCTGCTTCAGCCGTGGCGATATTGCCACCGATCACATCGACCTGGGGAAAGTTTTCTTTGACCCAGCGAACCCGGTCAATAACACCCTTGGAGTGGCCGTGAGCAGTATCAACGATAATGGCATCGACACCGGCTTCCACCAGTGCTTTGACCCGCTCAGGTGTTTCCGGGCCGGTGCCAACAGCAGCACCTACACGCAGGCTGCCGTTTTCATCTTTAGCTGCCAGAGGATAGGTTTTGGCTTTTTCGACATCCCGGAAGGTCACTAGGCCACGCAGATGGAAGGCATCATCCACGAGCAGCATCTTCTCAATGCGATGCTCATAAAGACGAGCTTTGATATCCTCCAGTGGCGTGTTGACCAGGGCCGTGATCAGCTTGTCTTGTGGCGTCATGATTGCAGCAACCGTGTCGCCTGCATGGGGTTTGACACGCAGGTCACGTCCGGTGACGATACCTACCAGCTCACCCTTGTCGACAACGGGGAAGCCTGAGAAGCCATAGTCTTCAGCCATGGCCAGGAGTTCGTGAATTTTGGTGGTAGGAGCAACTGTGACCGGATCCTTGACGACGACACTTTCGTGTTTTTTAACCTTGCGTACTTCGGCAGCCTGTTGAGCTATGGTCATGCTTTTGTGAATAACCCCAAGACCTCCTTCCTGAGCCATGGCAATCGCCAGACGCGCTTCGGTCACGGTATCCATGGCGGATGAAATCAGCGGCATGTTCAATTGAATATTGCGGCTCAAGCGGGTTTGCAAAGAGACGTCTTTTGGCAGGATGTCGGAATAGCCGGGAACCAAAAGGACATCATCGAAGGTGAGTGCTTCTTCAACGATACGTAGCATAGATAACCTGCGAATCTGGAATGTGAGGGAAGGGAGAAAAAGTTAATCCCCTATTTTAACTGAGCTTAGCCTGCGGGTAAACCAGTGCGCCCCTCTGCTAACCCGCAAGGCTGATAATATGTTAGATTAGCCTGCTATTTGTTTTTTGGCACCCGTGCCCTGAAAGTAAAGGATTCTGGCCTGATGATGACTTCCAACTCTGCCTCTGCCCGCGAGTTCCCTGCTGATTCGGTCGGTCTGGTGACCCCTGAAGCCTTGCAGTTTGACCAGCCTTTGGCGCTGGAATGTGGTTCCCATCTTGAAAGTTGGCAACTGATGGTGGAGACCTATGGCCAATTGAATGCAGATGCCAGCAATGCAGTGCTGATTTGTCACGCTCTTTCCGGTCATCATCATGCTGCCGGTTTTCATTCGGTTGAAGATCGCAAGCCGGGTTGGTGGGACAGTTATATTGGGCCAGGTAAGCCGATAGATACCAATCACTTCTATGTGGTTTCCCTGAACAATCTGGGAGGCTGTCATGGCTCTACCGGGCCTTCTTCAATTAATCCTGCTACCAATAAGCCCTATGGACCTGATTTTCCGGTACTGACTGTGGGTGATTGGGTGGACTCTCAGGCCCTCCTTGCCGACCGCTTGGGTATTCGCCAGTGGGCTGCAGTGGTTGGTGGTAGTCTTGGTGGTATGCAGGTTTTGGAATGGTCACTGCGTTTCCCAGATCGCCTGCGCCACGCTGTGATTATTGCCAGTACACCCAAACTTACAGCCCAGAATATTGCCTTTAATGAAGTGGCTCGCCAGGCGATACGTACCGACCCTGATTTTCATGATGGGCGCTATCAGGAGTTCAATACCATTCCCCGTTATGGCCTAAGACTGGCACGAATGGTTGGGCATATTACCTATCTTTCTGAGCATTCGATGGGTGAAAAATTCGGGCGGGATCTGCGTAAAGATCATCTAAATTATGGTTATGATATTGACTTTGAAGTGGAATCCTACTTGCGTTACCAAGGGGACACCTTCTCGGAAAGCTTTGACGCCAATACCTATCTACTGATGACCAAGGCACTGGACTATTTCGATCCTGCCAGCGATTTTCAAGGTGATTTGCCCAAAGCCCTGGCCCAAGCGAGCTGTCGCTTTTTAGTGGTTAGCTTCACAACCGACTGGCGTTTTTCACCCAGACGCTCGGAAGAGTTGGTTGATGCTTTAACGGCTGCCGGTCAGAGGGTCAGCTATGCGCGGATTAAGTCTTCGCATGGGCATGATGCATTTTTGATACCTGATGAGCGCTATGAAGCTGTTTTTACAACCTATATGCAAAAGGTTGCTGCCGAAGTTGAAGCTGGGGAGAAGCGTTAATGCGCCAGGACTTATCGATTATTGCCAATTGGGTTAAACCTCAGACCAGGGTTCTGGATCTGGCTTGCGGTGATGGCACCCTTTTGCATTATCTGGAAACCCATAAACAAGTGAAAGGCTATGGGTTGGAAATTGATGCGGAAAAGATTACCGCCTGTATCGGTTTGGGTGTGGATGTCATAGAACAGGACTTGAACCGGGGCCTGAAAAACTTTGCTGATGATAGTTATGACTTGGTGATTATGACCCAAGCTTTGCAAGTGCTCAGACGTCAGGATCTGGCTTTGGATGAGATGCTTCGTGTCGGCCGCGAAGCCATAGTGACCTTTCCAAATTTTGCCCATTGGACCTGCCGTTTGCACCTGGCACTTAAAGGCCGTATGCCCATGTCAAAAACGCTTCCTTACAGCTGGTATGACACCCCGAATATTCACCTTTTTACCTTCAAGGATTTTGAAGAGCTCTGTGAAGAAAAAGGCATACGTATTCTGGATCAGGCCGTGGGTGATTTTGCTTATGAGGGTCATTGGAAGGCCCGTCTTTGGCCGAACCTTTTTGGTGAAGTCGCGATCTACCGTATTAGTCGCTAGATTAAATTGAGGTTCAATATGAAGTGGGTCAACATCCTGATTTTTGCAGTACTTGCAAGCCTGGCTTTTTCGGCTCAAGCTCAAACGTCCAACTATCGGGAAGTGGGAGATTACACCATCTTTTATGATGTGCTGCCGACCACTTTTCTGGAACCCCAGCTTGCTCAGGCCTATGGGCTGACGCGCAGCCGAGGGATGGGTTTGCTGCGCATTACCGTGATGAAAAAAGATGATGGAGGCAATTTGCTACCGGTGGAGCAGCCAAGAGTGGCGGGCCAGGTTGGTAATCTGGCTGGGCAAATCAACCCTTTGAGTTTTCGGGAAGTTGAGGTAGGTCAGGGGGATGGCTATTCAACCATCAGCAGTTTTCGTTACAGCCATGATACGCCTTTGCGATTCAATCTGAGAGTAACCTATCAGTCGGGGCAGCCCGCTGAAGAACTGCACTTTATTCGTCGTTTATATATTGAGTGATTAGCCGATGTCGCGTTTGATTCTGGCCAGTGGCAATGCTGGCAAATTGAAAGAATTTTCTGAGCTTTTGCAGCCTTTGGGTTGGCAGGTTGAAGCTCAAAGTAGCTACCAGGTTGAGGAAGCTGAAGAAACGGGATTAACCTTTGTAGAAAACGCATTGATCAAAGCCAGAAATGCGGCCCAGGCAACAGGCCTCCCTGCTTTGGCTGATGACTCAGGAATCGAAGTGGATGCTCTCCAGGGAGCGCCGGGAATTTACTCTGCACGCTTTGCCGGACCGGGAAGCTCCGATGCCGAGAACAATACCAAGCTTTTAAACAGCCTCAAGGGTCTACCCGAAGCTGAGCGTAGTGCGCGCTACTGGTGTGTGCTGGCTTTTTTACGCTTTGCCGAAGACCCCACGCCAATCATTATTCAAGCCAGTTGGGAAGGCCGGGTGTTGACCGAACCTCGTGGTGAAGGCGGGTTTGGCTATGATCCGCTGTTTTGGCTGCCTGACCTGGGCAAAACAGCGGCAGAGCTGCCCAAGCAAGAAAAGAATCGGGTTTCTCACCGAGGCCGGGCCAGCCAACTTCTTGTTGAAGCGCTCCAGGCGCATGCTCCCAAGTGAGCCTACCACCGCTGGCACTCTACGTACATATCCCCTGGTGTGTACGCAAGTGCCCCTATTGTGACTTCAATTCCCATACTCTCTCCAAATCAGAAGCGACTGAGGGTCTGGATGCGGCAACAGAAAAAGACTATGTACTTGCCCTATTGGCCGATCTTGATCATGAAATTCGAGCCTGGCCGGAGTTACAGCAAAGACCTCTAACCTCAATCTTTTTTGGTGGCGGAACGCCCAGCTTGATGTCACCAGTTGGTTATGAAGCTTTTTTTGAGGGCTTGCAGCAACGCCTGCAACTGAGCGCTGACTGTGAAATTACTTTGGAAGCTAATCCGGGAACCGTTGAGCAAAGTCGCTTCACAGGTTATCGGGCGGCAGGTATCAATCGTTTGTCGATGGGTGTGCAGAGCTTTGCAACCCCTCAACTACAGGCTTTGGGGCGCATTCATTCCGGCAAGGAAGCAATTCATGCGGCCGAAGCAGCCCTTCTGGCTGGCTTTGATAACTTTAATCTGGACTTGATGCACGGCCTGCCACAACAAACCCCAGAACTGGCGCTTGCTGATCTTCAGCAGGCCCTGGCTTTACAGCCCAAGCATCTGTCCTGGTACCAGTTGACCCTGGAACCGAATACCGAGTTTTTCCGCAGACCGCCCGTATTGCCGGAAGAAGATCTCCTGGTAGAAATTCAGGATGCAGGTGCTGAGCTTTTATCAGCAGCCGGTTACCAAAACTATGAAGTTTCTGCTTATGCCCTGCCTGGGTTTCAAGCCAAGCATAATTTGAACTACTGGCAGTTTGGTGATTATCTCGGACTGGGTGCAGGTGCTCACGGCAAGTTGACTCGCCCCGACCCCCAGCAAGCAGGCGGCTTACAGTTGGAAAGACGCTGGAAAACCCGTCAGCCACAGGCCTATCTGTCACGCCTACTTGAAGGGCGGGACTTCCTGGCTGGAAGTGAGATGATTACTGCTGACCAGCGTCCAGTAGAATTTATGATGAACGCACTTAGACTCAAAGAGGGCGTCGCTGCCCAGCTCTATTCTGAGCGCACTGGTTTACCCGTTGACGCTTTAAAGCCCTTGATCCTGGCACTACAGCAGCAGGGTTTATGGACACAAGACCCTGATCGTTTGGCGTGCAGTGAATTGGGCTGGCGCTGGTTGAATCAGGTTTTGGAAAAGTTCTTGATTACGGATGAAGAATGATGCTGACTAAAAAAGTCTTATCTGGGTTGTTGCTGGTCTTCTTGCTGGGGCTACTGAGTGCCTGTGGCCGAGGTGCTGATTCTTATCCGCAACTGCCCAGCCTGGAATTGGATGCGGATCGCTTTTACGTTGCCGGCCTCTCTTCTGGTGGCTATATGGCTCAGCAGTTGCAAATGGCTTGGCCAGAAGAAGTGCAAGGAGCTGCAATTTTTGCAGCCGGCCCCTATGGTTGTGCCAGGCGAGGAGTGAATGCTGCGCTTCTACAGTGTATGGCGGTTACTCGGGGCAGGCCCAACACCTCGCGCTTACTGGAGCAATTAAGAGAAACTTCGGAAGCCGGTCAGGTTGGTGACTTGCAACAGCTTCAGCAGCATCGGGTCTTTATTTATCAGGCAGAAGCCGACCCAGTGATTCATGCCGCTGTAAGCCAAGCCGTGGTTGAGTTCTACCAGCAACTGGTACCCGGTGAGCAGTTGCTGGTTACCCAGGGCCGACGGGCCGGTCATGGTTTCCCAACGCTGGATAAAGGCGTTGCCTGTCAAAGAACGGCAAGCCCTTTTGTGAATGCTTGCGGTTTTTCCGGTGCCGCTCAAAGTCTGGATCACCTGGATGGACAGCGAACTCACTCACTAAGGGATCAACCCCAGGGTGAATTGCAAAAATTCAGTCAGAAGCCCTTTAGTGAAGCAAGCCGGGGTATGGCTGATTTTGGTTATCTCTATCGGCCACCTGAGTGCCAGGAAGAAGCCCAGTGTGGCCTGAAAATGGTGCTTCATGGCTGTGAGCAAGCCGCTGAAAAAGTCGGCCAGTCATTTATTGAAAAAAGTGGTTATCTGCAGGAAGCCGATGCGCGTCAGTTGGTTATGGTCTTCCCGCAGATTGACAGCAGCTTGACCAACCCCAAGGGTTGCTGGGATTGGTGGGGGTATGAGTCGAGCGCCTTTGATACACGTGAAGGGCCACAGGTTGAAGCCTTAAGAGGGATTTGGAAAACTCTGCTCAGCGGTTATTCCGCTGAGTCACCGTAAAGTCGAAATGGCTGCCATAACTCTGGCCTCTGGGGGGGTGAACCAAAACGCTGGCCCGCCAGACCATGACTTCATCGGTGCAAATGCCCAGTAAGGGGGTTGCTGTAAAGAGGCCTTCGCCCTGATGCTCGAATTGGGTACGGTTATAGCCCATATACATATCCCGTCCCTGTAAATCCAGCTCCAGGGTCAGGGCTTCCAGTTCTGCTTCTGTGAAGCCTTCCAGGACCACTTGGACAGGTAAGACTTCAACGGGTCTGGGGTTGGCGGTCAGCATTTCAAACGTTAGGCTGCGCCCAGCATCCAGTTCAACCTGACAGCTTTCTGAAGGTGGTTCACAGGCTTCAGCGGCAGCGTGCCAGTGGACATCTCCGGTCTGGCGTTGGCCGAGGTAGCTGGTGAGGTACCAGATGGCCAAGAGCATCACCAAGAGAGTGATCAAGATCAGAGGTTTGAGAGGGTACTTGCGCTTGTTTTCTAGAGCATCTTGGGTCATCAATAGATCCTGAACACCTGTTTTATTGAGCTTAACAAACGGCTAAATCCCCTGCCTGTGGCTGGATGCCGCATCCCTGTCAGGTGGTTGTTGAGGAGACTGAAAAACCAATGCTTGCTTTGATCCATGCACTGGGGCCTGTGTTTGTTGTTTTATTGTTGGGCGTTGTTTTAAAGCGTCTGGCTTTCCCCGCTCATGACTTTTGGCCTCAGCTCGAGCGCCTGGTTTATTTCTTCCTGTTCCCAGCGATGCTGGTGACTCGTCTTGCCCTGGCTGATTTTTCCGGGCTGGCAGTCAGCCGGGTGCTTCTTGCTGTCTTCCTGTTGTTGCTGGTAATGACCGGCATTACTTTGTTGCTTAAGCGTTTGATCAGCCGCGAAGGTGCTGAGTTCACTTCAGTTTATCAGGGTGGACTCCGCTTCAACACCTATGTTGCCTTGGCTACCTCCGCTGAACTTTTTGGCAGTCTTGGGTTGGCTTTGGCAGCCGTTATCATGGCACTGATGATTCCGCTGCTCAATCTTTTGTGTGTTTTGGTTTTTGCTGTTTATGGCGGTGAGCAAAAATCCGATTTACGTTCAACCTTTCTGGCGGTAGTTAAGAACCCACTGATTTTGGCCTGTGTGGTGGGTATTCTTTTAAATCTGACTGGAATCGGCCTGCCGGGCTGGAGTCAGCCGGTAATGGAAATTCTGGCCAGGGCTGCTTTGCCGCTGGGGCTTTTGGCTGTCGGTGTGGCTTTGAACTTGAGTGCCCTGCGCTCAGCAGGTGGGCCTTTGGTTTTTTCCAGTCTGCTCAAGCTATTGCTGATGCCTTTGCTGGCCATGGGAATGAGTCAGCTTTTAGGCTTGAGCACTCAAGAACAGGCGGTGTTGGTCCTTTTTGCGGCTATGCCTACGGCGACCAGTGCTTATATTTTAGCCAGACAGCTGGGCGGGGATGCGCCGCTGATGGCGGCGATCATCACGGCTCAAACTCTCGCCGCCATGCTGACTCTGCCACTGATGCTTTATCTGAATCAGCTTTGGTTTAGTTGAGCATGTTCAATTTTCGTACACTTATTTTCGACATAAGCCATCCCTTGTTTTTCGGCCAGTTGTTGGCACTCGGTGTTGGAAATACCGAGTTGTAGCCAAAGCGCCTTGGCTCCGATCTTCGCAGCTTCTTCAGCAATGGGCAGGCAGTCTTCGGCTTTGCGAAAAACGTTAACCAGATCGACAGGGCCGGGAAGAGCGCTAAGGCTGGGGTAGCAGGTCAGGCCCAGAACCTCACGCAAGCCAGGATTAATGGGAAAGATCTGATAACCAGCAGCTTGCAGGTAAGCGGCTACCTGGTAGCTGGCTCTTTCTGGTTTATTAGAGATGCCGACTATTGCTAGGGTTTTTGTGTTTTTGAGAATATCCTGAGGGCTAGGAAGCATTCTGTATCCTTATAGCTATCAATAATAATTCGGAGGATAACATGAGCATCTCAGCAACTGATTTGATTTCTGTAACTGACTTGGGTGAAGGCGTGCTGCGCCTGGAGCTTCAGGATCCATCCACCCGAAATAGTCTTTCTATGGCAATGCTGGATTTATTGGCTGTTAAATTGGAAGAAGTGGCAGCAAACAGCCAGTGTAAGGTGGTGCTCTTGTCGGCTGCTGGTCCGGTATTTTGTGCAGGGCATAATTTGAAAGAGGTGCAGGGGAATCTGGGTGATCAGGCTGCTCAGTTGGCCTTGTTCAATAAATGCAGTCAAGTCATGCAGCAGTTGGTGCATCTGCCTCAGCCGGTGATTGCCAGTGTTCAGGGGGTGGCTACAGCGGCAGGTTGTCAGCTGGTGGCTTCTTGTGATTTAGCAGTTGCCGAGGAAAGCGCCCGCTTTGCAACACCCGGCGTTAACATTGGCCTCTTTTGCTCGACACCCATGGTGGCTTTGACGCGCAATGTCAGTCGTAAGGCGGCTATGGAAATGCTGCTGACTGGTGAAATGATTTCTGCGGCCAGGGCTTTGGAAATAGGTTTAATTAACCGCGTGGCTACTGAGGGTCAGCAGGATGAAGTCGCCCTGGAGCTGGCCCGCTTGATTGCTAGCAAATCAGCTAAAACCCTAGCTATCGGTAAGGAAGCCTTCTATAAGCAGTTGGAAATGCCACTGGCTGAGGCCTATGACTATACCAGTGAAGTCATGGCAGAAAATCTGACAAGCTTGGACGCACGGGAAGGTATCAGTGCTTTTGTTGAAAAGCGCAAACCCCAGTGGAAAAATGCCTGAATTAACTCCAGGCAAGATAGCCTAAGGCTACAGCCAACAAAACTATGAGGCTCATTAGGAGCTGGTTTTTTTGCCGACATTTGCGGTCATCTCCGCTGCTGGTATCAACCCGCTGGTTGGCTGAACTTGGAGGCTCAGTAGGTTCTGAGCTTCCACTTTCTGTATCATCTAGTGGGATGGTTGTTTGCGGCTCGGTGTAATCATTATCCTGAGCCTGATCAATGAGGTCGGCTCTGGCCTGACGGTAGTCGTCCTTGGTTAGAAGCCCGTTGGCATACTGTCGGGATAGGGTTTTCAAATTTGTTTGCATGGCTTTTCTCTGCTCTTGCTATTTCTTGATGAATTATTCAGTCTGGGCGCTTTGTAGTTGCGTCGAAACAACCTCTTCGCGAATCAGGCGGAAGCCGGTTACACCATCCGCTGCCCCTGAATGGTTCCGGGTAAAATCGATACCACACTCAGCATGAGGGTCCTGGTAGGAACCTCCAACGGCAACCAGTTGGCCATTGCTGACGGTCAATTCTTGAACATTACCAATAAAGTTTTGTAAGCCCCAACCGTTTTGATGGCCGGTAGAGACTCGGTTGATCTGATCACCCTTGAGTACCTGGCCACCCAGGCGTACCCGGCAGTTATAGTCTCGGGGCGGTTGTTGGCCTTGGGCATAGGCAGCGTGGTGCCATTCCTGAAGGCTGGGCAGCCGGTAGGTTTTATCGGTTCTTGCTGACAGCCATTCGGTGTAGTCACGGACATCGTCAATCGACAAGCCTGTTCTGGGCAAGTCCTGGTCCTGATCAACATCGACCGGGCACTGGCCACTTAAAAAGCAGTACTTGTTCCAGTCTTCATTGGAAATTTCATATTTGCTGATTGCAAAAGAGCTTTGCTCTTCATCGCCAGGTACAACCACCATCAAGGGACCGCGTACCCTTTCATGCAGCATATCAAAGCAGATGGCACGGGCTCGGCGACCAAAACCAGCCAAGTCCTCGGTACAGGGGCGGTTACTTTCAATCGGGTCCCATTCCTGCCCGGCAACTTCAGCGCCGGTAATTTCTTCTGAAGCTCTCAGCGAGCGGATATCCATGTCCCTTTGCAGGATTTGGCCTTGCCAGCGTTGGGCCGCCATGCGCTCACTCAAACGAGCAATGGCACCCCGGTAGGTGGTGTTGTCAGACCAGAGTTGCCTGGCTTGACCCAGGTGACTGCGGGCTTCATCAAAGTTTTCAGCTTCGAGCGTTTCTTCGAAGCGGGCAAAAGTGCTTTCGGCTTCTTGAATACGTGCAGTCAAATCCTTTTCAAAATCGAGAACTTCCGGGTGATCAGGCAAGCGCTCTTTGGAGGCTTCCAGCATGGCCTGGGCTTCTGTCAGGCGCCCTGTTGATAGTGCCGCTCGCGCAGTTCGGCCTTGAGGCCAGGGTGGTGGAGCCAGGTCGGCACGCAAGCGGGCCAGGCGATTATTGCCTGGAAAGAGGATGCTGGCCCGGCTGGCCAGACTTTCGGCTTCACTGCGACTGGAGTCGGCAACACCCAAAATACGATCAATCAAGATGTTGGTGTATTGGCGTTCCAGTTCATTAAAGCGCCCTGGGGCATGAGTGCGAATTTCATCCAGCATTCTTTCTGCTGCTGGGGTATCAAAGTGTTCAGCTTCGGTGAATAGCTGGTTGAGTTCTTCAATGTTACCTTCAACCTGGAAGTTGTCGCGGGCATTTTGCAGCTGAAGATCGTTAGGTGCCAGATCCAGCCCGCGGTCGGCCATACGAACTGCGTCGCGATAATCGCCTTGCGCACCCAGGTTGTTGGTGAGTTCCAGGTAGGCTTCTGCCAGGGCATCGGCAGCTGTGATGGTTAGGAAGGGGTCGTCATCTTCCATATACCGGCGCAGTTCACGCAGGGTTGCTTCGGCTTCGTCAACCTCGCGTGCAGCGGCCTGGACCAGCAGGGTGTTTTGCATCCCTTCAACACGGGCGAGTTGTGCGGCTTCCTCACGCTCACTGAGAAACTCTTGGTAGTCTTCATCAATTCGGTTTCTGGCTTCGGTCAGCAAGTCTCCGGAGAGCCCCAGGCCTTCTGCCCGGTCGATGAGTGCTAAAGCCAGGTTGTACCGGCTGTTTTCTTCCAGCTCTTCACTGGCTTCCAGATAGATGCCTCGAAGCTGTTCCTGATAGCCTGCCAGGGTAGTGGAGTCAGTTCCCGGACTGGCTTCCAGCCAAGTCAGCAGACGCTGGACATCACTTTCCCAACTGCGGCCTATGTCAGGATTTTCCAGGAGTTCTTCCAGTTCGCGCTCGGCGGCCTGAGGCCCTATTCCCCTCTCAATTAATAGTAGCTGTTGGCCCAGTGCCATCCATAGATTTTGATGCTCTTCCAGGAGGGCATCACTTTCTTGGACTAATAGAGGGGCGGCCAGGCTGCCAAGAATTTGTAGTCCTGGATCACCAGGGGACAGACGCGACAATTCCATTAGGTTGTCTTTTTCACTGATAAAGGTGTCCAGGCTGGTGAAAGCGGTTTCCTGTTCACCAAAGCTTTCCCGTAGCTGCTCAATTCTGGCTTGGCGTTCCTGGCGTTCAACGGCCAGGTTCCAGCGGTCCTGGGTATTAATCAGGTCAATATCTTCCGGCATACGGGCCAGACCGAGATCCAAAAAAGTTCTGGCTTCATTCAGTTCACCCAGGTTAATGGCTTCCTGAGCGGCTGTGGCATAGGCATCAGGTATGCGCGGGTCATTGAGCAGGTTGTGATCTGGACGCACGGCGATAATGAGGGACAGGATTTCACTGATGCTTTCCGGATAATCTTCTCCCGGAAGCAGGTGGTCACTTTCAATGGCCAGATTGAGGCGCTGGCCCAGTTGGTGAAGGTAGCGGTTGCGCTCCAGGTCAAGATGATTGCGCAGGCCGATTGCGGCGGCTGAATCAGGGTAAAGCTGTTCCATGCGCGCCAGTTCATGGGCTGCCCGATCAAAATCATAGCGGCCTTCATCGACATTGACAGCCATGTTCATTAAGCCTTGCAGATAGGTTTGCAGTACGTCACGGGTGGTGTCGGTAATTCGGTTACGGGCGTTGACTTCCAGTTGGGGTAATTCAGCGATGACGTTTTCAATCAAGTGGGTTTCTTGGGTTTGTACTTGGTCAATCAAGCGATTGACGTAGAGTTCATCAAGAAAATTCATGGCGGGGTTATAAGCAGCCACGCCAAGAATAATTGAGAAGGCGGTGCCCAGCACCCAGGGGTTTTTGTGCCAGTTTGCCTTGCCTTCCAGCTCTTCCAGGAATTTTTCTACTGTTGGGGTGCGCTTTTCTTTTTCAAAAGCCAGGCCTCGTAAAAGGCCTTTCATTTGGCGTTTTTTAAGTCCCTTGATGGGCGTAGGAACCAGTTTGGCTTCCTGAGCCTTCAGCGCTGATTTTTTATTAAATGGGTGATAGCCAGTGAGGAGTTCATAGGCGACTACAGCCAGGGCATAAAGATCATCCTGAGTTGAGGGATCTTTGCCCTGAAGCATTTCCAAAGAGGCGTAGGCTGGGGTCAAGGCTCCCAGGTCACCAGCATCAAATTCATCATCCTGCTTGTCTTTTTCTTCTTCAGCGCTGGCGTTAACAGCTCGGGCGATACCAAAATCCAGGGTTTTTACAGTGCCATCATCACAGAGGAAGGCGTTGCCTGGTTTAAAATCTGAGTGAACAATATTACGCTGGTGGGCATAGGAGAGAGCTGCGCCCAGCTGTTCTATTAGTGGGAAGGCTTCTTCAAAGGGCAGTCCACCTTTGGGCCGCACCACCTTGCGAATGAAGTTATCCAGTGGCTTGCCAACCAGCAGCTCCATGGTGATGAAAACCTGGGTGCCGGTCATGCCGATCCGGTCAAAGTCATAGACCGTAGCAATATTGGGGTGAGCCAGTTTTTGTTGGCGGCTGGCTTCACGCTGGAGTGCAACAAAGGCCTGAGGGTGGGCTTTAAAGTCCTCCGTCAGTACCTTCATGGCAACATAAGGGTTGCTGTCCTTGGCTTCAACCTTGAGCAAATCCCGAGCTTGGAACACCTTACCCATGCCGCCTGCACCCAACACCTTATCCAGGATGAAGCGATCTTTAATAATCGAACCTGGCCCCAGCTTTTTCAGCTGAGGATTGGTGGCACCGGGAAGGTCCCAGGAGCGTTGCGAGGTATTGGTGGTACTGTAACCTGTCGAAGACGTTATGGATGAGGTTCTGGAGCTGGTGGATGTCCGTGAAGTGGACTGTCCCGTGCTGTCACCTTCCTCTTCTGAGAATTGAGTTAATTGGGTGTCTGGCGCTTGCCCAGGGTTGGCAATGACTGTGGCATCTTCATCCTCATCATCAGTTGGGGCTGCCTGCTCATAGCGGGTTAGCTGAGTATCCTGATTGGGAGGAGTGGCAATGACCGTGGCATCTTCATCTTCGTCATCATCACTAGGTTGAGGGTTGCCAGGATAGGCAATGACAGTGGCATCCTCGTCATCCGGGTCCGCCTGGGGTGCACTTCCTTGAGGGGTGGCTAGGACGGTTGCATCGTCATCTTCATCTTCTTCAGGTAGGGGTTGAACATCAGCAGAAATATCCAGACGTCTTGCTTGTTCAGAGGTGATCAGTCCCGCCTCCAGCGCCTGTGTTAAGGTCTGCTGTAGCTGTTGGCCTGTTATCTGCTGTTTTTGCAGAAGGCTCTGGAACATTACCTGCACCTCTGGAATGGCAATTTCGTTGTTTGCCAAGGCTTCCAGAGTGGGTTTCAGATCAACCATTTTTGCTACCTGCCCTTAGAGGATATCCACAACCACTGCAGTAACATTATCTTTGGCACCGCGTTTCAGAGTTAGATCAATCAGGCGTTGAGCGGTTTCTTCTGCTGAAGCTGATTGCTTGAGATGATCTTCAATTTCGTGATCTTCCAAGTGCCGGGTTAGACCATCACTGCATAGGAGATAGCGGTCTCCTGGGCTTATTTCGCAAAGATCAGCTTCTAGGTAGAGGTCTTCCTGGCTGCCCACAGCTCGGGTGATGATATTGCGATCGGGATGGCTTCTGGCTTCTTCACGGCTAATGATGCCTTGGCGAATGTAGGTTTCCACCTGAGAATGGTCAGCAGTTAGCTGGGAGAGTTGGCCATTGCGTGAACGGTAAATACGGCTGTCTCCAGCCCAGAGCAGGGCACCAAGTTGGGCATTTTCAATGACAAATAAAACCAGGGTACTGCCGATGATGTGTCTTTGCCCGTCTTCCTGAATACTTCTTCTGAGCAGATGCTGGTTGACTTGATCCAAAGCATCTTCAATGCTGTCCAGACGTTCAGCCAGGCTGCCTTCCATGGGGAGGCTGCGTAGGCTTTCCACAATCATGCGGCTGGCAACATCCCCTGCGTCATGACCACCCATGCCGTCAGCGACGACCCAAAGACCATCTTCGCAGCGATCAAGAAATGCATCTTCGTTGACTGGGCGTACTAGCCCCCGGTCAGTTTTACCCGAGGAGGCAGCAACGGCGTTAAGGGTTTCTGCAGTCATCATCCCTATCCTTTATAAGTTGGTTACATAGCTGAAGCTAACCAGTTCTTGAGGGTTGTCATTGAAAGCGCGTCCCAGACTAATTTGGCCTTTGCCAACCAAGGGTACTTCTTCACGTCGAACAAAAGCTTCACTACCATCGGCCTGCTGGATGTAGGTGCCATTGGTGCTTTGATCGACGAGGAAAAACTTGTCACGGCGTAGCTCTATCTTGATGTGCTGACGTGAGGCTAGGCTTTCTTTGACTGGGAGATCACAAGTTGCACTGCGTCCAAGAACAGCAAATTCACGCTCGCTGTTCAAGGTAATCTCGGAATCCTTGTATGTCAGAGTGAGCTTTACTGCCTCACCAATACTGGCAATAGCATTGGGGATGTCGGCTGACATCTGAGTAGCATCGTCTTCTTTCCATTCAAATTTAACAATTTCCACTGTGCCTTTGCCTTTGATGGGGGCATAGTCAACAAATTGAATGTCTTCTTGAAGGGCGGCATTTAAAAGCTTAGAAGTTTCACTCGTAGTAATGATTTGGTCGGCTTGTGCTTGAGCTGCCATACGGGCTGCTACATTGACGGCATCACCATGAACATCACCATCTTCCATGATAGCTTGTCCATAGTGAAAGCCGATGCGAATTTTGACTGGAACTTGCGCAAAACCTTCATCGTTGGCATCTTCCAGATTTTCCTGCATGTCGACGCCTGCCTTGAGGGCTGCTTCAGCATCTGGAAAGGTGCACATTATTTCGTCACCGATGGTTTTGATGACGGTTCCATCAAAGCGTTTGACCGACTCAGTGAGCAGATTCAAGGTGTCTGCAATTATCTTTCTGGCAGCTTCATCACCCAGGGAGTCGTATAGCTTGGTACTGCCGCAAATGTCGGCAAACATAATGGACATTTTTTTGGTTTTGGTAAAAAGAGCCATAGTGTTTATCACCTTTCTTCAATTAAGCCCTATTCAATGGGTAGGGGCTTGTGAGCATCTTCAAACATGTTCAGTGTAACGTGTTCGTTTGGATAAGGTACGTCGGGCCCCAGATCAAAGTCGTCAAACACAAACTGGTCTGCCCAATTACCTTCTAAGGAATCTCGGTCAATTGTTGCTGCTACCTGTATAAATTCCGTTTGCAAATGGCTGTATTCAGTTTCAACTTGTTGCAGTTCGTCAAGAAGCTCATGGTACTCTTTTTCTTGGCCTTCGAGCTTCCCAATTAGTCGCTGTATTTCGTCCAACATTCGGTCAATTTCCTGTTCTGTGAAGGCGGTCACACAATGGGGCTCGTCTTCACAGGCTGCCAGAGTTATTGCCAGGCCTGCTTGCAAATCTTTTAAGAGCTGTACTTCTTCTTTAAGTTCTTGCAGCGACATTTCATTCGGGTCGGCTTCCAGTAGCTGCAGCTCTGCTTCGGTGTCTTCTTGAGTCTCTAAAGGCTCATCACTCAGAGTCAATTCGTCCTCGGCAAGCACCCAGGTACCCCAAAAAATTCCCAGTGCCAGCATACAAGAGGTTAGTACCCGCTTCACACTAGTCTCCATCCAGCATGCGTTCGATCAAAGCTTCCGTTCTTGCAGCCGCTTTCATGGTGCTTTCGATAATCTGTTCCAATCTTTCTTCAGTGAGATCCAGGCCTGTGCGTTCAGCAAACATTTCCCGGCGCTCTCTGTTGAATTGCAGGCTTTCAAGAAACTGCACTCGGGTGTAAATGGTTTCAATAATGGCCACTTCTCTTTCAATGGCTTCCATGTCGATTTCCTGATCATCACCTAGCTCATCGGCTAACTGGTCTTCAAAGCCAGTGAAGTCCTGCAAATCACTTAGATAAGCTGCAAATTCATCTTTTTGGGTGCGATAACCGGCTAATAGCTCTTCCAGTTGTTGATGTCTTTCTGGGTTGCTGGTTGTTTCCAGTTCTGCTTCCAACTGTTGAATGCGTGTATCCAGCTCATCAATAGATGCAGTGAGCTCTTCCTGAGTGACATCGGGTGTACAGCCTTCAACTTCTTCACACTGGGCAAAGGCAAGAGCAACACCTTCACCTAAGCGACCGAAGAGGGTGAGGTCTTCTTCAAAGAGGGCTATATCAATAACTTCAATGGCACGTACACCCAAGATGGCGGCGGCTGGATTGACAAAGCTAACCGAAACACTGACCAGCTCTAAGCCGAGGCTTTGTTCAATATAACGCCGTGTATTATCTGAGAGATCAACACCAACGGCGCTGGATGCCTGACTGGGTTGTGAAGCATCTTGACGTTCAGCGCTGACAGCAAGTTCAAAGTCACCACCATTGAAATTCAGTAGCAGGCTGTCCGAGTTAGTAATGCCATTGGCTGCTATGATGCGACCATTGCTAGCCGTTACGGTACGTTGGCCGTTGACAAGCAAGTCCCCCTGACCGGTCAGGTTGTTCGCTGTTGTACTGCTGTCACCCACAGAAATGAAGGTAACACTGCGTTGTGTTGTGATATTGCTGTTTAATTCAATATCGCTGCCTAGGAAAATTAGGTCGCTACCGACATTCACAGGCTCGTTGATTCGTAAGCGGTTGGTGTTGACAGTTGTTCGGGTCGTTCCAACTAATGGAAGTAAAGATTGATTATTTTCAGGTTCAAGCAGACCACCAATAACTAAAACACCCGTGTGTTCGCTCAGGTCTGGAAGAACGAGGTCGCTTGCGCCCAAAGTCAAATTGGTGCCGCTGGCGGGTGTGTCAATAGTTAAGCTGCCATCTCCTCTGACTTGACCTTGCGCCAGGGTTTCGGTGGCGGTGTAGTTCCATCGGTTATTTCCTGAAAGTTCAAGATCACCCTGATAACTGCCGTTGGAAGTAAAGGTATTTTCGACACCACTGCCACTGGTTAAAAGATTAAAGCCGGTAAATTCCAGAGTATAGTTTTCACTGACGAGTTCGCCACTGGAGGCGCCGGTCAGAGCCCAATGATTAGCATGCTGTTGACTACCTAGCAGGATATCGCCATCACCAATCAGGGTTTGTATGTTGCTGAAATTGGTATCCAACTCCAATTCAATGCGTGTATTGGCCTGGCTGATATCCAGGGTATTGCTACCCCCTTGGCCATTGATAGAGCCCGTAATTCGACCATTACCCTCTAGTTGGAAATGGTCATCCTCGTTGCCGCCAATAAAATGAGTAAACCCTGAGTAGTTGGCGGCTCCATCAGAAAGCACGTCACCATTCGCATCGAGCAGTCTGATATTGTCACTGTTGCTGATGAGTCCTTCATTGTCTCCTGTTAGAGTCCACTGATTACTGGAAAGCTCATAACCAGTTAGGGTTGATTCACCCAGACCGAGCAAAAGGATAGATTGAGCTTCCAGCAAGAGGCCGTTGAGGTTTAATTCGTTAGCGTTAGGCAGCATTTCCAGCTGGATCGCTGCATCAGTGGTGACTTGAAGATCAAACTCAAATGGCAGACGCTGAAGATAAATGTCCCCCTGGTGGCGTTCACCACTCGCTCTGCTGCCTATTTGGATGTTTCCAGCAGTGACCTGAATGTCTTCAGTCAGGCGGTAGAGAACATCTTCGGCTTCAGCACTGCAGTTGGTCAAGCAGACGTAGAGATCTTTGTTGCGATCTTGAGCGGCCAGTAAAGCTGTTCCTGCTCCAGCATCAACAGTTAGGGCACCTTCGACTGTAAACTGATCGGTCACTAGGCTGATATCGCCGTTAGAGTTTGCAGTGTCAAGCGTAATACCCTCTTTAAAAATCAGTTCTCTAGAGTTCAAGATAATGCTAGTGGCCGAAACGTCTCCACTTAGCTGGGTGATACCTGTGGCGGACTCAATAGCAAAGTCGCCATTAATGTTTGCTTGTTGCAAGTCAATATTGCGGGCCCTGGCCAGGGTTAGGTTGTAAGGGCCACTGAGTGCTTGGGAGAAAAGAAGATCACCCGTGCTACCGGCATTCAGCACTAAGTCGCTCTCAAGTGTCACCGTGCTGAGGTAGTTCTGGTTGTTACCCTGAGTGGAAATCGTATCACGCAGGAAAAGCTCGCCGGTCGTTTCCAGCGTAAGGTGGCTGTTTAAATCCAATTGACCGGCATAAATGGCTCCTTCATGATCAGCCTGACCAATATATAAGTGGTCTGTAGAGATACTGATCGCGTTCAGGTCATAGTGCAGTGCCTGGGCTGATGCAAAATTGCCTGCACTTGCCTGAGCAATGGAGAAGTTGGCTGTTTTATCCACAGGTGCTAAGCGGAAGCTGCCATTATCAGCAATCAATTGCCCGTTATCACCCAAAGTCAGTGCGTTAACCCGAGCAACGATGGCTTCAGCATCCTGAGTATCTGCTCCCAAAGCAGTCACGCTAGAGTTGTCGGTTAACTCAGCCGCGTCAGCCTGAACCCAGATCCGCTGGGCCAGTAGATCACCATCGACACTTAAAGTGCCGGAAGCGGAATCCACCTGGAAATTGCCATTCAGTTGCGTTGATTTAAGACTAACGTCCTGAGCTTCGGTGATCGTCAAGTTGTTCAGGTCAGACCAGACATCACTGGCGGTAATGCTGCCCGAGCCGGTACTCAGAGTCAGGCTATTGTTATTGCCATTTAATGTGGATTGGAAGTCCAGACTGCTTGCTTGAAGAGTGCGGTTTCCGTTCAGATTAACCATACCGGCATAAGTCTGAGTGCCGGTGGTGGTGACATCACCAGCCAGATTGGCAGTATTGGAAACACTCAAGGATGCAGCGTCTAAACTGACTTGTAAATCCAGACTGCCATCAATGACCAAGTCATCCAACTGGGAGACAGTGCCATTAAAGGTGGTATCGCCAGCAATGGACAGATCGTTATCATCACCCGTGACACTGGCTGCAAAAGTGAGTGAAGATGCTTCCAGGGTGCGATTCCCTTCAAGAGTCACCGCACCGGAATAGGTTTGTGTACCTGCGGTAGTGACATCACCGGCCAGGTTAGCGGTATTGGACACACTCAGGGATGTGGCCGCTAAACTGTCTTGTAAACTCAGGGTGCCATCAATGACCAAAGCATCCAACTGGGAGACAGCGCCATTAAAGGTGGTGTTGCCATTAATGGACAGATCGTTGCCATCACCGGTCAAGGTATCCTCAAAAGTGAGTGAAGATGCTTCTAGCGTGCGATTCCCTTCAAGCGTTACCGCACCAGAGTAGGTTTGCGTACCCGTGGTGGTAACATCCCCGGCCAGGTTAGCGGTATTGGACACACTCAGGGATGCGGCGTCTAAACTGGCCTGCAAATCCAAGGTGCCAGTAATGTCCAGATCATCCAGCTGGGAGACGGTGCCATTAAAGGTGGTGTTGCCATCAATAGACAGGTCGTTATCATCACCCGTGACACTGGCTGCAAAAGTGAGTGAGGACGCTTCCAGGGTACGATTGCCTTCAAGCGTTACCGAGCCGGAATAGGTTTGCGTACCTGTGGTGGTGACATCACCGGCCAGGTTAGCGGTATTGGACACACTGAGGGATGTAGCGTCTAAACTGGCTTGCAAATCCAAGGTGCCATCAATGACCAGATCATTCAGCTGGGAGACGGTGCCATTAAAGGTGCTATCACCAGCAATGGACAGATCGTTATCATCACCCGTGACACTGGCTGCAAAAGTGAGTGAGGACGCCTCCAGGGTGCGATTCCCTTCAAGCGTTGCGGCACCGGAATAGGTTTGCGTACCCGTGGTGGTGACATCACCAGCCAGGTTAGCGGTATTGGAAACACTCAGGGATGCAGCGTCTAAACTGGCTTGCAAATCCAGGCTGCCATCAATGACCAGTGCATCCAACTGGGAGACAGCGCCATTAAAGGTGGTATCACCAGCAATGGACAGG
>NZ_FOLH01000003.1 GCF_900112235.1 Marinospirillum celere | reverse complement strand
AACCGGTACTAATGACCCGTGAGGCTTGACCATATAACACCCAAACGGTTTTAAGCGGTACTGAAACGACGTAAACCGGATACGAAACAGATGATGCTTTGACGAAGCGAACGAGATTGCTTGCCCCTTTTTAGGCTGTTGGCCTTAGTAACACCGCCAGCAACCAACCAGTTACGCCTGACGACAATAGCGAGTGGGAACCACCTGATCCCTTGCCGAACTCAGCAGTGAAACCGCTCAGCGCCGATGATAGTGTGGGGCTTCCCCATGTGAAAGTAGGTCATCGTCAGGCACTTATTAAAGAAAAACCCCCAGCTCAAAGCTGGGGGTTTTTTTATGGGCCAAAAGTAGGAAAAGTGACTTGAAGCTTTTCTATTTGATCCAGCCTTTACTGATTTTTCTAAAGGTGTCAGTGCCTGCCTTTTCAAGCCATTCAAAAGCAACCATTTCTTTGCTAACGATTTGAGCACCTGCTTGCTGTAAGCGTTCCAGAGCAAGACGTTTGTCTTCTGGGTTGCGGGAACCCAAGCCTTCAGCCACGAGAAAGACTTGATAGCCTTGTTCCAGTAACTCGGCTGCCGTTTGAAAGGCACAGACATGAGCTTCGGTGCCGATAAGGATAATTTGTTGGCGTCCCAGGTCTGCCAGGTGGTCTTTAATGCTTTCTTCTTTGAGTGCACTGAAGTGCATTTTTTGGAGTATTTCATCCTGGTTGAGAAGCTCGGCTAGAGGCTGAACTGTACCGCCTATACCCTTTGGATACTGTTCCGTCGCTCTAATGGGAACATCCAGTTCTCTGGCAATTTCCAGCAGCCATTTGCTGGTATTAATCACTTGTGAGGCCTGGTGGATGTAAGGGGCTAGTTTGGCCTGAATATCGATCATTAAAAGCAAGCTGCGTGTGGATTGCATGAGCATGATAGACTCCCTTTTTTGTGGTTTTGTTGTTAGACTTGAGTCTAATCTTGTGAGTGGATTCCTGAAGACTACTTTAACACTCCTGTTTGCGCTGACCAGCATTTACTTTTAGATGGAGATACCTACCTGTGACACGATTTCTGGCTCTTGGTTTAAGTTGTATGTTTGTTCTTGCACTGGGGATTAGTGAAGCTGACGCACGTCGAATGGGCGGTGGTGGCTCTGGTGGCACCTTCTCACGTCAGGCGAGTCCTCCTGCACAGCAGCAACAGCAGCGGCAGCAGACTCAACAGCAGCAACAGGGCCAACAATCGGCAGCTGTTGGCCGTGGCGGTCTTATGGGCCCCTTGATGGGTTTGGCAGCAGGCGGGTTGCTAGCAGCGATGTTCTTTGGTGGTGCTTTCGATGGAATTCAGTTTTTTGATATTTTGATCCTGCTTTTGATAGGAGCAGGTGTTTTCATGTTTTTGCGCTCACGTGCCCAGCGGCATCAGCAGCAGGCGCAAGTCGCTGGGAGTATGCAGCGCAGTGCACCTCCCTCTGCTTACGATCAAAAGTCTCAGGCTGGGTTTGAAGCCTTTGATCGTTCGGCTGCTTCTGTAAGCGCCGAACCTGAAATTCGTTTTGGTGCACCTGATTGGTTTGATGAGCAGGGTTTTCTTGCTCGTGCAAAACAGCACTTTATTGACTTGCAGGCAGCCTGGGATGCTAATGATTTCAGAACTCTTGAAGAGTTCGTTACACCTCAGCTTTATCGTTTTCTACAAGAAGAGCGTGCTCGCCAACCCGGTGAGGTTAAAACGGATGTCAAAAAGCTAGCGGTTGAAGTCAGCAATATCCAACAAATTGGTGACACGGTTGAACTGGCGGTGATGTTCCACGGGATTATTAGCGAATCGGGTGCCCCTGAAGCACCCTTCTGCGAAATTTGGCATTTGATTAGAGATATGTCTGAAGAGCAGTCACCTTGGCTGATTCAGGGTATTGAACAGGTCGAGTAATTGTTTCTGGCTTCTCGGTGCTAACAGCCGAGAAGCCAAGTTCTGGTTTAGGCTTCCTTGCGGGTAAAGACCCAAGTATTCCCTTCCGACATGGCTTTATTGTAGCTGTAGCCTTCTAAATCAAAGTTTTTAAGCCCTTCCGGTTGATCAACTCTTTCCTGCAAAATAAAGCGGCTCATTAGTCCACGCGCCTTCTTGGCATAGAAGCTAATTATTTTGTATTGACCATTTTTCCAATCTTTGAAAACCGGGGTGACAACCTGGGCATCTAGTCTTTTAAAATCTAGAGCCTTGGAATATTCCTGAGAAGCCAGATCGACCAAAACGCCTGTGTCCTGCTGACTTAGTTCCTGATTCATGGCCTCGGTTAGTCGCTGCTTCCAAAAAGTGTATAGGTCCCTGCCTCTAGGATTAACCAACTTGGTCCCCATCTCCAGCCGATAGGCTTGAATTAAATCCAGAGGTCTGAGCATGCCATAAAGCCCTGAGAGTATACGCAGGTGATTTTGGCCAAACTCTAGGGCTTCTTTATCTAGACTCTTGGCATCAAGTCCGGTGTAGACATCTCCTGTGAACGCAAAGGCAGCCTGTTTGGCATTGTTTAGATCAAAAGGTGGTGACCATTCCTGATATCGTGCTGCATTTAAGCTGGCCAATTTATCACTGATTTTCATCAGCTCACTTAAATCCTGCGGTGATTTGGGCCTGAGTTCATCAATCAAAGCTTGTGATTCCTGCAGGAAATCAGGCTGGGTAAAGGCTTGAATGGGTGGCGGGTTATCAAAGTCCAAGGATTTTGCAGGTGAAAGAATACTAAGCATGGATGACTCCTTAATTGAATATGCCTACCAGTATACCAAGCCGTGAATGTACGGCTATCTCAGCTTATCGCTATCTTATTGACATATTTTTTTGTAAAAGGGTTACCAAAATCTTTATAGGTGATTACAATCCGCACAGCTCGCAGCTGCGAACGATTCTAAGGCCGGTATTTTTGCGAAACAAAACCAATCAGTCCTGTGATGAGGTGAGGATGCTACCATCAAGCCAGTTTCTTGCCAGTATTGAGTTCTCTCTTGCTGATAGCTTTTACAAGTTAGCTTGTAAGCCTGGAATGCGTCTGTTTCGCCATTTAACACGGGGATTGATGCATCACGCCGCCAAGTTGGGCCATCAGCGTACACTGCTGGTCTTTGGTCAGCGACTGCTACAAGAAGGTGGTACGCAAAGAGATAAAATTCTGGGTGCGGAGTATCTGCTGCAAGCCGCTCAGCAAGGTAACCCTGAAGCGCAATGGCTTGCTGGTGGTATTTATGAAAAGGGTCTTGCTCCTTTTGTGGTCAGCGACCCCAATGCAGTTACCTGGTATGCCAGAGCAGCTGAGCAAGGTCATGTTCAAGCATGTAAACGCTTAGCACAAGCTTACCGGGTTGGTGAACTAGGTCTTTCTGCAAGTGAAGACAAAGCCCGCTTCTGGGAGCAATAGGCTGCTCTATAAGGCTGTCTGAATCCAGAGATTACAATTTGTCTGAATAATAAGCTAAACTCGTGGCTTATTGATTCTTTACTTGCAGTAAGGGCAGCGGATGGATATGCCATTCATTATTGATGTTGAAGCCTCGGGTTTTGGTCGAGGCAGTTACCCTATTGAGGTTGGCTTTGCCCGCCCTGATGGAAGTGTGGCTGCTCGTTTGATCAGGCCTGAATCTGAGTGGAAGCACTGGAGCGATGAGGCTGAACAGGTACATGGCATCACGCGTGAACAACTTTTCCAAGAAGGACAAAGCGTCAAGGAAGTGGCTGACTGGCTTAATACAGAGCTGCGCGGTGAAACGGTATACAGCGATAGCTGGGGTTTTGACAGTAGCTGGTTGGCCCTGTTGTTTCATGAAGCGGGTTGCCTGCAACACTTCAGAATCGATACTTTAAATAAGCTGCTGAGTGAAAAGCAGTTAGCCAGCTGGAGCCGTATCAAACAACAGGTTCTCCAAGATCTTAATCTGGTCCGCCACCGTGCTGCTGATGATGCTTATATGCTGCAGAGAACCTACCGAATGACCGCAGCCTCTTAAGCTCTAATTGATCTGGGACTTGTATTGAAACGCTTGTTTGAATACTCTTGTAGAAATACGTCTTCAGAGGTTTCTCCATGTCTTCAACATCTTCTTCACAAGAACCCCGTGTCCTACTGAGTATGAAGCAGGGCATTGCCCACGTTCAACTGAATCGTCCAACCAAGCATAACAGCCTGGATATGGAGCTGATTGAATCTTTGCTGGAAACTCTCGCTAGCTTGCAGAAGTATAAGGAGCTTAGGGTCGTTGTGCTTAGTGGCAACGGCGAGAGTTTTTGCAGCGGCTTGGATGTGGCTGGGGTGATGGCTGACCCCAAAAATATTCAATTTCTTTTAAGTGGTTGTGATGGCCATCCTCATAATCATGTGCAGCATTTGGCGCTAGGCTGGCGTTCTCTTCCTGTTCCTGTGATCGCGGCTGTTCATGGACACTGCTATGGGGGTGGACTACAAATCGCCTTGGGTGCTGATTTGCGCATTGCTCGTGCTGATGCGCGCTTGTCAGTAATGGAAGGTCGTTGGGGCATCATTCCCGATATGGGCTTGAGTGTGACGTCACGCGGCTGTGTTCGTGAAGATGTACTTTTGCGCCTAACCTTGACTGCAGAAACCCTGTCAGGTGAAGCAGCAAAGCGCGAAGGGCTGGTTACTGAAATTGCAGACAACCCTTTGGCTCGTGCCGAGGAGTTGGCTGAAATTATCCTCCAGCGTTCACCTGATATGGTCAAATCCAGTAAACGCCTGCTGCGCGACTCTTATACTCAGACAGATGATGAGCGTTTGGCCATGGAAGAAAAACTGCAAAAGCGGCTTTTGGGAACCCCCAACCAGATGGAAGCGGTTATGGCCAATCTGCAAAAACGTCCACCCCAATTCAAATTGGATTAACTGATCTGCGTGATTGTTCAGCTAAGGCCTTATCAGCAGGAAGCTGTTCATCGTGTACTTGAATGGTTCCGTTCGACCAGTGAGCCTGGCTTACTTTGTTTGCCTACCGGAGCTGGAAAAAGCTTAGTAATTGCTGAACTGGCCCGGCTGGCTCGAGGAAGAGTAATGGTTCTTGCTCATGTGCGGGAGCTGGTTGAACAGAACCAGGCCAAGTATGCTGCCTATGGCCTGGAAGCGGATATTTTTAGTGCTGGCCTTGGGCGCAAGGAAGCTCAGCGTCAAGTGGTTTTTGGATCAGTGCAGTCAGTGGTCGGTAACCTGCAGTTTTTTGAGGATGCTGGTTTTACTCTCCTGGTCATTGATGAATGCCATCGTGTCAGTCTTGAAGAAGACTCTAGCTATCAACGTGTTATTGCTCACCTTCGTCAGCTCAACCCTCAACTTAAAATTCTCGGCTTAACCGCGACCCCTTATCGTCTCGGGCAGGGCTTTGTTTACTATCGGCACTTGCAGCAAGAGGCCGTTAGGGGGGATGAAAACAGTTTTTTCAAAGCCTGTATTTATGAGTTGCCGCTGCGCTGGATGGTCAAAAAGAACTATCTGGTCAAGCCGGTCAAAATGGATATGGCCCTGCTGGCTTATGACTTTTCTCAATTAACGAAAACGCCAGCGGGCTACTTTTCTGAAGTGGAGCTGGATCAGCGTGTGGCATCCAGCCGAGTGACTCCAGATATTGTTCGAGATATTCAACAGCGCTCTGCTGATCGCCAGGGGGTGATGATTTTCTGTGCCAGTGTGCGTCATGCTGAAGAAGTTGCCGGGCTTTTACCCGCTGAGCAAACAGGCCTGATTACTGGTGACCTTGCTGGCCCTGAGCGCAACCGTTTGATTGCCGCTTTTAAACAGCAAGCACTTAAATACCTGGTTAATGTCTCGGTATTAACCACCGGCTTTGATGCGCCTCATGTCGACCTGATAGCACTGCTTAGGCCAACGGAATCGGTGAGTCTTTATCAACAGATTTTGGGTCGTGGTCTACGCTTGTCACCGCAAACAGGCAAGCAGGACTGCTTGTTGCTTGATTATGCCGGTAATCCCTGGGACCTTTGGGCGCCAGAAATTTCCAGTCCCCAGCCTGCTGCTGATACCGAACTGGTCCAAGTCGCCTGTCCGGCCTGTGGTTTTGCCAACAGCTTCTGGGGGCGGACGAGCGCTGAAGGGGAGGTGCTGGAACATTACGGCCGCCGCTGTCAGGGGTGGCTTGCCGAGGATGAAAACGCTGGTGAGCAATGTAGCTTTCGTTTTCGCTTTCGGACCTGTGAAAGCTGCGGTGGCGAAGCAGATATCGCTGCACGTAGCTGTCCTCATTGTGATGCAGTTTTGGTGGATGCAGACACTAAGTTGAAGCAGGCTTTGCAACTTAAAGATGCACGCGTGCTTCGGGTCAGTGGCATGACTTTGGAAGTAGCCATGAATGGTCGTGGTCTCAAGCGTTTGAAGGTGGTTTACTATGATGAAGGCGGGATCAGCCTGAGTGACTGGTATGCCTTGGAAACTCCGGCCCAGCGTCAGCTATTTGCCCGAGTGTTTCTGCAGGAGCATTTGCGCGCGCCAGGAAGCAACTGGTCTCCTGCCTCCCCAGAAGAGGTGGTTGCTGGGGAGGCGCGCCTGCGATCGCCTGACTTTGTGATTGCACGCAAGGTCAATCGCAAACACTGGCGAATACAGCAGCGCCTGTTTGACTATCAGGGTCGCTATCGCAAGGCAGTCGCAGCGGGCTAAGCTCGGCGCTTATTTTCCATCCGCTTTAGAAATTCACTCATCAGTTGATGGTAAAGATCTTCTTTGAGATAGGCATCCTCAACGCCGGAATCAATATTTGGATTATCATTTACCTCGATAACCACTACTCTGTCACCACTTTGCTTAAGGTCAACACCATAGAGGCCGTCTCCTATCAGGCGCGTTGCTTTAAGGGCTGTTTTAATCACCTGAGGTGGCACCTGAGCTATGGGCAGGGTTGCAAAGTTACCTGACTCAGTCGTGGCTGTTGAATGGTTATAGATTTGCCAATGACCCTGGCTCATAAAATACTGGCAGGCAAACAGCGCCTTGTTGTTGAGCACTCCAATTCGCCAGTCGTAATCGGTATACATATACTCCTGGACCAGCAGAATAGCTGAGTGACGAAAATAGTTTTTAGCCGCTTCCAGAAGCTCTGTTTGGTCTTCAGCTTTGACGACTCCCTTAGAAAAAGCACCATCAGGTACTTTCAGAACTACTGGATAACTCAGTTCATCAGCCAGTTTTTGCAGCTCTTTTTTGTGATCCTTGTAGAGGAAGTGGGTTCTGGGCATGGCTATGCCTTTGCTGGCCAGAAGATCGGCTAGATACACCTTGTTGCAGCAGCGTAGAATGGATGTGGGGTCATCCATCACCACCAGGCCTTCAACCTCCGCTTTCTTGGCAAAGCGGTAGGTGTGGTTGCTGATTGAGGTGGTTTCACGAATGAAAAGGCCATCATATTCAGCCAGGCGACTAAAGTCTTTCTTTTGAATCAAGTCGACATCAATACCCAGCTTACGCCCGGCACGAATCATTTGCTTAAGAGCCGAAGTGTCTGATGGCGGCAGTTCTTCTTTGGGGTCAACGAGTAGAGCCAAATCATAACGGTATTGCCGACGACTGCTGGTTTTACGCCAGATTTTGCGACTAAAGGTATCTAAAGCTGTAGCAAAGAGGTCTTCTTCCTCACTAGTAAGGTGTTTGAGTCCTTTGGGCTTCAAGGCCTCGATTTGCCAGCCATCGCCTTTACGAAAACTGATGCTAAGTAGTGGGCAGGGGAAGTGTTCAAAAATTTGTCTGGCCAGATCACTCAAGGGTTCAAACAAGGTTTGACCAAAGCAAAGGGTGATTTCAAGCCTTTGGTTGTCTTCCAGCTGTGCCTGCAGGCTCTTGTTACGACTGACCAGTTTGTTCAAGGATTCATTCAGACTATCCAAATTGAGCCCATAAATGGATTTTTTACCCAGGTCATTGATGGTTCGAATTGATGGAATCACCTTATGCCCACGGGCTTCGGCCAACAAGGAGGTATAGTAGCCATAACTCAGATAGCGGTAGTTATTGCATAGGTTGATGACTTGGGTTGGGTGAGTGTCTGTCTTGCTGCCCTGCGCCAGATATTCGTGGGCGGTAATCAGGTCTTCTGAAGGATAGTAAGCAACCCAATCGGCTAGCTTGTCGATTACAATTTTCAAACGCGTCATGCGAGTCTCCGATGGTCAATAGCTGCACTATCTTCCTGAAAGAAGAAACTGGCAAGAGGGCCAAAGATTTTTTTTCAGTGGCTGGTGTGCAGACTCTTCTGAGCGTAGTCTAAAGTGATGTTTGTTAAGAGTCTTAGCCATGTCGATTCGTTATTTTCAACCCAGTTATCAAGAGGCACGCAGTCAGTTTTTGGCTGCAGCTGCTGTTCAGCCCAATAAAACCTGGCAGGATGCGCGTATTCATCCCTTGCAAGGCAGCCAGGGTGAGCCCTTGGCATTGGACAGCCTTTGGCTGGGCCCAAGGGATGCCGAGCGTCTTCTGGTGGTGCAGTCGGCTACCCATGGTATTGAAGGCTTTGCCGGGTCAGCTGTTCAGCAGGCTTTACTGAACAGGGATTTAGAGCTGCCGGAGAACACCGCGCTACTGCTGTTACATGCTATGAATCCCTGGGGATTTTCTTTTCGACGACGGGTTGATGAAGCCGGTATTGATTTGAACCGTAATTTTGTGGACTTTTACAAGCCTCCCGAGAATCCAGGCTACGCTGATTTGGCGCAAGCACTGGTTCCCAAAAGCTGGAATCAGGAAGCCTTGCACGCAGCGGATCTAAAACTGGAGGCCTATCGACAAACCCATGGCGAAACAGCCTATGAGTTGGCCGTCAGTGGTGGCCAGTATACCCATCCAGAGGGGCTTTTTTATGGTGGCCATGCTCCCAGTTGGTCGCGTCAACAGTTGGAAGCCCTGGCTGAAGAATTACTGCTGGCAAAACGTGAAGCCGTGGCCATTATCGATGTACATACCGGGTTAGGAGATTATGCAGTGGGTGAAGTGATTTGTGATCACCCACCCGCCAGCCAGGGTGTCCGCTGGGCCAAACACTGGTATGGCGAGGCCGTGACTGAACCCTTTTTAGGAACTTCTTCTTCGGTTCCCAAACAAGGTTTGATCGACTTTTTCTGGCATGCACTCCTTCCTGAACGCTGTTGCTTTGTCACCCTGGAATTTGGTACTGGATCCACTGACCAGCTATTTCATGTGTTACGAGCCGATCATTACTTGGCCCAGAAAAAGCCGGGTGAGGTTAGTCCCGCTTTAATCAATCAACTTAACCAGGAGCTTCAGGAGCACTTTTGCCCCTCGGCAGCGGCCTGGCGTGAGGCAGTCGTTAAGCAAGGCTTGCTCAGAATTGACCAGGCTTTAGGAGGTTTGGCGGCACTATGAATTGTCAGCAAGACGCTGAGTTGCAAGAGCGTCCAGGTTACTTGGATGATTTGGAAGCCCTCTTGGCGTTAGAGGGAAAATGCTTTAACCAGGATCGTTTCAGCCGTCGCCAGTTCCGCTGGCTGCTTCAGCGTGGTCATGCTCATTTTCAGCTATTGATAGACCTGGATGGTCAACTGGCTGGTTATCTATTGCTTTTGTTTCATCGTGGAACCTCGCTAGCCAGAATTTACTCTTTGGCCATCGATCCTCAAAGACAGGGCCAGGGGCTGGGAAAACGCCTGCTGGAAGCTGCTGAACGCCTGGCTTTGGAACAAGGCTGCTCGGCGTTGCGTTTGGAAGTGAGGCCCGATAACGCGGCAGCCCTGCGCCTCTATACCGCAGCAGGTTATCGCAAGTTTGGTGAGTATGCTGATTATTACGAAGATCATGCTGCTGCACTGCGCTTTCAAAAACGTCTTTATAAAGCGCCCGGCGGTTGCGTTCGCCAAGTGCCTTATTACCAGCAAACACTCCCTTTTACCTGTGGGCCAGCATCCTTAATGATGGCGATGAAGGGACAAGCGCCGGAGCTTGAACTTTCACGTAATCTTGAGCTGCAACTCTGGCGGGAAGCAACCAGCATTTTTATGACGACTGGGCATGGTGGCTGTGGTCCCCGTGGTTTGGCCTTGGCTGCCTGGAATCGGGGTTTTAAAGTAGAACTCTGGATCAATCGTGAGGGGCCTTTATTTACCCGGGGGGTCAGGGATGTGACTAAAAAGGAAGTGCTGACTCTGGTGCATCAGGAGTTTGCTGCTCAAATGCAAGCGACGGATATTCTTGAACATCAAACAGAAGTGACCCAGGATCACTTGCTCCAAACGCTTGAAGCTGGAGGGGTGCCTCTGGTGTTGATCAGTTCCTGGCGGTTTAGTCGTCAGAAAAGCCCTCACTGGGTTGTGGTGACAGCGATAGATGATCAGTTCATTTATCTGCATGATCCAGAAGTGGATGAAGAGGACCAAAAAAGCCGGGTTGATAGTTTACAGGTGCCGGTAGCACGCAAGGACTTTTCAAGAATGGCTTGTTTTGGTCAGGAGAAACTCAGAACAGCGGTGGCTGTCTTTCCAAAACGGAGGTAAGTCGATGTACAAGTTTGCTTTTTTTGTACCTGAAAAGGATGCCGAAAAGGTCAAAACAGCTGTGTTTGCAACCGGAGCCGGGCGTATAGGGCTTTATGAGCACTGTTGTTTTCAGACACCGGGTCAGGGCCAGTTTCGGCCTTTGCAAGGAGCAAACCCCCAGTTGGGTGAAGTGAACACGCTGGAGAAGGTGGCAGAACTGAAGATTGAACTGGTTTGTGAAGCTACCCTGATTCAGGCCGCAGTAGCAGCCATGAAAAAGGCGCACCCTTATGAGGAACCTGCCTACGAGGTCTGGAAGCTGGAAGACTTCTGATTAAATGACGCGCGTTCGACGGTGTTGCTTGCATCAACCCTTGCTTTTGGAGGGAGCTCCAGGTGGTTTAAGGAAAATTAACCTGAGCAGGAGAAGTCCGGCTAGGATGGCAGCAAAAGCAGTCACCATACGATAGTCAATACGAGTCGCTATCCACAAATGCCAGATGCCCAAGGCTGAAGCCAAGTAAATAAAGCGGTGCAGGCTTTTCCAGGCCAGCTCAGGCATCGCCCTGCGGATAGAGGTCGGTGAGGTCAAAGCCAGGAGCGCCAGGATCAACCAGGCTGCCAGCCCCAGCTGTAAGTGCAGCAGTTCGCTGATTTCCTGCCATGCCCAGGCCCACTGCCAACCTTGATCCCAGCCCAGCCAGATTAGCAGGTGGGCCGTCAGCCACCAGAAGGCCCAGAGACCCAATTGACGTCGGGTAGCAATAAAGCCAACCCAACAGGTAAAACGCCAAGCAAAACCCCAGGCGATAGTAATCAGCAAAAGTGTTAGGCCGATACGCCCAGTCCAGTGCATCAAAGTTTCTTCAGGGAACACGCCCAGTTCATCTTGAAAGCCTAACCAGGCCAGCCACAAGGCAGGGCTGATACTCGCTCCGAAAACAAGCCAACGAAACCAAGGCATCAGTAGTTTTTCTCCAGATCCATACCCTGGTAAAGATGCGCAACCTCTTCTTCATAACCATTGAACATCAGTGTTTCACGGCGTCCCCCTTCACCCAGACGCCTTTCCCTGGCCTGCGACCAGCGGGGATGACTGACGTTGGGGTTCACATTGGCAAAGAAACCATATTCGTCCGGAGCCATTTTTTGCCAGCTGGAAACCGGCTGCTCTTCCTGGAAACGCAGGGTCACGATTGATTTGATACTTTTAAAGCCATACTTCCAAGGCACCACCAGACGTATGGGTGCCCCATTTTGATTCGGCAAGGGTTTGCCATAGAGACCGACGGCCATCAACGTCAAGGGATGCATGGCTTCATCCATACGCAAGCCTTCGGTATAGGGCCAGTCAAGGGTATCCCTGCGTTGACCTCTAAATTGCTGAGGGTCATAGAGGGTTTCAAAAACGACATACTTGGCGCGTGAAGTAGGTTCCAGGCGCTTAATCAATTCGCTTAATTGAAAACCCGTCCAGGGAATCACCATTGACCAGGCTTCGACACAGCGTAGTCGGTAAATACGCTCTTCCAGAAGATCTGCTTTAACCAGATCATCCAGGTCATAGGTGCCTGGTTTGTTGACTTCACCTTCAACCTTAATGGCCCAGGGATCTGTTCGCAGGTAGTGCGCCCAGTCGGAAGGGTCTCGCTTGCGCGAACCAAACTCAAAGAAATTGTTATAGCTGGTGATGGTTTTTTTATCGGTCAAGGTCTCACTGGTTGAGAAGTCGCTGCCAGGGGCTTTCTGCAAGGCGGGATGCCAAGGGCGTTCTGGCTGATTGGCCCAAGCTGTGTTGATCCATCCGGGTAGAGCTGCTGCCAGAGCCAAACTGGCAGATTGCTTCATAAAGCGCCTGCGCTCTCGATAAATCGCTTCAGGAGTAACTTCAGATTCTGGAAGTAAAGGGTAGCGATATCTTGCCATAAATGAGCCCTTGGTGGAGTTAAAAATGAAATCCTTTATTAAATTGATTTATATCAATTTAATTGATTTAAAAAGTGTTGCCTGCAGGATTTGAAAGTTCTAACCTGAATTTAGTTCCAATTAAATTTATCTGCAAGTCTTTGATAAATTTAAACTAATAGGCTGATAGTTTAAACCTAAATACAGGTTTTCGGCCATAAAATCATGAGGAGAACTCTATGAACTGGAAAGCATCTTTAAGCAGGGCCTTGCCACTTCTTGGCGCTGCAGGTTTGTTGGCTCTGTCAGCAGGAACCCTGGTTGCAGATGATGGCTACCACAGCAAGTATGCAGACCGTTTTGAACCCTTGCCTGCAATTGCTCCAATTCCTGCCAATAACAGTTTGACGAAAGAAAAAATTGAGCTGGGTAAGATGCTGTTTTTCGAACCTCGGATTTCAGCAAGTGGTGTCATTAGCTGTGCAACCTGTCATAACCCTGCACTAGGTTGGACAGACCGAATTCCCAGAGCAACTGGCCACAACGGTCAGGTTGGTGATCGTAATACCCCAACTGTCTTGAATTCAGGCTTCTTTACTGCCCAGTTCTGGGATGGTCGTGAAGATGATTTGGAAGGCCAGGCTCTGGGACCTATCGAAGCGGATATCGAAATGGCAATGTCGCTGGATGATGCGATTGCCCGTTTGAAAGAGTTTGATCAGTACAAAGAAGCTTTTGCTGCTGCCTATGGCGGTGAAGGTGAAGAGCAGATTACGCCTGAAAACATAGCTTTTGCCTTGGCGAGTTTCCAGCGTACCCTGAATACTCCCAACTCACCTTTTGACCGCTATTTGCGTGGTGACTTGAATGCGCTGACTGAAAAAGAAAAGCGCGGTATGGCCGCTTTTGCTGATAACGGTTGTGCAGCCTGCCACTCGGGTCCTGCCTTGACTGATAGCAGTTTCCATGCGATTCAGGTGCCCGGGTCTACTGATTTGGGACGCTATGAAGTAACCGGTGATGAAGGTGACAAGTATCGCTTTAAGACACCAACCCTGCGCAATGTTGCTGTTACCTATCCCTACTTTAACAATGGTGGCGTGGAAAGCCTAGAGGAAGCGACTCAGATCATGGCGCGCGAAATGCTGGGCCGTGAGTTTGATGATCAAACCATCAAAGATGTGGTTGCCTTCCTGCATACCCTGACTGGTGAAATGCCGAATATCACTATTCCAGCCCTGCCTTAAGAAATAACCTGGCTCAGGGAGGAGCCACTTGTTTGCTGAAGATTGAAAACAGACCTTGCTTGCTGGCCTGCTTCGCGGATAATAGCGGCTTTAATTGACTGCTATCGAGGAGTCGGCCAGCAATCATGAGTGAAACTGCTTTTCACTGGCGTCAAAAGCTAGAGCAACTGCGTAGCAATAAACTGTTTGAAACCTGCGTTATTGCCATCATCATCATTTCCGCATTACTCATAGGTGCCAAAACCTATGAAGAAACCACCCGTTTTGAACGAATCATGCATTGGCTGGATTGGGGGGTTACCCTTTTCTTCCTTGCCGAGATCATCATACGTATTGCCGCTGAAAAAAAGACCCTGCACTTTTTCAAAAAGGGTTGGAATCTGTTTGATTTCATCATAGTAACAGCCAGCCTGATTCCTATCGAAGACTCGGAAATGGTTTTGCTGGCCAGGCTGCTGCGGGTATTCAGGGTACTGCGCTTGGTTTCCATGATTCCTGAGCTGCGCATGCTGCTTTCAGCCTTGGTGAAATCCTTGCCGCGTATGGGCTATGTTGCCCTGATTATGTTTATTATTTTTTATATTTATGGCGCGGTAGGCAGCTTTTTGTTTCATGATGTTGATGAAAAGTTGTGGGGTAATATTTCAGTCGCCATGCTCACACTTTTTCAGGTGGCCACTTTTGAAAGCTGGGCAACGGCAGTGCTTTATCCAACCATGGAAGTCTACCCATACAGTTGGATTTATTTTTTAAGCTTCATTTTTCTTAATGCTTTTATTTTTCTTAATATGATGATTGGTATTGTTTTGGATGTTATGCAAAAAGAAAGTGCCCTGCATGAATTGGAAACGGGTGAAGGTGAGGCTGCAGACATCCACTGGCTACGTGAAGAAGTCGCTCACCAGAAGCAGCAGCTGGACCGTATTGAAGCCAAACTGGATGCCCGGAGGTAGCTATGCTGCTGGATGCTTTGCGTAAAAATCTGGCCGAACACCAAGCTGAAAAGGTTGCCGGCTATGATTATCCGCAAGCGGCGGTGCTGCTACCCATTACCCGGTCACCCGAGCCACGATTATTGTTTACCCGGCGGGCTGATCATTTAAACACTCATAGTGGGCAGGTTGCTTTTCCTGGTGGCAAGCGAGACCCTGAAGACAGGGACCTGATTGCTACGGCTTTGCGTGAAGCAGAAGAAGAGATTGCCCTGATACCTGATGAAGTGGAAATTATTGGCACTCTGGGCGAGCTGATTTCCCTGCATGGTATTCGAGTCACTCCTTTTGTCGGCCTGATTCCAGACAATCTTGCTTTGGCTCCTTGCGAAGAAGAATTGGATGCTATTTTTGAAGTGCCTGTACGCTGGTTTTTTGATGATCCAAGAACCCATACGGATCACATCCAAGTTGCCGATCAGGAACTTTATGTGCCCAGCTATCTGTGGCAGGAATACCGGATCTGGGGGCTGTCAGCGATGATGCTGGTTGAGCTGCTCCAAGTTGGCTTTGACCAGCCGGTCAGCTTATTTGATAAACCGGAAGGCCAATTAATTCAACGCCCTGTACGCCCTTTTCCACCACGTTGAAGCCCTTCCTTGCTTTAGGGTGCTTGGATGGTAAAGGCGTGCAGGGTACTATTGTTACCTTCGCAATAAACTGAGGCCACGGCATGTTATATGATCTGGAAGACCGTCGAGTTGAATGGCGAGGTGAGCAGGTATTTGTTGCTCCCAATGCGACCCTAATCGGTAGCGTCGTTCTCCATGAGCAGTCCAGCGTTTGGTTTAATGTCGTTATTCGGGGTGATAACGACCCCATAATTATTGGCGAGCAAACCAATGTCCAGGATGGCAGTATTCTTCATACCGATGTGGGCTACCCGCTGACTCTGGGTAAAGGCGTGACCATAGGTCATAAGGTCATGCTGCATGGCTGTGAGGTTGGTGATTACAGCCTGATAGGGATGAATGCCGTGGTGCTCAACGGTGCAAAAATTGGCCGCTATTGCATTATCGGTGCCAACACCTTGATTCCTGAGGGCATGGTGGTTCCAGATGGTTCTCTGGTTGTGGGTTCGCCCGGTCAAATCAAGCGGGAGCTACGTGATGACCAGAAGGCCCAGTTAGAAGCCAGTGCGGCCCACTATGTGGAAAATGGCCAGCGCTATCTTAATAGCCTTCGCCCGCGCCCCTGACTTTCTTTATTTGCTATCTATAAGGTTCAACTTTCAGTATGAGCAAAACAACTGTATTGACGGGGATTACCACTACAGGTACTCCTCACTTGGGTAATTATGTTGGCGCAATCCGGCCAGCCATTGAAGCCAGTCGTGATCGGACGCTGACACCCTACTTTTTTCTGGCTGATTTCCATGCGTTGATTAAATGTCATGAGCCAGATCGGGTTGCTGAATCACGTAGAGAAATAGCGGCAACCTGGCTGGCGCTGGGCTTGGATACAGAGAACGCTGTTTTTTATCGTCAAAGCGATGTTCCAGAAATTCCTGAGCTGACCTGGCTGCTGACCTGTGTCACTGCCAAAGGCTTGATGAACCGGGCGCATGCTTACAAGGCGAGTGTTCAGGATAACCTGGATGCCGGTGACAGGGACCCGGACGCAGGTATCACCATGGGTTTGTATAGCTACCCGATTCTGATGGCTGCTGACATTCTATTATTTAATGCCAACAAGGTTCCGGTTGGGCGCGATCAGATTCAACATATCGAAATGGCCAGAGACATCGGCCAGCGTTTTAATCATATTTTTGGCGGTGACTTTTTTACCCTGCCCGAAGCCGTGGTGGATGACCGGGTTGCTGTCTTGAATGGCCTTGATGGTCGCAAGATGAGTAAAAGTTACAACAACACCATTCCTTTGTTTGAGCCTGAAAAGAAGTTTCGCAAGCTGGTTAATAAGATTAAGACCAACTCTTTGGAGCCAGGTGAGCCCAAGGAAACGGAAGGCTGCACCCTGTTTCAAATCTATTCAGCTTTTGCTTCTGCTGAAGAAAGTGAACAGATGCGCCAACGCTATGCAGAAGGCATAGGTTGGGGTGAGATGAAAAAAGAATTGTTTGAATACCTGAATGCCCAACTGAGCCAACCACGTGAAGAATATCAACGCTTGATGGCTGATCCGGGTTATGTCGAGGGGGTTCTCCAAGAGGGTGCTGAAAGAGCCAGATCCTATGCGACACCCTTTCTTGAAAAGCTTAAAGCAGCAGCAGGTTTGGGGCGTTTTGTTTAATCAGTAGCGCCCCATTTCTTTCTGGGTCGGGGCAGACGCCGTCTGGGAGCAGTAATTTCCCAGCAGCGTACTGCCTTGATCAGATTCTCTTTAACTTCCAGGGTTTCTATTCGATAGGGACCGAAGCTCACGCAAATATTGCCATCGGGTATGGATTCCAAATACTCAAGAATCAGGCCGTTGAGCGTTTTGGGACCATGGGTTGGCAACTCCCAGTCCAGCTGTTTGTTGACTTCCCGGACCGTTGCACTGGCATCAATCAGCCAGGAGCCATCCTGTTGGGGCTGAATGTCATCCTGGTTGTTGGGAACATCCGTGGTGAATTCACCAACGATCTCTTCCAGAATGTCTTCCAGGGTGACCAAGCCCTGAACATCACCATACTCATCAACAACAATACCAATTCGGCGCTTTTCCTTTTGGAAGTTCAAGAGCTGGGTTTGCAGAGGTGTGGACTCAGGAATGAAATAGGGCTCACGTGTTTCTTGAACCAGCATTCCCTTGGTGGGTTCAGGCGCAGAAATCAGCCGTAATGCGCCCCGTAAATGCAGAATGCCAACCACATTGTTAATGTCATTTTTGTAAACAGGTAGTCGGGTATGCTGGCAGTGGCGAAGCTGCTTTAAAAGGCAGTCCATGTCCTGTTCCAGATCCAGGCCGACAACTTCCTGGCGGGGAATCATGATGTCATCAACAGTGATTTTTTCCAGGTCCATAATGGAAAGCAGCATTGCCTGGTGGCGGCTGGGTATCAGGTTGCCTGCCTCATTAACCACACTGCGAAGCTCTTCACTGGTCAGGTTGTCCTGGCGGTGTTGATCAGGGCGCACTCCTAAGAGTTTGAGCAAAAAATTACTGACCAGATTGACCAACCAGACCAGCGGATAAAGCAGTTTTAATAGTGGTGCCAGGGCAAAGGAGGCGGGGTTGGCAAAGCGTTCTGGGTGGAGGGCTGCCAGGGTTTTGGGTGTCACCTCTGCAAAAATAAGGACGGTAATTGTCAGGATTAGAGTAGCCACGAAAGGACCCAGGCTTTCGCCCAAAAAATGGATGGCAATGACTGTTGCCAGTGCAGCGGCCAGGTTATTGACAAAGTTGTTGCCAATTAGAATAACACCCAGCAAACGGTCAGGGCGTTTTAGAAGCTTACTAATCCGCCTTGCTGCCCGATCACCCTGCTTGGCCTTGTGATTCAGGCGATAACGGTTGATCGACATCATGCCGGTTTCTGAACCAGAGAAGAAGCCGGAAAAAATGATCAGTAGGGCCAGAAGACTCAACAAAAGCCCTAAAGGTAGTTCAGCGTCCAAACCGCTTTATCCTCTTCCAATCAAAAATTGCATGACCAAGCGACTGCCAAAGTAAGCCACTAGCAGAAGCAGGCTGCCGCCCAGTGTCCAGCGAACCGCTGTGATGCCGCGCCAACCAAAGCGCCAGTGGCCCAGTAGCAGGGTGCCAAAGGTCAGCCAGGCGGCTAGAGAAAAGAAAGTTTTGTGGGCATTGCCACCGGCCAGCATGCTGTCCAAAAACAGAAAGCCGCTGGCAATACCCAGAGTGAGCAGTAATTGGCCTGCCAAGAGCAAATCAAAAAGCAGGCGCTCCATCGTTTGTAAGGGTGGCAAAACAGCTATCAGGCCGCGGAGATGGTGGTGTTTCAGTTGCCGGTTCTGCAATGCCAGCAGCAGCGATTGAACGCTAGCCAGAGCAAAGAGGCTGTAAGCTGAAAGAGAGATGAGCACGTGAAAAAGCAGGCCATCTTTACTGCGCGGCATTCTTGCTGAGCCTTCAGCAAAAAGACTCAGAACGATAAATAGGCCCGCCAGTGGAAAGAGGGCGGCAGCCAGGTTAAGTGTGGGGTGCTTCAAGCTGGCGAGTAAAATAAAGGCACAGATCAGCCAGGTGATCAGGGAAGCGACTTCCAAAAGACCGAGTGAAATCCCGTTATCCAGGCCCAAGAGGCTATAAAGGGTGATGCCGTGAAGCACTAGGGCACAAGCACCCAGGCAACGAACCAGGGCGGTTTTTTCTGGAACCTTGCCAGCCAGGCGCAGGCCAACCCAGGAGGCTCCGGCCAGATAAAAGGCGACTGCCAGCAAACTTAGGGGTAGAAAGGCTGCCATGCTGAGAATTGAAAGCTCCATAAAGGAAAACCGAATAACCGCCTATCCTAGCTGATTAAAGCTGCTTTGGCATCAATTCTTGCTGACTTCATGGAGTCAACAGGCCTCTCTGGTCTATAATCGACAAAATTGACCATATTTTGGGGATAACGATGTTTGAAAGCTTAAGTGATCGCCTGTCGCAGACACTCCGCAGCATTTCCGGCAATGCGCGTCTGACCGAAGACAACATTAAAGATACCCTGCGCGAAGTGCGTATGGCTCTGCTTGAGGCCGATGTTGCTCTGCCAGTTGTGAAGTCATTTATTGAGCAGGTGCGCGAAAGAGCTGTGGGGCAAGAGGTTTCCAAAGCACTGAAGCCCGGCGAGCAATTCCTGAAAATTGTTAATGAAACCCTAACCCAGGTTATGGGTGAGGCTCAGGAGCCTTTAGAGTTGAAAGGTGAGCCTGCCAGTATCCTGATGGCAGGTTTGCAGGGTGCTGGTAAAACCACCACGGTAGCCAAGCTGGCGCGTTTTCTGCGTGAGCGGGAAAAGAAAAAGGTTCTGGTGGTTTCCACCGACGTCTATCGCCCGGCGGCGATGGACCAATTGCAAACCCTGGCTGGAGAAGTGGGTGTCGATTGTTTTCCGGCTACCCCTGACCAAAAGCCGCAGGCTATCGTTGCTGCTGCTTTGCAGGAAGCAAAAATCAAGTTCTATGATGTCCTGCTGGTCGATACTGCCGGGCGTCTGCATGTAGACGAAGAGATGATGGGTGAGATTAAAGCCCTGCATCAAACACTCAAGCCTTCGGAAACCCTCTTTGTTGTTGACGCCATGACGGGGCAGGATGCTGCCAACACCGCCAAGGCCTTTAACGAAGCTCTGCCGCTGACCGGGGTGGTGTTGACCAAGGCCGATGGTGATGCTCGCGGTGGTGCAGCCCTCTCGGTTCGCCAGATCACAGGCAAGCCGATTAAATTTATGGGTATGGGTGAAAAAACCGATGCCCTGGAGCCTTTTTACCCAGACAGGGTCTCGTCGCGCATTTTGGGCATGGGTGATCTGCTGTCGTTAATTGAAGAGGCAGAGCGCACGCTGGATAAGGGTAAGGCTGAAAAGCTTGCCAAGAAAGTCAAAAAAGGCAAGGGCTTTGATCTGGAAGACTTTCGTGAGCAGATCCAGCAAATGAAGAAAATGGGCGGTATGTCCAGCATGCTGGAAAAAATTCCTGGCATGGGCAATATGGCCAAGCTGGCGGAACAGCAGGGGCCGATGAAAGAAATGGGTAAGATGGAAGCGATCATTAACTCTATGACGCCCTGGGAAAGACAAAAGCCAGAATTGCTTAATGGCTCCCGCAAAAGACGCATCTGTGAAGGTTCGGGCACTCAGCTGCAGGACCTCAATCGTTTAATCAAGCAGCATAAACAGATGCAAAAAATGATGAAAAAGATGACCAACAAAGGCGCTGTTGCCAATATGATGCGTGGCATGCAAGGCCAAATGCCCCCCGGAATGGGTGGCGGTGGTCCCATGGGCGGCATGGGTGGCGGTGGCTTTCCACCACGCTTTTGATAGAGTGGCTGAGGTTCTGCTTGCGTTTCCTGTGGGTGCCACTACAATAGCGCGACCAGAAATAGAGGCTAGGATTTGGCGTAAAATACACGGCAAAGCTTCCCAAGGCTGAAGTTATCCATTAGAATACTTCGCCTTTCGGGTGCCTTGCCTTTTGAACAGGTTTTCAATACGGGGTGGCTACTCGAATTGAAAATATCTGGTCACAGATTTTTTAATTTTCCGAATAGCGTAAAGGAAAGACTTGCAATGGTAACCATTCGTCTGGCTCGTGGCGGTGCTAAAAAGCGCCCTTTTTATCATGTACACGTAACTGATTCTCGCAAAGCGCGTGATGGCCGTTACATCGAACGTCTGGGTTTCTTCAACCCAGTAGCACGCGGTGACGCTGAGCGTCTGCGCCTGGATTTGGATCGCCTGCAGCATTGGGTTGGTCAAGGTGCACAGCTGTCTGATCGTGTAGCTAAGTTGGCCAAAGAAGCCGTTAAGCAGCAGTAATTGTTGCTCCACCTTAATTATTTCGGGCATGGGCTGGATTGTAAATGAGCAAGCCGCACATGAACGATGCAGGTGAGATTCAGCTGGGTAAGATAACCAGCATTTTTGGCATTAAGGGTTGGGTAAAGGTTTATTCCTACACTGACCCCATGGAAAATTTAGTTGAATATCCAGAATGGACTCTGAGACATCAGGACAAAACCTTTCAGGTGCAAGTCACTGATGGTCGTAAGCAAGGCAAGGGGCTGATTGCCAAGCTGAAAGGCTATGATACCCCTGAGCAAGCAAGATTGCTTGCAGGTGCAGTGATTTACCTGCAAGAAAAAGATCTGCCTGAGTTGCCTGAAGGCGAATACTACTGGAACCAGTTGATTGGCTTAAAGGTCATCAATCTGCAGGGTTTGATTTTCGGTAAGGTTGATTACTTGCTTGAAACAGGCGCGAATGATGTTCTTGTTGTTAAGCCTCTTGCAGAAAGTCCGGATCAGGAAGAACGCCTGATTCCCTGGCTAATACCTGATGTAATCAAGCGGGTTGATCTGGACGCTGGCATCCTGGAAGTTGATTGGGATGCCGATTTTTGAACAACTGAATAAGTGAGACATGCAGGGTGTGGTTTGGTGTTGTTTCTCTGTTTCCACAGATGTTCACAGCCATCACCGAGCAGGGTGTAACTTCCCGCGCGCTTAAGCAGGGGCTTCTGGAAATTGATTTTTGGAACCCCAGGGATTTTGCAACGGATAGGCATCGCACTGTTGATGACCGTCCTTATGGTGGTGGTCCTGGCATGTTGATGAAGGTTGAGCCACTACGTGCGGCGATCCAGGCGGCTAAACAAGCTGCAGGGCCTGAGGCAAAAGTAATTTACTTGTCACCTCAAGGGCGCAAGTTGGATCAGGCGGGTGTAGAGGAGCTGGCAGGCAGAAGTCGGCACATTCTGGTTGCTGGGCGTTATGAAGGAATTGATGAGCGCCTCATGGCCTCAGAGATCGATGAGGAGTGGTCCGTTGGTGACTATGTCCTCAGTGGTGGGGAACTGGCAGCCATGATCCTTATGGATTCAGTATCCAGGTTGGTGCCTGGTGTCCTGGGTCATGAAGCCTCAGCTGAAGAGGACTCTTTTGCTGAAGGGCTGTTGGATTGTCCGCACTATACAAGACCCGAAGTGATCGACGGGCACGGCGTTCCCGAGGTGCTGCTTAGCGGTAACCATGAAGCCATACGCCGTTGGCGCTTAAAGCAAGCGCTGGGTCGAACCTGGTTGCGGCGACCTGATCTGCTGGCTGATCGCCAGTTAGATAAGGAGCAGCAGGAATTGTTAGCAGAATTTATCCGCGAATACGATGCCCCACCTACCAGGGCGCAAGTCGAGCGGCCTTAGTCTAGGAGCGAGCAGCAATGAGTAACAGAAACCCTATTATCCAGGCTCTTGAAGCCGAACAAATGAACAAAGAAATTCCCAGCTTTGGCCCTGGCGACACTGTTGTCGTGCAAGTTAAGGTTAAAGAGGGTAACCGCGAGCGTCTTCAGGCTTATGAAGGTGTGGTGATCGGCAAGCGTAATCGTGGTCTGAACTCTGCATTCACAGTGCGCAAAATCTCTAGCGGCATGGGTGTTGAGCGGACTTTCCAGTCTTACAGCCCGCTGGTTGAGTCAATTCAGGTCAAGCGTCGTGGTGATGTTCGCAAAGCCAAGATCTACTACCTGCGTGATCGCTCAGGTAAGTCGGCGCGTATCAAGGAAAAGCTGGCCTAATAGTGGCTTGGCTTGCTGCCTGGTGGCAGTACGACTTAAAGACGGGCGCCTGAGGGTGCCCGTTTTTGTTTTTTAGCCTGCTCGCAGGCATACTGGTGCATTTGGTTGGATCCCATTTCAGGAGAAGTTATGCGCAGTTTCTCTGCTCGTCTGGCGATTGCCGGATTGCTTAGTGTCTTCCTGGCCGTGCCTTTGCAAGCAGCGCCGGATAAAGCCCATCTGGAAGAACAGTTGCAGGTTATTGATTCCAGAATTGCTATAGAATCACTTGAAAGCACGCCACTTGAAGGGATCTATGAGGTGCTACTGAACTCAGGTGATCTGCTGTATGTCAGTGCTGACGGACGCTTTTTGTTTGCAGGCAACTTGTTGGAGTTATCTGATCAGGGCATCAAGGACCTAACCGAAAACAAGCGTAGCCAGTTGCGTCGTCAGCAGCTCCAGGATTTGCCTGAAGAAGAGCAGGTTGTTTTTCCGGTGGCTGCTGGCCAGGAAACCCAGGCCGTGATTCAGGTGTTCACCGATATCACCTGTCCCTACTGTGTCCGTCTGCACGAAGAAATGGCTGATTTAAATGCTGCCGGTATCGAAGTTCGCTACCTGGCTTTCCCGCGTCAGGGAGTGGGCAGTTCAGCCTATCAAAAGCTTGTTAATGTTTGGTGTGCCGCTAATCCAAGAGAAGCGATGAACCAGGCTAAGTCAGGCGAAGAAGTGGCGGCTGCTTCCTGCGATAATCCGGTTGCCAGCCATTTTGAGTTGGCTAGAGCCCAAGGCATTCAGGGCACACCAGCAATTATCCTTCCTGATGGCAAAGTCATTCCTGGTTATGTGCCTTCAGAACGCCTTATTCAAGAGCTGGGTCTTTAATCTCAATAACATCAACATCAATTAAGGAGAGTATTTTGAAACCTGTAAAAGTCGCTATCTGTGGCCTGGGTACCGTGGGCGGCGGTGTTTTCAATGTTTTGCTGCGCAATGCCAGCGAAATTGCCCGCCGGGCCGGACGGCCAATAGTGGTTGAACAGGTAGCAACCCGTACTGCCAATCCAAATTGTGATACTTCCAGTGTTTATGTTTCTCCGGAAGTGATGGATGTTATTGAGAATCCAGAAATAGATGTTGTTGTTGAGCTGATTGGTGGTTATGACGCCGCCTATGAGCTGGTCATGAAAGCAATTGCCTCAGGCAAGCACGTAGTGACTGCCAATAAGGCACTGATTGCTGTTTATGGTAATGAGATTTTTCATGCTGCACGCGAAGCAGGCGTTATAGTCGCTTTTGAGGCCTCAGTTGCGGGTGGTATACCCATCATTAAATCCATTCGTGAAGGTTTGACAGCCAACAAAATTAATTGGGTTGCTGGCATTATCAATGGTACTGGCAACTTCATTCTGACCAGCATGAATGACCACGGCAGCGACTTTGCTGAAGTTCTTGCTGAAGCCCAAGAGTTAGGGTACGCCGAGGCCGACCCCACTTTTGATGTTGAAGGCATAGATGCAGCCCACAAACTGGCCATCCTGTCAGCCATTGCCTTTGGTGTGCCCTTGAGTTTTGACAAGGTTTATACCGAAGGGATTACCCGCATTGATGTCGAAGATATACGTCAGGCCGATGCGCTGGGCTATGCGATTAAACACCTGGGTATTACCCGTCGGACCGACAAGGGTCTGGAGCTGCGCGTTCACCCAACCCTGATTCCCAAAGAAAGACTGTTGGCCAATGTTAATGGCGTTATGAATGCAGTTATGGTTTCCGGGGATGCAGTTGGTCCCACGCTTTATTACGGAGCGGGTGCTGGCGCTGAGCCTACCGCTTCAGCAGTTATTGCTGACTTGGTTGATGTTGCGCGGGAAATGGGTGCCGAGCCGGATTCACGCGTGCCCTACCTGGCCTTTGCCGAGCAGGCTGATGATATGCCTGTGCTGCCCATGGAAGAAATAGAAACAGCTTACTATCTGCGTTTGCTGGCAGTTGACCGCCCCGGTGTTTTGGCTCGGGTGGCGACTATTCTGAGTGATCACGGCATTAGCATTGAAGCCATTATCCAAAAAGATATTCTTGAAGGTGAGTTGGTTCCTATTATCCTGCTGACCCACACCACGCGTGAATCGGCAATGAATGACGTGATACGCGAGCTGGAATCCTTGGCTGATATAGCCGGGGGTGTAATGCGAATTCGTGTGGAAAGCCTTGAAGATCAATAATTATCTTAGTGAGTGAGAAAAGATCGTGCGCTATATCAGCACTCGCGGGCAGGCGCCTGCACTAAACTTTGAAGAAGTCGTCCTTACCGGTTTGGCGACCGATGGCGGGCTCTATGTGCCCGAGCAATTTCCACAAATGAGTAAAGACGACATTGCTGCTTTGGCGGGTCTTCCTTATGCGGAAGCGGCTTTTCGAATCATGAAGCCTTTTGTGGGTGACTGCATTCCTGAAGCCACCTTCAAGAAAATTTTGCAAGAAACCTATGCAAGCTTCAAACACGATGCTGTGGCCCCGCTAAAGCAGCTGGACAGCAATCATTTCCTGCTTGAACTCTTTCATGGTCCCACCCTGGCTTTCAAGGATGTTGCTCTACAGCTTTTAGGCCGCCTGCTGGATCATTTTTTGGCCAAGCGCGGTGAGCGGGGCGTCATCATGGGCGCTACTTCCGGGGATACCGGTTCAGCAGCAATCGAAGGCTGCAAACCCTGCACCCATGTCGATATTTATATCCTGCACCCGCATAACCGGGTTTCGGAAGTTCAGCGCCGTCAAATGACCACGGTTCTGGCTCCCAACGTCCACAACATTGCCGTGGAAGGGGATTTTGATGACTGTCAGGCCATGGTTAAAGCCAGTTTTGCCGATCAGAGCTTCCTGAAAGGGCAGCGTTTGATTGCTGTTAACTCAATCAACTGGGCGCGGATTATGGCGCAGGTGGTTTATTACTTCACCAGTGCCGTTGCTGTGGGTGCTCCTCACCGAGAAGTTGCTTTCAGTGTGCCCTCAGCTAATTTTGGTGATGTCTTTGCTGGCTATGTGGCTTATAAAATGGGTCTGCCCATCAAGCAGCTCATTGTTGCAACCAATGCCAATGATATTCTGCATCGCACCCTGAACGACAATGACTTCAGCAAGAAACCCTTGCAGCCCACTCTGGCGCCTTCCATGGATATCGTGGTTTCTTCCAATTTTGAGCGCTTGCTGTTTGATCTTTACAACCAGGATGGTCAGGCCATTGCTGATTTGCTGCAGAAGTTCAATCAGGAACCCACGCAAATTGACGCCTCAGCCTGGAGCAAAGCCCGCGAGCTTTTTGACAGCTTCAGTCTTGATGATGCAGGTATTCTGAAAGTGATTAAAGATGCCTATGAGCACACCGGTGAGCTTTTGGACCCACACACCGCCACTGCTTATTTGGCCAGTCAACAGCTTGCTAAAGATGCCTCGACACCGATTATTTCTTTGGCCACAGCCCATCCAGCCAAGTTTGAAGAGGCAGTGATCAAGGCGGGTTTCAAACAGGGTGCTGCCTTGCCTGAATCCATGAGTGACCTGTTGGAGCGTAAAGAAAGCTACAAGGTTTTGCCCGCAGACTTGCAGGCCATTCAGGATGAAGTTGCCCGCCAGCAACTGGCAAGCAGAGGCTGATTGCCAGGCTCATGACTGCACCCAGAGCTCGCTTGGTCCAGCGCCCGATCAATCAGGCGCTCTATCAGGAAGCTCTTGCTGAAGGCGTGCATCCTTTGCAGGCCCGCATTTTGGCGGGCCGACTGGAAAGCATTCAAGGCTCTTTGACCAGCTTGGTGAAGCCGGCGCTGAAGTACCTGGCTTCTCCACAGTCACTCAAGGATATCGATCGGGCTTGCCAGCGCCTGCTGGATGCCTTGCAGTCAGGGCAGCGGATCGGTATTTTGACTGACTATGATGTGGACGGCATCACCTCCCATGTGGTGATTTATCGCTCTCTGACCGAGTATTTTGGCGTTCCTCCAGAAAAAATATCCAGCCTGATTGGTCATCGTATCAAAGATGGTTACGGCGTCAGTGACGCCCTGGTTAATCGTATCCTGGACCAGAGTCCGCGACCTGAAGTCATCATTACTGCAGACTGTGGTTCTTCAGATGAACCCCGTCTTGCCCGGCTCAAGCAAGCGGGTATCGATGTGCTGGTTACCGATCACCATGCGCTGCCCAAAGAAGGGCCGCCGCCTTCTGCCTTTGCTGTGATCAACCCGACCCGAAGTGACTGCTCCTATCCTGATCCGACCCTGGCCGGTTGTGCGGTGTCCTGGTTGCTGATGTCGGCCTTCCGCAGCCGTTTGATTGAAGCCGGGCTACTGGATGCAGCCAGCCCCAAGCTTTCTGCTTTATTGCCTTTTGTGGCCTTGGGTACCGTGGCAGATTGTGTGTCCTTGGGGGGGAGTGCCGCCAACCGGGCTTTTGTAACCCAGGGTTTAAAGCTGATGAATGCTTCTGATGCTCCTTGCTGGCAAGCCTTTCGTGAATTTCAGGGTGAGCGCTTTGATGCCTTTACGGCGGCTACCCTGGGTTTTCAGTTGGGGCCCAGAATCAATGCCCGTTCACGCATGGCTGATCCTTATGCAGCGCTACACTTTCTTTTAGCCAGCAATCTTCCGGAAGCCCGCCGCCAACTGGAAGTTCTGGATAGTGATAATCAAGATCGTCGCTTTGTCGAAGCAGAGATGACACGAACGGCCTTGGATGCTGCCCTGCTGCAGGTGAAGGAAGGTTTCCAAACCCTGGTGACCTATGTAGCTGAAGGGCACTCGGGTGTTCAGGGGATTGTTGCTTCCCGTTTGGTGGAGAAACTGGGTCGACCAGCGGTTGTTCTCACCCCCGGACGTGAAGCAGGGCATTTAAATGCATCAGCGCGTAGTGTGCCGGGTATTTATCTGCGTGAAGCCTTGCAGCGGGTTGATGATTTGCATCCCGGCTTATTGGTTCGCTTTGGCGGACACCAGGGAGCCGCAGGCTTAACACTCTGGTCAGATAAATTGGCAGCCTTCCAGCAAGCTTTTGAACAGGCGATACGTTTACAGTTGAATGGTCGCACCCTGGAGCCAAGCCTCTACACGGATGGCGAACTGCCGGATGACCTCTTGTGTCTTGAAACGCTGGATATACTGACCAACCTGGAGCCTTTTGGACGTGAGTTTGACCCTCCTTTGTTTGAGGGGCTTTTTGTCCTGGAAGCTATTCGAACCATCGGTGCTGATCAGACCCATCTATTGATGGAAGTGGCTAGCCTGGAGACAGGTAAGCGTTTAAAGGCCATCTGGTTTAGAGCTTTAAGTGAAGAGGGTGAAGCCTTACCGGTTACTGAGGGCCAGCAAGTGCGCCTGGCTTACCGGTTGGATGCTAACCATTTTCGGGGGAAAGTCAGCCTCCAATTGCTGGTTAGCCAAGCGTATGTTGAAGCCTGCTGATTACTCTAGACATTCCTTGTAATAAATTCCCCGATAATCACGCCAACCTTCACGACCATTGGTCTGCTTGTAGAGGTGAACCTGCTGGCAGTAGTCTTCATAGCGGTGGCCTTCCCGTAAAGCGGCCGGATTGACATCATAGGTATTGAAAAACATAAAGGCGCCTACGGCGACAGCTAGAAAGAACAGCATTGCTGCAATTAAACCAGCTGAATTGTCTTTGTCTTTACGCAACGCCATGGTTGTTGCTCCTGAAAATATCAAGCTTACTGATGAGAGTAATGGATAGCGGTCTATCAAATTACTCAATTAAAGGGCTGGATCAACCAAGCCATTAATAGAAGTATTCACTCGAAACCAACCAGCGATACTTGCTCTGTCATGATGCGTCTTTAATACCTCATGAGGCAAGACCTCAGAAAGAAAACACACCAGGGTTCCCAGTCGCGGCGCCACATCCATTAGAGGCGCACCAGATTCAGGATCATAGATACGCATCTGGCCCGCATGCGGAGCTTCCCATTTCGGGTTTAGATAAAGCACCGTGGTCACCACGCGATTGGAACGGCCTCTAAAAGCATCCACATGTTTTTTATAAAAGGCACCGGGCGGATAAAAAGCATAGTGGCTTTCATACTCAAACAACCCTAAAAAGAGTTCCCGGTTCAGGTAGTCTTTCAGTTCACGCATCAGGGCCAGATACTCTTGCTGTACCTGGGTTTGGCCATCCAGCCAATGGATAGAGTCCCCGCGAATGGATTCGGCGAGCAGATGCTCCTTACCCCTGCCTACCCCCGCCGCTTTAAGCTCTGATTCCTGGCGCAGGTTTTTGAGTTCATTAAAGAGTCTCAGGCACAGGTCTGTGGGTAGATAACCTTCGGCCACAAACCACCCCTTATCGACCAGGCTGTCAACTAGGCTCGTAAAATCAACCTGATTATTAATAGGGTCTGCGGGTTCAACAAGATCAGGTGTTGGTGGCTGGATTTCAGCAAGCTCTTGGACCAAGAGGCTGATAGTGTCGGTCATGGGGCTTACCTGAGTAAAAATCTAATTTTCGCTGTTTTTTTTCGACAAGTACAGCGGCCCTAGGTTTTTATCAGCAAGCTGAAAAAAGCCATTTCTGGCAAGCCGGGGCGGAAGCTTCTAACCTTTAATAGATAAAAAATACTAACGATAGGAGATGAGGCTGATGTCTGAAGAACTCATTTCTCGTGACAGCAAACAACAGCAACCGACACACCTGGGACACGAGCTGGAAAAATGGTTGGCCTTGGCTGATATTCAGGTGGGTGGTGACCGGCCCTGGGATATCCGACTCAAAACGCCTCGGGTATTGGAGCAAGCCATGTCGCGCGGCAACCTGGGCTTGGGTGAAGCCTACTTGGATGGTGACTGGGAAGTGGATCGGCTGGATGAATTTTTTTACCGCTTGCTCTTGGCCCGCCTGGATGAAAAAGTTGTTCATAGTGGGCTTTTTTGGCAACTGGTGCGCTGTCGCTTTATGAATCTGCAAACCCTGCAAAGAGCCTGGCAGGTGGGTGAAGCCCATTATGATTTGGGGAATGAGTTCTATGCAGCCATGCTGGACTCACGGCTGACTTACACCTGTGGTTATTGGCAGGAAGCCGATAGCCTGGAGGCAGCTCAGGAAGCCAAGCTGGATATGATTTGTCGTAAGCTGGGTCTGGAGCCGGGAATGAAACTGCTGGATATTGGCTGTGGCTGGGGCAGTTTTATGAGCTATGCAGCTGAGCACTATGGTGTTGAAGCAACAGGTGTAACTGTATCCAGGGAGCAGGCTGCTTGGGCCGCTGAGCGCTACCAACAGCTTCCTCTAAAATTTCTTTTGCAAGACTACCGGCAGGTTGAAGGCCAGTATGACCGAATCGTGAGTATTGGCATGTTTGAACATGTGGGACGCAAAAATATGCAGACCTTTATGGAGGTTGCCCGCTCCTGTCTGAAGCCAGAAGGGCTAATGCTCCTGCATACCATAGGGAAAAACAAACGCGCCAACACCCCTGATCCCTGGTTGGATAAATATATTTTTCCGAATGGTGATCTGCCTTCAATTGGTCAAATCGGCGATGCTGCTGATGGTAACTTTGTCGTTGAAGACCTCCATAATTTTGGCGCTGACTATGATAAGACTCTCCTGGCCTGGGATATCAATTTTACCCGTGCCTGGCCGGAGATAGCGCCAAAACTAAAGTTGGATGAGCGCTTTTACCGGATGTGGCGCTACTATCTGCTATCCTGCGCGGGTGCCTTTCGCGCCCGACGGGTTCAGGTTTGGCAGTGGGTACTGTCACCGCAAGGAGTGCCGGGTGGCTATCAGCGTCTTCAGGGTTAGGTTTATGGCTTGAGCCTAGGCCAGAGGCTGTTTATGCTGGAAGTGTTTTCTTTCTATTCAGCAGAGCCGGAATGCTTATGCCCCAACAAATCAAGCCAGTGATTGCCACCCTTCCTGCCCATTTGCATGCTTGTGTTGAGCAGGCGTTTGGGCAAATTCAGTCAGCCTTGGAAACAGCCGATATGACGGCTCAGGCGATCGGTAGGCCCCTGGCTTCTGAGCGCTGGCAGCAGCTTTCCAGTGAGCACTTGCAAAGTGCTAGCCGCCTTTTAGCGACAAGTGATTTTGCTGTTGAACTACTCACTAAAGACCCCTTGCTGTTGCCCCGCCTGGTTGAAGAAGGGCGTTTGGATCGGGCAATGACTCAGGCTGACTACACCACTTGGTGTTACGAGTTTCTCAAGGACTCCCAAGGCCAGCTCCCTCAGGAAGAGGCAGGCTTGCACAAGGGCTTACGACTCTTTCGGCGTGCTGTCATGCTGCGCTTGCTTTGGCGTGATGCCCAGCAGGCAGGTTCACCTCAGGCAGTTTGGCAAACCTCAGCGGAAGTGTCCTGGTTAGCATCTGCGAGTGTTGAAGCGGCCTTGGCTTGGCTGGAAGACCATTATGCCAGTGCCTGGGGGCGGGCCTACCCACGCGGAACCCAACAGGAAGAGGTGGATTCTGGCCAGGTTCAACCCCTGCGATTAGTGGTTTTGGGTATGGGTAAACTGGGTGCGCTGGAGCTTAACTTATCCTCTGATATCGACCTGATTTTTGCTTTTGCACAGGCAGGTGAAACCCTGGGTGGAAGACGGAGTTTTGATAACCAGGAATACTTCACCCGTCTGGGGCAAAAGCTGATTACTGCGTTGGACCAGATTACCGCTGAGGGTTTTGTATTTCGTGTGGATATGCGCTTGCGGCCTTACGGTGATGCTGGGGCCTTGGCGCTCAGCTTCTCTGCTCTACAGGAGTATTATCAGGACCAGGGCCGTGATTGGGAGCGTTATGCGATGATCAAGGCCAGGGTCATTGCTGGTGACCAGGAAGCAGGTGAAAAACTGCTGGCTGACCTGAAACCCTTTGTCTATCGCAAGTATCTCGACTTTAGTGCTATTGAAGCCTTGCGTGCCATGAAGGCCATGATTAACCGCGAGGTGAGGCGTAAAGGACGGGACAATAATATCAAGCTGGGTCGTGGTGGCATCAGGGAGGTTGAATTTATCACCCAGGTCTTCCAATTGATTCGTGGCGGGCGTGACACCGAACTTCAGGAAAGGTCCCTTCGTAAGCTCTTACCCGTGATTTCTGGCCTGGGCTTGATGCCAGAACAAGCCTCCAAGGAACTGCTTGAAGACTATGCTTTCCTGCGGGATTTGGAGCATGCCCTGCAAGGCTTTGCTGATCGCCAAACCCAAGAACTCCCGGATGATGAAAAGGTACAGCAGCGAATTGCCTTGCGCTGTGGTTTTGATTCCTGGGCGGCTTTGCTGGAAAAGCTGGATAAGGTACGGAATCAAGTCCGGGAACACTTTGATGCCGTGATAGCTGACCCTGAAGACGAAGAGGTGGTCGAAACAGCTGATGATCTGTCTGTGCTCTGGACCGATGATCTGGAAGATGAAGTGGCTTATCAGTTGCTTCAGGAAAAGGGTTTTCAAGAGACAGCGCAAAGCTGGAAACTGTTGAAAGCACTGAAAACCAGTAAGCAGGTGGCCAGCATGCAAAAGGTTGGCAAAGAACGATTGGACAGCCTCTTGCCTCTGGTGCTGGCGGCAGTAATTGATGCGCCTAATCCGGATACCACCCTGGAAAGGGTGCTCTGGTTAATTGAGGCAGTTCTACGGCGTACAGCCTATTTGGTTCTGCTGACTGAAAATCCCGGTGCCCTGCAGCAGTTGGTGAAAATGTGTTCAGCGAGCCCCTGGTTGGCAGAGCAGTTATCCCGTATGCCCATCTTGCTGGATGAATTGCTGAGTCCTGAAACCCTCTACTCACCGGCTGATAAAGAGCGCCTCCAAGATGAACTCAGGCAACACCTGAGCCGTATTCCAGAAGATGATATGGAAGCCTTGATGGAGGCTTTGCGTTATTTTCGTCATGCGAATGTGCTCAGAGTGGCTGCATCCGATATTGTTGCGGATCGGCATTTGATGAAAGTCAGCGATTACCTCACCTTTATTGCGGAGGTCTTGCTGGAAAGCGTAATGCAGTTTGCCTGGAAAGATTTGACCCGCCGTTATGGCCGCCCTTTGAATACAGGCGGCCAGCCCGCCGATCCGGGTTTTATTATTGTCGGCTATGGTAAATTAGGTGGGATTGAGTTGGGCTATGGCTCAGATCTGGATTTGGTGTTTATCCATGAAGGACATCCTACTGCTGGCAGTGACGGCGAAAAATCCTTGGATTCCATTACCTACTTTAGCCGCCTGGGTCAAAAAATAATTCACTTTTTGTCGACCGTAACCCCTTCAGGTCAACTCTATGAAGTTGATATGCGCCTGAGACCTTCAGGCAATGCAGGCCTGCTGGTGAGTAGTCTAAAGGCTTATGCCGACTACCAGAAAAAGGAAGCCTGGACCTGGGAGCACCAAGCTTTGGTTCGAGCCAGAGCCATTTGTGGCGACCCTCAACTGGTTGAGCGCTTTAACCAGTTGCGCGGAGAGATTCTGGCTCAGCAGCGCGATCTGGATAAACTGCAGGAAGCGGTGGTCAGCATGAGAGAGAAGATGCGGGCCAATCTCGGTAGTAGAGCATCCCAAGCCAAGGACGTCTTTCATATCAAGCAGGATACCGGTGGCCTGGTTGATATTGAATTTATCGTACAATATTGCGTGTTGGCTTTCAGTCATCAGCATCCTGAGCTACTGGAAGTGACGGATAATATGCGTTTGCTGGATGCTCTGGCGACTACAGGCGTACTTCCTGAAGCCGAGGTAAGAAATCTACAAGACGCCTACCTGGCTTACCGTAAAGCAACACATCATGCTGCTTTGGAGAAATCAGGAAATTCTGTTCCTGCAGCTCCTTGGACAGAGTATCGCCAAACCGTCAGCCAGGTTTGGAAATCCTTTTTTGATTAACTGGAACCCTTAACCCCACCATGTCCTATTTTTTCCGTAAAGCGGCCGGACGCAACCTTGTATTGACGCCAGCGACTGTACAAAAACTCTTGCTGGCTCTACCTACTTTGGCTGATATCAAACAACGCTATCCAAGTCGTCCCTTGGACATCATGGTACCAACAAGATTGGCGGGTTTGGCTGCGCGCTTCCCTCAAGTGGATGCTGTTTACAACCTGCCCGAACCCAATATGAGTTGGAAAACCTTCTGGCGCGCGGGATTGGAAATGCAGGATAAGGATCATGCACATGCCTGGGTGCTGCCGGACCGCTTCAAGCCCGCGCTGATTCCCATGTTGGCCAATATTGCCGAAAGGACTGGATACCGGGGGCGTTATCGCTACTCCCTATTGATCGATATTCGCTTGCCAAACAAAAAGAAACACCCACACCTGGTCGATCGCTACCGTGCCCTGGCTTGGGATATCGTTGATGACTTGCCTGAAATAGCGACACCATCACTGGCCTCTAGCGTTGAACAACAGCAGGCTGTATTGGATAAATTTGAACTCCAGCAAGATCGACCCAGTATTATTTTTTGTCCGGGAAGCGTGAAGGTCCCGGGAGTGGCCCTTAAACAGCAGCCGGAAGCCCATGAATGGCAGGCGCTGTTGGATACCCTGGTAAGTAAAGGCTGGCAAGTCTGGTTGCTGGCTTCCCACAATGAGAAGTTGGAAGTTGATGTCCTGCTCGACTCCTTGGCTGAGACAACCCAGGCAGCTATTACCAATCTTGCCGGAAAAATCACCTGGGAAGAGGCGGTCGATCTAGTGCATCTGGCGAGGGCAACAGTGGCCCTGGACAACGCCTTGGCTTTGGTTGCTCAAGCCTGCGGACTGCCTGTTTATTTGCCCGTTAAAGGCGCCTTGCCTGAAGACACTTCCCAGTGGCTGGCTCCTGCTTTGGGAGCTAAAATTATGACAATGGATGAAGTGGAAAACCGACTGGTTGCCAGCAAGCAATGATTATTGCAATGCAGCTTAGCCCTTTGTCTTAACCTGAAGACGTACAAAAAGTCGCAGTTTTTGGGTAGAATGCCTGTTGTAATTTTACTAGCTAAAGCTTACTCCTCTTGAAAAAAGCAGCCAAAAGCCGCTTTTTACATGAGTTGTCAGTCACACAACGATGGAATCGGGGAATAAAATGACAACCAGCAATAAGATAGTTTACACCCTTACCGATGAAGCACCTGCCCTGGCAACCTTTTCCCTGTTGCCAGTCGTCAGTTCCTTTGCCAAGGTTGCAGGAATTGATGTTGAGACCAGCGATATTTCCCTGGCTGGGCGTGTTCTTTCCGCCTTCCCAGAGCGTCTAAAAGACGACCAGCGAATTCCTGATGGCTTGGCTGAACTGGGTGAGTTGACCAAAAAACCTGAAGCCAACATCATCAAACTGCCTAACATCAGTGCTTCTATTCCTCAACTGCGTGCTTGCATCAAGGAATTGCAAGAGCAAGGCTATGATGTCCCTGATTACCCTTACGAGCCGGCCAATGATGAAGAAAAAGACATCCAGGCTCGCTATGCAAAAATCCTGGGCAGCGCGGTTAACCCCGTACTGCGTCAAGGTAACTCCGATCGTCGTGCTCCCCCTGCAGTAAAAGCCTTTGCCCGTAAATACCCACATTCCATGGGTAAATGGAGCAAGGCATCCCGTTCTCACGCAGACTGGATGCGTGACGGTGATTTCTTCTCCAGCGAGCAATCAGTAACTATTGCAGAAGCGGGAGACGTGCGAATTGAGTTTGTCGACAAGAACGGCAAAGTCGACGTCAAGAAAACTCTTCCGATGGAGGAGGGTGAAGTTCTTGATTCCATGTTCATGAGTGCCAAGGCCCTGGATGAATTCTTCCTACGCACCATTGAAGAGTGCAAGGAAGATGGCGTGATGTGGTCCCTGCACGTTAAGGCGACCATGATGAAGGTTTCTCACCCCATCGTATTTGGTCATGCGGTTCGCGCTTTCTATAAAGAAGTTTTTGATCAGTACGGCGACCTTTTCAAAGACCTGGGTGCCAACCCCAACAACGGTATGGCCAGTGTCCTGGAAAGCATCAAAACCCTGCCTCACTCCAAGCAGGATGAAATTGAAGAAGCGATTCACTCCTGCTATGAGCACCGTCCTGAAATGGCCATGGTTGACTCCGTCAAGGGAATTACCAACCTGCACGTGCCTAGTGATGTCATCGTTGATGCCTCCATGCCTTCAATGATTCGTAACTCCGGCCAAATGTGGGGCCGTGATGGCAAGCAGAAGGACGTTAAGGCGGTTATGCCTGAGTCGACCTATGCACGCATCTACCAGGAAATGATCAACTTCTGTAAAACCCACGGTGCCTTTGACCCCACCACCTGTGGCTCGGTACCCAATGTCGGTCTGATGGCAATGAAAGCTGAAGAATACGGCTCTCATGACAAGACCTACGAGCTGGCTGAAGATGGTGTTATGCGCGTTGTTAAAGCGGATGGCACCGTATTGATGCAGCATGAAGTGGAGAAAGGTGATATCTGGCGCGCCTGTCAAACCAAAGATGCCGCCATCAAAGACTGGGTTAAACTGGCTGTTAACCGTGCCCGCCAATCCGGTACCACGACCATTTTCTGGTTGGACAATGAGCGTGCCCACGACCGTGAGCTGCGCAAAAAAGTAGAAAAATACCTGAAAGATCACGACACTTCCGGCTTGGATATCCGCACCATGGGTTATGTGCGTGCTATTCGTACCTCTATGGAGCGCATGGTTCGTGGCAAAGACACCATCTCCGTTACCGGTAACGTGTTGCGTGATTACCTGACCGACCTCTTCCCCATCATGGAACTGGGTACTTCCGCAAAAATGCTGTCCATCGTGCCCATGCTGGCTGGCGGTGGTATGTACGAAACAGGTGCTGGCGGCTCAGCGCCCAAGCATGTTCAGCAGGTTCTTCAAGAAAACCACCTGCGTTGGGATTCCTTGGGTGAATTCCTGGCCTTGGCCGTTTCTTTGGAAGAACTGGGCCAGAAAAACAGCAACAAGCGTGCTGAAGTTCTCGGTCAGGCACTGGACAAGGCAACCGGCCGTCTGCTGGAAGAAAACAAATCACCTTCGCGTAAAGTCGGTGAGCTGGACAACCGAGGCAGCCACTTCTACCTATCCAAGTTCTGGGCAGAAGAGCTGGCCAAGCAAACTGAGGATAAAGAGCTGGCTGAGAAAATGGGCCCTGTCTCCAAGCAGATGAACGAGCAGGAAGAGCAAATCCTGAAGGAAATGTCTGAAGTCCAGGGCAAACCCGCTGACCTGGGCGGCTACTATCACCTTGATAAAGCCAAAGCTGATCAGGTTATGCGTCCCAGCGCAACCTTCAACAAGATCCTGGATAGCCTCAAGTAAGTATTGTCTGATCTTTAGTTGAACGCAAAACCCCGAAGCTTGTATAGGCTTCGGGGTTTTTGTTTAAGGGTAATCCAGCTAAACCCGACTGCTTTACTCGGTTTCTAAAAAGTACTAAAATAGTACTCAATAGATTTGAAGAACCCAGGCAGGTGTAATGCTCAAGCTCAGCAAGATGACAGACTATGCAGTGGTGCTTAGTGCCCAGATGGCACGTCACCCTGAACGTTTGTATACGGCTGCAGATTTGGCAGATGAAATAGGTCTACCTAAGCCAACAGTTAGCAAGCTGTTGAAGATGCTTGTAAAAGCAGAGCTGTTAGTTTCTAGGCGAGGTACTCAAGGTGGTTACCAACTTGCAAGGCCGGCTTCAGCGATCACTGCGAGTGACTTGATTTCGGCGATTGAAGGCCCGGTAGCCATGACTGAATGCAGTTTGGAAGACTCCCAGTGTGATTTGATCAGCCAGTGCGGAGTGGCGACCAACTGGCAAAGAGTTACTCAGGCGATTCATGAACTCCTGGCCTCGGTAACCCTGGCACAGCTGGCGCAAACCCAGCCAATTAAACTGCCCTGGGTACAGATACAGACCATCACCCTGCATGAAGCAGGGTGAGCATACAGTAAGGCTGGCGGCAGGGTGTTACTGCTTCAGGCTGTCCACAACAGGATGTTGTGGCCGACCCACATGGAAGTGGGAAGTGCAGAAATTCGTCAGGAACGAATTCTGCCAGAGCTAATGTGAAGCAGTGATGCCCTGCAAAAGCCAGCCGGTAATGCCGCCCAATTATAAAGAAAGACTTGATGATGCCCGGAGGCCGTTATGGCGAGTGAAGAGATGGAGCAGCTGGTACGTAAAGAGTACAAGCAAGGCTTCGTAACCGATATTGAAAGTGACACCCTGCCCCCTGGTTTGGATGAAGATGTCATCCGCCATATTTCTCAGCGTAAAAAAGAGCCTGAGTGGTTGCTGGAGTGGCGTCTGGAAGCCTACCGTCATTGGCTGACTATGAAAGACCCCCAAGGCTGGGCACATTTGTCTTATCCAAAAATTGACTACCAGGCGGTGTCCTACTATTCCGCACCTGGTGCTAAAAACAAGGATGCTCCGAAAAGCCTGGATGAAGTCGACCCCAAGCTGCTGGAAACCTTCGATAAGCTGGGGATTCCCCTGCATGAAAGGGCTGCGCTGGCTGGTGTTGCCGTGGATGCCGTCTTTGATTCGGTTTCTGTAGGCACCACCTTTAAGGCCAAGCTGGCGGAGGCAGGGGTTATTTTTTGCTCGATTTCAGAAGCAGTTCAAGAACACCCGGAACTGGTTCGCCAATATCTGGGCACGGTGGTTCCCCATACCGACAACTATTATGCCGCGCTTAACTCAGCGGTTTTCACTGATGGCTCCTTTGTGTTTGTACCCAAGGGCGTGACCTGCCCGATGGAGCTATCCACCTATTTCCGTATCAATGCAGCCAACACCGGGCAGTTTGAGCGTACGCTGATTGTCTGCGAAGAACAGGCCCAGGTCTCTTATCTGGAAGGCTGTACTGCGCCCATGCGGGATGAAAACCAGCTGCACGCAGCTGTCGTTGAGCTGGTTGCCCTGGATGATGCCTATATCAAATACTCCACCGTGCAGAACTGGTATCCCGGTGATGAAGAAGGCAAGGGTGGTATCTATAACTTCGTGACTAAGCGGGGCGACTGTCGCGGTGATCGCGCCAAAATCAGTTGGACCCAGGTAGAAACCGGTTCGGCGATTACCTGGAAATACCCCAGTTGTATCCTGCGCGGTAAGGATTCCGTTGGTGAATTCTATTCCGTGGCCGTCACCAACAACTACCAGCAGGCAGATACCGGCACCAAGATGATCCATATCGGTGAAGGTAGCCGCTCAACCATTATTTCCAAGGGTATCTCTGCGGGACGTTCTAACCAGTCCTACCGGGGACTGGTGAAAATTCTGCCGACCGCAAAAAACGCCCGCAACTTTACCCAGTGTGATTCGCTGCTGATTGGCGATCAGTGTGGCGCTCATACCTTCCCTTACCAGGAAATCGGCACAGCTTCCGCGCAGGTTGAGCATGAGGCCACCACCTCGAAAATCGGTGAAGACCAGCTTTTCTATTGTATGCAGCGTGGTATTTCCGAAGAAGACTCGGTCAACATGATTGTTAATGGCTTCTGTAAGGATGTCTTCAAGGAACTGCCGATGGAATTTGCCGTAGAGGCTGAAGCTCTATTGAACGTATCGCTGGAAGGCGCGGTCGGTTGATGCTGGAACTCACTGCTTTGCAGGGCGCTGGCTTGCCAGCCGGACAAACCTTCCGGGTTTGTACGAGCTGCGTTACGCCTTCCCTGGCTCCACTTGCGCTCAGCAGCCCTGCCGTAGTAGGTCCGCTACTGCTGCCTTTTTACCCGAATTGATGAATTGAAAACAGGATTCCACAATGATTGAAATTAAAGACCTCCATGCCCGAGTTGAAGGAACCGAAATCCTTAAGGGCCTGAACCTGAGTATTCAGCCAGGTGAAGTTCACGCCATTATGGGCCCCAACGGTGCCGGTAAATCAACCCTGTCTGCCGTGCTGACCGGGCGTGAGGGCTATGAAGTTACCAGCGGTAGTGTGACCTTTGAAGGCGAAGACCTGCTGGAAATGGATGTTGAAGAGCGTGCTCGTGCTGGTTTGCTGCTGGGCTTCCAGTATCCCGTCGAAATTCCAGGCGTGAAAAACGTCTATCTGCTTAAGGCCGCTTTGAATGCCAAGCGCAAGGAGCAGGGTTTAGATGAAATCGAAGCCCCGGCGTTTATGAAGCTGATTCGTGAAAAGCTTAAGTTCATGAAGATGGATAACAGCTTTATGCACCGTGCTGTTAACGAAGGCTTCTCCGGTGGTGAGAAAAAACGCAACGAAATTCTCCAGATGCTGATTCTGGAGCCTAAGCTGGCGCTGTTGGACGAAATTGACTCGGGCCTGGATATCGATGCCATGAAAACCGTGGCTGATGGCGTCAACTCCTTACGTACTGCCGAGCGCAGCATTCTGATGATTACCCACTATCAGCGTTTGCTGGATTACATCGTTCCTGATGTGATTCATGTACTGGTTGATGGACGCATTGTTAAAACAGGTGACAAGTCCCTGGCATTTGAACTGGAGAAAAAAGGGTACGACTGGCTGCTGGAGGGTGCTGCATGAACCAGTATGCCGAAGCCTTTGCAGCCTTTAATCAGGATGCAGAAAGCGGCTGGCTGAAGAGTCAGCGCATTGCCGCTTTTGCTCGTTTTGAGCACCTGGGTTTTCCCATTAATGGTGTTGAAAACTGGAAATACACCAATACCAAAGCACTTGCCAAGCGGGATTTTCTGTTGCCGAAAACGGTTGATTTGGATGCGGCCAGAGAAGTCTTGAAGGCAAGAGACGTAGCCCTGGACGATCATCGCCTGGTTTTTGTGAATGGCGTTTATGCACCTGAGTTGTCAAACCTTTCTGGGTTGCCTGCTGCTCTGGTCGTTGAACCCCTATCCGAAGCCTTGGATAAGGAATTGGAGCTCACCTGCGGCATGATGGGGCGATTGGCTGGAATTGACTGTGATGTCTTTACAGCACTCAACTTTGCCTTTGCAGGCGAAGGCGCGATGATCCGTATCGGTAACCACCAGGTTATTGAAAAGCCGATCAGCCTGATCCACCTGTCAGTTGCTGGTGATCAGGCCAGCATGTCTCATCCCCGCATTCTGGTAGCTGCCGGAGCCAATAGTCAGGTGCGTTTGGTCGAGCACTTCCTGGGTTCTGAAGAAGCGGTACACTTTACCAACCGGGTTGCAGAAGTCGTTTTGGAGCGTAATGCTCAATTAACACATTATCTCCTTCAAGAGCCCGGTGACCAAAGCTGGTTGGTCAATCGCACCCACGTCGAGCAAAAGCGTGACAGCCGCTATTACTGCCACCATATCAATCTGGGTGGCAAGCTGGTCCGTGATGACCTGGTGTGTGATCTCAATGGCACTGGCGCCGAAAGTGAATTTTCCGGCCTCTTGTTTGGACGCAATAAACAACACCTGGATATCCACAGCCTGGTCAATCACAACGAGCCGCGCACTTACAGCCGTGAAACCTATAAGGCTATTTTGAATGACAAGGCCCGGGGTGTATTCAATGGCAAGGTCATCGTCAAAAAAGACAGCCAGCAAATTGATGCCCAGCAGAGCAATGCCAACCTGCTACTCAGTGATCAGGCCGAAATCGACACCAAGCCAGAGCTGGAAATCTATGCCGATGATGTGAAGTGCTCGCATGGAGCGACCACCGGCCAATTGGATGAAACGGCACTCTTTTACCTCAAATCACGTGGCCTGAGTGACGAACTGGCGCGCGGTCTGTTGACCCTCGCTTTTGCCAATGAGGTGGTCGATAAAATTGATATTGAGCCGATTTATCAGTTGGTTGAAACCACCGTTGCCGGACATCTTCCACACCAGGTGAATCTGGATGATCTTTAAGTTGCGCTGAAGCCAATTGATGCCGCATAAGTGGGCGGGGATGCTGCTATGCCGGGCTGTCTGCAACAGGAGGTTGCAGCCAGAGCTTACATGGATGTATTTACGCGTCCCGGCTAGCAGCTCCCTGCCCAATTGGTCTCAGGCTACCTTGCAACAGAGAGCCGATTATTGATGAGAAGCGGATTTCTGGAGTATTAGGAATAGAATTTATGAGTGAACTAGCGTTCGATGCCCTGCAGCAGCCAGATTTTGATCTCCAAGCCTTGCGGGCCCAGTTTCCGATTCTGCAGCGTCAGGTCAATGGCAAGCCCCTTGTGTATCTGGATAATGCAGCCACCTGCCAGAAGCCTCTGGCCGTTATTGAGGCCATGGATCAATACTATCGCCAGACCAATGCCAACATCCACCGTGGCCTGCATACCCTGTCTCAGGAGGCAACAGATGCGCATGAAGAGGCGCGTGGCAAGCTTCAGAAATTCATCAATGCAGCTTCCCACAAGGAAATTATTTTCACGCGGGGAGCAACTGAAGCGATCAACCTGGTTGCCCAAAGCTGGGGTCGAGCCAACTTAAAAGCCGGTGATCAAGTCCTGGTTTCAATGATGGAGCACCATGCGAATATTGTTCCCTGGCAGCAGCTAAGAGATCAGTTGGGTATTGAACTCAAAGTGATTCCGATTCTGGAAAATGGCAGCCTGGATCTGCAGGCTTTTGAAGAACTGATGACCGAAAAGGTTAAGTTGCTAGCCATTACCCAGGTTTCCAATGCTTTGGGAACGGTTAACCCCATCACTCAACTGGTTCGCCAAGCCCATGATAAGGGAGCACTGGTGCTTGTTGATGGCGCCCAGGCTGTACCTCACCAGGCTGTGGATGTGCAGGCTCTGGATGCCGATTTTTATGTTTTTTCCGGCCACAAAATGTATGGTCCTACGGGCATCGGCGTGCTCTATGGCAAGGAAAAGCTATTGGAAGCCATGCCGCCTTGGCAGGGTGGTGGGGACATGATCGATATCGTGACCTTTGAAAAAACTACCTATGCTGGCCTGCCGCACAAATTTGAAGCAGGAACCCCGGCGATTGCTGAAGCCATAGGTCTGGGTGTGGCTGCTGACTGGATGCTGGACCTGGAGCTAGGCAAGCTGGCGGCTTGGGAGCATGCGTTACTTGACTATGCCACTGAACAAATGCAAACCGAGCTGCCGGGCCTGCGAATTTTAGGCGAAGCACCCGGCAAAGCGGCCGTTATTTCTTTTGTCCTGGAAGGTGCCCATGCCCAGGATTTGGGCTTGTTGACTGACCAGTTGGGTATTGCCATCCGCACGGGTCATCATTGTGCGATGCCGGTGCTGCACCACCTGGGTGTGGATGCCACTGCCCGAGCCTCTTTCGCCGCCTATAACACTCTGGAAGAAGTCGATGTCTTTGTTGCTGGCCTCAAGCGGGTCAGGGAGATGCTGGTATGAGTCTTCAAAAGGGTGACAAGGTAAAACTTCAACGCGAAACCGAAGTGATTTCCGTACCCTTTGGCAAAACGATAACTCTGCCGCAGGGTGAAGAAGTTGAAGTTATGCAGGCCAAAGGCAGCACTGTCAGTGTCGGTCATCAGGGCCGCCTGTATATGGTCGAAGGCACCAACCTGGATGCTTTGGGTTTGCCTGCTTTACAAAAACCCGTGCTGCCCAAAGGAGCCAGCAACCAGGAAATTGAAGACTTTGCCTGGGAGCAGTTGCGTACCTGCTTTGATCCAGAAATTCCGGTGAATATCGTCGATCTGGGCCTGGTCTATGGTTTAAAGGTTGTGGATTTGCTGGATGGCCGCAAGATGCTCAACATTCGCATGACCCTAACAGCCCCAGGCTGTGGTATGGGTGAAGTCATTGCTGCTGATGCGCGCCGTAAAATCCAGGGTGCAGAAGATATCAGTCAGGTGAATACTGAAATCGTCTTCGATCCACCCTGGTCACGAGAAATGATGACGGAAGATGCGCAGCTGGAATTGGGGATGTTCTAGTTAATCACCATGCCGGGCCTAAACCCCTGCACCGGAATAGGCTTGCTATCTTCACGCTCGTAGAACCACTTCTGGATACGCTGGATGAGTACCATTTCAGCAATTTCAGCCACCTGGTCAGAGCAGTTGAGTTTGGCCTGAATCAGATCGGCACAGTCAAAGAAATCCTTGGCTGTGGCACCATCAACATTAAACGTGGTCTCACCAACGGCCATAAATAAAGGGGCGTTGCGGTCCGAGGTAATGCTGATTGCTGGGTTACTCATGGCCATTTTAAATTCAGGGCTGGCATGGATTTCACGCAAAGCATCCGGGCTCATATGCAGGTTGAGGATAATCGCCTTGAGTAGGGCGGCATCGTCATTTTTCAGCGTGGGTTCCTGGCTGAGCTCTTCAATAATGGCGGTAACGATGGATGTCGACATCCTGCCTCTCCTAGATGTAGTTGAAAGGCTTTCCAGCCTAGAGGTTCTGTAGTGCTTTGTACAGGCAAAGAGCTCAGGAGATAACCTGACTTTTGGTTTACTTTCTGGTCTAATGCGCCCTTTAATTTTTTTACTTCAGGAAACAGGGATACATGACTGCTTCAGCCCCATCTGCAACGTCCAGTGGACCACGTAAACTGTTACGTAAACACGAAACTGATTATACGCTGCTAGGGACGGCTCATGTCTCCAAAGCGAGTGCAGAAGAAGTTCGCGAATTGATTCGAAATGGCGGATTTGATGCTGTGGCGGTAGAGCTCTGTCCGGCGCGCTATCACAATATGACCAACCCGGATGCGCTGGCCAAGATGAATCTTTTCCAGGTCATCAAGGAAGGCAAGGCGGGAATGGTAGCTGCCAACTTGGCTCTGGGTTCTTTTCAACAGAGGGTGGCTGAAGAATCTGGCATAGCGCCGGGTGAAGAAATGAAGGCGGCGATAGAAGAAGCCAAGGCTGCTGGCCTTCCCTTGATGACAATTGATAGGGATGTGGGTGTCACCCTAAAACGCGTTTATCGCAGTGTTCCCTGGTGGCAGCGCACTGCTTTGATTTCCGGCTTGGTGGGCAGCCTTTTTTCACGTGAAAAGGTGACCTCTGAAGAAATTGAAAAGCTGAAAGAAGGTGATGTACTGGAAGCCACTTTCAGTGAATTTGCTCAAGAGTCAGAAAAACTCTATCAGGCACTGATTGCCGAGCGGGATCACTACATGGCCTTGCGCTTGGCACAGGAAAATGGCGATAGCCGCTACAAGAAAGTCTTGGTTGTTGTAGGTGCTGGCCATTTGAAGGGCTTGGAAGAAAACCTGAAAGGCCATTTGCCGGAAGAACTCAAAGATCAGTTGGCCATCCTCGATTCGGTTCCCCCCCCCAGCCGCTGGCCAAAATTTATTCCCTGGATTATTGCCGCACTGGTGATCACGGGTTTTATTATCGGTTTTCGCCATAACACTGAGCTGGGCCTGCAAATGATGCTCGACTGGGTGCTAATCAATGGTGGCCTGAGTGCGCTTGGGGTTCTGCTAGCTGGCGCCCATCCACTCACCATACTGACCGCCTTTGTAGCGGCACCCCTGACCTCCCTAAATCCGACCATAGGGGCAGGCTTTGTTGCTGCCGGCGCGGAATTATTGGTCAGAAAACCCAAGGTGGAAGACTTTTCCCGGTTACGCCAGGATACAGCTGAATTCAAAGGCTGGTGGAAAAACCGAGTGTCTCGCACCCTGCTGGTGTTTATTTTTGCCACCCTGGGTTCAGCTGCTGGAACCTACATAGGTGGCTTCCATATTTTTGGTTTATTAAGTGCGGGTGCTGGTTGACTGTCATGCGGGACTTTTCCAGCCCTGTTAAGAAAAAAGAATGGCATGTTAATTGTTTGTTAGTGCTTTTTATGTAAGTTTAGCGTAAGTTTGTGTAATGGTGATCTCTTGCTTAGCGGGGTCTTTAAACTGAACGCATCTAAAAGACACAAACTTATGGATACTAAGCCTTCCGCTTCAGTTCATTGGTCGATGCAACTGAATGCTTTTCATCGTCAGGTTCAGCTTTGTCGGCATCTCCAGCAGTGGCGAGTGCTTGCTTATACCGGCTTGATTTTAAGCCTGAGTAATCTGGTGTTCATCCTGCTGATGTCCCCTCGAAGCTGGTTGCTGATCGCACTGCCCCTTGTCATTTTGCCTTTTTTCTTCGTGCTTGCACCCGTTCTGGGCATGCTGTTGCGCAGAGTGGAGAAAAAGCGTAACCAGTTGGCCCGTGCATTTTTTATGGCTGGACTGCGTGTGGATGAAGCAGGGCGCTTGACCACTAATACTGCTCACCCCCGCGTGATATCCGAACCCTCGGAAGTAAAACAGCGCTCTGGACTAGCTGTATGACTCCTGAAAATTACAAGAAGCAGGGGCTTCTACTGGTCAGCTTGCTATTTCTGGCAGTGCTTTTCTTTCTGCCGATGGATTCGTCTGCTCAGTTGGTATCTGCTATTACCCTGCTGTGTGTTATTTGGTTTGCCCAGAATGCTCTGAAAACTCGCTGGGGTGATTATTTCCGGCTGCTGGTATTGCTGGCAGGCTGCTTCCTGACCCTGCGCTACCTGGCTTGGCGAGGCACCTACACGTTGACGGCAACTGACTACATCACCCTGGCTGCCGTCCTCCTGCTGTTTATTGCCGAACTCTACTCTGCTGCCATTCATATTCTTGGCTGTATTGTGAATGCCGTCCCCTTGAAGCGGCCTCTATTGAGCATCAAGGATTTGCCAGAAGATGCCGAGCTGCCAACAGTGGATGTGTTGGTGCCCTCCTACAACGAAGATCCAGAGTTGCTGGAAATTACCCTGCGTGCTGCCTTGATGCTGGATTACCCGGCTGAAAAGCTGAAAGTCTATCTGTTGGATGATGGGGGTACTGACCAGAAACTTGCTGCTGAAAATCCGGTGGCTGCAGAGGATGCTCGGGTGCGTCGCAAGACTTTACAGGCACTCTGTGCCCGGCTGGGCACTCACTACCTGACCCGTCCACGCAATGAACGGGCCAAGGCTGGCAATATCAACCATGCCCTGCAATTTGTGTCCGGTGATCTGGTGGTAATTCTGGATGCCGATCATGTGCCCACGGTAGATTTTCTGGACCACACGGTGCCCTGGTTTGTCCGTCACGATGATGTGTTTCTGGTGCAGACACCTCACTTCATGATCAATCCAGATCCGGTGGACCGTAACCTGCTGCAGTCCTTCAGCCGCATGCCATCGGAAAACGATATGTTCTACCAGACCATTCAGCGCGGTCTGGATTTTTGGTCGGCTTCGTTTTTCTGCGGTTCGGCTGCCGTTTTGCGCCGCAAGCATCTGGATGAAGTGGGTGGGCTATCGGGTGACTCCATTACTGAGGACTGTGAAACAGCCTTCGACCTGCACAGCAAGGGTTATCGCTCAATTTATGTGGATCGTCCGATGGTCGCCGGTTTGGCACCGGAAACCTTCACTGGTTTTATCACCCAACGGATGCGCTGGGCGCAGGGTATGACTCAGATATTACTGTTGAAAAAGCCCTATCTGGCACCTGGTCTCAAGTGGTACCAGCGGGTGGGTTACATGAGCTCCATCCTGTTTTGGATGTTTCCTTTTGCCCGCGCCATCTTTCTATTGTCACCGCTAGCCTACCTCTACTTTGGTATGCAGATCTACAACGCCTCCTTTATGGAAATACTGGCCTATACCCTGCCGCATGTGATTGGCACCTACATGGTTTCATCCATGCTGTTTGGCCGAACCCGCTGGCCGTTGATCTCTGAGCTTTACGAAATCATGCAGTGTGTGTTTTCGCTGGTGGCTATCGTCAAGGTGTTCATTAACCCCCGCAAGCCTTCCTTCATGGTCACCCCCAAGGGCGACACCCTGGAGCAGGATTTCATTTCCCCCCTGGCCAAGCCCTTTTATGTGCTCTTTATGCTGCTGATTCTGGGCTTTGTTGTGGGCGGCTATCGCTTTTGGGCAGACCCCTTGACGCGTGAGCTGACGGTTATCGTTTTGCTGTGGAATCTATTCAATTTCCTGACGGTTTTTGCAGCCCTGGGGGCCTTGCTGGAGCGGAAACAACAACGCACTGCACCGCGTTTGCCGGTGACCGAGGAAGGTTACCTGGTGCTGGAAGATGGTCGGTGTGTGGCCTGCAAACTGCTGGATGTATCGGCGGGAGGCAGCCGACTGGCACCTAAAGAAGCGGTGGATATTAAACCGGGGGAACAGCATTTTTTGAGCTGCTGGTCGCCTGCCTTGCAGCGACAACTGGATCTGCCTCTGGTGGTGCGGGCAGTGATTCCCGGCTATCGAGGTACCGAACTGGGTGTGCAATTCACGCCGCGTACCAGCAAGGAGCAGGATGAAGCCGTGGCCCTGAGTTTTAGTGATAGTGCCCGCTGGATTTATTTTCAAGAGCGCCGAGCCCGCCCGATTCCCTTCATGCGCGCGCTACGGATTGTACTTAGTCTGATTTGGGTGCCTGTACGTGCCCACTTTTCCCTGTTTACGGCTTCTCTGGTGCGCCACCTAAAGCGCATACGTGTGACCCACGACCTGAATACCAAATGAGTGGAGAAAGCAGAATGTACAGATGTAAGGGTAGTAAGGTGCTGGTTGGCCGCAAGCTGTTGATTAGCTTACTGATGGCGCTGCTTTTGGCGCCAGTTAGTGGGCAGGCCAGTGTCTGGGAAGTTAAGGTGGCAATAGCCAATGTGCGTACGGCACCAGCAGTGGATGCTGCTTTGGTAACGCAGTTGTCCCGAGGAGAACAGGTTGAGCTGCTGGATAGAGAGGGTGCCTGGATGCAGGTGCAACTGGCCCAGGGCACTAGAGCTTGGGTACACCAGGGTGGATTTAGCCAAGTAGCTGCTGCATCAAAGTTACAACGGGAAGTCATGCGCTTGTCCAGTTTTTCTGATGCCAGTGGCCCTGTTCGCTTGCACGGTACCACTGAGAAAATGGAGCTTTTTCTGCCCTTGGCTGAGACACGAAAAATTGAAGACTCTACACTCAGCTTAAGAATGGTCAATTCTATTGCCCTGCAGGCACAGCGCTCATTTATGGTGGTACGCTTTAATGAAACCACGCTGGCACAGGTGCCCTTTGATCCCAACCAGCCGATTTCTGATGCACGTGTTCGCTTACCTGCAGAGCTGTGGCGAGGCGGCTTTAACAAGCTGACATTAGAAGTGACTCAGCATTACACCGACCGTTGCGAGGATGCTATGGCTCCAGAACTCTGGACGGAGCTGGACTTGCATCATTCACGCCTAGAACTGACTCACCGTCCGGTGGATCGCAGCCTGACACTGAGCGACTTATCATCACTTTTCTCACCTGGTGTGGGTGGCTACAGTCAGGCACTGATGATCACAGCGCCAGCGACTGAGGCTGAAGCGGGTCGTGGCAGTGTGTATAGCGAAGCCTTGCCGCTGGCTGCTCAGGCTTTGGCTTTGCGTCGCCAATATGCCAGCCTGGAACTTCAGCACAGCACTTGGCTGGTAGAGGGACCGGAATACGAGCAGCGAACAGCAGGTCTAGATGCTGATCAGCTAGTGGATGCTTTTCCCTATCTGGCCGAAAAGGACACTGCCCCCTTTCATGTTCTCTTGGGAACTCGGGAGGAGCTAAAGGCTGTGTTACCGGAAACACAGTTGGCGGTCATCGAGGGGCCACACCTGGAATTACAGGAAATGGCAGGCATTCGTAATGCACAAGGTGAACTGCTGATTCCAGGTGGTATCCGTCTGCTTATCAGCGGTAATACGGAGGCAGAAGTGCTGGATGCTGCCCGTTTGTTGACCGAAATGGATGACCGCCTGAACCCTGTGCCTCAGATCACTCTGCTGGGACGTGAGCTGAATAATGAAGCCCTGCCCAGAGCCAGCGGCCAGTTTCTGCACCCCGGCAAGAGCTACAGCTTTGCAGCTCTGGGTGCAGGAACAACTAGCTTCCAGAACATGGGGCAAAACCGCCTGAGGGTTAATCTGCCACTGCCTGCCAACTATTATGCTGTTGAGTCCGACCATGTCGAGCTGAAGTTGGACTTTGGCTATGGTGCTGGCATGGGTGCTGGCGCGGTGATGAACGTTCACCTCAATGGTGAATATGTTCACGGACTCTTGTTGAATCAGCCCAATGGGACAGCTTATCGGGGTTACCGCATCCAACTGCCGGTGCGCAAAATGACCCCGGGCCTGAATACTCTGGATTTTGATATCACGTTGCGGCCCGAGCTGGTGATTGGCGAATGCGCAGGCATTCCTGGGACCCACCTGGTTTTCCAGATTTTGGGGTCTTCCAGCGTGACGCTGCCAAAAGCAGGAGCTGTTGCGATTCAGCCAGACCTGGCTCTGTTTGGAGCCACAGGCTTTCCTTATATCTCACCCACGGCTAAGAGTTCCACTGAAATTCTGCTAGCTTCCGAAGCTCTTACAGGTAGTGCTCTGACCCTAGTTGGTCGTATGGCTCAAAGTGCCCAGGCACCACTTGAGCAAATAGAACTACACGTAGGTCTGGATCATCAGCCATCAGGTCATGCTCTGCTACTGGGTACTCCAGAACTACTGCCACTGGATCTGTTCAGGGAATGGAATGCAGCCCTGGGTCGCACCCAGACCTGGCCCTATCAAGCACTAAATGATTTGCGTGATGGGGTGCAGAGTGGTTTTGGCTTGAGCCGTGACAAAGCTGATGGCTCAGGAGAGGTGTTGCGTGGCCGAATTCATCAACAGGGGCAGCTCGGTGATTTGGGCGTCATGGCGGCATTCCGTAACCCTTATGCTAATCAGACAGCAACCTTGACACTGGTGACAGCTCAGACCGAGGATTTACTGCAGCAGCGTTTACTGAATTTGACTGATGCAGCTCTCTGGTCACAGTTACGTGGTGACCTCTTGGTCTGGCGGGATACTCCAGAAGGTGTTGTGAGCATGCAGGTTGCTAGTCGTTATGCGCTGGGCGAACACTCACCCTGGATGAAGTTGCGGATGACTTTATCGCATAACCCCTGGTTCTGGCTGGGTGGTGTACTGCTGTTCCTAGTTCTTGCAAGTCTGCTGGCCGTTCGCTTGTTGCGTCAGCGCAAGGCGGTTATGGAGCAAGCCTGATGAAACTCGTGTTTGCAGTCATTTTACTGGTGGCTGGTATTGCCGGATATTGGCTACTGCAGTCTCAGCAGCCCAAGATGCCAGTCACTCAGCGCCTGGCACCTGAGCTGTGGGAAGCCTTTGCTGACGCCTTTGAAGAGGAGGGTCGCATTGTTGATCGTGACAATCAGGATATCTCCCACAGTGAAGGCCAGGGGTATGGCCTACTGTTTGCCGAAGCAGCCGGTGACCGCCAGGCTTTTGATCGTATCTGGCGCTGGACTCAGCAGACATTGCAACGACCAGATGGTCTTTTTTCATGGAAGTTTGAACCCTGTGCAAGTCAGGATCGACGCTGTGTTACCGACAGGAATAATGCCACTGATGCAGAAATTCTAATTGCCTGGGCTTTACTGAAAGCCTATCAGCGCTGGCAAGATTCTACTTACCTACAGGAAGCTACGCGCATAGCCCAGGTAACGAGTGATTTTTTGGTGATTCAACATCATGATCAACTGCTACTACTTCCAGGCCACTCTGGTTTTACGGAAAGTGGTCGGGTGACGATCAACGCTTCTTACTGGGTTTTTCCGGCATTGGAGGCCCTCGCCGAGCAGTTTCCTGATCAGCCCTGGCAGCAATTGGCAGTCACTGGCCGCAAGTTGATGCTAGCACAAGGAGCAGGCCAATATGGTTTGCCGCCTGACTGGGCCGACTATACCCTTGATGGATTTCAACCATCCAGCTTATTTCCTGCGCGGTACAGCTATGATGCCGTGCGGGTTCCCCTGCACCTAGCCTGGTCTGAATTACCTCTGATGGATCGGGATTTTGAACCCTATTTGAGCTTCTGGAGTGCACAAGACTCAGTGCCTGCGTGGGTTAGCCTCACTGATGCCGAGCAAGCGGAATATGCTTGGTCCACTGGCATGCAGGCCATTGCCCAATTTGTCACATCGAGAGCCAAGGGGGAGCACTTAAGAGTGACGGATCTACCCCAGCCTGGTGGAGAGGATGGCTATTTTTCCTGGAGCCTTTTGTTGTTAACACATTTGGCAGTTAATGAAACGTCAGATTCAGGCTCTGGCACGCAAGGTCAGGAGCTTTAGCTTTGAACAGAATACTGTTAACAGGATTGCTACTGGTTCAGGCGTTTGCACTTATTGCCGCCCAGCCTGATCTACTGCAGCATCAACAGTGGCCCGAAGCAACCCAGCGGCAGTTGACAGGCGATCAATACCTGCGGCCAGCAATCCCTGAAACTGGTGCTGCAGTTGCAGAGGTAGACACCACTGGCATCTGGTTCCATCTGCGTCATGGGAACCGAGCCCAGGCTGCCTCCGAGCTGAATCGTTTGCAGATAGCTAACCCTGATTGGCAACCAGCTGATGAGCTTCTTCAAGCTTTTCAGCAACCTAAAACACAACCTGAAGTGACTGTAGAGAAAACTGAAGACCCCTACAATTTGGACATGGGGCGACTAGCCGGCATTTCAGGAGAGAATCAGGCCATCAGGGAACTGAGTTCGGAACATTTGCAACAGCTGGCCGAACAGACCCTTGAACGTCAGCACACCAATAACGCCCTGTTACTTGGCTGGATCTACTTGCAACGAGATGAAGCGCCCCTGGCTTTGCCACTCTTTCAGGAGGCTGCCAACTGGCAGCCAGGATCTGATGCTGAGGATGGTCTGGCCGCAAGCCACTTTCAATTGGCCCTGCAGGCCATCCAGGCACAGCAGCCGGAAGAAGCCTTGCAGCAAGCTGGCTTGAGCCAACAACATGGACGGACAACTGCTTACGCTGACCTGGGTTGGTTACTGTATGAGGCACAACTCTATGCGGCTGCGCAAACTGCCTTTGCACAGTCACCGGTTACCGAAAGCAGCATTTATGGACAACTGCTGACTCTGCAGGCCCAGCAACAATATGCAGCGGCAGAAAACCTGGCCTGTGCGGAGCGAAGTCGTTCACAGCGGCTTACCGAAATCTGTGATGACCTTGGTCCTCTGCTGGCCTGGGCTGCTTTTGAGGCAGCGGATTACCGCCAGGCCGCCGAGCGTTTTGACCCACTGCTGACAGCAGCACCCGAGAATGCAGACTATGCTTTTGCCCTGGAAGAAAGTTTACAACGTTTGAATGCCACGGCAGGACTGGATGAAGCCAGGCAACGCCATCCTTTGCTGCGATCAAAGGTCAGTCGTTTAGCCTTTGATCGCGCCTGGGGACGCAAGCAGTTTGACCTCGCTCAACGAACAAGGGCAGCATCGACCCTGGCGGGCCGTGAGGACTGGCAGGTTACTTTTGGCCTTAAGGGCCGTATTAAACAGGGCGATCGAGGACTGACGCGCCTGACTCATTATCAACCCTATGTGGCCGCCACACGCTTGTGGGACGAAGTGCGTATGGGTGTTTCCTTGCAAAGTGATCACTTCCGTTCTGGTCGGCCGCCACTCACTGCTGATTTTGGTAGCCAACCAGATGAGCAGGCAGAACGCAGGGCTTTGGCCCAGAGTCACAGTGTTTCTCCAGAACTCAGTGCACGTCATGAACGTGATGGTCTGACATTACAGGGATCTTTTTTTACAGTCCACTCGGGTGAAGCGAAGGACAGCCAGGCCTATGGCCAGTTACAGGGTGACTGGTATCCGGACTCTGGGCTCGTTTCCTTGAATCTGTTTCGTCTACCACTGGAAGACAGCCTCCTGGCACGTCAGGGTGCGCGCGACCCAACCAGTGATCGTGACTGGGGGCAGGTGGCCGACCAAGGGGGGCGCTTGCTTGTGGCCCTGCCAATCAGGGATCAAGCCAGCGTTGCTTTCAGTGGCACCCTGGCCAGTCAGCAGGGTCGCAGAGTCGCGGGCAATGATCGCAAGGCCCTGCGAGTTGATTTGGCGCGTGACTTTGCAGAAGACTTCAGTGAACTGGAGCTGGACTACTTGAGGCTGGGGCCTTTTGTTGAGTGGATGAGCTGGGATAAGAACCTCAGTCACTTCACCCTGGGGCAGGGCGGCTATTACAGCCCACAACAGCTTTGGCGCTTGGGGTTGCAGCTGGAGTTGCTAAGTGCAGAGGCACGGGACTGGCAGCTAAGGGTGCGTACAGGCCTCTCATGGAATTGGGCTAGGGAAGCTGAGTCAAGTCGCTATCCGCTTGATGAAGACGGACAGGTATATGCTTCCAGCCGATCTAGTGGTCCGGGTGCTGAGCTGATGCTGGAAGGTGTGTGGCGTGCTTCCAGCCATCTTTTGGCAGGCGGTTATTTTGGGCATGCCCTCGCGGATGATTATCGTGATACTTCTTTCGGCCTGCTTGTGAGAGTGCCGCTGCAATCGCGGCATGCAGTGATCAGTGCCGACCTTCCTTTGAGTTCACTCCCGGGACACTGAGCCGCCAATCATCACAACCTAGGAACCTGGAGTCAGGACAAGCATGTCTTACAACCTAATTTCTTTCAACTGACCTGTTTTGAGCTTGAAAATGGCTCTCAGCCCTAGCAGTGGGCCGGGTAAAAGAATCAGTGATACCCATACATCCAGCAATGGCCAAAGGCTGGTCACCAAGGCTATGGATGGCAGAGTCAAAGCAAAGCCGACCGCATTCATCATGGCTAAAGCGGAACCCAGATGCTCACGCGGAGCATTTGCAGAGGCTAAGGCTGAAAATTGAGGTGAGTCAGCGATAACGGCAAAGCCCCAAAGGGCTAATAAAGCAAGCATTAAATAAGGACTGACTGCAGCGATGAACGGATAGACCAAGCAAAGAAAGCCGGAAACCAGTAACAGGAGTCTTGCTACTTGCAGACTGCCGAAGTGGCGACTAAGGCGCCCTCCCCAAATGCAGCCGAATACACCGGCAGCCATAATCAAAAAAGACAACCAGCTAATCCAGCTATCAGCAGCACCCAGTCGGTTCATTTCTCGGGCGACGAGAAAAGGCACCAGTGTCCAGAAGGCATAGAGTTCCCAGCAGTGGCCAAAGTAACCGGCAGTAATCCTGCGAAAAGACAGATCGCGCCAAGCAGCAAGCCCTTGCAGGGGCAGGATGCCCTTGTTGGCTTGAGGCAACTGGCGCCCTTCTCCCAATTGCCAAACCAACCAACCACCAATCAGGGCCAGTAAAGATGCAAGGATCATGGGTAGCGACCAATCAAGGACGGGAGTAACCGCGCGCAACAGGTGGGGCAAGGCTGTACCCAGCGTTAGCATGCCCACCAACCATCCCAGAGCACGACCAGCGTATTCAGGTGTCCAAGAGATAACCAGCTTCATACCCAAAGGATAGATGCCAGCCAGGCAGAGGCCGGTTAGAAAACGCAGCAATAAAGCCAGGGTAAAAAAATCCGCCGCGAGAATAAAAAGGCCATTGACCAAAGCCCCTAATAAGGCAGCAAGGGCAAAAACACGACTGGCAGCAAAACGATCAGCCAGGCTGCTCATAGCAATGACTAGGGCGCCAGTAATAAAACCCAGTTGAACGGCCAGGGTCAGATAACCCAGCCCGGCTTCCGTAAGGCCTATATCAGCAGCCAGATTCAAGGCAACCCCATTAATACTGAACCACAAAGAAGTGCCAAAGAGCTGAGCCAAAACGATGACCAGAAGCGGGTGGCGTTGAAGCAAAAGCTGCACTGAAAAATCCTTCTTGTTATTTTAGGTCACCAGCTTAAACTGCCTTCCTTTGTTTTGCATCTTTGAGTATTCCTGCTAAGTTAAGAAAGTGCTAATAAATTCTGGCTGGAGGAAACTAAGATGGTTAAGAATGTCGGTGGTATTGATAAAACTCTGCGTATTGTCGTTGGTGCGTTGCTGATTGTTCTGGCTTTGACAGGAGCTATTGGTGTTTGGGGATGGATAGGTGTGATTCCTCTGGCAACTGGTTTGGTGGGTACCTGCCCGGCTTACCTGCCCTTTGGTATCAAAACTTGCAAGGTTGAACCGAAAGAGTAGACACTAGGCTGTAAAAAACGTCTAGGGAGAACAGCCTTGCAAGCAAGTGAGCTACAAGCTTTCCAAAAGCAGTTGGAAGAATTAGTCACACAGCTGCGCTCTGAAATTGCTGAAGAAGATGATCAGGCGGCCACAGTGACTCTGGATCAATCCCGAGTAGGCCGTCTTTCACGTATGGATGCCCTTCAAGGGCAGCAGATGGCTCTGGAAGCACGTCGTCGTCGGGAACGTCAACTTAAGGCCGCTCTCGTGGCTCTGCGCAAAATCGAAAGCGGTGATTTTGGTGAGTGTGACGCCTGTGGTGAGCCGATTAATCCTAAGCGCTTGGCTTTTGACCCAACAGTTACTCTCTGTATTGACTGTGCCTGAGACAGGTCGCCACTGTTATTTTCCTCTCCTTACTGTTAGAATCCCCGGCTTTATTTTGATGCCCACCACAATTCAACCGGGAAGTTCCTCCAGTGTAGACCCTGAAAGTCCTCACCCTCTGTTGTTTTAAGTCTCAGCTAAGTGACTGGCCTGACCTTTGCAGCACTTATTTGTGTGTTGCCCTTCAGGCATGAAATTCCCCTGTGCAGCAGCCAGGTTTTGATGTGTATGCCCCATCAAAGCCGGGGATGTTTTTTTAACTTCAAAATTCAAGAGAAACCCTATGATCCAGTCGATCAAGCAAAATTGGTTTTCCAATGTGCGTGGCGATCTGCTCGCCGGTATTGTTGTTGCCCTGGCACTGATCCCCGAAGCCATTGCCTTTTCTATTATTGCCGGTGTTGACCCCAAGGTGGGTCTTTATGCCTCCTTCTGTATGGCGGTGGTGATTGCCTTTACCGGCGGTCGCCCCGGTATGATTTCTGCTGCCACGGGTGCCATGGCCCTGTTGATGGTTACCCTGGTGCGTGAGCATGGTTTGGAATATCTGTTGGCGGCCACTGTTTTAACGGGTATTTTGCAGATTATTGCCGGTTATCTAAAGCTGGGCAGTCTGATGCGCTTTGTTTCCCGCTCGGTAGTGACTGGCTTCGTCAACGCCCTGGCGATTTTGATTTTTATGGCTCAGCTTCCAGAGCTGACCAATGTCACCTGGCATGTTTATGCCATGACACTGGCCGGTCTGGGGATTATATATCTGTTTCCTTATGTGCCTGTGATTGGCAAATTACTGCCTTCACCGCTGATTTGTATTGTTGCACTGACAGCCGTAGCCATGATCTGGGGCATTGATATCCGCACCGTCGGTGATATGGGTGAACTGCCGGATACCCTTCCCATGTTTCTTTGGCCAGACGTGCCCCTGAATCTGGAAACCCTGATGATCATCCTGCCCTACTCGATCATGCTCACGATTGTTGGCTTGTTGGAATCCATGATGACAGCCACTATCGTTGATGATTTAACTGATACCAAAAGTGATAAAAACCGCGAATGTAAAGGTCAAGGTGTTGCTAATACTGTTGTGGGTTTTTTCGGTGGCATGGCCGGTTGTGCGATGATTGGCCAGTCGATTATCAATATCAAATCAGGTGGCCGCACGCGTCTTTCCTCTTTAGCGGCAGGCGTATTTTTATTGCTTTTGGTGGTTTTCCTCTCAGATTGGCTGACGATTATTCCCATGGCTGCTTTGGTTGCAGTGATGATTATGGTTTCTATAGGTACGTTTAGCTGGGATTCGATTATTAATCTGAAAAAGCACCCGCTTTCTACCAATATCGTTATGGTTGCTACTGTTGCTGTAGTTGTGGCGACGCACAACCTGGCCTATGGCGTTTTTGTTGGCGTGCTGCTGGCCGCGATGTTCTTTGCCAACAAGGTCGGCCATTACATGCGCGTTACAAAATCTATCAATGATGAAGGCACGGTGCGTACTTACAAGGTAGCGGGCCAGGTTTTCTTTACTTCATCGACTAAATTTATGGAATCCTTTGATTTCAAAGAAGTGATTGATAAAGTGGTGATTGACCTGACTGATGCCCACTTCTGGGATATTACCGCAGTGGAGTCGCTGGATAGGGTTATTATCAAGCTGCGCCGTGAAGGTGCAGAAGTGGAAGTGATTGGCTTAAACGAAGCTAGCGCTACTATTGTTGACCGCTTCGGGGTACATGATGATCCCAAGGAAGTGGAAAAACTCATGGGAGGCCACTAAGCATGAAAAATGTATTTGCTTGTATTGATGGATCCAAAGCAGCGGAAGCGGTTTGTGATGCCGCCGCCTGGGTGAGTCAGCGTGTGGATCGCCAATTGGTGTTGCTGCATGTGCTGGACAAGAGTATTTATCCCACCAAAACGGATATGAGCGGTAACCTTAAGCTGGGAACCCGTGAGCACCTGCTGGATGAATTGGCTGAGTTGGATGCAAAACGTAGCAAGCTGGCGCTGGAAGCGGGTAAGGAACAGCTTAAGGTAGCAGTGGAAAGAGTCAAATCTCAAGGTGTAGAGACACCCGAAACCCGTCAACGTCATGGTCACTTTGTGGAAACTCTTGCTGATCTTCAGGAAGAAACCCGAATTCTGGTGATCGGACGTCAGGGTGAAGAGCACGATAATGTTGACGAAATAGGTGGCAACCTGGAAAGTGTGATTCGCTCGCTTAGCTGCCGCATATTGATCACTCCGCCTAACTTCAAGCCACCTGAGAAAGTGCTTCTGGCTTATGATGCCAGTGAGACTGCCAAAAAGGTGCTCTATATCATTTCGCGCAGCCCTCTGTTTAAGGGTGTTCCTATCCACCTGCTAATGGTTGGTGAGAAGTCTGATAAAAACCAGCAGCAATTGGAAGAAGCCAAAAAACAGCTCGAAGGCGAAGGTCATGAAGGAGTGGTTGCTGCTCTTAAATCGGGCGAGGTTGAAAGCACCTTGTTGAGTTATGTCAAAGAGCAGGAACTAGGCATGGTAATTATGGGGGCCTATGGGCACTCCAGAATACGCCAGTTTCTGGTGGGTAGCACCACTACCAACCTCCTGCGGCAGAGTCCTGTTCCTATTCTGTTGATGCGTCAGTAGTTAGGGGTGCCCGGGAAGCGCTATAGCTTCTCCGGGTGCTTACAAGACTGATAGTGGATGGATTAAGAACTAGCCGGCGGGATTTTTTCTTCCAGCTTTTTAATGTGCTCACTGAGGCCGACAGCCTTATTGACATCAATTTCTAAAGCAATACCTGTGCCTAAGCTCTCATCCAGTTGGCCTGCTTGCTTGATGGCTTCCAGCACCTCGTCGGCACGGCGAGCTTCAACCAAAACCAGCACGACATCTCTAGGGTGGAGGATTTCCAGGCCAAAAATACCCAGGGACTTTTCTAAACCTTGCCCGCGAGCGTTAGGGATAATCGTTGACCCTGTTGCTCCAGCATTGCGTGAAGCAGTCAGCACAGAATCAGTTTTGCCTTCATCGACAAAGGCCATAATCAGCTTGAAATCCATACTGCTCTCCTATTCAACCTTTTGCAGCAGTACATCCATGATGTCGTCCATGGCTACAAAACCCAGCAGTTCATTATCGTTTAGAACCAGTAAGCGTTTAACTCGGTTTTGTACCATCAGCGTGGCGACATGTTTGACGGCCAAGCTTTCACCAACAGAAATTGCAGGTTTGGCACAGACATCGTAAACATTGAGAAGATCGATATCACCGTCTTCAGCAATGACTGTTTTCAAAATATTAGTATAGGTAATCAGCCCCCAGGCATCCTGCTCATTCTGGCGCTCAACGACCAGAGATTTGAGTTGATGTTTTTTCATCAGGCTCAAAGCTTCGCGTAGTTTAGCGAAAGGGGAGATGGTAACTACTTCACGAACCATTACGTCTTTTACTTGCATAAGCTTGCCCTTAAAAATTGTCTTTTAGATGTTCTTCAAATTTTTCAATCTGGGAAATATCTATGCCACCCAGGTGTTCCAGTGGCACTGTGAAAACCAGGCCTTCGGAGTTTTTTCCATCCGGCATAACGATATCTTGCAGAGCTTTGAGTACTTGCAACGAAAGACCTTTTTCTAAGACCATCAAAAGTACCGTCTGGCTGCCATCATAGGAAAGGCCAAAAAAAGATTTTTTGACCTGGTTGCTGATGCCGCGACCGGAAAAAACAGTGATGCCACCTGCTCCCAGTTCCTTGGCGGCATCAATGCAGGTTTGCTCAAGATTTTCAGGAACAATAGCGCCTAGCAGAGAAAACTTCATGACTTCACCTTTTTGAAAACAGAAATCCAGTGAATGGCTATGGCATAGAGCATAACCGTCACTATAGGAAAGATGGATGCAAAGGCAATCAGCCCAAAACCATCAATAAGTACATTGCGGCCTTCAATATGGGTGGCCAACCCTATGCCCAAGGCTGTGACCAAGGGTACGGTAACTTCAGAGGTGGTAACACCACCTAGATCATAAGCCAGGGCAATAATATAGCGTGGGGCCAGTAGGGTCAGGATAATGACCAAAATATAACCACTCATAATAAAGTAGTGCATAGAACCGCCAACGATGATGCGATGCACACCGATACTGATGCCCACGGCTACACCCAAAGCTACCAGAAGGCGAATGACGTTACCATTGAGCTTGCCACTGGCTGCTTCTTCAGCTTGCTTGCCTACGGCGATCAATGCAGGTTCTGCCATGGTCGTGGCAAAGCCAATCATGAAAGCAAAAAGGTAGACGTAAAAGAAAGCTTCCAGCCCTATAAGCTGTTCGGCCATGCTGCTGCCAATCGGGAAGAGCCCCATTTTTAGCCCGACAACAAAGGCATAGAGCCCGAAAATGACCAACAAAAAGCCCAAGATAATCTTGGGTGGATTGCTTAATGGGCGACGTAGTATTAAATATTGGAAAAACAGAATGGTTAGAATGATGGGCAACACATCCCGGAACATTTCCAATAGCTCCAGAACAGCAGCCAGGAAGCCACTGGCAAGCACCTTGTCTTCGGTGGTCTGCATGACCAACTCGGCATCTTCTACACCACCCGAGTAGACGATAATGCCGTAAATTTGAACACTGATCATGGGCACCATAACGGCCAGAGCAACTAGCCCAAAGCCATCAATAAGGGGGTTGCGACCACGAATGGAGGCTGCCAAGCCTATGCCCAGCGCGGCAATCAGGGGGACGGTAACAATATTGGTGGTGACCCCGCCGGAATCGTAAGCCAGGCCAACAATTTCTTCAGGTGCAAACCAGGTGACAACAACGACCAGAGCATAGCCGATAATCATAAACCAGTGTAACGGCCAGCCAAGTAGCGTGCGAAAAATTCCCAAAGCAACTACCGCACCAACGGAGAAGGCGACCAGCAGACGCAGGGTCAGGGCATCAATGCGTCCTTCACTAATATCCTGAGCCTGCTGGGCTACTGCAATCAAAGCAGGTTCGGCAACAACGGCTGAAAAACCTATCGCAAAGCCGAAACTTAACAGAATAGGGATGGAGCCACGTTTGGCAAATTGGTTGGACAGGCTTTTGCCTACCGGAAAGATGCTCAGTTCCAGGCCTTGAAGAAAGAGGGCAACACCCACGGCTACAATTAGTAGCCCGATAATCATGCTTAGGGTGTTTTCGGGTACTTGCTGTAAAATAGCAAGCTGGAAGAAAACAACAACTACAACAATGGGTAGCAGGTTTTTTAGGGCATGCAGAAAAGCGTGATAAAAATCTTTAACAAAAAGCACCAGTGCATCCTAGCCGCATAGAAGAATAGGGCAATCTTAACCAGCCTTGAGGGCATAAACAAGAAAAGCATTTGCCAGTTACTGATTAGCTGCTTAGTATCTAAGTACATCACAAAAAAGATGGAGGAGTAATAGCATGCATTTGATGAAAAGGCTGGCAGCCATTGCCTTGCTTTCCCTGTTTTTGACAGCTTGTGCAAGCGTTGGTAAGCCTTACGCGGAACACAAGGTAGAAGACATTCAGGTTGGTGAAACCACGCGTGCTGAAATTGAAGAGATGTTCGGCGCCCCTTGGCGTACCGGTCTGGAAAGCGGCAAAACCACCTGGACCTATGGCCATTATCGTTACAGGCTCTTCTCCGATGACCAAACCAGTGATCTGGTTGTACGCTTTGATGAGAACAATCGGGTCGAATCCTATACCTACAACCGAACTACGGCTGATGTTGAGCAGAAACCACGCAGTAGCTCAGGCCCCTAATAATGCTGACTAATGTTAAGAACCAGCCTCCGGTTGAAGTTAAACCGGGGATTTATCGCCATTACAAGGGTTCAGACTATGAGGTTCTTCGTCTGGCCCGCCATAGTGAAACTGAAGAATGGCTGGTGATTTATCGTCAGTGCTATGGTGATGGTAGCTGTTGGGCCAGGCCGCTGGAAATGTTCACTGAGCAAGTCGAGGTAAACGGTGAGCCTGTCCCGCGTTTTGAATGGCAGGGCGAAAGACCTGAAAAAGGCCTGGACTAGACTAGAGCACTTGTTTCAATAAGCTGGCAGGAGGTGTTTTGCCTTCTGTTAAGAGGTCATCAATCGCTTGAGTGACCTCGCTAACTGCTGCTTGGCTTTGGCTGGGCAGCTGCATTTCCACTTGTGGTGTGAGTGCGCAAGCTTCAGGTAAGGGTGCGCCCGCATCCAGTAGTGCCTGCATTCGAGGAATAAACACAAACTTTAGCCACTGTTCCATGGACAGGGTGTCCACACAAAAAGGTTCCTGGCTTTCCAGGGCTTCCGGTTCTGGGTGGGCAACTTGCCAAAGGTCAGTCTTCTGCATGCGCACCTGCAGCAATACCAAAAGCTTGTAAACAATTTTGTGCTTCGCAGTCATAGTTCGTTCAGTTGTTTAAAGTTGTTCGGCAAGGCCTCTTAATACCAGGTCATCATAATTGACCAGACCTAGAATTTCACCTGCTGAATCGATCACCGGGGCGATGGTCAAACCAAACTGATTGAACATACGGGCGCAGAAACGCACCTGCATATCAGGATGAACACCTAGAACGGGTTTGGACATGATTTCGTAGACATTAACCCGTTCAGGGGCCTTGTTGGGCGCAAGCACTTTTTTGGCAATATCCGATACCAGTACCAGACCATGCTCATCATCGTTATCACGTTTTTTGATAATCAGGGCGTGGGCTTTTTCTTGCCGCATTAGTTTCAGGGCATCGGCCACTGTAGTTAGGCCGTCAACCTGGCAGTAGCCACTGTGCATAACGTCGCGTACTCGGACCAATTTTTTGTCACTCATGAGCCTCTCTCCTTAAATTTTATTTTTGAGTTCTGCCGATAAGCTTTCTATTTGGTGTTTGACGCCCAAGGCATCTTCAACATCCATTTGTAGGGCAATACCGGTACCTGGCGTGTCATCAAACTCACCCACTTCGGCGATTTTTTCCAGAATTTGCCGGCAGTGATGTTCTTCAACCAGAAACAGAAGCACATCTCTCTGAGAGGTGAGTTCCAGGCCAAAGATGCCGCGGGATTTCTTGACCCCTTCACCACGGGCATTGTTGATTATGGTTGCACCTGTTGCTCCGGCCTTGCGGGCAGCATCCAAAAGCTTGTCGGTTTTGTCATCGTCAACAAAAGCCAGGATTAGTTTAAAGCGCATGGTTCAAGTCCTCTAATTACGAAATGAACAGCTTAATTTCGAGAAGCTGCTGGTGTAGCTTTGGCAGCACGTTTTTCTTTCCATTCAGCAATCTGGGCATACCCCATCACGGTAATGATGGGGAAAAGACAAGCCAGGGCAATCATTCCAAAACCATCCATCACTGGACTGCGACCTGGGATGGAGGCAGCGAGTCCTAATCCAAGAGCCGCAATAATGGGAACGGTGATGGTTGAAGTGGTAACCCCGCCAGAATCGAAAGCTAAGGGGATGATGCTTTTGGGGGAGCGTAGTGTTTGGATAATGACCAGAATATAAGCACCTAATACAAACCATTGTAGTGGGTAGCCCATGACAATACGCCAGGTGCCCAACGTGATTCCGAAGGCCATCCCCAGGGCAACTGCAATTCTGAGCATTAAGGGGTTAATGGTGCCACCGGAAATTTCACCGGCTTTAATAGATACTGCAATAAGTGAGGGTTCAGCAATGGTGGTGCTCGCACCTATTGCAAAGGCAAAAATGTAGATCCAATAGTAGTCGCTCCAGTGACGCTGGGCACCTTCGGCCAGAGCTGGTAGAAAAGTTTCTGACGACAGTTGCTCAGCCATCAAGCCGCCCATGGGGAAAAGCGCTTGTTCCAGGCCCATTAAAAAGAAGCTAAGGCCAATAAGTACTAAAACAAAGCCAGCCAGCACTTGAGGAAGATGTTTAACCTTCTTGCGAATGACCAGATACTGAAACCCGAAAATGATGGCGGCTATAGGAAGAATATCCAGTAGGGTGTCAAACAAAATAGTGAGAAATTGCATGCCTAGCCTCCTTTAAACGCCAATGAGTCCATAGGCGAGAACAAAAATAATCGGCATCACCGAAGCGAAGGCAATCAAACCAAAGCCATCCAGCATGGGGTTGCGGCCCTTGATGGCTGTTGCCAGGCCTACACCAAGAGCAGTGACCAGGGGTACAGTAATGGTTGAAGTGGTAACCCCACCTGAGTCATAGGCAATACCCACGATTTCATCAGGCGCAGCCAGTGTCAGCAAAAGCACGATGATATAGCCACCAATAATCATAAAGTGAAGTGGCCAGCCTTTAAGAATTCGAATGACACCGACGACTACGGCAGTACCTACGGAAGCAGCAACCACCATGCGCAGGTTAAAAGCAAAAGCATTTTGTGCCTCTAGTGTGTTGGCAATCAGGCCGCCTTCAGCAACCACTTCGCCCGCTTTGGCTGCCACAGCGATGAGTGCTGGCTCAGCAACTGTGGAGCCAAAACCCAAAGCAAAGGAAAAAAGTAATAGCCAGAAAACTGAGCCCTTGCGAGCAAAAGCCTGTGCCAAGCCTTCACCAACGGGGAAGAGACCCAGTTGCAGGCCCTGAATAAAAAGGGTTAGGCCGATAACGACAAAAAGCAGGCCAGTGAACAAGTCAAGAAGATTAACTGAGTCGGGAAGAGGCTGTTGAACGACCACCAATTGAAAAAAGCCTATGACCAAAACAACAGGCGCCAGGTCACGCAAGCTGTCACGCATCTGGCGCAGTAAAGAGAAAGCAAAATCCATAGCGCAGGTTTCCTTGGCTTACTGTTACGTGTTGTTTCAATCATGCCGTAAAGACCCTACAAATACTACCCCTGTTATAAAGCGGCAAATTACTGCCGCTTTTTTTGGTGTTTACAGTGGAGAGAGTAGCGCTTGCCGGGGTTTTTTATATAAGACATTGAAAAATATATGTTTATTTTTTATGGCACGGGATTTGAATGCATAAAGACAAAGAAAAGCGGAGGCGGCTATGTCAATCAATTTCAAAAATGCTTTAGGGCTACATCCAGATGCACTCAATGTGCGTAGTAAGCGTGCTGAAATTCTGGCGAACAACCTGGCTAACAGTGATACGCCGGGCTATAAGGCACGTGATCTGGATTTTAAAGGTATTTTGAAAGGTGAGTATGAAAATCGCCAGCGCATGGAGTTGAGCCGTACTACCCACCGGCATATTCCTGCCGAAGGTGTTCTGATGGACTCATCACTGAAATTCCGCATGCCCCACCAGCCTGCTATTGATGGCAATACCGTGGAAACCAATATTGAGCAGGCTGAGTTTTCCAAAAATGCGATGGATTTTCAGGCCAGTTTTACTTTTTTGAACAGCAAGTTCACCGGGCTTAGCAAGGCGCTCAGAGAGCAATAAGGGGTAGAAGACCATGTCCTTGAACAAAATTTTTGATATCGCTGGTAGTGGCATGAATGCTCAGAGTGTTCGCCTGAACACCACGGCTTCCAACATGGCCAACGCTCAGAGTGTTAGCTCTTCCATTGAAGAAACCTACCGTGCGCGCAAGCCGGTGTTTGCCCCCATGCTCGAGCGCTATAAGCAAGGCATCACTGATGACTACGGCTTTCAGAATCCGGTAACCAGTTTTGCTCCCAGAGATGTGGCTGGTGAAGGCGTTAATGTGTTGGGTATCGTGGAAAGTAACCAAGAATTGCAGATGCGCTATGAGCCTAATCACCCTATGGCTAATGACGAAGGCTATGTTTTCTACCCCAACGTCAATGTGGTGGAAGAAATGACTGACATGCTTGCCGCTTCCCGCTCTTTTCAAACCAACGTAGAAGTAATGAATACCAACAAGCAGATGATTCAGCGGGTGCTGACTCTAGGTCAGGGCGCTTAATGAAATTTGAAGCGGGCGGCAAAGCTTTGCCGCTTGATGCCGCTAGCGGCAATGCCAATCAAATACAGAGATTTTTGCTATGAGCATTGATAAAACAGATTTCTACCAAAACCTTCAGGTAGATAATCAAAGGCGAGAAGCATCTAAGGCTAAGTCCAATGATGAGCTCGGCAAAGACGAGTTTATGAAGCTTCTGATTACCCAGTTGGAAAACCAGGATCCGCTGGAGCCTACAGACAACACAGAGTTTATTGCCCAGCTGGCGCAGTTCTCTTCCCTGGAAGGTATTAGCAATATGTCGGCCAGCTTGGAGGGTTTTGGTCAGACGCTGGCTTCTACCCAGGCACTTCAAGCCTCTACTCTGGTCGGTCGTCAAGTGCAGGTGTTGGCTGATTATACCAATTTGGAAGAAGGTAAGCCTGTGAAGGGTACGATAGATCTGCCCCAGTCCTCTCAGGAAGTCTTTGTAGCTGTCTATACCGGCGGTGGTGAATACATCGGTGATATCGGTTTGGGTTCACGCGACAAGGGCGAAGTGGCTTTTGAATGGGATGGTCTGGATACCGATGGTGAGCCCTTCCCGCCTGGCAATTACCAATTCCGTGCCTTTGCCTATCAAGATGGCAAGCCCGAACAGCAGGATCTTTATTTGGCGCGTAATGTCAGCAGTGTTGCTCTGAACTCAGGGCGTAGCGGTGGCGACATTATGTTGAATATCAGTGGGATGGATAAACCTGTCGCACTGAAAGACGTTAAAGTTATCAACTAACAAGAAGCAGGGGAGCGCTAACATGAGTTTTAATATCGGTCTTTCCGGTCTGCGTGGTGCCCAAACAGACTTGAGCGTAACCGGCAATAATATTGCAAACGCCAGCACCACCGGCTTCAAACAATCCCGCGCTGAGTTTGGTGATGTCTATAACGCCTCCATTCTGGGTACTGGTCGTCTTACTGTCGGTTCTGGTGTTTTGACGGAGCGGGTTTCCCAGCAGCACACCCAGGGTAACGTCAACTATACTGACCGTGCTCTGGATATGGCGATCAATGGTAATGGTTATTTTATCCTTTCCAACGAAGGTCAGCGTGAATACACCCGTGCCGGTTACTTTGATTTGGATAAAGACGGCTTTATCACCAATAACACGGGTAAGCGTCTCCAAGGCTATGAAGCAAACCTGAATGGTGATATCCAATCCGGTGCTCTGGGTGATATTCAATTGACTCAAACCAATATTCAGCCAAGAGCGACCAGTGGTATTGAAATGGAGCTGAACCTGGACTCCCGCTCTGCAGTAGCGGGTGGAGCCAGTCGGACGGTTTATAGCTTTTCTTTTAATGAAACAGCACCGGCTGCAGGTGACGAGTTCACGGCCACAATCAATGGTGAAGATATTGATTTGGAGTACGATGGTACTAACTGGAGTATCACCTCGGGTGCAATCACAATAGATGGTGAACAGTATGATCCGAGTATTAGCGGTAATCAGATCACTCTAACCTCACAGGAAAATGGTCGTTTTCCAGACCAGGCTTTTGATGTCGAGTTGCAAAACACTACAGGCACGGGTGTTGATGACGCTACAGATATTGATGCGACTGATGTTGCCTATACTGGAGGCTCTTCAGGTAACTGGGAAATTGCCAACTTTGATCCTCGTGATCGCTCGACTTACACCGATGCCAACTCAACCAGTATTTATGACAGTCTGGGTAATGAGCATGTGCTTCGTCAGTATTACATCAAGGTTGATCGTGACGATGTGGCTGGGGGTAACGCCTGGGCGGTACTGACTTCAATCAATGGCTCCTTCTTTGGCCCCAATGTCGATCCGGATGCGCGCCTGACTGAAGATACCTGGGATCCCGCTGGCTTGGGTATTGATGTTGAAGATCTGGTGCAGGCAACCAAGTTCTTCAACACCCAGGGTGATCTTCAGGGGGTGCGGGATCATACAGGTGACGCCTATACCTCACCCGCTCAGTTGGCTGGTAATGTGCGTGATGCCTCCTTTACTATCAATATTGGTGATGTCGACTTTTCCAGTGTTGTTGCTGGGGCAGGCTTTGGTACCAACCCTCAGGGTGATCCTCCTGATTTTACCAACGAAATCAACTTCAATTTCCGTGGCTCCACCCAGTATGGTGCTCGCTTTGCTGTCCAGTCTCAGTCTCAGGATGGTTATACCACAGGTCGTCTGGCTGGCCTGGAAGTAGATCAAGAGGGGATCATCTTTGGCCGCTACACCAATGGTCAAAACCGCCCTGTAGGTCAGGTTCCTCTGGCAACTTTTACCAATCCAGAGGGGCTGCGTCCAAAAGGTTCCACGGCCTGGTTGGAAACCACTGAATCAGGCATTCCTGCCATTAATCAGGCAGGCGCAGGTATTACCGGTAATATCGAAGGTGGTGCGTTGGAGGAGTCTAATGTCGACCTGTCTGAAGAGTTGGTCAAAATGATTATTGCCCAGCGTAATTATCAGGCTAATGCCAAGACGATTCAGACGCAGGATACGTTAACTCAAACCATCATCAATCTTCGTTAATTTGCTACTGCGCTCGGTGATGCTGCGTTGAAATGACTCTCAAAATGCTCATTTACTGTTTAGTAAACTCCGCTTTTTCGAGTCATTTCGATGGCGACCTACATGGATGTAGGAAGTGCAGATATTCATCAGGAGTGAATTCTGCCCTGACCTTCGCTCGTGACGCAAATTAAAGGTTAAGCTCCACATCAAAAGCGCACTTAGGTGCGCTTTTTTCATTTCTGGCACAAGCTTTGCAATGTTATGAGTAATTCTGATTTTTGGAGGTACTCATGGACAAAGCCCTCTTCATAGCGATGACCGGCGCCAAGCACAATATGATGGCGCAAACGGCTCGCTCGAATAATCTGGCTAACGTTAATACGACGGGCTTTCGGGCTGATTTTGAGCAGGCCAGAGCGATGCCTGTATTTGGTCAGCATCATCCCAGCCGCGTTTATGCACTAACGGAGCGGCCTGCAACGGATATTCAGGTAGGCAGCTATGATCACACCGGTCGCCCTCTTGATGTTGCCGTTAAAGGCGAAGGCTGGATTGCTGTGCAGGCCCCGGATGGTGAGGAAGCTTATACCCGCCGTGGCGACCTGAATATCGATCCAAATGGGGTGCTTAGAACCGGCAATGGCTTGCCGGTAGTCGGCAATGGTGGGCCTATCGTTTTGCCGCCTGGCCAACATGTACATATCAATGCTGACGGCGGTATAGCTGTGGGCAATGGTCCTGGCGGCCTGGATGCTGAAATTGTTGATCAGATCAAGCTGGTCAGTGCTGAGGCTTTGGGCGTGACCATGGAAAAAGGGGAAGATGGTTTGATGCGCCCCAGAGACTTTGAAGATGGGATACTGCCGTTTGACGAATTTGTTCAGGTGGAGTCAGGTGCTCTGGAAACCAGCAACGTCAATGCCGTGAATGAGTTAACTCACCTCCTGGCTTTGTCCCGCCAATATGAAATGAATGTGAAGATGATGAGCACGGTTGATGAGAACTCGGCTCAAGTGAATTCAATTCTGCGAATGGGCTAAACACCAAGACCTTCGCATTTTAGAAGATTTTCGGAATTTAAGGGGTAGAACATGCATCCGGCACTTTGGACAGGTAAAACAGGTTTGCAGGCCATGGACACCAAGATGTCCACCATTTCCAACAACCTGGCAAACGTCAACACCGTAGGTTATAAGCGCAACAAGGCGATTTTTGAAGATCTTTTGTATCAGGTTCAAAGAATGCCGGGTGCTCAGAATGGCGGCGATGCTCAACTGCCAACAGGTCTGCAGTTGGGTACTGGTGTTCGGGTGGCAGGAACTCAGCGCGAATTTACTGAAGGTAGCTTGAACGTTACTGAGCAGCCCCTGGATATGGCAATCAATGGTCGTGGTTTTTTCCGTATTGCCATGCCTGATGGTGAAGTTGCCTATACCCGTAACGGTCAATTTCACCTGGATGCGGATGGTCGTATCGTGAACACCAACGGTTTTCCTCTGGAACCTGAAATTGTAGTTCCAGACAACACTAACTCTATCACGATCGGTCGTGATGGTGTGGTAACGGTGACTCAGGCAGGCCAGAACAACCAGCCCCAGGAAATCGGTCAGGTTGAAGTGGTTGACTTCATCAACCCTGCTGGCCTTTTGTCTATCGGCCACAACCTGATGGTTGAAACCGCTGGTTCAGGTGCTCCTCTGGATGGTATCGGTGGTGAAAATGGCTTTGGTGCCGTTGAGCAAAGCACTCTGGAGCTTTCCAACGTCAGCGCTGTTGAAGAGTTGGTGGATATGATTACCACCCAGCGTGCTTATGAAATGAATACCAAGGTGCTGAGCTCTTCCGATGAAATGCTGCGCACCCTTAATCAATCCGTTTGATTAGGCATCCTTTTTTGGAGACGCTTATGCAAAGGCTTAAAGTTACTTGTACGGGAATTTTGGCATTAGTCTTGTTGGCCGGTTGTGCCAGCAATGAGCCGGTTGCCGAGCCTAATGATCCTCACTACGCACCTGTGCAGCCCAGTCGAATGGAGCCGCCACCGGCAACAACGGGATCCTTGTATCATGCTAATCACAGCTCTAGCTTATTTGGTGATCGCAAAGCCTACCGGGTGGGTGATGTCATCACGGTCTTTCTGGAAGAGCGAACGCAATCGAGCAATTCCAGCAATGTGGATATGACCCGGAACAGTAATATAGATATTGCCAACCCAACGATTGGTGGTCGTTCGCCGGTTGACCTGAGCGTGGGTATGAATTCCAACCGTGGTTTTGCAGGCGATGCTACTGCTGATCAAAGTAATAGTTTGCAGGGTGCAATTACTGCCACTGTGCATGAGGTTTATCCAAACGGTAATCTGCTGGTCAGGGGTGAAAAGTGGCTCACACTGAATCAAGGCTCTGAGTATGTACGTGTCTCTGGTATTGTACGTCCTGAAGATATCCGCCCTGATAACTCGATCAGCTCAGTGCAAATGGCTGATGCACGCCTGACTTATAGCGGCACGGGTGATTTGGCTAATAATAACCGTCAGGGCTGGCTGACACGCTTCTTCAATAGCGGCTGGTGGCCTCTCTAAACTGTTTGTAACCCTGGTGACTCTTATGCGGCACTCAATCAACACAAAACATTTTTTGCCAGTTTACGTCTATCTGCTGGCGCTTTTCTTGATGCTGGCGTTCAGTGGTTCGGCACTGGCACAAACTAGCCGGCTGAAGGATATTACTTCAGTTGAGGGAGTACGCAGTAACCAACTGATAGGTTATGGCTTGGTAGTGGGCCTGGATGGCACTGGCGACAATGCGCCCTTCACCAACCAAACCTTTGCCAACATGATGAATCAGTTTGGCATCACCCTGCCGCCAGGTGTTAACCCGCGTTCACAAAACGTTGCTGCCGTGACCATTAATGCTGAACTGCCCCCTTTTGCCAAACCCGGTCAGCGCATCGATATCACGGTTTCATCCATTGGTAATGCTGATAGCTTGAGAGGTGGAACCCTGTTGATGACTCCCCTGCGCGGTGCTGATGGTAATACCTATGCGGTTGCTCAGGGCAGTTTGGTTGTCGGCGGCTTTGGCGCTGACGGTGCTGATGGTTCGAGTGTGACGGTAAACGTTCCCAGTGTAGGCCGTATACCCAATGGCGGTATGGTCGAACGAGAAGTTGCGAACATCTTTTCAGATAGAGACACGCTAACTTTTAACCTGCACAACCCTGATTTCACCACAGCCCGCCGGATTGAAGAAAAGATCAATGATCTCATGGGGCCCGGTGTTGCTCAGGCCCTGGACCCGGTTTCTGTGCGCGTCAGAGCACCTAGGGATTCCAGTCAACGGGTTTCTTTCCTGTCTGTTTTGGAAAACCTGGAAGTTGCTCCGGCCAATTCAGCAGCCAAGGTGATCGTTAATTCACGTACCGGAACCATAGTTATTGGTCAGGATGTCCGTGTTGCTCCAGCTGCGGTAACCCATGGGTCTTTGACAGTGACTATTGCTGAAGCACCCCAGGTGATCCAGCCTGAGCCTTTTGGTGATGGTGAAGCCATGGTTCAGGAGGATACTGAGATCGATATCGATCAAGAGAACAACCCCATGTTCAAATTCGACTCAGGTGTCACTCTGGATGAAATTGTCCGTGCGGTTAATCAAATCGGTGCCGCTCCTGGCGACCTCATGGCTATTCTGGAAGCACTCAAGCAGGCAGGTGCTTTGAATGCAGAACTCATTGTTATCTAAAGGGCTGCCATCATGATCAGTAATAACAGTGGCAACTACTCCAAAGCTCAGGATGCCTACCATGACTTTCAGGGGTTGAGGGATCTTAAACAGGGCGCTATGAAGGATGATCCTGAAGCTCTCAAAGAAGTTGCCCGTCAGTTTGAAGCACTTTTTGTACAAATGATCATGAAAAGTGCGCGTCAGGCTGATGAGCTGATCGGTGGTGAAGATTCGCTTTTCAACTCCAATGAAATGCAGCAGTACCAGCAAATGCTGGATGAGCAGTTCTCACTAGCTATCAGTCAGGGTAACGGTGGTGCAGGCTTGGGTTTAGCTGAAGTTTTGGTCGGTCAGCTGTCCCGCGAACAGAGCGAGCCCCTGAAACAGATTCCTGAAGAGGTGCGTCGTGGTGCCCAGTTGTTAAGTGAAGATGTTATGAAGCAACTGGAAGAAAGACGCTTGCGGACTTCCCGCGCGCCCTTGGCAGCCGCCGCTAATTCGGCAGCCGCTGCCAGTGATCAGCAGGATCGTCGGGCTGCAGCAGAAGCCGTTCAGGCCTCACGTCGGCCACCCTTGAATAATGCCAGCGATGTGACTGGACGCAAGCCACTTGAGATTCAGGGCTTGCCGGTTCGTGAAGACAAACGTGCCTATTTTGAGTCTCCAGAAGATTTTGTTCGTCATCTATACCCGCTTGCCGAACAGGCTGCTGAAAGACTTGGTGTGGACCCTCGTATGATGCTGGCGCAATCGGCACTGGAAACAGGCTGGGGACGCCATATGATTCCCCGGGAAGATGGCAGTAACAGTTTTAACCTCTTTGGTATCAAGGCTGACAGGCGTTGGGACGGTGAAGCGGCGGATGTTTCAACCCTGGAGTATCGCAACGGCCAGCCACGCCAGGAAAGAGCCAGCTTCAGGGCCTATGACTCTTTTGAACAGTCCATGCAGGACTATGTGGACTTTTTGACGGCCAATCCCAGATACAAGCGTGCCTTGCAGAAAACAGATAACCCGCATGCTTTTGCACGGGGGCTTCAGAGTGCCGGCTATGCAACTGACCCTCAGTATGCCAATAAAATCACCAATATTATGGAAGGCTCAACACTTAACCAAGCGTTACTAAGTCTTGAGCAAGAACAACAGGAAAGGCCTGCAGATCGTTAATTTGCAGCCGATACACAGCTAATCGCTGAAATAGTAAGAAGGAAAATTTTATGTCTGATTTGTTGAGTCTGGGTTTGACGGGGTTACGTACCAGCCGTAACAACCTGAGTGTAACAGGTCACAATATCAGCAATATTGATACTCCGGGCTACTCCCGACAGCGTGCCATTCAAGTAACCAACCCGCCTTTTGGCGCAGGCGCCGGTTTTATGGGTACGGGGTCTCGCACGCAAACCATTGAGCGTATTGTCGATGATTATGTCACTCACCAAATGCGTGTGGATACCAGTCGCTTAAAAGACAATGAAGCCTATCTAAAAAATGCCAATGAACTGGATAGCCTTTTGGCTAATGAAAGCTCGGCTTTGGGAACGGCCTTGAATGGTTTTTTTGAAGGGGTTCAGTCGGCAGCGAATGACCCCTTGTCCAAACCTGCCCGCGAATTGATGTTTAGCCAGGGTGATAGTGTTAGCCAGCGTTTTCGCTCGGCGCAGGCACGCCTGGATGATCAAAATAAAAATATTAATACCCAACTGCGCACCTACTCTGAAAAAGTTAATGAACTGGCTCAGGGGATCGGTGAACTCAACAAGCAAATTCGCGTTTATGAAGGGAGCCGCAACCAGCCGCCCAATGATCTTTTTGATCGTCGTGAAGAGCTGCTGCGCGAGCTGAGCGAAATCATTGAAGTGGATGTGGTTGGTCAGGACAAGTTGGATGTGAATGTCTTTGTCGGTCGAGGCATTCCACTGATTGTTGGTGAAAATGTTAACCGTATTGAAGCTGTCCCCGGCGAGTTGGACAAGAGCCGCTATGATGTCAATCTGATTGACTCTAAAGGCAGCAAGATGAACATCAACTCCAGCATTACTGGTGGAGAGATGGGCGGTGTGATGCGCTACCGTACCGATACGCTTGATCCGGCACTCAATGAAATGGGTCGCATCGCCATGGTCTTTGCTGGTGAATTCAATAACCAGCATCAGCAGGGTGTCGATCTGAATGGTGATCAGGGTGGTGATTTCTTTAGAGACATCAATACGCGAAACTTTATGCAAGACCGCCTTCCCGGCCTGCAAAGAGATACCGATGCCGGGGTTTGGCTGGATAAGGAACAGTTGAACAAGTTGCCAGACAAGGAGTTTACGATTCGTCGTGATGGTACGGGGAATCTGTTGCTTCAGCAGTCACCGGATGGTCGACGTATCAGCACCTTCACCGATATGAATGATCTAAATAATTTTACCCAGCAGAATTATGGCTTTCGAGTCTCCAGTGCTGGTGCCGGTGATCCTCCTGGTGATATGGCAGCAAATCTGATACCCGATAAAGGATTGCTTATTTCACCGGTACGTATTGGCGCTTCTCAATTGGAGCGCTCGCCAGAGCTGAGCGACCCCAATAAGATTGCTATGAGTGGCATTGCCCCTGATGAAAATAATGCAGGCACCTCCAAACTCACCTATGCAGATTTGGCTGGTCAGAATGTAGCTGATTTCAATGGTGTCAACCTGGCCGGTACTGAAGTCAGCTATGATCAAGGGGCCGATGAATTTACCCTGACGGATAGAAATGGTAATGACTATGTCGGAACTCTGGTTGATGGTCAGCTGACTTTTGATATCGGTGGCACTGATCTGGTTCTCAATCTTCAGGGCACGGACTATGAAGATGGTGATGTCTGGATTCTCGAAGGGAGTGCAGGTGGTCAAAGTGGCGCTGCTCTTGCCGGGTTGCAAACAGCGGCTCTGGTTGATCGGCGTGAAGATGGTCGCGGTGGGTCTACCTTGGGTGAAACCTACTCGATGCTGGTTGAAAAAACCGGTATTCAGACATCTGAGTCACGTACAGCAACGGAAGTGAGTCGTTCGGTTTTAAACCAAACGACGGCCATGCGTGAATCCACGTCGGGTGTGAATATGGATGAAGAAGCAGCCAATCTGATTCGTTTTCAGCAGGCTTACCAGGCTTCTACACAGGTTATTAATACAGCCCAGCGGATGTTTGATACGCTGTTGAATGCTGTCGGGAGGTAAAAAATCATGATTCGTATGTCATCAACGCAGATGTTCAACACTAACCTGTTTAACATGATGCAAAGCCAGGGTCGGGTTAACCAAACTAATAACCAATTGGGTACAGGGAAAAAGGTGGCGACACCCGCTGATGATCCTGTTGCAGCAGCCCAGACATTGAATACTAAAACGCGCATGTCAGTGGTTCAGCAGTACAATCGTAATATAGATTTTGCTGATAAAAACTTAAGTCAAACGGAATCAGTTCTGGATCAAACCGAAACCAGTCTGATTCGTCTTAAAGAAATTGCGATTCAGTTGGGTAGTGACCAGTGGAATGAGCAGCAAATTCGTTCTACAGGTACAGAAGCCAAAGAAATCCTGAAACACCTTCAGGGATTGCTGAATACCAAAAATGAAAGTAATGAATATATTTTTGCGGGCAGTCAGGCTGACCAGAAAGCCTATGATGGAAATGCTTTTCAAGGTGATCGGATCGAGCGTGAAGCCCAGGTTGCTGATGATACCTTTATTAAAATGCTGACCTCAGGTGCCAGGGCATTTGAAGGCCTGGAAGGCCTGCAAATGGTTGATGCTAACGGTGATAAGGTTGATTGGAATGATGCTGCTGCAGTGGGCAATAATGATGTTCCTGCAGGGGATATGGGTAATATGCTGGGCGCCATTCAGTACCTGGTCAATGCGACAGGTAATGGCAACCCTCCAAGTGATGTCGATAAGGATGCAATCCGGGCTTCGATTGATAATATCGATATCGCTTTTGACAAGGTATCCCAAACCCGCTCACAAATAGGCTCGCGTCAAAATACTCTTGATGCTGTTAAAGATGGTAATAAAGACTTTGAGTTGTTTGCTAAAAAGAGCATTTCTGATCTGGAAGACTTAGATTACGCCGAAGCGGCAACCCGCTTCCAGACCCAGATGATGTCCCTGCAGGCCAGTCAACAGGCTTTTGGCCGTATTTCCAATCTCAGCTTGTTTAATTATATTTAATAATAAATTCTACCGGAGACGGTTACATCCGCCTCCGGTAGAGGCCAATAATGCTGAGTAGCAGGCCAAAACAAGATCCCCAGAGGCTGCCGCTGACCAGTAGCGGGTAGCGTTCTGAAAAAGGAATAAAGCGCCCCTGCCCTTCTTGCAGACAGAGTCCTTCCATATAATCGTAGCTGCCTCCAGCATGGATGCAGTTGCTCACCTCGATAAACTCCAGGCTCCAGAAGCCCATTACAATCAGAAGCGGCAATACAAGTAAGGTGAGTCCAAGCTTTAATAGCATTTGATATCTTCAAGTTGATTGAACAGGCTGCCAAGCTTACCTTGATCGCTGCGTTCACAAAAGTCATCTTTATCACTTTCCCCCTGTAGCTTTTAAGGGTATCCTTCCCAGCTTTCAATTTTTTGCGCTTCAATCCAGAGGTTTAACTGATGCAGCCACAAGTCGGCGTGATTATGGGTTCCAAATCGGATTGGCCCACCATGGAACATGCAGTACAGATGCTGGAGCAGCTGGGCGTACGCCATGAAGTCAAGGTGGTTTCTGCCCACCGCACGCCTGATTTGCTGTTTGATTACGCCAAAACAGCCAAGATGCGCGGCCTGCAAGCCATTATTGCTGGCGCGGGTGGTGCTGCGCATTTGCCAGGTATGGCTGCCTCTCAAACCGCTTTACCGGTACTGGGTGTGCCGGTTGAATCCAAAGCCCTCAAGGGTATGGATTCCTTGCTTTCCATCGTACAAATGCCGGGTGGCGTTCCTGTGGCAACGCTCGCCATTGGCAAGGCGGGTGCAACCAATGCCGGTATTCTGGCTGCACAAATTGTTGCTTTGCAGGATGAAGAGGTTGCGAAAAAGCTGGATGCCTTTCGGGCCGAACAAACACGCAAGGTTCTCGACAATCCTGACCCCCGCGAAGACGCTTCTCACTGAACTCCGGAGATAAAAAGATGCAAGTTGGCATTCTCGGTGCTGGTCAATTAGGTCAAATGCTGGCCCTGGCTGGCTATCCACTGGGACAAAGGTTTGTTTTTCTGGATACGGGCGGTAGCCCCAGTGCGGATATTGGTAGCATTCTGGTTGATCCAGATAATCAGCAGCTGGAAAGCTTTCTGGGGCAGGTCGACAGGGTAACCTATGAGTTTGAACACCTGCCTGTTGATCTGGTGCGCGAAATTGAAAAGCATAAGCCGGTTTTTCCATGCAGCCGTGCTTTGGAAATTTGTCAAAACCGGGGTCTGGAAAAAGCCCTGTTTACCCGCTTGGGAATTCCCACGCCCGAATACCGCCTGGTGCAATCTGCGGATGAGTTGGAAAAGGCGACTCGCGAACTGGGGCAAGAAGGTCAACGTCCGGTGGTTGCCAAATCAGTGACTGAAGGTTATGACGGCAAAGGACAAGCGGTTTTACGTTCACCTGAAGATGCTGCAGCAGCCTGGAAGGCTATAGGCCACCCGCAACTGATTGTGGAAGCCTTTGTTGATTTTGTGCGTGAAGTGTCCATGATTGCGGTACGTGGTCAAAAGGGCGAGGTGGCTTTTTACCCCATGGCTGAAAATCACCATGTTGAGGGTATTCTGCGTTACTCCCTGGCACCCTTGCCTGATTTGGATGCAGCCATTCAGCAGCAAGCAGAAAACTATATTCAAGCCCTGCTGCAAGAGTTGAATTATGTTGGGGTGCTGACTCTGGAGTTATTCCAGAAAGCAGATGGCACCCTGGTTGCCAATGAAATGGCGCCGCGTGTGCACAACTCAGGCCACTGGACTCAAAATGGCGCTGTCACCAGCCAGTTTGAAAACCATTTGCGCGCGGTTGCAGGCCTGCCTTTGGGGTCAACCCGTGCCCTGCATCCTACCTGTATGCTGAACCTGATTGCCAAAACACCAGACTTGAATCTTGTCTTGGCTGATGAAAATGCTCATCTGCACCTCTATGGCAAGGAAGAAAGAGCGGGCCGTAAGCTGGGCCATATTAATCTGGTGGGCGAGGATGCATTGAGCCTGGTGGAAGCAGTAAAGACGCTGGCCCAAGCGTTGCCTGAAGCGCCTGAACCCTATTTCAGTTTCGTTTCTAATAGCGAGTGCCTATGAAGCGAATGCACAAAAAACCTTAGCCAGAACAAGGAAGTTACGTTAGTCTTAATCATGAAATCCTTAAAGAAGCAAGGAGGTTGTTAATGAGTACTAACCGTATCGGTCTAGATACAGCCAAGGCAACTCAGCTGTCTGAAAAATTGAACCAGCTGCTGGCCAATTACCAGATTTTTTACATGAATGTTCGTGGCTACCACTGGAACATTCAGGGGCCAGAGTTTTTTGAGCTCCATGCCAAATTTGAAGAACAGTATAATGATTTGCTGTTAAAGGTTGATGAGCTGGCTGAGCGTATTCTTACTCTGGGTCATCGTCCTATGCATGCTTTCAGTGACTACATTGAAAACAGCGAGATCAAAGAGCATAAGCAAGCCCATGAAGGTAAGGTTTGTGTTGAAGGTCTGCTGAGTGGCTACAAACAGTTGATCCAGATGCAACGTGATGTCATGGAGCTGGCCGGTCAAGCTGATGATGAAGGTACAGCATCTCTGATGAGTGACTATATTTCCGAACAGGAAAAAACAGTCTGGATGCTGAGCGCCTATCTGGGGCGTTAATCCATTTTTTGAAAGTTCTAAGGCCGGGCAGCGATTGCCCGGTTTTTTATTGAAGTGAATACCCATGCTGACGCAGTTGCAACAAATCCCTAGTGAACAACAAAAGGCTCTGATTGCTGAAGAGCTGGGTCGTGAACCCAAGGGTATGACGTATGTGACCGCCACGGATAGCTCAGGACGACCTCTGGTGGTCCAGGTCGAAGCCCTGGTGGACGACAAACCCTTCCCGACGTTGTACTGGCTGTCCAGCCGCCTGCTGGTCAAGGAGCTGTCACATCTGGAAGCAGCGGGGGTCATCAAACAGTTGGAAACCCGACTGCAGGAAGATCAACAGCTGTTGGCTGATTATCGCAAAAGCCATGAAGACTATATTCAAAGACGCTGGTCAGCCATGACACCGGAAATACGGAGTCGGGTCGAGGCCTTGGGCTTTGCCGATGTCTTCAAACGTCGAGGTGTTGGCGGCATAGAAAACTGGCAGCAGGTGCGCTGCCTGCATACCCAGTATGCCCACCACCTGAGTGGCTACAATGCGATTGGCGAGTGGTTGGATAGTGAGTTTGGAATTGGTGACCTGATTCCCTAGAAACTGCTGTAGGTCAGCTTCATGGTTTGTTTTTCTTTCATGTAGTTGTTCAAAAACTCACGGTCTGCCTTGCTGATTTTAATGATTTGTAGGTCGATACCATAAAGAGTGCCGCAGGAGAGGAGCACGGAGCTAAGCACCTTGCCCAGAAGTTGAATGGTCCGTTTGACGCCTTGATGGATGGCGTGAATTTCCAAATGGACTTCAACACTCTTTTTCAGGTTCTTTTCACTTTGAAAGCGCACTTCCTTTTCAGACAGGCTTTGCGTGTAGGCCCAATAGCCCTTGTAAGCCTTTTGTCCAGTTACCGGTAGCAGCAAGCGGGCTTTCCAGTAAGTGGGAACACCTTTGGTGTTGTCGGCTGCAGGCCGCTTCATGTTTTTACTCCCTAGCTTCAGGCTCACCGATTTTAGAAAAACATTGTAAATCATGATCCAGGTTAAGGTTAGCAATATTCTCCTTGTTAAAATATAGAGCAAAGGGAAGTCTTAAGTGTCGACGTGTAATCAAGCGGTGGAGAAAAGCCATGTACTACGATCAATATGTTTTAGCCAGTCTGGCATTGGTAGCAATAATGGTTGTCGCCAGTGTCTGGAGCGTTAAAAAGCTCAAAAATATCATGGACCAAGATGAAGCTAACGCCAAAAAAACCTAGGCTTTAGTGAGCTGTCTGAAAACCCGGCCTGGCCGGGTTTTTTATTTTTGTTGACGACGCGCGCTCAAGGATATTTTCTCTCCTAAAACCAGCAGGCAGGGTGTCAGTACCAGGGTTAACAGGGTTGCAAAAGCCAAGCCCCCGGCGATAGCACTGGATAGTTGGCGCCACCAGTGGGTTGAAGGTGCTCCCAAGCCCAAACTGGGTTCCATGAGATTGACATTGACTCCCATCACCATAGGCATTAATCCAAGGATAGTAGTCATAGCTGTCAGCAGTACTGGACGCAAACGCAGGCAACCTGTTTCCAGAGCAGCCTGGTAGCCTTGCAGACCCTGTTGGCGAATATGGTTGTAAGTGTCAATAAGAACGATATTGTTGTTCACCACTATGCCAGCCAGAGCGATGATACCCATCCCAACCATCACCACACCAAAGCTTTGTCCGGCCAACAAGAGTCCAAGCAGCACCCCGGCAGTTGAAAACAAAATGGCTGAAAGGACCAAAAAGGTTTGATACAGGCTGTTGAACTGCAAAACCAGAATGATCAGCATCAAGAAGATAGCAATAAAGAAGGCTGCAACCAGAAAGGTCTGGGTTTCCTGCATATCAGCATCTTCACCGGCAATTCTGACACTAACACCCTCAGGAAGCTCGCTCAGGAAGGGGCGCAGCTGATTGAGGCGCTCATCCAGTCGATAGCCTTCCTGGAGATCGGTTTGTAGGGTTAGCGTACGCTGACCATCAACCCGTTTGAGGGTGCCGGTTTTGGGCGCTGGCTGCAAAGTCACAAATTCACTTAAGGGGACCTGACCTTGAGGTGTGCTGAGGGTTTGACGTTTGAGTTGATCCAGCGTTCTGTCCTGATAGGGTAGGCGAACCCGGATATCCACCTCGTCATTGGCATCTTCTGGTCGGTAGGTCGTCAACAGAAGGCCAGTGGTGACTAGCTGAACGGCGCTACCGACACTACTGACATCAGCGCCAAAACGAGCGGCGGCTTGACGGTCGACCTGGAAGCGCCATTCAATACCTGGCAGGCTACGATCATCCTGATAATCGGTAAAGCCACCCAGGGCTTCCATGCGCTGGATAATGGACTCGAGTGCGGCTTCTGCATTTGCTGGATTCTGAGCACTGACTTCAAGGACGACTGGCTTTCCGGCTCCTGGCCCTTCTTCTTGTTCACGAAATTCAAGAATAACTCCAGGAATGTCTGCGGTGCGTTCTCGCATTTCGGCAAGAAGGTCACGGGCAGGACGTCGTTGATGCCAGTCAGTGAACTGTATTTGCAGAATACCCAGGGTGTCCTCGGGTGGGCCACCCCAGGGGCCGCCGCCAGCAGAACCAGCAAAAGAGCGAGCATAGAGAGCTTGAACTTCAGGCATGCCCAGAAGGCGCTGCTCAATACTGCGCACCAATTGGTCCCGTTCATAAATGGAAAGGTCACCCCTGGCTCTTATTTGAACCTGAGCTGATTCGGGTTCTACCGAAGGAAAGAAATCCAGACCATGGTTGAAGCGTGCATAGGCCAGGTAGATCACCGCAATAATCAGGAGCATGCCTAGCAGAGTTGCTTTGGGCCAGTGAAGCAGGCGGGCCATTAACCAACGATAGCCTTGTCCAAAATGGCTGGCTTCTTCTGCAAAAACCAGGTCGCCACCTTCTTGACCTTCTCCACTTTGGGCTTGCGGGTTGGCTTGGCGCTGACCGCCGGCAACACTGCCCAGCGTTGGCAAAAAAATCAAAGCCATGAACAGGGAAGAAAGCAAACAAAGAATGACCGTAATTGGCAGGAATTTCATAAACTCGCCAACCATGCCCGGCCAAAAGAGCAGGGGAACGAAAACAGATAGTGTGGTTGCGGTGGAGGCAATAATCGGCCAGGACATGCGGGTAGCTGCCTTGGCCCAGGCTTCACTGGGTTTTAAGCCTTGTTGAAGGTGGCGGTCAGCCAGCTCACTGACCACCAGAGCACCATCAACCAGCATGCCTGCAACCAGAATTAATGAAAAGAGCACAATGATGTTCAGGGTGTAACCCAGAGACCAGATCAGCAGTATACCGAGTAAAAAAGAACCGGGGATGGTAATGCCCACCAAAAGCGCTGACCTTAACCCCATGGCTGCAATGACCAGCAGAAGTACCAGTACAACGGCGGTGAGGACATTGTTTAAAAGATCATCCAGCGTGTTTCTGACTTCAATCGACTGATCCATTATGAAGTCAACTTCCAGGCCTTCAGGCAGTAGTGGCAGGGCGGCATCCAGGAGCCTCTTGATCTCTTCAACCGTTTCTATGACATTGGCACCGGCACGTTTAGTGACTTCCAAAACTAAAGCAGGCTGCCCATTGATGCGTGCAAAGCCCTGAGGGTCCTTGAAGGTGCGGTGGATGGTGGCAATATCCTGAAAAGTGACAACTGTGGGCCCTTCAACCTTAACCGGCATGGTCATCAGGTCATCAAAGTTTTCAATGATACCGGGCACTTTCATGGCCTGGCGTCCTGAACCTGTATCCAGGCTGCCCGCAGCTATCAGGCGGTTGTTCTGACTCACCAGATTGAATAGTTGACCATAGTCCAGGCCATAGCTTTCCATGGCTTGGGGGCTGACCAGGATTTCCAAAAGGTCTTCACGGTCACCGCCAATATCCACTTCTAAAATGCTGGGCAAGCCTTCCAGTTCTTCCTGGACACGACGGCCCGTTGCTATCAAGGTGCGTTCATCCAAAGGCCCTGAAAGCCCAATTGAAAGGATCGGAAAAAGAGCGGTATTAATCTCATGGACACGAGGTTCATCAGCTTCCGAAGGCAACTGGCTGCGTGCGGTATCCACCTGCTCGCGGGTTTCCTGAAGGGCTCTTGCTGGATCAAAGCCGGCATCAAATTCTAAAAAAATACTGGCATGGCCTTCTGACGCGGTGCCAATCATTTTGCGCACCCCTTCAAGTGCACGCAGCTCTTGCTCCATGGGCCTTAGCAGAAGACGCTCACCATCTTCCGGGCTGACTCCTTCCAGCGTCATGGAGATATAAACATAGGGGATGGTGATGTCTGGATAGGCTTCTTTGGGAATGCTGACATAGGACGCCCAGCCACCCAGTAGCAAGAAAATCAAGGCTAATAAAGTGGCCCGGCTACGCTGGATGGCCGCACGAATCAAGATGCCCATTAGCCTTCACCTGAAGCATCAGTAACGACAGGTTCGACTTGATCACCGGCATGAACAAACCCGCCCCCCAGCGTGATAACCTGGGCTCTGACAGGCAGCCCGGATACCCAGGCTCCGCGAGTATCACTGCTCAAGAGTTGAATGGGTGTGAAAACCACTCGGTTATTTTCATCGACCTGCTTAACGCCCAGGCGCCCAGCTTCATCAAGGCTGAGCAGAGAAGCGGAAAGGTAATGAGCGGTGGTTGCCGGTAAATGAATGCGCAGGCTGGTACTGGCACCGGCCAGCCGCTGCTGTTCAGGGTTATCTACCTTGGCCTGAATGCGAAAGCTGCGCGTTGCACTCTCGGCTTGTTGGGCGATAAAACTAATCTGGCCTTGCAGTTGGCGCCCATCCAATAATTCCAAGGTCACAGGCTGCCCTAGTTGCAGCTGATGAATCGACTGTTGAGGGACTCTTGCTTCGGCCTTCAATTGCTTGATATTGACCACGCGGGCCAGGGTTTGTCCGGGCTGTACACTGGAACCCAGCTCGACATGTTTTTCTTCCAAATAGCCTGCAAAGGGTGCCCGGGGCCGGGTATGGCGAATATCCAACTGCATAGCTTCCAACTCGGCCTGAACTTGCAAAAGGCTGGCCTTTAAACGCAGATATTCGGTTTTGGCAAGGTGATTGGCTGTTCTCAGGCGCTCTGCAGCCGTGACTTCGGCTTGCCGTGTGGCTACTTCAGCCTGCAAGCGGGCCAGTTGAGCCGGTCGGGTATCTTCATCCAGAGCCAGTAAAACCTGACCCTTCTGTAAATACTCCCCTTCTTCTACCAAAAGCTGGTTAACGCGCCCTGAAGTCTCAGCGTTGATTTCCAGGGTTTGCCAGGGGTGTAGCTGGCCTTGTAAAGTCAGAGAAGGTGCAAAGGGTTCCGCTTCCAGCCAGCGGGTTTCAACTCGAAAAGCGGAAGCTTCTTCGGGAACTTCACGTTCAGGTGCTTCGGTTTGGCTGGATAATAAATCACCACTGATCATCCAAATGACTAACAGGAGTAGTAGCACCAGAGCAAGTAATAGAGACAGTGTTTTTTTGGCAGGCATGATGGCTCCCTTCTCCTGCTAGCACAAGCAAAAGTGGACTGGGTAGTCCATTGCGGTTAGTTTGCCGAAAAACCACTGTCTCAACAAGCGTTATTTGTAGCCGGTTTAATGTCTGTAAGGACCCGGTCAGACGTTTGTCGAGCCAACTCGATAAATTCCTGGATAAAAGCTTGTTCTTGCTGGCTACTCCGAAAAGCAGCGTAGAGAGTGCCCCAGGTTCCCTCAGGCCCCATGCGCCTTGCCGTGACATAGTCTCTTTCCAGATACTCCGTCATCGCCCAATTGGGCAGAGCACAAACACCTCGGTGACTGGCAACCAACTGCATCATCAGAATGGTCAGCTCTGCGGTGCGAATCCCCGCTGGCTCCACGCCTGCCGGGTCAAGAAAATGGGTGAAAATATCCAACAGATTACGTTCTACGGGATAGGTGATCAGGGTCTCTGTGGCCAGGTCCAGAGGTTCGATAAACGCCCGATCAACCAGGGCATGATCCTTGGGTAGCGCCAAAAGGCTTTCATATTGAAATAAAGGTTGATAACTAACCCCTTCAATAGGACGAGGGTCGGCGGTAATCACCAGATCCAGCTCCTGGCGTTTCAATGCCGGTAAGGGAGCAAAATGGTGACCTCCCGGAATATCCACCTCCACTTCAGGCCACTTCAGACGAAAGGCATCCAGCGTGGGCATCAGCCACTGATAGCAACTATGGCACTCAATAGCCAAATGTAGACGACCGGCCTGGCCTCTGGAAAGGCGTTGCAAATCCCTTTGTGCGGCTTCCACTCGTGGCAGTAGGTCATCAGCAAGCTTAAGCAGCCTTTGGCCTGCTGGTGTGAACTGCAAGGGTTTGCTCTTGCGGATAAACAACTCGGTATCCAGCAGATATTCCAGCGACTTCAGCTGATGAGATAGTGCTGACTGGGTTAAATGCAGGCGCTCTGCCGCATCAACCAAACTACCGCAGCTTCTTAAAGCGACCAGAGTTTTCAAATGCCTTAATTCGATCATGATTTGGCCTGTTGAAATTAATTCACTTTTAAATGGAAAAACTTGAGTTTGATTCAATTATCCGCTTCCTGAAGAATACTGCAACCCATTATCTCTCGTGCCAAGGCTCAGTTTTAAGTGCTGGAGCCTTGCAGATGGCGAGGAGTGCAAGGTGCTGCCAGCTCAGGCTGTCCACAACAGGAGGTTGTGGTCAGAGCTTACAGGGATGTGTTTACGCGTCCTGAGCGGCAGTGCCTTGTGCCCAAATACTCAATAGCTACGAAAAATTTTAAAGGAAAAGATCATGACCCTAACAACCCATACCCTGGGCTACCCTCGCATCGGTGCCCAACGCGAACTGAAAAAAGCTGTTGAAGCCTATTGGGCTGAGAAAATCACGCTTCAGGAACTGGAAGCCACTGGCCAGGAGTTACGCGCCCGCCATTGGCAGGAGCAAAAAGAAGCCGGACTGGATTTTGTCAGTGTCGGTGATTTCGCCTTTTATGATCAAGTGCTCAACCTGAGCCTGATTTTGGGAGTCATTCCTCCACGTTTTAATACTTGCCCTGATCAAGCGGACTTGGATACCTATTTTCGTATGGCCAGAGGACGTGCACCTTCCGGCGAGCCAGCAGCGGCCTGTGAAATGACCAAGTGGTTTGATACCAACTACCATTATTTAGTGCCTGAATTTCAGCCTCAGCAAGAGTTTACTCTCAATGCTCAGTTGCTACTGGCTGAGGTCAAGGAAGCTCAAACTCTGGGTCATCAAGCTAAGGTGACACTTGTTGGTCCTTTGAGTTACCTCTGGTTAGGCAAAGCGCAGGGTGAGTTTTCAAGCCTCGACTTATTGCCGCAACTGCTGCCTGTCTACGCTGCGCTCCTGCAAAAACTTGCCGATGAGGGCGTGGATTGGGTGCAGATTGATGAGCCTATTTTGGCACTGGATTTACCGACTGCGTGGAAGCAGGCTTTTGAAACCGCCTATAACCAGCTGCAAGCCGTTGCGGTGAAAAAGCTGCTGGCCGTTTACTTTGGTGGTTTGCAGGATAATTTAGGTTTGGCGGTGAACCTGCCAGTCGAAGGTCTGCATTTAGACTTGGTGCGAGCACCCGAAGAACTGGAACAGGTACTGGATCGCCTGCCAGCTTATAAGGTGCTTTCGGCCGGGGTGATTGACGGTCGCAACATCTGGCGTTCCGACCTGGTGCGACTGAGAGAGCAGCTGGCATCGGCACAGGGGCGCCTGGGTGACCGTCTGTGGTTAGCACCTTCCTGCTCACTGCTACATGTGCCTCATGATCTTGAGCAAGAAGATCAGCTGGATTCAGAGCTTACATCCTGGTTGGCTTTTGCGCGTCAAAAATTGGATGAGGTCACCCTTCTGGCCGCAGCCCTTACCGGTCAATTGAACCAGCAGCGAGAAGCAGCCTGGGCAGAAAATCAGCAGGCGCTTGTCAGTCGTGAGGCTTCCACGCGTATTCATCGTCCTGAAGTGAGTGAGCGCTTGGCCGCTATTGACCCAGCGATGTACGCACGCACTTCTGCTTACGAGCAAAGGGCACTTGCCCAAAAAGAGTGGTTAAAACTCCCCCTTTTCCCGACCACGACCATCGGCTCTTTCCCGCAAACACCCGAAATTCGCAAAGCACGTCGCGGTTATAAGCAAGGTGAGCTGGGAACTGAGCGTTATCAGGAACTAATGAAGCAAGAGATTGCTTATTGTGTTGAGCAGCAGGAAAAGCTGGGTATTGATGTGCCCGTACATGGCGAAGCCGAGCGTAATGACATGGTCGAATACTTTGGTGAGCAACTGGATGGCTATGCCTTTACCCGTTTTGGCTGGGTGCAAAGCTATGGCTCACGTTGTGTTAAACCGCCGGTGATCTTTGGTGATGTCTCCCGCCCCCAGGCCATGACCGTGGAATGGAGTCGCTATGCTCAATCACTGACCGACAAGCCGATGAAAGGCATGCTGACAGGCCCCTTAACCTGTTTGCAGTGGGCCTTTGTGCGCGACGATCAGCCACGTGAAACCACCTGCAAGCAGATCGCGCTGGCGCTGCGGGATGAAGTGCGGGATCTGGAAGCTGCGGGTATTCGGGTAATTCAAATTGATGAGCCGGCTTTCCGTGAGGGCCTGCCACTGCGCAAAGCCGACTGGGCAGCCTATTTGCGTTGGGCCGTTGACAGCTTCCGTTTAACCGCAGCCGTTGTTGAAGATGCGACTCAAATTCATACCCACATGTGCTATTCAGAGTTCAATGACATCATTGAAGCCATTGCTGAGCTGGATGCTGATGTCATCACCATCGAAACCTCGCGCTCAAACATGGAGTTGCTGGATGCCTTTGAAGCCTTTGAATACCCCAATGAGATCGGGCCGGGGGTTTATGATATCCACAGCCCCAACATTCCCGAAGTGGAGTGGATGGTTGAACTCATGCAAAAAGCCGCGCAGAAAATACCGGCTGAACGCCTTTGGGTGAATCCTGACTGTGGCTTGAAAACCCGGCGCTGGGAAGAAGTTACACCGGCACTGGCAGCCCTGGTTGAAGCTGCCAGGCAGTTGCGCAAGGCTTACTTGTAATCCTTGCCCAGCTTCTGTTTGGCCAGCCAGGGAATCATGCGCTCGAAGGCTTCTTCGATTTGTTCCATGGAGTTGGAATAGCTGATGCGGATGTAATTGGAACAGTCTTCCCCAAAGGCATCACCGGGGATGACGCAGACGCCAATTTCATCCAGCATCTTCAGGGCCAGTTTACTGCCATTGGTTCCCTTGGGTAGGGAGGGGAAGATATAAAAGGCCCCTTCCGGTACATAACCCTGCAGGTAGGGGGCTTCATTGACCAGTTTGACCACGCGGTCTCGCCGTCGCCGGTATTCAGTCACCATGTCATCAACACAGTCACGACTGCCGCGCAAAGCGGCCACCCCTGCCCATTGGCCGGGGGTGTTGGCAACGGTGGTGGTGAACATGTGGTAGCGCTTGAGTTTACGAATCGCGCCCTGACTGGAGATGATCCAGCCGATCCTTAACCCCGCCATGCTAAAGGTTTTGGAAAAACTGGAAATGGACATGACGTGGTCCAAGTCTGTGGTACAGCTGATCACGCTGGGGAAGTCCATCTTGTCCAGAATCAGGTGGTCATAGACCTCATCAGCAAACACATAAATCCCACGATAGGCCGCTTCTTCAACAATTGCCTCAACGGTTTCCCGAGGATAAACCGTACCCGTTGGATTGCTGGGTGAATTGAGGACGATGGCAAAGGTGCGCATGCCCATGGCATCAATCACTTCCTGAGGATCGATCTGATGCCCGTGCTCGGCGCGGGTAGGAATCAGTTTGACCTCACCACCGTTCATGCGAATCAGGGGTGCATAGAGCAAAAAGGTTGGATCAGTACAGATAAACTGCCGTCCAGGAGCTGCCGTTGCTGAAAGTGCTAGGTACATGGCTTCAGTAGCACCGGTGGTTACCAGAAAGTTTTCTTCGGTCAGGCGATCAATATTGTAGCGTTCAGAATAGTAATCGCGCAGGGCTGTCAGGAGTTCAGGCAGGCCTGAATCCATCGTATAACCGGTTTGACCAGCACGTAGGGCATCAATGTGGGCTTCAATAATATGCTCAGGTGTTGGGAAATCTGGTTGTCCAATGGAAAGGTGAATGACATCTTCACGGTCAGCGGCCATATTGATCATGCGGCGGATGCCTGGCATGGGAATAGCATGCATGGAAGGACCAAACATGGAAACTTCTGAGCGGTCATACATTTCAGTATCCAGATCGCGCATCTTGTTACTCCTACAGCTGGGGGTCAGATTTTGCGGTAAGCAGCCAATTTCAGGCTAGGCCGCTATTCATGGCGGGTCAAGAGGTTTGTGGAATCTTGTTTAAGTGACTTGACCCGAGGTTGAAAAAGGGGCTAGTTTGAGTTTGTTTGAATCGCTAAAAATGTGTTTTAAGGAGCCTGCCCATGACCAGCAGCACCCGCATTGAAGGCCTGACCGCTCTGGAGCTTCTTGAGCTTTATGCCAGTCGTGAAGTTTCGCCAGTGGAGGCAACAGAAGCCTATCTTCGTCAGATTCATCGTTTGGATGAACAGGTGAATGCCTGGTGTTTTCTGGACGAGGAAACCACGCTCAAGCAGGCGCGGCAAAGTGAAGAGCGCTGGATGCGTGGCATGGAGCTGGGGCCTTTGGATGGTATTCCAGTCGCTATCAAGGACATGTTTGTCACGGCAGGCTGGCCCAATCTGAAGGGCTCTAAAACCTCGGACAGCAAAGCCTATGAAGTGGACTCACCGGTGGTGGCCAATCTGCGCCGGGCTGGTTTTGTTGGCTTGGGGCGAACCACAACACCTGAGTTGGGTTGGAAAGGGGTGACCGATAGCCCTCTGTGTGGGGCGACCAATAACCCCTGGAACCCGGAAAAAACCGCTGGTGGCTCTAGTGGGGGGTCTGGTGCAGCTGTTCCTCTGGGCATGGCACCCCTGGCCCTGGGTACGGATGCCGGGGGCTCAATCCGTATTCCCGCAGGTTTCTGTGGTTTGGTTGGGCATAAACCAACGCAGGGCCTGATTCCCATGTGGCCAGCTTCGCCCTTTGCACCTCTGGCTCACCCCGGCCCCATGACCTGGACGGTGGCTGATGCTGCCCTGATGATGGATGTCATGGTCAACCCGGATGCAAGGGACACTACCTTGGCCCCTTGCCAGGATTCTTTCCTGGAAGGTATTGAAGGCGGCGTGGAAGGCTTGCGTATTGCCTATAGCCCTGGTTTTGGTCGCGTGGATGTGGACCCCGAAATTGCCGCCAGTGTTGCTGAAGCAGCGCGGGTGTTTGAACTCCTAGGTGCCGTGGTGGAAGAGGTTGACCCAGGCTTTGCAGACCCACTGGAAAGCTTCAATGTGCTCTTTTACGGGGGTGCAGCCAATGCCATCCGTAATTTGGATGCCAAGCAGAGGGAAGTGATGGACCCCGGCTTGATTGAAGTGGTTAGCTGGGCTGAAAAACTTTCCCTGCTGGATTATACCGGTGCCATGAATGTGCGTGCGGCCCTAACTGAACAAATGAATCTCTTCCATAGGAAGTACGACCTGTTGTTGACACCCAGCCTGCCAATACCGGCGTTTACCACCGGTCAGGAAGTGCCTGAAGGCTGGAAAGAAAAACGCTGGCCGACTTGGACGCCCTTTACCTACCCCTTCAACCTGACGGGTCAGCCGGCTTGCTCAGTGCCCTGTGGCTTTACTCAGGCGGGCCTGCCAATCGGCCTGCAGTTAGTGGGTGCACGCCATGAGGATGTGCTGGTGCTGCGGGCGGCTCAAGCTTATCAGCAGGCCAACCCGCTGACCCATCTTCGTCCAGAGCTTTTTTAAGTACCCCAGATAACCGTGCGGTTGCGGCCTGATTTTTTGGCCTGATACAGAGCCTCATCCGCACGGTTGATCAGTTGTTCCGAGTCGACGGGCTGCTGGGGCTGTAGGCTGATTCCAAGGCTGGTAGTGATTTTCAATTGATGCGTCTGATAACTGGTTAGGCTGGCTTCAACGGCTAGGCGCAGGCGCTCGGCTACCTTCCAGGCAGCTTCTTGTGATGTATGGGGTAACAGCACCAAAAATTCTTCGCCACCATAACGACCCAACTGATCGGTTTCACGAAGTTCCTGCTGCAGGGTGCGAACAAAGTTTTTAAGCACCTGATCACCAGCATCATGCCCATAGGTATCATTGATCTTTTTGAAGTGATCAATATCAAGCATGATCACCGCTAGGTTCAAGGGTTCTAGATCACCTGCTTCCAGCAAATTGTCTAGCTGACGCAGTATCCAGCGACGATTTTTTGCACCGGTCAGCTCATCATGGTGGGCCAGGTAATTAAGTTTTTGCTGGGATTCGCGGCTGCGAAGTATCTCTTCATGAAGGCTCGCTGTACGTTCATGAATAATGGCTTCCCGCTGACTGCGCTCCAGATTAAGGCTGGTCAGAAGACGGCGTAACCCATAGATTGCCAGGCTACCGGTCGCTGAAAGCAGCAGAAAAGCCAGCAGATGAGTGCTACGGCTTTCACGGTGAAGCTCATGGGTCATGCGTTGAATGTAGGTTTTTGGAAAGGAAACACTTAGGCCACCACGAAGATCACCAACTTCATAGCCCATGTGAGCGTGACAGGCCAGGCAACCTGGCTCCATATAGAGGGGAGCCATATAGCGCAATTGTTCACCTTGAGTTTCGACGTACTCACTGGCACCGGTTTCTTCTAGATAGTTTAAAACCTTGGCTTCCCAGACATCAGGTTGATTGTTGGGGTTCATTAAGCGTCTGCTGGTCAGGTTGATTTCCAGTTCGCTGCCTTGCATGAGTTCAGACAGCTGGCGCGTCATATAGGCTGGATTAAGGCTGGTTAATTGGATGCCAGAAGGTGAGGTGATGGTTTTTTCCGGGACGTCCAGATAGGGGTTTTCCGGTGTGTCCTCGGTCAAAGGGGCATAGACACCGCCATGTTCAGTATTCCAATGGCGCATAGTTTGAATCAGAGTAAAGGCAACTTCACCCCTTTGGCGTGCCATTTCATAGCCAGCTTCATCCAGGATTTGTTGGTTATGCCAGTAAAGCAAACCAACAACTACTGCCCAAAAAGGTAGGGGCAGTAGTAGCGCCCAGGGCGAGCGAATAATCTTGATGAATGTCTGGCGCACAACCTGCTTCTCGTGACTGTTTATATAATTTTAAGTCTAACTAAATATGCTGTGGGTTTCTTTTAAAACTTAAAGCTGCAGGAGTTTACTGGCTGCTGCTTCCAGTGTTTTTTCGTGTTTGGCAAAGCAAAAGCGTACCCAAGTTAGCTGTTCCGGGGGATGCTGATAGAACACGGATAAAGGAATAGCAGCCACCTGAGCTTGAGTAATCAGCGACTGAATAAACTGGGTGTCTTCTTCCTGGCTGATGGCTGAATAATCCATGAGTTGAAAATAGGTTCCAGCCGAAGGTGTAAAGGCAAAACGCCCTGGAGCCAGCAGGTGATTAAAAAAGTCTCTTTTCTGCTGGTAAAACAGGTTGAGCCGCTGGTCTTCTTCAGGGTGAGCATGCAGGTGATCAGCTAGTGCCCTTTGCAGTGGTGTTGCTGTGCTAAAAGTCAGATATTGGTGAACCTTGCGCAGCTCAGCCGTCAAGGTGGCTGGCGCAACACAGTAGCCAACCTTCCAGCCGGTGATGTGATAGGTTTTGCCAAAAGAAGAGACAATAAAGCTTCGTGCTGCCAAATCTGGATAGAGATTGAGGCTGAGGTGGCGCTGCTGATCAAAAACCATATGTTCATAGACTTCATCAGCCAGAATCAAGAGCTGGGTATTGGCAACCAGCTGTTGCAGTGCTTGAATATCTTCTGGGTAAAGAATCTGTCCACTGGGGTTGTGGGGGGAGTTGAGAATTAACATACGGGTTTTAGGGGTAAGGGCAGTGGCAACCTGATCCCAGTTGATTCGAAAATCTGGGGGTAAGAGGGGTAGGCGTATGGCTGTACCGCCATTCAGATTAATGGCCGGTTCATAGGAATCGTAGGCTGGATCAAAAATAATCACTTCATCACCAGGCCGGACGCTGCAGGCAATAGCTGCAAAGAGAGCTTCGGTAGCACCTGAGGTGACGGTGATTTCAGTGTCTGCATCCACCTTGCGATCATAACAACGCAAGAGCTTGGCTTGCAGAGCCTTTCGCAGCTGGGGTACGCCGGTCATGGGTGCATATTGATTGGCACCTTGGCGAATATGGTAGTCCACGCGCTCAAGCAAACTGGCGGGTCCATCGTAGTCTGGAAACCCCTGAGAAAGATTGATTGCCTGATGCTCAGCAGCCAGTTGACTCATGGTTGAAAAAATAGTGGTTCCTACTTGAGGAAGCTTGGAGTTAAGGGGTGGTGTTACCGGCATGCTTTGCTCCAGATCATGGGTTGCGGTTGCTTGCATGCTACTATCTTTTTTATTTATAGGAGTTGCAAGGTGGTCAAACTGCTAATCGGTGTAGCACGCCCTAACTTTCTTACACTGAGTTTGGTTTGCGTAGCCCTGGCTGTTGCTTTGGGTTGGTATGAAGCGCAAAGGTTACAGGGCACTCTGTCACTGCTTGTGCTAGTGGTGGCTCTGGCTGCTCATATCAGCGTCAATGCTTTCAATGAATACTTTGATTTTCGATCAGGCTTGGACTATCTAACCCGAAAGACCCCTTTTAGCGGGGGTACAGGAACCCTTTTAAAATACCCAGACAAGGCTTTGCAGGCATTGATGCTGGCAAGCGTGACACTTTTGATCGTTATAGGCTTGGGGCTGTGGTTGAGTTTTCAGCAGGGCTGGGAACTGCTCTGGATAGGTGTTCCTGGTGTGATTATGATTTATATCTACACCCAGTATATTAATCGCTCACCAGTGTTTTGTTTACTGGCGCCCGGTGTCGGTTTTGGCTTATTGATGACTCTGGGTGCGATTTGGGTGTTAACCGGTGAGTTGACTTCTTCTGCCTGGACTTTAGCTGTTATCGTTGCTTTCCTGGTAAGCAACCTTTTGCTTTTGAACCAGTTTCCTGATGTTGAAGCAGATAAGCAGGTGGGCCGTAAACACTTTCCCATCGTTTTGGGTCGGTCAGCCAGCGCCAAAATATTTGTTGGTCTGCTTGTTGTTAGCTACCTGGTGCTCTTGCTTGCAGTATGGCAAGAGTGGTTGCCTCTGCACTCCTTGCTGGCTCTGTTAACCCTGATTCCGGCTTTTTTTCTGGCCAAGGGTGTACTTGCCAAAGCTGAACAACTGGATGAGCTAGTCCCTTTTATGGGTCTGAATGTGGCCCTATGCCATCTTTATCCGCTAGCTTTGGCGGTTAGCTTGGTTTGGGCCAGCATTTAATGGGCGGTCTCTGTGTTTACTGCCATTTTTTCCAGCGGTAGAGAGAAGTAAAAACAGCTGCCTTCGCCAGGCGTACTGTTGAAGCCAATTTCACCGCCCAGCTGTTCAACAATGCGTTGGCAGATGGTTAGGCCTAAACCAGTGCCGCCGTAGCGTCTTGAAATACTGGCATCGGCCTGTGTGAAAACTTCAAAGAGCCTGGACTGAGCTTCCAGGGGAATGCCTGGACCCGTGTCGGTCAGGGTGAACTTAACTTCTTCCGCAACCAGGCGAACATCCAGTTCAACCAGTCCCTCTTCGGTAAATTTCAGAGCATTACCAATCAGGTTGAAAAGTACTTGCCGTAAGCGCCCAGCATCTGTGAAGTAAGCATCCTGGGCGTTGGGGTGAAGGGTCCAGATCAGCTCGACGGGCTTGTGATGGAGTTCTGCACTAAAAAAGCTGATGACTTCCCTGATTAGGGGTTCAAGGTGAGTCTTTTCATATTCCAGCACCAAGCGTCCTGCTTCCAGGCGTGAGATATCCAGTAGATCATTTAACAGGGTCATCAAAGAGTTGGCACTATTGAAAATGGCTTCTGCATAGGTTCTTTGTTCAGGGTTTAGAGTTGTTTCTCTGAGCAGGTCAGTCATTCCCAGAACACCATTCATGGGCGTGCGTATTTCATGGCTCATGGTCGCCAGAAAATCAGACTTGGCTCGACTGGCCTCTTCAGCCTTGGCTGCGGTTAACTCCAGGCGTGTGGCCATTTCCTGAGCTTGTTGCTGAGCCGTGCGAGCCTCTAGCATTTTACGAATAAGCAGGAAAATCATCAGACTCATGGTTAGGGCCAACAACAAAACCAATCCACCTAGATAGCGATAGAGCTGAAGCTGTTTTGCTCGATTGCTGGTTGAAATGCGTGTGCTGATACCTTTTATGCCTGAAGAAAGCTGGCCGGTTACTTCTTGAAGTTGATCGGACTTCTCTAGAAGCTGAGTGAGCTTGTCCGGTGTATCCGAATAAAAAAGTTCATCCATCTGAGTGATTAAGCGAGCCACTTCCATGCTGAGCTGGCGAATTTCATGGCGCTCTTCAAGCACTTCTGAAAATTGTCCGTGATTTAGAATGTTTAGGCGGCTGTAGAGAATTTCAAAACGTAACTCTACCTCCTCTAAGCCGACACGCTCTGAGTCTTTAAGATGCTGGCTGAGTTGGCTATTCAAGCGCAGATTTTCACGGTCCAATTGATAAGAAGCCCAGAGAGCATTGTCACGAACCGCATCCGAGACTTCCTGAAGGCGTCCGTAAAGAGTGAGTAGTATCACCAGGCTGGCAGCCAGGAAGCTGCCAGCGACCAAGGGCAGCAGCCAGAACCCTGGATGTTTTTGAATAGGGTTGGTCACTCGTGAAACTCAATCTTTTTGACTTGCCAGACAGAGCGGTTGTAATGCATCTCGGTATTCAAGTGCGGATGCTCATCAAAAGGGTAGATAACGAACAAGGGGCCGCGATCCCTCACTCTTAGATAGCGATCATTTTTTTTAAGCGCAAGAATAACTTCATAGTCGTAAAAATCACTTACTGGAACCTGAGTACTATAGTCATTCAAAGCAGTTATCGTCATCCACTCGCTATCCATGGCGCCTACAGCTTCTATCAGGGCCTTCCCCAAAGGGCCGGAAAAGGTATCCAATCGTTCTGACCAAGGGGTTGCTGTTTGGGTGGTTCTTTGGGTAAGGGCTTCGAGCAGATCTCTGTCAAAATGGGCCTCCTTCCCTTGATTGGTGTGCTGGATGTTGCCAGATACGACCAAGAGCACTTGCCCTTCGGGCGCTGGTAACTGATTGGCAAGAAGGGGGCTACTGACTAGCAGATAACTGACTAAAAAAATGAAGCAGAGGTTACGGATGAACGTCATGCAATTACCTTGAATTCTTTACTGGAGTCGCAGGTTTATGTCAGGATTTTATCTGTTCATCAACCTTGGAGGAAATTTTTATGCCCCAGACGGCCGTAATTACCGGTGCCAACCGAGGTATAGGTTTGGAATTAGCGCGTCACTATGCCGGTCAAGGTTATGAAGTGGTGGGTGTCTGTCGTCAGACTTCCGATGAACTTCAGGCAATCGCAACCCAGATAATCGAAGGTGTGGATGTTACCCAGGCGGAAGGGATTGCCGAGATAATAACGGAGCTGAATGGCAAAAAAGTCGACCTCTTGATCAATAACGCAGGGCTGTTGGCGGATGAATCCTTAGGAAAATTGGATTTTGATTCCATACGCAGCCAGATGGAAGTAAATGCTTATGCACCTCTACGGGTAACTGAGGCCTTGCTACCTAATTTACAAAAAGGAAGTAAGCTTGCCTTGATTACCAGCCGTATGGGGTCCATCGCTGATAATGATTCTGGTGGACGCTATGGTTACCGTGCTTCCAAAGCGGCATTAAATGCCTTTGGTAAATCACTGGCAATGGACTTGAAGCCCGAGGGTATTGCCGTTGCGCTTTTACACCCGGGCTATGTTAAAACCCGCATGGTTAACTTTGGTGGCCTGATTTCTCCAGAGGAAGCTGCTAAGGGGCTGGCAGCTCGAATTGAAAGCCTGAATCTGGAAACGACTGGTAGTTTCTGGCATTCCAATGGTGATGAGCTGCCTTGGTAACTTTAGAGGTAATGCATCCTGTCAGGCTCCTGTAAACCCAGATTGATATAGCGTGTTCTTAGGCTATTTACATCGGTATGGAGCTTGATGTTGTCTCGATAGTGCAGGTAAAACAGCCGGTCCAGCTGAGACTCTGCAAGTAATTCAGCAGCTTTTTCAAACTTTTCTGCTTCCAGTGCAGCAATAATATTGCTGAGTTTCTGGATATCCTGCTTGAACTTTTCTGACTGTTTTTCTTTTTCCAAACCACTGCGGATATCACTTAGCAGTTCCAGGTACTTATCCGCAAAATTTTTCAGGCTGGATGCGATGTGTTCTGTATCGATAGTTGCTGACATGGCCGTTTCCTTTTCCTTAATGTTGTTTTTATGAGGCTCTTTGAGTCTGGCATAAATGCAATTTTTCTCAAGTGGAGCAGGATTGAACTTTAGTTTGGCCTTGGTTGGTGGTGAACTTTCTATAAATCGGCTACTCTTAAACCCTAACGAAATGTGGGATGCCCGTTAATGAAACCAATTTCAGGACATAAAAAAGGATACATCAGCCGTTTGCTGCTGGTGCTCCTGCTGTTGTCCTGGTTTCCCTCCGTGCATTCAATGGCCATGCCTGCTTCCCAACCTACTGAAATTACTTCAGAAGCACCCTGTTCAGAAACCCATCAGATGCATTCCAGTCATCAGTTGTCAGATATGTCTGATGGTGAGTGTCTGGGCAATCTTTGTATTCAATGCAGTAATTGCTCTGGTGTTCTGACTAGCTTGCCAACGCTTAACCTGAGGGCAGCTGAAAGCCCTTTGATTTTCTCCAGGCCTTTTAGCCAAGGCTTGGGAACACGGATTGAACGTCCTCCCAAACACCTCTTTGAAGCCTGAAAAAACAACTTTTTCTTCGATTTCAAAGAGGTCACTCACTATGCAACGTCGCGACTTTCTGCGCTTAAGCGCACTGGGCTTAATGCTCACCCCCCTGGCTGCCTGTATGCCCCGCGGTCATGATCATGCTGCTCACTCTGCTGCTGCCAGCCTGGGCCCGCAGGGGCTGCCTGAAAACCAGCCGCTAGCACAGCTGCCACGCTTGAATAACCAGTTGGCCGCACCTGATTTCAAGACCTCAGTGCGTATTGCTCCCACTGAAGTTCCCCTACTGGAAGGCAAAAAAACCGAGCTTTGGCTGTATAACAACAAGCTGGCTCCGGTGATTGAAGTGACTGAAGGCGGACAGGTGGAAGTGGCTGTTGAAAACCATCTGCATCAGCCCACCACGATTCACTGGCACGGAGTGAAGGTGCCTGCTGATCAGGATGGCGGACCCCATGATTTGATTCCTTCGCAGGGCAGCAAGACCTATGCTTTCACTGTTCCCGAAGGCAATGCTGGGCTGCATTGGTTTCATCCCCACCCGCATGATTATCTGGCCGAGCAGATTGCTCATAGTCTGGCCGGTGTTTTTCTGGTGAAGCCCAAAAACGACCCGGTGCCGTCAGAAATTGCTGCGCATTTGCTGGTGGTTACTGATTTGCGTCTGGATGATCAGGCTCAGGTAGCCCCGCATACCCACATTGACTGGATGAATGGCCGTGAAGGCAATCTTCTTCTGGTTAATGGTCAGCGCAACCCGGAACTGGAAGTGGCTCCGGGCGAAACCTTTCGTCTGCGCATGGTCAATGCCTGTGCCGGGCGCTATCTGCGCCTCAATCTTCAGGAGCATGGTCTGCAACTGATCGGTACAGATGGTGGTTATCTGGAGCAGGCGGTTGCCAAGGATGAACTCCTGCTGGTTCCCGGCCAGCGCTGTGATCTGCTGGTCAGAGCCAGTGAACGCAAAGAGCGTAGCTTCAAGTTTTTGAACCTGCCCTATGACCGTGACTGGATGGGGCCAGAGCCAGAACACTATCGCCAGACAGAAACCCTACTAACACTGGTGACCAGTGCTGCTGCCGTGCGTTCAGAGATTAGCCTGCCTCGGCAACTGAGAGAAATTCAGCCCCTGGGTGAAGCGAAAGTACAACGCCTGGTGGAGCTTACTGAAGAAATGCCTCACGGTGAAATGCACGGTGGAGGTCATGGAGGTCATGGAGGTCATGGAGGTCATGGAGGTCATGGAGGTCATGGAGGTCATGGCAGTCACGGTAACCACGGGGGTCATGGAAATCATGGCCAACACGAGGGGCATGGCGATCATGCAGACCATGCCAAGGGTCGTCCACCGATTGATTTTCTGATTAACGGCAAGGCCTTCAAGATGGGTGAAATCATGTTTGAAGGCAAGATGGATGAAGTTGAGGAGTGGGAAGTTTTTAATAACTCCCATATGGATCATCCCTTCCATGTGCATGGCACTCACTTCCAGGTGGTTGCCCTACAAGAGCAGGATGGTGCCTGGCGCTCGCCTGACTACCGCGCCTGGCAGGATACAGTGAACCTGAAACCCTTTCAGAAACTGAAACTGAAAATGGTTTTTGAAGAACCAGGAGAGTGGATGTTCCACTGCCATATCATTGAGCATGAAGAGCTGGGCATGATGGCCAGTATCTTGATCAGTTAATGGCTGGGCCCGGCTGATTGCCGGGCCAAACCGAAAGGGGATCAAGTAATGAGTCAAATTGAGCTAATCGTTCCTGGCATGGGCTCCAATCACTGTGGAGGTATTGTCCGAGAAACCCTGCAACGTTTGAAAGGTATTGAGGCCATAGAAATCAATATTGCCCGTCATCAGGTTTTGGTCTCTGTTGATGCCCAGGGGCCAGATCAAAAGGCTTTACGTGAAGCCGTTGAGGGGGCTGGTTATGATGTAGCCAGCGTCAAAGCCGAGGATGAAGAGTCTGAACAGTCGGGTGAAGAAATTGAAGCTTCCTACCTGTCTCAGGCCAAGAAGCGTTTGTGGATTGCCGCTATTCCGACCACGCTGATTATGCTGCTGATGTTGCCGCATATGTTCTGGCAGCCCTTGCCCGGATATTTGTTGATTATTGCGCTTCTGGCTTTTCCTGTGGTTTTTCTTTACGGCGGTGCAGCAACCCATAAAGCCTCCTGGCGTTCCCTGAAAAACGGCACCTTTAATATGGATGTGCTGATTTCCATGGGTAGCCTGCCACCCTATCTTCTGGGGTTGCTGGGCTTTATTTTCCCCATGACCTCCTTTATTGAAATGGCGGCAACCATTGTGACCTTTCATCTGTTAGGCCGTTATCTGGAAGCTTTGGCTAAGGGAAGAGCCTCCCAGGCGATAAAAAAACTGATGACTTTGGGTGCCAAAACTGCTCGGATTGAGCGTGATGGCAAGGAAGAAGAGGTTTCAGTCAAAGAGCTTCAACTCGGCGATATTATGCTGGTGCGTCCCGGTGATAAGGTGCCTACTGATGGTGAAATTGTCGATGGAGAAAGCCATCTTGATGAATCCCTAGCCACTGGAGAATCTCTGCCTGTTTACAAGGCCACGGGTGATTCAGTGATCGGGGCGACTCTGAATAAGGAAGGACGGCTTAAGGTCAAGGTGACCCGCATTGGCGGCGACACCTTTTTATCCCAGGTTGTGAAATTAATTGATCAGGCCCAGGGTGCCCGAGTACCGATTCAGGAGTTTGCCGATCGGATGACGGGACGTTTTGTTCCTCTGGTTATTTTGGTCGCCCTGTTTAGCCTGGTGAGCTGGTGGCTGTTTGCCGATTCTTTACGGCCAATACTCTTCTGGGGTGAAGGTTTCCTCCCTTGGGTTAACGCCGAAACCACTGCGCCCTTGTTGGGGCTTCTGGCTGCCATTGCGGTATTGGTTATTGCCTGTCCCTGTGCGCTGGGGCTAGCGACACCCACGGCCCTGATGGTGGGTTCGGGAATAGGGGCGGAAAGAGGTATTCTGATCCGTTCCGGGGAGGCGATTCAGACTTTCAAGGATATTAAAGTCATCGTGCTGGATAAGACGGGAACGATTACCCGTGGTGAGCCTGAATTAACAGCTATTCAAGCTGCTCAAGGTGTCAGTGAGGATCGACTCCTGCAGTTGGCAGCCAGTGTTGAAAAGGCATCCGAGCACCCCATAGCAAGGGCAATAGTAGCGGCAGCAGAAAATAAGGAAATGCAACTTGCTGAGGTTCAGTCCTTCCAGTCAACCGGGGCAAGAGGAGTAGCCGGTGACGTTGAAGGGCAAAAAATTCTGATTGGTAATTACCGTTTGCTGGAAGAAGCAGGTGTCCAGGGCTTGCCGGATTTACAAGAGGCCATGCAACAACTGGAAGCTCAGGGTCGAACAGTCATTCTGCTGGCTGCGGATAACCAGTTGCAGGGCCTATTAGCAGTGGCCGATACCCTTAAAGAAGAGTCAACTGCTGCGATTCGAGAAATGCATCAAATGGGACTTAGAGTGGTAATGCTGACCGGTGATAATCAGCGAGCGGCTCAAGCTGTGGCGGATGAAGTAGGGATCGATGAGGTCTATGCAGAAGTCCTGCCGGAAGACAAGGTTACGGCGGTACGCGAGCTTCAGGAAAAATACGGCCAGGTGGTGGCCATGGTGGGTGATGGTATCAATGATGCACCTGCCTTGACCCAGGCCAATGTCGGTATTGCCATAGGTGCCGGGGCCGATGTGGCGATTGAAGCTGCCGATGTCACCCTGGTTAAGGGAGAACTGACGGGTGTGGTCGAAGCCATGAAACTATCCAAGGCAACCTTTGGCAAGATTGTCCAAAATCTGGTCTGGGCCAGTGCTTACAATCTGGCTGCCATTCCGATTGCTGCCCTAGGGCTTTTGCACCCGATGATTGGTGTGGTTGCCATGACGGCCAGCTCTCTTTCCGTGATCGGGAACTCCATGCTGCTTAAACGCAGTTTTAAACCCTTGGTTGGAAGGAGCAGCTAATGAAAAGCCATCACGTAAGTATGTTGGTCATGTGCTTGGTTATGGTGGGAGCCAGCTTGGTATTTTTTACACAGACAGGTACGGGTTTATGGCTGTTGGCGCCCATGCTTGCCTGCATGGCTATCCACTTGTTTATGCACTCTAAAAAAGACTCTAAACATGAAAACAACCCGCCGGAATAAACTAACTCGAAGAGGAATGAATAATGATGCACTCTAATGAAGGTATGCACATGATGAGCGGTCTGCCCTTTAGTCTTATGGGTTGGGCTTTTTTGCTGTTGATGACTTTGGGCATTGCAGCGCTTTTAAAATATCTTTTCACTAAATAATTTTTGGGGAAGGAGTATGCAAAAACAATTTTGGGTTTACGGGGTGCTGCCCTCCCTGGTACTTCTGGGAGCAGTGTTGGCGGGTAAACTGATGGCCGAGCCGGTGATGCATGTTTATAAATCAGAAACCTGTGGCTGTTGTGATGACTGGATCGAGCATGTAGAAGAAGCGGGTTTCAAGGTGGAATACACCAATCTGCGTGATCTCAACAGTAAAAAGCAGGAACTGGGCTTGCCCTATGAGTTGGCATCCTGCCATACCGCTTTGATAGATGGCTACATCATTGAAGGGCATGTGCCTGCTTCGGATATTCAGCGCTTATTGAAAGAGCGTCCTGCACTTTCTGGCTTGACCGTTCCGGGCATGCCACATGGCTCACCTGGCATGGAAACCGGTCAGGTTGATGCCTATCAAGTGCTGGGTTTTGACTTGGACAATCAAACCCGACAAGTTTGGGCTGAGTACAACCAGTAAGTATTACTGCCAGGCTAAAGCCCGCTTTCTGGCTGCTTCCAAATGGTGGCAAGCAGCCAGCTTTCCTTTGGTGCGGCGAATGCCGGCACGCTTTAGTTTGACCAATATGCGCCCGGGTAGCCCAACCAAAATCAACTTCACATCATCTTTTTGCATATCCTTGACCAGCGACTCCAGGGCCAGGATGGCCGTGCCGTCCATGCTGGGCACGTCCTGCATATCCAGAATGATGGTTTTGATTTTTGGATCAACCAGACGCAAGGAGGTCAGTGCTTTTTCAGCTGCGGCAAAGAAGAGGGGGCCATCAATATCATAAACAGCCACTTCATCTGGCAGGCCCTGGATCTGCGGGTGGCTGTCTCTGGTCAAAAGGCCTGTATTGGTGAGCAAGGCCATGCGGCGTATAAACAGGGCCGCTGCCAGGCCAATGCCCACAGCAACAGCAAGCACCATGTCGAAAATAACCGTCAGACCAAAGCAAATCAGCAGGATTGCCACATCCCCCGCAGGTGCAGAGCGCAGGGTATGCATAAAGTGCCGGGCTTCACTCATGTTCCAGGCAACAATAAACAGCAGCGCCGCTAGAGCTGCCATGGGCACCAGACCCAACAAACCAGCCAGAGCGACAATGGTCAGTAAAACCACCAGGGCATGAATAAAGGCTGCGATAGGCGAGCGCGCACCAGAGCGCACATTGGTTGCGGTGCGGGCAATCGCTGCGGTCGCGGTAATACCACCGAAGAAGGGCGCAGCAATATTCCCCAGGCCCTGGCCAATCAGTTCAGCGTTGGGGTCATGACGGGTTTTGGTCAAACCATCAGCGACCACTGCACACAGCAGGGATTCAATGGCCCCCAGCATGGCAATCGCAAAAGCCGGTCCCAACAGGGCGCGAATTAAGGCAAAATCAACCACTAGTGGCTGACCATCGGGCCCCGGCAATGACCAGGGCAGAAGCAAGGTAGGGGGAAGGGGAGGAATGCCCGTGCCACTGACGCCATCGATTTCCCAGCTAAAGCGTGAAGCGATGGTTTCGACACCACCACCAGCGGCAAAAAAATGATTCACCAGCCAGGCTGCCAGTGCGCCCAGCACTAGCCCAACCAGAGGCGCTGGAATAGCCATTTTTAAGCGTGGCCAGAGCAGCAGCACAGCCAGGGTGAAGGCGCCAATTCCAACTTCTGTTGCATTGATGGTGGTCAGTGCTGAAAAAATATGCGCGAGGTTATCGAGATAGTGCGCACTCATCTGATCGATTTCCAAACCCAGAAAATCCGGCAATTGCAGCGTGGCAATGACCACCGCAATCCCGGCAGTAAAGCCCAGAATCACCGGATAGGGCACAAATTGAATCAGTCGCCCCATGCCCGTTACCCCCAGAGCGACCAAAATTAAGCCAGCCATCAGGGTTGCGAGGAGCAGACCACCCAAACCAAACTGCTGGACAATGGGGAAAAGAATCACCACAAAGGCGGCCGTGGGACCGGACACATTAAAACGTGAACCGCCGGTCAGCGCGATAATGGCCCCGGCTACTATCGCGGTATAGAGCCCATGCTGAGGTGCGACCCCTGTGGCGATAGCCAAAGCCATGGATAGAGGTACTGCCACTGTCCCTATGGTCAGTCCGGCCAGAACATCACTGCGTAAATCCTGAAGTGAATAACCTGCTTTCCAGGCAGCAGTCAGGCCTGTTCCTATTGCAGGGAGACGAAATTGACGTTTGGACTGTGCCATGAGGGAAGCCTGCCGAATTGTATGGATAGCTAATCAGATGTTAAAAACATTAACATATAGTTTTCATCCAATACAAAAGCTCCCTCTCGTCATTTAGTCTTGCTGCCAAATGGAAACAGGTGTTCAAGTTGCAAAAGCGAGAGTTGAACATTAACATTTGATGTTAATGATTTATGAGGTGTTGGATGGAAAAGAAAACGGCGCGTTTAACCCTGTTGATTGATCCTCACAAGAAAAAAGCCTTTGAAGAGCTCTGCGCTCTACAAGACCTGACCCCCTCGCAGGTGGTGCGTAAACTGATTCGCGAGTACCTGAGTGAGCATGGTGTTGACTACCCCACGCAACAGGATAAAAAGCAACCGTAAAAAAGCCCGACCAATTGGCCGGGCAAAAGGCTTCTAACGCTACTTTGCTGCCTCAGAAAAATTACAGCTGGTTTAGCAGCCAGTCGTTGTTGCTGCGCAGACTGCCATAGAGGCTGCGGCTGCGCTCTTCCAGCTCCGAGTTGCCTTCCCAGCTGCCAGGGCGATCAAACTGATCACCACTGCGATAGCCATTGCCTACGGCAGTCACATACCAGGCAATGCTGGCGACCTGTTTACGCGCATCCGTGACTTCACCCGTGTTGAAGTCCAAACGGCGTACCATCAGGTCATCCGCCAGTTGATAATCCAGAGCGGCCTGGAAGAGTTGATCATTGACGCGACCTACGGCTTCACCCAGCTCTGGGCGGGTTTCCAGGAAGCTGGAAGTACCTTCGCGCTCACGCAGTGGACCAAAGCCACCGGTCAGGTGATTGACAAAGCGCCACTGGGTTTCGGTTTCCACTCGATCACTGGCCGCTTCCACGCCTTCTTCAGTGAAGTGTACTTTGGACACCATGCCCCAGGGCTGAAGCACTTCGTCACTGTTGAGAAGGGCCAGCAGCATATCGGCATTACGATTGAATAGCTGTTCGGCGGTTTGCTTGTCTTCGGCGTTGCCAAAGACATAGAGGATTTCATAGAGTCCTTTGTGGCCGCGTACCAGGCTGCCGAACTCATCCAGGCTATAGGTAGTGCCCTGGCCAAAATCATAGCAGGTTGTTTCGGTATTCCAGGCCGAATTCAAGGTGACGGCCAGTTCACGCGCCTGGTTAACCAGTTCTTCTTTGGTAATGCCGTGCACACCGGCCATACGCTCTTCGGTCAACTGGCCCATATCATCCGCACCGCCAGGTTTGTGCCAGCGAACCCAGGAATAACTGAGGCTGTGGAGGACATCCAGGCCATAAGCCATGCTGGCAGGAGACACTTCACCGTTCAGATCATGAAAAGCGCCATCACTAAAGTGGTTAGCATTCAGGTGGCGAGGGATGGCGGCTAGGTAGGCAGCGGGCGAGTAGGTGATTTCGTCATAAAGACCTGCACCTTCCCAGCGTCCACCACTGTGGTGCATATGGTAGCTGAAGGCGGCCTGGGCCAGTTCATTCAGGCGCAGGTCTCGGCCGGGTTGCCACTGGCCTTCGGCTTGTACTTGGGTTCCAGCAAAGCCTTCAGCCGTTAAAAAGCTGTTGGCAGCCTGCATCACGCCCAGCCAGTGTTCGCCCTGGGCTTTCATGGGTTCGCCAGCCAGGTTGGGGTAGTAGGCTTCATGTCCCATCTCACTGGAGCGCATCACCCGCCCGGCACTGGCCAGGGCGTGTTGTACGGCAGAATAGTCACGATGATAGAGCGCCTGGTTGTAAAACAGCGCTTCGCCCTCGTCACTGACCTGAGCCGGAATCAGCAGGTTCATGCCTTCAGCAGCAGGTAGGCTGGTGTAGTTGGGCTGTTGATCCTGACTGGCACAGGCTGCAAGCCCCAGCAGGGCAGCTGTTGCCAGACTGACTTTAAAGAAGGGAAGCGTCGAGCGCGTTCTTGTTTGCATAGCTGAATAGCCTCTTGCGTTGATTCGGATAGGATTGAACGACACCTGCAGCTTAACTGTCTTGTCTGAAATTCAACTGAAAAGCAGCAAGTCGTTTTTTCAGATGAATTTCAGCCAGGGCTGGTAAACTGGCTTTATACTTTTCTTTGTTCAGGTTTTTATTCATGCCCCAGTCATTAGGCTCACCAAAGCCGGAAGGTGAATTCCTTAAAGCCAGCCGCTGGAAGCTGGCGCGGGGCTATGCATTGGGCATGGCTGTGGGTCTGGTCGTGATTCTTGCCGGGGGCTACTGGGTGCATTCGGCGCTGGTCAAGCAGGCACTGAAAACCGAGTTGCAGCAGCTGGCGCACAAGGAAGCCGGGGTGCATCTACCGGATCTGCAGCGCTGGGCTGAGGGTCAAATGACGGCTGCGGATGTACAAATCGGGCTGCGTTCTCATCGCACAGCTTTTTATTACATTCTAAGTAGCGACAGTGAGCTGGTGCATGGCAATGAGACCCAGCCGGAGTTGCGCTCAGACGTTTTGGGTTTGCTCAAGAACAACCAGCTTCCCAGGGGTGAAGTCGTTTTTGAAAACCTTTATCCCGAGGATGAGCCCAGTCTACGGCTGGCACTGCTGCGTTATCCAGTGAAGCATGAAGGGGCTTATCTGGGCAGTGTCTATGCCGCCACGGATGTGGGCGGCAGTCTTTCGCATCTGGATCAGTTGCTGATCACCAGCTTTTTGCTGTTAATAGGGCTGGTTTTTCTGGCCAGTGTGGGTGGCTGGTGGATGGCGGATCGCAGCCTGCAGCCTTTGCGCCTGGCTTTGCAGCAGCAGCGCCGCTTTATTGCGGATGCTTCCCATGAGTTACGCGCCCCCTTGACGGTGATGACCACGGCATTAACTGTGGTGCGTGATGAAGCTGGCTCGCAGTTGGCTGAATTTCACCGCGAAACGCTGGACGATGCGCTGGATGAAACGCGTCGCCTGAGCCGTTTAGCCGAGGAGCTTTTGCTGCTGGCACGAGCCGATGCTGCGGCTATCGAGCCGGTGATGACGACTTTTGATCCGGCTGAAATTTTACAGCAGAAGCTACGCCTCTATGCCAAACGAGCTGAGGGTAAAGGCTTGCAACTGGTTTGTGAAGTGGATGAATCCGTCCCGATCAGGGCAGACCAGGACCTTTTTCAGCGGATGCTGGATGCTGCTCTGGAAAATGCCTTGACCTACACGCCAGCCGGAGGCGAGGTGCTGCTAAAAGCCTGTCGAGAAAAAGGGCAGGCTGCAGTACTGATTGCCGATACCGGACCTGGCATGAGTCCCGAAGAAGCAGAACGCGCTTTTCAGCGATTTTATCGGGCGGATCCGGCTCGCCAGCGTAATCAGCAGGGGGCTGGTTTGGGCCTGGCTCTGATTCATGAATTGGCTGAACTACAAGGAGCAACTGCTGAACTGGTGACCTCAACGGGTGAGGGCACTCGCTTGTATCTTTACTTTCGATCGGCCTGAAAACGATAACCCAGGCCGCGCAGGGTTTCGATGGGCTGCTGGCCGGGTGCCAAAGCTGACAGCTTTTTGCGCAGCAGGCGTAAAGTGGCATCCAGAGTGTTATCGGTTACGGCCTGGTCTCGTCCCCAGACTCGATCAAAAATGATCTCTCTGGGTAGACACTGCCCCGCCTTGCGCATCAAGAGTTCTAGCAACTGAAATTCGCGTTGGGTTAGCTCTGCCTGACTGCCACCCTGAATGCCAATGCACCGTGTACTGCAATCTAGCAGCCAGTTGCCAGCTTGAAGCAATTGCTCCTGTAAGGTGAGGTGAACTCGGCGGCCCAAAGCCTCAATCCGTGCCAGGAGTTCGGGTGGCTCAAAGGGCTTAAGCAGGTAGTCATCGGCTCCAGTAGAAAAGCCTTGTAAACGATCTTCCAGGCTATCTTTTGCCGTGAGCATTAGAATGCCACCATTAAACCCTGACTGGCGCGCTTCGCGGCAGAGATCTATGCCGGATACGCCGGGCAGCATCCAGTCCAGAATCAGCAGGTCGTAACGCCCTTCTTTTAAAAAACTGCGTGCCAGGTGACCATCAGTAGCAACATCCAGAGTATGGCCTTCGCGTGTGATCAGATGTTTGAGTAGCCGCGTCAGGCGTTGGTCATCTTCAACCAGCAGTAGGTACATGCTCTGTTTTCCTTTGAAAAAGCCCGACCAAATGGTCGGGCAAGCATCACTGCAAATCAAGGGTTTTATTCAGAACTGATAGCGGGCACTAACCCAGATACTGCGACCAGGTTCCGTCAGGGTGCCGCTCAGTTTATTATCACCGCTATTCAGGGGGTCGCTGCCAGCCGCATTGCGGTTAATAAAGTTGGCGTACTCCTTGTCCAGCAGGTTATCGACCCCGACAGAGAGCTTCAGGTCTTTGCGTGGGTTCCAGTCAGCCTGTAGATCCAATACCGCATAGCTGGAAGTGGCCTCTTCACCTGCGGGTGTATTCAGGCGATCCTGTTTGGCAGCAAAGCGAACCCGCAGCAGGGCTTCCCATGCATCACTGATCCAGTGTTGAGAGACCTGTCCGTTATAGGGTGAAATCTGCGCCAGGGGGCCACCATCACTGCGGTTGTCACCACGCAGGGCATTCAGGTGACCTCGGGTTTCCCAGTGCTCGGCATAGCGCAGGGTGGCTTCCAGCTCGATGCCATAAAGGGCAGCACTGATATTGCGGTAATGGCTGGCACCGTCATAGGTGCCGATTGCGCCCTGGTCTCGGTAAATATAATCGCTGACCCAGTTGCTAAAGGCGACAGCAGAGTAATCCAAGCGCTGGCTTTTGCCCAGCATCCCAATATCCAGTTGGTGGCTGGTTTCCGGGTTCAGGTCCGGGTTACCAACCCACTGATCATTACCCCCATTGGCAATGCGTGCCATATAAAGCTCACTGGCATCACCCACTCTTTGGCTGCGGCTGGCGCTGACAAAAGCGCGTTGCCAGCTGCCGATATCCTTTTCAAAGCGCACAAAAGCTCCCGTTAACCATTCCTCTTGGTCCGCTGAGCCGGTGAAGCCATAGGCATCTTCATAAAGTTGGGCGGGCGACTTTGACCAGCCAGGGTCGGGTTGCGCCTGGGTTTTATCCGCAGAGGAATCGACATGATCCAGGCGGACACCAGCAAACGCGCGTTTATCGGAGCCGATTAGATGCTCAACTTCGGCAAAGGCACCCATAGAGCGCTGAGTGACTTGAGGCCACATGAAAGCGATATCCATGCCGTTGGCCGTATTGGTGAGTGTGGCTTCACGCTTATTTTGAATCAGGTTCAAACCGCCTGTGAACTGATTGGGGCCGAGTTGGTATTCGGCCATCAAGCGACCGGTCAGGGTGTCGGAAGTGGTGGGGACACGCATTTGCATAGTGGCATCTGGTCGCAGACTGTAGTTATCCATCACATGCTCAACCTGGCTGTAATGCAGGTTGCCGGAAAGGGTTAGCAGCGGTGACCAAAGGTATTCCCCGCGCAGCCCCAGGGTGCGGTTGTCACTCTCGGGTGAGTCCATGCCGGCACCGGCAAATTTGACATCTCGCTCGCGGGTTTCTTCATAGGTGACTTCCAGCCAGGTTTGTTGGTTGGGTGTCCAGCCCAGAATCAAACCGCCCTGCGTGCTTTCATAGCCGCTCCAGATTTCGCGGCCTGCACCATCTTCATAGTTATCGGCCTCACTGTATTCGCCGAAAGCACGCAGATAGCCCTGTTCGCTTCCAGTGATGACATGAGCCCAGCCCTTGAGGGCATCACCGTTGCTGGCGTAGCTGCCACCAACTTCGCCGCGTACTCGCGGCTCACCAGGCAAGAATTCAGGCCGATCACGTTCAAAAAGTACGCTGCCACCACTGCCACCAGGGCCATGACGCAGCGTGGTCACGCCTTTACTGATCACTACGCGATCATAGGAGTAAAGGGGCGCATAGGCGGTGGGTGGATCCATGCGATTGGGGCAGCCGCCAAAGACGTAGGCGCCATCCAGCAGCACATTGAGGCGGTTCTGCCCCAGGCCACGAATGACCGGATCCAGGCCGTGGCCACCCATGCGGTTGGCATCTATGCCGGGTTGTTGGCGCAGCCAGTCACCGGCATCGGCCGCAGGGCTGGAGGAGTCGGTTGGCCAGGCTTCCTGAGTGGTTGCCGAACCCAAAGCCTGACCGGTCACGGTCAGCGGTGGCAGGCTGGATGTTTGTTCTGCCAAGAGGCTGGTGGGTAAAGACAGGCATAAAGAGGCCAGCGCCAGACTCAGCGGTTGGCGCACAAATAAAGCAGTGTTCATGAGTATCCCTTTAATCAAATCAACAAGATAACCACCTCCGGCTCAGTAAAGAGCAGAGGGTATTAAGGGTTTTTTTATTGGTTAACAACAGAACCTGCTGCCTGGAGAGTTCAAGAGGTCTGACATGAGCCTAATGGGAAGCTCCCTCTGAAGCCTGGGCAGACAGCAGGTCGGTGTTATCGTGCAAGGCGGGAAGCGGCCGACATGAGCAGGGAAGACCGCTTCGGCACTTAACCGATAAGCACGGAAGCACAGGGCGGTGCGCGCGAAGGGGGTGGTCGGGTGGTGAAAACAGCAAGGTGCTGATGAAGCTGGAATTCAGGTGGCCGCTGAGTGGGTGGCGGCAGGTCCGATGCAAGATCCAGGTCGGGCAGGCTGGCGGCAGTAGGAGAGGTGCATTCCGGGCAGTAGGAGAAGGGTTGCTCGGATTCAACCTGATTGCCTTCAGCATCCAGGAGAACGCGTGAGGTGCCGCCGTGCCAGGCGCAGATTTCAATATAGCCGTCTTCGTGAACAACTAGTGCTGGAACCGAAAAAGGCGTTAGTACCCGATTGACCATCACGGCCAGGGCAAAGAGTAGCAGCCAAGTATTCAGATTCCGGTTTAACTTCAACGATGAGATCCTTGCTTTAATCTTATCGCATTCTAGCGCCCTGCTTTTATTTTGGCCAGGTTCTCAGCCGTCAGGTCAACAATCTTTTGTCGAGCTTCCGGTGTGATCCAGGCACTGTGAGGCGTGACGATTAGGTTGAGGTCTTCGCTCAGAGCATCCAATAGAGGGTTGCCATCTTTGGGAGGTTCCTGAGTTAGTACATCTACTGCTAGACCGCCGATCCGCCCTTCTCTCAGAGCTTCAAGTGCAGCCGCTTCATTAACAATGCCACCCCGGGCGGCATTGACCACCAGCAAACCGGGCTTGGCCGTTTTCAAGTTGTCCGCATTCAAGAGATCGCGGGTTTCTTCGGTCAGTGGGCAATGAAAGGAAACCGCATCCGCTTCCGGCAACAGCTCGGCAAAGGGCTTGCGGGAGTCATTCGACTTTCCAGGTCGGGCTGCGACCATCACTTCCATACCCAGCGCAGTCGTCAGACGTTCAACTTCTTTTCCTAACTCACCATGTCCGACCAGAAGAAGTTTTTTGCCAGCTAGTTGGGTGACTGGATACTGCATCAAACAAAAGAAAGGGGACTTTTGCCAATCACCGGCAGCAACGGATTTTTGATATTGGGTCAGGCGCGTTGCCAGGGCCAAAAGCAGGGTGAAAGCGTGTTGAGCCACACTGGCGGTGCCATAGGCCTGAACATTAAACACCTGAATTCCGAAATCTTCAGCAGCCTTGAGATCGATATTGTTCAGGCCGGTTGCAAGCACGCAGATGGCTTTAAGCTGTTTGGCTGCTTCCAGATGAGTGCGTTCCAAGACCACCTTGTTGACGATGACAACTTCGGCTTCTTGAAGGCGCTGACTGACTTCACTGGCTTGTGTCACAGGCCAGACGCTTAGGTCACTCAATTGCTCTTTGATGGGTGAGAGGTCAATGCCTTCGCCAAGACTGGCCGCATCCAAAAGTACACCTTGCATGGGTTTTCCTCTTTTGCTTACTTTCCTTGATCTTCTGGGAGAGGGATAAACTCTACTTCATCCCCGACTACTTTGGCAAAGTTGCCTGCACGCCAGTCGGCTTTAGCCTGCTCAATGCGCTCTTTAATGGAGGAAACAAAATTCCACTCAATATAACGCCGCCCCAAAGGATCTCCGCCAATCAATGCAATACGGCAGTCGCTGGTGGCTTGAAGAGTGATCCCGGCCTGATCCGAAAAAACAGTCAGCGTATGGGTGTGAAGCTCAGTACCTTCCGCAACTAGGCTGCCCTGGGCAACATAAATGGCTCTTTCTTTTGCTTCAGGAAGGGGCAAAACTTGGCCTTTTTTCAGGTCGGCTTCAACATAGAGGGTTGTTGAAAACTGGCGCACAGGTGAAGTGACTCCATAGGCACTGCCGATCATTACCCGAACAGCTACGTCCTCAATATCAACTTGAGGGATTTGGTCTGCTGCATAGTGATGGAAAGAAGGTTTGGTTTCTTCATCCTGTTCGGGCAGAGCCAACCAGAGTTGCAGCCCGTGGAGTCGATGATCCACTTGGGTGATTTCAGGGCGCTCTCTTTCAGAGTGGGTGATTCCACGGCCTGCAACCATCAGGTTGATATCACCGGGTCGTATGGCTTGCAGGCTGCCAACTGAGTCTCTGTGCAGAATTTCGCCTTCAAAGAGGTAGGTGACTGTTGCTATACCGATATGTGGGTGAGGCCGAACCTTGATTCCAGAGCCAGCGGCAAATTCCGCCGGACCCATTTCATCAAAAAAAATCCAGGGGCCAACCATCTTGCGCTTTGCAGTTGGCAGCAAGCGTCTGACAGAAAAGCCGCCCAAGTCGGTCACTCTGGGTTTGAGTTGCAGTTCAATAGCAGCGCAGGGTTGCTGGTTGCTGTCACAGGGTTGTTCAGCGGAGTTCAGAGTATTGCTCATGTTCTGGCCCTAGTGAATTTAAGGGGAGTTGCTAATAACCAGTCTCTGACTGCCGGTGAATAAAAGCAAATTTAGGCTGCTTTTGTGGACAGGGTAGCCTGCTTAATCAGTTGATAAAGCCAGCGAAAGCCCTCTTCCCAACGATGATGGCCAGAAGCGGTATTGATATGCCCAACCGCACCGAGAATCTCTGCGCTTACCTGCCAGTTGCCCGCCAATTCATGGATGCGGGCTTCACTGGCTGCCGGGTCATTTTTTGAGCCCAGAACCAGCGCAGGAAAAGGTAGGGGTTGGCGGCTGATGGGTGCAAAAGGCCTAAGTGCTTCTGGGCAGCCTGGCCTTTCCACATCAGCAGGGGCAACCAACAGAGCAGCTTCAATTTTGTTCAGCAATGCAGTTGGAGTCTGTTCAGCCCAGTTAACCAGATTGATGCAACCTAAGCTGTGAGCAATCAACACCACGGGGCCATCCAACTGTTTCAGAGTGGTTTCCAGAGACTCACGCCAGTCTTGCGGATCAGGCTGCAACCAGTCCTTCACCTGCAAACGTGAACTGTTCGGCAAGGCCTGTTGCCAGTGGGTTTGCCAATGATCTTCACCCGAGCCCTGCCAGCCGGGAAGAATCAAAAAGTGTTTGTTGCATGTCATGAAGGGTTCACCTTAATTCAAGAGGTATGCTGACTAAGGTAAGTCATTTTTGATAAAACAAAAAAGAATATAAAAATATATTTTAATTTCTTTTTGCTGTTAACTTTAGGAGGGCAAGGGTTTCTACATGGCGCGTCTGAGGAAAGAAGTCGTAGGGCTGCAGGCGCACCACCTGGTAGTTGCTTAGGGATTCCAGGTCGCGCTTTAGGGTGCCGGCACTGCAAGATAAGTAAGCCAGGCGTTCTGGCTGGTAGCTTTCATTGACCCAGCGGGTCACCTCAGGTTCCATGCCGATGCGTGGTGGATTGGTGTAGAGCAGTCGGGTTTGCTGTTGATCAGGGTCAGTACTGGCAACCCAGGCTTGAATTTGCGGCAGGCGCTCTCGGCAATAGCCGCGCAGTATCAGTGCTTCATGGGCATTATCAGCGGCAGCTTCTACGGCTTCGCCACCGGACTCCACGCCCACACAAGCCGCTTGTTGGTTTAGCCAGCGTTGCAAGCTGGCCCCTGCACCGGAATAAAGATCCACCACACAACTTTGGTCATCGGGTTGCAGGAAGCGTTCAGCTTCTTGCAGTGCCTGTTGATAGAGTTCCGGCAGGAGCTGCTGAAAACCCTGAGGGCCATAGATCAGGCCCTGGCTATCTAGAGAGCGTGGCTGCCCCCAGACCAGTTGCCAGGTTTTTTTCGCCAGTACCTTTTTTCCGGTTGACGGGTTGAGGTGCAGCCAAAGCCCTTCGTAACCCAGGCGTTCCATTTCAGGATAGAGGTCTTCCAGCCATGCCAGTGGCGGCTGGTTACGGCTTTTAACCACCAGGGTGATTTGGCTACCGGCTTGAACCAGCCAGGCCAGCGGAAAAGTCTCTGCTGTCGGTAAGTAAGCCGCGAGTAGTTGCATCAACCGATTGGTTCTTGGAGTATGCAGAGGGCAATTGGGAATGGCTAAGACTTCATCCTGCCAGGCGTTTTTAAGATGCATGCCGATTTGCCAGCCCTGTTCGGGTAACCAGCGGCAAGCCAGAGTGACTCGATCCCGGTAACCCCAGCGCTTTTCAGCAGCAACAGCCTTTAACGGTTGCAGGCGATCCTGCCAGGGTGCTAGCTGTTGTTGTAACCAGTTGAATTTTTGCGTCTCACTGGCAGCAGCAGCTAACTGCCGATGAGGGCAGCCGGGACAGGCAGGCTCGCAGCCAGGTCGTAGAGGCAGGTTTTGTTCAGTTCGGGCAGGATACATGGGTGCTCATCAGGTTATAATTGCTTTTTTAAGTGTCGCTTACTTTTCTTGCAGCTAAAAGGCCCGATTTTGAGTTCAGAGCAGTTTCACCAAAATTCGTTATCCCAGGATTACCTGTTTCGCTTTGGCGGTATGGCGCGTCTTTATGGTCTGGAGGGGCTCCAGCGGTTGGCTCTTGGCCGAGTTGCGGTGATCGGTATTGGTGGTGTCGGTAGCTGGACGGCAGAAGCTTTAGCGCGCTCAGGCGTGGGTCAGATCACTCTGTTTGATTTGGATGATGTCTGCACCAGTAATATCAATCGTCAGTTGCATGCTCTGGATACCACTGTGGGTCACTCCAAGGTGGAGGTAATGGGTGAGCGGCTATTGCAGATTAATCCTGAGTTAAAGGTGGAAGCTTGTAGCCAGTTTGTGACCTTGAAGAACCTGGAAGAATCTCTTACCCATCAAGGTAGCAAACGCTTTGATGTGGTGGTGGATGCCACGGATACGGTGCCGGTCAAAGCTGGGTTAATTGCTTGGTGTCGAAGGAATAAACAGAAGCTGGTGGTGGTGGGTGGTGCCGGGGGGCAGTTGGATCCACGCCAGATCACTACAGCTGACCTGGCAAAAACCACTCAGGACCCTTTGCTGGCGAAAGTCAGAAACCTGCTACGCCGCGATTATGGCTTCAGTCGCAATCCGAAAAGGCGCTTTGAGGTTGAATGTGTTTATTCCACCGAGCAGCTGATTTATCCACAACCTGATGGTTCAGTTGCCTGCAGTAAACCGCCTGCAGGCGAGGCCATGAAGCTGGATTGTGCCAGTGGTTTTGGTTCGGCCAGTTTTGTCACTGGTAGTTTTGGGTTGCTGGCAGCCCAGAGGGCCTTGCAAAAATTAATTGCTTGATAAAAAAATATCCTTAACAGGGCAGTCAGCAAGGTTTTTTGGCGTTATGCTGGCAGGTGTATTTCCATAAAATAAACAGGGATTAGGATGATGCGTTTTTTGATCTTCAAGGGGATTACCCTCAAGTTAGTGGTTCTTGTTGCTTTGGCCAGTAGTTTGCCTCTTTCCATTATGGGTGGTGTCACCTACTTCACCATGAAAGCCAGTATGGAAAGCAACCTCCAATCCACCTTGACCGGTGTGGGTGATGATATTACCTATCTGCTGGATGAGTTCATGATAGCTAGGGGCCAGGAAGCTCGCTTGCTGGCTACTTCTCTGGATCCAGACCTGGCGAACCAGCAGCTGGCCTCTGGCCTTGAAGTCACCGAGCACTTTAACTGGCTGGGTAAGCTAGACAGCAATGGAGCCATCCTTGCTGAAGCGGGTGAACAACAAACCCTGAGTGGCCAGAGTGTGGTGGCAACCCGAAGCGACTGGCTAGCAGCCTATCGTGATGGTAAGCGTCTGATTGACGTGGATGCACGCCCTGGTGCATCCAATAACCGTTTTGTGGTTTATCTGCATGCCACTGAAGACGGAAATTTTTTAGCCGCACAGATGCCTATGGAAGCAGTGATCGCTTTGGTGAACCGGGTGCAAATTGGTGAAACCGGGCGGGCTACCTTATTTAATCGTTCGGGGACGTTGATTGGTCATCCAGATGCCAGTCGCTTTGGTGAGGATATGAGCCACTACCCGATTATGGAACCGCCTGTACGCCAGGGTCAGGGCCACTCAGGTGCCGAGTTTTTGAGTGGCGATGGCCGCTACAAGTTTGGTATGACCAGTGTATTGCCACAATTGGAAGAGCGTTATGGTCTTCGTTGGGGGTTAATCGTGGATCAAACCCTGAGCGAACTCTATGCGCCAGTTAATCGACTCAATTGGACACTCTGGACACTCTGGGTTATCGCCTTGTCAATTACTCTGGTGGTGGGTTTTGTCTATTCTCAGGTGTTGATCAAACCTCTGAAAGCTTTATCCAAGGGGCTTTCATCAATTGCCGCTGGGGATGCCGATTTGACCCGACGCCTGGATGTTCGTTCTAAGGATGAAATTGGCGATACGGCCAAGGCTTTTAATCGCCTGATGAAAAACCTACAAGAGCTGATCAGTGATGTTTCTTCAGCGGCCAGTGAGCTTTCTTCGGCCTCTTCCCAGCTTAATTCCAGTACCCGCTCCACTGATGAGGCACTTAGAAATCAACAGTCGGAAGTCGAGCAGGTGGCAACCGCAATGAATGAAATGAATGCGACCGTTCATGAGGTGGCTCGGAATGCCGGTCAGGCTTCGCAAGCGGCAGAGACTTCTAATGCTGCTTCCTTGGAAGGCAAAAGGGTTGTTGATCGTACTCTGGAAGATATTCATCAGCTTGCTGAAGATGTCGAAGTCTCTGCTAAGGTTATTCACCAGTTGGAAACGGATGCTGACAGCATTGGCAAGATACTGGATGTAATCGGTGAAATTGCTGATCAAACCAATCTATTAGCGCTGAATGCAGCAATCGAAGCTGCCAGGGCGGGTGAGCATGGTCGTGGTTTTGCGGTCGTGGCTGATGAAGTGCGTGTACTGGCTCAGCGTACTCAGGAATCAACAGAAGAAATTCGCCGCATGATTGAAAACTTCCAGAGCAGTTCACGCCAAGCGGTTGAAGCCATGCAGCTAAATCGCAATAAAGCCGATGAAACCGTAGAGCAGGCCAGACAAACTGGCGATGCCTTGGAAAAAATCAATCAGGCTGTGGCGACCATCAATGATATGAATGCCCAGATTGCCAGTGCGGCTGAAGAGCAGAGTGCTGTGGCAGAAGAAATCAATCACAACATTCACAGCATTTCTGATCTTTCGGCAATTACAGGTGAGCATTCAGCTCAAGCTGCCGACGCCAGTGAACGCCTGGCTGAGCTGGCCAACCAGTTGCATAGTCGGGTAGGGCGTTTTCGGGTTTAATTCTCGACTGACCAGAAGCACCTAAAAGCTGCCATTCCCCAGTGAATGGCAGCTTTTTTTATGAGTGGCCGCTTCCAGGTGGTTAGTATTCTTAAAAGTTACAAGATTATAACGAAGGTCGTAGAGACATTTCCTTTCGCCTTCTCTAAATTAAAATCTGCTCATAAATAAAATACTCATGTAGGAGCAGGTTCATGTCTAAAAACTCCCTCCCTTTTGAGAATGTCAGTAGACGCGATCTTCTGAAATTCGGGATAGGTGCAGGTGTTGTCGGCCCTTTGGCGCTCAGTAGCACGAGTGCCCAGGCTATTAACACCAATGCCCATTTTGTAATCGTTGGTGCCGGTGCTGGCGGTACTTCCATGGCCAGTCGACTCAGTCGCGCTTTAAACGGTGCTCGAGTGACTATTATTGATGCCCGTGAACGTCACCACTATCAGCCTGGCTGGACGCTGGTTGCCTCAGGTGTTTGGAATAAAAACAAGACCCTCAGTAATACTCAAGACTGGCTGCCTAACAGTGTTGAATGGATTCGGGGAAGAGTTGCTGAGTATGATCCCGACAACAATCGGGTGCTGTTGGAAACAGGTGAAGCGGTCCCCTATGACTATCTAATAGTCGCTTGTGGTTTGCAGCTGCGTTATGAGCGTATTGAAGGCATGGATGTTGATCTGATTGGTCAGGGTAAGGGAGTGGGCAGTGTCTATGCCAGTATTGAGCATGCTGAAAAAACCAATAATGAAATCAACCAGTGGGTTGCTTCTGGCGGTGGAACAGGGCTGTTCAACTTGCCACCGACTGCGCTCAAGTGTGCTGGTGCACCGCTTAAGATGACCTTTACCACGCTTTCCAAGCTGGAGGGCTCAGGTCGTCGTGATAACTTCAATGTTGAATTTATGACGCCCTCAGGTGGTCTTTTTGGGGTTCCCTTCTATAACGATTTCGTCAAACAGCGTTTTGAAGATCAGGGCGTTAAACGCAATGATTTCTGGACCTTGAAGGGAATTGATGCTGATACCAAAAAGGCGACTTATCTCGTAAAGGGTGAGCGTACAGGTGAAGCTTCATCAGGGCACTACACCACTGGAGGTGGCAATCAACAACAAGAATGGGAAGAAACCAAGGATTTTGATTTCATCCATGTTGTCCCACCGATGACGGCACCTGATTCAATTTTGAACAGTCCTTTGGTGTTTGCTGATGATGAAGCCTTCCCAACCTGGATGAAGGTGGATCGTGAAACCCTGCAAAATCCTGACTACCCCAATGTCTGGGGAATCGGTGATGTGATGGGCATGCCCAGCAACAAAACGGCCGCCAGTGTCAAAATGCAGGCTAGTGTGCTTGAGCAAAACATCTTGGCTTATCTGCAGGATCGCCCTCTTCCAGCTCGGCACAATGGTTACACTTCCTGTCCGCTGATTACCGGGATTGGCAAGGCCATGCTGGTTGAGTTTGGTTGGGGAGGTGAACTCTTGCCTTCGTTCTCATTCATTGATCCCAAACAAGAATCCTGGACGGTTTGGGTCATGAAGGAACGGATGTTGCGTCCCGCTTATTACGCCATGCTTGAAGGCCGAGTATAAGGAGAAGAACAATGACTTTTATGGGTACTATGACGGTTGTTTGGTATTCCGCCCTGCCTTGGTTGTGGCTGCTTGCCTTGATGCTTGTGCTTTTCCTGGTTCCCCAGGTGATAGCGCGTATGAAAGGCTATGCTTTTACTCAAAAGGGTGGAGTGGGATCTAAATACCTGCCGCCACTGGTTTTTGTATTGGCACTCTTTCTTTTGCCCTTGCACACTCAATCCAGTATCGCTTATGTGAATACCTGGGTGGATTGGTTGAATTTGATCGGTGCTTCTGTGGGTTTGGGTATTTATGCCTGGTTGGTCTTTCACCCAGTTTGCTACCTGCGTAACCGCAAAGCCTAGGCTGTTATATTGAAGTTGTTGCCCTGCTTAGGCAGGGCTTTTTTGTATTAAGCTATAAGTATATTTCCTGTGGCTATTTAAAGCATCTGATCTCTAGGTTAGACTTAAAGAAATTCTGTTAGGAGGTAGCGCCATGCAAAAACCTCAGGTAACCGCATTCTTCGATGAATTCACCTTTACTTACAGCTACCTGGTTAAAGATCCAGCCAGTAATAGCTGTGCATTGATCGATTCAGTGTTAAATTTTGATCCCGCCTCAGGCACCACCTCAACAGAAAGCGCTGATCAGATGATCGCTGCTGTTCGAGATCAGGGGTTGCAAGTGGAATGGATTCTTGAAACCCATGTCCATGCTGACCACCTATCGGCTGCACCCTATTTGCAGCAGGAAGTTGGAGGCAAGCTGGGTATCGGTGCTGAAATCAAAAGCGTTCAGGAAGTTTTTGGTAAGGTCTTTAATGAAGGCAGTGACTTTGCCCGTGATGGCAGTCAGTTTGATCATCTGTTTAAGGATGGCGATACTTTTCAAATGGGCCATCTGGAGGGGCGGGTTTTGCATACGCCGGGCCACACCCCAGCTTGTTTGACCTATTTGATAGGTGATGCAGGTTTTGTTGGCGATACCCTGTTTATGCCGGACTATGGAACGGCACGCTGTGACTTTCCCGGCGGCGATGCGCGTACACTCTATCATTCCATACAAAAGATTTTCGCCTTGCCGGAAGAGACACGCCTATTCATGTGTCACGATTACAAGGCACCCGGGCGGGAAGCCTTCCAATACGAAACAACGGTTGCTGAGCAAAAAGCCAGCAATATTCATGTCGGCGAGGGCAAAACTGAGGAGGAGTTTGTGGAAATGCGAATGGCCAGGGATGCGACTCTGGGAATGCCGCGTCTGATTCTGCCTTCTGTTCAAGTCAATATGCGGGCAGGACGCTTGCCACCCGCAGAAGACAATGGTGTAAGCTACCTTAAACTGCCCTTAAATCAATTCTGAAGGAGTAACCCCATGGCTGACTTACCTCCCATGCGTCAACTGGAAGCTGATTTGCGGACCAGCGGCCAACTCAGTGTTGACGATATTAAAGCCCTGGCTGCTGAAGGTGTAAAATCCCTGATTTTCAATCGTCCTGACAAAGAGGGTGAAGATCAGCCGGAAACAGCTGAATTAAAAAAGACCGCTGAAGAGCTGGGCATGAAATGGGTTCACCAGCCGGTCATTTCAGGGCAGATTACCGATCAGCAGGGCGCCGAATTTGGCAAGCTCTATGCGGAAGCGCCCAAACCCGTGGTTGCTTTCTGCCGCACAGGAGTCCGCTGTGGCTGTCTTTGGGCGCTGAGTCAAAAAGATAAAAAGCCTGGTAAAGCGCTGGTTGAGGATATGAAAAAGGCAGGTTTTGATTTGCCTGACTTCTTTAAGCGATTGGAATCCTGATTGGCGGTAATGAAAAACACCCCTAAAGGTTCTTCCCCCTTTCCCGAGCTTCAGGGTGCAGCCCTTCAGCAAGGGCTTTGGGGGCTGATCAAAAATCGCAACTACACGGCCAGGTTATTTCGTCAGGATCTTTCCGCAGCCCTGATCGTTACCCTGCTGCTGATTCCACAAAGCCTGGCCTATGCCCTCTTGGCTGGCTTGCCTCTGCAAGCGGGTCTCTATGCCAGCATCCTGCCTGCCATTGCCTATGCTTTGGTTGGAAGCAGTGGGGTCCTGGCTGTGGGGCCTGTTGCGATTACCTCCCTGCTAACCTATAGCGCACTCAATCCCTTGGCCGAGCCAGGAAGCAGTGAATACCTGATGCTGGCTATCTTGCTGGCCTTGATGTCCGGTATGTGTTTGTTGTTGATGGGCTTGCTGCGCATGGGTTTCCTGGCTAATTTTCTTAGTCATCCGGTGATGTCTGCCTTTGTAAGTGCCTCGGCTCTGGTCATACTGTTGGGGCAGGTTAAGGGGGTGACAGGCATTCCCATTGAAAGCGGTACCCTGCCTGTTCAGCTGCTGAGTCTGGTTGAGTCTTTTGGTCAACTGCATGGCTTGACTCTGCTACTGGGTTTGGGTTGTGTGCTCTTCCTGCTGGTGATGCGGCATTTTTTGGTGAAGTGGCTGCTTAAGTTGGGAGTGGCAGCGGGTCTGGCAGCCTTATTGGCACGCATGGCGCCTTTGATCTTATTGATTTTGACCACCCTGTTGGTTGCTTTCAGCCAGCTAGATGAGCAGGGCGTAAAAATTGTTGGCAAGTTGCCAGTGGGTTTTCCGGAATTGGCTCTCCCCAGTTTGAGTAACCACTGGCTGCTCAGTCTGTTGCCGGCAGCGATGATGATCAGTTTAATAGGCTTTGCTGAGTCAGTAGCGATTGCACGTAATTTTGCTGCGAAAAGACGCCAGCAGGTTAACCCGAATCGTGAGCTTTTGGGTTTGGGGCTGGCTAATCTGGTTTCAGGTGCTAGCGGCGCTTTTCCAGTCACTGGTGGCTTGTCTCGTACGGTGGTTAATCATGATGCGGGTGCCGTGACTCCACTGGCAAGTTTCCTGACTGGGTTGGGGATGGCTTTGGTGCTGCTTTACTTTACCGGCTGGCTCTATTATTTGCCCCAGGCCATGCTTTCCTCAGTCATTATTGTTGCCGTCTTGTCTTTGATTGATTGGAAGCAGCTGCCTTATTTGTGGCGTTACAGTCGTGGCGATGCCTGGGCTTGGCTGGCTACGGCTCTTGGGGTTCTGCTGCTGGGTCTGGAAATAGGCCTACTCTTGGGCGTGCTGGTTTCCCTGGCTGCCTGGCTGGCAAAAAATAGTCACCCCCATATGGCGATTGTGGGGCGAGTGCCGGGGACTGAGCACTACCGCAATGTGCAGCGTTTTAAAGTTGAGGTAGAGCCAGAAATTCTCTCATTGCGGATTGATGAAAGCCTGATGTTTGCCAATGCTATTGAGGTTGAACAGCGTATTTTGGTGGAGTTAAGTAATCGTAAAGAGGTTCGCCATGTGATCCTGATGGGATCAGGCATTAATCATATCGATGCCAGTGGTGTGGAAATGCTGGAGCAGTTAAACCAACTCTTGGATGAGCAGGGTATTGCCCTGCACCTTTCCGAAATCAAAGGCCCGGTTCTGGACCGGTTGAAGCGCAGCCATTTTCTAAAGCTGCAGACCGGAAAGATTTTTCTGACCCAGCATCAGGCGGTCGCTGAGTTGACCCGGGTTGCATAAAAAAGGCCTGCACAGTGCAGGCCCTTTATAAAAAACTTCACTTTGAAACCCTGAAGCTTAGAAGATCACCTTGGACCAGCCGATCACCATTGGCAGGGCGGGCATGGCCAGAAGAACGACTAATCCAACAGGAATCCACCAGGGGCTGCAGGTCTCTTTGAAGTTTTCATCATGTTGCGCCATCAGAACCTCTAAAATGTAAGAAAGTTGATCTAAATCAAGTTCCGCATTTTAAAGACTTGGCATTTTTTTGTCATCTGCTGCTTTAGTACATCAAGGTAAAGAGCTTGCGTCGGCTTTGCACAACCAAGGGGTTGCTTTCGCCCAGCAGGGTAAACACTTCCAGCAGGGTCTTGTGGGCAACACCTTCATCATAGCTGCGGTCTTCCCGCATAATCGCCATCAGCAGGTCGATGGCCCGGTCATAATCTGCTTTTACCAGGGCATCCAGTGCCTTGAGGTAGCGGGCTTCGCTGTCATCACGGTCTGCTACCGCCGCCAGCTGTTCTGCTGAAGGTGCCCGCTCCGCGAAATTCAGACCCGACATCAGGCCCTTGACTTCGGGGCGGCCTTTTTCTGTTTCTGGCAGGTTTTCCAGAACAGCCTTGGCATCGGCTGCCTGGCCTTTTTGGAGAAGAACCCGGGCCATTTGAATTTGCAGCTCATAATCTTCAGGCAGCTGGCTGACCACCTGTTGCAGCAGCATCAGGGCCTGGTCAAGTTGTTCAGCACCTATCAGCTGGGCAATCTGTTCTTTAATTTGGTCCACAGGGTTGGTGAGGTGAGGTTCCAGAAAGGCACGAACTTCACTCTCGGGTTTGGCACCATTAAATTGATCAACCAACTGGCCCTGGCTGACCAGCATCACAGTGGGGACGCTGCGTACTTGAAATTGAGCAGCCAGTTCTTGCTGCTCTTCAATATTGACCTTGGCGAGAATAAATTGGCCTTGATATTCTTCGGCCAGCTTGGTCAGAATCGGTAGCAATTGTTTGCAGGGCGCACACCATTCAGCCCAGAAATCAATCAGTACAGGCTGCTGCATAGAGCCTTCAAGAATAACCTGCTGAAAGTTTTCAATTGTAATATCAATAATATAAGGAGAGTTGCTCATAGGGCATCCTGTAAATTAAAACTGGAGTCTTATCGAATAAATGGGGTCTTAGCGACCTTTTTTCCAGGGGCGAGCACTAAAATCCTGTGGGGGAGGTTGATTACTGCCTGCAGCAGAGTTGTCGCGTATGTCGCGGAAGTCCTTGCCAAAGCGGGGGCCTTCCTGCTTGGGTTGTTTACTGTGCTTCACATTTTCTTCCGCAACCTTATCGCTACGCTTGGCGGAATTAATGGCATTGGTGGCGGATTGCGTATTGATCCGCTTGACTAGCTGATAGCCTTCTTTTTCCAATTTATCACAGTACCACTGCTGACCTTGGGTGCCCGCCCAAAGAGGCAAGAGGGCAATGCCAGCAATAGCAGCAAGCATGAGCATAGGTGAGTTCAGTAGAGCTCCGACCACGGCAGCTCCACCCAGCATTAAAAAGCCCATAAACAGCAGGAAGGCTTTGCCCCAAAGGTTATTGGCAGCGGCCCAAAGAAAACTGGCAAGGAAGGCACCCAGGCTGAAGCCAACAGGAACGGCCTGGTAGCTTTTCTTCTTGCTATGTTGGTAAACGCGATAAACTGGCATTCGCGGCAAGGCTTCCCTGGTTAATGTATGGGTCAGCTGTGCATTATCCCTGGAAAACCGTAAGGTCTTCCAGTTTTCCAGGGTAACAGCTTGTTGCCAGATTGCCCGATTATGAAAGGTCAGGCATCTATACGTTTATATTTAATCCTTTTTGGTGTGTCATCGCCAACCCGTTTTTTGTGATCTTCTTCATACTCTTGATAATTACCTTCAAAAAAGACCACTTTGGAGTCACCTTCGTAGGCAAGAATGTGGGTTGCTATCCTGTCGAGGAACCAGCGATCGTGCGAAATCACCAGGGCGCAACCGGGGAAGGCCAGCAAGGCTTCTTCCAGAGCACGCAGGGTTTCGATATCCAGGTCGTTGGAGGGTTCGTCCAGCAGCAGGACATTGCCACCCTGTTTCAAGGTGAGTGCAAGGTGCAAGCGCCCCCGTTCACCACCTGAAAGATCACCAACACGTTTCTGTTGGTCATTGCCTTTAAAGTTGAAACGACCCACATAAGCCCGTGATGGCATTTCCACAGTGCCGACCTTGAGGATATCTGCGCCATCAGAAACGGCTTCAAAAACAGTTTTCTTGTCTTCCAGGCCTTCGCGTGACTGATCAACACTGGCGATTTGTACGGTATCGCCGATGACCACTTCACCGGAGTCCGGCTGCTCTTTGCCTTCAATCATTTTAAAGAGGGTGGATTTACCGGCACCGTTGCCACCGACGATCCCAACAATCGCGCCTTTAGGAATGGCAAAATCCAGATTGTCGATCAGCAGACGGTCATCAAAGCCCTTGCTGACGTTATGAAATTCAATCACTTTATCGCCCAGGCGAGGTCCGGGCGGAATATAAATTTCATTGGTTTCATTGCGTTTTTGAAACTCTTGGCTGGACAGTTCTTCAAACTGTTTAAGGCGCGCCTTGGATTTGGATTGGCGGCCTTTGCTGCCCTGGCGTACCCATTCCAATTCGTGCTGAACTGCTTTGCGGTGCGCTGCTTCCTGTTTGGCTTCTTTTTCCAGACGCTGTTCTTTGGCTTCCAGCCAGGCTGAATAGTTACCTTCAAAAGGAATGCCCATGCCGCGGTCCAGTTCCAGAATCCAACCGGCAACATTGTCCAGGAAGTAACGGTCGTGGGTAATCGCAACAACAGTGCCGTTATAATCATGCAGGAAGCGCTCCAACCAGGCTACGGACTCGGCATCCAGGTGGTTGGTGGGCTCATCAAGGAGAAGCATATCTGGGCCGGATAAAAGCAGACGGCAGAGAGCAACACGGCGCTTTTCACCACCAGAGAGGGTGTCGACCTTGGCTTCCCAGTCGGGCAAACGCAGGGCATCAGCAGCAACTTCCAGCTTGCGTTCCAGGTTGTGGGCATCAGACGCTTCGATAATATTTTCCAGCTTGGCCTGCTCGGCAGCCAGAGCATCGAAATCGGCATCAGGGTCAGCATAGGCGGCATAGACTTCATCGAGTCGGGCTTGGGCGTCTTTGACTTCAGAAACCGCCTCTTCAACAATTTCACGCACATTCTTGCCGGGGTCCAGCTGGGGCTCCTGAGGCAGATAGCCAACCTTAATGCCTGGCATGGGGCGGGCTTCACCGTGAAAGTCTTTGTCAACACCGGCCATAATGCGGAGCAGGGTGGATTTACCAGCACCATTCAAACCCAAAACACCAATTTTGGCGCCTGGGAAAAAGGATAAAGAAATATCCTTGAGGATGTCTTTCTTGGGTGGGATGGTTTTACCCACGCGATGCATGGTGTATACATATTGAGCCATAAACTGCTTCTACTCCTGTGAACTTGTCTGGCAGGTCGCTATCAATAAAAGGGCATGATAGGTGCAAGCCGTTAAGATTGCCAGCCCACAGGCTTAGACCCAAGGATAAGCTATGAAGAAACGACCAACACTTTTAATCACTCTCTTGTCTTTGGCATTTGTGGTAGGTGCTCTACTGGTGGCTTTTCAAGTCATTAATGCCCAGCAGCGAGCGCTTCCAGAGGTGAGTTTTCAGACTCTTCAGGGTGAAGGTCGCCAGTTGGAAAGCTTTCGCGGTGAACCCTTCCTGGTTAATGTTTGGGCAACCTGGTGTCCGCCCTGTGTCCGAGAAATGCCTTTGTTGGCAGATTTGGATGCCAGTCATGAGGAGCTACAGGTCGTTTTGGTCAATCACGGTGAAACACCTGAGCGTATTGAGGATTTTCTGGAAGAAATGGGTTTGAACTTGCAGCATCTGCTGTTGGACCCTCGGGGTGAGCTGGTGGCGCACTCAGGGCATCGCGGCTTGCCAGTCACTTATTTCTATAATGCTCAGGGTCATTTGGTTGCAACCCAGTCGGGAGAAGTGACTCGTGAAGACTTGGCAGATCTACTGCCCAGAATGGGTGTGAACTTTTATCCCGAGCGTCTGCCCTAGTCATTATTAAAACTTTTCACTTGGATCCGGTTATTTTTTTGATAGGAAGCCTGGCCTTCAGTGAGGTAGAATAGTGTCCTTCAAATTTTGCAACCTAGTCTAAGCCCACCGGGGAAGCCATGTTTAGTCGTAAAATGAATATCGCTGATTTTGATGCTGAAATCTGGTCTGCCATGCAGGAAGAAGTGCAGCGTCAAGAAGATCATATCGAGCTTATCGCCTCAGAAAACTACACCAGCCCAAGAGTCATGGAAGCTCAAGGCAGCCTGCTGACCAACAAGTATGCTGAAGGCTACCCCGGCAAGCGCTACTATGGCGGCTGTGAATTTGTCGACAAAGCCGAGCAACTGGCTATCGACCGTGCTTGTGAGCTGTTTGGTGCCACCTATGCCAATGTTCAGCCTCATTCTGGCTCTCAGGCCAACTCAGCGGTTTTTTTGGCGCTGGTTAAACCAGGCGATACCGTACTGGGCATGAGCTTGGCTGAAGGCGGTCACCTGACCCACGGTGCCAAGCCTAACTTCTCCGGTAAGCTTTACAATGCTGTCCAGTATGGTCTGAACCCTGAAACGGGTGAAATTGATTATGCTGAAGTGGAGCGCCTGGCCGTTGAGCATCAGCCAAAAATGATCATTGCCGGTTTCTCTGCCTATTCGAAGATTATCGACTGGGCGAAATTCCGTGAAATTGCTGATAAGGTTGGTGCCTACCTGTTTGTGGATATGGCCCATGTTGCCGGTCTGATTGCTGCGGGTGTTTACCCCAGCCCCATGCAACATGCCCATGTGGTTACCACCACTACCCACAAAACCCTGCGTGGTCCACGCGGCGGCTTGATCCTTTCTGCCTGTAATGATGAAGATATCTACAAGAAGCTGAATTCAGCTGTCTTCCCAGGCGGTCAGGGCGGCCCCTTGATGCACGTTATTGCTGCCAAGGCGATCTGCTTCAAGGAAGCCATGAGCGATGAATTCAAGGCTTACCAACAGCAGGTCGTTAAGAATGCCCAGGCCATGGCGAAAGTAATGATGGGTCGTGGGTATGACGTGGTTTCCAATGGCACCGAGGATCACCTCTTCCTGTTGAGCTTGATTTCCAAGGGCCTGACCGGCAAAGAAGCGGATGCTGCCTTGGGTGCTGCCCACATCACCGTCAATAAAAATGCCGTTCCCAAAGACCCACAAAGCCCTTTCGTAACCTCAGGTCTGCGTATCGGTACGCCTGCGGTAACGACTCGCGGCTTCAAGGAAGCTGAGTGTGCTGAACTGGCTGGCTGGATCTGCGATATCCTTGACGATATCAACAACACCAGTGTTCAGGAAGCAGTTAAGCAGAAAGCTGCTGCCCTCTGTGCTCGCTTTCCGGTCTATAAGGACTGAACAGCGGTTTCCGCCAGGGTGCTTTGCAGGTAGAATGCTGGTATTAAATTTCAGTAGCCTTGGCGGTAGTCGTCATGCATTGCCCTTTCTGTGGTGCCGAAGAAACAAAAGTCAATGATTCGCGCCTGGTTGCCGATGGTGACCAGGTGCGTCGTCGTCGTCAATGCACTTCCTGCGGTGAACGCTTTACCACCTATGAAACAGCTGAGCTGTTTATGCCTAGGGTGGTCAAACGGGATGGCTCCCGAGAAGCCTTCGATGAAACCAAGCTGCGCGCGGGCTTGCAAAGAGCCCTGGAAAAACGCCCAGTGGGCACCGAAGCGCTGGAAGCGGCTCTGGAGCGGATACGTCAAAAGCTCCGAGCCAGTGGTGAAAGAGAAGTGCCTTCCCTGCAAGTTGGTGAACTGGTCATGCAGCAGTTAAAAAAACTGGATCAGGTTGCCTACATTCGCTTTGCTTCCGTTTATCGTCAGTTCAAGGACCTGGATGAGTTTCGAGCAGAGATTGACCAGCTCTCTGCGAATCCTGGTGCTTCTGATGAGTCCTGATCAATGAAGGGGCCGAACCACTGCCTGTTCAGGACGCGTGAATACATCCCTGTAAGCTCTGACCACAACATCCTGTTGTGGACAGCCTGCCCAGGCAGTACTTGGCCCCTTAGCGAGCGGCGAAAGCGAGCAGGTTCATTTTATCAGTGATGTTTTAAATAGAGACAGGAACAGCAGTGTCCCACGCAAACTACATGGCGCAAGCCATCAAACTGGCCCGCAAGGGCTGGTACACCACCCGCCCTAATCCGCGGGTGGGTTGTGTGTTGGTGCGTGAGGGCCAGATCCTTGGTGAAGGGGCACATCTCAAAGCGGGTGAACCCCATGCAGAAGTTTATGCCTTGCGTCAGGCGGGTGAGCGCGCTCAAGGGGCCGATGCTTATGTCACCCTGGAGCCCTGCAGTCATCATGGGCGGACGCCACCCTGTGCCGAGGCGCTGATTAAGGCAGGTGTCAAGCGGGTTTTTGTCGGTATGAAGGACCCCAATCCTCTGGTTGCTGGTCGTGGTTTGACGCTTTTGCAGGAAGCAGGTATTGAAGTGGTGAGTGGTCTTTTGCAGGATCAAGCCGAAGCGCTTAATCCTGGCTTTATCAAACGCATGCAAAGGGGGCAGCCCTGGGTGGTTGCCAAGCAAGCAATGAGTCTGGATGGACGCACCGCTATGGCTTCCGGTGAATCCCAATGGATTACCGGTGCTGAGGCCAGAGCCGATGTGCAAAGACTCAGAGCAGCATCCTGTGCAGTTGTGACGGGTGTTAACAGTCTCCTGGCGGATTCCAGCAGGCTTAATGTCAGGGATGAGCGGTTTACCCCTTTGTCAGGTTTTACCCAACCGCTGCGTGTGGTGCTGGACTCTGGCTTGCAAACCCCACCTGGAGCCGCGATTTTTCAACAGCCAGGTAGTACACTGGTGCTGACAAACGAAGAGTCTTTGCAAAAACAGCAAACAGCAAGGAAGCAGTTAGAGGATCAGGGCGCAGAAGTCGCTGCCTTGCCGCTGGCTGCAAATGGTGGTTTGGACCTGCAGGCGCTTTTGACACTGTTGGGTGAGCGCCAATGTAACCAGTTGCTGGTTGAAGCAGGTGCCAAGCTAACCGGTGCCTTTGTTCAGCAGGGTCTTGTGGATGAGTTCTACCTTTATATAGCAGCGAAATTTTTGGGTAGCCAGGCGAGAGGGTTACTGGATTTGCCAGGTTTGGAAAAGCTGGCAGCAGCGCCGCAGATGCAAATTCTGGATGTGCGTGCACTGGGTCAGGACTGGCGTTTTCAACTAAAGCGCCTGGAACAGCATTAAAACCAAGAGAGCACTATGGCTTTAAATACGATTGAAGAAATTATTGAAGACATCCGTCAGGGCAAGATGGTTATTTTGATGGATGATGAAGACAGGGAAAACGAAGGCGATCTGATTATTGCCTCCGAGAAGGTTCGTCCTGAAGATATTAATTTTATGGCCCGCCATGCTTGCGGCCTGATTTGCATGACCCTGACATCCGAACGCTGCCGCCAACTGGACCTTCCCTTGATGGTGGATAGCAATGAAGCCCAGTTTGCGACCAACTTCACGGTGTCGATTGAAGCGGCTGAAGGAGTCACCACTGGTATTTCGGCGGCAGACAGGGCGAAAACGGTTCAGGCCGCTGTGGCACGTAATGCCAAGCCTGAAGATATCGTTCAGCCCGGGCATATCTTTCCTCTGCGTGCGCAGGTCGGTGGTGTTTTGCAGCGTGCTGGCCACACCGAAGCTGGATGCGATCTGGCTCATTTAGCCGGTTTTGAGCCTTCTGCAGTTATCGTGGAAATCATGAACCAGGATGGCACCATGGCGCGCCGTCCTGATCTGGAAAAATTTGCCGAAGAACATAATCTGAAAATTGGCACCATTGCCGATTTGATTCACTATCGTGTGGTTAATGAAACCACCGTAGAGAAGGGCGAAACCTATACGCTGGATACTGAACAAGGTGAGTTTCAAGTCACTTCTTTCCGTGACCACGTTCAGGGCGGAACCCACTTGGCTTTGGTGAAGGGTCAGCCTTCACCCGAAAAACCAACCCTGGTTCGTGTTCATCAGGAGGAAATTTTTCGTGACCTGCTGGAAGCCAAAAGCCCGGCGGGCAAACACAGCTGGAGTCTAAAACGCTCTTTGGAACGAATTGCCGAAGAAGGTGAAGGGGTTTTGGTGTTGTTGGATAATAAAGCGCCCCGGCCCAACCTGGAAATTCGCCTTAAGCGTTTTCTGGGATTGGAGCGGGAAGCACGAACAGCGAATCAGGATGGCGCAGGAACCTATCTGACCATAGGGACAGGGGCGCAGATACTCCGTGAAGTGGGTGTTGGCAAAATGCGCTTGCTCTCTTCACCTTTGAAATTTGGAGCCCTCTCAGGCTTTGACTTGGAAATAGTCGAAACCCTGAGTGCAGAATAATTGCTGGATGACTGACGAGACTAAACAATGATGCAGGAAATTACCCAGACCGAAGGTCAACTTCATGCCACTGATGGGCGCTTTGTGCTGGTCGTAGGCCGTTTTAACAGCTTTGTCGTAGAAAGCCTGGTGGCGGGTGCTGTCGACACACTTAAGCGCCATGGTATTGGCGCTGAGCAACTGGAAATCGTTCGTGCTCCTGGTGCTTGGGAACTGCCCCTGGCGGTAAAGCGTGTTCTTAAAACCCGTAAGCCTGCGGCAGTGATTGTCCTGGGTGCAGTGATTCGAGGCGGAACCCCCCACTTTGAATATGTGGCCGGGGAATGTAATTCAGCCTTGGGTGGCCTGATGATGGAAAGTGATACGCCTATTGCCAACGGCGTGCTAACGGTTAATTCCATTGAACAGGCGATTGAACGTTCCGGTACCAAAATGGGCAATAAGGGTTCCGAAGCGGCTGAAGCAGCACTGGAAATGGTTAATCTTTTGAAGACCCTGGGTAATTGAGATGGCCTCGCAGAAAAATCGCAAACCATCGCGTAGTGCCCAGCGTTCAGCGGCACGCCAACTGACCTTGCAAGCCCTTTATCAGTGGCAGGTGAGTGGTAATGAAATGCATCAAGTAGAAGCCAACATTCGTGCGGCCCTGCCTGATGATAGCCTTGAATCTCATGAAGATATTAGCGAAGTTCTGAAGCTGGCCGACCTGGCTTATTTTCATGAAATGGCTCAGGCCATTCCCCGCCAGCAAGAAGAACTGGATGCCGGATTTGCTCCCTTGCTGGATAGACGCACGGAAGAGCTGGACCCGATAGAGCTGGCGATTCTAAGGCTGGGTAGCTATGAGCTGATTCAACGGCTTGATGTCCCCTACCGGGTGGTTATCAATGAATCTGTAGAGCTGGCCAAGCGCTTTGGTGGTACTGATAGCCACAAGTACGTTAATGGTATTCTTGATAAGCTGGCGCAAAGAGTTCGTAGTGTAGAGGTTAATGCACGGCGCAATTCCTAAACTTCAACAAGGCAGTTGTTATGGATGAATTTGCCCTCATTCGTCGTTTTTTTACCGGCCTGGGCCCCAAAGTTCCTGAAATCCTGCTGGGTCCAGGTGATGATTGCGCCCTCTTGCAAATGCAAGCGGGTGAGCAACTGGCTATCTCGGTAGACACCTCTGTTGAAGGGCGGCATTTTCCCGCTCAGGCTGATCCCTGGGCAATCGGTTGGCGCTGTCTGGGGGTGGCCCTATCTGATTTGGCCGCCATGGGTGCACGTCCCCTGGGGTTTACCCTGGCAATTACTCTGCCTGATGCCGATGAAAACTGGTTAACCGAGTTCAGTCGAGGCTTAGGAGCCCTGGCGGATCAATTGGCTTGTCCGCTGATTGGTGGTGATACCACCCGCGGCCCCCTGACCCTAAGTGTGCAAGTGCAGGGTGCGGTTGATCGCCAGCATGTATGGCGACGCTCGGGTGCCCAGCCAGGCCAAATTATTGCTGTACTGGGTTCTTTGGGCTCGGCAGCAGCAGGTTTGAGATCCTTCCACGAGCAGCCGGAAAGGCTCCATGACAGAGCCAGTTGGGATTCGTTGGAAAAGGCTTATATGCTGCCCCAGCCACTCATCCAGGAAGCTTTGGGTTTATCCAGAGGGGTCAGTATTTCTTCAGCTATCGATATTTCTGATGGCTTGCTGGCTGACTTGCAGCACCTACTCGCTTCTTCGGCGGTAGCGGCCGAGCTGGATCTTGAGCAGCTTCCTTTAGACCCCTTGCTGCTTAAGCGCCTGGGTAAAACTCTGGCTCTAGATGCGGCTTTACATGGCGGTGATGACTACGCCCTTCTGTTGACGCTGGATGAGGCTGACTTTCCACTGGCACGTAACCTATGTCCACAGCTGACCCGAATTGGTCGCTTGGTTAAGGGTGCAGGCATAAGAACCCCTGAAGGCGATCTACTTGAGCCTGAAGGCTATAATCATTTCTCTGGACAACAGGAAGGTTCATGAACAAGGCACCTGCCAGCGTCTGGAAAAACCCCATTCATTTTCTTGCTTTTGGTCTGGGTAGTGGCGCTTCACCCTGGGCTCCAGGAACGGTAGGAACCCTGGCAGCCATTCCTCTTTATTTTCTTTTGGCCACCTTGCCTCTGGGACTTTATATCCTGGTTGTCGGTCTGGCTTTTTGGGTGGGCTGCTGGTTGTGTGAGCGCACTTCAGAAGATCTGGGTGTGCATGATCACAGTGGTATTGTTTGGGATGAATTTGTTGGCTATTGGCTAACCATGCTGGCATTACCTGTTTCTCTGGGCTGGGCTCTGGCCGGTTTTCTTCTTTTTCGCTTTTTTGACATCATTAAACCCTGGCCCATACGTTGGGCGGACCGGCGGGTTGCCGGGGGTTTTGGCATCATGATTGATGATGTGCTGGCAGCGGTTTATGCCGGTGCTCTTTTGCATTTTGCTTATTTTGTCATGAGCTTGAATTGGTAGTCGATAACAATAACATCAAGGAGTTGCGCGCATGAAAAAGCTAGTCGGCGGCGTTTTGGTTGCCCTTGTTCTGGGCCTGCTGGTACTGAGTGTTGTGTCTGGACGCAGTTTTACCAGCCAGCTGGACAAGATGGCAGAGCAGGCGGCTAAGGATCCGCGCGTTGAAATTTTGGCCAGTGACATCCAGTCGGGCTGGTTGAGTTCCAGTGGCGAAATGACGCTTGTCTTTACACTGGATGCTCGTGTTGATCTGTTGATTACCAGTGAGTGGCAGGCCAGTCATCGCCCTGGCTGGGTGACCTTCAAAGGCTTGACCGGCTTGCAAAGCCAAGACAAGGAATCTGGTGAATCCTTGGATCTGCTGGCTGAATTGGGCTTGGATCCTCTACCTTTTCAAGGCCGGGCTGACTGGAATCAAGCCAGCTATCGCATGGATCTGGATGCTTTGGCTGTGGCTGATGAGAATTTCAGTATCGACTTTTCGGGTGGTCAGCTAGAAGCCAGTTATCACTATGCTTCAAGTCGTCAAACAGGTCAGCTGCTTGCGGAAACCCTGACTCTGGGTGGCGGACAATTCACGCCTTCGACTCTGGATTTCAAAGACCTGCTGCTGCAATGGGAACAGGAAGGCAGCTATCCTTGGATTTCTGGGAATCTGAATTTGGCGCTGGAAGAAATTTATTTTACTGGGCCTCAGGGTGAAGTCAGATTTGATCGTCCTCAAGCCTCACAGCATTTACAACTCAGCGAAGAAAGTTTTGATTTGAAGCTGGACATGTCGACCGGTGAGGTAAGTTCAGCTGGGCGCTCTTTAGGCAGTGCCGCTATAGGCTTGAGTACTCAAGACTTTAAAGGCCAGCCGATGGCCAAACTGATGGAATTTTTTAGTGAAGAAGCGGACTGGGAGAACCTGGATGAAGAGGCCATGCAGCCGGGTATCGCCGCGATTAATGAGCTGCTTGAAGGCTCACCAGCCATTCTTCTGGATCACTTGCAGGTTAAGCTGATTACTCCTTTTGAAATTAACCAAAAGGCCGAAGGGAGCGCCCGCTTTGATGGCCGTAACCTGCCCTCGTCTTATCTGAATCGTTTGACGAGTGGTGAAATCAGTGAAGAGGATTTTGCCAGCCGCGTGCGGGTAGAGCTGCTGTTTGACAAGATTAATCCAGATCTTTTGCTTCTGGTTGGGATCCCTCCCTTTTTGCAGGATGAGTCAGCGGACCAGCAGAGTCTTGTTTGGGAAGCCGGTGAAGTGCGCTTAAATGGCAAGCGTCTTCCTTTCTAAGTGAAGTGATTAACGCCAAAATAAACAAGCCGCCTCGAAAGGCGGCTTGTTTGTTAAAAAATGCGGGAAATGAATTATTCGTCAAAGTCGTATTCATCATCCAACTGCCTTTTGAGACGACGCTCTTCCAGCAGGGCTTCTATCATGCGACGTTTGGCGATAGGGGTGCCATCCCTGTTGGTCAGGCTGTCTTTGCTGACCACATCCAACTCATAATCATCATCATTGACGGCGACTTCAAAATCGTCATCATCATCGTAAGCGACTTCTTCACGACCCATGGTTCCGGCTACTCCAGTTGTTGACCACAACTGCTATATAGAGCCTTTTTAATTTTTTGACAAGCAAATTTTAAAAATTTATTCCTTGCCGGTTTCCTGGCGCAATTGAACCAGTTCTGTGACGTCCTTTTGAACACCAATAAAGTAGGTGAGTTGATCATCATCACTATAAACAGGAGTGATCGAGAGCTCATTCCAGAAGAGGCTGCCATCTTTACGATAGTTACGCAGGGTTTGGCGACAGGGTTTGCCTTCACGGATGGCTTTACGTATCTCGTCCAGTGCAGGCTGGTCGCTATCATTGCCTTGTAGAAAGCGGCAATCCTGGTAAAGGATTTCATCGGCTGTGTAGCCGGTTAGCTTCTCGAAGCCCTTGTTGACGTATATCAGGATGTTTTCATCACCTTCTTGTTCGGCGATAACGATCCCATCCTGAGATTCATTGACTACGAGTTCAAGAAGCTGGGGACTGATCAAAGGCTTGGCTTTCATGGGTTTCCTTAGTCGTGTGTCAGTCTAATACTTTTCTTAACTATGCAGTCTGATGGCTAAAATTTCAATCTGAACTGAGTTCTTTACGCACAAAGAACAGGGAGTTGCTTGTATGCAACTCCCTTTTACTAAGGTTAAATGTCCATATTTAGGAAACAGCCATAACCTGAAGCGGTAGTTCCTCACTGGTATCCAAACCTAGCAAGCTACGTAGATCAGCTGGATTGGTCAGTAGGTCTTGCAGGGTGTAGTCATTGAGCACCCCAAGAAACGCTTCCTGGGCTTTTCTGAGTACGGGCTTAAGCTCACAGGCACCGGCGATAGGGCAGGTCAGTTTTTGGCAATCAACAACTTCCAAGGTGGTTTCAAAGTCCTTGACCAGTTTGCCGAGATTGACAGAACTTGTATCCCGTTCCAAGCGCAGACCACCGTATTTTCCACGCACGGTTTGGATGTATTCCATTTGGCCCAGTTTATGGACGATTTTCATTAGGTGGTTGCGCGAAATATCAAAATGTTGGGCAATATCACTGATCGTGACTAGGTTTTCATCTTGCTGTATGCCCAAAAACATCATGACTCGAATAGCATAGTCAGTTTGTCGGGTTAACTGCATGGTTTTTCCTCCGTGGATTTCTCTGACCCAGAACTCGGGTTCCCTTGGCTGCTCTTCACTTCAATTGCCAGAATTCCGAGATTGGAATTATCTTAGCAGGAAAGTCAGGCAATGATGTGAGCGTTTGCAAGCATTTGGTACTGTGTTTTAACCAGATGTTAAGCGCAGGCGCATCCCAGTGAATTGCTGTTGGTTCCTATACGCTGGGTTACGCAAAGCCCTTTGGTTTTTAATGGGCATCAAGCAATGGCTGCAGCTCTTCCCAGACCGTTTCCAAGATAACAGGTTGGGCTTCGGCTGTTGGGTGTATCGCATCTTCCTGCATGAGTTCAGGCTGATCAGCCACTCCTTTGAGTAGGAAAGGAATCAGAGGTAATTGATTGCCTTCTGCAAGGCTTGGAAAAATCTTTTCAAACTCATCCAGATAACGGCGGCCATAGTTGGGGGGCAAAAGAATGCCGGCCAGAAGCACCTGGGCTCCGGCTTCCTGGCTAAGATCAATCATTTGCTGCAGGTTGCTGGTTATACGCTGGGGTGGCAATCCACGTAAGCCATCATTTCCTGCCAATTCCAGCAGAACGATTTCAGGCTGATATTGTCGTAGCAAGTCGGGTAGACGGGTGAGTCCACCGCTGGTGGTTTCTCCGCTAATTGAGGCATTAACGACCTGCCACTCAGGGGTTTGGCTGTGCATTCTTTCTTCCAACAGGCTCACCCAGCCACTGGACTCGGGGATATTGTAGGCGGCACTCAGGCTATCACCGAGAATGAGTAGAGTTTTCTTTTCATCACTGGCTGCTGGTAAGCTGAAGACTAACAGCAGAGCAAGCAGGCACGAGTAAAGACCACTTTTTTTGAGTATTACTAACATTTTCCACGACTCCATGGATGCAAAATGACTTCAGATTCTTCACATTCTACCGCAATCAAAGACAGGCTTTCTCAGAAGCTGCTGGAAGCAAAAAGTTTAGGCTATAAAGTAGCTCAACAAACCGGTGATCTGACGATTCTTCGTGATTTGAATTTCCAGATCCAGCGGGGTGAAACCCTGGCGTTACTTGGCCCTTCAGGGGCAGGAAAGTCAACTCTCCTGGCATTGCTGGCAGGCTTGGATACACCAACTGAAGGGGAGTTGCTTTGGTCGGGCCAAAACTTCAGTAGCTTGGGTGAAGATGAAAGAGCTGCGGTACGCGCTCGGGAAGTGGGCTTTATTTTTCAGTCCTTTCAATTATTGCCTGAATTGACGGCCCTGGAAAATGTGCTGCTGCCGCTTGAACTGCGCGGCGATAAAGATGCTGAAGAGCAGGCGCTCTTGTGGCTGGAAAAAGTGGGCTTGAGCCCCAGAGCCAGTCACCACCCTTCACAACTTTCAGGGGGTGAGCAGCAAAGGGTCGCTATAGCAAGAGCCTTTGCAACCCGTCCGGCAGTGCTCTTTGCTGATGAGCCTACGGGTAACCTGGATGCCGAAAACGGACACAAGATTGCTGACCTGCTCTTTTCTTTAAATCAGGATCAAGGAAGCAGTGATCAACAGATGACTTTGATACTAGTCACTCATGATCAACAGTTGGCGAGTCGTTGCCAGCGGATCTTGCGCCTGGATGCAGGTCAGCTTTTTGCCGATGAGCAGACAGGAGCTGCCCAATGAAGGATTTGCGTCTTGCTGCGCGCTTGGCCTGGCGGGGTGTTAAAGCAGGCGAATACCGGGTTTTATTGATTGCTCTGATGCTGGCAGTGGCCTGTGCCACCCTCTTGGGGGTAGTGGGTGACCGTATGCAGGGAGCTCTGGATCATGAGGCCGCGAGGATTTCAGGCGGTGATCTGGTGGTATCGGGTCGCCAAGCAGCCGATCAGGAATTATTGGACTACCTGGATGCCCAGGGTTTGCAGTGGTCTCAGCGGGTTAGCTTAACCAGTATGGCGAGTTTGGATGAGGCCATGTTGTTGATCAGTATTACCGCTGTAGACAGCCAGTACCCGCTACTTGGACAAGTCCGTATAGAAACAGCAACAGGTGAGACTCACTTGGCTGAGCCGCCTCTAGAGGGTGAGGTTTGGCTGGAGCCGGGTTTGGCACTGCGCCTGGATGCCAGCCTGGGTGATCAGATCGAGGTAGGGGATCTGGAGCTGAAATTTACAGCTTACTTGCTGGAAACCCCAGATCAAAGCGGTGGTTTTGCTAGCTTTTCACCCCGTGCCCTGGTTCATCTAAACAGCTTGGAAGGCAGTGCGCTGCTGGGGCCTTTAAGTCGTGCCCGTTGGAATTTGGGGATGACAGCCACTAGCCAGGTGCTGGATCAGATGCGCAGCGAGCTTCCTGATCGCCTGGAATCTCATCAACGCTTAAGAGATATGCAGGAAGACCGCCCAGGAGTGGCCAGAGCCTTGGATGAAGGGCGTCGTTATTTGAGCATGGCCGGTTTGGTTGCGGTGCTCTTGGCTTCTTTGGCCGTGGCTTTGGCTTCTCAGCGTCAGGCCAAGCGCCAAGCCAAGGAAGTGGCTTTACTGCGTTGTTTGGGACAGTCCCGCGCCCGAGTTAGAAACCTGTTTTTATTGCAGCTGTTCTGGCTGGGTTTGGCAGCTGGTCTGGTCGGTGGCCTGTTGGGTTATGCGGCGCACCTGGGGTTGGTTGAGCTCTTGGCGCCCTTATTACCACTGACTTTACCACCACCAAGTGTTTGGCCTCTGGTTGCGGCAGTTGCCCTGGCTCTTTGGTTGTTAATGGGCTTTTCACTGGCGCCCTTGTTGAGCCTGGCGCGTGTCAGTCCTCTGGCTGTTCTGCAATCCCGGCCTTGGAAGCTCAGTGGTTCGGCAGCCTTAACCTATGGCCTGGCGGGGATAGCAACCCTGGGTCTGGGTTATTGGTTGTCAGGTGATCTTTTATTAACCCTCTGGACTCTGGCTGGTTTGATGCTGATCGGTCTGGCTGTTGCAGGCCTGGGCTGGCTGCTTCTGAAACTGCTGATGACCCGTTTGCAGCAATTGCCTTGGCGCTGGCGTCAGGGTTTGCGCCGTTTGGGGCGTAATCCCGGCGAAACCCTGTTGCAACTCAGCACCTTTACCCTGGCATTTATGGCTGTGCTTTTGGTGGCGCGCGGCGGTGATCAGCTGGTTGGTGATTGGCAGGCCCAGTTACCCGAGCAGCGCCCCAGTCAGTTTGCGGTGGATATTCAGCCCCACGAGCGTGAAGACTTTGTTGCCTTGCTGGAAACCTGGGAGTTAGAACACAGCCAACTCTACCCGATCTTAAGAGGGCGGTTGACACAAATTAATGGTGAGGATGCGGAAAGCCAGGTGCCTGCGGCTTCCAGAAACGACAACACCCTCAGGCGCGAACTCAATTTGACCTGGAGCGAGCAGCTGCCTGAAGGCAATCGTGTTGAATCCGGCCACTGGTGGCAGGATGAAGTTGTTGTTCCTGAAGGGGTGTTACCGATTTCTGTAGAATCAGGAATGGCCCTGCGCCTGGGCCTGGATTTGGGTGACCGACTTAGTTTCAATTTGGCCGGTAGCCGCGTGGAAACGGAAATTGCCAGTGTTCGGGATGTGAATTGGGAAAGCTTTAATCCCAATTTTTATGTGATCTTCCCGCCCCAAGTGCTGGAAAACCATCCTCATACCTTCTTGGCCAGCTTTGCCATGCCAGAGGATGAAGGCAGCTTTATGCGCGCAATTAGTCGTCAGTTTCCAGGTGTTGCCTTCCTGGATGTCCGCGCCATTTTGGCGCAGGCAGAAGGCATTTTACGCCAGCTAAGTTTAGGCGTTCAGTACCTGCTTGGGTTTGTTCTACTTGCCGGTTTGCTGGTCACCTGGGCGCTGATGATGGCCAGTCTGGATGCCCGTCAGCGTGAGCAGGCACTTCTGAAAGTCATGGGGGCTCAAAGGGCTAAGTTGGCAGGTCGGCAATTGGCTGAATTCCTTATGCTGGGCGGTTTAGCAGGGATTCTGGCGGCCTTGTTGGGTGAGCTGCTATACAGCCTTCTGTCTCGCCAGTTATTCAATCTACTCTGGGAGCCGGCGCCCTTGTTTTGGCTGTTACCACCCCTGGCTGGAGGTGTTTTATTAGCCGCTTTTGCCCATTTGGCTTTGCGTTCTTCTTTGAATGAAGCGCCCCATCGACTACTCAGACGACTGAGTTGATGACTTGCGGTTCACCCTGAGGCATAGCATCATGCTGAAAAAACTCAGCTTCAGGGTGGAACCGTGTCTGAACTCAAGATCACCAGCCAAAATTCGGGTGCCTTGTCACTGCGCATGCATCCGTTAAGAAATTCACTCTATCAAGAGCTACATGCTCGCCCTTTCCCTGTCATAGCGACACCCGTTCGGGTGTCGCACCTGGCGCTTCTCTTGGATGAAAACGACAAAGAAAAGGATTTTCAACACTTGGTTGATCTTTGTGATCGCTATGGTGTTAATCCACCGGCCTTGAAGGATAACAGCTTTTATCAGCGTCTGGGTGACTTGGAAGTGCGCTGGGAGAGGCATCTCGAATTTGTAACCTATACCTTTATTCGACCCGGAAGACAGGGTCAGCCCTTTTCTCAAACAGCGCTTTCCCTGTTACCCAGGGATTGGTTAGAACAAATCCCCGGTGAATTAGTTGTTGGTGTTCACCTGGAGGCTGCCAGTTCTGATGAAGCAGCCTTCGACCGGGAATTGTTGGCTGATTGTTTTGAAGGCCAACGATTGGTTAGTGGTCGTTTGATGGAAGGGGCGGCAACTCTTTGGAGTGCTTTCCGCATGCATGGTGATAGCTTTGGACGTATTTTGATGCATAACCATGCTTTAAATGACAACCAAAGTGGCCGCTTGATTCTGCGTGTTTTGGAACTGGAGACCTACCGCTTGATGGCCCTGCTGGGTGCTCAGCCTGCGCGGGAACTGGCCCCCGTGGTGCGTGGTTTGGATATGCAGTTGGCGGCAATTATCACAGAGCTTTCAGATACCGAAGGTCTGGATGAGGAGCGGGCCCTGCTGCGTCAGCTAACCGCCATGGCCGCTCAAATAGAGCGTCATCGGGCAGATACCCTGTCGCGTTTTTCGGCAACTAAAGCCTACTACCAGCTGGTGATGAAACGGTTGGAAGAACTTAAAGAAATCCAGCGGGGTCCAAATTTTACCTTGGCGGCCTTTTTTGGACGACGCCTGACACCTGCAGCCAATACCTGCGACTCTGTCAGCTTAAGGCTGGATGATCTGGCCAGACGCATTGAAAGAGCCGGTGATCTAATACGAACCCGCGTTGACCTTAAGCTGGAAGAACAAAACAGACGCCTTTTGGCCTCGATGAACCGCCGTTCGCGTCTTCAACTGAGGATGCAGGAAACGGTTGAGGGCTTGTCGATCGCTGCGATCAGCTATTATGGTATCAGCCTCTTGCGCTACTTGTTTGGTGCCCTGGAGCCTCTAGGTGTACCTTTGAACAAGGATTTGGCAACCGCCATAGCTGTGCCGCTTGTCGTCGGTAGTGTTTGGTGGGTGACCCGAAGGATCAAGAAGTTTATTGTTGAAGCCAGTGATCCTGAACGGGAGCACTAAGGCTTGTTCCTAGCAACCCAGAGAGATAAATAATGGCACAAGTAGAAGCAGCAATACGCGAAAAACTGGTTGCAGCCTTGCAACCGCAATACCTGCAAATTGAAAATGAAAGTGATCAACACAAGGGCCCCCCAGGTAGGGAAAGCCATTTCAAGGTCACTCTGGTCAGCCCAGGCTTTGAGTCCCTGATGCCCGTTAAGCGTCATCAGAAGATTTATGCCCTGCTGGCCGATGAGCTTGCCGGGCCTGTTCATGCTCTGGCATTACACCTGTATACGCCAAGTGAATGGCAGGCGCGCGGGGAATCCAGGCCTGACTCCCCGAATTGCCAGGGAGCCACGCACTAAATCAATTTAATAATGGGGTGGTTTTTCATCAGCCTGACCGGGCTGTTTATCCTCTTGTTCGTCCCTAAGATTGGCTAAGCGTTGATTAAGAAGTTGTACCTGTTGTTGAAGTTGCTGAAGTTCCCTGCTCTGCAAAACTAGCTGTTGGTTCAGGGTTTCGATCAGGTCATCCTGAAAAGCGGCCTGGGTTTCCAGGGCAATAAGTCGTTTTTCATGATCTTTCATGGATTTATGTACTTTTTGGGGTTAAACATTTTACTGCTGACGTGGTTATAATGGTCTTGGTAGGCGTATAAAGGTAAGCCTGCCATGCTTGTACCTGCTTGACCAGAGAAACTGGGTGGGTAGGTTTTTATTTTTATTCCTGTAGATGATGGATTTCGAGAAATTTTATGCTTAATAATACTTTGTTAAGAAATATTCTGGTTAGTTTGGTTGTTGCGATTATTGCCCCTTTGGTCTTGCCGTTGCTTGCTGTTTCTCCTGAAGGAGCGGATGCAGGCAGTGCTGCAGCCAAAACCTATTTGTTGGTTTTTGTACTCTTGATGGTGGCCGCAAGTATCAATGAATTTTTGCGCCTCAAGGTTGCCGGGGTGGATGCCGATGACCTGGACCAGGGAAGTGATGATGATATGGATGATGACCGCGAAGAGGGGGTCGTCAAATGGTTTAATGTCAATAAAGGGTTTGGCTTCATTATTCGCGATGTAGGGGGCGAAGTCTTTGTTCACTTTCGTTCCATTCGGGGTACAGGGCATCGTACCCTGCGTGAAGGCCAAAGAGTTAGATTCGCTGCCGTAGAAGGTGAGAAAGGATTACAGGCTGAGGATGTCTCTGTTCTGAACCGCTAAGCAGCTTATGGGCTGGTATCTTGCACTAGATAGCCAGCCCTTTTGAAAAGGAAGCTTTTGTGAAGCGTTTATTAATTGCTCAACTCACCAGCCTTTTGGTCTTGGGGTTCTTTCTGACCCCTGTCTGGGCGCAGTCTTCAGCTGCCGCGTCTGAATCTTCAGTGACCGAAGCCAGCCAGCGTGGAACCGCTGTTTTCCTGACTCCTTCGGTCAGCTACAAGAGCCTGGACCACAAATCCTCGGCAGCTGACTTCCAATTGGATGCCCATCTTTTCCAGTTAAATGTGGACTTTGAAGTGATTGGCGAAAACTTTGCCTATCACCGTTTGAGCCTCGGACGTACTTTCAATGACTCCAGTGAGCAAACCTCTGCGACTGATGAAAGTGCCCGGGTGCTGCATAGCCACTTTTCTTACCAGGTGGGTGCCATGAATCTATCCCTGCCGGCAGGCGGAGATCTGGCAATCTGGACCGGTGTTGGCTGGCAGGGAACAGAAGTCAGGGACAACCCTGAAGGCAAAAGTCGAATGCAGTATGCCTATCTGCCTTTTGGGCTGGATATAGGTATGCGCTTTGATCACTCCAGCTTTCTGATCGTCGGTGGTGAGTATCGTGTTCTGGTTAAAGGCTGGGAAAGATATTCTGGAGGCACCACAGCCAGCCCTACCCAAGCGGATGGTTACGGCTATGCAGGCTGGGTTGGACTGGACTATGTGTTTGATAATGGCCGCACCCTAACGTCAAGGGTTAAGCTGGAACACTGGACAGTTGATGAATCGGCTGCCGATGACCTTGCTGACAGCCGTTCACGAAGCCTAAGTCTTGCCTTAGGCGTTCGCTTCTAAGGTTGTTTTTATTGAGCCAGCAGCCGGGTTATCAAAGCTTGATAAACCTGGCTTAGCTGGTTCAAATCTTCCGCTTTAACACGCTCATTGACCTGGTGAATGGTCGCATTAATGGGGCCCAGCTCGACTACCTGAGCACCAGTTGGTGCAATAAAGCGCCCATCGGAGGTTCCCCCAGCTGTCGATAACTGGGTTGGCTTTCCGGTGACTTCTAAAATGGCCTGTTGAGCCGCCTCCACCAGTTGACCCTCAGCGGTCAGGAAGGGTTGACCACTGAGCGTCCAGTCCAATTGGTAATCCAACTGATGGCGATCCAGAAGAGCCTGGGTGCGTTCTTGAAGCTGTTCGGCAGTGACCTCAGTAGAGAAGCGAAAGTTGAAAATGACTTCCAGCTCACCGGGAATGACATTGGTTGCACCGGTTCCAGCATTAATATTGGAAATTTGCAGGCTGGTTGCCGGAAAGAAAGCATTACCTTCATCCCAGGTTTCTGCAGTCAGTTCAGCCAGTGCTGGCGCGGCCAGATGAATAGGGTTGGCTGCCAGATGCGGGTAGGCAACATGCCCTTGTTTGCCCTTGACCACTAGACGGGCACCCAGGGAGCCGCGACGGCCATTCTTGATGACATCGCCCAGGCGTTCGGTACTGGAAGGCTCGCCGACCAGACACCAGTCAATCTTTTCATTGCGCGCTTCCAGGTGCTCGACAACCTTTACAGTACCCTTGATGGCAGGGCCTTCTTCATCACTGGTCAGCAACAGGGCAAGGCTACCCTGGTGATCAGGGTGCTCAGCCAAAAAGCCTTCAATAGCCGTAATCATGGCGGCCAGGCTACCTTTCATATCGGCTGCGCCGCGACCACGCAAATAGCCTTCAGCATCAATTTCGGGTTGGAAAGGCGGGGTATCCCAGCGCTCTTCAGGGCCGGAGGGAACAACATCTGTGTGACCTGCAAAACACAAAAGAGGGCCTTGGTTGCCTTTTCTGGCCCACAGATTTTGAACTTCACCAAAGTTGAGGGGTTCAAGGGTGAAGCCCAGTTTTTCAAGGCGCTGGCCAAGGAGTTCAAGACAGCCTGCATCTTCGGGAGTCACTGAAGGGCGGCTGATAAGGTCACAGGCAAGTTGCAGCGTAGGAGACATAGAAGTGGTCATAATGATTAATCTGGGCAGTCAGAATGGAAAAAATGGCTTATAGTGTGTCTTTTTTCAGCGGTCTAGCTTACCTGAATTTCAATTTTCTTGCGCAGGTTCCTATTTTGAATTCGATGAATTACATAAAGTTGATGCGTTTTTGGATACTTGTTGTGGTGATGGCAGTTCCTATGCCAGCCTTGGCGGATGAGCTTAAACGCCTGGAAACAGGTTTTGGTTTGGTGTTGCATTTACCTGAGGCTTGGCAGCTACTCAGCAAAGAGGATCTGTCAGCTGTTGAAGGCAAGAATGACGACAAACTGGATTTGCCACCCTTGATGAAGCAGCGTTTGGCGGAAAGGGTGCGTCAGGGCAATCTGGAACTTTTGTTCAATACCCGAGACTCTCATAATGGTGTCTATGACAATCTGAGCCTTTTTGAAACCAATGATCAGGTTCCGGAGGCAGCCAGCCAAATTAAGGCCACCTGCGGTGCCCTGCCCAGCTTGCTAGGTCAAACTCTTGGTAAGGAAGTACGCTTGGAGCGTTGTGAGGGTAAGGAAGTCCAAGGCTATCCTGCCTTTATTATTGCCTATGCAGGTAGTGTCCCCTCAACGCATGTGTTGCAATATATGCTGCAGGTTGAACAGCGTAAAAGTCTGGTACTGACACTGACCTACCATGAAGACGATGCCATGGGTTCCCTGCAGGATTTTGAAGAATCGCTGAAACGTCTGGAAATGCAACTTTAGTAACTAGGTTCTTTCGGATCGGGGAGTTGCAACTCCCCATTCAGGATTCGCTGGTCCAGTTGTTCAAAAAAGCCACCCAGGGTTTCTTTCAGTAGCGTTGAAGAAGGCGGTCGACTGGCTTGGAAGATGGGTTCTTCTTCCAATTGACGTAGGCGCCGCTGAGAAAGGTTGGCGCGCAGTTGAACTTCACTGGCAGTGCCCTGGAGCATCTTCAAAAGACAGGCCAGGGCTTCCAGGCTGGCTTCCTGAAGTAAAAACTGGCGCTCACGTGGGGGCAAGAGTAACAGGCTGCCAAGATAGTGCTGGTAGTAAAGCCGAAGCAGCTGTTGGCTTTCCTTGGTGGGCAGCTCCAGGATTTCATCCAGCTCTGCCAGAAGCATTAAGCTTTCATGCAGGCCTATCTCCAAGCCAAGTAGCTGATCTTGCAGCTCCAGGCGCTGGCCGCTAATTTTGACTTCAAGCATGGCTGCTACTCCACCGATCGGATTCTTTAAGTTTTTTAAGCTCTCTGCTCACCAAAGCCATTACCAGGCGAATCTGATTTTCATCCAGTTTGCTGGCAGGTGGTTGAGCTCCTGGTTTTAAAGCTTCTTTGCAAAAGGCAGCAATTTCCGGGGTGTCGAGTTGCTGGGCGATAGCAAGTAGCTGTTCGACGGCTTTGGGCGGTAGCTTTTGTAATAGCTGCTTAAGGCGATTAGCAGGCAGTTGGGCCAGGCGCTGTAAGTAGTCACGTGCTTTTAACTGGGTACCAAATAGCAGGCCTTCTTTGCTCAAGGGGCCTTCCAGAGCTTCTAATGCGGGTAATAGCTGATGCAGAGGTACTGGGCCTCTAAGAGCCAGTTCTTCAGATACTTGATCGGCCGCTCTTTTGGAGAGCTGGGCAAAAATTTGTTCACTGACACCGGGGAGTTGTGCCCGAGCATAGCGAATGAGTGCCACCAGGTGGTGTTTGGGATAGGTGAGCAACAGGCTTTGTAGTTGGCGGCTTTCCAGCTGGGCCAGGGCTTGAGCCAGAGGTTCCAAACGGCTTAGCTTTTTCTGGTTTTTTTTCACCTCTGATGAAGGCTGCTCAAGATACAGGCGCAGCTGACTAGCTAGCTGATCCCTCAGGTTGTTTGCCTGGTCAGCAGTTAGGCGGGCTTTGCAGTTGCCCAGCGCCAGGCGGATATGCTCAGCAGTCGCGGTCAGTTCAGGTTTCATGATTTCCTTGTTCAAGGATCAGTGGGCTACTTGGGATCTTAGGATAGCAGTCAGGTTCCCGCTTGGTAAGGTGGAGTTGCGCCTCTGCCTTGGGTAGAATACGCCGCTTATTCTTTTTTTACCGAATTTTCCGACACGCTGGAGAAGCTGACCCCATGCTGGAAATTAATCCCCTGGTATCCCTGATCAAAGACATGCAGGAGCGTACAGACGTTCTTAGGGGGTATCTTTGACTATGCCGACAAGAAAGACCGTTTAGAAGAGGTGACCCGCGAGCTGGAGCAGCCGGACGTTTGGAATGAGCCGGAAAGAGCCCAGGCCTTGGGCAAAGAGCGCTCGCAGCTGGAAACCATCGTCACCACCCTGGAAAATCTGGATCAGGGACTGGTGGATGCTCTGGATATTATTGAGCTGGCTGCTGTAGAGGACGATGAAGCCACCGTCAGTGAAGCGGAAGCAGATCTACAGGATTTACAGAAACAACTGGAAAGCCTGGAGTTTCGTCGCATGTTTTCCGGCGAAATGGACCCGGCCAATTGCTTTGTCGATATTCAGGCTGGCTCTGGGGGCACCGAGGCTCAGGATTGGTCAGAAATGCTGCTGCGTATGTACTTGCGTTGGTGTGATCAGCAGGGTTTCAAGGCAGAATTGGTCGAGGTTTCCGAAGGGGAGGTCGCGGGTCTGAAATCAGCAACCATCCGAGTTGAGGGTGATTATGCCTTTGGCTGGTTGAGAACCGAAACCGGTGTGCATCGCCTGGTGCGTAAAAGCCCCTTTGATTCTGGTGGCCGCCGTCATACCTCCTTTGCTTCGGTGTTCGTCTCCCCGGAAGTGGATGACAGCTTTGAAGTGGATATCAACCCAGCGGACCTGCGCATTGATGTTTATCGTGCTTCCGGCGCTGGTGGTCAGCACGTTAACCGGACTGAATCCGCAGTACGCATTACCCACCTGCCAACCAACACCGTGGTGGCTTGTCAGGCCGGGCGTTCTCAGCATCAGAACAAGGACTTTGCCATGCGGCAGCTAAAGTCCCGCCTTTATGAGCTGGAAATGCAAAAGCGCAATGCTGAAAAGCAGAAGCTGGAAGACTCCAAGTCGGATATCGGCTGGGGCAGTCAAATCCGTTCCTATGTGCTGGATGATTCGCGCATTAAGGATCTGCGTACTGGAATTGAGAACCGTAACACTCAGGCTGTCCTTGATGGCGACCTGAACAAATTTATTGAAGCCAGTTTGAAGCAGGGGCTATAGAAATGAGTGAAGAAGAGAACAAGCTGATTGCCGAGCGTCGTGCCAAGCTGGCTGCCCGTCGTGAACAGGGTAACGCCTTCCCTAACCATCTGCGCCGGGATGCCTATGCAGCCGAACTGCAAAAAGAGTTGGGCGACCAGGAAAAGACAGAGCTGGAAGCCCTGGATCGCCAAGCCAAGGTGGCGGGGCGGATTCTGCGCAAGCGCGGCCCCTTTATTGTTATTCAGGATGTCAGTGGGCAGATCCAGCTTTATGTCGATAAAAAAGGCCTGGATGAAACCCAGAAAGAAGATATCAAAACCTGGGATCTGGGCGATCTGGTCTATGCCGAGGGGCCGGTCCACAAATCCGGTAAGGGCGACCTCTATATTCATATCGTGAAGAGCCAGCTGCTGACCAAGAGCTTGCGTCCACTGCCCGACAAGTTTCATGGTCTGGCTGACCAGGAAATGCGCTACCGCCAGCGTTATGTCGATCTGATTGTGAATCCCGAGTCCCGCGATACCTTCGTGATGCGCTCGAAAATCATCAGTGGCATTCGCCGGTTTATGGAAGAACGCGGCTTTATGGAAGTGGAAACGCCGATGCTGCAAGCTATCCCTGGTGGCGCTACAGCCCGGCCCTTTATCACTCATCATAATGCGCTGGATCAGGATATGTACCTTCGCATTGCGCCGGAGCTTTACCTCAAGCGCCTGGTGGTGGGTGGCTTTGAGCAGGTGTATGAAATCAACCGCAACTTTCGCAATGAAGGGCTATCTACCCGGCACAACCCTGAGTTCACCATGCTGGAATTCTACTGGGCCTATGCCGATTACAACCAGTTGATGGATCTGACCGAACAAATGCTGCGCAGTCTGGCCGAGCAGGTGCTGGGCACCACCCAGGTGCACTATCAGGGCGAAGACTATGATTTTGGTCAGCCCTTCCAGCGTCTGACCATGACTCAGGCCATCGTCCAGTATGGTCAGGGCATTAGTGCCGAGCAGCTGCAAAGCCGTGAAGGCGTAGCGGAAGTGGCGCGTTCCCTGAAGCTGGAGGTGAAAGACTCCTGGGGCTGGGGTCGAATTCTGACCGAGGTTTTTGAAGCCGTCGCTGAAGAGCAGTTGCGTCAGCCGACCTTTATTGTTGAATACCCGGCTGAGGTATCACCCCTGGCACGCCGCAATGATGCCAATCCTGAAGTGACGGATCGCTTTGAATTTTTCGTCGGTGGGCGAGAAATTGCCAATGGTTTCTCGGAGTTGAATGACGCTGAAGACCAGAAAGAGCGCTTTCTGGAACAGGTGGCAGAAAAAGAAGCCGGTGATGACGAGGCGATGTTCTACGATGCCGACTACATCCGTGCTCTAGAGTATGGCCTGCCACCCACTGCTGGTGAAGGCATTGGCATAGATCGCCTGGTCATGCTCTTCACCAATGCGGCCTCCATTCGGGATGTGCTGCTGTTTCCCGCCATGCGGCCCGAAGTTGACTAGGCGTAGGTGAGCTCGAAGCCAGCAGCAGCTTGCCAGCTGGCTTCCTGCGCCAAATCGGTTAGCAAAAGCGGCTGCTGTTCCAGCCAGCCATCAGGAAAGCGTAAAGCCAGGGTTTCCTGGCTATTGGTATTGTTAACTTCCAGGGTAAAGTCCAGTTGGGTCTGATCGGGGCGGCTGTGATTGAGAAGTACGGCTAACCGGAGCAGGCGAGCCAGGCGTTGCAGTTTGAGCTGGTGTTCCGGTGAAAACTTTCTGAATTCCAGGCTTGGAAACTTACGTCTGTGGGTACGTACCAGAACAGCAAGAATTTGTTGTTGTTGGCGTGTAAAGCCTGCCAGGTCAGCATAGTTCAACAGGTAGGCACCATGCTTGTGATACTGGGTGTGAGCAACACTCAGCCCCAGCTCATGAACTTGAGCTGCCCAGCGCAATTTGTTTTCCCAACGTGGATGGGCTAAACCCCAGTTGGAGGCAACCTGCCTCAAAGCATGAATCGCTGTGTCAGCAACATTTTTGCTTTGCAGCGGGTCGCATTGAAATCTTTCCTGCAGAGAGTTGATGGTTCTGTCGCGAATATCCAGCTCTGTAGAAGTGCCTGCCAGCTCATATAACAGGCCTTCACGCAAAGCCGCATCTGCAAAATGCATTTCTTTAATCTGCAGGGCTTCAAAAAAAGCTGAGGCGATTGCCAAGCCGGCAGGCATGACTCTGGCTCTGTCTTCCTTCATGCCATAAGCCGTCCAACTTTGAGTCGACTTGCTGTTGAACAGGTCTTTTTCCAGGCTGCGTAGGCTCTGAGGGGTCAGAGGAGCAAATTCCCCTTTACCGATGACCAGTGCCAGGGTTTTAAGGGTGCCCGAGCTACCCAGAACCTGTTGCCAGCCCAGGCCCAAAAATGCTTTCTGAATATGCAGTAGCTCACTTAAGGCAGCCAGTCGGGCCTGCTGGTAGCCTTTTTCGGTAAACTGGCCCTGTGGAAAAAAACGCTGACTATAGCTGACACAGCCCATATGCAGGCTTTCCAAAAGCTCGGGTTCCTTGCCTTCACCGATAATGAACTCGGTACTGCCACCGCCAATATCGATCACCAGGCGGCGACCTTCAATTTTGGGCGAGGTGTGGACTACGCCTGAGTAAATCAGTCGGGCTTCTTCACGGCCTGCAATCACTTCTATGGGGAGACCTAACAAATCCTGTGCTCTGCTGATGAAATCATCGGAATTATGGGCGGCTCTGAGTGCGTTGGTGCCTACAACCCGAACTTGGTTTTCGTTAAGGCCCTGAACAAAAGGAGCCATACGCTTGAGGCATTCCAGACCTCTGAGCTGAGCTTCTTCATTTAAATTGCCGCACTCATCGAGGCCTGCGGCCAGTTGTACCTTTTCGCCGAGGCGTTTCAATAAACTGATTTCACCCTTGATTTTGCGGGCTAGAACCAAGTGAAAGCTATTGGAACCCAGATCCAGGGCTGCTAGGGTGGAGCCATCGGGAAGAGGTGCATCTGCCATAATTATCAGCTCTTTTAAGACTTGAATCGTAAATTTATGGTTCGTAAAGATAGCACTAAAAATATGAATTTTATATTTATACAGGGTTCAGGTGGCACCAAGAGGGTGCTATGATAGTTTCTATACTTGGTTGAATACCGCTTAGGAGTGAAGAGATGAGTTCCAATATCGTTAATGTCAGCGATGCCAGTTTTGAGGAAGATGTCCTCCAATCTGAGCTGCCGGTACTAGTTGATTACTGGGCTGAATGGTGTGGCCCCTGCAAGATGATTGCCCCAGTTCTTGAGGAAGTAGCCAGTGAATATGAAGACCGTCTTAAGGTCTGCAAGCTGAACATTGATGAAAATACAGACACCCCTGCAAAATTTGGTATTCGTGGTATTCCCACTCTGATGATTTTTAAAGGTGGTAAGACAGAAGCAACCAAAGTGGGTGCCCTGTCAAAAACTCAGCTAACTAGTTTTATTGACGAGATTCTTTAAAACTTTTAGGCCCGGTACTGGCAATTTCTTACATTAAAGGCTTGCGTACCGGGCCTTAACTAGGGCAAGATAAGTCAGCTTTGCGCACTTAAGCTATCTTGGCGCCTAGCTAAAAGTAATTTCCAAAAGTCACTGGAAAAATCTGTGACTAGGTCATCAAACCCGGCCTGCCTCAAGCTCTGAGTACATCAGCATTTTTCGGTCATTCAAACCTAGCGGCTGCGCTTAAGCAAACCGCAGCCTGAATGGTCGCTTGCACTTGAAGGCTCAATTCCAACTTCTCTTGTGAGCAAGTCCGGTAATTAATCCACTCCGTTAAACGGAAACATTACTCCTGGCAAGATCACCAATACAAAACCCATGAATCTAACCGAACTCAAGCAGAAATCCGTCCCCGAGTTAATGGAAATCGCCAACGAGATGGGCATAGAGCACGTCGCCCGCTCGCGTAAACAAGATATCATTTTTGCAGTACTCAAACGCCATGCAAAAAGCGGTGAAGACATATACGGCGATGGTGTTCTGGAAATTCTTCAGGATGGCTTCGGGTTTTTGCGATCATCCGATTCTTCCTACCTGGCCGGACCGGATGATATCTATGTTTCGCCCAGTCAAATCCGTCGCTTTAATTTACGCAAGGGCGATAGTATTTCCGGAAAAATACGCCCACCCAAAGACGGTGAACGCTATTTTGCCCTTCTGAAAGTCGACTCCATTAATTTTGACCGCCCTGACAACGCCAAACACAAAATCCTCTTTGAAAACCTGACTCCCCTCTTTCCTGATGATCGCCTGATCATGGAAGTCGGTAACGGTTCCAGTGAAGACTTGACGGCTCGAATCATTGACCTGGTTTCACCTATTGGTAAGGGCCAAAGGGGTTTGATTGTTTCCCCGCCCAAGGCCGGTAAAACCTTGATGCTGCAAAATGTGGCCAACTCCATCAAGCGTAACAACCCTGAGTGTCATCTGATCGTTCTACTAATTGATGAGCGTCCTGAAGAAGTTACCGAAATGCAGCGCACCGTGCGCGGTGAAGTGGTTGCTTCAACCTTTGATGAGCCACCTGCACGCCACGTTCAGGTGGCAGAAATGGTGATTGAAAAAGCCAAGCGCCTGGTTGAACACAAGCTGGATGTCGTTATTCTTCTCGACTCCATTACCCGCCTGGCCCGTGCTTACAATACCGTTGTACCCAGCTCCGGCAAGGTGTTGACCGGTGGTGTGGATGCCCATGCCCTGGAAAAACCCAAGCGCTTTTTCGGTGCCGCTCGTAATATCGAAGAAGGTGGCAGTCTGACCATTATGGCTACAGCCCTCGTTGATACTGGCTCCAAAATGGACGAAGTGATCTACGAAGAATTCAAGGGCACGGGTAACATGGAAGTGCACCTGGATCGCAAAGTGGCTGAGAAGCGCATCTACCCTGCGATCAATATCCGCCGCTCTGGAACTCGTCGTGAAGACCTGCTGGCCACCGAAGAAGAACTCCAGCGTATGTGGATACTGCGTAAACTTCTTAATCCTATGGAAGACGTGGCTGCCACCGAATTTCTGATTGATCGTCTGAAAGATACCAAGACCAATATGGAATTCTTTGAGGCAATGAAGCGGAAATAAATGTGGGATGTAGGAGTGCAGTCCTTTGGGAGCGCACTCCATGCGCGATGATCGTCCGCAGAGCGGACTCCCACAAGTGAGTGTAGGAGCGCAGTCCTCTGCGCGATCCCTCAGATCTAAAGCAAGGCAAGCCCTCAAGGCTTGCCTTTTGCACATCAAGAGGTTTTAAATCCCATGAAATATAAGGATTTACGTGATTTTATCAGTCAGCTAGAAGAACGCGGTCTGCTGAAAAGGGTGACTCAAGAGATAGATCCCTATCTTGAGATGACGGAAATAGCTGACCGTACTCTGCGTGCTGGTGGTCCGGCGATCCTGTTTGAAAACCCCAAGGGTCACTCCATGCCGGTACTGGCGAATCTGTTTGGTACCCCAGAAAGAGTGGCTTTGGGCATGGGTGCGGAATCAACTGAGGCCCTGCGCGAAATTGGCAAGTTATTGGCTTTTCTTAAAGAGCCAGATCCACCCAAGGGCATGAAAGATGCCTGGGAAAAGCTACCTATCTTCAAAAAAGTTTTGACCATGAACCCCAAGGTGCTGAGCAAAGCACCCTGCCAGGAAGTGATTCAAGAAGGTGAAGAAGTAGATCTCTATAGTTTGCCGATTCAGCACTGCTGGCCGGGGGATGCTGCGCCTCTGGTGACCTGGCCTTTGGTGATTACCCAAAATGAAAAGAAAGGCCGCGAAAATCTGGGTATTTATCGTCAACAGCTGATTGGCAAAAACAAGTTGATTATGCGTTGGTTGGCGCATCGTGGTGGGGCCCTGGATTTCCAGAAATTCTGCCGTGAGAACCCAGGCAAGAAGTTTCCTGTGTGTGTTGCTCTAGGCGCTGACCCGGCAACTATTTTAGGTGCAGTAACTCCGGTTCCTGATGCTCTGTCTGAGTATGCTTTTGCAGGCCTCTTGCGAGGCACCAAAACCGAATTGGTTAAGTCGATTGGCTATGATTTACGCGTTCCTGCCTCGGCTGAAATAGTGTTGGAAGGCTACATAGAGCCGGGTGAAACTGCGCCCGAAGGTCCTTTTGGTGACCATACCGGTTACTACAATGAGGTCGATGAGTTTCCGGTGTTTACTGTTGAACGCATCACGCGCCGTAAGGATGCGCTTTACCATTCAACCTATACCGGCAGACCACCCGATGAGCCAGCGATCTTGGGTGTGGCCCTCAATGAAGTTTTTGTGCCTATACTTCAAAAACAGTTTCCGGAAATCGTTGATTTTTATCTGCCACCTGAAGGCTGTTCCTATCGAATGGCAGTGGTCACTATCAAAAAACAGTATCCGGGTCATGCCAAGCGGGTGATGCTGGGTGTTTGGAGCTTTTTGCGCCAGTTTATGTACACCAAGTTTGTGATAGTGACCGATGACGATGTTAATGCCCGTGACTGGAAGGATGTGATCTGGGCCATGACGACAAGAATGGACCCGGCCAGAGATACGGTGATGATTGAAAACACCCCGATTGATTACCTGGACTTTGCCTCACCTGTTTCAGGACTGGGCTCCAAGATGGGGATGGATGCAACCAATAAGTGGCCTGGTGAAACGCATCGTGAGTGGGGAACGCCCATCATTATGGATTCAGCGGTCAAACAAAGGGTCGATGATCTTTGGGATCAACTGGGACTGGATGCTTAAGCAGCCAGATCGGATACAAGAAAACAAGCTATCAGGAATGCAATGAGTTCAACTATCCAAGAAGCAGTGATTACAAGTGTTCAACCCTTCAACAAAGATGTTTTTCAAGTCTTTCTTGAAGGGGATCAGCCTTGGCAGTATCAGGCAGGCCAGTATCTGGAAATTCAGGTTACTGAGGATAGCTGGGCACCTTTTTCCATTGCTTCTGCGCCCGGACAGCCGCAGTTGGAACTGCACATCCAATATCTGCCGGGTCGTGAAACTTCTGAACTTCTACAACAGCAACTGAAGACAGGCAATCGCCTGAAGCTACGTCTTGCCTCCGGTGCTTGTGTCTTGCCAGAAGCGGAACAGCCGCTGCTGCTGGTTGCGGCAGGAACCGGTTTTGCACAGATGAAATCTCTGCTGGAAGCTGCCTTCCAGACAAATTGGAATGCCCCGCTAACGCTTTACTGGGGGTCGCGTAGCCCAGAAGGGCTTTATGCTTTGCAGCAGGCTTTGGCCTGGGAAAAGCAGCACAAGAACTTCAAGCTAATTGCCTGTGTGGACTTGGCTGATGCCGACTGGCGTGGCCGTAATGCCAGCCTAACTGAGTCTCTGGCTATGGATTTTATTGAGCCAGAGTCAGCTGCACAGATAAGAGGTTTTATCAGTGGCTCTCCGGCAGTAGTCTATGCTGTTGAAGACTTTATGATAAGTCGAGGCATGCCGCCTCGCGCCCTGTTAAGTGATGCTCATGCCTATGCCCCCAGAGACTATGACTGAATCGACGACCTACCCCGTGCTGATTACCGGGGCAGGACAAAGAGCTGGTCTTTATTTAGCGGAACAGCTTTTGGCCTGCCAACAGCCGGTTGTGATCAGTTACCGTTCGCCTAAACCCGGCGTCGATCGCTTGCAAAAACTGGGTGCCCAGTGCATTCAGGCTGATTTCGCAACCAATGCTGGCGTTTTGGCGTTTGCGCGTCGAATCAAGGAAGACTATTCAGGTTTGCGGGCACTTGTTCACAATGCCTCGGACTGGTCACGTGACCCCTTGCCAGAAGAAGATCCTGAGGGATTGCTGGCCGCAGAAACGTTTCAGAAAATGTTCCAGATCCACCAGCAGGCCCCCTTTTTACTGAATAATCAATTGGCACCCTTACTACTCAAGGCGGCCAAAGAGCTAGGTCAGGCTACGGATATCGTTCACCTGACCGATGATGTGGTACGCCGTGGTTCGGCCAAGCACTCAGCCTATGTCGCCAGCAAGGCAGGTTTGGAAAGTCTGTCCTTATCCTTTGCTGCACGTTGGGCACCGGATATCAAGGTCAACACCATAGCGCCCGCTCTTTTAGCTTTTAATGAAGGGGATGATGCCGCCTATCGGCATAAGACTTTGTCCAAGTCACCCCTGTATATGGAACCGGGTTTTGGTGTTCTCTGGCAAACGCTGGACTATCTGCTCCATCAGCCCTATATGACGGGCAATCTGCTGCGCCTGAATGGCGGCCGCCATTTGAAAAACTAAACTCAGGCAAGCCAGCGGGCAGCCCCTGCAATAACCAGCAGGTGCAAGGGGTACCAACTGAGCCATAGCCAACGAGGAAAGGGCAGTTGCCAGCATCGCCAGTAGCGATTGATCAAAATCAGTAGAAGCAGCAACAGCAGTGCAAAATAACTGCTGAAGGTGGGTAAGCCCGCCGGATTTAGACCCAACACCAGAAAACCGGGCAATAACCAAAGAGCCCAGGCCCCTAGTTGTTGCCCCCAGGGCTGCTGTCGCTGTTGATAGGCGTGAAAGCTGATCGCCAGTGCGGGAACCAAGAGGATACCGACTAAACCATAGTCGACCCAAGCATCCAGCAACCAGGCTGCAAGCAAAGCAAGTAGAAGGCCGCCTAGAAAAGACCAGGAATAGAGAAAGCGGCCATCTAGTTGATGCATTTTCCAGGCTGCTAACCATCCCCAGGTCAAGATCAACCCCGCTGCCAGTGTAAAACAAACATTGAGCAAAGCCTGATTGAGAGGCTCCTGGAGCATCCAGGCATAGCCAGGCTGGGCCAAAATACCGATAATCAGAATACGCAGGGTATAACGACCCAAATGGCGGCTATTGAAGAGTGCATGCCAGGCAACCAGGGCTGCAAAAAAGGGAAAAGCCAGACGCCCAAGAGTGGCGGCCAGCCAATAAAAATCAGTTAAGCCTGGAATCAGATAACGGGCGGCATGGTCAGCTGTCATGCTGATCACAGCGAGCCACTGGGCCAGGGAAATCCATTGATTATTGATTGTCATGGAAAGTGAAAAAGGGCTTTTACCTGCGTTGATTACTGGTATGATATTTTAAGTGTAAAATCAGGAAACAAATTATTTCCTGATCCCCCCCAGTTTCTTTGACCAGAGAAGGCCTTCACGCTATGAGCTCAGAAGACTATCAGCAGGATACGGATTTCACCGGATCTGAAGATACCGCACGTATCTACGAAAGCATTGCCAATCGCATGAATGGTTTCCTGTACCGCAGCCGCAACGATCAGAGTTTTACTATGGTCAATATGGCGGGGGCGGTAAAAAAGGTAACCGGTTACGCCGAAAAAGATCTGCTGAATAACCAGCGTCTTTCCTATATGTCGCTGATCCATCAGGATGATACCAAAAAAGTCGATGAAGCCGTGTCCAAAGGCATGGAAAATAATGCCAATTGGAATGTTGACTACCGTATCAAGCGTTCAGATGGCAGCATCCAGTGGGTGAATGAGCATGGTGGTGCCGTTTACGGTGATAACGGCCAGGTTGAATATCTGGAAGGTATAGTCGCAGATATTAATGACCGCAAGGCTCAAGAAATAGAGCGCAAGAAGAAAATGGAAGATGTTGGGGTGACCAGTAACCAGATCATCAACCAAACCCAGAAAATTCTTCAGGTACTGAAAACCCTGAAAATGCTCAGCCTGAATGCCAGTATTGAAGCAGCCAGGGCCGGTGAAGCAGGACGAGGTTTTGCAGTGGTTGCTGACCAGGTCAAAGAACTGGCCGATGAAACCGGTAAGTCAGCCCAGTCCATTACCCAGTTGATGGGTGAGTTGGAAGAAAAACTGACTGAAGCCAGCGAATAAAGCCTGTTTTAGGCTCTTCAGCAGCTTCCGCTTCTTTAGCCTCTGGGATCAATCAGCATCCCGGAGGCTTTAAAAATGTGACCCACTTCCCTTTCTCTTTGTTTCGATCTTGAAGCTTCCCTGTTACTCCTGTAAAACAAAAAAACATTTAAATAACTAATAGCAGGGACGGGACCTTGGTTCGCTACCTCACTTACTTCATCGGTTTTATCTTCTTCTTCTCAGGTGCTTTGGCCCTGGTGTATGAAGTGACCTGGACACGTATGTTAAGTGGTGAACTGGGATCTGATGCCCTGGCTGTGGCAACGCTGGTTGCGGTTTTTATGGGGGGGCTCGCCCTTGGTGCTCACCTCGCCAGTCGTTGGGCCGATCAACTGCTTCGCCCTTTAAAAGCCTACGGCTTCCTGGAAATTCTGCTTAGCAGCTATGTGCTTTTAAGTCCTTGGTTGTTCAAGCTTTTTCTACCGGTGTTTGGGCTGCTGGGGCATCAGGCCGCTGACAATATCTGGCTATTAAGTTTTCTCAGACTGTTACTCAGCATCCTGATACTTTTACCTCCCACTTTGCTGATGGGCGCAACCCTGCCTTTTTTGGCCCGTTTTGCCGCCCAGAATACCCAACACTCAGGGCAGGTAACCGGTCTTTTCTATGCGCTGAATACCCTGGGTGCAGTAATTGGCTGTCTACTGGCTGGTTTTGTCTTTTTGCCTCTGCTGCCCATGTCAACGACCCTCTATCTGGTTGCTTTGGGCAATCTAAGCCTGGGTGGGCTAGTATTGCTCCTCAGCCACCGTTATGAAAGCCTTTCACAGGCCAGACTGGAAACCGACCCGAGGGCTTCAGCAACGGCTAATATGCCCATGCCTGCTTCAGGAGTAGGCCTGCCCTGGGTTGCTGCTGCCGTGACCTTGACCGGCGCGGCAGGCCTGGCCTGTCAGCTGGTGTGGACCCGGGTGCTGGTTTTGGTGCTGGGTGCTTCGGCTTATGCCTTTACTAGTGTTCTGGCTGTCTTTCTACTTGGCCTGGGTGCCGGTGCGCTGACTTCAGCATTATTGCTGAAATGGATTAAAAAAGGCCTGGTTTACTGGTTCGCTGGCCTGTCCCTGGCTGCTGCGGTTGCTGTCTACGCGACCAGCTACCAGTTTGCACTTTTGCCCGGCTGGTTTATTCAAGGTTATGAAGCCGGTCAAGCGGCCAGCCTACTGGGACAATTCCAGACCAATATTCTTTTATCCCTGTTGATTATTTTATTGCCAACCTGGTTAATGGGCATGCTTTTCCCTTTGGCGCTACAACTGGTGATGACCCACCGGGAAGCAGCCGCTCGCAATACCGGGCATATTTATTTCTGGAATACCCTGGGCGCCATAGTCGGTGCTCTGGGGGTGGGCTTTGTTTTGATTCCCCTGGCAGGTCTGATGCCCAGTCTGCTTCTCGCGGCCAGTGCGTTTCTGGTTGCTGCCTGTCTGGTGGTGTTCCCACTGATCAAAAAGCTCTGGTACCTGCCCGGCCTTTTGGCTTTAAATCTGCTGTTGGTGGGTGTTTATCTGGCGCCACCCTGGAAACAGCATTTGATGGCCAGCGGTGTTTCTGAATATGTTGAAGCCTATCGCGGGGTGCTCGAAGAAATGTCCCTTGAGGATTTTCTGGAAGAAGCAACGGAACTGCTTTACTACCGTGATGGCCTGACCGCTACAGTTACCGTGGAAAGGGATAAACTGAGTCGTAATCAGGATTTATACATCTCCACCAATGGCAAGATTGATGGTTCTTCCTACCTGGATATGCCCACCCAAAAACTCAGCGCCCACCTTCCGCTATTGCTGCATGAAAAGCCGGAAAGTGTTGCTGTTATTGGCATGGGTACAGGGGTAACCGTGGCGTCGGCCAGCTTGCATCCAGAGGTTGAAGAACTGGTTCTGGTTGAAATAGAACCCGCTATGGTCGAAGGTGCTAAGCTGTTCGCTGACTACAACCACAGGCTGCATGAAATGCCTCAGGTGGATATCAAAATGACTGATGGTCGCTTGCATATCTACCTAAACCCAGCAAGCTACGACATCATCATTTCTGAGCCTTCCAACCCCTGGATCGCTGGCATCGCCAACCTCTTTACCCAGGAGTATTACGAGCTGGGTGCTCGCTCACTGAAATCTGAAGGCATTTTTGCCCAGTGGATACAAATCTACGATATGGAAATCGACAACATTCGCTCAGTGGTAGCGACCTTCCAGTCGGTTTTTCCACACAGCCTGGCAGCTATCACCCTGAATGAAGCTGATCTGTTACTGGTTGGCTCCCAGCAACCCTTGAAACTGGATACTCAGAAGATCCAACGCAGAATGAGCCACCCTGCGATTAGCGAAGACCTGGCCGCTGAACCAGTAAGTATTCATCAGTTGGAAGAACTCTTGGCTCACATCTGGCTCACTGAAAAAGAACTGCAAGCCTTTGCCCAGGGCGCGCGCATCCACCGGGATGACTACCCCTTCCTAATGTATGAAGCCCCCGTCAGCCGCTACCTGGAAACCCGCCGAAGCAATAGCAAAGCCTTGGGTGAAGCAGGTAAAGGCGTTTTCCCGCTACTGGAAGAAAACACCTACGACCGCGAAGCCTTACTGGAAGCCTATCAACGGCAGCTGCCTGACTACCTAAGGGTTTTTGGGGATTAACCCAGGAGCATCAGCTTTGTTTGTGATGGTGCAAGAGTGACACCCATGGCACCAGGTGTCGGCCCATTTTGGGCACTGGTACCTAGCATACGATTTGCAGGCATACCCCCCATAAAGACTTTTTTACTCCCCATAAGCTGTTTTTGTGGCCCCATAACCAACCCGGATACTGGGTTCAAGTTAGTACCCGCATTATCCCCTTGGCTCATGGGTGTTATGGTTGTCATATTGTGGTTTAACATGGCCATGGTTAATACCTTCATTTGTGAAGGTATCGCGGTGTTCGGCATGGCGGTGTTGGGATAAGGTATGGGCGTGGGAATTGGCCCCGCTGGCGATGGAATGGGTGTTAAGCAAACATCGGGAAAGGCTAAGTTCATCCCACCCATCTGTGTTGTTGCAAAAACCATGAGCTTTTCTCCTTAACCCATATGAATACGCTTGCTGTCAATTCGCATATCCTGCTTGGATGTGATGCTTGCTTGTTGGCTATGCATTCTTAATGACTTACGTGCAGTATGTAGTGTCTGCTCACTATCCTTTTGATCAACCCCTTTAATACGTCTTACTGATTGAGTGACTCTTTGAAAGTAGAGTTTGCCTGCATGGATCAACTCTTCAACCAGACAGTTAACCTGCTTCCATCGGTGGGTTGCTTGACCTCCGGATGTGGTTAGTTTATTAGCCGAGAAGTTGGTTTCTGAAGAGAAGACATCCGTTTTTAAAGATTGTAACTTGAGTTCACTTAAGCCTAGCCATTGGCAACGATTACCCTTGAAGTGAAAGTGAACATCCTGATTAAAATGGATTTCTGCAGCAGCTTCCTGGTCCCGTTCTAAGATAGCCAAAAGGTAGCAGCTTCCCTGGGGTGGGAGTTGTAGCAAAACCTTATCACCCAGCTTGGGTTCAAGGAGGCAGGAAAAAGCCTTGCGTACTTTAAAAAGGCCTTGCTCAGTGACTACTAACCAGAGGTCGCCGCTTTTGCTCTGGACTCTGCCCTCGGTTAGCAATGTTGATGAGTTGAAGTCATCGTTGGCTTTTAATGGTTGCATACTTACCTCTTGGTTGTGGCATGGTCTTCAGATTTTTTACGTACAGGGTCGGTTGGCAGGGCTTCACTCTTGCTGGAGCCCTGCCAAAGGGCTCCAGGGTCTATAATTTCATGTAAGTTGGCGCGGTGTAACCGGGTATCTCGAAAGTCCGTATTCTTGAGTAAGGCATGACTAAAGTCAGCATAGGTCAAGTCACTGCCTGCTAAACAGGCTTCAGCCAGGTTAGCTTCGGTAAATTGTGCCTGGATTGCAGTAACCTGTGATATTTCAGAGTAGGAGAGATCTGACTTGATAAAAAGTGCTTGATCCATACTGGCTTGGCTGAATATACAGTAACTGGCATTGGCTTCAATGAAGTTAGCATTAACAAGATTGGCCTTCAGAAAAGAGCTTTTATACAGCTGACTACCCATAAAGTTAGACTGGGCTAAATTCATCTTCTCAAAATTACACTGATTGAGCTCGCAGGCATGAAACTGAGGATTCTCCAGACCTGTGGCTGAAAAATTAATACCCTTTAAATCGACAGTATGAAAAAGCATTAAACCCAGCTGGCAGTTTTTAAAAAAGGATTCTGCAAAAGTACACTCGATTAAGTTGCATCTGAAGCCCTGGATTTCCTCTAGTAAAGATTTACTTAGGTCTGATTCAACAAAGTTCATTGAGTCCCAACTGCTGCCTTTCCAGTTGCTGGATACCAGGCAGGTCTCAACAAAGGAAAGGTCGGAAGCTTTCACCTCGACAAAACTGCTGGCACTACAGTCAGATTCGACAAAATTACACTCCTCCAGAGTGGAATGATTCCAGTTGCTCTGCTCGGCCACAAGTTCGATGAAAGAACAGTTTTTCAGAAGGGCCTGGTCGAAACGGGAATTATTGGCTGTGCAGTTGATCAGGTTGCAGTCATACCAGTGTGCTTGTGTAAAAAGACAAGCTTCCAGCCGGCAAGCATCAAAGCTGCAATCCCTTAAATGGCTAGCTTGAGCCTGAGAGGCATTAAAAGTGCATTCGATGAAGATGCATTCCGTTAACCTGGCTGCTTCCAGATTACAGCCGCTAAAATCAACTTTACTGAAGATACCGCCCTTTAACTCGATTCCTGAATAATCACCATTAAGCACCTCTCCGGACAGCATCAGACTGCCACCTTCTTTCATGTGGTATTCCAGCTCTTTACGATTCATGACGGATGCCACTTCTCTAGAATTGATCGATCCAGATTACAAAAATCAAAGTTGGTATTGGTATAGGTTGCATAGTTGAAGTTACAGGCGTAGAGGTTAGAGCCTGTAAAATCGACCTGACTTAAGTCTGCGTGCGTTAAGGTCGACTCACTCAAATTTACTTTACGTACCGAGCTGCGGCTGAGATTACAGTCATATAAGTTCGCTTGGCTCCACTGACAAGAGTCAAAGCAGCAGCCTTTGGCAGAAGCTTCCTCAAAATCACTGGCATTCATGTTGGCATGGTTAAAGCGGCTGCCTTCCAGATGGGCCTCTCGAAAAGAAGCCATCAGCAAGGACGCATGCAAAAAACTAGAATTCTGCAAACTGCATTCTGCCATAAAGCGCACGTTATCCATTTGCGCATGATCAAAACAACCGGACTCCAGATTGCAGTTTACAAAGACCATGCCTTCAAGGTTAGCCTGATTGAACTGACAGTCAGGAAGTTGACCGTCAATCAAACTGCAATCTTCAAAACGGGTATTGGAAAAGTCACAGTTGATGAAATGGGGCTCTATCAGGGCAAGATCGGTAAACAAACACTCAGTAAAATTACTCTGACTAACCTCTGTCTCCATCCACTGGCTTTCTTTAAGGCTTGACTGTTTAAAGGAGGTTTTGTGAACCCTCGACAAATTGAAGTTGGCTGAATTCAGGTTGGCAGCATCAAAAAAAGCATTACTGATGTGAGAAGACCCGAGGTTAGCGTCCTGTAGGTTGGCCTCAGTGAAATCGGTTTTTTCCAGAGTCGAATAAACCAGGACGGTACCTTTTAAGTTGGCTCCTCTAAGGCGAGTGCCTTCAAGGTTAACTCCTTCCATATAGCAGTTTTCCAGGTCAGCACCTTCAAGGTTTTGGTAGGAAAGATCCAGGTCGGCCAGGTCTCGGGTAGGAAGGGGTTGCCCCTCCTTCAGAGCGGTTAGCACAGCTTCACGCTTGAGCCTTAACTCCTCTTCCGTTAACCCCAAAGTGCCTTTGGGGCTGCGTTCAGCGACCTGGCGGTAAAGCTCTAGAATTTCCAGCTCTGTGGTTTCGAGGCTTTGCTCTAGCTCCTTCACTTCCTTTGTAGCCTCTTCAAGTTTTTGGATATCTGGGGCTAGATCACGATACTCAGAGAAGCGCTCTGTATTTTGATTTAAATATGCTTCCTGATTAGCCAGGCTTTCTTTCAGCTCATTAAGAGTACTGCGAAGATCGGCTCTGGGCCAGAGGGGTGCTTCCTCTTCGTCTAACAATTTACTGAGCTTGGATTGAATTATTTCATGCTGGCTTTCCAGCAGTGGGTTATCCAGAAGCTTTTTCAGTTCTGCTACCAGAGCCGCAGTTGATTCTTTATCCACTTTTTTGGCGATGTTATCCAGGTCTGCATCCAGTTTATCCAGAAGACTTAGGTCTACCTTTTGTATATCCAGATCCCCATTTTCTTTTTCAGGAAGCGCCTTTTTCAGGTTTTCTTCCAATTTGTTAATTTCTTCTTTTAAGGGGTGGGGCTCTACCACCGGCTCTTCGGGCCTAAAGTTATCTGGCAACTGACTTAAGAGGCGTTCTTTTTCTGTTTCTACTTCCTGGGCTTTTCTTTCAGCAAAAGCCTCGGTATTGTCGACTGCCCCTGAAGCATCTGCAGTTATCTCGCCTGCTTCCATCATCTGCTTGAAGCCACAAATCAAGCCTTCCGGAAGAAGTGGCTGAGTATTCAGTAAGTAAAGCCAGTCGTTTTCTGAGTCCTGTCTTAGATGCAATTGCTTCAAATAATGGTCAGCAGGCTTGGGTTGCTGTTTATCTTCCAGTGCCAGTAGCAACTCAGTGACATCCTTTCCATCATCTCTAGCGACTTTGATCAGGTTGCGATACACAACGATACCGAGCTTTTGTGCAGGTAATAAGAGCAGTGTTTCCGGATGCAAGGTTTCACAAATGGGCTCTTTTTCCTGCTGACTAACTACTAGTTTAGTTTGCCAGTTGGGTACTTTCCCTGTGAGATAGGATAAATCCGGGTGAAGATTAATCAGTTGATAGTCACAACCCAAGGGCAGCTCTTTGGAAGAAAATCGCTGATCCGGTAGTGCCTCCTGAAAAAAAGTCCAGTCAAAGTCATCTGGTAAGCCGGGCATGGCATTCGTTTGATAAGGCTCGCCATAGCTCCCAGCAAGAGCTTGCCGCTTAGGATGCATCCAATCCATTGCGCCCGTGTAGGCAGGCTTAATGCTTGCTCCTGGTCGGGTTTGCGGTGATTGGACCAGTTGGACTGAAGGAAAGGGATAGCGCTCTTCTCTCTCCGGCGTGTTGATCTTGGTGTGTCCCTTGCCTGCGGGGTTTTCAATAAAGCCTTCACCGCCATAACTGCTTTCTGCGGTTAATGGCATTTGTGTGAATGCAAAGGGTTGGCTGGGTGTTTCAAAACCTGGCAGTCCTTGCCAGTAGCTTTCACCCTGGACCAGCAGCTGTTTTGTTAAGGAGCCCACCTGAATGGAGGCTTCCAACTGACGAACAGGCCGGCTATTAGGACTAAAAGCACTGCCGTACACCAAGAATTCAGCGAAAGGCTTGGGGAATCCCGCATCAAGAATTAGTGCTTCCTGGACTTCGGTTGCTCTTAGCCACATTTCCTGCTCTAAAATCTCCTGTGATGGATCTTCCAGATCAAAGGGGTAGAGCGCTGAAATGACTAGATAATGTGATCCTTGATAAGTCAGCGGGCGGGTTAAGCAGCTAAGCTGTAGAGGTTTAATTATTTGCATATTAGAGTATTAAATAAATTTTTACTGTATTTATTCTGATTGAGGCCTTTTTTAAGTCAGTTTTTGTTTTTTTTATGGCTATTTTTGTGGCTTCTATGCTGGTTTTTACTGCTCTTATCTCACTTTTTATTGCCTCTTGTTTTATTTTTTCTTTTTCTGCATTTATTGTGTCCTCTAGTTTAAATCCACTTTTAGTTAGTTTGAATTTAGGGGATTTTTTGAGGATTTCAACATCAACCCCACCTGAAGCAATAGTTAGCTTACCAGCAAGCCCCAGTTCAACTTTGGCTCCGAAACTGATTTCGGTGTCAGCAGAGAATTTAAGCGCATTAGAGTTTGAGAAACTACAGGATAAAGATGTAGCAAAGTCCAGGCTTGCTTTTGCTCCAGCTGTTATCTCAGTCTTGGCATCAGTTTCAACGATTGTATCACCCTGGCATTTAACTTTGTAATCACCATGATGCTTTATAGTTACATTTTTGGCGTAGTTTGCGGTATATACATTTTTAAAGTCTTCGTTAAATTTTCCGTTGGTTACTTCTTTTCTTTCACCGTGAATGTAGCGGTAAGAATTACCGATAATTTTGTGTATCAGCCAGTCATTACCGTTAGGTGGATCATCATTTTTATGCTCAGCGTTTAGTTCTGGTGTGGCGCTAGTTTTTCCGGGGTGAACTTCTGTGTAAGAGCGACCCATAATATAGAGACCATGCTCCTCTTCACGCCATTCAAAGCGGTTGCCTTGGTGATAGAAAAAGTGGTCACCCCAGTTTTTTTCTACCACACTGGCTTCTGGTTTCCAGTCGACACCTTCACATTCGGGTAGCTCCCACAGCTCGGGGCTTTCAGAGGGCAGGGTCGAGTAACGGTTGATTTCCCGGTTACCAAACTCGAAGACAGGGCTTGCCGGGTTCCAGAAGTGGTAGCTAGAGCCATCCCGCCAGTCATAGAGGCTACCTGCGACTCGGTTTACGAGATACTGGCCTGAGAACTCATCGTCGTGAGTTAATTCATCATCGGTCAGCTTTCCTGGTTGATCGTTTTCAAATTTTGGAAAGGTAAACAGTTTACGCTCATCAAACGTATCACTGTCCTTTTCTTCTTTGGCTTCTATAATGAATTTTTCTACTCCCTCACCTTGCACTTGATGTTCTTTTGCAAAAGCAAGTGTATGGATGCCACCCACGACAGAGGATCGATACATTCCATCTGTGGTTATGGTGATGCCGCTTCCATCATGGTTGGGTGCTCCCAAGTGCATGTAGCTGTTATTGGTTGGTGAATAGAGTTTAAGTCGGCAGCTGTTTTCCTCATCTTCCATTTCAATGCGGTTACCGCTGGCCGAGTGAATCTCATTGCAGGTTCTGTTGTTGCGTGTGATGTTGCTGGGTCTGGCCGCATTAGGCAAAGCACCTGAAATAATTGGGCGATCTGGATCTCCACCAATAAAACTGAGTAGCACTTCAGTGTCCTTCAGCAGGGGGAAGTGCATACCTCCCCCTGTACCTGCAGAAGGTTGCATCATGGGAATCCAGCAAGAGGCTTGGCATTGGCCAGGTGTGTGTACCCTGTCAAAAGGCAGAATCACTTTGTAGCGCCCTTGGTCATCAATATTGGCGTAGCGGCCATCATCCTCAGCATCAATAATGGCATTAAGAACACCATGAAAACGGGGTTTCTCGGTGTTTTGGGATGGGCGGAATTGGACTTCAGTTCGTAGGGCACGCAGGCGATTAATATAGGGAGTCGGTTGTTTGGATGCGTTAGCCCGGTTAAAACCTGGGTTGTAGCCTTCATGTTCTAGAGTAAAGGCATAGAAGTCACCATTGTCCATGGATCTGAAGTGACCTTGAACACTAAAGGCAAGTCCTGGCTGGAGAGTGATTTCACAGCTTTCACCCTGAAAGATTTCACCTTGCATCAGGAGTTCTTGGGCACGTACTTCAGCTATTTTTTCTGCCTCATCATTATCAATTAGATTGTCACAGTAGCGGTAGATTTGCCCAAAACCTTCGTCGTCAACAGTAGCTTCGGCCTGGATTTGTACTGAAGGTGAGTTACTGCTGTAATCTTTTAAGGTTATTTTGCGTGGCAGAGGTTCTCCCTGGCTGGTCCAGTGTTGCAAAAAACCCAGATCTTGAGTGTCTTCAAGGCCAGTTTCTGGTTGATAGTTCAACTGAATTTCCGGCTCATCTAAATGAGAAGCTATACTGTCGTGAAATATAATCTTGTCTTTGTCATTTTGATGATCAAATAAATAATAAATGCCTTCACGTTCGCATATTCTTTGTAAGAAATTCAGGTGAGTTTCCCCAAACTGGCAGCGAAATTCCCAGTCTCGATAAGTCCCTAGCTTACTTAAGTCAAAATCTTCGGCAGCCAGTTCACCTTCTTCCAGCACCTGGGTCAGAGTGGCGGGTAGTTGCTGGTCAAGATAGACCTCATTGGTTTGTATCAGACTTAAGCGTTCTAGTCTTGGCACCAGAGTTAGCTGATACAGGTAGCCATCTTCGAGCCGAGCACGGATTTTTACTTGTGCAATAACACCGTGGAGATCTCGGCTACGGCCTTTGGCAACCAGGTGCAAACTAGCTGGTTTGCCTCTGAGTTTTTTAAAGTTCAATTCATCCAGGCAAAAAAGTTCCAGGCTGAAACGAAAGGGCCTACCAAGAGCTTCATACCCTTTGAAACTGACTACTTCAAATTCTGCCTCCGAATCGGGGGCAAAAAATTCAAAATAAGTATCTTCGTTAGCCATGCTGCTCACCTGTTAACTTTAGGAGTGGGTTGCTGCTTCCGCTTGGCGTTTGGCAACTTCATTGACTTGGAGTCCTGCCAGTCGCCATTCCAGTTGGCGAAGTACATCCGAGCACTGTTGTAAGGTGGTCAGGAAAAGCACCGAGTCATTGAGGTGGTTGCCTTGAGCGAGGGTGACGGCCTGGTGCTTGAGGTTCAACGCTTCATTCAGATAGCGGTGTAGCAGGCGGAGGTCTTTAGCTTCTTTCTGGGATCTTTCCAGCTCCACAGCTTCGCGGAAGATTTTTTCCAGGCCGCTCTCCAGGTTGGATTTTTTGCGTTGGCTGCGCATCTTCTGCAGCTGTTTGATTTGTAACCAGCCACCACCAACGGCAGCAAAGAAGGCCAGGATCAACCAGCGATTTTCATTCAGCCAGGCCAGGCTGCGTGAGAATTGGTCGAGCCCGGCATGAGGGTTGTAGTAGCGTTCACTGGCTGGGTGCATAGGTGTGTAACGCAGCAGCCGGTCTTCAAGCGGGTTGATATCGACCAGGGTGGGTGCCTTGCGTCGCATTTCTTCCGAGAAAAGGGCTTGATGCACTGCTTGTACCAGCGCATCGGGTACATCGGTGCGGGAAGCCAGTACGGCCAGAGTGCCCAGGGTTTTCAAGTTGGTGTCGGGCAAGGGGCCGCGAACGCTGGGGTAGGTGCCAGCAGGAATTTGCGTGGGGTTAATCTGGCTGTGGTTGAGGGCATAGCCTTCAGCCAGGTTGATGGGTACCAGGCGGAATTCACCGCTCACCAGTACCGAACGCAGGTCTGGGTTAAGCATGCCAGTGGTGACTATGGCCCCTTCCAGTTCTTCATTTTCCAGCAGCTGGCTGAAATAGAGGTCATTCATACCGATTTCACCGGGATCGATACCCAGATGATCCAGCATCATGGTGGCTTGGGCACGATAGCCGGAGCCTTCTACACCCAGAGTAATATTGCGACCGGGAAGGTCCATCAGGCTTTGCAGGTCGCTGTCGCGTCTAACAATCAGGTGCATGTGATCATGCCACAAGGGGGCGACCAGGCGCAGGTTCTGTAGGGTTGCTGAGCCGATCATGATGATGGCCATATCGGCTTCATCTTTCAGCAGCCGACCGCGGTTATCAACCGAGCCTCGGGTTTCAATCAGCTCAACATCATAGCGTCCCTGCTGTTCGATAATTTCTTTAAGGTGGCTGCCAAACTCATGGTAATAGCCCCCTGCTGAAGCGGTCGCTAAGCGGATCACCCGGCTCTGGGTGGCCTGCTGGGCACTCCAGTAGATAATCAGCAGGGCGGCACCGATGACCAGTATCCAGCTCAGCCACCAACGGGTACGAAAGTTCAGCATGATTGATCTCCGTCTTTATTCTTTAAAGTTGCTAATCAGCGACTTGTTAATTGATCAGGGGTAATTCAGCTTCCAGTCGTTGGCTAGCCGTTCCTGTAGTTTGTGTCATTACCCAGGTGTTTTTACCCAGGTGTCCCCAGTTGTTTTGCCCCAGCCCCAGATCCTGGTGACTTGCTGGTGCTTCCAGATGGAATACCAGTCGACATTCAACGGGTGTTTGCAGGTAGACCTGAATCAGCGTCTGCAAACACTTCCACTGCTGCTTGTTGTTAATGAACTCACAGTAATAGCTATGGCTGACGGGCCCCAGGTGCAGGCGCAAGCGCCCGGTTCGATCATTGATTCTGTGGCCCATCCAGGCACTTGTACCCAGCTCAGCATTGGCTTGCCCCAGGCGGGTATGGGAGGCTGTATCCACTTGCACGCGTCTGGGAGAGCACTGTTCTACTTCCAGTGGGCAAGAGGGTAGGTAGGCTTCCAGCAAGCGATTCAGGCCACTGGCAGAACGTTGTTTGCAGGTCAGTAGTTGGAAGTTGGCAAGCAACCAAGCGGGTTCAGGCAGGTTTTCCATCTGGTGTGCCTGCAGGCCTAGCAGGCTAAAAACCTGGTTAAACCAGCGTTTATCCTGCCACTCTAGGTGCCGAATGGCCGGGTAGCCTTTGTTCAAACAGGTGAGCAGTAGCTCATAAAGGCGCTGGTTTAAAAGATCCAGCAGAGCTCGGGCCGGTTGGCTGGGCTCTTCGGCAACGGCTAATAGTTGCTCGGTGATATAAGCAGGCAGGGGTGAGCTGCCACCATAGAGTCCGGGCCAGTTGACTTCAATATACCAGGTGGATTCTTCCAACCAGGCTTTTTCCACCTCCAGGTAAGCCAGACCCCGTTTCAGTGAGGCTTGCAGACGCAGCTGATGCTCTGGATAGCTGGCTTTGATCCAGCGAACCAGTTGCAGCAGCGAGTAGCGCTGGGCTTCCCGGCTTATTTGAGCTGCTGTGGTCCCAGCTTCGCTGGCCATAGGTAATCCTCCCCGGTTTTGGTTTCGTGAACTTCCAAAGCGGTGAAATGGTTGATGGGTGCCTGGTGGCTGAAAAATTCTTCCAGGCGCTGACAAAAGATCAGAGCATCACCCTGACTACTAAAGGCTCCAGCGTTGATTTTCATTTGCAGGTGCAGCCCACGGTAGAGGGATTGCTGCAACAGCTTTTCACGGTTTTCAACTTTCAAGGCCAGCAGGGCCGAGAGCTTTTTATTATTAATATTTTGTCGGGTTTCATCTGGGCTGACCTGTTCGGATAGATGCTGAAGACGGGCCATCAGTCCTTGATAGTCAAAAATATTGTTTTTTTGTACGGACAGGCGCGCCAGTTGCTGACGTTCGTTTTCAGCATCCAGGGCGGGTGGCTTCCATTGGGTGCTGGTGGTCAGGTTGCGAAAATCCAGCTGCTCGGGGGTGCCCTGCAGGTGTTGATTGAGGTCGCCGGGTAAAAGGCCGGAAGCACTGGGGCCATTGTTGCATAGGGCCTGCGCCTTGAGCATTTCCTTGCGCCCACGGCTGACTTCTTCACCCTTGGCCAGCACAAGGCTAATCTGAGGCAGGTCTGATACCGGATGATAGCTGTAGTTTAGTTGGTAAGCATGGGCCTGCTTTTCCTGTTGAGGATTGACCTGCCAGTAGGGTAGATAGTCATGGCTTTTATCCTGGTTTTCATAGGTGCCTTGCAGCTGAGTCAGATCCTGTAGCAACAAATGTTCACCTTGCTGGGCTTTGGGATTAAGCGGCTGTTGAATCAGGTGATCATTACGTAAAAAAGCAGGCAGCCAGCGGGTAAACTGGTTGCTGGCCAGCACAGAATTCAGGTGTAGGTTTTTGGCACTAAAAGCAGGAAGCAGCAAGCGGCTTTCATCAACCCAAAAATGCAGGGCCAGTTTTTTGCCCTGGGTGCTTTCTTCAATTGATTTAAGGTTCAGCTCCAGGCCCAAGGCGGATTCCGGAGCATGCAGGTATTGCGCCAGAGCTGCCTCACCAGGTAGCAGCTGTTTACTGAAAACAGCGGGGCGTGGCTGAATGGCTGCTGGGGTTTCACTGGCATGCAAGTGACCATCAATCCAGACATCCAGTTGCGGACTGGCTTTTAGCAACAGCCAATAGAGGTCGCTGGCAGGCCCCAGGTTACCGGAAAGTTGCAGCCTAAGTGGATGTTCCCCAAGCAGCTCGCCCAGATCACCCTCGGTAGCCTGAAGCTCAATAATAAATTTTTTGCCGGTGGGGCCGCGTACGGCTTCTTCCTGATGACAGCTGGTGACACTCAGAGGTAAAACCCGGCAAGGCTCCAGGCTGGTAAAAGTTACTGGCGTACCCTGTTTTCCTGAGCCACCCAAAGGGGTTCCGGCAGGAAGCGGTAAAGGGCTTTTCAAACTTTTGCGTGGCAGGAATTCAACCAGACAACTGGAAACCAGCGGCTGCAGGCTGTCCGGTGCAGTCACTGCAAGCAGGTTGCGTGTTAACTGAGGTGCTTCACGGTCCAGTTGATCTCTAAGGCCGGCGGTCAGAAAAGCCACCCCTTCCAATAGGCGTTCAACATCCGGATCACTACCCGGAACCAGATGTCGGGCCAGCTCAGGTTCCTTTTCGGCATACTCCTGGGCCAGGCTGCGAAGTTGCTGTAGCTCTTGACGATAGTAGCGATCAAACATGCTGGGTTACCTTTTCAAGACGGCTGCTGTCCCCTGGCAGGACAGAGAGATAGTTGTCAGTCTGATAGCTCAATTGCCAATGCAGAGGCTGGCGTTGTCCCTGGAACCGGGCCGTCAACCAGATATCTTCACCAGCCACTTCCAACTGCAGGCTCTGGCTGAGTAAACGGGGTTCATAGTGGGCAATTTGTGTCTTGATGGCCTGAAGCAGCTCGTCTGCCATCAGGGCATCCGTGGCCAGGTTGACCGCAGGTCGATGGATTAAACCCAGACCGGCGTCCTGGGGAACTACGCCCCGGCGGGTATTGAGAACCCGTTCCAGGTTCAGGGCAATATCCTGAACCAGGGGTGGCGGGTTTTGAGGCTGATTAAGGCGATCCAGTAGTGGCATTATTCTTGTCCTCTGCGGGCCAGGGTTTGGAATTCCTGTTCACCGCCTGGGCCATAGCGCCAGGTAATACTCTGGTAAACCAGTTTCAAACGCTCCTGAAAATGCCAGCCATCCTTATCAGGTAACCGGCAATCGGGCATCTCGGTGGTCAGAGATTGCACCTGGGCTTTTTCCAGCAGCAGTTGATAATGGGGCTGGGGTTGGCCTTCCTCATCTGGCTGATACCAGGTCAGGGTAACGGTCAGGGCTTCCTGCTCACAAAGGGCCTGGTTAAGCAGAGGAGAGGCCGCATCGATGGGTTTTACCAGCTCTATCGGCAGATGATTGACGCTGCTGCTTAACAGGCTGCCTTGACCAGCACCGGGTCTTTCCAGTTGATGAGTCAGCGCCAATACCTTGATCAGCCCCTGACCATAGCGTTCATCATAGATGCTGCCCAGGAGTTCACCCTGCTGCTGGCCAATAATTTGCATATAGCCTGCTCTAGCCATGAGCACCTCCGACCAGGGGTGAAGTCAGGTTCAGGGTGAAGCTTTCACCCTGATAACGAAGGTGGGGTGTTAATTCAAGATGCATGGAAGCCTCGGTTGGAGTTGCTGCCTGCAAGCGCAGAGAAGCCTGGCGAAAAGGTTTACGATGCAGGACTTCGGCCACAGGGCGCTCCTGTGCAGAGACAATGCCCTGTAACCATTGATTGAGGTGGGCTTCCAGTGTTTCCAGGTTGGCACTGGTACCCAGAAGTTCACGAACCAGTTGTTTTAGGTAATGGGCAACCCGGCAGGTAGTCATCAAAAATAGCAGTTGGTTATCCGGTGTCAGACGACTGGCTCTGGGTTCTTGGCCGGCATGCAGGCTAACGGCCCGATCCAGCATGAGTTGTTGACCGCCTTCACCGCCCGGCTGCCAGGGGCTGAAGCCCAGTTTGACCAGTTGGTTGATTTGGTTTGGTGACCAGTTGACCTCCAAGGGTGACTGCCTGACCTGACCGCTGCCCAGCTGCACCTGAGAAAAAGTGGGTGCCAGCTTGCCTTGGGAGTGCAGGAGGCCGGTGTAGGCACCCAGTTGTTGGAAGCTTTGCAGTAGCTGGCTGGCCAGCGGGTAGCCCGGATGTCCCCAAAGCAGGCTGGTATTGGGGGTGGTGCCATTTTCCTGAAACCAGGCGCTACCCAGCTGTTGCTGATAGGGTGCACGCAAAAGAACTCTGGGTAGAGTCAGCGTCAGGTAACGCGCGGCTTCGCTGGCCATCAATTGGCGCAGCTTGATAAAGCGGCGGCTGGAAATCAGATTTTCGAGAAGCTCTTGATCCAGCGGGTCAGTAAAATCCTGCATTCCGATTAAGCTGGGCTCCAGGCTGCTGATAACCGGGCAGTGAGCCACCTGGCCGAGTAGGGCCAACTGCTTGAGGCTGGCCAGGTCCTGCTGATGAGGGGACCAATAGTGATCGACCAGCAAAGCAGAAAAAGGCTGGCCGCCATATTGCCCCAGTTCTTGACTGTAAACCCACTCAAATAATTGGCTAGTGGTTAATTCCTGATCCAGGTCGTCATGCAGTTGTTCACTGCTCATTGCCAGAAGGTGAATCTGGGTAGTTGGGCTGCTTTGAGCTTGGCGAACCAGTCGATCCAGACTGCGCCAGGTTGCCTCTAACTGGCGCAGGCGAGGGTTCTTGTAAACCTGGTTGAGTAATTCCAGATGTTCCTGCTCGCGGGTCAGAAGACTAAATTCATCATCTGTTGTTGGTTTATCCAGTTGCTGGCAAAGCTGCTGGTAAAGAGCTTCAGGCTGCAAATCTTCCAGCTGACGGAAAGTAAAAGTTAGGGTGTCTGTACCAGAAAGCTGACAAGAAACCTGTGGTTGATGGCGTTCCAGCCAGGCATTCATAGAGGTCAGGGCCTGGGGCTCCATCGGTTCTTTGCTATCACAGCCAGGGTCGGCAATGACCAACAGACGGCAGGGCAGTGCGGGCTGTCCAGGCGGCAACTGGTAGTCAAGTAATGAAGGGTCCAGAGTCAGGGCTTTTTTCATCAGGCGCTCCTAACGGATAATCGTGCGGGGAAGTCGCTGACGGCTGGCACTGAGCACATCGATCACCTTGCCATGCCCGCGGAGGCCAAACTGGACATCAAAGTAACGGATATCCCATTCGGCAAGACGCTCTTCATACAGTGGAAACTCTGAAACCTCAAAGCGGCGGCTGCCATCCCGAAATTCTTCCAGGAACTCAGGGAAGCCGTAAGGGCCGCGGTATTGCTTAACCAGACTATAGCTGTCGACCTGAATAGTCAGGCGAACCGTGCCACAATCCTGTGTCCAGGTGAATTCAGCATCCACCCGGTAATTGAAGTTTTCCACTTCCTGCACACCGTCTTCACATTGCAGTTCTAAAAGTGTGCGGCTGGGGAGTTGTTGTGCCCCTGGATTGACTGAAGTCGGGCGGGTGCTGAGGATTACCGAGTAATAATCCTGATTTTGCTTGCGAAACTCATCCGCTTTGGCCAGATAAGTCAGGAGTTCGGAGTTGACTGGATAGGGGGTACCAAAGGCCAGGTTGGCTCGATAACCTGCGCCATAGCGGCGTCTAACAAAGGTGCTTAGGTGTTCTTCTGAAAACTCCCAGAGTAGGCCACTATCACCATAGAGGTAGTCGGCCATGCGCTCCTGGGGTACACCGTCCGTTGCGGCCAGAAAGTTTTCTTCCCAAAGCTCCTGGAGTTGATAGGCTGACTCCTGAACTTTGTAGCGACGAAACATGTTCAAAGGGCCGCGAAAAACCGCCCAAAAAGGCTCATTAAAATCGGTATTGCGACCCAGCAAGCCCTGTAGATCCTGAAGGTTGCGATAACCTTCAGCCAGAGAGGTTTGACCCTGACTGGGGTCGTCAGGATTGGCGTAGAGATCCAGCATACTTAGGTGAGCCAGGGAACGCACTTGAGATTCCTTGGTCATTTCACGAATGTTATGACGATACTCACCTAAAATATCGGCGGCTCTTTCGACCAGTATTTCCTGTTCATCACGTGTGGGTCCACCTGCTTTTGCTTGGGCTTTGGCAGCTGATTTACCCGCTTTAGCCAGTGCTTTACCGATTTTACCTGCCTTACCCATCATACGTAGTGCAATACGCTGTAGACCACTGCGGTCCGCGCCCGTTTCATCAGGACCGAAAGCTTTCATTTCCTGATGCAGTTCGATCAGAAAAACCCACTCGGGAGCATCATCATCCATAAAGGGTTTGAGCTCTTCAGCCATTCTGTCGAGTACTGCAAAGTGTTGATTGCGGGTTGTTGCTTGAAGGTCCACCGCATCACGCCAATTGTTGGGGCCAGAAAGGACATCAACACCCTTTTGAAAATTCAAGGCAAACTGTTTCCAGGCTTCCAGATAGCGAGCCCGATAACTTTCCTTGAAACCAGGAATCAAGTGGTTGACCTGATCCAGCTCCAGATCTTCTTCATGAGTGGCCAGAAGTTGACTAATGAAGTCATCAATCATTTCTTTGCCCTGGGCAGTAAAAGCGGCGGGTACTCGCACGTCATCTTCAGTGCGGATGCCCCGCCAGAACTCCCCCAGGCTGACTTCTGCCTCCATGGCTGCTTGGTTGCCCCAATCAATTAACCAGTCAAGGCTACCCGGGCTCTGGGCCAGAATCCGTTGCAGGTAGGAGCGCTTGTTTTCCAGTCGTGCTTCAAGTTTGCTGTCTTCCGGCTGACGATCCAAGAATTCCAGATAAAGCTGATTCAGCTGACCCATCTGGCTGACATCCAGGCCTTCCAGACTGGGGTCATCGGCCTGGCTGTAAGCGGGCGGCAGAGATTGCAGCTCACTCATGCCTGCTCCATCCAGGCGAGCTTGTAGCAGGTTGACCTCACGCACCAGCTGACCAACAAAACGCGCCATTTCCTGGCCCAGTTCATCACCACTGAGTCGACCTTCGAAGAGTTTACGCTCGGCACTGACCTGAAGTTGACGATCCAGTGGTTGAATCAGGTTTTGCTCAATACGCTGTAGCAGAATTCTTTCCAGGCGCTTTTGAAAGTCAGGCGTGCTGGTAAAGCTGTTCAACCAGGGCAGGAAGTTGTGTTCTTCAAGCTGCTGGTTAAGATTAGCCAGCTGACCGTTGACGTCCAGGTTGCTGTTAAAGTCACTGCGTACCACCAGATTACCGGCATAGCGATCCGTCATGTCCTGAAGGAAGCGGGTATCCTGCCGGTAGACATAAGCAAGGCTGAGAAGTACCGCGAAGATGAGCACGGCATACCCAGAGATCCAAAGGTTGCGAACGGCCTTTTCGGCTCTGACCGCTGCCGGAACTCTTTCAGTTTGATTGCGCTCACTGGCCAGGATTTGGGTAAGCAGATGCTGACAGAAGAGCCCCTGGGGACGCTGGCTTCCTTCTTTATCGGGTAGGGTCGAAGCGAGATAGACACCACGTAGTGTGGGCAGTTCTTCAAAGATGCTTTCCTGGAAAACGCCCTTGGCAAACTGCCTTAGGCGGCTACCCAATTCATTCAGGCGTGTCGGCAGAACCAGAGCACCGGTTGAAATCTTGCCGCCGCGCAGCATAAAGATGTTCAAGTCCTTAAGGCGCTCTGCCATTTCCACGATACTTTGTTCAACAAAGTCGTCGGCTTCCTGGCGTTGTTGATTGAGTCGACCTATGGCCTGTTCTTTCAGATGCTCAGGGAGCTGCTCCTGCCAGTCGTCTATGCCTTCCAGTTTTTCCAGGCCAGTGATGACAAAGTAAACCGGGAAGCGGGTCTGAATGCTTTTCATCATTTGACCCAACTGGTCACGCAGTTTCAGACCTTCTTCAAAGAGGTCATCTTCGCTGGAATTTTCCAGCCATTGCCAGTCCAGTGGCAGTAATAGGCCATTGATAGGTTCTTCACGACGTTTTTGGCTGAGCAGGTTCAGCAATCGCTGCCATTCAGGGTTTTGTTGCTCAGGGTTTTGAAAGACATGCGGCGACACCTGAACCAGCAGGTTGTCATTGTAGGGCCACCAGCTGATGGCCGAAGCTGCGGAATTGAGTCTTTTTTCTGCATCCGTGGGCAGGGGGATACGCGCGGCTTGCAACAAGTCCCGGGTTTGTTGCCTTTCACCCAGCAGCAGATACCAGGGCAGGGCATAGCGGGGATCCAGGTTTTTATCAACTTCCGGTGCGCTTTCCAGGTAGCGGATGACTTCTTTGAAACTGGCATCCAGGGCTTGGGTTTCCGCAGAAGATATCGGTGCTGCTTCAGGCTCACCTTCCTGCAGAAGGCGCTTGGCTCTTGCTCTAGCTCGCCAGCGTATCCAGCCCCAACGGCCGACCCGGAATGCCAGCCAGATCAGGAACAGATAGACAGCAACCGTGATGCCGGAAGCGACTGGACGATTCAGTAGCAGGGCACCGAAGGCAGCGGCCAGGGTGATCAGTGACCAGACCAGTATAAATAGAAGTATTTTCAGAAACGTTTTCACAGGTTAACCCTTCTTGTTTTGTCTGGAGGCTTAAATCAGTGCAACCAGCCTTTGTGCCAGAGCCAGAACCTCGACCCGCATCAGACCGTAGGCCAACAGAACAGCCAGTAACGGCGCTCCCAGGTATAAAGGAAGATAAGAAAAGCGCCGGTACTGGGGACTGCCAGCCGCAGCCGGGGGATAGGCTTCGGGAGTGAGCAGGGTTTCAGGGTGGTCCCAGGGATGTTTTTGTCCCTGAGCCAGGAGTTCAAAGTTTTCCAAACGCAGGCTATCCAGGCGGCTGCGATCTTCAGGGGCAAAGAAACGTCCACAGAAGCCCAGAGCCAGGCAGTAATAGAAGACCTCACGCACATCCTGGTCAGCTGGGTCAATCAAGGTCAGGGAATTCAAGTGTTCAAAGAACTCCTGGCCTGCATTGGCTGTGCCGTAATAGCTTTTTTGCAATAGCTGACTGCCCCATTGGCGGGCTTCCTGCCAGTTGGATGACATCAAGAGTTCATCAATAAAAGCAATTACCGCAAAGCGGGCTTTTTCATAGTGTTCCCGCCGATAGCCCAGGCTGGCATAAACCAGCGCCTTGTCGGCCAATAGCTTTTCAACCTCGGTTCGGGTTTTTTCATAGTCTGGCTGTTGGCCTGCCTGGATGTCATTTTGCAGTTGTTTGACATAGGCAAGAACATCAATAAAACAGTCAATCATTCTCATGGCTTACCCCTTGGTGGCGACCAGCTCGACGCTTAAATCTTCCGGCGCATCAGGCCAGGCCAGCTCCAGTAGTCCTTCTTTTTCAACGGCAGCCCAGGCTTCATTGTGGCGTTCCAGTAAAAAATAGGTGGAATTGGGTCTTTGCGGCAGGCCTTCAGGGCGCACTTCCAGGAGACGTTTTTCCACGCCCGGTAGCGCACGCGCTTGATAGGCTGGCACCAGGGAAGGTGTTCCCAGTTTGGAATAGCGTTGGAAAGCTTCCAGCCACTCAGCCCTTTCCTGATGAGTACGTAAGACCAGATAGAGTTTTTGCTGGTGATCCAGGAAGGTTTTGGGCAGTTCCAGGTGGTAGTGGCCTGCATCCTTGATTTCAAAGCGAGCCAGGGATTCAGAATCGATGGCAATTTCATTCATCAGCCGCATGGCGAGCTGTTTGGCACGTCCGAAACAGTGACCCAAATTCAGGTGGTCGTAATCAGGTAATCTGAGTCCGGCACCGGGCATTTCACCACGGATATTGGCGTTGACTGAAAAGCAGCTCAGCTCGGCAATCAGCTGGCGGGCTTCCAAATACACTCTTTCTGGTGGCACCTGCTTCAGATCCAGTAGATGTGAGAAGCCTTGGGTGCTGCGTGAAAGAACATGCAGAGCCAGGCGATAACGCATCATTTTTGGATTGAAATCAGAGTTACGGTAACTGGTGGGCGACTGCTTGTAGTCTTCCAGCTGGGTTGCTCGCGAGACTAACTCGTCACGCAGATTCTGCAGCCACAAATAAAGCTCAGGCAGAGCATTCATGGTGAGAACCGGCGGCAGAAAATCCGGATTCAACTCAACATGTTCATCTTGTTGAATCAGCTGACAGAGTGGCAGGCTTTCCACACCACTGAGTTCATTGAGCTGACTGCGGGTGACCAGCTTGCCGTAGAGCGTCAGTAAAGGGGTTTCCACCTCTTCACCGGGCTGGTGGTAGTCCGGCAGTTGCTCGGGCACTTCATTTAATCGGTACCTGGGTAGCTGGCGCTGAAAGCTGTTGTTGCTGGTTTGTACTGCCTGGAATTTCTGGGCACTACTGACCACCAGATAAATGTCCAGAGGTTCGCGGCTATCCGGCCAGTTTTCTTCATCAAGAATCAGGTCTTCAAGATCGGCATTGCCTGGGAAATCAAACCAGGTGCCATCACGAAAAAGAACCTTCAACTGGCGGAAGGAAACCTTGCCAGCAGCCAGGGCTTCTTTGTCCTGATCACTGGCAGCCACTCCCCAGACATAGGATCCCAACGCCTGGCGCAGGGCATGTTGCGTGCTTAGATGATGGCTATCCAGGTGCTGAAAATGCTGTGGTTGCAGGAACAAACCCTGGTGCCAGTAGATTGGTTTGCTAGTCAAGGTGTCCGTCCTTTTGTTATCGGTTATAAAGCGCGTGCTCTGACGTGATTGATCTGTTCTTCACCCATTTCCACCCAGATCTGCAAGCGGGCGGGTTGATCGGGTGCCTCGTCATAGCGTCGCCAGAAACGCCACCAGGGACCACGCGGAGGATTGCGATTGGCTACTGTGGGAATGGGTAGTTCCCGGACACTGGTGTCCTGATGCATTTGGTAGTAGCCAGCCAGGATGACCAGATGCCTGGCATCCTTGACTCGATTAATCCTCAGGGTTCGGCTTTGTCCTGGTGCCAGAGTGACCCGGTTTTCCCGAACAAAGTTGCTGTTCAGCTCAGTCGCATCGGCCTTCATCAGGTCAGCCAGTCGGAAGGAGGAGTTACGGTAACTATCCATAACGGCCAAATCATCCACCTGGAGTAACTTGACAACCAGCGTGTGGGGACGGCCCATGCGCTGGTTGAGTTCTGCCGTCGCTTCCAGCCGCAGTACCAGACCTGCTGCCTCAAAATCCCCTTCACCTGAGCCCAAACGGCTGGCTGGCGCAGGCTGGCTACCTTGATACAGCCAATAATTGGCTCCATCCTGCCAGACCCAGGGCGTATCTGGGTCTGAATTGTCATAGTCAGGTGCTATATGGCCTGCCCAGGGTGTTTCCTGCTGCTGGCTGGCACAGCCCGCCAGTAACAGGAAAGCGAACAGCAGTAATCCCAGCCTTTGCAGCATGGATGGCTTACTCCCCAGCCCAGTTATCTATTGCCGTGCTGGAGGCCACTTCGTGATTCCAGGTAATGCTGCTGTAGGTCAGACAAACCTCTTCATAGGCATTCTTGTCATCATTGGCCGGGTCCAGAAAATCTGGAGAGACGGTACGAATATCAACGATCTTCGCGCCTTCCAGTTCGATGGTGTAGTAGTGAACAGGCTGGCCATCACTGCCGGTGTCGGCACTGCGGTAAAAGTTCAAAATGCAGGACAGATGCTTGGGCTCGGCAAGACACTGAAAGAGCAATGGCGAGCTTTTATCAATCAGCTTGCGAACTTTTAGATACTCATGCTTGCGGTTACCTGTTACCTGGCCGGTCAAGCGATCAGTAGGGATGCTGACCTTGTGATCAAAGCCAGTGACAAAGATTTCATCTTCATGACCTGATTTGTAAAAGGCACCGATGCTGTCCTGGCTGGATGCACCTTCGCTGAGGGTGTCGCCGTCGGCGGTATCGATACTCATATAAATGACGTTAGGCATAATAAAATCCTCTGATTAGTGAGTGGAGCTGGGTTCAACTCAGGCTCTATCTAAAAGTCCAGTTAAAGAAAGGGTGAAATTGGCACCCATAAATTTGAAGTGAGGGGTGACTTCCAGCCCCACTTGATACCAACCGGCTTCACCGTCGACTTCGGTAACCGTAACTTCAGCTTTACGAAGTGGACGCTGACTGCGTGTTGCTGGTGAGGGGTTCTCCTGGTCAGCAACATACTGGCGTATCCAGCGATTCAGTTCGCCTTCCAGGTCGGCGCGGCTTTTCCAGCTGCCCAGATTTTCCCTTTGCAGCACTTTGATGTAGTGAGCCAAGCGGTTGATGATGAACAGGTAAGGCAGTTGGGTGCCTAGTCGATAGTTCAGTTCAGCAGCCTTGGCTTCAGGATCAGAACCAAAGTATTTGGGTTTTTGAATGGAGTTGGATGAGAAGAAGGTGGCGTTATCGGCATTCTTGCGCTGAGTCAGGGGAATAAAGCCCAGCTCGGAAAGCTCATATTCCTTACGATCAGAAATACTCACTTCAATCGGCCCCAGAGTTGCCGGAGTACCTTCAATTTCCGTGACATGGATAGGCAGGTTAAGCACTGCACCACCGGATTGCGGGCCAATGATATTGGGACACCAGCGGTAGCGGGCAAAACTTTCCATCAAGCGGGTTGCATAAGCATAGCTGGCATTAACCCAGAGGTAATCCTTGTCATTTTCAATAGCTTCCTGATAGACAAAACTGCGCACTGGTTTGTCTTCACCAAAGAGGGGGCGGCCCATTAGGCGAGGCAGGGTCAGGCCCAGATTACGAGCGTCTTCCTGTTCACGTAGGCCGCGCCACTTGATGTACTGGGGCCCTTCAAACATGGATTCCAGTTCTTTGATTTCGGGTAATCCAGACCAGTCTTCCAGGCCAAAGAACTCAGGTGAAGTACCGGAAATAAAGGGTGCGTGGGTCATGGATGATAAGGCTGCCATGCTTTCCAATAGTTGAATGTCCGGCGTTGCAGGTGAGAATTCAAAATCACCGACAACAACACCGTAGGGTTCACCACCAAACTGGCCGTATTCTTTGGTATAGATGGTTTTGAATAGCGCTGACTGGTGAACTTCAGGGGAGTCTTCAAAATCTTCGAGCAATTCTTCTTTGCTGGTATTAAAAATCTCGACCTTGATGTTTTCGTTGAAGTCAGTGCGCTGGACCAAAAAATCCAGGCCGCGCCAGGTGCTTTCCAGATTCTGAAGCTCTGGAGCGTGCAGCAGGGCGTCCATTTGCTGACCCAGGCGGCGATCCAGCTCGTCAATCATCTGTTCGACCAGAGATTTGTCGACACGGGCAATAGGCTCCTCCTTGCTCAGCAGTTCGCCGAGCAGGAGCTCTATGCCTTGATGGGCGAGTTGATAGCCAGCATCTTCTTCTTTCAGGCGAGTGAATTCCAGAATTTCACCAACCAAGGGTTGTTCTTTGACTTGTTCGCTCATGATCTACCCCTTATTCCTGTTCGTTGGATGCTGAATCTGCTTTTTTGCCGCTTGGTGCTGCATCCAAGCCCAGTTCTTTCATCAGCTTTTTGCGCTGGGTCGCGTCTTCCAGCATCACCTGGATGGTTTTACGCATGGTCGGTGTATTGCCCAAAGGGCCTTTCAGGGCTTTCAGGGCCTCACGCAGTTCCAGGGTTTTTTGCAATTCGGGGATGCTTTGGGCCAGTTGGTCAGGTTCCAGATCCTTGAGGGATTGGGGAGCCAATTCAATACTCAGTTCTTCTTCGGCTTCGTTGAGGTAGTTGGGGATGCTGAAGTTGAGTTGCAGGCCTTGACTGGCCATGACTTCATCGAAGTTTTGTCGGTTGATGTTTTGGCTTAGTCTTTCCTGGATGGGTTGGGGGTCGTCTCCAGTTCTGAATTCACCCAGTATCAGCACCTTGAAAGGGAGTTCAACTTGGGTTTTGGCATCGCCCGTTGCGGGGCGGTAGGAAATATTGATGCGTTCTTTGGGGGCTACCGAAGTACCCTGATTTTTGCTCGCCATGCCTTTATCTCCAAACTTAGATTTGTTTTTTCTAATCTTTTGGTGGTTTCCTGCAACTTTTATCTGAAAAGAGATTAGCAGCCAAAATCATCAGTGTCATGACCTGGTGGGTAAAAACTGCCAAGCCGATCACAAAAATAATCAAATATGGTGTTTATATGATATTTTGTGGTTTTTTAATTTTAGCTTTGCAGGATATTGTTGAGGCGGAGATTACTTTCCTGTAGACGTTCAGATTGCAATTGAACGACATGGCGATGAAAGCTGAGGGCCATATCCGGATCTCTGGCTTCCATCAGCTCCAGGTTGGCAGCATTGATGGCAAGAAGCTCAACATCACCTATGGCGCGGGCTGATGCGGCTCTGGGCTGCCCTGTATAGAGACCCATTTCACCCAGTAGTGTGCCTGGGCGCATTTTTTTGAGTCTCAACATGGGCTGGTCAGGTCTTTCCAATAAAACTTCGACCTGGCCGGTAAATATCAAATAAAGGTGGCTGTCTTGCATACCTTGTTTAATAATCCACTCTCTGTCTTTGAAGGGTATGCGGGTAAAATAATCAACCAGGCGATTAGCTTGCTTATTATTTAATTTTAATTTTTCTTTTAATAGTTGGTACGCATTGGCAGGGCTTTCTTTTTGCAAGTCTTTAATTAGCTTGTTTTCAATAAACTCCAGAGCCTTTTCCTGGCTTTTATGTAAAAGCAGATGGCCGGGCCAGAAGTGATCCTTGATGGGCAGGCCAACAGCAGTGAATCTTTTTTCAAGGGCCTTGTTGAGTGCAGAGAGATGGATCTCAATGCCTGCCTTGTCACAAAACTGTTTGAGCCGGGTTAGGCTGTTGCCTGTTGAGGTATCGGCATTGACCACTCTTTGCATATCGAGCAGTAGGGTTTTTATGGGTTCTTCAGCTTTCAATACATCCTGGCGAATTTCTTCAACTAGGGTGTTGGCAGTCCCAAAAAACAGAAAGCCTTTTAATTGATAAATACGCACCTGATTGGCTTGTTGGTCCAGCCATTCTTGCTCATTGGGTGAGCGCTCAACATTGCTGCTTAAACCCTTGAGGTTAGTTTTAAGCTGAACAACTTGTAAGCGACTGTATTCGCGAATGAATAAGATAACGGTTAGCAATAGTCCTAGCAAAACCCCAGGCAGAAACCCTTGTAAAAGAATGGTTACAAATATAATGGCAATAACAAGCTGGTCACTTCTTGGGAAGCGCTTGTGGGCACTAAGCAGCCATTGGTGGACAAACTGCACCCCTTGAAACATCAGTATTCCGGCGACTAAAGGCAGGGGTAGCCATTGAATCAGCAAGTCATGAAAGAAGTAACCCAGGGTTAGAAACAAGGCCATGAGCACGCCTGTCAGGCGTGTGGCTGCTTGCATCTGTCGAACCATGGAAGTTTGGCTGAGTGATAGTGAGCCCAGGCTGCCACCGGCCAGGGCGTTGATAATATTAAAACTGCCAGCAACTTTGAGCTCTTTGTTCAAATCTAAATCCTGCTTGGCAAGCAGTTCAATAGAGGTAGCTTGAAGGAGCATGGATAAGGTGGCAATAACGGCCAGGGTAGTGAGGATATCCCAAGACAGGTCCAGCCAATTGATGTCAGGCAGGCCGTTTTGTGTCCACTGCCAGGCTGTTAAGGGCAGTTGCCCTGCTGCTTCCAGTTCAAAAAACCAAGTGTTCTGGGTATCCAGGAAGGGAGCAAGAAACACTAGGAGCAGGCTGCCTACTAAAGTCACTAGAGGTAAAAGATGGGCTGGCTTAATGATGTTTTTCAGTAGCCAGAGTGTCAATGTAATGCCCAGCCCTATCCACAGTGCTGTATTGTTTAAAACGTCCAGGGTCAGGGTTTGCAGACCCACCAGGGCCAGGCCTCCCTTGATGAACAGCCAGCCTACTCCTGCAAGAAAACCAGCCAGCACGGGAAGGGGAAGGTAGCGAACTAGCTTGCTGAGCTTTAGCCAACCAAGCAATAACATCAGTAGAGCGGTTAACAGGCTGCCTGTCAGTAGCAGGGTCCAGAGCATCTCAGCACTGGGTTGGGTGCGTTGAAAAAGGTCGGCAAACATGGCGGCCGCACTGGGCAAGGGAATGGCGATGAGTCCCTTAAGGCTGCCTTGCCAGGCCAGAATCAAAGCGGAGAGGGTGGCGGTAAAGAGGAGGCCCTTGACCAGGTCCGGCAGCAGGGAAGGGTGGCTGCTATGCACCATCATGGCGGCAAAGGAAAAAGACATGACCAGACTGATCAGACTCATCAGGGCTGCTGCAGGCAAAACCTTCAATAGAGTGCTGGCTGGTGGCAGGGTCATTTTTTTATCCTTGTAATGCCAACCTGGAAGTTTTAAGAGCGCATATCATGTGCCTTGATAGGGTAGCCTCTTTCCCGGTAAAACTTCCAGTCAGCTCTTTTAGGTTGTTTGATGGTTTCGGAATCATCAATGATTTCGGCCACTCGCTGGAAGCGTGAAAAATGGCTGGGAATCTTCAAATCCAGGTTGAGTAGGACATCATGATGATCGCCAGGCTCTTCCTGCCAGCCGATTTCTACAGGCGAAGGCGGTTGGCAGCCTAGGAGCCCGTGAGGGATGAAGGCTTCAGGTTTAAAGCTCCAGAGTTTTTCATCCAATTGCTGTGCTGTGGCCTGATCAGGGACATGGATATATAACCTATGCCCCTTTTTCCAAATAGTTTCTGCCAGACGACAGGCAAAGTTCAGCCGTGACTGAACTTCACCTTCGGGCAAGAGATAAAAGTCTATCTGGGTCATTAGATCAAGCGCTTTCCTGTTTGGCTTTAGCGGTTTGCTCTTCTTGATCCAAGAGGTATTGCACCAGTAGCCCAACAGGTCGTCCGGTTGCACCCTTAAGTTTGCCCGAATGCCAGGCAGTGCCAGCGATATCCAAATGTGCCCAACGGAAATTTTCAGCGAAGCGGGACAGGAAGCAAGCAGCGGTGATAGTGCCAGCAGGGCGCCCACCGATGTTTTGCATATCGGCAAAATTGGAATCCAGTTGCTCCTGGAACTCTTCCCACAGGGGTAGCTGCCAGGCGCGGTCTTCGGCATCCAGGCCTGCTTCAAGCAGAGAAGCAGCCAATTGATCATCGTTACTGAGCAGCCCTGTAGCTTGATGGCCCAATGCAATAATGCAGGCACCCGTTAGGGTCGCTATATCGACCACACTTGCAGGGTTGAAGCGTTCGGCGTAGGTCAGTGCATCACAAAGCACCAAGCGGCCTTCGGCATCCGTATTCAACACTTCGACTGTTTTTCCGGAAAGGGTAGTGTAGATGTCACCAGGCTTACTGGCGGTGCTGGAGGGCATGTTTTCAGCAGCGGCTATCATAAACACCAGGTTGAGCTTGGGTTTGAGCTGGCGAACCGCTTCAAGGGTGCCAAGAACGCTGGCTGCGCCACACATATCAAACTTCATCTCATCCATGCCTTCGCCGGGTTTGAGGCTGATGCCGCCGGTATCGAAGGTGATGCCCTTGCCGAGAAGCACGTGCGGCTTGTCATCCGGGTTGGCTGCGCCCTTGTATTCCACGACGATAAGGCATGAGGGCTGAGCACTGCCTTTGCCAACGGAAAGCAGGCTGTTCATACCCAGTTCTGCCATCTGGTCTTCATCCAGAATGCGGGTCGTAAATGCAGAGTCTTTGGCGGTCAGCTGCTCAGCTGTTTCTGCCAAATGCATAGGCGTGCAAACATTGCCTGGACGGTTACCCAGGGTGCGAGCCAGATTTTTACCCTGGCCGATGGCTTGTCCGGCTTGAAGAGCCAGGTCACCATCACTTGAGTCCTGATTTTCGGGCCAATGAAACAGAAGTTCTGCGGGTTCTGCAAAGTCACTGGGCGAAGATTTGAATTCAGTAAAACGGTAAAAGCTGGTTTCTGCAACTTCAGCAAGAAGGCGAAGCTTCCAGGCTGAATCCCGGTTGCGCAGTGGGGTATCCGCCAAGGCCAAGCAGGCATCATGCAGGTTGAGCTGGGAGAGGTGATCATAAGCAGCTTGGCAGGCTTTACGAAACTTGGCATCCGTAAGCTTGTCTTCTTTACCCATGCCCACCAGAAGAACTCTTTGAGCTTCACAGCCGGGTGCAAAGGGAATCAGAAAGGTTTTGCCTAAACCTGCCTTAAAGTCGCCCCGATCCAGTAGCTGGCTGATCAGGGATTCGGTGGCCTTGTTGACGGCCTGGCCGCTGAAAGTGAGGCTACCTTCCTGCAGTACGGGCAGGACAACGCAGGCGGTTTCCGTCAGCGCGGGGGAATTGGTAACCAGTTTGAAGTTCATAACCACTCCGGGAAAAGTTATCGGTAAACAAGTGTGGCAAGACAAGCTAGCCAGTGGTGTAGGATAATGGCTTTACTCAAGAATTGCATCGTCTGATTAAGGGAGTTGTCCTTGATTCTTTACCGTTATATAGCCAAGGAAATCCTTGCCTCTACCTTGGCTGTGTCCAGTGTGCTGCTGCTCGTCATTGTCGGCAGTCGCTTTGCCCGCTTTCTAGGCCGGGCTGCCAGTGGGCGCCTTTCCCTGGATTCTCTGGGCCAACTAACCTTGCTTTATATGCCCTATGCGGCTCAGATGATTATCCCCATCAGTTTTGTTTTGGCAATTATGCTGACCTTTGGCCGCCTGTACATGGAAAGTGAAATGTCCGTGATTCAGTCGTCAGGAGTAAGCCAGCGCAAACTTTTAAATCTGGTGCTGTCGCTGGCTTTGGTCGTGGCCGGTATTACCACTCTGGCCACCCTCTATGTTACGCCTTTGACCCAACAAATGTCTGAGGTGGTTATTCAAGAGCAGCAGCAGCGAACCGGTTTTGAATCCATTACCCCAGGTCAGTTTATTGAACTAGGCAGCCAGGCTGTTTTTGCACGCAGTAGTAGCGAAGATCAGCAAACCCTACAGCAGGTATTTATTGCTCAAAATGATGGTGAGACAGATGAATTGGCCTTGGCTCAGAGAGGCTTCCAACAAATTGCTGATGAAACCCTGAGCCGTTTTTTGGTTTTGGAACAAGGTCATCGCTATGAGTTGCCGGGTGATCAAAACCTGGAAATGACGGATCTGCAATTTGAACGCTATGCCTTGAGAATCGGTGTTCACCGCCCGCCAACCATAGAACAGGAAGTGGAAATGTTGTTCTTGCCTGATCTCCTGGCGAGTAGTGAGCGAGCCGCTGCTGTGGAACTGCAGTGGCGCCTGGGTTTGCCTTTGATGGTGCTGATTATGGTCTTGATAGCAATGCCTTTGACACGGGTTAATCCGCGGCAGGGGCGCTTTGTTGCGCTTTTACCGGTGCTTTTTCTACAAATGGTGTTTTTAACCAGTTTGATGTCCCTGCAAGGCACTATTAACAAAGGGCAGTTCCCTCTTTATCCGGGACTTTGGACCATTCATGGCGTATTTTTGCTGTTAGGGGTTCTACTCTGCTGGCGCCGGGGGGTCTTTGCAAAATGAGATTGCTAGGACGCTATTTATCGCGATCGGTACTAACTGCCACCCTCGGGGTTCTTCTGGTTATTGTGGGGCTGGATTATATCTTTACCCTCCTGGAAGAACTGAAAAGGCTGACGGATACCTACACCCTGATTAATGCCTCAGTATATTTGCTGATCCGGCTACCAGAACGTATTTATTTATTCCTTCCAGTAGCTATTTTGGTAGGGGTATTAATTGGGTTGGGAAGCCTGGCATCCACCAGTGAATTAACGGTTATGCGGGCTGCAGGGGTTTCTATCCCACGCTTGATTCTGCATGCCTCACGACCTGTTGTGGTTTTGCTGATTTTGGCAATGCTGGTCAGCGAATTTTTCCTGCTTCATTGGGCGCAAACTGCAGATACCTACCGCTGGGAAAATAGAACAGGCCGCCAGGCCGCTACCGTGAGTACAGCCAGGGACTTATGGCTCAAAGAAGATAATGCCTTTTATCGAATCAATGTCGCGCGGGATGATGGTCGCCTGCTGGGCATCACCCTCTATGAACTAAGTGATGACTGGCAATTACAAAAAAGAGTGACCGCGCCAGAAGCCGAATTTATTGATGGTGACTGGCAGTTACAAGAAGCCAGGGAAGTGATTTTTAATGAAGATCAGTTGCAGGAAGTGACTCATGCCAACTTGGTTCTGCCCTTACCGATACAACCAGAATTTGTCGCCCTCCAGGCCTATTCAACGGGCGACTTGCCACCGTCAAAGCTATGGACTTATGGGCGCTATCTGGAAAGCAGGGGGCAGCCCAGTGGCTTTTATTGGTTGGCTTTTTGGCAGAAAATACTCCTACCCGTTACCGTCTTTGCTGTAGTAATCCTGGGGGCCTCCTTTACTTTTGGGCCCTTGCGTTCGGTACCTGCAGGAACACGGGTTTTTCACGGTATAATCATTGGCTTGTCTGTAAAATTTGCCCAGGACTTGCTGGGCCCTTCAGCCTTGCTTTGGGGATTCACACCAGCCCTGGCGGTATTGATACCAGCAGCAGTTTGTGCGGTTTGGGGTATATGGTTGATACGTAAAGCAGGATAAGAAAACAGGATAGTTTGATGCCTAGAATTTTTAGTAACTTGAATGATATTTATCCAGCCGGTTTGTTTCGTCGTCTGGCGGCCATTCTTTATGATCTCTTTTTGCTATTTGCTTTGTTCATTCTGGTGGGCTTTGTCGGAGTGGCGCTGACAGGAGGGGAGGCCAATGAACACCCTCTCTTTAAGATAGCTGTCTTTCTGGTGCCAGTTGGTTTTTACGGTTACTTTTGGCGTAAAACGGGGCAAACTCTGGGCATGTTGGCTTGGCGAATTCGTGTGCAGACCTATCAAGGACAGCCAGTAAACCTCAAGCAAACCTTGCTGCGCTTGGCTGGTGGGCTGATATCCTGGCTGTTCTTTGGATTGGGCTACCTCTGGATTTATTTTGATAAGGAAAAACGCACCTGGCCGGACCTCCTGTCCAGAACCCAGGTGGTGGTTGTTCCCAAAAAAGGCGACTAAGCCAATTCCTGGCGAATGACCTTTTTATTAAGCTTACCAACGCTGGTTTTGGGAATTTCGTCCACCAGCAGAATTTTCTCAGGTATGGCCCATTTGTTGATTTTTCCCTGGTCTACAAACTTTTGCAGGTGAGCTTGAATGGCTGGGGTTTCGGGTGGATTGGACGGATCTGTTGCGACTACCAGGGCCGCGGGACGTTCACCCCACTGAGCATCGGCGACACCAACTACCGCCACCTCGGCAATCCCCGGGAATTGGCTGATAAGGTTTTCCAGCTCCAGAGAAGAGAGCCATTCACCCCCAGTTTTGATCACATCCTTGATGCGGTCACGAATCTGCAAAAATCCTCGGTCATCAATGGTTGCAACATCACCTGTATGCAGCCAGCCATCCTGCCAAAGCTCTTCACTGCGAGCTTCTTCTTTGTAATAAGCCTGGGTCAGCCAAGGGGCGCGTACACGCACTTCACCAACGCTTTCGCCATCTTGCGGCAGTGGCTGTCCTGATTCATCGACGACTTGAAGGTCAACGAAGGGTACAGCAACACCAGTTTTACAGCGCCAGGGCAGCTGGGTATCAAAGTCTGCATCATTGATATCTTTCGGAAGTACTGCAGCGGTGAGCAGTGGGCAGGTTTCTGACATGCCATAGGCTGTGCGGGTGTCGATGCCCAACCCCCAAGCTTTTTTGGCAAGTCCCTGAGGTAGAGCACTGCCACCGACCAATACTTTCCAGCCTTCCAGCTTCACCTTGCCGGAGCTAATTGCTTCCGCAGCCACCACCATATTCAGCAAGGTGGGTACGCAATGGGAGAAATCCACTTTTTCTTTGACCAGCAGCTTAACCAGCATCTCAGGCTCATAACGACCAGGATAAACCTGTGTGCAGCCCATCAGGGTGGCGGTATAAGGAATGCCCCAGGCATGGACATGGAACATGGGCGTGATCGGCATGTACACCTTGTCACGACTGAGCAGGTCGAAGCCCGGCGCTTGCAGAATGTTAGCTTCACCCAGGGTATGCAACACCAGTTGCCGATGAGTGAAAAATACGCCCTTGGGGTTGCCAGTGGTGCCAGTAGTGTAAAACAGCGTAGCTACGGCATTTTCATCAAAGGTTGGAAAATCATAATGTTGAGGCTGCTCAGCCAGTAGACTTTCATATTCACCGACCAACGGCAAGGAGGTTTTGACCTCTTCAGGAGTATCCTGACACAAGAGGTAGCCTTTAATATGCGGTAGTTTTTCTGCCAAGGGCTCCAACAGCGGCAGAAACTCCTGATGGCTCAGCACAAAGACATCTTCGGCATGATCCATGGTATAGAGAATCTGCTCTGGTGCCAGGCGTACGTTGACAGTATGCAGCACAGCACCAATCATCGGAATAGCAAAAAAACATTCCAAATAGCGGTGACTGTCCCAATCCAATACGGCCACCACATCGCCAGCCTGGACCCCCTGACGGGTCAGCAGATGAGCGAGTTGATGCACTCGTGCCTGGAACTCGCTGTAACTGTGACGGCTGAGATCACGGTAAACAATGGGATTGTCTCCCGCCATGCGTACACCGGATTTCAGGATGTCGCCAATCAACAGAGGCGGATTAACGGCCGAGGGAGTGGCGGGTAGAATTTTGGGACGAACTTGTGCTGTCATACTTCAACTCCTTGATATTGTTTTTGGAAGTAAATGCTTAGCTGCAGCGCTCCATGACCAATGCTATTCCCTGACCACCGCCAATACAAAGAGTAATCAGGCCATAGCGTCCATTGATGCGTTCGAGCTCATGGAGGGTTTTGACGGTCAGGATGGCACCCGTTGCACCGACGGGATGCCCCATGCCTACGGCACCACCATTGGGGTTGAGTTTGTCTTCTGGGAAGCCCAGTTCTTTGGCGACGGCCATGGCTTGAGCAGCAAAGGCTTCATTGGATTCGATGATATCCAAATCATGGATCGACAAGCCAGCTTGCTCCAGGGCCTTGTTGACTGCACCAACGGGCCCCATGCCCATAAAATTGGGATCAACACCACAAAAAGCACTGGCCAGAATGCGGGCGCGCGGCTTGAGTCCACGCTTTTCAGCTTCGTCTGCATGGCAAAGCAAGAGGCTGGCTGCGCCATCATTGATGCCTGAGGCATTGCCTGCAGTGACCAGACCATCCTTTTTAAAGGCAGGGCGGAGTTTGGAAAAGTCATCCAGGCTGGCTTGACTGCGCACATGCTCGTCGGTCGAGAATTCAACTTCTTCACGGCCCTTTTTGACCTTCAGAGGAACCAGCTGTGAACGAAAGCGTCCTTCTTCAATGGCCTTGGCTGCTTTCTGGTGGCTCTGCAGTGCAAAGTTATCAATTTGTTCACGGCTGAAGCCATATTTGGCAGCGATGTTTTCCGCTGTAATACCCATGTGGCCACTACCAAAGGGATCACTGAGTACGCCCAGAGTCAGGTCGACAACAGAACCGTCACCCATGCGTAAGCCTTTGCGGCCCCAGGGCAAAAGATACCCACCCTGACTCATGGACTCAGCACCCCCAGCCAGGGCTAGACGACTATCACCGCCTTCAATCATTTGTGCGGCAGAAATAATCGCTTGTAGACCTGAACCGCAAAGACGATTGACGTTGAGTGCTGCTGAACTTTCACTCAGTCCTGAGTTAAGAGCAATATGACGGGCTAGGTAAGCATCCTGCGGTGAAGTGGTGATGATGTGGCCATAGACCGCATGATCTATGGCGCTAGCCTCAATACCACTGCGGGCAATCACTTCTTTTGCAGTGGCTGTGCCCAACTGCTCAGGCGTCAGGCCTGACAGGCTGCCACCAAAACCACCTATGGCGGTACGTAGTCCTTCAACTAGAACGACGGATTTGAATTGCATTGCCTTACCTCGAATTATTTACCTAAAAGTGAACGAGCGATGACTTCCTTCATGATTTCGGAAGTGCCTGCGTAGATGGTTTGAATGCGTGCATCAACATAAAAACGCGAAATCGGGTACTCCAGAGTGTAGCCATAACCACCAAATAACTGCAGACATTCATCAATGGTTTTACACTGCATTTCACTTAGCTGTAGCTTTAGGATGGCGGCATCGGTAGAGGTCATCTGACCTTGGCGGTACTTGGCCACACACTGGTCAAAATAGGCTCGGGCCATATCGATTTGGGCACGTATCTCAGCCAACTTGAAGCGGGTGTTTTGAAAATCAGCAATGCGTTGACCAAAAGCCTTGCGCTCCTGAACATAATCCAAGGTCAAGGCAAGTGCCCCTTCCATAGAGCCCAGAGCTTGAGAACCGACACCCAGGCGTTCGCGCGGCAGTTCCTGCATGAGGTAGGCAAAACCTGAACCTTCCTGCCCCAGAAGAGCATCTTCTGGTAGCAGCATGCCATCAAAAAATAGCTCGGCGGTATCACTGGCATGCTGACCAATTTTTTTAATCGGCTTTCCACGCGAGAATCCAGGCAAATGCGTATCGACTAAAAATAAAGAGACGCCCTTGGCACCCGCAGCAGGATCTGTTTTGGCACAGACAATGACCATGTCAGCCATCATGCCGTTAGTGATAAAAATTTTGGAGCCATCCAGCTTCCAGCCACCCTCAACCTTTTGAGCACGGGTTTTAAGTGCGGCCAGGTCACTGCCGGCACCGGGTTCGGTCATGGCAATAGCGCTCATCACTTCGCCACTGGCCATACGAGGAAGCCAGTGCTGTTTTTGTTCCTCAGTGGCCAAGTGTTCCAGGTAAGGAATGACAATATTGGAATGGATGTTGTAGCCGCTGGCCAAGCCACCAAACCCCCGGCGGGATATTTCTTCGATGACCATTTGGGTGATGCCAAAGTCGGCACCTGTGCCGCCATAATCTTCCGGCAGGTCAATGGCCAGCATCCCTGCTTCGCCCAGTTTTAGCCAGAAGTCACGGGGTACTTGCCCCGCGGCTTCCCAGCCCTCGTAAAAAGGGTCGGCTTCCTGTTCCAGAAAGCGGCAAGTCATGTCATAAAAAAGCTGGGTGTTTTCGTCTGTTGCAGTCATTCCTGTAGTTCCTTACGCAGGTGACGTTTGAGTATCTTACCTGCTGTGCTTTTGGGGAGAGTCTTGCTGAAAAGTATTCTTTTCGGTCGTTTAAAAGGTGCCAGTAGCTCGGAAGCATGCTGGATGAGTTCATCTTCACTGATGTTTACCTCTTCCTTTAAAACCACCACGGCAGTGATGGCTTCAATCCATTTGTCATCCGGTAAACCGATGACAGCGACTTCAGAAACGGCAGGATGAGTGAACAAGGCTTCTTCGACCTCACGGCTGGCCACCACAACACCACCGGTATTGATGACATCTTTGATGCGATCAACAATGTAAAGATAGCCTTCTTCATCCATATAGCCGACATCGCCAGAATGGAACCAGCCACCCTGGAAGGCTTCCTCAGTCATTTCGGGTTTATCCCAGTAGCCAGTTAGCAGCTGCGGGGAACGGTGAACAATTTCACCCTGCTGACCTGGAGGCAGGTCTTTCATTTCCAGGTCGACGATGCGAGTCTCTACAGTCAGAATTGGACGGCCTGCTGAAGCGGGTCGCTCAGCATGTTCTTCTGGACGCAATACGGTGGCTAGGGGTGCAATTTCACTTTGACCATAACAGTTATAAAGACCAACACCGGGGAGGCGTTCTTGAAGTTCCTTCAGTACCGGTACCGGCATGATGGATGCGCCATAGTAGGCTTTTTTCAAGCTTTTCAGGTTGCGCTTGTCGAAGTCAGGGTGGCGCAGTAATGCAATCCAGAAAGTCGGTGGTGCAAAGAAAGAAGCCAAGCTTTCTTCTTCAATCCATTGTAGGCAGAGGTCAGGAACTGGAGCTTCCATCAAACGAATGCTGGCGCCCAAAAGTAGGGCTGGCATCAGGAAGACGTGCATTTGTGCCGAATGGTAGAGAGGTAAGGCAGCCAGTAGTGGTTCATCAGCCTTGATGTCCAGCTCCACCATACAGGCAAGATACTCGGCCATCAGTGCCTTATGGGTCATCATGGCCGCTTTGGGAGCTGCCGTGGTACCCGAGGTGTAAAGCAGCTGAGCCAAGTCATCATCTTGAATACTGATTTCAGGTGCAGCGACAGATTGATCTCCTAAGGCGATGTGCAGGATGTCAGAAGCCTGCTGCTCACTGCTGTGAAAGTGTGCCTGCAAGCTTAAGGGTAGGCCTTTGCTGGCTTCCTCCACCGCTGCCGACAGGCTGATATCACTGATTAGTCCCTGAGCACGCGACTGTTCCAGCACATAGCGCAGTTCTTCAGCATTCAAGGCAAAGTTAGTGGGTACATGCACTAGTCCAGCACGTAAACAAGCCAGCCAGGTGATGACATAGGCATCGGAGTTTTTACCATAAGCAACCAGGCGGTCACCTTGTTTCAACCCTTGCTGTAGCAAATGGCTTGCAACCCGATCAACGGCAGCATTCAGCTGCCGGTAAGTCCAGGTGCGATTTAAAAATCTTAGCGCCTCACGAGGTGCATGCTTGCGTGCACTGCGGTTGAGGGCAGCACTGATCGTATTCGACTGAGGGGAAGTTAAACGCATGCTTCTTCTCCTTAGTTGTTGACCAGCTTGCAGACACTTTCAGACAAGGGGCGAAAAGCCTCTTCTGCCGGAATCGTGCGGACTATTTCAAACAAATCATTTTCATCAGCGGATTCTTCAGGCGACTTTACCCGAACCAGATACATGTCATGCACCATGCGCCCGTCTTCACGGATATAAGCGTTTTGGGCAAAAATATCATCGACAGGTGTTTCCATCATTTGCTTGCGAACGGTTTGAGTATCATCAGTCCCCGCCGCTTTGACCGCTTGCAAGTAATGCAGGGTGCTGGAATAAAGGCCTGCGTGAACCATGGTGGGCATACTTCCGGTTCTTTCCTGGAAGCGTTCCGCCCAGGCACGGGCTTCTGGGTTGATGTCGTAATACCAAGCTTTGGTGAACTGCAGGCCTTGAGCAGCCTCTAGTCCCAGGCTGCGAACATCACTACTGAAAAGCACCATGCCAGCAAGAATTTGTCCGGCTTGAGTAATGCCAAACTCACTGGCGGTTTGAATCGCATTGGTGGTATCTGTGCCCGCATTATTCAGGCTGATAACCTGGGCGCCTGAAGATTGGGCTTGAAGCATGTAGGAGGCAAAATCAGTGGTCGGGAAGGGGTGGCGTACTTTGCCAACGACCTGGCCACCGTTGCTTTCGACAACCTGCTCAACATCAGCTTCCAGCATGTGGCCAAAGGAATAATCGGCACTGAGCAAAAACCAATCGGTGTAGCCTTCCTGGGTAATGGCACGAGCTGTGCCGTTTGACATGGCCCAGGTGTCATAGACCCAATGGAAGTGGTTGGGGCCACAGTGCTGATTGGTGATTGCTGAGGAGACAGCACCGTTAACCAAACCCAGGCGGTCGTGTTCTTCTAGGAGTCTAATGGCTGCCAGGGTAACTGAAGAGGCGACCAAGCCGGTGACCATGTCCACGTTGCGTTCATCGATCCAACTGCGAACGATACTTGACCCAACATCAGGGCTATTACGGTCATCGGCACTATAGGTAACAATTTTGGCGCCATTGATTGCACCACCCATATCATCTATAGCCATTTGAATCGCATCCATGCCTTGAGGCCCAATGGGATCACGGTAGGGGCCAGACATATCCGCGAGATAGCCGATACGAATTTCATTGTCTGTATAAGAGGCTGAAACGCTAAGAGGTGAGATCAAAAGGCTAGCTATTGCTGCCACGCAGAAGTTTTTTTTAAAAGTCATTTTGTTAACTCTCTTTGGGTATTTTTGTTGTTTTTTCTGGATAGAGCAAGCAAATCGCTTTATTCATGAGGCCTCACAAAACTCTACGCGGTTCATGCTAGATAGAATATTCTGTGAATGCTTGGTTTTTTCAGCCATACTTTTAGCATTTCATGCCAAATTATTGGGTCGAGGCTTTAAGAAAATGGATTATCAATCACCGACCGTACCCATGCACTTTGTGCTTGACCTCTTTTGGGGAGTCGGTTTAAACAACGACGAGCGCAGAGACTTTCTACAACAGGCTTCAATTCCTGCTTTTTTGATCGATACTCCCTCGGGTCGAGTGACGGTTGAGCAGTTTGCATGCCTATATCGCTTGTTAGTGAATGCTTATGATGATGAAACACCCGGTTTTTTCTCTCGACCCTTGCGAGGCGGTACGCTGAAGTTTCTCTGCATGGGGCTTTTAGATGCGCCCAGCCTGCATGTTGCTCTGCACCGTTACTGTCAGTATTTCAGAGTGCTGTTGGATGATGTTTCTTATCAGTTGGTAATTGAGGGGGAGCATGCCTCCATCTGTTTTATTGAGAAAACTCAACTGCGTGGAGAAAGAGTGCTGGTTAATGAGCTGATGCTCAAGCTGGTTCATGGCATAGCTTCCTGGCTGATATCTGAAAAAATTCTTCCTGAAAAAGTCAGCTGTGCCTATCCAAGGCCGCAACACAGTGCTGAATATCTCTATTTTTATCCGGGAGAGGTGGAGTTTGATCAACCTTGGACGGCACTCTCCTTTGATCGGGAAGTACTTCGTAAGCCTATTCGTCAGACGCGAAAAAACCTGAGTGCTTTTTTAAGGCAGGCTCCTGCCGAGTGGATTTTTACAACCTTCGATGAACGTTTGTTTTCGCATCGGGTGCGTGACTATTTAAGTAGCCATCATCTGGGTAATAGCGTTCAGGTTGCAGCTCAGGCGCTCCATCTTTCCACCAGAACCCTGTCGCGCCGTTTAGCTGAAGAAGGAACGAGCTTTCAAGCGATCAAGGACGAGGTGCGTCGTGACCAAGCCATTCAGGAATTGGCAGCTGGTCAGCAGTCTTTAGTGAGTCTGGCCGAGCAACTGGGTTTTGAAGATCTGCCCAGTTTCAACCGAGCCTTCAAAAAATGGACGGGCAGTACGCCGGGAGCCTATCGCCGGGGTCAGCAGCCCGGCTAAGCAAACTTCTGATTAACTAGTGTACTCGCTACTACTGCGTTGAAATTGGCCTCAAATCGCAGTTACTGAAGCCGCTTCATGTTTTCAGAAATCTAACTTGCTGCTTGACATTCTATATATTAGTATATTATAAATTAGCGTAATGTTTTTAACGTAAAGGTCGTGCCGATGAATCTGGAAAAGATGCGTAGTCAGGCAAAAGAAGCTTCCTGCTTTCTTCAGGCCTGTGCTCACCAATCAAGGCTGATGCTTCTGTGTCAGTTGATACAGGAAGAAATGAATGTTGGGCAGTTAGAAGAGCGTCTGGGTATTCAACAGCCCAGCCTTTCGCAACAGCTTGGGGTATTACGCCGTCAGGGCTTAATCAGTGGTCGGCGAAGTGGTCAACAGGTGTATTACCGGGTCAGTGATTCCAGGGCTAAGAGCCTGGTTGAAAACCTGTATCAGATTTTTTGTGAGGAGAAAGTAAACAATGGGTAAGCAACTGGCAAACTGGTGTATGAATCACACCCGACTGGTCTTTACCAGTGTGTTGGTGATGGTTTTGGCACTGGGGATGATGATTCCCAAGATCATTATCGATACCGATCCGGAAAACATGCTCTCGGCGGAGCAGCCGGATCGGGTAAAACACAACGAAATCCGAGACCGCTTTGGCCTGCACGATATGATTGTTGTGGGTCAGGTTAACACTCAGCATGAACACGGGGTCTTCAACCCTGAATCCCTGGCGGCTCACTATGAGTTGACCCGCGCTATCGAAGGCATGGAGGGCGTGATTGCGCGCGATCTGATGTCCATGGCGGCGGTGGATAATGTCGAGCAGGCCGGTGTGGGTACGATTGCCTATGATTGGCTGATTCCTTCGCCACCTCAGACTCAGCAAGAAGCGGATCGTATTCGCGCTGCGGTTGAGCGCCTGCCCATGTATCAAGGTACCCTGGTGTCGGAAGATGGTCAGGCTGCTTCGCTATTTGTACCCCTGGAAAGCAAGGACATCAGTTACCGTATTTCCATGGAAATTCAGGCCGTGGTTGATGAGCTGGGCGTTGCCGATGAGTTCCATATCACCGGTCAACCCGTCGCTCAGGATACCTTTGGTGTTGAAATGTTCCTGCAGATGGCAATTTCTGCACCTCTGGCCGGTTTGGTGATTTTCCTGTCGATGCTGTATTTCTTCCGCAGTCTGCCGCTGGTGGTTGCGCCTATGCTGTTGGCAATGGCTACAGTCATTTCCACCATGGGCTTGTTGATTGGCATGGGCTACACCGTGCACATCATGAGCTCGATGATCCCCATCTTCCTGATGCCAATCGCCGTAGTGGCTTCGGTGCATGTCTTGTCGAACTTTGCTGACCGCTATCGACCCGGTGATGACCCCAAAGAGGTGATGGGTGATGTCATGGACAAGCTGTTCAAGCCGGTGCTCTTTACTGCGCTGACCACCGCAGTGGGCTTCCTGTCGCTGCTGACCACACCCATTCCGCCGGTTCAGGTGTTTGGTGGCTTTATCTCCTTTGGCGTATTGATCGCTCTGATTCTGACCCTGGGCTTTATTCCGGCTTACACCGTGTCCTTGAAGCGTGAAACCCTGGACAAGATGGCGGAGAAATTCCGCTTGAAAGAAGAAGCCAGTCAGGAAGCCAATAAAAACGGCAGTCTGCTGGTCAAGATGGGTCGCTTCCCGACGCGCAAGCCGGGTATTGTCATCGGTCTGGTCGTGGCCGTGCTGGCGGTGTCTGTGTACGGCATCAACCAGATTCAGATCAACGACAACCCAACCCTGTGGTTTAAAGAAGATCACCGCATTCGGGTTGCCGATAAGGTTTTGAATGAGCGTTTTGCCGGCACCTATGAAGCCTATATCAACCTGGAGCAGACCGGCATTGATCGTCAGATTGATCAGCTGCGTCGCAATATCCAGCTGACTCTGGATGAAGCCGAGGCCGAAGGCCTGGAGCTGCGTTCCACCTGGGCGAGCCTCTGGGATGAATCGGCAGGTGCAGCTTCGCCTGGTGATCGTCTGGAAACCCTGGCGATGCTGATTGATGACCATATGTTTGAAGCCGGGTTTGATGAGCAGGACTACTGGGAAGAGATTCTCGACCAAGTGGAAGCGGGCCGCAGTGCCACTCGTGCCTTTCAGAACCCCGGCCACCTGGCCTGGATGGATGAGCTGAAAGAACATCTGGAATCCACAGGCGTGATTGGTAAGGCCAACTCTCTGGCGGATCTGGTCAAGACCATCAACCGTGAACTGGTCAGTGGTGAGATGGAAGACTACCAGTTGCCTGAGCGCGCCAATGGGGTTGCCCAGACGATCCTTAGCTTCCAGTCCTCACAACGCCCGGATGACCTCTGGAACTTTGTGACCCGCGACTTCACCCAGGCCAGCATCTGGCTGCAGCTGCCCAGCGGCGACAACCAGGTGATGAGCCAGGTGGTAGAAGAAGTGGATCGTTTTGTCGCCAGCAACCCACCACCTGAAGGCGTAGAGCTGGACTGGGGCGGTGGTACTTATATCAACCTGGTTTGGCAGGGTGAAATGGTCGAAGGCATGCTCTGGGCTCTGGGTTCTGCATTCATTGTGGTCTTGATCATGATGGTCGCCCTCTTCCGCAGTGTCCTGCTGGGTGTGCTGGCCATGCTGCCGCTAACCATCACTATTGCCGCCATCTACGGTGTTATGGGTCTGGTCGGCAAGGATTACGACATGCCTGTGGCTGTGCTTTCATCGCTATCGCTGGGGCTTTCGGTGGACTTTGCCATCCACTTTATCCAGCGTCTGCGCATGGCCCTGGAAGATGTGGGCGGTGACTGGAAAGCAGCCATTGATCAGGTCTTTGATGAACCAGCGCGTGCCATTTCACGCAATGCTGTGGTCATCGCCATTGGCTTCCTGCCGCTGCTGGCAGCACCCCTGGTGCCCTACATTACCGTCGGTGTCTTCCTGGCCAGCATTATGGCAACTTCGGCCCTGGTCAGCCTGTTTGCACTGCCGGCCTTTATCGCCCTGGCACCGCGTGCTGTGCTGGGTAAAGCAGTAAAAAGTTAATGAAAGCCTCGAAAGGAGGACGTGAAATGAAAACGAATCTGAAACAACTGGCAACCGGTCTGGCCGGTGGTTTGACCCTGATGCTCAGCAGCAGTCTGCTGCTGGCAGCACCACCAGTCAGTGAAATTATCGAGAAAGCCAATCAGGCTTCCTACTATGCCGGTCAGGATGGCCGCTCGGAAGCGCGGATGCGTATTGAAGACAGTCGTGGCCGTACCCAGACGCGCCAGTTCACGGTTCTGCGTCAAAACGTTGAGGGTAGTGACCGCCAGAACTACCTGGTGGTGTTCAGTCGCCCATCTGAGTACCGCAACACGGTATTCCTGGTGCACAAGAACCCCTCGGCTGACGATGATCGCTGGCTCTACCTGCCCGATATGGATCTGGTACGCCGTATTGCACCGGGTGACAAACGCACCAGTTTTGTCGGCGCGCATATCTTCTATGAAGACATCTCTGGCCGTAATCTGAATGATGACAACCATGAGCTGCTGGAAGAAACCGAAGACCAGTATGTACTGAAATCCACACCCAAGGATGCTGGTTCAGTTGAATTTGCCAGCTTCCAGACCTGGATCGATAAAGAAACCTTCCTGCCGGTGCGGATTGAATACACCGACTCCAGTGGCGAAGTTTATCGCATTATGGAAAACGCCAATATAGAGGAGGTGGACGGCTACCCCACCCCCATGATGATGCGCGTTCAGGACCTCAACTCTGGAGGCAATACCGTAGTTCAGTTCCGTGGGGTGAGCTATGACCTAGGCATTCCTGACTCTGCATTCACTGAGCGCAGTCTGCGTAATCCGCCCAGCGAGTGGTTGGACAGGAGGTAAGTATGCATCTTGAAAAACTTTACGGGTATCTGGGTTCTGCCACCCTGGCGTTAAGCCTGGTGGCAACCCCAGTTCTGGCCAATGACTGGGCCTCAGGCGATGACTGGGGCGACGACTGGGAAGAGGAAGAAGAGTCTCGCCTGCCTTTTCGGGTTGGTGGTTTTCTTGAAGCCGCTGGTGGAGCGCATATCCATGACAACAAGGTCGTGGATGATCGCATCGGCAAGAACTACAACTTGGCCGAAACCCGCGTGCGTCTGGATATTGATGGTGACTGGAAAGCTGTTGATTACAGCCTCAAGGTGGACGGTGTTGCTGATGGCGTTGATGAAGAGTTTCGCGCTGAACTACGCGAAGCCTTGGTGAGCTTTGAGGTAGGTGAACGAACCGATGTGCGTGCCGGTCGTCAGGTATTGACCTGGGGGACGGGTGACCTGCTGTTTATCAACGACCTCTTTCCCAAGGACTGGCAGTCCTTTTTAATTGGGCGGGATGAAGATTATCTGAAAGGCCCTTCTGATGCCATCCGAACCATCTGGTATGGCGAAGAAGTGACGGTGGATCTGGTCTGGAGCCCGCTATTCAAGGAAGGCAACTACCCGGACGGGGATCGCTTGTCCTACTTTAACCCCATGGAAGGTGGTCAGAGTGCGCAACCGATTTCTGATAATGCCCGTGAGCCCAACAGCTTCCCGGACGACGGTGAGCTGGCGCTGCGTCTGGCCACCCGCCAGGCCGGTGTCGAGTATGAACTCTACGGCTACTGGGGTTACTGGCCGGAACCCAATGATCTAAGTCGAGTTATGGAAGGTGGCAAAGCAAAGCACCCTGAACTGCATGTCTATGGTGCCAGTCTGCGTACGGGTCTGGGCCCTGGCTTGTTTAATGCTGAAGCTGGTTATTACCACTCAGGGGACTATGACAACTCGGGCACTAATGCCGCACTAACACCCAACTCTGAAGTACGTTTTTTGATGGGCTATGACTGGGAACTGGTTACCAACCTGAATGTCGGTCTGCAGTATTACCTGGAATGGAACCAGGATCATGACGAGCAGAAGGCAGCCTGGACGAGTCTGGAGCAGGCTGGCATGGGTATGAAAGAAATGGCTGGCGAAGAATACCGCCAATTGCTGACCACCCGCCTGACCTACACCCAGATGCGCGGTGATCTGATGTGGTCGCTGTTTGCCTTTGTCTCACCCAGTGATGAAGACTACTACCTCAGACCCAGCGTGCGCTATCGCGCCTCGGATGAACTCACCCTGAGCGCTGGTGGCAATCTCTTTGGTGGTGAAAACGACTACAGCTTCTTTGGACAGTTTGAAAAGGACTCTAATGTCTACCTGAGAGCCAGGTATCGTTTTTAAACTTAAAGCAAAATATCTTAGCGTGATTACAGCCCCGGAAATCCCGGGGCTTTTTTGTGCGCTGCTTCACATAAAATTGCTTTTATACCAGATGGTAGATGCAGCTACTTCTTTGCTGTCCTCATACTTCATCGGTGCTGCAGGATCCAAGATGGCGAGCAGCTTCAATTTGAGGGCTCAGAGATGACAGATCACTTGAGAAATACATTAAAGGCCGGTCTGAAAGTAACCAGCCTCTTTGCGGTCAGTCTTTTGCTGACTGCTTGTTTGGGGTCATCAGATAGTGGTTCCAGTGATGCTAACACTACTAACGATCCTCCTGCTGGAGATACTGGTGAAAACAATCAAGATACGGGCGATGAAGATCAAAACACCGATGATGGCGATCAAAGCACTGGTGATGGAGATCAAAATGCCAGTGATAACGACCAGGACACTAGCATAGCACCTGAGCTGAACAATACTGCGGGTTTAAAAGCTACACCGCTCGCTAAACAACTAATTCTGGAGTGGGATAGCGTTGCGGAAGCCGATAGCTATCAGGTTTATTTCTCATCTTCTTTGATCGATGAAGCTGCCCCTTTATCTGCAGGTAGTCGCCTTGCACCGGATGCAAGCTGCCAGGAAAGCCCCTGCACCTTGGTTCTAGAGCCTGGTGAGCTTACTTATGTAGCACTTGAGACTAAAGATGCTGAAGGGGAAGTGATCAACTTCAGTCAGATTAGGACAGCAGCAGGGCAGCTCAACGATAGCGGTGCTCTTCGTTGTTATGCACCACATACTGGAGTTGCAGGCGGTTTTGATGTGGCTGACTGTACTGCTGCAACGGTTATTGCTGGGCAGGATAGCTTAGTGGGGCGTGATGCTGACAATCCAACCAAATTGGGCTCAGGCTCGGGTGGATTCGACTTTACCAAGCTCGATAGTAACGGTCACCCAGTGACTGATGGATCAGCCCACAGCTGCGTGCGCGATAATCTGACAGGTTTGGTCTGGGAGGTTAAAACTACAGCCAATCGAGATACGCGTTATGTATGGGGTGATTTATCCAATCAAAATGTTACTGCTGCTAATGTTCATGACTTGGTTGCAGAAACTAACAGTGACAACCTGTGCGGTTTAACTAACTGGCGTTTACCCACCGCGAATGAACTGTTCGGCTTGGTTGATTTTGACAAACCTCATGGCATAACAACCTGGCATGGTGCTGACAGTGTTATTGATCAATACCTTAGTATTGATAGAGACTTTTTCCCCCACACAAGACTACTTAATTACTCGACTTCTAGCGCATCACGCATCCGCCATGCCCACTATTGGACCAGCGACAGCTACTTGAATGAGTACAGTGAACCAAATTACATCCTAGTCGACTTCTTCCGCGGTTCACTGGTCAATACCTACAGTGCTCGTGCGTTTTTCAGGCACCCCGACGTCGTGTTACACGATGGCGCTTTTGCCAGATTGGTCAGCAAGGGTTCAGAAGGAGTGCAGCCATGAACAAACAAGCTCTAATGTTAATGATTGCTGGTCTTTTCGCTGGTCAAACAGCTTTAGCCGCCTGTAATAGCAACGATGCTGACTATGTCACTTCTAGCCAAGGCTGGGTACTGCAAAAAAGTACCGGCCTCATCTGGCAGCCCTGTCTGGGTGGTATGAGTTTTGAGAGCGGCAGCTGCACGGGCACACCTACAGCAGCGAATTGGCACCAAGCCTTACAAGCGGCACAAAGCAATAGTGACTTCCAGTCGAGCGAGTGGCGTTTGCCTAATGTCAAGGAAGTGTCTAGCTTGCTGCAGTTTAGCTGTGGCACCCGAATCAACGAGGCGGCTTTCGCTGGTCAGCCGATCGACAGCACGCTATGGAGCAGTACCGTTGGAGCGCCAGTGCCAGACGGTAACTATAGTAATGCTGTTATGACCGTGCGTTTTTTTGATGAAGTACAACCACCTTCCAACAGCTTCTCTTATGCGCCCTTCATCACAGGGCAAGCACCTACGACAACCTTAAACTTTCGCTTGGTGCGCAATGCCACAGCAGAAGATTTTCTTCAGTTGCAAGCTAGCCAATAAATTCTGAGGAAATAAGAATGAAAATTTATTTACGAAAGCGAATCAGAGCTGGGTTGAAACTACTCAGCCTGCTTTTACTGAGTTTGATGTTGACCGCCTGTCTCGGGTCTTCAGACAGTGGTTCTACTGATAATGTCTCGCAACAAAACCCGCCTGCTGGCGAGACGGGAGACAACACGCAAGATACTGGGGATGGTGACCAGAGCGCGGGGGATGGTGATCAAAGTACCGGTGATAATGATGACCAAGGCTCTGGGGATGGTGATCAGGGCTCTGGGGATGGTGATCAGGGCTCTGGGGATAATGATCAGAGTTCTGGGGATGGTGACCAGAGTACCGATGATAATGATCAGGGTTCTGGAGATCAGGGCACTAGCCCACCTTATAATGAGAACCTGGCCTCACCAACTTTTGATGATGTTGAGCTGGGTTATCAGGTAGTCAAGGCTTCTTGGTACATGACAACGCTTGGAAAAGACCTGGTTTTCTTTGAAGAGCGAGTTAATGAGTCAGGCGAGCTGGAGTGGGCGCAATTACAGGTTCTAGCTGATCAACGCACTAGTGCACCTATTGGTATGCAGCCTATTAGTGCTTCGGCGCATTTACAGCAGCTAGGTGAAGGTACAGGACGCTATAAGGCTTATGCTTGTGACCCTGGCGCTACTCCGGACAACAATCCAGCCAGTTGTTCGGCGCCTTCAGCTATTGTGGATTTACATACTGAGCTGGCGGACTGGGCGGGCACTATTGCCCTGGTTAAAGGCTTTACTGGTAATGACCCTCAAGCCACTGCGGATGCCAAGTACGGTTATTCCATTGCTATTGCTCCCCAGAAAAACTGGCTGGCAGTGGGTGCACCTGGTGAGAATAACGGAAAAGGTGCGGTTTATATCTATACCCGCGAAACTCTAGGGCCTGACCCCAGGAGCCCCATCGAATGGGAACGGAATCGCCCACCGGTAAATAGCTGGGTTCCACGTAAACGCATTACGCCACCCGGTGGTGCTCAGGGTACGGGAACTGAGTTTGGGTATTCACTAGCTATCGTCAACAATCAAGCTAACGCGGGTGGCGATATTTTAGCCGTGGGTATGCCAGGTAATAGTTGGGCAGCTTATGGGAGCCACCGTTTTTCACAACTTGAAGACCCTAGCTACGCCGCAGACCTCGAATACCGTGTTGGCTTGCCAGAGCCCTTTGTAGCCAACTCCGGCGCTGTGTTTACCTACCGGCTTCGCGGTAATACTCAAGCGATAACGGATGCCGAGTCAATTGTTAAGCCTTTTAATACGCATGAAGGTCAGCGCTTTGGTGAAAGCATTGCCATGGCAGAGCGCGCATTCATTAGTAGCGGAAACTTTTCATGTGAGATTGGCCGCCTGGTTGTGGGCGCGCCGGGTGACAGGGGCACCTGGAAAGGGAAGATTAATTTCACCCAGTTCGAAACCAATCGAACCTTGCAGACCAACACCAGCTTGCAGAAGTCCGGTGCTGTTTTCTTGCTGGTTCAGCGTCCTGAAATTCTTGGTTGTCTCGAGCCAGGTGTAGAGCCGCTTGGTTGGTCTGAAACTTTTGCAATAAAATCAAGCCAGGCTAATGAAGCAGATGATACGCGTGCCATCGACGGTAACAGCTTTACATATATTATGCCCCAACAAAGCCGTTTGGGTGCTAGTGTTGCCATTACTGCTGACGGTGACTATCTACTGGCAGGTGCTCCCGGTGAAAGAGGTACTGTATCCTTTTTACTAGATGGAGATGCTGCTCCAGAAAGCAATAATACGAGCAATATTCTCTCAGGCTATCCAGCAGGAGGCGTTCAGAGCTTTTCCTTTACCGGTGATACGCCCAGAGGTGCAGCTTATCTTTTCAATGTCTACGGTGAAGAAAAAGCCTATCTTCGTCGTGGATCAGGGGACACTAATGCGGAAGAGTTTGGGCAAGCCGTTGCCATTCAACGAACGGATGACGGGCACCTGCGCTTACTGATTTCAGATCAGAAAACCGAAGTCGCTGCGTTTGAAAGCCTTGAACCAGTCAGTGTTAATAACAGCTCTGGCGAACTGAGTGGTCAGGCATTGTTTGGTGTCACCAACCGCACGCTTCAGTTAGACACTGCATTTACCGGTAGTGTGAATATGGCCATGTCTCATGATGGCAAGTTCGCTGTTCTGGGTACAGCCAGTGCAGATGACACTACAGACGCTCGTGAAGGCTTCGTCATGCTGGACTTTGACACTTCGGGCCATCCGCGTGTGCTTGAAAACACACCTGCAGTGGTCAGCAAACCCAATAACCGCACCTATCAGGCTTTTGGTCAGGCGGTTAGTTTGTCTGCTGACGGTCAACGTCTGGTGATCGGTGCACCTTTGGATTCTTGCAGTGCCCCAGTTGTGACAGCTTCAGCGGAAGATGCTTTCTGCGTAGATACGGTGAATGATTCCGGTGCCGTCTATGTGTATTGATTAGACTTAACCAGAATATTCAGGTTTTTTCCTTGTTGCCCACTTCTTTTGAAGGTGGGCTTTTTTTCTATTTTATGCCATGGCTCTGGCGCGCTGGTAAATGAGTTCAGCATGCGACAGTGCCAGGGTGAGTCCGGCCTTTTCGATTTGGTCTATTTGAGTTTGAGGTTGAATTTCTGTGAAGAGTGATAAGTTGGCTGCCGGTGTTGTGGCATTTAGTTCACCATGAATCAGTTGTAAGGGGCAGGTGAGTTTTTGCAGTAGCGGTGACCAGTCCTTGAGCATGACTTGTAAATCCACTTCAAAGCCAACACCCATCTGGTTGAGGTAAAAGCTATAGGTGCTGATGATACCGCTTTGGTGTTGGGGTGAACGTAAGACTTCTTGCTCGGCTTCAAGTCCTTGAAAGATGACATCGGTCCAATGATTAGGTCCGAGTTGGCGGGCTCGAACGAGCAGGAGTCGTGTCATTAATCTCGCCACCCAAGGTGCATGGCGTGCGGCTTGGATAAAGATGCCTTGATGATCAGGCATCACCTGGATTTGTTCCAGTTCACGAAAAGGTGGGGCACAGGAAATACCCAAAATTCCTCTGACCCGCTCAGGGTACCGGGACGCAACAGCCAATGCCGGAATCAGGGCAACTTCATGCGCCAGAATTAATACCTGATTTAACTGTTGCTGAGTCATAAAGGCCAGTAGATCCTGGACCTGGCATTCGAGGGGGTCTTCATCTTTGGCCGGTGGGTGGCTGCGTCCATAACCAGCTCTTTCTAACGCATAGACATCCAGCCCTTGTTCTGAAGCAAGTTGACGCTCGATTAGGTAGTCACCTGCACCAAAAGATGGCCCATGCAGCAAGATAACTTTTTTGCCTTTAGGGTCCCCAAAGCGGCGCCAGCCCAGTTTTCGGCCATTGCGGGTCAGCTCACCAATACGGAAGGGGTAGTGAGTCTCGCTAGAGGGCTGCTGATACGAAAGGCCTTGTTGCTGGCGACTGGCATTGGTAGCGGCAGCAGCAAGAGTGGCTACTTGTAACTGGCTTTTGGCGCCCATTTTATTGAGCAGGCTTTTGACTTGCTGGCGCACGGTGCCCAGGGAGCGTTGTCGCTCCTGAGCGAGTTGTTCGCTGCTAAGGCCGCGGGCAAGACCGGCTAAAATTTCACGCTCGCTGGCAGTCAGGTTAAAGAGTTCCTGTAAGGCTAGATCAATGGAAGCTGGCCACTGATGCTGAAGCCCCACTAGAAGGTAGGCCTGATAGTCAGCATGATAATTGCCAATTAAAATAAGGGGCTGCTTTTGATGTAAGCTGGCTGGTGTATGTACTTTGATAAGTGTTGGGCCAGGTTCGCGGCTGAGCCTTTGCCGAAATGCCTGAAAGTCTTTTTTGCTGACACCCAGAGCAGCCAAGCCATCCCCGATTTCTAATTGAAGGAGTTGGCTGGCTTGCTGATTAACTGTAAGAACCTGCCCAGCGTCATTAATAGCCAAAGCCGGAGTGATCTGTTGGCTCACTAAAGCATGTAGCCGGTCTTCTGCAAGAGCCGCTTCCTCAATTTCAATGAGAGCAGTGGAGAGTTGTAATGCAGCTTCAGTAGGAAGTTGGTGGTGAGCTTGAAGCACAGGAAGCAGTTGGTTGATTAGTTGCTCATAGGCTACCTCACCTTTGGCGACCGCTTTTACCAAATGATTGAGTAACTCTGTTTCCTGGGGTACTGAGCTTTTCAGCTTACTGCCAGTAAGTATTAACGGTTTTATAGCTTGACGCACAGTCCCTACCTAGACGATCCCAAAAAGATATCGCTAATAGTAGGTAGATTCTTTGAGTGAATCAATTTTTTGATCTAGATCAAACCACCAGCCCTTCAGCAAGATGCTGCCACTGTACCGGCCATTCGTGGGTGGGTGGGCGTCTAAAGCCGCTGCGTACATATTGGACGATGCGTCCTTCAACGATGGCCAGGAGCATGCTGGCTGCAGCGGTGGTTGAAAGGGCTACTTTCTTGCCTTCACGGATTTCGGTTTCACGCAGGATCTGTTTGATCTGGCTTTCAATCCGGTCAAACAGGCGGGTGATGCGATTCCGTAGTTCTTCATCTTCACCCACCAGAGCATCACCAGTGAGTAGCCGGCAAAGCCCTGGGTTGTGTTCAGCAAAACCAAGCAGCAGGGTTAACAGGTGCTCACAGCGAACCAGGGTGGCGTTCTGTTCTTTGATGATCAGGTTGATGCGGGTAAACAGGCTGTCTTCAATAAACTCTATCAGCCCTTCAAACATCTTGGCTTTGCCGGGAAAATGCCGATAGAGGGCTGCTTCTGAAACACCAACCTTTTTAGCCAGGGAAGCAGTCGTGATCTTGCTTTCCTGATTCTCCAGCATTAATGCCAGGGCTTGAAGGATTTCGTCTTTACGCTGTGACTTCTTTTTTCGTGTTGTTGAAGACTGGTTTTCCACGTTTAACCTACCTGTTAACTGGATATCTGGTTGGTAATAAGCGTACCGACACCGGCATTGGTAAAGATTTCCAGCAAAGTGGCATGGGGTACGCGACCATCGATAATATGGGCAGATTGAACCCCATCCTTAACGGCATCCAGGGCACAACGGATTTTCGGTAGCATGCCACCATAGATGGTGCCATCGGCAATCAGCTCGTCAACCTGAGCTGTTGTCAAACCGGTGAGTACTTTGCCTTCTTTGTTTTGCAGGCCAGCAACATTGGTGAGCAGAATCAGTTTCTCTGCTTTCAACGCATCGGCAATTTTGCCCGCAACCAAATCAGCATTGATGTTGTAAGACGCCCCTTGAGCATCAACCCCTATAGGGGCAATAACGGGAATAAAGTCGCGGCTGGCAAGCATTTCGATAAGTGCAGTATCCACGGATTCCACTTCGCCAACATGACCAATATCAATGATTTCCGGGGCGGTCATTTCAGGTGTTTTGTGGCTGACCTTGAGTTTTTTGGCCTTGATGAGCTGGCCATCCTTACCGGTTAGGCCGATGGCCTTGCCGCCGGCCAGGTTGATTTGGCTGACGATTTCCTTGTTGACCAGGCCTCCGAGGACCATTTGCACCACATCCATGGTTTCGCTGTCGGTAACCCGCATACCATTGACGAAACGCGACTCGATATTGAGACGCTTCAAGAGGTCACCAATTTGAGGGCCGCCACCATGGACAACAACGGGGTTGATGCCAACTTCTTTAAGCAGCACGACATCACGGCAGAAGGAGTCAATAAGGTCGTCCTGGGTCATGGCGTTACCACCATATTTGATGACCAGGGTTTTGCCGGAAAACTTTTGGATATAGGGCAGCGCTTCCGATAGAACTTTAACGGTGGTTTGGGGGCTATTGACTGATGAAGGTGCGGTCATGGTTTGGGCTCTAATTCAGATATCAAAGGTTAACGAAGGGTCAATATTTTGTAGTGCCTGGTGAAAGCGGTCGGCTATTCCTTCCAGGGCTTCTTGTGTATGGCCTTCAAAACGCAGTACCAGTACGGGTGTGGTATTGGATGCTCTGCAAAGACCCCAGCCATCAGGGTAGTCAACCCGGATGCCATCCAAAGTGGTTTTCTTGCCGTTTCCAAATTCTCCTTCATTGCTCAGGCGTTCGACCAGAGCAAATTTGTTTTCATCGGTAACGGGGATGTTGATTTCCGGGGTGGCGATATTTTGGGGGTAACGGTTAAAAAAATCATCCGCATTTTCGTCTTGCTGGGCCAAAATCTCTAGTAAGCGTACAGCAGCATAGAGGCCATCATCAAAGCCATACCAGTTTTCTTTGAAGAAAATATGCCCGCTCATTTCACCGCCCAGCAGGGCACCGGTTTCTTTCATCCGGGCTTTGATCAAAGAATGACCGGTTTTGTACATCTCGGGTTGACCGCCTGCCTGGCTGATGACTTCACCTAACTTGCCGGTGCATTTGACATCATAAATGATCTTGGCTCCAGGGTTGCGCGCTAAGAGGTCTTCGGCAAAAACCATCATCAGGTGGTCAGGGTAAACGAGTCGGCCTGAAGGGGTGACGACCCCAACACGGTCACCATCACCATCAAAACCCAGACCCAGGTCGGCTTTTTCGGCTTTCACAGTCGCTAGCAGCTCAGTCAGGTTTTCCAGCTTGCCCGGATCTGGGTGATGGTTGGGAAAGGTGCCATCAATTTCAGTAAATAAAGGGATGACTTCGCAGCCCAGGCGCTGTAACAGTTTGGGGCCCAGTTCACCAGTGACACCATTACCCGCATCAAGCACGACTTTTAAAGGACGTTTAAGCTGGGTGCGGGAAAGGATAGCCTGAAGATAGTCTTCGCCCAGGTCGCGTTTTTTAATAAAGCCCAGGCCATATTTGTAATCGGCTTCCTGGATGCGGCGGTACAAATCCTGGATCGCTGCGCCGGATAGTGTTTCCCCGGCAAGCATGCATTTAAAGCCATTGTAATCGGGTGGGTTATGACTGCCCGTGACCATGATTCCAGATTGGGTGCCTTGCAGGTGGTGGGCAGCAAAATAGAGCGTCGGGGTGGGCACTTGACCAATATCAATCACATCCCGCCCCGTTGCTGTAAGACCCTCTTTCAAAGCTTCCAGCAGCTCCGGCCCAGAGATGCGCCCGTCTCGGGCAACCACCAGGGTGGTTTCGCCCCGTGCAGCGGCTTCTGAGCCGAGTGCCAGGCCTAGGTGTCTGACAATTTCAGGCGTCAGGGTTTTGCCGACTATTCCACGAATATCGTAGGCACGAAAAATTGAGGCGGGAACTTCAGTCATTCTTAATCCTTTATTTTGGCTTAATGACGGCCTGAACTGCCAAAGCCTCCAGCGCCCCGGCTGCTGTCAGCAAAGTTTTCCACAACCTCCAGCTCAGCTTGAATAACCGGGACAATAACGTACTGGGCAAGGCGCTCACCGGGTTCCAGAGTGAAGCTTTTCTGGCCCCGGTTCCAAACAGAAATCATTAGTTCACCCTGGTAGTCGGAATCGATCAAACCAACCAGGTTGCCGAGAACGATACCGTGCTTATGACCCAACCCGGAACGGGGAAGTATCATCCCGGCCAAGCCTGGATCAGCCAAATGAATGGACAGGCCGGTTCTAACCAGATGCGTGTCTCCAGGCTGAAGAGTTAAGGGTTCATCCAAAAGAGCACGCAAATCCATGCCAGCTGAGCCTTCAGTGGCATAGGTTGGGAGGGGAAGTTCTTTGCCTAGGCGTGAATCGAGAAGTTTAACGGCAATTTTTGGGTGGTTCATGAACGGGTTAAATCCTGCTTGGAGTAGAGTTTAAAGATTTTGAGTAGCAGTTGGCGGCTCAGGTCGATCTTGCTCGCTAAGGGTAGGGCTTCCTGATAAAACTCCCCTTTTTCTCGGTAGATAAAGGTGACTTGATTATGGTCGCTGCCAAAGCCGATCCTGGTGTCGCTGACATCATTGGCAATAATGGCGTCCAGGTTTTTCTTTTCAAGCTTGCGGCGGGCATAGTCTTCCACCGCCTGGGTTTCTGCAGCAAAACCCACGCAAAAGGGGCGGGATGACTGACTGGTGGCCAGGGTTGCCAGAATATCCGGGTTTTCAACCAGCTTTAAAAGCATTTCCTGTTGCCCCGGCTGCTTCTTGATTTTTTGATCAGCAATGGATTCCACGCGATAGTCAGCAACAGCCGCGCAGGCGATAAAGATATCGGTTTGTGCTTGTAGCTGCTGACAGCTTTCCAGCATTTCTTGAGCTGTCACTACATCCACACGCTGGACACCTGGTGGTGTGGATAGTTGAACCGGTCCGGCAATTAGGTGAACTTTTGCTCCCAGTTCCGCGGCGGCCTGAGCGAGCGCAAACCCCATTTTCCCGGAGCTGTGATTGGATAGATAGCGCACAGGGTCCAGCGGTTCCTGCGTGGGGCCTGCCGTGAGGGTGATCTTAAGACCACGCCCGGGCAGTTCAGCGTTGCAACGCTGGTCTGGTGCTTGGAAAAACAAAGCAATCTGTTCAAGGAGCTCTTCGGGCTCAGGAAGGCGACCTGGCCCCTGATCACCACAGGCTTGTTCGCCTTCGGCGGGTGCCAATAAATGGTAACCCAGAGCTTTGAGGCTGCTTAGGTTGCGTTGAGTTGCCGGATGCTGCCACATCCCCTGGTTCATTGCCGGAGCCAGGTGCACAGGCGCAGGGGTGGCCAGGCAAAGGGTTGTTAGCAGATCATTGGCCATACCACTGGCTAGGCGGGCCATGAGGTCAGCACTGGCTGGTGCGATAAAAACCAAATCCGCCCAGCGAGCCAGCTCAATATGCCCCATACCGGCTTCAGCCTCATCATCCAGTAGCCTGTCATGCACTGGATTGCCGGTGAGTGCCTGGAAGGTCAGAGGTTGTACAAAGGCTTTAGCGCCCTCGGTCATCACGACCCGGACTTCTGCCCCAGCCTTAACCAAAAGGCGAGCCAAGTAAGCTGTTTTGTAAGCAGCAATACCGCCGCTGACTCCCAGTAAAACGCGTTTGTTGACCAGACCTGTCATGGATCAATTAACCCGACTAAATAAAGAAGCTAACCTTACCATGTTTCGGCTTTTACTGAGAAATGAACCTAAGAAACAAGGAGGTTATAAATGGGTATTAACCATTGGCCAGCCGATGAGCGCCCCAGAGAAAAGCTATTGGCTAAAGGCCCTGAAGCGCTCACTGATGCAGAGTTATTGGCGATTTTTCTACGTACAGGAGTTACTGGCAAAAGTGCGGTCGACTTGGCCCGGCATCTTTTGGATGCTTTTGGTGGACTGCCGCGCCTGTTAACAGCTGGACAGCGGGAATTTTGTAGTCATCTGGGCCTGGGTGCTGCCAAGTATGCTCAATTGCAAGCCGTGCTGGAAATGGCGCGTCGCCACTTGGAAGCAGAAATCAAACGCGGTGAGGGGCTAACCAGTCCAGAAGCGGCAGGCCGTTATCTGCAAATGCAGTTGCGTCATCTGCCCCATGAGGTTTTTGCACTGCTCTTGCTGGATAACCAGCATCGGGTCCTGCACTTTGAAATTCTTTTTCGTGGCACCCTGGATGGTGCTTCTGTCTATCCGCGGGAAGTCGTCAAACTGGTGCTCTCGCACAATGCGGCTGCGGTGATACTGGCGCATAATCACCCTTCGGGTGTGGCTGAACCCAGTGGTGCTGATGAGCAGATTACCCGACGGCTAAAAGAGGCGCTGGCCCTGGTTGAAGTGAGAGTTTTGGATCACTTAATCATTGGCGATGGTGAACCTGTGTCCTTTGCTGCCCGAGGTCTGCTATAATAGCGCCCGCTTTAAGAATTGCTTGTCTGTGCGCGGCCTTTTTGGTATAAAGCGCCCTTTCATTTTTTCATCATCCAAGGATTCTTTGATCGAGGTCGCTCTGCGTACCTTTTTATTCAGAATCCAAGCGCCCTGAGATCGACTGGAGGCACCTAAATGTCCATGGTTTGCCAGGTTACCGGTAAAAAGCCGCTGACCGGAAACAATGTTTCCCACTCACAGCGTAAAACGCGTCGTCGTTTTATGCCCAATCTTCACGTTCACCGTTTTTGGGTTGAATCTCAAAAGCGTTTCGTCAAACTGCGCGTTTCCACCAAGGGCCTGCGCATTATTGACAAACTGGGCATTGAGCAAGTACTTGCTGATCTCCAGAAGCGTGGCGAAAAAGTTTAAGCCCCTTAGCTAAGGAATCGGAATCATGCGTGAAAAAATCAAAATGGTATCCAGTGCCGGCACCGGTCACTTCTATACCACGATGAAAAGCAAGCGTAACACTCCTGAAAAACTGGAGCGCAACAAGTACGATCCAGTTGTACGTAAGGTTGTTCCTTACAAAGAAGCCAAAATCAAGTAATTGGCTTCCAGGTGTTACCTGAAAAACCCGGACTGGAAACAGCCCGGGTTTTTTGTTTTGCCTGAAAAAAAGCGGAAAAAAATTGCCGCCTCGGGTCGCCAGCTAGCGACCTTTGTAACTGAGTGCAACCCAGGCTAAAGTTCTGAATAGGTAAGTCGACGAGGTAAGTAAGCACAAAATTCATCGGTAAAAGATTTAGGTGGTGTTATGTCGGGTATTAGCTTTAGTGGGCTGGGTTCAGGCCTGCCAGTCGATGAAATCGTTCAAGCCAGTGTTCAAGCTAGGGCACAGCCTCTGGAAAGAATGCAGGTCCAAAGAGCTGAAGCTGATGCCAAGATCAGTGCCTACGGCCAGTTAACCAGCAAGGTCAATGCTTTTCAGTCAGCAATGAGTGACTTGACTGGCGAAAACAATTACAACCAGATGCGTGCTGATTCCAGTAATGAAGGCCTGTTTACAGCTTCTGCAGACTATCTGGCCAATGCTACCTCGGGCAACTACAACATTGAAGTTGAATCTGAAGCGCAAAATTACCGTTGGGTATCTAACGAGATTGCTCTGGATGCAGAGCTAGATCCTATAGAGATTGAAGGGGTAGAAATCACTCCTGGAGGTGATGGAACCCTGGACGACTTGCGCGCAGCTATTAACGCCAATGAAGACCTGGAAGGGGTTTCTGCCAACATCGTTAATACTGGAGATGGTCAGGGGCGCTTGATTATTAATGCCGATGAAACCGGGCAGGAAAATGAGCTAACCATTAATAACTCCGGTTCTCTTGCTCAGGATGCAGACTTGTCCATTGAGAATGACCTGGACGCTGTTATTAAGATTGATGGTATCGAGGCGACCAGTAGCAGTAACCGCTTCGAAAATGTCGTTACCGGGGTCACGATCGATATTACTCCAGGTGCCTTAAACGACCCTAATGCCAGCAGTTCAGGTGTTTTGGAGATCGATAGAGACACTGAAGCAGTTAAAGAGAATATTCACGCTTTTCGTGATGCTTATAACGATTTGATGAGTTTTTTGAATGAAGCCAAAAGCGCCACGGTGAATGATGACGGCGAAGTGGAGGGTGGTGCACTCGCCGGAGAAAGCGTAATTCGTTCTTTGGAAGGAGAGCTGAGAGGCATTATAGGCTCGGCAGCCAGCAGTGATCCTAACGATTATGACAGTACCCTGTTAAATCTGGGCTTCAAAACGGTGGTTGATACCACAGGTGAAGGAACCGGGCCAAGAGACGGTCACCTGGAAATTGATGATGAACGTCTCAGCGAAATGCTGGACAATGAATTTGATGAGGTCGCACGCATTTTTGGTGATGAAGACTTTGGTTATGCATCCAGGCTGGAAGAAGCCGCTTCCCGGATGACGGATTCAACCCGAGATGGTCTTATACCCAGCCGAACCGATGGTTTGAACGCCAGAGTGGATCGCTTGGAAGATCGGATGCAGGACACCATTGATCGCCTGGATTCTTATGAAGAGCGCCTGTATCGCCAGTTTAATGCTATCGAATCGGTGACTGCTAACCTGAATACACAAGGTCAGCAAATTCAACAGCAGTTTGCTGGGTTGCCTGGTTACGGCTAAGTAAGTAAAACAGCATCGAGCCTCTGTTTGGTTATAATGCTTTTTTAAGCACTAACCAAGCAGGGGCTTTTTTTATGCCTGAATTACCCGAAGTTGAAACGACTCGTAGAGGAGTGGCTCCCTGGCTTGAAGGTCGTAGAATCAAGTCATTCAAGGTCCGTGAGCCGAGATTGAGGTGGCCCGTTCCTGCCAATCTGGATGAGCAAATCCAAGGTTTACAAATCGGCCAGCTGCAAAGGCGTGCCAAGTATTTATTGATGCCTTTGGTGGCAGCAGAGCAGGGTTTCCTTGAGCAGGGGTTGATTTGGCATCTGGGCATGTCAGGCAGTCTTCGTTTAGTCCAGGAAGATGAGCCCTGGAAGAAGCATGATCATATCCAACTGATGCCTGAACAGCTCCCGGAAGACAGCTCACCGCCACTTTGTCTGCGTTATCATGATCCCCGGCGTTTTGGGTTCCTGCTTTATTACACGGGCGACCCCTTGCTGCATCCGCGTCTTGAAAAACTGGGCCCTGAACCCTTGGATAAGGATTTTACTGCTGAAGGGTTATACCAGCGTTCTAGAAATCGCAAGGTTCCAGTCAAGGCTTTCATCATGGATAACGCCCAGGTTGTTGGCGTTGGCAATATCTACGCAACCGAAGCCCTTTTCCGGGCGGGTATCGACCCCCGCAGAGCCGCAGGCAAAATTTCATTCAAGCGTTACCAGACGCTGGTGGTTCTGATTAAGGAGATACTGGCTGCTGCAATTACTCAGGGTGGAACCACGCTTAGAGATTTTGTGGGTGGTGATGGGAAACCAGGTTACTTTGCCCAGCAATTGGATGCTTATGGACGTGCTGGGCAAGAGTGTCGCCAGTGCTCGGGTCTGCTTAAAGAAGTGAAGATTGCCCAGCGGGCCAGTGTTTTTTGTCCGACTTGCCAGCGTTAATGCCGAAATCAAAGGATTTCTGTTAAGCTAGGCATCTGATTTTGCCAACCGAAAAGGCTAATAATATGAGTTATATGGCATTTAAGCATTTGCATTTACTGGCCGTTGTTCTAACCGTCCTTTTCTTTGTTGTTCGTAGTGGCGGCGTACTGGCAGGCCTGCAATGGGTTAACCGGAGCTGGATGCGTATCAGTCACCATATGATTGATTTGGTGGTTCTTATTTCAGCCTTGGGCCTCTGCTACTTTCTTTCGCAATGGCCGTTTTATAACAGCGCCTGGGTCACCGCCAAGCTCGTTGGGCTAGTGGGCTATATGGGCTTTGCTGCTTTCGCCTTGCGTCGCCAGAAAATTTTGGGCCTGGCTATTGCTGCTGTCTTCCTGGTTTATACCGCCTGGGTAGCGGTTAACAAGGTGCCTTTCCCTGGTTTTTAAGCTTGGAACGCAAGGAGCAGCAGCATGAAGTTCACCTATCAATGGGATGAAACCCAGTTCCTTTGCTCGGCACTTTATGATTACCAGCTGGGTGCCCAAAAGGACCGTCGCCAGCTATTCCTATGGGTAGTTTTGATCGCCCTGACGGGTGTTTTGGCTATCAAATGGTTGGATCAGGGTTTTCAGCTGGTTGATCTGATCGTGGTTGCCTTGGGTGTATTTTGGTTTGCCATTCGCAAACAACTCTTGGTCTGGATGTTTAAAAGAGCCTTCAGGCGCTCTGGTCAAAATGGACTCCACCTGAGCTTCACTCTTGATGAGGAAGGGCTGGATGTTCAGGTTGACCAAAAACCACCACAAACCTATTTATGGCAAGACATTCATAGAGTCGTGCGAACAGAAAAAGGCTTTCTACTTTATCCCGGTTTGCTTTGGTTACCCTTTTCAGGACTGGAAGAAGAGGCCCACCCTGAAGAGGCGGCGGCACTGATCCAGCGCAAAGTAAATCACTACAAAGATAAAAGTAGCTATAGGCTGAATTTGAATCTCTGAATTGGGAAGCTGATAATGACAGTTGAGCAGCGTTTTTGTGATACCCATCAATGGGTTGCACAGGAAAAAGATAACCTGGTAGTGGTGGGAATCAGTAACCATGCCCAGGAAGCATTGGGTGATATTGTGTATGTGGAATTGCCTGAAGCCGGTAAACAAGTTCAAGCAGGGGAAGTGATTGGCACTATAGAGTCAGTTAAAACGGCTTCTGAGATTCAGGCTCCTGTCAGCGGCACCCTGGTTGCGTGCAATCAGCTGCTGGATGATGACCCTGAGGTGCTGAATGAAGCGCCGTTAACGACCTGGGTTTACCGCCTGCAGGTCGCGGCCTCTGAGTTTCAAACAGAGTGGGATGCCCTGATGACAGATCAGGTCTACCAAAACTTCCTTGAGCAGTAAACAAGATGAACTGGGATTTGCCAGACCCTTTTGTTATTGAGTTGAAGATTCCCGCTGAAGCCATAGATCACTATGGCCATGTCAATAATGCTGAATATTTGCGTTTTATTGAGAAAGTCAGCTGGCAGCACTCACAACAATTGGGGTTGAGCCTGGATGACTATCGAGCCCTGGATCGGGCCATGGTCGTTGTACGTCACGAGCTGGACTATCAGGCACCCGCTTATGAAGGCGATGAGCTGGAAATGGCTACCTGGATTGTTGACTGTGATCAGCGCAATAGCCTGGTTAGGCGCTTTCAGTTGCAACGTTGTTCAGACAAGAAAACCCTGTTCCGTGGCAAAACCTATTTTGCTTGCGTGGCGCTTTCCAGCCATCGTCCGCGACGCCTGCCCGAAAAATTTCTCCAGGTTTACCTGCCCGCCCTGATTGAAGAAATGCCCAGCCACTCATGAAAGCCTACTTGTATCTAACACCTCGGCAGCTCGACGTTCTTCGACATGCGCGCCTGCATTTCTTGGCTGTTAGTGAACAGCCTGATCCTTGGCAACTGAATGCCCGAATGATTTCACGGCAAAGGGTGGGAGTGAGTGAGGGCGAGTTTCAAAAAGAATTGGAAAGGCAGTTTAAAGCCCTGCCTGACCAACTGAAAGGGCTGATGACTTGGGATGCTTTTCAAAAAGAAGCCGTTAAAAAACGCCCCAAAATTGAAGCTCAAATGAAAAAGCGCAAGCAGGGCAAGCCGCCAGCACTGCCTAACCCCAAAGCCTATGATGACTTGGGCTTTTGCCGCTTCTTCACTACTGCCGACAACCCCCTACTTTGGGAACGCTATGCTGACCAGCATCGTGGCATTGTGCTGGAATTCAATACTGACTACCCCAAATTCAATACCAATAAACAGGTGCTCAAGCCAGTGGTCTACAGCAAAAAACGGCCTACTGCTGACCACCCGATGAAGCCCTTTCCAGCTCTTTTTCACCGGGCTGCCGAATATGCTTCAGAAGAAGAAGTAAGACTGGTACGCCCCCTGAGCGAAGCCAAAGACTGCAAGACGATGAGCAACGGCCAGCAGGTGTATTTTTACCCCTTTCCGCCACGTTCGCTTGTTTCCGTGACTTTGGGAGTGAATATCGCTGCCGAAACCCGTGAACAGGTCGAGCGCATCCTGACCTATGACCTGAAATACAAACCCGGCCGCACCCTAAGAGAAGTCCTGCTGGATCCGGATGAGTATAAGCTGCATTTGCGGGGCACCCTCTAGGAAGCCCCTGATTAACTACTACGCTAGGTGATGCTGCGTTGAAATTGGCCTCAAAATGCTCATTTATTCCGTGTAAACTCCGCTTTTTCGTTCAATTTCGTTGGTGACCTACATGGATGTAGGAAGTGCAGAGATTCATCTGGAATGAATTCTGCCCTGACCTGCGCTCGTGACGTTAATCAGAGGTTCCCTAGCCAACCTGGATATCGGTTATTGTTTTTCGAGTGGGTCTGCAGGCACTTTCAGGGCATGTGAATCAAGTAGTAGCCGCCAAAAGCGAAGATTCTTGCTTAATGTTTCAAGGGAAAACGCCAGGCTAACCAGAGGGCGGGCAGTGAAAGAACAAATAATAACCAGAGGGCGTGACTGGGTTGGCCTGTCCAGTCAGCAAGGCTGCCGCCCAAGAGCGGCACGAAAAAGGACAGGCTGTAGGCCAGGGTGAAGGCGCCGGCAGCCAGGCGGCCTGCCTGTTTGCCGGGGAGTAGTTGCGGTGGCAGGGCCACCAGTAGTATCAGCAGGATACCCGCCCAGAAGCTGAGCAGGAAAGCAAAGACCAGGCTGATCCAGCCACTGGTCAGCAAGAGCCCCAGCATTCCCAGCAGACTACACAGGGTTGAAAGGATAAGCGGCCCACGGCGGGCAACCCAGCGTTCGGCAAGAGCCAGCATTGCCAGAGAAGCGGCGACCTGAGCGAGATTGAACCAGAAAAAGGCCGCTTCCAGGCGCTGCATTTCCCCCCGTTCTTCCAAAAGGCTACCCAGATAGGCATTGGTTCCAAAGAACAGAGAGGCACTGGAGGCCAGCAGCAGGCCAATGCGCCACAGAAAGGGGTCTTTCCAATCGGGTAGCCAGTGAACCTCGTCCACCTTATCATGGCTGGAGGTGTCTTCTCTTTGCCGGGGTAAAAAGGTAGCGATGACTACCAAAAACGCAGGTAAAGACCAGGCGATCAGAGTCGCTCGCCAGGAACCTTCCAGCAGCGGCATTAGGACAGGCAGAGTCACCCCAGCCCCCAGAAATTCACCCATCAGCATGCCATTCATGTAGACAGCTGTGCCCAGGGCCAGCTTTTTGCCATCCAGCCAACGAGGGAGTAGAGCCGGTAACGAAGGCTGCATAATGGCAATGCCCAGACCCATCAAGAGGGTTAAGAGTATCAGCAGGGTCAGGCTATCGGTTAGACCACGGGCCGCTGAGGTGGTGGCAACCAGAGCCAAAGCCAGAGCCAGGCTGTTACGGGCACCCAGACGCATGATGGCCAGGGAGCCAATCAGTGCCCCCAGGGACAGCATCAAAACGGGTAAGGTCGTTAGACTACCGAGTAGTGTTTGGGAGAGCTGGAAGTCGGCATTGATAAAGGGAGCCAGCGGCGGGATCACCAGAATCGGCAGGCGTAGATAAAGACCCAGCAGCCAGAGTAATGTCAGGGCCAGGAAAACCCTGGCCTTGTCAGAAGTGAGGTGCATTATAGCCGCATTTCAATGCCCTGATCAGCCATAAAACGCTTGGCTTCAGGGATGGAGTAGGTACCAAAATGGAAGATGCTGGCGGCCAGTACGGCATCAGCCTGGCCTTGCTGAACGCCATCGACGAGATGTTGTAGGTTGCCCACGCCGCCGGAAGCGATCACCGGCACGGCCACAGCATCAGAAATGGCACGGGTTACGCCCAGATCAAAGCCATTTTTAGTGCCGTCTCTGTCCATGCTGGTTAGTAGCAACTCACCGGCACCCAGGCCAACCATTTTTTTGGCCCATTCCACGGCATCCAGGCCAGTGGCCTTACGCCCGCCGTGGGTGAAAATCTCCCAGCGATCTGCTTCACCTTCAGCCGAAACCTTCTTGGCATCAATGGCAACGACAATACACTGGCTGCCAAAGCGCTCGGCGGCTTCACGAACAAACTCGGGGTTAGTGACTGCTGCGGTATTAATGGAAACCTTGTCAGCCCCGGCATTCAGCATAGTACGAATGTTCTCGCAATTACGAATACCACCGCCCACAGTCAGGGGAATAAATACCTGACCGGCAATCTCTTCGACCATCTCCACCGTGGTGCCTCGGTCTTCATGACTGGCGGTGATATCCAGAAAGGTAATCTCATCGGCGCCCTGGTCGTTATAGCGTTTGGCCACTTCAACGGGATTGCCCGCATCACGGATGCCAACAAAATTAACGCCCTTAACGACACGGCCTTTATCGACATCAAGGCAAGGAATAATACGTTTGGCCAGTCCCATTTTTTCTCCTGAAGTTTAAAGCGCACGTCTAGTCGCTGGAGTATTCCAGGCTGTGTGTCGGGTGCTGGTCTGGCAGGCTGTCTGCAACAGGAGGTTGCAGACAGAGCTTACAGGGACGTATTCACGCGTCCTGACAGACCAGGTACCCGACAGAAGCAGCCGGGGGTATCAAGCTCGCTTTTACAAGGCAACCTTGCCGCGAGCCACGAACTACATCTCCTGCCAGAGCTTACAGGGATGTATTTACGCGTCCTGAAAAGTAATGGCCTGCACCCTCGAAGCTCGTGAAGGTGCGAGATTTCTTATCGATCGTCTGCCAGCTTCTGCGCTTCAGCCAGATTGAGGCTGCCTTCGTAGATGGCGCGGCCAGTGATGGCACCCAGGATGCCCTGGTCGGCGACCTTCAGCAGGCGTTCAACATCGCCCAGGTCGGTCACGCCGCCCGAGGCAATCACCGGCAGGCCACCTTGCTGGGCCAGTTCGACAGTGGCTTCCAGGTTGACGCCCTGCATCATGCCATCGCGGCTGATGTCGGTGTAAACAATGCTGGAGACACCATCATCGGCAAAACGCTTGGCCAGGTCAGTGGCCTTGATGTTGGAGACTTCAGCCCAGCCATCGGTAGCCACCAGGCCGTTTTTGGCATCCAGGCCGACAATAATATGACCGGGAAAGAGTTTGCACATCTCGGTGACAAATTCCGGTTCTTTTACAGCCTTGGTGCCGATAATCACCCACTGGACGCCTGCTTCCAGGTAGTGCTCGATGGTTTGCGCGGTGCGTATACCGCCGCCAATTTGAATCGGCAGGCCGGGGTTGGCGCGGGCAATAGCCGTCACGGCTTCGCCATTAACAGGTTGACCGTCAAAAGCACCGTTCAGATCAACCAGATGCAAGCGGCGGCAGCCTTCATTCACCCAGCGTGCAGCCATTTCGACCGGGTCATCACCATAGTTGGTGGAGTCTTCCATGCGACCTTGCTTGAGGCGTACGCACTGGCCATCTTTTAAATCAATTGCGGGAATAATCAGCATGTCAGGGTTTCCAGAATAAAAAGTTTTCCAAAAGCTTGAGTCCCGCCTGGGCGCTTTTTTCGGGGTGGAATTGTACCGCCGCGACATTGTCTTGAGCCAGGGCGGCATGCAGGGTCACGGGGCCGTAGTCGCAGCTGGCAAGAATCTGCTCTTGCTGTTCGGCAGCGACATAGTAGCTGTGTACAAAATAAAAGCGTTCGCCACTGGGGATGCCTTGCCAAAGGGGGTGGTCAGCTTGTTCGGGAGTGACCTGGCTCCAGCCCATGTGAGGGACCTTCAGGCGCTGGCCCTGGCTGTCTTGCAGGTTTTCACCAAAGAATTTGACCTGGCCTCGGAAATGGCCCAGGCAATCCACGCCGCCGTTTTCTTCACTGGCTTGCATCAGGGCCTGAAAGCCAACACAGATACCCAAAAAGGGTTTGTTGTTCAGACTTTCGCGAATGATGGGGACCAGTCCAGTTTTGTGCATTTCGGCCATACAGTCGCGAATCGCACCCACACCGGGTAGAACCACCCGCTCGGCTTGGCGAATGATGTCAGGATCAGAAGAAATGCCGACGCTTTTCTTGCCGGCTGCCATTTTTTCCAGGGCCTTGTGAGCTGAATGCAGATTGCCCATACCATAATCAATAATGACAACTTCAGGCTGTGCAGAGTCCTTGTCCTTGATTTCAGTCATTACAACACGCCCTTGGTGGAAGGCGTTTGCCCGGCCATGCGCTCATCGGGGGACAAGGCCATGCGCAGGGCGCGTCCAAAGGCCTTGAAGATGGTTTCGGCCTGGTGGTGGGCGTTGAAGCCTTTCAGGTTATCAATATGCAAGGTGACCTGGGCGTGGTTAACAAAACCTTGGAAGAATTCCCAAAACAGCTGAGTGTCCAGGCCGCCAAGGCTGGCGCGGGTGAATTCCACGTCCATAAACAGGCCGGGGCGTCCGGAAAAGTCGATAACTACGCGCGACAAGGCTTCATCCAGCGGAACATAGGCATGGCCATAGCGAACGATCCCTTTTTTGTCGCCCACGGCCTGAGCAAAAGCCTGACCCATAGTGATGCCCAGGTCTTCAACACTGTGGTGGTCGTCGATGTGGCGGTCACCAGTCATCTTGATGTCTATATCAATCAGGCCATGCCGAGCGACTTGATCCAGCATGTGGTCCAGAAAACCTATGCCAGAATCACTGGAAAATGTGCCAGTACCATCCAGGTTGATTTCAACCTGAATTTTCGTTTCCAGGGTGTTGCGGGTTACACTTGCGGTTCTTGCCGTCATTGCTAGGGTACACCTATAAGGTTCGAGTCTTTAATGATTTGATTATACCAGTGTCAACGCAGAAAGGCAGTTAAGAGCCTTTTATACTTATGATAGTTGCAGGCTACAATAAAGTGGCCGTATATTTTTTAAAGGTCATGTCATGCCCGTTCAAATCGTAGAAGTCAATCTGCAGGCACTGGAAGAACATCCGGATTGGCGTGCTGATCTGGAGAAAATTTATTCAGAAGCCGAATCACTCAGGCGCAGCTTTGAAGATCAGGCTCTGGAGGCGCCTGAGTTTGTTGAAGCTGTGCTTGAAGATCAGGATAGCTGGTTTGCAGGCGCTCTTTTTAACGACCATTTGATAGGGGCTGTTTTGGTGACTCAGTCTCAGGATTCTTGGTATCTACGTCATCTTTGTGTTCGAGAAGTAACTCGGCGCAGGGGAGTTGGTAGCCGTTTGATGGCTCTGGTAGCTTCCAGCGCACGTGCCAAGGGCTTGGATGTTTGGGTGCCTGGTAAACAGCTGACCCTTGCCGATCAAATGCTGGTAAGGCGCTTGGGTTATACACACCATCCGGAAACAGGCGACTTCTTGCTTGAATCGGCTTGATTTTTTTAGGTTAAGAGCAACAAATGACGGTTTCTGAGCAACAGATAACAGCAAGTCACGGTGCTGAGCAGGCCCTTGCCGATGTTTTGGCGGCCATTCCAGCAGGAATCGTGATGTTGGACCAGCAGGGGCGTGTCAGTCAGGCCAATGAAGTGGCTTTGGAGCTCTTGGGAGAACCGCTTAGAGGTGCTGCCTGGCTGAAGGTGGTCCAGCGGGCTTTTGCACCCCGTAGTGATGATGGACACGAGGTTTCTCTTAAAGATGGTCGTAAAGTGAGTCTGTCGATCAGCTCTATGTCGGGTGAGCGAGGGCAGCTGATTTTATTGCAGGATTTGACAGAAACCCGGCGTCTGCAAGATCAACTGGCCCGTCATGAACGCCTCTCCTCCATGGGGCATATGGTGGCTTCTCTGGCTCATCAGCTGCGCACCCCTTTATCAACAGCCCTGCTTTATGCCGGTCACCTGCAAAAAGAAGGGCTGGAAGAGCATCAGCAGCAAAAATTTGCCACTAAGTTGAAAAGCCGTTTGCAGCATATGGATCAACAAATACGTGATATGCTGATCTTTGCCAAAGGGGAAACCCGAATGGCAAGAAGGCTGGCCGTCGAGGAGCTGGCTGGTTCGTTGCAGGAAGCTGTTCAGCCGGTTATTGAAAAGCATCAGCTGCATTTTGACTGGCAGCTTCGGCTGACCCCCAGTGAGTTGGTTGTCAGCTTGGATTCATTGGTTGGCGCTGTACTTAATCTGATTAATAATGCCGTTGAAGCCAGTGATCCACCACCTGCTATTGCCCTGCATTTAGAAACGGTTGCTGACTTGCCTGGGCATCAGGGCATGCACCTGCTGCTTTGTGTGGCCGATGAAGGGCCAGGTATTCATCAAGAGCAGGTGGATCGAGCGCAGGAACCCTTTTATACCACCAAATCCCAGGGTACCGGCTTGGGTCTGGCAATCGTTCAGGCCGTCGTTAAGGCTCACCAAGGACAATTTTGGCTGCAATCACGCCCAGGCGAAGGCACCCGCGCCTGGATTGCCTTACCCATGGATGCAAATGCTGAACCTTGAAGGTTCTGAGATGTTCTGGAGAACTGTCAATGCCACAGGTTTTGATTGTTGAAGATGATGCGGATTTAAGAGAAGCCCTGGAAGATACCCTAGACCTTGAGGGTTGGGATTATCTCTCCGCTGTTAATGGAAGAGATGCCCTCAAACTGCTGGAAAAAGAAAGCGTTAAGGTTGTGGTTTCTGATGTCAGTATGCCGGTTATGGATGGTTATCAGCTCCTTGATGAGCTGGGACAAAAGCATCCAGGCTTGCCGGTTATCCTGATGACTGCCTATGGCTCGGTTAGCCAGGCTGTTGAAGCCATGCGTCAGGGTGCTGTGGATTACCTGGTTAAGCCTTTTGAGCCGGATCTGCTGGTCAAGTTGGTTAGGCCCTTGCTGGAAGTCAATTCGCTGGCTGCAACTGCCAATGAGGGTCCACTGGTTGAGGACCCTGCCAGTAAAGAGCTGTTGCAACTGGCAGGCCGTGTTGCCAAGAGTGATGCTTCCGTTATGATTGGCGGCGAATCAGGCACAGGTAAGGAGGTTTTGGCGCGCTATCTGCATTTACATTCCCCGCGTGCCAAGAAACCCTTTGTGGCCATCAATTGTGCAGCCATTCCTGAAAGCCTGCTGGAAGCTACTCTTTTTGGTTATGAAAAAGGGGCCTTTACCGGCGCTAATGCCAGTACGCCGGGCAAATTTGAACAGGCTGATGGGGGCACACTTCTGCTTGATGAGGTTTCAGAAATGCCTCTGGAGCTTCAAGCCAAGCTGCTTAGGGTATTGCAAGAACAGGAAGTTGAGCGTTTGGGTTCACGTAAAACCTTGAAGCTGAATGTGCGGGTTCTGGCAACAAGTAACAGAAATCTTAAAGAAAGTATTCAACAGGGTAGTTTTCGTGAAGACTTGTATTATCGGTTAAATGTTTTCCCTCTGGCCTGGCCTCCACTGCGTGAACGCAAGGGCGATATCCTGCCTCTGGCTAAAGCGCTGATGGTCAAGCATGCCCAGCGTATGGGTGTGAATCAGGTCCCTGATTTGAGTCAGGAGGCCGAGAGCCTGCTTTTGCAACATAGTTGGCCGGGCAATGTTCGCGAATTGGAAAATGTCATGCAGCGGGCGTTAATCATGGCAACTGGCAAGCAAGTGACAGCGAATAGTATTATTATAGAAGGGAATAACCCTGTTGAGCCTGCTGCAGTTCTTGAGACCAAGCCTCAAAATAATCGCGCCACCACTACAGAAGCCTTGAAAGAGGATTTGAAAGAGCAGGAATTTCAAATGATTCTGGATGTACTTGAACAGGAAGGTGGACGTAAAAAAGAAACTGCTGAGCGCTTGGGTATCAGTCCACGTACGCTACGCTATAAATTGGCTAAAATGCGTGAGCTAGGGCTTCTTCAGGAAGACTGAGACTGCTGCTTGGTTTAATTAAGTGTAGTGCAGAATGACCTGCTGAAACATTTAGTAGCAGTATTTCAAGCTAAATTATAGGATGATGGAGTAGTCATAGAGTTATCAATTAGGTAGAGTAGGTCAACTGACGGCTAAAATTGGCTAACTTATTGTTTTCCTGCACTTAGCAGGTCAAAAATATGTCAAATGATGCATTTCAATTCTTTCATAAAAAATGCATCTAAACAAAATATAAATTTGAGGGTGTCCTGACATGGTTGAGCGCGCTGATATTTCAAGTGTTCTGTCCCAGATACGGGCCAGTCAGCAAGGTGTAGATTCGAGCTTTGCATCTGCGGCTTTTGCCCAGCGTGCCCCTTTGGTTAAAGGGCTACAGGAAGGTGCGGGAGTTGCGGGTGTTGAGAAACCGGCCGATATCAAAGAGGTTCCCTCTTTTTCCAGCTTACTGAAGCAGGCAGTAGATAATGTTAACGGACACCAGAAAGCGGCAAATGACCTAAGAACCCGCTATGAGCTAGGTGATCCCAATGTGGATATCACCAATGTGATGATTGCTGCCCAGAAGTCGAGTGTGTCTTTTGAGGCCATGACACAGGTAAGAAACCGGTTGGTCGGTGCTTATCAAGAAATTATGCGGATGCCTATCTGAGCCTGAGCGGTTCAGGGTGGAATTAACTGGGGTTATTGAATGGAAAATGCGCCTGCCAATGTGGCTGCTGATGACGGGGCAGAAAAACAACTACCCGAATCCAGCAAGTCAGAAGCCAGCAGTGCTACCACCAATCCAGCTGCTGATAGGGAAAAGCAAGGCAAGTCCGGGTTGTTGAAAAGTGGCAGTAAGGCAGAGGCCTTGCTTTCTAATTTCAACCAGCTGGATGTTCTTCGCCAAATGGCGCTTTTGGTTGGTTTTGCAGCAAGTATTGCTTTGGGTTTTGCAGTAGTTCTCTGGTCTCAGTCTGATAGCTATCGTCCACTTATGTCCAGCCTTAATGAGGTGGACTCTTCTGCTATTGTTGAAATTCTTGAACAAAACCGCATCGGTTATCGGATCGATACCTCGTCTGGCGCTCTGCTGGTCAGGGAGGCCGACATTCATCAAGCGCGAATGAAGATTGCTGGCGCAGACATTAGCCAACCCAATACCGTTGGTTACGAGTTGCTTGAGCGGGATCAAGGCTTGGGCACCAGCCAGTTCATGGAAAACGCCCGTTATCTACGTAGTATTGAAGGTGAGTTGGCTCGAACCATATCCAGCTTAGATAGTGTTCGTCAGGCCCGAGTTCACCTGGCGGTTCCTCGACAGTCTGTATTCATGCGCGATCAGCGCAAACCTTCCGCTTCGGTTTTTTTGAGCCTGACTCCGGGCCGAAGTCTGGATCCTTCTCAAGCCAGGGCAATGATGAGTCTGGTTGCTTCCAGTGTGCCTCAGATGTCACTCGAAGATGTCACTATTGTTGATCAGCGCGGCAACCTGCTCTCCCAGCGGGAAGAGAGTGAAAGTGACAAGGCGATGGCACGTCAGTTGGAGCATACACGCCTTGTTGAACAAAGGGTGAATGAGCGTATTCGCTCCATACTGGAGCCCATTGCCGGACCTGGGCGTTTCCAGACGGCGGTTTCAGTTGATGTTGATTTTACTCAGGTAGAGCAAAGCTCTGAGCAGTTTAACCCGGATATGCCGGCGATCCGCAGTGAGCAGACAGTTGATGAAGAGCGGGTTGGTGACTTTGGACCTCTGGGTATTCCCGGAGCACTTTCCAATCAACCGCCTCAGGATGGTTTTGCACCTGAGCAGGCTGAAGGTGGTGGTCAGGGCGCGGGTGGTACTAGTAATCGCCGCTCTCAGGCAACCCGCAACTTTGAGCTGGATAGAACTCTGAGCTATTCGCGTAATGATGCGGGCCGAATCGCCCGTATGACCGTTGCGGTAGTGATTGATGACCTGATCCAACGTAATCCAGAGACCGGCCAGGCTGAGCGTCAACCCTGGAATGAAAATGAAATTGAGCGAATCACGACTTTGGTTCGCAATGCTGTAGGCTACAGCGCCGCTCGGGGAGATAGTGTTAGCGTTATCAACTCTCCCTTTGTGGAAAGTGAATTGGATGAAATGCCAGAACTGCCCTTCTGGGAGCAGCCCTGGTTCTGGGATGTTGCCAAGCAGGCCTTGGCTGGCCTCTTTATCCTGATCCTTATTTTTGGTGTGCTTAGACCTATTCTGCGCAATCTGGCAACCAAGTCCGATAAGGATCTTGAAGATGCAGATATGGATGATCTGGCACCCCTGGATGGCGGCTTGCCCGATGATCAAGTTACCTTGAGTGCTTCCGACGATCCTCTGTTGGCACCACCAAGTGACCTTTATGAACGCCAGCTGAATGCGATACGTGCATTAATTGCTGAGAACCCTGGCCGTGTGGCCCAAGTAGTCCGTCATTGGGTAGTGAGTGATGAGTGAAGAAGATCTCTATGCTGAAAACCTGACCTCGCTGGAACGGGCGGCTATCCTGCTGATGTCTCTGGGTGAGACAGATGCTGCACAAGTACTCAAGCATATGGGTCCTAAAGAAGTGCAGAAAATCGGTCTGGCGATGTCTCAATTGCAGAATGTCAGTCGTGCTCAGGTTGAAGAAGTGCTGGGCGACTTTCTTGAAGATGTCGGTGAGCAGACAGGTCTGGGCGTGGGTGCGGACAGCTATATCCGCCGCATGCTGAGCGAAGCCCTGGGTGAAGACAAAGCCAATGGTTTGATTGACCGTATTCTGCTGGGTGGCAATACCACGGGTCTGGACACGCTGAAATGGATGGAGCCCCGTGCTGTTGCGGATATTATCCGTTTTGAACACCCCCAGATTCAGGCCATTGTACTTTCTTATTTGGACCCTGATCAGGGCGCTGAAATTCTGCGCTTCTTTGACCCCAAGGTCCGTTTGGATGTCACCCTGCGTGTTGCTGCTTTGGAGTCAGTTCAGCCCCAAGCCCTGCAGGAATTGAATGATATCCTTGAAAAACAGTTCTCTGGCTCGGGTGGTACGCAAACTACCAGCATGGGTGGTGTTAAGGTGGTTGCCAATATCATGAACAACCTGGACAGCTCCATTGAAGGTGATCTGATGGATGCGATCAAGGAAGTTGATGAAGCCTTGGGTGAAGAAATTGAAGACCTCATGTTTGTCTTTGACAACCTGGCTGACCTGGATGACCGTGATCTACAGACCTTGCTGCGTGAAGTGAAGCCAGAAACCCTGACCCTTGCCCTCAAGGGTGCCGAAACTCGGGTTCAGGAGAAAATCTTTAAGAATATGTCTAAACGTGCCGCCGAATTGCTGCGTGACGACCTGGAAGCCCAGGGCCCTGTCCGTGTCAGTGAAGTTGAGTCGTCTCAGAAAGAAATTCTGGGTGTTGCTCGACGCTTGGCAGAAGATGGCACGATCAATTTGGCATCTGGCGGCGACGAAATGCTATAAGGAAACCCTTTGGGACTGCAGTTGGCTGCAGGCAGTCCGGCCTTTGAATTTGAGGACGTCTTGTGCCCCATAGAAAACGCATTCCTGCCAATGAGAAGGTGCCTTTTGAGCGCTGGGAAATGCCGGATCTCACCGGTGTTCGTAAGCGCATCGCCCAACGTCTTGATGAGCTTAAAGAAGAAGAGCAAGGCGAAGCGGAAGAAAAGGCACCTAGCCCACCGACTGAAGAAGAAATTCAAGCGATTCGTGAAGAGGCTCGCAGCGAAGGCTATGCTGCAGGTTTTTCTGAGGGACAGGCGGCAGGCACAGCAGAAGGCCGTGCTCAAGGTTATCAGGAAGGTGAAGCTCAAGGTCAGCAGGCAGGCCTTGAAGCTGGCTATCAGCAGGGTTTAGAGCAGGCACAGCATGAAATTGACCAACAACTGGCCCGCCTGCAAAGCTTGATTCAACAGCTGCAAGGGCCCATCAACGCCCTGGATCAGGATGTCGAAGCAGGTTTGCTGTCACTGGTTGATCTGATCAGTCGTGCACTTTTAAGACGCGAAATCAGTATCGACCGGGACTTTTTGGGTGAAGTGCTCCGTGAAGCTGTTGCTGCCTTACCGTCAGGTCATGAACGCCTGCGTATTTTTATTAATCCTGAAGACCTCCCCCTAGTCGAAGCTATCCGGCATGAACTGCTGGAGGATTATCGTTTGGTCACAGACCCGAAGATTACTCCCGGTGGTGTGCGTGTCGAGACACTACAGAGTTTGGTGGACTGCACGCTGGAAAACCGTTACAAAAAGGTTATCGATTCACTTTTAGATGCGGGTTATCAGCAAGTTGATCAGGATTTTTCACCCCTTTCCAGGGATGTTTTGGCTGAACCTGAAGCCGCACCCCTGCAGGAACCTACCCAGCCCGAACCTGAGCCTGAACAGGAACCTGAGGTTGAAGCCGGAGCACCCGATGCTGAAGAGGATGCAGGTGGTGTTGACCCCGAAGACTACCCGCATCAAGAATATAAAGCGCCGGAACTGGCTGAGCAAAAACCAACTGAACCTGTGGCCAAGGTTAGTTTGCAACGCGGTTCTGCTCCTCGGCATCTACCACCCCTGGACGAGGCTTCAGACGAAGCTCCAGCTGAAGCCGAGGAGCCGCAACCCACAGAGCCTACTCCTGCCAAACCAAGCCAGGCTCCAGAGTTAAATCAAGAGGAAGCTGCCTCTGCCGAGCCCGATGAAAGCCCTGAGCCGGAAGAGAATCAAGATCCGGCCCCAGCACCTGAAGAGCCTCTGGCTGACGAAGACGTTTCAGAGCACGAAGACTTTCCTGAGGAAGTTGCGAACACTGTCGACCAAGAGGAAGCAGTGCCTGAAGCTGAGCCACCCTTGACTGATGAAGATGAGGATGACTTTTTTGAGCAGCTCTTGGGTGAAAATCAGGAAGCATCCGCTTCAGCACCGCAAAACCCAGAACATCCAAACCCAGAACCTGAATCCGAACAGGAGAAGGTTTGGGCTCCTGAATCTGTCCACGAAGTGCGCTATCTGGATGATCCTGATGCAGTTATGGAAAGCACCTGGGAAAAGGATTTTCAGGACGAAGATGCTAACGCTGGTACTGAAGAGGCTGAAACGGATGAATCCACCGCTGGAAATCCTGAAGAAGCCTTGGATGAATTGCTGAAATTCGAAGAAGACGAAGACAGTCCACAAGACGCTTCAACTGATGATGACCAGGGTGGCAAATATGGTTGATTCCAGTCTTGCTGAGCGTCTTAAATCCTACCAGCAGCAATTGCGCCCTGATGAGCCCCTGGTCGAAGGCCGTCTGGTACGCATGGTGGGCCTCACCCTGGAAGCTGTAGGCTGCAACCTGCCGGTGGGCTCTTATTGTTATATTGAAAGTGTTTCCGGGACACCTGTTGAAGCTGAGGTTGTCGGCTTTGCAGCTGAGCGTATTTATCTGATGCCCTTAAAGAGTGCTGAGGGCTTAAGGCCGGGAGCCAGAGTTACCCCTAATAAGCGTGCCCTTCAGGTTCCGGTTGGCTTTGGCTTGCTGGGTCGGGTGCTTGATGGCTATGGGCGGCCTCTGGATGGCAAGGGTGCACTGGCATCTGAAGGAGAAACCAACCTTAATGGCAAGGTGATCAACCCTCTGGAACGCCACCCGATCGATACGCCCTTGGATGTGGGTGTGGGGGCTATTAATGCCATGCTAACAGTGGGTCAGGGCCAACGCCTGGGTCTTTTTGCAGGCAGTGGTGTGGGTAAGTCGGTTCTTCTGGGTATGATGACCCGCTTTACCAAGGCCGACATTACCGTGGTGGGTTTGGTGGGTGAAAGGGGCCGGGAGGTTAAGGAATTTATTGAGCAGATTCTGGGACCTGAAGGCATGGCGCGCTCTGTTGTTGTTGCTTCGCCAGCGGATGATGCTCCCCTGATGCGTCTTAGAGCTGCACAAATTACTCATAGTATTGCGGAATACTACCGGGACAAGGGCAAGAATGTGCTCTTGTTGATGGATTCATTAACCCGCTACGCTCAAGCCCAGCGTGAAATTTCATTGGCCGTGGGTGAACCTCCGGCAACCAAAGGCTATCCGCCTTCCGTTTTTGCACGTATTCCCCAGTTGGTTGAGCGTACGGGTAATGCTGCCAAAGGCAAGGGATCCATTACCGCCTTTTATACCGTGCTGACAGAAGGTGATGACCAGCAGGACCCTATAGCTGATGCGGCCAGGGCGATTTTGGACGGGCATATCGTCCTGTCCAGACGCCTTGCTGAAGAAGGCCATTATCCGGCCATTGATATTGAGGCCTCTATCAGTCGTGCCATGCCGCAGATAGTGACTCCAGAGCACTTGGCTCGGGTGTATCGCTTCAAGCAGCTAATGGCGCGCTATGAACAAAATAAGGATCTGATTAATGTCGGGGCCTATACTCGGGGTAGTGATCCGGAAATTGACTTGGCGATTGGCTTGATGCCCGCCATGAAAGAGTTTTTGCAGCAACCACTGGACCAGCAGCAAGATTTTCTGACCAGTAGTCAGCGTCTTGAGCTCTTGGCCAAAGCCATGAGGACGAACCGCTCTCAATAGTTACTGGCGCTTAGGAGAAGGTGATGAGTCGTCAAAAACGTCTGCAACCTGTATTGCGCTTGGCGGAAGGCAAGGCAGAAGAGGCTAGCCGCGCACTGGGTTATTTGAATCAAAAAATTGAGCAGGAAGCGCAAACCAAAGAACAGCTGAAAGGCTATGAGAAGGAATACCTGCAATTGATGCGCTGTGGCGATGAGCCGGGCCGACGTATGGATATTCAGGCGGTGCTTCGCTACCAGGCTTTTGTCCAGCGCTTGGAGCATGCACAAATCCAGCAGCAGGAGCAGATAGAGTTGTTGCAGCGGCAAAAAGACCAGGTGACGGAACACTGGATCAAAACACGAGCAAGAGTAAAGGGCCTGGAATCGATTATTGAATCGGCGCGCCGTGAAGAAGAGCGCGAGGCTGAGCGTAAAGAGCAAAAGCTTGCTGATGAGTTCACCAGTACACGCTACGCAAGAAATTCTTAAGCCTGGCACAGTTTCTGCATGGTTTTAGGGCAACCCAAGAACGAGACTGCCCTTTGATTAAAACAGGGCTAGCATCCAGCGAGAGCTTAGCCAATGAATTCACCAGCAAATTTACATATTTTTCTGGACACCCAACCTAGCAGGCCGGCTGATTTCAACAAGTCGCCCTCTGCTCCTTCAGCATCCAAACAGGACTTTGAAAAACAGCTACAAGGCACTCGTCATCAGCAGTCTTCAGAAGCCACTCGATCAAAAGAGCAGCGAGACAGCGCCCAGCAACGCCTGGATGTGCGCAGAAAGTCCGATGAGCAAGCGGCTGCTTCGAAATCTACTTCAAAAACCAACGAAAAGCAGCAGGTAGCCGATGCACGTTCATCTGAGCAGCCCTCAAACTCTCGAACAGTTAGGGATAAAGATGGCCTGGACGGAAAAGAACTGCCGCAGGGTGGCGAAAAATTGCCGCTGCCTGAAAAAACCAGTGAACTGCTTGCCTCTTTGAGTGATGAGCAGGCGGATAAGCTGCTTAAGGATGTCAGCCAGTGGCTGCAGGGTTTATCCGATGAAGATTTGGAAAAACTGAAACAGGCACTTCTTGATGGTGACCTGGCCAGCCTTGAAAAGCTTCTCCCAGAAGATTTACAGCAGCATCTTGAATACCTGGCAAGCAATCTGGGTAAGGATTTGGAAGACCTCTATGCGGGTGTTCAGCAATTGTTGGCCAGTATCCAACAAGCGGGTGTTGATGTTCGCCAGATCAGTGCTTTGCGTTCTGATGCTTCTGGCTTAAAACTGGAAATGTTGGCGGGGAATTCGACAGACCAGCGATCAACAGCTGGTCGCCCGGAAATCAGCTTGCAGGAAACCAGTCAGCGTAGTCAGGAGCAAGGCCGGGATTTTTCCGGAGGCCGTGAAGAGCTACAGAATAAGCGCCAGGAACGACTGGAAGCGCTGGTTTCCCGCTTGAGCCGAGGCGATCTTTCTTCATCCTCAGTCAATCGGGGTGGCGGAGAATCCATGCAGCAACTGATCCAGGCAGCGAGCCAGGGGTTGGGTAATACGGTTACCGCCCAGCCGACAGCAGCACGAATGGCGGCCAGTATGCCAACTATGCCTTCCATGGCACAGGCGACGGCCCAGGCCAATGCAGAAGCCTTATCAAATCGTATTACCATGATGCAAGGGCGAGGTATGCAGGTGGCGGAAATGCGCCTGGATCCCCCTGATTTAGGTAACTTGAGAATACAAATTCGTATGCAGGGTGATCAGGCTTCTGTTATTTTGCAGTCACCCAATGCCCAGGCCAGGGATCTGCTGGAAAATGCTTTGCCTCGCTTGAGAGAAATGCTGGAAGAGCAGGGGTTGTCCCTGGTAGATGCCTCGGTTTCTGAAGAGTCGATGGGTGATGATCAGCAGGGTGATGAGCAAGGAACAGGTGGGGGGCAGGGCTTGGCCTCAACAGAAACAGAGGATGCTGAAAAAATTGCTTACTTTGAAGAGCCCTTGGGTCTGATAGACTATTACGCCTAGTTAAACGGAGAAGATGCATGGCAGATGATAATGAAGGCGGCAAGAACAAAAAACTGCTTTTGATTGGTGGCGCGGTTGTAGGGGCTGCCATTCTTTTGGCTCTTGCAGTTGGTGCTACCCTTTATTTTCTCGACCGGGACTCTGATGAAGATGGGGAAAGAAGAACCGGGCTGGGGCGTTCTGAAGTCCAGCTGAATACTGCTTCTTATTATATTTTTGAAGATGCCTTTGTAACTCCCTTGGTTTCTTCTGACCGCCGGCAGCGTTTTCTGCAGGTCTCTCTGGCTATCAAGGGCGATAGTCGTGATGTCACTCGGTCGATAGAAACCCATATGCCGCGCATCAAGAATAACTTGAACCGCCTTTTCACCGGTCAAGATTACCAAACCCTGCAAACACCTGAGGGTAAGCTTCAACTGCAAATCAGTGCAGCAGAAGTTGTTCAGGATATAGTGAGCCGGGATGGTGTAAGAATAGACGAAGTGCTGATTACAGACTTTGTACTCCAGTAACTGCTGCTAGCAGAAGATAATAACTGACAGTTTAAGGTGGTCACTTATGGCAGTTCAGGATCTGCTATCCCAGGACGAAATTGATCTTCTACTTCACGGCGTGGATGACGATGACCTGCCTGATCCTGCGGACGGTGATGCAAATGCTGGTGATGTTCAGAGCTATGACATAACCAGCCAGGACCGCATTGTTCGTGGTCGCATGCCAACGCTTGAAATGATTAATGAGCGTTTTGCTCGCTATACCCGCATTAGTCTTTTTAACCTCCTGCGCCGCAGTGCTCATGTGGCTTCTGGAGGCGTGCAAATCATGAAGTTTGGCGAGTATGTGCACACTCTTTATGTGCCAACCAGTCTCAACCTGGTAAAGATCAGACCCTTAAGGGGTACGTCTTTGTTCGTCATGGATGCCAAGCTGGTGTTCAAGCTGGTGGACAACTTCTTTGGGGGTGATGGTCGCCATGCCAAGATCGAAGGACGTGAATTTACGCCTACAGAAATTCGAATTGTTCAAAAAGTCCTGGAACAGGTTTTTATTGATTTAAAAGAAGCCTGGGCCACTGTTTTGCCGTTAAACTTTGAATACATCGGGTTTGAAGTTAACCCAGCGATGGCCAACATTGTCAGTCCCAGTGAAGTTGTTGTTGTCAGCACCTTCCATATCGAGCTGGATGGCGGTGGTGGTGATTTGCACATTACCATTCCCTATTCCATGATAGAGCCGGTTAGGGAAGAATTGGATTCTGGTGTTCAGTCGGATGTTGATGATATTGATGAGCGCTGGGTAAGGGCGCTGAGAGCCGACATCATGGAAGCCAAAATACCCTTGAATGTGAAGGTGGTAGACAAGGACCTGACTCTCGGTGATATCGTTAATCTGGAAGCAGGTGATATTATTCCTGTTGATTTGCCCGATTACGTTACTTTGCAGGCTAATGGTGTGCCTGTCTATAAATGTAAAATGGGACGCTCAGGTGAAAATCTGGCGCTCAAAATCAAAGAGCAGGTCAGGTTGGTGCGCTAGACGTACTGCCTGTCTGCTGTAATTGTTAAGGGAAAGAATCATGAGCGACGAAGAAAACAACGAAAACCCTGCAGAAGAAAACGAAGACTGGGCCGCAGCGCTGGACGATGAGGCTTCAGCTGACGACGACTGGGCAACAGCTATGGAAGAGCAGTCAGCAAGCGATGATGCTGGCTCTGCTGATGACGACTGGGGTGCCGCCCTGGAAGAGCAGGCCGCTTCTGAAGCCGGTGAAGAAGAACTGACCGAAGATGATATTCAGTCAGCACCCCTTGAATATCTGGAAGATGATTCAGCTGGCTTTGAGGGCGACAATCCCAATCTAGAAGTGATCATGGACATTCCCGTGACCATTGCCATGGAAGTCGGCAACACGGAAATCGCTATACGTAACCTGTTACAGTTAAACCAAGGCTCGGTTATTGAGCTCGACCGTTTGGCTGGTGAGCCCTTGGACGTAAAAGTGAATGGTACGCTGATTGCTCACGGCGAAGTTGTTATGGTCAATGAAAAGTTTGGTATACGTCTAACGGATGTTGTCAGCCCGTCGGAACGTATTAAGCGGTTAAGATAACCCATGATAAGGCTGTGTAAGCGAAGCTTGGTGTTTTTAGGGCGGGCAGTTTATTACTGCCTGCCTTTTGCATTTCTAAGCAGCCCGCTTTTAGCAGAGGTTGAGCGTCGGCAGCTGGGCACAGCAACGGGATCAGCAATGCTTCAGGTCACACTCGGCCTGCTGGTGGTTATTGGACTTATGCTGTTTTTAGCCTGGCTGGCCAAGCGCATGCGTTTGGTGCCAGGTGGTAGTCACCATAACGCCTTGAAGGTGTTGGCTGTACTGCCTTTGAGTAACCGGGAGCGGTTACTGTTGGTTCAGGTTGGCGAACAGCAGCTATTGCTAGGTGTTACCGCTAACCAAATTAACTGTTTGCATGAATTGGATAAACCCTTGGATATAGCTAGTCGCCAAGGGCAGGCTGGCTTTTCACAGCTGCTTAATCAGTGGAAGAAGGGCGGCTTCTCCGGTAACGTCAACAAGGATAATAAGCATGAGGGCTAGGGTTCTACTTACCCTGCTGGGGCTGTTATTTCTTTCTCTGGATGCGGGAGCCAGCCAGCTTCCCGCTTTTGAAGCACTGAGAGTTCAGCCAAATGATGAGGGCGGTGAAACCTATTCGGTGACCATCCAAGTCCTGGCCATAATGACGGCGCTGACTTTCCTGCCAGCAATGTTGATTATGATGACCAGCTTTACCCGAGTAATTGTTGTTTTAGCAATTCTCAGGCAGGCTCTCGGCTTACAGCAAACACCATCCAATCAAATCGTCATCGGTTTGGCCCTGTTTTTGACCTTTTTTATCATGACACCTGTTTGGGAAAGGGTGAACGCTGAGGCTTTGCAGCCTTATTTAGCTGAAGAAGTCACCCCTTTGGAAGCGGTTGAGCTGGCTAAGGCGCCTCTAACTGAATTTATGCTCGCGCAAACCCGGGAAACGGACTTGGATATGTTCGCCCGCATCGGTGGTTATGAGGTTTTTGAATCAGAAGCCGACATTCCCTTTGTGGTTTTGGTGCCAGCTTTTATGACCAGTGAGCTGAAAACAGCCTTTCAGATAGGCTTTATGCTGTTTATACCCTTTCTGATTCTGGATATGGTGGTTGCCAGTATCTTGATGGCTATGGGTATGATGATGTTGTCGCCGATTATCATTTCCCTGCCCTTTAAGATCATGTTGTTTGTGCTCGTGGATGGATGGACCCTGATAATGGGAACTCTGGCGGCTAGTTATGGTTATTAGCGATTCCGGGAGGCAGCTATGACCCCAGAAATTGCCGTAGACTTGCTGCGAGAGGCTCTGTTTATTGTTATTACCATCGTTGCTATTGCCGTGGTGCCGAGCTTGCTGGCTGGTTTGGTGGTTGCGATTTTTCAGGCCGCAACGCAAATTAATGAGCAAACTCTGAGTTTTTTGCCGCGCTTAATGGCAACACTTTTGGCCTTGATTGTTGCTGGTCCAATGATACTACGTATGCTGATGGAGTTCTTTCAGCGTCTAGCCAATGATATCCCCTACTTGATAGGTTAGCCTGATGCCTTTGACAGGTGCCGAACTCACAGCCTGGATAGGGACTTTTCTCTGGCCTTTTTTCCGTGTTGGTGCCTTTTTTATGGCGGCACCTATTTTCAGTGCCAATATGGTACCTGCGCCCATCCGAATTCTCCTGGCCTTCGCGCTAACTTTGATGCTGATGCCTCTGTTGCCACCTATGCCGGTGATGGATGGCTTGTCCCCGCAAACCTGGATACTGGTTGCCCAGCAGATTCTGATCGGTGCCAGCCTGGGATTTATTGTTCAGCTGCTGTTTCAGGTTTTCGTGGTTTTTGGCCAACTGGTGGCCATGCAAATAGGTATGGGGATGGCCCAAATGGCGGACCCGTCCAGTGGTATTAATGTTACTGTGCTCAGCCAGTACACCTTGATCATGACCAACCTGGTGTTCCTTGCTGTAGGTGGGCACCTGGTTGTGATCTATACCCTGGCAGAAAGTTTTACTGTGATTCCGGTCAGTACTGAAGGTTTTACAAGGGATCATGCCTGGCTGATTGCTATTCAGGGTGGTTGGCTCTTTGCTGGCGCTTTGCTAATGGCTTTGCCTATTATTATTGCCAAGCTGGTTGTTAATGTGGCTCTAGGTGTAATTACCCGTGCTTCTCCTCAGCTGAATATCTTTGTAATCGGTTTTCCAACCATGATGATTATCGGCTTAATTGAGCTATGGATCTGGAGCAGCGAGTATCTTTTTCATTTTGATCGTATGGCGCGTGAAATCTTTGATTTGATGCGGATCTGGCTGGAGCTTTAGGCATGGCAGAAAATCAGGACGGTCAGGAAAAAACAGAAGAACCCACGTCGAAACGTAAAGAAGAATCACGTCGTGATGGTGAAGTGGCCCGCTCGAAAGAATTGAGTACGGCGGTGATTCTTCTTTCAGCTGGTATGGCGTTGCTAGTGTTTGGTAGTTGGATGGCGAACCAAGCCTTGGATATCTTTGCCTATAATTTTGAGCTGACCCGTGAAGATGTCATAACTCATGATGCCATGTTCAAGCATTTTGGTGCTTCGGTTTGGTATGCTCTGGGCACTCTTTTACCTTTTTTAATCGTTCTCTTCTTTGCTGGGGCTATTTCTCAGGTGATGGTGGGTGGCTGGAACCTCACTGCCAAGGCCCTAAAGCCTAAATTTAGTAAACTTGACCCTATAGCCGGGATCAAGAAGATTTTCTCTAAGAATTCGTTAATGGAATTTGTTAAATCAGTCGCTAAAGTCCTGTTAGTGGGTGTCACCGCGTTTATAATCATTTATGGACTGAGCGCCGAGTTTGCAACCCTGGGTGCCATGGCTCTGGAGCCTGCCATTGCTAAGGGTAGCTACCTGGTTATCTGGTCTTTTTTGGCAATTAGCCTATCCTTAATTATTGTGGTGTTATTGGATGTGCCCTGGCAGTTGCACCAGCACCGTGAGAAGCTAAAAATGACGCGCCAGGAGGTCAAGGATGAGCATAAAAACACTGAAGGTAAGCCGGAAGTAAAAAGTCGTATTCGACGTATGCAAATGGAAATGGCCCAGCGCCGCATGATGTCAGATGTTCCAGGTGCTGACGTGGTGATTACCAACCCGACTCACTATGCTGTGGCTCTAAAGTATGATGAAGAGGGGAATTCGGCTCCCTTGGTATTGGCCAAGGGCAAGGAACAGGTTGCAGCCAAGATCAGGGAAATCGCCGATTACTACGAGATACCTGTTGTGCAGATGCCACCTCTGGCAAGGGCGGTCTACTTCTCTACTGAAATTGGTAGCGAAATACCTCAGCAGCTGTATATGGCTGTTGCCCAGGTACTGGCGTGGGTTTATCAGATGAAACAGTATCAGGCAGGTAAAGCCAAGAAGCCAGGCAAGCTGCCTGCTATTAAAGTTCCCAAAGAGCTGGACCCAGAAGCAGATTGATTACAATTATCCACAGGAAGGCAAGCACCTTGAGTTTATTTCACCGGGAGAACTTGGCATACTTCTGCGTCGGTGCCCCTGAGGCCCCAAGGCATTAATAATTACCAGGTGATAAATGGATCGAACCCAGTTTCAAGGTGCATTTCGCAGCATCATGCAAAGCCAGATAGCAATTCCTTTATTGCTGCTCTCGCTTTTGGGCATGATGACTCTGCCTATGCCAGTTTTCCTGCTGGATGTCTTCTTCACCTTTAACATTGCCTTTGCCATCGTTATCCTGCTGGTCGCTGTTTATTCATTGAGGCCACTGGACTTTGCAGTTTTTCCGACCATTCTTCTGGTTGCCACGCTGCTGCGCTTGGCTTTGAACGTTGCTTCAACGCGTATCGTACTGCTTAACGGTCACGAAGGTGGTGATGCAGCGGGTAAGGTCATTGAATCCTTTGGCTCGGTACTGATTGGCGGTAACTATGTTGTTGGTTTGATCGTCTTCCTGATCCTGATGATCATCAACTTTGTGGTTATTACCAAGGGTGCGGGACGTATTTCTGAAGTAAGTGCACGCTTTACGCTGGATGCCATGCCCGGTAAGCAGATGGCAATTGATGCCGATCTCAACGCCGGTTTGATTGATCAGGAAGAAGCTAAAAAGCGGCGTGAAGAAATCGCTTCTGAAGCAGATTTCTACGGCTCTATGGACGGTGCCAGTAAATTTGTCCGTGGTGATGCGGTGGCGGGCATTATGATTCTGGTCATCAATATGGTCGGTGGTTTGCTGATCGGGATGCTTCAGCATGGCCTGCCTTTTGCGACGGCATCCGAGCGCTACGTACTCTTGACCATTGGTGATGGTCTGGTAGCGCAGATTCCTTCTTTGATGCTTTCAGTTGCTGCCGCGATTATGGTTACGCGGGTTAACTCCTCACAGAATATATCCACCCAGGTTTCCACCCAGATGTTTGGCACGCCGAAAGCCTTGGCTGTGGCTGCCACCATTATGGTAATTATGGGTTTGGTGCCCGGCATGCCACACGTTGCCTTTCTGGGCCTGGCCAGTGTGGCAGGTGGTGGTGCTTATATGATCCACCGGATTCAGCAAAAGCAGATGCAGGAGTCCCTGGCTGCCGAACAGGCGGCGACTCAGATGCCTATGACCCCTGATCCGGATGTGGTTGATCAAAAAGAATTGAATTGGCAGGATGTTGCGCCTGTTGATCTCTTAGGCTTAGAGGTAGGTTACCGCCTGATACCTCTGGTTGATAAAACCCAGGGTGGCCAGCTTTTGGGAAGAATTAAGGGAATTCGCAAAAAGCTCTCCCAGGATCTTGGATTTTTAATGCCTTCAGTGCATATTCGAGACAATTTGGATCTTACACCCAATAGTTATCGCATTATCCTGAAAGGGGTTACGATAGGTGAGGCAGAAGTTCATCCGGAAAGGGAGATGGCGATTAACCCTGGTCAGGTTTATGGGCCCATTAATGGCATTAAGGGACGAGATCCTGCTTTTGGTCTGGAAGCTGTCTGGATTAACCCCAATCAGCGGGAAGAGGCTCAAACACTGGGTTATACGGTAGTCGATGCGAGTACGGTTATTGCCACCCAGCTCAACCAGATTATGCATGATTACGCACATGAGCTGATCGGCCATGACGATGTGCAGAAGATGCTCGATATGTTGGGAGAAACAGCGCCCAAACTATCTGAGCAATTGATACCCGACAGTGTGAGCCTGTCGGTGCTGTTGAAGGTTTTGCAAAACCTGCTGATCGAGCAAGTGCCGGTTAAGGATTTCAGGTCAATTGCCCAGGCGCTGGTTGAGGCGGCTCACACCACACGTGATCCCATTCAATTAACCACGGCTGTTAGGGTTGCGCTGTCGCGCTCAATTGTTCAGGCTATTACAGGGCCCAGCGACCACTTGGCGGTTATAACTTTGGAGCCGGAACTGGAGCAACTGCTGTTGAAGAGTGTTCAGCAGGCTGCGCAACAGGGTGGCGAGTCGGATCAGCTTATTCTTGAGCCAGCCATGGCTGAAAAACTGCAGCAGTCACTGAGTGAAGTGGCGCAGCAGCAGGAAATGCAGGGTAACCCAGCGGTGCTGGTAACAGCAGCACCGGTCAGGCCAGTAATGGCTCGATTCGTGCGCTATGGTATTCAAAATGTGCATGTGCTTTCTTACCAGGAAATACCCGATAATAAACAAATCACCATCGTAGCAACCATAGGACAATAAGTAGCGTGCAAACCAAGGGGTTTCTAAAATGCGGGTAAAGCGCTTTTTCGGGGCAGACTCCCGTCAGGCGATGCGTCTAGTTCGTGAAGAGTTGGGTGCGGATGCTGTTATTGTTTCCAATCGTAAGGTTGATAACGGTGTAGAAATCGTTTGTGCGCTGGATTATGAGGGTGATGAAACGCCTAAAGACTTCTCGGCAGCGCTTAAGCAGGCTGATCAGGGCGATGCGCTTCAGCAGGAGTTGGATGAAGCAAGACAACGTATTCTTTCGGGTGCTCGTTTCGATACAGGCATGACTGAAAATGCCTTCCAGAAAAAAGCCCGTTTACGCCAGTGGGGCTTGAATGAAGAAGGACACAGTGATCGCGAAGCGGCAACTCACTATACTTCTGAAGATAGCTGGCCGACAGCGAGCAACAAAAAGAATACCAGTACCAATGCTGAAGAGTTAGCTATCAAGGCGATGCAGTCTGAAATCCAGGGCCTGAGAGATTTACTGAAAGAACAGTTGCGCGAAAAAGATGGCGTGAAAAATCCTACCGAAGCTCTGGTTCGTAATCGTCTTTTGGAGGCTGGGTTTAGTCAAAGTTATGTTGCCAAGCTGATGAAGCTGATCCCCTTGAATGGTGATCTGGACAGCCAAAGTGCTTGGCAGTTGGTGCTTAAGCGCCTGGAAAATGAACTACAAACCCTGGATGAAGAGTTTATTGATAAGGGTGGGGTTGTCGCCCTGGTCGGCCCAACAGGCGTCGGTAAAACAACCACGCTAGGTAAGCTGGCTGCGCGCTACGTGCTTAAGCATGGTGCTGATGACTTGGCCCTGGTGACAACGGACTGCTACCGGATTGCTGCCTATGAGCAGCTACGGACCTTTGGAAGGATTCTCGGCGTTAGCGTGCGTGTCGTTGATGAAAACAATGCCTTGGATTTAACACTTAAATCGCTACGCAATAAAAAGTTGATCCTGATTGATACGGCAGGCCTAAATGTGCGTGATCCTAACCTGCAAAGCCAGCTGGGTTTGTTGGCTTCTGCTCAGGCTAGGATAAGGCGTTTTATCGTTTTGCCAGCGATTAGCCAGTCCAGGGTATTGCTTGATACCTATGAGGCTTATCGGGATGCAGGCTTGAATGGGTGTGTTTTGACCAAGCTGGATGAGGCCGTCAATATTGGCGAAGTCTTGGGTTTGGTTCTTGAAAAGCGCTTACCGGTCAGCTACACCACCAATGGACAAAAAATACCAGATGATGTTCGTCTGGCAACACCTTCAACCCTGGTCGGGCGCTTTGCCCGAGATGTGGAGCGAAGTGAAGAACATGATGGTTAGACAGGCTGAAAAATGACTGCTGCCAAGGGTCTTGATCTGTACTCACGTAATCAGCAACTGGCTGATGCCCGTTTGCTTGAGAAATACTCTGCTTTGGTCAGACGTATTGCCTACCATTTACTGGCACGCCTACCGGCAAGTGTCCAGCTGGATGATCTTATGCAATCCGGCAGTATGGGGCTCATTGAAGCTTCAAGAAACTTTGATGCAGAAAAAGGTGCAAGCTTTGAAACCTTTGCATCCATCCGTATTCGTGGAGCCATGCTTGATGAAGTGCGCCGCCACGATTGGGCGCCCAGGTCGGTGCATCGCAATAGTCGGCGCGTGGCCGATGCGATCAAGGCTATCGAAGCCCGTACCGGCCGAGAGCCGCAAGAGCAGGAAATAGCTGAAGAAATGGGGGTATCCCTACAGGAATATCACCAATACTTGGCTGATACGGCTGGCTCACGTCTGTTCAGCTTTGATGAGTTGACCAGTCAAGAGGACTCAGCCTTTGAATTACCGGATAAAACCAATTCCGGACCCTTGGGTGAAGTACAGGAAGCGCATTTCCAGGATTCCCTGGCCAATGCAATTTCAGCTTTGCCTGAGCGTGAACAAATGGTACTTTCTCTGTACTATAACGAAGAACTAAATCTCAAGGAGATAGGTGCTGTTCTAGCTGTCAGTGAATCCCGAGTCAGTCAAATACTGAGCCAGGCTGCTGCCCGGTTACGGACAAAACTTTCAGACTGGAAAAATGTATAGTGTGCCCTTCTTCAGTCAGGGTTGTATTATAATCATTGCTGCTGTTGGCAAGGTTTAACGGAGGTTGCCTTGAATAAAGATATGAAGATTCTCATAGTGGATGATTTTGCCACCATGAGAAGGATTGTAAAAAACCTGCTTCGCGATCTGGGTTTCAACAATACTCATGAAGCAGATGATGGTCTGACCGCCATCCCGATGCTAAATACGGGTAACTTTGACTTTGTCGTGACGGACTGGAATATGCCAGGCATGACAGGCTTTGACCTGTTGAAGCATATTCGTGCTGATCCCGAGCTGAAAGACTTACCTGTACTGATGGTAACAGCAGAATCCAAGCGCGAGCAGATAGTTGCTGCTGCCCAGGCAGGGGTTAACGGCTATATCGTCAAGCCCTTTACTGCTGCAGTACTAAAAGAAAAAATCGAAAAGATTTTTGAGCGCATCGAAAAATAATGGTGCAAAACCTTGTTGTACCCCGTGTTTGGGTGAGTGAATGAGCGATCAGTCAAGCCAGTCAGAAAATTTCGAACAGCTGTTGCGCAGCACAACAGGTGAGCTGATTGAGAAGATTGAGCAGGGAGAGCTGATCGACGCAGTCAACCTCTTGCAGCAGATCAATGATGCAAGAAATAAAAATCTTTATATTGAAGTAGGTCGCCTGACACGCGCGCTGCATGATGCCATCAGGGACTTTCACCTGGATACCTCAGCAGCTGTCGGTAACCAAGAAGAATTTTCTGATATATCGGACGCTGCTGACCGGCTCAACTACGTCATTAAGATGACCCAGGATGCAGCCAACACCACTATGGATAAGGTGGATGAGTGTATCCCGGTAGCTGAAAAACTAGGCCAGGAAGCGAGTGACTTGCGTAGTGAGTGGGCACGCCTCAAGCGACGGGAAATGTCTCCTGAAGAGTTTCGTGATCTCTACAAACGTATGGATCTTTTTCTGGAATCCACTGAACAGCAAGCAGAGCAACTGAGCAGCAATTTCAGTGAAATTACGCTGGCTCAGGGCTACCAGGATTTGACAGGTCAGGTTGTAAAAAAGGTTATCGTCCTGGTGCATGAAGTTGAAGACAGCCTGGTAGAACTCGTCAGAATGGCCAGCCAGGTTGATAAGATAACAGGTATTCGACATGAGAATACCGAACAACAAACCGAGGTCGTCGATGCTACGCCAGCACCAGAAGGTCCGGCTATCAATGCTGAAAAACGTGGCATTGACGTCGTATCAGGTCAGGACGAAGTTGATGACCTTCTCTCCAGTCTCGGGTTTTAAAGGAGCCGATGGATGAGTCTCGATGCAGATCAGGATATTCTGCAGGATTTCTTAGTAGAAGCAGGTGAAATCCTGGAACAGCTCTCTGAACAGTTGGTCGATCTGGAGCAGTCACCAGATGACCCTGAGCTGCTTAACGCCATTTTTCGTGGTTTTCACACCGTGAAAGGTGGTGCTGGCTTTTTGCAGATCACCCCTCTGGTAGACTGCTGCCACAACGCAGAAAATGTTTTTGATACGCTGCGCAAACACCAGCGTTCAGTCACTCCAGAGCTGATGGACACAGTGCTTAGTGCTTTGGATAGTGTCAATGAAATGTTCGAAACGGTCCGTGGCGATGAAATGCCTGAGCCTGCGGATGCTTCCATCCTTGAAGCCCTTGCCTACTATGCTAAGCCTGAAAATGAAGCTGGCGAGCCGCCACAAGCAGTTACTGAGCAAACAGAGCAGGCCACGAGCCCTCAAGAAGACAGCGGCGATGAAGCGAGCCCTGGTGATGAGGGTGATATTACCGATGAAGAATACGAAGCTTTGCTTAATGCCCTGAGCCCTGAAGACAAGGCAGCGATGGCTAAAGAGCAACCTCCCAAAAAGCCAGCACAGCCTGCAGCTTCAGCACCCGGTGACGATGAAATCACCGAGGAAGAATTTGATAAGCTGTTGGATGAGTTGCACGGCAAGGGTAAAGGACCGGGCGCTGTTCCTAAAGCTGAAGAGCCTGCCAAGCCTGCTTCGTCCCCGGCTGCTGGTGATGATGAAATTACCGAGGAAGAATTCGACAAGCTGCTCGACGAGCTTCACGGTAAAGGTAAGGGCCCAGGTACGGCCGGATCGGCTCAAAAACCTGCAGCGCCTGCGCCCAAGCCAGCCGCTCCCAAGAAACCAGCCGAGGACACGGAAAGTCAGGCCAAACCACCGGCTACCCAGGCCAAGCCGCCCGCCAAAAAAGAGGCCGCAGCGGATAGCACCGTTCGCGTTGATACCTCACGCCTTGATGAAATTATGAACATGGTAGGTGAGCTGGTGTTGGTGCGTAACCGTCTGGTGCGTCTGGGTTCTGATAGTACCGATAGTGAGCTAGCCAAGGCTGTAGCCAATCTTGATGTGGTTACTGCGGATTTGCAGACCTCGGTCATGAAAACCCGTATGCAGCCGGTCAAGAAGGTCTTTGGTCGCTTCCCACGTATCATCCGGGATCTGTCACGTAAGATGAATAAGGAAATTCGTCTGGAAATGATCGGTGAAGACACCGACCTGGATAAAAACCTGGTTGAAGCCTTGGCTGATCCCATGGTCCACCTGGTTCGCAACTCAGCTGACCATGGTATTGAACAGCCTGAAGAGCGCGAGAAGAAAGGCAAACCCAGAGAAGGTAAAGTCATTCTGGCTGCTGAACAGGAAGGTGACCATATTCTGTTGACCATTTCTGACGATGGCGCAGGAATGGACCCTGAAGTGCTCAAACGCAAGGCAGTGGAAAAAGGTCAGCTGGATCAGGATGCGGCCGACCGCCTTAGCGACCAGGAAGCCTTCAATCTTATTTTTGCTGCTGGTCTCTCGACCAAGGATGAAATTTCCGATGTATCGGGTCGGGGTGTCGGTATGGACGTGGTTAAAACCAAGATCTCTCAGCTGAATGGGACCATTAATGTTTGGTCGGAGTTGGGTAAGGGCAGCAAGATTATTATCAAGGTGCCTTTGACTCTGGCGATCATGCCGACACTGATGATCAAGCTACAAGATCAGACCTTTGCCCTGCCTCTGGTTAATGTCAATGAAATCTTCCAGCTGGATATTTCACGCGCTAACAAGATTGATGGCCAGGAAGTCATTATCATTCGCGAACGTACCCTGCCGCTCTTTTATTTGCGTCGCTGGTTGGTTCGTGATCCTGCCAAGCGTGAGATTTCTAAGGAAGAACTCAAAGAAGCCCATGTTGTTGTGGTATCTATAGGTAACCAGCAGGTTGGCTTCGTAGTTGATGACTTGATTGGCCAGGAAGAAGTGGTTATCAAACCCTTGGGGCAAATGCTGCACGGTACTCCTGGTTTAGCTGGGGCTACGATTACCGGTGACGGTCGTATTGCTTTGATTCTGGATATTCCGGGGCTGTTGAAAAACTATACCGGACGCCGTTGATTAACGTGTTGCTTGACTGAATAGCAAATGGCCCTGGATCAGGGCCATCAGATAATTGTTTGGGAGAAGAAAATGCCAATCACCGTCTTGGTGGTTGATGATTCAGGTTTTTTTCGACGCAGGGTCTGTGAACTCCTGGAAACAGATCCGCGGCTCAAGGCCATAGGTACTGCAGCAAATGGCCGTGAAGCTGTAGAAAAAACACTGGAGCTGAAACCTGATGTGATCACCATGGATTATGAGATGCCCGTTATGGATGGTATCTCAGCCGTGCGTGAGATCATGGCCAGGCAACCGACTCCGGTATTAATGTTTTCTTCGCTAACGCATGAGGGTGCAAGGGTTACCCTGGATGCTCTGGAAGCCGGTGCAGTTGACTATCTTCCCAAAAATTTTGAAGACATTTCCCGTAATACCGAGAAGATGGCCAAGGTGCTCTGTGACCGGGTTATCACAGTCGCACGTAGCCAGGCTTCATCTGCACCGGCAAGCCGGCCCCAGGTGGCTTCTCGGCAGGCGCTCAAATCACCTGGCGCTGAATCAGCAGAAATCGCAAAATCACGTCCATCGCTGCATGACCGTATAGCCGCTCGCCGTGAAGAAGCCCGTAAAAAACAGGAACAGCAGCTTGCCGAAAAGGCAGATGCCAAATCACGGCTGGCTCCTGCTGTTAAGCCCAAAGCTCAGCCGCGCCATTTTTCGCTGGTGATGATAGGTACCTCAACAGGGGGGCCTATGGCTTTGCAAACGGTATTAACCCGCTTGCCTGCTGATTTTCCTGCACCTTTGGTATTAATTCAGCATATGCCCTCTACATTTACGGGCGCTTTTGCCGAAAGACTTAACAGCCTTTGTAAGATTAGAGTCAAGGAAGCTGAAGATGGTGACCTTCTAAAGCCGGGTCTGGCATTATTGGCACCAGGCGGAAAGCAGTTGATGGTTGATAAACGCAATGGTGGCAGCGTTAGAGTCCTTCCGGGTGATGAGCGCTTGAATTATAAGCCTTGTGTTGATGTAACCTTTGGTTCCGCGGCCAAGGTTTTTCCTGGTAAGGTTTTGGCATTGGTCTTAACGGGAATGGGCGCAGATGGTCGAGAAGGGGCAAGAATGCTCAAAGAGACAGGTTCAGTCATCTGGGCACAAGATGAAGCCAGTTCGGTGATCTACGGAATGCCCATGGCTGTTGCCAAGGCTAACTTGGCAGAAGAAATAATAAATCTTGCGGATATAGCCGACAAGTTAACCAGTGATGTCACCTGACGCAGGTGGTCAACAGGAGTTGAAACGGGTATGCATGTCTGGGCGGTTGCTAATCAAAAAGGTGGAGTTGGTAAAACAACAACTGCCGTAACCCTCGGGGGTATCCTTGCTGACCGTGGTCATCAGGTGCTTCTGCTGGATCTGGACCCGCATGGGTCCCTCACCAGTTATTTTAAATATGACCCTGACAGTGTTGAAAAGAGTGTGTATGACCTCTTTCAGCATAAGCAGGTCCCTGAAGACCTGCCGGCCAGTCTTTTGCTGGATACTGGCCATGATCGATTAAAAATTATTGCCGCCTCTACAGCCCTGGCGACTCTTGAGCGCCAGATGAGCGGTAAAGGGGGCATGGGGTTGGTGGTGGCCAAATCCCTGGCTCAGCTGTGGAACAGGTTTGATTATGTTTTGATTGACAGCCCCCCAGTTTTGGGGCTCTTGATGATCAATGCTTTAGCCGCCTGCGAGCAGCTGATTATTCCGGTGCAAACGGAATTCTTGGCGATTAAGGGCCTGGAGCGGATGATGCGCACCTTGAAAATGATTAACAAGGCGCGCAAACAGGCTCTTCCTTATACTGTCGTGCCCACACTTTATGATCGGCGTACCCAGGCCTCGATTCAAAGTTTGCGGTTGCTGAGAAATACCTATGGCGATGTCATTTGGCACTCAATGGTTCCTGTGGATACCAAGTTTAGGGATGCCAGTGTTGCTGGGATGCCTGCTTCGATGTTGGATCCCGAAAGCCGTGGCGTTCATGCCTATAGTGTGCTGCTCAAGTTTTTACAGGAAAAAGAAGGTGAAGCACGTCGTGCTGCTAGCCCTGAGGGGAGAGGTGCTCAATGAGTTGGCATGAAACTCCTCAACAAGCGATTGAAGGCTATTTGGAAGCCTTGTTGCGGGATGATGGCCAGGATTTTGAAGACGAGGCTTTGGAGCAGGATACTGAGCGAGCCCCGGCAAGACGCGAAGAATCGTTTCAGGGCCGTCATTTAAGTGACTCTATGGCCAGAGCCAAGCAGCTTGCAGAACCCGAAGTTGCAGCACCCAAGACACAACTGGATGAAGCAGAACCCACACCCCAGGTATTGATGCCGGAGCTGAAATTTGCGCCGCCTGAACCTGAAGTTGAACCTGAGCCCGAACCAGTCGCGACTCCTGAACCTGTTGCCAAGCCTAAGCCAGCAGAGCCGGAAGTTGCTAAACCCGTTCCACCGGCTCCCGCTCCGCCTAAAGAAGATCAGGTGCCTGACCAGCCACCCAGCCCCCCAGGTTGGAAAAATGGCAGACCTGTTTGGGCGCAGGAACGCTTTGAATGCCTGCTGTTTAAAGTTAAAGGCCTAACTTTGGCCGTTCCTCTGGTTGAGCTGGGTGGCATTATCAAGATAGACCGGGAACCAACCCCTTTGTTTGGCCAGCCTGACTGGTTTATGGGGATGTTGCGTGCCAATGATATGAATGTCTGTATGGTGGATACTGCTCAGTGGGTGCTGCCGTCAGCTTTAATAGAAAAACATCCGGAACCCTATCAACTGATTATTCGTATTCATGATAGTGTTTGGGGGTTGGCCTGCAATGAAGTGGACCGCTCTATTTCCCTGGAGCCGGATCAGGTCCGCTGGCGTACTTCCTTGGGCAAACGTCCCTGGCTTGCGGGTACTGTGATTGAGCATATGTGTGCATTAATTGATGTGGCTGCCTTTGACCGTTTGCTAAAAGAAGGCCACGGTCAAATGGAACCAGCCAATTTGAGTGCGTTAAAACAGTTGGATACTGAGTAAACTTGGCTACTGGCTACTGTTTTTATGCTCAGAGGTGTATTAGCATAGTAATTTATGGGTGTGTGTCCCAACTGAACTGAAGGATTGAACCATGTCTAGCCCACAAAAGATTCAGGCTGAAAGTACCTCAGATCCGGTACTTCAGTATGTAACCTTCCGTCTGGCTGAAGAAACCTACGGAATCAACGTGATGATGGTGCAGGAAGTTCTGCGCTATACCGAAATTGCGCCTGTTCCCGGTGCCCCAGATTATGTCCTGGGAATTATTAACCTCCGGGGTAATGTGGTGACCGTGATAGATACCCGTCAGCGTTTTGGTTTGATGCCTGGCGAGGTTTCTGATGCAACCCGTATTATGATTATTGAAGCTGACCAGCAGGTGGTTGGGATCATGGTTGATTCGGTTGCTGAAGTGGTTTACCTCAAACAATCCGAAATTGAAACCGCCCCTAACGTCGGCAATGAAGAAAGTGCCAAGTTTATTCAGGGTGTTTGTAATAAGAATGGCGAGCTGCTTATTCTTGTTGAGCTGAATAAACTCATGTCTGATGAAGAGTGGTCAGAACTGGCGGCTCTCTGATGTCTACGCCCTCTTGGTTTGAGTTGGCTGCCCTGGTGCTGGCCTTTTGTGGACTAGGCTTGGCACTATTGGCCTTTGCGCATATTCGCAGGCTCAAGGGGCGTCTTGATGAGGCTCGTCATGAGACCCATCTGCTAATCAAGGCGTTGCGCAATGAAAGCCATGCGATGGGCAGCGGTGCCATAGGGATGGGGCATCGTCTTGTCGAAGTTGAAAAACGCCTTAACTCAACTGTTGAGCGCCAAATGGAAATGGAGCAGCGGGATCCGGGCAGTCTGCCCTATGCTTATGCTGTTCGTCTGGTTGAAATGGGTGCCAGTGTTGATGACTTGGTCAATAATTGTGGCCTGGCACGAGTAGAAGCTGAACTCATTACTTTGGTGCACACTGAACTCAAGGCCCAGCGCGATGCTCCTGATCGTGAAGAGCACTATTCCATCAACTAGGTGGCGTCTTGCTTTTCAGGGTGTCCAGGTCGTAGACAAATGCCAGCACCTCGGCAATTGCCATATATAAAAGTTCAGGTATTTCTTCACCCAATTCCAGGTGGGCCAGGGCAGCTGCTAGATAGGCATCTTCATAAAGCGGAATATCATGCTCTTCAGCCAGAGCAATAATCTTCTCAGCAATTTCCGCACATCCCTTGGCGGTCAGCCGGGGCGCACCTAAACCGTCATACTGTAAAGCAAGAGCCCGTTTGGGTTGCGGCTTTCTATCAGGGTTAAGGCGCATCATTAAATCTCCGTATCGATAATCTGTTGGGGGTGGCGGTGCAGAAAGGGCTGAGGTGGCTTGCCAAGATGGCACTCAACCCGGTCAACTTCAGCACCGAGGCGTCTAAGTCGGGCTTCCAGCAGGCCAACTTGCTGACGCATCGGCTCCCAGGCCTCTTTGGCTTCAACAAAAACATCAGCTTTTAATTGACCTGCCGTTAGTTTCAGCCGGGTATGAACCCGTCCCCAGGTATGCAGATCAAAGCTTAATTGAACTTCCCAGCTGCGGGTTTTACGCGCCGCTTCTTTTGCATTGGCTTCAGCGTCCTTCTCTTCTATCCAGCGCCGGATTTCCAGCTGCGCCTGAAACCAGTCGCCGCGAACACTATAGGGTAAATCCATCTGAACAACCTGGGCAGGTTGCCCTCGTTCATGACTGACCTGAGTCGCCTGCAAGCTACTTTGTTGTAGAACCTGGATGCGGGCCTGGGCGGCATCCAGCTGGCGTCCCAGCTGTTGATTGACCTGCTGATTACCTTGCTGGAAAGAGGCTTGAGAGCGCAGTTGGGCACTGGCTTGCTGCAATAAAAACTTGAGGTCTGCCTGTAATTGCGAAGGAGGAGCACCTCGGGCCATGCTGGCTTCCATCAGCAGACCGCTTAGAGGGAGGAAGGTCTGCAGTTGCTGGCTGGTTGGCGTCCGGTCACCCTGGGGAATGAGCTTTAGAATATGGCCCAGATGAGCTTGCAGGCTGGAAGCCGGCGAGGTGTTGTTGCTAGAGGCTGCTGGCTGTTGGGTCAGGGGAGCAGGGTTGTTAGGGGCAGTGGGGCTGGGTGTTTGTCTGGGCAGCTGAGCAGTCAATTGGCTGAGCTGTTGTAGCGACTGGCTTAAAGGGGCCTGGCGGGGTAGCGCTAAGCGCAGCTGAGCGCTAGCCGTTTGCAACAGGCTTTGTAAACTGGCCGGTTCACTGCGACTGCTGGTGTTCTGGCTGCTGGCTTGCAAACTGGCGAGCAATTGCAAGGCTTCCTGATTGAGTGGCGTTAGTTCCAGTCGAGTAGAGGCATCAGGGCGATTGATCTGAATTTCCTGTCCGGGTTGCAAGGGCTGGCTGGTAATGACATCCAGGCGTTGGCCGCCGGGCAGGTTGAGTTGGGTTAGATAGCTTGCCGGGTTCTGGCTGGTGACCGGGGTTAGGGTTTGACTGGTGATGACCTGGCCGATCAGGGTTTGACTTGGGTTGATGGGCAGTGGTGAGCCGGTTTGCGGCTGAGCGCTTAGGCTGGGCAGTTGACTGATTACTTGGCTAAGGCGCTGAGCAGTCAGGGCTTCTGGCGATAGCTGTGTCAACAGGCGTACTTCAACCTGCCCTTTGGCACGTCCTTGAAGGTGAAGCTGCTGACCCTCTGGTAAGGGACGCTCCAGTCTAAGCGTCAGTTGCTCGCCGGAGGTTAGCTGGACCTGCACCCGGTAACCCTGTCCATCACGGCTGGCTTCGCTGGAGGTCACCTGGGCACCAGCAGCTTGTCCGGCCGGAAGCTGAGCTCGACCTTCGCTAATAGTACCCCTAATGGTGGGTGGTGGGTTTCTGTTGCTATCAGCCTGGCTTACTGCGTTGGGTGACAACCCCTGCATAGCCCCTCTCCAATATCTGTAGCCGGACGGTGTTGTCTGGCAGATTAAGCAGGATCATAGTAAAGTGTGCGCCTGAATTGAACTCTCTTTAAGTAAGGGTATTAACCTTCAATGTCCATTGCGCCCTCTCCGCCATCAATTCTATCTGTTCGGCAGTTAAGCTGCGAGAGAGATGAGCGGCTGCTGTTTTCAGGTTTGGATTTTGACCTCTACCCAGGTGAATTGTTGCAGTTAGAGGGCCCCAACGGGGTAGGCAAGACCAGCCTGATGCGCCTTTTGGCCGGTTTTCTGCCTGCCAGTGGGGGGCGCATCTATTGGCAGGGTAAACCTGTAGAAGGCTGCTGGGAAGAAATGCATCAAGCGCTGCTTTTTATTGGCCACCTTGCCGGTATTAAAGCAGAACTCACTCCCCTTGAGAATTTACACTGGTTTGCTGCTCTTGAAGGTGGGCAAGAGGAAGAAGACCTTGAAGAGGCCTTGAGTCGAGTTGGCCTGGCAGGTTTTGAAGATCAACCCTGTCAGCAGCTTTCCGCAGGACAAAAACGCCGGGTGGCCTTGGCCCGCTTGCTGTTTACCCGACGCTCTCTATGGCTGCTGGATGAGCCCTTTACTGCCTTGGACAAACAGGGCGTCGCCGCTATGGAGCACCTTTTGGTTGAACATGCGCAAGCAGGCGGTACGGTTATTTTGACCAGTCACCATGCACTGGAACAACTGACCGGCTTAAGGAAAATCCATTTGGGTGCTCCTCAGGCTGGTGTTAAGGAAGCCATTCATGAATAAGCCTGCTGCGGCTTTTTGTCGCTTAAAGCAAAAACCTGCGAACTTGCCAGGTCTTTTTGCTGTCTTTAAAGCAGCTTTGGGGCGTGAGTGGCGAATGCAGGTCAGGCGTCGGGGTGATTTGGTTAACCCCCTGGTGTTTTTTGCGCTGGTGGTGGTTCTCTTTCCGCTGGGCATTTCACCTACTGAGGATATCCTCGCCCCTGTAGCGCCAGGTGTACTTTGGGTGGCAGCTCTTTTGGCAACCTTAATGTCTCTGGATGCCCTGTTCAGGCCAGACTTGTTGGATGGCTCCCTTGAGCAACAGCTAGTCACAGGCTATCCGCTGGCCCCTCTGGCACTGGCTAAACTGGGCGTTCACTGGTTGTTGTCGAGCCTGCCCTTGATCTTGCTTTCGCCTTTTTTGGGGATCATGCTCTACCTGCCCTGGGAAGCTCAGGGCGTGATGATGCTGGCCTTGTTGCTGGGTAGCTTGGCTTTGAGCCTGGTGGGTGCCATAGGTGCAGCTTTAACGGCTGGGGTTGGCAAATCAGGGGTTTTGATGACGCTGCTGGTGTTGCCCTTTTATATACCTGTGCTGATTTTTGGAACCGGCGCAATGCAAGCAGCAATCAGTGGTGGCTCGGCCATGGCTCACTTGTCACTTTTGGGTGCTTTGGCTGCTTTGGCGATTACCCTGGCTCCCTGGGCCATAGCAGCGGGCCTTAAAATTGCTGTTTCGGGCGAATAAATTAAAAAATGCGACTTGCTGTGTTGAGGTAGTTAACGTGTGGAAATGGCTTAAAACCCTCTATCACCGTCTGGGTTCTCCCAAATGGTTTTACCAGATTACCGGGAGCTGGCTACCCTGGTTTGCTGGGGCTGCTGTCGTCTTTCTAGGTGTGGGCCTGGTTTGGGGCTTGGCCTTTGCACCTGCAGATTATCAACAGGGCAATAGTTTTCGGATTATCTACATCCATGTACCAGCCGCCTTCTTGGCCCAATCAGTTTATATCATGATGGCTGTTGCCGGTGTGGTGCTCCTGGTCTGGAAGATGAAAATGGCCGACGTGGTTGCCCAGTCTTTGGCACCCTTTGGTGCAACCATGACCTTTCTAGCCCTGTTAACAGGTGCTATTTGGGGAGTTCCTACCTGGGGAACCTGGTGGATGTGGGATGCACGGCTGACTTCGATGCTGATTTTGTTCTTCTTGTATTTAGGGGTAATCGCTTTACGCGAAGCCCTGCAACCTCAGGAAGTGGCTGCCAAAGCCTGTGCGCTCTTGGCCATTGTTGGGGTCATCAATATTCCCATCATCAAGTATTCGGTGGACTGGTGGTATACCCTGCATCAGCCAGCCACCTTTACCCTTACTGAAAAGCCTGCGATGCCTGCTTCCATGTGGGTTCCCTTGCTGATTATGCTGTTGGGCTTCTATGCGCTGTTGGGGTGGTCTGTGATTCTCAGAGCACGTGCCGAGGTTCTCAAGCGGGAATATAAAGCCGGTTGGGTGAAAGAATTATTGCAACGGAAGTGAACCATGTATTTCGATAGCTTGTCCGACTTCTTCAATATGGGGGGCCATGCCCTTTATGTGTGGAGTGCTTTCGCAATTAGTCTGCTGCTGATGCTTCTCAATATTATTTTGCCCTGGTGGAACTTCAAGGCAACCCGCCTGCAATTGCAGCGTCAATTGCGGCGCGAAGCCAAGCAACAAGCTAATTCTTCTATCACTGAGCAACAAGGTGAGCAAGTATGACACCCAAAAGAAAGCAAAAACTCTGGCTGCTGGGTCTGATGTTGGTGGGTATTTCGCTGGCTGTTGGCCTGACACTCAATGCCTTGAGCGCCAATATCAATCTGTTCTACGCGCCCACCCAGATAGCAGCGGGTGATGCGCCTAAGGATCGTCAAATTCGAGCTGGCGGAATGGTTGTTGAAGGCAGTGTGAAAAGAGATCCCGACAGTCTCTTGGTACGCTTTGCAGTGACTGATCATAATGAAGATATTTGGATTACTTATGACAAGATACTTCCTGACCTCTTTCGTGAAGGTCAAGGGGTTGTTGCTGTGGGTCATTTGAATGATCAGAACGAACTGGTCGCCTCTCAGGTTCTGGCGCGTCATGATGAAAACTATATGCCGCCAGAAGTTGCCGAAGCCTTAAAAGCAGCGGGCAAGATGCCTGACCACTCTCCTTTCGCCAAAAAGAATTCTTCTGACGACTACTAAAAACGACTGGGTGTACTTTTGATGGATATACTCTATTTACCGGAGCTGGGGCAGTTTGCCCTGATTCTCGCCCTGGTTATGGCCAGTGTTCAAGCACTGATGCCCCTTGCAGGTAGCATGACTCGCCAGCCACTGTGGCTGGCCTATGCGCAACCTGCTGCCTGGGCCCAGTTTGCCCTGCTAACGGTCAGTTTTGCATTTCTGACGGCTAGTTTCCTGGTTGATGATTTTAGTGTCGCCTATGTTGCCAACAACTCCAATTCAGCTCTGCCCTGGTATTACAAGTTCAGTGCAGTTTGGGGGGCGCATGAAGGTTCACTTTTGCTCTGGTTGTGGATACTGGCTGGCTGGACCTTTGCCGTCAGTCTGTCCAAGGGGTTACCGGTAGAAGTTTTGGCTCGTGTGCTTTCAGTACTCGGATTTGTCAGCATTGGTATGATGCTGTTTGTGATATTGACATCCAATCCCTTTGATCGTTATCTGCCCCGTATTCCGACCGATGGGGCTGATTTGAACCCTCTGCTTCAGGACCCCGGCCTTATTTTCCACCCGCCCATGCTCTATATGGGCTATGTTGGCTTTGCGGTGACTTTTGCCTTTGCTTTGGCTGCTCTGTGGAGTGGTAAGCTGGATACGGCTTGGGCCAGATGGTCACGTCCCTGGACATCTGTGGCCTGGGCTTTTCTGACTGCCGGTATTGCCCTGGGCTCCTGGTGGGCCTACTACGAACTCGGCTGGGGCGGCTGGTGGTTCTGGGACCCTGTTGAAAATGCTTCCCTGCTTCCCTGGCTTCTGGGTACAGCATTGATGCATACCCTGGCTGTAACAGAAAAGCGGGGACTCTTTAAGAGTTGGACGGTTCTACTTGCCATAGCGACCTTCTCAACCAGTTTACTAGGCTTTTTCCTGGTACGTTCTGGTGTACTCAATTCCGTTCATGCCTTTGCCAATGATCCTGATCGGGGGCTGTTCCTCCTGATGCTACTAGGGGCCACTATAGGCTTGTCCCTGCTTGTTTATGCACTGCGCGTGCCGACCCTGAAAGCCAGAGCCAGCTATTCGTTGATTTCCAAAGATGTCTTTTTGCTGGCCAACAATGTCATTCTCGTGGTGGCAACCCTAACGGTTCTTTTGGGAACCGTGTACCCCTTGATTATGGATGCGCTGAATCTTGGTAAGATTTCGGTAGGCCCTCCCTACTTTAATGCGCTTTTTGTCCCCCAGATGCTGTTGCTTGGTGTGTTTATGGGTCTGGGCCCCTTAACCGACTGGAAATCCATGCGTCTGGATAAGCTCAGGAAAAAAATCTGGCTGGCCGGTGCAATTACCTTGGTGCTGGGCTTTGCAGTTCTACCCTGGGTCTATGATGGTAGCTGGAATCTTTGGGTTGCCTTGGGTCTGACACTGGTTTTGTGGATTGTCACCACTACCTTCCGAGACATGTGGGAGACCTCACGTACCAAGAAAGGCTGGAAAGGAATTACCCTCAGCCGTTGGGGCATGTATGGAGGGCACCTGGGCGCTGCTTTGATCGTGCTGGGTGTGACCATGGTTTCCAACTATGGCGAAGAGCGTGATGTTCGCATGGCGATCGGTGAGCCTGTGACAGTGAAGGGCTATGAATTTACTCTGGTTTCGCTGGGTGAGCGCGAAGGCCCTAACTTTTCAGCCGATACAGCCGTTGTGGAAATGCGTAATCCCAACGGTCGTCTGCAAAGAACCTTCCGCCCTGAAAAGCGCATGTATCACGTTAGGGGCATGCCCATGACTCAGGTTTCCATTGATTGGGGTCCCTTGAAGGATATCTATGTTGCCATGGGTGAACCCGTTGCGGATGATGCCTATGCTATGCGTATTCATTACAAGCCTTTTGTGCGTTGGATCTGGTGGGGCTCATTTATTGCTGGGCTGGCAGCTATTCTGGCCGTGATGGATCGTCGTTACCGGATTCGTGTGCCTGAAGCCTCAGGTGATAAGTTGACCCAGGCCAGGCAGGCAGATTGATTCGGAGCTGAAAGATGAAACGTGCATTGCTTTTCTTGCCTTTGATTATTTTTATGGGTTTGGGTGTCTTCCTTTACAAAGGCTTGGGGATGGATCCATCGGCCAGGGAATCCGCTTTGCTCAATAAGCCTTTGCCTGAGTTTTCCATGCCTCGCCTGGATAATGAAGAGCTGAAAGTAACCCGTGACGATTTGCTGGGTGAAGTCTTTCTAATCAATGTTTGGGGTAGCTGGTGTCCTGCCTGCTATGAAGAACATGATGAAATTCTGCGCCTGGCCAAAGAAGGAGTTCCTGTTGTTGGACTTAACTATAAGGATGAGCGCCCTAAGGCTTTTAGATACCTGAGCCAGTTGGGTAATCCTTATACAGTCAATCTTTATGAGCCAGATGGCGTACGTGCTTTGGCTTTTGATCTGGGTGTTTATGGAGCCCCAGAAACCTTTTTGATCGACAAGGAAGGTATTGTTCGCTATCACGTATCCGGTGAAATTACGGCCCGGATGGTTGATGAAGTTATCCTTCCGGAGGTGCGCAAATGGCAAAACGCTTACTAATTGCTCTAATGCTGCTCTGGATAGCCCCGTTAAGTCATGCGGCTATTGAGCTTTATGATTTCAGCAGTGAAGAAAAAAGAGCCAGGTTTCATGAGCTGGGTGCTGTTCTGCGCTGCCCCATGTGTGAAAACCAAAGCATCATCGATTCTGAGTCACCCAGTGCCTTTGATATGCGCCAGGAACTCTATCGATTGCTCGAAGAAGGCTATACCGATGATGAGGTTTTTGAATACTTGAAATCGCGTTTTGGTGAATTTATTCACTATCGCCCGCCGGTTCGCCAGGATACCTGGCTACTCTGGTTTTTGCCTCCTGTCTTAATTGTGGGCGGCCTTTTGCTGTTGGTATTTTTGGCAAGGTCACGCAGCAAAGAAGATCCGCCGGGCACCGGAGAATCTCTTTCTGAACGTCAACTGAAGCTGAAGAAGATTCTTGAGCTGGATTCGGAACAAACATCAACATCCAATTCTAAGGGTTCCTCATGACTGGATTATGGATCGGTATGGTCCTGTTGGCAGTGTTGACCGCACTTTTTCTGATTTGGCCGGCACTGCGCAGGGAAAAACTCACAGAGCAGCTCCTTGCCCAACAAAATGCAAGACAGTTGGCCAACATCGATATTTACAAGCAAAAGCTGGCACAGTTGGAACAAGACCTTGAAGAAGGTCTGATCGAGCAAGAAGACTACCCGCTTTACAAACGGGAAATTGAAGATCTGCTGTTGGATGATGCTGACGGGCAAACCAGCAAGCCCTGGCAGCTGCCTGGCAAGAAAATGGTCATCGCAGGCATTGTTCTGGTGATGGGCGCAGGCCTTTCAAGTGGTTGGTTTGTGTATACTCAGGTGGGTTATGCGCCTGCTTTGCAAACCTATTTTTCCCAGCAGGAATTGATTCGAGAAGGCCAGCAGGATTTTGGTAGCCTCCTGCGTCGTTTGGAAGAAACGGTGAAGGCTAATCCTGACGATATCGAAGGCTGGTCGCTTCTTGGGCGTATTTATATGGATATGGGCCGCCTGGAAGACGCTGCCGACGCCATGAGTGAGCTGCTTAGAATACGCGGACCCAATGCCCGCCTTTTGGCACAAAAAGCCCAGGCACTCTACTTTGCTGACGGTAATGTCATCAGCTCACGGGTTCAGGATTTGATTGATCAGGCCAGAGAGCTGGATGCCAATGAACCCGCTGTGATGAGTCTGTTGGGGATGGCAGCCTACCAGCAGCAGGAATGGGATGATGCCCGCCGCTACTGGGAAAGAGCACTACGTCGTGTTGATAGTGCCGATGCCCGCCAATCGCTGCGTGAAGGTATTAATGAAACGCGTGAGCGCCTGGGTATGGAGCCACTGGATGAAGAAGGCCCTGGTTTTACGGTTAGTGTTAGCCTGAGTAATGCAGCCAGCCTTTTGGTTGATCCACGGGCTACGGTTTTTATCTTTGCTCACCCTCAAGGACAAAGTGGCGGTGCGCCAGTTGCAGTAACCCGTGTTCGCGTTTCTGATTTGCCAGCCACCATCTTTTTGAGTGATCAGCATGCCATGACCAGCGATAACAACCTGTCATCTGCTGAAGAGGTAGTGATCCAGGCCAGGGTTTCTCACTCGGGTCAACCTCAGGCTCAAGAAGGCGATTGGCAGGGTCAAACAGAAGTTTTGGAAGTGCGGGGTCAGCAACGGGTTGAGGTGGAGATCAACCAGCAACTACAATAGCGGCTGTTAACCACCGGCACGGACAGGCATGCGGCTAAAATCCATCAAGCTGGCGGGGTTCAAATCCTTTGTGGACCCCACCACGGTAAGCTTTAAAAGCAATATGACAGCAATTGTCGGGCCTAATGGCTGCGGCAAGTCTAATGTCATCGATGCAGTCCGTTGGGTGATGGGTGAGTCCTCAGCCAAATACCTGCGCGGCGAATCTATGACGGATGTCATTTTTAATGGCTCGCGTAATCGTAAACCGGTGGGGCAGGCCTCCATCGAACTCCTGTTCGATAATTCCGAAGGCAAGCTGGGCGGCGCCTACGCCCAGTATGCTGAAATTTCGGTCAAGCGTGTGGTCACCCGTGATGCCCAATCCAACTACCTTCTCAATGGCAGTAAATGCCGCCGACGTGATATAACCGACCTGTTTCTGGGCACCGGTCTGGGTGCCCGCAGCTACGCGATCATTGAACAGGGTATGATTTCACGCTTGATAGAGGCACGTCCCGAAGAGCTGCGTGTTTATCTGGAAGAAGCAGCCGGTATTTCCAAGTACAAGGAAAGAAGGCGGGAAACCGAAAATAGAATCAGACGGACTCAAGACAACCTTGAGCGGCTGGAAGATGTGCGTGAAGAGCTGGGCCGCCAATTGGAGCGTCTGGGACGCCAGGCAGAAGCAGCCCGCCGCTACCAGCAGCTCAAAGCTAATGAGCGTAAATATAAATCTGAATTGGCGGTCTTGCGCTGGCGTGAAGCCGATCAGCGCCTAGTGAGTGTGCTTGAACAGATTGCTGAATATGAACTCCAGCAGGAAGCCTGCCTGGCCAAACTGCGCCAGGGTGAAGCCCGCCTGGAAGCCAGCCGCGAGCGCCAAGCCGCAGCCAGCGAACACCTGGATACCTCTCAACAGCAGCTAACCTCAACCAGTGCTCAAATTGCACGACTTGAACAAGGCCTGCAGCATCGTCAGCAGCGGGAACGCCAACTGCAGCAAGAGCTGGAAACTCTGGCGCTTGAAAAGCAACAAGCGCATCAAGAGCTGGAGCAAGACCAGGAAGAACTGGAACAACTACAGCAGCAACTAGAAGACGTTCAGCCACTGCTGGAAGAAAGAATCGAGGCCGAAGCTTTAGAGCAGGAAAAGCTGGATCAGGTGGAAACAGCCCTGCATCAGTTGGACCTCAGTTGGGAAGCCTTTTTAAGCCGTATCGAAAAAGATCAAAGTCAGGCCACTCTGGCTCAGGCCCGAATCCAGCAGCATGAGCGAAGTCTGCAAAGCCTGCGTGAGCGGCTGCAACGCTTAACAGAAAACCAACGTCTACTGCCTTCCTCTGAAGAAACAGAGCAGCAGCTTGCCAAGTTGCAACTTGAACAGGAAAGCCTGGAAGCACGTCGACAACAGCTGGATGATGAAGAAGAACAGCTGAACGCTGACAAAGAAGCGCTTCACCAGCAGCTACAACAGCTGCGTTTAAGCAGTCAACAGCAAGCGACCCGCCTACAACAGCAGCAGGGCCGACTTGCCTCACTGGAAGCTTTACAACAAGCTGAGCTGGAAGGCCAGGATGCTGAGCTGGACTCCTGGCTGGAAGAGCGTGAACTGAACTCCTGGCCGCGTCTAGGCGAGCTGCTGGATGTCGAACCTGGCTGGGAAAAAGCCGTTGAAACCTGTTTGCTGGGCGAAATGGCAGCCCTTATGTCTTCTGTGCCCTTGGACAAAGACTGGATACAGGAATTGGTTGACCTGCCCTCAGGTGACCTCAAAATCTACACCAGCCATGCTGCTGGCTCTCTGGAGGTTTCTACCCAGAGCCTCTTGGCTAAAATACGCTCTTTAACCACCTTGCCTATGAGTTTGCAGCGGCATTTAAATGCGATTCAAACCTGTGAGAATCTGGCTGCTGCCTGGGCTCAGCGTAACCATCTTCAACCGGGACAAAGCCTGGTCACACCCCAGGGTGAACGAGTCTTTGCGGACGGTCTTCTCCTCCAGGCCAACCGAGCCAGATCAACCGGCGTGCTGGCGCGCCAACAGGAAATTCGCCAGCTGCATGAAAGCAACGAACTGCTTGAAGAAGAGGGGCAGGAATTAAAAGAACAGGAAAGCCAACTTCAGGAAGAGCTGCAAACCAAGGAAGCAAGACTTCAAGAGCTAGTCCAAGTGCGCAAACCCTTGCAGCAACAAAGCAGTGAGCTGGCCAGCCAGGTCGCCAGCCTTGAGGCCCGTCTGGATTCGGCGCAAGAGCGGCACGAACAGTTAACTGAAGAGCGGCAGCTTCTGGAAGAAGAGCAGCAGCAGTTGCTGGAGACTCTGCAAGAGGACCGGGAAGTCTGGCAGGAAGCCCTGCTTAAAGTTGAAGCCAACAGCGAAGAACGCGAACAACAACAAGAGCAGAGAGAGCAGCTGCGTTTAGAACGTGACCAAAAACGCCAGCTGGTCAAGCAACAGCAACTGGCTTTGCAGGAAGTCAAAATCAAACAACAGCAGCTGATTACTTCAGAGGCCGCGGCCAGGCAAGCCCTGCAACGCTTACAACAGCAGTTGGCCAGCCATGCTGAAAAACATCAGCAGCTGACCCAGGAACTCTTAGCTGCCAGAGAACCGGGTGATGAACAAATGGAGCAGCTGGAAGAGCTGCTTGCCCAACACCAGCAGCAGGAAGAAGAAGTTCAAAAGCTCCGTCAGCAACAGCAAGAGGCTCAAGAAGAGCAGCGTCTTCTCGAACAGGAACGGGGGCAGCAGGATCGGGAACTGGACCGACTCCGCCACCTGCTCGAACAGGAAAGACTGCAACAACAAGGCCTGATGGTGAAAAGGGACAACCATCTGGAAACCCTGCGTGAACAGGAGTTAAGTCTCAAGGAAGTATTGGAAACCCTACCCGAAGAGGCAATCGAATCGCGTTGGCAACATGAGCTGGAAGATACGCAAGCGCGCATCAAACGTCTGGGTGCGATTAATCTCGCGGCCATTGAGGAGTACGATCAGCAGTATGAGCGCAAAAGCTATCTGGATGCCCAGCATGAAGAGTTAACTTCTGCCTTGCAGACTCTGGATCAAGCGATCCGCCGGATTGACCGGGAAACCCGGCTTCGCTTCAAGGAAACTTTTGAAAAGGTTAACAGTGGACTCCAGGAGCTTTTTCCCCGAGTTTTTGGTGGTGGCACAGCCTGGCTGCAACTGACCGGTGATGACCTCCTGGAAACGGGAGTGGCCATCATGGCGCGTCCTCCCGGGAAAAAGAATGCAACCATTCACCTGCTTTCCGGTGGTGAAAAGGCCCTGACCGCCCTGGCCCTGGTTTTCTCAATTTTTGAACTCAATCCAGCCCCTTTTTGTATGCTGGATGAAGTTGATGCGCCCTTGGATGATGCCAACGTAGGGCGCTATGCCCGCTTGGTGCGTGAGATGTCTGAACGCATTCAGTTTATCTACATTACCCACAACAAACAGGCCATGGAAAGTGCTGAGCAACTGATGGGTGTTACCATGCAGGAGCCAGGTGTCTCCCGTTTGGTGACAGTTGACCTTGAAGAAGCTTCTGCTATGGTTGCCAGCTAGTTTTTTTGCTGTAAGCAGGTGCACAAAATTGCTAATATTATGCTAATGACCTTTTTGTAAGTTGGTGTTCACTTTTTTATATTTCAGGGGCTGAATTTTTATATGGGTTTGCAAGAAGGGTTGATACTGCTGGGGGTAGCGGTTTTCCTGCTGATACTACTTGATGCTCTTCGCCGCAAACGTGCAGCTGCTCGCCGTGATTTCGAAGACCATGAAGATCCTGAAGAGCAGGCGCGTAGGGAACAGCTGGCTCGTGAACTTCCAGGCCTTGACGACCCTGACGTTAAGAAAACCCGCAAGGATCTCGATCCGCTGTTTGATGATATCGATATCTTTGATGATGACCCTATTCCTGTCCTCCGTAAAAGCGTGCAACTGGATGAAGAGCCTGAACAGCAAGCCACGCCCGAGAGTTTTGATGACTGGGACGAGCCTTTCGAAGAACAGGAACCGCCAGCTAGCCCGATGACCGTTGAAGAAGTTCGGCGCCTGTTTGAAAGAGACCCTGAATTTGATGCCGAAGCCAGGCGTTCAGCACAGGAAATCAGTCAACAGGTGGAGGCAGCGACTTCAGAAATTGCTGAAACAGCCAGTGTCCAAGAAACCGTTGAACCTAAAGAGCCGGAAGAGGTTTATCAAGACCTGGTGGATATAGAACCCCCGGCTGTCAGTGATCCGGTTCCCGTTGAAAGTCACGAAGAGCCACCCCTTGAAGAGCCTGCTGCTGAGCCTCAATTTGAACCTGAAGCTCCTGAGCCTGAACAGGAAGAGGTTGAGGACTTGCGGACCTCCTTACTGGTCAGCCTGGAACAGCTGGCCTGGGGGAAAGCTGAAGAGTTTCTGACTATCAATATCAATGCCCGGGCAGATTTGCCATTTGAAGGTCACAAGCTGGCCTATTTGATGGACATGATAGGTATGCAGTTGAGCGCTTCCGGCTTTTTCCACTATGTCGACGACAAGTCAGAAGAGCCGGTTCTGGGTTATTCCATGGTCAATATGTTCAGCCCGGGCACTTTCAATAAAGAAACCCTGGATGACTTCAGCACTCACGGCGTGGTGCTGGTGATGGCCTTGCCCAACTCCCGAAAACCCCAGGCCATTTTTGAGCGGATGCTGGAAACGGCACGAGTATTTGAGCGCAACTGGGGAGCCGAACTTCAGGATGAACAACGCAGTAACCTGACTCTGCAAACCATAGAGCATTACCGTCAGCGCATTCAGGAGTTTGAACGCAAGACGCGATTAAAAGAAATCAAGGCTCAAAAAGCCAACAAATAATCAGTAAACCCTTGCGAATTTAATATGACAACCTCGGCTAGCCAGGAACGCCTGCAACAACTCCGCGAGCAGCTTCACCTGCACAACCATCGCTACTATGTACTGGATGATCCCAGTATCCCGGATGCTGAATATGATCGCCTTTTTCAGGAGCTTCAGCAACTGGAAGCCCAGCACCCTGAATGGGTAACTCCCGATTCTCCGACCCAGCGGGTTGGTGCAGCGCCTTTGAGTCACTTTCCAGAAGTACGCCACCAGGTGCCCATGCTGTCGCTGGGTAATGTCTTTGATGATGCCAGTTTGCAGGCCTTCGTCAAACGGCTACAGGAAGCGCTTCAGGATCGCGGTCGGTTGCTTGAGTCCCCTGAGTTTTGCTGTGAACCCAAGTTGGACGGTCTGGCCGTCAGCCTGACTTATCAACAAGGGGTTTTGGTGCAGGGCGTCACGCGCGGGGATGGGCAGAGCGGGGAAGGGATTACCGAAAACCTGAAAACGATCAAATCGATTCCTCTGCGTTTACAGGGTAGTCCACAAGACTGGCCAGAATTGCTGGAGGTTAGGGGTGAAGTTTATATGCCCCGAGCAGCCTTTGAAGCCATGAATGACAAGGCCAGAGAAGCAGATGACAAGGTCTTTGCCAATCCCCGTAATGCAGCTGCTGGCAGCCTGCGTCAATTGGATCCGCGTATTACCGCCACCCGTCCGTTGGAGTTTACCGCCTATCAGCTGGCCCGAGTGAGTGATGAACAGGCTGCAACCAGCCACTATCAGGCCATGCAGCAACTCGCTGCCTGGGGCTTTAAAATCAGCAGTGAACTTGCCGTAGTGAAGGGTTATACCGGGCTGAAAGACTATTGTGATCAACTGGCCGAAAAACGTGACCAACTGCCCTTTGACATTGATGGTGCGGTTCTTAAACTCAATGATCTGCGCCTACAGGCCGAGCTGGGCTTTCGGGCTCGTGAACCCCGTTGGGCCACAGCCTACAAGTACCCGGCTCAAGAAGAAACAACCCGTCTTTTGGATGTTGAATTTCAAGTGGGTCGTACCGGAGCGGTAACCCCGGTTGCCCGCCTGGATCCGGTTCAGGTGGCTGGCGTCACTGTTTCCAACGCGACCCTGCACAATATGGATGAGGTGGCGCGCCTGGATGTACGTATTGGCGATCAGGTGATCGTGCGCAGGGCGGGTGATGTAATTCCCCAAATCGTCAAGGTAATCCTTGAACAACGCCCTGATGATGCCCAAGTAATTAAAGTCCCCAGCGAATGCCCCGTTTGTGCTTCCCATGTTGAGAGAGCCGAAGGTGAAGCCGTTTATCGCTGCACCGGGGGGCTTTACTGTGCCGCTCAGCGTAAAGAAGCCCTCAAACATTTTGCCAGTCGCAAAGCCCTAGATATTGAAGGTCTGGGCGACAAACTGATAGACCAGTTGGTGGAAAAGGAGTGGGTGAAAACACCTGCTGATCTTTATCATTTAACACTGGAGCAGTTGGCCAGCCTGGAGCGCATGGCAGAAAAATCAGCAAGCAACCTGCTTAAAGCCTTGCAAGCCAGTAAAGAAACCACCTTGCCGCGTTTTATTTATGCCTTGGGCATTCGTGAAGTTGGCGAAGCCACAGCCGCCAATCTGGCACGTTACTTCGGCAATCTGGATGCTCTGATGCAGGCTAGTGAAGAACAGCTTTTGGAAGTTGACGATGTTGGGCCTATCGTTGCCCAACACCTGCGTGCTTTTTTTGAAGAGCCGCACAATCAAGCCATTATTCAGCAATTGACCAGCCCTGCTGGAACAGAGATACAAGGGGCTGGTATCCACTGGCCAGAAACCCAGCAGCGTCGTGAAGACCTGCCCTTGGCTGGCCAGACCTGGGTGCTGACCGGCAGCCTGGAAAGCCTGACCCGTGATCAGGCCAAAGAACGCCTGGAAGCCCTGGGAGCCAAGGTTTCTGGTAGTGTTTCCAAGAAAACCAGCCAACTGGTTGCCGGAGAAGCCGCAGGCTCTAAACTGACCAAGGCTGAATCCTTAGGTGTTCCAGTAATGGATGAGGCAGCTCTGCTCGACCGACTGGCAGAGCTGGAAGCTTGATCGCGTCGGCCAGCACAAAAAAGGCCACCGCGTGGGTGGTCAAGCCTGTTGCTGAAGTTGGAGCTTAATAGCCGTAGGGGCTGCCGCTATTCATGGCTGCACCTATAACAAAAAGGCTCACGACTGCAGTGATAAAAGTCAGGGTATAGAAAATGGCGGCGGCCCAGATCACCCAGGTGTGGAATCCACCAAAGGCGTACATGGCTTTCACTCTTTCTTCTTCAGTGCCTTTCAAGGTGTTCTTGAGGTCATTAAAACGCTTGAGAATAAAATAGCTGGCGCTACCGCCCACGACGATCATGCCGATGAGAAAGCCAAAAGGAATGATGCTGAGTACTGCAACAAAAAAGAAGGCACCCAGGGCGGGCAGGTAGGCCTTGCGATAAAGTAGAAAGGCCCAGCCGAAGAAAAAAGCCCACCAGCTCCAGTGCCAGCGAAAGCCAAACACTCCTGCTTGCTGCATTTTCTCCAGGCCTTTTTGATAGAAAGACATTTTTTCAGGTTTTTGAATGTAAGCTTCCAGCAGCCTAGATTCATTGACGTTATCAGTTTCCTGATGATCGGGTGAGATATCACTCATGATTTTATCCTTAAAAGATTCCATTGATAGATACTTCCGTGACTTAACCGCCACGCAACGCAGCCTAACCTTGATGAAATTTTTATGCCAGAGTGAAAGGCCTGATTTGTGATGAGGTTCGTATACCTGGCCTCTGAACAATACTCTGGCTTCTTGTTACACTTGTTTTTTTAACTCTCAGAGAAGGCCTGAACTTCCCATGCACCAACGTTTTGTCGAAATTCCCTATGGCTTGCTGGAAGCAGAGACTCTGGAAGCCCTGCTGGAAACCTTTGTGACACGTCAGGGTTATGATACGACCAGTGGCGATGCCAGCAGCCAGTGGGTGGAGCAGCTAAAGCACCAGATGCAAAAGGGTGAGCTGGTCATCTTGCACGATGTAGAAACCGAAACCACAGAAGTTATGACAGTGCAGCAAGCAAAAAGCTTTTTGGGAGGTTTGGAAGAATGAAAATGACAGCTTTTGCAAAAAAATTCTCCGAACAGGCCGGTATTAATAGCCTGATGGATGATCTGGGCAAGGCGATGGCGGGTGACCAGCCAATGATCATGATGGGTGGTGGTAATCCAGGGCACTTTTCACCTGTTCAAGAACGGCTGCGTGAAGAATTCCAAAAGATTGGTCAGGACCCTGAAGCCTTTGCACGCTTGGTTGGCAACTATGATGCCCCGCAAGGGGAGGCGCGTTTTATTAGTGCTTTGAAAGACCTGCTCAATGAAACCTATGGTTGGGGTTTGAGCGAAGAGAATATTGCCCTGACCAATGGCAGTCAGGCGGCTTTTTTTATGCTGTTTAACCTCTTTGCCGGCACCACCCCCGAAGGTGAAGAACGTCAAATTCTATTGCCTTTGGCCCCTGAATATTTGGGCTATGCCGATGCTGGCTTGGGAGCAAATACCTTCCGGAGTGTGCGCCCTAAGATCGACTACGTGGGTGAGCATACTTTTAAATATCGTGTTGATTTTGATCAACTGGCCCTGGATGAGCAGGTGGGTGCGCTTTGTGTTTCTCGCCCGACTAACCCCACCGGCAATGTCCTGACGGATGAGGAAATCGATAAGCTGCATAAGCTGGCCAAGGACTGGGATATTCCTTTAATTATTGATGGAGCCTATGGTAGCCCTTTCCCTGAATTGATTTATACCCAAGCTAACCCGATTTGGGATGAGCAGATTATTCTTTGTTTGAGTCTGTCCAAGCTGGGCTTGCCCGCAGCCCGCACCGGCATAGTGATTGCCCCCTCTGAGGTCATCCGTGCCCTGAGTGGTGCCAATGCCATTCTCAATCTGGCTACGGGCAGCTTTGGCCCGCAACTCACTGAAAACCTGGTGCGTTCTGGTGAAATCCTGACCCTCAGTAGAGAACAGGTGAGACCCTGGTATCAGGCTAAAATGCATAAGGCGGTTGCCGTTCTTCACGAAGCCTTTGAAGATGCCTGCCCCTGGTATATCCATCAACCGGAAGGGGCCATGTTTCTTTGGCTTTGGTTCCCTGGCCTGCCAATCACTAGCCATGAACTCTATCAACGCCTGAAAGCTCGCGGTGTGCTTGTGGTCTCCGGGCACTATTTCTTTCCCGGTATGCCCAACGAGGATGACTGGCCGCATCGTCATGAATGCTTGAGAGTCACTTACTCTCAGGATGATGAACAGGTTGCCAAGGGTCTGAGGATTATTGCTGACGAAGTTCGCCAAGCCTTTGCTGACGCAGCTGGTTGAGGCCTTGGCGATACATCAGCCAGGCCAGGGTGCCAGCCAAGAAGTTGCCGATCAAAGCGCCGGTAAAGAGCCCCGAAATTCCGGCCAGCTGAGCACCCAGCCAGAGACAGGGCAGATAGCAGGCGAACAAGCGCACTAAAGAGGTCATGAGTCCGCGTAACGGCATACCCACGGCGTTGTTCGCTGAAACCATCAGCATGCAGACCCCCAGGGCGGCATAGCTGATGGGCAGCTTGAAAAGATACTCCTGGACCAGTTCGCTTACCGCAGCCTCTTCAGTGATCAGGTTGACCAAAGGTTGGCTGACCAGCATCCAGACCAGAGCAATGCCCAGCTGCCAAACAATCACAAAGCCTACAGCCAATTTCAACAAGCGTTCTACCGAATCCCAGTCACCTGCTCCAGCAAAGCGTCCCAGTATAGGGGGAAGAGACATCGTCAGGGCTAGAACCACGACGATAGAAAAGAACTCCAGACGTGTACCTAGCCCCCAGGCAGCCACGGCAACTGTACCAAAACCAGCAACCAGGCTGGTTGCTAAAATGGCTGAGAAAGCGGGCATCAATTGACTGAGCATTGCAGGCAGAGCCGTTCCAAACAGTGCTCTGAGTTCTTGAATGATGGCTAGGCCCTGAAGGTTTGGACTGATCCAGCCTTTTTTGAAGATCCGTGGGTAGGTCATCAACCCACCAAAAGCAAAGGCAACAACGGTCGCCCAGGCAGCGCCGGGTAACCCCCAGCCAAAGGTAAAAATAAACAAGGGGTCCAAAACCAGATTCAGCAGGCTGACCACCAGCATCATTAGCCCTGGAAACTTGGTATCGCCCTGAGCACGGTGCTGGCTGTAGCCCAGATAGACACCCGCTCCCAGCCAGGCTGACAGTAACCAGGGTGCCCAGTAGCGATCGATTAAGGGTCTCAACTCAGCATCTGCACCTAGAAAATTCAAAATCAAGGGGCGCAACAGCCACAAGAACAGCATCAGCAAGGCCAACAGGCTCAGACCAGTAATCAGGATCAAGCGACCTTGCTGCTGGGCTTTTTCGGGGTTACCTGCGCCCAGAGTGCGTGAAATGATGGCCGTGGTGGCTATCCCCAAACCGACCTGAAAACCGATGATCAGTTGTTGAACCGGTAGGGTGAAACCCAGGGCGGCTAAAGGGTCGACACCCAAGAGAGCAATCCAGGCGGCATCGACCAGTTGGTAACTCATCAATGCCAATACCCCAAAAAGCATGGGCCAAGTCATTTGGTAAAGAGTACGGCCAAAGCCAATTTTTTTGATATGCTCAGTGTTCATCTTTTTTTCGCAGAAGTGGGCTATAAATAAATAGGTAATCTTTTGCTGAGTCGCTACCGATGATAAAGCTCTTATATTATGCCTGCTTGTTTTTATTCCTGGTGTTACCTGCCAAGGCAGAGGCTTTTCCAGAGAAACCCTTAATACTCCTGGTGGGCTTTAATCCCGGTGGTAGTATGGATCAACAGGCCCAAATTCTGGCGGGCCTACTGGAAGAGCAGTTGGGCCAAGCAGTTGAAATCATTTATTTTCCAGGCTCAGGCGGTGGCGCAGCTGCTGCCATGTTGGCCGCCAGCCATGAGCAGGGCAATATTCTCCAATTTTCACCCTCACTGAGTTTCACCTTTCCCCCTTTGGTGTCTTCGGCATCCTACGACCTACACAGCTTTCGTTACCTGGCCGCGATAAGCCGGGATCAGCTGGCTTTGGTGACCGGTAAACAGGCAGCTTATCAGGATTGGCAAGGGCTTTTGAATGCGGGTAGAGAAGGCGGTGAGCTGGTTTATGCCTCGCAAACTCAATTGGACCGTTTTTTGGTCACTCATTTGGCTGAACTGGAAGGTTTGCGTTTAAGAAGTGTGCCGACAACAGGTGGCAGCTCGACCTTGCCTTTGGTGCTATCCGGTGAAACTGATTTTGCATTTAGTGGAGGTAGTTATATCGCTCCAGCTTTGGAAGGCAGGGTGAGAGTGCTGCTCGCTTTGGGAAGTGAGCCACTGATGAACTTCCCCGAAGTGCCTACCCTGAAGGATGCTGGTTACGAAGTTGATCTTGAAGTACTGCGTGTTTTAGCAGTATCGGCCAATACCCCTGATTCTCAGGTTCAAGTGTTGGTGGCTGCCTTGAAAGCCATCGTGGAAGATCAAAGCTTTGTACGTTTGACCGAAGAGCAAATAGGTATTCCGGTCATCTTCAAGCAGGATCAAGCTTTGGAAACCTTTATGCATGAACAGGCACGTACTTTGCAGTTTCTGGTTGATCAATCAGCCCCTTGAGGAGTGTTATGGCTATCACTGCGAAGAATAAAGATAACAAGCAGCGTGGTGGCAAGGCCTGGGAATACCGGTTTACGACCGGCATTCTTCTGATTTTTGGATTTCTGGGCTTGCTGGCGGTTGCTTTGACCCTGGTGTATTCACTGCATGTTAGCCAGCAGAACCTGGAGCAGGAAATCGAAAACAACCTTGAACAAAAACAGCGCACCCTGCAAAGCCTGTTAACCAATCGTCTTGAACTGCTGGATATTTATCTGAAAACCAGCCTGGGCAATCAGATGCTGGGTGAGTTTTTAAGTCGTCAACTCGGTCTGGATGCTTCTGCCGATGACATCCTCTTTCATTTTCGTGACTCGGCTGCCAGTGAAGTCGTTGATTTAATGTTTGTTTTGGATACCAATGAAGCCTTGGTCATGGATGCCAGCTCCCCCCTTTATCCGATTGAACATTTAATGGGCAGCTTGGAGCCTGCCCTGCTCTATACCAGCGACTGGCGTTTATTTAGCCATAATGGAGAGGTATATCTACTCAAAGCAGCCCCCTTGTTTGATCCTGGCAGCATTAACCTCCAGGGTTATGTCTTTGTTGGTCTTGCTTTAAGTGGTAATCCTGAGTTTCAGCAACAAGTGTTTGATCAGTTGGATGTGGACCTTATTGAATTGAAAGCCCGAACTACTCCAGAAGCCACTGGGGAGCTGATCTTTTCACGCACACTTTTTACGGCCGCTGCTGATGAAAATAACCCCCTGCCCAACCTTTATATGATTGAAAAGCCCCTAAGGCTTTCAGCTGTTAGGGGTTCGGATAAGCTGGAAGTCAAACTAGGTGTTAGCGAAGAACGCTTTGAAGCATTAAAAGCGAGCTTTTGGAATTTGTTTGCACTAACAGGTGGCGGTTTTTTGTTCTTTCTGTTGTTGGCAGCGGCCCTTTTGAATAGCACCCATCGGCGAGCTATTGACAGTCTTTTGGATTATATCCGAAGTATTCAAGAAGGTAGTCAGGTGACTGGGTTTCTGGCAACAGGTATCCATGAGTACAACCGGGTTGGCCGGGCCATGGAGAAGATGGTGGAAGAGTTAAAAGTTGCTGGTCGGGTTTTTGAATCCGCTGAAGTGATGCTAGTGGCTGATGCAGATAAACACTTGCTCAGAGTGAACAAGGCGTTCACTGAAATGCTGGGTTACCAGCAACAGGAGGTTTTGGGCCAGCCACTCGATCAGGTGTTGGACCCTGAATTCAAACAACAGAAGCAGCTCAATGAAATCTATCTGCAGTTGGAAAAAGAAGGTTTCTGGCAAGGCGAGTTGGAAAGCTCAACTCAACTAGGGGACCCGCGTTTACTCTGGTTAAGCATTTCGGCTGTCTTTAGTGATGTTGACGAGCGGTTGCTGAACTATGTGATTACTCTGATGGACATCACCGAAAGACATGCCGCCGAACAGCAAATACGCCACTTGGCCTATTATGACCAGCTGACCGGACTGGCCAATAGGCAGCTGTTGTTGAAAGAACTGGGCGAACTCCTGAATGACCCCCCAAACAGAGACACTTGGGGCGCTTTGATCTATCTGGATATGGATGACTTTAAAACCCTTAATGATAGTAGAGGGCACCAGGTCGGTGACTACTTCTTAAAAATGCTCGCACAGAGGCTGGAAGCAGTTTTGGTTATGGAACACCGAATTGCCAGAATTGGTGGTGATGAATTTGTTTTGCTGATCAGGAATTTAGGCAAGAATTACTCTCCTGCTGTTGAAATAGTTCAAAACCTTGCTGAGCAATTGCAAGCGCACCTTAATGGGCCCTTTGTTTTGGAGGGTCTTAAGCATCACGCCACTGTGAGCATGGGGGTTACACTGTTTAAACTGGGTACTTCCAAGGTGGAAACCTTAATGCAGGAAGCGGATTTGGCGATGTATCAGGCTAAGGCCGCCGGGCGCAATACCTATCGCTTCTTCTCTCCAGAAATGCTTGATCAGGTACTGGAGCGGGCACAGCTAGTTGATGATCTTCGCAAGGCTCTGCACAACAAGGAGTTTCTACTCTACTATCAGCCGCAGGTTACTGATAAGGGTGAAGTGATAGGGGCAGAGGCACTGGTACGCTGGCAGCACCCAGAAAAGGGAACAGTTTCACCGGCAGCTTTTATCCCGATTGCAGAAGAAACAGACCTGATTTTGCTCTTGGGCCAACAAGTTCTGGAAACGGCCTGTCAACAACTTCTGGACTGGTCATCAAGACAGGGGTATGAACACTTGACCTTGGCCGTGAATATTAGTGTTCGTCAATTTCAGCAAGTTGACTTTGTTGAACAGGTGACTGAATTGATCCAGCGTTATGCTGTGAATCCCAAACGCTTGAAACTGGAAGTCACTGAAAGTCTTCTGATGGATGATGAGGATATACTTTTGACAGCAGAGAAAATGGAACAGCTTCAAGCACTCGGAGTTGGCTTTTCTTTGGATGATTTTGGTACCGGCTATTCTTCCCTAACTTATTTGAAAAAACTGCCTCTGGATCAATTGAAAATCGATAAATCCTTTGTCAGTGATTTGCTGATTGATGCGCAGGATTTGGATATTGCCCGTACTATCGTATCCTTGGGGCACAGTCTTAACCTGGCGGTGATTGCTGAGGGTGTTGAAAACCAGGAACAGCAGGAACGTTTGGCTGCTCTGGGTTGTTTTAGCTATCAAGGGTATTTCTTTGGGCGCCCTTTGCCTATTGAGGCTTTTCATCAATGGATGGAAAATCTTTGACTGCGTCCTTCTGCCACTTGTGGACTGATCACTTTAATTTAGAGTGTTCTTATCTTAATCAAGAGATCTCCTCAGTGAATAGAAAGCAGCTTCTTTTATGCCTTTCAGCTGGCCTGGTGGCCGGCTTTTTACTTTGCAGTTGGTTTTCCAGTTCTTTGCCGGAAAAAACCATGCGAGTCGAGTTTGTGAATACAACGGATGTAATGCTGAACAGTTTGCAGCTGGATTTTGGTAATGCCCAAGGGCAAACCAGCCTGCTTTCTCTACGTCTAGCACCAGGGGAAAGGCGGACTCTACTGTTAAACCACGAACCCGGAGCTGGCTTTAATGTTGTGGCCCGCTATGCTGACGGTGTTGAGCAGGATTTTTGTGCTAATCGAGGTGAGCAGGGGCAGCAGCAAGAGGTTATACTCCGGCGATAATAAACCCATGGTTGATGAGTCTGCTCATGACGTAAATCAAGGGTTTACTCTTTTATTCCTTTCTTCGTTTTCTTTCAAGCACAAGGAGTTTGTTATGCTGGCCAATCTTTACTGGTTGCTCGTAGTGGCTGTTTTGCTGGGTGTTTTTTACCTGATCAGTGTGCGTCTGGGTAAGCTGAAGATTGCCTTGATCGTTGCTCTGGTGATGGGTGTACTCAGCCATAGTTTTTACTATTTCTACTTAGAGCAGATTCTGGTCAAGAGTTATGGCGGTTCTATGAGCTTGAATGTACCTGATGGACAGCGCCATATTGGTGTGACCTGGAAGGGTGACAACCTTTGGCTTCAGAACTATAACCCGGCAACCAATGAGTGCATCTTCCGTGAATATTCACGCGGTAGTGTATTGGAAGGCGAAGTGCGTATCCGTAACTGCAACCCTTTACATTTATTAAAGGAAGAGGAGCGCCAACAACTACCAGTTAGTGATCCTAAGCCTTCAGAAGAGCAGGAGTGATTACTGCTTTGGCTGTCGAATAACGAAGTCAGTGGCTTGTGATTTTAGGTTGCTCGCTAAGAAAATGGATAATTCTTTCATTAACTTCGTGACTATGAGAAATGGCGCCCATATGGCCCGCTTGGAATTCAACAACCTGACTTAGCGAAAGGCTTGCTGCCAGTTGTTGAATGACCTGGTGGGCCGTGGGTTGGCTAAAGCTACCTTGCATCAGCAGGGTCGGCTGAGTGATTCGCTGCCTAAGCTGATCCAGATTCAAGGAGGCACTCATCAGAGCATGGAAATCAGCAGCCACCTTGTGGATGCCCAGGGTAAATGCCTGCTGCTGGCGCTCAGGTAGCGCAGCAAAACTGCCTGGCTGATTCCAGTAATCGATAAAACGCTCGGCAGCTTTTTCAGGCTGACCTGCATCCAGACTGGCACTGATTTCTGCCATTAACGCCAAGGCCGTTTCTCTTTCTTCTCCAACTAATAGAAAAAAAGCCACAGGTTCATAAAGGCTGAGGCTGGCAATGGCTTCAGGGAAGTCATGTGCCAGCTTCAAAGCATTTACACCCCCGTAAGAGTGCCCGATCAGGTGCCAGGAAAAATCCTGCCAATTGCTGGGCAGCTGCTTTAGGAGTGCCGCCTGTTCTTCATCCAGAGTGACCGCTCGGCGTGGCCAGGCTTGGGTCATGGCTTGGCCATAGCCCAGAAGGTCAAGGGCGACACACTTTTCCGGATCCAGTAGCGCCATCAGAGGCTGCCACTGACGTGCGCTGGACAGAGAAGAGTGAAGCAGTAGGTAGCGCTTTTCTTTCATCAGCCTTCAATACCATTATGCCTGAGCAGGGCATCGACCTGGGGTTCACGACCCCGGAAGTTGATGAACAGGGTCATGGCATCTTCTGAGCCGCCTTTTTCCAGAATTTCTTCACGGAAGCGGCGGCCCGTGGCCGGGTTGAAGATACCTTCTTCTTCAAATGCACTAAAGGCATCGGCAGAGAGGACTTCGGCCCACTTGTAGCTGTAGTAGCCAGCGGCATAACCACCGGCAAAGATATGACCAAAGCCATTTTGGAAGCGGTTGAAATCCGCTGTGGGCACTACGCTGACTTGTGAGCGGACTTCATCCAGCAGAGCCTGAATTTCTGCAGCCTTGGGGACTTGTTTTTCCAGATGTAGTCGGAAATCAAACAGGGAAAACTCCAACTGACGCACCATCTGCATGGCGGACTGGAAGTTTTTTGCCGCCAGCATTTTTTCGAACAGCTCTTGGGGCAGGGGTTTACCGGTTTGATGGTGACCGGTCATCAGGTCCAGACCTTCCCTTTCCCAACAGAAGTTTTCCAGAAACTGGCTGGGTAGCTCCACGGCATCCCAGGCCACGCCATTGATGCCGGCGACATCCGGTACTTCGATCTGGGTCAGCATGTGATGCAGGCCGTGTCCGAACTCATGAAAGAGGGTGGTGACTTCATTGTGGGTCAAAAGGCTGGGCTTGCCATCCACCGGGGGCGTGAAGTTACAGGTCAAAAAGGCCACCGGCAGTTGCACCTGGTCATTTGCTGTACGGCGGCGGTTACGGCAATCGGCCATCCAGGCACCGCCCCGCTTGCCTTCACGGGCATAGAGATCCAGGTAAAAGCCAGCCAGAGGCTGTCCCTGACGCAGTACCTGGAAGTACTGGGCATCCGGGTGCCAAGTGGTAACCTGAGGGTCGGCCTTGAACTCGACATCAAACAGCTTGCCTGCCACCTGAAAGAGGCCATCAAGTACTTTGGGTGCAGGGAACCAGGGGCGCAGTTCTTCCTGGCTGATGGCATAGCGGGCCTGGCGCAGCTTTTCCGAGTAGTAGCCGACATCCCAGGGCTCCAGTTTATCCACACCCTGTTCGCTAGCAAAGGCTTGAAGCTCAGCAAAGTCTTTTTGCGCCTGAGGGTAGGCCTTGGCTGCCAGATCGGTGAGGAAGCTCATTACCTCTTCGGGACTGCGCGCCATTTTGCGCTCTACGGACAGGTGTGCGTAGGACTCAAAACCCAGGAGTTGGGCTTTTTCGTGACGCAGGGCGAGGATTTCCTCCATCAGTGGGGCGTTATCCCACTCGCCCGCATTGGGCCCCTGGTCGGAAGCGCGGGTGACAAAGGCGGTATAGACTTCGCGGCGCAGTTCGCGGTTATCGGCATAGGTCATCACCGGCTGAAAGCTGGGGAAGTTGAGCGTGAACAGCCAGCCTTCTTCACCTTTAGTCTGGGCTTCAGCTGCTGCTGAGTCCTTGGCTGACTGGGGCAGGCCACTGAGTTCTTCTTCGTCAGTGACCAGCTTGGTCCAACCCTGGGTGGCATCCAGGACATTGTTGGAAAAGCGGTTGGAAAGGTCTGAGAGGCGCTTTTGAATTTCCGCAAAGCGCTGTTGTTTTTCTTTCGGTAGTTCAATGCCGCTTAAGCGAAAATCTCGCAGGGTATTTTCCAGCATCTTACGTTGAGCCGGATTGAGTGCCTGGTCATCTGCGCTGGCAGCCAGTTTTTTGTAGAGCTCATAAAGGCCTGGATGCTGGCTGAACCAGGTGGAAAACTCGGAGAGCTTGGGCAGGCATTTTTCATAGGCCTCGCGTAGTTCCGGGTTGTTTTTGACGCCGTTCAGGTGAGAGACTGGTGACCAGGCGCGAGACAGGCGGTCGCCGGCTTCATCAATGGGCTCCATGCTGGATTTCCAATCAGGATTGGCTTGAGCAAGAACTTCTTCAACCGCTGCACGATTGGCTGCCAGTAGCTGATCCAGCGCTGGCTCGACCTGATCGGGGGTGATCTTTTCGAAAGCAGGCAGATCGGAAATATTTAATAAGGGGTTGCTGGCATTCATGGTGGAGCTCCATCCAGAAAATAGATAACTGTATTCTAACGTAAATAAAAAGGCCCAGCACAAGGCTTACAAAAGGCTACGGATACCCCGGTTGATATCTTCCAGTGACTGCACGAATACAACCTCCGTGCGCTGGCCTTCGCCATCAAAAAAAAGCAGCAGTCCGGGAGTTTCTGTCTGTTGTTGTCGTGCAAACTCCCGTCCCTCAGGATGGCCCAGAGTTGCCACAATAAATTCCAATGGTTCAACTTCGTATCTGATTTCATTAATTAAGTCCATCGCTTCCATGCTGTTGGGGCTGGCGGTTTCATGGATCAAAACCGCAATGGGTTGGCCTTGTCCAATTTTTTGCAGATCAGTGTCAAAGCTATCCGTTGGCAGCAGAGCCCAGGCTAGGGCTAAGCTGACTGCGATAATTGCAAAGGTTAAAAGGTGTTGAATCCAACGGGGAAGAAGGCGTGGTTTGTTTTTGGATTTTTGGGTTGATGACATTGACTTGGCTCTGAGTCTAGGTGGGTTTGAAAGAAGTTTATCAAGTTTAAAAAGCTTGCCAAGCTCACGCTGAAAGGTAAGCTGTGAGCATTTTATAAACGCAAGAGATGCTTATGACCATAAGAAGTTATCAGGGTTCTGCCCCTAAGCTAGGTGAGCGGGTTTTTATTGATCCTACGGCCGTCGTCCTGGGTGATGTGGAATTGGGTGATGATGTATCTGTCTGGCCAATGGTTGTTATTCGGGGTGATATGCACCGTATACGTATAGGTCGGGGCACCAGTGTTCAGGACGGCTCAGTATTGCACATTACCCATGCCAGTGATTTTAATCCCGGTGGTTACCCTCTGATTATTGGTGAGGAGGTCACTATCGGTCATAAAGCAGTACTTCATGGCTGTACGCTGGGTAATCGAATACTGGTTGGGATGGGAGCTATAGTCATGGATGGCGTGACGGTGGAGGATGAAGTCATTATTGCCGCTGGCGCTTTGGTAACACCCGGTAAGACCCTCAAGTCAGGCTATATGTATGCAGGAAGTCCAGCGCGTCAAGTCAGAGCCTTGAGTGAGAAAGAGCAACGTTTTTTTAGCTACACAGCAGGCAATTATATGCGTTTGAAAGACAAGCATTTGGCAGAAGCTTGGGAAGCCTAGTATGACTGAGAAAAAAGCCCCTTCCTTCAATCAGCGGCTCAGACGTCTGCGCCCTTGGCAGCAACTTGCTTTTGCTACCGCTCTGGCGCAGCGGTCAGCGCCTAACTTCCTGTTATTTAGTGAGGCGACCGACTTTGGCCATAGAGATGAATATCTCAAGCTACTGGCTCTGCTCTGGGAAGAACTGACAGCCAAAGCGGCCAGTATTAATTGGGAAGTGCAGCAGGAGAAGCTGCCTGATTTACAGCCCAACCCAGATGCATTTGAGGTTTATGGTGTTTATCCGGCACTGGATGCGATTATGGCTTTGGAATTGGCGGTGGAGCAGGCCTTCAAGCATGATGAGGAAAATGCCATTCGTGCCAGTAAACTGTCACGCTCTACTGTACGTCAATACCTGGAAATGCAGGCTCCTGAAGACTTGGATGACCAGGAGCTCAGCCAGTGGGTGCGTTACCAGGATCTGATGGATGATGAAAATGCGTTTCAGGACGAGCTATTGAACTTGGTTTCAGCACAATTCCAGCCGCATCCTGAAATTTTGAAAAGTATTCGGGACTTGGCTGGAAATCAGGGCTTCAGCAACCTGGGAATTTCTTTGGACGCTTAAGCTGGCTGCTGGGGAGCATGGGCGGCATGCAATTTTGCAATCAGCTGGTCTTCCTGTTCAAAACGTTCAGCAAGAAGTTCGCCAACATGGCTGAGGGTTTTTTCCAGATCATTAAGCCCCATGGGAACCAGGTGCTCCTCATCCTTCATCAGCTGCTGGGTGGATTCATGCAGCAAAGGCAGGGTGGTATCTAGAAGCTTAAGCGCCTCTTGGTCCTTGAAAGCTTCAGCTTCATGCATCAGCTGTTCGTAGATTTCAAAATGGCCGGCACTGAGATAGTCCACCAGGAGTTCACGAAATTCTTCAATTTTATCACTGGTAACCTTGCCTTTTTGGTGTAGGGCTTGGCTCAGTCGATTAAAGCTGACCAAAAGCTCACGGCGTTCTTGCAGCCAGCGGTCAATGAGCTGGTGGACACCGCCCCAGCGTTCCTGGGCATTTTTGCAGGATTCCAGCATGTTGTTCTCCACAGGTTTGCTTTAATCAAGGCTGTTAGTTTTACGTAATTTTGTAGACTTTCGCAAGCACCTGCTTATTGGATCACAAATTTAATAGTGGCGTTAACGTTTTGGCTATCGTCTTTGTTGGCCAGTTAGGCTAGCCTAGCAGGCTGGAAATTTATAAACTTGAAAATATTAAGACCTAAAGGCCCTTAGGGAGAGGAAAATGCGCTTACCCCTGCTTAGTTTGCTGCTGGTTGTCAGCTTGATGTTGCCAGCTCAGTTATTTGCACAGGATCCGGAGCCTTCTGGTGATATTTATTATTTGCAGCTCTCTCCGGGGTTTGTAACCAACTATGGTGGACCGGGACGGCTTAAGTACCTGAAAGCAGATATTACCCTTGAGCTGGGTAGTGCTCGCGCTTATCAGGCCGTTGAGCAACATCGGCCTTTGGTTCGCAATACCATCGTTCTTAACCTGGCGCGGCAATCAGAGAACAATGTGGTGACTTCACGCGGCCAGGAAAGAATTCGCAGTGAATTGAAAGAAGCCCTTAACCGGGTATTGAAAGAAGAAATCGGTGCTGAAGTGGTTCAGGATGTCCTCCTGACCAACTTTATTTGGCAAAACTAAGAGCTTAGTAACTCCCTAAGCTGCTTCCAGGGAAATAAAAGCTGAGTCCTTCACTGGCTGATAGCTGAAAGCTTTCTTCATGAACCCTGTTGGTTTTAGTGTCAACGAGCAGGCGTTGCAGGGGTAGGGGGCCAAGGATTTCCAAGGCGTCATCAGAAACTTCTGAACCGGCCAGCTTTTGTACCTGGCGTTTTAGCAGCTGGTCTTTGAGCCAGGGTAGGCGATAGCCGAAGCCTGCCAGCATTGCTCTTCGGGTAAGCTTGCTGCTGATCAGGCAATGCAGCACCGCCAGCAGGCGGCGCTCTAACCTTAACAGCCTGAAAAAATCTAATACTGAAGAAGCTTTTTGCTCATCCAACCGGAAAGTAAAGTAGCGCACCTCTGCTTGCTTATCCTCTACTTGGAAGCCATAGCCTTTAAGCGGAAATACTAAGTAATCCAGTCCATAGCCCATCTTGTGGGCCAGCTTGAGCGTTGTTGCCCCTGCTGCGACCCAAACCAGTGGAGCCTGGAAATACTTGTCATGGTTGCTTTTAGCGAGATAGTTGCCATCGGGTGTGCGGCGCAGATCAATAATCGGCGCTGCTTCGACCAGATCAAGAGTGGTCTTGCCAAGCTCTAAGTTTCTACTGGCTTCAACGGTAACGGGTGGAAAACCAGACCGGCTGTCGATGACTGCCAGTTTGCCAATATTTTCCGGTAGTTGTTTTAGGAGTTCGGCTGCTTGCTGGCCTCCGCCGATAATAAGTAAATCGTAGCTGGCTGTGACTGTCATGGTCTGCACTTCCTCGTAAGTCCTTCTGACTGGATAGCAATCTTGATAGTTTTATTGGCTTAAGCTTTGCTGTAAAGAGTAGAGCTGATCGGCTGCCGCTTCCAGGTTTTTTCCCCAGGCGACCAGGCCATCCTGGTGCCCTAGAAGTGTCAGAAACCCACTCGGCTGCCTAGCACTTTGCCCCAAAGCCTGAGCCATGGCAGGAGTACCATAGCTGATTTCAGAGGAAATAGTAGCCTGAGGGTCTTTGCAGGTTAGTTGCCAGAGTTGCGGGCTGTGAATATGAATCACCGCTCCGGCTTCGGGTAGCGCTTGATAGATAGCAGCATGAGTGAGGGCTTCTGAAGAAGGAGAATGCTGGCCTTGGGCAAGGAGGCGGTTGTTGTCAGGGTCAGCGCTGACAACCAGAGGCCAGTGCTCACTGTCAAGCTGCTGAAGATGTCCGGTTTGGCTGGCGGTGATGATGAAAGCATGGGGGTGCGGGTCCTGCGGATAGCGCAGACTCAGATTGCCAAACCCCAGGCCTTGATAGCGTTGAGGGTTTTGCCCCATCCAGCCAGCTTCAAGCATCTTGTCACGCCAGTGGTTGAGCTTCTGCAACACGGCCGCTGGCCAGAGCTGTTGCTTCTCTTTCAGCTCGCATAGATATTGAATGACACCTTCTTTTTCGTTCACTGTGCTCACTGACTTAACCTCATAGACAAATCCAGGCTTTTGATATCTTTAGTCAGGGTTCCCAGAGAAATATAGTCAACCCCTGTCTCAGCAACAGCGACTAGCTTTTCACGGTCAATGCCACCACTGGCTTCGAGTTTACAGCGGCCTTGAACCCAGGCAACAGCATCGCGTGTGGCTTCCAGAGAAAACTCATCCAGCATTATGATATCGACTTGAGCGACCAGGGCTTCTTCCAGTTCAGTGGTGTTTTCAACCTCAACTTCTACAGGTTTTCCAGGTGCGAGTTGACGGGCCCGATCAACGGCGGCCTGAATGCCACCCGCAGCGGCAATGTGATTTTCTTTGATCAGGAAGGCATCAAAAAGCCCTATGCGGTGGTTGTAGCAACCACCACAGGTTACTGCATATTTCTGAGCAAGGCGCAGCCCAGGCAGGGTTTTGCGAGTATCCAGCAGGCGCACCTGGGTATGAGCGACCAGATCGGCCAGCTCCCGACAATGGCTGGCAGTTGCCGAAAGGGTTTGTACGAAATTCAGGGCACTGCGTTCACCGGTTAGTAGGGCGCGTGCTGGGCCGCTGAGCTCAAAAAGGGTTTGATTGGCCTGCAGACGTTCGCCTTCTTCAACCTGAAGGTCAACAGTGACTCTTGAATCCAACTGGTGGAAAACTTCACGAACCCAGGGGCCGCCACAAAATACACCGGCTTGGCGGGTAATCACACGGGCTTTAGCCCTTTTGTCTGCAGCAATCAATTGGGCAGTCAGATCACCGCTACCCACATCTTCTTGCAGGGCCAGAGCAACCTGCTGGGCGAGAAGGTAAGTAGGTGGTGGTTGAATAAACTGCTGCATAGGAGGCTCCATGGATTGAAAAATAGCTGAGAGGCTGTGCATTATAAGAGGACTCAGGGCGCTTGGCTGCACCCTTAACTTTTAAATTTGTTGCAATTAAATCATGCAGATCTTCGAGCACTGGTTGCAGGAGGCGGAAACCTGCCCCTCGCCTCATTACAACACACGGCCAGACCCAGAGGATATCAGCCTGCTGGTGATCCATAATATAGCCTTGCCGCCAAAAACCTATGGGGGAGGTTGGATTGAAAAGTTTTTTCAGGGCCAGTTGCCGCCAACCGAGCATCCTTATTTTGAAAGTCTGGCCGGGGTCAGGGTTTCTGCACACCTGCTGATAGAGCGTACAGGTCGGTTGATCCAGTTTGTGGCGTTTAATCAGCGGGCTTGGCACGCAGGCCAGTCTTATTTTCAGGGTCGAGAGAACTGTAATGACTTTTCTATAGGTATAGAGATGGAAGGTTCGGACGACCAGCCCTATACTCAGGTGCAGTACCAGCAGTTGATCAAGGTGACCCGGTCACTGATGCATGTGTACCCGGGCATTACCCAGGAACGTATTTGCAGCCACGCAAGCTTGGCGCATGGCCGCAAAACTGATCCAGGTCCTGCGTTTGATTGGCAAAGTTACTTGGCGGAGCTCTAGGATGAAGTTTTTTGTAATGCTGGCAGTGCTTTTTTTACGTGAAATGCCGGGTCAGGGACCGATTCGGACTCTGGATAGGGCCTTTAGAGACTGGCAGCGGTGGGTGGCCGAACGCATGGGGTATGATCCTGGTGCTTCTGCCAGTTTTTTGGTCAGTATTCTGCCCTGGATTTTCTTGCTGTGGCTGCTGCTTTGGTGGGTGGAAGCTGCCTTTTGGTCTTTGTTTACCCTGCTGATACATCTGCTGATTGTCTTTTATGCACTGGGTAGACGCAGTGAGCTCCTGTGGGTGGAGCGCTATATGGTGGCCTGGCGCCAGGGAGATTTTCAGGCTGCTAGCTACTATGCCAAGGAAATCCTTGAAGATGATGAAATTGGTGAAGATCCCTGTCATCTGCACGCACGTGTTCAGTCCCGACTGACCTATTTTGCTTTTGACCGATTGTTTTTGGTGCTCTTCTGGTATCTATTGCTAGGACCTGTTGGCGCCTTGTTGGCCAGATTGAGTGAGCAGGCACTTGCCAATGCTCGTCAAGATTCCGAGCAGGGGTGTGATGAGCAGATAGAGCGCTTTCAGCGGGTTTTGGAATGGCCTGCAGCCCGCTTGCTGGGCTTGAGTTTAGCTCTGTTGGGGCGTCCACTCTTGGGTCTAAAACAGTTTATGGCGGATCTGTTGCGCTGGCAACTGCCTACTGAAGACTTTTTGAACCGTCAATTGCTGACTGGTTATGGTGTCGTTTCCAATGGTGATGAGGTGGCCGACGTTTGTGTTCAGCGCCCTGAAATTATGACTGAGGAAGCGGACCAGGAATTATTGGAGCTAAAAGAACGCATTTGGAAGGCTTTGGCTCTTTGGGTTGCTATCACTGCCTTGGGTGTGATTTTCTGGGGATAGCTTACTCATCTGATTTTAAAGCCCTTTCTTCCAATTGAGCAGAAGGGGCTTTTATTTGGAAGTTTTTGTAGTAAAATTACAAGAAATTATAAAAGGATCTGAAGTCCTTGCTGGTATTGAGTTTTATGGTGCGCTGCAACATGAAAATAGCCAACTTTTCTGCTTACCTTAGGAGTGAAGTTCCTAAGGCAGCGTACATGAACCCGGTTTTTACCCGATTTTTTCTGGCCTGATCTTATTGAGCTGTAGTCAGGCTACATTGTTGTTTTTATCCCAACTATAAGTGGAGATCTTTATATGAATCAGGAGGTAAAAGACCTGGACCCAGTGGAAACTCAGGAATGGCTGGAGTCCCTGGATTCGGTACTTACCCATGAGGGTGAAGAAAGAGCCAAATTTTTATTAACTCAGCTTGCTGATCGCATGCGTCGTGATGGTTCTCAGCTGCCTTTCTCCATCACTACCCCCCATCGTAATACCATCCCTGTTCATCGCGAAGCCCGGATGCCGGGTGACCTATTCATGGAAAGACGTGTCCGTTCATTGGTTCGTTGGAATGCTATGGCTATGGTTATGCGCGCCAACAAGGCCAAGCCAGGTATAGGTGGACACATCTCCAGCTTTATGTCGAGTGCGACCCTTTATGATGTGGGCTTCAACTACTTTTTCCGTGCTCCCAAGGATGAGTTTGAAGGGGATTTGGTTTACTTCCAGGGTCATGGTGCCCCTGGTGTTTATGCCCGGGCTTTTCTTGAAGGTCGTCTGAGCGAGAAGCAGCTGGATAACTTCCGCCAGGAAGTGGATGGAGAGGGGCTTTCTTCCTATCCTCACCCCTGGCTGATGCCTGATTTCTGGCAGTTCCCGACGGTTTCCATGGGCCTTGGACCCATTCAAGCCATTTACCAGGCCCACGTCATGAAGTATCTGGATTCACGTGAGCAAAAACCCATGCTGGATCGTAAAATCTGGTGCTTTATGGGTGACGGCGAATGTGATGAGCCTGAATCTCTGGGAGCGATTTCCCTGGCTGGTCGTGAAAATCTGGATAACCTGATTTTTGTGGTTAACTGTAACCTGCAGCGCCTCGATGGCCCGGTTCGTGGCAATGGCCGGATTATGGATGAGCTGGAAGGCGTCTTCCGTGGTGCTGGTTGGAATGTCATCAAGGTTGTTTGGGGCCGTCATTGGGACCCGCTGTTTGAAAAGGATACCAAAGGCTTGATGCAGAAACGCATGGACGAAGTAGTTGATGGTGAATACCAGAACTACAAAGCCAGCGGTGGTGCTTATACCCGTGAAAACTTCTTCGGTGAGTACCCTGAACTAAAAGAAATGGTCAAGGATCTGACGGATGACGATATCTATGCCCTGAACCGCGGCGGCCATGATCCCTACAAGGTTTATGCGGCTTACCATGAGGCGGTAAATAATGCCAATGGTCGTCCAACAGTCGTGCTGGCGCATACTGTTAAAGGCTATGGTACGGGTGATGATGGCGAAGCAAAAAATGACACCCACTCGGTCAAGTCTCTGCAGTTGGAAACGCTAAAAAAATTCCGTGATCGCTTTGGTATTCCCTTGAGTGATGAGCAGCTGGAAGACGTTCCCTTCTACAAGCCAGCTGATGACAGTCCGGAAATGAAGTACATGAACCGGACGCGTGAAGAGTTAAACGGTTATCTGCCAGCACGCCGTTCTGACTTTGAATCTCTGCAAACCCCTGAACTTAAGGACAAAACCTTTGACGCCATGCTGCAGGGCTCCAAAGGGCGCGAAATTTCATCAACTATGGCTTTCGTGCGCATCCTGACCGGTTTGGCTAAAGACAAGAAGATTGGTCAGCGTATCGTGCCCATCGTTCCCGATGAGGCGCGTACCTTTGGTATGGAAGGCATGTTCCGCCAGTTGGGTATCTACACGTCTGAAGGTCAAAAGTACAAGCCTGAAGATGCTGGTCAGATTATGTTCTACAAAGAAGATAAGAAGGGCCAGATTCTTGAAGAAGGTATCACCGAAGCTGGCGCCATGTCGGCCTGGATAGCAGCCGCAACCAGCTACAGTAACAACAACTATCCTTTGGTGCCCTTTTACATCTACTACTCAATGTTTGGTTTCCAGCGTATCGGTGACCTGGCTTGGGCCGCAGGTGACATGCAGGCAAGAGGCTTTTTGGTCGGGGGTACAGCCGGGCGCACTACTCTCAATGGTGAGGGTTTGCAGCATCAGGACGGCCACAGTCACCTGCTGTCCGGCACTATTCCCAACTGCCGTAGTTATGACCCTACCTACAGCTATGAGCTGGCGGTGATCATTCAGGACGGCCTCAAGCGGATGTATGAAGACAAGGAAAATTGCTTCTACTATCTGACCGTGATGAATGAAAACTACGAGCATCCAGAGCTGCCCGACCGTAAAGGCATTGAGGAAGAAATCATCAAGGGTATGTACCTGCTGAAAGAAGGTGGCAAGAGCAAGCAGAAAGTGCAGCTCTTGGGCTCAGGTACGATTTTGCGTGAAGTAGAAGCTGCGGCGGAGTTACTGAAAGCTGACTTTGGCGTTGAAGCTGACATCTGGAGTGCAACCAGCTTTAACGAGCTGCGTCGTGAAGCTCTGGCTGTTGAGCGCCACAACTTCCTTAACCCTGAAGCTGAACAGAAAAAAGCTTTTATTACCCAACAGCTGGAAGGACGTCAAGGACCGGCCATAGCAGCAACAGATTACATGAAATTGTTTGCTGATCAGGTACGTGCCTGGGTGCCGACCGATTACAAGGTACTGGGTACGGATGGTTATGGCCGTTCAGATACGCGTGAGAAGCTGCGCCATTTCTTTGAAGTAGATCGTTACTTTGTGGTAGTGGCAGCTCTCAAGGCCCTGGCTGACCGAGGTGAAATTGAGCCCAAGAAAGTCACCGAGGCCATTAAAAAATACGGTATCAACCCTGAAAAATGCGATCCTCTGCTCTGCTGAGGCCAGCCGGGTGCGAATTGACTGGCCCAAGGGGCCAGTCCTGACCGAATTTTAAGGAGTAAAGCCTTGAGTAATGAAATTATAAAAGTACCTGATATCGGCGGTAATGAAGAGGTTGAGGTTATTGAACTCAACGTTCAGCCAGGTGATCGGGTCGAAGAAGAAGATACCTTGATCGTTCTGGAATCCGATAAGGCCAGCATGGATATCCCTAGCCCCAAATCCGGCGTGGTTAAAAAACTGCTGGTTAAGGAAGGCGATAAGGTTAAAGAAGGCAGCGATATTCTGGAATTGGAAGTAGAGGGATCCTCGGGAGGCACAGAGGAAGACAAAGCCGCGCCTGCTGAAGAAAAGGCACCTGAGCCAGAGGCAGAAAAAGCCGCTGCTTCCAAACAGGAAGAAACCGCTCAGCCAGCTGCAAAAGCAAGCAGTAAAGAAGAAATCCGGGTGCCTGATCTGGGCGGCCATGATCAAGTTGAGATTATTGAGGTCGCTGTAAAAGCAGGGGATTCCCTCAACGAAGAAGACCCCTTGATTACCCTGGAAACCGATAAGGCCACCATGGATGTGCCCAGTCCTTTCACTGGCAAGCTATTGGAGCTGCTGGTTAAAGAAGGTGACAAGGTCTCCGAAGGGGATTTGATCGGTTATATGCAGGCTGAAGGTGCGGGTCAGGCAGCTGAACCCACAGCTGCGGCTGCCTCAACTGAAAAGGCCGCTGACAAGCCAGCAGAAAAACCGGCACCTCAAGCCGCTGCCCCTGCTTCAGCGCCGGCGGCATCTCAGCCTTCGGCCATTGCAGACAAGCCTGCCAAATCGGTTCATGCAGGCCCTGCGGTACGTATGCTGGGACGTGAATTGGGTGTTGATCTGGCCCAGGTTAAGGGTAGCGGTCCCAAGGGACGTATTCTGAAAGAAGACCTGCATGCCTATGTTAAGCAGGTGATGCAGCAAGCCCAGCAAGGTGGCGGTGCTGCAGCGGCTTCAGGTGGCGCAGGTATTCCACCTGTCCCCGTACAGGATTTCAGCCAGTTTGGTGAGATTGAAGAAAAGCCCATGGGTCGCCTGCTGAAGGCGGGTGCCGTCAATCTGCATCGCTCCTGGTTGAATGTGCCTCATGTGACTCAATTTGACCAGGCCGATATCACTGAGCTAGAAAGCTTCCGCAAATCAGTCAAGGCTGAAGCGGAAAAGCAGGGTGCCAAGTTGACACCTCTGCCTTTCATCATCAAAGCCTGTGCTTTGGCTCTGCAGACCTACCCTCAGTTCAATGTTTCTCTAGGTGCCTCTGGTGATACTCTGATCTGGAAGAAGTACATCAACATAGGTTTCGCAGTGGATACACCTGATGGTCTTCTGGTCGCAGTGGTCAAGGATGTGGATAAGAAGAGTATCTATGATCTGGCGCGGGAAACCGCCGATCTGGGTGCACGCGCTCAAAAGAAACAGCTGAAAGGCGATGACATGAAAGGCAGCTGCTTTACCATCTCCTCTCTGGGTTCTATTGGCGGCACAGCCTTTACACCTATCGTTAACGCGCCGGAAGTCGCCATTTTGGGTGTTTCCAAGGCAAGTATGCAGCCGGTTTGGGATGGTAGTAAATTTGAACCCCGTCTGATGCTTCCACTGTCCTTGTCCTATGATCACCGGGCAATCAATGGTGCTGATGCGGCTCGATTTACCAGCTTCCTGTCCCAGCAGCTAGGTGATATTCGCAAGATGCTTCTCTAGTCTGTAAAGACAGCTAGAGGGAGTTCATTAAAAGGCCTTACCTTTAAAAAGGGTTAGGCCTTTTTTTGTACTGGTTGTAAGGTATTGAATCTGAAAGGCTTGATAAATTACTTCAAAAAAAAAGTAAAACATGCGTTTGATTTTTTCTTGGCTTTCGCTAAGGTAGGGGTAGTGTCCTGTGGCCAAATGGCCGCAAACAAAAACAAAAGGACAAACGAGAGGGCTTAAGCAATGCTTAATCTGCTGTTGCAACCAGGCATGGCCTTAATGAACCGTCTGGCCTATTTTTCCAAATTTTCTTTGGTGGCAATTCTATTTCTGCTACCGATGCTGCTATTGAGCAGCATCCAGATTCAGCAGCTTTGGAGTGATCTTCGTCAAATCCAAAGAGAAAGAGCCGGCTTGGAGCTTCAGGGGTTAACACTTGATCTTGCAGCAGCAGCGGAAGATTACCGCGACCTGGCTTCACTATTGGAAACCCGTGACCTCCCAGAAGTTATGGAGCGTTCTGACGAGGCCAAAACTCATTGGTTGAATATTCATGAGCAGCTTGTGGAGCTGAGTAGCGAACTTCTTGCGGCTTCCAATTTAAATGCCAACTTGAATGTTCTCCGCGAGCAAGCCGAAACCCTGTTCAATGAAGACCCTCGCTTAGGTAATTTCAGCCTTGCTTTGGCTCATTATCAGCCTCTGGTGATCAGTTCTCAGCGTGTTCTTCAGGAGATCAGACAAAGTAGTGATCTGATGCGTGACTCCCGTACTGAAATCCAGCTATTGCAGATGCTCTTGACCACAGAGCTGCCTTTGCTTCTGGAAAGTGTTGGCACAGGGCGCAGCTATGGCAATCTGGCTCTACTGCAGGAGTACATGGACTCAAGAACCAGCACCGAACTTGAAGGCGTTCTGGATGATCTGGGTCGACAGGATGAAAACTGGCAATCTCTTTTGGATAGTCTGGCATTTCGTGCGCCTGAACTGGCAGAGCGTTTGGAGGTTCTAGGCGATGAGGTGAGCCAAGGTTTATTGGACTTCCAGGAAGTTCTGGAAGATCAGGTGGTATTTGCGATAGGTCTGGATGAGCCTTGGGAAGAGTTTTACGAGGAAAGCCAGCAGGTACGGGATCTTTTGGTAAGCGTGGGTAACCGCTTGCTGGGTGAAGCTGACCAGATACTCGCCTCAGCGGAAACCGGCCAGAACCGTAACCTGTTTTTGATGGGAAGCCTGCTTACGTTTCAACTCTTAATTATTGCTTATCTATACACCTGCTTCTATGTCTCCATGCATAGCAATATGCGCAGTCTGTTGAAAAGCGTCAGAAGCTTTGCAGAAGGTGATCTGCGTACGACACCTCAGGCCAGTACCAAGGATGAAATGGGTACTCTAACCGAAGCCTTTGCACAGATGTCGCAACGCATGCGCGAACTGGTCAGTATGGTGGGGGCTAGCGCTGAGCAGGTTAGTAGTCAGGCCGGCCAGGTATCGAGTAATGCCGATACGGCTCGAAGCACAAGTGAGCAGCAGCAGGCGGAAACCGAGCAGGTTGCCACTTCGATGAATGAGATGACGGCAACAGCAACTGAGGTTGCAGAACATGCTGTTTCGGCAGCGACTACTGCTGCCACTGCTCGGGAGAAAGCCGAGCAGGGTCAGCAGGTGGTTGGTGAGATGCGTGATCGTATGCAACGCCTGGCTTTGGCCTTGCAGGATGCAGGTGAAGCCGGCCACTCTTTGGTAGAAAGAAGTAGCCGAATTGGTGAAGCTTTGGAAGTGATTCGCGGTATTGCCGAGCAAACCAACCTGCTGGCCTTGAATGCTGCCATTGAAGCAGCCAGGGCCGGCGATGCCGGGCGGGGCTTTGCAGTGGTTGCTGATGAAGTGCGCTCCTTGGCTAGTCGAACTCAAAATTCCACCCATGAAATTGCAGAAATCATTGCTGATCTGCACCAAGGCGTGGATGGTGTAGTCAGCCATATCGACAAAAGCCGTGAGCGTGCCGAGCAGACAGCTGAACAGTCTGAGCAAGTGGATGCCAGCCTAGCTGCTATTCTGGAAGGTGTTACCGCGATAGATTCCAAGAGTCAGCAAATTGCTGCCGCAGCAGAAGAACAGTCAGCGGTGGCCAGTGAAATTGATGCTAATCTGGAGCGGATTAGGGATGGTAGTGATGCCAGTGCCCAGGGAGCACAGGAAACGGCAGCCTCTAGCCGTGCCTTGACTGCAACCACTGAAGAGCTGCAAGAGGCGATCAGCGTTTTTAAAATCTCCTGATCTACTCGCCTTATGTCTTAGTCCCTGATGCTTGTCAGCTGAGGGGACTCCCTGTATTGTCCCTAAATCTGAAATTATTCAACCAATAAAATCAATTTTAAAATAAAACAAACGATTAAGGAGACATGCATGCGCCTAATTCTGTTGGGTCCGCCCGGAGCTGGTAAAGGAACCCAAGCTCAATTTATCTGTGAAGCCTTTGGAATTCCTCAGATCTCTACTGGTGACATGCTGCGTGCAGCCGTTAAAGAAGGAACCGAGCTGGGTCTGAAAGCTAAAGAAATCATGAATTCTGGTGGTTTGGTTTCAGACGATATTATTATCGGCTTGGTTAAGGATCGTATTTCTCAGCCAGATTGTGCAAAGGGTTTCCTGTTTGATGGTTTTCCGCGCACCCTACCCCAGGCTGATGCTATGAAAGAAGCCGGTGTGAAACTGGACAATGTTGTCGAAATTGCTGTCGATGACGAAGAGATCGTTCAGCGTATGTCCGGTCGTCGTGTTCACCCTGCATCAGGTCGTACCTACCACATCATCCATAACCCACCCAAGGTGGAAGGTAAGGATGATGTTACCGGTGATGATCTGATCCAGCGTGAAGATGATAACGAAGATACAGTTCGCCATCGTCTGGCTGTTTATCATGAGCAGACAGCGCCTTTGGTTGAGTACTACCAGGCTTGGGCTCGCCAGGACCCTAAGCAGGCACCTGTATATACCTGTGTTAAAGGTATTGGCAGTGTCGAAGCCATTCGTGAACAGGTCCTTAAGGCCTTGGGTCAGTAATTAGCTGGATCCTGCACACACCAAGAGGCCTGAAAGTTCAGGCCTCTTTTTTTAGATGCTGGTATACTGCCCGCCATTCATTAGCCGCCTTGTGATACTGATTTATGAGTAAAATCCTTGCCCTGGATACGTCATCTGATGCTTGCTCGGTAGCCCTGTGGAATGAAGGGACAGTCACCGCAGACTTTCAGATGCTACCCCGCCAGCATGCTCAAGCCCTTTTGCCCCAGTTAGGACAGCTACTGGCTGATTCCGGAGTGCGTTTGGAAGAATTGGATGCCCTGGCCTTTGGTCGGGGACCGGGTTCTTTTACCGGTCTGCGTATCGCTGCTGCCACTGCACAAGGCTTGGCTCTGGCCAGGGATTTGCCGCTCTTGCCCCTGTCAACCCTGCAAGCCCTTGCCTTGAGTGCCCAGAAGAAATACTTTGCCCGTAAAATTCTGACCCTCTTGGATGCCCGGATGGATGAGGTCTACTGGTGTGCTTGGCAAGCCGGCTCCGGTGCTCCTCAGGCCTTAATTGAAGAAAGTCTGGCCAAGCCTGAAGCGGTGTTGCCTCCAGAGCTGGGTGAGGACTGGTTGCTAGTTGGCTCAGGTGCTGTCTACAGTGACCGCTTGCCACCCGTGTTACGCAGCCAAATTCAACAAGAGATCCCCGAACTCTATCCCGATGCTGCTGCTTTGGTTTACTTGGCTGCCGAAGCTTGGGAAGCTGGCCAGGCCGTTGATGCTGCTGAAGGTCAGCCGATTTATTTGCGAGACCAGGTCACCGGTTAAGGGAGCGAGACATGCATTTTTTGGAAAAGAAAATTCCCCCTTTGTTGCTTTTGATTGGTTTTTTGCTTCTGCTTTGGACCTTGGAAGCCATCACTCCAGTTTATGAAGTGCATCAGCCGGTGAGTTGGATTATTACTTTAATGATGCTGCTTGCGGGGAGCTACTTTTGCCTGGCAGGAATCAGTGCTTTCAAGAAGGCACGGACGACGGTTGACCCGCGCACCCCTGAAAAGACCAGCGAGCTGGTTACCGAGGGTGTGTATCGCATTACCCGCAACCCCATGTATGTTGGTTTTGGCTGTTTTCTGGCGGCTTGGGGAGCCTGGTTGGCTTCGCCCTGGTTACTACTGGTTTTGCCACTCTTCCTGGGTTATTTGCACCTGTTTCAAGTGCTTCCTGAAGAGGCTGTTTTGGAAGAAGCCTTTGGCGAAGACTATCTGAACTATAAGGCCAAAGTGCCTCGTTGGATGTAAGTCCTCTTTATTGGATGGTCAAAACTCCAAGCTTGCGTTAAAGTTGAGCTTATTAAGGTCGATAGTTAGTAAACAGCCAGCGCTTAACCCAAGGAGTGTTCATGCGCGTTCAGGGTCCCTTACAAGCCCCCTTACCGCCACCCCGCAGGCGTAAAGAGGCAACAGACAAAACGCCACTGCCAGCGCAGACTCAACCAGAGGTTATTCGCTTGGCACCAGAAATGGATTATATTTCTGGCGAAGAAACGCCTGCCTGGGATGATCGGGAGCTTTCCCATTCAGCACGCCGTGCGCTTCAGGGTTACTGGTCAGTTGCTCACCAAGGCCATCTTTGGGCAGAGTGGCGGCGCATAGATCTCTACGTTTGATGTTAATGACTTCCTCTGCTGCTGATTCGGCAGCTGCTCAGTATTGGGCAAACCTTCTTGATCTTCCCCTGGTACTCGAACCGCCAGCCTCTGGTTACTATTTACTTCTGGATGCCCAAGGCCTGGCTTTGGCCTCTGCCGAGGCTTCTAAAACCCATCCGGTACGCGTTGATTTTACCGCTGGCTCAACAGCTCACCGCCGTATGTATGGCGGTGGGCGAGGTCAGGCACTTGCCAAGGCTTGTGGACTCAAGCCAGGAATAACGCCCCGAGTATTGGATGCGACCGCTGGCTTGGCAGGTGATGCTTTTGTGCTGGCTTGTCTGGGCTGTGAGGTTTTAGCTGTTGAACGTCACCCTTGGGTCGCCGCTTTGGTGAGTGATGCTAAGCAAAGAGGAAGGCAAGCGGATCCTGAGTTGGCTTTGATACTTGAACGGCTTCACTTGGTTCAGGGGGATGCCATCCAGGATATGGCCAAGCTGGCACAGCAGATGGCTTTTCAACCTCAGGTGATTTATCTGGACCCCATGTTTCCGCAGGACGGCAAAGGGGCCCAGGTTAAAAAAGAAATGCAGTTCTTTCGTGAGCTGGTCGGCAAGGATAAGGATGCTGACCAATTGCTGACTAGTGCCCTGGACTTGGCCAGCCATAGGGTGGTTGTGAAACGGCCGCGCAAGGCCCCAGCTTTGGCTGGACGTGAGCCAGGACTAACCTTAACCGGTAAGGCCAACCGCTTTGATATTTATCCCCTCAAATCACTCGCCCGTTAACAAGGGGCTGGATTGACCTGCGGTTAAACTGAGCAGGCGGTGCCTGAGCTGTGGATCAAACAGCTGGCGACCCCGGCTCATGGCATCCACGAGCTGTTCATCAAAGGTCAGCTTGGCTTGGGTGTTTTCTTGTAGCCAATCCAGTTTGATCAGGAGTTCCAGAGCCTGCTCAAACAAGCGGCTATCTGCAAATTCGGGAGAGTTAAGGCCTTGCAAGAGGGTGAGGCGCTGGGCCATTTGCTGAGTGCGCTTGACCAGTTCGTCACGGCTTAACTCACCGCTACCTTCCCTTTCCAGTAATCCCAAGAGTAGATAAATTCTTTCCAAGGTGGGCTGAACCAGTTGGGCCAGCAACCGCAGTCGCATATGGCTGCCCAGTTGTTCAGCAGGCTTTTGCCATTTGCCATCTTGCGTTTTTTCCAGCAAGCCCAGCTCAGCCAGTTGATTGAGGGTTTGCAGCAGGCGCAGGTTGAGTTCTTCGTCATTCCAGGGCAGAAAGAATTCACGGGCCAGCAAGGGATAAACACTGGCGGCCTGCTGGTAGATCTGCTCGCTGGTGACTTCCTTTTGATTGATAAACAAAAAGGCGACCAGGCTTGGTAGAGCAAAGAGGTGGAGGATATTATTGCGATACCAGGTCAGCAAAATGCCCTGGCGCTCATCACAGCGATAAATGGGTCCCAGAGGATGCCCAAGACGTTCGATAAAGCCCAGGTGCTCACAGGTCTCTATCCAGTGTTGAGGCTGACCAGCGGGCTGCTGGGCGACCCCTGCCATGCCTGCCAGTGCGGAGAGGGTTTCCAGTTGAGCCTGAAGATTGTCTGCTTCCAGCGCCCTATGGCTACTGGCCAGCAGGGCCACAGCAACCAGATTGACGCGATTGAGGGTGGCTGCCTGGTTGATTCTGGTCGCCAGAGTTAGGCCCAGATAGGCAACAGCTTCATGGCTATCCAGATCATTCAGATGCTTGAGCGTTTGCCCTTCTAAAGCCAGAGGTTGGCCAAAGCTGACATCGACCTGGCCAAATTCCTGTTTCAGGCTACGCAGCATCCGCAGTAAATCCAGTGGCGACTCTTTTTTCTTGGTTTTTCCTTTCAGCTCATGCAGGTAAGTTGAGCCTTCGAGCACTTTTTCATAGCCGACATAGACAGGAATCAACAACAAGGGTTTTTTGGTTCCTCTTTGGGCGGCCTTGAGTGTCATGGCCAGAAGGCCAGGACGTGGCGGCAGGGTACGTCCAGTTCTTGAGCGTCCACCCTCAATGAAAAACTCTACGGGGTGGCCCTGATTGTAGAGTTGATAGAGGTATTCATTGAATACTTTTGAGTAAAGGGGGTTGTCTTTGAAGCTGCGGCGCATAAAAAAGGCCCCGCCGCGTCTGAGCAGAGGCCCAATCAGAGGCATATTGAGATTAATGCCTGCAGCGATATGGGGAGGCATGAGTCCCTGTTTGAACAGCAGATAAGAGAGGAGTAGATAATCGATATGGCTGCGGTGGCAGGGTAGGTAAACCAGAGTGTATTGGCCTGCTTGGTCACGCAACTGTTCAAGCCCGGTTACTCTTACGCCGTCATAAAGGCGGTTCCAAAGGCTGGATAGCAGGCGGTCCAAAACCAGTAGAACCGGGTAGGAAACGTTGGATGCTATTTCATTAAAATAGCGCAGGGCCAGGTCCTGAGCTTTTTTTTGTGAGCTGGTTTTTGCTTCCTGGGCCAGAGCTTCACGAACCTGAGCACTGGCCATTAGAGTATTACGTTGGGTGCGCCTATGCGATAAGTCTGGACCGAGAATCCGGGTTCTGGCTCTGCGAAAGTAGAGTCTAAGCAGACGCAAACTCTTCTCTGCAGCAAATTCAACCCCCCGTTGATCCAGTTGCTGCTGATTCACAACCTCGCGCGGATTGAGAGGTGCGCCCATTTCAACCCAGAGCTGGCGACCATGAAGGATAACGGTCAGGAAACGCCGGATACCACCCATGAACGCCCAGGTATCGGCGGTTAGAATTTTAACCAGGGGTTCTTCCCGACCGGGTGCTCGACCCCAGTAGAAACTAACCGGTATAACCTGAACCTGGCGCTCGGGGTCTTCTTGTAGGCTCTGCCAGAGTTGATAAAGGTCATCACGGGTTTGTGGCCCCAGGTGACTCTTCCACCAGGGGGGTGCCTGCTCTAAAAACAACAAGCGGTTGCTGGAAGCCGCCGGTAGTTGCTGCTTTTTGGTAAGGTGCTCAAGCAACAGGGGTTCGGTCAGGTTGCTACGGGCCAGTAGATAGTAGGTCTCTCTATCCGTTTCAATAGCCTTGGGCTCTTGAATAAAACGGGCCTTGGTCCAAAGTAACAGGGGCCAGCTGATGAGCTTGCGGGCCGGGTAGGTCAGAGGCTTGAGCAGTTGGTTGAGCATGGTTGTTGTAATCACAAAGAGTAAGGAAGCCACCGTTAATGGCTAAACATTTTTCCTGGCGTGCTGGTAATCAGTTACAGCTCTTGGTGCAGGGCCAGGAGTTTTTTCCAGCCATGTTAACCGAGATAGATCAGGCAACTGAATATATTTTGCTGGAAGTGTATCTGGTTGAGTCCGGCCAGCAAACCCAGCTGTGGATTCAGCACCTGGTTGCAGCTTCACTGCGCGGTGTTCGGGTTGCCTTGCTGCTGGACAGCTTTGGTGCTGCCCAACTGAATGATGATGAGCGCTTGCAGTTGCTTGCAGCCGGAGTTCGTATTAACTGGTTTAATCCCCTGCATTGGCGCAAGGTCAGTCGTAACTTGATGCGTGATCACCGTAAATTGCTATTGGTGGATGGACGCATTGCTTTTACCGGTGGCTTTGGTTTGACTGATGACTTTGCGGGCAGCGAAGCAGCCTGGCAAGAGGTGGTGGTGAGAATCGAGGGGCCTTGTGTGGCTGACTGGCAAACCCTGTTTTGGCGAACCTGGCATCAGGCCCGAGGCCGAAAACTGGAGCTGCTTGCCTGCTCACCGCCTGCTCTTTACCGTCAGGGTGGTGAAGGCCGCTTGGTCTATGGGCAAGGCCTTTATTTGCACGCTATCAAGCTGTCGCTATTGAGAAATATTCAGCAGGCCAAACAGCAGATTTGGTTGGCTACGCCTTATTTTGCTCCCAGCAGGCGCTTGCGCCGTGCCCTGATGGCTGCTGCCCGTCGAGGTGTTGAGGTGCATCTACTTTTGCCAGGGCCAGAAACGGATCATCCCCCAGTTCGCTATGCTGGCCAAAGGTTTTATCAGAAGCTCCTGGCTGCCGGTGTGCAGATTTATGAATACCAACCCAGTTTTTTGCATGCCAAGGTTAGCCTTTGCGATGACTGGGCTTCGGTGGGGTCTTGCAATTTTGATCACTGGGGACTGCATTGGAATCTTGAAGCTAACCAGGAGGTATTGGATGCAGCTTTTGCCGAACAGGTTGAAAGCTGGTTTCAAGAGTGTCGGGCGCAAAGCCTTTGGTTGGATGCCGAGCTTTGGAAAAGGCGTTCGCGCCGACAAAAAATCAGGGAATATTTCTGGGGCCTGCTTGATGAAGTGATTCAGCGGTTTAAAAGCCCCAGCTAGCTGTTAACGCCTGCGTCGGTTTTTTTTACCCGAACTGGGTTTGCCAGTGCTTTTTGGCTGCTTTTCTTCTGGAGCATTGAGCTGGCAGTAAATATCCAGTAGCAACTCAGGCAGCTGGCGTGCAAAGGCATCCAGCAGTGCCGGGTCTTCTTCCATTTCTGCAAAGTCAGCTTCTTCAGCAAACAGACCGGATAATGCCATGATAGGCAGCAGGAGTTCGGCAAGTGCCTGTTCCTGATCATCGAACCAAACGTCTTCCTGTTCAAAGACAGCCTGCATAAAGCCTGCACACCAGTCGGTAATAAACTCAGCCGTTTCATCCTGCCACTCAGGTATAAAGGGGAGTTCGATTCCTGCCCCCTGGTAAAACCCCTGGGCTGCCAGGCGATGTGCTTGTTGAAGAAGCCCCAGCAGTTCTTGTTTGGCTGTAGTTGCTGCTTCAGGGTTATCCAGCAACGCATCCAGCCAAACTGCTGCGTTTTCGGGTTGGGGGTTCATGGCCTGAGCCGTCACATAACCCAGGCTGGTAAACAGGTTGGTAGCCTCGTCATCCTGGTTCAGTTGTGATAGAAGCCCATCCAGTTGTTCCAACTGGTCGTCATTGAGCAGGCTCTGAGGGGGTTGTTGATCTTCTTGCATGCTAGAATCTTGCTTAAATTGGATTTGCACAAGGTTAACAGGCTTTTGAACGAACAGCAGTCACTTTTTGAGTCTCTGGCCCGGCCTAGGCATAACCCAGGCTTTGTGCAGCTGCGCAGTCAGGTTCTGCATTGCTATGCCTTGGCAGAGAACTTTTATCTGAAATCCTTTCCTCGCCCTGAGGTGCGTCTTGATCTTCGAGGGCGAAGTGCCGGGGTGGCTGAATTAAACCGGAATCGCTTGAGGTTTAACCCGGTGCTATTAAAAGAAAATCAGGAGGCTTTTCTGTCTGAGGTGGTACCTCACGAAGTGGCACACTTACTGGCTTGGCAACTGCATGGGCGAAAAATCAAACCCCATGGCCGTGAATGGCAGCAAATCATGCAACAGGTTTTTGAGCTGAAACCCAAAGCTACTCATCAATTTGATACTCGACGTTCGGCTCGACAGGGCTATATTTATCAATGTGCCTGTCCGGGTAAAGAACACGCTTTGACAGTCAGGCGTCACAACAAGATTTTGCGTGGCCAGCGATACATTTGCCGGGAGTGCAATAGCTTTTTAGGCTTTGTACGTCTGGATCAAAGCGTGACCGAAGGATGACCTATTGGTCACTTGGTTGTAAGCTATTGAAAAATAATACAAAAAAGCTTCTACCAAGGTCTAATGTTGTTACCCTGCTTCAGGCATGTATAACTTCCTGCAGTAAGTCGACACAAAAACAAATCCATTGAGACACAGAGGCTGAGTCTGATGAGCGAACAACAAAAGCTTTATCCTGTCCCTTCCGAACTGGCAAAAACGGCCTGGATCGACAAGGAAAAATACCTGTCCATGTACAAGGAGTCGGTGGAAAATCCCGAAGCCTTCTGGGCAGAGCAGGGTAAGCGTATTGACTGGATGAAACCTTACACCAAGGTAAAAAATACCAGTTTTGATTCTCATAATGTCGATATTCGTTGGTTTGAAGATGGCACCCTGAATGCTTCTGTCAACTGTCTGGATCGTCACCTTGAAGAGCGCGGCGATGAAGTTGCCATCATCTGGGAAGGTGATGACCCCAACGAAGACAAGAAAGTAACCTACCGTGAGCTCTATCACGAGGTTTGCCGCTTTGCCAATGGTTTGAAAAAGCTGGGTGTGAAGAAGGGTGAGGTAGTAACCCTCTACATGCCTATGGTGCCTGAAGCAGCCGTTGCCATGCTGGCCTGTGCCCGTATCGGTGCTATCCACTCAGTAGTTTTCGGTGGCTTCTCTCCTGATGCGATTGCCAGCCGTGTGATCAGCTCTGATTCACGTGTCATCATTACTTCAGATGAAGGTCTGCGCGGTGGCAAGCAGGTTCCACTGAAAGAAAATGTGGATGAAGGCCTGACCAATCCCAAGGTTAAAACCGTTGAACATGTTGTGGTTCTGAAGCGTACCGGTGGTGATATTGCCTGGCACGATGATCGGGATGTCTGGTGGCATGATCTGGTCAAGGATGCCGCTGATGAGTGTGCCCCTGAAGAAATGAAGGCCGAAGATCCGCTTTTCATTCTGTTTACTTCAGGCTCTACAGGTGCGCCTAAAGGCTTGAAGCATACAACGGGCGGCTACATGGTCTATGCCTCTATGACCCACCAGTATATTTTTGATTACCATCCCGGTGATGTTTACTGGTGTACTGCTGATGTGGGCTGGGTTACTGGTCACAGCTATATCGTTTACGGCCCTCTGGCCAACGGTGCCACTACCTTGATGTTTGAAGGTGTACCTTCTTATCCTTCACACAGCCGCTTTGGCGATATTGTTGATAAGCATGGTGTCACCATTCTTTATACCGCCCCAACAGCCGTTCGTGCCCTGATGGCCCAAGGCGACGATGTGATGGGCAACACCAAGCGTGATTCCTTGCGCTTGTTGGGCTCGGTGGGTGAACCCATCAACCCTGAAGCCTGGCAGTGGTACTACGATAAAATCGGCAATAGCAAGTGTCCTATCGTTGATACCTGGTGGCAAACAGAAACGGGTGGCATTCTGATTTCACCCCTGCCTGGTGCAACCGATCTGAAGCCAGGTTCGGCAACGCTACCTTTCTTTGGTGTTCAACCCGCTTTGGTTGACGCAGAAGGCAAGATTTTGGAAGGAGCAACTGAAGGTAATCTGGTTATTTTGGATTCCTGGCCTGGTCAAGGGCGCTCTATCTGGGGTGACCATGAGCGCTTTGTACAAACTTATTTCTCTACCTACCAGGGAATGTATTTCACCGGTGATGGCTGCCGTCGCGACGATGATGGCTATTATTGGATTACCGGTCGAGTTGATGATGTCATCAATGTTTCCGGTCACCGGATGGGTACAGCTGAAGTAGAGTCAGCGATGGTTGCTCACCAGGCAGTAGCAGAAGCGGCTGTGGTTGGCTACCCTCATGACATCAAGGGTCAGGGTATTTATGTCTACGTAACTCTGGCGGATGGCTTCGATCCTTCCGATGATCTGAAAAAAGAATTGGTCCAATGGGTGCGCAAAGAAATAGGTCCTATTGCTTCTCCAGATGTGGTTCAGTTTTCTCCTGGCTTACCCAAAACCCGTTCCGGCAAAATCATGCGCCGTATTCTGCGTAAGATTGCCGCCAATGAAACCGATGGTCTGGGTGATACTTCAACCCTGGCTGATCCTTCAGTGGTTGATGATTTGATTGCCAACCGTGCAATCAAGTAAGTTGTAGTCGCAAGCCTAACCCTTTGGCATTGCTTTGCCCCGCCTCAGTGCGGGGCTTTCTTTTTCTGTTACCTTGATAAATGTGAACAGGAATATAATAATGCGTGTCGAGTGACTTTTTATCACCGGAGGAAATTGAATGGCTTTACGCCACAAAATAATCGTAGCCGATGACCACCCGCTGTTCCGCGCTGCCTTGCAACAAGCGGTTCGTCAGGCGTTGAGTGATGTGGAGATCGTAGAAGCTGACACCCTGGATGGTGTACACCAGGTTGTTGCCGAAAACCCTGATGCTGATCTTATTCTTTTGGATCTGCATATGCCCGGTGCTCATGGCTTTTCTGGTCTGGTCTTTTTGCGGGGCGTCAATCCGGGAATTCCGGTGGTAGTGGTTTCAGGAAGTGAAGATAATCACGTTATTCGTCGTGCGATGGATTACGGAGCTTCAGGGTTTATTCCCAAGTCTTCATCTCTGGACACCATTGCTGAAGCGATTGCTCAGGTTATTCAAGGGGAAGTTTGGATCCCACCTGAAGTGGCAGCCAATCTTGATGAGATCAGTGAAGATGAGGCCCGTTTTGCTGAAGCTCTCTCATCTCTGACCCCTCAGCAATTCCGCGTTCTTAATATGCTGACGGAAGGGCTGCTGAATAAACAAATTGCTTACGAGCTGGATGTTTCTGAAGCGACCATTAAGGCGCATGTTACAGCCATCCTGCGTAAGCTGGGTGTGCATTCACGTACTCAGGCAGTTATTGCTGCCAAGCGTCTGGAAGTTGACCCCCCCAAGGTTGCTGACTGACTTCAGCCATGTCTTTTGCGACTTTGCAAAAGACGCGTAATCATTGCCCGTAAGGCTGCGGGTTTTACGGGCTTGTGCAGTAGTAGAAAGCCAGCTTCACTAACTTCATCGGCGATTTCATCGGTGCGGTCTGCAGTGATGATGATTCCACTCAGCTTTTGATCAGTCGCAGCTTCCAATGCTTGAAGGGCCTGGATGCCGGTTTTCCCGTCATTGAGATGGTAGTCAGCCAGAAAGATTTCAATTTCCTGGTCTGGATTTCCAATGACCAGATCCTTCGCCTCTTCCAGGCTGGTTGCTGTATGTGGGTTGCACTTCCAGCCTTTAAGCATGGCTTGCATGCCTTCCAAAATGAGCGGCTCGTTATCAATACATAACAGCTCCAGGCCATCCAGCTTGTTGAAATTGCGTCTACCTGGAACAAAGGTAGAGCCGACTTGCTGAGCAGCTACGCGCGGCAGGGTAACGGAAAAAACCGTCCCCTTGCTCTGCCAACTACGTACAGCAATTTCATGGCCAAGCACTCTGGCCATACGGTCCGCAATGGATAGGCCCAGTCCCAAACCCTTTTCATTGCGTTTATCCGGTGTGTCCAGGCGTCTAAATTCCTGGAAGATTTCCTTGATGCGACTTTCCGGGATGCCAGGTCCTGTATCCCAGATTTCAATACGTAGTGAGTCTTTCTGACGGCGACAGCCAAGCAGTACCCGACCTTCACCGGTATAACGCAGGGCATTGGAAAGGAAGTTTTGTAGTATGCGTCTGAGCATCTGGGGGTCACTACGGACCCAGGCCTGGGTTTTCACTTGTTCCAAATGCAGCTCCCGGTCAGCAGCCATAACCTCAAATTCAGCCATCAAGGGGTTAAGGATTTCGCTTAAGGCAAAATCACTGATTTTGGGCTGGAGGGCACCAGCATCCAACTTGGAGATATCCAGGAGGGTACTTAGCAACTCTTCGGCGGCTTTCAGTGAGTTGTCGATATGACGGGTGGTTTTGATGTGCTCTTCTTCCTGAACCTGCTGGGCCAGTGCAGAGGTAAACAGGCGGGCAGCATTCAGTGGCTGGAGTAAGTCATGACTGGCAGCTGCCAAAAAGCGAGTTTTCGAAGCATTGGCATCTTCAGCCTGCTGTTTGGCCAGGCGCATACTGTCTTCCGCTTGGGCCCGGACCTGGTTTTCTTTAAAGAGTGCTGAGTTAAGCTCAGAGAGAGCCAGGGTACGTTCACGAACCCTTTCTTCAAGATGTTCATTGGTTTCCTGAAGGGCTATTTCAACCAGCCGCCTCTCAGTAATATCCTGATAGAGCGCGAAGAAACCCAGTAGCTCACCATTTTCGGCGACGTGTGGAGTATAGGTGACCAGTGCATAGCGAATGCTGTGGTTGCGGCCAGGTAGCTCTAATTCAAAGGTTTGTCGGCGTCCTTCCAAGGCAGCGCGCATAAAGGAGCTGCGTGCCTCATACTCAGCCGGAGGTAGAACTTCATAAACAGGCCGACCGATTACCCGGTTGCGATCGATGTTCATGGCTTCTTCATAGGCTCTGTTGGTAAACAGGTAGCGCCTTTCGGTATCAAAGTAGGCAATCAGTGCAGGAACATTGTCGGTATAAATCCGGATATTGTTCTCAGACTGAATCAGGGCTTCTTCAATTTGTTTTTGCTGGGTAATGTCCTGGTAACTGTAAACAAAGCCGCCACCAGGCATAGGGTTGCCCTGTATTTCAATAACGGTGCCATCCTTGCGGTAGCGCAGGTAACGGTGAGGCTCGTTTTCCTGAATGTTATCCATCAACTGCTGAACATGGGTTTCAGGATCACCGGGGCCATATTCTCCTTTTTCGGCGTTATAGCGGAAAATTTCCACAGCCGGACGACCGACGCGAATAAAATTATCCGGAAAGCTGAAGAGTTCTAGGTAGCGTTGGTTCCATATCACCAGGTTCATGTGCTGATCAATCACGCTAATACCCTGAGAGAGGTTCTCTATGGTGGACTGCAAGAGGCCGCGGTTGAACTCAAGAACCTGGGAGGCTTCATCGACAATGGAGATGACATCAGAGATTTTTATTTCCTTGCCTTGCAGTGTCGAGCTCATCACCACCCGCGCCGAGGAAGCCCCTAGAACCCCGGCCAATAAGCGTTCGGTAAACTGGATGATTTCAATGCTGGCTGGGTCTTCATCCCGTAAAGCAGGCAGGTGGCGTTTGAGGGCATAGTCGCGATAAGCCTTTCTGACCGGACCTTCACCTAGAAAACGTTCAGCTAATAGGCGTAGATCACCCAGATTGGTTGAGCCCTTCCAGAGTCTGGAGTTTTTAGCGGGCTTGCTTTCCAGGTTATCAACAAAGGCAGAAGCCTGGATGCGATCTATCACGCGCTGATGGGTAAAACGGGATACCAAAACATAGGCAAGAAGGTTGGCCGTCAAACTCCAGAGGACACCCTGGGAAAAGAAATCCAGCCCGGTGGGCAGGAAAAGGGCCGTTGGCCTTAGCCATTCGATTCCCCAGGGGCCCTGGCTAAGAAGTTGGTGGTGGACGAGACCGGCTGCTTCCAGGCTAGGTAGCAAGAGGGTATAGGTCCAGAAGATGCCACCAATAATCAGGCCTGCGAGAGCACCCCAGCGATTTCCCTGCTTCCAAAGGATGCCACCAATAACGGCGGGAGCCAATTGCCCTATGGCTGCAAAAGCCAGAAAGCCCGTAGCTGCCAGAGAGTTGAATTCTGCAATGATGCGATAAGTCAGGTAGCCCAGTAGTAAAACCAAGAGAATGGTCAGGCGACGAATTCTCAGCACCAGGCGGCCAAAATTTTGGTGGGATGTACTGCTGACCCAACGTGTTTTTAGTAGGAAGGGAATGACTATTTCGTTGGAAACCATGATGCTGACCGCAACCGTTGCCATGATGGCCATGCTGGTCGCCGCAGAAAAGCCGCCGATATAAGCAAGTAGAGCCAGCCAGCCGGCATCATAGGCAAGGGGTAAAGTCAGGACAAAGGTATCGGCTTCAATATTGCCATCTGGGAAGGTGATCAGCCCCGCTGCTGCGATGGGTAAGACAAAAATAGCAAAGAGGGTCAGGTAAGCAGGCAGAAACCAGCGGGCATGGCGGGCATCATCTTTGTGGGCATTTTCAACCACGGTCACATGGAACATTCTGGGTAAAAGAATGATGGCCATCATGGCCAGCAGGGTCTGGGCGACAAAACCCTGAGTCAAGGCACTGGTGTTGAGTTGTGCTTCCAAGGGCCTGAAAAACTCAGCCTTGGCGGTCAAATCACTAAAACCAGAAAAGACCCCCCAGGTAATAAAGATGCCGACGGCGAGAAATGCAAAAAGCTTGACCAGTGATTCAAAGGCAATGGCTTGAATCAGGCCTTCATGGTGCTCAGTAGCATCAATATGGCGGGTACCAAAGAGAATGGCAAAAAGTGCCAGCACCACCGCCACATGAAAGGCTGTATCCGTCAGGATAGGCAGATTGGTGTACTCAGCTTGGCTAGCGACTTCCGGGTAGCTGGTCAGAACTTCATAAGCCATGGATACAGCTTTTAACTGAAGTGCAATATAAGGCAGGGTGCCGATAAGGGCGATGCCGGTAACGACCACGGCAAGGGTTTGCCATTTGCCATAGCGAGAAGCAATAAAATCGGCGATAGAGGTAATGTTTTGTGCTTTACTGACTCGGAAAATTTTGCGCAACCAAGGCCAGGCAAAGAAATAAGTGAGTATCGGACCAAGAAAAATACTCAGATAGAGAAGTCCACCGCCTGCAGCCTGCCCAACAGCACCAAAGAAGCTCCAGGAGGTACAGTAAACCGTCAGCGCAAGGCTATAGATCCATGGACGGCTTTTGGGTTGTAATTGCTTCCGTGCTTTCTGGTCACCCTGCCAGGCAATGGCAAACAGAATTAATAAATAGGCCAGAGAAAAGAGGATGAGTTGCCAGCCTGCAAACATAGATAATTCCAGTCCAGAGTTGGTAAAGCCGCTATTATGCCGTCTTGCCGTGGTTATTGAACCCCTGGATTAACCTCAGTCAATCAAGTCGTTTCTGAATCCCATTAGACCATTGTACTGTTTCCTGTGGTCAAGGGTCACAGTTGAGTCTCTGCTTTTTCATCTAAGTTGTTGATAAGTAGTAACTAGCTGCTGTTTTCTGGATATTCGACGATCAGCTTACTACTAATGTCGGGGCTTACATTTACACAGATATTTTTGCAGAATCGTTTGGGCGTTTCCCCAAAACTCTCAATAACAATAAATGGAGAGCAACACTATGGCAGATGATAAATCCAATGCTGCTGCTTACTGGTCGGCGAACCTTCGCCTGATCTTCGGAAGCCTGTTCGTCTGGGCTTTGGTATCCTACGGCTTTGCAATCCTTTTGCGTCCGCTTTTGGCAGGTATACCTGTTGGCGGTACCGATTTGGGTTTCTGGTTTGCCCAACAGGGCTCAATCCTTTGTTTCATCGCGATCATTTTCCACTATGCCTGGAAAATGAACAAGCTCGATGAAAAATTTGGCCTTGGGGAGTAAACCTGCATGAGTCAATTTGCAATCAACCTTCTGTTTGTAGGTGCATCCTTTGCACTCTACATAGGTATCGCGATCTGGGCCCGTGCCGGATCAACCAAAGAGTTCTACGTTGCTGGTGGTGGTGTACACCCCATTACCAACGGTATGGCGACTGCAGCTGACTGGATGTCTGCAGCGTCCTTTATTTCCATGGCCGGTCTGCTGGCTTCTGGTGGTTATGCCAACTCCTCGTTCCTGATGGGTTGGACCGGTGGTTATGTGCTGCTGGCTCTGCTGCTGGCGCCTTACCTGCGTAAGTTTGGCAAGTTTACTGTGCCTGACTTCATTGGTGACCGCTTCTACAGCAATACCGCGCGTAACATTGCGGTTGTCTGCCTGATTGTTGCTTCGGTAACCTATGTAATCGGTCAGATGACTGGTGCTGGCGTCGCCTTCTCTCGCTTCCTGGAAATCCCCAGTGCAGCGGGTATCTGGATTGCTGCCGCCATCGTATTCCTCTATGCCGTATTTGGTGGCATGAAGGGTATTACCTACACGCAGGTTGCTCAGTACGTTGTATTGATCATTGCCTACACCATTCCTGCGGTCTTCATTGCTCTGCAACTGACTGGCAACCCCATCCCCATGTTTGGTATGTTCAGCACTCATACTGAATCAGGTATGCCTCTGCTGGCCAAGCTGAGTGAAGTACTGGTTGAACTGGGCTTCCAGGATTATGCCGCTGACGTCTCCAACAAGCTGAACATGACTCTGTTCACCCTGTCGCTGATGTTTGGTACTGCTGGTCTGCCTCACGTAATCATCCGCTTCTTCACTGTACCCAAGGTAGCTGATGCTCGTTGGTCTGCTGGTTGGGCGCTGGTCTTCATCGCTATCCTCTACCTGACAGCTCCTGCTGTTGCTTCCATGGCGCGTCTGAACCTGATCACTACGGTTTACCCAGATGCGGCTGGCCAGGTTGAGAACTATGAAGAAGCTCTGGCTAACCCCTTGGCTTATGAAGATCGTCCTGACTGGGTGAGGACCTGGGAAGATACAGGTCTGCTGACCTTCACTGACAAGAACAATGATGGTCGCATCCAGTTCTACAATGATGCCAATCCTGACTTTGCTGAAACAGCTGCAGAACGCGGTTGGGAAGGCAATGAGCTGAGTGTTAACAACGATATCCTGGTGCTGGCTAACCCTGAAATTGCCAACCTGCCACCCTGGGTAATCGGTTTGGTTGCTGCTGGTGGTATCGCCGCGGCTCTGTCAACTGCTGCAGGTCTGTTGTTGGCAATCTCTTCAGCGATCAGTCACGATTTGATCAAGAAGACCATCAAGCCTGATATCAGTGAGAAGGGCGAGGTTATGGCTGCCCGCTTCTCTATGGCAGCAGCGATCCTCCTCGCAACCTATCTGGGTCTGAATCCGCCTGGGTTTGCGGCACAGACGGTGGCCTTGGCCTTTGGTATCGCAGCAGCGTCCATCTTCCCAGCGTTGATGATGGGTATCTTCTCCATCAAGATGAACGACAAGGGTGCGATTGCAGGTATGCTGGTAGGTCTGATCTCTACCCTGCTGTACATCTTCACCTACCTGGGTTGGCTGTTCATTCCAGGAACCAACATGCTGCCTAACACACCTGACAACTGGCTGTTCGGTATTTCGCCTCTGTCCTTCGGTGCTGTGGGTGCCATGCTGAACTTCGGTACTGCCTTCGCAGTAGCCAAGGTAACCGCCGCTCCGCCTGCTGAAATTCAAGAGCTGGTTGAAAGCGTGCGCTACCCCAAAGGTGCTGGTGGTGCTGTTGATCACTAAGTGGTAATTAACCTGAAAAGCAGATGGATTTCTGTTGAGGGTTAAAGCAAAATCGGGCTTCCTGTTTAGGAAGCCCGACTTATTTTGAGGAAAGTATTTTATGATCTGGCATTTGATTGCAGCAGTATTTGCTGGTTTGGCTGCAGCCGGTGTGGCGCTTTTACTGCGTAAGCTGAGTGGGCAGCGCTTGCCCAAATGGATCATCCCTGTTTTTGCTGGCCTGGGGATGCTGGGTTACCAAATTAACATTGAATATGGTTGGTTTGAGCATAAACAAACCCAGTTGCCCAGTGAGGCCAGAGTCGTCTCTTCAGAGACACAGGAGAACTTTTGGCGCCCCTGGACACTGGTAGTCCCCATGACTTCAGCCTTCACGGTTTTAGATGAATCAAGCATTCGTCAGAGTGAGCTAAATGGAGAAAGAGTGACGGAATTCATGCTTTACCGTTTCCAAAAGCAGCATGTCGATCAGGTGCGTAGCCAGCCCTTTGTGCTGAATTGTGACAACCGTGAACTGGTTCCTATGAAGGCGGAACGCGAGCTGCAACTTGATGATTTAAGGCGCCTTAGTAGCTCGGATCCCTTGTATCTTGCGATCTGCGAAAACAGCTCAGGAAGCTGAGACTAAAGTACGGCTTACAGCCAGCTCAGGTGTTTGTTACATTCAAATAACCATAATAAAAATCATGGATGAAGGATCTCGTTAGCCCTGAGAGAAGCTCCAGGGCAAGGCTCCAATAACAAGGATAAGCACCATGAGCAACGAATTCGACATTTCGCATCCGCCTTTTGACCTTTTGACGGACGCTGAACAGCAGCAGTTGCTGACGAGTCTGGATATTGGCTATTTTGGTAAAAATGAAATCATTATCGAGACTGGCCAGAGTAGTGATTACGTTTTTGTGGTCATGAAGGGCGCGGTTGCAGAGATAGATACAAAAATAGAAGCTGATGACCCTGACAGCGGGGTTATCCGTGAATATGCCCAGGAAGATATCTTTGGGGCGATCAGTATTATTAATGGTTCCAGCCGTTACACCTTTCGTACGCTGGAAGAAACCATTGTTTGGTTGTTGCCCAAGTCTCTGTTTTTAAAATTCCTCGATGATAACCCGGCTTTTGCCGCCTACTTTCAGAATACACTGGCTGAAAAAGCCCGCTTGCTGGAAAGTCGGCGTAGCAAGCAGCAAGGGGGCGGCGATATGTCCGCCTTTATGCTGGCCAAGGTGGGTGCTTCGGTGTTGCGTGATGCCGTAGTTCTGGAAGCGGGCACCAGTATCAGCCAGGCAACAGCCACCATGAGAGAGCAGCAGGCTGATTGTCTGCTGGTTCGCAAGGGCGACCAGTATGGCATGGTCACCCGTACGGATTTGCTGGAAGGAGTGGTTCTGAATAACCTGGGGCTGGATACTGATATCTGTGATCTGGCCAGCTATAAGCTGCTGACCGTTCAATTTGATGACTTCCTGTTTAATGCCTTGGTTTTGATGACCCGCCACAAAATACAGCGGGTTGTTGTTTTTGAAGGATCACAGCTGGCCGGTTTGGTTGAGTTGACCGATGTGCTTAGTTTCTTCTCCAGTCAATCGCATGTTATTGGTTTGCAGATCGAAAGAGCATCCAACTTGTTTGAGCTGGCTCGGGCTGCTAAAGGGACAACCGCTTTGGTCAGCGGTCTGGTTTCTCAGGGCGTCAAAATACGTTTTGCCATGGATTTGCTGGCCGCTTTGAATGGCCGGATTATTGCCAAGGCCTTTGAACAGTTGGTCCCAGAAGAAATTCGTCAAAAGTGCTGTCTATTGGTTATGGGTAGTGAAGGGCGCGGCGAGCAGGTTTTGAAAACGGATCAAGATAATGCGCTGATCCTTGCCGATGACCTGGATTGGCCTGAGTGCAGCAAGGTGATGGATAAGTTTACTGCGACCCTGCTGGAATTTGGTTATCCGCTCTGTCCTGGAAATATCATGGTTTCCAACCCCGAGTGGGTGATGACTGAGTCCCAATGGAATAAAAAACTGGCTCAGTGGTCGGGTTCTGTAGAGGGCACTGGCTTGATGAATCTTGCGATCTTTGTGGATGCCCATGCGGTTGCGGGAGATACCCGCTTGTTTAATCGGGTAAGGGATCAGTTATTTACTAAACTGGAAGGTAACGAGGTTTTTTACTCTTATTTTGCAATGCCCTTGCGCCGTTTCAGCACACCTTTGACATTTTTTGGTGGCTTAAAAAATTCCGATGGAATGGATATCAAGAAAGGCGGCATTTTTCCGATTGTCCATGGTGTAAGGACCATGTCGTTGCAGCATAAGCTGCGTGAAACCAATACGTTTCAGCGCCTTGAAAAGCTGGCAGAAAGAAAGATTATCAAGAAGAAATTTGCCGAGGATTTGGCTGAAGCTTTAGCGGTGATGAGCACCCTGCGACTGCAGCAACAGTTGCGTGCACAAAGAGGTGAGGTGGCTATGGATGAAGCCAACCTGGTCAGTGCCGTGAATTTAAATAAATTGGATCGAGACCTGCTGCGTGAAGCGCTGCATCTGGTCAAGGAATTCAAGTCGCGTATGTCGCACCGCTACCATCTTGAAAGATAACAATAATTTGGGGTGAGCTGTCATGGTTTTAAAAACAATTAGAAGTGCAACGGACAAGTGGACACAAAAGGATGGTGAGTTTTCCTTTCTCTTTGAACCCTATGAGGGGGACGAAGTGGTGGCCCTGGATTGCGAAATGACGGATCTGGACCCGCAAAAAGCGGAGCTGGTTTCCATCGCTGCGGTTAAGATCAAGGGCACTCAAGTGTTGACCAGTGATAAGCTGGATATCAAATTACAAAAACCAGATAGCCTGACCGGTGATTCAATTAAAATCCACCGTATTCGTGGTGTCGATTTGCGTGGCGGCGAAATACTTACCGATGCCTTGGATCAGCTGCTGCATTTTGTCGGCAATCGTCCGATTATGGGCTACTACATCAATTATGATATTACGGTTTTAAACCGCTTTATTCGCCCCAGGTTTGGTTTTAGCCTGCCCAACAAGACCCTGGAGCTTTCCAATTGTTATCTGGATAAGGTTCGCCGTGCCAATCCTGAACTTCAGCCAGACCTGCATTTTGAGAAAATTGCTGAGAAACTGGGCGTACCCATGGTGGGAGAGCGGCATTCCGCCTTGGGGGATGCGATTACCACCGCCCTGATGTATGTGCGCTTATTAAAGGGGCCAGTACCTACCTGCTGACCCCTGCTGTGATGCCTTAACCTTCGTACCAGCTGCCATCCCGGCGTGGCAGCATCCATTGGCGTGAAAACCAGAACCAGCGGTTTTCAGCGCTATGGGGAGCGGTGCAGTTATAACGTGGACGTCCTGGGTTTAAGGCTTTGTTGGTGTTGACCGTTACCTTGACGCTACCATCATCCTGCCTGCGGGTGCGTACATCCAGGACTTCTGCACCTGGCCCATAACAGCGCAGCTGATTAAGGCGATAATCCCCTTCTGCCATAGTGAACTCCAGCGTGGGACGCCTTTCTTCAGCTTCGAGCACCCCTGAGGCGGGTGATTCAGAAGTTAGTGGGAAGGGCAGTGCATGCAGCTTGGTTCTTAGCGTGTTGGGGTTGGCAAAAATGCCATTGGCTGCATACCTTGGAAGGGCCTGGAGTGAGGTAAAAGGGCTTGCCGGGCCGGAATGCTGACCAAAGGCCACATAGCCCAGGTCTCTGAGCAGTTTTTCCAGCTCAGGATTGTATTCACCATAGGGGTAGGCAAAGAGTTTGGGAGCAGTACCCAATTGGTCGATTAACTGGCGCTGGTTTTCTTCAACTTCATGGCGCATCCGCTCTAGCCATTCTTCTTGACTTTCGCCTTCTTGCTTGCGAACCATGTGTGGGTGGTTGAGGGTGTGGTTGGCAATGATTGCGCCTTTTTCCTTGGCCTCACGCAGTTGATCCCAGCTCATATAAAGAGGGCGGTCACGATTGATTGGATCTGCATTCACGAAAATCGTGTAGGGCAGTCCTCTTTCTTCCATAATCGGCATAGCGGTTTCATAGACGCTGATATAGGCATCATCGAAGGTGAGTACGGCTATCTTGTCTGGCAGGGGTCTACGGCGCTGGATACGCTCGACAACACGATCCAAAGGCCAAACTTCAAAGCCATCTCTTTCCAGCATATCCAAATGCTCAATAAAGGTTTTGCTGGGTGTGCTGGTAGAAGGTGGTGTCGAGCTGCTGATGTGATGGTACATCAGAATTGATGCATGAAAGCGTGGGGTTTCTTCGGCCCAGCTTTGAGTGGTCCAAATCAGGCCGGTTAGTAACAGAATCAATAAGCTTACTTGGCGCATACTCAGGTTCCCTAGTGGTCAAGAGGATTTAAGCAAGGGTTTCAAAACTTCCATGGCTTCATTGATGTCTTGCAGTTTTTCAGGATCACCGCCACGGTCGGGATGGTGCTGCATTGCCAGGCGGCGGTAGCTGAGTTTTATTTGTTTGGCGGTAACACCTTCACTTAGGCCCAGGGTTTCCAGAGCCTTGGCTTTAAGGCCGCCACCCGTGAAAACACTTTCCTGGTGGAGGCGTTTCCAGAAATTGTTCAAAGCAGTTTCTATATCCTGCTGCGTGGTTTTCTCAAGCTGTTCGATGTCCAGATAATAGTCGCGCATAGGGTCATGTTGCTGAAGTGCAGCCTGCCCAGGATTGTAGGGCTGTAATTGAATGCGCACAGCAGTTATCTCCAGATGGCCCCGAGCAGTACGCCAGAGGTCGTCACGCAACTGATAAAGTGCATTGTAGAGCAGAAAGTGGGTTCGGAAGAGTTTGACGTTGTCGCTGAAGGTGTCAGCTTCCAGGGTTACGGTACCCTTCTGGTCCAGCTGTTTGAGTAGTGAGTGTTCATTGACTCCCTCGGGAAATTCCTGGAGCACTTCCAGAATTTCCTCGAAAAGCCGAGTTTCTTGTAACGCCGTCATTTTGATACAAACCTTAAGCTGGATAATCAGTCCCAGACTTGGATCTTAACAGGGCCTGATGGGTTAGAAAACGCTTAGAGCATTTACATTTAATGCTGCTTTAGTTAATTTGCCCACCTTTAAAGCAAAACCCTAGAGGTATACTCATGCAGGAACTGCTACCCAAGGCCAAAAAAGAGTTCAATAAGCTGCAAAAACGGCTGCGGCGGCAGACCGGACAGGCGATTGCTGACTACGATATGATCCAGGAAGGTGACAAGGTCATGGTTTGTCTGTCAGGGGGCAAGGATTCCTATACGCTTTTGCATATCCTGATGGGCTTGCAGAAGAGTGCGCCAGTGAACTTTGAGCTGGTCGCCGTTAACCTGGATCAGAAACAGCCCGGTTTTCCTGAAGAGGTGCTGCCTGAATACCTGCAAAGCCTGGATGTGGCTTTTCATATCCTGGAAAAAGATACCTATAGCATCGTTAAAGAAAAAATTCCTGAAGGTAAAACGACCTGCGGGCTTTGTTCGCGTCTGCGCAGGGGAAGTCTCTACGGCTTTGCCGAAGAAATAGGCGCAACCAAAATTGCCTTGGGCCATCATCGCGATGACCTGCTGGAAACCCTGTTTTTGAATTTGTTTTTTGGCGGCAGCATTAAATCCATGCCGCCTAAGCTTTTATCGGATGACAACAAAAATATCGTCATCCGTCCTTTGGCCTACTGTAAGGAAAAAGATATCCAGGAGTTTGCGGAGCTGATGGAGTTTCCCATTATTCCCTGCAACCTCTGCGGGTCTCAAGAAAACCTACAGCGCCAAGTCATCAAGGAAATGCTTCAGGACTGGGACAAGCGCTTTCCGGGCCGAATTGAGACCCTCTTTAATGCTTTGCAGAATGTCGCCCCTTCTCAGTTGGCCGACACCCGGCTTTTTGATTTCCAGGGCTTGGAGGCTAAACGGGAAGAGGCGCTAGCCAATCGTATTCAATTGATTGACCAGCTGGTTAGCGAAGCCTAGAGAAAGCTTTTAGTCGCCCTCAAAGGCCATTAGAGAGTAGGTGGAAACATCGATTTCCTGTAAGCGCGAACTGCCGCCTTTATCAGGTAGATCAATGAGGGTGGCAACTTCATGAATTTCTGCGCCCTGGCGTCTGAGGAGGGCGGCAGCGGCAATCAGACTACCCCCAGTGGACAGGATGTCATCAAATAAAAGGACTTGATCGCCTTCTTTGATCAGCCCTTCACGCATTTCCAGGGTGCGGTCTCCACCTGAGCTGGGTGCACGTTCAAAAAGCACATCTCCTGGCTCTTCACCCAGGTCCCGAATCAACACCAGGGGCAGGTTGAGTTTATAAGCCAGGACGGCAGCAAACATGGTGCCTCTGCCCTTAAGGACAATCAGATGGGTGGCTGGTGAGTCGACGTACCTGTGGGCAAAGGTGTCGGTAATGATTTGCAGGGCTTTGGGCTCATACAGCAGCCCAGAAAGGTCACGCGTGGTATAGCCTTTCTTGGGAAAGTCCTTGTGGCTGGTAACCAGCTGCTTGAGTGGGAAATCGTCCAGCATCTTGAGTTCCTCCTTTTACATACAGAGTCTTGAGTCCAGCGATATATCAGCCACGTTTAGGAGGCGATGAGCTTACTGGGCTGCTCGATTTCACATTCTGTCACACCCGCAACCTGCTGCAGTTGCTGTCGATCAGTAATATGCACTTCCTTGCCATTAACAGCTATGAGTTGCAGGGTTTGAAAGCGCGTAAATACGCGACTGACGGTTTCTACTGCCAGGCCCAGGTAGTTACCTATTTCATTGCGTGACATGGGTAATCTGAAAGTATAGGCAGAATAGCCCCGACGCTTGAAGCGTGATGACAGATTAGCCAGGAAGGTGGCAATTCGTTCTTCAGCATTTTTCTTGGACAAGAGCAGCATCATCTGTTTGTCATCACGGATTTCCTTACTCATGCTACTGAAAATCTGGTTGCGCAGATCAGGAAGCTCTTGAGCCAGATTTTGCAGGCGTGAATAGGGGATTTCGCAAACCGTGGTGGTTTCCAGCGCCTTGGAGGAAACCGGGTAGCTGGAGCAGTCCACACCATCCAGGCCAACCAGTTCGCTGGGTAGGTGAAAGTTGGTGATCTGCTCTTCACCATCATTGGTCATGATGTAGTTTTTCAGGCTGCCGGAACGTACTGCATAAACCGAATCAAAGTTGTCGCCCTGGCGGAAGAGGTGATCACCTTTTTTCAGGGGTTGGCGACGTTTGATAATGCGATCCAACTGGTCAATATCTTCCAAATTGAGTGACAGTGGCAGGCATAGGGAGCTGAGGCTGCAGGTCATACAGCGGGTTTCTTTTCCCAGGCTCAGACAGGCTCCCTTTTGTGCTTGGCTGGACATAATTTCACTCCCTCTATTCTCTAGCAAGCTTGATTCAACTCAACTACTTGTACCATGAGAGGTGATCCAAGGCAATGTTTGAACACTTTATTAAATAATCCGAGAGAAGGCTTTACCCAACCCCTGCTGATCCAAATAGGCATCAAAAACCATGCAGATGCTGCGGATTAAAAGGCGCCCAGCAGGGTTGACGATCAGGTGATTACCCTTACGCTGTAAAAGGCCATCTTTTTCGTGCTGAGCCAGGGCTTCCAATTCATTAGCAAAGTAGCTGCCGAACTGAATGCCGTGCTCCTGAGCAAAGGCATCGCCATCGATTTCAAAATGACAGATCAGCTGATTAATAACAGCACGCCGTAAAAGATCATCCTGGCTTAGTTTAAGCCCCCTAAGGGTTGAAAAACGCCCTTCCCGGATGGCACTTTCGTAGCCTTCGGTATCGTGATGGTTTTGGGCGTAGGTTGGCCCGACCTGGCTAATCGAAGAAGCCCCCATGGAAATGAGGTCGCAATCTGAGTGGGTGGTGTAACCCTGGAAGTTGCGGTGCATACGCCCCTCGCGCTGGGCAATGGCCAGACTATCATCAGGCTTGGCAAAGTGATCCATGCCTATATAAACATAGCCAGCATCAACTAAGCGGGAAATGCTCTCTTCCAGAATAATCAATTTCTGTTCAGGGCTGGGCAAGTCTTCTGCCTTGATACGACGTTGCGGTTTGAAGCGCTCAGGAAGGTGGGCATAGTTGAATACAGACAGGCGGTCTGGATTCATTTCGATGATTTCCTCCAGGGTGGCCGCAAAGGTCTCCGGAGTTTGATGGGGCAGGCCATAAATCAAATCCAGATTCAAAGAGCGAAAACCCAGCTCTTTAGCCTGGTGCAAGGCATCTTCAGTCAAGGCACGAGGTTGAACCCGGTTAACGGCTTCCTGGACCTTGGGATTCAGGTCCTGAACACCAAAGCTCATCCGATTAAAGCCCAGCTCTCTGAGTAGGGGCAGGGTGTCGGGTTGAATCTCGCGGGGGTCGATTTCAATCGAGTAATCACCCTGATCATCAGTGCGCAGTTGAAAACGCTTGCCGGTTTCAGCCATGAGCTCACGCATCTGCTGATGCGAAAGGAAGGTGGGTGTACCGCCGCCCCAATGCAGTTGGTTGACCGGGCGCGAGGAATCCAGCTGCTGCTGAACCAGATCCATTTCCTGATAAACCCGTTCCAGGTAGGGCGCACAGCGCGAAGTGTCGCCTGTGGCTATCTTGTTGCAGCCACAGTAGAAACAGATTTTGGCGCAAAAAGGAATGTGGAAATAGAGTGATAAAGGAGCCTGGCTGGCATTACTGGCTGCCAGGGCGGCTTGAAAGTCATCAGAACCAAAAGCATCAGTAAACTGGGGTGCTGTGGGATAGGAGGTATAGCGAGGACCAGCCAGGTTATAGCGCTCAATCAGCTCGGGGTTCCATTCAAAATTTTTGAAATCTACTTGGCTCATAAGGATTCTCTTTTAAAAAGGTAGTTCTCGGGCGAAACCGAGCAGTGGCATGGCCTGCCAGAAAGCAAAGGCTAGCAGGAGCAAGGCCGATGCCTGGCGCCACAGAGGCTGCCTGAAAAAACTGGTTACTTGGCGAGCCAGGGCACCGGTCAAAAGTAGGGTGGGTAAGGTTCCCAGACCAAAAACCAGTAATAAAAGTGCACCCTGCAAGGCACTGCCGCTACTTAGCGCCAGGATCAGCATGGAGTAAACCAGGCCACAGGGTAACCACCCCCAGATCAAACCAATGAGCAGTGCCTGCCCAGGGTGAGTCACTGGCATTAAGCGTCGACCCAGAGGTTCAAGGTAGCGCCATAAATGCTGGCCCAGTGCTTCAACACGAATTAACCCCTGCCACCAGCGCCCCAGATAACAGGCCATTAAGATCAGCATGATTACTGCCAGCCAGCTTAAAATTCTGGCCACTTCCTGCAGATTACTGACCAGAAGCTGCCCCAAGCCGCCTACCAGGGTACCTGCCAGGGTGTAGCTGCTGATTCGGCCCAGGTTATACATCAGCATCAGGGAGGCAATTCTGGCTGGATGTCTACGGCTGGGCGGCAAAGCGAAGGTTAGTGCGCTAACGATGCCACCACACATACCGATACAGTGGCCACCCCCCAGAAAGCCGGCGACCAGAGCGGTGACCAGTCCCGCGGCCAGGAATTCATTCATTGAGAATCCTTGTCATCCTTGCTTGGTGCTTTGGCCTCTTCAGTTTCTTCAGCTTTCTCGGTTATTGCTTCTTCTGTGGGTTTTTTAATGTCATCTTCATCATCAAAAAGGATTGAATAGGCAGGGCCTTCCAAATCCTCAAACTGATCATTCTTTACAGCCCAGAAAAAAGCCCAGATAGCCAGGCTAAGCAGCACTAGCGAAAGAGGGATCAGCAGAAAAAGAATATTCATGCTTTTACCTCCTGAGATGATGAAGGTGCGAAGTTTTCTGGACTGACTTCACTTAAGCGTTGCTCATTGGCCTTGTCTCTAAGCCTGAGCGCGTTGAATACCACCACAAGTGAGCTGGTGGTCATGCCCAGTGCAGCCAGCCAGGGTGGAATCAGGCCCATGGCAGCAGCAGGAAGAGCCATTAGATTGTAGCCTAGTGAAATACTCAGGTTTTGGGCAATAGTGATGCGCGTCATCCTGGCTTTATGTACTGCCTGGGGAATACGCTGTAACCGGCTGGACAAAAGGAGAGTATCCGCTGTGGTTTTAGCCAGATCGGTAGCATCGCCCATGGCAATGGAAACCTGAGCACCCGCTAGTACAGGAACATCATTGACACCATCACCAACCATGATGACCTGTTTGCCTTCAGCCTGGAGTTGATGAATACGCTCCAGTTTCTTTTCGGGGGTGGCACTGGAAATATAGTTGTGAATTCCCAGTTCACTGGCAATGCTGGCGACTGAACCTTCCTGGTCACCGGAAAGCAGCTCAACCTGCATACCCAGGTCTTTTAGTTCACTGAGCATTTGCTGAGCATCAGGGCGTAACTGATCACTGAGCCTGAACCAGCAGAGAGGTTGAGTTTCATCAGCCAGCAGTAGCCATTGGCCTTCTTCCAGGGGTGGTTCCAGTTGACTGGCTGGAGAAGCGAAATCTGCTCGCCCTATACGGTAAAGCTGCTCGTCAATTTTACCTTCCAGACCTTGCCCGGTAAGGGTTTGTAGATCCTTGGCCTGTATTTCTTGGTCCTGGCTTTCGGCAAAAGCCCTTGCAATGGGGTGTTCTGAATGAGCTTCCAGTGCAGCAGCCAGAGCCGCTGCCTGAGGTCGACGAGGATCATCTGTTGCAGCTAACCAGCGAATCTCCTTCAGCTCCAAGCGACCTTCAGTAAGGGTTCCCGTTTTGTCGAAGATGATGTGATTGGCTTTAGCCAGACCTTCGAGAACGTGTCCGCGCGTGATGAGCACACCCTGGCGGCCCAGAGTGGCATTGGCAACGGCCAGGGCTGTTGGGGTGGCCAGGGCCAATGCACAGGGGCAGGTGACAACCAGAACCGAAAGGGTAATCCAAAAGGCTTGGCTGGGGTCAATAAACCACCAGACAGTAAAGACTGTGAGAGAAATGAGCAGAATGGCTGCAACAAAGTATTGGGAAACAATATTGGCCAGGGTGGCAATCCGCGGTTTCTCAGCCTGAGCTCGCTCACTAAGCCGGGCAATACTGGCCAAGCGCACTTCATGGCCAATTTTTTGGACTTCTACAACCAGGGGGCTGTCGATATTTTGAGTTCCTGCAAGCACCTGGTGTCCTGGATGACAGGAAACGGGCAGGTATTCACCCGTCATAGTAGCTTCATTAACACTGGAATGACCGCTGACAATGACGCCGTCAACCGGAAAGCTGTGGCCGGGTTTAATCAGAATACGATCTCCAGGCCTGAGTTGACGACTGGGCACATACTGGGATTCATCCTGATCATCCAGCAGCAAGGCCGCTTGAGGAATTAGGTCATGAAGCGCATTACCGCCGCTACCAATACGGTGACGAGTGCGCATTTCAATATAACGACCAAAGAGTAAGAAAAATGCAAACATGGCAATGGCATAGAAGTGTAACTCACCGACTTCAAAAACCAGAGCCCAAACACTCGCCGCATAGCCCAGGCCGATTGCCAAAGACACAGGCACATCCATATTCAGCTGTTTGCGGCTGAGAGCAGCCAGGGCATTGGTAAAGAAAGGCCAGGCGGAGTAGAGAACAACAGGGGTGGTGACCAGGAAAGACATCCACATGAATAGGAGAACAAACTCACGCTCCATGTAGCTTTCCAGCATGCCAGCTTCCAGGGCAATACCAAACATCATCGCCTGCATGGAGCCGATAGCAGCAACGATAAGTCGACGGATAGCCGTTTTGTTTTCGCGTTGCAGCTTTTGTTGCTCTTCATCGGCTCGCCAAGGCAAAGCGGTATAGCCGATGGATTTGAATTCTGCCAACAGCTTGCTGAAAGGGGTCTTGTTAATATTCCAGCGCAGGGTTGCTCTTTGTGCGCTCAGATTGACACCTGTGTATTCAACACCTTCCACATTATTGATTTGGTGCTCAATCAACCAGGCGCAGGCAGCACAGGTAATGCCGTCGATTGCCAAGGTGGTTTCAGCCATGCCCTCTTCAGGCTGATGAACAAATTCCTGTAAGAGCTCAGGGCTGTCATAAACCTGCAGCTCGGCAATTTCATCGTCGCTGAGTTCAGGCCGCTGAGGCAGTTCTGTACGAAACTTATAATAGCTTTCCAGCCCACCATGAATAATGGCATGAGAAACAGCCTCACAGCCAGGACAACAGAGACGCTTGGTTTCGCCGCTGATGTTGACCTGATAAGGACTGGCTTCCGGAATAGGTTCGCCGCAGTGAAAGCAGGCTTCTTGATTCATTATTTACTCTAACTCAGCGTTGACTGGGCCTTAATTCAATGGCATTTGAAGCTGGAAAGCTGGCGCGTGCATAAAGCCGCCATTCGCGTTCACTGCCGTAGAGTTTGATATCCCAGTCATGCTCAGGTTGACGGGGTAAATTACCAAGGTAACGGCCACCCTGTAGATGCTGGACAACAATGGAAAAATCCAAAGCTGAGCGAGTGGGGTTTTCCATCAAAACCACTAACTGGTCGGGAAAGGATTCCAGCTGACCGGAAAGATCCATTTGCAGTTGGTCACGGGTAAAACGCAAAGAAGCCTGAAGATCCAGGTCACGCGCGTACTGATCCCTTTCAAAGGACTGGTTGATGGCGCGTCCTTCCTTGTAATAATCTTCATGAACCGGGCCATCGTAATTGTTGATTCCTATGGTTAGCAGGGTCAAGCCAACGATGACCCCCGCAATTGCAGGTGAGAAAGCTAACCAGCAAATGGGTTCCTTGTACCAGGGGTTTTTTTCAGTGTTTGTAGGATTCATTAACGAATGGACCTCAGTATAAAGCGGGATTCTCTGGAAGCGCCTAAGCGGGCATCTTCTTCAGACTCTAAGTGGAATTCTATATTGATTGCAGGGGCTTCAGGAAGTGCTTGAGGATCAGCCTGAACCCGAATCGAAAACTGGCGACTTTCACCCGCGGCAAGCGTATAGCGTTCTGCGCCCTGCAGTTGCAGTGTTTCTGCCCCTTCCAGGCGTAATTGATAGGTTTGCTCAGCTTGGGTCATATTGGTGATACCTAAACGGTAGCTATTTTCAACCAGACCGTCAGATGTCATCCGGAACAGCTGATTTCTGTCCCGCTGAATATCCATTTCCAGGGGAACACGATTAGAGAGAGCCCAACTGAAAGCAATAATCATCACCATCAGTACTGTAAAGTAACCAATTAACCGGGGTCTGAGAATTCGGGTTTTACGGCCATTGAGTTCTTCTTCAGTGGTGTAGCGAATCAAACCCCTAGGGTACTCCATTTTGTCCATGACCTGGTCACAAACATCAATACAAGCGGCACAGGTAATACATTCATATTGGAGGCCATTGCGTATGTCGATACCCACAGGGCAGACCTGTACACAAAGGTCACAGTCAATACAATGGCCCAATCCTGTTTCCTGAAGGGAAGCGGATTTCTTGCGTGGCCCACGGGGTTCGCCGCGGGAAGGGTCATAGGAGACAATTAGGGTATCCTGATCAAACATGACGCCTTGAAAGCGAGCATAGGGACACATATAAATACATACCTGCTCACGCAGCCAACCGGCAAACAAGTAGGTAAAGAAAGTAAAGAAACCTATCCAGAAAAGCTCCCAGGGTCCCAGGTCAAAACTGAAGAAACGGGGTAAGAGCTCTCGAATCGGAGAAAAGTAACCAACGAAAGCAGCGGCCGTTGCCAAAGCAATGATCAGCCAGATGAAATGCTTAAGGGTTTTGCGGACAACCTTCTCGCCTCCCCAAGGCTGCTTATCCAATTTTTTACGCTTATTGGGTGGGCCTTCTGTTTTTTCTTCTACCCAGATATAGAGCCAGGTCCATACCGATTGAGGGCAGGTGTAACCACACCAGACGCGACCCGCAAAATTAGTTACAAAGAAGAGAACAAAGGCCAGGATGATTAATAGCCAGGCCAGTAGCATAAAGTCCTGAGGGAAAAAGGTCGTTCCAAAAATATGAAACTGCCGCGAGGGAATGTCAAAGAAAACAGCCTGGCGATCACCCCAGGAAATAAAGGGAACCAGAAAAAAGCCGAGCATCAGCAGCCAGTTGGTTCCGGTACGCAGTTTTTGAAAAAAGCCTTTGACCAGTTTGACATAGATGTGTTGCCGCTTGGCGTAAAGGTCACCCTGAGGGCCACCCGTTGTTGGTGACTTACGGTTTTGGGCAGCATCCTTGGGGGTAATATCTTGGGTGGGTATTTTGTCACTCATGTGCAGGTCACCAAGCAGAGATGGAAAACGGCTAGTCGTATTTTTTGTTGGTGGGGCGATGATTTTAAGAATGATAGTTTTTTGGACGAGTCATTCTAAAAAGCACTGTAAACCACTTGAATATAAAAGGGATGCGGCTTTCAGCCGCATCCCTGGGTACTATCAATAAAGCTTATTGGTTCAAGCTATAGATGTAGGCCGTAACCAGATGTACCTTGGGCAGCAGTTCAGCCAATTCTTCCTGGCTTTTGCTACGAAGATCACTGGGCAGCTCTACACCATAGTCCAGATATCCTGCCTGAGCGGGCATATGACCGTTGCGACCATGACGAAGTGTCTGGGCCACGGAATCATAAACGCTCTGTCCAGGCTGTTGGTATAGCCAGACATTGTTCGTCAGGTTAGGAGCACCGATATCATAGAGGCCCTGAGCGGCACTGCCACGACCATCATTACCGTGACAGGCAACGCACTGAGCCATATATTGAGGCTCAGCAGCAGCGGCCTTATCTGCATCATGATCCAGGCCTGACAGGGACAAGACATAATGCGTCATTTGGTCAATGCCCTGAGTGCCCAGAATGTTTTGGTAGGCGACCATGTTGCCACTGCGACCCCAGATGATGGAGGAACGAATGTGCTCAGGGTTGCCGCCATACATCCAGTCGTTGTTGGTCAGATCAGGGAAGCCGTAGCCACCTGTGGCTGACGAACCGTGACAAACAGCGCAGTTGTTTTGGTAGAGGCGGTCAGCAACACGCATGGCATCAGAGTTTTGTGCCAATTCTTCAACACTGAATTGAGCAAACTCTTGGAAAATGGGCGCGAACTCTTCTTCAGCACGTGCCATTTCATCTTCCCACTGGCCTTGCGAAGTCCAACCCAAAAGACCCTTGAAGTTGCCTAGTCCTGGATAAAGGGCCAGGTAAACCAGGCCAAAGACGATGGTGATGACGAACATGATGAACCACCAGCGAGGCAGGGGGTTGTCATATTCTTCAATGCCATCGGCCGCATGGCCGGTCGTTTCAACAGTACCATCCGCAGATGGTGCTTTATCAGTTTTGCGGTTTGCATACAGGAGCCACCAGCAGAAGGCAATAACACCCAGGGTGATTATTGTGATCCACGCGCTCCAGAAGCCGCTCATGGCTTGGCTAGTCATGCTTTTTATTCTCCAGTGATGAACTTGCATCCTGGTTATGGTTTTTTTCGTCTTCGTCTTCATCGGCGAAGGGCAGATTCGCCGCTTCATCGAAAGGCTTTTTCTGATTCTTACTGTAGGCCCAGAAAACGATTCCCAGGAAAGCAAACAGCAGAACAACGGACATTAGCCCACGAAAAACGTTAATATCCATAACCTTACCTGTCTTGAAGGACGGTACCTAGTTGCTGTAGATAAGCAACTAGAGCGTCCATTTCGGTGTTGCCACGAACCTTGTCCGCAGCGCCAGCAATGTCTTCATCAGTGTAGGGTACGCCCAGCATTCTTAGACGAGACATTTTGGTGGCCGTATTGCTGCCATCCAAAGTGGCATAGTTCAGCCAGGGGTAAGCAGGCATGTTGGACTCAGGCACAACATCGCGCGGGTTGTACATGTGCGCATAGTGCCAGTCATCACTGTAACGACCGCCCACTCGAGCCAGATCAGGTCCGGTACGCTTGGAGCCCCACTGGAAGGGGTGGTCATAGATGAACTCACCAGCAACTGAATAGTGGCCATAGCGCTCTGTTTCTGCACGGAAAGGGCGAATCATCTGTGAGTGGCAGTTGAAGCAGCCTTCACGGATGTAGATGTCGCGGCCTTCCAGTTGCAGCGCATTTAGCGGCTTAAGGCCCTTCACAGGCTTAGTGGTTGCATCCTGGAAAAACAGGGGAACGATTTCGGCAAGGCCACCAAAGCTGATGACTACCAGAATCAGTACTGATAGGAGGCCAACGTTCTTTTCAACTATTTCGTGTTTCATTCTTGATAACCCCTTCGCTTAGGCTGCTTGTGCGGCTGCTTTCTTTTCAGAAGCATCGCTTTTGACAGTCATGTAAACGTTGTAGGCCATCAGCAGCATACCTACGAGCCAGAGAGCACCGCCCAGCAGGCGTACTACATAGCCTGGATAACTGGCTTCGACGGATTCGATGAAGGTGTACATCAGGGTGCCGTCAGCATTGACAGCGCGCCACATCAGACCCTGCATGATGCCGTTAACCCACATGGAGGCAATGTAAAGAACGGTGCCGACTGTGGAAAGCCAGAAATGGACGTTGATCAGGCCAATAGAGTGCATTTGTGGCTTGTCGAAGACCTTGGGAATGACATGATAAATACAGCCAATAGTAATCATGGCAACCCAGCCCAAGGCACCCGCATGGACGTGACCGATAGTCCAATCCGTGTAGTGGGAGAGGGCGTTAACCGTCTTGATGGACATCATCGGGCCTTCGAAGGTAGACATACCATAGAAGGATAGAGAGACCACCAGGAAGCGCAGGATAGGGTCAGTGCGCAGTTTGTGCCAGGCACCTGAGAGGGTCATCATGCCGTTGATCATGCCGCCCCAGGAAGGAGCCAGAAGGATCAGGGACATCACCATACCCAGTGACTGAGCCCAGTCGGGTAGAGCGGTGTAGTGCAGGTGGTGAGGACCAGCCCACATGTAAACACAGATCAGTGCCCAGAAATGCACAATCGACAAACGGTAGGAATAAACAGGACGTTCAGCCTGCTTGGGAACGAAGTAGTACATCATGCCCAGGAAGCCAGCAGTCAGGAAGAAACCTACTGCATTGTGACCATACCACCATTGAACCATGGCATCCGTTGCACCTGAATAGATGGAATAGGAATGGGTCCAGGAAGTGGGAATAGCCATGCTGTTAACGATATGCAGAACGGCTACCGTTAGAATGAAGGCTGCGAAAAACCAGTTGGCCACATAAATGTGGGAGGTTTTGCGCTTGTAGATGGTGCCCAGGAAAACAAAAGCGTAAACAACCCAAACCACGGCAATCAAAATGGTGATGGGCCAAATCAGCTCGGCGTATTCCTTACCTTGGGTCAGACCCAGCGGCAGAGTAATGGCAGCCAGTACAATAACCAATTGCCAGCCCCAGAAAGTGAAAGCAGCCAGACCGTCAGAAATCAGGCGGGCCTGACAGGTGCGCTGAACCACATAATAGGAGGTGGCAAAAAGGGCAGAACCACCAAATGCAAAGATAACTGCATTGGTGTGCAGCGGACGCAGACGCCCGAAGCTAGTCCAAGGAAGATCAAAGTTAAGTGCAGGCCATGCCAGTTGGGCTGCGATCCAGACGCCGACAAGCATGCCGACGATACCCCAGACCACAGTCATAATGGCAAATTGCCTAACTACCTTGTAGTTGTAGGTAGGGTGTTCAATTGCTGTGCTCATGTCAGGTTCCCATTACAGCAGTTAAGTTGGAGGAATCCAGCGCCAAGTTTCCAGGAGCTGGGCTTCCCCAGCCATGATACATGTCAATGGATCTGCTTCATTCTAACTCAGTGCTAGAAGGAGCTGAACCTAAGGTTGTGGATTATAAAGAAAAAATTGGATAAGCGGGGCTGATTGGGGGTCTTTTCCATGCAAAAACAAGGGTTTGCTGCAGTGCGACAAAAGACCTCATGGACTAAAGTCGTAAAAGGTTGCCTTCCTTGGCTGGTGACATGAACTGATTAACACCACAGCGGTGTTGGAGGGATACCTGAACATTAAGTTCCCTGTTTTTTGCAATTCTCTGATTAGTGGGCGAAAAAAATTAAAAAAAGAAATTGACAGCTTCGTAAAAGGCTGTAGAATGCGCAGCCACATGAGGGGGCGGTTAGCTCAGTTGGGAGAGCACCAGCCTTACAAGCTGGGGGTCACTGGTTCGAACCCAGTACCGCCCACCAATCATGTCCTTCACCTAGTGAAGTATTGCTGCAAATGCGGACCGGTAGTTCAGTTGGTTAGAATGCCGGCCTGTCACGCCGGAGGTCGCGGGTTCGAGTCCCGTCCGGTCCGCCATTTACAGTGATAACCCCCAGATACAGAAGTATTGCGGACCGGTAGTTCAGTTGGTTAGAATGCCGGCCTGTCACGCCGGAGGTCGCGGGTTCGAGTCCCGTCCGGTCCGCCATTTTCTGAATCTTCTTGGGTGGTTAGCTCAGTTGGGAGAGCACCAGCCTTACAAGCTGGGGGTCACTGGTTCGAACCCAGTACCACCCACCAAAAATTAATTTATTCTTCCTTCCATGTTTTATCTCATCTTTTGAAATTCCTCTCTACCTAATCATTGCTATATTCAGTGAATAGCCCATTTACTGCATGAATCTGCGCCTAGTTGTTGTGGGCAGCTTTTGATGTGGCTAGAATGCGACCTTGGTTTAATGCCCTGGGTCCAAATCTCATACTGAAGCTAGTTACTAGCGGGGGTAGGATGAATTCAAAATTAGAAGAACAACCAATCATTGAAGTGCAAAATGTCAGTAAAGCTTTTGGTGGCTTGCAGGTGATTAATAACTGCTCGATTCAAGTTGCCAAGGGTTCCGTGACCGGCATGATCGGTCCCAACGGTGCTGGTAAGAGTACATTATTCAATATTATTGCTGGCACCTTGCCGGAAGATTCGGGTCAAGTGCTGATGGAAGGCCGGGATATCACCCACGAAACGCCTGACCAGCTCTTTCATCAAGGCTTGTTGCGTACCTTCCAGATTGCCCATGAATTTTCCCACATGACTGCCTTAGAAAACCTGATGATGGTGCCGCCTCGTCAGGAAGGTGAAAATCTGTTCAGTACTTGGTTGAAGCCCTCCTTGGTGCGCCAACAGGAAGAGGAAGTTCGTCAGCGTGCGCTGGAAGTCATCGATTTCATCAACCTGGGCCATGTCAAAAATGAATTGGCAGGGAATCTTTCCGGTGGTCAGAAAAAGCTGCTGGAATTGGGTCGGACGATGATGACCGATGCCAAGGTGGTGCTGCTGGATGAAATTGCAGCCGGGGTGAACCGTACCCTATTGGTGGATCTGGTCAAAAATATCGAGCGCCTAAATCAAGAGATGGGCTATACCTTTCTGGTGATTGAGCATGATATGGATATGATTGCCCGTCTTTGCGATCCAGTCATTGTTCTTGCCCAGGGTGAGGTGATGATGGAAGGCAGTATTGAAGAAGTGCGTAATAACCCCGAAGTGGTTGAAGCCTATTTTGGTAAGGTGGATTGATTATGTCATTACTGAATGCAACCCAGGTTGAGGGTGGCTATGGTGGAATGAATATCCTCAAGGGTGTGGATATGGCCATCGACAAGGAAGACATAGGCGTGATTGTAGGCCCCAACGGGGCTGGTAAATCCACTATGCTGAAAGCCATTTTTGGTTTGGTTGAAGTCAATGGTGGGGATATCCTGCTGCGCGATAAATCGATTAAAAATTCAGCGCCCAATAAGTTGGTCGAGCTGGGTATGGGTTTTATTCCACAGGAAAAAAATATCTTTCCCAGCATGACGGTGGAAGAAAACCTGGAGATGGGTGCTTATATCAAGCCTCATACCACTAAAACCATGCTGGAAAGAATTTATTCTTTCTTCCCGCCTCTATTAGAAAAGCGCAAACAACCAGCCGGTGAGCTTTCCGGTGGCCAGCGCCAGATGGTAGCCATGGGTCGTGCCCTGATGACCGAGCCGACTCTACTGTTGCTGGATGAGCCAACTGCGGGCCTGTCCCCTCTATATATGCAGGAAATCTTTGATCGCATTGTGGAAATCAATAAAGCGGGCGTGGGTATCCTGATGGTTGAGCAAAATGCCAAGCAGGCATTGGAAATAGCGACCAAGGGTTTTGTGCTGGCCTCGGGGCAAAACCTCTATACGGATACCGGTCAAAATTTGCTGAATGACCCTGAAGTGGCCAAGAGCTTCCTCGGCGGTTGATGCCGTGCCACCCAAACACGGGAGTAAAGAACCTTGAACGAATTGGTCTTTTTTATCAATAACGTGGTAATTTCCGGGGCGGTTTCCGGCTCTATCTACGCCATAGGCGCGATCGGTGTCACCCTGGTTTTTAGTATTATGCGTTTTGCGCACTTTGCCCATGCCGACATGATGACCTTTGGCGCCTTGATGGTTTTCATGTTCACGGCCCTTTTTCCGGGGGCAGGAGCTGCTTTAGGCATCCCGACGCCCTTGCTGATGTTACCTATTGCTATGGTAATCACTGCCTTTCTAGCTATAGGTATCGATAAAACCTTCTATAAGCCACTGCGCGAACATGGGGTCAAGCCCATCGTTATTGTAATTGCCTCTCTGGGTGTGACCCTGATGCTACAAGGCTTAATACGCCTGTTTGCTGGCACCAGTTCCCGCAGCATGTATATCGAAGAGCGTAAGGAAATCTTTCGCATTGATATGCCCTTTGATCTGGCAACCCGACCCATCGTGATTACTGAGCCTCAGATCACACTGATCATCTTTACTATTCTGGCTGTTATAGGTTTGCATTTGTTTTTGAACCGTACCCGCATGGGTAAAGCAATGCGAGCCATGTCGGATAATCCTGATTTGGCAAGAGTTTCCGGGATCAATACCAACAAGGTAGTGGTAGTCACCTGGATACTGGCAGGCTCCCTGGCAGCAATGGCTGGTACCTTCTTGTCTATGGATGTCAGCCTGACGCCAGATATGAGTTTCTTCCTGTTGCTCCCCATTTTTGCTGCGGCGATCGTTGGCGGTGTTGGGCATCCCTATGGTGCTATAGCCGGAGGTTTTCTTGTGGGTTATGCCGAGACTCTCTCAGTCTTTAACTGGTCGATACTGCTGAGGCGAGTTCACCACTGGTTCCCTGAGTGGATGGAAATTCCACGTGATTTGGCTTTGGTGGGTAGCGAATACAAGATCGTTGTACCCTTTTTCATCCTTGTGGCCGTGCTTGTCTGGCGTCCCACCGGTATCTTTAAAGGAAAGGTGATCTGATGTTGGCAAAATTGACTGAAAAATTTCCTGAAGGCCTGCCGGTACGCGAAGTCATCGTTGCAGCTCTGGTTTTTGTCGCTGTATTGCTGGTGTTTGCTTCCCAGGGAAGTGCTTATAGTGTGCGCATGCTGGTTGAAGCCAGTTGCTATGCGATTATCGCTTTGGGCCTGACGATTCAGTGGGGCTATGGTGGCCAGTTTAATGCGGGTGTTATGGGTTTTGTTGCCCTGGGTGGTTTTTGCGCCATGTTGTTTAGTATGCCCGTAAACCCTGCCTTCTGGGGTACTGAGTTGGCTTCGGATCTGGGGCGTGTTTTCCTCTGGGCACTGGTTGCCCTGGCGATAGTCATTGGTGCTTCTCAGTTGCATCGCTTGGGTGTGCCTAAAAAGCTACGCACGACTCTAACTATTATCCTGGCACTTCTTTCCTGGCTGATTCTCAAAAGCATGTTTGCTCCAGTTACTTCAGCTATTGAATCCCAGGCGGGTTACATCGGGGGTTTGGGTATGCCTGCCTGGGTGGGCTGGCTGGTGGGTGGTCTTCTTGCCGGGATGGTGGGCTATTTTGTTGGCCATGTTTGCCTGGGATTACGGAGTGACTATCTGGCGATTGCCACTCTCGGTATAGCGGAAATCATTAAAGCCATCCTGAAAAATGAAGACTGGCTAACACGGGGAACGGCGACCGTTTCCCCCTTGCCCTGGCCGACTCCTGGCCCTGGTGAGCTGGGCTTTGTTATGGCACGTTCTATTTACCTGGTCATTACTGCGGTAATGATAGTGGCCATTTTTTATCTGCTACAAAAAGCCTATAACGCCCCCTGGGGTCGGATGATTCGCTCAATTCGTGATAACGAGATTTCTGCTCAGGCAATGGGTAAGGATATCAATAAGCGCCGCCTGGAAGTCTTTGTCTTTGGTTGTGTGTTGATTGGTATTGGTGGTGGTGCTTTGACCACTTTCAACGGTATTTTCTCACCAGATAACTATCTGCCTTTGAATCACACCTTTCTGGTGCTGGTAATGGTGATTCTGGGGGGACCCGGTAATAACCTGGGTACTATTCTAGGTGCTTTGCTGGTTTATATTATTTGGGTGATGTCTGAACCCCTGGCGCTTTTCTTGATGCAGGGTGGAGCTGATCTAATGACTAACTGGCTTGGCTGGGAAGCACCGGATAATCTCTCCAGCCGGGCATTGCAAGCACGCGTGTTTGTCATAGGTCTTCTGATTGTCCTCGTTCTGCGCTATGCACCTAAAGGGCTGATGCCAGAGAAGATCAAACATGTAACCTGACGTGGATGTAATCTGTCCTCGATAAAAAAAGCCGGCAGCCTTGGCTGCCGGTTTTTTTATGGGGAGTTCTGATTAGTTGTGTGCAATCAGAGTCAGGGGTTGGTTGAATTAGAAGTCAATGACTCCTTTGGTCACCAGGCGACCACCTTCAATGGCCATTTCAACAACCACGCCCATAATATCGCCATTCTCATCAAATTCATGCTGGCCAGCAGCACCTTCGTAGTTGATGTCTTTACCTTCGGCGATCAGGCGCTTAGCTTTTTCCCATTCACCAGGAAGAATGACTTCACCGGGGGCAGTGGCTACAGCACGGACAGCGTCGGCCAGGCCTTCACGCGAGTCGCTGCCATTTTTTTCCACGGCCAGAGCCAGGATAAAGGCGGCATCATAAGCTTGAGCCGCAAAAACAGCATTGGGATCAAAGCCCGCTTCTTTGGCTGCAGCTTCAAAAATATCCGCACCGGGTAGGTCTGGAGAGCCTGGGCGGGTGGCAATCATGCCTTCCAGAACATCGGCACCTATGGCTTCGATCAGGGTGTCACTGATCATGCCGTCAACACCAATATATTGCTGGAAGTTGCCACTTTCATGGGCTTGGCGAAGAATTGTTTGGCCGGAAGAGTCAGCATAAGCAAAGACGACCAAATTTTCGATCATTTCCCCGGAGAGAGAGCCAAGCTCAGAACGATAGTCGGCGCGATTATCTTCGTGGGCTAGGTTGGAGCCTACATAGCCGCCTAGAGACTCATAAGTCTCTACAAACTGCATAGCCAGCCCGCGACCATAGTCATTGTTGACGTAGGTGGAGACGACTTCATTGATGCCTTTGGAAATCAGCAGGTGAGCCAGAGCTTCACCCTGGAAAGCATCAGAAGGTACGGTACGGAAGACCAGGCCATTGTCATTGATTTCAGTTACTGCAGGTGCTGTAGAAGCGGGTGAAATCATGACCACACCACCAGGGACAGCCGCATTGTTGGCAGCCGCAATAGTGGCCCCAGTACATAGAGCACCAACAATGGCTGTCACTCGCTCTGAGTTAACCATCCGGTCAGCCGCATTGGAAGCAGCAGAGGAATCTGCGCAGGTGGTATCACCTGTTGGCATCACAAATTGGCGACCATCAAGTAGACCGCCTTGAGCGTTGACCTGGTTTTTGGCCAGTTCTGCACCTGCATGGATGGCAGGTGTCATGCCTTCAATGGGGCCGGTAAAGCCACCAAGAAAGCCAATTTTGACGTCAGCTTGCAGCTGGGCAGCGCCGAGCAGAGATGCTGCAGCAAAGCTGGCAGCAAGGAGTGTTTTTTTCATCATAGGTTTTTCTCTCTTTTTATGTGACGGGTTCAAGGAACCTTCATAATCTTGGGACGTTTTTATTGGAAAAACAAGGTCGAAACCTCATGACTGTTATAGGGGCTTTGTTCAATACTCGCAAGTCATCAATTCGTTTGTTTCAAACGTGCGCTTGAAATAGACTTGGGTTAGACTGGGAAAAAATAGTGACAAAAAAAATTGATTTGGAGTGCCATGATGCAAACGACCAGTTACCCCAATGTTTTTCAGCCTTTAGACCTGGGTTTTACACAATTGAAAAATCGTGTGCTGATGGGTTCTATGCATACCAACCTTGAAGAAAAGCCGGGTGGCTTTGAACGCTTGGCAGCTTTTTATGCTGAGCGAGCCGCTGCTGGTGTTGCACTTATCGTTACAGGTGGGATAGCGCCCAATGAAGAAGGTGTGGTTTTTCAGGGGTCAGCGAAGATGACAACCCCTGAAGAAGCTACAGAGCACCGGGTGGTGACTGAAGCAGTCCATCAGGCAGGCGGTAAAATTTGTATGCAAATTCTTCATACTGGCCGCTACGCTTATTCGTCCAAGCTGGTCGCCCCTTCGCCACTTCAAGCCCCTATTAACCCCTTTACGCCTAAAGAACTGACGCCTGATGAGATTGAACAGCAACTAAATGATTATGCGCGTGCCGCCACTCTGGCTAAAGAAGCTGGCTATGATGGTGTCGAGGTGATGGGTAGTGAAGGCTATTTGATTAACCAGTTTATGTCGCTACGCACTAACCAGCGTCAGGATGACTGGGGTGGCAGCTTTGCTAATCGTAGCCGTTTTGCTGTGGAAGCAGTGCGCCGCGTTCGTGAAGCAGCTGGTTCCGACTTTATTATTATTTTTCGCCTATCGATGCTGGATCTGGTTGAAGAAGGCAGCCGCTGGGAAGAAATCGTTGAGCTGGCTAAGGCAATAGAAGCAGCTGGTGCTAGCTTGATCAATACAGGTATTGGCTGGCATGAGTCCCGGGTTCCGACAATTGCTACCAGTGTACCCAGAGCTGCTTTTACTCGTATCACTCAGCGCATGAAGGGTGAGGTTAAGATTCCACTGATCACCACCAATCGTATTAATATGCCGGAAACAGCCGAAGAGGTGTTAGCCGCCGGACATGCCGATATGGTATCCATGGCACGGCCTTTTTTGGCTGATCCTGAATGGGTGAGCAAGGCTGAGCAGGGTAAGGGCGATGAGATCAATACCTGCATTGCCTGTAACCAGGCTTGCCTGGATCAGGTGTTTTTGGGCAAGGTAACTTCCTGTTTGGTGAACCCCAGGGCTTGTCATGAAACCCTGATGCAGCCAGAACCAGTAACGACGATTAAGCGCATTGCCGTTGTCGGTGCTGGTATGGCGGGTCTTTCCTGCGCGACCCAAGCTGCGGCTCGTGGTCACCAGGTCACTCTGTTTGAAGCAGCGGCAGATGTGGGCGGCCAATTTAACCTGGCTCGTCAGATCCCTGGCAAAGAAGAATTTGATGAAACCCTGCGTTATTTCCGCAAGCAGTTAGAGCTAACCGGGGTCGATTTGCAACTCAACACTCGCGTAGAGCCTGAGCAATTGCAAGGCTTTGATGAGGTGGTGGTTGCTACGGGTGTTGAGCCACGCATTCCAGCTATCCCCGGCGTGGATTCCGCAAAGGTGTTCACTTATGCCGAGGCCATACGCAACCCTGAAAAAATTGGCCAAAAGGTTGCGTTGCTGGGCGCTGGCGGCATAGGTTTTGATGTTGCTGAGTTGTTGGTGCATCCGCGCACCCGTCGTGAACCCCAAAGCAGTGATTCTTTTTTGAAAGAGTGGGGTGTTGACTTAAATGTTGACCAGCCAGGTGGCCTGGTTGAGCCAGAAAAGCCCACCCCAGCGAGGGAAGTATGGTTGCTGCAACGTAAAGCCAGCAAACCGGGTAAGGGTCTGGGAAAAACCACGGGCTGGATCCATCGTGCTTCACTGAAAGCCCATCAGGTTAAGATGCTAGCAGGCTGTGAATATCTAAAAATTGATGAGCAGGGCCTGCATCTTCGCCATCAGGATGAAACCCGCTGCTTGGAAGTGGACTCCCTGGTGCTTTGCACGGGTCAGGAATCTGTCAATCAGCTCTATCAGCAGTTGCAGGAAGCTGGCCAGTCAGTCCACTTGATCGGTGGCGCTGAACTGGCAGCAGAGCTGGATGCCAAGAGGGCTATTGAGCAGGGCTATCAGCTGGCCCTGGAGCTTTAAGTCGCTTTTTCTGCAGCAAAGTACTCGGCCAGGTAGTCATCGAAGCTTAAAGCTTCGTTGGCTTCCAGGTCCTTTTGCTGCTGCAGGGAAGTGGCAGCCAGTTCAGCAAAAAGCTTTTCTCGTGACTTGTCCAAGGGGCAGGTCATGAGTTGCTCACGTTGGGCGCGTGCCAGTTGAAGAATGGCTTCCAGATAACTGCCACTCTCTTGTATTAATTCCAGTAAACGGGCTGAAGGCGTCAGGCTGGGATCGTCAACCCTGGCTTGTTGCTGCGCCAGTGCGCTACTAAAAGGTGCGTCCTCCTGGTGGCTCTTATCCAATAACAGAGCAACGGGGTGGAGGCGCTCAAGCAGTTCACTGGCTGCTTCCAGTAAAGGCCTTTCGGTACTGGCTTCCTGTTCAAACCACCAGATTTGGGTATGAGGATCTCTTCCGGCATTAACGGCTCTGGCCAGGTTGTCATCCACTTGCTTGCAGGCCTGGTCACTGAGTTCAGGACTGGTTTCCAGCAGACAATAGAGCAGGAAAGTATCCAAAAAGCGCATTTGAGCAATATCGATTCCGCCTGGCAGGAAGGGATTGAGGTCCAGGCAGCGTACCTCTATATATTCAACCCCTTTCTCCTGTAAGGCCTCACTGGGTTTTTGGCCGCTGCGAGTGACTCTTTTGGGGCGAATATCACTGTAGTACTCATTCTCGATTTGCAGGATATTGGTGTTCAACTGGCGGTATTCACCAGCTACCTTAACGCCTATATCTTCATAGCCTGGATGCGAGGTGTGTATGGCTTCATTAAGCGTTTGAATATAATTATCCAAAGAGTTGAAGCAAATTTTCAGGCTGGATTGGACCTTATTTTGATAACCCAGGTCCGACATCCGCAAGCTGGTTGCTAGAGGTGAACCCCAGGTGGCCTTGGCCAAGGGTTTCAGAGGGTGCTCGGGATGCTCTGCCAGGAAGCTTTCATCAACCGCAGGACTGGCCCCGAAAAGATACATGAGTAGCCAAGAGTAGCGCCTAAAGTTGCGAATCAGGGCAAAGTATTTGCGTGAGCGCCAGGCATCATTGGCCACTTCGGCAGGAAGGCCTTCGATCTCAGCCAGGCGCGGCCAAAGTTCATCAGGAAAGGAGACATTGTAATGCAGGCCGGCAATGCTCTGCATAATTCGCCCATAGCGCCAATCCAAGCCATGTCGATAGACGGTTTTCATCTTGCCTACATTGGAATGGCCGTATTCGGCAATACGTACACTGGCATTGCCATCCAGGCGGCAAGGCATGCTAGCTGGCCAAAGCAGTTCATGGTCTTCAAGGCGGGCCAGGCTAAAACGGTGCAGGTCGAGCAGAAAGTCGAGCGTTTGCTCCCGGCTACAACTGACCGGTGTAATAAACTCCAAAAGGGCCTCGGAGTAATCCGTGGTGATATGCGGGTGGGTCAGAGTAGAGCCCAGGGCTTGAGGGTGGGACTTTTGGCTGATCCAACCTTCTGGAGTAGTGCGCAGGCTTTCTTTTTCCAGGCCCCGGCGAAGCTGGTCAAACAGGCCGCGCTTGGCCAGGGGTTCAAGTTGCTGCAAGCGTTGATTAAGTTCTTGAGTCACTGAAGCTGCCTTTTCAGTTTGGCCGTTTGCTGGTAAGCCCTTGAGGGTCTAATTTAGTGTGGCGAATCTTAGCCAGTTTCCTGGCAGACAACAAGCCACTCCTAACAGGGTTATTGGCCCAGAGTTTGTAAATTAGAGAGTGAGAGTAAGTGGGCATAGACCCAGGGTAGCCAGCCTTTTTTATGGAACTCCAAAATAACGGTATCTTCTTGTTGCATGAAGACTTTTTCATTAATGACCCGAAAATCCCGTAATAAAAAATGAGTGCCATCAGCTCTGGAAACCTGGAGGTCACGTTTTTCCAGCAGATTCAGCTCTTGAAGGCGGGTAACAAAGGGTCGGGTGCGTTGCATTTCCTGGTGAACACCCTCAACAAATGACAAGACCCTTTTTAGATATTCGCTTTGTTCCTTATCTTCTGTGAAGAGAGGTTCGCCGGTTTCTTCATTGAAGCCTTTCCAGCTGTCATCAAAGCAGAGAGTCAATTGGCTTTGGTCATTGGAGTTGGCCAAAATAAAAGGATAGCGGCGAATAAAAGCAGGAATGTAGGCATTTTTTTGCCACTGGTTGGCATCATTGATGAAGACATTCTGTTGTTCTGAATAGCCCATCACAGCAACAGGTACCAGTGAGCTTTCTTCTCCGGAAAAAAGCACAGGGTAATGGCGGCTGGCATTGAAAAATTCAGTCGCTGCCAGAGGGACAACCGGGGTGCTGCGGGCAAAGCTGTAATCGTTTTCAAAAGGCTGCAAATGAAGTGCGCGGTGCTCTTCCTTATTGAGTGGTGTTATTTTTTGGTAAAAGAGTACGGCGGCCATGGTCAAAGACTTCCTTTTTAACTGAATGAAGGGTTTGGCAGCATACTAACCCCGCCGCTACTCAATGAGAAGGCCTGACGCAAACAGGGTGCTTCCCTGCACCTTTAAGCGGTGGTTTAGACCAGGGATTTTTGATTGCGATTTTCGATGAGGGCCCTTAGCAAGAGGCCGCGGGTAATGATGCCTTCTACCTTGCCCTTGGTGACCACTGGGTAGAGTTTGGGCTTGTCGATTTGGGACATGGTTTGGGCTAAGTCAATAATGCTGTCATCGGGTTTAACACTTAGCACTTCTGTGCGCATCACATCCATTACACTGGCTTTACTAGTGCTGTGGTAGCTGGCTTCCAGCATTTGACGCAATAAATCGTGTTCTGAGACAAAGCCAACGAGTTCACGGCGTTCATTGACGACAGGCGCTCCTGGAAGTTTATGCTTTTGCATAGTGGCGGCTGCTTCCTCTACGCTGGCACTGGCTTGTACTGTGTAGTTGTCATAAGACATGGCATCTTTTACCAGAATGTGCTGTGTCATGGTCTCTCTCCTTAGGAGTTAATAGTTATTTGTCTTGCGTCCAGGTCGTTGGATCTTAAGCTATTTGGATAGTTTCCTTCAGCATAGACCCTTAAGGATTCTTTGTTAACTTGAAAATAGCTGCTCATCTGAAAGCGCTTGTCAGCGAAGAAGGCATTGGAGCTTTGATCTTGAATCAGTATAATTCGTTAACTTTTAAAAGGCTGGAGGTTAACGCGTGGCTTATCTTTGGGCAATAACCCTACTTTGGGCATTTTCATTTAGTTTGATCGGTGTCTACTTGGCTGGCAGTGTTGATGCCTATTTTGCTGTGCTGGTACGTATTCTGCTTGCCAGCCTGGTCTTCCTGCCTTTACTAAAATTTGCGCGGGTTCCCTTACAACTGGCTGGTAAGCTGATGGTGATAGGCGCTATCCAGTTGGGAGTCATGTATCTCTTCTTTTATCAGTCGTTCATCTTCCTGACCGTACCGGAAGTTTTGCTGTTTACTATCTTTACGCCAATTTATATCACTCTGCTGGATGACCTCCTGCAAAAACGCTTTACCCTAATGTACCTTTTGACTGCCTTACTGGCCGTTATCGGTGCCGGCGTGATTCGTTATGATGAATTGAGTAGCAGCTTTGTGTTGGGTTTTCTGCTGGTTCAAGGGGCCAACTTGTGCTTTGCTTTTGGGCAGGTGGCTTACCGCCGGGTTATGCAAGTTGAAGCAGAGCGAGGCTTGGCAGATCTGACCCAGCGTGACCTCTTTGGCTATTTCTACTTGGGTGCTCTGGTGGTTGCCTTGCTGGGAATGTTGTTTTTTGGAAACTGGAATCGACTACCGACAACCGGTCTTCAGTGGGGTGTGCTGCTTTGGTTGGGGCTGGTGGCTTCAGGCTTGGGTTACTTTATCTGGAATAAAGGAGCCACCCTGGTGGATGCAGGTGCCCTGGCCATTATGAATAATGCCCTGGTGCCCGCTGGCCTGTTGGTTAATTTGTTGATCTGGAACCGAGATGTTGATCTGCTCAGACTGACACTGGGTGGTTGCATTATTTTGTTGGCACTCTGGGTTAATGAAACCTGGGTGAAGCCAAGAGTGGAAGCAGCAAGAGCCTGAATTCTCCTGGCAATCTGGCTTTATTCAGTGTTTAATCGGGCTTTGAACAAGATTGACAGACTAGACAAGGAGCTTACCGATGAAGCGCTGGATAGCCTCAGGGCTTTTGAGCCTGACTCTGTTGCTGCCCTTGGCTAAAGCACAGGCTTTTTACGATGAATATAATGACATCTATACCTATGCTGGCGGCGGGCTGCACATCTGGAATGACGGTGGGGACAGCGCACTTGGCTTCAAGCTGCGGTTTGGCCAGCATCTAAATACTTTTGTAGGTGCCGAAGTTCAACTGGGCCATGGTGGAACCAATGACAATGATGTTGGCTTGGACTGGCTCTTCGGCGGCTATGCCCGCTTTGCCCTGCCTCTCGGTCATTTCACTCCTTTTGCCAAACTGGGGCTGACGGCTGCTTCCTTGCAGGTGGCGGACACAAGTACTACTGACTTTGGCCTGGGTTACGGCCTGGGTGTTGAATTTGACCTGCCGCGCGCCTTTTATTTGGATATAGAGTATATGTCCTATATGGCTGCCGATGCTGATAACGTTGAAACAGACCTGGACGCACTGACTCTTGGCGTAGGTTACAAGTTCTGATGAAAAAAACCGGTTTTAAAAATATTGGCTTGATTGGTCGTTTAGGTAGTACTCGCGTTGTCGAAACGCTCAAGCGGCTGATGCACTTTTTGGATCAACAGCATTACCAGATTATTGTTGAAGACCGAACCGCAACGGTTCTTTTGGGGCACGGTTTTCAGGAAGCCAATCGCAAGATGTTGGCTGAGATTTGCGACCTGGTCATAGTGGTTGGTGGCGATGGCAGCCTGCTGGGAGCAGCAAGAGCAATGGCGCGTACGGGAGTGCCTGTTCTTGGTGTTAACCGTGGGCGTTTAGGTTTCCTGACGGATATCAGTCCTTCAGATTTGGAAGCCAAAGTTGCTGAAGTTCTGGAAGGCCACTATACCTCGGAGCGTCGTTTTCTGCTGGATGCTGAAGTGATGCGTGAAGGCGAGCCCATAGGCTCAGCGGATGGCCTCAATGATGTGGTTTTGCACCCTGGCAAATCAGCTCGAATGATTGAGTTTGATTTGTATATCGAGGGCCAGTTTGTCTATAACCAGCGTTCTGATGGCCTGATCGTGGCAACGCCAACCGGCTCGACGGCCTATGCTCTTTCGGGAGGCGGGCCTATTATGCATCCCAAACTGGATGCTCTGGTTCTGGTGCCTATGTTTCCCCACACCCTTTCCAGTCGACCGATAGTGGTGGATGGGAACAGTGAAATTAAAATCCTGATTACCAAAAGTAATGAAACCTACCCCCATGTATCCTGCGATGGTCAAACCCATCTGGTCACTAAACCCGGTGACGTTATTTATATTCGCAAGAAGCCGCATAAGCTCAAATTGATTCATCCTTTGGGCCATGACTTCTATCAGATCTGTCGTAGCAAACTGGGTTGGAATACCCAGCACAGCAACTATTAGCGGGCGACTCAATGCGTGGTTTTGATCTGATCGGTGATGTCCATGGTTGCGGTAATACCCTACGCCATTTGCTGGAGTTGATGGGGTATCGTCATCAACAAGGTGCTTGGCGTCACCCCAAGGGGCGTCAGGTGATCTTTGTGGGCGATATTGTTGACCGGGGCCCCCGGATTCGCCAAGCCTTGCATGATGTGCGGGAAATGCTGGATGCAGGTACTGCCCGGATGGTGCTGGGTAACCATGAGTACAATGCACTGGCTTACTTTACACAGGATGAGCAGGGGCAGCCACTACGGGCTCACAATGCACGCCATCAGCGAGTCATTCAGGAAACTCTAGACCAGTTTGAACCCTATCCAAACGAATGGCAGGCTTTCCTGGATTGGTTTATGGAAATCCCGCTGGCGCTGGAAGATGAAGATTTTAGAGTGGTTCACGCCTGCTGGGACCCAGAGGTCATGATCCCTTTTCTGCAAGACTATCCCGATGCACGCATGAATACTGACTTCTTCAGGCGCTCAGCGGTCCCCGGCAGCTTTGAGTTTCAAGTTGTTGATCGTTGCACTCGGGGTACTTGGCTGAAGCTGCCTGAAGGTGTGACTCAAAAAAGTGGTGACGGCTTTATCCGGGATAGATTTCGAACCAGCTACTGGATAGATCAACCACGTACTTGGGGCGATATTCTTTTTCAACCTGACCGCTTGGCTAGAGAGCTTGAAAGCCGGCTATTGAGTGATCAGGATAAAAAGCATCTCAGCTACTATCCAGCTGAAGAAAGGCATCTCTTCTTTGGGCACTATTGGTGTCAGGGCTTTCCGGCAGTTATCCGGCCCAACCTCGCTTGCCTGGACTATAGTGCGGTTAAATATGGTCGCTTGGTGGCTTATCGCTTTGATGGCGAGACGACTCTGGATGCAGGGAAATTTGTCTGGGTAGAAGTTCAAAGAGATGAATTCCCACCCTTGGAAGAGCTGCGTGCTGAAATGACTGCAGAAAAAATCCAGAAATTCTGAAAGTCTGTGGGAACTTTCGTATAATCACCATCTCAAAGCAGGTGTAGTTTCCTCATGATGATCCCTGCTTTGGCGACCCTAGGGTCGCCATTTTTTTGTCCAGGTGATAGCTGTCCTATGCTCAAACTCTTTGTACTTCCAGCTGACCAAGACCCTGTTCCCTTGTCCCGTTATCTTTGGCGGGCTGGTATAGGCCACCGTATTCTTCCGGATGAGAAAACCCCAGGCCATGCTTTTTGGCTGGTGAACCCAGATCAGTTACCCGCTTGCCGAGAAGCACTTGATGCCTGGCAAAGAGGCGATACCGCTTTAGTGGGTCAATCAAAAAAGCAGTCTCCCGGTTTGACCTTCTTCAAACAACGCCCTGTTACCCTGACCTTGATGGCAGCCGCTTTTCTGGTGACCCTGGCATTTGAATACCTCTTTGGCTATTTGGTTTTTCTGGTGGTTTCTTTTACACCTATGGTGGTGGAAGGGCGTCAACTGGTTAGTTTGCCGCTCAGTGAAACCCTAACCAGTGGCCAATGGTGGCGTTTAATCACTCCGATTTTGTTGCACTTTGGCTGGATGCACCTCGTCTTTAATCTACTCTGGACCTGGGTGTTGGGTGAAGCGATTGAACGACATCAAGGGAGTTTGCGGCTCATCTTGCTGATCCTTTTTGCTGCTTTGGTGTCCAATTCTGCACAGTTTTTGATCAATGGTTCCAGCCAGTTTGGAGGGCTTTCTGGTGTGGTTTACGCCTACCTGGGGTACACCTGGCTATGGGATAGACGCAATCCCGGGCAGAGTTTGGGCCTTACCCCAGGCCTGGTCGTTTTTATGCTGATCTGGATGTTGTTTGGCATGACGCCCTGGTCTCAGTCGATGGGAATTAATATGGCCAATGAGGCACATCTGGGTGGTCTTCTGGCTGGCTTGGCTTTTGCCTTACTGCCTTGGCGCTCGGGTCCAACAAATAAGAGGATATGATGGCAATGAAGTTTGCAGAAATGATTGAAAAAATGACCCCGGATATCTATCAGGCATTGAAGCGGGGCGTTGAACTGGGTAAGTGGCCAAACGGTCAAGCACTTACCCGTGAGCAGCGGGAAATCAGTATGGAAGCTGTGCTGCGTTATGAAATTAACAACCAGATTCCCGAGCAGGAAAGAGTGGGCTATATTGCACCCAAGCCCATGAAAAAACGCCCGGCAGAAGAAGCGAGTATCAAAATTATTAACTCAGGGCAGTAACTCATGCAGGTTCAGGGACGTTTAAGAAAAATGCTCACCCAGCACCAACAGGAGGTGAGCTATCAGCTGCGGTTGACCCATCCATCCGAGCCAGAAACACAGGTGCCACTTAATCCCTTGTTGGGACAGCAACTAAGTTTGGAGTTTTCTGGCGATATTCACTGTATTCATTGTGATCGGAAAACCAGTAAAAGTTTTAGTCAGGGCTATTGCTACCCTTGTTTTAAAAAACTGGCTCAATGTGATACTTGCATCATTAAGCCTGAAACTTGCCATTATCATCAGGGCACCTGCCGTGAGCCTGCTTGGGGTGAAGCTCATTGCTTTCAGCCCCATAGTGTCTATTTGGCCAATACCAGCGGTTTGAAAGTTGGTATCACTCGCCAATCGCAGATGCCAACACGTTGGATGGACCAGGGTGCTGTTGCTGCTTTACCCTTACTTGAGGTCAAGGATCGCTTAACCTCGGGCCAGGTTGAGATTCTCTTGGCGCAGCGTTTAAAGGATAAAACGGCTTGGCAGGCCATGCTTAAAAACCAGGTGCCGGAAGTGGATTTGCTGGCTGAGGCCACCCATGTCCTTGATGCCTATCAGGAAGAGTTAGCAAACTTCCCTCCAGCAGCAGTACAACGCTTGACCGGTGAGCCTTTGATTTTCAAGTATCCGGTTCTCCAGTACCCGAGCAAAATTAAATCCTTGAATCCTGAAAAAACACCACAAATTGAAGGCCAGTTGCTTGGCATCAAAGGCCAGTACCTGCTATTGGATACAGGTGTCATTAATTTACGTAAATTTGCCGGTTATGTGGTTGCGTTTACTAGCAACGAATAAAGCCTGGTTACTGGGATGGGGCCTCTTACTCCTGGTCCTGGTTGTTCCACGCGTGGGTGCCAGTAATCTCGAATTGATTCTAGAGCCAGAAAATTCGGCGGTTAGAACCAATGTTGAAGCCTACTTGGGTGAGGTTGCCAATCGTAATACGCGTGAAATGCGCCGTTATGCACGTTTTGCGCGTGGTGAAATTGAAAAGGCATTGGAAGCCCTGGGTTACTATAACTATCAAATGGAACTGACTGTTGAGGAAGGAGATCCAGCACGCCTGAGAGTGGTTGTTGAGACGGGTGAGCCGGTGATGCTGGGATATGTCAGTATTGGCCTGGTCGGTGAAGCACTCCAGCAACCTGAGTTTACTCTGCCTTCAACAGCTCAATTAAGAAGAGGGCAACCGCTCAACCACAGCCACTATGAATCAGCAAAACGCCACTTTCGCAATCAGGCACTGACCTATGGTTACTTTTCTTCTGGCTTCACCGTCCAAGAACTGTTGATTGATCCTGAAGTAGATATTGCGGATATCACTCTTCACTTTGATTCAGGGCCGCGTTACCGTTTGGGCCCAGTTAGCTTTGATCATGAAGGTAAATTGGATGAGGCGTTTTTGCAGCGTTTTGTCCGCTTTGTTCCGGGCATGCCCTATTCCACACAGCAACTAGCTGAACTCAGCCGTGAGCTGAGAGAAAGTGGTTATTTTCGTGAGGTGTTGGTTGATGCTGATCCGGATGAAGTAGATGAAGACTTGCATGTACCTGTGGAAGTCCTGGTTAGAGCCAGAAAGCCCAGAACCTTAAATCTGGGTCTGGGCTTTTCAACCGATATCGGCCCCAGAGCCAGCGCTGGTTGGGTACAGCACTGGGTTAATCCGAGAGGTCTACGGCGAGGTGTGGATACTCAAGTCTCTGAACCTCAACAAAGTATTAGTGGCTGGTACGAGTTTCCTCTGGATCCACCCATGACTGACAAGCTGCGGATCAGTAGTAGTGTTGAAAATGAATATTTTAATATTCAAAGGAGTCGACGCTATGGGGCGGCTATCCAATGGTTTTACCGGCATAGCAATAACTGGGAGCGAGTGCTTTCATTAAGAGGCGAGCGCGAAGAGTTTCGCGTTGGTGAAGATGATGGTGCCACCTGGTTGACACTCCCTGGTATAGGCTATGGCTACTTTCAGGGTGATCGGCGTGTTGATCCAACTCGAGGCTACCGCTTACAGATTGATGTTGAAGGTAGTCGGCAGGATTATTTTTCGGATGTTGATATTTTACAGGTTACTTTCCTGGCCAGGGGGCTGACCACGCTCTGGGACCACCACCGTTTCCTGGCACGTTTTCGTGCCGGCGGAACGGCAACCAATGAATTTAACCGGGTACCTGCTTCCTTGCGCTTTTTTGCCGGGGGTGACCAAAGTGTTCGCGGTTACGGTTATCAGGAGTTAGCTCCTGAGGGCAGTGACGGGCGCTTGATTGGTGGACGCTACCTGGCAACGGCAGGTCTGGAATACCAGTATGCCTTTGCAGAGCGCTGGCGCTGGGCTTTTTTTGTGGATGCCGGTGATGCGGTTTTGGAACCAGAAGACCTTCAGGAACCCAAAGTAGGTGTGGGGACAGGGATACGCTGGGTATCGCCGGTTGGTCCACTGCGCCTGGATATTGCTCAGGGGTTGGATGATGATCTGGGTGGCTGGCGGATTCACTTTACCTTGGGGCCAGAGATATGATTAGTCGCGCTTGGCTCTATTTCAGGCAACGACTGGTGGCGCGCTTGCTGCTGCCCCTTCTATGGTTGCGCTTGATTCTGCGTTGGCTGCTTTATTTGGCTTCCGCCAGTATCAGCCTGCTAACTCTCTTCTTGTTATTGGGTTTTCTATGGCTTTTTGCCAGTGAGCCAGGAGGCAGCTGGTTACTACGCCAAGCTCCAGGTGTTCAAGTTGAAGGCTTTAGTGGTTATTTGATTAGTGATTGGCAAGCGGAGAAGCTTAGCTGGGAGGGCGAGGAAACCCGGGTCGAACTGGAAAATTTACAAATAGCCTGGCAGCCCCTTTGTCTGCTCAGATTTGCTGTCTGTGTGCGCTCTGCTGAAGCAACGGCGTTAAATATTGATCGTTTTCCCGCTACTGATTCTGAAGCAGAAGCAACAGCCACCAGTGAAGACTCTGGCTGGGATAGTTTTCGTATGCCAGAAATTCAGCTTCCTGAGCTAGCCATGCCTTGGCCTCTAACGGTCGATGAAGTACGTTTATCCAGTCTGACGTTTAACCAGCAAGAGCATTTAAATGCCATCTATTTGCAGGACGCTCGCTGGCAAGACGTAACTCTTGAGTGGCAAAACCTAAGCCTACACACTCCCTGGTTGCCCTTGGATAGTCACTCTCCTCTGCAAGCTCAGGGGCATTTGGATATGCAGGGCGATTGGGCACTGGCTTTGGATCTGCAGGCTGGCTGGCAGGGATTGCAATTACAGGCGCAGGCAGGCGGAAGTCTGCAGGTCTTGGAAATTCGAGAGCTGGCAGCTGACCGTTTGCCGGTCAAAGCAACAGCTGAGCTGGCACTTTTTACTGCTGAGTTACCGCTGCGTGTGCAGCTGGAGGCGACCGAAGTTTCGAGTTCGGATTTCTGGCAGGCCAGATCTCTACCGCCACCTGTAGCCGTCCAGAAGTTAGATAGCAACTTTCTCTTAGATCATGTGAATCTGGAATTCTCCGGTGATTTGGAGCAAGGCTGGCGTCTTGATTCCAAAGGTCAGCTCTTAGCTGGGCAGCAATTGATCCTGCTGGATTTAGCCCTGACTATGGATTTAACAGACCTTCAGTTAGAAAAACTTCAGCTAGCCTATCACCCGGAGCGACAACTGACTTTATCCGGGCAAAGTGATTGGGCTTCTTTATTCTCTTTGGGTGGAGAGGGCAGAGAAACCGCTGATGCCCAGCTGCATCTGGATTGGCAGACTTTTCTGGGTGAAGGCTTTCCCTGGCAGGCATTCATGAATGAGCCCTGGACGCCTTTCTGGAGTGAAGACTCACTGACTCTTCAAGCCAGTCTTCAGCAAGGACAACTGAGTCTGGGTGGGTATCTGGATACCCATCTGGATTTGCAAGGCGATGAGTTGGAATTGGAAACCCGCTTCTCATCAACACTACCCTTGCACAGCTTGCTGAACCTTGGGCGTGCCAGTGCGCGCCTATCCCAGCCCTTGGAGCCTTTGAATCTTAATGAGCCCTCATCGCCACTTGAAAAATGGTTGAGCTGGGCTGAAGACTTGGAGTTAGGTCTGCAAGGTCAGTTGAAGGGTGAGTTAGAGCGAGTAGATTTTCCCTTTTTAGCCAATTTGGATTTTGATCTGCTATGGCAGGGGTCTCAGCGTTATTATTCCTTACATCTACCGACTATTAGTTTACAGGGTGCGGGCGAAGAACACCTACAAGCGAAGTTATTACTGACTTCGGACTTCTGGCAAGCCAGCCTCTCCAGCCATTTGGCCGATTTGGAACATTTAACCCAGCCTTGGGTGGAAGGCTTGGATGGTGACCTGGTTGTCACGGCTCATGCCAGTCTGCCCGCTCTGATCAATGGCTATAAGACCTCAGTTGATTTGGCGAGCCTACAAACTAGCCTTTTACAGGGTGATTACCGTCTTCGAGCTTCAGCAAGACAGGTCAGCTGGCAGGACATTGAAATTCAAAAAATGGCCTGGGCCTTGGAGTATTCGGGATTAATTTCCCGTCCTTTAGGTCAACAGCCGATCAAATGGCAAGTGCTTGCTCAGCAGTTACAGATCGGTGATGACCTGCAGCTTGAAAATCTGCGCTTGCAGCTGGAAGGCTTGGCTGAAGAGCACCGACTAAGACTGAGTGGCGATTATACCGGTCAAAATTTCAGCATGACCTTGGATGGAGGCTGGAAGCCACAAGAGGAAGGTGGCCGGATCCTGAGCTATGCAATGGAACCCTTTGATCTGGAAGGCCTGGGTTTTTTGTTACCGGATAATTTGCAATGGCAAGGGCGGATGCAGGGTGAAGTAAGCATGGATTGGCAGCCGGATGGTCTGCATGCTGACCTGTTTTTAGATGCCAATGGTGGCGAATTCCTGGTTTATCAGGTCGATGAGATCAATCGAATAGAAGAATGGATTCCTTTTTCCTACCAGCAGCTTGAGCTGGCGGTGCAATTAAGACCCGATTACCTGGATGTGCACTGGCAGCTTTATGGCGAGCAGTTGGGGCTGAGTGAACTGGATTTACAACTGGCTTTGTTTGCCGACCCAGAAACGGGTGAGCGTTCTCTAAATGGGCGCTATCTTCTGGAAGATGCAGATTTACAACTCCTCTTACCCTTTTTGGATGTGGATGATCTGGATGGCAAGCTGCAGGGGTCCGGTGAGATTAGGGGGCAACTCTTGGCTCCTGAAATTTGGGGGGAACTACGCTTAATTGAGGTTTCGGCCAGTGATTTGCAATGGCCGGTCAATTTAAGTCGTCTGGATGCAGTGATTACTCTGCAAGCTAGAGAAGCCAGATTGGGCGGTGATTTTGAAGCGGGTCGACGGGGTTCGGGGCGTCTGGATGGTCAATTGAACTGGGAAGACGGCTTGGAAGGCTTACTGGATATCAGTGGCCGGCAAATTGATATTCGTGTTGAACCCTGGGCAGGCCTTGAATTGGAACCTAACCTGCGTTTGACCTTGCGTGCAGGTGAGTTGCATTTAGGAGGAACTCTGGCCATTCCCAGTGGCAATATTGAAATTCAACGCTTACCCCAGCAGGCCGTCAGGGTTTCCAGTGATGCCAGGGTCAGGAATCGGCCAGAGCCTGAGCCAGCCTTGGTCGCCGGATTTAGTATGGATATTGAACTGATTATTGGCAGCGATCGCTTGCGTCTCAATGCCTTTGGTTTGGAAGCTGACTTGGAAGGACGCTTAAGAGTCGGTGATGGTATGGATACCCGGGGAGAGCTCTTGCTGGTTAGGGGAACCTATCAATCCTGGGGGCAGGATCTACGTTTGCGTAGGGCAAGGCTGAATTTCAATGGTCCTATCGATCTTCCCTTTCTCGATATAGAGGCGATTCGGGAAATACAGGATGTTCTGGTTGGCATTCGGGTGACTGGAAGAATTGATGAACCGGAAACTGAGATTTTTTCAGAACCGGCAATGTCTAGCGAAAATGCTTTGGCCTGGTTGGTACTGGGGCGACCCTTGCAAACTGAAACAGATGAAAATGCGGTCAATACAGCAGCTTTGTCACTTGGGCTGGCTGGCGTTGCTGATTATACCCGCCGCGTGGGTGAGGTCGTAGGGATACGTGACTTTGAGTTGGCAACCGAGGGTGAAGGCAGTGATGCCAGTGTGGTTGCTGCCGGCTATTTAAACCGGCGCTTGAGTGTTCGCTATGGTGTGGGGATTTATGAAGATATCAGCCGGGTTGCCGTGCGCTATGAGTTGACCCGTCAACTTTATATTGAAGTGGTCAACTCCATTGAAAACTCGCTCGATATCTTTTGGGAAGTGGATTACTAAAGGTTATCCAACCCCTTTTCAGCCATAGCAACGGCACGGAAGACAGCCCGGCCTTTATTCAGGGTTTCCTCCCATTCCAGTTGGGGAACCGAGTCGGCGACTACCCCGGCCCCGGCCTGGATATGGATTTCGCCCTCTTTAATGACGGCCGTACGGATTGCAATGGCGGTGTCCATATTACCCTGCCAGCCCAGATAACCCACAGCGCCACCGTAGACCCCGCGCTTAACGGGTTCGAGTTCATCCAAAATTTCCAGAGCACGGATCTTAGGTGCGCCTGACAGGGTGCCTGCCGGAAAGGTCGCGCGCAAGACATCCAGAGCGGTTAGTTCGGGTTTGAGCTGGCCGACAACATTGGAGACAATATGCATGACATGAGAGTAGCGCTCCACCGTCATGGTGTCGGTGACTTCAACACTGCCGGTTTTAGCAATACGACCAACATCATTGCGTCCTAAATCGATCAACATCAAATGCTCGGCTCTTTCCTTGGGATCAGCCAAGAGTTCAGCTTCCAGAGCCTGGTCTTCATTTTCATTACTGCCACGTTTACGCGTTCCCGCAATAGGCCTGACGGTTACTTCACCCTCTTCAAGACGAGCCAGAATTTCGGGTGAAGAGCCGACTACCTGAAAAGTGTCCAGCTGCAAATGAAACATATAGGGCGAAGGGTTCAGGCAGCGTAGTGCTCGGTAGAGGTCTAGTGACTGGGCCTGAAAGGGTAAGCTCATGCGCTGTGATAGCACACACTGCATAATATCTCCGGCCAGAATATAGTCCTTGATCTTGCCGACTGCCTGCTTGAAATCCGCTTCGCTGAAGCCTGCCTGGAAATCGCTTTCTTTGACTTGTTCGCGTCCTGTTCCGGGGCTGGTGGTGGTTAGCGTGGCCGTACGCAGTTGAACCTCCAGGGCTTCCAAGCGCTGGTAGGCTTTATCTAAAGCAGCCGGGTTAACTGGATCGGTATGCGTGATCAGATAGAGTTTGCCGGAGAGGTTATCAAAAACCACTACTTCTTCGGAAACCATCAATAAAATATCGGGTACCTGCAAAGGATCGGCTTGGTCACGAGCCTGAGAGTTGGCATTGAGCCTGGGCTCTATATAGCGAATGGTTTCGTGCCCGAAGTAACCAACCAGCCCACCGGTAAACAAGGGCAGCCCTTGAAGGGGTGCGACCTTAAAACCAGCCTGGAAGTCTTCAATCGTTTGCAAGGGATCGGCCACTTCCTCGTTACGCAAGCAGTCCCCAGCCTTGTAGTGACTAAAGTTGTGGCCGTGGATTTCAATGCGTTCGTCACTGGGCAAGCCGATAATGGAATAACGCCCCCATTTTTCACCCCCTTGAACGGACTCCAGCAGGTAGGTATAGGGTGCCTGAGCCAGTTTCATATAGGTCGAAAGGGGTGTGTCCAGGTCGGCCAGAACTTCACGGGCAACCGGAATGCGGTTATAGCCCTGGGCGGCCAAAGAAGCAAAGAGTTCGGGGGTCATTCGGCTAATCCTTGATTCAGCAATTCGCTCAGTTGGTTGATCACTAGGTCAGGCTGACTGCTACTGATGGGTTCACCCTGATTGTAGCCATAGGGTACACCAACACTGATAAAACCGGCAGCCTTGGCCGCTTGAATATCATGACGGGAGTCTCCCACCAGAACAGATTTCTCGGGTTGGCTGCCAAAATATTTAGCCGCCGCTAATAAGGGAGCCGGGTGGGGCTTTTTATAATCTAGGCTGTCGCCACCCAAGAGCAGTTGAAAGCAGGAGGCAATATTTAACGCCTCCAGGATACCCGGCACAAAGCGCAGGGGTTTATTGGTGATGACCGCCATTGGCAGATCCAGATTCTGCAGGGCCAGCAAGGTTTCTTCTACCTGTGGGTAAAGGCAGGTTGCTTCCCCTTTGCAGCGATCATAGGTTTCCAAAAAATAGCTGTGGGCCTCTAGTAACCTGGGGTCCTCTTTATCCAAAAAGAGCTCACCCTGGTCATTGTTGGTCAGGGCTTTTTGTAACAGAGCCAGGCTGCCCTGACCGACCCAGTTGCGTACACGCTGCTGACCTGCAGCAGGTAAACCCAAGTGTTCAAGTGTGCAATCCACGGCTGTGGCCAGGTCAGGCACCGAGTCAATCAGGGTTCCATCCAGGTCAAAAGCCAAAAGCTGGCAGCCTTGGAGTTGTGGGTGAAGTTGCATCGGCTCAGCTTTGCGCCAGTTGCTGGCGCAGCTTTTGAATGACGGTGTCAAAGCCATTGGGGTCTTCGCTGAGCCTTTGTCCAAAGATGGCTGAACCGGCTACAAAGGTATCTGCACCGGCTGCTGCAATTTCCGCAATATTGGCAAGACCAACGCCACCATCCACTTCTAAACGCAGAGGCAGGCCGCTGGCTTCAATTTTGGCGCGCGCTTCACGGATTTTATTCAGGGTGTGGGGAATGAATTTCTGACCTCCGAAGCCTGGGTTAACACTCATCAGGAGCACCAGGTCCAGCTTGTCCAGTACATGATCCATCAAATTCAGGGGCGTGGCTGGGTTAAAAACCAAGCCAGCTTGGCAGCCACCTTCGCGGATTCTTTGTAGACTGCGATCAATATGTTCAGAAGCCTCCGGGTGAAAAGTGATGCTGGTTGCTCCAGCTTCAATGAAGTCACCGATAATTCGATCCACTGGCTTAACCATCAAATGGACATCAATGGGCGCAGTGATACCGTGATCCCTAAGGGCCTTGCAGACCATGGGGCCTATGGTCAGATTAGGTACATAGTGGTTGTCCATCACATCAAAATGCACCCAGTCGGCTCCTGAAGCCAGGACTTGGTCGACATCCTCACCCAGGCGGGCGAAATTGGCAGAGAGTATAGAGGGAGCAATTACAAAGTCATTTCTGGACATCTAGGCACCTAAGGATCAAATTTTTAGCCATTTTAGGGGATACTGGCGTTTCAAGAAAGCAGACAACTCAAATAGTCAGCGATCCTTTGCAGGCGCTGCTTGGTTGTCTACCCAAGGCTGTTTATACTCGGGGTAGGTTTTGATAAAGGAAGTGTCCAAGGTGAAGTATTTTCTGTTGATCCTGCTGATGTTGATGCTGGCGCTGCAACCGCTTCAAGCAACAGGTTTGCCGCCTGGCTTTGCTGACGAAGAAGATGAAGAAGAGGAAGATCAGCGGGAGCGGGCTGAAGTGGACTATCAGCGTCTGCTACTCAAAGCTATGCTGGAGCAGGTGGAAGAAGAAGAAATTCTGGAGCTGGATCTGGACGACGAGCGCCAATTTCTGTTGTTACAGCAGGAGGCCCTCAGTGCCAGTCCCAAGGGTAACCTATTTATTCTACCGGGAGATGGACTTCACCCCAATTGGCCGTTGGGAGTCGCTCCACTTCGCAAGGCGATGGCTGATCAAGGTTGGCATACCCTGGCCCTTTCCTTGCCTTTGTATCAACCGCTGGGCCCACCCGACCGCACCTTGCCACCTGGGCCACTTTTATCACGCCTGAGCTCAACAGCAACGCCTGCTCATCAGGAAAATGATGAAGAAGAGGCAGGCGCTTTTCCGGGTGCTTTTGATGATGATCAGGACGAGGAAGAAGAAATCCAGGAGCCACCGGACCCTGCTGAAAGACTGGCTGAACAGCGTGCCCTGGTGGAAGAACGGTTGCAACTGGCGTTGAACCACCAGGGAACAGAAGGTCGCCAGGTCTTGGTTCTTCAGGGCGAAGCCGTTTTCTGGCTTTTACCTTGGCTGGAAGCGGGTAATTGGCCTGAAAATGCCGCTTTGGTTCTCTTGAATGTCAAGGTGCCGGAAGGTGCTCGTGCGGCTGATCTCAATCAAGCCCTGCGTGCTTTAGGTTCCAGGCCCTTGCTGGATGTCTATGACCCCCGTTCAGCTGAACAAAGGCGCCATGCTGAAGGGCGCAAAGCAGCTTATCGGCGGGCGGGTAATCAGCGTGCAGTGCAATTGCCAATGGAAGCCAACAGTGGTCAGCGTCAACGGAGTTCGGATGCTTGGTTGACTCAACGGGTTGAGGGTTGGCTGCGCAGCCTGGATTAGAGGCCGCGTGCCTTTTTCAGTAGAGCATAGGCTTGCTGAATTTCCTGGGCACGTTCCTTGGCTTTTGCCAGAGCACGATCAGTCAAACCCTGTGCCATGAGTTTGTCAGGGTGGTTTTGGCTCATTAGTCGCCGGTAGGTGAGCTTGATTTCCTTGTTGCTGGCTGAAGAATTGAGCCCCAGGGTTCGATAGGCAGAAACCAGGCTGAGTTCTTGAGTCGGTTTACGCGTATAGCCCTGCTGACGTTCCTGACTAGTGCCATAGCCTTTGGCTTCCCGAATGCGGCGGTGCAGCCGGTCCAAATCAACCTGGCCGATATCCAGAAAAGGCAGGAAGCTCTGTATTATCTTCAGCTGTGCTTCCCTGGGTCCGCCATCGGCATAGGCCATTTCCAGCAGCTGTTCCATAAAATCCAAACGTCTGGCCTTGCGGGTAGCATAGCGTTTACGCAGCTGTTCGAGAGCATTTTGGGCCGTGGTTTGGCTGGCCAGCTTGCCCTGGTTAAAACGCTCTATGGCTTCCTGGCGTTCCTTGCGCTTTAACTTCATACGCTTGAAGAGGGCTTCTGCAGCGGCAATTTCCTGAGGTGAAACGCGCCCATCCTGTTTGGCCAGATAGCCCAGGCAGGTAAACAGGGTTTCCCGGTAGATGCGTTCACTGGGTTTGGGTAAGCGGCCTCTTGGTAGCTTACCCAGCAAGACAAAAAGTGATTGGCGATGATAGTCAAAACTGTGACCAAGAATGATACCTAGAGCAAGACCGACCCAGCCACCGAGTAGAAAGCCAATCAATGCGCCTGCCGCCTTGCCGGCAAAAGGAGGTAACCGCAATTTCATGCCAGATATCCGTTGAGTTGATCCAGTCTTAAGGGGGTTCCTACGTCCACCCAATCACCATTATAAGCTTGACCATCAGCCAGTTGTTGATCAACCAGGGAGCGCAGCAAAGGGGCTAGAGGAAAGGCTTGCCCTTTTTCCGGTAGTTGCTCATAGGCACTGGTTAGGTGTTCTTTTGTCAGGCATCGGGGGTCAAGCAGGCTAATACCAGAAAAAGTCATCGCGGTTGCATCAGCGCCGGGCTGGTTACTCAGGGTTTGAGTGCTAGGGTTAAAATAAAAATCACCCTTGGGATGGTGCTCAGGGTTGGGAACTAGAAACAACCGGGCTAGCTTGTTCTCGGGTAGGTCCAATTCGGGCAGGTGCGAGCACCAGATATCGCCATTGATCAGCAGCAGGGGCTCGGGTTTCAACAAATTCAGAGCTTGAAGCAGGCCGCCCCCCGTCTCCAGTGGGGTGGCTTCAGCACTGTACTGGATATCTAGTTGCCAGCGCTCCCCCTGCCCTAATGCCAGGGGGAGCTGTTCACCCAGATGGCTGGTATTAATCACAACCGTCTTGATTTTTTTTGCAGCCAGCTTTTCTAAGTGCCAGACAATAAGCGGCTTGCCCGCAACCTTGAGCAGGGGCTTGGGGGTTTTCAGGGTCAGGGGCCGCATTCGCTTTCCTTCGCCTGCTGCAAAAATCATGGCCTGAGTGATCATACTTCCTGATGCTTGATCTGCTGTTCATGCACGAGCGTTACCACCTGCGGGAGGATCATGTCTTCAATCCATTGGGTGATATCGGCCGCTTGCGGGTATTTTTTAAGGGCTCTGGTCAAATGCTGTAGAGTTAGTGGTAAATCCTGAAGATAACTGGGCTTGCTGTCTCTTAGCCAAAGGCGGGCAAAAATACCTGCAGCTTTTAAATGGCGCTGCATTCCCATCCAGTCAAACCAGTGTTCAAACTGGGACTTGTTCACTCCGGGTTGGATTAATTGATAAAAATAATCCAACCACTGGTCTTGCCAGGCCAGCGGCCAATCCAGATAACAGTCACGTATCAGAGAAACTGCATCATAGGTGCAGGGGCCGCTGACTGCATCTTGAAAATCCAGGATACCCAGCTGCTGATAGGGCGTTACCATCAGGTTGCGTGAGTGGTAATCACGATGCACCCTAACCTGAGGTTGCGCCAGTGCCTGTTGGATCAAGTCTTCCCGAAAGTGGCTCCAGGATGCGGGTAGGGCACTTGGTTTTAGATCAAGAAAGTGCCCGAGCAGCCAGTCTTCAAAAAGCTGAATTTCCCGGTTCAGTAAGGCCCAATCATAAGTAGGCAAGCCAGCCAGTTGCTGATCTGAGCACTGCTGAAGTTCGGCCAGTTGTTTAAGGGCCTGTCGATAGAAGGGGTCGGCTGCTTCTGGAGTTAACGGCTCAACCACCTGCATCAGTTGGCGGTCACCAAAATCTTCAAGCAGAGCAAAGCCTTGTTGTTGGCAGCTGGCATGGAGCCGGGGTACAGCAATGCCTTCATGATGCCAGGCTTCAGCCAGTTGTAAAAAACGGCTTGAATCCTCTTGGGCAGGAGGGGCATCCATAACTATTAAGTCTTCACCCAGATGAGTTGCTTGGGCTTCCAGGCGATAATAGCGCCGAAAACTGGCATCACCGGCGACTTGAACCAGGTTGGGCGATGTCTGTCTCAACCAGGGCTGTAGCCAACTGACAAGCTGCTGTTGGCGGTCTTGAAGCGCGTTGCTTGTCTGAGTCATAAAAAGCAATCATGGCAGTGGTTAATAGAAACGCTATAATACGCTTTTTTTAAGCCTTTAGCAGGCCTGCTTGGGTTTTCCAGTCTTCAGGAGTTGCTTTTGAAGCCAGTAAGTTTAAGGGTTTGCAGTTTTTTACTGTTGGCATCGGGGCCGCTCATGGCCTCGCCAAGCCTACCACCTGATTTACCTGCCCAGAAGCTTGACTGGCAGCTATATGAACGCCGCCCTGCAGGGCAGGTTTGCCAGGGTTATTACGTGTCCCCTCCCTTGGATTTGCCGGAAGCCGATCGGTCCCTAGGTGATGCTCGCTTGTTTGCCGAAGGACGGCAACTTGACTATTCACCTGAAGGTGGAATGAATTTGCAGGGCGAGGTGCGTCTCAGACAAGGGCCGCTTTATCTGCTGTCTGATCAAGCCCAGCTAAATGCTGATCGAACCCGAGCGCGTTTTACAGGTAATCTGGAGGTTCGCCAGGACAATTTTTTGCTTCGTGCTGAAGAGGGTGATTATGAATTGGATAGCAATTACCTTCGTGCAGAGGGTGCTCACTACCTGATCCATGATCAACATATGCGAGGCGCTGCCTGGAAGCTGGAACAGCTGCCGGATGGTCGCGTTCGCCTGCAGGAAGCCAGTATGACGACCTGTAGTCCTGATGATCATGCTTGGCGGCTGGTTGCCAAGCGTATTGATTTGAATAGGGAAAGTGGCTTTGGTGATGCTTACCATGTGCGTATGGAAGTGCAAAAGGTGCCCGTTTTCTATGTGCCCTGGGTGCGTTTTCCCATTGATGATCGCCGCCATACGGGTTTATTGAGCCCGACTATTTCTTATTCAACCAGCCAGCAGCGACTGGATTATATCCAGCCCTTTTATTGGAGCCTGGCACCTAATTATGATGCCACCTTCTGGCCACGTTATATCGGAGATCGGGGCTGGATGCTGGGCACTGAGTTTCGTTATCTACAGCCCAGTGATGCAGGGCAGCTGTTTTATGCCCGTTTGAATAATGATGATCGTTACTATGGCTTGGATCGCTGGCATTTTGCGGCTCAACATACTGGGCGCTGGGAAGCCGCTGGCCTGAATTACAATTTGGATTTTGCTCAGGCCAGTGACCATAGTTATTTTTATGATCTGGCTAAAGGGCGTTTTGGTGATGAGGACAATGAGCGCCTTCTCCAGCAGTTACGGTTGGACTATCGTTGGAACAACTGGCAGGGACGTTTACAGGCCAGAGGCTATCAAGAGTTAAGGCGCCGTTTTGATCCTAATAGCAATGCTGTGGAACCTGAAACCACCTTTGCACTCTTCGATTTACGCCAAGGACGGGATGCGCGCCGTCAGGATTACTATCAGTTACCACAACTGGAAATCCGGGGCCGTGAACGGCTAAGTCGTCACTTTCAGGCGGGTTTCCTGATGGATTTGACCTATTTTGACAAGCTGGCTGATGAGGAGGCTAGTACGGGCCGTTACTTTACACAGAATGTTGCCGAAACTGGGGGTGATTTTTATATCAGCAGTCTTAATAATTGGGGTGCTCCCAGAGCCACCCGCCTGCACCTGGAGCCCTCGTTAAGTGGTGACTGGACTTGGCCTTGGGCCTATGTGCGCCCGCAAGTCAAGCTCAAGCACTCCAGCTATTGGTTGGACCCCTACTGGGATGAAAATGTCAGCCAAGAAGAGCGTGATGGCGTCAACCTGGAGCCCAGCGTCACTGTGCCTGTCTATAGTCTGGATACAGGTATTTTTCTGGAAAGGGATGCCCGCTTTTTCGGTCAGGACATGATACAAACGCTTGAGCCGCGCGTATTTTCTGCCTATGTGCCCTTTGTTGAACAGTATGATGTCCCTAACCTGTTTGATGGCTCCTTTAGTGAGTTTGATATCAACCAGCTGTATCGGGCTGAGCGAACTGGAGGGCGGGATAGAGTGGGTGATGTTCAAAAAACTACTTTGGGTGTTACCCAGCGCCTACTGAATCAGGATACGGGTCGGGAAGTAGTGAGTTTTGCGGTTGCCCAAGAGTTTTACTGGGCTGATAGACGCGTTAACGAAAGTTATCGGCACCCCGATGACCCTAATCGTGAAGATCAGTTGCCGCGTGCCGAACAGGACTATTCCCAGGTGAGGGAAAGGTCCAATCTGGCTTTCCAAGCCAATTGGAATATTACCCGCAACCTGCAGCTGCGTTCCAGTTTGCTTTGGGATGAGCGCCTGGAGAAAACAGACAGAGCCAATACCCGCTTCAGTTATCAAGATGGCCGGGGGATGCATTTGAACCTGGGCCATACTTACACATCCAACTATCAAAACCTTGGTTTGCAAGGGCCCCGGCCTTCAACAGATGAGCTAGATGCCTATTCTTATACTGCAGAAGCGGAAGAACAGTTGTATATCAGTGGTGTGTTTCCACTTCACAATGAACACTGGCGTTTCTTCTTTAAGCGCTCTTGGGACTGGAAACGGGATGAAGTTCTCGATAGCCTGACGGGTTTGGAATACACCTCCTGTTGTTGGCAGCTGCAAATGGTGTATCGCGACTGGATCAAGGATCCTGATTTCTTCCCTAAGGGTGAAACAGAGGAAAGAGACAGGGATCAGGCTATTTACCTGCAAGTCGTCTTTCGTGGCCTGGGCGGTGCGGGTCAATCAACACGTGATCTTCTGGGTACAGAAATCCAGGGTTTTACAGAACGTAGTTATTCAAGTGGAAGATAAGATAGGTGTCCATTTTGCTGAAAATTAAACAAGTAATATCCCTCTTGGGGTTAGTGCTCCTGGTCTTTGCAGCCAGCTTGCAGGCAGAGTCCCGCCTGCTGGACAGGGTCGTTGCGATCGTGGGTGAAGAAGCGCTAATGGAAAGTGAGCTGCGTGATCGCATGCAGATGGTTCGTGCCCAAATCAGTGATCGTGGCGTGCGCGTACCGCCAGATGAGGTGCTGCGTGAACAGGTTATGGAAAGACTGGTACTGGACACAATTCAGTTACAGCTGGCTGCTGAGATGGGCCTGCGTATTGATGAACAAACTCTTAACGGCACCCTGAATCGTATCGCCCGCCAGAACAACATGGATATGAACCAGTTTCGCCAGGCAATCGAAGCAGATGGTATGACTTTCCCTGCTTTTAGGGAACAAATACGCCAGGAAATGCTTATTTCCCAGGTGCGTCAGCGGCAAGTGGGTCAGCGCATTCAAGTCAGTCAGGTTGAAGTGGACAACTATTTGTCATCTCCGGAAGCCCTGGAAGAAGAAGGACGTGAATTCCGGGTCGGTCATATCCTGATTCCAGTCGTTGATAACCCCTCCCCTGAACAGGTAGCTCAGGCTCAGGAAAAAGCCAAGGAACTGTTGGAGCGAGTGGAGTCCGGGGAAGACTTTCGTGAACTGGCAGTATCTGCTTCAGCCGGTGATGAAGCCTTTAGTGGTGGTGATCTAGGCTGGCGTACAGCACTGTCGTTGCCTTCACTTTTTGCTGATCGGGTAGTGACCTTACAGGTTGGAGAAACGGCTGGCCCTATCCGGAGTCCCAGTGGTTTTCACCTGATTCAGCTCCTGGAAACCCGTGGCGGCTCTGAGCATCTGGTGCAACAAACACGTGCTCGTCACCTGCTGCTAACACCCAATGCCTTGCGTGATGAGGAAGCCACCCAGGCTTTAATTTTGCAAATGCGTGAGCGTATTCAGTCGGGTGAAAGCTTGTCTAGCCTGGCCAGAGAATACTCAGACGACCGGGCAACGCGTCAATCAGGTGGCAGTCTGGGCTGGGTCAGCCCTGGACAAATGGTTCCAGCCTTTGAAGAGGCCATGGACCAACTGGAAATTGGTGAAATTTCCCAGCCGGTACAAAGTCGTTTTGGCTGGCACCTGATAGAAGTGACTGAAAGACGTGAATCCGATGTCACTGACTCAATGCGCAGGCAGCAGGTTCAACAGGTTCTTTCTGAGCGTCGCTTTGAAGAGGAAGTGCAAAACTGGCTGCGCGAAATCCGTGACAGTACCTGGGTTGAAATTCGTGGCTAAACAGCAAACCCTATTGATTACCCCAGGCGAACCAGCCGGTGTTGGCCCGGACCTGCTTGTACAGCTCGCAGCTCAGGGCCAGAATGCTGACTGGGTTCTGGTTGCTGATCCTGGATTGCTTGAGCAAAGGGCTCTGGAACTGGGGCTGACCATCAAAACGCAGTTAGTCAGTGAGCAGCAGCTAAAAGAAGCGCATTTGCCCGAGGTCGAGGCCGGTTGTTTAAGAGTCTGGCCGGTGGCTTTAAGAGCAGCAGTGCAAAGTGGTCAGCTCAACCCTGAGAATGCCAGCTATGTTTTGGAAACCCTTGAAAAGGCTACCGCAGCTTGTCTGCAAGGCTGGGGGCAGGCTTTGGTTACTGGGCCTGTTCATAAAGGGGTGATTAATGAAGCGGGTTATCTTTTTAGCGGGCATACTGAATTCCTTCAGGAACGCTGTGGCTGTGCACAGGTGGTGATGCTTCTGGCTACAGAGGAGCTGCGCGTTGCCCTGGTCACGACTCACTTACCACTTAAAGACGTTGCAGCAGCGATCACCCCGCAACGGCTTGAGCAGATTCTGACGATTTTGCATCAGGATTTACAAAAGCGGTTCGGCTATGCCCAGCCACGCATTTTGGTTTGTGGTCTTAACCCTCATGCAGGCGAAGGAGGGCACCTGGGTCGTGAAGAGCTGGAGGTGATAGAACCCACCCTGGCTCGATTACGTACAGAAAAAGGCATGACCTTGCTCGGCCCCTGGCCAGCCGATACCCTGTTTACTGAAAAGAACCTGGCTCAGGGTGATGCTGTCCTGGCCATGTATCATGATCAGGGGTTGCCTGTTCTCAAATATCAAGGCTTTGGTCGTGCGGCCAATATCACTCTGGGTTTGCCTATTATTCGTACTTCGGTTGATCATGGTACGGCTTTGGATCTTGCGGGCAGTGGACAGGCCAACACAGGTAGCCTGTTGACTGCACTTCACTACGCTGCGCGTTTACAGAATTAATTTCACTGGAAAAATCATGTCTGCACCCCTGCAAGGCCATAGGGCGCGTAAGCGTTTCGGCCAAAACTTTTTGCAAGATCCGGGTATTATCCGGCGTATAGTCCGGGCGATAGGTCCTGGACCTAAAGACCATTTGGTGGAAATTGGACCAGGCATGGGCGCGATTACCGAACTGCTGGTGGAATCTGAAGCCAAGCTAGATGCGATAGAGCTGGATCGTGACTTGATTCCAGGTTTAAAGGTTAAATTTTTTAACCAGGCCAACTTTCAGGTGCATGAAGCCGATGCATTGAAGTTTGACTTTGCCAGCCTCCAGCGGGAAGGTCAGCCACTGCGTATTCTGGGTAACCTGCCTTACAATATTTCAACGCCTTTGATTTTCCACTTATTGAGTTATGAAGGGGTCGTGCAGGATATGCATTTTATGCTGCAAAAAGAGGTGGTGGAACGCCTGGCTGCTCAGCCGGATACAGGCCAATGGGGCCGGTTAAGTGTTATGGCCCAATATTTTTGTCAGATAGAACAGCTGTTTCTGGTGCCCCCGGACTGTTTTCATCCCAAACCCAAGGTGGACTCAGCCATCGTGCGCTTAACGCCCAGAGCTGAAAAAGAGGCTGTGGTGACAGATTTGGATGCCTTTGCTCATTTGGTTCGTCAGGCCTTTGCACAAAGGCGTAAAACCCTGCGTAATAATCTCAAAGGGCTGCTGACAGGCGAGCAGTTGGAATCCTTGGGCATTGATCCTCAAAGGCGCCCTGAAACGCTCAAGGTTTCAGAATTCGTCGCTTTATCCAATTTCCAGCAGCAACTTGCTACTCAACCCGACTAAGGATTCCATCATGGCTACCTATGCAATCGGTGATATTCAGGGCTGCTATCATGAATTCAAGCAGTTGCTGGAGTTCATCGACTTCCGTTCCGAACGTGATCAGTTATGGCTGGCAGGCGATTTGGTGAATCGGGGTCCAGGTTCGCTAGAAGTGCTGCGTTTAGTGGTAGAGTTGGGGTCAGCAGTCAAGGTGGTGTTGGGTAACCATGATTTTCACCTGCTTGGCGTAGCAGCGGGTATTCGTAAAACCAAGCGCTCGGATACACTGGACACGCTACTTAGTGCCAAGGATGCTCCGGATTTGCTGGCTTGGCTGAGCAAGCAACCTCTCTTGCATCATGATCCTCAACTCAACTATGTGATGACTCATGCAGGTATTCCACCAGCCTGGAATTTGGCCCAGGCCAAGGCCTTGGCGGCGGAGGTTGAATTGGAAATGCGCTCATCGCGACAGAAAAAGCTCTTGGAAAACCTGTTTGGAAATGAGCCCGGATTTTGGTCAGATAGCCTTCAGGGTTATGAGCGTCAACGCTGTGTGGTGAATTATCTAACCCGTATGCGGTTTTGTGCACCGGATAGCCGTTTGGAACTGGAAACCAAAAGCGAAGCCGATCAGGCACCCAAGGGCTATGCCCCTTGGTTTACCTACCCCAGCCAAGTCCTCAAGGAAACCCGGATTTTGTTTGGTCATTGGGCCGCGCTTGAAGGTCATACCGGTGTTGCGGGGATTCATGCCCTGGATACAGGGTGTGTTTGGGGGCAAAAACTAACTGCACTGCGCTTGGAAGATCAGCAAACCTTTCAAATAGAAGCCAGCAAGAAAAATCGCTGAAAGAGGCCAACTTATGAATTTCCAAACCATCCAGGCTGCTGAAGCCAGTGAACTGCTTAAACAAAACCTGGCAGCAGTGGTTGATATCCGTGATCCGCAAAGCTACCAGCAGGGGCATATTAAGGGTGCGGTTCACTTGGATAATGATAATGTGCGAGCATTTATTGATCAGCAGGATAAGCAAAAGCCCCTGATCGTCTGCTGTTATCACGGCAACAGCAGCAAGAGTGCCGCTCAATTTCTGGTCGAACAGGGTTTTTCTGAAGTTTATAGCCTGGATGGGGGTTATGAGCTGTGGAAAGCGGTAGAGCCTGACTGGTGTGAATAACCGGCCGAGGCTCTAGGGTTGAGTCTTACCAGGCAATAACCAGGTCACCCTGTTGAATGTTGTACATTTCAGGCAGGGTTTCCACAGTGCCAACAGCAAAGTTGGGCTGGATTCTTTCCAAACTGAGAGTCAGCTCCACTGGAACCAGCTCTGTATAGGCGCGCTGAGTGTTGTCAAAGAAGGTATTCTTGCGATAAACGCTCAGGGTATCACCGGGTTGTAAACCCGCATCTGAGCCCACATCAATATAGATGGTCTGATTTTCAACTCGGGTAATTCTGGCCATAAAAGGCTGGCAGCCGACTTGAATATTGAGGTCACTGACCATTTGCTCAATCAGCTCATCAACTTTTTGCCCGTAATCAATTTCCCAGAAACGAGCTGAAGCAAAGCCAACTCGCTCGGTACGATTTTCTGTCCATTGGCCGCTGGTGCTATAGCTGCGACTGGTCACCAGGTCGCCACTGAAACCATCATGAATGAAAAGATCAACGGTAAAGTTGCGGGCAAAGCGTTCGCCACCATAACGGCTGCGTTCATACATGCCGCGCAGGAGAGGGCGCTCACTTGCGAGCTCCGGGTTTCTTAAATCCAGATTGCGTACCACACCGGTTAGAACATACTGGGAACCGATTCGGGTGGCGGTATCCACAGCAGTTGTCAGGGTGCCGCGATCGCTAACTGAGGTAGGAATACTGCTGGTGTCATTATAGAGCTGGTAGCGTACGGCATCCAGAACCCGCATTCTGTCTTCACCCTGAAGGCGGCGCAGAATTTCTTTGGGTAGCCTTTCATTGACATCATGGAGGGCTCCCATGTTGGCTGAGGAAGGGTTTTCTAGGAAAAAGTTACTAATCGCCAGGCTGCGTCTATAGCCGTTGGCATAGTTGCTACCTTCGCAGCGCCCACTGCTTTCTATGCGCGCCCTGACATTAATAAAAAGAATTCCGTCTCTGACTTCTTCTTTCAACACCTGCATTTCACTGATACTGCTTTGGGTGTTGATGGACAGTTGATCGGTATGCACCTCACCCCGGCTCATGGCTTGATAGCCATTAACATGCAGCGACCCCTGGAAGCTGGCTTGGCGAAGGGCATCGCGGATGGCAGAGCGTCGAGCGGTTACCAAATCCTGATGATCAATTACTGAGGAGCCGGTGGCTTCCACCCAGTAGGCTTGTACAGGAAAAGCCAGAAACATCAAAAGGCTGAAGATGAGTGCTTTATACATAAACCCAGTCCATGATTACCAAAACGGGAAGTGCCAAAGATGACACTTCCCGTCAATAAAGTCTATTGCTCAGACTCTTAACAACCCTATCAGTTCAGATGATAGCGGGTTCTTGGCTGAGACTGGGTAACAGGCATTCTCTGGCTGGGGTGCTCACCATGCACTGTGTGCTGAGAACAAGCGGGGTCAGCAGCCAGGGACTCAGACCTGAGCATGCAATGCTGGAAGCGGGGCTCTAAAACCAGCTCCATTTGAGTCTTATAGGTGCCATCGCTTTCCTGGGAAGTGGAGATCACCTTGGCACCGCGTACCAGGTTATCAACATAGCCGCGGATGTTATCATCACGGGCTGCCAGGTTTTGTACCGTGGTGTTACCCTGGATGCGTGTACCATAGACACGTTCTGCCAAGGCACGGTAGGCATCCATTTTGGACGCACGCATGGCCAGAAGCTTGCGTTGCTGCTGGTTGGTTTGCACATCGGTGTTACCAGGGGCACCAAAGCCTTCGACGCGGACCACGACAGGGTCAAATGAGTGCAGGATCATTTTGTCTTGTTCAGCTTGTTGGGCCTGCTGAGGCTGTTGATCATTGGATGCACAGCCCGCAGTGACCCCTAGAGTCAGCAGCAAGCCGCCGGTGAACAGTATTTTTTTAAGCATGATATCTCCCAGGTCCTTTAGTATCTGCAATGCATTCTAGTTGGGATTGCTGAGCTTGGGTAGGCTTAATCTCAGATCCAAAACCAGAATTCACGAGTCATGAATTTGTTTTACACCATTTTTTTCGGCTGCATTAGCAAAAGTTTTAGTTTTTTTTGAGGAGAGGGCATGCAGATTTATCTGGTTGGTGGGGCAGTAAGGGATAAATTGTTGGGCTTGCCTGTCAAGGATCGTGATTGGGTGGTTGTGGGCGCAACCCCTGAACAAATGCAGGCTCAGGGTTTTAAAGCCGTGGGTAAAGACTTCCCAGTATTCCTGCACCCCAAAACTCAGGAAGAATATGCACTGGCCCGAACTGAGCGTAAGCAAGGCCGGGGCTACAAGGGGTTCGTGGTGGCGGCTGATCCCAGTGTAACTCTGGAAGAAGATCTGTTACGGCGTGATTTAACCATTAATGCTTTGGCTGAAACTGCTCAGGGTGAAATTATAGATCCCTTTGGTGGTCAACAAGATCTTCAGCAGCGTCTGCTCAGGGCCGTTTCACCTGCTTTTGCTGAAGATCCGCTTAGGGTTTTGCGTACAGCCCGTTTTGCTGCCCGGTTTGCTGACTTGGGCTTTACCCTTGAGCCTGAAACTCAGGCATTAATGCGCAAACTGGTGGATCAGGGTGAGTTGGCCTTTTTGACGGGCGAGCGGATCTGGTTGGAAATGGATAAGGCCTTATCGACTTCTCAGCCGGGAGTTTTCTTTGCGGTGCTTGAACAGGTTGGAGCCTTGCAAGCCCTCTGGCCGGAGTTGGCTGCACATTGGCAAAGGCACCCTGAGCTACCCGGTTTGTTAAGCAAAGCGGCGGAACAGGCCCTTGCTAGTGCCCAAATGCTGGCCTTGGTATTGCTTGATCTGCCGAGTAACCTGAAAACCCATTTTTTGCAGCAAGTGAAGGCTCCCAAAGCCGTTTTGCAACAAGCGGAGGCTTTGCAGAAAGCGAGCCAACATCCTGGGCTTAGATTACAGGCTGCGGAAGAGGTTTTGGAGTTGTTTGAGCAACTTGATTCCTGGCGGCGTCCAGAGCTGACTCAGCAGACTTTGGTTCTGCTGGTGTTGCTGGGACAGTTAGCTTCCAGGCAACGCTTACTTGAACTCCTTGCGGCTTGTCGCAAGCTGAGCGCCCAGCCCTGGGTTGCCCAAGGGCTGAAGGGTCCAGCAGTCGGTGAGGCTTTGCGAGAAGAGCGTCTTCAGCTGCTGGCTGCCGAGATTTGACGGCCTTGCCAAGTGAAGTTAACTCTTTGCATTTGCTGCTCGGGATGGGCGTGTTCTTGCCATAGCTCGGCATAGGTTTTGTCTGTGCCGGGGGCTAACTCTTCAGGTGCCAGCTCAGCGAGGGGCAGGAGTACAAAATCATGCTTGAAAAGTTGGCGATAAGGCAGCTCTACTCCTTCTACCAGGCCTGTCACCTGCCCATAGGTGACTAGATCCAAGTCCAGGGAACGAATATAGACGCTTTTATCAGCGGGAAGAATATACTTGGCATCCCCTTCAATTTTTTTGAATTCACGGTTGAGCTCACCAGGTGAAAGCTGCGTGTAGAAGCCAGCCACCAGGTTATAGAAGGGAGCGCACTTTTCAACCTGAATACCGACAGGCTGGGTTTCATAAATGGCACTAATGGTTAGTTTTCCAAAGCGCTCAGCCAATTCATCCAGGGCGCGGCCAATCTGAAAATGGCGATCGTGATTACTACCCAGGCTGACCCAGGCGAAAACAGTTTCAGCAGTCATGCATCTACCTTGACTTCCAGAGGGCGGGTGATGGTCACGCCAACACTGCTTGCTGCTGGGACGGCATCAGGCTTGCGCAGGGTCAGGGTTAGCTGGCGGATATTGAACTCTTCAAGTAACAGGGTCGCCAAGTTTTCAGCCAGAGTTTCAATTAGGTCATGGTGCTGCGCTTGGCTGTAAGCCACCAAACGCTGGCTGATAGCTGCGTAATCCAGCGTTGCCTGAAGATCCTGGCTAAGTGCAGCTGGGCGGATGTCAGTGAGCATTTCAACATCCAGCTCGAGTTTTTGTTGGATTCCCTTTTCCCATTCAAAGACCCCAATTCCGGCTAGAAAGGTCAGGTTGGTGATGAAAATACGATCAGCCATTAAGCGGCTCCTCAGGGTTGGAAGCCTGCTTCAGAGAAGGCAAGTCGGTTAGCGGCCAGCGTGGCTTAAGAGCGGGGAAAAGAGCGCCATCGCTCTGTCCTGCTTCGAGGCGCAAGGCACCTGCCAGGGCAATCATGGCCCCATTGTCAGTACAGTATTGCAGGGCTGGATAAAAAACTTCTCCACCCATGCCTTGCAAGGTTTTTTCCAGGCGCTGACGCAGCTCGGTATTGGCACTGACCCCACCGGCAATCACCAAGCGTTTATAGCCGGTTTGCTTAAGCGCCCGTTTGCATTTAATAACCAGGGTATCAACCACTGCATCCTGAAAGGCCCAGGCAACATCAGCCAGATCCTGCTCACTCAGCTCAGCCTGATTTTGCAGATCACGGACGCAGGTCAGGGTATGGGTTTTCAAGCCACTAAAACTGAAATCCAGGCCGGGACGATTGGTCATGGGGCGAGGGAATTTAAAACGCTCGGGATTACCCTGTTCTGCAAGCTTGGCCAAGCGGGGACCGCCAGGATATCCCAGGTTAAGCAGCTTGGCCGTTTTATCAAAAGCCTCACCCGCTGCATCATCAACCGACTCGCCCAAGAGCTGATACTCGCCGATGGCTTCAACCTGGATTAATTGAGTATGACCACCGGATACCAGCAAGGCGACAAAAGGAAATTTGGGAGGCGATTTTTCCAACAAAGGAGCGAGCAAGTGGCCTTCCATATGGTGGACACCCAGCGCAGGTATCTCCAAAGCAAAAGCTAAAGCGCGAGCGAGACTGGCCCCCGTCAAGAGCGCACCGATTAACCCCGGCCCTGCCGTATAGGCGACTGCATCCAGATCACTCAGTTGATGGCCAGCCTTTTTCATAACCTGGCGAACCAGCGGGGTCAGACGGCGCAGGTGATCCCGTGAAGCCAGTTCGGGTACAACACCGCCATAGACTTCGTGCAGCTCAACCTGACTGAAGAGCGCATCAGCCAAGAGCCCCTGCTGTGTTGAATAGAGGGCTACGCCTGTTTCATCACAGGAGCTTTCAATTCCCAGAACCAGCATTGATAGATATTCCGCTAAAGTTGGGTGGTCGAAGATGCCTTGAGCTCGCGGCAAGGTTGCCTGCGTCCAGCGTAGCAGGGACAGCGAAGCGCACTGGTTGAGACCTGGAAGGTCGAACCAGTGAAAAGCGGGCTGCCTTGCAAAAGCAAGCATCAAGTAATTTGATCCGCCCAAGTATAAAGGAAGCCGCTTAATATTTGCACTCCTGGCTGTCTGGGGATAAACTATTGGGCTTGCTGTCGACACTGTTAGCAGCAAAAACCGTAAAACTTCAATCCTACCCTTTTAAGGACGGTGATTTAATGCCTGCTGTTAAAGTCAAAGACAATGAGCCGTTTGATGTAGCACTGCGCCGCTTCAAGCGTTCCTGCGAAAAAGCCGGTGTACTGGCTGATGTACGTCGTCGTGAATTCTATGAGAAGCCCACGGCTGAGCGTAAGCGCAAGAAAGCTGCTGCTGTCAAACGTCATCAGAAAAAACTTCAGCGCGAACAGCGTCGTTTCGAGCGTCTGTATTAATCAGACGCCCTGCGATGCAGGTGTGTTGAGGTTGTCTTGACGCAAGGCAACGCCTAAAGCGGATCTTGAAGTTTTTCAAGGTCCGCTTTTTATTTGTGCAGTCTTTCAGCACGAGTTAAGTAGGTTTTCGTAAGATGGCAGGACGTATTCCCCGACAGTTCATTGATGACCTGGCCGCCCGCAGCGATATCGTTGAGGTGATCTCAAGTCGTGTCCAGCTGAAAAAAAAGGGCAAGGACTTTTGGGGGCTGTGCCCTTTCCACAACGAAAAATCACCTTCTTTCAGTGTTAGTCCTGATAAACAGTTTTACTACTGTTTTGGTTGCGGAGCTTCAGGCAATGCGCTGAGTTTTTTGATGGAGCATGACCACCTGGACTTTGTGGAGTCGGTCGAGACTCTGGCGCGTATGCAGGGCTTGGAGGTTCCTCGTGAAGAGGGGGTGCAAACCTCAGCGGCGCGTGAACAGGAGCGCCAGGCTAAAGAAAAGCAGCTTGGCCAAGTGCGTGCCATGCAGCTGGCAACTGAGTTTTTTCAGCAGCAGCTTAGCCGCTCCGAAGGCCTGGAAGGTTTGACCTATCTTAAGGATAAGAGGGGGTTGGGTGAAGCCGTGATGCAGAGCTTTGCTCTGGGTGTTGCACCGGATGCTTGGGATGCTTTGAAAAACCATTTAAGTCAGGCAGGTATTCCAGAAGCACAGCAGTTGGAATTGGGTTTGCTGGCGCAAAAGGAAGAAACGGGTCGGGTTTATGACCGCTTTCGCAACCGGGTTATTTTTCCTATACGCAACCTTCAGGGGCAGGTGATTGCCTTTGGTGGCAGGGTGCTGGATGACAGTAAACCCAAGTATTTGAACTCACCAGAAACCCCCTTGTTTCATAAAGGTCAGGAGCTTTATGGGCTCTATGAGGCGCGTAAGCAAGCAGGCCGACTTGAGCGGTTATTGGTTGTTGAGGGTTACATGGATGTGGTGGCGCTTGCTCAGCAAGGGATTCACTGGTCGGTAGCTACCTTGGGTACAGCGACAACTGGCGATCATTTAAAGCGTGTTTTTCGCTTGGTGAATGAAGTCGTTTTCTGCTTTGATGGTGATAATGCCGGTCAGCAAGCTGCCCACAAGGCTTTAGAGACGGTGTTGCCCTGGATGGTGGATGGGCGTCAAGCACGCTTTTTATTTCTGCCTCAGGGTGAAGACCCGGATACCCTGGTTCGTAAAGAAGGGGCGGGTCTTTTTGAGCAGCGGGTGAATCAGGCCCTTCCCTTAGGTGAGTTTTTGCTCAGATCCTTAAGGACGGGCCTGGACCTTAACCAGGTCGATGGGCAGACACGCCTGGCTGAGTTGGCCCGCCCTAAGCTTCAGGCTTTACCCGAAGGTTTTCTAAAAAAGCGTCTTTTGATCAGCCTGGCTCGTTTAACGGGCTTTGACGAAGCCAGTCTCTTGCCAGGTTCACCTGGCAGTGTAGAGGCGGCTGCAGCCAAGAGGGCTCCTCTATCCAGACCTGCAGCACCAAGCCATCAGGGGCAATTGGGTGGACCCCAAGAAAAACTTTTCAGACTACTGGTTCGTTTTCCGGATTTGGCGCAAGAGGTTCCGGCAAATTTGGATTTTTCCCACTCGGATGAACAACAGGCACAGTATTTTCGCAATATCCTTGATTATCTGCATAAAAATCCGGGCATAACCACCCAGGTACTGCTAGCCTATTGGACAGGAACACCAGAAGGTGAAGCTTTGCTGATCCAGGCTAGGCAGGTTTTGGAACTCAATCGGCAGGCAGCAGAACAGGAAATTAGGCATATCTGCAAGCAGCTGGAAACCAGCCATACGCAACTAGGGCGGGATCAACGCTATCGCGAACTACTGGATGCCAGTAATCAACGCGAGCTGACCGCTGATGAACATCAGGAGCTAGCGGAGTTAATGAAGCTTCTGCCACCAAGTAACTGGTAAATGGACTTGAAAACTGAATTGTGCTAGAATTCCGCGCTTATTCAAACGGCAGGCTAACATGTCTGTCAACTCATCCACGTTTCTTGCATAGCTGAGATAGGGGTTCTATGTCCGGGAACGCGCAGCAGCAATCTCGACTGAAAGAATTGATCGCCCGCGGTAAAGAGCAGGGTTACCTGACCTACGCGGAAGTCAATGACCATCTGCCTGAGGAGATTTCCGATCCCGATCAGGTGGAAGACATTATCCGCATGATTAACGACATGGGTATCCCCGTCAGCGAGGAAGCCCCGGACATGGAAACTCTGTTGATGACCGACGGTGATTCCACCGATGAGGCTGTCGCAGAGGAAGCCGTAGCGGCTTTGGCCGCTGTCGAAAGTGATGCTGGTCGTACAACAGACCCAGTGCGCATGTACATGCGCGAAATGGGAACCGTGGAACTTCTGACCCGTGAAGGCGAAATTGTGATCGCCAAACGGATAGAAGAAGGTATCCGCGAAGTGATGCATGCCCTGGCGTATCTGCCTGGGACGGTGCAGACTATTATTGACTCTTATGATCAGGTTATCGAAGCCGACACGGGGCGTCTGACTGATGTCTTTGCTGGTTTTATCGATCCGGTAGAAGATGATGTGCCTCCTGCCAAGCCAGTGGCACCGCCAGCACCTGAGCCCAAAAGCAAGGCAGCCGACAAGGATGATGACGAGGAAGACGATTCATCTGATGATGAGGATGAAGAAGCGACCGTTAGCGGCCCTGATCCAGAAGAGGCACGTATTCGTTTTACGGCCCTGCGTGAACAGCTGGCAAAAGCCAACAAGGCGATAGAAAAGCAGGGTTTCAAAAGTGACAAGGCGCAAGAAGAGCTTAACCGTCTTGGCGAACTCTTTGCACCCTTTAAGCTTTCCAACAAGCACTATGAGCGCTTGGTGAGTCAGGTACGTGATGCCGTAGCCGATATCCGTTCTCAAGAACGGGGCATTATGAAGCTGTGTGTTGGCAAGGCGAAAATGCCACGTGCTGACTTTATTGCCAGCTTTCCCGGTCAGGAAGCCGACCCGGCATGGGTTGAGGGTATTCTTGCCAAGGATGAAACCTTTGCCAAGAAACTGAAGCCTTATAAGCTGGATATTCAGCGCGCTCAAAAGCGGATTCGCTCCTACCAGGAAAGCTTTGCGCTGCCGGTTGCAGATCTGAAAGAAATCAACCGTCGCCTGTCGATTGGTGAGGCAAAAAGTCGCCGTGCCAAGAAAGAAATGGTTGAAGCCAACCTGCGTCTGGTCATTTCCATTGCCAAGAAGTACACCAACCGTGGTTTGCAGTTCCTGGATTTGATTCAGGAAGGCAACATAGGTCTGATGAAAGCCGTCGACAAGTTTGAATTCCGTCGTGGCTATAAATTCTCAACCTACGCCACCTGGTGGATACGTCAGGCAATTACCCGTTCCATCGCGGATCAGGCCAGAACCATTCGTATTCCGGTGCACATGATTGAAACGATCAACAAAATCAATCGTGTCCAGCGCCAGATGCTTCAGGAAATGGGGCGTGAGCCTTCACCTGAAGAGCTGGGTGAGCGCTTGGAAATGCCGGAAGACAAGGTGCGTAAAGTACTCAAAATTGCCAAAGAGCCTATCTCTATGGAGACGCCCATTGGTGATGATGAAGATTCGCATCTGGGTGATTTCATTGAAGATACCAACCTGGAATCGCCAGTGGATTCAGCAACTGGTGAAGGCCTGGTTGAAGCGACACGTTCAGTCCTTTCAGGTCTGACCGCACGTGAATCCAAGGTACTCAGAATGCGCTTTGGTATCGATATGAATACAGATCACACCTTGGAAGAGGTCGGCAAGCAGTTTGATGTCACCCGTGAGCGTATTCGTCAGATCGAAGCCAAGGCACTGCGCAAGCTGCGTCATCCTTCGCGCTGTGATTCTTTGCGTTCCTTCCTGGACGAATAGTCAATAAATGTCAGAAAGTCTTGATCCTTCAAGGCTTTCTGGTATGATCTTCAGCGCTTCAACTTCTCCCCGGGCCTATAGCTCAGTTGGTCAGAGCAGTCGACTCATAATCGATTGGTCGCAGGTTCAAGTCCTGCTGGGCCCACCAAATTCCTTGTTGTCCTTTACTGAAATTCAGTGGTTATTTCCAGCGTTCCCTGCTGGAGGTTTCAGCTTTTCTGCTTTTTCTTCTGTGCGGCTTTCAAGAGATCACCCAAAGTATTGCCTGACATCTGGCCTTGCTGCTGGTTGTGCTTTTGTGTTGAGCGCGCCTGATTACCCGTCTTTTTGCTGTCTCCCATAGGGCGACTGGTATTTTCCCCTGGTTGGTCACTCATTCGGCAGGAAAGGGCAATACGCTTGCGTGGCAGGTCGACATCCATCACCTTAACCTTGACCAGGTCACCGGCCTTGACGACATCCCGAGGGTCTTTGACAAAGCTGTCAGCCAGTGCGGAGATATGGACCAAGCCGTCCTGATGCACACCGATATCGACAAAAGCACCGAAATTGGCAACATTAGTGACTACACCTTCCAAAATCATACCGGGTTTTAGGTCTTTCATTTCTTCGACGCCTTCAAGGAATTCGGCAGCCTTGAATTCAGGGCGAGGGTCGCGGCCAGGCTTATCTAACTCCTTGATAATGTCTTTTACTGTAGGCAGGCCAAATTGCTCATCCGTGTAATCGGCAGGGTTTAAGCTTTTTAAGAAAGTGGTATCGCCGATCAGGCTGGCCAGTTCACGATTATGGGCCTTGGCGATTTTTTCTACCACCGGATAGGCCTCCGGGTGAACGCCGGAAGCATCCAAGGGGTTCTTGCCCTTCATGATACGCAGGAAGCCGGCACACTGTTCGTAAGCCTTGGGGCCCAGGCGTTTGACCTTGAGCAGTTGTTTACGCTCCTTGAAGGCACCTTCCTCATCCCGCCAGGCGACAATATTTTCTGCCAAGCTGGTATTAAGGCCTGAGGTGCGTGCCAGCAGGGGTGCGGAGGCCATGTTCAGGTCCACCCCGACGCCGTTAACACAGTCTTCAACGACTGCATCCAGAGTGCGTGCTAACTGAACCTGGGAAACATCATGCTGGTACTGGCCAACACCAATAGATTTGGGTTCTATCTTGACCAATTCAGCCAAGGGGTCTTGGAGGCGGCGGCCTATGGATACCGCACTGCGATGGGTGACATCCAGGTTGGGGAATTCTTTGGCAGCAAACTCAGAAGCAGAATAGATGGACGCTCCAGCCTCATTGACCATCACCTTGGTCATCTTCTGGCCTTTGGAGCTTGCCAAGCCTTTGATCAACTCACCGGCTAGCTTGTCGGTTTCCCGGCTGGCGGTGCCATTACCGACGGCAAGCAACTCTACCTGGTGCTTAAGGCAGAGGCTGGCAAGGGTTGCTAAAGAGTCTTGCCATTTGTTGTGCGGGGCATGAGGGTAGATGGTATCGTGATCAACTAACTTGCCAGTGGCATCAACAACAGCGACTTTAACACCGGTTCTCAGGCCAGGGTCCAGTGCCAGAGTGGGGCGAGGCCCAGCTGGAGCCGCTAAGAGCAGATCTTTGAGGTTATCAGCAAATACCTTGATGGCGGCTTCTTCGGCCAGTTCACGTAAGCGGGTTAAGAGCTCAGTTTCCAGACGGGTATAGAGTTTGACTTTCCAGGTCCAGCGGACGACTTCATTGAGCCACTTGTCTGCAGCACGGCTCTGATTTTTGATGCCAAACTGTTCAGCAATCACGGCTTCGGCTGGGTGGGCTTGCATTTCCTCTTCGCCGGGCAGTTGAATGCTGAGTGATAGGAAGCCTTCATTGCGACCCCTGAACATGGCTAGAGCCCGGTGAGAGGGCGTTGTTTGTAAGCGCTCATCATGTTCAAAATAATCACTGTACTTGGCACCTGCTTCTTCTTGTCCGGGTAGAACGCGGCTGGATAGCTTGCCATCTTTCCAGAGCTGGTCTCTCAGTCGTCCGGAAAGCTCAGGGTCTTCCGAAAACAGCTCCATTAGAATCTGTTTGGCACCATCAAGAACGGCTTTTTCATCAGCAAAGCCGGCTTCAGGGTTAAGGTAAGCATTCGCTTCAGTTTGTGGGTCCAGGCTGGGGTCTGCCAGCAGAGCCTGAGCAAGGGGCTCAATACCCGCTTCACGGGCAATCTGGGCTTTAGTGCGGCGCTTGGGTTTATAAGGGAGATAGAGATCTTCCAGGCGCTGTTTGGTGTCTGCCAGCAAAAATGCTTTTTTCAATTCATCCGTTAGTTTGCCCTGTTCTTCGACAGAAGCCAGAACGGCTTCACGGCGTTCTTCCAGTTCGCGCAGGTAGCGCAAGCGTTCATCCAGACTACGTAGCTGGGTATCATCCAAGCCACCGGTGACTTCTTTACGGTAACGGGAAATAAAGGGTACCGTGGCCCCTTCATCCAGAAGAGCAACCGTGGCAGCCACCTGGGCTTCACGAACCTGGAGTTCATCAGCAAGACGCTGGGCAATCGAAGGCAGCATGAGAATCCTTTTCTAGCAAGGGAATTGAATTTGAAAAGAGGGGATTATAGCAAAAACTGGATGGGCGTACAGCTTAGCGGTGAAACTGACCCTTGGCTGTGCCATAGGCATTTACAGCCTTCCGATTGTGCTGATTAGCAGAGCGTTTTTGGTGAAGTTCATCGCGCACCTTTTGAGCGAGTTCACGCAACTGCACGTCAAGGCTTTCCAGCTCTTCGAGTTCCTGGCGATGTTGATTAACTGCTTCGTCGCTCCAGGTTTCAGCAAAGGTCTGATAGATGAGCTGCTCACGGATACTGGTTAATTTTTCAATTTTATCCGTATCCGGTTCTGCTTCCGGCTCCTCAAACTGAGCAAACTCATCAAGCAGCTTGCGTGTTGCCTTCAGGCATTGCTGCAAGGCTTCAGGTACTGCCAACTCTGCAATGGAGCCCCTTGGCTTAGTCATTGGCATCCTGCTGAGGTGATTTAGCAGCCTGACTTTTCTGGTATTCAGCGAGATCTTCACGGAATTTCATGGCCTCGTCGTGAACCTGGTCCCAGGCTTCCTGAATTGGGGTGAGGAGGTTGATGCATTCTTCAACCAGTTCAACCTTGTTGGCGACGCGAGCCTTAGCCAGTTGACGGCCACAGTATTCATAGAGGTTGTCCAGGTTGGCGGCAAATTCTGGCTCTATATCATGGCGCAAGCTGGCTCTTAGCTCATTGAAACAGGTATGCGCTTTGGTTAACCATTTGTTTTTGGAAACCTCATCCTGACGCTCCAGTGCTCTTATGCCATCCTGCATGTGTGAAATCATGGCTTTGTAAAGCATGGAGGTACGTTGGTGAGCGTCAGCTTCAGCAACCTCCATTTCTAAATGACGGTTGTTGTTGACCTGCGAAGCCCAAGCTTGGGCAGATTTCTTCATCTGATAGGGTGTCATTGGGCGTGGCATAACTGCAATCCGTTTGAGAGTTTGACTTATACAGAGTCTAGCCGAAGGAAGATACAAAGAAAAGCGGCGACAACCGGTGCTGCGCCGCTCTTTACTAGCTGTTTACAAACTTGCTGAGCTGTTTACAGTAGGCCCAAAATAACCTGGCTAGACTGGTTCGCCTGACTCAAAGAAGCAATTCCAGCCTGCTGCAGAACCTGCTGCTTGGAGAGGTTGGAGGTTTCTTCAGCAAAGTCGGCATCCTGAATGCGGCTACGCGCTGCACTGAGGTTTTCTTCATAAATATTGTTGCCGGATATCACCGCCTCAAAGCGGTTCATGATAGCGCCGAAAGTTGCACGAGTTTCGGAAATTCCATCAATCAAAGCGCGGGTTTCGGTAATAGCAGCCCTGGCAGCACTAATGCTAGTGATGTTCATACCATTGGCAGATTGAACTAGCCCAGCATCAATAATACGAGCAAGACTGGCTGCAGCGCTCGCATTATTTGCATTTCCTAGGATGCCTACCAAACCATTTTCGGTATCCAAATTGATGCGAGATGCAGATTCATTGCGGAAGCCGATTTGGAAAGTAACAGTCTGCGCAGCGCTGCTGAGCAAGGGTTTACCATTGAATTCAGTTACTGAAATAATACGCGCAATCTCTTCAGAAAGTTGAGTCACTTCTTTCTGCAGGCCGCCTCGTGCAGCTGTATTGTAGGTGCCATTAGCAGATTGAATAGCTAGTTCATTGATACGCTGAAGGTTAGAGCTGATCTGATCCAAGGCACCTTCGGCTGTTTGTGCCATGGAAATACCATCACTGGCATTACGGGTGGCCATATTCAAACCACGAATATCCTTGGTCTGTGACTGAGCCAGGTACAAGCCAGCTGCATCATCTTTAGCAGAATTGACACGCAGACCTGTGGATAGGCGCTGGAAGGTGGTTGCTTGGTCAGCTTGGGTGTTTTGCAGATTACGCGTGGCATTCATTGCCGCGATATTAGTGTTGAGAACCAAACCCATTGTAATGACTCCTTTTCAGGTAATGTCTTTGGCAAAGTTTTGCCGTTAATATGCGGCAAAACTTTGCCGTTTTGACCCTTTATCTGGCAATGCCAGGGTGCTGATTAATATATTGCAAGCTGCGTGCCATAATTAAGAGGTTTGCTGGTCTCGGTCTGCAAGGATCTTTTCAGCCTCAGCTTTGATGTCATCCCAGCCTTCTTTTACGGGTTTCATCAGATTAATGACTTCTTGAACCATTTCGGCATCATTAGCAGTCATGGCCTGCATAAGGCGGCGGCCCATATAGTCGTAGAGGCTATTTAGGGTAATGGCAACTTCCTGGCCCTTTTCATAATCCAGGGAGGTTCTCAATTCTGTAATGATCGCCTGAGCACGGGTACCAGCTTGCGTTTTTGCTAGGCCATCTTTGCGTTCGATGGCGCCTTTTGTTGCTGCAAGTCGGCCCATCAATAGTTCCATCATGATTTGGATAAGCCGATGAGGAGTGGCTGTTTCAATTTCCGCTTCTTTACTGGTGCCCTGAGCATATTGGAAGGCGCCACGTAATTGCTTTTTATATACCATTGGGTGTGATCTCCATAAACAAACATAAAAAAGGGCATCCCTGAGGATACCCTTGCTTTAATGACTTGACCAGCTTATCTAGAAGGGCGCGAATACCCCGGAAGTCCAGCTAACTGTTGACCAATAAAGTTACCTGTGGAGTTCAGGTTGGCAATCATGCCTTCTATGGCATTGAACTGTCTATAAAGGCGCTGTTCCAGTAAATCAAGCCGCATATTGGTAGACTCAATTCTGTCATCTATGCGATTAACTTCAGAGCGCAAACCTTCACGACGTATCTCTAATAGACCTTTACGTATTTGACCGTCTTCAGAAGTGGTGGTGGTCAGGCGTTGGGCCATATCAGCAAAGCGTTGGGCATAACCATCAGGCTGGTCGTCATCAAGGAAGCTTGAGCCACCTATTGTCAGAGCCACGCGATCAAAGTCGTTGTTAAGAGCTTCGGTCAATTTTTCCCGGTCAATTTTCAGAGTGCCATTCTGAGAATCTGGGTTTTCAGGGTCGTAATTCCTATTGACCTGCATTTCTATACCCATCAAAGCCAACATATTTTGCTGAGTTTTTTCAGGATCACCGTCTTTACTTTGTGTAGGAGTGTAAAGAATGTCCCTCATCTGGGCTTCTACATCACGAGTAGTACTATCACCATAAAGAGAGCCTTTTTTGGCTTCATTTAAATGGATAATGACGTCATTATAGGCCTTAACAAAAGCGTCAATATTATCCTTGATGGTATCATCATCACGCTGTATCTGAAGGGTGCTGGTCTGGCTGGCTTCATTCATGGCACCAGGTGTAATATTGATACTGACACCTGAGATCACATTGCTGAAGTTGTTAGTGGAACTACTAGCTTCAATGCCATCAATTTTGATACGAGCATCCAGGTTGTCAGTCGCCTTTGTACTTAAATCGTCATCCTTGTCTGCAAGATCTACATTGGTGAATTCTGCAGTAATACGTCCCTTTTCACCACTTACTTGGGAGTTGATAACCAAGCGCCCCTGGGTATCATTTTCGTTAACTAGGTTAGCAGATACTTTGCCGCTCAAATCTGCATGATTGTTAATGGCACTACGAATCTGATCCAGAGTTTTACCTGTGGTATCGATGGTAATTGCGTTACCATTTGTATCCAGCAGTGGATCATTATTTGCATCCAGGAATGTTAGCTCGCCATCATAGGTTGCTGTTTTGCTGAGTGACTCAGATACATGCCGATAATTTCTTGCTTCTGCAAGAACTTCAATAGAGTAGTTGCCAGCTTTAGCGCCAGCCAAGTGATCTGCAGTCGATGTAAAAAGCTTCTCATTGCCCGAGTCGGCAGCAAGAACTTGGAACTTATCCATGCCTCTTAAGTCAAGCATGGCGCTACGTAAGGAGCCCAGGCGGCTACTTAACTGACCAAGGGCGCTGATTTGCGAGTTAAAAAATTGCTTGTCATTTTGTAGGCGTTTGAGTGGGGCTGACTCTGCCTGAACAGTGGCTTTGATAATATCGTTGACGGGCAGGCCAGAGCCTACACCATTGAAACTAATACCAGACATGGCTGCATTCCTCAGTCAAACTATTCAATAGACCCGGGTGGAAAAGAAGTTGGTATCACCTTCCATCAGGCGTTTGCGACGATTGAGAATCTCTTCAGAAGGATACTGGCGTATTACTTCATCTGTTTTGGTGTTCAGCACCTGCACGACCAGATCTTCGGTCTTGTCATGGATCTCAAACTTCACTGCACGGTTCTGCAAGTAAAAGGCACTATTAATTTCATTCAGTACCTCCTGGAGCTCATCCATGCTGAATTCTTTGCTTGCATCTTCCTGCATCTGCTCAACACGGTTGAGCTGCTCAGCAATTTTTTCTTCCACTTTCAATGTGGTGGGAAGTTCACTGGCTTGCTCAGTTGTCACAGTTTTTTGTGCTTCTTTCAATACTTGAGCTTTATCACTGCCGGGCTGTTGATTGCCGCTCTGGGCGCGAAAGCTCAGACTTTCATTGAAGCCTGATACTGCCTGAGTCGTCATTTCTGATGCCATGAGAAACCCCAATTAAGTTGCCTGTATCTTAATGTTAGGTATCGGCACTGGCCTTGACAACTTTAATTTTTCTTCTAATCAATAAAAAAACGCCGGGCAAAGCCCGGCGTTTTAAGGTAATGCCAGTAAGCGCTTAAGCTTACAGCAGACCCAGTACTACCTGAGAAGAGGCGTTTGCCTGACCCAGAGCAGCAACACCAGCCTGCTGCAGAACCTGCTGCTTAGCCAGGTTGGAGGTTTCAGTTGCAAAGTCAGCGTCCTGAATACGGCTACGTGCAGCTTGCAGGTTTTCAGAGTAAATCTGGTTGCCTGAAATAACTGCTTCAAAACGGTTCATAACCGCACCAAAAGTAGCACGCTGCTCAGAAACTGAATCGATGGCTGTGCGAGTTGATTCAATGGCCGCCTGAGCAGAAGCTTGGGAATTAATGCTAATAATGTCGGTGCCGTTGATGCCACCAGCAACAATAGATGAAATTGCACCACCACCAATGGCATTAGCCAGGCCACCTGACAGACCAACACTTACTTGGTAGTCGCCACCATTCTGGTTACCTACTTGCATGGTTAAAGATTCAGCAGAGGCATTTAAAAGCATCTGACCGTTAAACTCAGTGGTCTCAACGATACGAGCTATTTCTTGGGTGAGCTGGTCAACCTCTTTTTGCAGACCGCCACGAGCTGCTGTGTTGTAAGTGCCGTTAGCAGACTGAATAGCCAACTCGTTGATACGCTGCAGGTTAGAGGTAATCTGGTCCAGAGCACCTTCAGCTGTCTGTGCCATGGAGATACCATCACCAGCGTTACGGGTAGCCATGTTCAAACCACGGATATCCTTGGTTTGAGATTGAGCCAAGTACAGACCACCGGCATCATCTTTTGCTGAGTTGATACGAAGACCAGTAGACAGGCGGTTGAAGGTCTGAGCCTGGTCGGCTTGAGTGTTTGCAAGGTTACGGGCGCCGTTGAGGGCCGAAACGTTGGTGTTAATTACTAGAGACATGGTAGAACTCCTTAGCGTATGTAAGTTTGTCCGGGGACAGTCAAGTTATCGGGCGCTTAAAAGAAAGCTTTAGCATTTTTTAGAAAAAAATCACTGCTTACTTTGAAAAGGTATCTTGCAGCCAGTTTTCTGAATCGGCGAGACTCTTGATAACTTTAGATGGTTTTTTGGTTGTGCACTTTGCCTCTACACCTGCGTCGGTGAAGAGCCAGCCAGTTAGGTGCTCTTCTAGAGGCTGCCAAGCTTCCCAGTCCATGGAAGAGGTGATAACTGCCCACTGTTCGATCTGAGTGTAGGTTGGCGTGTCTTTCAATAAAGCTTCGTGATCAGTAGGTGAGCCAATGTAAACACAGGTATCAGGCATCAATCGAGCGAGCTCAACAGTGTTGATTGGTTGTACTGGGTTGCTTGATAAGTAGTGGTGCTCCTGCAGCTGAATAATTTCATTTTTATCAGCTTCATGGAGGCCTTTGATTATGCTGGCTGCGGACTCAACCTGTTCCGTTTGTTGATCCAAAAAAGCAGCCAGTAACTGGGGACGCTGATGATGGTAAAGATGCCAGCGCCCAGAAAGCAGGATGTCGGGGAAAACACCTGATCCACGCAGCTCAAGGTTGGGATTGAATGCGGGATCCTGGGGCAGGAGGTTGAACCAGCGGCCCTTAAAAGCTTCGACATCTTTATCAGGCGGTGGTAGCAAAGGATCAGTGACGACAACAGTGCTCAGGGGCGTCCAGACCAACTTTTGGCCCTGAGTACAAAGCTTCAGTTGCAGGTCATTAACGGCAAGATGACTAACCATCGCCTCATCCAGGCCCCCTTGCTGCTCATAGGCTGAGCGCTTTATAGCAATGCACGAAGGATTAAGGGCATTAAAGTTCTGCTCACACCAGGCTCTGGGTAGACCAGGGACTTCCTGCTCCAGGAAGAAGTCACGGTACAGATCGCCCACCAGTCCATCCTTACCCAAAATTTGGCCTGCACTAATGATGGTGGCACGTGATGAAACCAGGCGTGGCCCCGTCATGGCGACATCAGGGCGCTGCAACTGGTCAAGCAGAGAATGCAACCAGTTTGACTGAACCCAGCGGACTCGATCAAAAGCCAGAATAAAATAATCTGCTTGGCTGGCTTCAATTAGCCGTTTCCATTGAAGTGCCAGGTTTGCCGAAAAGTCAGCTTGTTCAACCCAGTTGATCTGGGTGAAGTCCAGTCCCTCTTCAAGTAACCAGGCTTGCGCCTCTGCTTTGGAGGGCACAGAGACATAAATTTGTAGCGTATCTGCGGATAACTGTTCCTTCAGGGACACCAGGCAGCCGCGTAAACTATCATTCAGACCGCTGGTGGCGATCAGCAGGTCGGTAACAGGTTGGCTGTCAGTGATTTGGTAACGCGTATTGTAAATCTGTGGATGCAGGCCTGGCTGGACCTGAGCCTTTTCGAATTGGCAACGTACCAGATGCTCCTGGCGAATCAAGGCACCCAGAGCCTCATGTTCATCGCTCGCTACCAGATTGTCCATAAAGGTTGAACGATGGACAAGAATATTGGGCAAATGACCGATCGCAGGTAACGTCATCCGTTCAGCAATGCGAAACACTAGATCTTCAGTCTGGCGGTAAGCCAGGGCTCTGAACCCTTCCATAGCCGTCCAGGCATCCTTGCGGAAAGCGGTTGCGCGATTGACATAATCAGTGGAGCGCAGTAAGTCCAGGTTGAAATCCGGCTTGAAAATCGGGTCAGTATGCTCGCTGGTACCCAATCTGGATTCATCATCCGCCAAGTCATCTGTCGTTGGCTTTATCAGGACCTCATCACCATAAATGGCGAGCCAATCCGAATTGATGTTGGCATAGTCCGCCAGGTTGAAAAGTGCTTGAGGCTGTAGTTCATCACCCGGCCAAAGCTGCATGACCCAGTCAGCTTCCACCTGGCTAATAACTTCATTGATCGCTTCAAAGGGCTTTTCGCTTTGAACCCACTGAAGGTTAGGTGAGCTGAGCAAGGATTCATCCGGACAGGCATCCGGGCTGATAATGCTCACGCCATAGTGTGGGTAAATCTGCAACTCGAAGCTGTCCAGGGTATTGGCCAGCGCATCAAATAGGGATTTGTCAGCCACTACCACCAGATGAAAGCTGGGTTTGTGTTGCCACTGGTTATAACGCTCACCCATAAGCTGACCAGTCAACTCATTAGGTTGAGTGCGGGCACGCCACACCTGGAAGGCATTGGTTTGTTGGAAGCGTGCATCCTGGCCCATGACCTGAAGGTGATCATAAAAGTCATCAGCTGAGCGTACCTTTTCAGCTGCATCTTCCTTGCCCAGTATTTCCAGCAGGTAGGCAGCAGACTCCTGGGTCGCTTGCTGCAGTTGGGTTGGCTCGATCAGGTCATCTTTATCGATTACGATATCAGCGATATCTTCACGTAGATCTTCATCTTCTACTAAGCGTAGTAGCTCGGCAGCGAGGGTCGGTGGTTCACACTGAATAACACCATCATCAGCAGCAAACACCAGGTTGGCAAGAAATGTTTGGCGAATCACTAGCTCAATGGTTGGTTTACCCAGTGCCATGCCTTCAAGGGCAATACCAGAGCCACAAGAAATGGTGATGTCTGAACGGGCAACAACGACTTCAGGGCGGATGAAAAGGTAGGCCAGATTTTTTTCTAGCCCAAACTTCTTAGCCTTATGCTTGACCTGTTCTTCGCCAAAAGCAATACCGGAAGGACGGTCCTTAACAATAAAGAAAAGCTCTTCATCGGTAGCAGCCTGAACTTCAGCCGCAGCTTGAAGAAAGGCGTCCAGCGACTTTTCATAGGTTTCCGGGTCGGCGCAGGCACTTTCACGAAAGGCATAGGAAGTGAAGAAACTGATGACTAGAGCATCATCAGGAATCGCCAGTTGCTCGTTAATCTGGATGAGGTGCTCAAAGCCAATGTCACGGTATGCATCCCAGTTAATCAAACCGGTGACTTGACGCTCACCGTGACCCGTCTGCATATCATCCAGAGTTAAATTACAACGCTCACTGGTCAGCGTCATATGACTGCTGACAAAGTGGCGCATACTGCCAACGCTGCGGAAGGTATAGGGGCAGTGGCAAAAATGAACACTGGGCACATCACGATGTTTGGCCCAGTTCACCAGGGTGGCTTCGTGAATCATATACTCCTGATTCACCAGGAGTGCTTGAATATCCAGTTCTTGATGCAATAGATCCAGGCCACGATAAAGCGTCAACAGCTTTTCCGTGCGCCCTTCAGCGACTTTAAGTATTCGTGGAGCCAGAGAAGCCTTTTGACCCTGTTGCTCTAGCCAGTTTTCAAGAGGCTCATGAGAGGCTTCTAGCTTGGCGTTATAAGATGCAGCCAACTCTTTTGTTGCAGTCAGCTGATCATAGGAAGACACAGCCTCTTCGATGATATGCACCTTGACCTGATGCTTTTTGCCCAGTTGACGAGCCGTTTCCGCAAAGAGCCTGGGGGCAATAATATCCATGGGCTGTTCTCGCAGAACAGCATCCAGCAGACCCGCCTGGCGATCAAGAAGTGTGGAAATAATAGCAGGTTGTTTCATGATAAATCCTTAACGTAAGCGCTTGATCTGAGGGTTGGCAATGGAGCTAAGGTCTTTGAAAACCTCATAAGTAAGCGATGCATACAAAGGAATGCCCTCGTAGCTCAGCGATTCTTGGTCCAGTGAATCCTGCCAATGGTCAGCGATCTGCCCCTTGCTACGATCAAGTTGACTGTCACGCAGCCAAGCAGCAAGCACTTCCTGCTGGCGCTCACTTAAAGCAGTAAATAACCAGTGTCTGCGTTGATCATCGGCAAGCTGTGCCAAACGCAAAATAAACTGAGCAGGATAGAGGGCCTCAAAGTGACTTTCCAGCAAGCCGGTGATTACGGGCAACTCAGCAGGTGCAGGGTGAGCATGAAACCCTGGTGCAACCTCAGCCTGCCAGATCTGCATAAAATCCTGGAAGGGCTTGTCTACTTCCAGCCAACTCATCAAACGCTTCCAGGCATTGGGGCCGCAGAAAGTTTTTTCCTGCAGTTGGGTCATAAATTCATCCGAGAGATAATCCATCATGAAAACCTTGTTGTCAGTTGTTTAATAGAAGAAACAGTTTCGATACCTTCCTGTTCAACCCAGGCTTGCCAGTCTTTCACCTCTGACCATTGACTGACAAACACAAAATCCAGCCCCGCACGCGTAGCTGCCTCATAGTCATACTTGCTATCCCCCAAAAACAAAGCTGGCTTCTTGATGTTACCAGAAGCGAGCTCACGTGCGAGGATCTCGTCCTTGGTATCTGGGCTACCAAAAATACCAGCATCAAACAGGTGATCTAGTCCACGCTTAGCAAAAACCTCACGTAACTCAGCTTGATCCCCGCCAGAAACAATCATCCAAGGGGTGCCAGCAGTCAGTTCACGCAGCTCAAATAACCCTTCCGCCACCTCACAAGCAAGCAACCCCTCACGAACTTTTTCGGCATAATTTACCAACAGCGAATTAAGGTCAGGCTTTAAAGTAGTGGAGGGAAACTGTGGGGAAATAGAGTCACAAAAATGAGCAAGCTTCTTGTAACGGGAAATACCCCCGTTGGCGGTATGGTAGTCAACCATAGCCTGTGCAGCATCCTTGCCGTAGGGCAGCGTGGCCTGGTAGAAAGCTTGAGTTTTGACAGAGTTGGAGTTAAGAAGTACGCCGTCGCAATCGAAGAGAAAGCACTTCATTTGACTTCAGAAATCATATCAATTAGGCGAGCCAATCTTGGATTTTTATTGTTTTTTTTAAACTCTAATTTAAACAGTCTGCGCGCCGCCCTGTAATTTTTGTTATAAAGCTCATGAAATGCTAAGGCAGAATCTCTAGATCGATTATTAGATATTAAGTATTCCCTGATTTTTTTTTCTCGGAGTGATTTTAGGGCATCCATTAGTTCATTGCAGTTATTCATATCTTCTGTTCTCAAAAGTTCTTCTGATAATGTCATCTGCTATCATTTTTGAGGCCGTACCTATATTCTTGAATGTTTTATTGGTGGCATGTTGTCTTTTAGTGAATTTAGTGTCATTTTTATCTTTTAAATCAAAAATTATTTTTGATAGCTCAATAGGGCTGGAAGCTACGTAAAATGAATCTATTAAATCTTTGACTTCATCGTTCAGGCCGAATCCAAAAGGGTTTTCTAAATAAACAACTGGCTTGCCTGTTGCTAAATACTCAATGAGAAAAGATCCAGGATCAGCAAGAATGATATCGGACTCCATAAAAGATGGCCTATGATCAATCATTTTATCAACCATAAAGCCTAAATCATGCATTTCACTTAAAATATTTTTAGTCTTTTCTTTGTCAAAGCCGATTTGGTTGAGCTCTTTATAAAACATTGGGTGGGGCCTGAAAATAATTTTCAGATCACGGTTATTTGATTGAAGATCAACCAGGAACTCAAAGAAGATATCAAAAGAAGACCATTTGTTGGACGTGAATGAAAAATGGGGAGTCCAAAGGATAGTGAATTTCTTGTGGGTTGTTTTAGTATGTAGTCCTGAGCTTATATAATCAAGTCTTGGGTGACCAATTGGTATTACCTCAGCTGGATAAGGGCAATATTTAATAAATTGCTGTTGTGCCAACTCAGATCTTGTGTAAACCACATCTATGAACTCTAATGACGGTTGTTTATACTGAAGGTTTATATTTCCTTCTCCGCCGCCACATTCTAACCCATAAGGAATATAAATTGTTAATTTTGATATTTCCTTTATTTTTCGTGTGGCAATGTCCAGCGGCCGAGTTTTTTCATAAGGAGAAAGAAATACTGTAGCATCAAAATATTCTTTGCTTAAATCTATTTGATCCCACCTAAAATTTTTTACGCCAAAGGAGTCAAGGTGCTCTTTTGATTTAAAAAAACTCCATTCATAGTTTTTGTGTAGAAAAGGAGTTATAATAGCGAAGCAATTAACTCCTTCTTTATTTGAAAGCTCCTTGTAAAGTTGATCAACGTTAACCCAGGATTCATTAAACTGATGTATTATAGCAATATTCTTTTTTGTTGAATCTGTTACTGCTGTTTTTTTAGATCGGTGAAGTAAGAAAATAACAGACTCTATGCCGATTTTTTCATTTTTATGAAGTGAGTGTCTTTGCGTAATAGTAAATCCATATTTTTTGAAAGTGTCGATGTAGTCAATTTCATTTCTATATATTGCTTCATAGTTTCCATTGTTGATATGGATGCTTTTATCTTGTTCGGTTAATGTATCCTTTAGAATTAAGTAACAGCTTTCACCTGAAATTCTGTCGATCTTTTCAACAATTTCTTTAAAATGAGTGTTATTTGTAATGCATGTAAAAAGACCCATGCAGGAAACAGTGTTGTATTTTCCATGTAATTCTTCATTTACCAGATCAGAAACCTCGAAAGTGATGTTGCTATCACCAAAGCTTTCATTTGCTTTTTTTACTAGCTTTGGTGATATGTCGTAACCTTTAGTAACAGAAGAGATGATTGATAATAAACTTGTAAACTCACCATCGCTACATGCAAGATCAATTGTAGATCCACCGCTTGGTATACAAGGCAATATAAAATGTGTCAGAAGCCTTCTTTGTAATTCATAGAGGGATTTTGGACCTATTTTAGAATCGCCACAATTTTTCCAAAATGACTGACTAGTATCCATGTTATTTACCTGCAATAATGGCTTTGAATTTAGTATCTTTCCACCTGTTGAAATCTTCAGGGTATGGATCCATAGTTTTTATTGCTTTAAATCCACAGCTTTCCAGTATTTTTATTTCGTTCGAAAGGCTTCTGTATTGGGAAAAGTATTTTGCATTCAGCTCCTCTGACCAGCCATCTATTGTCACATCATGCTTTACACCCATTTGGTTTTTTATTATTATGAACCCTTCAGGTTTTAAAATTTCGAAGCATCTTCTGTATATCGTCAAGCTCTCATCTTTTGTGAAGTAGTTCATAACTCCAAAAGCAGTTATCAAGCTTATATCATCAAATTTTTGGTCACGTAACTCAAGCAGATCTGCATTAACTACTTTTATTTTTTCGTTCTTTTTTATAAATTGTGAGATGCCAGGCTGTTTTTCAATAGCAACAGTTTTCTTAAATAATTTGAAAACTTTGTTAACTATTAATCCGCTGCCAGAGCCTAAATCCAATAGTGTTTTACTTTTGTGTGCAAACTCAGATATCAATTTAACATCGTAGGGTGTCGTGTCTTTTGATTTGTTTCTAGTTTCAATTGGATCTTTTATTGTGTTTGAGAGTTTTGAGTAAAACTCACTTGCTTTTTTGTTGCTCATCGTAAATATCGCTTCTTATTAATGTGCTGGATAGATCTCCATGGGATCTACTCACAAAATCACTGTCTACACCCATCTTTTCGCACCACTTTAAAACATCTGGGTTACCTGATAGCAAAACATCAAAATAGGGCAATCCGTTTAGATCATTTTTTTCAACAAGAACTCCGTCGAGCATGACAATATCAATTTTTTCATTGCCCCTGAAAAGCTCTTTAAGTGTCTGCATAACTTCTTTAGGAGTTGTCATCATATTTTTTTCTGGAATGTCTTGACTGATCCCTATTATTATTTTTTTGTATTGTTTTAATAGATTTAATATTGTCTGCACATGGCCCATGTGAGGTGGATGGAATTTACCAGGAAAAAAGCCAACTTTTAAGGAGTCACTAATCATTTCTCTTATTGATTCAATTCTTTTTAGCTCTTTTTTTAAGTGGTATATTTTTTCAGTGGCCGAATTGATCTCGTTTTCAATATAATTTTTTAGTGTATCAACTGTGAGGCTGCTTTCTTGTTCTTTTGAAAGCGATGTGTTTTTATAGATATTTGCACAGTTTTCGATCTTGTAATAAATCTTTTGTGGTTCTGTTAGTGAAATATTGATGCAGTCAGATGGGTTTAGTGGTTTTTTGTTTAGTGCGCTAGATATATATATGTCTTTATTTATATTTTTTTCTTCATTTGTTATTAATACAAATTCCTTGGAGCTGTACTTGGTGCGAATGACTGGTATTTCATTAGATTTGTTGTTTACCAGTATCTGGAACAGGTGGTTGCCTTTAATTATCACATTGCTTTCTTTGTCTACAATTATTGGCTCTTCAATGTGCCCTTTTAAAGCAAGTGTGGCTTCGATTGATGACAATATATGTTGGCAGGTTTTTTTTCCTGGTATTAGTTTGCCAGGGCTAAGAAACTCCAGTTTTATTTTCTCTGCCATTTTTTCTCCTAATTTATTTGTATCTTAAAATGATAGCTGTAATGCTAATGGAGTTCGTTTGTCGCTTTTATAATTCTGAGCAAGGTTTCTTCTTTTATATCGGGGTGCATTGGTAGACTGAGTATTTGTGAGTTAATCAATTCAGTTAATATAAATCTTTGTTGTATTCTATTAGCGTAGCATCGCTGTAGATTAGGTGAGATAGGATAGTGAATATGAGATTGTATACTCTTGTTTACCAAGTGTGTTTGCAACGAGTCGCGCAGTGTCGTTCGGATAACGTAAAGATGAAAAACATGATTTTCTAATGAGTCGGGCATGTTGATTGTAGATATAGGGTGTATAATTCTTGGGTTATCAATTTTTTTTGCATAGTTTAGTGCAATTTCTCTGCGTTGCTTAATGTTTTGGTCCAAACTTCTCAATTTTATTCGCAAAAAAGCTGCTTGCATTTCATCCAATCGACTGTTAACACCCTGATAAATGCTTTCATACTTTTTCTTGCTACCATAATTACCCAGTGCGCGTATAGTGCATGCCAGTTCAGCATCATTGGTTGTCACCGCACCTGCATCACCGAGTGCACCCAAATTTTTACCTGGATAAAAACTGAAACCAGCAGCATCCCCCCAGCTTCCTGCTTTCCTTCCATTAATTGCCGCACCATGTGCTTGAGCAGCATCTTCCAATACAAGGAGGTTATGATGTTCAGCGAGTTTCATTAGCTCAGGCATGGGAGCCATTTGGCCGTATAAATGAACAGCTAGAATAGCCCTAGTGTTCGGCGTAATGGCTGCTGCAGTTTTTTTTGGGCAAAGGTTGTAGGTTTCTTCATCGGGTTCAACCAAAACAGGTTTTAGGCGGTTCTCAGTAATCGCTAGGACACTTGCAATATAGGTGTTTGCAGGGACAATGACTTCGTCGTCTTCCTTAAGTTTTCCAAGTTCTTTCCAGGCTCGTAGTGTCAAAGTCAGTGCATCCAGACCGTTAGCTACGCCAATACAGTGCTTCGTACCGCAGTAGTCAGCAAATTCTGATTCAAATGCCTCTACTTCTTCACCACGAATGTACCAGCCAGAGTCAATCACGCGGGTGGCAGCTTCAATGAGCTCTTCGCGATACTGTGCATTGATGGCTTTAAGATCAAGAAATGGAATCATATTTTGTTAGGTATCGGACGATTTGAGCAGGGTTGCCAAGTACAAGAGCATATGCAGGTACATCTTTCGTAACTACTGAACCAGCACCGACTATTGCACACTCACCAATGGTAATGCCAGGTAGCAGTGTTGCATTGGCCCCTATGCTTGCGTTGTTCTTGATTGTGATACCTGAAAACTCTTCAGGATACATCTTTGAACGTGGATACAGGTCATTCGTGAAGGTTGCGTTGGGGCCGATGAATACATCATCTTCAATACGGGTGCCGTTCCATAGTTGAACGCCTGATTTTAAGGTGACTCTATCCCCTATAACAACATCACCCTCTATCAATGTTTGCGCACATATATTACATTCTTTGCCAATCCGTGCTCCTTCCATAATGACAACAAACTGCCAAACTCTAGTACCTTCTCCAATGCAAGAGGTTGCAACATCTGCCTGTGGGTGAATAGTACTCATGGCCTTGTTGCCTTAAGAAAGTCATCGTAATTGCGAATATAGTCAGCTTCGTCATAGTGCTCACTAGCCAACACCAACAGCACACAATCTAACGTGAAGTCATGCATCTCTCGCCAGACCATATTCTCGATCAGCAACCCGTTTACTGGTGAGTCAAGCAGTACTTCTTCTTTTTGACACCCATCATCCAGAACTATACGGCAGCTACCAGTTACACACACTGCAACCTGCTTGAGTGCTTTATGTGCATGAAAGCCCCGTGCAACACCTTCTTTTGTTCCAAAAATGTAATAAACACGCTTGATATCAAATGGAACTGTTTTATTGGCTTCAAGGGCAACCAATGATCCACGATCATCACCCAAAGGCGGGAACTCTATGAGCTTGAGTAAACTGCCCATCAGTACTCCCCCGCTATTCTAAGTAAATACTGTCCATAAGCATTTTTGCTCAGTGCCTGTCCCTGATGAATCAGCTGATCTTTAGTTAACCAGCCGTAGTTAAATGCAATTTCTTCCAAGCATGCTACTTTCAATCCCTGACGTTGCTCAATGGTCTGAACAAAACTCCCTGCATCCAGCAAGCTTTCATGTGTGCCTGTATCTAACCAGGCAAAACCTCGACCAAGCAGCTCAACGCTGAGATCACCACGCACAAGATAAGCTTGGTTAACGCTGGTAATCTCCAGTTCACCACGGTGTGAAGGCTTAACCTGCTTGGCAATTTCGATGACATCATTGTCATAAAAATAGAGCCCAGTCACCGCATAGTTGGATTTTGGCTGGTCAGGCTTTTCTTCAATGGAGATAGCTTTATTGCTTTCATCAAAAGCAACTACGCCAAAGCGCCCAGGGTCTTTGACCTGATATCCAAATACGGTGGCACCAGTTGAGCGAGCAGCAGCTTGCTTTAGCGTCGGGGAGAAACCCTGACCGTAGAAAATATTATCACCGAGCACCAGACATACGCTGTCATCCCCGATAAAATCTTCACCTATTATAAAAGCTTGAGCTAAACCTTCTGGGCTGGGTTGTTCCGCATAACTTAACTGTATACCAAAATTGCTACCATCACCCAGAAGCTTCTCAAAATTGGGTAAGTCTTCAGGAGTAGAAATGATAAGAATGTCACGGATTCCGGCCAGCATCAGTACCGATAGCGGGTAGTAGATCATAGGCTTGTCGTATATAGGTAGCAACTGCTTGGATACGCCCTTGGTGATCGGGTATAAACGAGTTCCGGAGCCACCAGCAAGTACGATACCTTTAGTCATTACTTTCATTACCTTTAATTTCAAACCTATGAAAAACTATCGCGCTCTGCTTGCGATATAAACTTAATTGCTCTATCTAAGGATATTTTCCAAATAGTTTCATCCCTGTGACCTAGGAATCCATGAGTCTTAATGGAATGCTCATTGTATTCATAGCATTCTAGATCAAGCAAGGAACCCATTGAGATGAATCCACCATTAACTTCGAAGTAAGATGAATACTGCAAAACTACTAACTTGGTTTTTCGTCGACAAAAAACTATATTTGAAAGTGCTGCGCCCGACTCTGCAACCAGGATGTCAGCTTTTTCAAATAGTTTTCTTTGCTCTGGAAAGCTGAGTTGCTCAGGGTAGACAATCTTGTAACCTAGCTTTTCGAGGGCATACTCAAGATCTGCAGAGTTACTTAATTGTCGCCTGGTAGATCCACTTTTTCTTCTGGACAAGTATATTTTATTATTTATTTTATTGCATGTTTCCAAGGGTCTTAAAAAATCAAATAAACTTGGATTTAATTTGAACCAGGATTCAGGTTGTATTGCATGACCTTTTTTTAAAATTGTGGAGGGGATTCTGATGTTTTTAATTTTAGTGGGCGTATCTTCTTCTAGCTCTAAAATATCCACATCTCCATAAATGCTATTTATTATATTTCTTTTGAATTTATTAAGCTTGAAAGACAGGAGTTTAGGACTTTCTTCATGATTGAGAGCCATTTTTATAGAAGGTAAAACCTGATAAATGAAATGGAAATAACCCCCGTCGAGGCATCTATCAATGAGATAATGTGTCTCTTCAAATTTTAATGTTTTTAACTTGGAAAGCCTGGGGCATAGAGCTTTAGTTAATTCAGAGGTTGTTCTTCCGTTATATGCATCCTCTACCTCAGTGTTTTTTTTTGTCGAAATAGCATGTCTGTAATAAACTTTTATATCATTCGGCTGAAAAAAATATAAAGGATTTGTTTTGATAGTAGACTCGGTTTTTATAAACTTTCCAGCGCACTCTTTCGCGAAAGCTATTTTTTTGTCGATACCGTTATCTTTCTCTATTTTTAATGTTTTCATTGTTTTGTATTTCTTTTTCGTTATTCGATTTGCTCTCTCGCGATTGTTTTTTGTTTTATTATTACATGATTGAAGCCTTGTTGCTCTATGGTTGCGGCTGTATTTAGTTTTTGGTTTGCTTCATTTAGATAGGTTTCAATTTCTTTTATTGAGTAAGGATAGTTCTTTCCTTTGGTGTCAAATTCTTTTGGTGCTTCGGCTTCTGGATTCTGTATTAAGCATCTTGACTTAACTTTGTTTTTGTTGATAAATGATACTAGATCATCTGTAATTTTTTCTAGGCTGTTTGTGTTTAGGTTGATATATTTATTGTTGCTAATGTCTTTGGATGGATGTTCGTCTTGTAAGCATGTTAAAACTTCATTTATGTTTCCCGCTGATGTTCCAGCAGTCTCTAAGCCCAGCATGACGTAGTCATGCTCACCAAGTGGCCTGAAATTTATTGTTTTTTTACCACAAAGTAAAGCCTCTAGTCCAGTGGTAGACTCCGTGTGGATGACTGCTTTAGAGTTTCTTATTAGGTAAAAGGCATCTCCACTTGAATTTATCTCTATATTCTTCCTATGGCTAAACAAACCTTTATAATAATCAGCATTTTCATCAGGGTGCGGTCGGATAACTATATTTTCATTTGGTAGTTTTGTTGACAGCTGATCTATCATTTCGATAAATTCTGAAAACTCATCTGTTGTTTTTTTCCAGTATCTTAAGTGATGCCAGTGAGCCTCATTCATTGACCCAGCTGTGTCATCTTTCGCTAGATCAATTGCTCGCTCAGAAAATGGCTTAATACCTTGACTGCCTGGGTTGCAGACTTTGAAAGGGGTGCAAGCAAGAATCCATTTCTCATCACCAACTTCTGCATTCTCAAGTATTTCAAACTTTGGGCTTCCGCTAATTGTTATTTTTTCTTTCAGTTCTTTGCGCGCTTTATCTAGTAATATCTTCTTTTGCTCTTCACCCCATACATAGACTTTCTTTATGAAATCTTCTTTCATGATGTCTATTGGGTGTATCCGCTCAGTTATTGTGTTGTTGTAGTATTTTTTTATATGAAAACCACCTTCGTCATGTATGAAAAATACAGGTGTCTTGTTCCTCTTAAATGTTTCGAATAGCAACTTGTCTCCGGGTACTTTACCATTGTTTGAGATAAAGCGACCAAGCCATATAGCTTTTTTAGAATTGTCGTGCGTTGGTAATATGTAGTCCCTCTGACCTATTATTGACGTTATCCCGTACTTTGATAGATTTGCTGCCATGTAAATGCGCCACCTTAGATCTCGCCTAGGTGAGTCCACCATCATTAGTACTACTGGCTTTCCTGAGATGCTTTTCATTTCAGTGCTCTCGTATCTTGATCGTTTTAATAATTTTGGCTGTCGGCCTTTCTTTGTAGTAGGGTTCAATATGCTCTTTGTAGAACTTTCTACTATTCGTGTTGTCCGAGCGTTCTTCTTTTATGAAGCTTTCAATAGCCTCTTCACTCTTACCTGGTATGCAGTCTTTCAGTGCCGCCAACCCTAGCTTGTTAAACTCTTTTGTGATCTCTTCATTACGCCATAGGTACATGACAGGTTTTTTGGTGTAGTGGTATTCGGCAATGAAGGAAACACAGTCATGGATCATGGCGTCGGATGTCAGGAAGAGGTCTTCGTAGTCACCGTCTTCAAGCTGAGTATTTTCTTGTTCCACCCAGAATTTATAGTAATCATCTGCTTTTTCTTTTCCCCAGTCCTTGTGAGCATCCAGCTTGGGTTTCAGCAGTGGGTGGGGCTTGAATGCAAACTGAACTTCATCCTTGTATTTGATCGCCAACTCTTTAAAGAAGTCATGGTAGAGATGAAAAGTGGACAGTTGAATATGTGTATCATCAAAAGTGTGATGAGAAGCCCAGATAATGCGCTTTCTTTTTTTGCCATCATTGATCACTTTCCAGGGGTCTTTCTTCGGGGGTTCCAATAGAGGCTCACAGGCAACATAGCCTGTAACAACAACATTGTCGCCCTTATTGGCACTGTATTCTTTGTGTGTTTCCAGTGAAATATCGCTGGGCACAAAGATCTTCCACATCATATTGTGAAAAAGGCGATTGTACTGGGGTACGTTTTCAAGAAAGTTACCTGTCTGATGGTAATAGGGGATATAGCAGGATAGGTAGTTTCGAAACGCCTTTTCATAGTAGTTGTCGTGGGTCATGGGGTGAGGGTAGGAGAAGAACAAAATGTCGGGTTCGAATTCTGCTACCTTACGCCACTCTTGGGTTGATTCATCATAGGATGATTCTACTCTGTACCCCTTTTCCTGAAAGAATCTGAGGTTATCCTTCAGGTGTTCATGCAAGTTGTTCTTATGGTAGGTAAAGTCTGGAATCACCAATATTGTTGGGTTGAAGAAGGGATCTTCTTCCATCGCTCTGTAGAGGGCGTCCATCTTCCACATTTGTTTATGGATGATCAGAAATAGAATGTTGAGCTTTTCTTTACCCTTAAGCTTTTCAAGCCTTTTTTTATTCGCTGCCTTGGATTTCTTGTACTCAGCCAGCAGGTTTCTGTTGTACATCTTTTTTTCTGATTCACTGTTAAACATTTTCTGCCCTTAGCGTGCTGAGCTTAAGTATTTCTTCAACTTTACATTCAAAACTGGTGTTAGCGTAGCGTTCCGGATTGAGCATTTCCTTTGCTAAAGCAGCCAGTTCTTTGGCATTTAAATAGTTACTCAGCCTTGCATCCATCTTCAAATTTTTGAGCATCACCTGAGCCTCAAGTAAGAGGTTCTGGTGTGTGCAGTTTTGTTTCTTGCCCAGGTACTCTTCAATCAGTGCTGGCAAAGTGAAACTGCACGCCAATCCGTGAGGCACGCCATAGTGGCTGGTTAGCGGATAGGAAATACTGTGAGCAATAGCTGTGCGTGTCTGGCTGATTGCTAGCCCAGCTAGATGGCTTGCTTGCTGCATTTTCTCTCTGGCATCCAGGTTTTCTGGTTCTTTCAGAACCACTGGCAGGGCTTCAATTGCTAATTTAAGCGCCTGCCAGGCCCAGGCTTCACTGACTGGAGTTTTGTTCTTGTTCCATAGAGATTCAAGCGCATGTGAGATGGCATCCAGACCTGTATAAAGGGTTTCATCATGTGGCAACGTCAGGGTTAACTCTGGATCCATTACAGCCAGCATAGGGTAGACGCAGTCACCTGTTACCGAGTGTTTTTTATGTTCGTTCTGATCCCAGACAGTTGCAAAAGGGGTCACTTCTGCGCCGGTTCCCGAGGTGGTAGGGATGGCAATGACGGGCAGGTTTTTACTCCATGCCTGCCCTTTACCTTCTCTTAAACTGGTTGCCAGGGGTTTGTCCAGTTCACTGAGCAGCGTCACCGATAGCACCTTGGCGGCATCCATGACACTGCCACCACCCAAGGCAATCAAGCCATCAATGCGCTGTGGGCGATAATCAGCGGTTAACTGATCAAGGTAATCCAACTCCGGGTTCGGTGTGATACTGTCGCAGATACTGATCTGAACCTGTGGCAGTAGATCCAGGATTTTCTGTGTCAGTCCACGTCGGGTTGCCCCCGCTGTTGTGACCAATAACCAGTGACCGGCTGTTATTTCCTGACCAAGCAGGTCAAGACAGCCGCGTCCGGCCAGTATCCTGACCGGATTGTGATGTGACCAAGTGGAATTCATGACTTAGCCACCTTCATGAAGGCCAGCTTGTTTTCTTCAGGTGTGCTGGTCGGGCGGCCGAGATCATCCCGAGAGCCTGTGGTGATACAGACTTCCAGTAATACTGGCCCTGCCTGCTGGCTTAGTTGTTGCCAGGCTTGCGTCAATTCTTCTTCATTGCTGGCTTTGGCATAGGCGTTATAGCCACAGGCCTTGCTGATGGCTGCAAAATCCATCTGGTCGGCAATGGTGGGTTGACCACCTACAGACTCATGAGCAGCGTTGTTGAGCAGCACGTGGATCAAATTGGCAGGCTTTTGACTACCAATGATTGGCAAAGCACCCAAGTGCATCAGTGCTGAACCATCACCATCAATACAAATGACCCGCTTGCTGGGGTTGCCCAGAGCAACACCCAGGGCAATCGAAGCGGTATGACCCATGGCACCCACGGTCAGGAAGTCGCGCTGGGATTCATGTCTTTCTACTCGCAGTTCAAAAACCTCACGGGAGGTTTTACCTGTAGTGGAAACAATCAGATCGTCACCAGTGAGGGCGAGCAGGCAGCGCAGTGCTTCTTCACGCTTCATGCTGGATTGCATGCTCGTCTGCCGCCTTGTTTTGTATTTGGTGAAAGTATCCTTGCGAACCATCAAGGCAACAGGGGCGCCTGTTGTTTTCATGATTTCGATGGCTTGTTCTAGAACCTTCAAGCCATCTGAGTCAGCATCCAGAATCAGATAAGGAATTTCGAGTAAATCCAGTTGTCCCGGTGTAACCCGGCCTTGTTTGATGTGCTGTGGCTCATCCTTGACACCAGGCTCGCCTCGCCAGCCAATGATCAGCAGCATCGGGATGCGGTACACCTCTGGATCAGTCAAAGAGGTGAGTGGGTTGATGGTGTTACCCAGCCCAGAATTCTGCATGTAAACCGCAGCATAACGACCACTGCTGAGGTGGTAGCCAGCAGCCAGGGCAATGGCATTGCCCTCGTTGGCGGTGATGATGTGCTCCCCTGGCTGACTGTGATCATCGATGTAAGCACAGAGGCTGGAGAGCAGGGAATCCGGCACGCCAGCAAAGAGCTGGATGCCTGCGGCTTTCATGGCAGTGTAAAACTGGTCAGGTGCAATCATGGGTTCTTCAGCCGCTGTTTTATTTGGTGCCAGGAATCAGTTCCAGGATGTCTTTGATCGGCAGCATATCCGCATCACACTCGGCAGAGCGTTTGTGCTCCAGAATGGATTGCGCTGTTTTCAGCATGGCTGGATAGGCACTGCGCAGCAACTGATTGGCGTAGATGACAATGTTCACGCCATGATCCTGCAGTTCATTTTCAGTCACTGTGTTGTAGCTGGAAGGGACAGCAACCAGGGTCTTACGGTTTTCCAGAGTGTTATAACGACGGCAGAACTCAAAAATTTCAGCGGGGTCTTTTTTGCGACTATGAATCATGATGCCATCAGCACCGGCCTCCAGATACGCCTTGGCGCGGGTGAAGGCATCATCTATGCCCTGATCCAGTATCAGGCTTTCAATACGGGCAATGATCATGAAATCATCCGTGGCCTGGGCTTGCTTACCAGCCTGAATTTTAAGGCAGAAATTTTCGATAGTGTCCTGGGTCTGCTCGACTTCAGTGCCAAACAGGGAGTTTTTCTTCAGGCCGGTTTTGTCTTCAATAATGGCGGCAGAAACCCCCAAGCGCTCAAGCGTACGCACGGTGAACTTGAAGTGCTCAAGTTGGCCACCTGTATCTGCGTCATAAATGATGGGTTTGGTGGTGACTTCCAGAACTTCATTCAGGGTGGTCATGCGGGCTGAAACATCGACCGCCTCGATGTCCGGCTTACCCTTGGCGGTGGAGTCGGTCAAGCTGCTGCCCCACATGCCGTCAAACTCGCGTTTGCCCTGCGGGGTATCAATGCTGGTATTTTCAATGATCAGGCCGCTGAGCGCATTGTGAATGTCCAGAAAACGCAGTAAGGGTTTGACTTTCAGCATGCGGCGCAGGGATTTAAGGCGCACATCGGGTGTGGTGCCGATTTCTTTCAACGCTTTGTTCAACTGGGTGGAAGAAATACCCTTGGTGTAAGGGACTTCAACCAGCTCACCACCCCATTGGGCGAGGGTATCAATCACCCGCTGGCGGGTTTTTTGCTGCACGCCGGTTTTCCAGTCATCACCATGCACAACATAGTCTGGCTTCAGGCTTTCCAGGTTGGGTACATAATCCAGGGTGGTCTGTGGAATGACCTGACTAACCCCTTTGATGTTCTCAATCACCTGCTTGCGCTGTTCAAATTCCATATAGGGAACACGTTTGTAGGAGGCAATCGCCTCGTCGGTCAGAAGCCCAACGGTGACTTCACCCAACTCTTGCGCCCTATTAAGAACATTCAAATGCCCAGGATGAACCAGGTCAGCGCTCATGCCGACATAAACAGTTTTTTTATTCATTAGGCTGGTTTGTTTCCTTGTTTTTTAGAGCGGCAGTTACTGCATCGATATCTTCTGGCGCATCCACCGCTAAACTTCCACCCTTGGTTTCGACCATACGAATTTTTTTGTTTAATTCAATAAAACGCAAAATTTCTATATCTTCACAGGCTTCTAGTTGGCTTTTGCGTCCAAAGGTTTTGAAGGCCAGGAGTTCGGCCTTGTTAAAGGCATAGATACACACCTGCTTTTTAAAGCCTTTTGGAGCATTTTTGTCTTCTTTGTAGCCGGGTAGTGCCTGGCGGGACATATAGACCAGCTCATCCTGCTCGTTGGTGATCACCTTGGGGATGTTGACGCTGTGTGGGTCTTCATCAGGGGTGAGCCAGCAAAAGCCATTAATGATTTGACCGGGGTGTTGCAGTTTTGCATCTCTTATTTTGAGGATGTCTGCAGGGTCAACGAGAGGCTCATCACCTTGAACATTGATGAAGATGTCGGCATTCAATTGCTCTGCTGCTTCTGCAAGGCGGTCGGTCCCTGTGAGTGCCTGGGAGCTGGTCATTAGGTATTGGAAGTTATGCTGCGCAACCACTTCGGCAATGCGCTGATCGTCTGTGGCGATATAGACATTTTCTTGGCCTACCGCTTTTGCAGAGAGTTCTGCAACCCAGATGATCATGGGTTTGCCAGCCAGATCGACCAGGGGCTTGCCGGGGAAGCGCGTTGATGCGTAGCGGGCTGGAATGATGACAACTGTTTTCATGTCATTCCTTAAAGGGCATAAATCGATTGAGTGTTCAGCGCATAGCGCGTTGGGGTCACTGCAGTCAGGGGTAGGCTTTTGGGGTGCTGCTGGTATAAATCCAGAATATGTTGCATTTCCTTGCTGCGCGGGTCATCAGCGCCATAGCCATCAAAGCCAGCCATCAGCAGGTTTTTGCTTTGCCCGGAGGTTGCCAGCCCTAGTGCATAGGCAATAACCAGTGAGCTGGGGCAGGTGCAGTAGTTTTCAGAAAACTCAAATTGATTGGGTTGTATCGCCAAACCAAAGTCATAAATCTGTTTGTCTTGTAATGATGCCTGCACATCCTCAGGGAGCATGCTGATGGGTGTTGCCAAGGGTTGAGGCAGGCGGGTGTGGGTTTCGCAGTCAGCCAGTAGGCGAACCGGGTGGCAGGCCACTCTTAAGTCAATCAAGTCATTTTGTAGGGCGCTTTGGGTGTTGAGTGCGACCACCAGCGGACGCGTGCGCTGAATAAAGGATTCCAATGCTTGCTGATGGGCTGCAACGCCTGGGCCGGTGCCGAGAATAAGAACACTGCGACCTTTGAAAAGATTACTGGGCTGCCACTGACCTCGGGGAGTGCCTTGATAGAAATGACGGGCCGCATCCAGAGCACTAAGATTGAATTTTTTACCGCCTTCAACGCGCAGGTGCTCTATGACCGCAAGGATATCTTCTTCATCGTAGCGAGAGTCCCCCAGCATTTCCTGTATATAGGTGGGGTGGATACCGTAAAGCCCTGCTAGGTAATAATAGGGGTTGGTGCCCCAGCCGTACTTGTTTTGTAGCGGCTGAAAGTGGCGACGTATGACACTGAGCAGTCTGGTCAGTTGTGGCTTGGTAGCTGTACGCTTGGCTAACTCAATTGCCAACTCTTCTGTTTTGGCATTACCAGGCCCACGCCCCATACCGGTGACGGTTGAGTCCAGCCAGGTCACACCTGCATCCAGTGCTTTTAGGGAATTCTGTAGTGCCAGGCCCTGGTTGTTGTGGGTGTGAATACCCAGTTCACCGGACCAGCCTTTTCTCAACCAGCCAACGATGCGCGCTGTGTCTTCAGGTGTCATGCTGCCCATGGAGTCGGCAAAGTAAAGCACATCCAGAGGGTATTGAGCGGCCAGGTGTGCCAGCTCGGTGATCTCTTCTTCACTGCGATCAGCAATTTGCATGAGATTGAAGCCGACCTTGTAGCCTTGCTTTTTCAACCAGTGAGTGGCAGGAAGAACCTGTTTGAACTCATGTAAATGGCAGGCGAAACGCACCCATTGAACCGGTGACTCGGCTGCCGCGTTGGGGAAAAGGGCTTTCAGACGTTGGGTTTGTTCCGCAGGGTCGTCCGTAGCCAACTCTTTGCCGTTGATCATCACTGCCAAGGCAAGATCACTGGGTACATTGAGCTGGGCAATGAAGTCATCTCGGGTATAGGCACAGGCCCCTTTGAAGCCCTGATTTTCCAGAGAACGGAAGCCCAGCTCAACAACCTGAATGCCAGCTGAGTGCATGGCTTCGAGGTAGTCATTGATCAGCTCGGCGGAAAAGTCCCAGGCATTGTAGTAGCCGCCATCGCGCAGCGTACAATCCAGATGGGTAATCGAGTTATTCGGATGCATGTTGATAACCTGCTCTGATCCTAGCTTTGGGAGTCATGCCCAAGACGTGTTAATTGATAGCTGCCATTCAACACCCTTTGCCACCATTCTTGATTATCCAGGTACCAGTGCACAGTTTTGCGCATGCCGCTTTCGAAGGTTTCCTGAGGCTTCCAGCCGAGCTCACGTTCGATTTTGCTGGAGTCTATGGCATAGCGTCTGTCGTGGCCGGGACGATCCTGGACAAAGGTGATTAATTGACGATAATCGCGCAGGGACTGCGCTCCTACAAAGTGCGTTCCCGCAGATTCCTTGTGTAGGAGCTCGCTCTGCGAGCGATGGTCATTTAGGGGCTGCGCTCCCACAACAGAATCAAAAGGTTTTAGTTCTTGCAGGATTTCACATAGGGTGTGTACGACTTCGATATTTTGTTTTTCGTTGTGGCCGCCAATGTTGTAGGTCTCACCAACCTGGCCTTTTGTGACCACTTTATAGAGTGCGCGGGCATGGTCTTCGACATAGAGCCAATCACGGATTTGATCGCCTTTACCATAAACAGGTAGAGGCTTGCCTTTGAGTGCGTTCAGGATGATGTGGGGCACTAATTTTTCTGGAAAATGGTAGGGGCCATAATTGTTGGAGCAGTTGGTGATGATAACCGGCAAACCATAGGTGCGATGCCAAGCACGTACCAAGTGATCTGAGCTGGCTTTGCTTGCTGAATAGGGGCTGCTGGGTGCATAGGCAGTGGTTTCAGTGAATAGCTTGCTCTCTGCCTGGTCGTCTTCGTCCGGGTGGGGCAGGTCGCCATAGACTTCATCAGTAGAAATGTGATGAAAGCGAAATCCCTGTTTGCGTTCTGTATCCAGCCCTTGCCAGTAGCTGCGTGCGACTTCCAGTAAGGTGTAGGTGCCGACAATATTGGTTTCGATAAAGGCAGCAGGACCATCAATGGAGCGGTCAACGTGGCTTTCGGCAGCCAGATGCATAATAGCGTCTGGCTGGTGTTGGTTAAAAACATCTTCCAGTTGAAGGCGGTTGCAGATATCGACTTGCTCAAAGGCGTAGCGGCTGGATTGCTCGACCGCTACCAGGTTTTCAAGATTCCCTGCGTAGGTCAGCTTGTCGATATTGACGACACTGTCCTGGGTATTCTGGATAATGTGACGGATCACGGCTGAGCCAATAAAGCCGGCCCCGCCGGTTATGAGAAGCTTCATTGATTAAGCACCCCAAACCTTTAGGTTTCTGTCTTGATAAGTTTCTTCACGCTGCCAGATTTTCTGATCCCAGGGAGTGGCAGGGTCACGGTTGAAGACGACCAGGTGGGTTTCTTCAGCACCCACGCGTTGGGTGTAGTCAGTGGCCTGTTCCAACCCTTTTTCAATAGCCGTTTCCAGACTGCCGCGCAGGATTTTGAGTTCGATGACGACTCTTTGCAGGGGGCCGTACATAGCTTCTTCGGGGTTTAATGGCCATTCGATAAAGAGATCAGTGCGTTTGCGGCCTAAGCCGTATTCTCTGGAAATGCGACCGCCACCGTTGATGATGCGTTGCAGGAAGGCTTGCATAAGTAGCTGGGGTGCGGCTTCCTTATAATCAAAACCTTCACTCCAGCTGTCGGAATGTTCACGGAAGAATTGCTGGAAGGCTTTGAGTAGCTTCTCCATGTTCAGGCTGTGGTCGTCATTGATATACCAAGCTTGCTCCTGGTTGGCGATCATCACCTGGGTGGGCCAAGTCAACTCCCTGGGTAAAACTTCCTGGTAAATGCGGTTGCTGATTTTCACTGAGGGCCAGAGGTTGATTAGCCCAAGGTCTTCGACGTATTGCAAGTCATCGAATTTTAAATCACTGGTCTCTTCGTCATCCGTGCTCAGGATGCGTGAAATAACCGAATGCACCCTTGGCTCTTTCAGCTTGTCGCTGAGTTGGTCCAGATGGGTGGCGCGGGAATAAATCAGGCGTTCGCGGGCTTCCTGATAGTCAGTCAGGGAAATTTTATGGCTGCGATCACGGGCTTTGCGGTTTTTCCAGGTGACTTCATAACCTAAGGCATTGACCAGCCAGGGTTGGCCACGGGTGTCTTCCCAGAGTTCTGGAAAAATGGCCGGGTCAAATTCCTGGCCGGTTTCTTGGCTGTGTTGTTGCCAGAGGGCGTGGGTTTCTTGTTCAGTGAAGTTGCCCATGCGCAGGGATTCAGCTTTTATATTAAAAGCACTGCCGCCGGTAATGACTTCAGTGCCTTCCTGATGCATACGATAATCACGTACATCGCGCACACCACAAAGAATAATGGATTGCGGAAAGAAGTCAGGCCGTTGGCCATAACCGGCACGAATTTGGCGCAACAAGGAAATCAGGGTGTCGCCAACCAGAGCATCGACCTCATCCAAAAGCAGGATAGTAGGCTTCTCAGATAGTTTCGCCCATTGCTGTAACACCTGGGTTAGAAGGTGTTGAGGTGCGAGACTACTTTTCTTTTCTTCATACCAGTTCAACAGCTGGGGTTGATCCAGATAGAGGTCAATGGCATTGACTAGCGCATCGCAGGCAGCCGGTATGCCCTGGGTTTCATCACCACGAGCTGCTTGTGCACCTTCAATATTGGCATAGGCGCAGGCGTAGTGACCTGCTGCGTTAAAGGCTTTCATCATCGCCAAAAGAGTGGAGGTTTTACCCGTTTGGCGGGGTGCATGGAGGACGAAATAGCGCTTGCTGGCAACGAGATGTTGGATTTCTTCCCAGTCCAAGCGGTGAAGCAGGTCAATGTGATAATGATCGGCTGGAATGGTCGGGCCGGCAGTGTTGAAAAAGCGTTCCAGTATCATGGTTGGCTCACTTCATGGACCTAAAGGTCAAGGGCTTTGCTGAAAACAGTGGCGTTATCGAGATCACGACCCGCCAACTCCAGAAGCAGAGTGCTGAGTACTTGAGAGTGGCTCACGCCACGGCCAAAGCGGTAAGCGATTCGGGCCATGTCTTTTTTATTGAGGTTTTTCTGTTTCAAGGCCACACCACAGATCAGAGTTCTTAGTAGAAGATAGCGAGCCATAATATGCGCCCAGCCGTCATTCAGGTTCTGTTTTTGAATAGGAAAAAGGTCTCTAAGTAGCCAGTTAACCACTAGGTTTTCCAGGGCGTGGCCTTGCTTTTTTTCCAAAGGGTTCAAGTAGCGCTTACGGGCTTCTTGCAGTTTTTTAATGTGCTGACTACCCAGACTGGTTTTGTTGGTGATTTCCAGGCCTTGAAGGGCGGTTTGCAGTTCATCGTTAAAAGCCGATTTACCGCGCTTTTCTTTGATGAGTACTTTCAGAATAACCAAGCCGAGCGCCGGATCATTGTTTTTACCCAGAGCTTGGGCTTGTTCATTAAAGTAGCCTTCGCCGGTCAGATTGACAAAAAGCTCAGTGAGCTGCTGCATACTGACATCGCCACCTTCATCAAGAAGTGTTTGCGCTCTTTGGATTAAGAGTCCACAAATAAACAGGCGCATCTCCAAGCTGATACCCCGATAGCGCAGCAGGGTGATCAGGGTTTGGAGAAGTTGGTAGCGTTCGGCAAAATGATTCGGCGCTTCTGCGGTATAAACCAGAGGGTTATTGGGTAGCTGAAGCGGGCCAAATTCGAGTTCCAGTGCATCTGGGTCACTAATCAGTAAGCGGGCAGCTTCTGGGCAGGAATCGGTTAGCGTCCCGATGAGGTCTTCGCCGAGGAGTTTAAAGCTGCGTGGGTAGTTGTCACAGGTTTTACAAAGTGCAGCCTCTCCAAAGTCCTTTTGAAGTTTGCAGAGGCCAGAAGGCTCTTGCAGGGTGCAGAGATTCGTTGCTGGATCCAGTTTGATATAGCCGGGGGTGGTTTCCTTAGTAACTAAATCCTGGTTGTCGACCAGTTTATCCTGCATTAGTGGGATGAGTGCAGGGTTGCTTTTATAGCCCCGCCAGGTTTCTGGATCGACACCAACATGCCAGCTGTGGCAGCAATTATCAGGACATTTGCTTCCCGTACACTGAAACTGGCGAACATAGCGGGGAGCGAGAGTATCTTGCTGCATTCTTTTGAAAATCCTTTCAGGCACGCTACCGCCCCAGGATTAGGAGTGCTTTCCTGAGGACTCGAGTCTTACCTGTTTAATATCGGTGGCTCAACTAAATTCTTGAGTTGAAGGCTGCATCATGATGACAGTGATATCAGCAAGATAACATTGATTGCTTGATGTTTTCTACGGGATTTAGGTTTCAGATTCCTTGCGTCACTTTTTTCCTTCTAATGGCTTTCGGCTGGCTTCTTTCCAGTGCTTTGTTGACCCAGGCGGAGTTGTTGAGATACCAGGTCATCGTTTTTCTAAGGCCGCTGGAAAAGTTATCAAGGGGTTGCCAGCCCAGTTCGCTGCGTATTTTAGTAGTATCCAAGGATAGATAGGTTTGGTAGTCGGGCAGGCAGGTGTCATAAGTGATTAGATTACAGTAACTAGTTGCTGCGGGCTGGAGTTCATCCAACTGGTGACAGACTTGGTTAAGCAATTGGTGGCGGCTAAGGGGTTCGTTGCTGCTGATGTGATAGCTTTCTCCCGGACGTCCTGAAAGCAGTACCTGGTAAAGAGCGCGCACATGGTCTTCAACATAGAGCCAGTCTTTTATTGCTTGGTTGGTGCTGGGAATTAACAGAGGCTGTTGATTTAAGGCCTTGATCACTAAGGCTGGCAGAAGCTGGCTAGGGTGTTGACGAGGCCCGTAGTTGCAACATGAATAGGTCACCAGAATAGGCAGTTGATAGCAGGCTTGCCAGGCTTTGACGAGCTGATCGGCAGAGGCTTTGCTGGCTGAGTAGGGGGAGTCGGGTTGATAACTGTTGCTTTCAGCCAGGGTGTTGGTTAGTTTTTGTTGGTTGCCAAAAACCACATCACTAGAGACTTGTAAAAAGCGAAAGTCCCTGTGTTTATGGGCTGGAAGTTGTTGCCAGTAATGGCGCGTGGCTTCTAAGAGGTGGAAGGTGCCTATACACTGGGTTTGCATGTAGGCTTCAGAGGCCGTGTAGGCCCTGCCTTCAGCTTCATCAGGGGTAGCGGCGGCAAGATGAATTACTGCATCGGGTTGAAATTTTTCTAAGGCTTCAGCAATTCTATCTGGATCACAGACATCACCTCTAAAACTGGTGTAGTCTTTATGCCTGCGGATACTTTGTAAGGAAAGGGGGTTGGCTGCTGGGGTGCGTTTATCGAAGTTAATGACTTGGTGCTCAGTGTTTTGCAAGAGCCAATGAATCAGTGCTGACCCAACAAAACCTGCGCCTCCAGTAATAAGCAATTTCATCCTTGACACTCCTTGTGAAGATCAATCTATGCATCCCTGCAAAATTTAATTGATCAAAGGAGTTTTAACAACACTCCTTTTGTCTTTCCGGGCGGTCACCCATAGTGTGCAGGCGAGTCAATTCGTCGGTGATATGGTCTTTTTTAACTTGGTAGAACTCATTGAGTAGCTGGTAGGTCCAGTGACTTTTGGCGGGCTTGATGCTGTAGTAAACCCACTGTCCCTGGCGACGGTCATGCAGTAGGCCTGTTGCCCTCAGTTGGGCCAAATGCCGGGAGATTTTGGGCTGACTGGTATCTAGGGCGTGACTAAATTCGCAGACACAAAGCTCCTCTTCTTCCATCACCAGTAGAAGAATTTTGCAGCGGGTATCATCACTTAAGCATTTAAAAAACTGGGCGGGGCTAAGCATTTCAGCTTCCTGATAGTCCTTGCCAGAGGCAGCGTTAAAAGGCGGTAGTGTACCAGTCCCTAGACACACTCGCCATCCTTGGCTGTGTCAGTGCTTATTGGCTAAATGGGTGGGTCTGTCCAGGGCGGGCATCTTTTACCAGCACTTCTTCAGTGGTTAAGCGGGGTTTTTTGGGCCAGTTACCGGCACCCTCGTAACCTACGGCAATCATCATAACTGGCAGATAGCGTTCAGCTATTTTGAACTCTTGCTGCAAGGCCTTAGGGTCAAAGCCAATCATAGGCCCGCTGGCCAGGCCGACAGCTGTCGCCGCCGTCATGAGGTTCATGGCAACCATGCTGCCGGAACGCAGTGCTTCGTCGCGACTGAATCCAGGTTTGTCAGCATAGTTTCCGGCAACCATCTCAAGCATTTTCTCAGCCATTTGCTGGTCATAAAGCCCAGCTTCTATAGCCTGCTCATTGACTCTTGCATAGTGTTCATGAGCCTGGGTATCGGCCAAAACAACGAAAGTAACCGCTGCGTCTTCAACTTTTTGCTGATTAAAGGCGACTGCTTTCAAGGCTGCTTTGGCCGCTGGCTCAACGACTGCCAGTAAGCGGGTGTGCTGAATGTTAAAAGCACTGGGCGCTTGAGTTGCCAAATAAACCAGTTGCTCAATTTGTTTTTCAGTCACCGGCTTGTTGGTATCAAAGTGATTGGCTGAAAAACGCTGCTCTAGGGCTTGTATGGCTTGCATAGACTTTCTCCATTGCTCGGTTATTCGACGACAGGAATTTGAGTGAGTTGCCCAGTTTGATAATCTTTGATGGCCTGGTGGATTTCCTCTTCGGTGTTCATAACAAAAGGACCATAGTGAACAACGGGTTCCTTCAATGCAGGCCCGGTCATCAGCAAAAGTCCACTGGCTTCTTCACTGGTTAGTTCAATTTGATTTTGGTCATTGGCTACAAAAGTGCCCAGTTGTCCGGTTTTGACACCCGCATTCAGGCTCCCTTGATAAACATAGGCTAAAAGCTGTTGATTTGGGTTTAAGGTCACCTTAAAGGTCTGGCCTGCTTCCAGTTGTAAATCAGCCATAGCGGCTCCTTCACCCAGTTGAGGAAGACCACCCTGAACCTCGCCTGCATGGGTTTGCCAAGTACCGGCGATGGATTTGATCTGTCCACCTTGCCAGTCCAGTTGTCCCATTTCGGCTGCCCGCAAATCTTTGTAGCGAGGGGCATCCAGCTTGCGCTTGGCAGGCAGGTTGATCCAGATCTGAAAGCCATGCAGGCCGTCGCTATCGGTTAAGGGCATTTCTGAATGGATGACCCCATGGCCTGCGCTCATCCACTGGGCATCACCCGCGTGAACTTCGCCCTTATTACCCATGGAATCTTCATGAGTCAGACCACCATGAATAATATAAGTCAGGGTTTCAAAGCCACGGTGAGGGTGAGGAGGAAAGCCGCCAATATAGTCTTCTTTGACAGAAGCTTTAAGTTCATCAACCATCAGGAAAGGGTCCAGGCTTCCGCCGAAATCATGAATCCGGCGAATTTTAACGCCTGCACCATCTTGTGTGGGTTGAGCTGCTCTAATTTGCTTGAGATGGGTCATTGCTGGTCTCCAAAACGTGATGTTATGGGTACCAGTCTAGCGGTCGGTTTTACAAAATAAAATTGGGAAAATTTGCACTATTCATTCGTCTTTTGTGAATGAATTGCGGGTCTTGGGATTCAAGGGTAATTTGCGGTGGAGTGCAACCTTGGCAAGCATGTGGGCACTGACCGGTGCTGTTACAAAAAGAAAGAGGGTGATCAAGGCTTCTTGAACCGAAATTCCCGGTTGCTGGCTGCTAAAATAAATCAAAGAGCCTAGTAGCGTTGCGCCAACGCCCAGAGTGCTGGCTTTGGTAGGTCCATGAAGACGCATGAAAAAATCAGGCAGACGGGCTAAACCCCAGGAGCCTAAAAGAGCAATAGAGGCCCCAATCAGCAGTAACAGGGTAATTATCAACTCAAGCAGTCCGGTCATTCGATGACATCCCCCCGTAACAGGTATTTGCTCATGGCAACGGTGCCAACAAAGCCCATCAAAGCGATGAGCAAGGCGGCCTCAAACAGAATACCCAGTTGCAGGCGTATATCCGTGAGCACCAGCAGGGCGATACTGTTAATCATCAGGGTATCCAAAGCCAAAATACGATCGGTAATATCCGGCCCCTTGGCAAGGCGATAAAGATTGAGTGCCATGGCCAGGGTGAAAATGCCCATAGCCAGAGGGATGGCCCAGCTCAACATTGGAAAATCTCCAGTAAGACATTTTCGTAGCGCTGTTTGATTTGCGAGATCATTTCAGCCTCTTCACCCTCAAAATGCAGCGCATGAATAAGCAGTTGCTTAGTGTTGGCATCATAGTGCGCAGACACCGTTCCTGGTGTTAGGGAAATAGTGCTGGCCAGCAGGGTAATCGCATAGTCATTATCCAGCTCCACCGGATAGTGAATAAAAGCAGGTCTAAGTCTTTCTGGTTTTCCTAGTAGAAGACGCGCAACCACCCAGTTGGAAGAAAGAATATCGGCGAGAAAAACCAGCAAATAACGCAGCATCAGTAGAGGGTGGCGAACGTGAGGCTGGTCAGGCATAAACGGATGAGCCACCAAGGGTAGCAACCATCCCAAAAAAAGTCCGAGTAAGAGCTGAGCCCAAGTAAAGCTATTGGTCAAAAACAGCCAAAGCAGGACTAAAAAAATGCTCAAGAATGGGCGAGGAAACCCCCAGTTGGATTTAATCATTGCCAGTGACCTCTTGGTAGCAGTGCCTCACGACCAGGAAAGGCCTGGATATAGTTTTCAGGTTGCATCAGCTGTTGGGCGGTCAGTTCCAAATAATCCATAACAGGTTGAGCCTTAACTGAAAGCAAGAAGCTGAGGCTGATCATAACAACAACCAGGCCCAGCTCCCGTTTATTGAGTTTCTTATGCTTTTCGCATTCTGGTGCCCGCCAGAACCAACCGCTACCACAACGACTCAAAGCCACCAGGACCAGAAAACCAGCTGCCAAAAGAACGGCCCAAAGCCACAAGCCTTGGGGGTGGCTGGTGGTTGCCTGAAGTAACCAGAGTTTACTGATAAAACCACTCAAAGGAGGAAGGCCAGCCATACTAATTGCAGCTATAAAAAATAAGCCAGCCATTAGCCAGCGGTGATTGATTCCAGCATGAACATAAAAGCGATCATAGCCCTGGTCACGCTGGCGGCCAACCAAGTCGGCCAGCAAAAAGAAAATAGCAGCCAGACCGGTGCTATGAATGAGATAAAAAAGTGCCGCTGAGAGGGTTTCCTGGGTCGCCAAAGCAATGCTGGCCAGTAAAATGCCCACCGATAAAATGACTAGATAAGCCGTTAGCATCCGCATGCTGGAGGCACCCAAAGCGCCCAGACCACCCAGGAGCAGCGTAGCGAGTGACAAAGGCCACAGCCAGGCCCAGATGGATTCATTCAGGGGGTCGTCACCGAAACCGAAAACCAACCAGAAAACGCGCAAAATGGCATAGATACCGATTTTGGTCATGATCGCAAAGAGAGCAGCAACCGGGGCACTAGCCGCAGTATAAGTACGTGGCAGCCAGAAGAGCAGGGGTAAAAGGGCGGCTTTAATGCCAAAAACCAGTAACAAAAGAAACCCTGCTGCCAGATAAAGCGGGCGATCTTCCTGAGAAACCTGGCCAACAATTTGCGCCAAATCAGCCATATTAAGTGTTCCTGCCAACCCATAGAGAAGCGCCAAGGCAAGAATGAAAATGGCAGAACCGACCAGATTGATCAGCACATAGTGTAAGCCAGCACGACTGCGAGCACGGCTACCTCCATGCAAAATCAGTGCATAGGAAGCGATCAAAAGCACTTCAAAGAAAACAAATAAATTGAACAGGTCGCCTGTTAAAAGCGCACCGTTAATGCCCATCAACTGGAATTGAAAAAGGGCATGAAAATTGGCACCCAAACGGTCAGTGCCCTGGCAGGCGTACAAAAGACAAAAGAAAGCCAAGCCAGCGGTTAGGGCCAGCATTAAGGCAGCTAGGCGATCCAGAACCAGAACAATGCCGAAAGGGGGTGCCCAGTTACCCAAAGCATAGAGCTGATAGTCACCGCTGGCCGCCTCCTGTAACAGCAAGAAGCTTACAATCACCAGTAAAAAGACGGTTAAGCCGCCGACCCAGCGTTGAAAAACCAAGGAAGGGGTGGGGAAGAGCAGCAAGGCACCAGCCAGTAGCGGTAAAAGAATTGGCAAAAGCAACAGATGGCTCATAAGCGGTCCTCATTGGGATCTTCACCATCAACATGGTCGCTTCTCAGCTCGACAGCCGCTTTCAAGGCCAGGACAACAGTAAAGGCCGTCATCGCAAAACCTATGACGATTGCTGTTAATACCAAGGCTTGAGGCAGGGGGTCACCTGGGTGATCGGTAAACCCTATCAAGGCTGGAGACCCCTGTTGAAGTCGCCCCATGCTGAATAGAAAGATGTTTACAGCATGAGACAGCAACGTCAGCCCAAGAATGACGCTGAAGGTACGGCCCCGCAGCAGCAAATAAACACCTGAAGTGGTAAGAATTCCAAGCGTTACAGCAAACAAGGCTTCCATCAGCCAACCTCCTTGCCCGGTCCGGCAACCGTCATCAGGCGACCCAGGTTGCCGAGTATCAGCAAGGTGGCACCGACTACGACGGCATAAACACCGAGATCAAATAAGAGCACACTGGCCAGCTCAATTTCACCCAACAAAGGCAAATCAAAATGCCCGAAAGTAGAGGTTAGGAAGGGGTAACCCAGCACCAGACTACCCATACCCGTAAAGGTGGCGATGAGTAGGCCCGCGCCTATCAGTGGGCGAAACTGGGTACGCATGCGCTCTTGTGCCCAAACCAGGCCGCCAGCCATATATTGTAGGGTGAAGGCAACGGCCGTAATCAGCCCGGCTATAAAACCGCCACCCGGTAGGTTGTGGCCGCGTAGGAAGATATAAGCGGAAACCATTAAGGCAATGGGTAAAACCAGGCGTGCAGTAACACTTAAAATAATCGGGTGGGCCTCAGCAACACCTTGAAGGTTAAGGTTGGAAGTGACCCTTTCTTTTAAATGGAGTTCGCGGGTAAAAGCAAAAACAGCAACAGCAGCAATGCCCAGAACCGTGATTTCTCCAAGGGTGTCAAAACCGCGAAAATCAACCAAAATGACATTGACCACATTGGTACCACCTCCGCCTTCAACGCTCTGGGCAAGAAAAAAGTCGGATATGGATGAGAAGGGACGGGTAAGCACAGCAAAGGCAAGCAGACCAACTAGGCTACCAACACCCCCGGCAAGCAATAAATCCCTGGTTTTGCGCAGCTTTGTGGATTCTTGAGGTGACTCCTGGGGTAGGAAAGAAAGAGCCAGCATCATAATGACGACGGCCATAACTTCTACCGAAAGCTGGGTTAAAGCTAAATCAGGTGCAGAGAAGCGGGCAAAAAACAGGGTGATAAGCAGCCCTATTACGCCAAGTAAAAGGAGTGCAGGCAGACGGTGACGGTGAATTTTGGCAACACTGATTGCGGCCATAGCCATGACTAGGCAACCTAATACAAAGCCAGGCTCCAAAGGTGTCATTGCCAAACTTCCCTGCCAGCTGCTGAGCCCCTGGAGTGACCAACCGACCAAAAGCACGCAAGTCATTAGTATTAAAGCCAGATAGCGCTGCAGAGAGCCATTTTCCAGGTTGTAAACAAGACTGCGTGTCCAGTCGGTTAATCCATGCATAGAACGTTCAAAAATATTCTTGGCATCCACTTCTGGTAAGCGCGCATGAATGGCAAACAAGGGGCCTCTGGCCGCATAGAAAGCCAAGCCGCCGATCAGGGCAAAGAGACTCATATATAAAGGCCAGCCCCCGGATAACTGCGTGAAGTCATACTCAGGCAGACTTACCTGGGTGGCTGCCAGAGCTGCAGGTAGCATCCAGTGTTTAAACAGCCAGTCCGGCCAAAGCCCGATGAGCAGGGTGATCAAGACCAGGGGAATCAACGGCAGTAGGGCTTTTTTCAAGAGTGGCTTGGGTGGATAGTTAGGTAGATCCACAGGGCGACCATTAAAGAAAACATTATGAAAAATACGCATTGAATAGGCGACTGAAAAAAGGCCCGCCACAGTCACCCAAACGGGCAGCAATCCAGCCGCCCAGAAAGGTTGGGTGATGGCCAGGCTTTCGGCAAAGAGCATCTTTTTGCTGAAATAGCCGCTTAGCAAAGGTAGGCCAGCCATGGCCGCTGCTGACAAACCGCTTAACAGGGTCAGCAAAGGATAGTAGCGCCAAAGCCCATTGATACGCTGCATATCCCGGCTACCGGTTAACTGGTCGACATACCCGGCCATCATAAATAGAGGGGCTTTAAAGAAGGCATGGCAAATCAAGTGAAAAAGAGCGATAGCCAGCGCTAAAGGAGTGCCTAGCCCTAATAGCAGAGTAATCAGGCCCAAATGTGACAGGGTCGAATAAGCCAAGAGACCCTTGATATCATGCATAAACATGGCGACAAAGGCGCCGAGCATCAGGGTTGTCATGCCCGCCAGGGTGACTAGATCCAGCCACAAAGGAGTGTCCGCCAGTGCCGGGTGCAGGCGCATCAGCAGAAAAATACCCGCTTTAACCATGGTTGCTGAGTGGAGGTAAGCGGAAACCGGTGTGGGCGCCGCCATGGCATGGGGCAACCAGAGGTGAAAAGGGAATTGAGCGGATTTGGCAAAGGCACCCAATAAAATCAGGACCAGCATCAAACCATAGGATTCACTGGCTTTAATCTGATCACCAGCAGCCAGCACCTCACTTAATTGCCAGCTGCCCACTTCCAGCCCCAAGAGCACCAGGCCGGCCATGAGCGCCAAACCACCACCTGCTGTAATCGCCAAGGACATACGAGCCCCGCGCCGGGCATCACGGCTCTTCCAGGTAAAGCCAATTAAAAGGAAAGAGACTAAACTGGTCATTTCCCAGAAAACTAGCATTACCAAGAGGTTTTCCGACATCACCAGGCCCAGCATGGCCGCCATAAAAATAAGGATCAGGGCATAAAAGCGGGCAGCAGAAGGTTTGCCATCAAAATAAAAGCGGGCATAAAGTAAAATCAGGCAGCCGATGCCTGTAATCAGAAGTGCAAAAATCAAGCTAAGGGCATCAAGGCGCAAGGAAAAACTCAGGCCCAGGGAGGGAACCCAGGTCCAGGTTTGAATAAGAACCTGGCCTGCTAACAAGTCGGGTGTCAGGCTAACGAGTAAAAAAAAGCTGGCCAAAGCAGGCAAGGCTGCGCAGCTTGCCAGTAGCCAAGACGACTTGCGCGCTATGCCCAAGGGCAGAAAAGCACCCACGAGGGGTAGAAGAAAAATGAGGGCCAGTTTCATTAGGGTAAGGCCTGAGTGTTTAACTTTATGATTTTAAATGCTAATTTCTTTATTTTTTTATGCTGCATCGCAAAATTCTGCGACATATTACCACAGGCTCTTGACTGCTTTAAGCAGGATGTTCAATTTCTCTATGACCCTTTAGTCAAAGGGAAGCGTAAGAGGTAGCCATGAAAGTAACTCTGGAACAGTGGCGCATGCTGCAGGCTGTCGTGGAAGCTGGTGGATTTAATCAGGCCGCTGAGATGGTGCATAAAAGCCCATCCAGTGTGCACGCCGCTGTTCACAAGCTTGAACAACAGCTGGGTGTAGACCTCCTTGCTGTCCAGGGAAGAAAAGTCCTTCTCACCGAGGCTGGAAGGGCTTTGCTTCGCCGGGCGCACCTTTTACTTGAGGAAGCCAGGGATTTGGAAGATATGGCCGAGCACCTGGCAACAGGCGTTGAAGCCGAAGTTCGTTTAGCAGTCGATCAGGTTTTTCCAGCTAACCGACTGACAGAAGGTCTGGCCGAGTTTTCTTCACACTGGCCAAAAACACGTATTGAACTTCGTGAAACGGTGCTTTCAGGTGGTGTGGAATTACTCTATGCCGGTGAAGTGGATCTGTTGATTTCGGGCCTGCCTGTACAGGGTTTTATTGGCCGCCCTCTGATGTTAGCTGAATTTATTTGTGTCGCTCACCCCGAACACCCTCTACATCACATGGGTGAACTGAGCTTCAGAGATCTCAAGCGATTTAGACAGCTGGTGATCAGAGACTCTTCAAGCGCCCATCGTTTGGATGCTGGCTGGCTGGAAGCAGAACAACGCTGGACCGTGAGCCATGTTGCCACCTCACTGCGTATGCTCAAACTGGGATTGGGATTTGCCTGGTTACCCCGGCATCTGGTTGCGGAAGCAATAGCTTCAAAAGAACTCCAGCCTTTAAATCTACCCGCGCAAGGATTGCGTCAAGTTCCCCTGCAATTGATTTACGCTGACCCTGAAGGAGCTGGCCCGGCAACCCGTGCCCTGGCTGAGAGCTTGTTGAAAGTGACGGCCAGGGGATAAAAAAGCCCCGGCTGGGCCGGGGCAAATGCTCTATCCAAGAACCTGAAACGGTTGTTGCTTACCAGTCGTAGCGGGCACCGACTGTAATGATGTTTTTGTCACCGATGCCACTAACTTTATCATTGCCTACTGCCAGCTCACCAAAGGTGCGGAAAGCACGTGAGAACTTATAGTTAGCACCAACTGCGATATCTAGGCCATTTTCATCGCCGTCATCGAGGAAGGAAACCATACCGTAAAGATCACCGCTGCCATAAGCATAGCTGCCGCCTGCAGCTAGGTGCAGTAAATCACCGGAAGTTTCAAACAGGACGGATGCAGTCAGATCATCCATTGAGTAGCTGGCACTGGCGCCCAGGATGGGGTCTTCGCCACCTTCAGCATCCTCATTGTTCTGGTCAAAAGCAACTGCGAAGGTGAGGTTATCAATCATGGTGAACTCACCATAGGCCATAAGGTTCCACTCTTCGTCACCGCTGTTAGTGGCGCCTTCAGCATAATGCTTAGCAGAAACACCAAACTGCATGCCACCCAGGTCAGCTGTTTCAAAAGCAACAGTGTCACCACGAGCATTTTGTGAACCAGCATTCAAAGCTCTGTAACCTGCGTTCTCAAAAAGATCCATTACATGAGAAACAGATTGGAAATAAATGGAATCAAAATTACCGAAAGTGACTTTACCAAAATCACCCTGCACACCTACATAAGTGTTGCGTAAGTCATTGAAGATGCGGTCATTACCAGTATCGCTGCCACGGCGGCGTTCGTCGCCTTGAAAGCGAAACTCAACACGGGCGAAAGCAGTTAGATCATCGTTGATCTTGTCACTGGCACGAAAACCAATGCGCGAACCGAGGTCATCAATACTGTTGTCACCATCATCAGCTACTAATGCTGTGATTACACGACCATAGCTATCGACTTTGGTATTGCCGTTGTCACTTTCATAGATGGTAGCAGCTTGAGCGGCACCTGCAGCTAGAGAGGCAACTACAGCAGAGGCAAGTAGCGTTTTTTTCATCGTCATTTTCCTTTATTGCTTAGCTTCGTTTTACGAAGAGTTGGGGGAACTAAACTCACGGAAAGGAAGTTAACAATTGAAAATGACACTTCAGCGGCAGGAAGATGAAAGATTTATGAAAGGAAAATTTAGTTTTTTCAGGAACATAAAAAAACCGGCCTAACTAGAGGCCGGCTTTGTTCACTTGGACTACTACAACTTAGAAGTTGTAAGAGTAAGTGAACTCGATAACGCTGTTATCAGATTCTTCCAGGTCCAGACGGAATGCACCGGTAACATAGTTTTGAGGAATGATTTCTTTGCCAACACCCAGTTCCAGAGTGTTCAGAGTATCAGTGTCCTGCAGGTTGATCAGGTATTCAGCATAGAGATCAACTACTTCTACACCAGTGTAGTCTGCACGCAGTTCCAGCTCGGTGTAGTCAACATCGGAGTCGATGTCGTAAGTGATGTAGGCACTGAAAGAAGTATCAGCATCCAGAGTGTAAAGACCACCGAAGTAGATCCAAACGTAGTCCTGATCAAATTCGTTGTCTAGAGGCTGACCATAGGCAACACCTACATCATAGCCAAATTCTTCAGTCAGGTCAGCAGCATAACCACCGAAAACTTCAATATTGCTTTCTTCAGCAAAATCGTCGCCTTCCAGGAAGTCGTAGGTTTCGAACCAAACACCACCATAGGCGCCGGATTCGTGGCTGTAGACAACTTCGGCTTCAACGGTCAGAGCTGTGTCCTGATCGGAATCGGTTGGCTGAGTAAGCACGCCCATCACATAACCAGATACATCGGCCATGGCTGGAGCTGCAACAAAACCTGTGGATAGAGCAGCGATAGAGGCGGCTACAAGCGTTTTCTTCATGTTTTTACTTCCTTTTCAGTGGTTTACATAATGCATCATGCTATTCAGCATAGGTAGTATGACGCAATTGCGAAACTTTAGTCAAAAGTTCATCTGTCTGTAAAGCTTTTAGGTGTCTTTTTCTGATAAGCCTTTTTTATGCAGAAAATTGACCTGTTTACTAGGATTTGAAGATCCTATCCAGATGTGACGCTTATAATGAATGCAGAGGCCGTGCCAACTTTGCGTTTTAATGTGCTTTTGATGACAATAATATTAGGGTTTGGGCTGCATTTGAAAGCAGTAGCTAAATTATTGACCAATCGATGAGGAGTAAAAAATGCCCTGGATTCAGGTGTGTAGAGAAGATGAGCTGGCTGATGGTCAGTTTAAGATTGTTGAAAATGATGATGGGGATGAGCTCTTGGTTGCTCGGGCTGAAGGGGAGTTAAGGGCTGTTGTCAATGAGTGTTCACATGATCGTAGAGGCTTTGAGGGGGGCTGTATTGAGGCAGGTTTGCTGGTTTGTCCCCGTCATGGTGCACGTTTTTGTTTGCGCACGGGTAAGGCCTTAACACCTCCGGCTTATGTGGATATAGAAACCTTTGCTGTCAAGGTCGAAGAAGGCCATGTTTGGGTAGAGGGTTGAATTTTAATGGGCCTGAAGGCTGGAATCTGGTCCTGGGCTTTCCAATTGGAACTGATTGAATTCACCCGGCGTACTCAAAAGGCGCACCAATCTGGTGCGCTGCTTTCCCTGCTGTCCTGTAATGTCTACTTTTTGCCCTTCCTTGAAAGGAAGTAGGGGAGTAATGACACTGGCAGGCGTATCCAGAATTTTGAGTTCAGGGATCAAAAAACCAGGCATATAGTCCACAGGGTCGCCGACCTTGATCACAGGTTTAAGTGCACAAGGCTGCATTCGGCTGGGCAGTACCTCAACGCCCAGCTGGTAGCCGCCGGGTGCCTGGCGTACCCAACGAATGACTGCTGGTTGCCAAAGATCACGACTGCTTTCTTTTAGTGCCACCAGTTCTCCGGTAGCCAAGTTTCTTGGTGCTTCACCTTCCCAAGCCAAGCAATAGCCTGTTGCACTGGTATTGACCTGCTGTAAGTGATAAACCGGAAAGCGTTTATTAAGTTCATCATCAATTGATGTACTTAGCTCAGAGGTATCTATATCGACCAGTTGCACCTGGCCACTACTCAGGTTTTCAGTGGCGTCATGAGCTGCGGCCCAGGGGTCATCCAGGGGAGTGGTATCAAGAAAAGGGTTGGTTTGCTTTTTGATACTTAGATTTCCGCCCGCTGCCAGCTGCTCAAATGCTTTGCGGCCACTCAAGTGGTAGTGAACGCTTCTTAAGCCCAGAACCAGGCTGACTGAACCCGAAGCTTCAATACGGGGAGCATTTCGGTCTGAATGATTGCTGATTTGGGACAGTAGATGCTGAAGTAACCGGTTGCTAAGAGGAGAAGTGGCTGCTTCGAGTAGTCTTTGGACTTCCAAGGCTAAAGGTTGAGTGTTAATCCCAAAGTCCTGCTCCTGATTGATTTTGCTAAGCTTTTGGCTGCGTCTAGGACAAAAGTTTTGGCTGGCTAATACCTGAAACAGAGCCTGCTCAGAAGTTGGCGCCGTAATCTCCAGTAACTCACTCCACTGAGCCAGCCAGGAATAAATAAGTTCCACCTCATCACTACGCAGAACTTCTGCTTGCACCATGCCCAGGAGAAGGGCCTGGTAGTAGGCCTCTTCGCAGTTGGAAGGGGCCTGGGGCTGAATTTTGCGTTTCTGCAAGCGACTTTGACAAGCCATACGGTAGAGCAGATAAAGCTCCCGCCAGGCAGGCTCGGGCGCTGGAACACTAAATTGGCAGGAGCGGCGAATAAGTGCACTGATATGGGTGGTGGCCTTATAAAGCGCTTGCAGCAAAGAGGGACCCAGAATCTGTGAGGGCAAGTGCTCACGCTGACCGAGTAAATCATGCAGGGTGCGTTTGTAGCCTTGAGCAAGCAGACTATCCAGGTCTTGGGCTGCTTCTCCTTCCTTAGCCAAGTGGTTAGTGGCATCCAGATCCTGACAAACCCGGGTGGCTGTAGAGGCAATCTTGTTAAGCCACTCCAAGCGCCTGGGAGGAGGAAAGTGCAGTTCATTGAATTCGCTCAACAACTGCGCAAGCTTTTCCTGACTGGCTAACGGATGAGCCAGCGGAAGAGTCAGCAACCAGTCTTCCAAGGCTTCTCTACGCAACTCGCAGGTTTCCAAATGGTCGCGGCAGAGTTCAGGGAAATCCAGTGGCAACATACGCATGCTTTTATTCTTCCTCGTGATTACCATCCCAAAGGGGTTTTGCTGAGCTGGTCAGCATACTCGCGAACCAGCTTGGGCACCAGATAACCGGGCAGATTAGCCAACAATTCGGCATAAATCTCTTTGGCTTCCTGATCCTGAATAGCAAAATGTGCTGCTCCTTGAACAGGGTCCAGAGTATGCAAGTAGTAGGGCAGAACCCCAGCTGCAAAGAGCTGTTCAGAAAGTTGGGTCAAGACTGCTGCATTCGCATTGATACCTTTCAAAAGCACGGTTTGATTGAGTAGGATGCTATTGGTTGTCCTAAGTTCATGCAATGCCTGGATCAGTGATTGATCCAACTCCTGGGGATGGTTGATATGAAGAACCAGGATGGTTTGTAAGCGGGTCGCTTTTAGCCAGCTCAATAGCTTTGCATCCACGCGGGATGGCAGTACGACTGGAAGACGCGAGTGAATTCGCAATCTTTTTAATTGGGGAAGCTGCTCCAGTTGACTGACAATCTCGCTGAGCCGGGTATCGGGAGTCGCCAGGGGGTCGCCTCCGGAAAAAATCACCTCATTGATCTCTGGGTGCTCCTGCAAGTAAGCGATAACCTTTTGCAAGGCAGCTTTGCTCAAAGTGTTCTCAGCATAGGGAAAGTGACGGCGAAAACAGTAACGGCAGTTGACCGCACAGCCACCGGATAGGGTTAAGAGAACCCGAGAGCGGTATTTGTGGATCAAACCTGGCAGCGGATTGAAGCGCTTTTCTTGTAAGGGGTCAGTCACAAACCCCGGCTGTTTTTGCTGTTCTTCCAGGGCAGGCAAAACCTGCAAAAGCAGCGGATCCTTGGGATTGCCCTTCTCCATGCGCTCCAAAAAAGGCAGAGGAACCAGGCTGGAGAAGAGCTGATGCCCCTGTTCTAAGCCTTCCCGGCCACCGGGAAGGTCTTCCGGGTTTAAGTTCAGTCGCTGACAAATTTCAAGGGGATTACGCAGGGCCTGACCTAGCTCCTGGCTCCACTGGGGAGTGCCTTCGCTTTTTTCGATCAGGGTTAAGTGGTTACTGGCCTGGGTTTTGGGTATCATTGGCGACCGGATTTTTCGTGTTTTGGAATCATTTCAGAGAAGATTATTATGGCAAACGTTGCAACCAACGAATTCAAGGGCGGCCTCAAAGTCATGCTGGATGGCGACCCCTGTTCCATGATGGATGTAGAGCATATCAAACCTGGCAAAGGTCAGGCATTTACTCGTGTAAAATTCCGCAACCTGATGACAGGACGTGTCGGTGAAAAAACCTTCAAGTCTGGCGATAATGTTGAAGTTGCCGATGTCATGGAAATTGATATGGAGTTCTTGTACTCCGATGGCGAATTTTGGCACTTTATGAAAACTGATGGCTCTTTTGAGCAAATCGGTGCTGATGAAAAAGCCATGGGTGACACCACCAAATGGTTGAAAGAGCAGGAAGTTTACACGGTCACTCTCTACAATGGTGCTCCGATTAACGTTTCAGCGCCTAACTTTATCGAACTGGAAGTCAGTGAAACCGACCCAGGCCTGAAAGGCGATACCGCTCAAGGGGGCTCCAAGCCAGCAACCCTGTCAACCGGTGCTGTGGTGCGTGTGCCCCTGTTTATCAATGAAGGCGAAAAGCTGAAAATTGATACGCGTACGGGCGAATACGTTAGCCGCGCTTAATTCCGCTTCCTGATGACTTGGCAACCGGGCACTTCCCTGGCACAGCTTCAAGAGCGTGCCCGCTTGCTGTCGCTAACAAGGGACTTCTTCGCTCAACGCCAAGTCCTTGAGGTAAATACGCCCCTGCTCAATTCAGGCGGCTCGACTGACCCCTTTCTGGACTCCTTCACTACCTGTCTGGAAGGTCTGGCTGAGCCTCAGCGCCTGTACCTGCAAACTTCCCCAGAATTTTTTATGAAACGCCTGCTGGCAGCCGGTAGCGGCCCTATTTACCAATTGGGACCCTGTTTTCGTAATGGCGAACACAGCTGGCGCCATAACCCGGAATTTTGGATGCTCGAATGGTATCGACCGGGCTGGAGCCTGGAGGAACTGCAAGAAGAAACCTGCGCTTTGGTTAACCAGCTGTTGGGAACTGCGGAATATCAGCAGCTCAGCTATAAACAGGCATTTCAGGAGGTGGTTGGCTTGCACCCTTTCGCAGCCAGCTTGCAGGAACTACGTAAAGCCAGCCACGCTTGCTCTGGCATTCGTGCTGAAGACCTGGATAGGGACGCTTGCTTGGATTTGCTGATTAGTCACCAAATTGAGCCAGCGCTCAAACAGCAAGGGCGAGTCTTTTTAACTGACTTTCCGGCCAGTCAGGCTGCTCTGGCGGCCATCCAGAAAGATGATGAAGGCTTTCCGGTTGCTCAGCGTTTCGAGCTTTACGTTCAGGGCATAGAGCTGGCCAATGCCTACCAGGAACTGACCTCGGCTGAAGAGCAGGCTGAGCGCTTTGTTCAAGATAACCAACAGCGCGCAAGGCTGGGACGTCCTCAAGTAACTCCCGATGCCAACCTACTCCTGGCCTTGCAAGCTGGACTTCCGGATACCAGTGGCATTGCACTGGGGTTTGATCGCCTGGTCATGCTGGCATCGGGTGCTGAAAGCCTGGATCAGGTTCAGGCGTTTTCAATAAGCCGCTGCTAAAAGGTTTCGTGATGAGCTAGCAAGGTAAGCTTTTTCAGGACGCGTAAATACATCCCTGTAAGCTCTGGCTGCAACATCCTGTTGCAGACAGCCTGAAAAAGCTCACTCTTGCTCCCTCTATAGCCAGCCATTTATGCCCAAGCTCTAGTCTAGGCTTCCCCTTCCTGTTGGTAGGTTTGGCGTTGTTCTTCTTCCAGTTTGCGACTCACGGTTTCCGGGGAGCCGGTGTTCCTGGCGAGTAGATTGTAGGTCAGAGGGACAACTGCCAGGGTCATGATGGTTGCCAGACCCACGCCGGAGAAAACCACCAGGCCGATAGCCTGGCGACTTTCGGCACCGGCACCTGAGGCCAGCAATAGAGGCAGGGTGCCTATTAAGGTGGTAGTGGCAGTCATCAGGATGGGTCGCAAACGGCGACGTGCTGCCTCTATGACGGCGGCATTGAATTCCAGCCCCTGATCCCTGAGCTGATTGGCAAATTCCACGATCAGAATCCCATTTTTCGCTGAAAGGCCGATCAGCATGATCATCGCCAACTGGGTGTAGATATTGATGGTTTCACCTGTCCACCAAAGGCCCAGCATGGCTCCTGCCAGTCCCAGGGGAACAGTTAGCAAGACCACAAAGGGATGCACAAAGCTTTCAAACTGGGCGGCCAAAACCAAATAGACAATCACCAGAGCCATAATGAAAATGACTTCTATGGCCGCTGAACTGGTACGGTATTGTCGCGATTCACCCTTGTAGTCAATCACTGCGTATTCGGGTAGGAGTTCCGTTGCCAGCTGATCCAGGTAATCCAGGGCTTCGCCTAATGAATAGCCATCAGCCAGGGAGGCTGAGAGGGTGATGGCCCGGTTACGGTTGTAGTGGGGTAGGCGGGCTGCTTCGCCGATTTCTTCAAAGGTCACCAGATTGTCCAGGCGGATGAGTTGGTCGCTGTTATTGGACCGCAGTTGTAATTTACCCAGGTCTTCAATTTCACGCAGAGCCGTAGGTTGCCCAACTAGCCAAACATCATATTCGCGCCCGCGTTCTTCAAAACGGGTAATTGAGCGTCCACCCAACATTACTTCCAGGGTTTCACCCAGCCTTTGGGCTGAAACACCCAATTGTGCCGCTCTTTCTCGATCAATACGGGCGCGCAGTTGGGGTTGGGTTTGGGTGAAGTCGGTATCCAAATCCACTAGGCCAGCGTTTTCTTGGGCCGCTTCTCTGATGATTTTCGTCCACTCCAGAATTTCTTCATAGCTACTGCCGCCAATAACAAATTCTACTGGTGTGCCGCCACTGCTTCCCAAGGGGGAGCGGACTCTGGGGAAGATGGTTACATCCGGAATGTCAGCGACCTGTCGACGAATTTCCTGGAGCATGTCAAAAGCGGAATCAGGCCTTTCTTTCCAAGGTTTAAGGCTTAGAATCAAAAAACCTGAATTATCACCCTGAGTGGAAAAGCCAGGTGAGCGCAGAGTGATATTGTTGAGGTTAGGGCCATCCAACAAGGGCATGAGCCGTTCTTCAACCTCTTGCATGGATTCACGCATTCGCTCTGCGCTGGCGCCTTCCTGGCCGCGCACGAAGACAAACACTGAGCCTATATCTTCTTGTGGAGCAAAGGCTCTGGGCAGGCTATTGAACCCCCAGCCAGTGGCACCCAGGGCACCAATCAGTAGTACCAGAGCCAGCCAGCGGTGACGCAAACCAAAGGCTAGAAATCGCTGGTAACCCTTTTCCAACTGATTCAGGCCTCGGTGAATAAAGCGTTTACGCTCTCCCCGGCTATGGGCTTTGAGCAGTTTCGAGCAGAGAACCGGTGACAGGGTTAGGGCGATGAGGCTGGAAAAAGCCACAGCGGTGGCGAGAGTGAGGGCATATTCCCGGAAAAACTGACCTACCGTACCTTCCAAAAAAATAATGGGCACAAAGGTGGCAATCAACACTGTGGTGGTGGCGATAACCGCAAAGCCTACCTCGCGGATACCGACCCAGGCGGCCAGCAGGGGCGGTTTACCTTCATCCAGATGACGGTGAATATTTTCCAGGACCACGATGGCATCATCAACCACCAGGCCGATAGCCAAGACCAAAGCTAGGAGGGTCATCAGATTGATGGAAAAGCCAAAAATATAAATACCAATAAAGGCTGCAATCAAGGCGACGGGAACGGTAACAGCAGGAATTAAAGTTGCTCTGGGGCTGCCGAGGAAAATAAAAATAACCAATACCACTAGTGCCATGGCCAGGCCAAGGGTTAGATAAACTTCATCAATCGCACTTTGAATAAATATAGAAGTATCGTAGGTGGTGCCCAGATCAGCTCCTTCGGGAAGAAAAGGCCGAAAGGCTTCAATTTCTTGGCGTACAGCGGCAACCACCTCCAAGGGGTTGGCGGTGGAAATGGGTTCTATGGCAAGGCCAACCACATTGCGGGCATTGGAGCGAAAAAGTTGGTTGGTGTCGCGCGGGCCGGTATAGATATTGGCAACATCACCCAGCCGCAAGATATTATTTCGTTCAGCATGCAGGATTAAGCGTTCAAATTCTTCAGGGGTATTGTAATCCCGGCTAACCTGAATCTGGAGTGTACGTTGGGGGCCTTCCAGGTTACCCCCTCGCAACTCCATGTTTTCTTCTCTCAAGTTGTTGATTATGTCTGTTGCTGTCAGACCTCGCGCATTAAGAGCATCTGGGTCCAATTCAACCCTCATGACATAGTCCTGAGCACCTAAAAGCCTGACATTGCTAACACCACTGACCAAAGTTAGGCGGTCTTTAAGAGTTCGCTCGGCATAATCACTGAGCTCAAGGGTATCCATGTCAGTACTGCCGAGAACAATATAAAGAATGGCGTCGGCTACAGCATTGCGCTTTTGCACGCGAGGCGTGTCGGCATCATCCGGTAGGGTTCGGGTGACTCGGGATACAGCCTCACGCACGTCATTAGCTGCATTGTCCAGATCACGCCTTTCATTGAAGGTAATGACGATGCGTGATACGCCCCGCGCTGAGTTGGATTCAATAAATTCGATGCCTTCAATGCCAGCCAACTGGTCTTCAATATTGTTGGTCACCTGAAGTTCAACCACTTCGGGTGAGGCACCGTCAAAGTTGGTCATCACTGTAACCTGGGGGTTGGTCACATCGGGGTATTGGCGCAGAGGTAGGTTTTGCCAGGCAATCAGCCCGAAGACCAGCAGGAGTAAGCTGATAACAAAGGCAAAAACGGGCCTGCGGATTGCCGTTTCAGAAAGCTTCATGAAGCATCATCCTGCTGATCAACGATCCTGACAGCAGTGCCTTCTCGAACCTTCACGACACCCTGGTCTATGATTTGATCCCCTGCTTTCAGGCCTGAAAGGATTTCAATTTGAGTGGCGCGGGTCAGCCCTACTTCAACCGGGCGTCGAACCACTTGTTTATCGGCATTGACCATGAATACAAACTTATTGCTGCCCTCGTAGCTGAGGCTGCGCGCAGGCACCATCAGTGTCATGCGCGGGGCGGTTTCCAGGGTCAGGGTTGCCAGCATGCCCGGGCGCAGTTTTTGATCAGGGTTATTGATACGGCCCCGGATTTGTAAATTCCGGGTTGAAGAGTCGATACGGGTGCCTAAAAAGGTGAGTTCGCCACGAAATTCCTGGTCCGGCCAGGCAGCAACCTTGGCAAGGAGTTGTTGGCCTGGTGCGACCCTGGACAGGTGCCTTTCAGAAAGCGAAAAATCAACCCGCATTTGGCTGAGATCATCAAGGGTGGTTAGGGTTTGTCCAGCATCCAGCAGCATACCCGGTGTTAAGTCATGTTCCCCAAGAAAGCCGCTGTAGGGCGCTTTGATGGCGTAGTGTTCGATTTCTGCGTGCAGGGCTTGTAGCTGGGCTCTTGCTGTATCAACGCTGGCTTGCTGGGCATCCAGCTGATCCTGTGAAATGGATTGGGTGGCGACCAGACGCTGATAGCGATCCAGTTGGCGTTGGGCTTCACGTAAATTGACTTCAGCTTGCATTAAGCGTGCTTGGGGCTCCCGGTCATCCAGTTGGACGAGAAGGTCACCGGCCTCTACAAACTGGCCGTCTTCCAAATTCAGTTGAGTGATGCGCCCGCTGACTTGAGTCCGGATTTCTGATGAGTAGCGAGCTTGCAGGCTCCCTGTTGCATAAAGGCGCTCACTGATCGTCATGGCTTCCACTTCGGCCAGGGTGACGGCAACGCCCCTGCCCCAGGCCGTTTGGAAAACGAGGAGGCCAAGAACACAGATCAGACCGGGAAGTATCAGATGTTTTCTCATAAAATCAACTGTCTGGAAAAAGTCATGTGAGTAGTTTAAGTCAGCGCCGCGCTCAAAAGGTTCACCCTTATTAAGGTGTAGGCTAGCTCCATCTTGTATCAGGAGTGTGTCAACCATGCAATCCTGTGATAAGTCCAGTGCGAAAAAATGAATTCAGCTAGCCTAGCCAGAGGAAGCATGCTAAGATAGCCGTCCAACTTCAACACATCGACTGAAAGATGTGTTCCCTGCATCAGGCAGACGTTGCCCTTTCTTGATTGTGTATCGGGCCCGCGCCCGCCTCTGCGTTTATCTGTAACTTAGGTACAATTGATGTCTAATGACGCAAGCCTGCCCGCTTTTGACGAGCTGGGCCTTCCTGACTTTTTGCTTTCTTCCATTGAATACTCAACTCCTTCCCCTATCCAGGCGCAGACAATTCCTCTGTTGCTGGAAGGCCATGACCTCTTGGGTCAGGCTCAAACGGGAACGGGTAAGACAGCTGCTTTCGCACTGCCTATATTGGCACGCCTGGATGTCCAGGTTCGTTTGCCTCAGGTATTGGTGCTCGCTCCCACACGTGAGCTGGCTCAGCAAGTAGCTGAAGCGGTTGAAAAATACGGCGCTCATATGAAGGGCGTTAAAGTCGCCAGCCTTTATGGCGGCGCTGAATATCGTGAACAAATCCGTTCGCTGCGCTCCGGTGCCCAAATTGTTGTGGGTACACCTGGCCGCGTTATGGACCACATGCGTCGCGGTAGTCTTGATCTATCCGAACTGAAAACCCTAGTCCTGGACGAAGCAGATGAAATGCTGCGCATGGGCTTTATTGACGATGTTGAATGGATTCTTGAGCAGACTCCAGCGGAGCGTCAGGTGGTGCTTTTTTCAGCAACCATGCCTGAAGCCATCCGTCGCATTGCCCAGCGTCACCTGAAAAACCCCAAAGAAATCCGTATTGCTGCCAAGGCACGCACCGCGGACACCGTTAGTCAGCGTGTTTGGATGGCGAATGGCCTACCCAAACAAGAAGCGCTGACACGCATTCTGGAAGCAGAAGAATCCGATGGCATCATCATCTTTACTCGTACCAAAGCGGGTTGTGGTGATTTGGCTGAGTTCCTGAACGGTCGCGGCTTCAAAGCTTCTGCACTGCACGGTGACATGGCTCAGGCCCAGCGTGAGCAAGCAGTAGAAAAACTCAAGCGTGGCCAACTGGATATTCTGGTCGCTACTGATGTTGCTGCTCGTGGTCTGGATGTTGAACGTATCAGCCACGTTATCAACTTTGATCCACCCCATGACAGCGAATCCTATGTACACCGTATTGGTCGTACTGGTCGTGCTGGTCGTAGTGGTGAGGCGATCCTGTTTGTGACGCCGCGTGAAAAACGCTTGCTGTTCAATCTGGAGCGCAGTACAGGTCAGAAAATTCAGCCCATGGAATTGCCCAAGGCCGAAGTGATCAATGCCAAGCGCACGGACAAGTTCAAGGAGCAGGTGGTACATGCCATGCAGGCCCGCAGTCTGGAAGATTTCCAGAAGCTGGTTGCAGAAATTCAGGCCGAAACGGAAGCCGAGCCTCTGCAGATAGCAGCGGCCTTGGCCAAGATGGTTCAGGGCAACACGCCTTTGTTTGTTGAGGACGTTAAACCCCGTCCGATTCGTGAGCGTGCGCCACGTCGTGATGAAGGCCCGCGTGCTGCCCGTAAGGGTGCCGGTCGTTCACGCGATCCTGAAGCCGGTATGAAACGCTACCGCATGCCTATTGGCCGCGCACATGGCGTTAAACCTGCCAACATCGTCGGTGCGATTGCCAACGAAGCCAACATTTCCAGCCGCAACATTGGCCGTATTGATATCCAACAGGATTTCAGTACTGTGGATCTACCTGAAGGCATGCCTAAAGCTGTTTTTCAGGCGCTTTCCCGGGTCCGCGTTTGTGGTGTGCCTCTGAACCTGACCAGCCGTGAAGGTTTTAGTGGCAAGCCTGGTAATGATGATGGTGGACGTCCGATCCGTCGCCGTTCAGCTTAATTGCTAAAGGCTGAGTTCTACTCAGCTTGAAAAAGCCCGGTTCTTGTTTCCAAGAGCCGGGCTTTTTTTTGGGGGGGGGCTGTTTAGGATTCTTTGATCGCCGCTATGGCTTCGGCGCATTCGTGAATGAGCGAGGGGCCTCGGTAGATAAAGCCTGAATAGAGTTGAATCAAATCAGCGCCTGCTTTAATTCGCTCTACAGCGTCTTCAGCTGAAAAAATACCGCCTACTCCGATGATTGGCAGTTCACCTTCCAGAGCTTCAGTCAGCTTGCGGGTGATGATGCAGGCTTTTTCAGTCAGGGGTCGACCCGAAAGTCCACCTTCTTCATTGCCATATTTCAAGCCTTCAACGGCTGTTTTGTCCAGGGTGGTGTTGGTTGCTATGACTCCATCCAGTTTCAGTTCGCGCAGGGTGCTGGCCAGGCTCAGTAGTTCTTCATCATTCATATCAGGTGCTACCTTAACGACCAGAGGCACATAACGCTGGTGCTGGTCTGCAAGTCGCTGTTGTGCTTCCTTGAGCGGTTTAAGCAGGTCTTTCAGAGCTTCACCATATTGCAGACTGCGCAAGCCCGGCGTATTGGGTGAAGAAATATTAACCGTGACGTAATCTGCTTCCTGATAAACCCCTTCCAGCCCCAACAGATAATCATCCACAGCCTGTTCAACCGAAGTGTTGAGGTTCTTGCCCAGGTTAATACCCAAGAGTCCGGGGAAGTGGCGTTTTCTGACCTGCTTCAACAGATGCTCCAGCCCCTTATTGTTAAAGCCCATGCGATTAATAATGGCTTCCTGTTCCGGGATACGGAAGAGACGGGGTTTGGGATTACCAGGCTGGGGGCGGGGGGTCACTGTGCCCACTTCAATAAAACCAAAGCCCAGGCTGCCCAGGCTGTTGATATGGTCGGCATTCTTGTCCAGACCTGCAGCCAGGCCGACGGCATTGGGAAATTCCAGGCCCATGATTTTAACCGGGGAATGAATGGGTGTACCGGTGAAAGGTCGCGTCAAACGCAGGCGATGTGCAGCATCCAGGCTTTCCAGCGCGAGTTGGTGGGCGGCTTCACCCGAGAAGCTAAAGAGAAGTTTACGTGCCAGTGAGTACATGAAGGATCCCTGTCGAAAAGTTTTGTGGCCATTATAGCAGTGCTGACGAGTAAAGCGGACTCAGTACCAAAGTACTGTTTTTTTCAGTGCCAAAGCACAAGGGTGAAAAGGGCGCTTAGGCACTAGGATGAAAGAGTCCTGAACTGTTCAGGTGTTTTCATCCCATTACAAAAACAAGAGGCAAGTATCATGATTTATGCACAACCGGGTCAACCAGGGGCTGTGACCCAATTCAAACCCCGTTATGAAAACTTTATTGGCGGCCAGTGGACACCTCCCGTCAAGGGGCAGTACTTTCAAAATGTTTCCCCAGTGACCGGTGAAAATTTCTGCGAAATTCCACGTTCCGATGAAGCGGATATTGAGCTGGCGCTGGATGCAGCGCACAAGGCTAAAGCAGCCTGGGGAAAAACCTCAGTGACGGAGCGTTCCAATTTATTGTTAAAAATAGCCGACCGTCTGGAACAGAATCTGGAAGCTATAGCCGTTGCCGAAAGCTGGGACAATGGCAAGGCTGTTCGTGAAACACTCAACGCTGACGTTCCTTTGGCGGTTGATCACTTCCGTTATTTTGCGGGTGTCATCCGTGCCCAGGAAGGCAGCATCGGTGAAATAGATCAGAACACCGTAGCCTATCATTACCACGAACCCTTGGGCGTGGTGGGCCAGATCATTCCCTGGAATTTCCCACTCTTGATGGCGGCCTGGAAACTGGCACCTGCTTTGGCAACCGGCAATTGTGTGATCCTTAAGCCTGCCGAACAAACGCCTTGGTCAATTCTGAAATTTATTGAAGTCATTGAAGACCTCTTGCCTGAAGGCGTTCTGAACGTGGTTAATGGCTATGGTGTGGAAGCAGGCCAAGCCCTGGCTACCAACAAGCGCATTGCCAAGATTGCCTTTACCGGTTCCACGCCTGTCGGTGCGCACATCATGAAATGTGCTGCTGAGAACATCATTCCTTCCACAGTCGAACTGGGCGGTAAATCACCCAATATCTTCTTTAACGATGTGCTGGATCATGAAGATAGTTATTTGAGCAAGTGTGTAGAAGGGGTGGTACTCGCCTTTTTCAATCAGGGTGAAGTCTGTACCTGCCCCTCACGCCTGCTGATTCAGGAAGAAATTTATGAGCCCTTTATTGCCAAAGTCATAGAGCGCAGCCAGCAAATCAAGCGTGGCAACCCTCTGGATACCGAAGTGATGGTGGGCGCCCAGGCCTCTCAGGAGCAGTTTGATAAAATCCTTAGCTACTTTGAAATTGGCCGCAAGGAAGGTGCAGAAGTGTTGATGGGTGGCGGCAAGGAGCAGTTGGATAATGAGTTCAGCAAGGGCTACTATATTCAACCGACCCTGTTTAAAGGCCATAACAAAATGCGTGTTTTCCAGGAGGAAATCTTTGGCCCCGTGGTTTCGGTCACTACCTTTAAGGATGAAGAGGAAGCTCTGGCCATTGCCAATGATTCCGAATTTGGCTTGGGAGCCGGTCTTTGGACGCGAGATATGAACCGTGCCTACCGCATGGGTCGGGGTATTGAAGCAGGCCGGGTTTGGACCAACTGCTATCATCACTATCCAGCCCACGCAGCCTTTGGTGGCTATAAGAAATCCGGGGTTGGACGTGAAAATCACAAAATGATGCTGGAACATTATCAGCAAACCAAAAACCTGCTGGTTAGTTATGACGTCAACCCCATGGGCTTTTTCTAAAATCCGTTCACCGCTGCTGGCTGCCAGCACTTCCAAAAGTGACCCCTGGCAGGCAGCAGCTGAACTGGCTGCTGAACTTAACCACCCGGATTTACGCTGGGTGGTTTTCTTTTGCTCGGCGGAATACCCTTTGCCACAACTGGCTGAAGCACTCAACCAGGCTTTTCCTGCGCAGGAACTGGTGGGTTGCACCACAGCCGGAGAACTGGGTTTGCAGGGTTATGCGCAGGGTTCGATAACGGCTCTGGGTTTCAGTCAGCAAGCCTTTTCACTGGCCATGACCTTGATTCAACCCTTGGAAAACTTTTCACTGGCAGAGGCACAAAAAGAGGTTAATCAGCTCTTGGCAACCAGCAAGTTGAACTTTGCCGGTCAGGGTCAGCATTTTGCTATGACCTTGTTTGATGGCTTGTCCAGCCAGGAAGAATTAGCCTTGGTTGCCCTCAATGCCGCCTTGGGCGGTATTCCACATTTTGGTGGTTCAGCTGGGGATGATATTCAACTCGCTAATACCCACGTCTTTGTGGAAGGGGCTTTTCATACCCAAGCTGCCGTGTTGATTTTATTTACCACCCACCTGCCTTTTGAAGTTTTTACCACCCACCATATGCTGCCCTTGGAGACTAAACTGGTCGTCACCGAAGCCGATGCGGTGCAGCGCCGGGTTTATGAATTAAATGCCCGGCCTGCGGCTGAAGTTTATGCTGAGCTGACCGGTGTGGCTGTTGCCAAACTTTCCCCTCTGACCTTTGCGCTGCATCCATTGGCCGTTAAATTGGGCCAGGATTTTTATGTTCGCTCCATTCAAAAAGTTCATGCTGACCTGAGTCTGACTTTTTACTGTGCGGTGGGTAAGGGCAGCGTACTGACGGCTATGCAACCCCAACCCCTGTTACCGGATTTACAGCGGCGCTTTGCCGGTATCCAGTCACGTATTGGTAAGCCCTTGATGACCCTGGGATGTGATTGTTTTTTAAGGCGTTTGGAAAGTGAACAAAGGGACGAAAAGGAGGCTGCCTCAGCCTTTCTGCGTGAACACCGGGTCATAGGCTTTAATACCTATGGCGAGCACCATGCTGGCCTGCACGTCAACCAAACCTTTACCGGAGTTGTGCTGGGGGAAGGCGATGCCAGCCAATGAATCGGATCAACTCCATCAGCTTCAGGAAGAGAATCTGCGCCTACAAAAAATCAATCAGGCATTGATTGAGCGGGTCGAAGCAGGCAGCAGTTTATCTGAAGCTCCCTATGCTGCTTTTGAACATGCAGCAGCCCTTGCGGAACAGGTTAGAGAAAGAACCAGCGAACTGACCCAGTTGAATGCTCAGCTCCACCTGGAAATCAGTGAACGCAAGGCGATGGAAAAGAGTTTATTGGAAGCCAAACAGGAAGCTGAAGCAGCCAACCTTTCCAAAAGCAAATTTCTGGCGGCTGTCAGCCATGATCTCTTACAGCCTCTGAATGCTGCCCGGCTTTTTACCTCAGCCCTGGAAGAGAAGCAGCTGTCTTCTGAAATTCAGCAACTGGTCACTTCAGCCAGTCGCTCCTTGAATGATGTTGAATCCCTGCTTAGAACCCTGGTGGATATTTCTAAGCTGGATGCGGGTGCTGTGCAGCCGGATAAGGCCCGGTTTTGCCTGGCTGATTTGCTGAATAATCTGGGTTCTGAATACCAACAGGTTGCAGCCAGTAAGGGGCTGACATTGAGCTGGGTGACAACCCAGGCCTGGGTAGAAACTGATCAGCATCTGCTGGCGCGCATTTTACGTAATTTTCTGGCTAACGGTTTGCGTTATACCCCAGCAGGCGGACGTCTGCTGCTGGGTTGCCGCCGCCAGGGTGCCAGCCTGTTGATTCAAGTCTGGGATACCGGTTTGGGCATTCCGGAAAATCGCCTGGATGATATTTTTGATGAATTTCAGCGTGTACAAGTAGAACCTGCTAATGGCAAGGACCAGGGTTTGGGACTGGGGCTGGCTATCGTCGATAAGATGGCGCGCATGCTCGGGCATCCAATCAAGGTCGCTTCCCGGCTGGGCAGGGGGTCGATGTTCAGTGTTCAGGTTCCTTTGGCAGAAGGTGTGGAAAGAGCGCAGCCTTCCAATGAAGCCTTTCAGATTAAGCAGCAGCGTTTGCAGGGAGCCAAGGTTTGGGTTTTGGACAATGATGCCGCCATCTGTGAAGGTATGCAAAAGCTACTAGAATCCTGGGGCTGCCAGGTGACCACAGCAACCCTTGCCGAACAACTGGAGGAAGAATTGGCCAGCCAGAAGGAAGGGCCTCAGTTATTGATTGTGGATTATCATCTGGATACTGAGGTTTCCGGTTTGGATGTGGCCGCTTTGCTGGCAGGTCGTTTACCAAGGGAGCTGGCGGTTCTGGTGATCACGGCTAATCACAGCCATCAGCTGAAGGCAGAGGTGAAGCGTCAGGGCTATCAGCTGCTTTACAAGCCAGTCAGGCCTTTGCGTTTGCGCCAGGCATTAAACCAGTTACTGGGTTGAGAAGTGTTTTTGTGCTGTTAAGGCCAGGTGAACCCGGTTTTTGATTCCCAGCTTACTCATAATGGCGGCAACATGGCCTTTCACTGTGGTTTCAGCAATATTCAGGTGCCAGGCAATCTGCTTGTTGGATTCACCCAGTGCCATACGCTCCAGAACTTCCAACTGCTTTTTGGTCAGCTGTTGCCAGGCCAGGGGTTGAGGCTCTTTACTGGTGATTTCCAGGTCAGTCTGGCGAATACTGTGTGAGGGCAAGTAAACCTGGCCGGTCAATAATTGCTGAAGCGCCCTGGCCATTTCCTCGCGGGGTGAAGCCTTGGAGATAAAGCCAATCGCGCCTGCATTCATGGCACCTAAAACAACCTGGCGGTCATCCTCAGCAGAGATGATGACAACTGGAAGGGTGGGGCGTTGGGCATGAATTTGTTTGATGCCTTCGAAACCCTGCATGCCGGGCATTTTTAAATCCAGCAAGAGTAAATCCAAATCTTCCCTTTGCTGGGTCACTTCCAAAGTCTTGGCAAGGTTTTCAGTTTGTAAAAGCTGGGAACCAGGAAAGGTGGAAGCCACGACATCCATCATGGCTTCACGAAACAGGGGGTGGTCATCAGCAATTAGAAAGGTGTTCACCCTTGGCTCCTCTCCTAAGTGGAAACCTTTTCAATTGACACAAAGCGCCCCTGATCATCATAGGTAATACGAAACAACCCATTGATGCCTTGGCTGTCTACCATGGTGCGCAGTAAACGCCTGGGAAAGATAACGCTGCGCCCTTCGATTGTGTAGGTTCGAGCGTTAGGTGCCTGGCTTTGGTAAAACTCCAGGCATTCACTAACGCTCATTTTCAGGCGTACATAGACGCTGGGCATGGGTCTGAAGTTCTGGCTACTCGGTATCAGTGACACTCAAAACTGCCAGCTGACGCATGGCGACAGCAAACAGCGGATAGCCTACATTAGTTCCCCCTCTGACTTCATGCAAGAGGTTTTGCCAGCGCTCGACTTGAGGGGCATAGTGTTTGAGCCATTGTTCAAGTCGGGCTTCCAAATCACTGGCACCGTCTTCCAGCATCAACAGGCTAATGGTCAACTGACGATGGCGATCATCCAGCTCATCCCGGTAGGCTTCCCTGGCCTGGGCTTCCCAGCTGTCATGCACCTGCAGATCAACGATTTGCTGTTTCAGCCAGGGCAATTGTAACTGCTGACCCAAGAGGAAATAGGCTTCGGTGACCTGGGGCAGGGGTTGGCTGGTCTCTCTTTTACCCTGAACAATATTTAAGGCTGAGTAGAGGTGGTTGATACCCGCCAGGCGGGCCGCCAGCTCATCGGGTACGCCCTTGGCAACCAATTGATCACAGGCCAGTTGCCATTTTTCTTTTTCATCGCCGGTTAAGCGCTGGGCAATTTGCTCGGTAATCATTTGCACCTTGGGTGCAAAATAATCCACTGCTTCACGAGCGGTGAGGCCAGCAAAGCGGTTACGGATCAACCAACGGGTAGCTAAGCGCATCATGCGGGTCAGTTCATGCATTAACTGTAATTGCAGACTGGCATCGACCTGATGATCCAGGCTTTCAATGGCAGACCAGATATGGGTCAAATCAAACACATCTCTGGCAACAGCATAGCCACGAACGATATCGGGTACGCTGAGTGCAGCGTTATCCTTGAGCCGGTGCACAAAAGTAATCCCCATGTGATCTATGAGTTCATTAACCAACATGGTGGTGATTAGCTCACGTTTCAGCCGGTGGTTCTCAAGAGGCTGGGCATAGCGCTCAAGAATAACCTGGGGAAAGGCTTTTTTAAGGGCCTGACCTAGCCAGGGGTCTTCAGGGACTTCAGAGTCCAGGACGGCATTTTTGATATCTGCCTTGGCATAAGCCAGGAGCACGGAAAGCTCAGGCCGGGTTAGGCCGGCACGCTCGGCTTCGCGGTCCTGAAGTTCTTCATCACTGGGTAGGAACTCCAGTTCTCTATCCAGCTTTTCTTCGGCTTCCAGGGTGGAAATCAAACGGCGGTAGTGGCCTAGGCTGTTACGGCTATCCAGCTCGGCAATTGCCAGGGCCTGCGCCTGGTTGTAGTTGTCATTGAGCACCAGTTCGGCGACTTCATCCGTCATTTCTTCAAGCAACTCATCACGCTGCTTGCGGGTCAGGTCGCCAGCCTGCATCACCTGCTGAAGCAGAATCTTGATATTGACCTCATGGTCAGAGCAGTTCACCCCACCGGCATTATCGATAAAGTCAGTGTTAAAACGGACACCTGCTCGTGCTGCTTCGATACGCCCTTTTTGAGTGAAGCCTAGGTTGCCACCTTCACCAATAACCCGGCAGCGAAGCTGGTGACCATCAATGCGCAGCACATCATTGGCTTTATCACCCACTTCGGCATGGGTTTCATCACGGCCTTTAACATAGGTGCCTATGCCGCCATTCCAGATGAGGTCAATGGGTGCCTTCAAGAGAGCAGTAATGAGTTCGGCCGGTGTCAGTTTTTGGGCTTGGATACCAAAGCGCTCCTGCATTTGAGGGCTGAGGTTAATGCTTTTCGCATCGCGTGAGAAGATTCCACCCCCTTCTGAGATCAGGGATTTATTGAAATCATCCCAGCCGGATCTTTCCTTGAACATGCGCTGGCGCTCTTTAAAGGTTGCGGCAGCGTCCGGGTTGGGGTCAATGAAGATATGCTTGTGGTTGAAGGCTGCAACCAAACGAATATGTTCGGACAGCAGCATGCCATTACCAAAAACATCGCCGGCCATGTCACCAATACCCACCACTGTGAACTCTTCTTTCTGAACATTAAGGCCCAGTTCGCGGAAATGGCGTTGAACACTGACCCAGGCCCCGCGAGCGGTAATGCCCATTTTCTTGTGGTCATAGCCGGCACTGCCGCCAGAGGCAAAGGCATCACCCAACCAGAAGTTATAATCGGCAGAAATCTCATTGGCTATATCAGAGAAGGTGGCTGTTCCCTTGTCTGCAGCAACAACCAGATAGGTATCGTCTTCATCACGACGAACCACTCTGGGTGGAGGCAGTACCTCTGCTTGGTTCAGGTTATCCGTGATATCCAGCAAGCCGGAAATAAAGGTTTTGTAGCAGGCGATCCCTTCAGCCTGGAAGGCTTCACGATCACTGGTATCAGGCAGCTGTTTGCAAATAAAGCCGCCCTTGGCACCGACAGGAACAATGACCGCATTTTTAACCTGCTGGGCTTTAACCAGGCCCAGGATTTCAGTTCGGAAGTCTTCATGGCGATCCGACCAACGCAGGCCGCCCCGAGCGACCTTGCCGTAACGCAGGTGTACCCCTTCAACGCGTGGCGAATAAACAAAAATTTCAAAACGCGGACGTGGCTGAGGCATGTCGCTGATGGCACTGGGTTCCAGTTTGAAGCTGATGTAGGGCTTGTTTTCTCCACTTGCGTCCAACTGATAAAAATTGGAGCGCAGGGTGGCTTCAATCAGCTCCACATAGCGGCGCAGGATACGGTCTTCAGTTAAGCTGGCAACCTTTTCCAGAGCCTGGTCGATTTTCTGCTTGCACTGAACGTAGGCTTCTTCAGTTTCATTGCGATCCGGGTTGAAGCGTACATCAAAGAGATCTACCAGCTTGCGGGCCAAGTCTGGATGGCTGACCAGAGTGGCTGCTATATAGTCCTGAGAGAAGGTAGAGCCAATTTGTTTCATATAGCGGGCATAGCCACGCAAGAGCGCGACTTCACGCCAGTTTAGCCCTGCAGCCAGAACCAAGCGGTTGAAGGCATCGCTTTCAGCTTGGCCCTGCCAGGTTTTCAGGAAGGCTTCCTGGAAGATGCTTTTGATCTTGGTCAGATCCAGGTTTTCCACGCCTTTGAGTGCGATATCCAGGGAGAAGTCATGCAGCCAGCAGGTCTGCTCTTCACGGTAAATTTCATAGGGACGTTCGCCCAGAACTCTAAGCCCCAGGTTTTCCAGTACCGGCAAGACATCAGACAGGAGCAGTGGTTTACCTTTTTGGTAAAGCTTGAAGCGCAGCTGATCAGCTTCTTCAACATTGCGATAAAGACTCAGAGCCAGCTTTTGATCACCCTTGAGACCTTCAAAGTGCTGAATGTCGTTAACAGCATGGCGAGGACTAAAGTCTTCACAGTAGGCCGCCGAGAAGCCTTCTTTGTATAGACGCAGAAGACGATTGGCTTTTTCTTCACCCAGGCTTTCTGCCAGAGCGGAATGCAGGGAGTCATCCCAGGAGCGGGTGACTTGAATAACCCGCTGTTCAATTTCACGTACATCATAGTCGGCCGGTTCGTCATGCCGAAAGCTTAAAATATATTGGGTGCGGCAGAGGATGGATTCAGAAAAATAGGTCGTGAATTCAACAAAGTCCGCATCCAGAGCTTCACAGAGCACCTTTTGGGTTTTTTGACGGATTTCAGTGCTGTAGATGTCTCTGGGCATATAAACCAGAATGGAATAGAGCTTGCCGTAGCTATCCTTGCGGATGAAGACTCGTACCTTGCGCCTTTCACGAATATTGAAAATACCCAGGGCTGTTGCAGTCAGTTCATCGACACTGATTTGAAACAGATCATCACGCGGATAAACGTCCAGAATTTGCATCAGCTGGCGGCCATTATGGGCATCAGGCTGCATACCTGCTTTTTCCACCGCAGCTTCCACTTTTTGACGAAGCACAGGGATTTGTCGGGGTGTTTGGATGTAGACTGCAGAGGTGTAAAGCCCCATAAAGCGGACTTCACCCTTGATTTGGCCTTTGTCATCAAAGGTTTTAATACTGATAAAATCCGGGTGGGCTGGCCGATGAACACGGGCTTTTTCCGGTGCCTTGGCAAAGGTTAGCAGGTCTGGAATCAGGACAAAGTGGTTGTCATGCACGGCAGAACCAGGCATGCAGTTGCTCCAATGTTCATGACCGCGCAAAAGCCCCAGGCCGGAACCTTCAACCGGGCAGAGTTCATGGGTGCCATCTTTTTCCTGAAGTTCGTACTCGTCATAACCCAGGAAGGTAAAGTGATCTTCAGTCAGCCACTGCAGAAACTCGGCTGCTTCGCTGATGGCCTTGGGGTCGTGTGTTTTGCCCAGCAGGGTCTGAAGCTTGTCGTCTTCTAACGTTTTACTGGCTTCCAGCGCTTTTTCACGCATGGCAGTAAAGTCAGTAACAGCGGTGCGTACTTCGATCAGAATGCCATCCAGAGTCTTCTGTAAATCCTGAATTTCCTGTTCGTTTAAACGATCGATTTCAATCAGTATCAGGGATTCAGCCTGACTTTTGGTGGCCGCTTTCGGGTGAAGCTGCTTAAAGTGCCCTTTGGCATCGCGTTCAGTATGCAGGATGGCATTGTGAATGGTGTGCAGGGTCAGGTTACGTTGGTTCAGCTCCATGCGTAGGGAGTCGACCAAAAACGGCATGTTGCTGTTCAGCACCTGAATCATGGTGTGGGTCGATTGCCAGCCATCCTTTTCAAAATCCGGATTGAAGATCTTAATTTTGGGCTCTAAAAAACGACCTTGTTTGGCCTGGCCAAAATCCTGAAAAAAGTTCCACAGGGAAACGGTGGTGCCGTAAAAGGTTTCATCAGGCCAGAGTGAAAGTTCATCAACAGCCGCCGTTTCATACAGGCGTCTGGCAAACTCTAAAATCTGATCACAGGTCTGTTCGGGCAGGTGTCGTGCCAGGGGTTCTTTGAGCGTACCGATTAACTCCAGTAAGGCGGTCTGCATTTTTTGCATGGTAACTCCAATCCTATTGTACTTTTTCGAGTGCTGCAGGCTGATTCCAGCAGCCAATGACGTGCTATGCTAGGCCCCATCAAAACGCTTAAAAAGCTTTCTGGCAAGCCATCATGCTCCCTTTGCATGCAGGATGCTTATCAGGAAACTACTGAACTAAAGGATAGACCAGAGACGATGAGTGTCCATGATCGTTTTACCCGAATTCAGGAAACCCTCAATAGTCGAGTCATCGGGCAGCAGCAACTCGTTGAACGCCTGATGGTCGCGCTGCTCGCAGATGGGCATCTGCTGGTTGAAGGGGCTCCGGGTTTGGCGAAAACCCGGGCCATCCAGCAATTGGCCGAACAACTGGCGGTCAGTTTTCAGCGGATTCAATTTACCCCGGATTTGCTACCTGCCGATTTGACGGGTACAGAAGTCTTTCGTCCCCAGACGGGTGAATTCAGTTTTCGGCCAGGCCCCTTGTTCAATCAGTTGGTGTTGGCTGATGAAATCAACCGGGCACCGGCCAAGGTTCAGTCGGCCTTGCTGGAGGCCATGTCAGAGCGTCAAATTAGTATTGGGGGGGAAACCCGAGCCCTGGATGAGGTGTTTTTGGTTATGGCGACCCAAAACCCCCTGGAACAAGAAGGCACCTACCCTCTGCCAGAAGCCCAGTTGGATCGCTTTTTGATGCATACCTGGGTGAGCTACCCGAATAGTGAAGAAGAATTGGCTATTTTGCGTCTGGTACGCAATGAAGCACGGGAAGCAGCTACTGCTGCCGAAGCCCCCTTGACGGCTAAGGCAGTGAAAATGGCCCGGCAGCAAAGTCTTCAGGTCTTTCTTGCTGAACCCCTGGAACGCTATATCGTTGATCTGGTACAAGCAACACGCCGTCCAGGTCAGTATGATCAGCAACTGGCCAGTTGGTTACAGCTGGGTGCAGGCCCCAGGGCTAGTCTGGCTTTAGACCGTTGTTCTCGGGCACTGGCCTGGTTGAGAGGGCGCAAGGAAGTGCTGCCGGAAGATATTCAATTGCTGGTCCCGGATATTTTACGTCATCGACTCTTGTTGAGTTTTGAAGCCGAGGCCGAAGGAGTCAGCCGGGATGCTATCATCCAGCGCCTTTTGAGTTTGGTCGCAGTGGCATGAAAGCAGACGTTGCCCTGGAAGTCAGCCTTCGTGAACTCTATGGTTTAAAGGCTGCGGCCCGCGCTTTGAGTTTGCAGCAGCTCTTGCGTAGCCCTTTGCCGGGTGCTGAAGGCCGGGTAATGAATCAGGTTGGCCGTGGCCTGGACTTTCGTGAAGTGCGGGCTTATCAGCCGGGTGATGATCCGCGTTATTTGGATTGGAAAGTCACTGCGCGCAAAGGCCAGGCTTATACGCGCTTGTATGAGGCCGAACACCAGCGCCCGGTGGCACTTTTTGTTGATCAGACTTCGCAAATGCAGTTTGGTTCTCTGGCCAGCAAAGCAGTGATAGCAGCTCGCTTGGCCGCTTTATTGGGCTGGACTGCACTGCAAGACAAAGAAAAAATTGGTGGTTGGATAGAAACAGACCAAGGGGGTTACTGGGAAAGCCCGGCGGCTGGTCAGCCACTTTTTATGCGCTGGTTGGCGCGTTTAACTGCTTGCAACCAGGAGTTGGGTGAACTTCAACCGCAGCGACCCCATCAAATGGATCAGGCTTTGGCCGCCTTTCGCCAGCGTTTGCCGCGTGCCAGTCTGGTTATTTTGATCAGTGATTTCAGAGGTTTTCAGGCTTACCCCTTGATACGCTTGATGAGCCAAAAATATGCTTTGATGGCTATTCAGCTTACAGACCCTTGGGATGACCACTTGCCCCAAACTGATGCCCAGATTGAGATTCGAGGCCAGCGGCAGGCCTTAACCAATCGCTTGAGAAACACTTGGTCCAGTGAATTTCGTGGACATCAGCAGGCGTTGCGCCAAGCGCTGGGACATCGTGGACGTTATCTGGAAATTTCCACACGGAATGAAAAGCAACTGATGACGCAGCTGTTACCCGGATACAACAGGAAACTTTCCTCAGTCAGGTTAAAATAACACCCCTTGCGGGGATGGGAATTGAAAAAGTAATTATGAATCTTGAAGAATTGAAAGACTTGGCAGCACCCCTAGTACCTTCATTTGCACCTGACCAATGGCCTCCTGAACCCTGGGTTTGGGCGCTGGCTGCGGGTTTGCTGGTGTTGATAGGACTTGCTATTTGGTGGCGCTGGTTTCAAAGAACCAAAACACGGCGCTACGCTTACAAGGAGCTGGAAGCCATTCAACAGCGTTTTGAAGAAAGCGGAGATCCTCAACGCTACCTGTATGAAATCAACCTACTGCTCAGACGTATTGCGGTTAGAAACTTTCATCGTGAAAAGGTTGCTTCCTTGACCGGAGAAGACTGGTTGGATTTTCTGGATTGGAGTCGTGGTCGCAAACGCAGTGAAGATCCGGGTTTTCGTGAAGGCAGTGGCCGGGTTTTGGCCTGGGGTGCCTATCAGGCTGAGCCGGATCGCTTTGATGCACAAAGCCTTCAACAATTGGTTAGGGCATGGATACGTCGGCAAACCTAACTCTGGTTTGGCCTTGGGCCTTCGTCCTGCTCTTGCTGCCCTGGCTGCTGGGCTACTTGGCGCGATGCCTGGGTTGGGGCACTGCAACTCAGGCCGCCTTGAAGCTGCCTGTTCATCAAGTAAGCCAGCAAAAAAATTCCTGGTTAGCACGCTTTAAGTCGGGCATCAATCCCTGGTTCTGGGTTTGGTGCCTGTTGGTTTTGGCTGCTATGCGCCCCGAATTTCAGCAGCCTGAAATTGAAATTCAACAGCAAAGACGTGAACTCATGCTGGTCGTGGATGTTTCCGGCAGCATGCAGGAAATCATGGATGGGCGGACCCGTCTGGATCACGTCAAAGAAGTCGTGGAAAGCTTTGTCCGTGTACGTAGCCAGGACCTCATAGGCTTGGTGGTTTTTGGCGGACAGGCCTATCTTTATGTGCCCAAAACTTTGGATCACCAATTGCTGGTTCAACAGTTGAATGCCATGCGGCCTGGGATGGCTGGACCAGGAACAGCCATAGGAGATGCTGTCGGTATTGGCTTGCAGGCAGTGGGCCGTGCTCAAGGAGAGCCAGCGATTCTGTTGCTGACCGATGGTGCTAATAATGCCGGAGCGTTAAGTCCAAATGAAGCTTTGGGCATGGCGGCTCAGGCAGAGATACGCACCCATTTGATTGTGGTTTCCTTGAGTCCTGAGCCGGATATGGCGGCGGCCATAGAAACAACCGGCGGCAAGGTCTTTTCCGCCTTTAATCGCCGAGAACTGGATGGCGTTTACCAGCAGTTGGACGATCTGGAACCGGCAACCGTAACTGAGCGTTTTAGTCCGGCAACACCCTTGCATCCTGGTTTACTTCTGGCGGCTTTGGTTTTGGCAGCCTGGCGACTAAGACGGTCCTGGTGGCGGAGTGCCTATGTTTGATGGTTTTGCCCGCCCCTGGTTGCTTCTGCTGGCGCCCTTGATTTTCTGGTTGTTGCGCTTGGCCTTTCGGCACTTTCACGAGAGTCGATGGCAAGAGCTGTTACCACCAGGCTTGGCCAAACGCTTATTAACCGGCCAAGCCTCACAATCAACCTCAAACCGTCTGCCCGAACCTTTGCTGGCTGGCCTGCTTGCTCTGCTGTTTACCCTGGTCTTAAGTGGCCCTGGCTCTTCTATTGATTTGAGTAGTGCACAGCGACTGCACCAGGAAGTTGTAATCATTCAGCGCCTGGCTCCACCAGAGCGCGGGCAGGTTGATGCGATGCGATTATTGGAAGCCAGCCAGCAGCTGCTGGTGCCTTTTTTGAATAATCGCCAACAAGGGCAAACCGCACTGATTTTCTATGCAGGCAGTGCTCATCTAGCCAGCCCCATGACACCCGATGCGGCAACCCTAAGACAATTAATGAGCCTGACTCACCCGACAGTTATGCCCAGAGGTGGTGATGAACCCGGTGAAGCTTTGCGCTTAGCTAGTCAAACCGGCCTGGTTGCTGAGGGTAAAGCAGGGAACGCCGCGCTCTATTGGCTCTGGGTAACCGACCGCTTGCCATCGACAGCAAACCTGCAGCGACTACTGGAAGCCAAACCGGCTGCAGCTGAACTTTTGTTAATACTGACGAATGACGAAATCAGTCGGCAGCAGGAAGCCAGTGTCGAAGGTTTGCCGCTAACTCTGATCACTCCACGTCAAGCAACGGATTACCTGGAACAAATCAACCGGGCCACCGGACCGGCCAGTCAACAGCAAACAGCCCAGCTGGAAGCGTTTCGTGAATGGGGACATTGGTTACTGATTCCCGCTCTTTTGCTTGTGCTCTGGCAATACCTGGGGCAACCCTGGCCTGCATCCTTCAAGCTGCGTCACCCCTTCACCTTACTCTTGTCTATGGCTGCGGCAGGTCAACTGTTGCTAGCTTCACCATCCGCCTGGGCCTGGCAAAACCAAGATTACCAAGCTTGGCAAGCGCTACGTAATGCAGAGCCTCAGCAAACACTGGATAAAACATCGAAACCTCGTTTACTGGCTGAGGCCTGGTTTCAACTGGGCGATTACACCCAGGCTGCCCTGGCCTATGAAGAGGCCATCAAGCAGCTACCTGCCGTTCCCCAAAAGCGCCTGGATCTATTGTTCAATACAGGAACCGCCTGGCTATTTGCAGAACAGCCAGAAAAGGCTTTGGACTACTTTCAGGAGGTTAAAGCCGAAGATCCGGAGCGTGAAGATAACTGCATTAATTATCAGCTTGCACAGCACCTTGCTAGTGACAAGCCACTGCCTTCTAAAGAAAACCTGGCAGGTTTATGTGGGGATGCCCAAGCCCAAGAACCGGCTCCGCAAGACAGCCAGGAAGACCCCAGCGATCAACCCAGAGATTGGCAGCCCCAGCGCGCCCAATGCCCGGATTGCCTGCCTTTGAACCAAGAGCAGCAGGAAACCCTTGAGCAACTTCAGGAAGACCCCTGGCGTTTACTGCGCAATCGTTTTCGGAATGAGCTGAGGGAGAGGGAGTCATGAAAAACTTCTGGCTCCTGCTCTTTGGCATCTTAATTGCATCACCGGTTCAGGCCGTATTAATGACCCTGGATAAGCCCCGTATTCAGGCGGGTGGAGAGCTGGAAATGCTGGTTGAAACCCGCAGCAGCCGGCCAGAAGAGCTGGAGCTGCGCTGGCCCCAAGCCTGGGAAGAACACCTGGAATTAATCAGCAAAGAACATCAGGTTGAACGCTTGCCACGCGGCTTTTACCAGCATCGTTGGCAGTTGCGCTGGCAGCATAAGGATGCCCTAAGTCGTGACAGGGAGTTAAGCCTGCCACCCCTGCGCGTCGATGGGCGCCCGGCCCAGCAGCTACGTTTGGATATCCAGGCGGCCCCTCAGCAGACCCAGCCACTAAGGCGAATCAGCCAGCCCTTGGAAATGGAACATCGGGTAGATCGTACAGAAGTTTATCCCGGTGAAGCCCTGCTCTATGAATTGATTATTCGCTACCAAGGCTACCCAAGAGAACCCAGACTCAGCCCGATGGAAGTGGAAGGCGGTCAGGCACGTACCCTGAGTGAACAAGAGCAAGGCTTCAATCAAAGAGGGGTCAACTGGCAAGAAGCCCGCTGGCGTGAAATCATTCAAGTTAGTTCATCAGAAGAAGTGCGCATTCTACCGCGCTATTTTTCCAGCCGTTTGGATTTTCCCGGCCGGGGCGAAGCGGATCGCTATCAGGCAGAAACCTCGGAGATAGAACTAACCCTCTTACCCTTTCCTGAAGACTGGCCCGAAAATGCGGCCTGGCTGCCTGCGCAAGGCTTGGTACTGGCTGCCCATTGGCAGGGATCACCCAATAGAGCCTTGGTTGATGAACCCCTGGAACTGGTTATAGAATTTGATGCTGTCGGCCAGCAGGCACGCAATCTGCCTGTATTCCAATCGTTAACCTTTCCTGGCGTTCGGGTGGAGCCTCTGGCGGAACAGCGTCGTGATCGGGTGATAGATGGTTATCTTGCCGCCAGTTTGACCCAGCGCCTACTGGTTTATCCACAACAGGAAGGAAAACTGGAATTACCCCCCTTGAAAGTACACTGGTGGGATACAGGTGCCCGACAGCTTAGGACAGAAGAAATTCGTCTGCCAGTGTTGCCCGTTCAAGCGTCGCTCAGAGGTCCGTTACAAGCTCCTTATACTGCCATTGAATCCGAAAGTGCGACCCCACCGCCCAACTGGTCGCGTTTATTGATCTTTTTATTGGCTGGCTTTTTGCTGGTTTCATTAGCTGCTTCTGCCTGGAAGATCTACCAGGCAGAAGCGCGCCAACGCCTGAAAAAACATCTAAAAGAAGGGCCGGAAACCTGGAGCCATGCTGAATTGCTGGAACTGGTTAGACGCTTCAACCTGGAAGAACAGGCTCAGCCTTTACTGGTCCAGGCAGCAGCAGGCAAACTGCCCACACGCAAGGCTATTAAGCAGCAACTGCTGGCGACTCAAGCAACGTCAGTAACCACTCCGCTGCCACCCTTGAATCCCTAACCTGATCGGAGATACGGCCAGAACCATGCTGAGTTCGTTACTGCTAGCTGATTTGACAACAAATCTGCCTCAGGCCATTCGCTTTCAGCGCTTGCTTCGTAACCTAAAAGAAGAATTTCAGTGTGGTGCTGTTGCCCTGCTAAAAAAAGAAGAGGACCAGTTAAGGCCTCTTGCTGTGGAAGGGCTGGTCAAGGAAGCCTTGGGCCGGCGCTTTAAAATCAGTCAGCATCCGCGTCTGGCAGCCATTCTTGAACAACGTGATCCTTTATTGTTCGAACCCCAGACACCCTTGCCAGACCCCTATGATGGTTTATTGGATTCTCTGGAAGGCCAGCCTTTGCCTGTGCATGACTGTATGGGCACGAGTCTTTATTTGGATGGTCAGCTTTGGGGCCTCCTCACTCTGGACTCGTTGAATGCAGGCACCTTTGACGCAACGGCTAAAGAAAAACTGCAATACCTCACTCTGTTGGTTGAAGCGCTGATTCGTATGACTCAGCTGGAACAGGAGCGTACGAGCTTGCGTGGCCTGTCACGCCAGAAAGATATTTTTATGGCTTCCGCCTCTTCTGGCAGCTCTGAGATTATTGCCCAAAGTCCGCTAGTGACAAGGCTTTTACAGGAATTAGATGTTGTTGCTCAATCTGATTTGCCGCTCTTGCTGCTGGGTGAAACCGGGGTCGGTAAAGAACTTTTTGCCCGCTTTGTTCACCAGCATTCGCAACGTGCGCAAAAACCGCTGGTACATATTAACTGCGCTGCGTTGCCGGAATCTCTGGCAGAAAGCGAACTCTTTGGGCATAGCAAGGGTGCTTTTTCCGGTGCCAACCAAGACAGGCCAGGCAAGTTTGAAGCGGCTAATGGTGGCACCCTGTTGCTGGATGAAGTGGGAGAGTTGCCACTAAGCATTCAAGCCAAATTGCTGCGTGTTCTGCAAAGTGGTGAAATCCAGCGTCTGGGTTCGGATGCCACGCGTCAGGTGGATGTGCGCATCCTGGCGGCCACCAATCGTAATTTACAGGAAGGGGTCAGAAACGGTGATTTTCGTGCTGACCTTTATCACCGTCTGTCGGTTTATCCAGTGCCCCTGCCACCGCTACGCGAAAGGCCAGAAGATATTCTGCTTCTGGCTGGACACTTTCTGGAACTCAATGCCCGACGTTTGGGGTTGCGCTGCCTACGGCTTTCCTCAGCGGCAGAAAAAGCCCTGCTGCAGTATCCCTGGCCGGGTAATGTTCGCGAACTGGAGCATGTGATCAGCCGGGCCGCCCTGAAAACTCTGGCGCGTCAGAACTCCACTGGCAATGGCTGGATTACCCTGGAGCCTAAAGAACTTGACCTGGATATAGAACCTAGCCCAGCGTCAGAACCAACAGAACAACAACAGGCAGGGAGTCCTTCTTTGCTGCCTTTAAAGCAACAGGTTGAACTCTGCCAGCGCCAGGCAATTCAACAAGCCCTGGAAACCACGCAAGGCTCCTGGTCAAAAGCTGCGCGCCTACTGGATGTGGATTCCAGCAACCTACATAAACTGGCAAAAAGATTGAATTTGAAATAAATGGGGGTAGGCATGTCTTACTGGACACAAACAACGCTGCAACTTCAACCCAGGAAACGCGGCTTTCACCTGATTACGGATGAAGTGCTGGCCCAATTACCGGAAATTCAACAAGTCCGCTGCGGTTTGCTGCATCTGTTTATTCAACACACTTCAGCTTCTCTAACCGTCAATGAAAATGCCGATCCCGCCGTCAGGCGCGACTTTGAAGTCTTCTTCAACCGCCTGGTGCCGGAAAACCAGCCAGGTTATGAACACACCTACGAAGGCAGCGACGACCTACCTGCCCACTTCAAAACCAGCCTGCTTGGCCCCTCACTGACCCTGCCCATCACCGATGGACACTTGAACCTAGGCACCTGGCAAGGGGTCTACCTCTGTGAGCACCGCAACCAGGGTGGCAGCCGCCGAGTGGTTGCTACTTTGCAGGGGGAAAACTAAGCCTCTCATCTAGCAGCCTGCTAGGATGAATAGGTGTTTTATTGATTAAGGAGAAACCATGTCGTTATCGGTTGCCGTCATTGGTAGTGGTATGGCGGGTTTAGCCGCTGCTTATCGTAGTCGCCAGCTAGGGCATCAGGTGACGCTATTTGAAGCTTGGCAGGGTTATGGAATGGATGCACATATGCTGGAAGTCGACGGAGGGCGCGTGGATGCACCCTTAAGGGTGATGAGTCCAGAGGCTTGGCCGAGTGTATTGCAATTGGCCGAAGAGGTAGGAGTGGGGAGTTTTCGCAGTCCGACCTGGTTGTCTTGTAGTTGGGTGAGTCAGCAAACCTGGTTTCGCAGTGGCCCTTTTCCGGGTACGGAAGTGCCCTTTGCCGGTTCCTGGCGCTATTTAAATATTAAAAGCCTGCGCTTGGCGCTGGGTCTGAAAAAACTCAAACAGCTGACAAACCGGCTGGATGGAGGTGCTGAAGGCCAGACTTTGGAAGAGCTGCTTGATCGCCAGCAACTGGACTCGCTGTTCTGGCGCGGTTTGATACTACCGATTCTGACCACCATTTGTACCTGTGAAGAAAGGCATCTGCTCGCCTGGCCTGCTGGTCAGCTTTTACAGCTTCTGGATGGTATTCTTCATAATGGCTCCCTGTGTCGGCTGAAGGGCGGTACTTCCGCACTGGTTCAGGGCTTGGCCGAAGGTTTGCCCCTTTATTCCGGCAGCCCTATTAAGCGCGTCTGCTATGAAGAGGATCAGGTGCGTGTTGAAAATGAACGCGGTGAAGGCGGACTCTTCGACCGGGTTATCCTGGCGCTGCAAACCAATCAACTGGATTTTCTGGACGAGCAGCAATTTGCCCTGGAACGCCGGTTGCTGGATCGGGTGCGTTATGATTCCGGCGAGCTTTGGATTCATCGTGATGAACGCTTCATGCCGGCCAGGCGTGATGACTGGACGGCATTAAACTTCCAAATGGACGAACAACTGCGCAAGCCCATGTTTACCGTTTGGGTTAATGCCGTGGAACCCACCCTGGAAGGCAAGCCACCCATCTTCCAGACCTGGAATCCGCTCTACGAACCCCGCGCCGATGATACTCTGGCCTGTATTCCGCTACAAAGAGCCGTTGTTCACACCGGCATGGCTCAGGTCTATCGTCAGCTGAATGCCTGGCACCAGCAACCAGGTCGTAAAGTCTTTTTCTGCGGCTCCTGGGCCAGTGAAGGCGTGCCCCTGCTGGAATCCGCTGTGGCCTCAGCCGAAGCCGTCGTCAAGCTACTGGACTAACGCTTTACCAAATAAACCCCGGCTTCGGCATGGTCGGTGTAGGGGAATTGGTCGAAGAAGGCAAAACGCTGGATTGAGTGGGTTTTGCTCAGGGTTTCCAGGTTTTCGGCCAGGGTTTCAGGGTTGCAGGAAATATAAATAATCCGCTCATAACGGCTGACCTGCTCCAGGGTGGCGGCATCCAGTCCGGCACGCGGCGGGTCAACCAGCACGGTGGAAAAGTCATACTCGGCCAGGTTGAATTTAACCGCAGCCTTGGATTCCGGGTCTTGCAGGCCAGCAGAAAAATCCTCGGCAGACATCCGCTCAATGCGGACATTATCAATGCCATTGGCTTCAATATTGTACTGGCCAGCAGCCACGGAAGTGCGGCTGATTTCCGTACCCAAGAGCTTGCGAAAGTTCTCCGCCAGCGCCAGGGTAAAGTTGCCGTTGCCGCAATAAAGCTCCACCAGATCGCGCAGGTGTTGATCGCGCAGGGACTGCGCTCCTACAGGCGCTTCTAAAGGTGCACTGACATCGCGTGCCCAGGCCAGCATCTGTTCACAGACACGGGCATTGGGCTGGGTGAAGCTGCCTTCCACCTGCTTGTAAGTTAGCTGGCGCTCACCGACCTGTAGCTTTTCCAGCACATAATCCCGTTCCAGTACGATCTTCTGCTTGCGCGCACGACCAATCAGCATCACCCCCAATTCATCCTGAAGTTGGCGAGCGGCCACTTCCCATTCTTCGTCCAGCTTGCGGTGATAGATCATCGAGATCAGCATTTCCCCGGACAGGCTGCCAAGAAATTCCACCTGAAACAGCTTGCGCCTGAGCAGTGGGCGATCACGAATGGCATCCAGCAGCTTGGGCATCAAGTCATTAATGGCTTCACTGGCCACCGGGTAGTTATCCATGCGCACCTGACGACGATCCTTTTTCGGGTCTTCGCCCACCTCAAACATGATGTAGAAAAGATCCTCACCTTCATGCCAAACCCGAAACTCAGTACGCATCCGGTAATGACTGGGTGGCGAAGCAAAGACTTCCAGCTCAGGTGGATTGAAGGCCTGAAAAAGCGCTTTGAGGCGTTGAGCCTTGGCATCGAGTAACTGAGGATAAAGTTCGGGGGTCACCTGGGGCAGGGTGGAAGCCATAATTGTAGAAAAACTCTCTGGAATGGAAGGTTTAGTGGTCTAGGGTTGCTGTCTGAGGCCTAGCTTGCGACAGGGATAACTGCTGAAGTTGATTGAAGCCAAAAGTGCGTAAAGCCAGGGGCAGTTGACTGCTGGGCTCTAACGGTGCCGTTAGCCAGCAACTGCGGGCAAAGGTATCTGAACAACAGGGGTCGTGATAACCGGCTTCGGCCAGTAAATGCAGTACCCGCCGAGCAATGGCCGCGCCGGAATCCACCCACTGCCAATGCTGGGCACCGGCTTCTTCAGCGACTCGGGCTAACTGCTTTTGCAACAGAGGAAAATGCGTGCAGCCCAGAATCATGGTGTCCAGGCGTGGCTCTTCCAGAAACGGCTGCAAGATCTCCAGCAGGGTGGCATCGGGTACTTCACGACCAGCCATGGCTTCCTCAGCCAATTCAACCAGACGGTTACTGCCTACCCGCGTCACCTGACAATCACCGGCAAAGGTTTCAATCAAGCGCTGCGTATAGGGGCGCTGAATCGTGCCCTGAGTGGCTAGCAAACCGATATGCCCAGAGCGCGTCATTAACCCTGCTGGCTTGATCGCAGGCACCACACCCACCACGGGCAACTGAAAGCGTTCACGCAAGGCAGGCAAAACCACCGTACTGGCGGTATTACAGGCGACCACCAACAAGCAAGGCTGCACCTGTTCAATCAAACGCGCGACCACTTCGGGCACTCTTTCCAACAACCAGGCATCCGATTTGAGGCCATAAGGAAAGGCGGCATTATCACAGGCATAAGTCAGCGGTAGATCCGGCATTCGCTCACGCAAGGCTTCCACAATCGACAAACCACCGACGCCCGAATCAAATACCAGAATCGGGCCAGGCAAAACTTGTGATGTAGGGCAGACGGCAGCGGTCAAAATAAGTCCTGAAGGCAGAAGAAACAAACGTGCATTTTACGCCTGTAAGTGGACTGACAGCAAATGGAGGTCAGCAAACAATTGTTCTCTGCACGGCAGGCGTGCTTTGTGTTTACACAGAGGTTTCCAACTTACTGCTGTGTAACAACTCAAACCGAAAAGGGATGCCGATTGCTGTGCTTGCTCTTGCCAGGGTTACACTAGCGCTGGAAAGGCTGGCACTCTAAGGATTCAATTAGTAGGAGAGGAGAATACATCTATGCAGAATGACAATGAGAACAAGCAGCCTCAGGGAGAGCGTTACCAATCTTTTGCAGAGTTTTATCCGTTTTACTTGGAGCAGCACTCCAATCGCACCTGTCGACGTCTCCATGTGGTGGGAACTAGTTTAAGTTTATTGGCAGCTATCACTCTAGTGGTTCAGGGGCTGTGGCTTTGGTTGCCTACAGTGCTCATTATCGGCTATGCCTTTGCCTGGGTTGGGCATTTTTTCTTTGAGCACAACCGGCCTGCGACCTTTACTTACCCTTTGTATAGCTTTGCTGGTGACTTTGTGATGCTAAAAGATGTGCTGACAGGTCGGCTGCGCTTCTGAACCCATTGATCCTCATTTATCTGTTGTTGCGGGTGTAAGCCAAGCAACTCAGCCTATTGAGGCACGCCAGCAGGATGATAATCAAAGTGGTGGTCTTTTAGGCATGGACTATCAACCTGCTGCGTGCCTAACTCTTAAAAAACAGTGGTCAGGCCACTGTTAGTCTTTCACTGATTACTACAACTCCACAATCAGTTTTCCTTGGTTTTCACCGGTAAAAAACAGGTTGAGTCCGGTCATGGCGGATTCCAGTCCTTTCAGAGTGTGGGAGCGGTATTTGATTTTCCCCTGTTGTACATAGGGGGTGAGCTTTGCCAGAAGTTCGGGTGTTTTGTCCAGGTGGTCTGGCATGGTGAAACCCTGAATGTGTAGGCGTTTTCTAATGATGTTCATCCAGTTGGGGCCAGGGCTGGGTTCGCTGGCGGTGTAGTCGGCAATCATGCCGCAGACGACGATGCGTCCATGGGCATTCATGCGTTCAAAGACTCGGTGCTGTATCGGGCCGCCGGTATTTTCAAAATATACATCAATGCCTTTGGGAGCCAGTTCATTCAGTTTGGCACCTAGGTCGTCGGTTTTGTAATTCACAGCGCCATCAAAGCCTAGTTCGTTAATGATCCAGTCGGCTTTGGCATCGCTACCCACAACGCCAATCACATTCAGGCCGTCTGCCTTGGCCAGTTGCCCGACGATGGAGCCAACTGAGCCAGCTGCACCGGATACCACGATCGTTTCGCCCGCTTGGGGTTTGCCTATGGAGTAGAGCCCTTGGGTGGCGGTTAAACCGGGTAGTGCAAAAATGGATAGCAGCATTTCTGGGGGAAGGGATGCGTCCACCTTATTGATGCCTTCGCCGGTGCAAACGGCCATTTCCTGCCAGCCAAACATACCCATTACCCGATCACCCTCAGCGTATTCAGGGTGGTTAGATTCGATGACTTCACCCAGCCCAGAAGAGCGCATAACGCTACCCAGTTCGACTCGGGGGATATAGCTTTCAGTATCGGGTGACATCCACCCCAGCATGGCGGGGTCGAGTGACATATGGGTTTGGCGAACCAGAAATTCACCTTCGCTCAGGTCAGGAACCGGTTTTTCGACGACTTCAAAGAGTTCAGGCCCAAGGCTATCGGTTGGACGTTTGATTAGATTGATGGCGGTGTAGTGCTTCATGAAGGTGGCTCCTGTTGAGGTTGATGTTAGGGAGGCAAGTGGGTGTGCCCTAAGTCTATTATTGCGATATAAAAATTGATAAAAACCCCTGATTAAGCGAATATCTATTGCTTTTAAGACAATAATGACGAGTGGTTTTGAGGTTATGGATCAGTTAAGAGCCATCAAATACTTTGTGAAGGTTGCTGAGACGAAAAGCTTTTCACAGGCAGCAAAACACTTTCGGGTGCCTCCCTCTTCCTTGTCACGGCGGGTAGCTGACCTGGAAGCTTCTCTTGAAGCGACGCTCTTGACCCGATCAACCCGCGTGGTGAAGTTGACTGAAATCGGTCAGCGGTATTATCGGGATGTCACTGAGGTGCTGGCGCAGCTGGATGCAACGGATGAAGCCGTGCGCTTGTATCAAACCGAACCCATGGGCCGCTTGCGAATGAGTGCCACTGTAGGGTTTGGTGAACAGATTCTGCTGCCCCTGATGGATCGTTTTAATCAGCGTTATCCCCAAGTTCAGCTGGATATTACGCTCAGTGATGAGCTGAGTGTGCTGGATCGGGATGACGTGGATATTGCGATTCGCGGTGGCTATGCGCCTGATGCTCGGGTGGTTGCTATCAAGCTGATGGATAATGATTTTATTGCGGTGGCTGCGCCTGCCTATTTAGCCGAATATGGCAGTCCAGGCCACCCACTGGAATTGAAAAATCACAAGGGGCTGTATTTTCGTACGCCTCAAGGGCCGACCCGCTGGATTTGTGAGTTAGAGGGCCGTTGGCAGGATGTATCGGCTCCCAGTGTGGCGACCTCCAATGCCGGACATTGGCTACTGAAGCGTGCGCTTTTAGGCGAAGGTATTTTGATGTTGCCCACCTGGGTTTTGAAGCCTTATCTAGAAACGGGTGAGTTGGTGCCTGTGGTGGTTTCTCCTGGCTTGCAGGTCACCACGCAACCCGGTTTGGCCATTTATCTGCTGTATCAGCAGGTGCGTTATCAGGTGCCAAAAATAAGGGCTGCAGTGGATTTTCTGGTGGCTGAAGTGCCCCGGTTGTCGGTTTAAGGCTGAATTTTCTCATCTTCTGTAAATTGATCTTGCTGTGATCGTCACGGGAATATTTGTAAGGCGCTGTTGCTCCTGCTCGTAAAGTGCAGATTCATCAATCCGTGCAAAGAAGGCGAGGCACCGGTAGAATTGCGGCTCTTTTTGACCTGATTGCCGGATGCCGCCATGAAACTGCTCAAGCAACTTATCCACCCAGAATTAACCAGCCGCGAAGGGCGTACATTAAGACGTCATGCAGCCAGGGGTATCGTTCTGCGCGAGGATGAGATTCTGCTGCTGTTCACCGAGCGCTATAACGACTTCAGCCTGCCCGGTGGTGGGGTGGATCAGGATGAAGATATCACCCTGGCTTTGAAACGTGAGTTGGAGGAAGAGACGGGCGCGCGGGATATTCAGATCAAGGAGCATTATGGCTTTATCGAAGAATATCGCCCGCACTACAAGCCTGAATTTGACCTGATGCACATGACCTCGCATTTTTTTACCTGTGACGTTGCGCCCAAGTTAGCTGCTACCCGCATGGAAGGCTATGAAGTTGCCAATGGCATGAGGCCACTCTGGGTTCCAATTTCTGATGCCGTAAAGCATAATCGCCAGGTTATGGCGCGTAAGGAAAAAACCATGGGGCAGTCGATTCAGCGCGAAACCTTTATGCTGGAAAGAATCTCCAAAGAGTTGATTCCCGTAGAGCAAAACGAGAACTAAGTTCTCAATTAGTCGCTTTACCTTGATTCACTAGCTGTTGCTTTAATTCAGCGATATGCAAAGGGCCAACTTCACAGCAGCCCCCGATGATACTGGCTCCCTGTTCGATCCATTGCTTAGCGTAGTCGGCATAGGCTTTCGGGTTGAGGTCGGTGCGTGCTGCTAGTTGATCGACTGTGCCACCTGGCTTTAAGGGTGCAACGGAAGTAAAGCCGTTGGCATAGCCACCGAAGGGCACTTCCAGTTGGCTAAGCTCTCGCATAGCCCTAGTGACTCCTTCCGGAGATGAGCAGTTAACCAGTAGACACTCAGCACCTAACTCAAGCACTTCCTTTGCTGCGGCAAGCAGTTTTTCGCCAGAACGAAGGCGGGTTCCATCCGTGTCATCAACGGTAAAGGCAACCCAAACAGGAAGCTTGCTCGCAACCGCTGCCCGGGTGGCTGCTTTGGCTTCACGAATTAAGGACATGGTTTCAATAATAAACAGATCAACGCCAGCACTTTGCTGTTCCACCAGTCGCTGGTAGTCAGCAGCGCAGGTCGCATCATCAGGCACGCTGTCAGAATGATAGCTAGCCACTAGCGGTGGCAGACAGCCAGCAATTTTAACCTCTTTGCCCATCTGTTCGCGGGCCTGATGGGCTGCCGCCAAGGCAAGGCTATGGAGGTGTTCAAAAAGCTCAGGGTTACCATCTCGTGCTAAGCGAAGTGGGGTAACGCTGTAGTTATTGAGCTTGATTACTTCTGCCCCGGCTGCGATGAAATCACAATGCGCTTCAACAACGAGATGCGGCTCATCCAGTAGAACTTGAGCTGACCAAAGCGGGGTGGCTGGGCGGCTGCTTCGTTTTCTTAGCTCTTGGCCCATGCCGCCATCTAAAAGCAGAGGCTTGCGGGTTGGTTGTGACACAGACGTTAAACCTTATCTATTTGTTTGTTTGCATCATTATGGCGCCAAGGCATACCGTTACAGGTTGCATAGCTACTGCAGGTTGGCAGACAACCACGGCACGGCAAGCGGTTGGGTGGCGTCGCAGCAGTTGTTGGGGTCGTTGATGGCATAAGCGAGTCCAGTGATTTTAGTAGTTTGTCCTGCGAGTAAAACAGGATTTTTGATTTTAGGCTAGAGGTAACCTTGGATTCTTTGAACTCGCTTAGCTGGTTACATTAAGTGCTGCAGGTCTTTTTCAATGCCAGCATCTAGTTGCGCAAGGTAGCTGGCCCTTGCTTTGACTTTGGTGTTAGCAAAGGCTTTAAGGTTGAGTTGCTGCATGTTTTTAGCTACTTCTTTTGCTCGTGACATCACGGAGTCTGGTGCTTGCACTTCATCCAGAAAGCCGGCTTGGCAGGCTTCTTCAGGTGAAAAAAGCTCAGCGTTCATAACGCAACGGTTGAAGTAGGGCGTGGCGAGGCGATGACGAGCCATTTCGATGCCTGCATGGTGCATGGTCATACCGATAGCCACTTCATTTAAGCCAATCCGAAAAGCACCGGTGGCACCAATACGGTAATCTGAGGACAGCAATATAAAGGCACCCTTAGCTATAGCGTGGCCTTCGCAGGCAGCAATAACTGGATAGGGGAAGGCGGCCAAACGTCGTGTCAGTCGAGAACCAACGGCAACGAGGTCAATGGCAGCCTGGGGACTTTTTTGCATTTCCTTGAGATCAAAACCACCGGAAAAAATACCCGCTTGTCCGGCAAGAATGACAATGGCCTTATCTTTTTCAGCTTGATCTAGGGCCGCGTTCAGTTCAGCGAAAACCTCATGGCTGAGGGCATTCACCTTGCCGTTTGTGATGGTCAGGGTGGCAATGCCTTCCTCTAGTTGATAGCTCACCAGCATGTTGTTGTTTCCTGTCATTATAAACTCTATGTAGTTGGCCTGAGATAAATTAAACTTTAAAACGACCCACTTTATCCAGAAGGTTTTGTGATATCTGTGTCAGTTCCTGGCTGGATGATGCCATTTGACTGGATTCAGTAGCTACGTTTGTGGATAGGTCACTAAGCTGAACAACCTGTTGGTTGATGCTTTCTACAGCACTGCTTTGCTCTTCTGAAGCAGAAGCTATCTGCTCATTCATGGCCTGAATCGACTGAATTTCACGTAGGATGTTTTCCAGGGCATGACCGGCTGAGGTGGAGGTGTCGGCAGCAGCTTCTGCCTTGTTAACGCCGGTTTGCATGAGGTTCACAGCCTGGCCAGCAACTTCCTGCAGTTGTTCTACAATGGATTGAATCTGGCTGGTGGAGTCCTGGGTGCGTTGCGAGAGGGTACGTACTTCATCAGCAACCACTGCAAAGCCACGGCCTGCTTCACCGGCACGTGCTGCTTCTATGGCGGCGTTCAGGGCTAAGAGGTTGGTTTGTTCGGCTATGCCGCGAATCACTTCCAGTACGGTATCAACATTGCGGCTGTCATCAGCCAGCTTGTTAATGACTTTTCCGGCCTGATTCATACTTTGAGCCAATTGGCGGGCTTCATCAATGTTACGGTTGATGATTTGCTGACTGGTTTCGGATTCGTCACCTGCCTGGGCAGTGGATTCACTGGCTTGTAGCGTGCGGCTAGTGACCTCTTCAACACTGGCCAGAATCTGCATCATGGCACTGGCTAATTCTTCTGCAGAAGCCTTTTGGGTGGAAAGACTTTGATCCATGGACTCGACAGATGCACGTTGTTGGCGAGAAGCTGTTGCTAGCTGGTGGGCAGTGTCTGCGACACTTTGCATGATTTCCTGGATGGAGCCTATGAAGGTATTAAAGTGGCGGGCCAGAGCAATCAGCTCACGGCTGCCTTCTTCTTTCATGCGCTGGGTCAGGTCGCCTTCGCCACGAGAAAGGCTTTTCATGGCGGCAACGGTTTGATTTAGGGGCTGAGTGATGCTGCGGATAAAGAAGGCCACCAGTATCGAGAGGATCAGCAAAATGATTAAGGCGGTGATCATGGACTGGAGTTCGGAAGCAGCAATATCTTCCTGCAAGGCTTCCATATTCAGGCCTGTTCCCAGAGTCCACTCCCAGGGTGCAAACAAGTCAGCGTAGCTGGTTTTGGGGTCAAGCTGGCTGTCATCATCAGCGTTGGGCCATTGGTAGTCCACAAAACCACCGCCATCTTTGGCTGCATCATAAAGGCTTTGTACGAAATAGTGGCCGGTGGGGTCTTGTAGGCCGGTAATATCTTTGCCGAGTAGGGCAGTAACCGCATTGGCTATGGAGATACCTTCTTTGTCGCCGACGAAGATATAGTTGCCATTGTCAAAGCGCAGGGCAGATACGGCTGCCAAAGCGCGCTCTTTGGCTTCGGCCTCAGTGAGTTCACCCTGTTCACTGAGTTGGTAGTAGTGGTCGATCAGGTTGACTGCACTTTCAACCATAAACACGACACCCTGCCCATAACTGCTGCGAAGGTGGTCGCGGGCTTTCCACGCATCCAGAAGCGTGTTAGCCAGAAGTCCTAAAGCAAATAGCCCCAAAATGATCCATGCCCTTGCAGCAATGGAGATGTTATTCATGTTGCCCTTCATGCTAGTACCTTAAGTTTTGAAGTTATCATTTAATTTTTTTAATTATAGGGTCCGGGTGGCAGCTGCCCGTGAAAGACCTGACGCTGATAAGCTTGTAGGGCTTCCAGTTTTTGCAACAGCCGTGTTCTGTATTCGGGTGTCAGGCTCTGTTGTTCCAGTTCCTCTATCATCTGGCTGAGTTGAATCAGTGCATCTTCTGAAACCGCTTCAGGGGTTGCAGTGCTTGTGCTCTGTTTCTTCAGTGAGCCGCCCTGTTGTTTTAATCGCTTTTGAGCAGCTTTTTTGAAAGTGTTCATGGTCAGGAAGATCCAAAGTTCAATTGGTAAATGTTGATACGGTTGAGTGCACAATCAGGCAAATATACCTTGTTGTTCTTGACTTGAATCAAATAAGGCATCCAAAGTTGCCCTTTGTTTGGGTCAGCTCCAAAGCCGCTGAAGCTATCAACAAACTCACCAGCGCAGGTGAAGATCTTGATAGCGCGATTGACTAGGTCAGAGATAATCAAGTGTCTTTGTTCATAGGCAATACTGGTAGGCAGTAAGAAGCGGTCTCCCTCTGTTGCATAGCCCGCTTCGCCAAAGCTTCGAATCCATTTGCCCTGGTGATCAAACACTTGAATACGATGGTTGAATTGGTCAGTTACATAACACTGGCCTTCAGGGTCCACGCACAGGTCTGAAGGGGTATGAAACTCGCCATCACCATCACCGGGTTGACCAAACACTTCCACCAGACCAGCAATGCCACTCAGAGTTAAACGCCAGCGGGCAATTCGGTTATTGCCAGAGTCGGCTATCAGTATATCCTGATTGGTTGGATCTATGGCTAAGCCTTGGGGTCTATCCAATTGCCAAGGCAGAGAACCCTTGGACCCAAACACCCGATAGGGGACCAAATCGTCAAAAACCGGATGATATTGATAGATAGTAACCAAGCTGGTCAGATAGTTACATACAACTAATAGGGGAACTTCAGGAGCCAGCTGCCCAGCCAAGCGGCGTTTGGTTTTGAGCGAGACGATGCCCAGGGAGCCGGGTAAAAGAGGACGGCTGGTGGGTCGAATACTGTCTGGGATGGGCTGATTAGTCGTTTGCAGCTGATAATTGCCAGAGTCCACGATCCAGAGTCGATCCTTGGGGTTCTCAATGCCTTGGCCCAGCAGTAAGCGCCACCAGCTATCTTGCCAGCGGCTAATCCATTCGTTTTGCCAGTTTAAAGTCAGATAAAGCCAGGAACGTAAAGCAGGTGTTGGCCAGCCACTGGTCAGGCTTTCAAAGTTTTCCTGTTTTTTATCCAACCAGGTTTTGAAAGGTGGCTGGTAGTGGCTAGTTTCAGAAGTGGTTTGGTAATCCAGACCGCCTGCCGCTGAGGCTACAAAGTGGAATTGACCGGGTTGGTCACGGTCATCGCCCACGCTGGTTAGGACACGTGTAAAGCGGCTGGCATCTCCCTCCAGGCTATGCAGGTCGATTTGATGAAGCTGGAAGCTGGCCAGCAGCGGTTCGGTAATCAACAGGCAGTCAGGGTCTGGTGCTTCGGTGATTTGGATAGGAGCAAAGAAACCGCGTAGGCGTCCTTGCTTTTTACCCTGAAGGTCATAGATGGCTATGGCATTGGCTTCGCCGCCGGGAATGAGCAGGCGGGATTGAATGCAAGCGACATCCCGGGTTAACTCCAGACCTTCAATATAGGTCTTGTTGTTTTCAGGAAAGGGGACCGCTTGGCCTTGCCAATCACAGCGCACCAGGGTGTTAAAGCCGGTATTGGCAATATAGATGTTGCCTTGATCATCCAGGGTTAAGCCTTGTGGCCAAAGTAACTGAACAGGGTCTTTATCGGCTTGTGGGTAGTGAATTTGGTGGATGTCATTTAGATGCTGGCCTTCATCAGTACAAATAACCAGGCGGCTTTCACCATCAGTACCCTCATAAAACTCATCAGCAATACACAGCTTGCCTTGGTGGTAAACAATTCCATTAGGTCCGGTAAGCGGAAGTGGGAAGTCATCACCAAAGGTTTTGATCAGCCGGATTTGAAGATTGTTGGTGTATTCAAGAAGTTGAATACGCTTGTTGGCCATGTCAGTGACATAAATCCAGGGCTTTTCAGGGTGGGCCAGCAACCGAAAGGGCATGTTGAATTCACCGGGCCGGTTTCCCAGCTCGCCATAACTGGCTAGCAGCTGTTCCAGCTCGCGGTCAAAAATCAGTAGGCGGTTATGTGCGGTATCGGCTAGCCAAACATGCTTGAAGTGGTCAACACAGGAGCCTACAGGGGTATTGAGAGAAAGCTGGCCTTGGGCAGGCGCGGGAAGAGGCGGTAGAGGGGCAAGTGTTTTTCCTAAATGGGTTAGATATGAAATCACTTGTCTCTCCTGATGAGTATCAATTTAACTTAAAGCATCAGAGGCAAGCATATACCCTAGAGATTAATAATTGATGGCAGCAGATCACATATTAACAAAAAAGTACCAAAGGCAAAGGTTTGTTGCACTGCAGCAGGGCTTATATCAGGCCCTGCTGCAGTAACATCTTAAGCTTTGCTGGGGTCCTTAAGCAGGTAGCGAGCAAAGGCGGGCAGCAACCACAGGGCACCGACCATATTCCAGAGGAACATGAAGGTGAGCAGGATACCCATATCCGCCTGGAACTTGATGGGTGAGAAGACCCAGGTGCCGACACCGATGGCCAGCGTCAAGCCAGTGAAACTAACCGCTTTACCCGTGGATCTCAGGGTGTGGTAGTAGGCATCCTGAAGGTTTTCACCTTCACGCAGGTACTGGCGCAAGCGTGAGTAGATGTAGATACCATAGTCGACACCAATACCGACCCCCAGAGCGATAACCGGCAGGGTTGCTACCTTGACCCCGATACCCAATTGCGCCATCAGTGCCTGACAGAGAATGGAGGTCAGAGCCAAGGGAGCAACAATACACACTACGGCTCGCCAGGAGCGGAAGGTAATCAACACCAGGGAAGCTACTACAGCGTAAACAAAGATCAGCATGAAGGTTTGCGCACGGGCAATTTCTTCATTGGTGGCCGCTTCGATACCGGCGCTACCGGCTGCCAGCAGGAACTGAGCATGCTCGGAGTTGTTTTCAGCAGCAAAGGCTTCCACTTCACGCGTCACCCTGACCAGAGTATCGGCCTTGTGATCTTCCAGATAGAGAATCACGGGTAGCAGGTCACAGCGGTTGTTAACCATGCCAGCAGGCAGATTGCTCATCGCCTGGTTGAGAATGAACTGGTTGCGTGACAGGGCTTCCCACTTCAGGTTGCCTTCATTGAAACCTGCAATAACCCGTTTGGTGACATAGGCCGGGGACATACTGCCCTGAACGCCATCAAGATTACGCATTTGCCATTCCAGACGGTCTACTGCTTCCAAAGCTTCATAGGCAACACAGCCCTGTTCGGGGGTTTCCACCATGACTACCAGGACATCGGCACTGGTCGCATAGTTGCGGGTCACATAGGCATTATCCAGGTTGTAGCGGGAATCTGGGCGCAGCTCAGGTGCCCCTTCATCCAGGTCACCGATCTGTAGGTTAGCGCTTCCTATTATCCCGGCAACACCCAGCAGTACCGCAGCCAGGAGTGACCAGGGCGCTACTTTGGCATGGGTGAAAAAGGACAGCTTGTGCCAGACAGGAGAAACTTCCTGACGTTTGCGCTCAGCACGGATGACGCTGGTTTTGCCCACACCCAGATAGGACATTACCAGGGGCAACAGAATCAGATTGGTCAGAATGATCACTGCAACACCCAGTGCAGCAGCAATGGCCAGTTCCTGAATGACCTGGATATCAATGAACAAGAGGGTGGTAAAGCCTATGGCATCTGAAACCAGAGCCAGAATCCCGGCCACATAGAGGCTGCGGAAAGCCAAGCGGGCTGCGGTAATGCGGTCATGGCCGTGGGAAGCTTCTATGGCTGTGGCATTGATGACCTGCACGCCATGAGAAACAGCTATGGCAAAAACGAGGAAGGGCACCAGCATGGAATAGGGATCCAGGCCATAACCCATGAGTTTTAACAGACCTAGCTGCCAAATAACCGCAACGACTGAGCAAGCCAGGGGAATAATCGAACTTTTAAAGCAACGTGAATAAAGAAACAAGAGAACAAAAGTGATTGCCAGCGCAACCAAGAAGAAGAAAGCAACCTGGGTGGCGCCATCAATCAAATCACCAACCAGTTTGGCAAAACCGATGATTTTGATATCAAAGTTCTCATCACTGAACTGCTCACGAATATCTTCCAGGGCATGAGAAAAGGCTTGGTAATCAAGGGGCTCCCCATCAACCTGTTCAACCAGAGGAGCCAGGACTATGGTTGAGCGAAAGTTGTTGGCAATAAGAATACCGACCTGACCGGACTTGAGAACATTTTCACGCAGAACCTCCAGGCTGGCAGGAGAGCCGTCGTAGGTATCTGGAATAACAGTTCCACCTTCAAAACCCTCTTCAGTAACCTGAGTCCAGCGTACGGCTGGGTCCCAGAGAGAGCGAACAGCGGCCTGGTCGACACCGGGCAGGAAGCGGACTTCATCATAAACCTTCTGCAGGCGCTGCATATAATCGGCGGTAAAGATGTCTTCGTCCTCATCCTTGACGCTGACCACAATACGTACCGCATTGCCCAGCCCCTGAAGATCGTCCTGCCGCTCCATAAAGTTTTCAATATAGGGGTGGGATAAGGGAATGAGCTTTTCAAAACTGGCTTCAGGCTGAACCTTGATCGCCTGGGAGCCAAGAAAAACGGTCATAATCAGGAAGAAAATCAACCATAGTGGACGAAAATTGAAAAACAAATTTTCAATCCAGGGAGCCTGAGAATTGGGTTTGTTGAGGCTAGTGTTCTTGTTCATGAAAGGCTTCCTTTAACGGCTGGCAGCTGGCAAAAGTAAAGGCAGTCGATGCACGCCACCCCGACCTACAGCAAAGATTTCACCTTGCTGACTGGCAACGGCTTGCAGAGAAAAACGACCTGGCAGGGTTTGGTGAACCAAACGATCGCTATTACCAATTAGGTACTCACCATTCTGGCCGATAATCAATAACTGACCATCCTCCATCAGCAGGCCACCATTCAGGGTCTGTTCGGCTTGGTTATCCGGCTGCATCCAGGTTTCGCCACCATCGCGACTAATAAAAATATTGCCGCGCAGGCCGGTGGTCACCAACAGGCCATCTCGGGTTGCAAAAATGCTAAACAAAGAGCCCTGATAACCAGGAGAAATATCTTCCCAGCTTAACCCTTGGTCTTCGGAGCGGTAGATGCTGCCTCGCTCACCGGCAATAAATAAGCGTCCTGTGGCATCTCTGGCGATGGCATTGTTGTGGAGTTCTTCAGGATTGGGCAGGGCTTCTTTGCGGGAAGTCCAGGTCTCGCCACCATCTTCTGTTACCAGAAAAAGATTATAGCCACCCAGTGCAAACCCCTGTTCAGATGAGATGAAGTGGATATCCAGCAAAGGGGGAACTTCATCGGCTTCAGCCAGAAAATAAAGGTCATCCAGCTCCATTTCCAGCATTTCAATATCCATCAGATCACCGACTTCTTCGGCTTCTTCCAAAGCAGCTTCAGCATCAGGAATCTTTTCTTGAGCGCGTCTTGGACCGACTACTAACTCATGATGGACCAATTCCCAGCTTTCACCCGCATCTTCAGAGCGCAAAATGATCCCCTCATGGCCTACAGCAAAGCCTAGCTGTGGAGTTGGAAAGTCCACGGCCGTTAGATGGGCAATCACCGGCACCTGGGCCTGTTGCCATTGCTGATCAGGATCTCGAAAAATAATATGACCTCTTTCCCCGACAGCAACGAGGCGATCACCCGCTGAGGTAATGTCCAATAACAAGGACTGAGTAACCTTGTCAGACATGAGTGCTGGGCGAAGTAAGGTGTCACTGGCCTGGGTATTTGAAGCAATCAAAACCCCAGACAGGAAAAAAGCGACTAAACTGGTTAGTGAAAATCGATGGGTCAGCCACATGGAGTTGCTCCTTTATTATAGTGCTGAAGCTAGTGACTAACTCTAGCACTAAACCGGGCGTTCAGACAAACGCTCGTTTAAAAATTGTTGTTATTGGGAGGTGCACGATGAATGCAGAAAATTCTTTGGCAGATCTGGCCTGCGAAGCCTGCCGCGCTGATGCACCCAAGATTGAAGGGCAAGCGCTGCAAGAGCAATTGAAACGCTTGCCTGCTTGGTCCCTGGTAGAAATTGATGGAGTGAAGCGCCTGGAACGGGTCTACACTTTCCCCGACTTTTCTGCAGCCCTGGACTTTACCGTCAAGATTGGAGAGCTGGCCGAAGATGCCAACCATCACCCTCAGATATTGACGGAATGGGGAAAAGTGACCGTTCATTGGTGGACACATAAAATCAAAGGACTGCACAGGAATGACTTCATCCTGGCAGCCCGTTGTGATGGTGTTTACTAACCAAAGCGGCCGCTAACAAAGGGGTTGCTGCGCTTTTCCTCGCCAAAATTGGACATGGGGCCGTGGCCGGGGATAAAGCGCACTTCATCACCCAAAGGCAAAAGCTTTTCTTTAATGGCAGTGATCAAGGCTTGGTGGTCACTCTTGGGAAAGTCAGTCCGACCAATAGAACCGGCAAAAATCACATCGCCTACCTGGGCAATCTGGTTTTCTTCATCAAAAAAGACAACATGACCGGGCGTATGGCCAGGGCAGTGCAGGACCTGAAATTCTGATTGACCCAGGCTGACACGATCACCGTCTTCCAACCACTGGTCTGGAGTCACGGGCTTGGCTTCAGGGAAAGCAAACATCCGGCTTTGCTCACCCAGACCATCCAACCAAAACTGATCTTCTTTTTGCGGGCCGATAATGGGCACGCCTGTTCTGGCTTTCAGATCAGTCACACCCCCAGCATGATCAATATGACCGTGAGTGAGTAATAGCTTGGTGAGCTTGAGACCATGTTTTTCAACAGCCTCCAGCAGACGATCAACTTCACCACCGGCATCTATAATGGCGGCTTCTTGCGTTTGATCGCACCAAACCAAAGTAGCATTTTGTGCAAAGGGTGTAACAGGAATGATTTCGTACTTCAGCATGAAGAACTCCACTGATTGGCTCTTTATAGTGGCAAAGGATAACATGCGACAGTCAAGAGCACAGTGAAGAGATCATGAGCCTGTTAACCAATATCTTTCCAGAACAACTCACCCACCTGACTTCTTGGCTGCTTATTTTGGCAGCAGGAGCAACTTCCGCAGTCACCGCTGCGCTGGGCGTGGGTGGGGGTGTGCTTCTACTCGCCATCATGGCTTTGGCGGTTCCACCGGCTGCCATTATTCCCCTGCATGGCATGGTACAGCTGGGCTCTAATGCCAATCGTGCACTTATGACCTGGCGACACCTGGATTGGAAACTCCTGGCTGCTTTTACCCCTGGCGCTGTTTTGGGAGCCTGGCTGGCCAGCCTTTTCCTGGTACAACTACCAACGCAGCTGCTGCAACTCTGTATTGCCGGCTTTATTCTTTTTCTCTGCTGGGGTCCCAAGGTGCCTCCCCTCGCTTTGGGCCGTTTGGGGAGCTTTGTAGCTGCTGGCATTACCACGTTTATCAGTATGTTTGTGGGAGCAACAGGCCCACTGGTTGCAGCCTTCGTCAAACAACAGCATCAAGGCGATCGTTTTCGAATAGTGGCTAATTTTGCAGCCTTGATGAGTGTTCAGCACCTGCCCAAAGCCGTGGTCTTTGGTGCAGCGGGTTTTGTATTTGTAGACTGGCTGGGGCTCTTGTTGCTGATGATCCTGGCTGGCGCTTTGGGCACCTGGGTGGGGCTAAAACTCCTGGCCCGCCAAAGTAACGATAACTTTGGGCGCTGGTTCAATATCCTGCTGACTTTATTAGCTTTGCGTTTGATTTGGCAGGCGCTGGTTTGATGCTGAGCCTGAAGGGGTTATAAGCGCTGGTGTCAGGTATTAATGCTCAGGACGCGTAAATACGTCCCTGTAAGCTCTGACTGCAACTTCCTGTTGCAGACAGCCTGAGCATTTAATACCTGACTGCGCTTGTCACTTAGTAGGCCTGAAGTGTTGATTAGTTTATTTGACTCAGTGAACGTGGATCTTGCCGCCATAGCCAAAGGCTGAGCCCCAGGGTGATCAGTAAAATTAACAGAGAACCCAGAATCACGCCGGGCCAGTGTAGGGCTTTCCAGAAGGGGTCCAGGTAGAAGCCGCCTGTGCTGGCACCCAGGTAGTAGAAAACCAGGTAGAGGCTGTTGGCACTGGCGCGGGCGTGGGTCGCTTGGCGACTGACCCAACTGGAAGCATTGGAATGGCAGAAGAAAAACCCAAAGCTATTGATTAACAAGCCAGTCAAAATCGCCCAAAGAGATGGAATCAACATTAATAGACTGCCGAGCATCAGGATAATAACACCCAGAGCCATGCACAGGGGTTGTGCCAGGTAAGCTGCAACCCGGCCAGAGATGGAAGCCGCCAGAGTGCCACTGAGATAGGTAATAAATAACATGCCCAGTAGGCTAGAACCTAGTCTCCAGGGGTCATCGGCCAGTAGGTAGGTTACATAGCTGAAGAGGTTGATAAAAATAAAGAAATTCAACCCGCCAAGTAGATAAACGCTGATCAGTAAAGGGTTGCGCAGGTGGCTGCCCAGATCCTTAAGCATACCTGGCAAACTGATCTGCTTGGGTTTAAAGTGACAAGATGCAGGTAAAGCCCACCAGAAGATTAGCAAACAGAGCAAAGACAAAGCGGCAGCAAAAAGAAAGCTGGCTTGCCAGCCAAAGGCATCGGCCATAAAGCCTGAGAAGAGTCGGCCCCCGATGCCACCCAGGGTATTGCCACTAATGTAAATGCCAACAGCGACAGCCAGGGCTTTTTTGCTGAATTCATCTCCCATATAGGCTATGGCAATAGCAGGCAGACCACCCAATAAAAATCCTTGTAGAGCACGCAGGATAACCAGAAAGGTGTAGTTAGGCGAACAAGCCAGGGCAAAGGTTGTTAAGACCACACCCAGCATGGTGATCAACATGATGCCACGACGGCCTAAGGCATCCGATAAAGGGCCGTAGATTAAGAGTGAAATACCCAGCATCAAGGTTGCAACAGCCAGAGAGGCATTGGCTTGAAGAGTAGAAATACCGAAGGCTTGTTGAAACTCTGGAAGAAGAGGTTGGGTGACATAAAGATTGCTGAAGATCATAAAAGACCCACAGCAAAGTGCCAGGGTTGCTCGCCAGAAAGCGGGTGTTTTCTCTTCGATCATAACTGCTGGCAAATCCTTGCAATTGAACGAAATGCCACTTTACTGGTCGCAGATAAATAAGCAAAATATATTCATTGAATTTCAAAAATAAGGCTGATTTATGGATATTCGTCCCCTACGTTACCTAGTTGCCGTTGCTGATTTGGGTAGTTTTACCCTGGCTGCTGAACGCCTTGGGGTTGCTCAGCCAGCGGTTAGCATGTCGATACGTAATATGGAAAAGCAGTTGGGTTTGTCGCTGCTGGATCGAGGTGAGAAGCGCGTCAAACCAACAGCTGAAGGGGCCATTCTTCTAGAACATGCTCGCCGGATTCTGGATGAAACCGAAGCTGCTGAGCTGGCTCTGAATGAAGCCCGTGGCCTGACGAAGGGAGAGGTGCGTATTGGTATTCCCAGCATGCTGGGTTCCTATTATTTTCCACCCATTCTGATGGCCTTCAAACATCGCCATCAGAATCTTAATTTGGCCGTTTTTGAAGATGGCACCCGTAGCATCCAGAAGAAAATACGTGAAGGTACTCTGGATGTTGGGGTGATCGTTGCTGACCGCGTGCCTAATGATCTGGAAGCGGTATCTTTCCTGCGTGAAGAAATGGTGGTTTGTGTGCCTCAGGATCACCCCTTTGCCGAGCAGGAATTTGTAACCTATGAAGAATTTCTACAGGAAGAGCTGGTGCTGTTTAAAGAAGGTTATTTTCACCGGGAATTCATTGATCGTATTTGTGAGAAATCAGGCATGGAACCTCGGGTAGCCTTTGAATCCAATCTGATTCCTTTAACTAAATCCATTGTTCGTCAGGGGTTTGGGATCACTGTCTTTTTGAAGCTGGTCTTGAAAGATGAACCGGATTTGGTGGCTGTACCCTTTAAAGAACCCGTCTTTTTGGATATGTCGATTGCCTGGAAAAAAGGGGCCTATCAATCCATTGCCGACCGTGCTTTTGTCGACTTCCTGCTGGAACATGCTGAAGTGGCAGCGGACTAGCAAGCAGTCACTTTGGCATTGAAGGGCTAGTTTTCAGGCGATAAAAATTGTCGTTTTACCGACAAGGTTACTTTTGAGTCAGTAATCGCGGCATCCACCAGAGGTAAACAATCATTCCCAGTAGTTCAATCAGTGACTGCAAAACCACGACCAGGGCAACCAGTTCCCAACCAGCAGGCAAAGCCAGGGCTAGCGGCAGTACCACAAAAGAGTTGCGGGTGCCAAAGCTGAAAGCCAGGGTGCGACCCTGGGCTTGAGGTAAACGAAGCAAGTTAGTGAGCGCCTTGGCCAGCAAGGGAGCCAGAAGTAGAAAAGCAATAAATACAGGGACCAGGTGGGGTAGAAGTTGGATCACTTCCAACACCTCACTGGCCTGGATGCTGGCTACCAGGAAAATGACGCCGGCCAGCAGAGGAACCGGGCCCCAGCCCAGATGTTCACGCCAAACCAGGCGTTGAGGCTGCTTTTCCATCCAGCGTTCGGTTATAGCTGCCAGTAGCAGAGGTAGCAAGATTACCAAGAGTGCTGGAAGCAACTGCTGCCCCAGCCCTGATAATGACTGATCAAGATCGCCCAGCAACCAGATATAAACGGGAAGTAGCAGCAGCTGTAACAGCAAGAGGATGGGAGCCAGCGCCAAGGCATGGGCGCTACTGCCCTTGCCGAGTTGGGTAAAGGTGATGAACCAGTCGGTGCAAGGCATTAGCAAAACCAGCAGCACACCTAGCCGCAATATCGGATTATCCGGCAGCCACTGAATCAGTAACCAGACCAGTAGCGGTAGCAGTAGAAAATTGCCCAACAAGGCGGCAAGCATGAAGCGTCGGTCGTGGAAGGCAGCACGCAGATGTAGGAGAGGCACCTGCACAAAGGTGGTATAAAGCAGCAGGATCAGTGCAGGCCATAGTAGGGGTTCAGCAAGGTGACTTAGTGCGGGTTGTTGCTGACCCAGCAGGAGGCCACAGCCGATGGCGGTCAGATAAATCCAGACTTGGTGGCGTTCCAGTGAAATACGCTGCATGAAAAAACCGAAGAGATTAAATCCAGCAGCCAAGATAGCAGAAAACCGCACCCGTAAGGGTGCGGGACAGTAAAAGAATATAAATTAGGCCACTTGCGATGCCTGTTTCGTACCCTGCCAACGATTAGCTTGGCGAAGGTGTTGAGCCAGGGGGTCATCCCAGCTTTGTTGGTGTTCATCCTGCCAGCTACAGAGCTGCATATGCAGTTCCAGTGGGTCAAGATTTTCACCCAGTTCCAGTTGGTGTTGATAATGAGTGAGCAGGGAAATCAGCTGCTGGTGTTGGCTGCGATGCGCATCGTAAGCATGAAAGCTGGTTGCCAGCATAAAGCGCTCTTCCTGATCAAAATGATCACGCACATTTATTAGCAGGTTGTTGAGTAGACAGGGCAGGGCAGATTTAGACACCAGCGGAAGCGCACCCAGCAAAGCGGTGAACAGGTGGTGGGCTCTGTCCATGGCTGGCAGGTCATAGTGTTGCAGTCTAAGTGTTGGGGTAATGTCAGGCATGGTTTGCGACCTCTTGTAAAACAGCTTCCAGGCAGTCCTCGTGGTTGATATCGAGTACCTCAAACCCCTGGCGTTGCAAAAACTTGGCCTCTTTGGCCGTGGGCTCCTGAATATACGCCCATCCTGCCGGATTTCCTGCCCCATAAACAATGTCATTAATCAACATTCTGGGTGTATCCCTGTCTAATTGCAGCTCGATTAAAAGACATTGATAAACTTTTGGAAGAGTTTGAGTGGTAACGGAGCTTTTTAAATTATAAAACTCTAGCTAGGCTAAGAAGTGATTCGCTGTTAGGAGGCCTCATGTCTTTTTTAACCTTTTCCCGCTGGACGCTACCGACTCTGGTGGCCGTTGTTTTTTTGGTTCTGGCGAGTCAGGCCAAGGCTACAGAGTTTCAAGTTGAACGTTTACAGGAAAACCTGGACCAGCCTTGGGCTCTGGCTTTTTTACCCGCTTCTGAAAACTTTGCGCTCTTGATCACTGAGCGCCCCGGTCGTTTACTCTACCTGAACCCGGCTGATGGAAATCCTCACTCACTTGAAGGTCTGCCAGAAGTGGCTGTCAGAGGGCAGGGAGGACTCTTGGATGTCGCCGTACACCCTGAATTTGATCAAGGTGAAAACTGGGTGTATTTGACCTTTGCTGCTGCCAATCCTGAGGGTCGAGGTTATGCCACTCACCTGGGACGAGCACGCCTTAACCTGGACGAGCAGCGCCTGGATGACTGGGAACTTCTTTATGAAGCCACGCCCTACTCTTCAGGTAATGGTCACTTTGGTTCCCGCTTGGCTTTTGATGACCGGGGTTACCTCTATATGACCCTTGGCGATCGTCGTGAAAGAGACTCCGCTCAAGATTTGATGTCCAATTGGGGCAAGACCTTAAGATTCCATGCTGATGGCAGTATTCCTACTGATAATCCCTTTGTTGATGACAACCAGGCCTTGGATGCCATCTACACCTATGGACATCGTAATGCGCAGGGGATGGCCTGGGATCAACAAAGAGAGTTTTTGTGGCAAAACGAACACGGTCAGCAAAATGGTGATGAAATCAATATCATCAACCACCCAGGTGGTAACTATGGTTGGCCTCGTGCCACCTATGGTACTGAATATCGTACAGGACGGACGATAGGTGCCTTACCTCCGGATGATGAAGGCACCATCAATCCGGTTTACTACTGGCTGAAAGGCCATTATGGTGATTCAGGCCGCGAAGGTTTTCCACCTTCAGGGTTAGCTATTTACTATGGTGATGAATTTCCCCAGTGGGAAGGCCAACTCCTGATGGGTAATCTGCGCCATCGCTATCTGGGACGCTTTGAGGTGGAAGCGGATAAACCCATTCGCGAACACGAAATGCTGATGGATCTGGGCTATCGTATTCGTGATGTAAGAGTTCATCCAGAAAGTGGCCAGATTTATGTGCTAGTCGATGACAGCTCAGCGCCACTACTCAGGCTGGTGGCTCCTTAAAGTTTGTTTTAACCAAGAGGTTTGCTTGTACTCAAGCCTCTCGGCTCGATAGCTGCTTTTCTTTTTGCAGCTTCGCCAGCCGCCAGATAGTGAAGATGTTGGTCACCACGATCAGGCCTTCGGCCAGGCTGCCGCCAAAGGAGCCGATTAGCAGGTTGTTGAGCAGCCAGCAGAAAGCGGCCATACCCAGAAGAATACGCAGGGGGATACCGCGTAGCATAAACATGCCGAAGGTGCCCAGGGTGGCCGCTGTTAGGGGCAGGATATCGATCCAGTGTTGCCAGGTTAGGGCAGCTGCCAGGAAGTTAGCCAGTAGTAACCCACTCATTAGGGCCAGATTGCCCGGATAGCGTCTGGCTAAAAGTATTCTGATAATGACCAGCAGGGTCAGGACAGCAGCTGTCCAGCTTTGAAAAAAGATAAATTGCAGGGCAAAGGCAATATTGGCGGAAATCAACAGAACCAGTAGGCGGTCATCCTGTTTGCTGGCAAATCCAGCCAAGCAAAATCCCAGTGCAACGAGCCCTGCCAGCTGGCCAGCAACCCAGGTGAGGGTCATTAAAAGGGTCCACTGCTGACACGATTACGGCCCGCTTCCTTGGCAAGATAGAGAGCCTGATCGGCGCGCTGTAGCAAGCTGGCCCGGGTATCTCCTGGTTGATACTGGGCAACACCAAAGCTGGCTGTTTGGCTCACCGGAAGAGTGAAGAGGTGGCTGGCGAGTTGGCTGCGTAGCTTTTCTGCCAGCAGCAGGGCTTGGGCCTGATCCAGTTGTGGGCAGATAATGATAAACTCTTCACCGCCCCAGCGCCCTGCAAAATCCTGCGGCCGAATATGATCCTGAAAAAGCTGGGCAACCTCTTGTAGAACCTGATCACCGATTAGGTGGCCGTGGTAATCATTGATATCCTTGAAGTAGTCCAGATCAATCAAAATGATCGCCAAATCGGTTTTTTCGACGTCCAGCCGCAAGAATTCCTGTCCCAGAATTTTATCGATTTGCAGACGATTGTGCAGACCTGTCAGCGGGTCGGTTGCCGCTAATTGGCTGATTTCTTGCAAAGCTTGATTCAGTTCTTGTGTTTTTTCACTGACTAGGCGCTGGAGTAGCTGGTTATTTTCTTCCAGCTCCTTGATCGGGTAGGACTCACCCTCACCATGATCATTGGTGGGTAGGGAAAGGTGCAGGTGGTAGAGCAGCCAGTTCTGTTTTTTGTTAAGCAGCACACAAGAGCAGCGAATACTGTTTAGTTTCAGCTCCTGGTCAAGAATGCGCGTTTTGATATTCAGTTCACAGGTGACCAGACCCAGATGATCACTGGGTTGGTCTACGAGCAGTTGGGTGAGTTCATAGTGAACAGGATTGGGTGCCTGCTCAATATCACGGCTGGCAACCTTTTTGGCATCGGCTAGAGAAAAGATGCGTTCATCCAGACCTGTGCCATAGCCTTTGATGGCTGGATGAAGCAGCTTAAGGGAAGCCTCAAGATCCCTTTCGATAAAGTAGAGGTCAAGATAACGGATAAAAGCTTGACCCACTTCAGATAGGTGACTGTTATCTTTCAAGAGGGTACTCTCCCGGAAGCCAGCAAGGGGTTTTAGTCTTCTGTTTCTAACTCCATCCAGCGTTCCATTTTGGCATCCAGTTTCCGCTGGATTTCTTCTGCCTGCTGCAAAGTGGCTGCAATTTGATCTGGGCTGCCTTGATAAAAGGCTGGGTCACCAATCTGGCCCTGTACTTTAGCCAGTTGGGTTTCCAGTTGTTCGATTTCTCCTGGCAGAAGGTCCAATTCTCTTTGTAGCTTATAGCTGAGTTTTTTGGTTTTTTTAGCCGCTTCTGGTTTGGTTGGCGGTACAGGTTCACTGGTCCCTTGATTGCTTGTTGGTTCAGCTGCAGAGGTATCCAACGCTGGAAAACGTCCGCCCTGGCGAATCCAGTCCTGATAACCCCCAACGTACTCACGGACCAGGCCTTCACCTTCAAAGGCAAGAATGCCGGTAACCACGCTATCCAGAAAGGCCCGGTCGTGACTGACCAGCAGAAGGGTTCCTTCATAGTTGAGTAGCAATTCTTCAAGGAGTTCCAAGGTCTCCAGGTCCAGATCGTTGGTTGGCTCATCCATGACCAGCAGATTGGCTGGCTGGGCAAAGAGTTTGGCTAACAGTAAGCGATTCTGTTCGCCGCCGGAAAGCGCACTGACGGGCTGGCGCGCCCGCTCGGGAGTAAAGAGAAAATCCTGAAGGTAGCCAATAACATGCTTGTCACGGCCATTGATGGTGACACTGGTGCGCCCTTCAGCAAGGTTATCAAGAACACTTTTAGAAGGATCTAGCTTGCCACGCAATTGGTCAAAGTAGGCAACTTCGAGTTTAGTACCATGTTTGATCTTGCCTTCTTGCGGCTCCAGATCACCAAGGATGAGCTTTAACAGGGTGGTTTTTCCAGCACCATTGCGGCCAAGAATACCAATTTTGTCACCACGTTGAATACTGGTGGTCAGGTTTTTGATGACGGGCTTGTTGTCGAAGCTATAGCTAACATGGGTCAGCTCTGCAACCAGCTTGCCTGACTTGTCAGCCGCTTCCAGTTGGATGTCTGCTTTTCCTTGGCGCTGCAAACGCTCTGAGCGTTGTTTGCGAAGCTCTTTAAGGGCTCGTACCCGTCCCTCATTGCGGGTACGACGTGCTTTAATGCCTTGGCGTATCCAAACCTCTTCCTGGGCCAGCTTCTTGTCAAAAGCGGCTTGATGGCGAGCTTCAACTTCCAGTTGGTGCGCTTTGAATTCCAAGAAGTCTTGGTAACGGCCCTCCCAACTGATGATTTCACCCAGATCTAGTTCTAGCATGCGTGTCGCAAGATTTTGCATAAAAGTACGATCGTGGGTAATTAGCAGCACTGCGCCGGGGAAGCTTTTTATCTGTTCTTCCAACCACTGGATGGTTTCTATGTCCAGATGGTTGGTGGGTTCATCAAGGAGGAGGAGGTCAGGTTCACTAACCAAAGCCTGGGCCAGAGCAACACGTCGGCGCCAACCTCCGGAAAGCTCCGCCATCCTAGTTTCACCGTTAAGGTGAAGCCGCTTGAGCAGCTGTTCAACTCGCTGACTGAGTGCCCAGCCATTACAGGCATCCAACTCATGATGGAGTTCATCCATACGATTCAGATCAACCTGATCAGGAGGCAGGTGAGTAATGTGATGGAACTCTTCAAGAAGGCGACCAGCTTCTGCCAGGCCCTCGGCAACCACTTCAAAGACACCGCGATCATCAGCAGCGGGGAGTACTTGGGGTAAGGTGGCAATTTTTAAACCCGGCTTGCGCCACAGGCTGCCGCCATCCGGCTGGATATCACCGGCAACCAGTTTAAGTAGGGACGATTTGCCAGCGCCATTGCGGCCCAGCAGGGCCATACGTTCACCTTCTTCAATAATGAGCGTGGCATCATTTAATAGCGGCGTCTGGCTATAAGCCAGGTGAAGATTTTCAAAACGAATTAGAGTCATTGTGCTTTAGGAAGTCCTGCACGGTCACGAACGCGATTTTCAACCAGTTCGGCCAGCATTTTGGGTTGGAATTTGGATAAGAAATCATCACAGCCAACCTTTTGTACCATGGCCTTGTTGAAGTTACCGGACATGGAGGTATGTAGGACGACAAACAGGTCTTTCAAGCGCTTGTCTTCCCTGATTTCAGTTGTCAGGCTGTAGCCGTCCATTTCCGGCATTTCTGCATCGGTGATGACCATAAGCAGTTTTTCTGAAACGGGTTGACCACTTTCTTCGCTGGCATCAGCCCAGTCTTTTAAGATCGTCAGGCCTTTTTTACCATTGGTTGCTGTGTGCAAAATGATACCCAGAGGCTCAAGCGTTTGGCGGACCTGAGAAATGGCTGTGGGTGAATCGTCGACCATAAGAATTTCCATATCCTTGGCGGCTTCGACAATTTCTTCTTCCAGTTGGGAAGGATCCAGAGCAACACTGTAGGGGTTGATCTCAGCCAGTACCTTTTCAACATCAATGATTTCAATAATCTTGTCATCAAGGCGGGTAATGGCAGTCAAGTAATGCTGGCGGCCACTGGTACGTGGAGGCGGCATGATGTCTTCCCAGTTGAGGTTGACGATCCGGTCAACGCTACCCACTAGAAAAGCCTGAACTGTGGAGTTGTATTCAGTAACGATGAGATTGCTGTTTTCAGTAGGCTCGAGGGCGGGCATACCTATGGCCTGGGCCAGATTAATTACCGAAACGGCCTGGCCACGCAGATGAGCGACACCCACAACATGAGGATGATGGCCGGGCAGGCTATTCATTTTGGGCAGACGCAGGACTTCCTGTACTTTGAATACATTGATAGCAAACAACTGGTTGCTGTGCAGCCTGAACATCAAAAGTTCAAGACGGTTCTGTCCAACCAGACGCGTTCTGGAGTCTACACTGTCTAACACCCCGGCCATGGGTCTTTCCTCTTGCGATTGAAGTAACACTTTTATCAGTTTAATTTTCTGACATACTAGAGAAAAATTGATAGCTTGACTACTCAGGTTGAATATTTGCATGGCCTTATTACCCTTTTCTGAACCCCTTCGCCCCCTCGTCGACATAGGTGTCAATCTAACCGATAAAGCTTTTGCCAAGGATTTGCCCGAGGTTCTTGAAAAAGCAAGGCTAGCTGGAGTCACGGGTATGCTGCTCACCGGTACTGATGTCCAGACCAGTGAAGCTGCCCTGCAGTTGGTTGAAGAAGACCCCTTGAGCCTGCGTTCTACCGCAGGTGTCCACCCCCATCAGGCTTCCTGCTGGAATGATGAAGTGGGCGCTCATATCCGGGCTCTGCTCAAAAGTCCGAACGTTGCTGCTGTTGGTGAAACGGGCTTGGATTTCAATCGCAATTTCTCTACCCCGGAAGAACAGAAAAAAGCCTTTGAAGCGCAGCTGGAATTGGCAGCAGAGACAGGCAAACCGCTTTTTATCCATGAAAGGGATGCCGGAGAAACCCTACTGGATATCCTCAAAAGCTGGCGGGATGATCTGGCGGGCGGCGTTGTGCATTGTTTTACCGGAGAGCGTAAAAGCCTGTTTGGCTACCTGGATTTGGATCTTTATGTGGGCTTTACCGGTTGGATCTGTGATGAAAGGCGGGGTACGCACCTTTGGCCGCTACTCCCTTCTATCCCCGAACAACGTTTATTGATAGAAACCGATGCCCCCTGGCTACTGCCACGCACTCTTAAACCCAAGCCTAAAAAAGGACGCAATGAGCCAGCCTATTTGCCTTGGGTGCTCGCCAAACTGGCTGAGATACGTCAGCAAGCCCCGGCGCAGCTTGCACTGCAAACCAGTCGCAATGCGCAAACCCTGTTCAATTTGCCTGACAGCTTTTTAATGGAAACCTGACATGAGCCTGCCTACTTTTATTGCCCTTGAAGGGGCTGCAGATGATGAACAAAGTTACCCCGTCAGTATCGCCTGGTCCTTGTCTGATGGCAGCATCAAGCAAGCCCTGATTTATCCGGATGCAGACTGGCGCGAAGATGAAGCCAGCTTGGTAACCAAGGATGCTATGGACCTTGATTTACATGGCTATGCCGCTGATGAGGTGGTTCGTGAACTGCTTTATGACCAGGAAGATGATGTGCTTTATGTCGATGCCTTGCATCCCCAGGAAGCCTGGTTACTTAAGCTTTTTGCCGCGGCTGACCAGGAAGTGGGTTTTCAGTTGATTGAGGCCCTGGAGCTTTATGATGATCCTGACACCTGGCAGGAAACCCGCCGGGAAGCTATGGAGTTTTTGGGGCTGGACCCGAGCCGTGCAGAAGATCAGGTCCGTGCCCTGTTGGAAGCCCATGTTATTCTAACCGGTGATCAGCCGGATATTTCCGACTAGAGCGAATACTTAACCCGGAGTTGTTACTATGAGTGAAAAAATAGATTTTTATTATGACATAGTTAGTCCCTATAGTTATCTCGCTGCAGTCCAGTTGGCTGAACTGGAAAAGAAAACCGGAGCTGAAGTGACTTGGCGGCCTATTTTTCTGGGCGGTCTTTTTAAAGAAATAGGTAACAAGGCACCCTTGAGTCTGGAATCCAAAAAGCGCTATATGTTTTCAGAAGACCTGCCCCGTTTGGCGCGCTATTATCAGGTTCCCTACACCTTCCCTGAAGTTTTTCCAACCAATACCCTGAAAGTTCAGCGTGCCCTGGCTGCCTTGCCGGCAACTGAACGCCCTGCTTTAAGTCTGCAGCTTTTCGATCTTTACTGGGGCCAGGGTCAGGATCTGGGACAACCTGAGGTGGCTTTGGAGGCCTTGGGTACAAAAATTGCTGGTCTGGCTGATGAAGAGGTTGCTAAAACGGCCCTGAAAGACTTTACGGCTGAAGCCATAAGTCGTGGTGCCTTTGGTGCACCCACGCTCATCTGGAAAGATAAAATCTATTTTGGCAGTGATCGTATCCACCTGTTGGAAGCCGATTTGCTGTCTAGTTAAAGGGTAATTAAGGGTATGTTTACCGGAATCGTGCAAGGGGTCACTGAAGTGGCCGAGCTGGAACAAAAAACCAATCTGAGTACCCTGGCGCTCAACCTGCCTGAGCCTGCCCGTCAAGGCTTGCAAGTAGGCGCCAGTGTGGCTATCAATGGCGTTTGCTTAACCGTCACTCATTGGCAGGATGAAAGAGTTTATTTTGATGCCATGATTGAAACCCTGCGTCTGACCAACCTGGGTCAGTTGCAAGTGGGTAGTCGCGTCAACTATGAAAGGGCTGCGCGCATTTCTGATGAAATTGGCGGTCATTTGATGTCAGGCCATGTGATCGATCAAGTGACCTTGACGGGTCGCCAGGAAATGGATGAAAACAACCTGCGTCTTGAATTCTCGGTTCCTTCTACCTGGATGAAGTATATCTTCCCCAAGGGTTACATCGGTTTAAATGGCTGCAGCCTCACCATTGCTGAGGTGGGCGAGCAGAGCTTTAGTGTTTATCTGATTCCGGAAACCCGGCGGGCAACCACCTTCGGCGAGATGCCTGAAGGAACTCCGGTCAATCTTGAAGTTGATCCCCAAACGCAGGTCACCGTGGATACCGTCGAGAGGGTGCTGGCGCAGAGAGGTTTGGCATGACGGAAAAACGGCCTTTGCCGGATGACTGGATGCAGGTTTTGGGGCAGGAGTTTCAACAGCCTTATATGCAAGCCCTGCGTGATTTTTTGCGCCATGAAAAGGCTGCCGGCAAGCTGATTTATCCTCACTCATCACACTGGTTTAATGCCTTTTGGCAAACCCCTTTGGCCGGTGTCAAGGTGGTGGTTCTTGGGCAGGACCCTTATCACGGTCCGGGACAGGCACACGGCTTGAGTTTTTCTGTTCAGCCTGGCGTCAAGGTGCCTCCTTCCTTGCAAAATATTTATAAGGAATTGCAAAGCGATCTGGGCGTTCAGCCACCCGGCCATGGCTGCCTGCTACCCTGGGCACAACAAGGCGTTCTCCTGCTCAACTCTGTGCTGACCGTGGAGGCAGGGCAGGCAAATTCCCACCGCAACCAGGGCTGGGAGCAGTTTACCGATCGGGTGATCGATTTTTTGAATAATCAGGATCGGGGTTTGGTTTTCTTGCTTTGGGGAAGTCCCGCCAGAAAAAAAGCCGGGTTTGTGGATCGGAGTAAGCATTTGGTTTTGGAGGCCCCCCATCCTTCGCCTTTATCGGCACATCGGGGGTTTTTGGGCTGTCGTCACTTTTCCAACACCAATGCCTGGCTGGAAGCCCAAGGGCAAGCGGCCATCAAGTGGCAGTTGCCCCCAGGGGTTTAGCGCATAATAATCTCACCATCACGTAATACGAAGGTTACCTTACCCAGGTCATTGCGGGGTGAGAATTCATCTTCACCCAGGTGAATCACAGTGCCTGGATAGCAGGTGACCCTAACCTGAACCCTGGCTGACTGGCGATCTTTTTGTTCCTTCTCCAGTTCAGCCATCAAATCATAGAGCGTATTTTCTTTTTCGTTCAGGCCATCACGCGCTTTTATGATCTGCTGTTTCTTTTCTTCAGTAATGGGCTTGCGCAGTTTTTTGATCTTGGCAACGATATCCATCAGTTGCTGGCGTTGAACTTCCAACTGCTTTAGCTGGTTGTTAACGTTAGCTATGCGCTGCTTGATGTCGCCAGTTTCACCAGCAATCAAGCGGGTAGGAACATTAGCCATGGCACCGGAAACACCCACATCAATGACCTCTTTGGCGCGGGCAATACCGCCAACAATAGTGCCGCGTCCAGGCATGGCAATTCTGATGCCTGCAGTAATCTCTGAATGAAGAATTTGTTTTTGGACAATAACTTCCTGATCAGCCTCAACCTTGGCTTCTTGAATAAATCTTGCTTTGACTTGGGTTCCCGCTTTTAGGTAAGCATCATTGACCTTGCCCTTGGCATCATCATCTTTTTTGGCTTCTGGATGCTTGTCCTTATCAGCTTGCTTGCGACCGATGACACCGCCGCCAATTTCTATAAAGCCACCCGCTTTGATGTAAGCCGCCTCAACCAGTCCGCCCACTTTGACGTCACCGGTGACAACAATTTTCATGCCTGGGTCAACATTGCCTTTGACATGGACACTGCCATCAAAGCGCACATGCCCTGTTTTCAGACCAACGTTTTCAAGGCGAAGGACCTGCTCTACATGGGCCCCTTTGTCGTGGACCACCGGCATGCCAGTAGTGGTGGACAGCAATAGGTTTTCATCACCCTCAGCCAGTTTGACGCTATCATCCTTGGGTTTGAGAGTTAGATCCTTACCATTGCGCCCCTTGATGGTTCGGCCTGTGACTGTCCAGCCTGATTTACCATTTGTGGGTGGGTGGCGCCTGACTAGGGCCTGCTCGGCTTCGACATGGGGAAAATCACCCAATTCCAGAAAATTGACATTACCGTCTTCGTCCATTTGTGGCCGACGGTCGGCAATATCTTCAATGAGGGTTTCCAGCCAGGCATCCGTGCCATCATAGGCAGGCTCACCGTAGGCGACGACCATACAGACAGGCTTCTGGGTTTCACGAAGAGCCGCTGTCGTGGTTTCGCTGGTTAGTTCTTTTAGGCTTTCTTCGAGCAGGCCGCGGACTATTTTGGATTGCTTTAAAGCCTGCTCCAAAGTGTCACGGGTTAGGTCTTTACCTTTACCTTGAGGGGGGTGAATGACAACACCGGCAAGCATTTGGTTAGGGCTGGCAAAAACCTCAGGGCGGGCATCAATAGGTCCACCTAGACGCTGATTACAGGATTCTCCCCGGCGCATTGCGTCCAAGAAAATTGAAAGGGCTGCAGGATCGACGGGATATTCCTTAGGGTCAAAGCCTGCCATCTCCATAACCTGAGGAAACTGCTCAGGCTCTAGAGGTTGGGTGATTCCTACCGGCTCATAGGTAGCGTAGAAGTCACCTGTTTCTTTTTCTTCACGAAAACTGAGGCCCAACTCGTCCGGAGTGGGTACGCTCAGCATCAGCTCTTCATCTGTCAGTGGTTCCATGAAATTATCCCGATGCGGCCTGCTAGCTTTTGTTGTTGCCTGTAATCCCTAATCGGCAACCTTTTCTTCTTGTCCATGCAATAATGAAAAAGATACCTAAGTTGATCTTAACTTGCCAGTAAATGCAAACCTAGGGCATTAGATTCATAATTTGTGACGCTTTGTAGTTTTCCGCCGCGACAAATCAGCACTGACTCGATGCCTTTAAGGGTTTATGATAGACAAATAAAACTTCAAGGGGTGAATTTCAGTTATGGCCATGACTCGTTTAGCCAAAATCCGTCGTGCCCGCCAGTTAATCGCTTTGACTTTGTTGGTTGAGTTAAAAACCAATCAGCGTAACCTACTGAGTCTAATGCTGGATAAGGCAACTTTCTGGGCAGAAGATCGTCAAGCATTACGTTTGCCACCCTTGCCGCGTCAGGTGCAAATGCAGTTGGCCAGGACCCAGGGACGCAGGCTGTTCCGCCTGCGTGAAGCTGTTTTCAGTCTTACTCCTGAACGTAGCACAGAAACCAAACGGCTTATTTATCGTGATGATATTTATCAGCCGGGGTTGCCTCGTAAACCGAGACAGCATTAATCCCTAACCTCTGGAAACCTCTTTTTTGGAGATATCAAGAATGGAAGTCACTGCAAGCCTGTCCCTGGATGATTTGGGGATTTTGCTGGTTGAACCCTCGAACACACAAAGGCGTTTGATTCAAAAGCAGCTGACCGACCAGGGTATCAAAACCCTGGAAGCGGTGAGCACAGCTCGTGAAGCTCTGATGCGAATGCGTGTTTTTGTTCCCGATTTGATTATTAGCAGCCTCTATTTGCCCGATGCTGATGCGCACGAGCTGTTTGCCTTGATGCAAAAGGATAGCCGCCTGTCGGAAGTGGCCAAAATGGTTGTTTCCAGTGAACAAAAGCGTGAAAATCTGGAAGCCGTTCGTCAGGCGGGGGTCTTGGCTCTCTTGCCGAAACCCTTTGACCGCACTGATTTGCAGCGAGCGCTGGTGACCACTTTGGAATACCTGACCCATGAAGAGGTGGAACTGGAGCTATACGATATCACCAGCCTCAGGGTGCTTTTGGTTGATGATTCCCGTATGGCTCGCAATCATTTGCGTCGAGTGCTGCAGCAAATTGGTGTTGAGCATATTGATGAAGCGGTTAATGGTCAGGAAGCGATAGGGTGTCTTCAGCAGGCAGCGTATGATTTGGTCGTCACGGATTACAATATGCCGGTGATGGATGGCGAAGCCTTAATTGGTCATATTCGCCAGTCCGCTGATTATTCCCATTTGCCGATCATGATGGTCACATCTGAAGATGAGTCGCGCTTGGCCAGTGTGCGCCAAGCGGGTGTTTCGGCCATTTGTGACAAACCCTTTGAAGTTAGCCAAGTCCGCAACCTGTTGATCTCGTTACTTGAGCCTGATGCCAGTTGAAATCGACAAGACCAACAATGGCTGGAGTTAGCAGTTGAAACTGATTGATAGTGCCGCGCAGGATTTATCAGCGATCAAACTGGGTGATGATCCCCAGGTGGGTGGTTTGGTCAATAGCGGCCTTTTGACCTGTGAGCCGGGTTTACCGCTGGGTGAAGTGGCTAGGCGCATGCGCCGGGCTGCAGTGAGTTGCATCCTGGTGATTGAAGAGGGAGAGCTGCTGGGTATCTGGAGTGAAGGTGATACCCGCAAACTGGATTTCAATCGTGCTGATCTGCTAGAGACACCTATCCGTGAGCTGATGAGTTCACCGGTGGTTTACGTCCAACACACCACTCTGCTCAGTCAAGCCGCTTCAGTGATGAAGTCTAGGGGGTTGCGTCGTCTACTTGTAGTGGATGAACAAGAACAGCCCCTAGGTATGCTGACCCAGTCAGACATCGTTCGCCACCAGGGGGTTGAACACTATCTTTTAATGCGCAATGTTGGCTCCAGTATTCATAGCCTACCCTTGCGTCTTTATGCCAGTTTAAGTATTTCTGAAGCCGTTAGCCGCCTGAAAGAAGAAGGCAAGGAAGCGGCTATTATTGAGCGGGGCAGGGGTAAGCCACCCGGAATCATTACCGAAAGAGACTTGGTAGCACTGCTAGCAGAAGAGTTGCCTGCAACCAGCCTGCAGGACCTGGTTCACAATGAGCTTTTCTGTGTGCCACGAAGCCTTAGTCTGCTCAAGGCCGTTGATTTACTGCGTGAAAAAGGCTTTCGCCATTTGGGTGTTTTGGAATGTGATGAGTCCGGAGAACCTCTGGAGCAAATCTGCGGGCTTTTATCCTTTAATGACATTCTGGCGAGCATTGAGTATGAGTATGTCAATCAGCTGCGTGCTGCGATAGAAGCAAGAGATCAGGCATTAAAGGCTTCAACCGAGTATCTGCTGCTGGCTCAAAAAGTCATAGAAACCTCTCTGGATGGCATCGTAATCACCAATGCCGAGGGGAAAATTCAGGCTGTTAATCCCAGTTTCACCACTCTGACAGGCTATAGTGCCGAAGAAGCCGTCGGTAAAACGCCAGCCTTACTGAGTTCAGGTTTACATGATAAAGATTTTTATCAAGCCATGTGGGCTAGTTTGAAGGAGCAGGGTTATTGGCAGGGAGAAATCTGGAATCGTCGTAAAAATGGTGAAATTTTTGCTGAATGGCTGACCATTACAGCGATACGCAATTCAGAAGGGCGTATTTTGCAATTTGCAGCCATCTTTAGTGATATTACTGACCGCAAGCGCAAAGAAGAGCAAATCCATACTCTGGCTTACTATGATGATCTCACCGGTTTGGCTAATCGTCGCCTGTTGATTGATCGTTTGGAATTAGCCCTCTCTTCAGCCAAGCGACACAAGCACAAGATGGCGGTGCTTTTTTTGGATCTGGATCTTTTCAAAAGGATTAACGATACTCTGGGCCATCTGGCGGGTGATGAAGTTCTCAAAGAAGTAGCGCGACGCCTGGAAGCCAATATCAATGAAGGAGATTCAGTAGCGCGCCTGGGTGGGGATGAATTCACGGTATTGGTACCTGAGGTAGAAACCCTCCATTTGCTTGAAACCGAAGCTTCACGCCTGATTCATGCACTGACCCAGCCCCTGAATATTATGCAAAACCAGTTGGTGGTTTCGACCAGCATTGGGATTAGTGTTTTTCCTGATGATGGCGATAGTGCAGAAACTCTCCTGAAGCACGCGGATACAGCCATGTATCGGGCTAAGGATGCTGGCCGCAACAATTTTTGTTTTTACAATGCCGTGATGGGCGAGCGCAACTATACCGACCTTGCTCTGGAGCATGGTTTACGCCAGGCCATGGATCAGGAGTCTCTCTACCTGGCCTACCAGCCAAAAATTGATGTAGACAGTGGGCGCTGGGTTGGTATGGAAGCCTTACTGCGCTGGCAGGATGTTGATTTAGGCGAGGTGTCGCCTGCTGACTTTATTCCCCTGGCAGAAAAACTGGGCTTGATTGAAAGTCTGGGTGACTGGGTCTTGGATCAGGTTTGCCAGCAGCTCGTAAAGTGGCAGGAGGTTTCGTCTTGGTTGCCTCAGGTTTCGATCAATGTTTCTGCCCGACAACTGGTTGATTCCAGCTTTGCTGAGCGTCTGTTTAAACGTCTTGAAAGCTATGGCCTGTCCGCTGAATTAATTGAGCTGGAATTGACAGAAAGCTGCTTGGTTTTAACCGAAGAAGATGTGCAACATCAGCTACTTCGTGACCTGAAAGCCGGTGGCATCCAGGTTTCTATTGATGACTTTGGAACCGGTTATTCTTCCTTATCCTATTTGCGCAAACTACCCATCACTACGCTCAAGATTGATGCCAGCTTTATTCGTGAGCTTCCAGAAAACCGTGAAGATGAACAGTTGGTGAGAGCGATTATTGCCATGGGCCAGGCTCTGGGTTTGCAACTGGTTGCCGAAGGGGTGGAAACCCCGGCCCAGGCTGAGCTGTTACAAAAACTGGGCTGCCCGGTTTGTCAGGGTTTCTGGATGGCAAGGCCGGCTTTGCCTGAGCAGATAGGGGCCTGGTTGGCTCGGGTGGATAGCCAACAGCTGTGGCCGGATTTTTCTCAGCTGGTTTCAAAATAGCCTTTCATTACCTGAGTAATTTCACGCAATTGCTCAGGTTGAATTACATAGCTGGGCATGGTGTAGACATAACTTCCAAAGGACCTTAACCAAACACCCTGGTCCAGAGCGTAGCTTTTCAAGCCTTTTAAGCGCTCGGGAGAGCTGGCTTCAAGGACACCTGTAGCACCCAAAACACGGGTGGATTCCACACCCGGTGCCGTAAAGTCATCCAGTTCTTCATGCAGTACCTGGTTAAGTCGGGCTATCTTGTCCAGGTAGTTCTCTTCTTCAAAAATGCTGATGCTAGCCAGCGCTGCTGCACAGGCCAGGGGATTGCCCATAAAGGTGGGGCCATGCATAAAGGCCCTGGAAGCGTCTCCATAAAAGCCTTCAAAAACAGCTTCACTAGCCAGGGTCGCGGCCAAGCCAAGATAGCCGCCGGTTAGCCCCTTGGAGATCACTAGAATATCTGGTGTAACCTCTGCCTGTTCACAAGCAAAAAGACTGCCGGTACGCCCAAATCCTGTGGCAATTTCATCAAAAATCAGCAGTACGCCATACTGATCACAGAGGCGGCGTACCTCTCGCAGCCATAGCGGTGAATACATATTAAAACCACCTGCCGCCTGGAGCAGGGGCTCCACAATAAAGGCCGCCAGATGGGTGTGTTGCTGGGCAAAACTGGCTCTGAGCAGCTCCAAATCTTCCAGCAGCAGAGGGTCATCCGGTGAAGCATTAAATCCTGCCCTGGGCGCCGGGGTAAAAGGATGCTGCTGCAACCACCCTGAAAACAGCTGATGCATACCTTCTTCAGGATCACACAAGGCCATGCAGCCGCTGGTATCACCATGATAGGCGCGCATCACCGCCATTAATTGGGTGCGTTTTTGCTGGCCTTGTTGGAGTTGATACTGCACGGCCATTTTCATAGCTACTTCTATACCAACCGAACCACTATCACTAAAAAACACCCGGTCCAGCCCCTCAGGGGTAATGCCTACCAGCTTCTCAGCCAGTTGCAGGGCGGGCTGATGCGTAAGGCCACCGAGCATGACATGGCTGAGCTGATCCACCTGTTGATGCAAGGCGGCATCCATCTTCGGGTGCCTGTAGCCATGAATCAGACACCACCAGGCACTGGTTGCATCCAAGAGCTTCCTGCCATCGGCAAGATGTATCCAAGGGCCTTCGCCACCAGTCACCAGGGGTGGCTCAGGAAGGTTTTGCATTTGTGTGTAGGGATACCAAAGCGGTGAAGACATAGGGAGGCCTGTTAACTTTAATTTTTGTAAAAGTTAACAGGATTGAGCCGGGTTTGACAAGTCAGAAGTAGTTTGTGACTTTTTTATGATTTCCCTCATAAAATGCAGTGGCATCTTTTTGATCTAGGTACCATTATTACTATAGGGATGAGAGGGGAAAAGTAGGACGGGTCCTGGGGCGGTAAATTTCACAACTATAAACGAAACTTCGGAGGTCAGGTTTTATGCAAAGCGTTATAGATACCTTCAAGGAACAAATGCACCAACAGCAATTACCTATGCTGGAATTTCAGCGTCATTGGGTGCAAGGCATGGAAGTCTTAATGGAAACTGAAATGGAAGCTATGCGCCAATACTGGGATGCTTGGTTTACCTTGAGCCGTGCTTGCATGAAGGGTACTGAAAGTAGCAACCCTTTTGATCTGGGTACTGAGTGTGCTGACATGTTTTGTGAGCTCAATAAGGTTATGCTAGAGCATGCGCACAAACGCCAGCAATTGACGCAGGACTGGCAGGAACGGCTCAACGAAATTATGTGAACCCACAGCCATTTTCTGGAAAAGCCAATTCACAAGAATTGGCTTTTTTTTAATTGATCAGGGCAACCACAACGGACTTGATGATAAATCCAGCTACGCCCAGGCCCAAGGCGAAAAAAAGGATCAGGGTACCAAAGCGTCCCGCTTTAGATTGCTTGGCTAAATCCCAAACGATAAATCCCATAAAGAGTACCAAGCCACCAATCAGAATTGGCATGGCTAAAGCTTCCAGTTCAGTGTAATGCATGGCTTCTTGCTTGAATCTCCAGATAAAAACCCAGTAAAATACTTGGTTTTAGGCTTTTTGTAAATAAGGAGATGCTGGTGGCGGCGATTCAGATACTAGTGGGTAGTGTATATGGCGGGGCTTTGGAGGTTGCTGAGGGTGCTGCACAAGCAGCCAGTAATGCCGGGCATCAGGTTAACCTTACTGAAATGCCAAACAGCAACCAGCTACTGCAGGCTGACCAACTGCTGCTGGTGACGTCAACAACAGGAAGTGGAGAGTTACCGGAATCTTTGCTGCCCCTGTATGAAGAACTTAGCAAACAGCCACCTAATCTTGCTGGCCTGCCCTATGCTGTTATAGCCTTGGGGGACTCTTCCTACGGTGACAGCTTTTGTGCAGCGGGCAAGCTGATGGATGCAACCTTTGCAGACCTGGGTGCCAAGCGATCGCTACCTCTGCTTGAGCTGGATGCTTTAGAATTTTTTGATGCCAGTGAAGGTGCTGATGAATGGATTTCGGCCTGGGTACAAAAAGTTAGCGAAACGGGCTAAGGAAGATTACCAGAACCAGTAGAGCCCCGAGAACCAGAAGAATATCCAATACCCAGCGGCTAATGGAACGCTTACGCTTTTTGGGGCGGGTTCTTTGTTGCTGGGCCAGGGCCCTTTGCGCAGAAGGGTTGCTACGGCCACCACGTCGACTTCCACTGGAACGGCGGGAAGCCGAACGGGGCTTGGAGGAAGCCATTTGTCGGCGCAACTCTTTTTCTTCATGTTCGCGCTTACGACGAAGGGCTTCCTCCTTCATTTTGCTCATATCAACCATTGCGTGCTTCTCCGCTTTGAAACCTGTCCCAATTTTGGCGCATTAAAGTTTACAGCTTAACAAAAAAGCCTGCTGTAGTTGCAGGTGGTTTTTATGTCAAATTTTGCAGCTTTAGCTAATAACTTCATAGCAGGGGTTGTAGGTATCACCGGCCAACTTCATGCGACCTTGACTGACGAAGGCTCTTAACAGTTGATCAAGGGATCTCATCAGCTTGGGGTCACCTTGAATCTGGAAGGGGCCTTTTTCTTCAATGGCACGAATTCCTTGCTCTTTAACATTGCCTGCCACTATGCCGGAAAAAGCGCGCCTTAAGTTGGCAGCCAGCAGGTTGGTGGGTAGCTCTTGATTGAGTTCCAGCTCGGCCATGGCGCTGTGAGTCGGCTCAAAGGGTTCCTGGAAAATCAGGTCGACCTTCAAGCGCCAGTTAAAATAGAAAGCATCATTGAGTTGGCGGCGGTATTCAGTTACTTGGCTGATACCCTGTTTCATGGCTCGGGCAACCGCCGGCGGGTTATCAATAATTATTTGATAACGCTGGCGCATTTCCTCACCAAAAACCTGCTGAATAAAGAGGTCGATCTGGCGGAAATAGGCTTCGGCAGAGGCTGGTCCGGTAAAAATGACGGGGAAGGGTTGTTGCTGGTTTTCGGGATTGCTCAGCAAGCCCAGCAGGTAAAGAATTTCCTCTGCAGTACCTACACCGCCGGGAAAGACGATGATGCCATGTCCAAGGCGTACAAAGGCTTCCAGGCGCTTTTCGATATCCGGCATGATAACCAGTTCGTTAACTATGGGGTTGGGTGCTTCAGCAGCAATGATGCCAGGCTCGGAAATACCGATATAGCGACGTATTGGGGTGCGTTGTTTAGCGTGGGCAACGTTGGCACCCTTCATGGGGCCTTTCATGGCGCCTGGCCCACAGCCGGTACAGATATCCAAACCGCGCAGCCCGAGATGATAGCCGACATCTTTCGTGTATTCATATTCTTCACGGGAGATGGAATGTCCACCCCAGCAGACCACCAGGTTAGGCAGATGATTAGTGCGGAGTACATGCGCATTGCGGAGAATGTGGAACACCGCATCGGTTATGCCCTGGCTACTATGTAAGTCATAGCGGGGGTTGATCTCAATTTCATTGCTGACATAAACCAGATCACGCAGCACCGCAAACAGGTGCTCGCGGATACCACGAATCATGACGCCATCAACAAAGGCGTCGCCAGGCGCTTGGGTGATTTGCAAGCGGATTCCCCGATCCTGTTGCAGCACTTCTATATCGAAGTTGGGGTGCAGTTCAAGCAGGGCTTTGCTGTCATCCAGAGGACTGCCGCAAGAAAGTACCGCCAAAGCACAGCGGCGCAAAAGATCATGATGACCATTTCGGGAGGTGTCTCTTAGACGATTGACCTCATGCTGGGAAAGTACTTCCAGGCTTCCTTCTGGAGAAACCAGGGCATCGACACTGGTGGTTGACTCGAACCTACGTGGCATTGGAACTCCTGCTTATACAAACAACGGATGACCTATCATAAAGCAAACACTCAGGTTTTTTCTGTAAAAAAACTCAATCAATTCAAAGTCGAGTGAAACATCCGCCGCCTGATCGGGTAATTTGGATTAAATTTATCAGGAATAAAATAGGGTGTTTATCGCTAAATCCAGGCAGATCCCAGGTTTCTGGCAGATTTTTACTTGTTTTCAGGGTTTTTTGACCTCTTAGCATTAAGTATTACTAATCCAAGGTCGTATAGGATTTACTAAAGTATCCACGTAAAAAAGCCCTGCTGAACGATCACACCTACAAAAACAGTAAAGTGACGTCGGTTCCGTGTGTAAAGACAAACCTAAACAAGGAACTAGAGACGTGCTCCTGAAAAGAAAGTACGGGGAAGAGCAGCCTTACTGGGCTGCGGGCCCCTTTAAAATTCGCTTACCCTTTATTCATTATCGTTGGGAAATTCCTGAAACCATCCAGGCTCTGGTGATGTTTGTCATTGCCATGGGCATGATTCCTTTGTTGGAACAATACTTGGGTCTGCCTTATGAGGTTGCCCTGGCTTTTGTGGTGGTTTGCGGTATCGGCTTTATGCTGCCCACCCTACTGGGTGTTCCCTTTGTACCTGGCTGGATTACACCAGCAATCCCCGTTGTTCTGCTCTACCTGAGTGACTATGAGCCGGGCCCTGATGCCATACGTGCACTGGTTGCTCTGCAGTTGGTTGTTGCCTTTATTTTCCTGTTTATGGCGATAACCCGTTTAGGTTCCAAGCTGGTTAATAATATTCCCAGCTCCATTAAAGCCGGTATTCTGCTGGGTGCAGGCATTGCCGCAATCAGTGGTGAGATCAGTGAAGGTGGACGTCTCTACTCCACACCTATTTCATTGGGTATTGGTGGTTTGGTGACTGCTTATGTGCTGTTTTCGCTTTCCTTCCGTGACTGGACGGAGAAGCATCGCTGGGCCAAGCTGATTGCCGGTTATGGCATGGTTCCCGGGATGCTGATCACCATGGCAATTGGTTGGGGCCTAGCCGAATACCCCCTGCCAAATGTGGAATGGGGAATCAATGTCCCTGATTTTGGAGGTATTTGGGCCTATTTGCCCTTTAGTGTTGGCTTTCCAGGTGTGGAGCTGCTGATGCTGGCAATACCCACGGCTATTATTGCTTATATTATTGCTTTTGGTGACATTATTGTTGGTCAGAGTTTGATTAAGCGAGTTGACCATTTGCGTCCTGACGAGAAGATAGAAGTGAATGTCGACCGAGTGCACTTAGTGACTGGCATACGTAACCTCATCCATTCTTTCTTTGCTCCCTATCCTGGCCTTGCTGGCCCCTTGTTTACAGGAGTCATGGCCACCATTGCTGAGCGTTATCGCTATGGTCGCAAAGCTATGGACAGCATTTATTCGGGTGCCTCGGTGTTTTGGATTGTTGGCTTTATTGCCCTTTTCCTATTACCGCTGGTGACTATGTTCCGTCCCGTGCTGCCCATTGCCTTGTCGATTACCCTGCTGATCACGGGTTATCTGTGTATTGCGGTGGCTGTTGAGCAGATCGACAATGCGACTTCTATGGGGGTGGCAGGCATCATGGGGGTTGTCTTGGCGACTCATGGCGCTGCCTGGGGCCTGGCTGCGGGCCTGGTGCTTTACTTTATGATTGAATACCGTGGCCGTAAAAAAGCTTCAGAGGACACGGAGGAGCCGATCAAGGTGGAGGATAATATGCCAGTGGATGACGACAGCCCGGAAGCTGCGAAAAGCTAGCTGCTGTATTTTATCTTTTAGATTTTCTTTGCCCCTGGCCAATCCCTGGCCGGGGGTTTTTTGTTATGCTTGAAATAAGTTTTCTAGTTGGTAAAGCGGATGTTCAACGCACTTTTTTTCAAAACCTTTATTACTCTGGTGGAAACAGGAAGCTTCACACAAACAGCACGCAAACTGGGTATGACTCAGCCAGGGGTTAGCCAGCATGTGCGTAAGTTGGAAGATTATTTTAGTCTGCCACTTTTGGATAGAAAGGGTAAACGCTTCGAGCTGACAGAAGCCGGACGCCAGGTTTATGACTATGCGCTGCGACTTTTTGCGGAACATGAGCAGTTTCGTCATACCCTGGAGCAGGAGATGGTCGAAGGGGGGGAATGTCGTTTTGCCAGTGTCGAAACCTTTGGAATGTTGTTTTATCCCTTTGCCTTGGGCTATCTGAAAAACCATCCCCGGTTACGCTTACATTTTACTTTCGCGGATAATCAACAGGCTGTGGAGTGGGTCCAGGCGCGCAAGATAGACTTGGCTCTGGTTTCCAGCCAACAGCAGCATCCTCATTTGATTTGTGAGCCTTACCTTCAAGAATCTCTGGTTGTTATAGTGCCTGCAGATTTTCAAGGCAATAGCTTTCAAGAGCTGCTGAGTTTGGGATTTATTGGTCACCAGGAAGGTCAGGAACATGCCAGTAAGCTGCTGAAAGCTAATTTTCCACATGAATTCAAAGGCTTTCATCAATTGACAGAGCGAAGCCACGTCAATCAGGTGCAGCTGGTTTTGGATACTGTTGCCCGTGGTCTGGGTTTCAGTGTGCTACCCAGAAGTGTTTGGGAGGCCTCACCCTGGCAGCAACAGACCCGCGAGTGGCATTTGGCAGAAGAGGTTTCCTGGCCGGTTTACACGGTCAGGCGGGCCAAGGAGCAGCTTGCTGAACGTTATCAGCATCTATTGGATGAATATCTGCATTGGCGTCAGGTGAGTAGTTCACGTCCTGACAATTAAGCCGGTTTTTGACCCTTCCGATATTGATCCAGACAAATTACCTTGCTGTTTTTTTGTTGGGCCTTCTGCTTGAGCTCGCCAAGAAGAGGCTTGCCGGGTTGTTGGGGGCAAGGGTTGTTAAACAGCTTGCTGAGCTCTTGGCTGAGATGAGCAAGTTGACTGTGCATTAAACTGGAGTAGTGGATACAGAGAGCCAGGGGAGGTCGACCACTGCGCCTTTCCGCATCTATACGGAAAGCCAGCTGCTCCAAGCGTTGGCGCATGTCATTATCAAGGGTACTGTTGAGAATTTCTGATGTCATTTTACGACGCAAAGCCTCCAAGTCTTCTGGTGAGTTCCTGGCTAACTCCAACAGCTCGTCAAAACAGGGTAGGGCAGAGGGGCGCATGGTGTTATCCTCGCCAAGTGCACAATAACTTTACTAGTCTTCTATACTAAGCATAGAAAAAAATTTGCCGAATGCTGAGAAATTGTTTTCTGGCTTCTGTTTAAGGAAATCTATGAAATTGCCCGGTCACCGATCTCTAGCCAAGCTGTCTCCAGTACTGAAGGTGGCAGGCATCTATGCCGTGGTCAGTGCCCTGTGGATTATCTATAGTGATGCGTTTATCGACTCCCTGAATTTAGACCCTTCAACCCTAACGCAGCTGCAGACGCGTAAAGGACTGATTTTTATTAGTTTAAGCAGTTTGTTAATTGCTTGGCTGGTGTACCGAGCCTTGAAGGTTCAAGACAAATTAATTAAGCGGCTAATGAAAACCAGCCAACAGCTTCAGCAGGCCGGTGTTTTTTATGAAGCAACCAATGAAGGCTTACTGTTGCTGGATACACGGCGACGAATTCAAAGTATGAACCCGGCAGCGCAAACCATTCTTGGTTACCGTGAAGGTGACCTGAAAGGGCGACGCCTGAGCCTTCTGGTTAATTGTGATCAGACCTCAGCTTTTTATCGGGAAATCTGGAAACAGCTACTGCGTTTGGGGCATTGGCAAGGCCGTATACAGGAAAGGCGCAAGGATGGTAGCCATTGCCATCTTTGGGTGACGATTAATCGGATTGAAGGTGATGGCGATAATCGTTATTTGGTGGTTTTTGCGGATGTTAGTCAGTTGGAAGAAAGTAATACCCGACTGCAAAGACTGGTTCACTATGACCCCCTAACGGACCTTCCCAATCGCAGCTTTATTTCTTTGCAGCTCGAAAATGCCATGATTCGTGCCGGGCGCTGGAATCGCAAGGTCGGAGCTTTACTTCTGGACCTGGATGGTTTTAAAACACTTAACGATAGTCTGGGGCATCAGGCCGGAGACGAGCTGATTATTGCTGTTGCACGGCGCTTGCAAAATCATTTTGGTGACAAGTGTTTGCTGGCCCGCTTGGGTGGTGATGAGTTTTTGCTGACTTTAGAACAAATGCATAATTCAAATGAGCTTTACCAGTTGGCCGCTCAGGTGCTGGATGTCATCAAAGAGCCATTTGAATTGGCTTCCAGCCAGCAGATTTGGATGACCGCCAGCATAGGCACTAGTATTTACCCTGAAGATGCCGGTAACCCTGAAGAGCTGTTACGTAATGCTGATGCCGCGCTCTATAAAGCCAAGGACTCAGGCCGCAATACCTATTCAAGTTACAGCCAGGAATTAACCGAAAAAGCGCAGCAATATCTGTCCATGGAAGCTCGTTTACGCAAAGCTTTAAGCAATGATGAGCTGCGTGTTCACTATCAACCCCTGATCGACTTGCAGACCGGTGAATGCAAAGGCGTAGAGGCGCTGATGCGGTGGCAGGACCCTGACGCCGGATTGATTCCGCCAATGGAATTTATTCCCCATGCAGAGCAGAGCGGGCTGATAGGCGCTCTGGGTGAGTGGGTGTTGAGTCAATCCATTAAGGATTTCCAAGGCTGGCTGGATCTGGGGATCGACCCTGGTATTCTGGCAGTTAATCTCTCTCCCAGGCAATTTGCTGAACCTCAACTGGTCAGTCAGATTGCGGGTGTTTTGAAATCCACGCAATTTCCGGCTGAGCGCTTGGAGCTAGAAATTACCGAGACGGCCCTGATCAGCCGTGGTGATCAGGCAGAAAGTGATCTGCGGCGCTTGAAGTCCCTTGGCCTGGCTTTGGCTATAGATGACTTTGGAACCGGTTATTCTTCCTTGGCCTACTTAAAGCAGCTGCCGATTGACAAGTTAAAGGTCGATCGAAGTTTTATTAAGGATCTGCCAAGTGATGTAACCGGTGGTGAGATAGTTGCGGCGATTATTGCCATGGGCAAGGCAATGGATTTGGAAGTGCTTGCTGAAGGGATAGAGACCAGGGCACAGCAAGAATTTCTAACCAATCAAGGTTGCCCGACAGCACAAGGATACTGGTTCAGCAGACCTTTGCCCGCTGACCAGCTCCTGCTCTGGCTGAAAAACAACCAGCAAACTACTTTGCCTCAGCCTTTGTAAGCTGCTGCAGACTTTTTGATTTCAGCGCGGGCTTCGTCAGCTGTGCCCCAGGCTTCTACCTTGACCCACTTGCCTTCTTCCAGATCTTTGTAGTTTTCAAAGAAGTGGGCAATCTGCTTGCGCAGCAACTCAGGTACATCATTGATGTCATTGATGCCGTTGTATTCTGAGCTGAGCTTGGGGTGAGGAACGGCAATCAGCTTGGCATCTGCACCTGACTCATCGGTCATATTCAGTACGCCCACAGGACGACAGCGAATCACGCTACCTGGCTCGACCGGGTGAGGGGTAATCACCAGCACGTCCAGAGGGTCACCATCATCGCTCAGGGTTTGAGGGATAAAGCCATAGTTGGCTGGATAAAACATGGGTGTGGCCATGAAACGATCGACGATCAGCGCGTCCATATCCTTATCAATTTCATATTTTACCGGAGAATGATTCGCCGGAATTTCGATAATGACATTGATATCATCAGGAAGAGACTTACCCGCAGGAATCTTGTTGTAGCTCATCAGCTTTAGACCCTATAGAAGTGAAAAAATTTAGCGTGGGAATTATACGTTCCTGCCCCGCATAACTCCAATGGCTTCTGCAATAACACTACCAAGGGATAACAGTAAGCTACTTGGAAGTTAACGAAGGTCGGGTGATACTGGGCAGCAATGGCGTTTTGCCTAATTCGATATAAAGGTTATCAACACAGCAATGCAATTGGGTGAGTTAAGGGTCAGTTACGGCCAGTCCTATTTGGCACAGGACAGACGCAGTGCCCGTTCATCAATGGCAGTCTGCCATCCGCGGGACTCTCAGCTGGCAATCAAAGGGGTTGCTGGCATTATTGCCGACTCGACCTGGCGTAATGCTTTGGCAAAGCAGGCCGGGGAAACCTGTGTCCGTGGCTTTATGGCTGATTACTTTGCCACTCCGGATAACTGGGATACGAAAACCTCAGCGAACAAGGTGCTTTCTGCACTTAACTCCTGGCTATATGCGCAAAGTCGTAGTGTGAGCAATGGTAGCTATATCAGCTCTTTGAGCACCTTAATTATCAAAGGGCGTCAGGGTCATTTGTTCCACATGGGGGATACACTGGTTTATCGTTTGCGAGGCGCTGAATTTCAGCAGCTCAACCGTGAACACACCACCTACATGGGCGGTTACCGTTATCCTTCCCGTGCCCTGGGCATGGACCCCAGTGTGGATATTGATTATCTGAACTTTAAGGTCAAACAGGGCGATATCTTTCTGTTTACCACCCAGGCAGTAAAAGGCACCCTGATGCCTTCTGATTTTGTGCAGTTGATACGTGAATTTCCAGAAGACCTTAACCAGGCCTGTGATGTCATCCTCAAGAAGGCCATGGAAAAAGCCAGCAAACGTGGCTATTCCAGCTATAACTTCTGTTTCCAGCTGATGCGGGTTGATCAGGTTACCCATGAAGCCAATGATAATTTGGGTGTGGCTTATTCTAACCTGCCTGTACCTGAAGAGCTGCAGGCGGGTGATGAGCTGGATGGGTATCGCGTGGAAGAGGTTTTATCACGCAGTGCCACCAGTCGTATCTATCGGGTTTATGATCCTCAGACAGCCCGTAGCCTGGTATTGAAGGCCCCTTCACCTCAGCTGGCCTTGAAAAAAGAATTTATTGCTCACTTTATTATGCAGCAGTGGGTGGCGGATCGGGTCAGTTCGCCCTATGTGGCCAAGGTGGTGGATTTATCGCGGCCCAGAACCCAGCTGTATTACTTGATGGAGTTTATTCAAGGACGGACCCTGGATACTTGGCTGCGCGAAAACCCGGATGCCGACCTGAAAGTGAGGCTGGATCTAATTGAACAATTGACCAAAGCAGTACGTGCGATGCATCGACGGGAGGTCATACACCAGCACTTAACCCCTCAAAATATTCTGGTTGACCCTCAGGGGGTTATTAAACTGGTTGATTTTGCCGCTTGTGGCGTTGCCGGTATGAAAGACTTGCCACCCTTGCTGACTTTGGCGCGCCGAGTCGGGTTAACGCCCTATTCCGCGCCTGAGTATCGTCTGGGTCGTGATCCTGGCGAGCGTGCAGATCAGTTTTCAATTGCGGCCCTGGCCTTTGAAATTTTGACCGGGCAGCGCCCTTATGAGGGGCAATTGGAAAACTTAAATTCCAAGGTGGATTTTTCACGTCTAGAGTATGTTCCTGCCTTTCAGCTGGAGTCTTCGCTGCCTGTGTGGATGGATGCGGCTCTGCGCAAAGCCTTGCAGCCTAACCCTGAGCTGCGTTATCGCCGTCTCTCTGAATTTATTTATGATCTGAAAAAACCCAATCCCGAGTACCTTACGGATCAGGAGACTTCTGGCGGCAGTGACCAACTGCTGGCTTTTTGGAAAGGCTTGGCGGGCCTTTTGCTCTTGCTTTTGCTGTTAAGTTTGTTTTACTAAAAGAAAGAAGCCTTTACAGAATTAGGAGAAGATCATGAGTGACCAAGCAGAACGTCTGGCCCAGTTATATGATCAGTTGGTGGAACGTCTTTACAAGGTGCGCTTGGAAGTCGAAAAAACCAGTGAAGAATTGGATATCGACAAGGAAATCGAGCGCCTGGTTGAAACCGAGGAGGAGCTGGAAAGGGTGACTCGCGAGGAAGCAGCGCTTCTTAGTCAATGGATGAAACGAGACCTCAAGGATTTGCGCAGCCACCTGGCATCAACAGAAAAGGGTGTTAAAGAGTGGTTAGCGCAAGAAACCAGTATGCTCAGCGAGCAGTTTATGCACTGGCTACGCCAGGTTGCAGATCCTTCGCTGGTTGACGCCCGAACCCTTCAGGAAGACTTGGATAGCCGTGAAGACCCCACCCTTTATCATGCTGGCGAATTAGCCATGGCAGGACTCTTTGCCTGTGCCAACTGTGGCAAGGAGATTGAAGTCAGCTATACTCATCGACTGGAACCCTGCCACCGTTGTGAAGAAAGAATTTTTATCCGTAAGACTCTGGATATCCAGGCCTGATTGCTAAATTCTAGACATAAGAAAAAGCTTTGATGGTTGATTCCAACTGCTGCCCCTGGCTCTTGAGTTCTTCAAGGGCCAGGGTCGCTTTGTGAGAGCTTTCCAGGGTGCTGCTTGCCTGGTCACGAATGGATAGTATGCGCTGATCGATTTCATCGGCTACCGAACGCTGCTGGCTGACAGCGGAAGCTACCTGGGCTTCACGAAGTGTAATATTGCCAAAAGCTTCTTCTATGGCTCTAAAGCTTTCAATGGAGTGCTCGATCTGCTCGCGAGTTTGTCCCACCCGCTGGCCACTGGTTTCCATTTGACCAACCACGGTGCTGACGATACCGCGAATCTGTTCCAGAGTTTGGCGAATGTCTTCAGTTGAGGCCTGGGCGCGGGCAGCAAGCTGGCGAACTTCATCAGCCACTACCGCAAAGCCTCGCCCCTGCTCCCCAGCTCTGGCCGCTTCTATGGCAGCATTCAAAGCCAGCAGGTTGGTTTGCTCGGAAATACCCGCAATTTGATCCATCACCTGATCCACTTCATCGCTGGCTTTACTGAGTTTATCGACTTCAGTGGAGGCTTTATCCAACTCTTGGCAGACTTGCTGGATTTTCACTGAGCTGGCTTCAATTTTTTCCCGGCCGTCTCGGCAGGTATTATTCGAGCTTTCAATATGCTCGCTATTTTCCTGAATACTGGAATCGATTTCACGAATACTGGCAGACATTTCATGAATGGCTGTCGCAATGAGTTCAAGGTCTTTTTCTTGCTCATCCTGATTGTGATGATTGGTTTGAACTTGGATATTGAGTTGACCAATGATGTCACGCAGCGCCTGAAGAGTGTCGTCCATGCGCCCCAGAATGGTTCGGGTTCTGGCGCGGTAGGTGTAGAAAGCCAAGCTGGCTGCGCCTGTTTCATCCCGCCTTTGGGTAAATACTTTTTGTGCCAAGGGGTTGTTAACGACCTTGAGGGCCAGTTGTTTTAACTCCCGTACCGGGCTGAGTGCCAGCCAGGCCAGGCAGCCACTAAGCAACGGCAGGGCTAACCAGAGCCAGGCAAAATTAGCTGCCCATTGCATTCCCAGCCAGGTGATCAAGGGGGCTAAAAAAGCCAGGCCAATTAAGTTCAAATGCAGGAGGGGAAGTGGGCGACTATGCGTGGGTTTGCCTTGCTTTAAACGCTGATAGAGACGGTTGGCATCGGCTACACGACGGCTGGAAGGTTTGGTTCTGACCGATTGATAGCCAACGATTTGATCATTTTGATAAATTGGAGTGATATAGGCATCGACCCAATAATAATCACCATTCTTACAACGATTTTTGACAACACCTATCCAGGACTCACCAGCTTTAAGAGTAGCCCATAAATCAGCAAAGGCTTCAGCGGGCATATCAGGGTGCCGAATCATATTATGGTTTTGACCAACCAGTTCTTCTAAGCTGTAGCCGCTGACTTTACAAAAGTCAGCATTGGCATAAGTAATGATACCTCTCAGGTCTGTTGTTGAGACCAGGCGGACACCTGCAGGGTATTTGGATTCATTTTGGGTGACAGGTTGGTTATTTCGCATCGTCTAATAGCAGCCAATTGGTTGAGTGGATCACGGTAAGCTCTGCAGGTCATTTTTTAATATTTTGTATTTCTAACTGTGCCCGGCGCCATTATCGTTATCTAAGATTTTGAGTCAATCAAATTAATGCTATTGAAACTATTTAAAAGCATCTTTTTACATAATACTTTTGGCTAGAGTGTTTAATTTTATATTAATTTATTACGCCAAGAGATTGTTTTGAAAGCCATCGTTATCATGGTGATTTTATGTTTGATGCACATCAACCGAGATACAAAAATAAACACTATGTGGATGAGTAAAGTTAAGGCTTGCGGCTACTTCTTCGGGGGAGTGTTTTCCAAGCCAAGCCAGTCAGGCAGATAATAAAAAGTGGCCAGGAGCCCAGGTGCATAAAAGGCGTGGTGCCTGTGCGGGGCTGGATTTCGGCTGTAAGTACCCCTGTCGTGAACTGCTCTAACTCGGCTTTGATACCGCCCTGATGATCGATTACAGCAGTAATGCCGTTATTGGTGGCCCTGGCCATTTCCCGGCCGGTTTCCAAGGCTCGGAAGCGTGCTATTTGATAATGTTGCAAGGGTCCAATAGAGCGCCCAAACCAGCTGTCATTAGAGACGGTTAACAACCAATGGCTGCCAAGGGCCTGGCGGGCACTGAAATCTGGGTAAGCGACTTCATAGCAGATTAAGGGCGCAACTTGGGTATCTTTGATGGTTAGTTGGGAGGGGTGGTCAGGACCTGGAATAAAATTGGACATAGGGAGGTCAAAGAAGGCAATGACACCCCTTATCCAGTCTTCCAGAGGCAGGTACTCACCAAAGGGAACCAGTTGTACCTTGTGGTAATCCCCTTCAGCCTCCCCTGCAGTAATCAGGCTATTGTAAAAACGATTTTGGTCGGGAACTCTTGAAGCGAGACCAGTTACCAGAGCTGCATCTGGTCCTGCCTGTTCCACGGCTTCTTGCAAAAAGGGGCGAGCCAGTGGTGGGGTGAGTGGCAAGGCTGTTTCTGGCCAAAGTAAGACATCCACTTCACCGGCTTCGGCACTGAGGTTCAGGTATTGCTGGATGATTTCCTGGCGCTTATTGGGGTCCCATTTCTCTTCCTGCGGAATATTCCCTTGAACCAAGGCTAGCTGCAGAGGGGCACCTTGAGGCTGCGTCCAGTCCAGGGGCTTGAGGAGTAGACCACTGACCAACAGCAGACCACCCAGGGTCAGGGCTACTGCCCTTAAGGGCTTGGTAGCAGAAGTTTGAGGCAGGATTGCTGGGAACCACTGAGGGCGTAGTGCCCAAACCACCAGCAGGCCTATCAGCAGGCTCAGGCCACTCACTGCGTAAACACCGCCAATCGGGGCCCAGCCGCTTAAAGGGCTTTCCAGATGCGCAGTGCCCAGCAGTAACCAGGGAAAGCCGGTCAGGAACCAGGATCGAAAGGCTTCCATGAGCACCCAGAGGGCTGGCCAACTGAGCAGCCATCCGCTGCCACTAAGAAAACGCTGCCAGATCCAGGCGTGCAAAGCAAAGAAAAGTGCTAGCCCGGTGACGAAAGCAAAAGTCATCACCAGAGCCAAGGGAACCGGTGTGTTACCATGAACCTGGATGCTGACATACACCCAGGAAGCCCCGCTGGCAAAAACACCAAAACCAAAAAACCAGCCTGTAACGAAGGCTTGCGACGGTTTAAGTGGGTTCAGCAGCAGTAATAGAGAAACAGGGGCGAAGAGAGCCAGCGGCCAGATATGAAAAGGTGCCATAGCCAGGGTGATACTGGCCCCAGCAACTAGAGCGAGCAGTTGTTGATGGCTTCGGGCCAGTTTAGTCTTCATCGGGTAGGGCAGCTATTTCATCCTGGCTGAGTTGGCGCACCTGTAATAGTCGAATTCGCCGGTTGTCAGCATTGATTACCGCGAACTCCAGGCCGTCCAGCACAACAGTTTCGCCTCGGCGTGGCAGATGGCCAAACTTTTGCATAACGATGCCGCCCAGTGTATCGAATTCTTCATCACTAAAATTCATTTTGAAGAACTCATTAAAATCATCGATGGGGGTTAAGGCTTTAACCAAGTAAGTGCCTTGGTCAGCAGCACGAATATCGGCTTCTTCTTCGACATCATGTTCATCTTCAATATCCCCAACAATTTGTTCGAGAACATCTTCAATGGTAACCAAGCCTGCAGTTCCACCATATTCATCAACCACTATTGCCATATGATTATGGGTTTCACGGAATTCTCGCAGCATGGAGTAGAGGCGTTTGTATTCGGGAACAAAAGTGGCCTGACGAATCACTTGGCGAATATCAAAGTTCTCCATAGCCTGATGATCAATAATTAATGGCAGCAGGTCCTTGGCTAACAAAATACCCAGGACTTCATCCGCTGTTTCACCAATTACCGGAAACCGTGAGTGAGCTGATTCAATCAGGGTAGGCAGAAAATCACGGGGGTGCTGGTTAATGCCCACGACAACCATATGGGAGCGGGGAATCATAACATCGCCCACTTGCATGTCGGTTAATTGTAGGGCCCCTTCAATGACGGTCAGGGCTTCATAATCTATGAGCTGACGTTCAGAAGCGTCCTTGAGAAAATCAACCAGTTCCTGGCGATTTTTGGGTTCTGCAGTAAAGGCTGCAAGGAGTTTGTCAAACCAGTTTTTCGGGGGTTGCCCCCGGCTCGATCGGTCTTCGTTCATGGCTCTAGTGAGTCAACCTGCTGCTTGTTGCTTTCAGGGCTGGCATAGGGATCAGCAATTCCTAATTCTGCCAGAAGTTGTGTTTCCAAGGTTTCCATCGCCTCTGCTTCAAGAGTTTCCTGATGATCCAGGCCTTGCAAATGCAAAGTACCATGAATGACTAGGTGCGCCCAATGATCCAGAGGCTGCTTCTGCTGTGCTTCGGCTTCACGCAGCACCTGGGGAACACAGATGACTAGGTCACCCAGTAAAGTTAACTCACCTTCAGCGGCCAAATCAATGTCTGCATCAAAAGGAAAAGAAAGCACATTGGTTGGCTGGTTCTTGCCCCGGTAGCTTGCATTAAGCTGTTGGCTTTCTTCATCATCAACAAAGCGCAGGGTTAATTCGCAGGCTTCAGGTGTGGATGGCAACAGAGCCAGCCGCACCCAGGTTGTTAATTGATTGAGATCTGGGCAGACCTCAGGCTGGCTGGTTGCCAGTTGGATATCAACCCAGGGGGTCATGAGTTTTTACCTGCGGCCTGATTGATAAAGGCTTCCTGCCGCTGGGCCCTTTCTTCCTGCCGTTGCGCTTCCCGGGCCTGGCGTTCTATTTCTTCAGCTTCTTCACTGTTGTCATAGGCTTCAACAATACGCTGTACCAGGGGGTGGCGAACAACATCCCGGTTTTCAAAGCGGGTGATGCCGATACCCTGAACTTCATCCAATACTTTCAGAACATGAATAAGCCCTGAATGGGTGCCCTTGGGCAGGTCAACCTGGGTAATATCACCAGTGATGACAGCCGTGGTTCCAAAGCCGATACGGGTCAGGAACATTTTCATTTGTTCGCGGGTGGTGTTCTGGCTTTCATCAAGAATAACGAAGGCATTGTTAAGAGTGCGACCCCGCATAAACGCCAAGGGAGCCACTTCAATGACGTTTTTTTCAATCATTTTTCCGACTTGCTCAAAGCCAAGCATTTCATAGAGCGCATCATAGAGTGGACGCAGATAGGGGTCGATTTTCTGGGCCAGGTCGCCGGGCAGAAAGCCCAGCTTTTCACCGGCTTCAACCGCAGGCCTGACCAGCAGAATACGGCGAATTTCATCCTTCATCAGGGCTTCAACCGCACAGGCCACGGCCAGGTAGGTTTTGCCTGTGCCAGCAGGGCCTATGCCAAAGTTAATATCCTGCTGACGTATGGTATTAACGTAAGCCTGTTGATTGCTGCCACGTGGCTTGATGGTAATTCTTGGCGTACGCAGGCTGATCTGCTGGGTGGCGTTATCAGCTACCCCTTCTTCTTCCAGGGCTTCCAATCCAGCTTCTTGCAGGTGCAGGTGAATGCTTTCCGGATTGAGGTCTTCGTTGGCCGTATCCTTGTAGAGCTGTTCCAGAAGGCTGGCTGCGATATTGGCTCGGCGTGCTTCACCAGTGATCTGAAACTCATGTCCTCGGTTACGAAGGTTGACTCCCAGGCGTTGTTCAATCAATTTCAGATGATCATTCTGGAGGCCGCAGAGATTAGCCAGACGTTGATTATCTGCTGGCTGAAGTGCGAGCTGGACAATTCTTTGGTTGCTGGTTTTTGCAGTTTCAGACTCTTGTTGTGGTCGGTTCAAGCGGTTGCTGTCCTCTGGTTGATGGATGAAATTAGGCAAGACGTCCCCTTAATGAATTAGAGTAGGCCTCTTCAATGATGACATCAACAAATTCACCAATATAATCGGTTGGTTGGTCGGAAGAGACATTGACCACGCGGTTGTTTTCCGTACGGCCTGAAAACTGTCCGGGGTCCTTGGGTGCCAAGCCGGTTACCAAAATACGTTGGCGGGTGCCGACCATGCGTCGGGCAATCTGTTGGGTCTGCTCGTTGATCAGTGCCTGCAATTGGTAGAGGCGTTCTTTTTTGACCTGCTCAGGGGTGTTGTCAGGCAGCTCAGCCGCAGGAGTACCAGGGCGTGCACTGTATACAAAAGAGAAGGAGAGGTCGAAACCAATGCGACGAATTAAATCCAGGGTTTGCTGGAAGTCTTCTTCTGTCTCGCCGGGAAAGCCGACAATAAAGTCAGATGAAAAGCTGATGTCGGGGCGGTTGGCCCTGATGCGTTCCATCTTGTTGATGTACTCATCCCGGTTGTGGCCCCGCTTCATGGCGGCCAGAATGCGATCCGAGCCTGACTGTACAGGTAGGTGCAGGTGGCTAACCAACTCAGGGATGTCTTTGTAGGCCTGGATCAGACTATCGGAAAACTCCACCGGGTGAGAGGTGGTAAAGCGGATTCTATCAATGCCATCAACAGCGGCAATACAACTGATCAGTTCGGCCAGGTCAATGAGTTCCCCGGATACATTGCTGCCCTGGTAGGCGTTGACATTCTGACCAAGCAGATTGACTTCACGGACACCCTCATCGGCAAGGTGTTGAATTTCCTTCATGACAGCTTCAAAGGGCCGGGATACTTCTTCGCCACGAGTGTAGGGTACAACACAGAAGGTACAGTATTTGGAGCAGCCTTCCATGATAGAGACAAAGGCAGTGACCCCTTCCACTTGTTGCGCAGGTAGATTATCGAACTTTTCAATTTCTGGAAAAGTAACGTCGACCATAGGAATCTTCTGGGAGCGGGTGGCATCGATCATCTCTGGAACCCTATGCAGGGTTTGGGGACCGAAAACCATATCCACAAAAGGCGCGCGCTGGCGTAGCTTGTCACCTTCCTGGCTGGCCACACAGCCGCCAACACCGATCAAGAGTTCAGGGTTCTTTTCCTTGAGTTGCTTCCAGCGCCCCAGTTGGTGAAAGACTTTTTCCTGGGCTTTTTCACGAATGGAGCAGGTATTGAGAAGGATAACGTCGGCTTCATTTTCGTTATCGGTTAACTCTAACTGGTGGGAAACACCCAACAAATCAGCCATGCGCGCAGAATCATATTCATTCATCTGGCAACCATGGGTTTTGATGAAGAGCTTCTTACTGGGGGCTTGAGTGCTGACCTGAGTCATGAGTGAATAACCAACCTTTGCTTTGAATGCATTAAAGAGCAGCGATTATACAGGTGGATGGCTGATCAGGGCCAGCGAACAAAATTTCATCAGTTACAGATCCAGGCTGGTCTACTGGGTCCGGGCTGGTTATTCTAGAGATGCTGACAAGTTTATCCACAGATTTGGTGGATAGTTTGATGAACAGGAGAGGTGGTGTGGATAGAGCCTACTGGGAAGAAGTTTGGCGCGAAGAAGATTTGGGTTTCCATCAGTCTCAGGTTAACCGGCATTTGCAGCGTTTCTGGTCGCGTTTAAAGCTCGCGCCTGAAGCCAGAGTCCTGGTTCCTCTGTGCGGTAAAAGCCTGGATATGAGTTGGCTTTTATCGGAAGGGCATGATGTGATCGGGGTGGATTTTTCCCGCAAAGCGCAAGAAGACTTCCTGGCAACTCGCCAGGAAGCGGTGCGTTATTCACAGCAAAAAGACTTGTATCTTGCTTATCAAGGGGCTTTGTTGTTTGTGGCAGGTGATGTCTTTCATTTGCGTCAGGAAATGCTGCGCTCGGTGGATGCGGTTTATGATCGGGCTGCCCTGGTTGCTTTACCCCCTGCAACCCGCCAGAACTATGCCTTTTTTCTTGCCCAATGCCTAAGACCAGGTGCACAAATCCTGCTGGTAACCCGCCAGGCACCTGAAGAGCGGCTGAGCCCGCCGTTTAATATCAGTGCCGAAGAAGTGGATCGGCTTTATGGAACGAATTTTAGGATAGAACGGTTGCAGAGAGAGGAGCGGGGTGACGGCGTAATTGAGGAAGTCTATTTGATGAAGCGTAAAACCCCTAAAGCCTTTGGTCGTTTGCCGGGTGATGCCTGTGAGGCCAGGCAGGCAAGCAGTTGAAATTTGCGGGCTTCCTTGCCCCCAAACAACGATTGATTAGTGGTTAAGTCGGGCAAAGTCCATCAGGATACGCCCTGCTTCTTCGAGCATGGCCTGATCAATAGGCGTAGGCTCACGATCATGGGGGTTTTCAGGCTCTTCATCTTTTAAGCTGCTGAGCTGTTCCAGACCCAAGCCTTCCCGGCGACGGTTTTCCATAGCTAACTGCTCTGCCTCTTCCTTTTCTTTTTCCAGGTGGCGTTGCTCACGGTTCAAGCTGATGCTGGGGCTACCATTATGGCGTTGCATCCACTCAGACTGGGCAATCAGGAACTGGAAGTTGGGATCTTCCTGAATACGGATTTGATGCAGGGCCTTGAGGTCATCCAGGCGTGCCTTAATGGGTGACTCGCGTGGAGGAATAACCGGGCTGACTTGATCCCAGGGTAGGGCATTTTCTGAAGCACTTTCCCCTATGCGCTCAGGGTCAAATAAGGGCGGGAAGCTGATGTCAGGAATCACTCCCTTGTGTTGAGTGCTGCCACCAGAAATGCGGTAGAACTTGGCGCGGGTAATTTTCAGCTGACCTTCACTTAAATCAAGAATGGTTTGCACGGTTCCCTTGCCAAAAGACTGCTGGCCGACAACCACGCCCCGCCCGTAATCCTGGATGGCACCGGCAAAAATTTCAGACGCTGAAGCAGACAGGCGGTTGATAACCACACTCAAGGGGCCGTCATAATGCACTCGGCCATCGTTATCGCCCAGAATTTGCACATTGCCATCAGCATCCTTGACCTGGACGACCGGGCCGCGGGGAATAAATAAGCCAACCAGACTGTTAGCTTCCTGAAGGGCGCCACCGCCATTGTTGCGTAAATCAATGACCAGGCCATCTATGCCTTCTTCTTTGAGTTCATCAATCAGGCGTCTGACATCGCGGGTGGTGCTGCGGTAATCGCTGCGACTGGTGCGCTGGCCTTCAAAATCCAAGTAAAAGGTAGGAATTTCAATCACGCCGATGCGTTTGGTTTCGCCATCAACCTGGGTTTCCAGAATGCGTTTACTGGCAGCCTGGTCTTCAAGTTGAACTGCATTGCGCTCGATTTCAATAATACGCCTATCGGTATTGTCGGCAGCCAGTACCTCAAGGCGAACAATACTGCCTTTGGGGCCACGAATTTTGTCGACGACTTCATCCAGGCGCAAACCTATGACATTTTCAATTTCACCATCTTCATCCTGACCAACACCGATGATCCGGTCTGTGGGCGCAAGTTCACCCTGGCGATCTGCGGGACCACCAGGCACCAGGCTGACAACCTTGGTGTATTCATTGTCCGTTTGCAACATGGCGCCTATGCCTTCCAGTGACAGTTTCATCTGGATATTAAAGCTGTCGCTGCTTCTTGGCGTCATATAGCCGGTATGGGGATCAATAGTGGTGGTGAAAGCATTCATGAAGCTTTGGAAGACATCATTGCTGTTGGTTTGACGCAAACGATTGAGGCGGTTTTCGTAGCGACGAACCAAGAGGTCGCGGGCTTCTTCAATGGATTGCTCAGCATCCATCAGGCTCAAGAGCTCATGGGTTAAGCGCTGCTGCCAGTAAGTATCTATTTCTTCCTGGGTTTCGGGCCATTCCAGTTCACGTCGGTCGGCCTGGAAACGCTGGTCGCTTTCAAAATCAAATTGATCCAGCTGCTCTCTAAGCAGCATGAGATTTTGTTCCAAACGCTCTTGGTGGCGGCCAGTGATTTCAACATAGATCTCATAGGCAAATTCCAGCTTGCCTTCCAGTAGAGCTGCTTCAAGTTCATCAGTGCGCTTGAGCAGGGCTTCAGCTTCACTGCGAACCAAAAGGGCTTTGCTGGGGTCTAGTTGTTTGAGATAGTTTTCAAGCGTTTGTTTTTCAAGTTCACTACCCAGGGTGATATCGGCAAAATGCTGGTAGGTCAGCAAGCGTGTGATTTCTTTGGCAACCTGACGCTGTGAGCTACTGGGTTCCAGCTCGGTCAGCGGTGTATACTCACGCGATGAGTTTTCAGCCTTAGCCTGCAAGCTCAGACCCAGACCTAGAGTCAGCGTCAGCAGGCTAATGAAAACCCATCGCAATAGAACGGTTTGCATTCGGTTAGTACTCCTGTGCACAGGTTGGAAACTACTAGCTGTAGAGTCTTAAAAATAGAATAAGTTTTATCAATAGCCTCAAGCATAACCCATGCAGCGGTTGATGACAGCCCCGAGGTTACCAAGTTACAACAAGTGTTCACTGAGTAAAAAGGTAGAGAAATGCAGCAACTGGACGTTTTTAATCAAGGTTTGATCCATTTTTTACAGGCCTCCCCGACCCCGGCTCATGCGGTTGAAGTGATGCGCCGCCAGTTGCAAGAAGCTGGTTTTCAGGAGTTACAGGAAGATCAAGACTGGTCGTTAGAGCCGGGTCAGGGTTATCTGGTTATTCGGGGTGGTAAATCTATAGTCGCTTGGCGCCAGGGCTTGCAAGAGCCGCAAGAGACTGGCGTTCGCATGCTGGGTGCACATACCGACAGCCCTTGTTTGAAGGTAAAGCCCAAAGCAGAAATTTTTCGTAATGGCTGTCTGCAGTTGGGCGTGGAGGTTTATGGCGGCGCTTTGTTGCATCCCTGGTTTGATCGTGACCTATCCTTGGCGGGCCAGGTTCACTACCTGGATGCTCAGGGGCAAATCCAGGAAGCCCTCTTTGATGCCAGGGAGCCGCTGGCTATTATTCCTTCGCTGGCCATTCACCTTAATCGGGAAGCTAATAAGGGTGTTGAGGCCAACCCTCAGAAACATCTGCCCGTCATTTTGGGGCAGTTGAATGTCAGCCAAAACCCGCTTTTTGCTTTTCGTCAGTGGCTGGCTTCCTGCTTGGAAGCAGAAGGTCGACAGGTGACTGAAGTAGTGGATTATGACCTCAGTTTTTATGACGTTCAGCCACCAGCTTATGTGGGCTTGAATAAGGAGTACCTTGCTTCAGCCCGGCTGGATAATCTCCTGTCCTGTTATGTTGGTATGGAAGCCTTGATTGCTTGTGATCAAACCCAGGATGCCACCAGCCTTTTGATTTGTAATGATCATGAAGAGGTGGGTAGTGCTTCTGCTTTGGGTGCCGAAGGTCCCTTTCTGGAAAGCGTGCTAAGACGCCTGACATCAGGCAATGAAGCTTCTTATCAAAAGCTGATTAGTCGTTCACTGATGATTTCCTGTGATAATGCCCATGCCCTGCATCCCAATTTTGCAGACCGGCATGACGAAAACCATGGCCCGAAAATAAATGCTGGCCCGGTCATTAAAATTAATGCCAATCAGCGTTATGCCACTTCCAGTGAAACTAGTGCTCTATTTGATGCCTGGTGTCGTCAGGCGCAGGTTCCTTGCCAGCGTTTTGTGGTGCGGACTGATATGGGCTGCGGGAGTACTATAGGCCCTTTGACCTCAACCCGCCTGGGAGTTCGTGTGGTGGATGTGGGTGTGCCTCAATGGGCAATGCATTCGATCCGTGAAACCGTGGGGAGTCAGGACCCCTGGTATCTGGCCAGGGCCCTGGTGGCTTTTATTCAGGCGGCTAGAGTTTAGGACTGCTTAGCAACCGGCCAGTGCGGCGACACCCAAAATGACGGCATAGCGCAGAGCCTTGCCCAGACCCACTAAAAGCAAGAAAGGAAGCCAGTGAACCCTGAGTACACCGGCAACCAGGGTGAGGGGATCGCCGACAACAGGAAGCCAGGCAAAAACAAGTGACCAGACGCCCCAGCGGGCAAACCAGCGTTCGGCTTTCATTCGCTGCTCTGGTTTAACCGGGAACCAGCGCCGGTGTTCAAAGCGCAACAGGTAGCGCCCCAGGATCCAGTTCACCCAGGAGCCCAGGGTGTTGCTGACTGTGGCTACAGCCCACAAAGGAAACAGCGCCAACCCCAAGCAGCTTTGTGCAATGACTAAGGCTTCGGATCCACCGGGCAAGAGCGTTGCCGATAGAAAGCTGATCACAAAAACCCAGACCAGTGGATAGGTAAAGAAAAAACCTTCAAGCATGGTGGTTGCCGAAGAGGTCGTAGCTATCAAGGAGTTGGTAAAGAATTTCCGGTTTTTGGTTCATGCTGCGTCTGATGGCTGTGGGTAAGGATTGGCGAATTTTGCGGCAGAGTCCGGGCTGCTCTGAAAATTCGAATACCAGCCCTCTGGGGCTGCGCACTTCATTGGGACCCGGGTAAATCTTTAATTCTATGCCCAACTGCTCTTGCATACGCTTTTGCAGGTGGTTGAGGTCTTCTAGAGACGTTAATTCTTCCAGACGTTCCAGAAGGCGTTTTTCCTCTTTACGGGTCAAACGCAGAATGCTCAGGTCACTTGCAGGGTCGGCCAGAAGTTGTTCGCGCTGACAATCGCAAACACCGGGTGGGCAAGGAGGGCGCAGTGACGAAGATGAAGGCATTCACTAACCTTTATTGAGTGAAGACTTGTTATCTTAATCAGCTGGTTAGGATTTGCAAACTTTCAAGGTGAGGCTGGGGGAAGTCTAAATGGCTCCCGGAGCAGGACTCGAACCTGCGACCAATTGATTAACAGTCAACTGCTCTACCGACTGAGCTATCCGGGAACATTAGATACTTTTGCACTTGGATCTGAGTAAGCTTTGGCTCCCGGAGCAGGACTCGAACCTGCGACCAATTGATTAACAGTCAACTGCTCTACCGACTGAGCTATCCGGGAATCTTGGACTTACTTTGCAGAGGCCTACATTCTAGGTAAAAAAGCTTTCAGGTCAACCCCTTGAGCTTTAATAACTGCCTGATGCAAAAGTTGGTGGCTATGCCCTGATTCGAACAGGGGACCCCATCATTATGAGTGATGTGCTCTAACCAGCTGAGCTACATAGCCAACGGGTGCGCATTATAAGCAAGTTCAGGCATTTAGCAAGCCTTGAAAGCAAAATCGGGCATATTTTTTTATTTCTTTTTACTTGCTGCACCTGCGAGGCCGTGCCAAAGTTGATGCAGACAAGTTGATTTCAAATCAAGAGGGTAGGCTCTAATGACCAATCTGGATGCGTCCTTGCGGGAACAGGTTAGAATTCTTGGTGAAGGCCTGGGGCACACGATGAGTGCTGCTCTGGGGGAAGACTTTCTGGAGTTGATTGAATCGATTCGGGTGCTTTCCAAAAAAGTGCACCAGGGCGAGGCTTCGCATCAGGAATTGAGCCAGGCACTGGATAATCTCAAGGATGATGAGCTGCTGCCTGTAGCCCGTGCTTTTACCCAGTTTTTAAACCTTGCCAATGCGGCGGAACAGCACTACCGGGCACGAGAAAGAGTAGTGGAGGATTATCGTCGCGGTGAGCAGCCAGGGTTTAGCCGTCTGCTTGAAGAGCTAAAAGCCCAAGGCATTACCTCCCAGCAAATTTTCGAAGCATTAAAAACCCAGCAGGTGGAATTGGTATTTACGGCCCATCCTACGGAAGTTAGTCGGCGGACCCTGATTCAAAAGTATGATGCTCTGGATGCCTGCCTGGATCATTATGAAAATGCACCCAATGAGAAAAAACGCCTTCTCGTTCTTAAGCGCCTGGAAGAACTAATTGCCCAAGCCTGGCATACCGATGAGATTCGGAGTCAGCGGCCTTCGCCAGTGGATGAAGCCAAATGGGGCTTTGCAGTGATTGAAAATTCTTTGTGGGATGCCATACCTGCTTATTACCAGGCTCTGGATGAACAGCTCGAAGACTTGACGGGAAGCAAGCTGCCGTTGGATGCAGCACCGATACGTTTTGCCTCCTGGATGGGGGGTGATCGCGATGGCAATCCCAGAGTGACCGCAAGAATTACCCAGGAAGTGCTCTGGCTGTCCCGCTGGATGGCGGCCGACCTCTATCATCGTGATATTGATCAGCTGCGTTCTGAGCTATCCATGCATGCAGCCAGTGATGCCTTAATCAGTCGTGTGGGGCCGGTCAAAGAACCCTACCGGGTGCTCTTGGGAGAAGTGCGAGAAAGGCTGCGGGCAACGCTGGACTGGTTGAAAGCACGTCTGGATGGCCAGCCTTACGATGATGAACGCATTATTTTTGATGCCGATGGTCTGAGAGAGCCACTGTTGCTTTGCTATGAATCCCTGTGCGAAAAAGGCATGCAGGTGATTGCGGATGGCTTGTTGAAATCCATTTTACGCAGACTGGCCGTCTTTGGCATGAACCTGCTCAGCATGGATGTGCGCCAGGAAGCTCCCAGGCACCGCCAGGCCTTGGCAGAGGCCACAGCTTTCCTGGGTCTGGGGGATTACTCCAGTTGGAGTGAACAGGAAAAGATTGCATTTTTAACCCGAGAGCTGGATAACCCGCGGCCACTGCTTCCAGCCAGCTGGCCTTGCAGTGATGAAACCCGAGAGGTTCTGGACACCTGTCAGGTGCTGGCCGGTGAGCGTCCTGATGCCCTGGGTGCCTATATTATTTCCATGGCAGCCCAGCCATCAGATGTTCTGGCCGTTGCGCTTCTGTTGAAAACCGCTGGCGTGGATCGTCCACTGCGAATAGTGCCCTTGTTTGAAACTCTGGCGGATCTGGATAGAGCCCCCGAAGTGATTGATCAACTGTTATCCCTGCCTTGGTATCAGCAGTATTCTTCTGGCCGCCAGGAAGTCATGATTGGTTATTCAGATTCAGCCAAGGATGCTGGCCAGTTGGCGGCTTCCTGGGCCCAATATCGTGCTCAGGAAGCCGTTACCGAGATTTGTGCCCGACATCAGGTGCATCTCACCCTCTTCCATGGTCGTGGCGGTACTGTGGGTCGGGGTGGTGGACCTACACAAGCGGCCATCCTTGCCCAGCCTCCTGGCTCAGTGCAGGGGCGGTTACGGGTCACTGAGCAGGGCGAGATGATTCGCTTTAAATTTGGTTTGCCTGCGCTGGCTGAACGCGCTTTGGAGGTCTACACCAGTGCTGTTCTCGAAGCCACTCTGGCACCGCCTCCGGCTCCCCGGCCTGAGTGGCGGGCACTGATGAACCAGCTGGCTGAACGTTCAGTACTCAGTTATCGCGCCCTGGTTAGAGAACACCCTGACTTTGTGCGCTTCTTCAGACAAATGACCCCTGAGCAGGAGTTGGCCAAGCTGCCTTTGGGTAGCCGTCCGACCAAACGTAAGGCTTCAGGTGGTATTGAAAGCCTAAGGGCAATTCCTTGGATTTTTGCCTGGACCCAGGTGCGCTTGATGCTGCCAGCCTGGTTGGGCAGTGATCAAGCTTTGATTGAATCCATTCAGGCAGGAAAAACTGAGCAATTGCGGGAAATGATCGAAGGCTGGCCTTTCTTTGCCAGCAACATCGATATGTTGGAAATGGTGCTGGCAAAAATCGATTTGCCATCGGTTCAAGAGTACGAAGATGTTTTGGTTGAAGAGGATTTAAAACCCCTAGGTCAGGAACTCCGTCAGCGGGTCAGTGATCTAATGACTCACTTGTTGGAATTGCGTGAGCAGCAGGAGCTCTTGGAGCTGGTGCCTTTAACCCGGCAGGCCATTCATGTGCGTAACCCTTACATCATTCCCTTGCACCAGTTGCAGGCTGAACTTTTGTTGCGTGTGCGTGCTTGTGAAACGGACGGTCAGTGCTCAGTGAATGTGAAGCCAGAAACTCTGGAAAGAGCCTTAATGGTGACTATGGCGGGTATAGCGGCCGGTTTACGCAATACCGGCTAGTGCCCTCAATCTTCCTATCTGCTATCCTTGGGGGCTGAATTCAGGCCCCCTTTTTTTATTTTGACCTGAACAACTGGAGAGAGGTTCGACATGACTGTAGATACGGCGGCAATACTTCTGGCGGCAGCCATTGCCTTTTTGATCCCTCTGGCCGGTTATGCCCTGCATCTGCATTTGGAAGCCAAGCGTCAGGCTGGTTTAGCCAAGGAAGCTCAAGAAAAAGAACTGCAACAAGCTCGCAGTAACCTGCTTGAAAGTCTTGAGATACTGGCGCGTGCTGTTCAGGATGAGCAGGTCAATCCAACGGAAGGCTGCCTGAGAATTCGTGTGCTTCTCGACCTGCTGGATGAAGGTGGGCACGTTCTGCGTAAGGATCTGGTGGTTTTTGATGAAGTCCATCAAAAGGCTCGCCACCTGGCAACTCACCAGGCTCGTGAAGACTTGCCTCGTGAAGAAAAAGAAAAACAGGATCAGGAAAGGCGTGCTTTGGAAGAGCAGTATGAAGCTCAAATCAAAGAAGGGGCCAAGGCTCTGCGTCAGTTCTGTCTGGATCAGGGCGTCAAGCCTTCTGATGCCTTGTTTGTCAATGCAGCAGCGGCCGGTAAAAAAGCATGATCCCTGTCAATACACTGATGAAAAATCTGCGCTCTCCTGGACAAAAAGGGCGAGCAGCAGCTAAGTCAGATAAGGCAGAAGAAAAGAAAAACAGCTTTAATGAGCAGTTGATGCAGCAGGTTTCAGTGGGTGGTCGCAGCGAACTAAAAAAAGAACTCAAACATTTGCAAGAGCTGCTTGGTAAGGCGGGAGAAGAGCTGGAAAGGAACCCGACTATCGGAAATCTGGAAGTTTTTCGAACCCTTCTGTCTAACTTGGTCGCCAAGGTCGTCAAAGGCGGCTTTAAAGTGGATAACGTCGGTCCTGGCTGGCACCCGGCAGACCGTCATCAGGTTATTCGTCAGCTTGATGAAGAAGCAGAAGAGCTTTTACATTTGGTGATGGATCAACAAAAGGATCGCATGGCGATTAGTCGGCGACTGTTCAACATCAAAGGGTTGGTGGTTGACCTCTTGTCCTGAGCCCTGCCTCCCGTACAGTTATTTTGGAGTTAGATTTCGGTATGACCACTAGCCTTTCCCCCTGGCCAACCGTAGCAGATTTGGTTGGCAATACTCCTCTCGTTCGTTTACAGCGCATGACTGCCGGACGCAATAATACGCTTTTGGCCAAGCTGGAAGGCGACAATCCTGCAGGCTCAGTCAAGGATCGACCGGCTTTTTCGATGATACGCGAAGCCGAAGCCAGAGGTGATATCCATCCGGGCGATACGATTATTGAAGCCACTTCCGGCAATACCGGTATAGCCCTTGCAATGGCTGCTGCGGTTATGGGCTATAAAATGATTCTAATCATGCCGGAAAACTCATCAGAAGAACGCAAATGGTCGATGCAGGCTTATGGTGCTGAACTCATCCAGGTCAGCAAGGAAGCAAGTATGGAAGGGGCGCGGGACCTGGCTTTGAAGATGGAGCAAGAGGGGCGTGGTAAGGTTTTAAACCAGTTTGGCAATGCCGATAACCCCTTGGCACATTACAAAACAACGGGCCCGGAAATCTGGCAGCAGACCCAGGGCAAGGTGACCCATTTTGTGAGTTCCATGGGTACCACAGGCACCATTATGGGGACGGGCCGCTACCTGAAAGAACAAAATCCGCAGGTGCAGATTGTTGGTCTGCAGCCCTCAGAAGGGGCCAGTATTCCCGGAATACGTCGCTGGCCTGAAGAATATCTGCCGAGTATTTTTGATCCCTCCGGTGTTGATCAGGTCATCGACATTGGCCAGCAGGAAGCCGAAATAACCATGCGCCGTTTGGCTCGTGAAGAAGGTATTTTTGCCGGTGTTTCCTCTGGTGGTTCTATTGCCGGTGCTCTGCGTCTGGCTGAACACTTGGAGAATGCCGTGATCGTGGCCATTATTTGTGACCGGGGTGATCGCTATCTATCAACGGGTGTTTTTGCTGAACACTAACAATGAATTCACCCAGGCTGAACAGGAAACACCATGGTAAAAGTAAGAGATGACCAGCCTCTGAAAGAGGATGGCAATGTTGATCTGGATCTCTGGCTTTGCCACCTCCAGGATGACGTACACCTAAGTGACCCTGCACGTGTCCGTCAGGCTTGTGAACTGGCTGCAGATTTAGAGCGCAAAGCCAGGGAGGAAAATCGTCAATGGTATGAAGGAGCAAGCAACTTTCGTACTGGTTTGGAAATGGCGGACATTCTCGGCGAGCTGCGTATGGATGATGACACCCTGATTGCAGCTTTGCTCTACCGTGGTGTTAGGGAGGAGCTGCTAGGCCTGGAAGCGGTTGAAAAGAAATTTGGTAAGACAGTCGCCATTCTGATTGCCGGTGTTCAGCAAATGGCTGCAATCAGCCAGATTCAAACCACCGATACCCCCGCCTTTGGCCAAAAACAAAACCAACTGGAGCAGCTGCGTAAAATGCTGGTAGCTGTGGTTGATGATGTTCGTGTGGCCTTGATCAAGCTGGCTGAGCGCACCTGTGCTTTGCGTCAAGTCAAGACAGCACCGCGTGAGAAGCGTTTGAGGGTTGCCCGTGAAGTCTTTGAAATCTATGCCCCACTGGCACATCGCTTGGGAATAGGTCATATCAAGTGGGAACTGGAAGACCTGTCTTTCCGCTACCTGGAAGAAGATAGCTACAAATACATTGCCCGGCTTTTGGCCGAAAAGCGCCTGGATCGTGATGGCTATATCCAAAAGGTCATCCAGCAGCTGGAAGATGCGATACAAGCACAGGGTATTGCCAATGCCGACCTACAGGGGCGTGCCAAGCATATCTATTCAATCTGGCGCAAAATGAAGCGCAAGAAGATCGATTTTTCTCAGGTTTATGATGTGCGTGCGGTCAGGGTATTGGTCCCTGAGGTGCGAGATTGTTATGCCGTGCTGGGTATTGTCCACTCAATGTTCAAGCATATTCCCAATGAATTTGATGACTATATAGCGACCCCCAAGGACAATGGTTATCGTTCCTTGCATACTGCGGTGATAGGGCCTGAAGGCAAGGTTCTGGAAGTGCAAATTCGTACCTATGCAATGCATGATGAAGCTGAACTGGGTGTGTGTGCACACTGGCGTTATAAGGGCACTGATGCTGCCGGAAAAAGTAATGCCTATGAAGAAAAGATTGCCTGGTTGCGCCAGGTTCTGGAATGGCATGAAGAAGTGGGCGATGCTTCAGGCATTCGTGAAGAGCTCCAAAATGATGTAGCACCCGATAGAATTTATGTATTTACGCCCGATGGCCATGTTATTGACCTGCCCCAGGATGCAACCCCTATCGATTTTGCCTATCGTGTCCACACAGAAATCGGTCATCGTTGTCGGGGTGCCAAGGTCAATGGTCGCATCGTTCCCTTGAATTACAGCCTGAAAACCGGTGAGCAGATAGAAATTCTGACCACCAGCGGGGAAGGGGCTCCCAGTCGTGACTGGCTTAACCCTTCATTGGGCTATGTGAAAACCTCACGCTGCCGGGCCAAAATTCAGCAGTGGTTCAAGCTTCAAGATAGAGGCAAGAATGTTGAAGAGGGGCGTCAGCTGATCGAGAAGGAATTCAAACGCCTGGGTTTGGAGGGGTTGGACCTTGATGCTCTGGCCAAGGCAATGAACCTGCATGCTGAAGAAGATCTTTTTGCTGCCTTGGGCGCAGGTGATCTGCGGCCTGGTCAGGTCCTATCCATGGCTCAACACTTGTTTGGTGAAACGGAAGATCTGGATCAGTTGGACCGTTTGTTGACCCGCCCAGGCAGTCGTAAAGAGAGTGGTAAAGACGATATTACGATTCTGGGTGTTGGCAACCTGATGACCCAGATGGCACGTTGCTGTCAACCCTTGCCTGGTGACGATATTGTAGGCTATATCACCATAGGCCGGGGCGTGACCATTCACCGTCAGGACTGTAGCAATGTTAACCAACTGAGGGCTGAAGACCCCAATCGCTTGGTTAATGTTGAGTGGGGTCATAAGAAAACCCAGATGTACCCAGTGGATATTCGCATTAAGGCCTGGGACAGAACGGGGCTGTTGAGAGACATTACCCTGATATTGGCCAATGAAAAGGTGAATGTTCTTTCCGTGAACACCTTGACAGATAAAAAAGAAAATCTGGCCAATATTTTGATTACCCTTGAAGTGGCGGGACTGGAAGCCTTGGGGCAGGTGCTTAACCGTCTTAACCAGTTGCCCAATGTTGTTGATGTTCAACGTTTTCGCCAGAACTCAAAACACTGATTAAAGGAGCTGCCTGTGGCCAAGGCCCCTGAATACAAGCTTGAAGATCTGTTAACCCTGATGGCCCGTTTGCGTGATCCCAAGGACGGTTGCCCCTGGGATCTCAAACAAAGCTGGGAAACAATCGTACCCCACACTCTGGAAGAGGCTTATGAAGTCGCTGACTGTATTGAAAGGGGTGACCTGGACCACCTTAAAGAAGAGCTGGGTGATCTGCTGTTTCAGGTTGTTTACTATGCGCGCTTTGGTGAAGAGGAACAACGCTTTGATTTTCACCAGGTGGTTGATGAACTGACACGGAAACTTCTGCGTCGCCACCCCCATGTGTTTCCTGAAGGCCATTTGCAAAGCCGGGCAGGTGACCAGGTTAAAAGTGAAGCTGAGGTTAAAAATACCTGGGAAGCCATCAAAGCTGAAGAGCGCAAAGAGAAGCAGGCAGCCGTTTCAGCGCTGGATGGTGTGCCCAGTAACCTGCCTGCTGTAACCCGGGCCCTTAAATTACAAAAAAGGGCAGCACGGGTCGGTTTTGACTGGGGCAAAGCGATCCAGGTGTTGGATAAGCTGGAAGAAGAATTGGCTGAAATTCGTGAAGCCCTTGCTTCTGGCGATCAGGCCGCAGTTGTTGATGAGGTGGGTGACTTTATCTTTGCCAGTGTCAATCTGGCCCGCCACCTCAAGGTAGACCCGGAAACCGCTGTACGCTCAACCAACCGCAAATTTGAGCGGCGCTTTCGCGAAGTTGAAGCGCTCAGTGCCGCAGCGGGTCAGATGTTAACTGAAGAGCGTCAGAGCAATCCAGCCACCCGTGTTCCCCTGCAAACCCTGGAAGGTTACTGGCAGGAAGCCAAGCGCAAGGAAAGCCGGAATGCCCCTGTCACTTAGAAACTGGTTATTAATCTGTTGCTTTTTACCCGTCTGGCTATTGATTCTGCTTGGCGGAGGCTGGCTGCTGCAAAGCTATTTTTCCAGCTTGGAAGAACAGTTGATAGAACGCGGGCGCTTAACTCTCAAAAACCTTGGTCCTAGCCTGGCGGTGCAACTCGAAGACACCGACCGCTTGCCACAACTGCGCAGCCTCTCTGAACAGCTTCTGGAAACGGCTGATGTTCGGGCTTTTTCCATTTATGATCGCCAGCGCTCCAGTCTCTTGCATGCTGGGCCAAGTATGCGGCCCCTAGAAAGCAGCAATCAGGAACTACGTTGGTCCAATCAATCACAACTGGCAGTCGAGCAGGAAACCCTGAGGTTTATCGAACCCATCTATCAGCTTTCATCAGGTCGGGATTTAAGCCGTCTGCAAGCCGGTGAAAACTCACTCTTACTGGGCTGGGCTGAACTGGAGCTCTCACGAACACCTACTTTGCTCAACAAATATCGACTCTTGCTGATGGGCGGCCTTTTGGTTTTGCTGCTGTTTGTATTGAGCTTATTTTTGCTCTTGTATCTTTCACGTTATCTGGGCCAACGCCTGGATCTGGCGACAACTTCTTTGGGACAAATTGCCGAAGGTGAGCAGCCACCAAGCTTGCCTACCTCAGCAATTCAAGAACTTCAGGGTCTTCAGCAAAGTATCGGCAGCCTGACTGGAGAGCTGAGTCAGCGCGAAGACCAGCTCTTGCAGTCCATTGAAGAGGTGCGTGAGGATGCATCCCGCAGCCTGGAAACCATCGAAATTAAAAACATTGAACTGGATAGAGCACGCAAAGATGCTTTGCGTGCCAGCCGAATCAAATCAGAATTCCTGGCCAATATGAGCCATGAAATCAGAACGCCACTGAATGGCATTATCGGTTTTTCTAACCTCTTATCACGTACCCACCTGGACGTCCGTCAAAAAGAATACCTGGGCCATATTCTTGGTGCTTCGGAAACCATGCTGGGTATCATTAACGATATTCTAGATTTTTCCAAAATTGAAGCAGGCAAACTGGTTTTGGAAGAAGAGGCTGTGGACCTCCGGGAGCTACTGGATACATCCCTGGCAATGCTTGCTCCCCAAGCCCATAGGCAAAACTTGGATTTGCTGGGGCTGATTTATGATGATGTTCCTCAGTTGGTTAAAAGTGATCCCCTGCGTCTTAAGCAACTCTTGAGCAATTTGGTAAGTAATGCCTTGAAGTTTACCGAGCAAGGGGAAGTGGTTGTTCGGATCATGCTGGATGATGAAGAACCAGGCGATTTGACTGTTGGCCATAAAAGCTCCCTGCGTATTGCCGTTACTGATACCGGTGTAGGCTTGAATGCTGCCCAGCGGCAAAAGCTTTTCCAGGCCTTTTCTCAAGCAGATACTTCACAAACACGCCAGTTTGGCGGAACCGGTTTGGGCTTGGCGATCTGTAAGCAGTTGGTGCAGCAGATGGGTGGGCAAATAGGTATGGACAGTGAAGTGGGTGAAGGGTCGACCTTCTGGTTTACCCTGCCGCTTGAGGTGGTCGAGGCAGCTCCTGAGCCTCAGCCTTGGCTGGAAGGACGCAAGCTGGCTGTTTTAGAAACCCATCGGTTAACACGCCAGGCCTGGAGCCATCAATTAAGTAACTGGGGTGCTGAAGTGATTACCGCTGAATCACCCGAAGCCCTCCTACAAGCAGTTAAGGAGCAGCCGATAGACTTGGCGTTGGTGGGTATGAATAGCGATGAAGCAGCTTCCAGCAGCTGGCTTAATGTGCTAGAGCAAGTACGCAGCCACCAGCTGTCTTGCCTACTGCTTTTAAATACCTCAGAACCTGAAGTTCATGCGCGCTTTAGACCAAAGGTTAGTGAGCACTTGCTTCTAAAGCCCTTGTCCGGAAACCGTCTGAAGGAAGCTCTGAGTATCCTTCTGGAGCAGAGTTTGCCCAAGAAATATCTGACCAGTGAACAGGATGAAAACCCATTTAAACTGGATAAGAAGCAGGCAGTGGCAAAAATTCTGTCTGTTGATGATACGCCTTCGAACCTGTTGTTGCTGGTCACTCTCTTGCAGCAATTGGGTTATGAAACCTGTGAGGCGCGTACCGGACAGGAAGCTGTGGAAGTGGTCAAACAAGAGCCGGTTGATCTTATCTTGATGGATATTCAGATGCCGGAAATGGATGGCGTGGAAGCAACACGAAGGATACGTTCACTGGGGCACCAATATCGCAGCTTGCCGATTATTGCATTAACCGCTCATGCTGTTGCTGAAGAGCGTGCTGGTTGGCTGCAAGCGGGCCTCAATGACATCTTGATCAAACCCCTGAATGAAAAGCTTTTAACGGATATTTTGCATCGTTGGTTGGGTGAAAATCTGAGCTATCCGGCTTTAGAAGAAGTGGCTGTTCCTTGCCCGGTAGATAGAGATTTAGGAGTACGCTTGGCAGCAGGAAGGCCAGAGTTAGCTGATGAGTTGCTGGGTTTATTACTAGCTTCACTGGAGGAGAGTAAAGAAGCAATCGAGCAGGCTTTGGCCAACGAACAGGAAATGGCATTGATTGATGCGGTGCACCGTTTACATGGTGCCAGTCGTTACTGTGGAGTGCCTGACCTTGCCCAGTTAACAGAAGCCCTGGAAACCCAATTAAAAGCCAAACAGCATCGCCTGGTAGCTATCAGTTTAGAGCAACTCTTTCAGGAAATTGAAAGGCTGCTGGAATGGAAGCAAAATGGATATAGAGCTGACTGGCATACCAGTTCGATTACTGGAAGCGGTTAACTGAAACCGGAAGCAAAGTCTGGCTGCAGAACTCTAAGCAGACGCGCTACCTTGTGAAGGGTTTCGGCATATTCATCTTCAGGGCTGGAATCAGCGACCAGCCCGCCACCTCCCCATAGATGCAAGTTGCCTTCGGTGGCAATAAAAGTGCGTATAGCAATATTGAAATCCATGCGGCCACTGAAATCGATATAACCAATTGATCCGCAGTAAGCACTTCTTCGACAGGGTTCCAGCTCTTCAATAATTTCCATGGCCCGCAATTTGGGTGCACCAGTGATGGAACCACCTGGAAAAGCGGCGGTTAACAAATCCAGTGGCTGGTAGGGGGGCTTGAGCTGGCCGGTAATACGGCTAACCAGGTGGTGGACGTAATTATAACTCTCCAGAGTAAAAAGATCGGGTACGCGAATGCTGCCAGCATGACAGACTTTCCCCAGGTCGTTGCGAAGCAAGTCAACAATCATCAGATTCTCAGCCCGGTCTTTAGTGCTCTTCAGTAGATTTTCGGCAAGCGCTAGATCCTCTTTTTGATTTCTTCCTCTGGGACGCGTGCCTTTGATGGGTTGGGTTTCAACGTCACCGGCTGCTGAGCACTTAAGAAAACGCTCAGGTGACAGGGACAACAGCTGTTGATCGCCATAATCCAGGAAGGCTGAAAAGGGGGCAGGGATAGCGCTATTGAGTTGCTGCCAGGCATCAAGAACTGAGCCTTCAAAGGTTGCTGAAAAGCGCTGAGCAAGATTGATTTGGTAGCAGTCGCCTGCATGCAAATACTCCTGAACCCGAGCAAATTTAGCGCGATACTCGGTTTCCTTCATATTACTGACAAAATCAGAAGTCAGCTTAAAACCTTGTTGAATTTCAGGCCCGCCTTGCAGTCTTGTTTGTAGTTCTTCTGCCAGCTGGTCAGTGAAAAAACCACTTAGCCAAGTCGTTTGAGTCTGGTGGTCACTGACCAGAGACCATTCATAAAAACCCAAACGAACCCAGGGTAAAGAGAGGTCATCTTTAGCAATTTCTGGCAGCTGTTCCAAGAGCCTGGCGGCATCATAGCTAAAGTAGCCCAGCCAGCCGTAGGTAAAGGGCAGCTCAACGGGAGCTGGCGGAAAAGTGTTGGTATCAGCTAAGCGTAAATCCTGGAGTAGGTCCTTTTGCTCAGGGCGAGTGATTTCCAGTTTGCGCGTGGGCTGACCACAGGCAATGGAATAGCGGCCGGCACTGGTCCCTTTATGGCTACCTGCAAGTAAAGCAGGCCATTGCAGGTGGCTGATAGCAGCAAGCAGGGCTGTATCACTGGCATAGGGCAGTTGTTGGTAGCGCAAAGAAAACTCCTGTAAACCCTGATAAGGAACAAGGGCGGCATTTTACGTGATAAGTCACCTAAAAGTCGCCTAGCTTAGCTAAGGAGAAGCAGCAACCCGGTTAGTTGAACCCTGGTTGTCGACAACTTGTGATTCCTAGGCCTGTGTCTCTTTGGTGCGTGCCAGTAAAAAGCTTTTAATAATCATTCACCTACCCTGTAACCTCCTGAATTTTAGACTAAGGTTTTAATTGACGTCCGAGGATCTGTTGTCTACAGTGCAACTCAAATCAATATTGTTGACAATATTTTATGGCAGACCTACCTATGAATGAGGAAGCAACTCTGGACAGCCGAACCCTGGCCGATCGGGTTTTTGAAGAGCTGCAGGATGCGATAGTGACAGGTGGAATTGCGCCAGGTACCAAAATTACAGAACCGGGTTTGGCGAAAGAATATGGTATTTCCCGAGGGCCTCTGCGTGAAGCCATGCGGCGTTTGGAAGGTCGTCATCTGGTGACTCGCATTCCCCATGTCGGCGCCCGGGTTGTTTCTCTTTCTCTGGATGAGCTGTTGGAGCTCTACGAAGTACGCGAAGCCATGGAGGGAATGGCGTGCCGTCTGGCAGCCCGTCAGATGCCCCAGGATGAAATAGATGGCCTTAAAGCCTTGCTGGAAAAGCACGAGAACCAGGCTGAGCTGCAACAAAACCTAGCTTATTACCAAAAAGAAGGTGATCTGGATTTCCACTATCGCATAGTGAATGGCAGTGGAAACCGCAAGCTGAGTGAACTGCTCTGTGGTGAGCTCTATTACTTGGTGCGTATGTACCGTTACCGCTTTAGTGCCACCAGCGGCCGTCCCAAGCGGGCTTTTCAGGAGCACTACCGCATTGTGGATGCAATAGAGCAACGCGACGAAGAGCTGGCAGAAATGCTGATGAGAAGGCATATCCGTGCCTCCAGAGATAACGTCGAGCAGCGCTTGCGCGAGCAGCAAGCACTTTCACGATAAATCCAGTCTTACCTATTTTACAAAGAGGAAAAAACCATGTCCCAGAAACTGACTGCAGGTGGGCGTTTTCGTAAGGCCCTCAAAGAAAATAACCCTTTGCAAATCGTCGGCACTATTAATGCCTATCACGCCATGATGGCTACCCGTGTTGGTCACCAGGCCATTTATCTTTCCGGTGGTGGTGTGGCCAATGCTTCTTATGGACTGCCAGATCTGGGCATGACCAGTATGAATGATGTTCTGGAAGATGTGCGTCGTATTACCAGTGCTGTAGAAACACCACTACTGGTTGATATTGATACCGGTTGGGGTGGGGCTTTCAATATTGCCCGTGCGGTTAAAGAGATGGAAAAAGCGGGCGCAGCAGCTGTACATATTGAAGATCAGGTTGCCCAGAAGCGTTGTGGTCACCGTCCCAACAAGGAAATTGTTTCTCAGGATGAAATGGTGGATCGAGTTAAAGCGGCAGTAGATGCCAAAACCGATCCTGATTTCTTTGTGATGGCACGTACTGATGCGTTCCAGAAAGATGGTTTGGAAGCCGCTGTAGAGCGCGCCAAAGCCTGCCTGGATGCTGGCGCTGATGGCATCTTCGCTGAAGCAGTGCACACCCTGGAAGATTACAAAGCCTTTGCTAAAGGCATCGGTGGTGCCCATCTGCTGGCCAATATCACTGAATTTGGTGCAACGCCCCTGTTTAATAAGAAAGAGCTGGCAGAAAATGGTGCCACCATGGTGCTTTACCCGCTGTCAGCCTTCCGTGCTGCCAACAAAGCAGCTCTCAATGTTTTCCAGCACCTGTTGGATGATGGTGATCAAAAAGCAGTGATCGATACCATGCAAACCCGCATGGAGCTCTATGATTTCCTGAACTATCACGATTTCGAACAAAAGCTGGATGAGCTCTTTGCCCAGGGCAAAAATAAATAACGCCTACTAATAACAAGATAACGAGGAGAAAGTCATGTCCGAGAACACTCAGGTAAAGCCTAAACCTAAAAAGTCGGTTGCTCTGTCTGGAACTGCTGCGGGTAATACTGCTCTGTGTACAGTGGGCCGCAACGGCAATGAGCTTCACTATCGTGGTTATGACATTTTAGACCTGGCCGAGAAGTGTGAATTTGAAGAGGTTGCTTATCTGCTGGTTCACGGCAAACTGCCAACCGTTGCTGAATTGACAGCCTACAAAACCAAGCTGAAAGCTCTGCGTGGCCTGCCTGCTGCGGTTAAAACAGCTCTGGAACAATTGCCACCTTCAGCCCACCCTATGGATGTGATGCGTACCGGCGTTTCCGTTTTGGGCTGTGTCAAACCTGAAAAAGATGACCACAACCACCCGGATGCGCGTGATATTGCTGACAAGCTGATGGCCTGCCAGGGCTCCATGCTGCTGTACTGGTACCACTTTGCCTATAACGGCAAGCGTATTGACCTGGAAACCGATGATGACTCTATTGGTGGTCACTTCCTGCATCTGCTGCATGGTGAGAAGCCCCGTGAATCCTGGGTCAAGGCAATGCACACCTCGCTGATTCTTTATGCTGAGCATGAGTTCAATGCCTCTACTTTTGCTGGCCGTGTTGTTGCTGGTACAGGTTCTGACTTCTACAGCTGTATTGCTGGTGCGATAGGTGCTCTACGTGGTCCTAAACACGGCGGTGCTAATGAGGTCGCTTTTGAAATCCAAAAACGCTACGACAGCCCCGAACAGGCTGAAGAAGATATTCGTGAGCGTGTGGGTCGTAAGGAAGTGGTCATTGGTTTTGGGCACCCGGTTTACACGGTATCTGATCCACGTAATAAGGTGATCAAGCAGGTAGCAAAAGAGCTGTCTGAAGAACAGCAGAATACCAAGATGTATGACATAGCTGAGCGCCTGGAATCCGTGATGTGGGAAATCAAAAAAATGTTCCCCAACCTGGACTGGTTCTCCGCAGTCAGCTACCACATGATGGGCGTGCCCACAGATATGTTTACGCCGCTGTTTGTCATTTCGCGCACCTCCGGCTGGAGTGCTCACATTATTGAGCAGCGTATTGACGGCAAGATCATTCGTCCCAATGCCAACTATGTCGGTGAAGGCCCTCGCAGTGTGCCTTCCATTGACAAGCGCAGCTGATCAACCCCATAGGTTACTGAAATGATGAATACTGAATATCGCAAGCCTCTTCCAGGCACTTCGCTGGATTACTTTGATGCGCGTGCAGCGGTCGAAGCCATACAGCCAGGTTCTTATGAGAAGCTGCCTTACACTTCGCGCATTCTGGCCGAGCAGCTGGTCCGCCGCTGCGAGCCTGGAGCTCTGACCGATTCTCTCAAACAACTTATTGAGCGCCGCCGTGATCTTGACTTTCCTTGGTATCCTGCCCGTGTCGTTTGTCATGACATTCTGGGCCAGACAGCGCTAGTTGATCTGGCTGGTCTGCGTGATGCCATTGCCGAGAAGGGTGGGGATCCTGCCAAGGTCAATCCCGTGGTGCCCACTCAGTTGATCGTGGATCACTCGCTGTCTGTTGAGCACGCAGGTTTTGAAGAGGATGCCTTCGAAAAAAACCGTGCCATTGAAGACCGTCGTAATGAAGACCGCTTTCACTTTATTGAGTGGACGAAAACCGCATTTAAAAACGTCGATGTGATCCCTGCTGGTAACGGCATCATGCACCAGATCAACCTGGAGAAGATGTCACCTGTTGTTCAGGCCCGTGATGGTGTGGCCTATCCAGATACCTGTGTGGGTACGGATTCGCATACGCCGCATGTTGATGCCCTGGGTGTTATTTCCGTCGGTGTGGGTGGTCTGGAAGCTGAAACCGTCATGCTGGGTCATCCTTCGATGATGCGTCTGCCGGACATCGTGGGTGTTGAACTGGTTGGCAAACGTCAGCCTGGCATTACCGCAACCGATATTGTCCTGGAGCTAACCGAGTTCCTGCGCAAAGAGCGCGTGGTAGGTGCTTATTTGGAATTCTTTGGTGAAGGGGCCTCAACCCTGACTGTCGGTGATCGTGCCACTATTTCCAATATGACACCTGAGTATGGTGCTACGGCGGCCATGTTCTTTATTGATGAACAAACGATCGACTATCTGAAACTGACCGGTCGTGAGCCTGAACAGGTTGAGTTGGTTGAACATTTTGCCAAAACGACTGGTCTTTGGGCCGATAGCTTGGAAACGGCTGAGTATGAGAGGGTACTCAGGTTTGATTTGTCTGCAGTGGGTCGTAACCTGGCTGGTCCTTCCAATCCGCATGCCCGGGTTTCGACCAAAGACCTGGCTGCCCGGGGTATTTCCGGTGATCTGGAAGAAGGTCGTCAGCAGGAAGCTCAGGGTTTGATGCCTGATGGTGCAGTTATTATTGCCGCCATCACCTCCTGCACCAATACCTCTAACCCACGTAACGTGGTGGCAGCTGGCCTGGTCGCCAAGAAAGCCAATGAACTGGGTCTGGTGCGTAAGCCCTGGGTCAAGTCTTCATTCGCTCCTGGTTCTAAGGTAGCGCGTCTTTATTTGGAAGAAGCAGGCCTTCTGCCAGAACTAGAAAAGTTGGGCTTTGGTATCGTGGCCTACGCCTGTACTACCTGTAATGGCATGTCCGGTGCTCTGGACCCAAAAATCCAGGAAGAGATTATTGAACGTGACCTCTATGCTACGGCAGTGCTGTCTGGTAACCGTAACTTTGATGGTCGGATTCATCCTTATGCCAAGCAGGCTTTCCTGGCTTCACCGCCTCTGGTTGTTGCCTACGCCATTGCTGGTACCATCCGCTTTGATATCGAGCAGGATGTACTGGGTACTGATGCGCAGGGCAACCCCATCACCTTGAAAGATCTTTGGCCTTCTGATGAAGAAATTGACTCCATTGTGAGTCAGCACGTTAAGCCTGAGCAATTCAAACAGATTTATATTCCTATGTTTGATTTGGATCGGGGCGAAGAGGCGGCCAGCCCACTTTATGACTGGCGTCCTCAGTCTACTTATATTCGCCGTCCGCCTTATTGGGAAGGTGCCCTGGCAGCAGAGCGCACCATGAAAGGTATGCGTCCGCTGGCGATACTGCCTGACAACATCACCACCGACCACCTGTCGCCTTCCAATGCGATCATGATGGACTCAGCAGCGGGTGAGTACCTACATAAAATGGGTGTGCCTGAAGCGGACTTCAACTCTTATGCAACCCACCGCGGTGATCACCTGACGGCTCAGCGTGCAACTCTGGCCAATCCCAAGCTGATCAATGAGATGGCTGTAGTGGATGGCAAGGTTAAGCAGGGTTCTTTGGCACGCCTGGAGCCAGAAGGGGAAGTCAAGCGCATGTGGGATGTTATTGAAACCTACATGGAACGCAAGCAACCGCTGATCGTTATTGCTGGCGCTGACTATGGTCAGGGCTCTTCGCGTGATTGGGCTGCCAAAGGCGTACGCCTGGCCGGTGTTGAAGCCATCGTTGCTGAGGGTTTTGAGCGCATCCACCGTACTAATCTGGTGGGTATGGGTGTTCTTCCCTTGCAGTTCAAAGAAGGCGATACCCGTCATACCTATAAGATTGACGGTACGGAAACCTTTGATGTCAAAGGTAAGATCGCAGCAGGCGCTGAGCTAACTCTAGTGATCAACCGTAAAAATGGCGAACAGGTTGAAGTACCTGTTACCTGCCGCTTGGATACCGAGGCTGAACTGAGCGTTTATAACGCTGGTGGTGTACTCCAGCGTTTTGCCAAGGATTTCCTGGAAGGTAGCGTCTGATCTTTCATAATTGCCGGGACGGTTAGACGGCCCGGACAGAAGCAATCAGGGTGGGTGTGACAGACCGTCTGTTGCCAGGGAAGGGTTTACGGCGTGTCTGAAGCACCCACCCTGTGTTGCTCTGTAAAACTCTTCGAACGGAGCGACTTATGCCCAGTGTTCCCCAGATTAAAATTCCCGCCACCTATATGCGTGGTGGAACCTCCAAGGGTGTTTTCTTTAGTCTCACCGATCTTCCAGAGGCCGCTCAGGTGCCTGGTGAGGCGCGTGACAAGATGCTGCTGCGGGTGATTGGCAGTCCTGATCCCTATGGTCAGCAGATTGATGGTATGGGTGGGGCAACGTCCAGTACCTCCAAAACCGTGATTCTGGCGAAAAGCGAACAGCCAGATCATGATGTTGACTATCTGTTTGGTCAGGTTGCGATTAATAAAGCTTTTGTTGACTGGTCAGGCAACTGTGGCAACCTCACCGGTGCTGTGGGTGCTTTTGCTATTAGTAAGGGTTTGGTCGATTCTGCGCGGGTTCCCGAAAATGGCATCTGCACGGTACGCATCTGGCAGAAGAATATTCAAAAAACCATCGTTGCTCACGTGCCGATCACCAACGGCGAAGTGCAGGAAACCGGCGATTTTGAACTGGATGGAGTCACCTTTCCTGCTGCGGAAGTCGTCATTGAATTTATGGATCCCGCTGATGGCGAAGGCTCCATGTTCCCAACCGGAAATGTTGTTGATGATCTGGAAGTTCCAGGAGAGGGAATCCTCAAGGCAACTATGATCAATGCTGGTATTCCGACCATCTTCGTTAATGCAACCGATATCGGCTACCAGGGCACGGAGTTACAAAAGGATATCAACTCGGACCTCAAGGCTTTGGAGCGTTTTGAAAAGCTGCGCGCTTACGGCGCTATGAAGATGGGCTTGATCAAAGATCTTGCCGAGGCGGCCAACCGTCAGCACACCCCTAAGATTGCTTTTGTCGCACCGCCCACCGATTACTCGGCTTCCAGTGGTAAGGAAATCAAAGCAAGTGAAATCGATCTCTGTGTTCGTGCTTTGTCTATGGGTAAGCTTCACCATGCCATGATGGGTACGGCCTCCGTCGCGATTGCAACTGCGGCTGCAGTCCCAGGAAGCTTGGTGAATCTGGCTGCTGGCGGTGGCAACCGTGAAGAAGTGGTGTTTGGTCATCCATCTGGCACCCTGAAAGTGGGAGCTGCTGCAGAAGAAGTCGATGGTCAATGGACTGCCAAGAAAGCCGTGATGAGTCGTAGTGCGCGCGTGATCATGGAAGGTTGGGTCAGAATTCCTGGCGATACCTTCTAAAAAAGGTCTGAATCACGCTAAAAGCCCCCGGTTTTTTTGTGCTACTGAAGGCACCCAAGTATAGGCTTGGGTGCCTTTTTTTATAGCTGTTGTGAATAACCTTGTGGGTTACTTTGAGGATAAGCTGGGAGTAAGAGTTTTTTTCCAAAAAAAAGCAAAAAAGGCTTGCGCTAATAAATGAAATCACTAGAATGCGCACTCGCTGTCAGGGGCAAGCCGAGGCAAGAACCTGAACAGCAGCAAGCGAAAATAAACGCTTGACGGGGGCAAAAACAGTGGTAAGATGTTGCCTCTTGATTCGAAGATGAATCGACGCTCTTTAAGAAAGCATCAGGTACATTCATGTGGGCGCTTGCGGGATGGGTTGGAGGCGCTGGACTTTCAAAACCTTTCGGGGTTTTATCTAGGAAGCCAGTTAAGTCACTAAAACATCAAGGCAAGCGACTCGTCGAGATTTTCGGATCTCAATTATTCGTTTGACCCTTGAGCCAAGTTTGATTCTCTTAAAGAATCGATGATTTTAAACTGAAGAGTTTGATCATGGCTCAGATTGAACGCTGGCGGCAGGCCTAACACATGCAAGTCGAGCGGAAACGATGGGAGCTTGCTCCCAGGCGTCGAGCGGCGGACGGGTGAGTAATGCATGGGAA
>NZ_FOLH01000002.1 GCF_900112235.1 Marinospirillum celere | reverse complement strand
GAAACCACGCCCCGCCATGTGCCCGCCAAAATTATCCAGGTGGCTGATATTCCCCGCACCCTCTCCGGCAAGATCGTTGAGCTGGCTGTTCGGGAAGTGATTCATGGTCGCCCGGTCAAGAACCAGGATGCTCTGGCCAATCCTGAAGCTCTGGAACTATTTGCCAATCTGCCCGAACTCAAAAAATAACTAGAGAAGCTAAAAAAAACCTGGCACTAAGGCCAGGTTTTTTATTGCAAGGTTCACATCAAACCATGTCTTGGACATCATCCGGTGAAGGATCATTACCCCGTGCCGGAGAACCACTGTCATTCGCTTGACGTTCAGCCTGTTCATCCGCATTGCGTTCAACAACCACGTCTTCATCTTCATTACGCTGGGCAACAGCTTGTTCAGTCTGTTGATCCGCTTGACGTATCTGTTCAGCATTCTGTGCCAGTTCGATAGCAGGACGAATAATGCTGCCATTGGGCCGCCCACTTTCGTAAAGTGGCACTTCATCAGGCGTTTCACCAAGCCGAGTTACGACATCACTGGGCTGGGTTGAGACACTATTAACTGCCTCTGCACCACTGGACGCAACAGGCTGACTAGATGCCTGCTCAGCCACAGCATTGTCATTAGCCTCTTGCTGTGCCTGTTGACTACGGACATCTTGGCCTTGTGCTTGACGCTGTACAGCAGCCGCTTGACTGCCAAAGTTGGATTCAATCATCTAGCACCTCTCATGCTTTGGGCGACGACCAACAAAAAATTCTGCTATTAGCATAGTCAATCCGCCGCCCTTGTGCAAACTTTAACCAGATGTTTTCCAGCTTTAGTCAGCCAGGCTGGTTATACGCGTTCAAATACAGTGGCAACACCCTGACCCATACCGATACACATGGTCGCCAGACCCAGAGTAGCGTCTTTTTGCTCCATGACATTCAGCAAAGTGGTCGAGATGCGAGTACCGGAACAGCCCAATGGGTGGCCCAGTGCGATCGCACCACCATTGAGGTTGACCTTCTCATCCATCTTGTCGAGCAGTTTCAGGTCTTTTAATACCGGCAGACCCTGAGCAGCAAAGGCTTCATTCAGCTCGACAATATCAATATCATCCATGGTCAGGCCGGCTGCCTTCAGGGCTTTTTTGGAAGCAGGAACAGGACCATAACCCATGATTGAAGGATCGCAACCAGCCACACCCATGGAGCGAACCTTGGCGATAGGTTTCAGACCCAGAGCCTGAGCTTTCTCGTAGCTCATCATCAGCATACCAGAAGCACCTACTGAGAGCGCAGAAGAAGTACCAGCGGTAACCGTACCATTGCGTGGATCAAAAACCGGCTTCAACTGAGACAGGCTTTCTACGGTAGTTTCAGGACGAATAACTTCATCTTTTAGAATCAGTTTCAGGCGACCTTCGGCATCATGACCTTCAACGCCAATGATTTCTTTGTCAAAACGGCCATTGACTGAAGCTTCATGAGCCAAACGGTGAGAGCGTGCGCCCATTTCATCCTGCTGCTGACGACTGATACCGTGCATCTTGCCCAGAAGTTCAGCAGTTAGGCCCATCATCATGGCGCCCTTGGCATTTTGCTTGCTGGCTGAAGGGTTAACATCAACACCATGCATCATGGAGACGTGCTCCATGTGCTCAACACCACCGACCAGGTAGATATCACCCAGGCCGGCTTGGATATTGGCACCAGCGATATGCAGCGCGCTCATCGAAGAACCGCACAAACGGTTAACCGTCTGAGCTGGAACACTTTTCGGGATAGAAGTCAGAACCGCAGCATTACGGCCAACGTTATAACCCTGTTCCAGTGTCTGGTTAACACATCCCCAGATAATGTCATCAATTTCTGCAGGATTAACGCCTGCACTTCTTTCCAGCAAGGCAGTCATCACCGCAGCTGAGAGCTCCTCAGCGCGCACGTTGCGAAAAGCACCTCTTTTGGCTTTCGCCATGGCAGTGCGCACACCATCAACAATTACGATATCTCTTGGTTGCAGACTCATTGTTTTTCTCCAAAATTCGGTTAACCGGATCGCTTAGGCGTAGAAACGCTCGCCTTTTTCAGCCATCTCACGCAGCTTGTCGGTTGGTGTATATAGAGGACCCAGTTCAGCCAGAGAATCAGCCAACTCAACAAAAGCTTTAACACCCATAGCATCGATGTAACGCAGCGCACCACCACGGAAAGGAGGGAAACCTATGCCGTAAATCAGGGCCATATCAGCTTCAGCAGGTGTTTCCACTATACCGTCTTCAAGGCAGCGAACAGTTTCCATACACAGCGGCACCATCATGCGAGCAATGATATCTTCATCACTGAATTCACGAGTCGCCTGAATCAAAGGCTTGATCAGTTCATAAGTGGAGTCGTCGAAGACCTTCTTAGGCTTGCCTTTACGGTCTTCTTCATAGCGATAGAAGCCAGTGTCATTTTTCTGACCCAGACGACCCTCTTCATTCATGACATTCAAAATGGTCTTGCCATCACGCTTCATACGCTCCGGGAAGCCTTCAGCCATGACTTCGTTGGCATGCAGAGCGGTATCCAGACCGACAACATCCAGCAGGTAAGCAGGACCCATAGGCCAGCCGAATTTCTCCATGACTTTATCCACTTGCTTAAAGTCAGCGCCATGCTCCAAGAGGCCAATAAAGCCACCAAAGTAAGGAAAGAGAACCCGGTTAACCAAAAAGCCAGGACAGTCATTAACGACGATAGGTGTTTTACCCATCTGCTTGGCATAGGCAACGGTGGCCGCAATTGCTGTTTCCGAGGATTTCTCACCGCGAATAACTTCAACCAAAGGCATGCGATGTACTGGGTTAAAGAAGTGCATACCACAGAAGTTTTCAGGGCGTTTCAGATTTTTAGCCAGGCTGGTAATGGAGATGGTTGAAGTGTTGGAAGTAATAATGGCGTCTTCTGCCACCTGATCTTCCAACTCAGCCAGAACCGCGGACTTAACTTTGGGGTTCTCAACAACCGCCTCTACCGTCAGGTCAACATCTTTAAAGTCACCATAGGATAGGGTTGGGCGGATACGCGCCAGGGCTTCACCCATCTGATCGGCAGTAATTTTTTTGCGCTGAACCTGTTTGGAAAGCAGCTTGTTGGCTTCTTTCAGACCCAACTGCAGGGCATCTTCATTGATGTCCTTCATCATGATGGGTGTGCCCTTGGAAGCTGATTGGTAGGCAACACCGCCGCCCATAATACCAGCACCCAATACGGCTGCTTTCTTGGTTGGGTTAACTTGTTTTTCGTAAGCACCAGCCTTCTTTTTAACTAATTGGTCGTTCAGGAACAGACCAACCAAGTTAAAGCAGACATCGGTTTTAGCCATTTTCGCAAAGGTTTTGGCTTCAACTTCCTGGGCCTTGTCACGCTTGGCAGTGGCACCCTTCTGAATCGCTTTGATCGCTTCTACAGGCGCGGGGTAATGAGGACCTGCTTTACCTGCTACAAAACCCTTGGCTGTTTCAAACACCATCATGGATTCAATGGGGTTAAGCTGCAAAGGTGCTTTTTTAACTTCACGGCGCGCTTCCCAATCCAGATTACCTGCTTGGGCTTCAGCCAAAATATCAAGTGCTGTTTCACGCAGTTTTTCTAAAGGAACGACTGCATCAACTGCACCCATCTTCAGAGCAACATCCGCTTTATTTTCAGTACCGCCAGCAATCCACTCAATCGCATTATCTGCGCCGATCAAACGAGGCAGGCGTACACAACCACCCCAACCGGGAATAATACCCAATTTGGTTTCGGGCAGGCCGACTTTGGCTTTTTCAGCCATAACACGGAAATCGGTTGTTAACAGCAGCTCACAACCACCACCCAAAGCAAGGCCATTTACCGCAGTCACCGTGGGGAAAGGCAGGTCTTCAATAGCATTGAAAATTTTATGAACCTTGAGGTTCATCTCAACCAAGTAGTCTTCAGTTTGATTAAAGACACTATGGAATTCAGTAATATCGGCACCAACGATAAATACTTCTTTGGCGCTGCTAATCAGCAAGCCCTTAAGGCCAGATTCTTTTTGCAGGGCAGCAACAGCTTCATCCAGTTCCTGGATCACAGCAGAGCTGAGTTTGTTAACCGATTCGCCCTGTAAATCCAGAGTCAGTTCAGCATTTCCATCACTGAGGGCTTTCACCTCTATGGCTTTGCCTTGGTAAATCATCGCGTGATCTCCAGCTTTTTGTTGTAAAAAATAAAGACTGTATGAAAACTTCAAACAAACTTTTCATACAGTCGTTTGAACTTATGAGTAGATTCGTCCATCCAGGCTTTCTTGTCAAGCCATGAACGTCGATTTTGTCAGGGAAAGTCTAGTGCATGAATCAGCTATTCGAGTGCTTCAATTTGGTGAACCCGGATCTGACGCCCCTTGTCGCCTGAGGCTTCAAAGCGGCCTGTAACCCTGACTGACTGGTCAAGATAAGGTTTAACCTCTTGATCAGGAGAAAGGCCCACGCGGTTATAACGGTCATCTTCCAACCAATAGTGTTCAGGCTCTTCCAAACCACGAACCTGTCCCTCAACAGTCAGAGTTCGGCCATCGTAAGAGCCTGAGTGCAGCACCAAAAAATCTAGTGACACCTCGTCTGTAGAGCCCGAACAGCCTACTAAAAGAGTGACAAACAAGGCTACGACCAATCCTGTTTTAAACTTCATGGGCACTGTTCCCCCTCAGATTAAAGATAGCAAAAAGTCAAAAAGTTGCTGTGTTTGGAAGCCTCTCTACCAACCAGTCGATTAAAACACGCACGGCTGGTAAAAGCCCCTGACGTTGCTGATAAACCAAGTGCAAGTGACTAACTGGCAGCTGCCATTCCGGCAGGACGCGAACGAGTTTTCCTGTTTCCAGGTATTGACGACACAGGTCTTCAGGCAGAGCCGCCAGACCCTGTGCTTTGGCAGCCGCTTCCCGCAGCATCCAAAGATCATCACTAAGAAGCCTTGGCTGGTGGTTAATGATCACTGTCTCGCCTTGATTCGAAGTCAGCTCATAGGTATAGCGACCACTGGTATAGGGCATCGAAAGGCTGGCCCAGGATATCAAATCAGTTGGCTGGCGGGGTTCTCCACGCTCAGCAAGATAATCTGGATGAGCGACTAGGCATTGAATGGAAGGTGTTAACGGCCTAACGATCAGGGAAGAATCCTCAACGCCAGCACGCACGCGCAAGGCGATATCCACCTGATCGGTCAGCAAGTTGATCGGTTGATTGGTCACCCAAAGATCCACCTGAACTTCGGGGTATTGAGCCATAAACTCAGGAATCAGATGAACTAGCATATTTTGACTGACCGCATAGGGGCAGCTAATCCGAACTCGACCGCGCGGTTTTTCCTGCACTCTTTGCGTGACCTGCTCTGCAGCCTGAGCTGCAGCAACCAGCGCCTGACAGGGTTCCAAAAATTCGCGACCTATCGCCGTAGGCACCAATTTACGTGTGGTGCGATTGAGCAGACGCACTCCTTGCTCTTTTTCCAGATCTGCAATACGGCGGCTCAGGGTCGATTTGGGTATACCCAGAACACGGGCTGCCTGGCTAAAACTCCCCTGCTCCATCACCTGAGCAAAAAGGGCCAAGTTGGTAAGGTCTTTCATTTTTATCCCATTTATGGAACAGTGATTTTCATTTTAGCCCACTAGTGATCAAAAGAATAACCCAGTAATCTACTCAACATTATTGCAACCACCACCAAGAGGTTCACTCATGAATATTCTGCACCTGGACTCAGGACTCTTTACTGGACAATCCGTTAGCCGCGAACTTTCAGGACGTATTGTCAAACAGCTGCAACAGCAATACCCAGAAGCCAGCCTGACTTATCGTGATCTGGTCGCCCAGCCCATCAGTCATTTGGATGCTGAAATTTTGCTGGCTGGTGCTGCTGAAGCGGCAGATCGAAGTGAGCGCCAACAAACTGAACTGGCGATGACAGAAACGCTACTCGACGAGCTTTTTGCTGCCGACCTCCTGGTTATTGGAGCGCCTCTTTACAACTTCAGCATCCCAACTCAACTCAAAGCCTGGGTTGACCGGGTTGCTCAAGCAGGTCGCACTTTCCAGTACACCGAGCAAGGCCCTGAAGGCCTGCTGAAAGGCAAGCGTGCCATCATCGCTTCTGCCCGAGGTGGTGTTTACAGTGAAGGCCCTGCGGCGGCTATGGAGCATCAGGAAAGCTACATTAAAACCCTGCTGGGCTTTATTGGTATCACCGATGTGAGCATTATCCGCGCCGAAGGCCTGAATATGGGCGACCAACTGAGAGCAGAAGCCTTGACCTCAGCTGGAAAAGAAATTGAAAGCCTGGCTTCTTAAGCTCATCTTGAGTTAGTCAAAAAGAGTTGCCGGACTTGGCTTATAGGTCAGCGCCAGCAGCTCTTTTTCCATTTGCTGGGCATTCAAAGGTTGTTCACTGATGATTTCCAACCTGGAATCCCGCCGATAAGCCATAGGCTGTACTACCAGCTCATTGCCAACCTGATTAAAACTTCGCCATTCGCGACTGCCGACCCGAAAGACTCCTTTCAAACGCAACAACCCTTTTTGTTGATCGATCCACTGGTAAAGTCCGTCTTCATCAAAGGCATCATCCCGGTGAAACACCCAGCCACTTGAATAAGCACCCTGCCCCTCTCCTGCCTGACAAACTGGCTGCCCAGGTTCTGGCCAGGCCAAAAACTCCAAACCCGAAGTTGGCTTTAACAAGGAAGCCTGGCTGGTTTGATGTGTTTCGCTCTTATGAATAGTCTGCTGCTGGTAAAGCAACTGCTCTGCAGGCTCCAGCACGGATAGCGGCAATTGGCCCTGCTCACAGGCCAGCAAACCCAGTTTTGGTGGAAAAAACTGCTTGGCCCTCTCCAGCGCCTGGTCCAACTGCTGCTGGCTAGCCAGGTCAATTTTGTTAAACACCAAAATATCGGCCAAGGAGATTTGATCCTGAAAGGTTTCATTAGCCAGAATGCGGGGATCTTCCAGCTGCCGAGGGTCAACCAGAGTAATCAATGGATGCAGGCTGACAAATTCCGCAAACTGCTCACCTGTCAGCACATCGATAATACCAGCGGGGTGCCCCAGGCCCGTCGGCTCAATCAGTAAACGATCCGGCTTATACTTCTGCAGCAGGTTGACTAGTGTGACCGAAAGGGTCAAACCCAGGGCACAACAAATACAGCCACCTGGAATTTCCTTAACACGGATATCATCATCTGCTTCTAACAGGCTACCATCGACACCGATCTGGCCAAATTCATTAACCACCAATGCCCAGCGCTCACCTTCAGGCTTGTTTGCCATGAGTTGGTTAATCGCTGTTGTTTTGCCCACACCTAAAAAACCGGTGATAACATGCACAGGCACTCTTGCCTTTTCTTCACCCTTCACAAGGCACCTTCTTTTTTCAATAAATAACGTTTCATCTCCACACCCCAGCGATAGCCACCCAGGCCGCCATCCTTACGTAACACCCGATGACAGGGCACCAACAAGGCAAGGGGGTTAGCAGCACACGCAGTCGCGACTGCCCTGACCGCTTTTGGGCGATCCACCAAGGCAGCCAACTCACTATAAGTCACTGTCTGACCGGCTCTTAGCTGAAGCAGCATTTGCCAGACGCTTTTTTGAAAAGGACTACCCTTTAGATCCAACGGCAAATTGGCAACCAAAGCGGGATTAACCAGAGCTTCACTGATTTTTTGCGACCAAAGAACGCGCAGCCCGGCCGAAAGTTTTTTAACGCCAGCAGGCTCCAGTTGCTGCTGGATAAGCTCATCAAACTCCTCGTCACAGGCAAGGGGCTGGAGCACAGCCAAGCCCTTGTCAGTCACGATAAAGATCGCATTTCCCCAGCCGGTCTGAAATTCTCCCCACTGCGGAGTTTTTTCACTAGCGGCAATAATAGGCTGCAAGTTCATTAAGCACCCTGAGGTTAATAGTCACTATTTGATTTTAGGGATCATAGCAGCTTTTAACGAGGGAAAGGGAAGGCTCAGCCAAGCTATATCATAGGAAAAAATTAAAGATGGCCGGATAACAGCTCCGGCCTGAAGTATCATGCAACCACATGGAAAGGTTGCTGACCTTGGTCATCTCGCCCTATCAGGACACCTATATCATCTGCAGTCTGGTTTAGCTCTCTTTTGATATTTTGCCAGGTTTCGCCTACTTCGGACTTAACTGAATACAAAGATTGGCCTGCTTCATGCCACTGGGTTTTAAACTGTTCCCTGTTTGCTTGAAGAGCATCCACAGCTGAGTTCCAGCCATCGCGCACATGCTTTAATTCCTGGATACTTTCACGAATAGGATCAGCTGCTTGCCTGAATTGGTTAACCCCCTCTGTAACTGAGGCAAAACGCTGTCCCAACGTCTTTCCTGAAGTAAAGGCTTGACCGACTGATTTAGCGCCCTCTGCAATTGATGCTCCTGCTTGCAGAACACTCTTTCCGACAGTAATCACAGCAGACACTCCCTCACCCACCAAGCTTTTTACATTATCTTTCATAGCTAATGCAGTTTGCTTCAAATCGCCAACTCTATCTTTCAGTTCAGCAATAGGCTCTTTCGCGTTAGTAAGCCCAGTGCTAATTTCAGATACTACAGAGCTTGCTGTGTCTTTAACGCGTGCAGCCACCCCTTTTGCAACAGTCACACCTTGGGTAACGGTTTCTGATACTGAGGTCCAAGCATTTTGTACTCTGTTTGCAAAACGAGACAGCAAACCGTTACCACGAGAGCGCTGATTTTCTTGACCAGCGGCTTCGGCTTTCTGAACAGCTTCAGCTTTCTTTGAGGTTAAACTGACTTGGGCATCCAAAGCCTGATCCTTCGCAACAACAGCATTTTCCTGTTTTGGTTCGGCCTTTGGCTGAAGTTCGGATTGAACTACAGATGCAGATCCCGCTACTACCTGATGACTAATACTGATCATTTTTTTCTCCTAGTCAGCGCCACAGCCCAAAAAATCACGACGAGAGTAAACTTCTTCGTCCACTACTTTAAAATCATCTTCAAGAACAAAGGCACCATCAATAAACATTTTTAAAGACCAAATTCCCAACAAGGGTGACTGCATCAGAGTCTTTGGCTGACAACGAAACATGAGTTCAATCGGTGCACTGGTTTCATTCTCAACCAGGTAGTGATCAGACCACTGAAGTAGCCTTGCATCGGGTGTGTACCATGCCAAAGTAACCGTATGCAGACCTTCCACTTGCGTAAACTCAAAGCGGGAAACGATGCTTTCATCAATAGCTAAATTGATCTGCTTGTGAACACCTGGCAAACCAGGGCCATCAAAGCGGGTTGCCAAACTATAGTCGTGTAGGTGCACCCGATAACTTTGATTACTGTGAAGTCGCTGTCCTTTAGCATTAATCAACAATACAGACCAAATTTTTTCGTCATCATCTGGTGCGTAAGCGTTGGCTTCTGGATCATTCAAACGGATACCGCCATTAACGATAAAAGCGTATTTGTATTCACCCGCAGGCAAGCTCAATGAGACCTTCCACCCCTGCTTCGTTAACTTCATGGGTAAGGTTTTCTTTTCTGACCAGGATTTAAAAAGCACCAGACTCACTTCTTGAATTGAACCTAGAGCAGATGCATTAAAGTGAATATCTACAGACATAACGACCCCAACAGAAAACCAATCAATCGTTTGATTGAATCAGTTTATCTTATTAGATTACGTACTCGCATTCCCTGTAGATTGGTACTAGGTGGGTAACGCTTTGCAATTTAAAAGAAGAAAAGCGTATCTAAACTTATTTTAAGCACAACAAAAAAAGCCCCGCAGTTGCGGGGCCAAGAGCAGAGATCTTTTAATTTATTTCATGGAAATAGTGGTATTCACGCCAGCAGAGATGCTGTCAGGCTCAAACCAGCGTTCTGTAACGGTTTTGCTATGAGTCCAGAATTTAACCGCTTCTTTACCGTTGGGACCCAAAGGACCTAAACGCGAACCGCGTGAACCGGTAAAGCTAAAGTAGGCAACAGGAACAGGAATCGGCATATTGATACCCACTTGGCCCACATCAATTTCATTCTGGAATTTGTGGGCAGCCCAGCCAGAAGCAGTGAAGATGGAAGTCCCGTTACCGTTAGGATTGTCATTGATAAAGGCAATGGCTTCATCCAGAGTTTCGGCTTCTACAACACAAAGGACTGGGCCAAAGATTTCTTCTTTGTAGATATCCATATCTTTGGTGACGCCGGTAAACACAGTCGCGCCAACAAAGTTACCCTTTTCATAGCCTTCCACAACACACTCACGACCATCCAAAGCCAGGGTCGCACCCTGCTCAACACCGGAATCGATCATGCGAATAATGCGGTCTTTTGCAGAGCTGGAGACAACGGGGCAGATATCCGCTTTAACATTAGTGCCCGGACCGACAATCATTTTTTTAGAGCGCTCGATAATATCATCAGCCCACTGGCGAGCTTCACCGACAAGTACAACCACCGGGTTAGCCATACAGCGCTGGCCTGCAGCACCAAAAGCAGAACCGATCAAGGCATCGATGGCTTGGTTTTTGTTGGCGTCAGGCAGAATCACACAATGGTTTTTGGCACCCATCATACACTGAGCGCGCTTACCGGCATTGCTGGCATGCTGATAAATCTGCTCACCGACATTGCTGGAACCGATAAAGGAAACCGCTTTAATATGCTCATGCTGGCACAGGCGCGTGGCCACTTCAGGACCACCGTGGACCACATTCAAAACACCGGGTGGTAAACCTGCTTCATGGGCCAGCTCAACCAGACGCAGCGTCGAGGTGGGGTCCTGCTCTGAAGGCTTAAGAACAAAAGTATTACCAGTCGCTATGGCAACCGGGAACATAAAGCAAGGTAGCATGACCGGGAAGTTAAAAGCGGTAATACCGGCACCCACGCCCAGAGGTTGCTTCAGGGTATAAACATTGACGCCTGTGGCAACATTTTCCGCTAGTTCGCTGAGCTGCAGGCTAGGAATTGAACAGGCATGTTCAACAACTTCCAGACCGCGACCCACTTCACCTTCAGCATCTGGCAGTGTTTTGCCATGCTCTTCGGTAATCAACGCCGCCAGATCCTTGGCATTGTCACGCAGCAACTGCTGGAACTTCAGCATGATGCGCATACGCGCGCCAAGCGAAGTGTTACGCCAGCTTTTGTAGGCTTCATTGGCATTATTGATGGCCGCATCCACTTCATCCAGTGTACAGAAGGGGACTTTGGCAACCACTTCTTGGGTGGCGGGGTTAAGAACATCGCGCCAGTCGGTGGATTTGGAGGTGACTTTCTCACCACCGATGATCATGGGAATTTCGCGCACAGACATGGCATACCTCTTTTCGTCTTGGATGATTATTGTTGTTTGAATTTTTTTACAGCGTCCTTGCATCTTAGACATCAGTAAGCATGCATGACAAGCCAGCTGAGTGCAAAGCAGTCTTGCAAATATGCAAAGGCATTCCAAGATCCAAAAAAAGGGGCGAATTCGCCCCTTTTAATGGTTAACTCAGAGAGTTTCTAAATTACTGAGTAGCCTGATTCAGACGATTAAGAGCCTGTTGGCTCATAAACTGTTCGCGCATTTGCGAAGTGGTAAAGGCATCAGGCTCAGCACCCGCAGCTTCAGCAACATTCTGCAGCATTTGAGTGACGCTCTCCTGACCTATGGCGACCATAGAGCAGAACTGGCGCTGATCTTCAATGGTGACATATTCAGCACGTACGCGACGACTGCCAACCATTTCCTGATCAACTATCTGGCGGGTTACTTCTTCAAAGTTACCGCCAACATCCAGACCATCTTCTTCGGTATCAATAGTGCGCTGGTAGTTTTCAGTCAGCGACTGAACCTGAGCACCCATGGTGGTAGCCAGTTGCTGGCGGGCAGCCAAATCTGCACGGCTGCTGTCAGAACTGATACGTCCAGAAGCAGGAACACAGCCTGTTGCAGCTAAGCCATCTTGTACTTCAGGCGTAAAAATCCAGCTGGGAATGGATGGCTCTTCAGGCTGTGAAGGGCTGCTGGCACAGCCAACCAGAGCGAGAGAGACTGCTAGAGCAGAGACTGCAAAGATATTTTTTTTCATGATACTACTCTTCCTTTTCTTAATGATCCCCGCCAGGTGACGGACATTTCTTGGTTATACAGACCAAAACTTCACTCAAATTCACGATACGCCAGAGTTCGCCTAGCCACATGATCCAGGTAGTTACGTGTTTCCTCATAGGGAAGCTGGGCCCGCAACTGGTCATAAACATCTTTTGGCTGCATCTCGTTAATAATGCGAGCAGCCTGGGCTGGGCTGGTAGAACCGCCGGTAAAGGTTCTCGCCACATTGCCAGCCCCAGTGTTATAGGCAGCAATTACTGCATAAAGACGGCTTTCAGGGTGTTCAATTTGGCGCAAATAACGACTGTTGAGAATATCCAGGTAAACAGCCCCAGCGCGCACATTATTGTCAGGATTATAGAGATAGGATGGACTGAAAACTCGATCTTCGCCATAGACAACCTGAGCCACATCTCTACCTGCAGAACCCGGAACAATTTGCATCAAACCAAATGCCGGAATATGTGAGCGCGCCATAGGGTTAAAGCTACTTTCACTGTGCATAATCGCCAGCATTAATGCAGGTTCAATATCATAGTGTTTGGCATGGCGTTTAATCAGCGGCAAGTATTCTCGTGCCTTGTCAGTCGTCCTTGAAGGTGGCAAAGGAACGGTCAGTACAATGACTTCACGCTGACTACCATCGGGTGCAGGTTCTTGACGCTGACTAACCTCAGCTTCATTCATCATCTGTTCAGCATGCTCTGGCTGAACTTCATTTAATACCCGCTTCTGCCCTTGAGTACCCAGAGATTCACTTGGCAAGCCGGCTTTTTCTATCGCCCTTTGGGTTACCTCATCCCGCTCAACCGCTTCATCAACAGGACGGTTGATCACATCAACCAGAAGCTCTACCGCCGCATCAGCTGAGCCACCACTTTTTTCAGAATCAATTTCTATACGGATTTGATTGGCTTGAAAGTCGACGATGCTACGACTGGATTGATCCTGAGAGTACTCAACCCAGGTATGGCGATCGGTCAACAGGGGCTCTTGCCAGTGGGCTCTCAGTTCTTCCTGATAGGCTGCAAAGGCCTCGTTAAAGGCATCCTGATAAGCCTGAAAGGCTGCATCAAAATCCTGCTGGAACTGCTGTAAACCCTGGCGCTGCTGTTGTTGAAACTCCTCGAAACTTGACGAAGCCGCAACCGTTGGTAACAGTATCAGTCCAGCACCCAGCACCCCTAGCAAAACCTTTTTCACGTTATTATTTCCTTGATTTACTGCTCGTTGATCGCATTTCGTGAATGAATCTTGCCACTGGACCACTAAATGTCAAGCCAGTCTCTTTAAAATGCAAACTGGTTCTCAATTTTCTTTGACTTGCAGAAAATGCAGGTCAAGAATGTTGTCTTTTAACTAAAGAGCCATGCAACATGGACTGGGACGACATTCGCATTTTTCTAGAGGTTGCGCGCACTGAACGACTCAGTGAAGCGGCCAAGCGTTTGAGGATCAATGCCTCAACAGTTTCACGACGCCTGCACCGGCTGGAGACCTCCTTGGAAGTTCAGCTTTTTGAGCGGGGACAGGAAGGGCATCAACTAACCGATCAAGGGCGTTTATTGCTTGCAACCGCTAGACAGATGGAACAGCAGGCTTTAACAGCAGGGGAAATCTTACAGGGATTGGGTGAAGAGCAGATAGGTTCTGTCCGTATTGGCTCAACGGAAGGCTTTGGCAGTTTTTTTATCACACCGCGTCTGGCTGACTTTTGCCGACAAAATCCCCGGCTGATTGTAGAACTTCTGCCTATGCCCCGTTTTGTTAAGCTCACCCGGCATGAAGCAGATATGGCCGTCACCATTGAGCGGCCCAGACACACCAGCCTGGTGGTTACCAAGCTCTGTGATTACCGGCTGAAGCTCTATGCGACCGAAAAGTATCTACAGCAGGCCCCCGCACTGGAACGAATTGAAGACCTCAATCACCATCGCTTGATAGGCTATATTGATGACCTGATGTTCAGTGACCAGCTGAATTACATGGAAAGACTACTACCTGATGCGCAACCTGCTTTTCGTAGTACCAGTGTCGTTGCCCAGTACGCCCAGGCCCGTTCTGGATTGGGGTTGGCCATTCTGCCCTGCTTTTTAGCTGCTGAAGCCCCCGAACTCAAACCGGTTTTGGCAGAAGAAATCAGCCTGACCCGGAGTTTCTGGCTTGCAGCCCAACCAGAGCGTAAACGCCTTGCTCGCGTAGAGGCAGTCTGGCAGGAATTAAAGCGGGTCACTCAAGAACACCAAAACCTGCTTATGGATGAGCCTTCACTCAGCTAACCATTCGGGCTCAGCTTCCAACTGGATACCAAAGCGCTCTTTAACGGCCTGTTGAATCTGTTCAGCCAGTTGCAATAAGCCGTCAGCTGTCCCGCCGCCATGATGAACCAATACCAATGCCTGGCGATCATGCACACCAAAAGCCCCTAGACGCTGACCTTTGAAGCCACACTGATCAATTAACCAGGCAGCAGCCACTTTTACTTGATCACCCGCCGGATAAGTGGGCATGGCCGGCCAAGCGTTCAGCAAAGCATCGGCTTGCTCGGCTGAAATCACAGGGTTTTTAAAGAAACTGCCCACATTAGGTAGCTGTTTGGGATCAGGCAGTTTTTCCTGACGTATTTCAGCCACGGTTTCGGCAATAATACGGGGCAAGGGCACACAAGCTGCTTCAACTTCCTTACGCAATTCTCTTTTGCCAGCCACCCGCTCAGCCAAATCAGCATAACCCAAGCGCGGTTCGGCCTGCTTTTTAAGACGCAGGTGCAAGGCCGTAATGATAAAGCGCCCCTTCCAATCACCCTTGAAGCGACTGGCGCGATAACCCAATTGCAGATCTTTTGCGGGCAGCAGATCAGAACGTGGCTTTTCATCTGGCTGCAACCAATAACCCTCGACTGCATCCAGGCAATCACTGAGCTCTGCTCCATAGGCACCTATGTTTTGAACAGGGGCCGCACCCGCCTGACCTGGAATCAAGGCCAGATTCTCCAAGCCGTAAAGGCCGCGGGAAGTGGTCTCCAAAACCAGTTGATGCCAGTTATAACCAGCCGGTACGCGCAAGCTGACATCCAAGCCTGCAGAAGCTGACCAGTTCAAGGGCTCGGGTAATTGATGCACAACCACAGCCTGCAAATCTTTCGCTAGAATCAAGTTACTGCCGCCGCCCAAGGGAAAAACCGGAAGCTGCAGGCTGGCCGCAAAATCCAAGGCTTCCAACAAGGCTTCCTGCCCTGAGGTTTTAACCAGCCAAGCGGCTTTGGCTGGCAGCTTCAAGGTATTAAGGCTGGTCAGGTCAGCATGTTCCTGCTTAGAGATCATGGCTTTTCCGTAGCTGAACCAGCAGACGTTTGCAGGCCTCTTCCACCAAGTCAATGACCTGATGAAAGCCACTTTCGCCACCATAATAGGGATCAGGCACTTCGGTAATGGCTGAAGGGTTGTAGCTCAGCAACAAACGTATTTTATCCAGATGCTCCATTTCTGCGGCCAGCGCTTCCACATCCGTTTTGTTTTGCTCATCCATTACCAACACATAGTCAAAAGCATCCAAGTCTTCAGTTTTAATTTGCCGAGCCTTCAAGGCCGACAAATCATAGCCTCGATCCAGGGCCGCAGCCTGCATTCGCTTGTCGGGTGCCTTACCCACATGCCAATCACCTGTACCTGCTGAATCGATCTGCAAACGATCGTTTAAGCCTGCATTTTCAACCTGTTGGCGAAAGACTCCCTCAGCTGTTGGTGACCGGCAGATGTTGCCTAAACAAACGAAGAGAACAGAAACTTTTTCTTTTTGGGTCATAAAATCAGCACACCTGAACGAAAGTCGGTATAAAGGAAACTGGCTAATGAATGCTGGGCATTATAAGCCACTAGCCTGTAAAATGCTGGCCGCAAATTGTTTGGCTGAAATCTTGTTTATGAAATCTCCTTGTGTCGGTTTTTGTTCCACCACCTTTGGCGATCCCGTTTGTCGCGGTTGTAAAAGAACAACCGACGAAGTGGATCGCTGGAATCGCATGTCGCCCGCTCAGCAAAACCAAGTCTGGAAAAGGCTCTGGAGAAATGCGGAAACTCTGGTGAAAGACTATGTTCTAATCACTGATCAAGCACTCTTACGCAAGCAGTTAAAGCGTTTTGGTGTTCGCCACCATCCGCGGGCACCCGCTGAAGCCTGGGTTATAGACCTGTTAAGGGCAGGCAGCGAAAAAATAGATTCACTGGAAGCCTATGGCCTGAAAAAAACCGCCAAAGCTCAACATTTAAGCCCGGCAGCCCTCTACAACCAGCTCAACCAGCGCCTGATCCAAGCTTGTAGTCCTTAGCCAAAGGGTCTACAACTTTTGCCCAACTTAACTTTGTTGACAATTTACTCTACAATGCCACCGCCTTTTAAAGGGATCGATGAATCCATCGATTGCTTTGATTCAAGAAGAACAGGATTTTCCGCTGTCGATCGAAGCGCTAACAGATGAGGGTATAAAACCGTGCTAGAAGCTTACCGCAAACATGTCGAAGAACGCGCTCAAGAGGGCGTTCCACCCAAACCACTGGATGCAGAGCAAACCGCTGCTTTGGTTGACCTGCTGAAAAACCCGCCCGCAGGCGAAGAAGAGTTTCTGGTTGACCTAATCAGCAACCGTGTACCTGCTGGTGTTGATGAAGCCGCCTACGTTAAAGCTGGCTTCCTGGCTGCCGTTGCCAAGGGCGAAGCCTCTTCCCCACTCATTTCTGCTGAAAAAGCCGTACAACTACTCGGCACCATGCAAGGCGGCTATAACATAGTCACTCTGGTTGACCTCCTGGAAGACGACCAACTGGGTGCCCTGGCTGGTGAAGAACTCAAGCATACCCTGCTGATGTTCGATGCCTTCCACGATGTCGCTGACAAAGCCAAAGAAGGTAACGAAAACGCCAAGGCCGTTATGAAGTCCTGGGCTGAAGCCGAGTGGTTTACTAACAAACCTGCTCTTGCTGAAAAGATTTCCCTGGCCGTCTTTAAAGTGCCTGGCGAAACCAACACTGACGACCTGTCTCCTGCTCCTGATGCCTGGTCACGTCCTGACATCCCTCTGCATGCCAACGCCATGCTGAAAATGGAACGTGACGGCATCAAACCTGAAGAGCCCGGTGTGACCGGCCCTCTGAAGCAAATCGAAGAAGTTAAATCCAAAGGCTTCCCCGTTGCCTATGTTGGTGACGTAGTCGGTACTGGTTCTTCACGTAAATCAGCGACCAACTCGGTGCTTTGGTTCTTTGGTGATGACATCCCCAACGTACCCAACAAGCGCGCCGGTGGCTTCTGCTTTGGTTCCAAAATCGCACCTATTTTCTACAACACCATGGAAGATGCTGGCGCTCTGCCCATCGAGATGGATGTTGAAAACCTGAACATGGGCGACATCATTGACGTTTACCCTTACCAAGGTAAAGTCTGCAAGCACGGCACTGATGAAGTGGTCTCCACTTTTGAACTGAAAACCCAGGTGCTACTGGATGAAGTTCGCGCTGGTGGCCGTATTCCTCTGATCATCGGTCGCGGCCTGACTGAAAAAGCACGCGCTGAACTAGGCATGGGCCCTTCTGATCTGTTCAAGAAACCTGAGCAGCCTGTCGATACTGGCAAGGGATTCACCCTGGCTCAAAAAATGGTTGGCAAAGCCTGTGGCATGGAAGGTGTTCGACCAGGCACCTACTGCGAGCCTAAGATGACTACTGTCGGTTCTCAGGACACCACTGGTCCTATGACCCGTGACGAACTGAAAGACCTGGCTTGCTTGGGCTTCCAGGCGGATCTGGTGATGCAGTCTTTCTGTCACACTGCTGCTTATCCCAAGCCTGTTGATGTCAACACCCACCACACCCTGCCTGACTTCATCATGAACCGTGGCGGTGTGTCTCTGCGCCCAGGTGACGGTATCATCCACTCCTGGTTGAACCGCATGCTGTTGCCTGACACCGTGGGTACTGGTGGTGACTCTCACACCCGTTTCCCTCTGGGCATTTCTTTCCCAGCAGGTTCCGGTCTGGTCGCCTTCGCTGCAGCTACTGGTGTGATGCCGCTGGATATGCCTGAGTCAGTACTGGTTCGCTTCAAAGGCGAAATGCAGCCAGGTATTACCCTGCGCGATCTGGTTCACGCCATTCCTTACCAAGCCATTCAAGATGGTCACCTGACCGTTGAGAAGAAAGGCAAGAAGAACATCTTCTCTGGCCGCGTTCTGGAAATCGAAGGTCTGGAGCACCTGACTGCCGAGCAGGCATTTGAACTCTCTGATGCTTCTGCCGAGCGCTCTGCAGCCGGTTGTACCATCACCCTGTCTGAAGAGTCTGTTGCCGAGTATCTGAAGTCCAACATCACTCTGCTACGCTGGATGATCAGCAACGGTTATGGCGATCCTCGCACTCTGGAGCGTCGCGCCAAGGCGATGGAAGACTGGCTGGCCAATCCTTCTCTGATGCGTGCTGACAAAGATGCTGAATATGCAGCCGTCATTGAAGTAGATCTGAACGAAATCAAAGAACCTGTTCTTTGTGCACCTAACGACCCAGACGATGCCCGCCTGCTGTCTGAAGTTGCTGGTCGCAAGATTGATGAAGTCTTCATTGGCTCCTGCATGACCAACATCGGTCACTTCCGCGCTGCTGGTAAGCTGCTGGAACAATACAAGGGTGAGCTGCCTACACGTCTGTGGCTGTCTCCGCCCACCAAGATGGATCAGCACCAATTGACCGCAGAAGGCTACTACAGCATCTACGGCAAGTCCGGTGCGCGCATGGAAATGCCAGGCTGCTCGCTGTGCATGGGTAACCAGGCACGTATTGCACCTAAATCCACTGCTGTATCCACCTCGACGCGTAACTTCCCCAACCGTTTGGGTGATGGTGCGGATGTCTTCCTAGCTTCTGCTGAGCTGGCTGCGATTGCCTCCATTATGGGCAAACTGCCAACCCCAGAGGAATACCTGGAAAAAGCTTCCAAAATCAACACTATGGCGGGTGAAGTCTACCGCTATCTGAACTTCGACCAGATCGAAGAGTATCAGAAAGCTGCTTCTTCAGTGATTCCTGTTGCCCAGGAAGCCTGATCGGCTGACAAGCGCTGAAGCCTTCGGGTTTCAGCCTTTAAAAAAACCGCCCTACTTAAGTAGTGGCGGTTTTTTTATTGCACCCTTGAAACTTGCAATAAGCACCCCTATCAATCACATTACTGCGATGCAATAAGCCGATAAACCGATAAGGGTTTTCTTCATGTCCCAAGTTTTTTGTGCCTCACTCGATGAGTTGGCAATTCTCGAGCTCCAGGGCGGCCAGCCGGATAAGCTTCTCCAGGGCCAGATCACCACTGATCTACGCCTGGTCAATAATGAACAAGCACTACCTGGCCTTCTTTGCAGCCTGAAAGGCCGGGTCATCAGTAGTTTTGAGGTCGTCTCCTTTGCCGATGACCACCTGGCCTTGATTCTACCCAAGAACAATCTGGAAGCAGTCAGCAGTCATTTAAAAAAATACGAGCCTTTTTTCAAAACTCGACTGGTAGACACAACAGCGGACTACCAGATTTTGGGCTTGTCCGGTAAAGAAACCCCTGCCCTAGTTGCCAGTCTCCTCGGTGCCTGGCCCAAAACTGATTACCGCCAGGCAGTTAATGACCAAGGACTGGTTCTGCATTTACCAGGCCCCCTGGCACGTGGCTTAGTACTTTTAAAACGTGATCACGAAAACTTTACAACCACTTTGAATAAAATCCACAGCCTGACCACCGAGGCTCCTCAAGAATGCTGGAAGCTACTGGATATTCAAGCTGGTCGGGTACAGGTAACTGCAGAATTGGCAGACCAGTACCTACCCCAGATGCTTAACTTTCAGGCCCAGGGCGCGGTTAGTTTTAAAAAGGGCTGCTATATCGGACAGGAAATTGTCGCTCGTGCCCAGTTTCGTGGGCAGGTCAAAAAACGCTTGCATCGCATCCACCTGAACACAGGCGAACTGCAACTTCCAGCAGCTGTTTATGATGCCCAAGGCAAGCAACAGGGTGAGATCATTCAAACAGCATCTGACCGACGTGGTGAGCTGGAAGCCCTGGCAGTGATCAACCAAAATGCATTAGAGGAAAATGATACATTTTTTGCTAATTCAGAACTTACTTTGAAAGCCAGTCTGCTAAACTTGCCCTACGATCCTCAGGCAAGGGTGGCCTTGCATGGTGCCGAAGCCTAAAAACTTTTTTATTGAAAATTGAATTGTGGAGCACAAAATGCCAAGTTTTGAACTCAAGCTGATGGGCCTGACTTGCGGTGGCTGCGTCAACAAGGTCACTGAAGCGCTGGTTACCCATGAGCGGGTTGAGCAGGTCGATGTCACCCAGAACTCGGCTGAAATTACCGGCAGTATCAGCCCGGACGAAGCCATAGAAATTATTGAAAACCTGGGCTTTGAGGCAGAGGAATAAGCCGCAGGCCACCACCTACCGCCTGCCTGTTGCAGGGTGGCTGTTTGTCAGGACGCGTTCATACGTCCCTGTAAGCTCTGGTCACAACATCCTGTTGTGAACAGCCTGACCAAACACCACCCTGCCGCCAGGCTCTTCCCGCTTGCGTTCTATCACTGGAGCTCCTATGTCAAAACCTATTCGTCTGGCCTTGAGAGGCATGACCTGTGGCGCTTGTGTCACTAGTGTCGAAAAAGCTCTGCAGGGTGTTTCCGGTGTCCAGGGAGTAACCGTTAATCTGCCTGACCGTAGTGCTGAGGTTAAAGGCGAGGTAGATGAAAAGATCCTGGTTAAAGCGGTTGAAGATGCCGGTTACGGTGCCACTCCCATGGGCGCTGACTATGGTGAAACAGAACGCCAGGCCGAAGAAGCCGCGGCACTGAAAAAAGTCTGGATCAAAACCTGGGTTGCCCTGGCCGTGGGTGTTCCCCAGATGCTGTTTATGATGACCGGGCACCTGCCGATGCTGGAAGAGGCTCGTTTCACTTGGGGTCTAATCGGCTTAGCCACTCTTTTTGCCATGGTTTATGCAGGCGGTCACTTTTACACCGGCGCCTGGACGGCATTAAAAAATCGCCGGGCCAATATGGATAGCCTGATTGCGCTGGGTACCGGGGCTGCCTGGATCTATTCCACACTGATGGTGCTCTGGCCTGAAATAGTGCCCCCTGAGGGTCGCCATGTTTACTATGAAGCAGCGGCTTTTATCATCGGCCTGGTTAACCTGGGCTCGGCCCTGGAAACCCGTGCTCGCGGCCAGGCCTCCCAGGCAATCCGGCGGCTGATGCAGTTGCAACCCGACACCGCCACCCTGATCACACCCGAAGGTGAAGAAAAGGAAATGCGCCTGGCTTCCATTCAACCCAGCGATCTCCTGCGAGTTAAACCTGGCGAACGAATTCCCGTTGATGGCGTTCTGGCTGAAGGCACCACTCAGGTTGATGAATCCATGCTGACCGGTGAGCCTTTACCCGTTAGCAAAAAGAAAAAAGACTGGCTTTCCGCAGGAACGGTCAATCAGGGTGGCAGCATTAAGATGCGGGTACGTAAGGTCGGTGAAGAAACGGCTTTGGCACAGATCATCAACCAGGTTCGTGATGCCCAGGGCTCCAAACCGGCCATAGGTCGCCTGGTGGATAAAATCAGCTCTATTTTTGTACCCATAGTGATTTTGATTGCCCTGGCTACGGCACTGGTCTGGGGCTTTTTTGGTCCTGAGCCTCAATCCGCCTATGTACTGATTACGGCTATGGCAGTGCTAGTGATTGCCTGCCCCTGTGCTTTGGGCTTGGCAACACCTATGTCGATTATGGTAGGTGTGGGCCGTGCGGCTGAAAAAGGGGTGCTGATTCGTAAAGGCGATGCCCTGCAAGAGTCTTCGCGCCTGGATGCAGTAATTTTGGACAAAACCGGTACCATTACGGAAGGCAAGCCCAAGCTGGTGACCTTTAAGCGCCTGGAGACAAGTCAGCAAACACTCACAGATGATCAGCTCTTGGCCCAGTTGGCCGCTTTGGAACAGGCTTCAGAGCACCCTCTCGCGGCAGCCCTAGTGCAAGCGGCCAAGGAAAAGCAGCTGACTCTGCCCAAGACAGCCACTCCTGAAATTCTCAGCGGCCAGGGCATTAAGGGTGAAATTGATAGCCAAACCTGGTTAGTAGGGAATCGCTCTCTACTGGAAGCCGAGCAGGTTAGCATCAGCCCTGAAGCCGAAGAACAGGCTGCGGCTATGGCCGATCAAGGCCACACCTGTGTTCACCTGGCTATCAAGGGTGAACTCGTTGCCCTGGCGGGGATTGCCGATCCAATCAAAGAGGATTCAGCAGCGGCGATCCAACGCTTGCAAAAAGCCGGTGTTCGCGTCGTCATGCTGACCGGAGATAGCCAGCGCACTGCGCAAGCCGTTGCCAAGCAAGTCGGTATCTCAGAAATTTTTGCCGAGGTTCGCCCTGATCAAAAAGCCGATAAAGTGCGTGAACTTCAGGATCAGGGTTTGCGGGTTGGCATGGTTGGTGATGGCATCAATGATGCCCCCGCTTTGGCTCAAGCCCATGTCGGTTTTGCCATAGGTACAGGCACCGACATCGCTATTGAAAGCGCTGATCTAACACTGATGCGTGGCTCCTTGCAGGGTGTAGCCGATGCCATGCTGATTTCACGGGCCACTGTACGCAATATCTGGCAAAACCTTTTTGGGGCTTTCATCTACAATACACTGGGTATTCCCTTGGCTGCTGGCGTTCTCTTTCCGTTAACCGGCTGGTTGCTGAGCCCTGCTTATGCAGCGGCTGCCATGGCCTTGTCTTCGGTAACCGTCGTCAGTAATGCCAATCGCTTACGTTATATCAAACTGGATAAACACTAAGGTTGCTCTATGTCCCGAAAAATCAGCGTTGCCGCCACCCAAATGGCTTGCTCAGCAAATCGGCAAGACAATATTGCCAAAGCGGAAAAGCTGGTTCGTGAAGCCGCAGCCCAGGGTGCACAGATTATTCTGCTGCAAGAGCTGTTTGAAACGCCCTATTTCTGTCAAAAACAGAAATATGATTATTTAAAGCTGGCCACACCCCTGGAAGAAAACCCGGCCGTTGCCCATTTCCAAAAACTGGCTGCCGAACTGCAAGTGGTCCTGCCCATTTGCTTTTATGAGCTGGCCGGTCAGGTCAGATTCAATACCGTCGTTCTGATCGATGCCGATGGCAGCCTGCATCCCAACCTCTACCGCAAAACCCATATCCCTGATGGCCCAGGTTACAGTGAGAAGTTTTATTTTTCACCGGGCGATACCGGCTTTCAGGTTTGGAATACCCGCTATGCGCGCATAGGTCTGGGGATCTGCTGGGATCAGTGGTTTCCGGAAACCGCCCGTGCGCTGGCCTTGCAGGGTGCTGAAGTCATCTTCTTCCCTACCGCTATTGGCAGCGAGCCGCATGATGCCAGCCTGGACAGCAAAGATCACTGGCAGCGTACTCAACAAGGTCATGCTGCAGCTAACCTGACCCCAGTTGTAGTTTCGAATCGCGTCGGCATCGAAAAAGAAGATGACTGGCAAATCACCTTCTACGGTTCGTCTTTTATTACTGATGGTCTGGGTGCCAAGATTGCTGAACTGGATCGTCAGGAGGAAGGGGTTCTTGTCCAAAGTTTCGATTTGGATGAATTGGCTTTTGCCCGTGATTCCTGGGGGGTCTTCCGTGACCGCCGTCCAGATCGTTATCAAGTCATGATGACCAAAGCGGGCCGCTAAGCCAAACGGTCAACTTCCCAGCAGGCAACTCGGGTGCCTTCACGAACCACCACTTCTGGCCGTTTCACCTTGCATTCCCCGGTTGCCAGCGCACACCGGGGATGAAAGGTACAGCCGGAAGGTGGGTCTATAGGACTGGGAATCTCCCCTTTGATGGCTTGGCGTTTGCGCCCTGTCATCTCATGGTCAGGAATGGCATCCAGGAGCATCCGGGTATAAGGATGCTTGGGGTTTTTAAACAGCTCTTCAGCCGCTGCATTCTCTACCAGCGCCCCCAGATACAAAACCCCTATCCGATCAGCCATATGCTTAACCACTGACATATCATGACTGATAAAAAGATAGGTCAGCCCAAACTCGTCCTGTAAATCCTTCATTAAATTCAGAATTTGCGCCTGAACAGAGACATCCAAGGCTGAAGTGGGCTCATCACAAACCAGAAAATCCGGCTGAGCAGAAAGTGCGCGGGCAATTGCAATACGCTGGCGTTGTCCACCTGAGAACTCATGAGGAAACTTAGCTGCATCCCGTCCGGAAAGGCCCACTTTTTCAAGCAATTCTTCAACAGTACGGTTCACTTCAGCCCGGCTTTTTGCCAGCCCGAAAGCATAAATGGGCTCAGCAACCAGCTCGCCAACCGGCCATCGGGGATTCAGACTGGCAAAAGGATCCTGAAAGATCATTTGCATCCTTCGCCGTAAATTCTTGAAGGCTTGTCCCCGACTGGTTGCCAAGGACTGGCCATCAAACTCGATTTTACCCGAAGAGGGATGCACCAAATCCACAATCAGCTTTGCAATGGTGGATTTCCCCGAACCTGATTCACCCACCAGGGCAAAGGTTTCCCCTTTATTGACTTCAAAAGAAACTTCATCCACTGCTGTTAAAAAGCTTTTGGGCTCTCTTTCCAAAATACGATTCAGCAAAGGCTTGGAAACATCAAAGTGACAGGTCAGATCTTTGACTTCCAACAGGGGCCGTTTAGCTTGATTCATGCCACACCCCCTTGATCAAAGAGCCAGCAAGCCACTTCACCCTGATTCGTTACCAGTAAATCAGGACGTTCCTTATAGCAGCGTTCACCCACTGAAGTGCAGCGCGGATTGAATGCACAGCCCGTTGGAATAGCATCCAAACGTGGCATGCTGCCGGGTATTTGAATCAGACGATGACGCTGGTGAGCAAGTGACGGAATTGAACCCATTAATCCCTGGGTGTAAGGGTGCTGAGGCTGTTTAACAATTTGACGCACCTGGCCTATTTCGGCAACCCGACCCGCATACATAACGGCCACCCGGTCACAGGCTTCGGCTATCACCCCCATATCATGAGTGACCAGCATCACTGCAGCGCCATGGTCGGCGCACATCCTTTTCAAAACATCGATAATCTGGGCTTGTACCGAAACATCCAGGGCAGTTGTTGGTTCATCAGCAATGATCAACTCAGGCTCACCTGCCAGAGCCAAGGCAATCACCACTCGCTGACGCATCCCGCCCGAGAATTGATGCGGGTAGTCATCGACACGCTTGGCAGCCGCTGGAATACCCACCTCATCCAGGAGCTGTATGGCTCTTTCCCTTGCTTGCTTGGCATTGAGAGGCAAATGAGTGCGGATTGTTTCCACCAGTTGCTCGGCAATGGTAAAAATTGGGTTTAAAGAAGTGAGGGGGTCTTGAAAGATCATTGCTATGCGCTTGCCGCGCAATTGGCGCATCTTTTCATAAGGCAGTTGATCAATACGCTGATCTTCCAGCCAAATTTCACCGGAGGCAATGCGTCCAGGCTGCTCCAGCAAACCAATAATGGCTGCACCCGTCAGGGATTTGCCCGCCCCTGATTCGCCAACCACACCTAAAATTTCACCTCGATGGATATCAAAGGACACACCATCAAGAGCCGTTAGCAGGGTCTTGCGCTTTGGAAATTCCACCACAAGATCACGAACCGATAATAGAACATCACTCATATCAACGCAGCCTTGGGTTTAATGCATCACGTAACCAGTCACCCAAAAGGTTCACTGACAAAGCCAGTACCAAAAGAGTGAGTCCAGGAAAGATGGTAATCCACCACTCGCCAGAGAAGAGGTATTCATTACCTACCCGAATCAGGGTGCCCAAACTAGGTTGGGTTGCAGGAACACCCACACCCAAAAAAGACAGGGTCGATTCAAGGATGATGGCTAAAGCCAAGCCTATAGTACCGATAACCAGCACCGGCCCCATGACATTGGGCAAAATATGGCGCAGCAGAATTCGAGGCCAGGTAACACCGAATAAACGAGCGGCCTGTACATACTCCTTGTTTTTTTCTGCGAGGGTAGAGCTGCGTACTGTCCGGGCGTATTGAACCCAGTCACTTAAACCTATCGACAGAATCAAAACATAAACCGCTGCCTGCTCCTGAAGCTCTCGAGGAATCAAGCTTTTGGTAATCCCAAAAATCAACAAGGCTATGAGAATGGCAGGGAAACTGAGCTGGACATCAGCAATACGCATAATCACCGTATCTATCCAGCCTCCTTTATAGCCAGCAATCAGTCCCAGAGTAATTCCCAAAATTGCTGCAAACCCTACTGCTGCAAAACCAACTAATAAGGAAACTCTCGCTCCGTAAAGAATAGCCGAGAAAATATCTCGCCCCTGGCTATCCGTTCCCAACCAATAAACATTACCGGTAAAGGCGTTGGGCTCCATGGGTGGCGTAAAACCATCCATTAGGTTCAAGGATGCAGGATCAAAGGGCGTATGCGGTGCTATCCAGGGTGCCAGCATGGAAGCCGAAATAATCAGCAGGGTCATGACTGCCGAAAGTACAACCACTGGACGCCTGGAAAAATCATAAAACAGGTCACTATTAAGGATACGCTGCCACCAGGGTTCAACCTGATAAGGATCCTGTGACGAAGTTGTTGTCTTGGTCATCGTGGACTCTCTTGGTGAAATTTAGCGGCTTGAAGAAGATTTGGTGACTCTTAGGCGTGGATCCACTACAAAATAAAGCAGATCAACAACCAAATTGATCACCACAAAAACCAGGGCAATCAAAAGCAGGTAAGCCGACATAAAGGGAATATCCACAAAACGGATGGCATTAATAAACAACAAGCCAACTCCGGGCCATTGAAAAACCGTCTCGGTGATAATGGCAAAAGCAATAATTGAGCCTAACTGCAAACCTGCTATGGTAATCACCGGCAAAAGCGTGTTCTTCAAGGCATGGTGGAAATTGATTGAGCGCTGACGTATGCCGCGAGCACGTGCGAACTTGATGTAATCGGTTCGCAGTACCTCCAGCATTTCTGCCCTAACGAGGCGCATCAGCAGGGTCAATTGAAACAGCCCCAGAGTGATGGCTGGCAGTATTAATGATTGCCAACCCGAAACTGTTAGCAAACCTGTGCTCCAATTATCCGTGATAGGCACTGTGTCACCACGACCAAAAGAAGGCAGCCACTGAAGCTCTACAGAAAAGATATAGATCAGCAAAATACCGATCAGAAAGGTTGGCAGGGACACACCAATCAAGGAGGAGGACATAATAAAATGACTGAACCAGCCATCTCGCCTCAAGGCAGTATAAACCCCAAGAACGATACCCAAGGTAATGGCTAAAACCCCCGAGACCAGCGCCAACTCCAAAGTGGCTGGCAGACGTTCTGCGATAACTTCTGAAACAGGGCGAGCCATCCGGTAGGAAATACCAAATTCACCTTGGACCGCATTACCCACAAAGCGCATAAACTGCACTGGAATGGGATCATTTAAGCCCAGGCGTTCACGCAATTCGGCTCTATCCTGTTGAGTTGCTTCCTGCCCAACCATATTGTTGATGGGATCACCGACAAACTGGAACAAACTGAAGGAGATAAAAGCCACCACCAGCATCACCAGTACTGCCTGAATAATCCGGCGTACTAACATTGCAATCATCAAGGCTTACCTTAATCTGATAAACATCTGGCCCAGCCACTGCCGTGACTGAGCCAGATAGATTATTTAATAACTATTAATTAGTTGAAATTCAGATATTTCAACATGGGTTTGTTTTGTGATTGAACTGTGAAATCGATATCTTCACGAACCGCCCAGTTCAACACCTGGTGGTGTACAGGCAGGTAAACGATCTCTTCCTGCACAATTTCCCAGGCCCGGGCAATCTTGCGATCACGCTCATCCAGGTCGGTTTCAGTAGGAAGAGCACGGGATAGCGCATCAAACTCTTCGTTGGACCAGCCGGTGAAGTTCCAGGCGCCAGTATCGGGTGTTTTGGTTTCCAACAAGAAATCAAAGACATAATGCGAGTCCAGAGGAGGAACAGACCAGCCCAGAATATAGAAATCCAGCTCAGCCTGCTGCAGCTCAGCAAAGTGAATACTATTGGCACGGGCATCCAGGCGAACATCAATACCTATTTGTCCCAGCATTCCAGTCACTGCCTGGCAGATGGCTTCATCATTGGTATAGCGATCATTAGTACAGGTCAAAGTCACTCTAAAGCCATCAGGATAGCCTGCCGATGCGAGCAGCTCTCTGGCCCGGTTGACGTCTGTTTCAGGAACGCTATCCAGAGCTTCGGTGTAGCCATTAACAAAAGAGGGGGCAATCATCCCTGCAGGCACTGATTGTCCACGCATCACCACCTGCTGGATGGCTTCACGGTTAATAGCAATATTCATGGCTTCACGAACACGACGATCCGCAAAGGGGTTTTCACCCTGAATATTGGATGTCCGCAACTCGTCTCTGCCCTGATCCATACCAAAGAAAATGGTGCGGTTTTCCGGGCCTGTCAGCATTTTGACATTATTGGCTCGGCTTAAGCGGTTGATATCCTGCACAGGTACATCCTGCAGAAAATCAATTTCTCCAGATAACAAGGCTGCTGCTCGGGTAGGAGATGACTGAATAGGCGTGTAAATCACGCGGCTGATGGCAAGAGGAAATTCATCCTTGCCCCAATAGTCATCATTACGAACCAATTCAGTGCGCACATCAGGGTCACGGCTCACCAATTGAAACGGACCCGTACCATTGGCATTACGCACAGCATGGTTTTCTTCACCCGCCGAGTAATCCTGTGGAGTCATGACATTATGCTCTTCAGACCAGGATTTACTCATAATAAACAGGTCGTTGAGATTATTTGGTAGCAAGGGCGTAGGGCCGTCAGTGTGAATGTGAACAGTGTGATCATCCACTGCCTCCACACGGGTCACCGAACTGATTAAAGGGCGCATATCGGAATTGGCATGCTGGGCACGTTGAAAGGAAAAAACGACATCCTCAGCCGTAAAGGGGGATCCATCATGAAATGTAACCCCTTCACGTAACTTAAATTCCCAGACATTAGGGTCATCAGTAACATCCCAGGAAACAGCTAAACCTGGCTGCATTTCAGAATCCATATCCAAATAAACCAAAGGGTTATAGATCTGATGAGAGACCGCATGGGTTTGACCATGGTTTTGTGAATGGGGGTCCAACGTCAAGGAGTCACCTGCACTGGCCCAGCGCAGGGTTTGGGCAGAAAGCCCGGCAGACATGAGTGTGAGTGCAGTTCCAAGAGTGACGGCACGAACCATTTTTCTCATTATTCGTCCTCATAATTTGAGTTATATTTTTTAGCCACGGCTTGGCTGCAAAGAGTCTAAAGGCAAAACCTGACTCCAAACGATTAAACAATTGTTTGATTTATGTAACGCATGCAGCCACTGGCTTGGTAGTTATCTAAGCAACTCTTATGCCAAATCACTACTTTTAGCCAAAAGATCAGAAAAAAACACTAGTTAATATCGGGTTAGTAGATTTTGACTATATCGACGGTATAGCCAAAAAAAGGGGCTCAGAAGAGAGCCCCAGAAGCGAATCAGAATTAACTGGCCAGTTCGATTTTGCTGTAATCCAAGGTATTTTCTTTGGGTGACCCCTGAATAGCAGCCACTTCTGCACGCCGCTTGGCAAGAATATAAACAAAGCAGCAGAAATAAAGAGCAATTACCAGGGCTCCCACCCATTGAATACGCAGGAAGTCCAGCTGGAACAGCAGGGTCAAGCTACACATAGCCACAAAATTACCAATCACATAGCGGCTTTTACCGATATGCCTGGCTGTTAGCTGCAGATTCTCAGTGTAAAGACGAATCAGAGAGTCCAGAGAGTTGATAACCATCAGGATGCCTACTGAAATCATCGCCAGGTTAATCATACTACTGATATTCAAGCCTTCGGCGTGATAGTAGTAGAGCACACTGAACCAGGTTCCGATTGCAGTTGAGGGAAAGACCAACATGGCCAAGAACAGTTGCCAGGTTTTCAAACCACCCACAAAACGCGCGGTAAACTGGCCGATCATGATGCTCCATGAAAACCACCAAAACAGATAAAACTCATGGTAATCATTGATTGGCAACATAAAATGGTGCAGGTTGCCAAAATAATCACTTATCTTGGCTGCTGTCGCCACAAAGTCACCGGGGGAGCCGGTATCACCGCTAAAGGCAAACACACCCATCACCGCTATCAGGGCAATAAACAGCAGCGAAGAACTCAGACTCAGAATACGTACAAAACGCAGTTTACTACTGGAATAAACCGCTGCAGCAATAGCCAGAACCACAATTAGATAAAACACAGGGCGAACACTTTCCCCATCACCCAATTCAGGCAGATACCAGGGTAAGTTAATCAGCAACAGGAAGGCCGTAAAGGCACAGGTACCAATAATCACTACATTATTGACGATCTTAACCACTGGGATTTCAAAGAACTTGACGCGTGGCTCTACAACGCAGAAATAAAAGCAGGTCAGGAAGTAAAAACCCCAGATTAAGAACGCCCAGAAACCAAATTCAATTGCCAGTGGGTTGGCAAAGGCATATTCAGGACTTTCAGAAAGGTCCGCATAACCGGCAAACTCGGTCAGAGGAAACATGATCAGGCCAACATCCAGGCCAGAAGTAAACAGGATCGCAATAAAAGTCAGGGTACGAACGGGAGTGACCCCGATACATTCCAAATTCCACCATTTAATCAAAACAAATAAAATGGCAGCAAAGGTAAACAGCAGACCAGCGGATAACCAGAGTGTCATGCTCGCCTCCTGTAGAAACAATCAATCATATGACGAAATAGCATGGGGATTTCTCCTCTATTGCAGTTGAAGGGGAAAAACCTTCAGGTCACTTATAAAGAACGCTGAGGTTTTCCGGGTCTTTGGCGTTCCTGCCATGAAGCATCCATGGAAACAGGTGCCTGGGAAGCTTCCAGGGGTTCCAAACCGCGAATTAAATCCGCCGCCCTTTCTGCCACCATGATGGTGGGCGCATTAAGATTGCCATTGGGGATGGTGGGGAAGATTGAAGAATCGACAACACGCAGGCCTTGCAAACCCTGGACACGAGTCTGGGGGTCAACCACGGCCTCAGCATCGACCCCCATTTTGCAGGAGCAGGAAGGATGGTAGGCACTTTCCACGGCCTGGCGAACAAAAGCATCTATCTCTGCATCTGTTTGGACTGCCTCACCCGGTTGGATTTCAGCACCCCGATAGGCATCCATTGCAGGCTGGGCAATAATTTCCCGAGTCAGACGTACACAGTCCCGAAAACCTTCGCGGTCTTCTTCAGCCTGCAAATAATTAAACAGAATACTGGGTGGCTGACGTGGGTCGGCAGATTGAACATGAACACGGCCCCGGCTTTTCGGCTTGTTATGACCAATATGTAGCTGAAAGCCATCACCAGCAAAAGCCTCTTTGCCGTCATAACGCATTGCAGCCGGTAAAAAGTGATACTGCAAATCCGGCCATTCAACACCGGCTTTGGAGCGAATGAATCCGCAGGATTCAAAATGGTTAGTTGCTCCCAAGCCTTTTTTGGTCAAAATCCAGCGCGCGCCAATTTTAAAGCGGCTCCAAAGTCCCAGCTGTCGATTTAAAGAAACTGGCTGTTTGCAGCGAAATTGAAAATAAAACTCCAAGTGATCCTGCAGGTTTTCACCCACACCAGGCAGAGCATGCAAAACGGGGATACCCGCCTTTTTAAGCACTTCAGGCTTGCCGATTCCGGACAATTGCAGCAAATGGGGAGAACCGATAGAACCTGCACACAAGAGCACCTCCTTGTTTGCCGTGACCTGGTGCACCTGACCGCCCCGTTCATATTCCACACCTGTGGCTGTTTTGCCTTCCAGGAGCACCCGGTGAACCAGAGCCTGGGTCACCAGAGTCAAGTTGCTTCTACTCATCGCAGGGCGCAGATAAGCATTGGCAGTAGACCAGCGACGACCATTTTTCACGGTCATATGCATGGCACCAAAGCCTTCTTGCTGGGCCGCGTTATAGTCTTCAGTGGCAAAATAACCGGCCTCCACGCCAGCATCGATAAAGGCTCGATACAGGGGGTTTTGCATTTGATTGCCGTTATTCACGCCCAAGGGGCCCTGGTCTCCCCGGTAATCATTACCACCAAACGCCCAGGTTTCAGCTTTTTTGAAATAAGGAAGACACTGGGCATAATTCCAACCCTCGGCCCCTTCTGCTTCCCACTCATCAAAATCCCGGGCATGCCCGCGGACATAAACCATGCCATTGATGGAAGAAGAACCTCCCAAGACCTTGCCTCTTGGACAGTGCATACGGCGATTATCCAAGCCGGGTTCCGGCTCGGTTTCAAACTGCCAGGCATATTTTTGAGTATTCATGGGAATCGACAGAGCCGTCGGCATCTGAATGAAAATACTCCGATCACTGCCCCCGGTTTCCAGCAATAAGACCGAAGCCTTGCCGTCTTCGGTCAAGCGGTTGGCCAGCACACAACCGGCTGAACCTGCCCCAACGATAATGTAATCAAAAGCTTGCCTGCTCATCAGAAAGGGCTCTCCAAGTCAGACATGCCAACATAGACGGCTTTAACCTGAGTGTAGTGATCCAGGGTAATGCGACCATTTTCACGGCCTATACCAGAAAGCTTGTAACCACCCACAGGCATTTCAGCAGGAGAAGCACCGTAGCTGTTAATCCAGCAGATACCAGCCTGAAGCTGATGAATAACCCGATGAGCACGCTGAATATTCTGAGTAAAGACTCCGGCGGCCAGGCCTACATCCACATTATTGGCGCGGCTAATCACTTCTTCTTCATCCTTGAAAGTCAGTACCGACATAACGGGACCAAAAATCTCTTCACGACAAATGGTCATTTCATCCTGGCAAGCGGTAAAAATCGTTGGCTCAACAAAATAACCCTGCTCCACGCCCTTAGGAGCTGCCGCTTTACCACCGATAAGCAGCTTGGCGCCCTCTTCCACACCTTTATTGATGTAATCCAGCACCAATTCCCTGTGTTTTTCGGAGATCAAGGCTCCAAAGTTGGTTTCCGGATGCATGGGGTCACCCATACGAATATTTTTCTGGGTTCGCTCCAACAAGCGCTCAACAAACGCAGGGTAGAGAGCTTCCTGAACAAAAACACGGGTTCCATTGGTACAGATTTCACCCTGGGTATAGAAGTTACCCAAGAGCGCTGCCGAGACCGCATTATCAAGATCAGCATCATCAAAAATAATCAAAGGCGACTTGCCACCCAGCTCCATAGTGACGTCTTTTAATGAAGAGGCCGCAGCTGCCATGACCTTTTTGCCGGTGCCCACTTCCCCAGTAAAAGAAACCTTGGCAATTTCAGGGTTCTGAGTTAACCAGGCGCCCACTTGACCATCACCCTGAACAACATTGAACACACCCGCAGGCACCCCAGCTTCTGTGAAGATTTCGGCCAGCTTCAAAGCGCCTAAGGGGGTTTCTTCTGAGGGTTTGAAGATCATCGCATTACCGGCAGCCAAAGCAGGTGCCGCCTTCCAGCAGGCAATCTGTAAGGGGTAATTCCAGGCTCCGATACCCGCACAAATGCCCAGAGGCTCTCGACGGGTATAATAAAAATCCCCACCCAGATCTTGCTGATTGCCTTCAATGGAAGGTGCCAAACCGGCAAAGAATTCGATGGCATCTGCACCGGTAACCACATCAACCACTTCCGCTTCCTGCAAGGGCTTGCCAGTGTCTCTGACTTCTACAGCAGCCAACTGATCATTACGTTCACGCAGTAGAGCCACTGCACGCAAAAGAATTCGGCTGCGTTCGATTCCAGTCATTGCTGACCAGTGTGCAAAACCTGCTTTTGCCGATTCTATGGCCGCTTCCTGAACCTTTGTATCGGCCACTTCCATTTCATAAATGACTTCACCTGTTCCTGGGTTGATGACCGGAAAGGCTTCACCTGTCGCATTGGCAAACAAACGACCGTTTACATAGTTTTGGTAACGAGGTAAGGACATAGGGGCTCCACTTAAAAAATTATTTGAAAGTCTTGAGGGCGTTGAGAGCAAAGTGCTTACAAAGCTGTTCACCCGCTTCAAAACCTTCCTGAGGGTCCAGGCTTAAGGCACTACGAAGCCAAAAGCCATCAATCATGGCTGCCGTCTGGCGCGCTGCCTGGGTCGCTGCTTTTGCTGGCAGGCGCTGGGCAAAGGAAAAACGCAAATTGCTGTAAAGACGTGCATTGTTAATTTGTTGCAAACGCTTAAGGCCAGGCTCATGCATAGATCTGGCCCAAAAACTCAGCCAGGTTCGCGCAGCCAGGTCTGAGCGCTGAAAATCCGTGAAGTTGGCTTCAATGATGCAGGTCAGGCGCTCTTCTGGTGAGCCATCAGTTTTTGCAATTCGTTCCAGCAGCTCTTTACCCAACTGCTCCAGCAGATAGCGAAGCGCTGCCTCTATCAAGCCCTGCTTGCCGCCAAAATAGTGACTGATAATGCCCGAAGACATTCCCGCCCGGCGGCTAATGGTGACGATGGTGGTGTTTTGTAAACCCAGCTCAGCAATCGACTCCAGAGTGGCCTGGATCAGCTGCTGCTTACGGGCATCTTTGATTCCAACTTTTGGCATAGGTTTTTTATTGATTGATTGTTCAATTAATAAAAAGCCTAAAGGAAATTGAACGCACATTCAACTTTTGAACAAAAAAGAACCAGCACGCAGAGTTCAACAGCCGTTAATCAGTGCTTCTCTGGAAGGGAATTAAACCTGGGGTTGTTGCTGGGTGATGCAATGGATATTGCCGCCACCCAAGAGGATTTCTCGCCCTGGGAGCATGACTACTTCACGCTCAGGAAAGAGCTGCTTTAAGATGGTTTCTGCCTGGGCATCTTCGGGAACATCAAAGCTGGGGGCAAGCACCCCACCATTGACGATTAAAAAATTCACGTAGCTACCCGCCAGGCGTATACCGGGATCACGTGGCTGAGTCCCTTCAACAGCATCCACACCCTCACACTCTTCAGCTGTTGCATAGAGAGGCGAAGGCAAGGGCAGCTTATGGATTTTCAGCTGACGGCCCTGGGCATCCTGACTCTTTTGCAGAACCCTTAAGGCTGCCTGGCAACGGTTAAAGTTGGGGTCTTGATCATCATCCGTCCAGGCCAGCAGAACTTCACCGGGACGCACAAAGCAGCAGAAGTTATCAACATGGCCATCGGTTTCATCATTATAGAGGCCTTCCGGCAACCAGATAATCGTCTCAACACCCAGATAACGCTGTAATTCAGCATCTATCTCATCCCGAGTTAAATGGGGGTTACGATTGGGGTTCAACAGACATTCTTCAGTGGTCAGTAAGGTTCCTTCACCATCAACATGAAAGGCACCGCCTTCAAGGATAAAACCCGGAGTACGCACACGTTTGACTCTTTCCATCTGCAGAATTTTGCTGGCAACCTGATCATCCCTTTGCCAGGGAAAATAAAGCCCACCCTGCAGGCCACCCCAGGCATTAAACTCCCAATCCATGCCAACCAGCTCACCCTCTGCATTGATCACAAAGGTGGGCCCTGTATCCCTCACCCAGGCATCATCACTGGAAAGCTCGACCACGCGGATATTGGGATGTTGCAAGCGGTTACAGGCGTTTTCATACTGGTCTGCATTGACGCCCAGGGTTACCGGCTCAAAATGCGCGATGGCTTGTGCAACTCGGGTAAAAGCAGCTTGCGCAGGCTTACCGCCCAAACGCCAATTGTCTGAGCGTTGCGGCCAAAGCATCCAGGTTTGCTGGTGCGGAGCCCATTCCGGCGGCATATAAAAACGCGGCATAATCAGTGCTGACTTTTAGCCTTGGCTTTACTGGCCATCACTGCACGCTGCAGGTCAGATTGGAAGGCTTCTTCCTGCTCCAGCTCTTCCATACCGGCGGCTAGTTGGTTGGGGCCTGAAGAGAGTTCCTGCTGGGCCAGAGGTTTGATTTTTTCCATGGCAGACTTGGTGTCCTTGAGCACGTCCCGAAACCGGGTTTGATCTGTGCCCTTGTACTTTTTGAGCTCTTTGATGATGTTGTTGTAAGCAATCATTGCCGCCCGATATTTTTTGCTCTTCAGCTGCTCTTGAGCATGCGCCTGGTTCATTTCAATCACCACCTGGGTGGCCGCGTTGCGCAGATCGGTCATAAATTGCTGTCCCTTGCTTTCACTCAACTTACCGTCACGATAATCCTTCATGATCAGGAATTGTACACTTTTCAGCTGGTTAAGAACTTCCTGCCCCTTTTTCTTATCTTCGATTGGCTGAACTGGTGGGTTGGACTGGGCCTTGATATCCCGAACCAGGTTTTCAACTTCATCCAGGTGCTGAAGAAAGTCAGGGTTTTTATCACCCAAATCCTGTCGAGTGTGAAGTATCTGTATCCAACGCTCTGCCAACCCAACCCGCAAGCCATGCGGCAACAAATGAGGGCGGATCTTGGTCACCAGGGGCTCATAGCGCTTCGCCTGACTATCCAGCTCTTTTACCTGCCTCTCCAGCTGTATGCGCTGTTCTTCTTTAACCTTGTGGTGATGAACCAAAAAAAGAGTCACAAAAGCTACGATAACGATGACGCTGGAAACAATAAGAGCAATCATGTCGGGTTCCGATTTAAGGATTAGGGTTCTTATCTTAGTAGCATTAAATAGTGATAAAGAATATACCGCTTATCCTGTAGGCTTTCCACTTCCCAATGTTAACCCTTGTTTACCTTAGAGATCTCCATGGATTCTCGGCTAACCAAAAACGCCAGGGCGCTTCTCTATCTTCTGGCTCAGCATAATCAATGCCTATTCTGGGTCCGCGCTGAATGGTTTCTTGCAGAGGCTCTGACCTTGGTGCCACCCAGAGCTGCTCACCAAGTGTCATATCCCACTGGTTGTAGTCTTTGTTGACAGCCAAAGCAGCCGTCAATTTACCCGGACCATTACACAGATTACGTCCCTTCACCTGCCGTAAGGCCCGCATAGCCTCTTCATTATGTAAGGGCTGCACAGCTCTTAGCATTACCCCGCAAGGTCGGCCAGCTTCTTCAGTCACCAGGTTCAAGAGATGATGCAGGCCATAAATCAAGTAAACATAGGCATGACCTGGCGGACCATACATCACTTGAGTTCGGGGTGTTCGTCCCTTAGAGGCATGACAGGCCGAATCCTCTTCACCGATATAGGCTTCCAAATCGACAATTCGTGCCGCTAGCTGCTGTCCATCCGGCAGCTCACGAACCAATAGACAGCCCAACAGGTCTTCTGCCACCTCGAGCGTAGGGCGTGCATAAAAAGCTCTTTCCAAAACAGAAAACTTCACGGCTCACCTGCTTTTTAGTTCGCTTGATCTAACAAAAGATTCTAAAAGATGATCTTGTTATAACACAAAATCAGGTTTAGGCTAGTCAGCAAGTCAATTATTGCATATCAAGGATATTTCTAATGCTATTCAAGCTTAACAAACTCAAAAGCGGTCTGGCGATTGCCGGCCTCAGTTTGACCCTGGGTGCAACACCCGCTGTCGGTGCCAGCCTGCTGAATTCCTCTTACGATATCGCGCGTGAACTTTTTGCCAGCTATAACGAGCTTTTCCAAGAGCACTGGCAGCAAACCACCGGCGATAATGTTGAAATCCGCCAATCTCACGGTGGTTCTTCACGCCAGGCTCAAGCCATTATTCAAGGCCTGCGGGCTGATGTCGTTACCTTTAACCAGGTCACAGACGTTAATATTCTCCACGAGCGCGGCCGTCTCCTGCCTGAAGACTGGCAGCAAAGATTACCCAATGCCAGCTCTCCCTACTATTCAACCATGGCTTTTCTGGTCCGCAAGGATAACCCCAAGGGAATCAGTAACTGGGATGATCTGACCCGTGAAGATGTCTCCCTGGTTATGCCTAACCCCAAAACCTCGGGCAATGGCCGCTATTCCTATTTGGCTGCTCTGGGCTTTGCCCAACAAACCTGGGGTGAAGATCAGGACGCCATTGATAGCTTTATGAAAGGCTGGCTCAGCCGCGTCTCAGTTTTTGACACTGGCGGACGGGGTGCGACCAACTCTTTTGTCGAACGAAATATTGGCGATGCCCTGCTGACCTTTGAATCAGAGATTCAAGGTATTATTGAAGCCTTCCCGGATCGTCAGTTTGAAATCGTCGTTCCAGAAATCAGCTTCCTGGCCGAATTCCCTGTTGCTGTTGTCGATCGCCATGCCGAGCGCAACGGCAACCTGGAACTGGCTCAGGCTTACCTGGAACACCTCTATAGCAAAGAGGCCCAGCGCTTATTGGCTGGCTTTAACTACCGCGTATATGACGAAGAAATCAGCGCAGAATTTGCTGACCGCTTCCCTGAGCTGACCTTGTTGGGCATTACTGACATTGCCGGTAGCTGGGAAAACGCCATGCAAGAGCACTTTGCCAATGGCGGCCAGCTTGACCAGTACCAGCGTCGCTAACAGGAAGCCTTCATGTCCACCGCCAGCTTGCTACGCAACCCTTTCAAAGTAACCGGCAGACAAGTTCTGCCGGGCTTTGCCCTTAGCCTGGGTATATCTCTGCTGTTTATCAGCTTGATCCTGCTTTTGCCTTTAACAGGTCTTTTGGTGCAAACCGCAGGCATGAGCTGGGCTGAGTATTGGTCAGTGATTACTGATCCCAGGGTGGTTGCTTCCTACCGGGTCACTTTGCTGATGGCACTGGGTGCTTCTCTGGCCAATGGTGTGATCGGCTTGCTGCTGGCCTGGGTTCTAGTGCGCTATACCTTCCCCGGCAAGCGTCTGGTTGATGCTCTGGTTGACCTGCCTTTTGCCCTGCCTACAGCGGTTGCCGGGATCACCCTGGCCACCCTGTTTGCTTCGGGTGGTTGGTATGGTGATTTACTGGCCAAAGTCGGTATTCAAGTCGCCTATAACCCCATCGGCATTCTGGTTGCCATGCTCTTCACCAGCTTGCCCTTTGTTGTTCGCAACGTACAACCGGTGATGGAAGACTTAAATGCCGGTGATGAAGAAGCTGCTCTCAGTCTGGGTGCCAGTGACTGGACCGTCTTTCGTAAAGTCATCTTTCCATCCATTTGGCCTGCACTGGTCATTGGCATTGCCCTGTCCTTTATTCGTAGCCTCGGTGAATTCGGTGCCATCATTTTTATCGCAGGCAACATGCCCTACATCAGCGAAGTCACCAGCCTGATGATCTTTATCCGTTTACAAGAATTTGATTATGCCGCAGCCAGTGCCATCGCTTCGGTCATTCTTCTAGCTTCACTGACCCTGCTATTCCTGGTCAACATCTGGCAAGCCCGTTATCTGAAAAGGCTGAAGGGGATCGCATGAAACATCAACAAAGAATCGGTGATCAACCCTGGCTGCGCCGCCTGCTGATCCTCAGCGCCCTAACCGCCATAGGGCTGCTGTTGGTCATGCCTTTGGTGGCTATTTTTGCCCAAGCCTTCAGTGCAGGGGCTGGTGTTTTTTGGGACAACCTGAGTGATCGCTACACCCTGCACGCTATCGGCCTGACGCTCCTGGTTGCGGCCATTACCGTTCCTTTAAACCTGATTTTCGGGGTTTTTCTGGCTTGGCTGGTGACGCGTTTTGAGTTTATCGGTCGTAAACTGCTGATCACTCTGATCGACATTCCTTTTGCCGTTTCACCCGTCGTTGCTGGTCTTTTATACCTGCTACTTTACGGCAGCAACGGCTGGCTGGGCAGTTGGTTAATGGATCATGATTTACAACTGATGTTTGCCTGGCCAGGCATTGTTATGGTCACGGTTTTTATCACCTGTCCTTTTGTCGCCCGCGAGTTGATTCCTTTAATGCAACAACAGGGCTCTTCTGAAGAAGAAGCCGCCGTCAGCCTGGGTGCCAATGGTTGGCAGATGTTTCGCCGGGTCACCCTGCCCAATATTCAGTGGGCGCTGTTATACGGTGTCATTTTAACCAATGCCCGGGCCGTCGGTGAATTTGGTGCTGTGGCTGTAGTCTCGGGCAACATTCGTGGTGAAACCAACACCCTGCCCCTGCATGTGGAACTGCTTTACCAGGATTACAACCTGGTCGGTGCCTTCACCAGCGCCTCGCTGCTGGCCAGCCTGGCTCTGGTCACCCTGGTTATCAAAAGCTTACTGGAATGGCGGCAGCATCGTGCGGCCCATTAAGTACACCAACTACTTGGCACTTGGCAGTGGCAGGCAAGGTGTTGCTTGTCAGGCTGTCCACAACAGGATGTTGTGGCCAGAGCTTACAGGGATGTATTCACGCGTCCTGACAAGAAATTCCTTGCCTAAAGCCACTTTGAGAAAAGGTCATAAACTATGAGTATTCAAATTAAAAATGTCAGCAAAACCTTCGGTGATTTCCAAGCCATCAAGCCTTTGGATCTAACCATTCACGAAGGTGAAATGGTGGGTTTGCTGGGCCCTTCGGGTTCCGGCAAAACCACTTTATTGCGGATTATTGCCGGCCTGGAAACTGCCGACCAAGGCCAAATACTCTTTGGTGAACGGGATATGACCCGTCTGCACGTGCGTAATCGACGCGTGGGGTTTGTGTTTCAGAACTACGCCCTGTTTAGGCATATGAGTGTGGCCGATAATATTGCTTTTGGTCTGGAGGTGTTGCCACGCAAGGAACGACCTGCCAAGGCCGAAATCAAGAAACGCGTAGCTGAGTTACTTGATCGCATTGAGCTAAGTCACTTAGCGGGTCGTTATCCGGCACAGTTGTCAGGCGGCCAGAAACAGCGGGTTGCTCTGGCCCGTGCACTGGCAATGCAACCCCGTGTGCTCTTACTGGATGAACCCTTCGGTGCTCTGGATGCTCGGGTGCGTAAAGAATTGCGCCGCTGGTTGCGGGATTTGCATGATGATCTGGGCTTTACCAGTGTCTTTGTCACCCATGACCAAGAAGAGGCCCTGGAGGTTTCCGATCGGGTGGTAGTGATGAGCCAGGGGCAAATTGAGCAGCAGGCCACACCTGAAGATCTTTATCACCAGCCTGCTAACCGTTTTGTTTATGACTTTCTCGGCCAGGTTAATGTCTTTCAAGGCACACCTTGGGGCCAGCAACTAAAGCAGGAAGCAGCTTGGATTCGTTTTCCTGAAGGTACGACGCCAGAATCCGGCCAGTTGTATCTCCGCCCACATGAAATCACCCTGGCGCGCCAGCCGGATCATCGGGCACACCTCCCCTTGACGATCAAGGCTGTGAATCTAATCGGTGCCGAGGTACGTCTGGAGCTGGAGCCAGAGGGCTGGCACAGTGATGAGATTTGGGAGGCTGGAATTACTCATGCCGAATACAATGACTGGCAGCCGCAAAGAGGCGAAACCTGCTATGCTCTGCCGTTGAGTGCTCAGCTATTTGCTCAGGATGCTGCTCAGCCCAGGCCGATCAGTTGGTTAACCGCAGCTCAGGTCAAAGGGCGGCCATCCTCAGCGAGTATTGCTCTGGTCTGATGAGTCATCTTGCCAAGGGGATCGATATTGAAAACTGAGGAGTTGCTAAACCAACTGCTAGAAGCCGCGTTAAAAGCGGCCCAGCCCGAAGAACAGCTGGCCCGGTTAAAACTGGAGCCGGTAAAAGGCAAAACCCTGGTTCTCGGTGCTGGCAAGGCCTCTGCCGCCATGGCCCAGGCACTGGAAAAAATCTGGCCCGACCCCTTAACAGGCCTGGTGGTCACCCGTTATGGCTACGCAGTCCCCTGTGAACACATAGAGGTCATCGAAGCAGCTCATCCCATTCCAGATGAAAATAGCCAATTAGCTGCTCAGCGACTGCTTGCAATGACCAAAACACTAACCGCTGATGATCGGGTATTGCTGCTGATTTCAGGGGGTGGCTCCTCCCTGCTGAGCCTTGCAGCAGATCCGTTGAGCTTTGCTGAAAAACAAGCCCTCAACCAGGCTCTATTGCATTCCGGTGCCAGCATTTCCGAAATTAACTGTGTGCGTCGTCACCTGTCTGCAATCAAGGGTGGGCGCCTGGCCGCTGCCTGCCAACCAGCCCAGGTGATCAATCTGCTGATTTCAGATGTTCCTGGTGACAACCCGCTGGATATCGCTTCAGGCCCTGGTGTGCCTGATCCCACCCGCTGTAGTGATGCCCTCAAGATTCTTGAACGCTATCAAATCAAGATTCCAGACAGTCTTCGCCGGGCTCTTGAAGACGGCCAGCTGGAAAGCATCAAACCCGAAGCCTTTGCGCCAGGACAAATCCAAACCCACCTCTTGGCTGCTCCCCGTCAGTCTTTATTGGCTGCAGCCAAGGTTGCTGAACAACAGGGGATCAGCACTCATCTATTGGGCGATGCCCTGGAAGGCGAATCGAGGGAAGTCGCCAAGGTGATGGCTGGAATCATCCAATCCTGTCGACTTCATCAGCAACCCTTTAAAACACCCTGCCTGCTGCTATCCGGTGGAGAAACCACGGTCACGCTGAAAGGCAAGGGTAGCGGCGGCCCCAATGCAGAGTTCATGCTGGCTTTGGCCATCGCTCTCAAAGGGCAGGAAGGTGTCTATGCCCTGGCTGTGGATACCGATGGTGTTGATGGTGCCGAAGAAATTGCCGGAGCCTGGATTAGCCCCGAAACACTGGATAAAGCCCGTCAACTCAACCTCAATCCAGAAGCTTATCTGGATAATAACGATGCCCATTACTTTTTCCAGCAACTGGACCAAGCCATTATTACCGGCCCTACCCTCACTAATGTGAATGATTTTCGGGCGCTTTTGCTGCTTTAAGGACACTTGGGCATTCGAGTTGTCCTCTTCCTCTTTAATCGGGATAATAGGCCCCTACTTTAGTCGCCCCATCCCGCCAAAGAGGTAGCCATGAGTCTGCATGTTATTAATCACCCCTTGGTTCAGCATAAGCTTGGCTTGATGCGTGCTGAACATATCAGTACCAAAAGTTTTCGTGAACTCACCAATGAATTGGGCAACCTGCTGACTTATGAGGCAACCCGCGATCTAGAGCTAGAAGAAGAAACCATCACCAGTTGGAGCAGTGAAAAAATTCAGGTTCAACGCCTGAAGGGTAAAAAAGTCACGGTAGTCCCTATTCTGCGTGCTGGCATAGGGATGCTGGATGGTGTGCTCCGCCTGGTGCCCAGTGCCAAAGTCAGTGTTGTGGGTCTTTATCGGGATGAAGAGACTCTAGAACCTGTTTCCTACTTTGAAAAGTTTGCCGGCAGCCTTGATGAGCGTATCGGGCTGGTTATCGACCCGATGCTGGCCACCGGCGGCTCCATGGTTGCCACCCTGGATATGCTGAAAAAGCATGGCTGCACGACCATCAAAGCGCTGGTACTGGTTGCCGCTCCAGAGGGAGTGCGTAAGGTTGAAGAAGCTCATCCAGATGTTGAGATCTACACAGCATCTCTGGATGAATGCCTGAATCACCAAGGCTATATTCTACCGGGCTTGGGTGATGCCGGTGACAAAATTTTCGGTACCCGCTGATCCAGGAGCCCAGTAAACAATGACCACCCCCAGCGAATTTCCCGGTTTTCTAAATAGCAAAACCGCCATTTCCGGTGCCCAAATGTTGTTTGTTGCTTTTGGCGCTCTGGTACTTGTACCTCTACTAACTGGCTTGGATCCCAGCGTTGCTCTTTTCACCGCTGGCTTGGGCACCCTGGTATTCCATTCCATTACCAAAGTCAGTGTTCCTGTCTTTTTAGCCAGTTCCTTTGCCTTTATTGCACCCATTCATGTCAGCGTTCAGCAATGGGGTATCCCTGCAACTATGTCAGGTCTTATGGCGGCAGGGGTTGCTTATATTATCCTCAGTCAAATCGTTCGCATCTATGGGGCCAATGCCTTGCAACGCATCCTGCCAGCCATCGTTGTTGGCCCGGTAATCATGGTTATCGGTCTGGCCCTGGCCCCCGTAGCTGTGAATATGGCACTGGGGCTCAGTGGTGACGGCGCGCATGAACTGCATCCCAACACTTCAGCCTTGATTGCCTCTATGACGGCTCTGTTAGTCACCCTGGCACTGGCCGTTTTTGGTCAAGGTTTCTTTCGACTGCTATCAATTCTCGGGGGTGTCGTTGCTGGCTACCTGGTCGCCCTCCCCCTGGGCCTGGTTGATTTTTCACCGATCGGTGAAGCTGCCTGGGTTGCCGCACCTGCATTTGTGATGCCTGAATTTCATTGGCAGGCCATTTTATTTATGCTCCCGGTTGCCCTGGCGCCAGCGATTGAACACCTGGGCGATATGGTCGCCATTGGCCAAATCACTGGTAAAAACTACATCAAAAAGCCGGGCCTGCATCGCACCCTTCTGGGCGATGGTTTGGCGACATCCACGGCAGCAGCCTTCGGTGGTCCGCCTAATACGACCTATTCAGAAGTGACTGGTGCAGTCATGCTAACCCGTAGCTTCAACCCCAAAATTATGGTTTGGGCAGCCATCATCGCCATCTGCCTGGCCTTTGCAGGTAAGCTGGGAGCTTTACTGCAAACCATTCCCTCTCCGGTTATGGGCGGTATTATGACCCTGCTGTTTGGCTCTATTGCCATCGTGGGTATGAATACCCTTACCCGTGCGCACCTGGACCTGACAGCACCACGCAACCTCTGTATCGCTTCGCTGATTTTGGTGTTTGGTATAGGCGGCATGCAAATCGGTGGCGGTGCTTTCATGCTTCAAGGCGTCGGTTTGGCAGCCGTCGTTGGTATCCTACTTAACCTGATCCTCCCCGGAGCTCCTGTCGTCAAAACGACTGGAGCCGATCACTCCTAATCAACGCATCTCGTGCACAAGGAAGTGCTAATTACTCTTTAGTCGCATTACTAATCTATCTTAAAAATGGCATATTGGGCTCGCTGGTCATCAAATATAAACAAAAAGAGTCGCGACCATGAGCCTTTACCGAAGCATAGAAAAAACCTTCTGGCATACCCTGACTCGTAAAATAGTGGGCAATGTTTCAGTTCTTCTCCTACCCCAAGCCACCCTGGTCATTTTAGCTAGCATCTACCTGCAACGTTTAGAGTCTGATCTGGACCCAGCCAGTCTGTCATCCAGTATACAGGCCACTCTTGATCATTTCTGGTGGCTGCTGGGCATCAGTAGTCTAGTGGCTATCGGCCTAGCTGTTTTCACGGTTTTTTTCATGCGGGTACTGATTGTTAAACCCATCAAGGAAATCACTCAGGTACTGCAAGCCATCAAAAGCAAGAATGGCGATATTTCAGCAACCCTGCCCGACTACACCTATGATGAAATTTCAGTGATGGCCAGAAGTTATAATGAGTTTTCTGGCCAGCTCAAACAGATGATCAATGAAGCCAGGCATCACTCCGTCAAGGTGGCACTCAGCGCCGCACGTCTGCAAAAAATCATTGCTCAAGCAGCTGACTCTTCCACCCGCCAGGAAGAGCAGGCACAGCAAATTCTGGAATCCAGTCAGCAGGCCACTCAGGCTGTTGAGGAAATTGCTTCCAACACCACCCATATCAGTGAACAAACCACTAATAATCTTGGTGAAATTCATCATTCCAGTCAGGAGTTACAGGGTGTACTGCAACAGATCAAGGATGTCGACCAGCTGGTCAAAGGCTTCCAAAAAACCGTTGCCACCCTGAGTCAAAACTCAACCAATATTCGTGAGATTCTTAATCTGGTTGAAGACTTCTCAGAGCAAACCAATTTATTGGCCCTGAATGCCTCGATAGAAGCAGCCCGAGCTGGTGATGCTGGCCGAGGCTTTGCTGTAGTAGCTGATGAAGTACGTAGCCTGGCCCATAAAGTCAGTGAGGCAACCCAACAGATTCACACCAATATCACCCAGATGAGTAGCCTGGTGGTGGAAACCGAGCAAGGCGCTGACAGTATTCGCAGTAATGTTGAAGAGACTGAAAACTTTATGGGTAAAACCAATGATCAGTTTATCAGTCTGGTTGCTGGTTTTGAGCAAATGAGCCAACAGCTAACCACTATTTCTGCTGCCATTGATGAGCTTTCTTATACCAATAGAGAAACCCATGAGCATGTCGGCGCCATTACCGAGCTTTCTGTCGCGGTAAAAAATGATATGAAAACATCCCGCGAACACTCCTTTGAGTTGGAGCTGGCGACTGAAAGCACTCAGGAGTTGCTGTCGCGTTTCATTATCGGTTTTGGTGGCTTTGAAAAGATGACCCAGTTAGGTTACCAGTGGGCACGTCAAACTCAGGATGCTCTGGCTGCATTCCAGGCTCAGGGACTGAATCTTTTTGATCAGGATTATCAGCGAATCAATCCTGACCAACAACCTGCTCAGTACCTAACCAACTATACCAAAAAAATAGAATCAACCCTTCAGCCACTGTTTGATAGCTTTATTGCCGCTCACCCTGAATTCATTTATGCCGTGGCTGTGGATCGTAACGGCTATCTGCCCGTGCACCACAAGAAGGTCTCCCAGCCTATTACGGGTGACTTTTCGGTGGATAATGCCAAGAGCCGCAACCGACGTATTTTCTTTGACACCCGCCCCGAACAAAGGCGCTGTACTCATGACAATCCCTTTTTGCTACAAACCTTTATCCGGGATACTGGAGAGATCCTCAATGATCTCTCCATCCCACTGTATATTGATGGCAAACGCTGGGGCTCACTGATTATGGGGTTTGAGACCCAACATTTGCTGGATGAAATCAATCAAGCTGATTAATTGGCAGTCATGAGTTGTTCGGGTTCAAAACCCATCACCAGGGCACCCCAATGACGGCCATTGATGTAAAGCGGAATCGACAGATCATTAACCAGCTGGCCGGTATCGCGAATATAGGTCTGCAATAGAAAAGGTTTTTGATGGGTACAGCGTCTTTGTTCCTGGCGATTATCCATGAAGAAACGCCGGTTGCGGCTTTTTGCGATATCCACCTGGGGGTCACCAGTCAGTGGCTGGCTCACTTTAGACAAGTGGGTAGGAGCATAGCCTTCAGTGTTTACAGCAATGGTGTAAATAAATTCGGGCTGGCTAGTCACAAAGCGATCAAAGAGCGGCTGCAAGCGTTGCTCAAAGGCATCGGTATAACTGAGGTTAAACTTCTCAGGCTTCTGGCCTGAATTTAAGGCCTGATACTGGGTATCAAAAAGATTTTTGCCTTCTGCGACCAGTTCATCCAGTGCTTGCTGTACTTCTTCAGCCCAACCAAAAGCCAGTTGTGTAATCCGCTCAAAGCCCCCTCGGCCTGTTGTAAAGTGAGATAAAAGCTCTTGGGTTTGTTCTGTGGCTTTTTCCAAATCACCCGAGTGCTTATGAGCTAGCGCCATATCGCCTTTTAACTCGCTAGAAAGATCAGTAATGATCTTCACATGCTCATGAGATTCCTTGTTACTGTAAGAAAGCTCTTCCAAGGCCGCTGAAATACCTGAAAGCTGCTCACTGGTCGCTTCCAAATCACCCGACATACGTTGAAACTGCTCTTGAGTGGACTGAATAAAACCATGGGTCCGCTCAACTGATTCCATAACCTGAGCCGAGCTGCCATGAACATCTTCAACGATACGGTGCATTTGCCCGACAACGTTTTCAATATTGCCAGCAGAAACACTGACGCTCTGCGCCAAGTGACGTACCTCATCCGCTACCACTGCAAACCCACGGCCAGCATCACCCGCCCTGGCCGCCTCTATTGATGCATTGAGAGCTAGCAGATTGGTTTGCTCAGAAAAGCCGTTGACATCGGTAACCGCTGAAGCGATTTCCTGGTACTTGTCAGACAGGGTTTGGGCCGCCTGATGAAACTCTGTGACCTTCTGCTTCACATCACTCATCTCAGCAACGATATTGCTGATTTCCGTCCCTGAGCCACGAATCTCATCCATATTATTCTGAGTTTGATTACTGATTTTATGCGTGTTGTCGGATATTTCTTCAATCGCCAAAGAGGCCTCAGAGCTGGATGAAAAAACCAGCTGCGCCTGCTCTTGCTGGCGTTCGGATGCATTAACTGCTTCTCTAACAATTTTTTGCATATAGGAAGCATTAATGGAAACTTCCACCGAGCGATTACGGGTTTCTTCAATCATCTTTTTCAGACGATCCACAAACTCATTGTAACTGGTTGCCAGGATTGAAATTTCATCATGAGTATAAGCCGGAAGGCTGGATGAAATATCGCCATCTTTATTTTTAATGGCTTGAAGAACTTCGGTGATTTCCCGAACCGGTTTAACAATTAGATGACGTAAAAAGAAAACCACAAAGCCACCGGCAAAAACAGCAAAAAGCCCACTGATCACCACCAGATAAAAAACCTGCTGGGCAGCCGCTTCCACTGATACAGCAGAAGAAACCAGCAACCAGGTGATGAATACCAAAGCCCAGGGTATCAGCACCAGAACAGCCACATTACTGACCAGCTTGCGCGTCAGGGTATAAAAAAAGGTTTTTTCTACTTGTCGATATAGACTCATGGTCCTTACCTTTTACTGGATGCCTAACTAAAACAGGCTGCAAGCCACCCCAATGCAGCTTGCAGCCCGACAAGTGTCGCTAATCAACCCTGGCTTTTAGCTACCTGACGCCAGTGATGCAGTAGCGGCTCGGTATAGCCACTGGGCTGTTCAAGACCCTTGAACACCAAGTCCAGGGCCGCCCTGAAAGCCACCGAATTTTCCAGATCAGGAGCCATCGGCAGGTAATCAGGATCACCTGCATTCTGCCCATCAACAACGGCAGCCATACGCGTGAAGGCTTCCATCACCTGCTCTTTACTGACGATGCCATGGTGCAACCAGTTAGCCAGATGCTGGCTGGATATCCTCAGGGTTGCCCTATCTTCCATCAGGGCAATATTGTTGATATCCGGCACCTTGGAGCAACCAATACCCTGGTTAATCCAGCGCACCACATAGCCGAGGATGCCCTGGACATTGTTGTCCACTTCCTGTTTTTTCTCTTCATCAAGCCATTCATCACGGCTAACCAAAGGCACAGCTAGCAGATCTGTCAAAAGTTGTTCACGCTCATCAGCCAGCTTCACTTTTTCAAGTGCTTGCTGAACCTCGGCAACCTTGATTTGATGATAGTGGAGTGCATGTAAAACCGCCGCCGTGGGTGAGGGTACCCAGGCTGTATTGGCACCTGATTTGGGGTGACCCACTTTTTGTTCCAGCATAGCGGCCATTAAATCGGGCATGGCCCACATACCTTTACCGATCTGGGCTTTACCTCTCAGCCCACAGGCCAGACCAACCAACACATTGTTGCGCTCATAAGCCTGGATCCAGGCTGTGCTTTTCATATCACCTTTGCGAAGCACTGCACCGCCTTGCATGATGCTGTGCATCTCATCACCCGTGCGGTCCAGGAAACCGGTATTGATGAAGACCACCCGCGAAGCGGCTTGGGCAATACAGGCCTGAAGGTTGACTGAGGTGCGTCTTTCTTCATCCATAATACCCATTTTCAGGGTGTTTTCAGGCAGGCCCAGTAGCTGCTCTACACGACCAAAAAGCTCACTGGCAAAGGCCACTTCATCAGGGCCATGCATTTTGGGTTTAACAATATAAACACTACCTGTGCGTGAGTTACCTTTGCGCTGCAAGTCATGCATGGCCAACAGACTGGTGCAGACGGCATCGAGAATGCCTTCGGGAATCTCACTGCCATCCTTCAACTGGATAGCGGGGTTAGTCATTAAATGACCGACATTGCGAATAAACAACAGGGAGCGGCCATGCAGTCTCAAATCGCCACCGGCTGCGGAAACATAGTGGCGGTCGGGATTTAAACGGCGGACCTGAGCTTTCCCGGCTTTTTCAACGGACTCTTCAAGATCGCCTTTCATCAGGCCCAACCAGTTGCGGTAAACCAATACCTTGTCTTCAGCATCTACGGCAGCAACCGAATCTTCGCAATCCATGATGGTTGAGACAGCCGCTTCCATCAGTAGATCTTTAACTCCGGCAGCATCGGTTTTTCCGATCGGGTAGCTAGGGTCAATTTGAATTTCAAAATGCAGGCCGTTGTGAACGAACAGCAAGGCTGAAGGCTTGTCTTGGGGCCCCTGGTAGCCCGCAAATAAGTCAGGGTTTTCTAAGCCTGTGGTCTGGCCTGATTGCAGTTCAACCACCAAGCGCCCATTTTCAACGCGATAAGCTTGGGCCTGGGTATGATCACCTGTGGTCAGCGGCAGTACTTCATTAAGGAAGTTACGGGCAAAGGCAATCACCTTTTCACCACGCACGGGGTTATAGCCAGGGCCTTTATCCGCCCCCCCTTCTTCAGAAATAGCATCGGTACCATAAAGGGCATCATAGAGGCTGCCCCAGCGCGCATTGGCGGCATTGAGTGCATAACGGGCATTCATAACCGGTACTACCAGTTGTGGGCCCGCCTGTTGACTCAGTTCGGTATCGACGTTTGCCGTGGTTATTTTGAAATCAGCCGGTGCTGGCTTCAAGTAACCGATGGATTCCAAAAACTGGCGGTAGGCCTGCATATCCTGAATAGGGCCAGGATTAGCCTGGTGCCACTGGTCCAGCTCTTGCTGCAGACGATCCCTTTCTGCCAACAGTTCTCGATTTTTTGGTGTCAGTTCATGAACCAAGTTACTGAAGCCTTCCCAGAAGCTAGCGGCATCCAAACCGGTACCTGGCAAAGCCTGGGTTTCAATAAATTCGTGCAGAGCCGCATCGATCTTCAGGCCTGCAACCTGGATTGCTTGTTTCATAGCTTGTTTACCTGCTTAACTAGGGTTCAAAGAGCAGCAATACCTGCCTTGGCAACTTGAGCATCCTGATCCGGCTTAACACCTGAGACACCAATTGCAGCCACCACCTGGCCTTCAACGATCAGGGGCACTCCCCCTTCTAGAGTGGCTTGAATTTCCGGTGCTGATAAAAAGGCCGTGCGGCCATTGTTGATCATCTGCTCAAAATCACGGGTTTCTTTACGGCCTATCGCGGCTGTTTTGGCTTTTTGTGGAGCCACATAGGAAGCGACAGGAGCACAGCCATCCATCCGCTCCAGAGCCAAGAGGTGGCCGCCATCGTCAACGACAGCAACACAGACCTTCCAACCTTGGGTCTGGGCTTCAGCTAAAGCGGCCTGAATCATGGTGTTGGCTTCGTCGAGGGTCAGTACGGGTTTAGTTAACATGGGTATCTCCAGAAATTTAATCGAGGGCTTCTTCAACCACTTCAATCCAGTGGCGAACAGGGGTTTTACTACCGGCATCCAAATGCGTTTGGCAGCCGATATTGGCAGTGACAATTTTATCGGGATGTCCTGCTTGCAAGGCTGTTAAACGCTGGTCTCTCAGTTCACTAGCCAGTTCTGGCTGGGTAATTGAATAGCTGCCTGCTGAACCACAACAGAGATGACCATCAGCAACAGCGGTTAGGCTGAATCCCAGGTTTTTCAGTAGACTTTCAACGCGGCCACCCAGTTTCTGGGCATGCTGTAGCGTACAGGGACAATGAAAGGCAAGGGTCGAGTCCTTATTGACCTTAAGCGGCTGTAGGTCTTCTTTTTCAACCACTTCGATCAGATCCTTGGCCAGCTCACTGACACGCGCAGCCTTGTCTGCATAAGCAGGATCTTCTTTGAGGAGATGACCATATTCTTTCACAAAGGCACCACAGCCACTGGCCGTTTGAATAATCGCCTCAGCACCGGCTTCAATTGCAGGCCACCAGGCATCGATATTCTTACGGGCTCTGTCCAAACCCTGTTGCTGGGCATCCAGGTGATAGTCCACAGCACCGCAACAGCCTGCTTCACTAATACTTTGTACCGAGATACCCAGACGGTCCAAAACCCGTGCCGTTGCTGCATTGGTATTGGGCGATAGGCTGGGCTGTACACAGCCTTCAAGGACCAGCATGCGTCGGCTGTGGCGTTGTTCAGGGCGTGCCTTGGCAGGAAGAATTTGAGCGGGAATCTTATCCTTCAACTGGGCAGGCAGCAGGGGACGAAAGGCTTGCCCGGCTTTCAACAACCATTTGAAGCGGGTCGGTTCAGGAACAGCCCAGCGAAGACCAGCACGTAACCAGCGCTCATTACGCGGACGCTCTAAATGGGCTTCCAAAGCATCCCGGCCAATATCCAGCAAGGCATGGTAATTAACTCCCGAGGGGCAACTGGTTTCACAGTTACGGCAGCTCAGACAGCGATCCAGGTGAATTTGAGTCTCACGCGTGGTTTCTTCACCTTCCAGAAAAGCTTTAATCAGGTAAATACGCCCTCTGGGGCCGTCACGCTCATCACCCAGTAACTGGTAAGTAGGACAGGTTGCTGTACAAAAACCACAGTGCACACAGGAGCGCAAAATGCTTTCAGCTTCAGCCGCACGCGGCAGTTTTTTCGCTTCTTCGGATAAATTGGTTTGCATCTTAAATTCTCTCCTGCCTTAGAGTCCCGGATAGGTACGCCCAGAATTAAAAATACCCTTGGGGTCCAATTGGGCCTTGAGTTGCTGGTGATAACGCGCCAGCAAGGGAGGCAAGGGTTGCAGGGGAGTCGCCGTCACTCCAGGAGTTTGACAACTGGCATGTCCACCTAAAGAAGTGGCCAGTTTTTGGATTTCTTCAGCCGGCGCATCACTTTTCAGCCAGCGCTGGCAACCACCCCAATCCAACAGCGAAGTACCCGGCAGATCAACCAGCGGTGTGTTGGTGGGCAGGGAAAGACGCCAGAGTGGGCGCTCATCCGCAAAGAAAGGCAATTGGCGTTCATTCAGCTGTGTCCAGAAGCTGGCATCCAAACGCTCACCACCCATCCGATCTGCAGCTGAACTGACTGAGCCCTCACCACCTTCAAGTCGTAATTTCAGGCTGTTATCCGAGTAGCAGGCGCCGGTAATGGGTAAAGGCTGCTGGCCCCATTCAGCCAGTTTTTGCAGTGCTTTTTCAGCAGGAATCTGCAAATCCAAATGGGCACTGGCAACGGGCTTGGGCAAGACTTTCATGGAGACTTCTGTGACCACGCCCAAAAGACCAAAGCTGCCCGCCATCAAACGTGAAAGATCATAGCCGGCAACATTCTTCATCACTTCACCACCAAAGCGCAGTAAACGCCCTTGGCCAGTGATAACTTTAGTGCCAAGCACAAAATCCCTGATTGAACCCACCCAGGGACGACGTGGACCCGCCAAACCGGAGCCCAGCATGCCACCCACCGTTGCCTGACCATCAAAAACCGGTGGTTCACAAGGCAGGGTTTGACCCTGTTCATCCAAAGCAGCCAGCAGTTCGACCAGCGGTGTTCCTGTACGAACCGTGACGACCAATTCAGTAGGATCATAGCTCACCAGTCCCCGGTGCTCGCGGGTATCGAGTAACTGCCCTTCAATGGGGCGACCCATAAAAGCCTTGGTGTTACCCCCTTGAATTTTCAGGGGTGTTTGGCTGGCCAGAGCAGCACGCACCTGTTCAACCAAAGCCTGCTCAGTGGCTGTTACCGCCCTTTCGCCCGGGCGTTGGGGTTTTTCTTGTGTTGCTGACATCAGAAGCGCTCCAATTCCGGGAAAGGCAGTTCGCCGTTATGAATGTGCATGGCACCAAATTCAGCACAACGATGCAGTGTCGGGATATTTTTGCCAGGGTTTAACAGGCGATCTGGATCAAAAGCAGCCTTCACGGCATGAAAGGTTTCCAGTTCATCATCATTAAACTGAGAGCACATCTGATTGATTTTTTCCCGGCCCACACCATGCTCGCCAGTGATGGAGCCACCCACCGCGACACAGAGTTCGAGAATTTTGCCGCCCAGAGCTTCCGCCCTTTCCAGCTCCCCTTCCTGATTGGCATCAAAAAGAATCAAGGGGTGCATATTGCCATCACCGGCATGAAAAACATTGGCCACTCTCAGGCCATATTCTTTGGAAAGATCAGCAATACCCTGGAGTACACCCGGCAGTTCACGGCGAGGAATGGTGCCATCCATGCAGTAGTAGTCTGGAGAAATACGCCCGACAGCAGGAAAGGCATTCTTACGGCCAGCCCAGAAGCGCTTACGCTCTTCGTCATCCTTGGCCAGGCTGATTTCTGTTGCCCCGGATTTTTCCAAAACGGCTTTAACCCGATCACACTCGGCATGCACATCGGCTTCCACACCATCCAGCTCACAAAGCAAGATGGCCTCAGCATCCACCGGGTAACCCGCATGAATAAAGTCCTCAGCTGCGCGAATGGCAAGGTTGTCCATCATTTCCAGGCCACCGGGAATAATTCCGGCTGAAATGATGTCACCAACCGCTTGGCCGGCTTTACCCACATCATCAAAACTGGCCATCAAAACCTTGGCAACCTGAGGTGCGGGCAACAGCTTGACCGTTACCTCCACGACAATACCCAGCATGCCTTCAGACCCCATGAACAACGCCAGCAGATCAAAACCCGGTGCATCCAGGGAATCAGCACCCAGGGTCATGCGTTCACCTTCCACGGTAATGATTTCCACCTTCATCACATTGTGAACGGTTAGGCCATATTTCAAACAATGCACCCCACCGGCATTTTCAGCGACATTGCCACCGATTGAGCAAGCAATCTGTGAAGAAGGATCAGGGGCGTAATAAAGCTTGTGAGGAGCCGCTGCTTCAGAAATCGCCAGATTGCGAACCCCTGGTTGAACCCGGGCAAAACGGCCTTCAGGGTTGACTTCCAAAATCCGGTTGAAGCGGGCCATCACCAACAAGACCCCCTTTTCCAGTGGCAAAGCACCACCGGAAAGCCCCGTACCCGCACCGCGAGCCACGACCGGAACCTTACGCTGGTTACAGATTTTCATCAGGGTCTGGACCTGCTCAAGGGTTTCCGGCAAAACCACCAACATGGGCAGAGTCCGGTAAGCAGACAGTCCATCACATTCGTAGGGCTGCAGGTCTTCGCGTTTGTGCAGGACCTCCAGCTCCGGCAAAGCCTGCTTAAGATCATCTATCAAAGCTTCCCGGTCTACAGCGGGTAGCTCACCATCAAGCTGTTCATCATAAAGAAGGTTCATCGCTATCACCCAGGTTCTTGTCAGTTGTCGGGTTATTGATTTTTATTGCGAAATCTTGGCTGTTTTAACTTGCCCAGTCCACCTAAAAACCAACTGGTCAGACCAGTAATTTCTTTCATCCAAGGCAAACCTGTAAAAAAATACTTTTTATTATCATTGAGTTAACAATACTTGCTGGACATAAATAAAACATAAAACTAATCTGGTAAGACCAGTATTAGAGAGGTTTACCGCATGCCTTCCAACACCCCCCAACGCCCACAAATTGGTGATCTGGTTGCCGACCGTATCGAAAAGTTAATCGTAGACGGTGTCCTTAAAGTCGGCCAGGTTCTGCCCTCCGAACGCCGTCAGTGCGAGCGTTTGGGTATTTCCCGCAGTGCGCTTCGGGAAGGTCTGAAAGTCTTGCGGGGGCGAGGCATCATACGCACCGAGCAGGGCCGTGGTTCTTATGTTGCCAGCCTGACTGGGCCTCGTGATGAAACCCCTTTGATGCATCTGTTCAGTAAACATCCGCGCACCCTTTATGATTTGCTTGAAGTAAGAGCTGTTCTTGAAGGTGAATCGGCCAGGCTGGCTGCAATCAGAGGAATGGATGCCGATTTTGTCATTATCCGCAAACGCTATGAAGAAATGCTGGAAGCCCACACCCTGGGTGACCAGCTGCCCCCCGAAGAACATGCGCGTTTGGACCATGCTTTTCATCTTGCTGTTTGTGATGCTTCTCATAACCCGGTCCTCGTCCACACTCTGCAGTCCTTGACGGATTTAATGCTCAGCTCAGTTTTTGCTTCGGTTAAAAACCTCTATCACCGTCCTGTCCAAAAACGTCAGATAGATCGACAACATTCGCGGCTGTTTAATGCTGTGATGGAACGTTTACCCAATCAAGCCAAGAGAGCTGCAACCGACCATATCCACTCCATTCGTGACAACCTTTATGAAATAGAACAGGAGGAACACCGCTTGGAGTTGGCGGCCATGCGGCTGGAAAAAGAACCGGGACTTTAAGTCCCGGTTCCTGGCGTGCTGTTAAACACTAGCCTCCAGCAGTGGTCACACCCGCCTGAGTTAGCGGATCACCAACACCGAAGACATAAACTGCAAGCATCATCAGAATACCCGCTGCCAGCAGATAGTAGAGCGTTGGTATAATGGTTTTACGAAGAATAATCCCTTCACGTCCCAGCAAACCAACGGTTGCCGAAGCGGCGACCACGTTATGGATAGCAATCATGTTACCGGCAGCAGCCCCTACCGACTGAGCAGCAACCATCAAGGCGCCAGAAATTCCCAGAAGTTCAGCAGTATTGAACTGGAACTGGGACAGCATCAAGTTGGATACTGTATTAGACCCGGCAATAAAAGCCCCTATCCCACCAACCGCTGGTGCGAAAAGCGGATAGACTCCACCCACAGCAGTAGACACCAAATCGGCCATAGCAACTGGCATAGACGGCAAGTCAGATGCATTGACTCCTGAGTTAATCAGAATCCGTACCATGGGAATGGTAAAGATCAGCACAAAGCCAGCGCCCAGGAGAGTTTTACTGGATTCTGAAACAGCAGCTTTAAGCTCAGTAAATTTCATTTTGTGCAGGAAGAAGGTCAGGATAACCACCATTACCAGAATACCGCCTGGTAAATAGAGGGGTTGTAAACTGGCCGAAATACCCGCCTCACCCAGGATATTGGTAAAACCTATACTGACTGAATTAAGTAGATCCTTGAAGGTGTCATTGGTTCTTGAGAACACCAGGAGCACAGCCAAGAGTACGTAGGGAACCCAAGCCATCCAAGTAGAGATGGGCGTTTTACCGGCAACATCGTCCAATTTCATTTCGATGCTTCCCATCCACTCAGCGGGCCAGTCTTTGGGGTCAGCAAAGTCCCAGCTCTCTTTGGGAATCAGGAAACCAGCTTTAGCAGCAGGTACAACGATAGCCAAGCCAACCAGGCCACCAATCATTGAGGGGAATTCAGGGCCCAGGAAAACACCAGCTAAAGCATAGGGAATAACAAAGGCCAAGGCAGCAAAGATAGCAAAGGGCGCAATGGCAAGACCTTCTTTCCAGGATTTGTTCGCACCGAAGAAGCGGGTCATTACACTAACCATGAACAAGGGCATCAAAATGCCGACTATTCCATGGGTAATGGCTACTTCAGAAACGATAAGTTGGAAGAAAATATCCCAGCTAGATCCTACACCCTCCAAAGCGGCACCGATACCTGCTTGGTCCAGACCAGCACCCACACCAACGATCATGGGAGTACCCACCGCACCAAAGGATACCGGGGTTGATTGCACCATCATACCAACAACCACAGCGGCCACAGCCGGGAAGCCCAGGGCAACCATCAGGGGTGCGGCAACGGCAGCAGGTGTACCAAAACCTGAAGCACCTTCAATGAAACAGCCAAACAACCAGGTTACGATGATTGCTTGTACCCGCCGGTCAGGACTGATACCTGAAAAACCCTGGCGTATTGCTGCAATACCCCCTGAGTGTTTCAAGGTATTCAACAACAGGATGGCACCAAAAATAATCCAGAGGATGGCAACTGTGAGCACCAGGCCTTGAAGGCCGGAAGCAAAAACACGATTGAAGGTCATATCCCAGGCGGTTAGTGCGATGACGACTGTCAGCGCCAGGGCCAAGGGCATTGCATATTTCGCCGGCCAGCGGAACCCGATCAGCAGGACACCTGCTAGAACCAGAGGCGAAAATGCCAGCAGAGACAAAAGGATTTGGCTCATTTGGATTTTCCTTGTTGTTATTATCGGCTAGAAGTCTAAGGTGTAGACGCCAACTCACCCTAAGGGCCAGTCAACATCCTGACTAATAGTGCTCCTCTGGATCTCGTGGGTCTAGCAAACAGCCTTCTGGTCTGACCAGTTTTTTCAAACACTTTTCATGCTGCGCAGCAATAAAAGCTTATTTATCAGTAACTAGCAATCAGAAAACATATAACAACAACAAGCAGGTTAACTGGTCAGACCAGATTTACTTGGCTCCAAGCTGGCTGGAGACTTCTTTCCAAAGTGCCTGATAGGCAAGGTTGGCGGGCTTGTTACGTGCAAATTGATCAACAGGCGCCCGGTACTCTCCCATGTTTTCAACATCTGCTGAAAAAGGAATGACTGTTTTTAGAAATTCTGGATACTTAGCACGTAATTCTTCTTGCAGGTTTTTATGCAGGGACTTTTGATTCTGAACCAGAGTAAAAAAGGGCAGGATTTTTTTTCGTGAATACCTCTCTTGTTTGAAAAAATCATGCAGTTGTTCAAAAGTACGCTCTGACAAAGTGGTAGGAATAACCGGCACCAGCAGCTGATCAGAAGCCATAAACACCGCTTCCGATAATTGCCCGATACTGGGCGGACAATCCAGCAGAACCAAGTCATACTCTTTTTTCAAACCTTTAAGCACTTTTTGCAGGCGGCTTTTACGCTTATTCAAACCTTTGAGAATGACATCAAAGTGGCGAAAACTCAGGTGAGCCGGAATAATATCCAGATTCTCATAATCGCTGGCCTTGATCTGTTTCAAGAGATGCTCATATGCCTTGAAAAAACGTTTACTCCAGCTCTTTTTTGCAGGCTTTACTCGAAAATAAAAAGAAGAAGCACCCTGAGGGTCCAGGTCGATCAGCAACGTTTTCAGGCCCGATTGGGCAGCCCAATAAGCCAGATTAACTGAAGTAGCTGTTTTTCCGACCCCGCCTTTCATGCTGTAAACTGCCAAAGTTCGCATAAAGCCTCCACCTATCGTTTGGGATAACCTGCCTTAAAAGCCGCACGCATGTGTTTGCCGGTAAACTCCTGAAGCTCTAGAACCACCTTTTGTTTAATATCCAGTTGACGCTGGTAGAGCAGAGTAATCAAGCCGTGCAGGGCTGCATCCAAATCACTGGTGGTATCCTTTTCCAAACGCTCTAACAAGAAACCTTGTTGGACGGAAGAATCATTAAAATCACCCAGCAGAGACTGCAAACGCTTGAGTTTTTTAACCTTCCGCTGATGCGGCTTGCTGGGGTAAAAGCCTGCAAAAAAATCCATAAGATAGCGTAGCTTCTTACACTCAATACGCAATTCATGCAGATCTTCATCCGGTGTCTGAGTATTAACCTGACGAGCCAGCTTGCAAATTTTATTGTAGCGTTCCCATATTTTCTGATTAGCAACCTGGCCGCCTGGGGTGCAGCCAAGGGGTGTTTTCTGCTGGGCCGGCTGAGTAAAAAAAGCACCCAGCCACTGACAGGCCTCACGATAATCAGAGGATAAAAACTGAGTGGCTAACTGCTGGTGCGCACTCAGCCTTTCTTGTTCAACACGAACAAAGAGATCGGCTAAAGCTGGCCGAAAAGCCTCTGGTAGTAGGTTCAGAAACTTCTGACGCTGCAATAAAAACACATCCAGATCTCTAAGCGGCCCTGTGATCTGATTGAGTTGTTTCAGGTAACTGTTTAATTGTCGCCCTTCCTGCCGAGGTAAAGCCCCTTTCAGCAAACTAAAGATAGAACGCAGGCGCCGTAAGTGCACACGGTATTGATGCAAAAATTCAGTATCACGATCCTGAAGGATGCCCTCTTCATAACGGCGCATCTGAGCAAATAATAGTCGCCCCGCGTCCCTTAATAGAGTTTCCGTTGGACTCTTTGCAGAGAGAGGTAAAGGCTTGGGTAACAACTCACTGGCAGGATCAAATCCACAGAGCTGATAAAGCTTGCGAGGCTCCAGCGGCAGGGCTTGATGCTTAAGCCAGGAAGCCAGGCTTTGTTTGACCCTTTTGGCTTCCTGCTCATAGCCTCTCAGGGGCTGGCAGGTCAGAAAGAACTGATGATAGTGAGGCGTTTCCTCAGCATCCAGACGAAAAATCTCCTGGTTGCGGATTTGCAAACGAACCAGAATCTTACCTTCATCATCTCGACAAGCCCAGTGACTGATTTGTTCACTGATCTCAATTAACGGCTGCAAAGAGCTAAATTCAAGGCGCTTCTCAAGGAAGGTACGCAGCTCTCTCTGAGGCAACTGCCACCAATGTGCTGGACAGGCTTCCAGCCAGGCCGCTGGAAATTTCAATGGCCGGCCTTCCAGAGACAAGGGCGTTAGGAGTCCTTTCTGATCCTCTGCCTCCAAGGAATAAACCAAGGCCGTTTTTTTACGCCATAAATTCCAGTCAAAGGTATCCACTAGCCAGATCGATCGGCTAGTGGAAGCCTCTTCACTTAAGCTTTCACACCAAGGCAAAAGCCTTGTTTCTAATTTGTCGAGGTCAGGTTGTTGTTTCAGTAGCCAACTGCTTTCCTGCATGCCTTTCATCAGTAGCCTTCCCGGAAATGAAAAGGTCATAGAGCACGGGAACCGCGATCAAGGTCAGCAGGGTAGCAAAAGCCAAGCCTGCCATAATGGTGACTGCCATACTGGCAAAGAAAGCATCAAAGAGTAAAGGCAGCATTCCTAGTATGGTTGTTACTGCGGCCAAAATCACGGGTCGCAAACGGCTGCTACTCGCTTGTAGCAAGGCTTCACGGCGAGAATTGATCTGCGTCAATTGATGGTCGATTTCATCAACCAAAACAATCGCATTTTTCATCAACATCCCGGAAAGGCTCAAAAAACCCAATAAAGCCATAAATCCAAAGGGCAGCCCTGTAGCCAGCAGCCCAAAGACCACCCCAACAGCTGACATGGGAACTACCAGCCAAATTAACAACGGTTGACGCCAGCGCCCAAAGAGCAGCAAGGAAATTACCAGCATCACCAGAAAGCTAATCGGCAGTTGAGAAGCCAGAGCCTTTTGGGCATCGGTTGCTGCTTCAAATTCACCACCCCACTCCAGTCTATAACCATCGGGCAAGGGATAGTCAGCAAGCTGTCTGCTAATTGCTTGGAAGGCTTCATCGGTTGTATAGCCAGGGGCGGGCTCTGCTTGAACCGTTAGAGTTCGTAAGCGGTTACGTCTATGGATACTGGCTTCTTCGGGGATCAATTCAAAACCTTCCACCACCTGATCCATAGGAATATAGGCCGCCTCCATAGGGCTCCAGATTTTTCGTTCCAACAAACGCCCCAGGTCACCTCGGTCACTGGCTGTCAAACGCGCAACCAGGGGCAGGCGCTCAACTCCTTCGCGGTAACTACCGGCAACGACACCCTCAGTAGAAAACTTCAAAGCTTGGGCCAAATCCTCCCGGCGTATCCCTGCATGACGCCCACGTTGCTCATGAAACCTTGGACTCAACACTTTTTCTTTTTCTTTCCAGTCATGGCGCACATCAACCAGCTCGGGTTGCTCCTGCATCTGCTGGGTAATCTCACTACCCAGTTCACGTAGACGGGCAAGATCACTTCCGGATAAGCGGGCTTCAATTTGGGCTTCAACGCCTGGGCCAAACATGATGCGCTCAAAACGCAACTGACCCTGAGGATAAACCAGCTTTTCACGAAGTTCTTCAATCATCGGGTCGATCGCATCCAAATCCTGAACCCGGACCAGCAGTTGCCCATAGCCTGGATGAGGTTGCGTCGGTTCATAGGTGAGCATGAAGCGACTTGCCCCTTGACCCACAAAACTGGTTACTGACACCACTTCCTCTTTTTGCAACAGAATTTGTTCCATTTCTGCCAAATCACGACTGGTAGCACGTATATCTGAGCCTTGAGGTAACTGGTAGTGAATATAGAAAAGTGGCGTATTGGAATTGGGAAAGAAAGCCATACGCAACCACCCGAAGGCTAAAAAACTGCTCAAAGTTAAAAGCATAAGAATGCCCAAAGTGACTTTGCGATAGTTAAGGCTCAGGTTTAATAACTGGCTATACAGCCTATAAACCCGGCTGGCATAGGGGTCACTATCTTGGCCTGAAGCTGGAACTTGCAATAGGTAGTAACCCAGCAAGGGGGTAATAGTGATGGCCAACAACCAGCTTAATAGCAGAGAGATAGAAATAACCTGGAACAAAGAGAATAAAAACTCACCCGTTTGATCCGGCGACAAACCTATACCCGCAAAGGCCATAATGCCAATCAGGGTAGCACCTAACAAAGGAAATTGAGTGCGACTGACAGCCTCTTGAGCAGCTTGATCTGGCCTAAGTTTACGCTGAAGATTAATCAACATTCCCTCAGCGACAACGATGGCATTATCCACCAGCATTCCCATGGCGATAATCATTGCCCCCAGAGAGACCCGCTCCATATCGATATTCAGCAGGCGCATGAAAAAGAGGGTGCCGAACACCGTGAGGAGTAGTGTGCTACCCACCACCAAACCAACACGCCAGCCCATAAACAAGCACAGAACCGCGATGACAATGCTGACCGATAAAGCCAGGTTAACCATGAAACTTTTAACGGCTGTATCGACCACCCGGTGCTGCTCATAAATGGGCTGTATCTCGACACCCAAAGGAATTCTGGGTTCCAGATGAGCCAGGTGCGCCTCTACCGCTTGGCCCACTTCAACAATATTGGTATCAGCAACGCCGGCTATCGCCAAAGTAAAAGCTTCTCGGCCATTGTGTCTGATTAGGTGACGGGGGTGCTCAGTGGGCAAGCGATGAATTTCAGCCAGGTCTCCAAGCTGTAACTGTTCAGTTGCACCTGGCAGGCCCACTCTAATTGCTTCAAGAGTTGCGACTGAATCCATACCCGGGCGCACAACCAAGCGTAAACGCTGATCATCAATACGACTTCGCCCAGCATCAACCACCGAATTTTCACTTTGGATGATACTTAGCAACTGATCTACCGGGAGTCTTAAACGAGTCAGCTGCTCATGGGAAACATCCAGATAAATGGTTTCTGTCGGCTGGCCTGCACTGGTCACCTTACCCACGCCTGGGACTGTTAGCAGTTCACGGCGAAGAAAACGTTCCAGATCACGAATTTCCTGATCACTGAAGTCTTCAGCCATCACCGCATAAAAGATTCCAAATACATCACCGAAGTCATCAATCACTTGTGAAGGTTGAGATCCAGGGGGCATCTCTTGCTGAGCATCCTGAACTCGGCGGCGCAGTTCGTCCCAGATTTGCGGCATATCCTTGCCCCGATAACGATCATCAATTTCCAACGTAATTTCTGAACGCCCTGGCAAAGAGCGCGATGTTAGGTGCCTTAATTGGGGAAGCTGCTGAATGGCTGATTCAAGATGCTCAGTGACCTCTTCTTCAACCTCTTGGGCAGTCGCGCCTGGGTAAGGTGTGATCACCATCGCTTGCTTAATCGTAAACGCAGGATCTTCAAGACGCCCCAGGGTCATTAGTGCCCAAAGGCCGCCTAGCAATAATAACAAAATCATTACCCAGGCATTCAGAGGGCGTTCCAGAGTATAACCAGCGGGATTAAACATGCTGCCTTCCTTTTAAAAGTGCTCGAATGGCTTAACTTTCATACCTTCATGCAAACGCTGACCGCCTGCTGTGACCAGCTGCTCACCCGGCTCAACACCTGCCAGGAGCTTCACTCGATTACCCTGCAAAGGGCCCACTTCAACCGGACGAGCATTGACTTTGCGTGTTTCCGGGTTATAAATCCAAACAAAAAAATGGCCGTCAGAACTGCCATTCAAAGCACCTACAGGAATTTCCAGTTGCTGTTGCTGGGTTTGACGGGCTTCGACAACCACTGTCACTGTTCGCCCTGGAAGTAAAGCCAGGTCAGGCAGTTGATCCCTACCTAGCGTCACTTCATAAGTTTGCACCACCGGGTCAGGTTCGGTGACATGCTCACGGTATTCGAGTTCTAAAGGTTCTCGGCCAGAGAGCTTCAACCAAGCCTGAAAATCATCGGGTCGGGTAATTCGGTGAATCAAATCTTCAGGAACACTAATGTGAACCCGCAATTCAGTCACATCCTGAACCCTGACTACAGGTGTACCCGCTTGGATCAAGGCATACTTTTCTTGAAGACGTCGGGACACCAGAGCATCAAAGGGCGCCTGCATGCGGGTGTGATCCAAATCTCTCTGGGCAGCACTCAGTGCCACTTCAGCAAGACGCAGTTGATCTTGCGCCTCATCCAAAGCGGCTCGGGGAATGGAGTTGCGTTCATAAAGTGAAAGCTTACGATCCTTATCACGCTGTGCGCGAGCCACTTCAATTTCAGCCCGCTCCACGGCTAATTGGTAATCCACAGGATCCAAGGCAGCCAAAAGCTCTCCTTCAGCGACTTTAACGCCTTGCTGAAGGGATAATTCTTGAATCTTGCCACCCACCTGAAAAGCCAGATCGACACTGCTAATCGCATCCACCCGGCCTACAAAGCGGCGGCTTTCACTGACTTCGCTGGCTCCCAAAGTCATTACTCTGACACTGGATAAAGGGGTAGTCGCTTCTGCCCAGGCCATTTGGCCCACCACGAGCAGTAGTAACACCCCCACCACTTGATGGGGTAGCAGACGTGTTATCGGTTTCATTTCAGGCCTCCAGCCTTTTCATCCAGCTTTTCCAGAAGACGGGTTTTCTCTTCAGCACCAAAGGGCAAAAGTTTCAGCATATCAAGTAGCATCAAGCCTTCACCCGCCGCCCAAAGCAGAGCAGCAGCATCCCCGGACGGAGCTTCTGCCTGGATTCTTTGATAACGCTGTGCCATTTCATCACGAAGGGGTTGCAGCAGCTCCAGGTTTTCTGCAGCAGCGGCAAGGATCGCCATAGGAATATTATGATCCAACTCCTGTAGCTGAGAGATGACACGAAAGACAGAACGCAAATGAGGGTGGGCTTGACCCTCCAGCTGTTCAACACTTTCATCAATCAAGGGACCATAGGCTTTCAACAAGCGCAGCAGCAAGCCGCTAATCAGCGCATCCTTGCTGGGAAAGTTGTATAAAACCCCACCCTTGGTTAAACCTGCTTCCTTGGCCACTGAGTCCAGGCTTACCTTGTTGGCACCCTTAGCCACAGCGACTCGTTGAGCGGCATCAAGAATGGCATTGGCGGAGTTATTTCTGCGTCTGGCTTTGGTCATGATCTCACCTTAAACAACCGTATGGTAAAGTTAATACCGGATGGTATAGTTAACAGTCGAATTTGGCAAGTCATAACTTCTAGGATTAAGCTCCTTGAGTATTGACCGCAACTAAAGGAAAGCCTGTGAAGCTCCTGTTTCGATACCTGTCCTTGTTGAGTCTGCTGGTTGCTTGGGCCTTTTTTTCGACCACTTCTCTAGCTGATGAGCCCAGCGTTGAGCTGCCACCGCTTACAGTGACAGCGGCAGGTCTGGAGCGGGAGCTTAAAGACACCGCAGCAGCTATCAGTTATTTGGACTCAACCCAGTTGCAAAGCGGGCGTCAGCAGCTACAACTTGATGAAAGCCTAAATCGAGTGCCAGGCACTTTTTTTCAAAATCGTTATAACTTTGCTCAGAATCTGCGCTTATCCATTCGGGGCTTTGGGGCCCGGGCACCCTTTGGCATTCGAGGTCTTCACCTGCGGGTCGATGGCTTTCCCGAAACCCTGCCGGACGGTCAGTCACAGGTGGATACCATTGATTTACAGTCCCTGACTGAAGCCGAAGTTCTGCGCGGCCCTTCTTCAGCGCTCTATGGCAATGCCGCTGGAGGTGTTGTCCTCTTGCGCACCCGTGATGGCAGTGAAGACATAGAAATGGAAGCCAGAGGACAGGTGGGCAGCGATGATTTCTATCGAATCGGCGCTCTGGCAGGCGGTCAAAATGGACGCTGGACAGGTCATGTCAGTGGTTGGCAAATGCGCTATCAGGGCTATCGTGAACAGAGTCAAACAGAAAAACGCCTGATCAATACCCAAGCCAACTATTGGCTCGCCGAAGATCGTAACCTGCGTCTGGTGTTTACCGCGCTGGATCAACCCCTGGGCCAGGACCCAGCTGGTTTGACACGTCAGCAGGCCAGAGAAAATCCAGGTCAGGCCTCAGCCAATGCACTGGCTTTAAATGCCGGGCAGGAAGTTCAGCAGCAACGCCTGGGCCTGGAATATTCAGATCGCCATAACCTGACGGGCGAGCTGCGCCTACAGGTCTTTTATAGTCATCGGGATTTTCAACAGCAACTGCCCTTTCCCGGCCCCAGCTTGATTGAATTTGAGCGGCACTTTTATGGACTGGGCGGCAACTACAGAGACAGCTTCGTGTTGAATCAGCAACGCCTGCCGTGGGTAGTGGGTGTCGAACTCTTGCAGCAAAGCGATGATCGCCAGCGCTACTCCGTCAACCCGGATGCGGAGGTAACCGGCCAATCGCAGGATGCGCTGGAAACGGCCACCAGCCTGGGTGTTTATGGTGAAATCGACTGGCCTTTAACCTCTGCCCTGACGCTGACTCTGGGTGGGCGTTATGACCAGTTGGACATGGAAATTGAGGATCGCTTTACCCCGGAAGGCCAGGCTTCAGGCAAACAAAGTTTCGATGAATTCAGCACCACCCTGGGTTTAAGCCTCAGCCTGAACCCTGACCATCAACTTTACGCACGCCTGGGCACTTCCTTTGAAAGCCCAACCTTTACGGAATTCTATGACCCCAATGAGCCTGAAGCCGGTTTTGATCCGCAACTTAAACCCCAGCAGGCACTGAATCTGGAAACAGGTTTGAAAGGCGCTTTCAATCCCAGCAGCCAATATCAGTTGGCTGTTTTCCAAGTCACCACGGACGATGAAATCATCAAGATTGCCTCTGACCCGGATCGCTTTGCCAATGCCGGTAAAACCCGCCGCCTGGGGTTGGAAGCCAGCCTGGATTACAACTTCAACAAGCAGTTAGTTACCCGCCTGGCCTATACCTGGTCGGATTTTCGTTTTCGCCGCTTTGAGGATGAAGAAGGCAACAACCTGAACAATAAACGCTTGCCTGGCCTTCCTGAACACCAGCTTTTTGCCGAGCTGGCCTGGCGAGAAACCAGTGGTTTTTTTGCCATAGTGGATAGCCTGCTGATCAGCGAAGTCTATGCCGATAATCAAAACAGCCGCCAGGTGAGTGGCTATGGTCTAGTCAATAGTCGTCTGGGTAGCCGTCAGCAACTTCAACACCTCAGGGTGGATACCTATATCGGTATCAACAACCTGTTTAACCGTGACTATCCGGCCAACCTGCGCATCAACTCTGGTGACAACTATCTGGAACCCGGCCCAGGCAGACACTTTTATGCAGGCATTAATCTGAGGTATTAAACCAGACCAATTGCGGCTGCAACTCCACCACCTCACCGACAATAATGATAGCCGGGGCAGGCAGCTGGGCTTTTTCTTGCTGGGCAAGAATATCCACCAGGGTGCCAGTCAGAACCCGCTGTTCCGGCGTGCTGCCTTGCGAAACGATAGCAATACGTGTGTCAGTGGGTTTACCGTGTTCCAACAACCCCTGAACAAGCAGCTCCAAAGTATGCAGACCCATATAAAAGACCAGCGTCTGGTTGGGGTGAATCATTTCCGCAAAATTCAATTCACTGGTGCGGTTTTTCAGCTGACCGGTGATCATCTTCACCGACTGGGCATAGTCCCGGTGGGTCAGAGGAATGCCAGCATAGGCAGAGCAGGCATTGGCAGCGGTGATGCCTGGCACCACCTGAAAGGGCACGCCAGCAGTTTTCAATTCTTCCAGCTCTTCACCACCGCGACCAAAAACAAAGGGGTCCCCGCCTTTTAAACGCACCACACGATGACCGGCCTTGGCCTGTTCCACCAGCAAACGATTAATGTCCGGCTGGGGGACGGCATGGTTATCGCGTTTTTTACCGACATAAATCATTTTGGCATCACGGCGGCAAAGATCCAACACCTCTTTGGAAACCAAGCGATCATAGAGCACCACATCGGCCTGCTGCATCAAGCGCAGGGCCTTGAAGGTCAAGAGTTCAGGGTCACCAGGGCCGGCACCAACCAGATACACTTCACCCACCTGCTCCTGACTGTCGGAAGCATCCAACTGCTCCTGCAAGAGGCGCTCAGCCTCTTCCATCTGGCCATTAAAAACCCTTTCGGCTACCGTGCCTTGAAAGGTGCTTTCCCAGAACTTGCGTCTTTGATTGATATTGCTAAATCGGGTTTTAACGGCATCACGAAAACGCGCTGCCAGTTGGCCCAGATCGCTATAGCGCGTGGGAATCCAGGTTTCCAGTTTGGCCCTAAGCAAGCGCGCCAGAACCGGGGCTTTGCCACTGGAAGTAATGCCAATCACTAATGGCGAGCGATCCACGATGGCGGGAAAAATAAAGGTACACAAGGGAGGATTATCCACCACATTAACCGGCAGGTTACGAGCAATACAGTCGGCGTGGATCTGCTCGTTGAGTGCCTGGTCATCGGTGGCTGCAACCACCAGCACCCGGCCTTCCAGCAGCTCGGCAGAATAGTCACTGGCTAGCCACTCCCCCTGATGTGCCTCTAGCAATTCTTTAAGCTCGGGATCAACCTCATGGGACACCAAAGCAATGCGAGCACCGGCACGCACCAGTAGGCGTGCTTTACGCAAACCCACATCACCGCCACCGACGAGAAGAAGCGAGCGACCCTTAAGGTCAAAGAAAAAGGGGAAATAGTCCAAAGTTGGCCTCTTTATTTACTTGTGTAAACCACATTCACGGGTTTCTGGATTTTCCCACCACCAACGGCCTGAGCGCGGATCAGCACCGGGCTGGACTGCACGGGTACAGGGTGCACAGCCAATACTGGGATAACCCTGATCATGCAGGGCGTTGTAGGGCAGCTTAAGCGCCTTGATCGCCTGCCAGACTTCCGCTTCACTCCAGTCATACAGAGGACTCAGTTTCTGCAGGCCATTGCCTGCATCCCACTGGCTGTATTGCAACTGGTCGCGGGTGACAGATTGTTCGCGACGCAGCCCGGTAATCCAGGCTTTTTTGCCCTGCAAAGCCCGCTTTAAAGGCTCCAGCTTGCGCAGGCCACAGCAGGCTTTACGTAACTCCTGAGAGCGATAAAAGGCATTCACGCCTTCACGATTGACAAAGTCTTGCAGCTGCTCGGCATCCGGATAAAACACCTGAAGACTAATTTGTGGCCAACGGCTGCGCACCTGATCTAGCAGGGTCAGGGTTTCTTCAGGCAAACGACCGGTATCCAGCACAAATTGGGCAATCTCTGGCTGCTGCTCGGCAATCAGGCCGGTCAAAAGCGCATCTTCAGCACCCAGGCTATTGGCAAAGGTCAGAGCCTCGCCATACTTCTGCCAGGCCGATTGCAGGCGTTCAGTGACCTGATCCAGCTTGGCCTGAAGGGCGGGATCAATTGGCTTGGCTTCCTGCCTAGATTCGGGTTCCAGAAAGGCATCAAGGGACATGAGGCACCTCAAAAGTTGGGCGAAGCGCAAGGTAACTGCTTGTGTCAGGACGCGTAAATACATCCCTGTAAGCTCTCGCCGCAACCTCCTGTTGTGGAGAGCCTGCACAATCAACACCTTGCACTTGTAAAAGTAAGTATCGAGCTTGCTCAGCTACCAGGATTCGGGTGAAAGGCACCGACTGAAAAAGCAGTACCTGCTGCCTCGACTAGGCAGGAGCGGTTTCAGCGTCCTCGAACGTCTCCACTTGATAACTCACACTAATCTCAGAGAAGGCCTGTAAATCATCCGAGTTAAAGCGCTCTTCAGCGATGTCAAAAGCATCAAAGCCACAGCGCTCCAGATAAGCCAGACGATCACGAGCCACATCACCTATGGCTCTGAGTTCACCCTTGAAGCCTGCCCGACGTAGCAGACGGGCCTGGCTGAAACCACGGCCATCCCGAAAGACAGGGAATTCAATGGCAATCAATTGCAACTGATCCAGCCAGGGCAGCAGAAGTTCATGATCTTCTTCAGTGGTCAACCAGGCTCCCAGTTGTTTGCTTGCTTTGACTTTATCTTCAGTCAAATCAGCCAGGTGGGCAGCAGGAAGAACAGCAGCTTCCGACCAGGGTTCCTGGGGCAGTTGGCCGGTTTCTGCATCAACGTGCAGAAACTGCCAGCTATCCTGTTCAACCAGGCGGCGATTACGTAGCAGGGGCATTTACCTCTCCTTATCATTAAGCGATCTGCTACGCAGTCTAACGCCTCTCAAGACAAACAAAAAATACTAAGTAGAGCTTTTTATATTCATAAATAGAATATCAATAATAGACTTCTACTTCTGCGCCCACCAGTCGAACCGGCCAGGTACGAACCTTGATGCTTTCTTCTTCCAGGCATTGGCCATCAGTTAGCCGATAACGTTGCTTGTAGAGGGGTGAAGCAACCGACCACTCACCCTGGCTTTCACAAACCAGGCCATGCGCCAGAACTTCCGCCTTACCCAGGGGGTCATAGTGGGCCAGTGCATAAATCGCAGGCTCCTGATCTGGTAACCAGAAAAGTGCTGCTGGCTGGGCATCCAGCCAGGCCACGACACCCGAGTTAGCGACCAGGTCATCAAGACGACAAACAGGATGCCACTGGGCTGCATTTAAGTGTGCGCTGTTCATGCGACCTCCTCTTCAGTGATATCCCGTACAGGAATCAACTGGCCTCTTTCTTCAACCAGTTGAATACGGGCACGCCTGGGTTCATCGGCATTGACATAGCTGCGGAAGCGTTTGCGTTTGCTGGGGTCTTCAATGGCGGTTTTCCATTCGCATTGGTAGGTATCTACCACCTGTTGCATCTGGGCTTCCAGCTCGGCACCTAGGCCCAGACTGTCTTCCAGCACCACCTCTTTGAGATAGTTCAGACCACCTTCCAGGTTTTCCAGCCAGACGGAAGTGCGTTGCAAACGATCACCGGTGCGTACGTAAAACATCAGCACTCGGTCAATAGTGGCAATTAGTTCTTCATCGCTTAAGTCCGTGGCAAAAAGATCCGCATGGCGTGGACGCATGCCGCCATTACCACAGACAAAGAGGTTCCAGCCGTTTTCAGTGGCAATAACCCCGATATCCTTGCTTTGCGCTTCAGCGCACTCACGGGTACAGCCGGAAACCGCCATTTTAATTTTATGGGGTGAGCGCAAACCCTTGTAACGGTTCTCCAGGAAAATCGCCATGCTGACGCTGTCCTGAACACCATAGCGGCACCAGGTATTACCGACGCAGGATTTAACGGTTCTCAGGGATTTACCATAGGCATGCCCAGTTTCAAAACCAGCGGCGATCAGCTCTTCCCAAATCAGGGGCAGTTCATCCAGGGTGGCTCCGAAAAGATCAATCCGCTGCCCACCGGTGATTTTGGTATACAGCTGGTATTTTTTACCCACCTCACCGATTTTGATCAGCATCTCTGGAGTAATTTCACCACCGGGGATTCTGGGCACTACAGAATAGGTGCCGTTCTTCTGCATATTAGCCATGAAGGTATCATTGGTGTCCTGCAGAGAAACATGAGGTTCTTCATGCACATGTTCATTCCAGCAGCTGGCCAGAATTGAAGCAACCGTGGGTTTACAGATTTCACAGCCGCCACCCTTGCCATGTTTTTCCAGCAGTTCTTCAAAACTACGTATCCCTTCTACTTGAACCAGGTGAAAAAGCTCCTGGCGGGTATAGGAAAAGTGCTCACACAGGGAGCGATCAACACTAACACCGCGACTTTCCAATTCATTTTCAAAGACAGTTTTCAGCATGGCCGCACAGCCACCACAGCCAGTGCTGGCTTTGGTTGTGGTTTTCAGGTCACCCAGACTCATAATGCCATCATTCATGGCTTCACGAATATCGCCTTTGGTGACATTGTGGCAAGAGCAAATACTGGCTTCATCCGGCAGCGCATCAGCGCCCAAAGCCGGCGGACCACCGGCATTGCTCGGTAGAATCAAGGCTTCTGGCTGCTCGGGCAGGTCTATCCCATTCAGGGCATATTGCAGCAGGGTATCGTAGGGCGCATTATCACCCACAAGAATGGCACCCAGGAGTTTTTTGTGATCTTCTGAAACTACCAGTTTATAGTAGATACCGTCAATTTCATTCAAATAGCGGTAGGTTTGCGCACCTGGCGTAGTGACATGAGCATCACCGATTGAGCCTACATCCACACCCAAAAGCTTCAGTTTGGTGGACATATCAGCGCCGGTGAAGGTCACAGAAGAATCGCCATTAATGGCTGCGGCAGCAGTACGCGCCATCTGGTAACCAGGAGCGACCAAACCAAAATGCTGATTATTCCAAATCGCACATTCACCAATTGCATAGATGTTGGGATCACTGGTTCGACAGGCGTTATCCACTAGTATCCCGCCTCTTTCACCCAACTTAAGACCGGCTTCACGGCCCAGAGCATCCTGAGGACGTATCCCGGCTGAGAAGACAATCAAGTCAGTTTCCAGGTGGCTGGAATCACTGAACTCCATGCACAGGCGATGCTCATCACCTGGACGGATCAGTTGCGTCGCTTTTTCTGTGTAAACCTTAACACCCAGATCTTCTATCTTCTGGCGCAAGAGTTTCCCGGCCTCAGCATCCAGCTGTACTGGCATCAGGCGCGGCGCAAACTCAACGACCGAAGCCTCCAACCCCAGTTTTTGCAAGGCGTGGGCGGCTTCCAGACCCAACAAACCACCACCAACGACCACACCCTTAGTTTTGCCTTCGGCGCTGGCTTTGATGGCATCCAGATCATCCAGAGTGCGATAGACCAGGCAATGTGGCAGGTCTTTGCCTTCAATAGGGGGAACAAAGGGATAGGAGCCGGTGGCCAGAACCAGTTGATCATAGTCATAACTTCCTTTGGAAGTAGTGACCTTCCTGGCCTGGGGGTCAACTTTAAGCGCCTGCTCGTTCAGGTGTAATTGAATCTTGTTACCCTGATAGAAAGCCGGGTCAGCCAGGAGCAAATCTTCAGCCTGACCTCGCTCAAAATACTCGGACAAGTGCACTCGGTCATAGGCTGCATAGGCTTCTTCACCCAGCACTCTGATTTCCCAGCTGTCGCCATCAGCAGCATCCAGGAATTGTTCAATAAAATGCTGACCAACCATGCCATTGCCAATGACTAGCAGTTGCTTTTTCATGTTTCTAACCTCCTCAACCAGCAGACTTACGCCAGCTCTTTTTCTTTATTAGTTGCGCTTTCTGCTGCTCGCGTCTTTTTTGCCGAAGGCAGGTCTTCCACCTTGCGCTGCTTTTCATAAAGGAAGCTCAATACCTGCTGGCGATAACGGTTATAAAGCGGGTTATCTGCCATCTCGATACGATTGCGAGGACGCGGTAACTCGATATCCAGGATTTCACCAATGGTTGCTTCAGGCCCATTGGTCATCATCACAATGCGATCTGAAAGTAAGACAGCTTCATCAACATCATGAGTAATCATAATGATGGTTGTATTCAATTTTTCTTGAATACTCATAACCTCATCCTGCAAATGAGATCGCGTCAAAGCATCCAGAGCCCCAAAAGGCTCATCGAGCAAAAGCACGCGAGGCTCCAGTGACAGGGCTCTAGCAATACCTACACGCTGTTTCATACCACCCGAAATTTCATTGGGACGTTTATCCAGCGCATGGGACATACCCACCATATCCAAACTCTGAAGTATCCAGTCACGTCTCTCTTTAGCCGTTTTCGTTTTTTTGAAGGCTTTATTCACGGCAAGAGCGACATTTTCATAAACCGTCAGCCAGGGCAGCAAAGAGTGATTCTGGAAAACAACACTACGATCCCGACCAGGAGAATTAACTTCTTTTCCTTCCAGAATGACGCCACCGGAGGTTGCCGAAAGCAGGCCAGCAACAATATTCAAAACAGTTGATTTACCACATCCTGAGTGACCAATAATGGATACATATTCGCCTTTGTCTATTTGAAGATTGATGTCATCAAGAACACGGGTCTCTTTTTTACCTTCACCAAAAACCATGTTGACTTTTTCAATAGAAAGAAATGCATTACTCATAATTTGACTCCTATTAATTCTTAGCTACTACTGGTTCCACGAGTAACCAGGCGACCAATAAAACCGATAAACTGGTCAAGAAAGAAACCTACTAGCCCGACATAAACCAAAGCCAAAATAATGTCGCTCAGCATTGAGGCATTCCAGGCATCCCAGATAAAGAAACCTATACCTACGCCACCAATTAGCATTTCTGCAGCAACAATAGCTAGCCAGGACAGACCAACCCCAATTCGCAAACCAGTGAAAATATAGGGTGCAGCTGCTGGCAGCATGATTTTCACAAAGTATTCATAGCCATTCAGAGAAAGCACCTTAGCAACATTCCGATAATCATCAGGAATATTACGAATGCCCACAGAGGTATTGATAATGATGGGCCAAATGGCAGTAATGAAAATCACAAAAATGGCGGAGGGGTTACTGGCCTGAAAAGCAGCCAGGGAAATAGGTAGCCAAGCCAAGGGAGGCACGGTTCTCAGCACCTGAAAAACCGGATCCAGACCGCGCATGGCCCAGGTTGACTGGCCTACCAAAACACCCAGTGCCACACCGGCAACTACAGCCATCAAATAGCCATAGGCAACCCTCTCCAGACTGGCAAGAATTTGCCATCCCATGCCGACATCATTCCCGCCATAGTTATAGAAGGGGTTGACGATCAATTCCCAAGTATCGCTGACAACTTGTGATGGAGCTGGGAGGAGGGCTCCCTGCGAGCCGCTCAACATTTCCCAAATCAGCAAAAGCAAGCTTGTCACCACTAATGCTGGAAGAACATTAAAAACAAAATAATTTCCAGTGTTTTTCAGAGCCACAAGAAAATTATTAATGAAAGATAATTTATCATCAACCCTATAGTTCAGAGCAGAATTATGATCACTTTTAGAACTCATAACTATTAACCTCTAATACAATAAATAATTAAACTTTAATTTCAAGACTTTCTAGATAAGCCTGAGGGTTTTCTGGATCAAATTTTTTGCCATCAAAGAAGGTTTCAACACCACGAGATGTTGAATCAGGAATAGCTGAACTATCGATACCCAAACTTGCTGCTGCTTCACGCCAGATATCTTCTCTGTTTACTTTCTGGATGAGTGCTTGGGTATCCATGTTTTTTGGTAAAATTCCCCAACGCTGATTTTCTATCAGGAACCAAAGATCATGACTCTGGAAGGGATAGGAAGCTTGATCTTTCCAGTAACGCATTTGGTCTGGATGGTCTTCAACAATACGACCATTACCATAATCAAAGTTACCTTTCATACGATCGATAATGTCGTCAAAAGGCGCATGAATCCAACGACGACGTGAGCAGATACGAGCAACTTCTTCCTTGTTTTCAGGTTCTTCACAGTACATCTGGGCTTCCATTACAGCCATGACCAAGGCTTTAGTTGCATTGGGGTTAGCTTCAATATAATCAGAGCGCAGGCAAAGCGCTTTTTCAGGATGGTTATGCCACAGCTCACCTGTAGTGTTTGCTGTGTAGCCAATGTTTTGATTAATCAGCTGCATGTTCCAAGGTTCGCATACACAAAAGGTATCCATACTGCCAACCCGCATATTGGCAACCATTTGCGCAGGAGGAACAGTTATCGTGGCAATATCACGATCAGGGTTAATACCACCAGCAGCCATCCAGTAACGAATCCAAAGATCATGGGTTCCGCCGGGGAAAGTCATCGCGGCACGAACCTCATCACCACCCGCTCTTTTATCTGCAAGAGCTTTAGCAAATTGGCTGGTGTCTGTACCGACTTTTAGATCACTGTATTCATTGCCTACCGAAATGCATTGGCCAGCAAGATTAAGGCGCGCCACGATATTGATAGAAACGTCGTTGCGTAACCCAGACTGAGTAATGATGTAAGGCATGGATGTCAAAATATGACCGCCATCTATCCCACCGCTTCCTGAACCCAAAACCAGGTTGTCTCGGGTTGTTCCCCAGGAGGATTGCTTAAGCACCTCAACGTCGGTCATGCCGTGTTTAGCAAAAAAACCCTTTTCTAAAGCAACGAACAAGGGGGCAGCATCGGTCAAGGCAATAAAACCAAGTTTTGCTGAAGTTGTTTCCAGTGCATTACCAGAGGCTTGTAAAGACCCTAGGCTGCCTGGAGCCAAGCCACTCAGCAGACCCGCTCCGGCAAGACCTGCCATGCCGCCTATAAAACGTCGACGGCTTGTATCGGGAGAAGATTTCATGTCATTAGAAAAATTGGATTTGCTCATTGGGGCACCTCTGCTCAGTACACATAAAAAAACGGCGTCACTTCCAGCAGCTGCTTTAGGGCAGTAGGAAGTGGACGCCGTTGTCCGTTCTTAAATTGTTCATTTACTATCAAGCAGAAACCATGCCAGAAATACAAAAGCGTTTAATTACTATTAAAAATCATCAGCTTAAAATAAAAAACTGCTTTACCCCGCCTTGCAGCCCTATTGCTTTTTAAGCGCTGTTGCAGTGCACACTGGTTTTTAAATGGAACATAAGAGCGCATTTTTGATCTCTAACCCTGGAGTAACTCAACAGTACCGATCACTCTTTCTGCCACTTCAACCAGACGCCGATTTTGTTCCATCGCAGTTTTACGTAGCTGGCGATAGGCCTGTTCTTCTGTAACGCGACGATGCTGCATCAATAAGCCTTTGGCACGTTCCACCAGCTTGCGCTCCTCCAGGGCTTGGCGCGCTTCGTGTAGCTGGTCCTGCACCTGTTGCAGATGCTGGGCCTGAGTTTGTACCAATTCACAGAGTGAACGCCCCACACCACTCATTTGACCTTCCACCCATAAAGAAGAAGGCGCATCCGTCGGTTCTTGGGCCAGTTGGTCCAGGAGTTCCTGGTGGTTCTTAAGGTCAATCCTGGCTTTTTGTATACGACATTCAGAAAGTTTTTTTAGGGTGGCGGCTAGCTGATCTTCAATGGTTTTCATAGTATCGATACGGCTAGTTGCAACCTCATACCAGACTTCACTGAAACTAGATGGAATCCCTTCATCTTTACCTGATTTTTTGACGACCTGCCGCAAACGGAGCAATTCTTTATGGGCAGTGGCTTCCAGTAGTTGCTGCCAGGCCTGAAGTGAATCCTGATCTGCAAACTGTTCAAAGAGGTCAAAGCATTTTTCCTGACCTTCAACAAGATGACAGAGGCGTTGTTGGTTTTCTTCAGTAAAGTGACCCGCTGCAAAACCACTGGCACCCCAGGCCCTTTCCTGCCCCGCCAGCTCCTTACCTTGCATAAAGTTGAACATGGCAACCAGGTGGCCGGTAATTTCAGGATCGGCTGAAGCATCTGCGGCTTCAAAAACAATCGACAGTAAACCACCGATCAAATGCGTGAAGGTGGCGGTGGACTCTTCGGGCTGCAAACGCTGCTCAATAATTTTTTGACGTAGGCGAGGCAGCTGGTCCAATTCCTGAAGAACAGCTGTAATGCGAATAAACTGCCTGACGCGGCCGTTGTCCTGACACTTTTCTGGATGCAACTCCTCTAAGAACTGATCCAGTTGGTTTTCCTTCTCCAAAGAATTCTGCACCTGTTCAGTGCGCTGCTGACCAAAGTGGCTCCCTTGTGACGCAAGAAACACATTGGAAAGCCCTCGCTCTTTTTGCAAGGCATGAACCAGTTGGCTGATATAAGCCACCAACTCACAGGTTACACCCAGATACTCAAGGCCATGGATTTCACAGTGTTTAGCAGCCAATAAATAGTGCCTGGCTAGATGGTTACGTGTACTGGTCATCCTTAATTATCCGCCTTATTCATTTGCTCGAATCATCAGATAAGTAGCAAGTACTGTTCCTTCTGGCATTCTTTTTGCGTCTAGCCTTACAACAATTTATTCAAGCCACAGGCAAAGATGCCTCTACCAGCGACCTACGGGCAGCTGTTAGAGGCATTTTTTTTATTTAAACACCGAGGTTATCAAGATGCACTGGACACTCTACCCTGCCCTACTGCTGCTGGGACGCTTAAGCCTCAGTCAACTTTTAGTACTTAAAGCTTTAAGTTGGGCCTTGCTGCTGATGACCTTGCATCTGGCTCCACTGGCCCTAACCACTGGCTTTGCAGTGCTGCTGGGCTACTTTAGCCTGGCTTACTTGCAGCTTATCAACCAGGAAACCAAGAACCTGCTCGCTCCTTCTAAAAACCAGTTACTAGCTTGGCTGGCCGAAGGGATTCAGAACCAGCTGATTCAGGAAAAGCGCCAGCAACAGTTACTACAACAAAGGCTGGATGAAATTTCGCATGCATCCGATGAGCTCGAATCCAGTGCGGTAGTGGTAACTAGCAGTGCAGACAAACAAAGTCAGGCTGCGGCAACCGCAGCAGCCGCCATTGAAGAATTGAATGTCAGCATTCTTCAGGTGGCAAGCTTGGCGAGCGAATCACGTCAAGCCAGCCATGAAGCTGAGCATGAACTTCTGGCTACCAACCAGCAGTTGCTTGAACTGGTCGAACAGTTCTCAGAGGTTGCCGAAGCGGCCCAGCAAAGCAACCAGCAGATTCACCAGCTTTATAGCAGTTCTCAGGTCATTAATGATGTGACTCGTGTCATTCACGAGATTGCCGATCAAACCAATCTCCTGGCTTTAAATGCCGCTATTGAGGCAGCCAGAGCGGGCGAGGCTGGCCGGGGTTTCGCTGTGGTTGCTGATGAAGTACGTCAATTAGCCCAAAACAGCCAGGATTCAGCCAGTGAAATCAGTCGCACCATCACGGAAGTTCAGCAACAAATCAGTCAAGCCACTGAACGTATGGACCGCCTTAGTCAGCAGGCTCAAGCCAGTTCAGAAAAATCAGAGTTTTTACGCCAACGCTTGGAAGGTGTTAGCCACAAAACCCATCAGCTTTCAGATCAGGTTGTTCAGGTTGCAGCCAGCACAGAACAACAAAGTCATGCCGTAACTGAAATTGCGGCCCTGGCGGATCAGGTCAAAGAAGGTAATCACAATAATAAGCAAGCCGCCGATCAAACCCGATCTATTGCCCGTCATCTCAGCCACCTAACAGGTTAAGTCTTATGTTTGCATTTATCACTCATTACGCCCTGTTACTGGTTTTGCTTGCCAGTAGCTTTTTCTTGTTCAGCCTGTTTATTTTTTTACATCAACTACGCCTGAGGCAGACTCAGCAACTCAAACAGCTGCGTTTACAACAGTTGGGTAAGCTACGTGAAATTATTGCCGGCCTACAGCGCCATCGGGGTTTAAGTAATGGTCTTTTATCCGGTGATGCCAGCCTGCAAGGTGATCTGGATGCCACCCGAAGAAAGCTGGATCAGCAGATTCAAGAAGCCAAAAAGCGCGTTAACTCTCATCAGGATTCTTGGAATAATCTTTTTGATCACTGGTCCCGATTACGTGAAGGTCGTATCCAGCAGGCGGAAAACAACCTTGCCCAGCACCATCTGATCATACGTAACAGCATCTTTTTATTACAGGATTTAGCCATCAACCTGGATCTGACTGGGGAAGATAGCAACCTGGCCTTTTTAACCTGTATATGGCAAGACGTAATCCAGGCTGCAGAGTGGGCAGGGCAAGCCAGAGCCCTGGGTACGGGCATCGCTGCCGCCCATAAAAGCAGTGCCGAACAACGTATTCGTTTGCGATTTCTTTACCACAAGATTCAGGAGCTTTCCGGCCAGGCTTTCGCAACACTTCAGCAGTCCGATTTAGGTAGAAGCTTTAGCCTGGGACGCTGTCAGGCCAGCGTTAATCAATTTCTGCACTGTATCGAACAGGACCTCTTGGCTGATGAGGAACCCAAAACGAGCGCCCGTGTTTACTTTCAACAGGCCACTCAGGCCATTGATCAGCTGTTTTCACTGGTTGATTCCAGCCTTGAAGCGCTACAAACAAGCGCACGCACTTGAAATGCCTTACAAGAGTGCATACTTTCTTTAGCACCAAGCATAAAGATACATTAAGGCACTGATTTTTAAGAACTAAAATTAATGGCATCAAAATTGCTTAGTTTTAAAGTAGAAACGACCAACTGATTGACTTGTCAGGCAACGCTGCCTGCAACCTTCCGCCTTAGGAGGGTTGCAGGCTTTTTTTTGGGTTACAGAAAATGAATAAGCAAGCAAAACGCAAAGTTTCCACAACCTGCCCTTACTGCGGCGTGGGCTGCGGTGTTCAGGCCAGCATCCAGGGTAATGACTTGATCGCTACTACAGGTGATCAACGCCATTCTGCCAACCTGGGGCGTCTTTGCATCAAGGGCAGCAAGCTTCCAGAAACAGGCGGCCATGCAGGACGCCTGCTCTATCCACAGGTTGCCGGTCAACGGGTGAGCTGGGATCAAGCAGTTAAGAGCGCAGCCGAGGGGTTACAAGGAATTATTGACCGTCATGGCCCGGAAAGCGTGGCTTTTTACCTGTCAGGTCAATTGCTGACCGAAGACTATTATGTCGCCAATAAGTTGATGAAAGGCTTTATTGGTAGCAGCCACGTCGATACCAACTCCAGACTCTGTATGGCTTCCACCGTTGCTGGTCACAAGCGGGCTTTCGGGGCAGATGCCGTGCCTGGCTGTTATGAAGACCTGGAACTGGCAGATCTACTGGTGTTAGTCGGATCCAATGCAGCCTGGAATCATCCGGTACTCTATCAACGCATTCAAGCCGCGAAACAGGAGCGGCCTGAATTAAAAGTGGTTGTTATTGATCCACGGCGTACAGCCACCTGTGACCTGGCGGATCTCCATCTCGCTTTAAAGCCAGGCACCGATTCTTTGTTGTTCAATGCCCTTCTGGTGCACTTGGCTGAAAACCAATACCTGGATCATGAGTTTATTTGCAATTCCACTGACCATTTCACGGACAGCCTTTTGACGGCTCTGGCCGAAGCCGCTGATCTCAAGACAGTTGCCAGCCAACTGGATGTTCCCGAACACCAACTAATGACCTTTTTTAACTGGTTTGCAGAAACACCCAAAACCGTCACCCTTTTTTCCCAGGGTGTCAACCAATCCAGCAGCGGTACTGACAAGGTCAATGCCCTAATTAACTGCCATCTGGCCACTGGACGAGTTGGAAAACCTGGCAGCACGCCTTTTTCCCTAACCGGACAGCCCAATGCCATGGGCGGTCGTGAAGTAGGCGGCCTGGCCAATCAATTGGCCGCTCATATGGGGTTTTCCAGTGAAGAAGTTACTCTGGTCGAAGAGTTCTGGCAGGCACCCAGAATGGCCCGTCAGGAAGGTTATAAGGCCCTGGACCTTTTTAAAGCCATTCACCGAGGTGACATTAAAGCCATTTGGATTCAGGGTACCAACCCGCTGGTCAGCCTGCCGGATAGCCAATTTGTTCGCGAAGCACTGGAAAAATGTGAGCTGGTTATTGTGTCTGAGGCCATGGCAGAAACGGATACAATGGAGTTTGCCGATATAGCTCTGCCAGCTACCACCTGGTCAGAAAAAAATGGCACAGTCACCAATTCAGAAAGACGGATTTCCCGCCAACGTGGCTTTTTACCAGCTCCAGGTGAAGCCCGCCATGACTGGCAAATCCTCTGCCAGGTTGCAAAAGCCCTGGGCCATGGAGAAGCTTTCAACTATCAGTCACCTGCGGCTATTTTTCGTGAACACGCCGCGCTTTCCGGGTTCAAGAATCAAGGCCAGCGCTGCTTTGATATCAGCGGTTTGCAGCACTTAACCGACCAGGCTTATGAAAGCCTGCAGCCCGTACAGTGGCCCGTCAACTCATCCAACCCTCTGGGCACTGAGCGCCTTTTTACCCAGGGCAAATTTTTCACTGCCAGCCAACGTGCTCAGTTTCTTAGCATTCAATCCCGACCACCCGAGCAAAAACTGGACCCAGCCTATCCTTTCCGTTTAAACACCGGGCGCATTCGTGATCAGTGGCATAGCATGACACGTACCGGACGTTCAGCGGCCTTGATGCAACATCGCAGTGAACCCTTTATTGAAGTTCACCCTGAAGATGCCGCTCAAGTTGGCCTGCAAGATCAAGGCCTGGCCAGAGTCAGTCACCCCCAGGGCGAGTATCTCGGGCGTGTGCGTTTTAGTGAAGGCCAGAGACCCGGTGAGATTTTTCTTCCCATGCACTGGAATCGTCAGTTTACTGGCAAAGGGCTTTGCAATCAGTTGATCGAACAGATCTGTGATCCCGTATCCGGGCAACCTGAATCCAAGCAGGGCCGAGTTCAGCTGGAAGCCTTGAAAACCAGCTGGCAAGCCCAGCTATTGGTTGCCCAGCCACTGAAAAAACCTTTACCCGCCACTTATCTGGCTGAACAGCCCCTAACCAATAGCCATAGCTATGTGTTTGCGGGTAGCCAGGCCGTTGAAGACTGGAGCGGCTGGTGTGAGGAAACCCTGGGGCAACGCCCACAGATGCACTTACAAACCTCTCAGGAAGGCCCCTTCCGGGCTGCCGGTTTTGATCAGGGACAGCTTGCCTGGGTGCTAGCGGTCAGTCGGGAACGCCCCCAACTGGCCATCAAGGAAATTGATCAGCAGTTTGCCAGCAGCAGTCTTTCACCCGAAGCAAGGCAAGCCCTCTTCACCCCTTCTGAACACCAGGCTGAAGACCAGCTCATTTGCAGTTGCTTTCAAGTTTCTGCCAACCAAATCAAACAAGCCATCTCTGAAGGCCAGGATACGCCCGAACTTCTCGGTCAAAGCCTGTCTTGTGGCACCAATTGCGGCTCTTGTTTGCCGGAAATCAAATCACTTATTGAACAGGAGGTGCCCCATGGCATCACTGAACTTGTTTAAACCCCTGAATCTCGACTTTTTTCACTGGAGCAGCCTGCTGGAAAAAGCCTCGGCTCCAACTGAGCAGCCCGCCAAGAAGAAAAAGCTCGGTGAAGTAGCCCTGGTGGGTGCTGGCCCTGGTGACCCTGATTTGATCACCCGCAAGGGTTGGAAGCTTCTGCTCAGTGCAGAAGTCATCGTTTATGATGCCCTGGTCAGCCAGGAGTTATTGGGTGAGATTCCATCGACTATCCGCAAAATTTATGTTGGTAAACGCAAAGGCCAGCACTCCCGCTCTCAACAAGAAATCAACCAGTTATTGGTTGAACTAGCCCAACAAGGCTTGCAGGTGGTACGCCTGAAAGGCGGTGATCCCCTGATTTTCGGACGCTTAACCGAAGAAGTAGACACCCTGAAACAGGCCGGTATTCAGTGGCAACTGGTTCCCGGAATTACCGCTGCGGCTGGCTGTGCTGCCCAGGCAGGTTTTTCTTTAACAGAAAGGCGCATTGCTCCCAGTTTACGGCTGGTCACGGCTCACTCCTGTGATGAACGCCCGATTAACTGGGCCGAATTGGCTCGTCGGGATGAGACCCTAGTGTTTTATATGGGGCTATCCAAGGTCGATGAAATCAGTCAGCAACTGATGCGTTATGGCCTACCCGAAGACTGGCCGGTTCTGTTTGTGGAAAAAGGCACCCTTAAAGACCAACGCCAATTTCTAACCAATCTAAAAGCCATGCCTGACTGTGCCCGACAAGTAGGCCTAAAGGCCCCGACCCTGATTTACGTCGGCCAGGTTGTCAGGCAGTTGCAAAGCACCGGGCAATTATTAAGTGAAGAGGTTGTACAGCAGCCCTGAAATTCAGGGCTGCTGTTTGATTCTTAGAAAAAGACCAGACCCAGGCTGATGATAATACCGGTGATAAAGAGTTGAACCAGACAAAAGCCCATAATGTCTTTTGCCTTAAGACCAGCAATAGCCAGCATGGGCAAAGCCCAGAAAGGCTGTAACAGGTTGGTCCAGGCGTCACCCCAGGCAACAGCCATGGCCACTCGGGCAACATCAGCACCCAGTGCCTCTGCGGCAGGCAACATAACGGGTGCCTGAACAGCCCATTGGCCGCCACCTGAAGGCACAAAGATATTGAGTAAGCCGGCACTGATAAAGCTCCAGAAAGGCAAGCTGGTTTCACTGGCAATGGCTACGAAACCTGAAGAGATGGTTTGCGCCAGACCTGATTCAATCATGATGGCCATGATCCCGGCATAAAAAGGAAACTGAATCACTATGCCCGCGCCACCTTTAATGGCTTCCTGAAGGCAGTTCAACAAACGTCTTGGCGTTTGGTGAAGAATAATGGCCAAGAACAGAAAGGTGAAATTCACCACATTCAGGTTCAGAGTACCGCTATTCACAAAATAGTGAACCATATAAGCCAAGCCAGCAAAACCAACTAACCAAGCCAAGGTACGGCTGTTTTCCAAGTGCTCTGCAGGTCGGGTAATTTCAGTGTCCATTTCCGGCTCATCAATCAGTTTGGACTCATCAACATAAACCCGATCCTTTTCTTCCGGCATCATCAGACGATTAACCAGCGGCACAGCAATAAACAGTGCCACAACGATAGCCAGGTTGAAGAAAGCAAAAATTGTATCGCCTGTACCTATGATCCCTATGCGATCTTCAGTGAAGTGGCCAGGTGTCGCTATGGTCAAGGGTACTGAGCCTGCCAGACCACCGTGCCAAACGATAAAACCTGAGTAGGCACTGGCAACCAACAACCGGTAATCCACCTTAATGACCTTCGCCAACTGGCGTGCAAAAAGAGCACCGATAACCAGGCCAAACCCCCAGTTAATCCAGCTAGCCATCAAAGACACCAGGGTGACCAGAATAATGGCCTGCCCAGGTGATTTCGCCAGGCGTGCAATTCGGACCAAAACCCCTTTGATCAAAGGCGTACTGGCCAACATGAAACCCGTCAGCAAAACCAGCAGCATCTGCATGGAAAAGGTCAAAAGACCCCAAAAACCGTTACCCCACATCTGAACAACGTCCATTGGGGTTTTACTTTCAACAAGTACCGCTGCAACAAAAGCAACCAAAGTCAGCAGGAGTACAAAGATGTAAGGATCAGGAAGATAACGCTCAACAACGCGTACGAAGGGTTGTGCAACACGACTTAACATGGCTATTATCCTTATTTATATTGTTGTTATTCAAGAGCATGGAACATTAGTGTCTTGCAACTGCGACTAAAGCATAAGAACAAATTAACTGCAAGATATAAGATAAGGAAAGCCACTACCCGGATCGCAAACCTGATTGAATCGCCTGCTCAACCAACCAACGCCTGAACAGTTGAATACCTGTTTCCTGGCGCCGGGCCTGCTTCCAAGCGAAGTAGAAGTGATCCCCGGTTGCCACGGCATGACAAGGCAGACGAACAAAGTCATCAGCATCCTTGCGGTTGCTGAGCATATAGTCATTGGTCAGGGCGACCCCCTGATGGAAACGGGCCGCTTCCAAGGCCAACAACATATGACTGAAGTGTTGAAGGTGAGCCTGGGCAGGCAGCTCCTTCCCTAAAGCCGCAAACCAGGCTTGCCAATCACCCGCTGCACGCTGGTAGATACTGTGGGTGGATAGCAGCGGGTAGCGCAGCAGGTCGTCTGCTGTCAGCCGGGCATCAGAGGAAGTCAGCTGCAGCTCGCGTTGCATCCGGTGCCAGTAATCCTGACTGACTACCGGAAAGAGCTGTTCTTCATACAAAAGCTCGTAATCAAAAGCCGGTGAGGTTTTTTGGATGGTGATAAAGCAGTCCCCGACCCGGTCCGAGAGCACTGGGTTTTCACCGGTCATTTCCAAAGACAGTTCTACCTGGGGGCAAGAAGACTGCAAGTCCGGCAGACGTGGCACCAACCAGCGCACAGCAAAAGAACTGTAAACACTCAAACGAAGGCGCGCCTTTTCCTGACCTAAGAGTCGACTACTGGCTTTTTCCAACTGCATCAAGGATGAAGTGACCGCTTCCTGATACTGCCGACCTTCCTCCGTCAAACGCAGGTGACGACCACTGCGTAAAAACAAGGGCTCCCCCAGGTAGGTTTCCAACTGTTTGATCTGATGACTGACTGCACTCTGGGTAATCGACAACTCTTCAGCAGCCAGCGAAAAGCTGTTCAAGCGAGCGACAGCTTCAAAAACCGGTAGAGATTTCAAGGGTGGCAATTTCATTATCTAATTTTCTAATGGATGGCAACAAAAGATCATTTTATCAGATAAAGAAACCCGCTTAAGCTAGTCAACACCCTTTCACAGAGAAAGCCTTTAATTGATCAAAAAATCAAAATAATCATCTGGATATCAACTATTTCAAGGAGTTTTTTATGTCAGGAAAAACCGTCAACAGTGCCATCTTCTTACTCATTTTAGGTAATGCGCTGGCGATTCTTTCTGATGTCGTGATCAAGCTGCTGGAGCCGGGCACCCCTATTTTCCAGTTTGCCTTTTTGCGTTGCCTCTTCACCCTGCTGGTGCTTTTACCTCTATTTAAAAAGATTAACTCTTCAGAGCTTTTTACCGGCTGGAAGCTGCACACACTAAGAGCTCATATTCATCTGGGCGGTATTCTCTGCATGGTACTGGCCTTGATGCATCTGCCCCTGGCCACCGCCAATGCTATTTTTTATGCAGCGCCCTTGCTGGTGATGCTTTTGTCAGTAGTATTTTTCAAGGAAAGATTGTCAGCCCTGAGTTTTTTGGCTGTAGTTAGTGGCTTCTTGGGTATTCTGGTCATTTTACGACCCGTGGAAGTGAACTGGGCCGCACTGGCTGCACTAGGCTCAGCCTTTGCCCTGGCGATTAGTGCCGTGTTGGTTCGCAAACTGCCCAAAACACAAAGCACGGTTCACAAGCTTTTCCTGGGGTATTTGCTGATCCTGCCCACCGCAGCGGTCTTGGCCTGGTGGGAAGGGGCTGGTTGGAACCCTCAGTTGCTGGTCTATGCCCTGGCTTCATCAGTTTTTATTCTGGGTTACAACATCACCGTGCTTTTGGCCTATCAACAGGTCGATGCCAACCAGGTGACCAGTGCTGAATACACTGGCCTGATCTGGGCGGTGGCCCTGGGCTGGATGTTCTTTGCAGAAGTGCCCGATCTCTGGTTTGTCATCGGCAGCAGCATGATTGTCATCCCGCTGCTACTGATCGCCTGGCGACAGCGCACCAGGCACTCCTTTAAGCTGGCTGATAAACCGCTTTCTTGAAAGGTTCGATGCCCACACGCTCATAGGCCTGGACAAAGCTTTCACCTTCTTCACGCAGTTCCAGGTAGGTTTCCAGCAGTGTCCGCAGGGTCGCGGGCACCTGGTCAGCAGGCACAGCCCGGCCTAGCACCTTACCCAACTTGGCATTTTCTGTGGCACTACCACCCAGGGTAATCTGATACCAGTCCTCACCCTTCTTATCGACGCCCAGAATCCCGATATGGCCGATATGGTGGTGAGCACAGGCATTAATACAGCCCGACATGTTCAACTGGATATCGCCCAGATCATGCAGGTAATCCAGGTCTTCGAAGGCCTGATTGATTTCATCGGCAATATTCAGAGTACGGGCATTGGCCAGGTTACAGAAATCAAAGCCCGGGCAGACAATCATGTCGGTCAGGGTATTGATGTTGGCGCGCGCCAGCTGAGCATCCTGAAGACGCTGCCAGAGTGCATAGAGATCCTTTTGCTGCACATCGGTCAACACCAGGTTCTGATCCTGGGTAGCACGAATTTCACCAAAACTAAAGGCATCGGCCAGATCAGCCACCACATCCATCTGCTGCTCAGTAATATCTCCGGGTGCGCCCAGCAGGGGTTTCAGAGATAAATGCACCACCCGATAACCCGCTACCTTGTGCTCCTGGGTATTTTGTTGATACCAAACCCGAAAATCTTCGCTGGTATCCAGCGCCTGTTGCAGACTACGATCCTCGGCTGCTTCAGCGGCATACTCAAAAGGCTGGAAGTGAGCCTTGATTTCATCTATCCGCTCCTGGGTCAGGCGCAGCTCACCTCCTTTAAGATGCTGCCATTCCTTTTCAACCAAGCGACGAAACTCATCAATACCCAAAGCAGCAACCAGTATTTTGATGCGTGCCTTGTATTTGTTATCACGACGGCCTTTCAGGTTGTAGATCCGTAGGATGGCTTCCAGATAACTAAACAGCTCTTCCGGTTCCAGGTAGTCACGAATCACCTTGCCAATAAAAGGGGTACGACCCAGGCCACCACCCACCAGGACTTTAAAACCGGTTTCGCCTGCGGCATTACGAACCAGCTCTAGGCCGATATCATGGACTCGGGCTGAAGCACGATCTTTAGGGCCACCACTGACGGCAATCTTGAACTTGCGCGGTAGATAAGCAAACTCAGGATGCAGCGTCGACCACTGGCGAATCAACTCACACCAGGGGCGTGGGTCTTCCACCTCATCAGCTGCGACCCCCGCCAGAGGGTCAGTGGTGGTGTTACGGATACAGTTGCCTGAAGTCTGAATGGCATGCATCTGCACTTTGGCTAATTCAGCCAGAATATCCGGCACCTCTTCCAGCTTTGGCCAATTAAACTGAATATTGGTGCGGGTGGTGAAATGACCATAACCCTTGTCCCAGGTACGAGCGATATGAGCAAAGGCGCGCATCTGAGTGGCAGAAAAAGTACCGTAAGGAATCGCCACCCGCAGCATCGGTGCCTGACGTTGAACATAAAGCCCATTCATCAGCCGCAGGGCCAGAAACTCCTCCTCCGGCAAATCACCGGCTAGATAACGGCGTGTCTGGTCACGGTACTGAGCAACCCGCTCATCCACCAGCTGTTGATCGACTTGGTTATACGTGTACATAGGGCTAGGCCACCTTCATCTTGAATATTGAGTGCTGAGGCCAGCTGTGGGTGAGAGTCTTGAATGATCAGGCTGTCAACAACAGGAAGTTGTTGCCAGAGCTTACACGGACGTATTTACGCGTCCTGATCAACAAGACCGAGCCAAAGCAGCTTCTCAGCTAATAATGCTGGCAAGGGTAACTCCTATCTCTTATAGCATAAAATACTTAATGATCATTTTGATATAACCAGAAGAAAAGCCCCGATATCCCAAAAGAGCATTACAAAATTCCTAGATATTCTTTTTGGTTTGGATTAACCCAAGGCATACTGGCTGGCATTCAGAATCAACAGGAGTTTATCGCATGCCCCAGCCAGCACCTGAGCGGCTTACCCATCTCAAGCAACTGGAAGCGGAAAGTATTCACATCATCCGTGAAGTTGCCGCCAGTTTTGATAATCCGGTGATGCTCTATTCGGTCGGCAAGGATTCCACAGTGATGTTGCATCTGGCCCGCAAGGCTTTTGCACCAGGCACACCGCCCTTCCCGCTTTTGCACGTGGATACCACCTGGAAATTCCGGGAGATGATTGAGTTTCGCAACCGCATGGCCAAGGAAGCGGGTATGGAGCTGCTGGTGCATATTAACCAGGAAGGTGTGGATATGAACATCAACCCCATGGTTCACGGTTCCGCACTGCACACGGATATCATGAAAACCCAGAGCCTCAAGCAGGCCTTGAACAAATACGGCTTTGATGCCGCCTTTGGTGGTGCCCGGCGGGATGAAGAAAAGTCCCGTGCCAAGGAGCGTATTTTCTCTTTCCGCGATAAAAACCACCGCTGGGATCCCAAAAACCAACGCCCGGAGCTGTGGAATACCTACAACACCCAGGTCACAAAGGGTGAAAGTATTCGTGTCTTCCCCTTGTCCAACTGGACGGAACTGGATATCTGGCAATACATCTGGCTGGAAATCCTGCCCATCGTACCTCTTTACTACGCTGCAGAGCGCCCGGTTGTCGAAAGAGATGGCACCTGGATTATGGTTGATGACGACCGCCTACCGCTGGAGCCCGGCGAAACCCCACAAATGAAAAAGGTGCGCTTCCGCACCCTGGGCTGTTACCCCTTAACAGGCGCTATTGAATCCGAAGCAGCCACCCTGCCCGATATTATTCAGGAAATGCTGCTAACCACCACCTCCGAACGTCAGGGCCGCATGATTGACAAGGATGCCCGCGGCTCCATGGAGCAGAAGAAGATGGAGGGCTATTTCTAATGAGCCTAATGATTGCCCCTGTGGGAGCTTGCTCCGCAAGCGATGAATTCAGACTCATGATGACTAGCCCGAGGAATTAAGATGTCACACCAGTCAGAACTGATAGCCGAAGATATCCATGCTTACCTTAAACAGCATGAAGACAAGCAACTGCTGCGCCTTTTAACCTGCGGCAGTGTCGATGATGGTAAGTCCACCCTGATCGGTCGTCTGCTGCATGACAGCAAGATGATCTATGAGGATCAACTGGAAGCCCTGGAAAAAGACAGCAAAACCAGCGGCACCACAGGCGAGGATATTGACCTGGCATTGCTGGTGGATGGCCTGCAAGCAGAGCGCGAGCAGGGCATTACCATTGATGTGGCCTACCGCTACTTTTCCACTACTCGACGCAAATTCATTATTGCCGACACCCCCGGCCATGAGCAGTACACCCGCAATATGGTCACCGGTGCCTCCAACTGTGAGCTGGCGATTATCCTGATTGATGCCCGCCAAGGGGTTCAGGTTCAGACCTGCCGCCACACCTATCTGGTTTCCTTACTGGGCATCAAGCATCTGGTGGTCGCCATCAACAAGATGGATCTGGTGGATTATAGTGAAGAAACCTTCAACCAGATTCGTGAAGACTACCTGAAATTCACTGATGGCCTGAATGTACCCGAAGTGCATTTTGTGCCCCTGTCGGCCCTCAAGGGTGACAACGTGGTAACGCCTTCAGAGGCAATGAGCTGGTATTCCGGTCAGCCCCTAATGGAGCTACTGGAAAGTGTCGATACCCGGGAAGACACCAGCCACCAACCGCTGCGTTTTCCGGTTCAATACGTCAACCGCCCTCACCTCAACTTTCGGGGTTACTGCGGCACCCTGGCTTCCGGGGAAGTTAAGCCGGGCGACTCGATTACCGCGCTGCCTTCAGGAAAAACCAGCCGCGTGCAATCCATCGTCACCTACGAAGGGGAACTGGAAAGAGCCTATGCACCCATGGCCGTTACCCTGACCCTTGAAGATGAAATTGATATTTCCCGTGGTGACCTGCTGGTACGCACAGGTGAGGAGCCACGCATACTGGAACGCTTCGAAGCGGAACTGGTTTGGATGGCTGAAGAACCCCTAGTGCCTGGCAAAACCTATCTGCTGAAACTGGGCCCCAACCAGGTCAATGCCCAGGTTACGGCTTTGCACTACAAAACTCAGGTCAACACCCTGGAGCGCCAGCCAACCGCCAGCCTGGAGCTCAATGAAATTGCCCGGGTGGAAATTCAACTGGAAAAACCCCTGGCTGCGGATGCCTATGCCGAACTGCCCAACACCGGCAGCTTTATTCTGGTTGATCGCTTCAACCAGGCCACCGCTGCGGCGGGTATGGTACAAACAGCTGGGCAGGATGCTGCTTCCCGAGTTGCCAACCAGCAACCCGTTACCGCAGAAGAAAGAGCTGCGCGCCTGGGGCAAAAGGCCGTCAAGATTGAACTTAGTGGTGATGATGCACGGCTGCGCAGAGAAGTGCTGCAACAGCTGGAGCGCCTGCTGTTTGACCGCGGACGCCTGCCCCTGCTGCTGACAGACGAGGAACTCAGCCAGGAACTAGCCCGCCAACAGCCTGCACTGGAGCAGCTGTTACTCAGCAAAGGGCTTTTGCTACTCACCGCCAGCGCCTCGGATCAACCCGGCCTTCAGGCGCAAATCAGCGGGCTGGAAACACCCCTGAAGCTGGAAGCTGATAACGCAGCCCAGGCAATCTTCAACCAACTCAGGGATAGCGGAGCGATTTAATCACCAGGCCCCAGGGAAGGGGCCTTTTGTTAACCCTCTTCCTTCACCACATCGATAAAGTAGCCTTCCACACCCTCCACTTCTTCATGCACTAGACCATGCACATCGGTTTCAAAACCGGGGAAGCGCTGGTTGAAATCGCGGACAAATTGCAGGTAACGCAGGATACTGGCGTTGAAGCGTTCACCAGGAATCAGTAGCGGAATGCCTGGTGGATAGGGCGTCACCAGCATGGCGGTGATACGACCTTCCAGCTCATCAATCGGGCAGCGTTCGATCTGACGGTGCGCCATCTTCGCCCAGGCATCGGCAGGCAGCATCGCTGGTTCAATTTTTGACAGGTACATATCGGTAGTCAGCCGTGCCAGGTCGTATTCACGATAGACCTGGTGGATGGCATCGCAGAGATCTCGCAGCCCGGTTTTTTCGTACTGAGGGTGCTTGCCAACAAACTCCGGCATCACCCGCCACAGCGGGCGATTGCGATCATAGTCATCCTTGAACTGCTGCAACTCAGTGACCATGGAATTCCAACGGCCCTTGGTGATACCGATGGTGAACATGATAAAGAAGGAGTAGAGGCCTGTTTTTTCAATGATAATGCCATGCTCGGCCAGGTATTTGCTGACAATGGCCGCCGGTATGCCCTGCTCATCAAACTTGCCCTGCACATCCAGGCCAGGCGTGATAATGGTCGACTTGATGGGATCAAGCATATTAAAGCCGGTTTCGATATCACCAAAACCATGCCAGGTATCTCCGGAATGAATAATCCAGTCATCGCGGTCACCAATACCTTCTTCTTCGGTCAGGTGATCCGGACCCCATACCTTGAACCACCAGTCGTCGGCACCAAACTCTTCATCCACCTTGCGCATGGCACGGCGAAAATCAATGGCTTCATGAATTGACTCTTCCACCAGCGCACGACCACCCGGCTCTTCCATCATGGCTGCAGCCACATCACAGGAGGCAATAATTGCATACTGGGGGCTGGTCGAAGAGTGCATCAAATAGGATTCATTGAAGCGATAGCGATCCAGCTTGCGGGTCTGGCTGTCCTGGACCAGTATCTGCGAGGCCTGCGACAAACCCGCCAGCAGCTTGTGGGTGGACTGGGTAGCAAACACCAGAGTTTCTTCGGAACGTGGGCGATCAGCCCCAATGGCGTGCATGTCCTTGTAGAAATCATGGAAGGCTGCATGGGGCAACCAGGCCTCATCAAAATGCAGGGTATCAATGCGATTGCCCAGCACCTTTTTGATTTCTTCAACGTTATACAGCACCCCGTCATAGGTCGACTGGGTGATGGTCAGAATACGCGGTTTTTTATTCACGGCATTGCGGGCAAAGGGGTTCTCAGCAATCTTGCGTTCCAGCGCCTCGGCGGTGAACTCACTCTTGGGAATGGGGCCGATAATGCCGTAGTGATTGCGCGTTGGCATCAGGAACACCGGGATGGCGCCGGTCATGATGATCGAATGCAGAATGGATTTGTGGCAGTTGCGATCCACCACCACGATATCCCCCGGCGCGACCGTGGAATGCCAGACCACCTTGTTGGAGGTGGAGGTGCCATTGGTGACAAAAAACAGGTGGTCACAACCAAAGATACGCGCGGCGTTATGCTCACTGTCAGCGACCGGGCCGGTATGATCCAACAGCTGACCCAGTTCATCGACGGCATTACAAACATCGGCACGCAGCATATTCTCACCAAAAAACTGGTGGAACATTTGGCCGACCGGGCTTTTTAGAAAGGCGACACCACCCGAATGCCCAGGGCAATGCCAGGAATAGGAGGAGTCACTGGCGTAGTCCATCAGCGCATTGAAAAAAGGCGGAGCCAGAGCTTCCAGATATTTTTTGGCTTCACGGATGATATGCCGGGCGACAAACTCCGGCGTATCCTCAAACATATGAATAAAGCCGTGTAGCTCGCGCAGAATGGAATTGGGAATATGCCGTGAGGTACGGGTTTCACCATAGAGGAAAATAGGAATATCTTCATTGCGCTTGCGCACTTCGCGGATAAAGCTTCCGATTTGTTCCAGGGCTTCATCCACCCCATCTGGCTGCTCAGCAAACTCTTCATCATCAATCGAAACGATAAAACAAGAAGCCCGACTTGCCTGCTGCGCAAAAGCCGTGAGATCACCATAGCTGGTGTAGCCTACAACCTCCATGCCTTCTTTACTGACCGCTTCAGCAAGATCTCGGATACCTGAACCTGAGATATTCTCAGAACGAAAGTCTTCATCAACGACGACGACGGGGAAGCGAAATTTCATGGGCGCAGCACACCTCCTGAAGCAGGATGGACAAACTGCGCAATCTAACTGATCCCCCCTGCCTTGACCAGAAGAAAATACAAAATTTACTGGATCGCCAGTTCACATTCAGGCACACGGTAACCAACCCCCGAAAGGGTTTGAATAACCTGCTTACAGCCCAGCTTTTTGCGCAGTCGATGAATCAATACCGCTATGGTTTCAGGACTGGTATCCAGATTACCCCGCCCCACTGCATCACTAAGCTGCATTTTCGACAAGGGTTTACTATCCGCTTTTAACAAAGCCAGCAGAAGATCAAACTCAGCCCGCGTTAATAGCAACTCTTTACCTTTATTGTTTTTCAACACACGCCGACCTTCCTCTAGAGTCCAATTGCCGAAGGACCAGATTTTCTGAGTCGTTTTGTCAGAACGGCTTTGCAAGCGTAAACAAAGGTTTAGCAGATTGCGCATTCTTAACAGAATTTCCATACAAGAGGCATTTGCATCAACAACATCATTGGCGCCCATCTCCAGAGCAGCCAGACGATGTTTATCCTGTTCCAAGTCTTCCTGAACAATCACCAAAAGCTGGTCACGTTGGCGCAGTTTGCGCAGCACCACCAGGTTACTTTCATCAGTCAATTCACCCAAAAAAATCAGGTCATAACGCTGATAGTCCCAAAGCATAAACATTTCACGAGCATTTGCAGCCAAATCAGCAACCATTCCTTCCTGAGCCAAACAACGGACGAGTTGCTGACGAAAGTCAGGCCGCGAATCAACCAAAAGCACACGTTGATATTTATGAACTGTCATTCCATTAACTCCTGATATATTAACAATAACTAAAACTTAATACATTTTGAAAAAAATGCTGTCAGAAATACTGGACAACTTGTCCCCCTGATGGATGATCTAGACCTAAGAAACAGACAAAAAAATCCACTTGTAGTATTACTACAGAGATGCTAAACTTTAGTCTAATAAATTGGCAGGCTTGCGGAGGCTAGATGGTCACCAGCAAACAACTTCTTGAACTCCTTGAAAGTAAAGAGCAGCTCAAGCAGCAGCTGGCACTCAGTCTGCCTGCAAGGCCTGAAACCTGGCGCAGCATCCTGAAAAATCATCCTCACCTGGCTTTCACTTTGGCTCAGAACAAGAGCCTACCCCAGGATCTGGCTGACGAATTAACTCAGCATGCGGACCCCAAAGTCCGCTTGATGATTGCCAAGAAGGGTGATTTAAGCTTTGCTGGCTTTCAGCAACTGCTTGACGATCCGGAAGCAGCAGTACGCTTAACCCTGGCCAAGCGCCAGGATTTAGAGCCTCAATTTGCGCACCAGTTGCTGACAGATTCGGACCCGGGGGTGCGCTTGGCCGCTGAAATCTATCAAACACCTGCTTTCACTATGGCGACAGCAAGCGGGTGGTAATTTTTTCCTACGTCGATTGACTTGAGTGCGTCCTTATTTGCACTGAGAGAGCAGCTAACCTGCTCTCTTTTTTTTGCCTTTTATTTCACCCCAAGTTATGCACAGTTCCTGTGGATAGATCTGTTAAAAAACCTGTGGCAACAGCCTCTGTTTCCCATAATAGCTAGCCGCATGACAGATTGATTAAAAAGGCATCACCCAGAAAACAGGTGCCTTCAAACTACTGAAATAAATCCAATTAATTTTTTAAGTCATTGATTTTATTCAATTTTAAATAAAACCCTCTCCGCAAGGGGTTGACATGACCATAATTAAAATTCTATTTACCCAAGAGGTTGCGAAGCTTATTGACAGGACTTGAATTTTACGAAAAGTTAATAACTACGCCTGTGGACACTTGACAAGCGAGTGACTTTCCTAAAAGCAACTGGCAAGCTGTATAAGCCATTGTTATTCTGAAAATCATATCTTTCCTTTTGAGCCCAGAATCATGTCCACATCCCTCAGTAAACTAACAACATCAGGACAGGATAATCCTTTGGAAGCAAGGCTCAACCCGCTACAGAAACAATTGTTGGATTTGAGCTTTAATATGAGGAAGTCAAAACCAGCTTACAACTGCTTGATGGTCGCAAAACCTTCCAAGGCTTTACTCCCGCCCCCGGTTTTAGTGGACTTCAAGCACATGAGCGTTTGCTGGCCGCCTATTAATAGGTGCAAAGAACCCAGACTGCAAGCAATTGATTTGTATAGAAGCACCGCTAAGACTACACTCGCTTTAACAGTTTCAAGGAGATTTGCATGCAACTCAAAGATACCAGCCTTTTCCGCCAGCAAGCCTGGATTAACGGTGAGTGGACGCAAGCCGACTCAGGTGCCACCACAAAAATCTATAACCCATCCAATAACGAGCTTATTGGAGAAGTTCCCAACCTCGGTCAGGCAGAAACCCGCCGGGCCATCCAAGCGGCTGAAGCTGCCATGCCTGCCTGGCAAGCCCTGACCGCCAAGGAAAGAGGTAACTGCCTGCGCAAGTGGTTTGATTTAATGATGGAAAACCAGGAAGACCTGGGCCGCATCATGACTCTGGAACAGGGCAAGCCCTTTCCTGAAGCCAAGGGTGAAATCGCTTATGCTGCTTCCTTTGTTGAATGGTTTGCCGAAGAAGCCAAGCGAGTCAATGGTGAAACCCTCCCCGGTCATCAGCCCGACAAGCGTATTCTGGTCATTAAACAAGCCATCGGCGTTGCTGCGGCCATTACTCCATGGAATTTTCCTGCCGCCATGATTACACGTAAAGTTGCACCAGCTTTGGCTGCTGGCTGCGCTATGGTGGTTAAACCCGCGCCCCAGACACCCTTTTCGGCACTGGCCCTGGCTGAACTGGCTCAGCGTGCGGGCATTCCGGCCGGCATTCTCAATATACTTCCAGCCGATGTCGAGCAGTCCCGTGAAGTGGGTGCCGAACTCTGTGCCAACCCAACCGTGCGCAAGCTTTCCTTTACCGGCTCCACTGCGGTTGGCAGCAAACTGATGGAGCAGTGCGCGCCCAGCATTAAGAAGCTTTCATTGGAACTGGGCGGCAATGCTCCCTTTATTGTTTTTGACGATGCCGACCTGGATGCCGCTGTCGAAGGGGCCATGCTGTCCAAATACCGTAATGCGGGTCAAACCTGCGTTTGTGCTAACCGCATTTATGTGCAGGAAGGTGTCTATGAAGCCTTTACTGAAAAACTCAGTGCTGCGGTCAAAAAGCTGAAGGTGGGTGATGGCTTTGAGGAAGGGGTCAGCCTGGGCCCCTTAATCAATCAGCAGGCTGTCGACAAGGTTAACCGTCACCTTGAAGATGCACTCAGTAAGGGTGCCAAAATTCATACCGGTGGTGAAGCTCACCCCAAAGGCGGCACTTTTATGAGTCCGACGATTATCACCGGTACAACCCAAGACATGCTGCTGGCCAGCGAAGAAACCTTTGGTCCCTTGGCCCCGCTGTTCAAATTCAAGGATGAAGCTGAAGTGATCCAGCAAGCCAATGATACCGAGTTTGGGCTAGCCGCCTACTTCTATGCCAAGGACTTAAGCCGGGTCTGGAAAACCGCCGAAGCCTTGGAGTACGGAATGGTTGGCATCAACACAGGTATTATCTCGACTGAAATCGCACCCTTTGGCGGCGTCAAAGCCTCTGGCTTGGGTCGTGAAGGTTCCCACCACGGTATTGAAGAATACCTGGAAATGAAATACCTGTGCATGAGCGTTTAAGATGACTTCTTCAACACAAGAGTTGGCTGATCACTACGCTGACCAGCACCTTGCACTCCGCTTGCGTGAGGCGTTAGTTGCCGAAGGGCTTAATCCGGATAAGCTGACTCTGGAAGAGCTGGCCCCGATTGACCAACTCCATGTTGGTGGACGCCTTGCCAGTCGTCAACTGGCTGATGAAGCAGGTTTCCAGCCAGGTGACCGGGTTTTGGATCTTGGCTGCGGAACAGGTGGTAGTAGTCGGCTCTTGGAAGCTGAATATGGAGTTCAAGTGGTCGGGGTGGATATCACCCCACCCTTTATTGAAGTGGCCCGCTGGTTGAGCCAAGCAACAGGACTGGATGCGCGCAGTGAGTTCATCTGTTGCAATGCCCAGCAGCTTCCTTTGCAAGACCAGCAGTTTAATGCTGTGTGGTGCCAACACACCCTGATGAACCTGCCAGAACTGGAACTGGGCCTCAAAGAAGTCCACCGGGTACTCAAGCCAGGAGGCCGCCTGCTTCTGCATGAAGTCCTACAGGGTACCAATCTGGAACCGCTGGACTTTCCAGTGCCCTGGGCTGAGCAAGCCACCCAGAGTTATTTAAAAACACCTGAGCAACTTGCAGCCTTATTGGAAAAAACCGGCTTTCAGCCTCTTTTCCAAATCGAAGTGACTGAAGAAGCCCTTGCCTGGCGAAAAAAACACACGGAACGTGAAGCCAGAGGACAAACGCAAATCCTCACCCCCCAACTGATTTTTGGCCCCCGTTTTCTGCAGATGGGCAAGAACCTGATGAATAATCTGGCGACGGGAAAAGTCCGCTTGTTTCAAGCTGGTTGGCAAAAAACTTAAAGGCGACCACCACCACGCGCTTCCAGTCGCTGACCCGGTGCCAGTTCGCCTTCCTGAATTGCACCCTGAGCACGCCAACCCAGCATTCGCAAGAGAGGCGCTAGCTCAGCCTCTTGGTGAACCTGGGCCTGGGCGGTAAACGACCAGCGTTCAACACTCGCCTGACCTTCCAGCTCCAACTGATGCTCATTTTGAATAACAGAGCTAAGCTGCCAGCCCAGTTGCTGTTCGCTAGGACAGGAGGGCTGAAGACTCACGCGTCCCAGATCAAAGCTCATAGGGCTCTGCAAGCGGACCACTCCCTGCCAGCCACCCTGGAGATGAATGCATTCCAAGCGATTCTGATTGACTGCCAGGTGCGCAATCACCTTGCCTTCCAAACGCCCCAGGAAGGCCAGGGGCAGCCCTTGAGCAACTTCTAGGCTGCCGGCTTCCAGCTGTAGCTTGTAAGTTCCCCAAGGACTGGCAGAGGCCTTAAGCCGCCAGGGTAGAGGCTCTTCACCCAGTTCTACCTGCAGGGCAGGATTCAAAAACAACAAGCGCCACCAGCTCAACTGCCACTCCACGCGAGCCAGTTCACCAGCGGCCAGTTGCAGGTTGTTAGCCTGCCCTTTGCCTAGGTGACCTTCAAAGGCATCAGCATTAATTTGTAAAAGCAATTGACGGGATTCAACGGGTAAGTGCTCAGCCAGCCAGCCCTGTTGAGCCTGGTACACCAACCAGGAAACCGGGGCCTGATACACCAGGCTGATTAGGAACATCCAGCTAAATGCCAAGACCACCAGGAGCCCTGGCAGGCTTTTCTTAATCCATTTCATAAGGGGCGTAACTCCAATTGCAGCTGCAAGGGGCGCCCCTGCAAATCGATTGCATCCCAGTGCCAACCCTGTTGCCCTGCAGCTTGTAAAAAGCGTTCTACTTGGCGGGGTTCGCGGGCCTGGGCACGGATTAACCAGCGACCAGCATCTTCGGTTACCTCAACCTGACGTAAACCCTGACTTTGCGCCAAAGCCTGCCATTGACGTTCACTCATGCTTTCAATCGGTTGCAGTTGCCCACCCAGCCCTTGTAAAAAGGCGACCAGGTTTTCTTCTTGTTGAACGCCTGTAGAGCTGGCTTCACGCCTTTCTTGTATTGGCTGCCACACTAATAAATAGCCAACCAGCAACAGAATGATCGGGCCGCCCAACTGGATCAAACGCCTCTCTCTGGCCTCCAGTCCGGACCAGTAGTCTTTGATCAGCCGGGTCATAAAGCCTTCTCCCAGTGTGCTTGGTTATCAGTAAAGGTCCACTGCCCTGCCAGCGCACGCAGGCGGGCCTGATCTGCCTCTTCAACATCCACTAAGCGGGCACTAACCCCTTCCGCATTAAGCTGCAAAGCCTCCAGCTTCAAGTGCGGGTAATCAGCCAACAAGGCCTCCAGCGCCTGCCAAGCTTGCAGGCGTTCATTTTGCCATTGACGGTGGCTCTGCATTCTTTGCAAACGCCCTTCAACCTGCTGCCTGAGATTGCGTGCTGGTATTGCCTCACCCATAAGCTCCTGGCTCAAGCGCTCCAACTGCTCATTTTGTTGTCGTTGTTGGCCAGAAAATCCGGGGATGAGCAACTGACCCATCATCAAAATTAGAATCAGTGCCCAGGGCAAAACCCAAGTCAGCTGGCCACGCAGCTGTTTGAGTTGACGCAGGGGCTGTAAAAGATTCTGCAAGGGCGAAGTGGGCCAGAGGTTGATTTTAGGGGGCAGGTGATCAGCCAAAAAAGGAACCAAGGCGCGCTGGGGAAGCTCTTCACTGGGCAGAGTTTCACTTCCCAGACCTGCCTGTTGATACACCCCCGCAGGTAACACCAAAAGCTCGTCGGAATCCTTGCGGTAGTGCCACACCAGCCCCTTCTCGGCAATCACCAGGCTCTCTTCTTCAGCAGCCTGGGCAAAAGCCAGATTTTCTGGAAGCCAACGCTTAACCTTTAACCCCAGCTCATCGACCCTTTCTTGCCAGGCGGCTACTCGGCTGTTTTCCAGGGTCGCGGTTTGCAGTTGCCGGCCTTTTTTCTGTAAAACCAGCACCTGTACTTCTTCTAAAGGCTGGGAAATCAAATCTTCCAATAAAAGTTCTGCTTCCTTGGCTTTGACGCCCGGTGGTAATTCCAGCCAATCCAGACGCAAACCCCGTGCATCCAGCAGGATTTCAGCAGGATACTGCTGGCTTAGGTGTGCAGCCTGGTCTTCATCCAGCTCACGAGCTGCTGAAGCCGCAGGCAGCCACCAGAATTGATCGTCTTCCGGCTGTAGTGCCAGGCGGACAAGCAGCTGACCCTGGCGTTTGGTTGCTTTCATTGTCAGAGTTTTCAAGCCTTGCATCCTTTATTCCTCTAGCCTGTCTTGAAGGCTAATCCGCCCATCAACGGGTCCCCAGCGCCTTGCATAAATACGTGTCTGGGCGTCTGGGCTCAGGTAGAGATCACTTTCAAAAACCAAGTGTTTATCGCTTAAATTCATTTCAATACTGATTCGGTAGTAGTCACTGACAAACATCAAACGCTGCCCCACACGTTGACGCCAGGCAGAATCCTCTGGAAGCCAGGTTTCACCAACATCCTCCCAAAACTCATCCAGACTGGAGTAACCAATTTCCGGACGCTGTGACCACCAGTCTTCCAGTGCGGTCAGAGGTACCTGACCTTCCATTAATGCCCAGAGTAAAGGCAAACGCTCTTCTGGCAGAGTATTCACATTCAACCTTAAGCGGGTATCAGGCAGTAAGCAGATGGATGCGGGTAGCTGACGAAAACGCTCTCGATTACCCGGTTGCAGCCAGTTTACTTCACTCAGGTCGGCCATCGGTTGGTTAGCCGCAACCCGCGGTGGATCTTTGAGCAGATACTGTCCTGTCTCGGCGCCAAAATCCAGGGCCTCATTGTCGCCATCCGTCCAGTCCCTTGCCCTGTCTAAAAATTCTTCCATCGTCAAATCAGGTAACCAGTTTTCTTCCTGTTCCAACTGATTGATATACAACCGCCAGGGTAAAAGTGCAGGCAGGTCCAGACTGCCTTCCTGTGAATTCAAACCCGCTAAATGATTGAGATTAAAGCAGCTGCGCATATCTTCAACCGTCAGGCTCAACATGCCTTCATCCACCGGGTAGGCAACTGCCTGACCTCTCAGGGTATTCCACCAGCGCGGCTGCTCACGGATACGGCTATCAGTAAGTACCTGACGAGCCAGGGTTTCCGCTCCCAGCATATAGGCCCAACCCTGTTGCTGTAAAAAGCGGCTTTCTATGCGTTCCAGATCCTGACGGCTGGCCCCTTGCATTTGGGTTAGCGCATAGGTCACCACCACCAGGATCATCAAAACCGCCAGCAAGGCAATGCCTTTTTGTTTCACCCTAGGGTGCGGTGATCTAGTCATTGCCACCCCCGGAACTGCCAGCTGGTGTCACACGTATCGCTTCCGGCAAGAGCACCAGGCGCTGATAGTCTTCGCCTTTCCAGGTCAATTCCAGACGCACACCCGCCGGTAACTGACCACCCGGCAGGGTTGTTTGCCAGCTTTGCTGATGATAAAAAGCCCAATTCATGCCGGTCACCTGGCTGAGCCGATCAACCAGCGTCCAATCATGTGCTTCGGCTGCATCCAGCAGGCCTGTGGCTTCCAAAAACAAACTCTGATCATCCGGCTCCCAGCGTACCCGCCACAAACGCAAACGGGTTGAATAATCCTGGAAGGGCAATACCCATTGGCCGCTACTCACCCAATAGAGTTCACGGGCATTATTCATTAACAACAGAGAACCATCACCCTGAGACTGGCCCAATTCATGGGGCCTACGCAGAACCAATTGACTCAAAGGCCGATCAACACGAGTCAAAAAATCAACCAGCCGCTCCCGCCCTTCTGCTCTGGCTTCACTGAGTTGGCTACGGGCATCCAAAACCTGGGAAACCAGTAGGGTCAAGGCCACCGCCAGGGCCCCCATGATCGCCAGGGCAACCATGACTTCAATCAGGGTAAAGCCTGCTTGCCTTTTCATTGGCCAACAAACCCAGATACTTCAGCCAGTTGATAACGCCTGTCGCTGGATGCAAAAACCTGTATATCGACACGGCGCATGGTCGGTAAAGGCGTTCCTTGAATATCAACCCGCCAGTAGCAGGCCTGATCACCATAAGATTCCTGGCCTTCATCCCGGCCGACTTCCGGCCAGTCTTCACGCAGCATCCACTCAACCAGCAGATTATCCGCACATAACTGCCCCAAAGCCCTTTGTTCTGCAGCCAGACGTATATCAATGCTGCGACTGACCACTTCATTGGCAATGCCTGCCAGCAACGCCAAAATAAACAGGGCCACCAGCACTTCAATCAGCGTCAGGCCTTGCTGTTGATGCTCAGGCTTGTGCAGGCTAGTTATCATCGGCCAGATCCAAAAGTTCAAACTTCTCGACTTGCACTCTTAGCCGACGCTCTGTGCTATTGAGTTGCAAGGTCAGTAGGGCGGGAGTCACTTCACCACTGGGAAAAAATACCAGGCTCGGCTGGTTAAGCTCTTCATCATTAGTATTCAACAGTTTTTCAGGCGACTCCTTGAGCTGCACGCCTGCTTCCCAGCTGCGCTTTGGAAGCCCTCGACTGGTATAAGGCTGCCACTGCCCCCAGGAGTCGCGCAGTGAGAAGCGATAACCCTCCTGCGTTGGGTGCCAACCCACCAGTCGATGCTGGTTCAATGCCAGATCGCGTGCAAAACTGAAGTCTTCCAGCAGTTGACGCGCCTGCCGATCAACCTGGGTTTGATCATCCCGACCCAGAGTGACCACAGCCAAGGAGGTGGTCAAAGCAATAATGAAAATGACCACCAGAACTTCAAGCAGCGTAAAACCCTGCTGAGACTTTTTATAACTGCCAGTTACCAATTTCAGCATTCATGCCCTCACCACCAGGGCGGCCGTCAGCTCCCAGCGAGTAAATATCCACCCGGCCATGCTCACCCGGATGACGGTACTGATAAGCATTGCCCCAAGGATCTGTCGGTAAACGGCGGATATAACCATTTTCACGATAGTTGCGCGGTTCAGGGGCTAAAGAAGGCTTACTGACCAAGGCATCCAACCCTTGTTCACTGGTTGGATAATTGAAGTTATCCAGGCGATACATTTCCAATGCCTGCTCCAGACTGGCAATATCCGCCCTGGCTTTTTGCTTCATGGCCTGGTCTTGATTATCCAGTACATTAGGCGCAACAATAGCCACCAGCAGGCCGATAATCACCAGCACCACCATCACTTCCAGCAGGGTAAAACCCTTTTGTTTTTTTACTCGCTGCATTTTTACTTCCTTCGATTTCTCTTGAAATTCATTTTGTCATGGATGAAGGTGCCGCAAGGTCAGGCTGTCTGCAACAGGAAGTTGCAGTCAGAGCTTACAGGGAAGTATTCACGCGTCCTGACCTGCGGCACCTTCATCCTCTCTCAACTCCTGAGCTACTCGATGCCAAGGTGCGGCAAAGTTGCTAGCGTCACGAAGTTAAAAATTCAATACATCATTCAACTGCATAATCGGTAGCAGAATTGCCAACACGATAGTCAGTACCACACCCCCCATAAAGAGGATCATCATGGGTTCAAACAAGGATAGGCTGACATCCACCTTTTGTTGAAATTCGTTATCCTGTAAGTCGGCCACGCGCATCAGCATCGCATCCAGTTCACCACTGGCTTCACCACTGGCGACCATATAAACCATCATGGGTGGAAACTCGCCGCTGGCTTCCAGAGCACGATGTAAGCTCACCCCCTCTCTGACCTGATCGACAATACCTTCTACTTTATATTGCATCCAGGTGTTGCCCAGGGTTTCCCTGGCGACTTTCAAGCCTTCCAGCAAGGGAATCCCACTGGCTGTTAAAATAGCAACAGTGCGCGCTAAACGAGCTGTATTCAAGGCGCGGCTGAGTTTGCCCAGCATCGGCAGGGTTAGCAGGCGACGGTGCCATACCAAGCGAACTTCAGGCTTTTGCAACAGCATACGTATTAGAAGCAGAAGTAGAGCCAAAGCCAGCCCGGCAACCAAACCCCAGTCACGAATCGCATCACTGACGGCTATGAGCCCCCGGGTAATGGCAGGCAGGGTTTGCCCAGCATGATCAAATTGACTGACAATGCGTGGCACCACAAAACTCATCAAAGCTATGACGATTGCCAAAGAAACCAGGGTCAAAAGCACTGGATAGACGAGGGCCATAGTGGCTTTCTGGCGTTGTTTTTGGCTGGTTTCCAGATAATCGGCCAGGCGCATCAGTACCTGATCCAAGCGTCCGGCTTTTTCACCCGCCGCCACCAAGGCCACATAAAGATCTTGAAAGGTGCCCGGCCAGTTTTTCAAACTATCCGCCAGACTATGGCCTTCACGTACACGGGTTCTCAAACCCAGTAGCAGACTGCGCTGCTTGTCCGTTTCTGCCTGCTTGCTCAGGGTTTCCAGTGCGTTTTCAAGGGGCAGACCTGCAGCAACCAGGGTAGCCAACTGGCGGGTAAAGAGTGTTTTTTGATCATGAGACAAATAGCCCGCACGAGCTTTCGGTTTTTTGAGGCCTTGGCGCTCCCCGGACTTGCGACCCGATGAGCGTTCGACCTTGCGGGGAAAAAGCCCTTGATCACGCAGTAACTGGCGGGCATGGCGTTCTGTTTCTGCTTCCAGCACCCCTTTTTTTGCTTTGCCCTGAGTATCCAGTGCCTGATAGCGAAATGAATCCATGGCTTAGCTCCGGGTCACTCGCAAGACATCTTCCAGGGTGGTCTCACCTCGGGCTATCCTTTCCACTCCGGCAGCCAGTAGATCAGGCCATTCTTGAAAGGCCTCACGGGCCATTTCCGCTTCGGCAGCGCCATCATGAATCATATCGGACAGGCGTGCAGAGATGGGTACAAATTCATAGAGCCCCACCCGACCTCGATAGCCGGTATGCTGGCAATGTGAGCAGCCTCTTGCCTCACGAATTTCAGTCAAGTCTGCAGCAGCCGGACCCAACCACTGGCGCTCGCTATCGCGCAGCGGACGGGCTTCACTGCAATGACTACACAAGCGACGAACCAGGCGCTGAGCCATAACCCCCTTTAAACTGGATGCCAGCAAAAAAGGCTCTATCCCCATATCTCTTAAACGGGTAATCGCACCCAGAGCCGAATTGGTGTGCAAGGTGGATAAGACCAGGTGCCCGGTCAAGCTGGACTGAACCGCAATGGATGCGGTTTCCAGGTCACGGATTTCACCAATCATCACCACATCCGGGTCCTGGCGTAGGATCGCACGCAAACCCTTGGCAAAGGTCATTCCGGCTTTAATATTCACTGAAGTCTGGCCAATTCCGGCAATGGCATACTCCACTGGATCTTCAACCGTCAAAATATTACGGCTGGAATCATTGAGTTTGTTCAAGCTGGCATAAAGGGTTGTGGTTTTACCGGAACCTGTTGGGCCGGTAATCAATAGAATGCCATTGGGCTGCTCTAGAAGCTGCTGATAACGCTCGGCAACCCGAGCAGGCATACCCAACTCAGTGATTCCCATTAGTGCGGCGGTTTTATCAAGTAGCCGCATCACCACCCTTTCGCCGTAAATGGAAGGCAGGGTGGATACACGAATATCCACTTCCCGCCCCGCAGCTCTTACCGTAATCCGGCCATCCTGGGGGTGACGCTTTTCGGCAATATCCAGGCGAGCCATCACCTTGATGCGTGATACCAGCATGGGCGCCAGCTTGCGGGGTGGCCGCATGATTTCCAGCAAAACGCCGTCCACACGAAAGCGTACCAGCAGTTCCTGCTCAAAGGTTTCGATATGGATATCCGATGCGGACAGGCGCAGAGCTTCGGAAAAGAGGCCATTGATCAAGCGGATAATCGGTGCTTCGCCTTCGCTTTCCAGCAGGTCTTCAATGGCGGGTAATTCTTCCATCAGGCTATCAAGGTTGACTTCTTCCAGCCCTTCGATCAACTCTGAGGTTGAGGCGCGTCCAGCATCGTAGATGCGTGATAATTCGCGGGCAAATTCCTCTTTATCGACCCAAGTAATTCGAGCCGGTTCGCCACGGACACGGAGCACTTCCTGCAGCTGTTTAAACTCAGCACCTTCTTCAGCAACCAGAATAAACTGCCCATCGGCTTGGGGTTCAACCAGGAAGCCATAACGCTTAGCAAAACGGTAAGGTAGTAACTCCACCATCATTAACGGTTTTCCCAGCGGGCAGGAAAAAGGTCTTCCAGCGTTAAATTCTGATTAGCTGCAGTACGGGGCTCCCATTCATCCAGGCGTCGACTGCTTTCACTGCGCAGCAGATGAGCTGCACGCATATAACGGTACTTATCACTGCTGGCCAAAGCCAGGGCATCCCGGTCATGTAGGATTTGTGGTTTGATAAACACCATCAGGTTGCGTTTTTCAGTTGAAACAGAGGTGGATCGAAACAAAGCTCCCAGCCAGGGAATATCACCCAGCAAAGGAACCTTGCGAACAATTTCCTGCTGTTCATCCTGAATCAACCCGCCTAGTACGATAATGTCATCATTATCAGCCATCACGGTGGTATTGATTTCACGCTTGTTGGTAATCAGGTCAGCAGCTCCTTGCACACTGTCTTCAACATTCGAGACCTCCTGCATGATTTCCAGACGGACAGAATCACCATCATTGATTTGGGGTTTGATTTGCAGGCGTACCCCCACTTCCCGGCGCTGAATGGTTTGGAAGGGATTGTTGTTGGTATCCAACTGGTTTCCGGTGATGAAAGGAACTTCCTGGCCGACCAGAATCGAAGCTTCGGCATTATCCAGGGTCAAAAGACTGGGCGTGGAGAGGATATTGGAATCCGTTTCTGTTTCCAGAGCACGTAAAATGGCAGCAAAGCTAATCCCGGAACTGGAAATACGCCCCACACCTGCAGCCAAGCCTTGGATACCAGCCAAGGCTGCCAAAGCCCCGGCATCACCTCCTGAAGAGTAACCCTCGGCAACACCTCCCAGCCCCCCGCCAAAATTGCCCGAGGCCACGGGTACAGCCCCGCCACTGGTGTCACCGAATAACCAGCTCACCCCTAACTCTCTGGCCTGGCGCTCAGAAATTTCCACAATGATGGCTTCAACCAGTACCTGGGCACGGCGAATGTCCAGCTGGTCAATGATCAGACGCATTTCCCGCAGCTGATACGGGCTTCCTGAAATAACCAGGGCATTGGTGGACTCATGGGCCTGAATATTCAAACGCCTTCTTTCACTCCCTTCACCAGCAGCTTGTTCATCTTCAGCCAGATTTTGCAGCAGACTGACCATTTCTGTAGCCGAAGCATGGCGCAGATAAAAAACCTGGGTATTTGCTGAGCGCTCCACAGGCTGATCCAGTTCACTAATCAAGCGCCTGACTTCATTACGGGTTGCACTGTCCCCTCTCACCAAAAGCACATTCAAACGGTTGTCGGAGATAATTGTCGGGGCCTGTCCACCACGCCCTTCACGGCGCAGCAATTGATTGAGCAGCTGTTCCATTTCTGAAGCGGCTGCATGTTCCAGCACCAGCATTTCCAGATCATCACTACTGGCGGTATCTATACGCCTGACCAGATTGGTCAAGCGTTCCAGATTAGTGCCCCAATCAGTGAGAATCAGCAGGTTGGAAGGCTCATAATGAGTAATTACCCCGATGCGCCTGTCCATCAGAGGAGTCAAGATATTGACCAACTGAGCAGCACTGGAATGGCGCACTTCCAGCACGCGTGTAGCCATAATGTCCTGACCATCCGTATTGGGTGCTTCTGCGCCTTCAACGCGTATGGGTTCCAAACGTGCGGTTTGTTCCGGCACTATCTTCAGGCGATCATCATCCATTTCAACCACGGCAAAGCCATTCACGCGCAGTTGAGAAAGAAAGACTTGATAGACTTCGTCTGCGGTTAGTTGCCTTTGGCTACGAATACTGACCCTGCCTCTAACCCTGGGGTCCAGCATAAAGGTCCGGTCGGTAATGCGCCCAACACTATCTATAAATTCAGCCAGTTCAACATCCTTCAGGTTCACTGAAAAACGCTCTTCTTGTGCCCAAGCCACCAGAGGTAGGCTACAGAGTAGAACCAACATTATTTTTATCAGAAGCTTCACGGTTTACTCCATTTCCAAGCTGAATAGCAGGCGCTCACCATCCCGCAGAATTTCCACATCCAAACTTCTTGCTGTCGCTAACTGTCCATGCAGATTCATCATAGCAGCGGTATCGCTGACGGGAACACCATCAACACTAACAACCAGATCACCCGCTTCCAGACCCAGGCTTTCAAAAAGTGCCGGATCTGAACCCGGACGTATTCTAAACCCCTGCAGCTGACCACCTTCATTATGCGGGGAAACGGTAATATGCCGCATCAACTGTAAAGGATCACGCACCAAGGACTCACGAAAATCCGGTCCGAAGGTTTCTTCCAGAGGCCGAATGCCCACAGTCTCCTGACGGGAAATTTGCTGTGACTCTACAGCCGCATCACTGGCCTCTGAATTTCCCGTTGCAGCTCTTTGATTGGCTTGACTGCGTCCTTCTGGGGAGCGTCTTGAAGAGGTTGTCGCTTCGCCCTGATCAAGCAGACTGCTTCTCCTGCTTTGGCGGTCTTCCTGAGCAAGTTGCCAATCCACTCTTTCCAGCCGGCCATTTCTATTGAAGATCAATGCATCCTGATGAATTTCTGCCAGGGTCACACCTTCTTCCAGTTGATCACCAATAGACAGGGTTCTATCCTGATTCCGGTATTTTAGAAGCACTAGAGAGCGTTCTGGCCGGGATGAAAAGAGCACTCCCTGGACATCCACACGCAAACGGCTGCGCTCAACGGGCTGAACCTCTTCAAGCGGTTGCTGCTCTTGCGCAGGCTGCCAGTAGTCATCCAAATTAGTGATCCAAAGAACCTCAGGGCCGGATGTGCGGGAACTTGTTGAAGTATCCTGAGGCAAAGGCGCCAGGGTTTCCATCAAAGTCCAAATAAAAGCAGCCAAAACTGGAGCCAAAAGCAGCCAGCCAAGTACTACCAAAGACCAGCGGAGTGCTGACTTAACGGCTACCCCTTTCACGACCCACCAGCCTCATCCAGTAAGGCTTCAGGATGCCATCCTGGATGACCTTCCACAAAAGCCAGACTTGGTTTTTCAATTTCAGGTAACTGCCAGTCTTCCGACTGCTGACGTAACCAGGCTTCTAAAAGCTGCCACAGCGGAGTTCCTTCACCCTGATAATGGCGGGACCAACCCGATACTCGTAATTGTTCAGTCGTTGAGGCAGCCGGCCATTCCAACTCAGAAACCCGTTGACCGGCCTGAGCCTGATAACGCAATACATAATGACTACCGGTTAAGCGCGGTAGATCTTCACTAGTATGTAAATAGAGCTGGTCACCCAGCCATTGGCTGGCACCGGATTCCAAACGTGAACGCAGCTGCCTGCGGTTAGCACCGACATTAAACACCGGCGCTTCATAACCCCCCGTCAAACTAAGCAGATGTTCGCGGGTAATCACTACGCCAGGGGGTACTGCCAGCCCCTGTCTCAAACCAGGTGCAAAGGTCAAATCAGCTCCCGTGGTTTTTAGAGCTTCAGCTATCAACTGATCCCAGCTACCGGCCAAAGCATCGCGCCGATACAGCCACCCAGGTGCTTTGCCCAAGGGTTGGTCCAACCATCCCGCATAGGGAGCGCGCAGGCGAGTGATTTGATCAGCTACCTCGGCATCTTCTTCGGTCAGGCGACTCCACACCGGGTGAAACTCTGCATCCAGTTGCCACCCATAGCTACCAGGCCGCACTTGTATAGTAAAAAAGCCCTGCCCCTGACTACCGGCCAGGCATACAGGAATGGGAGCCGCCGTATTTTGGCGTGGGTAAACCAGTTGCGGCCAAAGATCCTGGCCACGGGAAGATAGAATTAAATCAACCCCTTGCAGCTGTTGAGCCAGCCAAAAATCAGGGTTGGTGCCTGCATCAGAGAGCACCACCACCAAGGCTGCTTTTTGTCCCGCTGCATCCACCTGCTGCTGAATGCTATTCAACCAGTCTTGCTCATCAAAACGGCCTACTTGCCAGGAAGGGTCAGTCACACCGACCACGGCGACTTCTATCCCCCCCTTGCTGAAATAGGCTGTTGGCTGATCACTGGTCAGAACCGGACGTCGAAAGCTGGAATAAAGCTGCTTATAAGCTGAAGGCCATAAACGCTGTTCTTCACTGGCAACCCTGACATCAGCTCCCAGCCAATCACTCGATAGAGGGCCATGACGTCCTGCTGACATTTGTGCCAAACCACTGCCATTCCAACATTGGCCGCCTTCAAGCGTTAAACTAGCTTCAGCTCCAAAAGCTTCGCGTTTTTCCTGCAAGGCACTGGCCAAAGCCGCATAGCCTCCCATTTGGCCTAACTGCTGGGATTGTTGGCGCGCGGCAGAAGCAGTCAACCAAGCTGCCGCCGAAGTCGTTTCTGCAATACCCAAGCTGGACAGACGGCTGGATTCCGTTAAATAGGGCGCCTGCCCCAGTAACGACATGGGCCCCAAATGATTGGCAGCAGGATGAGAATGCACAGGTAGCCAGTGGGCGTGAGTATCCGCATAAAACAGCAGCTGCAACTGCCCATCGGCTGGAGGAGAAGGACGCGCAGCGCCCTTGGAAGCACAGCCTGCCAACCCAGTAGCAGCAGCACTGGCCAAAGAAGCCTGAAGAAAACGACGGCGTGAAAGCTTGGGCATGAAAACATTCGTCCTTAACGGAAACTCACCAAAACCCTTGGATAATAACGGAATTAACAGACCAATAAAACTAGGCTATTGATCTTATTAAACTGAAAAAGGATAACTCATCTCTAACGAGAATTTGTCAGAATTTTCGTACACTTTTTTCACCAGTCTGATGCCTGCGTTTTCACAGAAACAGAAAAACAGCGCCTTCGACTCGCAAACCATATCGGTCAAGCTGTTAACTTTATTGCCGGAACTCCCTTTATGTTTTTCCAGGAGGGCCGCTAATGCACAGACGCGACTTTCTTAAGCAGCTTGCCAGCTCCAGCTTGGCTACACGCTTTTACCTTTCATCCGGCCTCCTGGGCTTAGCGAGCGGTTTCAGCACCTAGGCTCTAGGTGAAAGCTTTTGGCGTAACCACTTTACTGCCCACTATCTCAGAAACAGCAACCCGGACACCATCAAAAACTACTGGGAAGAAGACTATGACTCTATAAATTTTGATGGCCATACTTTTGAGGTTCTCAAAAAAGCCAACTGGCTCAAAGATGAAATCCTGGCCGGGCGAGTTGCTCTTATCGCTAATGTATTTGGCTCCCGCTCGCGGGATCATGTTCACTCGCTACTGGCTCTGGAGTATGGGCGCTGGGATACTCAAGCAAACGAACTTCTTGGCTCCGGTTGGGGTTGCCGCCTGGCAGCTGAGCACCCACAAGGACGGGTTATATCCTTAACCGCCACGCCACGGCGTTTTTGCCATGCCCCCGACCCGTTTAACACTGAACGCCGTGCACGCAGTGACAATCTAATCACTCTACAGAACTCACGGGCAGCCGGTCTTTTTGACCATCGCACTGACTCACGCCTTGATGATGTAAATGACAGGGAAGCCCACTGGCGCTTAGTCATTTCCCGTGCTCACAGCAGCTATTACGCCAGTCTACAGAATAAACGTCACCAGTTGCCTGAACACCTGCACCAGTTGCTTGATCACGAATATGAACTTAGAAACCTTAGCAGAGATTTAAATGCCGCCCTCGCCACCCCGCTGCCTGAAGAACTGGCCGAACTCAACTTGAGCCGCAACTTCCATCAACAAATAACAACCCTGTATGACCTACTAAGTCAGGTTGGTGGTTTGCTCAATATGAAGGTTGCTTCCCTAGGACTGGGCGGCTGGGATAGTAACAAAAACCAAAAACAAGACATAGAACCGCTACTGGCAAGCCTTTTTGGTGAAAACCAGGGCCTACACCAGCTTTATCGCCACTTGGGCTCCACCGCAGCGAATAATCTAGTAGTTTCCCTTAACGGTGAGTTTGGCCGCCAGATTCTTAGTAATGGTGATCGCGGCACGGATCACGGTGAAGGGAACCTGTTTATCCTCTTGGGCTCCCCAGTGAAAGGCGGGGTTTATGGTGAACTCTTCCCTGAGCGAGAAATTGAAGTTCTCAAAAACCGGAAGGTTAACACCCCCGACATTGAAGGGCGCACTAGCATAGAGCACGTCTTCAAAGCTTTGGCTGACTGGAGCCTGGATAGGGACTCCGGCACCCAAGTCATCACCCGCCCGCTAAGTGACCTAAGCCTAACACCCAGAGAGGCGGGGATTGATTTTAATGAACTAATTAGCGGCTAAACCACTGCCAGAAGCTAATCAAACGATCCAGCCCCCAGCGAACTAGAGCTTGCAAACGCGGTTTATCATCCATCCATTCCGCAAAAGCAGGCGAATATTGATAATACTGACGAACCAGCCAACGACCTGTAGCGGATTGCATTAAGACCTCACCACGAAACTCACGCAAGGCTTCAACTTCAGGTGCCTTCACATCACCGTAAACACGCGTGGCTATATAGCATTCGGCTGTCTCATCATCATAGGTAATCGAAGGGTGAACAATAAACTGCCAGTAGTGCCCAACCTCTCTAACATAGTTAGAATCCAAGTGCAGATTCACAGTAAAGGCTTGGTCAGACCGCTGCCCTGGGTAATAACTTTTCCATACAGGTTTATTATCTAAAGTAGTTGCTTCAGCAGACCAGTTACGAAGGCGAGGTGCATTAACACTGAACCCTTCATCACTGCTCAGAGCAAAACGCCAAGAATACTTATCTCGATCACGATGATTAGTTGGTTTTTCAATCAGAATACTGATTGCCTCTATACGCTCACCCTCAGCCTCGTAAGCTTCAACAGGATAAGCCCACCAGCGGGGTTTTTCATCTTCAAAACCCTCCAGTTGAGCCGTCACTTCTAGACTTGAACGTTCACTAGCCTTTTGCCAACGCAAGTTTCGACTGTCGCTTAAGTTGTTTACGGCTTCCCAGCGATAACCTCGCTCAAAACCAGAATCTGAGTTTTTCTGTGATTGAAATTTAAGGTTTAAATCATAGCTGTCTGCAGCGTCTGGTATAAATGCCAGTTGCAGTTGATTAATAGAAAGGCCAGGAATTGCTTGAGCTCCTAACCTTTCAACTGAAGTCCAGTGATCCGCAAGCAAGTAATTAAAATCCAGAATAAAGGCTTGGTGTGCTTGCACCTGCGGCAGAGTCACAGGAATGCCATCCCTCTCAAAATTTGGTTCACTCAACACCAAAGCAGGCCAGGCCAGCAAGCCCACCATGAGCATTCCTGCTCTTCTAATCATTAAGTTTCCCCTTAGGCTCTACATAAAAATTCAGAAAGGCTTCATTCGTTAGCAATCAATCTACCAAATACAACGATGAATTCGAACAAAAAGATTTTTTAGGGATCATAATTGGGCGACCGCCACCAATTTTGGACGTGATATGAAAAAGCGCCTAGTTTACTTGACTGCTCATCTGGTTCTCTTGAGTTCCATTCTGCTCGTTTCTGCCACTCAAGCACTTGCTTACCCTTCTTTTGAAGCGAGCTATCGCGTCACCTCCAATCAATACTCCTTGGCACCTAGCGCGACCATTCAGCACCAGTTGACCTACGATCAGGGTGAAGTAACTTCACATATGAACGCCAGTGTTCGACTCGCCCGCTGGGAAGAAACCTCAACCTTCTATGCCGAAAACGGCCAATTGGAAGCTGGGAACTTTGATATGTACACTCGCGTCATCCTGCGTCGACGCAATTATGAATTGGCAACTGAAGATTTTGACCAAGAGCTACCTGCCTATGACCGTCAAAGTGCAATCTTTTACATGGCAACAGCCATCCATGATATGGAACCCGACCAAATTCAATCCATCATGCTGGTTGATGAGCGTGGCCTGGCCGATGAACTGGTCATTGACCTGGCTGGCTTTACCGAAATGGAAGGACTGAAAGTGGCTGAGGTTTATTTCTGGAAAACCAAAAAACCAGCTGAGTACACCCAGGCCTATTTGGCTATCGACTACCCGGGCCTTCTGGTTTTCGCTCAAGTTCACGGTAGTAAAGGTGAAAAGCTGCTGACCTTTCAATTATTGGATTGGGAGCGTCTTTAATTTTAAAGCTGGTAGCTTGCGGAAAAACGCCATAACAGGCTACGTGCTTCTTGATAAGAGAAATCATCACTACCCAGACTAAGATCCAGGCTCCAGTCTTTCTTTTGTTGCTTATAACCCAGCAGCCAGCGTTTGCTGCGCGCTTCATAGCCAGCCGACACCTGTCCAAAAGATTCTACTTGCCTGCTTAGACGAACCTCAGGGAAGGTCAAGCCCCAATAACGACTAGCAAGTAACTCAGCGCCCCAGCCTACTCCCTGGTAGCCCGCCAAAAAGTGGCCACTAACAGCTAAGGGCTGCTGCACCCAGTTTTCCGTTCCTCGCACACCACTGCGCAATAGGGGGTCATAACGAATATAGCCTCCATCCGTTATAGAAATACGGTCTGTATTAAGCTCGCCCCGTGTATAGGGTGCGTCATACCACTTAAAAATCATCCAGGCATCTTCAACCTTCAGGTTGAGGTAAAAAGGGTCGCCTTGCCAATGTAACTCTAACCCTACAGATGCTCCTTGCCCTCCAGGCTGGGAGGCCTGATGCTCCAACAAGCGATCTTTACTGTAGCGGTAGTTTAACTCTGCCCATCCCTGATAATCAGCACCCTCCTGAGCTCCCCACTGCCCCTCTAATTCACCTTTTTGAAATGCCCGCCCTTGAAGTAACTGCAGGTTAGTCTGTAGCAACCAGGAAGCTCCTAACTCAAATTGATAAGCCAGTTGCAGACCTTCAGCTGCTAGTTGCTGAACCTCTAGATCGACACCAAAAACTTCGTCTTCTGGCACAGGCAAGTTGTTGTTATACAGATAAACTAAATAAGCAGTAGCAGGTGAAAACTTGAAATACCAATCATTGCGGTACAAATAGCCTAGGCTAAAACCTGCTCTGTTTGCTCCAAGATAGAAACGATCACGCCTAAACGCATAGCGCCCCTGACTACTAGGCTTTTCTTTCCAATCACTAGCCAACTGATAAAGTGCCGCCGTATCTGAATAAGCAACAATTTCATGGTTTACAAGGAGTTGCCAACTGTCATCAGCATTAACTGAAAAAACCAAAAAGAGTAAGGGAGCACAAAAAACCCCAGCAAGCTGGGGTTTTTTGTGCTCAACAATCCAACCTTTTAACTTAGAAAAGGCTTTCAAACTCAATTTCCTTACTGTCACCATCCAGGTAGTTAACTAGCACTAGGCCACTTTCTTCTGTAATTGAAGCATAAACAGTACCATCTCGCATAATACGAGCAATAACTGGTGACTGGCCTTCAATCAACTGCATCTCAGTACCCTGTCCATCGCTCAGATAAAAGAGGTCAGGTGTCGGGCGGCTGTCATCAATATCCACTCGCAGCTTAAGCATTTGCTGGCTTTCACCCTGAACCTGCCAACTGGCAACCAGTTCAGCATTGCCCTGCTCGTAGCTAGTCCTTCTCACCTTAGCTTCCAGGGCCAGCTCTGGCAGGTTAGGGCTCAAACGTGCAGATTCGATCTTGGCATCAAAGCTTAACTGAGCCCAGCCATTTTCTTCATTGGTTTCATCAGGATAGAAAGCAAAAGCACTGGCATTATGCAGCTGGGCACGCACACTGGCTTCCAACTTTCCGTTATTCGCCCCGGTAAACTCGCCTTTTAGCTGCAACTCACTTGGCACCAGGCCCAAAAAGCCGTATTCACCCTGTTCCTGGTTAACCGCCACCTCACGCTCAGAGCGCACAGCCTTAAGACTCAAGTCACCACGGAAACCATGTTCATCGCCCACTTGAATACTGGCTTTACCTGCAAGAGTGAAGGCTTCTAGCTCACCCTGAAAGTCAGGCAATTCATCTGTATCCAGCATAGACACCTGCAAACCTTTTGTGGTTTGTAAACGCAACTCAGTGCCCTCCTCAATGGCCATAACGAGGGTATTCTGCCCCTCTAGGGTGGCATCAGCAGCGATAGTGAAATGTACATCCTTCAAACCCTCTTCAGAATCCAAAAGGCTTAAATCTGGATAGCTGAGGGCAACATTCAAGGTCATGGTAGCATCACCTCGGGTGGTAAACTCCAGGCCAGAAACACTAATCGATTGATCACCGTAGGTAATCGCCGTGTTACCCCCAAAGCGATCATGGATGCTTTCAATATCCGTCAGGACATCTTCATTCATAAAGTCAGCGGCAACCTGCTCAGCTAAAGTCTGAATAACGATACTCAGCACTTCTGCAGTGACTTCTATGCGGAGATCAAGAGCATTGCCTACCATTTCCAGCTGCTCGAAGATACTGCCTTCTTGCTGTTTATCAGCAGCCCCACCTATGCGGACTACTTCATTACCCATAACACGGACTGTTTGAACCAGACCTTTTACATAGTCCAGATTGGTTTTTTGGATATCCGTCAAAGCTGTTTCTTCTGGGCCAGTCGCACAGTTTTCATCAACACAGGCGTTCAGGGTGGTATCAAGCCTAGCAGACAAGTCCGCAATGGCTTCGCTCAAACCCTCACGTGCTGTGCTCAAACCATCAATACGCTCTTTAACGCCTTCCAATTCTGTTTTGGTCAACTCCCCTTTGGACGCACGCTCAACAAAGTTGCTAATGGCATCACCTACATTATCTCCACCGGCAAAACTGGCAGCTACCAATGCCAACTGCATACCTGCAGGATCAGCCCCTTCCAGGGATTCAGATGTTAAATCGATCGGGCGAGTACGAATGGGATCCACACCTGAAGGTAACCCCAAAGCCTTTTGAACAGTTTGGCGAGCTGCCGTTACAGTCGCATCATCTAAGCGCCCTCCACTCTGCAAAGCAGCGGTCACCAGCAGCTCACTGGCAGGTGTGACATGGCTCTCTACAGATGTTGAACTTGAATCCAACTGAGCTACAGATCGCAACCTCAGGCCAGGATCCATAGGGAGATTGTCACCGAAATCTACACTGCCACACTGGGGAGCATCACAGACCATCTCGGCATCCGGTGCATAACGAACCCGAACAGTGTAAAAGGTCGGGTTTTCAACTGCTGCGTTAAAAGAGTACTCGCCTTTATCATTAGTCGTTGTACTGGCCAAAATCGTTGTACATTCGGGATCAACACAAAGTTCAACCCTGGCCCCTTTCAAAACCCCTTTGGCAGCCACACCACTGACTGCTATATCTTGTTTAGCTGGGGTTGAGTCACCACTTGATGAAGAACTACTATCTGAACAACCAGCCAAACCCAAAGACATCAAGGCTGCAGCAAGCGTAGCCAGCTGCAGCAGTTTATTATTTTTCATTACCATTTCCTCATAGAACCAATATACTGAACTTAACCATAAGTCCACTAAACTTATATAACACTATGCTTATGGATCCACAAGCTCTTATCTGCCCTACTAAGGCTACTCAGGGCAATAAAAACCAGGTTTAGTTTTCCAGGCCTTTTATTTGAGATTCTCATGCAGGCGCTCCTCCAGTGTGGCCAATTCAAGTTGATCCAATTGATTCGTTGTTAGTTCGCTTTCTAAGCGCTGAATACGGTCTGCAAAGCTAGGATGAGTACGTGAAATTCCAGCCGCTTCCTGTTCTGCTTGAGACTGAACACGTTCAAAAAAGTCCTTAAGGGCACCGGGGTGATAGCCTACCAGGGTCAGAAGCCAAACGGCAGTCTGATCGGCTTCGTATTCATCTTCGTGGGATTGCAAGCCGGTTTCGAAGAAGATTTCCATCATGGCATTAACAGCCTGATCAAAAGCGATTGCTGCTGTTGCACCGCCACCCATCAACATAGTTGTCAGGCCGGATTCAAGGTCACCCTGGCTAGCTCTTAAGCCAACGGCCTCTACATAATGTCTGTGTTCTATATGTCCAATTTCATGGGCAAGAATGGCCGCAAGCTCAGCTTCATTAGCAACCTGATCCAAAGCACCACGAGTGATAAAGACATAACCTCCCGGAGCAGCAAAGGCATTTACTTCATCAGTATCTAAAGCCAGAAAACGGTAAGTTAACTCTGGACGCTGTGAGTTTTCTACCAGCAGTTGGCCGACCTTGTTGATGTAAAGGTTCACCTTAGAGTTATCCCAGGCCGGGTAACGACCCAAAACTTTGCTAGCTAACTCGCGACCAAAATGAATTTCTGCTTCTATATCCTCAGCGGTGTAGGCACCACTGGTAAGCTCAGTATTCAGACGGTTACGAAAATTTTCATCGGCCTGAGCAGCGGTGAAGACAAAAACAAGCAAAAACACTGCAATTAATGTGCGCATCATGGGCGGGCTCCCTGCAAAGCACTTGCAAACTCATCCAACTGTTCACGGGTAATTTCAAAAGACTCCATTAGCTCAACCGCCGGGTAATCAGAAGGGTGTTCTCCACCCTGGTCTTGCTGGCGACGGCTGGAAGCCAAACCACGCGCAGCAGCTGCGGTTGTAATAGCAGAGGTTCTACGCCTGACATCACGCATTTGATTTTCCTCATTCCCACCCAAGACGGACACTCTTTCCATCGGTGGTGTTGATGAAGTTAGCATTCAGGCTACCCAACCGGTTTCACCATTCGGCAAAGCAATGGCTAACCAAGCACCTTGCCGGTCAGTGACTTCTATTGCCTCGGCGCGCTGTAACTCAACAACAACTTCAGCCTGAAAAGCGGGCTCGCGCATCACCTTAGCCTGATGACTAGAAATATACAGAGTTTCAGCCTGTAAAACAGAAGCCATCATCAACAGTAACAAAGTGCTAAGTAATTGTTTTTTCATAGCAAGTTCCTTGATCTTCTTGCACTCCTTTAAACTTGATAGGTGAAGCAAGCAATCATTAATATTAACGCTTCTTGTGATCTGGCTCACAAAATGTAGACTTAATCTATCTTAGGTAATTTCCTGTGACTAAGTTTACCCTAAGATCAAGGGTAAACTTGTCAGATTTTGGAGACAGGTTGAGTCAATACAAGACTTTTTGATTTCCATCAACAAAAGAACCGGATTGCTCTTTTATGCGAATGGACTTAGAAACTTACATTAGGCAGCGTGCACGAAACCTGAACATTTCTTTAAGCCAGCTCTGTCGAGAGGCAGGTATTAGTCGTCAAACACTTTACGAAGCCTGGTCACTTAGTGGCAAATACCCCAGCCTGAATACTCTCGTCAATATCGCCTACACCTTAAAGGTGCATCCACTGCGCCTATTACAGCTACTCTTTGGTGACCAGGAGCTTCCTGAAACCATTAAAAGCATCCCCGGCGACCGTAGTGCTTTTGTCGGCGATATAACCTATCCAGATGGCGAATATGTCATGCCAGGCGAAACCTTCACAAAAGTTTGGGCGATCCAAAATATAGGGGAAGTCGCCTGGGAAGGTCGGTCCTTAATTTGCCAAGATGATGAACTCATCGTTTTTTCAAATGCCGGTGACGAGCTCTGCCTTGCGCAACAGCTCATACCAACTGAAGCCATTATTCCTATACCCTACACACCACCGGGCCAAACGATTGAAATAGCGGCAGAGTTCACTGCACCTGACTCACCAGGAACCGTCATGTCCTATTGGAAAATGGTTAACTCTGAAGGGAACTTTTGTTACAGCAAGTCCAAAGGCCTCTGGGTCAAGGTGACGATCATTACGCCTACGCGCTCAGCACAAGGAGAAATTCTTGAAGAAGAATGATTAGCTTTTGATAAACAGCCCGATTATTAACATATCGCTACATTATTTTAATCTAAAGTTTAACAAAACCCTCCTAATTGAAAGGTAACATAGATTCATCATAAAAACATATTATGGATGAGTCATGTTAACCTTCAGACCCCTCGCACTTAGCTCGCTTGCTACTGTGATAACAGCGACTTCTCTCACAGTCACTGCCTCAGAATCAACTCACTTAGAAACCCTACAAGTGACTGGCCAACCACTACCTGATCAGGAGTTAACAACAAGTGATCTCGATAAAAATATTCGTAGTGTCTACCGCTTAGATTTAGATGCTATCGATCACCCTGCTACCCGCATAGAAGATCTTGCTTTCACTATTCCTGGTGCCCAAGAAGGGGTCCAAGACAGTGGCTTTTCAACCTCAATGATCATACGGGGATTCCCGGTTACACGACCTGATTACAATGGATTACCAGATATTCAAAGGCTGTTTGTGCGTGATCTTCACACCGTTGAAAGCATTGAAATACTCAGTGGCCCTGATGCCATTATGCGGGGCATCAGCTCGCCAGGCGGTAGTATTCGGTATATTGGGAAGCTGCCTGAGTTTGAAAGAAAAACTACCGTTGGGGCACAACTATCAAGCTACCAACCCTTTCAAGAGCATAATGGTTCAAGGCTCACCCTAGATACGACTGGCCCTTTAGGAGAACAAGTTGCTTATCGTTTAGTTGCAGCATCTCAAGATATTGACTTACAGCCCAATGATACAGCAGCACAAAGAAACCACGTTCTCGGTGGTCTAACCTGGCAATATCATGATTTAGGGGAAATCCGTCTTGAAAGTGAATACCAGGAAAATCGCCAGCCCTATCTCTTTGGTACTGTCATTACTAGCGAAGGTGAACCTATCTATAACCACTATTTTCATAGCCCTGACCAAGAAAGTAAAAGGCAGTACAAACGACATGCTGTTGACTGGCAACAGCGCTGGAAACCCTCTGAGAAGAACAAGTTCAAAGTCAGTGGCCGTTATGCCCATTCAGAAGTAAAGCGTCAAGATGAGTTGATAGGGTTCTGGTCTAGACTAGACGATGAAACCTTGTCAGGTTATTACACTGATGTTGCTGACGACTACCAGCAAACTTCCTGGCAGCTACAACTTGATTGGAAACATGATGGAGCACTAAGCCACCGTGGACTAATACTCCTTGATCAACATACAGAAAGCTTCACACTGGATCGTACCCAGTCTCTTTGGGACTCGAGTGTAACTGATCCACCCTGGGGTGACTGGGCATTCTTTATAAAAACTGATAACCCTAATTTTCAACCTTTAAGCAATGATGGTCTACAACCAATCAACGCGAAGGATGCTTTTTCAACTAGCTGGCAAGATAAAAATGAGAACACCACTCAAGGCTTAGCAGCAGCTTATCAAATAGGTACTCACTGGGGGCAACGAAATGTAGATTGGACAGTGGGACTAAGATACAACGAATTTGAGCAAACCTATGCTAGAAACTCAGATCAACTACCAGTGGTGATGAAAGCTGACGGCTTAAGCTGGCAGTGGGGGTTCCGTCTAGACGTAACTGAAAATTTACAATTTCGTTTAGCACAAGGGCTTTCGCGCCAAGTAGCAGCAAATGGGCGTAGGGACAAAGAAGGCAGCTTTCTTCCCCCTGAAGAAAATTTATTATCTGAAATTAGCCTAGCATACGCACAAGCCAATCAAAAAGCCCAAATAACTGTTTACCATATAGAAAAAGGAAAGATTGCAGAGGCTGATCAATCTGTCAGCAATGAAGAAATTAGCGACTTAGGCTTCACACCTTTCAAGCTTACCGGTAGTCAAACATCAATGGGACTAGAAGGTATTTATCAGTATTCAAATGAAGCTTTTTACTTTTCTGCATTAGCTAGTTACCTGGAAACTACAGATGACCGTAGAGGTTTTGAAGGCAGCCAATTTCCCGGGGTCGCTAAAAGTACTGGTAGCTTAACTGCTGGACTACATAAAACCCTTAATAATGGTGCTAAGTTAAGGCCCTGGTATTCACTTAGATATGTTGGCAAGCGCTATGCAGACACCGCCAACGAAGTTGAAGCTGATGCCTTTTTGCTTCACAGCTTAGGGCTTTCTTTAACCAAGGAGAACAGCCGTATCAGCCTAGTAGTAAACAACCTGCTAGATGAAGAGTATGTCAGCTATTTATCCAGCACTGACACTGTTTATCAGGGTGATCGAAGAAGGATTTGGCTCTCGATGGAAACTACTTTCTAAACAAAAATTGAAAAGTTGTCTAGTTTTTCTGACACCTTTCGTAAGGTTATTAAGTAGACTCTTAGCAAAGATTCCAACCAATAACCTTTTAACAAAACTTAAGGATGATCATGAAAAACAAAGCATTGAAACTACTGGCCGCTGCAACAACGACTGCATTTTTAGCGGGTTGTGGAACCACAGGTGGCTTTACTCAGTATGACCGCCATGGTCTTTATTCCAGTGATACTGCAGGCAATTTACCTTATGTTGAAATAGGTCCCGCCCAGGCATCTACGCGGAGTTTTTTCTGGACTTCTTGTGACGAGATGGTTGAAGAAGTAGCAATTGATCTGGCCGAGCAAACTGCTGCTCTGGGTGGTAATGCGATGATCAATCTACGTTGGCGCTCTGTTGGTAGTGATGAAATGCTTTCAGTTCCTCACTGTGACACTGGCTGGGGCTGGGCAGCTCTAGGTGGTGTAGGCTTGTTGCACCCCTGGACAAAAAGCGCCTATGCCGAAGGTGTCATGGTTTATATTGATCAAGAAGACAAAGATTATCTGGTTACCCGTGTAGCGGATGTCCGCCAGCAAATTCTTGATGACCTGGCAGCCCAGCGAGCTGCGGAAGAAGAAGCACGCCGCCAGGCTGAAGAAGAGGCCCGCCGTCAAGCAGAAGAAGAAGCTGAGCGCCAACGCTTGGCCGAAGAGGAAGCCGCTGCGGCCGCTGAAGCAGCCGAAGCCGATGCTGAAGAAGAAGCTTCCGATGAAGACTAAAGTTATTTAAACCAAGACCAGAAAGCAACCAAACGATCAAGCCACCAACGGGTTACTGCTTCCAGGCGTGGCTTGTCGTCCATCCATTCAGCAATTGCTGGTGAGTACCGATAATACTGACGTATCAGCCAGCGCCCTGGCGGGTGTGTTGCTAGAGCTTTATTCCTGAAGTCCCGCAAGACTTCAACCTGTCCAGATTGAGCGCCATAAAGACTAGAAGCAATATAGCAGTCAACCTGCACGCTGCTGCTACGCAGAGTCACGCTGGGATTAATCAATAATTGGCGTTTTTCACCCGCAGGCCTGGACCAAAGCTGAGTATCCGAACTAGTCAAAATCCACTGGGCGCTAGTCGTACCCAAGAAGTCCAGATTCACAGGCTCCCATGAATCCAGAGCCTTATCCTGTCGTGCTGAAAAGCCATTTAAGTTAATGCCAGAATGACCAAAAAACTCAAAAGTCCAAATACCTTCCAAAGCAGCTTCATCTTCAGTCAAAATACTGATGGATTCATAGGTTTGGCCATTACGAGTGGCATAGACAGGGTAAACCCACCAAGCTTGACCATCACCTTCTTCGCGAGTCACGCGGACTCTTAACCCTTCCCAAATGATCTCCCGGGTTTCTGAGAGAGACTCAACAACTTGGAAGCGATATTGTTGAATTCTCTGATCTCCATCTTCGCTACCCCTTTCCATCCTTAAATCAAGTCGATAGGGTGCAACAGGCTGATCAGCTTCAATAATCAATAAACCGTCTGTTAAGGTTACAAAATTGCTCGCTTGATCTTCAATTTCCCAAAGCCCCCAATAATTTGCCAAACTCTTTAAATCCAGTTGAAATGGCTGATTTACTGCAATTCCAGGCATTTGCAAAGGAACACCTTCAAGCCGCTCAGGGTGGTCGAGGCTTAGCTCTTGCCATTCAGATACATAGGTCTGTAGATCAGATGTAGCCGTTTCTCTGGCTATATACGAGGTTCTTACTCGAAAGTCCAACTGGTCGATTTCTACCTGCTCATCCAGATACTCACCGGACTGGGGATCAACTTCTGCGATGACTTCCCAGTTAGTCGATGCTGAACTACGCCTTTGGATTTCAACCTTCTCCGGTTGCTTGCTAGGCTCCCAGGTCAGCAGAATATTCTCTCCCTCCCAGGCCACTTTTAAATTTGCCAGTGGTTGAGGTGCCAGGTTAATAGGGATAGGTTGCAGTTCTCTTCCGGAAGCAGTTTGCATCAATAGCTGGCCACGACGCAGGGCCCCTGGCAAGTCCAGTGACAAATTTCCAGCCTGCAAATTAGCGTCCAAGGATTGCAGGGTTAAAGCCTCATCAAAATACTGATACTCCACTTGATCCACTTCATCCAACAAATAACCAGATAGGCTTATTTCTCGATCTAACTCATTGAGTTGATAGTTAAACCAAGTGGCTCTGGCCAGTTCATCAAGAGAGCCGGTGAGGGCTTGCCGCACATCTAAAATACCCGGATAGCGCAACTCACCGAGTAAAGCCTCTTCATGTTCAAGACTATTGAGCACTATGGCTTTTAAAGCTTCAGGTGGAAGGCTAGGTTCTTGAGTCGCCAAAGCGGCCAGGGTTGCAGCAACCAGGGGGGTCGCCATAGAAGTACCCGTTAGAAAACGATACTCCTGATTCAACCAAGTGCTCTTAAGTGACGTTCCCGGAGCGGCAAGGTCAACCGTACGTAATCCATAGTTGCTATCCAGGTTAAGTTTGCGGTTAGAGTTAGCATTGGCAATTGCAAGAACAAGCGGTAAATCACGAGTGTAGGAGGCAGGGTAAGCTGGCTGTATATCTAAAGAGCGCCCATTGTTTCCTGCTGCAGCGACTACCAGAACACCCTCCTGGTTCGCGTCTTCAATCGTAAAACGAAGACTAGGGGAGTCACCTGTGACCAAGGAGGCATTAATAATTTTTACACCTGCATCCAAGGCAGCTTCTATTCCTTGTACCAAGCTAGTAGTGGAACCCGTTCCACGCCCGTCTAGGCTTTTAATAGATAAGATAACGGCCTGATCGCAGAGACCCGCTGTTTTTTGTTGTTCGTTAATAGTGCCCGCAATCAACCCAGCAATGTGAGTGCCATGCCCATCATCATCTTGGCTGGATGTTGTTGATTCAATAATATTAATATCTGGCCGGAACTCTAAGCTCTGACGATTTAAATCTGGATGTGCGGAATCAACACCCGTATCAATAATGGCAATGGGGGCAAGACTGCAATCAGTAGGAGCTAGGGAAAAATCATTTAAACCCAAGTCAAGGAAGTACTCAGGAATACTGGATTGGGTTTCAACAGGCTGATCCCTTTCAACAAAAAGGACTTCGTCTTTGGCTTGAAGACGCTTGATCAATTCCAAACGCTGCTGGCGGTCAGGTACGGGATAACTGAGCAGCTTATAGTTGCGACTTTCCGAAGTTGTAACCAGTGTGCCTTCCACTTGCGCTGCTGGCTGGGCATCCGTAGCCACCAGCTCTAGCGTCCACTGGACATTTTCAAGAGGTGTCCAGGCTACTAATAGGTTCTGGGCAGCAGCACTACCACTACTAACCGCCCAGATAACAAAAACAATAAAAATAAGTCTTTTCACTACTCGCAACCCTTACCTCAAGTGTTTAGCTGCATTTTAGCAGGCTACATGAGGCGGGTGTTACTGAATAACCACATCACTTTCAGCATTATATTCTGGATTACTATAGGGTCCGGCCGTCAAAGAAACAGGCTGGATGCAAACTTCAACCTTGCCTGAGCCTTCTTCGGACCAAGCATAGAAATTCTGTTCCAGATCACTTTCGTCAGTGGAAGCATCAATGATACCTGTCATTCCTCCACTTGGCTGGATAGAATAAATCACGCCATCTTCTTCAAGTGTCTCAGAAGGGCTTGCACCAGTTCCAAATGTCTCGATCTTGCCTTCCTCATCTCTTAAATAACTGCCATCTTCAGCTTGATACCAGTAACCAAACTCAGGGGCGGCTGGCAGCCAAGTTTCCTCGTCCGGATTGAAAAGATAGAAGCTAGATACTCTCTGAACATCCAAATCCATCACAAAACAACCACTAGCTGCAGTTGAAGCAATTAACCCAGAGTCAGCTGCCAAGGCACTTAATTGTAGATTGCGTAATATCAATGCTTGGCTAGAAGAGCGCAGTGAACTTCCACTCGTGTTCTGCAAAGAGCTGCTTGCAGCTACTCCACCTATGACAGGATTAACTTCTATTGTATCGACTTGAGTAAAGTTGCCCTCTTCATCTTCTAAAAGAAGAGGATATTGGTAGGGTGGGCTTTCAATGGCATTATAGTAGCCTACATATTCAATAAGACTACCCTGAATACGATCAGCAGCAGTCAACCGGGTTGGCTCCAAAGCATCAAGGGCCTGAAAATTTTGAGTATCAGTACCTTCTGCAATAAGTAGCTCCCCTTGCTGGGTTTCTATATCGAAGAAAGCAATAGTCAGATTACTTTCGGGCAGAACTTCAGGTACTGGTTGACCAAATTGACCAAATTGACCAAATTGACCAAATTGACCAAATTGACCAAATTGATCAAAAACAGGTCGACGGACATTAAGTTGATCAAAACTTCTCTGGCCCTCAACTTCTTCTGTTGCATCCCGCAAAAGATTTAATATGTCATTCTCTCCAGAAACCAGCATCAAGCCAGCAAAAATTTCTACATTTTCTGTAGAGATTTCTTCCCCAATAGTCACTTCCCAAGTTCCCAAGCCTAACCGATGGCGATTGGCTTGCGACTGCTCTGGTGCATACTGCTGCATTAAAGTGGCTGGCTCATAAACTCCACGACCGAGCATTAAATCAGGGTCATCGTCTATACCCTCCACCAACTCAAAACGGGGTTCCACAAAAAAAGCATTGCCTGCTACTGAACTTTGCAATAAAGGCTCATGAGGCGCCAAGATTCCCCAGGGGTATTGACCAAATAAATCAAAGTTATCAGGCTCACCTTGAGCACCAAATAGCCGTATGCCCTCATCATTTCTTGCACTATCCACCTGATTATTGGGCGATAGTTCGTAATAGCTACGCAAATGCAAACGATCCAGGTTAATAGTGGCATCTCCAGTGTCGGCAAGGCCTAAAGCCATCGCTGGAGTACTCATGACGTGAGTACTTGCTGGCCACCAATCTGGAGCTTCCGTAAATTCTTCTAAATCTTCTTCATTAAACCCAATAAAGTTACCAAATGCATAGGTTGAACGATTAAGCAATTGCAGACTGGGGCCGCCATCAAACTCCCAGGAACCGTACAGAAGGTTCAGCTCAACATCGTTGTTGCCATCATTGGGAGTAATGGTTGTTGTTGTCCAGCCAACCGGAGTCAGTCCAGCAGGATTGGATGAGCTATATTGAGCTGCTAAGACGATATAACTATTACCTGGTTGCAGGTTGAACCCTGCAGCAGGAAGGTCACTGGTCAAGGTTGCTGAATAAAGAGGTGTATCAGCTATTTGTGCTGGATAACGGCCACAGGCTGACTCCATCTCCTGTATTCCCATGTCACCTTCAGAAGGGGCATTGGCCATCACACATTGAAAATAAGCTCTTAATACATCCGTTGCTTGAAAGCGATCCACATCAAAACCCGCAATACTGCTTGGAAATACACTAACAACGATTGATCGTGTATTTTCAGTATCGATATAGGCTGCCGAAGCATCTCCTGGCAAGTGAACAGAAAACTCGACCCGGGCAGTGCCTTCTCCCTGACGGTATTCACCTCCCTGTGAAGCATCCGAGCCTAACTGGCGACTGGACTCATCCTGCTCAGCCAGGCAGGCCGTTAACAACCAGCCAAGTGAAATCAGCAAGGCCAAATTCAGCTTTTTCATTCCATCCACTCCACTTAGGCGAAGCACCTAAATTTGATTACTGGTGACTACTGAATAATACCGTCAACTTCTGAGTCTTTTCTTGGATCACGATAAGGGCCAGCCGTTAAAGTGGCAGGCTGTAGGCATACTTGCATATGAACATCTTCAGTTTTTTGCAAACCTTCGCCGCTCGCATTATCAAAATTTAAGCTTATAATGCCAAACCTGTAATCATCAGCATCCTCATTTTCATCAATATAAGCCCAGGGATCATCACTTTCGTCAATAGTCACAATATCACCATTTTCATCCCTAACTGGTTGTCCTTCAACATCTACAAACCAGTAACCCTCCTCAGGAGTGCCAGGTGTCCAAACACCGTCAATTAGCTGATAGTAGCTATCAGTAATTTCCCTCTGGACATTTTGAAAATAACACCCGGAACTGGCTGACATCGGGGGTGCTTCACCCAAGAGTTCACTGACCAGATTCATTTTCATTTGATGCTTGATCTGCGCACGTATCCATTGTGAGCGTTTGGTATCCCGTTTGGCTGTAGTCGTTACAGCTTGAGCAGTAGCAAAACTGCCATCTTCATTAAAGGTAGGTGGTGTTAAGTTTGTCTCTGGAAATTCATCGATATTAGCAACGCCAACATACTCAATCAGGGTCGTTTCTATTTGACTGGGGCTATTAAGCTGTGAAGGTTTTGCTTCTATGATTGCTGAGAAATCATCCGTGTCTCCTGCCAGGGTGAAGGTACTATCAAAACTATTAACTTCTAGCAGAGCAATAGTGAGCCCAGGTAGAACTTGTATTGAAGGCAGGTCACCCCATATTTCAACACCTTCTAAAGCCAAGCCTTCACTCGTAGGCTCCTGCTGCTGCAAACGCTGGAGGAAATCATCCAAAGCATTGTAGAAAAAAAGGCCCGAGAAATAATCCTTAATATCCAAACCTGCATCATCTTCAGTTTCAACAAACTTAACCACTTCCCAGTCACCCAAACTTATGACATGACTGTTTCTGTTACCTGTAGATTGGTTAGGATCATATTGCTGCATTAAAGTGGCAGGCGCATACATTCCCTTCAGATATTCAGTTCTACTTGGCCCCTCAAACTCTTCTGGTGGGTCTTCAAACCCCTCACCAAGGTAAACTTGGTCAGAAAATTCAATCAGCGGGTTATGAGGAACAGCAACACCCAGTGGGTAGCCTTCCAAAGCTGAGAAAGGGTAGTCAAAAGAATCTTCAAACGCTATTGCCTCAGGAAAAGGGTAATCCGTATTACCCGTCGTAAAACGGGGATAGTCACGGATATGCATAGCCCTCAAACCTAAAGCCTCACCAGCATTATCAATTAACCCTAAAGCTACAGCTGGTACAGCAGTTGTTGCCTGTTGATCCCAGGTAAAACCTGATTCAAAACCCTCTACACCCAAGTCAGTAGAATCACGATTGAGAAGCTGTAATTGTGGCTCATTATCAAAAGTCCAGGAGCCGTAAATTAGATTAAGTTCAACATAATTGTTGCCCTCTTCCAAACGAGCAAAAGTCGTTGCCCAGGCAAAAGGATTATTGGCCCGGCGCTCGGTTTCAGATGCATAAAGAGCTGCTGAAAAACGATATTTCTTATTGGGACGAAGATTAAACCCTATTGCTGACTCATCAGGCGTAATATTACCTTCATCAACCAGGGGGAAATTTAAGCTGCCAGGAACAGGGCCACAATCATTCGAAGGTGACACCACCTCTGCTATTTGTACTGATGAACTGGAGCCCGGAGATACACCATAACCGTAAAGGCACTGAATATACTCTCTTACCACCTGCTTAACACTATCTTCTGCCACATCATAACCAGCAACACTGCTTTCCCTAACCTGAACCCGAATAATTTGGGTTTTAGGGTCAATGTAGGCTGCATGAGGACCATCCGGCAACTTGGCGCTGAAGGTCACCTTGGCTGTGTCCTGCTGAGTAGAGCCCTGTGATTGTTCAGAACCTGAACCCAGCTGCCTGTTTTGCTCTTTTTTTGCCCGGCAGCCACCGAGAGTGAGTGCACCTGCCATTAATATTAAGGGGTAGACTTTATTCATGACCAACCTCATTTAGCTTCTGCTCAGCCTGTTGTTTTAATCATTAATTTATTGCAGACGTATGATGGTGTTGTAATCATCAAAACTTGGGCCTGCATCATCTTCCGTTTGATCTTCAATAATATCTTCAAGCGTGTCTTCAATGCTCGCTGAAATCAGTTCATCAGTTAGCTCATCTAACCCAGTATCATCATCCGATATGCCATCATCAAGAAGGTCATCATTGACTGCTTCATCATCAGTTTGGCCTTCATCATCTGACGATGCTGTTGATTCAGCTTCAAGAGACTCAGCACTGGCAGGGAGTGCGGGAATAAATTGAGGTGCTTGTCCTGGGCTTGCCTGGGCAATGCTTCCTGCGGGAACGCCCAGTTCCACACCTTGAGAAGTAATCGTGCCTTCACCTGAATTCACCCTGAGTACAGATTGCAGGCCATTGTTGTTACCCGGTTGCTCATCAGGCACCACGAAGGTGTCCATGTCAGTACCACGTATACCCATGGTTGCCACTGGCGTTTCTATTTTGACGTTTTCACTTCGATTACGGCCAATAACACCTGAAACGGTTCGCAAACCACCTCTGGCCAGGTTAACCAAGCTGGCATCATCATCGGCTTGGTTGTACTGATAACCTTCAATGACAAGTTCGCTGCGTGGACGCAAGGCCATGAGAGCATCATCGACCATGCGAATTTGTGCGCTACTGGCAGCCGCTGTGGTTACAGTGTCACCTTCGTACACCGACAGGTTACGTTCTGCTGCCAAGGTTTCGCCATCCGCACGAACGACTTCGACAGTACCGTGTACAAACTGAAAGCGACCAGCCTCCTGATTGGCATAGGCTGACGAATGAAAAAAGGTTAAAGCCAAAAGCAGACCCAATACCCAGTAGGGAAAAGGTGCTGCTTTGTTTTTATCGTGTCCAGGTATCAAAATCATAGCGCAGACTCACTTGGGTGATCAGGCGTTGGTATTCATAGGGATCGCTATTGCTCTGCTGATCGATATAGGTCAGCCTGGGTTCAACTCGCCAGGAGGAAGCAAAGCGGAATTGGGCACCCAGGCTGTATCTAAGCTGTAGATCTTCACGCTGGGAGTCACAGGAAGTAACAGGGTGGCCATCACAGTCATAACTGCGAAAGCTGCTGGAAAAGCGAACAAAGTAATTTTGCTGGGCATTGAGTCGGTAGCTTGCATTGACACTGGTTCCAAACCCGGAAAACTCACCTACCGGCGAATCTGGCTGGTCGGTAAAAAGGTAATTACCTGTTGCGACCAACAAAAGCGGCAACTGAGCACCCAAAGGATGTCCAGCCCAGCCACCACCAATCAGGTTAAAGTCACCGTCGTTGGCAGGTGTCTGGTCATACTCGATTTGGCTTCGGCTTAAAAAGCCTAAAACCTGCGAGTTGTTATCAAGTGTATAGCGGCCATTAACTGCTAAGCGCTTTTCATCAAACTCACCTTCACCATCTTTCCAACCCTTGGCATAAGTCGGCTCCAAGCTGACCCGCCAGCGATCAGCTCGGTAGGCCGCACCAAAATTAAGGGCCAAGTTCTGGCGGATAAACTCACTTTCAGAATAGGGACGGGTATCTCGAAAACGATAGCCAGCAAAAAGACTAATGGAATCAATGGGGGTGTAGGTCAGTCTCTGCCTTAAAGTGAGAATTGAAAAAACACTGTCATCTTCTTCATAGCCCTCAGGAACAGCATCAAGAGGCGTGCCTGGAGAGGAGGTAACATTGGAGTCATAACCAAGGGCTAACTCAACCCGAGTGGTTAATTTCAAGTGAGTGGGCTGGGTACGTTGTTGAATCCTTTGTTCTAACCGAGCAACACGATTGGACATGCTTTCAGTGGGTTGGCGCTCTTTGATGATATCCAGCTGTCGTTGTGCTGACGAATAGCGCTCTAGTTGAAAGTAGGCTTCAGCAAGCAGGTATTTAGCAGACAGGCTACGAGGTTCAACCAGAACTAGACGCTCTAAAGCCCAGGTTGCTTCATCCGGCCTGGATTGGCTAAGTGCAGCTTGTGCAAAAAGGCGATCATAAGCAGCCTGGCCCGCAAACTCAGCTTCCAAAGGCTTCATCAGCTCGTAGACTTGAGCTCGTTGGTTACTGGTATAAAGATCTCTTAGTTCATTAATATCAGGCAGATTTTCTGCTGTAACCGCAGCAGATGCGCCTAATATCAGCAAGGTGAGTAGCCCGGTTTTAATTTTTTTTCCCACAACCCTTACCCCAAAGTGAACTCTTGGCATTTATGTTAGTCAAAAGAGTCGACCGTTACTGTGATCTCTTTCACAAAGTCCTCATAAAGTTCAGGGTAGATGCTTTTTATTTTTTTTCAAAAAAATTTTTATATATATTTTAAATACTTTTTAACAAGCCCTTAAAGTTGCATTCTGTACTATCCAAACCAAAAGACTTATTAGTACAACTCCACCAAAACCCAGTGCCACCCACTGCAGCCAACTCAAATTGTAGATGATTTTGCTTTTCCGCTTCCCAGGCACTTGACGCTTTTCAGTTTTTAATTCCACCTTGTCGCGTTCAATTTCTGCTGCTGCTTCTACGAGCAATCTGACATCAGGTGCCGCTCTTTCGAGTAAAAATTCAGCAGCGGCCTGCCAGTTGGGGTTGCTTTTACCTACCCGAAGGGTTCTAAGCGCTGATCCTGAAGAGGTAAAGGTGGGTTTATAGCCGCTTTTCTGTTCGCTCATATCCGTTGGGTATCCTGATCTTCGATATCGATTAAAGCCGTGAATGGCTTGCAATTCTGCGGCAGAGCTAAAGAGCTTGTCCAGCTCTCCAGGCAGGTAATTTCAGTTGGACGCAACAACCCTGACCTTCAGGGTTGTTATAAATATTCAGGTGAGCACCCAGTTCATAAGCGCGCTGATGCATATTCGCCAAGCCTCGCCCACCTGGTGACGGGTCTCTGGAAAGTCCTTTGCCCCGGTCACAAATTCTAATAATCAGATTTCCGTAATCATCTGTTTCAGCTGTCAGAGTTGCCTCCTTGACCTCCGCATGCTTAATAATATTGGTTAGTGCCTCCTGTATCAGGCGTTGAAAATTCAGTGCTTGCTGAGGTGTAAGCTCTTTTTCCATAGGCAGATCCTGAACCTGCCAATTAAGTTTCAGCCCAGCGGCCTGCATACGCTGTCCCAAACGATAACGCAGCTGCCCCAGCAAAGTAGCAAGATCCATACCTTCCGGTTGTAGGCTGTCCATCATTAAACGCAGATCATTCAGAACAACCTCCAATTGATCCTGCAGCTGGTTTTTATCGACTTCTTCCCGACGCGCAGCATAGAGAGTAGCTGTCAGTTGGGAGCCTAAACCATCGTGCATTTCCCGCATCAGGCGTTCACGTTCCTGGCTGTTGTTCTGAACCAGGCGGCGTTTTTCTTCTTCAGATGCCACCAGTTTCTTCAGAGTCTGTTCGTATTCATAACGATCCAGATAGATTTTTTGTGCGACAGCCAGGGCGAAGAAGATAACCTGAGCAGTCATACCCACCAAAATACCGTTACGTGAAATAAAGAAGGCTGAAAAGCCCCACTCACCCAGTAACAAGGGCTGCAAGGCCGTAGTGAGCGCACGGCTAATATCTATGCCCGCCCCCAGCATAGAACAAAGAATACCGATCAAAATCAGACCTGCAGGCCGGAAACGCCGGTGCCAGGCCAGGATAATGATCGCCAGGGTCATCGGCGTTGCCATCCAGGCCAGCAACATGGTCAGCCGGTAGCCCTGAGTGTAATCCACAATTGCCAGTAGAGCCGCTGGCAGCATCAACACCAAATAACCGTAGAAAACTTTGACCAGGCGCGGAGCCCATAAACGCAAATTGAAAAAAGCACTCAGAAAGAGCAAAGAAGCTGCCGTAGTCACCAGTGGCCAGAAAACAATCATTAGCTTTACGGCCTGCGGCCAGCGACTTAGCCAGGCATTGGCGACAAATTCCCCGGCATTGGCCAAACTAAGTATTAAAACCGTTAGGACCAGCCCGCCAAAATACAAAAACATGCGATCACGCAGCACCAGGAAGATGATCGCAAAGAAGAGTCCCAACCCACCAATGATGCCATAGAACCAACTCAGCCAACGGCTTTCGGTGGCATTAAAGCGATAAAGGTCGTCAGCCATCCAGTGCAGCAAGAGAGTATTCGCCAAGCCTTCGGTCTGAATACGAACATAGGTTGTTAAGCTGGCGTTTTCTGGTAGCTGGAAGGGAAAAGCAAAGCGTTTTTGCCAGTCAGGACGCTTATCCAGCGGCTGATAAAGCCCTGAATGCTGCTCAGTGACTTGGCCCTGCTCATCGACCCAGTAGACACTAACCTGATCGAGCAGGATAAAAGGTGCCACTAGAAACCAGGGGTTTTCTTCTGCCAGCGGCCCAGTCAGCTGAAAGCGATACCAGTGAGCTGCCTCGTTGAACCCCAGGTTGCCAGAGGCCTGACGCTGCCAAGCTCCATCCGGCAGAGCACGTATCTCGGCCAAATCCATCTTACCTTCTGTGTCCTGATAGTAATCCAGAAGCTGGCCGTAACCCTGACCATAAAAATGCCGCTGTTCAATTTTGAATTCAGGAGCAGCCTGAAGCCCTGCTGACACTAGCAGCATAACAATCAGCAGTAACAAGCGAGCCATGTCTTAGTCCAGATGACGCATATCCAGCAAGCCCTGACGCGTTGCTGCAAAAACCGCTTCGTTTTTGGTTTTGACCGAAAGTTTACGATAGAGGTTTTTGATATGGGAATTAACGGTGTGACTGGAAACAGAAAGTTCTTCGGCCACTTCGCGGTAGGTGTAGCCTCGGGCAAGAAGTTTCAACAGCTGCATTTCACGTTTGGTTAGCGCTACACCTGTGACCTTGGCCTGCTCAGGCTCTAGTGGCTGCTGCATTTTTTTCAGCAGATGTCGCGCAATCATCGGGCTCATGGGGCTACCACCATCAACCAACTGAATGATGTGCTCGGCAAGGCTTTGATCATCCGTATCCTTAAGGATATAGCCACTGGCACCCGCTTCTATGGCCTGAATAACATGCCCTTCGTCACCAAACATGCTAACCACCATGATTTCGGTCGTGGGACTAAGTTGGGTGGTTTCCTGAATCACTTCCAGCCCTGAGCCATCGGGTAACCCCAGATCGACAAGAAGCACCCGCGGATAGTTATCTTCAAGTAGGATTCGACTCTCTTTCACTCCCGCCGCTTCACCCGCCCAGGAAAGCTCAGGATGCTTTTCAATGGAATTTTTGAAGCGTTGTCTGACTGCCGGATCATCTTCAATCAGAGCAACACTGATCGCTTGTCGGCTCATATGAAATTTCCTTATCTGATCAGGTTTAAAGGCTTACTTAATCCAGTGTGCAGCAAAGTCAGCAGCAAACCTATACCTAACCTTAGTTAATCACTCACTTGCTGATGAATAGCAAAGAGCGATTGCAGGTTTTTTTCGAGTTGTTCGACAAGGTATTCCTCTTCTTCCTGCCGGATTTTTGCCAGCACCTGCAAAACCTCAGGAATTCTAGCAGGCTCATTGCGCTGGCCCTGATAGCCTTTTAGCGGCATATCAGGGCTATCGGTTTCCAGCACGAAGGATGAAATAGGCAGGTTTGCAGCTACGCGGCGAAGCTTTTGAGCACGCGGATAGGTCAAGGCACCACCCAGACCCAATTTAAAACCCAGCTCAACCAGCTTTTCTGCCTGCTGCTGGCTGCCAGAAAACGCATGGGCCAAACCGCCTCGAGGAAGTGCTACCTGACGAAGGCGCTGGGTCATTTTATCCATGGCTTTGCGAATATGCAGCACCACAGGAAGCTGGTATTTTTTCGCCAGTTGTAGCTGGGCATCAAAGAAAAACCACTGACGTTCCTGCTCTTGGGGTGAAGGATCTGCCCACAAGTCTATCCCTATTTCTCCAACAGCCACTACTTGCGGGTGCTCTTGAAGCAATTGCTCCAGTTGCTGCAAATGCGCTTCACAATGCTCATCAATAAAATAAGGATGCAGCCCCAGGCAGGGGTAAATATCCGGGTGGGAAGCGGCCAGCTTTAAAGTGCGCTGCCAGGTTGCTGCTGTGGTTCCGGGGAGAAGAAAGCGCTTTACCCCGGCCTGACGCGCCCGCTCCAACATAGCTTCCCGATCCTTATCGAAATCAGGAAAATCCAGGTGGCAGTGGGCGTCAGTCAGAAACATTAAATCACCATCAGGCTCCTGGCAGGTCACGCATGATCATGGCGTATTTCAGATCCTGTTCACTCAGGGTGTCGCCAGGTAAAGGAATACGAACAAAATAGCCAGTGCCTGGGGCCACGTCCATAGCAAAGCCGTTTTTACGGTTTTCCAAAGCATCCAGCTTAAAACGGCGGTTGCCTGATGGTGTCATGATTTCCAGGGTATCGCCCATTTGGAATTTATTTTTAACTTCCACTTCCAGCCAACCCCGGTCATCCGTACCCAAAACCTCACCCACAAACTGCTGATGAACACCTACGGAATTACCCGTTTCATAGTTCTGATATTCATCATGCACATGGCGGCGGTAAAAGCCTTCGGTATAACCCCGGTTAGCCAGGTTTTCCAGGGCATTCATCAGGTCCATATTAAAAGGGCGACCGGCAGCGGCATCATCAATAGCCTTGCGATAGACCTGGGCAGTGCGGGCCACATAATAATGGCTCTTGGTACGCCCTTCGATTTTCAAGGAGTCGACACCCATCTCGGCAAGACGGGCAACATGCTGAACAGCTCGCAGGTCTTTGGAGTTCATAATGTAGGTGCCATGCTCATCTTCATAGATGGGCATTAACTCGCCTGGACGACCCGCCTCAGAAATCAGCGCTGACAACTCTTCCTGGCCTTCAGTGCCACCCGCTGTTTTGGTCGAAGCCAAACCCTGATCCGGCGTCCAGATGCCCTGAGCTTCAGCCTGGGCCAAAGGAATCAGATCGCCGGTCGCATCGGTTGTGGTTTGTACCGTGTCGTATTTCCAACGGCAGGCATTGGTACAGGTGCCCTGGTTGGGGTCGCGGTGGTTAAAGTAACCGGAAAGCAAGCAGCGTCCTGAATAGGCAATACACAAAGCACCATGAACAAAGGTTTCCAACTCCATGGTTGGACATTCCTGACGTATCTCTGCAATTTCATCCAGAGAAAGCTCCCGGGACAGAATAATGCGTTGTATGCCCAATTTCTCCCAGAAACGTACCGCAGCATAGTTAACCACATTGGCCTGTACAGAGAGATGAATGACTTGATCCGGCCACTTTTCACGCACCATCATAATTAAACCTGGATCAGACATGATCAAGGCATCCGGTTTCATTTCAATAACCGGTTCCATATCCTTCAAATAGGTGCGCACCTTGCTGTTATGGGGCGCAATATTGCTGGCCACAAAGAAGAGCTTGCCGCGCTCATGGGCATAATTGATGCCTTCAGCAAGCTTTTCCAGCTTGAAGTCATTATTACGTACCCGCAAACTGTAGCGCGGCTGCCCTGCATAGACGGCATCAGCGCCGTAGGCAAAGGCATACTGCATGTTGCGGAAGGTTCCTGCTGGAGAAAGTAGCTCGGGCGATTTCATGGAAAGGCAATACCTGAGTGTTTAGCTGGGTTAAAGCGCTATCTTAACATGATTTTCTGCTATATTAACGCCTATGAGCACTTGCGATGAACATCAATGCCGTCCCGGCTGTGGAGCCTGCTGTATTGCACCTTCCATCAGCACGCCAACACCCGGCCACCCTCAAGGCAAGGCAGCCGGTCTGCGCTGTGCTCACTTGAATGAAGATTTGCTCTGTAGCCTTTTTGGTCAACCGGAAAGGCCAGCTGCCTGCGCTGCTTTTCATTTCGACACCAGCGTTTGTGGCACAGAACGACAAGAAGCCTTGCAACGAATCCACTGGCTGGAAGAAGCAACTCAAATATAAGAATCAAAAGGGGATTGCATGCATCAAGCATTTATTATTGCTGCCGCAGGCCGTCAGGACGGCCAAGGTAGCCTGGCAGAACTGGACAAAATGCGTGAACAGGTGACTGAAGCGGGTCTTAAGCTCGAACGCCTAGTTATCGACCCCCTCAAAGCGGGCTGGAACTCACCCAAACCACGCAATCATTTTCGTTCCGGTTGCGCCCCCTTGGAAGCCCTGGCCTTTGCCCACACCCAATTAAAAGAAGGCGCTTTTGAAGCCGTACTCATTGAAGGCCAGGATGCCATCAAAACCGGTTATTCAAGAGAGGAAAGGGATGAACTCATGCAGGAAGTCTTTGGTCCTGATTACCCCCTGCCTGAAGCCTATACCGATCTGGCCCGTTATTTTTGCCATCAACAGGGCCTGAGCTTTGATGAATTCCGTAAGCTGCGTGATGCCCTATTTGAAAACTATCGTCGCTCTGCACCCGAAGCAGCTGTTGATGAGCGCTGGTATGCAGAAATTACCGAGCTTTTCCGGGGCGTGGATTGCGCTAATCCCTATACCGACTACTCTGGTGGGCTGCTACTCACCCGCGATGACTTACTGGGAAGCTTTGATTGCAGCCAGCCTCCCGTTGAGGTCAAAGGTGTAGGCATTGGCTTTGCCCAGGGCGATGGCGCCGATCACTTAGAAGAGCTGGCCGATTACTGGCACCTGGAAAAGGCCGTGCACTATGCCAACCTGCAAGCAGAAATGGAGTTTGCTGAAGAATTTAATGCTGGCAAAGCCTTACTGGAAGCCTACACCTGCTACCCGGTAGTTCCTCTTGCTTTATTATTAAGAGGTGATTTTGTGGGCAGTGTTGAAGAAATTCCTGCCTGGCTGGGAAAACATCGACTGACTTTAAAAGGTGGCATGAATCTGAATCGTGCTCCCTGGAACCTTCCCGCACTCAGGGCCTTGATTGAAATGACTCTAGCTCTGCATAATAACCCCGGAATGCTTGGTGGGGTTCACGGTAACGGTGGCTTGGGTTACAAACAAGGTTTTGCCATTCTGGGCGGGAACCCCTAAGCTGTTTGCAAATCCAAGCAAGCGTATCAACATTAACTCTGGAGAAGACAACCATGCGTTACGACGCTCAATCAACACAGACACAGGCTCAGTCCAAAGCCCTTAGTCCTGAGGCGCACCGCGTCCTCAGAAACACCTATATGCTGCTGGGCATGACTCTGGCGTTCAGTGCCCTAACGGCCTTCTTTGCAGTGGCCACTGGCCTTCGCTTGAATATTTTTGTCTTCTTTATTGGAGCCTATGGTTTCATGTTCCTGACCCACAAACTGGCTGATTCTGCCTGGGGCCTCTTGAGTGTCTTTGGCTTTACCGGCTTTATGGGGCTGTCACTCGGCCCAATTCTCAGCATGTATCTGGGTGCTGGAATGGGCAATGTTGTGGTTTCAGCCCTGGGCATGACCGCATTGGTATTCTTCGGGCTATCCGCCGTTGCGCTGGTCACCAAAAAGGATTTCAGCTTCCTGGGTAAATTCCTGCTGGTCGGTGGCCTGGTCCTGATTGCCGGTATTATTGCCAATCTCTTCATGGGTCTAACCAACCTGCACCTGGCTCTCAGCGCTGGTTTTGTGATCTTTGCTTCTGCCTTGATCCTCTTCCAAACCAGTGAAATTGTGCATGGTGGAGAAACCAATTACATCCGTGCAACCGTGGGCCTGTTTGTTGCCATTTACAACCTCTTTGTCAGCCTGCTGGCACTGCTGGGTATGAGCAACGACTAATTCCATGGCAGTTTTTGCACTCAACATTACTGGGGCGCCCTATTCCACTTTGGCGCCCCTTTCTGCGTTAAGGTTTGCCCGCGCTGCTCTGGCTGCAGGACACAGCATCCAGCGTATCTTCTTCTATCAAGAAGGTGTGCTTCTGGCCAACCAACTGGCTTGCCCACCCCAGGATGAACTCAACCTGACCCGTGCCTGGCAAGAGTTAGCCAACGAGCATCAGCTGGAGCTGGTAGTCTGCGTGGCCGCAGCCCTAAAACGTGGCGTTCTGGATGAGAAAGAAGCCAAACGCCACGGCCTGGATCAGCACAATCTTGCCAGTGGCTTTAGCCTTGCCGGACTCGGTCAACTCATTGACAGCTTCAGCCAAGCTGATCGAACCCTGACTTTTTGCTCATGAAAGCCTATAGATTTGATTTGGTTGTCTTTTTTACTCAGCCTCCCTTGGCTGGAGCACAAGGCAAGGAAGCACTCGATACCGCTCTGGTCAGTGCAACCTTTGAACAAAAAACGGCCCTGGTTTTTACCGGCTCCGGTGTTTTACAGCTCCTTAAAAACCAGCAACCTGATTTGCTTGAATTAAAGGGCATTCAAGCTATGCTCAAAGCGCTACCCCTTTATGATTTGGATGCCATCTATGTTGATCAGGAATCCATGGAGCGCCTACAACTAACAAGTGAGCAGCTACTCCTGGATATAGACGTTTTGCCTGCTGATCAAATTAGACAACTGATGTCGACCAGCAAAAACCTATTGGTATTCTGATATGGCAACCCTGCACCAACTTAATGCCGCGAATAAACTGGAAAGCTGCCGCCCCTTTTTAGAAGCAGGTGATCAGTTGCTGCTCATAGAAGCGGCTGTTTTTCTGGCACTGGATGAACAGGCTTTGCAAACCCTACCCCCAGGGGTTGAGCTGCTGGTGTTACAGCAGGATCTGGATGCCCGCGGCTTAAGTACTTTAGCCAACTGGCCCCTGACCCGAGTGACCGCTGTCCAGTGGGTAGAGCGAGCACTGGAGGCTGAGCGTGTCTGTAGCTGGTAACCTTCCTCCCCTAGACCCAGAAGGCTATCTGGAGAACCTCAATGACTGGAACGAAACAGTTGCTGAAGCCCTGGCTGCTGATGAGGGCAAAAGCCTGACAGCCAGCCATTGGGAAATTCTGCACCTACTGCGCCAGTTCTATCAGGAATATGAACTCTCCCCGGCCATGCGCCCCTTTAGCAAATATCTACGCCAGCACCTGGGCCCGGATAAGGCACGCAGCATCTACCTCATGCAGCTTTTTGGTGAAAGCCCTGCCAAAGCAGCGGCCCGCCTGGCTGGCCTCCCCAAGCCGGATAATTGTCTGTAAGGTTTTCCTTAACTGCCTGCATACAATACAATGGGGGAATTTTCTATCACCGCCATTTCTATGTATCCAAGGAAAACCTATGTCTGATAACAAAAGGGTCGACAACCTGAATGTTGCTGCCCAGGAAATTTTGATTACTCCAGATCGCTTGAAAGACAAGCTACCCCTGACAGAAGCGGCTGAAAAAACCGTCTATGAAGGTCGCCAGGTCATACAGGATATTCTAGATCGCAAGGACCCCAGACTCTTTGTGATTGTTGGTCCCTGCTCAATTCATGATATTGATGCAGCGCTGGAATATGCCGAACGCCTAAAAAAACTGGCCGACCAAGTCAGTGACAGTCTCTACTTGGTGATGCGTGTGTATTTTGAAAAGCCCCGCACTACCGTTGGCTGGAAGGGTTTGATCAACGACCCTCACATGGATGATTCCTTCCAAATTGAAGAAGGCCTGCACCTGGGCCGTAAACTTCTGGTCAAGCTTTCAGAAATGGGCTTGCCACTGGCAACCGAAGCCCTGGACCCCATCTCACCCCAGTATATGCAAGACTGCATTGCCTGGAGTGCGATAGGCGCACGCACGACCGAATCCCAGACCCACCGTGAAATGTCCAGTGGCCTTTCCTGCCCAGTCGGCTTTAAAAATGGCACTGACGGTAGTTTGGATGTTGCGGTTAATGCCCTGAAGTCCATGGCACATCCACACAACTTCCTGGGTATCAACAGCGAAGGACAGGTCGCGATTATTCGTACCAAAGGCAATAGCTACGGCCATGTTGTTCTGCGCGGTGGCAACGGCAAGCCCAACTATGACTCAGTCAGCGTCAAACTCTGTGAAAAAGATCTTCACAAGGCAGGCTTGGCCCAAAACATTATGATTGACTGCAGCCACGCCAACTCCAACAAAGATCCCGGCCTCCAGCCACTAGTACTGGATAACGTCACCCACCAGATCACCGATGGCAATGAGTCAATCGTTGGTTTGATGATTGAATCCAACCTTGGCTGGGGCAACCAGAAGATCCCAGAAGATAAATCACAATTGCAATACGGCGTCTCCGTCACCGATGCCTGCATCGACTGGGAAACCACCGAAAAAGCCCTGACAGAAATGGCTGAAAAACTACGCCCAGTACTTGAAGAGCGTCGTCAAAGAGCCGTTAAAAACGTCTGATTCCTAGTCGCGAAACAAAAAAACGGCCCTAAAATCTTAGGGCCGTTTTTATTCATCTTTACAGCTAATTAGCTCTTGTCTTCTAACCCTTGGGTATCATCAAACAAGGGTTTATCTTCCTTACTGCCCAGAACCCGTTCACGGAAAAGATCCAGCTTTTCATGAACCAGCTCCAAAGTCCGTTCGGCATTTTCTTGCACATCACCTTTGAAAATCTCAAAGCCTTGCAGTATCTCTTTGGCTTGATTAAAACCACGGTCTATGGCAGGCGTGATGATATCCATAAACTTGTCTAAGGCTTCTTCTTCCGAAAGACTGGGGTTCTGCTTTTTGAAAGCTTCAAAATAGCCAGTCGCGCCAGTAACAATGCGATCAGCTGTTTTTTCTGGCGACCAATAGTCTTCCTGGCCTTCAACACCTGAAGTTTTTGCAGCCAACTTTTCCAAACTGAAGTTATCATCGCCCAATTCTTTTCGCAGAACCTCTTCCAGCTTAATAACTACTTCTTGATAATTAATCTTCTGAGCATTGGCTCCGCGACTATCCGCTTTACCAAACATTGCCTGAAGCAAACCAGCATTGGCTTCCAAACGAGACTCAGCCTGAGCTTGAGCCCAGTCTTTACCCCGTTCTTTAGTGTTCACTTCAGGGGCATCCGTGCGCTTAGCATCCAGAACCTCCGCAGCACGCGCTTTGGGCGGATTAGCCTGACCCGGCGTGGTGACTGGAGCTGATGAAATAGAAAGATTTTCGCTGGACATAGCCAAGCCCTCATCAAGTGTATTCGTATCAATAGAGGAGATCGGCAAAAATCAGCAAAACTTTACAGAATTTAGCGTATTTTTCGGGAAGTCTTTAAAAAGCAATGGCTTAGTAAACGACCCACGAAACACTTCAGTATACCTGTTGTCAATTATGTCTTTAGTATGCAGATAGGAGCCTGCATTCCTACCAGAAGAATTAGCTATAGCTTTGCAGCTTCCGGTAATAAGGCAAACTAATCGCTAGCAATCCACTTAGTAAAAAACTGGCTGCTATCAATTCCAGACTCTCCTCAACCAAATGGTCCACCAAAAGATAGCCTGGAGAAAACCCATAATCAGGATTCTGCTCAAGTTCATGATAGTAGATAGAGAAGGCTTCTTGCCAAGCTTCAATAGCTTTGAGGTTTAGGCTATCAATAATGGTATTTCCCAAACGCTCCTGCCACTCAAAAAGCCGACGAAATGCCGAACCAAAACCAACCATACCATAAAGAACAAAACCAAAGGTCAATCGCTTATTAGGCTTTAATTCACTAGAGCCTGATTTTAGGAGGCACCAAAAAGCACCTACCATAATGGATGCAAGGAAGAAGTAGAAAACAGCTTCCCAAATCATGCGTGCCTGAGTGCTACTCAACCAAGCTTCAAACAAGGGAATCATATAAGCTGATGAGATTAGATGACGAATATTCATCCAGTCTTCTAAAAACATCAAGAAAAACCCGGCAGAAAAAAGAAAAAAAGCCCTCCGTTCTATGCTCCGTGCTGGAGAAGTGCCTATTGAGCCATACACTAAAGCACTTAGCAAAGCACCTGAAGCAAGGAAGAACCATTGGAGTTTTTCAATAGTTCGCCCTTCACTAAAAATTGAATAATATACCAGAGGATAGTCGTCTATAAAAAACAGAGCTAAAGCAGAGACACCAAAAAAATCAAAAACGACAGTTACTGCCAAAGATAAGAAAAGTAACGTCAATCCCAAAAAAACAGGTAAGTAGGACATAATAAAAAAGGAGCAGCCTTTTAAAGCTACTCCTTCCTGATAGTATAATTATTTAAGCTATAGGCTTATCGCAACTACTGTTTTAAGGTGTGGCTGGTGTTCCATCTGGTCCAGAGCAATTACGCAAATTCACACCTTCGAAATCATGCACACAGCTCCAGCGACCTGCTTCAGTTCTGGTCAGAGTGACTGATCCACGGTCATTGCTAGCAGTGATAGTATGATCTTCACCATCTTCAGCTATAGCTACACTAGTGTCATTCTCATCATCAAGAGGAATAATATCGTCATCAGTTGGATCGTCACCTGAGAAGATAGCTGCATCTACAGCTGTACGATAGGCTGTTGCAGTCGCAAACAATGAAGAAGCCTCAGCTCTATCAATGTAGCGCTGATACTGAGGCACAGCGACGGCGGCCAGGATGCCGATAATGGCGATAACAACCAGAAGTTCAATCAGGGTAAAACCTTGTTGAGCGGCTTTCATTCAACCTTCTCCTTTAAAATTTCAAAATTTAGTATCCAGCTTCCCTGCGGGAAGTCTTGAGCTTGTATGGCAACTATGAAACACTTTGTTACCTAATGCAACAATGATTTTAGTCAATCTGTTAATTAAAATGCAAGCTGTTACCTAGCCTAGCCAAGTCTACCAATGTCATAATCCTTTGACTATCCGGTGCAACTGAAATAAGGAATCCAGGCTTTATGGTGGATGTATCCAATCCTCACGTGCTGAGCTCTTTGTCCAAACGCTTGATTCGCCAAGGCCTTATGGATGAAAGTGAAGCGCTGGCCGCCCAGGTCAAGGCTAAAGAGAGCAACCTATCCTTTAGCCATTACCTGAACTCCACTGGCCATATTGATAGTGACCAACTTGCTAGCTTGATTGCCGAAGAGTTCGGCCTTCCTTATCTTGATCTGGAAGCAATGGAACCCAAGCTTTTCCCAAAGAAGCTGGTCAATGAAAATTTACTACGCAAGCACCAGGCTCTACCTGTTTTTTTAAAGGGGAATCAGCTGACGCTTGCCCTGACCACACCAACCAACCTGGCTGCCATTGACGAAATTCAGTTCCAAACAGGCTTGATTATCTATCCAGTAATCGTATCTGAAATTAAGTTACATCGAATCCTGGAAGACTCACTGGAAACAGATATCAGTGCCCTGGGTGATCTTAATGACAGTGAGCTAGAAGGCTTGGAAACGGGCGAAAGCCAACTTCAAGAAGAAGATTTGGATGATGGCATCGGTGGCAAGGATGATGCACCCATCGTTAAATTTGTCAACAAGGTGCTCTTGGATGCCATACGTCGCGGGGCTTCGGATATTCACTTTGAGCCCTATGAGCATAGTTACCGGGTTCGCTGCCGTATCGATGGTATCCTGCATGAAATGACCCGCCCACCACTTTCACTGCGTGGACGCTTGGCAGCCCGTTTGAAGGTGATGGCCAAGCTAAATATTTCTGAGCGGCGTATCCCTCAGGATGGCGGCATCAAACTCAAACTGTCCAAAACCCGCTCTATCGACTTTAGGGTCAACACCCTGCCCACTCTTTGGGGTGAAAAGATCGTCCTGCGGATACTGGACGCCAATGCCGCCAAAATGGGCATAGAACAATTGGGCTTTGAGGCCGATCAGCAAAAGCTTTATGAACAGGCCCTAGCCAGGCCTCAGGGGATGATTCTGGTCACCGGGCCAACGGGTAGCGGTAAAACCGTAACCCTCTACACAGGTCTGAATCTACTAAACAGCCCGGAAAGAAATATTGCCAGTGCCGAAGATCCGGTTGAAATCAATATGGAAGGTATCAATCAGGTCAACATCAATACCAAGGTGGGATTGAACTTTGCCGCTGCTTTGCGGGCTTTTTTGCGCCAGGATCCTGATGTGGTTATGGTGGGTGAGATCCGTGATTTGGAAACCGCTGAAACGGCAGTCAAGGCAGCACAGACCGGGCACCTGGTACTCTCAACCCTGCATACCAACTCAGCAGCAGCGACTTTGAATCGCCTGATGAATATGGGCATACCTTCTTATAACCTGGCCGCTTCTGTGCAGCTAATCATTGCCCAGCGCCTGGCCAGAAAACTTTGCCCCAAATGTCGCAAACCGACTGAGTTGCCGAAAGACACACTTTTGGAGTTGGGTTTTACTCAAGAACAAATCAATGCGAAGGGTATTTTTGATGCTGTTGGTTGTACTCACTGCACCAAGGGTTACAAGGGCCGTATCGGGATCTATGAAGTGGTCAAGATTACCCCTGAACTGGCCGACTTGATCATGCATTCTGCGAGCGCTTTAGAGATTGACCGCAAGGCCAGAGCCGAGGGTTTTGATGATCTTCGCCAAGCGGGACGCAAGAAGGTACTGGCAGGCCTGACCAGTGTTGATGAATTAACACGTGTAACCATGGAGTAGGCTGAGACGCTATGGATAAAAAACCACCCAAAATTCATTTATTCCATTGGCAGGGCACCAATGCCCGCCGTGAAAAGATATCCGGTGAAATAGAAGCTGAAGATATCAATCTGGTGCGGGCAAAACTGCGTGAACAGGGTATTTCACCCAAGCGCATTCGCAAAAAATCCAATTTCTCACTGGGGTTTGGTGAGAAAATTACTGCCCGGGACATCACTTTATTTTCCAGGCAACTGGCGACCATGATTAAAGCCGGGGTTCCTGCGGTTCAGGCGTTGAGTATCACTATTGAAAGCCAAACCAAAAAGAAAATGCGGGACCTCCTTATTGATTTGAGGGATCAGGTTTCTTCAGGTACGCCCATCGCCCAGGCTTTGCGTCGGCACCCTAAAGTATTTGATGATCTTTTTTGCAGCCTGGTAGAAGCTGGTGAAGCCTCAGGCGCTTTGGAAAATATGCTGGAAAGGGTGGCTCTTTACAAAGAGCGCATGGAGTCTCTGAAGAATAAAATCAAAAAAGCCCTCTACTATCCGGTGTTTGTCATGGTCATCGGCTTAGGGGTCGCTGGCCTTTTGCTGGTGAAGGTGGTTCCTGAGTTTGAGCGCATGTTTGCTGGTTTTGGGGCCGAACTTCCAGCCTTCACCCAAATGGTCATTAACATGTCTCGCTTTATGCAGGAATGGTGGTATCTGGTTTTCGGTGGAATGCTTGCGGCTATATATTTAACTCTAGTGATGCGCAAGCGCTCAGAAACCTTTGCTTACCGGCTTAGCAAACTGGCCTTGCGGCTTCCTGTAATAGGCATGTTGCTTCACAAATCTGCTGTTGCACGCTTTGCCCGCACCCTGGCCACTTCTTTTGCTGCAGGGGTTCCTTTAGTGGACTCACTGGATTCTGCTGGCCGTTCCACAGGCAGTCTAGTTTATCGTGATGCTGTTGCGAGCATGAAAGATGATGTAGCCGCAGGTCAGCAACTTAATTTCAGTATGCGCCAGACCAAGCTATTCCCTACCATGGTCAACCAGATGGTTGCCATAGGGGAAGAGTCAGGGGCCCTGGACACCATGTTGGTTAAGGTGGCTGATTTTTTTGAAGAAGAAGTCAACACCCTGGTGGATTCCATGACCAGCCTCTTGGAACCCCTGGTTATAGCGGTCTTGGGGATAATCGTTGGTGGTCTGGTCGTAGCCATGTATCTGCCTATCTTCCAGATGGGTGATATTCTCTAATGAGTGAATTGGCTGCCCTGAATGCCAGTTTCTGGCCTTTTTGGCTGTGGTTAGTCTTTGCCAGCCTGCTGGGCTTGGTTATCGGTAGTTTTTTAAATGTGGTGATTTATCGCTTGCCGCTAATGCTTAGGCGTAGCTGGGGCGAAACCCAGCTTCCTGAACTCAGCTTATCCTGGCCAGCATCCCACTGCCCTGCCTGCTTAACGCATGTCAGTTGGTACCACAACTTACCTGTAATCAGCTGGCTACTGCTCAAAGGCAAGTGCGCCAGCTGCAAAACACCCATTTCCAGACTCTACCCCGGCGTTGAACTGGCTGCTGGTTGCCTGGCACTGATGATCGCCTGGCGCTATGGGGCCAGCCTCCAATCGCTTGCGTTTATGGGTCTGGCTTTTACGCTCTTGGCCTTGGCCGTTATTGATGCCCAAACTCGCCTTCTGCCTGATTTTCTGACCTTGCCACTGGTCTGGGCCGGACTCACCTTTCACTGGTGGTTTTCTTCACCGGAGTTATTTAATCAAGCCTTTGTCGGTGCGCTTCTGGGCTATCTAAGTCTCTGGAGCCTCTATTGGGTCTTCAAGCTGTTGACTGGACGAGAAGGCATGGGGTATGGCGACTTTAAATTATTAGCCGCTCTGGGAGCCTGGTTGGGTGCTCCTGCCCTGGTTCCTATTGTCTTGCTGGCTTCCCTGTCGGGTTTGGTTGCTGCCTTGCTGCTAAAGCTAGGTAAGAGGTGGCAGGGGCAGGCCTTGCCCTTCGGACCTCATTTGATCCTCGGCGGGCTGGCTCTGTTACTGGGTGGCTGGGAGTTAGCGCAAACCTTGAGGCTGGGTAGCTGGTTGCTGGTTACTGGCTGGGCTTTTCCTGGTTAGCCGCTGCATCCAGCTGTCTTAAATAGCGCAGTTTTTCAGCAATTTTGATTTCCAGCCCCCTTTCTACTGGCTGGTAGTAGCAAGTGCCTGCCAGCTGTTCAGGCAAGTAGTTTTCTCCAGCCGCATAGCCTTCAGGCTCATTGTGGGCATAGCGATAGTCTGCACCATAGCCCAGCTCTTCCATCAGACCTGTCGGTGCATTACGTAAATGCAGGGGCACTTCATAGCTAGGTGATGACTTAACTGCTTTCATGGCCGCATTAAAGGCGTTATAAACGGCGTTGGACTTGGCTGCTACGGCCAAATAGACCACGGCATGGGCAATGGCCAGTTCACCTTCGGGGCTACCTAGCCGGGTTTGTACATCCCAGGCATTCAGGGCCAACTGCAGGCCACGCGGATCAGCATTACCGATGTCTTCACTGGCCATGCGCACGACCCGCCGGGCAATATACAAAGGATCACAACCGCCATCCAACATACGGCATAACCAGTAGAGGGCAGCATCCGGTGAAGAGCCCCGCACCGCTTTATGCAGCGCAGAAATCTGGTCATAAAAGGCTTCACCGCCCTTATCAAAACGCCTTAAACTTTCTTGAACGACTTCGGCAATGGTTTTTTCGGTAATCTGCCCTTCTTCAGCAAGATCGGCTGCAATTTCCAAAAAATTCAGTGCCCGCCGGGCATCACCATCAGCGGCCCTGGCCAGGGTCAGCAGAGTCTCGGCTTCTGCTACCAGCCCCAGTTGACCCAAACCCCGATCAGTATCAGCCAGCGCCTGCATCAGCAGCCCTTGCAAAACCTCTTCACTAAGTGATTTGAGTACATAAACTCTGGCTCGGGACAGTAAGGCGGAATTAAGTTCAAACGAAGGGTTTTCTGTGGTTGCCCCTATAAAAAGAAAGGTGCCATCTTCAATGTAGGGCAGGAAGGCATCCTGCTGGGATTTATTAAAGCGATGCACCTCATCAACAAACAAGAGAGTTGGCTTACCAGTAAATTGCTGATGCTCCTGAGCCGCAGTAACCGCCGCACGTATTTCTTTAACACCACTCATAACTGCTGACAGGCTGGTGTAGCGTAGTTCTCCCTGCTCTGCGAGCAAACGGGCCAGGGTTGTTTTACCGACTCCTGGAGGCCCCCAGAAGATCATTGAGTGCAGCTGCCCGGCTTCCAGCGCCTGACGTAACGATTTGTCCTGGCCCAGCAGGTGGTCTTGACCAACAAACTCACTGAGGTTGCGTGGCCGCATTCGTGCCGCTAGAGGTTGCCAGCTGGTTGGCCCGCCTGCGCTGAACAAATCATCCGCCATAATTACTCCTGAATGACATCCACATTTTCAGGAAGGACAAAATCAAAACCGGAAGGGTCTAAAGGCTGGTTGTAACGGGGGTTGAGCAGTTCAACACGGGTTTTCTGACCCAGGCTGTCTTCCAGATGGATCGCTTCTATTTGACCGTCCCGGAAATAAAGTTCCATTTGTTCAAAAAGACTATCACCTGCCAAGGGCGTCAGGGTGAAGATTTCCTGTTGGCTTTCCTGACGGCGGGTAATTTCAAAGTCATCACTAAGCGTTGCGGTTTCCCCTGAAAGAATCAGCGCCGGCGTATAGGCCATGCGTTGATCCAGCTTTTGAATGGTTACCTGCTCCAGATCGGGATCATAAAGCCAGAGAGATTCGCCATCGGATACCAGAACTTCTGGAAAAGGGTTACGGGTTTCCCAATAAAAGCGCCCTGGCTTGAGAAGGCGCATTTCACCTTCCGTTTTTTGCATACGCTGGCCCCGGGCATCCAGAAGCTGTTGTTCAAAACCCGCTTCCAGGCTGCGTATTTCAGCCAGGTAAGCCTGCAGTTGCTGTTCAGCCTGATCAGCCAGAAGCGCCGGAGCCAATAACCAACAGCCCAAGCCGAAAATCAGTGATCTAAGTCGCATGCTTTTCCTTACATTCAGTTGAATTTACTCGCCAACCAGAAGTTCACGCTGCCCATTCGCCTGTAAAGGAGAAACCAAGCCAGCTCTCTCCATGGCATCGACAAGGCGGGCTGCCCGGTTGTAACCTATTTTGAAACGCCTTTGCACCGAGGAGGTTGAAGCTCTTCGGGACTCAATCACAAAGGCGACGGCCTCGTCATAAAGAGGATCATTTTCATCGTCGTTATCAGCGCCTTCGGCTTCCAAACCCGCCAGACTGGCTGCTTCGACATCACCCGACAAAATAGATTCCACGTAATCAGGGGTTCCTCTTTGTTTCCAGTCTTCAACCACCCGATGCACTTCATCATCATCTACAAAAGCACCATGCACCCTTTCGGGCTGAGGAGCCCCAGTCGGCAGATAAAGCATGTCGCCATTGCCCAGCAGCTGTTCCGCTCCTCCTTGATCGAGAATGGTTCGTGAATCAATTTTACTGGAGACCTGAAAAGCGATGCGGGTTGGAATATTGGCCTTGATCAGACCGGTAATTACATCAACTGAGGGCCGCTGAGTTGCCAGGATCAAGTGAATACCGGCTGCCCTGGCTTTTTGGGCCAGACGGGCAATCAGCTCTTCCACCTTTTTACCCACCAGCATCATCATATCGGCAAATTCATCAATCACGACAACGACATAAGGCAGGGACTCCAAGTATTCCTGGCGACCTGATTCCGGGTCCACCAAAGGGTCCACTACCTTGCCGCCATTACGCGTGGCTTCTTTAAGTTTGGCATTAAAGCCGGTGATATTGCGCACACCCAAGGCGGCCATCAGCTGATAGCGCCTTTCCATTTCAGCAACACACCAGCGCAGGGAGTTGGCGGCTTCCTTCATATCCGTCACGACCGGCGCCAGCAGATGCGGAATACCCTCATAAACTGAAAGCTCCAGCATTTTAGGGTCGATCATGATCAGTCGCAGCTCTTCGGGGCTGCGCTGTAAGAGCAAAGACAGCAGCATGGCATTCACGCCAACCGATTTCCCTGAACCTGTAGTCCCTGCGACCAGTAGGTGGGGCATCTTGGCCAGGTTGACGACTACAGGGTTGCCAGCGATATCCTGACCCAGTGCCAGGGGAAGAGGGTGTTTGTCCAGAGTAAAAGCATCATGATCCAAGACTTCAGTCAAACGAATCAGGGCTCTTTTGGCATTGGGTAATTCGATCCCTATGGTCGATTTACCTGAGATGACTTCAACAACACGAACACTGGGTACTTTTAAGGCTCGCGCCAGATCCAGCGCCAGGTTAGCCACCTTACTGGACTTGATTCCTGCGGCCAGCTCCAGCTCAAATCGGGTAATCACCGGGCCAGGGTGAACATCCACCACTTCGGCTCTGACACCAAACTCAATCAGCCGCTGCTGTAAGAGAACGGCAAGAGCTTCCAATTCAGGCTGGGTAAAGCCAGCCTGTTGGGGCCGACTGGCATCCAGTAACTGTAAACCGGGTTTAGTGCCCTGCACCGGCCCGGCAGGATGTTGACGTTTGGGCTGAAGGTCTTCGGCAGTCAGTAAACGAGGTTCCTGGGTAGGTTCTTGTTCTTGTTCATCATCAGTTTCCAGGTGAGGCTCCCGATATTCCTGCGGTGACTTTTTGGGAGCTTCAGGTTTGGGTAGCCTCTGTTTAATATCTTCCAGCCAGCCAGGCGCGGACTTTTCCTGAGGTGGCAGGGATTCCGTTTGTGGCTCTCGGGCATCACGATAATAGTCTTCTTTTTCTTTGCGTCTAAAAAGCTCAGCCTTCCACCAAGTATTTTTTAACTTTTCAAACAATCTAACCAACAAACTGCCCAGCTCATCCATGATCATGAACCAGGACCAACCAGTGATCAGTGAGAAGCCCGCAAAACAGGCCGTCAAAAATACCAGAGTAGCGCCCAAGTGCCCGAGTAATGGGCCAGCAAGGCTGGATAGGCTTTCACCCAGAATGCCACCGGCGCCATAGGCCCAACTGACTTCCTGGTCGTAAAAGTGCATGGCGGCCAGGGCAGCAATACCCACCAGCAGGAGCATTAATCCAGAAAAACGCAACGAGGGAATGAAAGGGTCCCAAGCTTCATTTTGCCAGGGACGACGCATGACTTGGATGGCCAAATGCACGATAGCCAGAGGCAGTAACCAGGCCGCAGCACCAGCAAGGGAAAAGAGCACATCAGCCAGCCAGGCACCCGAAAGACCCATCAGGTTGGTCGCCGCCTGTTGGGACGTCATATTCCAACCCGGATCAGCCGGATCAAAGCTGAAGAGTGCCAAGGCCAGCATCAAGCCAACCAAAGCCAGAACCAGAGCACCGGCTTCATAGAGTGCTTTGCGCAAACGATCCGCCAGAGGACTGGGCTGATGAGGGGTTGCTGTTGTCTTTTCCTGTTCAGTCACTGCTACTTCCCGTTTACTCAACTTGTTGATTACCCTGCCAAGGCCTTATGATAACTGATATCTTCAACAGCAACAGGCTGATTTATGCTTGAAATCTGGCAACTGGATGATGAGCTCTGGTTTCCCCCGGTACAGCTGGCCCTAGAGGAGCCCAACGGGCTCCTTGCCTTTGGCGGCGACCTTAGCCCAGAGCGCCTGTTGCTAGCCTACAGCAAGGGTATCTTTCCCTGGTTCAGCGAGGGCGAACCCATTCTCTGGTGGTCACCGGCCCCGCGGATGGTTCTGTTTCCAAAAGAAATCAAAGTCAGCCGCAGCTTGCGAAAACGCCTGAAACGCAATGACTTCAAGATAACCTTTAACCAGGCTTTTTCCCAAGTGATTCATTTCTGCGCGGCTCTTCGTGAAAACCGTGAAGGTACCTGGATCAGCAAGGAAATGGAAACCGCCTATAATCAATTGCATCAACAGGGTTTTGCGCATTCTGTGGAAGTCTGGCAAGAAGAAGAACTGGTTGGCGGCCTTTACGGCCTGGCCCTGGGTCGGGTATTTTTTGGTGAATCCATGTTCAGCCGGGTCAGTGATGCCTCAAAAGTTGCTCTGGTAGCTTTAGCAAGGCATCTGGAAGCGCTAGAATTTGAATTAATCGATTGTCAGGTTTACTCGCCTCACTTGGCTAGCCTGGGGGCAAGAGAAATTGGTCGGGAAGAATTTTTAAGCTTTCTCAAGCAAGGAGTTGAAGTGTGACTAGCAATACTCCGGGTGAAAAGGCTTTTTCACTACGCTTCTACCAAACCATGCCGCACGCCTGTAGTTACCTGCCCAACCGGGAGGCGACCACGCTTTTCCTTGACCCCCAGCAGCCCCTGACCCTGGAAGTCTACGATAGCCTGACCCAGGTTGGTTTCAGGCGCAGTGGACGCCACCTCTATCGCCCTCACTGCCAGAACTGCAATGCCTGCCAGTCAGTACGTATTTCAGTGCCAGAATTCAAACCCAGCCGCCAGCAGCGTAAAATTTGGAACCGCAATCAGGATTTAACTGCCTGGGTGGTCAATACCCGCTTTACCGAAGAATACTATGCCCTTTACGAGGAGTACCTGGAAGCCCGCCATGCAGATGGCGACATGTACCCGCCTTCTGTAGAACAGTTTCGCAGTTTTTTACTTCTCAGCGAGCCCTGGGCGCGTTTGGTGGAATTTCGTGATGAACAGCATCAACTCCTTGCTGTTGCAGCCATGGATAGGCTGTCACGAGGCCTCTCGGCCATCTATACTTTTTATTCTCCTGAAGAAAACCGGCGCAGTCTTGGTGTCTATGCTGTACTCTGGCAGATTGAACTAGCCAAGAAACTGGGGCTCCCTCATGTTTACTTAGGCTACTGGATCAAAAACTGCCGGAAAATGAATTACAAACAAAACTACCAACCCCTCGAAATCCTCCAACAGCAAGAATGGATTCCATTTAAAGAAGCTAATGACTAGCTGCTGCTGATAAAGGCTTTTTTTGCCATTTCTTGAAAAATAAGGCAGAATGTTGGCGATTTTTATTCTGGCAAAATCCAATCAGCCAATTCAGAGGTTTTTACCGAATGGCAAAAGAAGACCATATTGAAATGGAAGGTGTCATCATTGATACCCTACCCAATACAATGTTTCGTGTAGAGCTTGAGAACGGTCATGTTCTGACTGCTCATATTTCAGGAAAGATGCGTAAAAACTACATCCGTATCCTGACTGGTGACAAGGTTAAGGTTGAGCTCTCGCCTTATGACCTGACCAAAGGGCGTATCACCTATCGCGCTCGCTAAGCACTTGACTAGGGTCCGCTTGCTGATTCAATAAGCTTAGGGCCCGGGCACAAAAAAACCCGCACTTGCGGGTTTTTTTGTTTCTAAGAAAGGGCTGGATTAAACAGCCCCTTCTTCCTCTTCTTCTCTGGAAGCAGCTTCAAACTCCAGCTTAAGATCTTCGCTTTCTGAAGACTCAACCGTGACATGCACAGTACCGCCCTTGTCGGAGAGCTCGCCAAAGAGAATCGCTTCAGCCATGGGTTTCTTGATTTTCTCCTGAATCAAGCGGGCCATCGGCCTTGCACCCATGGCCTGGTCGTAGCCTCTGGCTGCCAACCAAGCTCTTGCCTTATCGTCAACATCCAGCACCACACGCTTGTCATCCAACTGGGCCTGAAGTTCAACCAGAAACTTATCGACCACGTTTTTGATGACTTCGGTGTCCAGTGCTTTGAACTGAATAATGGTGTCCAGACGATTCCGGAACTCAGGTGTAAAGAACTTGCGTATCACCTCCATACCATCCGAGGTATTGTCCTGTTCTTTAAAGCCGATGGAGCGCTTGTTCAACACTTCAGCACCTGCGTTGGTTGTCATCACCAGAATCACATTGCGGAAGTCAGCCTTGCGCCCATTGTTGTCAGTCAGGGTTCCGTGATCCATAACTTGCAGCAGCAGGTTAAAGACTTCTGGATGGGCTTTTTCTATCTCATCCAGCAAGAGCACACAATGCGGATTCTTGGTAATAGCTTCAGTCAAAAGGCCGCCCTGGTCATAACCCACATAACCTGGAGGCGCACCGATCAAACGGGAGACAGTATGTCTTTCCATGTACTCAGACATGTCGAAACGAACCAGCTCTATACCCAGGGTACGCGCCAGCTGTTTAGTCACTTCTGTCTTACCCACACCAGTAGGACCTGCAAACAAGAAGGCCCCTATGGGTTTTTCAGGTGATTTAAGCCCTGCCCGCGACAATTTAATGGCATTGGACAGTGCCTGAATACCTTCATCCTGGCCAAAGACCAGCATTTTTAGATCCCGCTCAACATTGCGCAGCACCTCTTTATCATTGCTGGAGACCGTTTTAGGCGGAATACGCGCAATTTTGGAGACGATGGCTTCGACTTCGGAGCTGGTGATCACTTCCACCCGCTGATCTTCCGGTAGCAGCTGCTGATAGGCACCCGCTTCATCGACAACATCGATGGCCTTGTCAGGCAGATGGCGATCATTGATGTAGCGTGCAGCCAAGCGTGCAGCTGTCTCCAGCGACTGATCGTCATACTTGAGCTTGTGATGCTGTTCAAAACGGCTCTTCAGGCCTTTGAGAATCGCAATGGTATCTTCGACACTGGGTTCAACCACGTCGATTTTCTGGAAGCGCCGCGCCAGGGCACGATCCTTCTCAAAAATACCGCGAAATTCCTGGAAAGTCGTTGACCCTATGCAGCGCAGCTCACCACTGGATAGCATGGGTTTCAGAAGGTTGGAGGCATCCATGACGCCACCGGAAGCAGCACCTGCGCCGATAATCGTGTGTATCTCATCGATAAAAAGAATCGAGTTTTCCTGCTTTTTCAATTCATGCAGCAGCGCCTTGAGGCGTTTTTCAAAATCACCGCGATATTTGGTACCAGCCAGCAGTGCACCCAAATCCAGTGAGTAGACTACGGCATCGCCAATAACTTCTGGCACTTCGCCATCGACAATGCGTTTGGCCAGGCCTTCAGCTATCGCTGTTTTACCAACGCCTGCCTCACCAACCAACAAGGGGTTGTTTTTACGGCGACGGGCAAGAACCTGAATCGTTCTTTCCACCTCTTGATCACGGCCTACCAGAGGGTCAATCCGACCTATGCGGGCCTGCTCATTGAGGTTGGTTGCAAAACTGTGCAGAGGATGGTTGGAACTCACACCTTCCTGGCTTTCTTCCTGTTCATGGCCAAGCATGCCGTGATCCTGTTCGGGATCATCCGACACCTTGGAAATACCGTGAGAGATGTAATTAACCACATCCACACGAGCAATATCCTGTTGCTTAAGGAAATAAACAGCCTGGCTTTCCTGCTCACTAAAAATGGCAACCAGTACATTGGCACCGGTTACTTCACTTTTACCTGAGGATTGAACATGGAAAACTGCTCTTTGCAGCACTCGCTGAAAGCCCAGAGTTGGCTGTGTTTCTCGCTCCAGATTGTCATCAGGAATCACTGGCGTGGTTGCGTTGATGAAGTCGTTGAGATCCTTACGGATGACACCTAGGTCAGCGCCACAAGCTTTGAGAACCTGTGCAGCCGATTCATTATCCAGCAATGACAGCAATAAATGCTCAACTGTCATGAATTCATGGCGTTGGCGCCTTGCCAGGGTGAACGCCTCATTCAGCGTATGTTCAAGATCTTTGCTAAGCATGAGCCTACCCTCACTTACCCGCCTGGGAACCAGATTGATTTTACAGCTTTAAGGCTTATGCCCAGCTGTTTACTCCGCCACTTCTACATTGCACATTAATGGATGCTGGTTCTCACGAGCAAAATCGACGACCAGCGCTGCTTTGGTTTCAGCGACATCCCTCGTAAAGACACCGCAGGTTGCCTTGCCTTCAGTATGCACTGCAAGCATGATCTGCGAAGCCTTTTCCATATCCATGTGGAAAAACCTGATTAATACTTCAACGACAAACTCCATGGGTGTAAAGTCATCATTTAGCATCACCACCTTGTACAAGGGTGGTTTTTTCAGCTTCGGCTTGGATTCTGCTGTTGCCAGCCCTTCACCATCCTGATGATCAAAATCATCATCACCCGTTCCGCCAGAAGAGACGACCCTGCCCGATGCCAACATCTGTGACTTCAACTGCTAACCCTCTCTGCTATCTGTTAGTCTTCGCCTTTACCCAAGCTTAGTCCCTGTATGCAGGAATAAATTCAACGGGAAGCGCAAATCTTTGTTTCTTAAAATGTGTTACTTAGAAAATAGGGATGTTTTGGTAAAATCACAAGTAACACGCCAAAAAAAACTGCAATCGAGAACACCATGAGCGACCTTTACCTCTTTTACAAACCCTGGCAGGTCCTGTCCCAGTTCACTGACGATAAAGGACGCAGCACCCTGTCGGACTTTATCAAGGTTCCAGATATCTACCCTGCTGGCCGCCTTGATTATGACTCAGAAGGCCTACTGCTGCTAACCGGTGACGGTGAGCTGCAAGCCCGCATCACCCACCCTGAATTCAAGCTACCCAAAACCTACTGGGTGCAGGTCGAGGGCCAGATTACCGATGAAGCCCTGCAAGAACTAAGCCGCGGTGTTGAGCTCAATGATGGCAAAACCCGTCCGGCTCGCGCAAGACACCTGCCAGAACCCAAGCTACCGCCCCGCGCCGAACCCGTTCAGCCCAGACCAGGCAAGGGCACCAGTTGGCTGGAGCTGACCCTGGTTGAAGGCCGTAACCGCCAGGTACGACGTATGACAGCCCATGTTGGTTTTCCGACATTACGCCTGGTGCGCTGGTCCATTGGTAGCTGGTCACTCGACAAAATGAAACCGGGTAAGCTAAAAATGACTCAGGTTCACCTGCCCACCAAAGAAAGCAAAGTTGCCCTAAAACCGCGTAAAAAAGGCGTTCGCAAGGAGTCAAAATGAGCCGCTGGACACCCAATGCCACCGTATCCACCCTCGTCCATGATGGTGAACGCTTTCTGCTGGTCGAAGAATACGACCAAATGACACGTTCCGACCGGCCTGTATTGAATCAACCTGCGGGCCATCTGGAACAAGATGAAAGTCTCATTGAAGCAGCCGAACGGGAAACCCTGGAAGAAACCGGCTGGCTGATTGAAGTAGAGGCCTATCTGGGACTCTACATCAATGTCGCTCCCAATGGCATCACTTATCACCGGCACTGCTTTATAGCCCGCCCTCTATCCGAAGTCCCCAATGCTGTTTTGGACGAAGGCATTATTGGCCCGCATTGGCTAACTCTGGATGAAATCCTGGCTGAAAATGAGTTGGGTCGCCTGCGCAGCCCCATGGTGCTGCCCTGTTGCAGAGATTTTCTGGCAGGCATTCGCTACCCGCTGGAAATAATCAGAGATTTTCGTGAGCTTCATCCTTAATTGCAGGCTCTTCCTGCCTACTTTTAAGCCCGTGCCTGCGTTATAATGGGCGTTTTTTGACCCCGGAGCCACCAGTGCCTCAGGCAACACCCATGCAGCCAGTTGATCCAGCTTCCACCCGCGTCATCGTCGGCATGTCCGGCGGTGTTGACTCCTCCGTTTCCGCCCTGCTTCTCAAACGCCAGGGTTATCAGGTTGAAGGCCTGTTCATGAAAAACTGGGAAGAGGACGATGGCACTGAATACTGTACGGCCAAGGAAGACTATGCAGATGCGCAGGCAGTCAGTGACAAGCTAGGCATCAAGCTGCATGCGGCTAATTTTGCTGCCGAATACTGGGACTTTGTCTTCGAGCATTTTCTGGAAGAATACAAAGCGGGCCGCACGCCCAACCCAGATATTCTTTGTAACCGAGAAATCAAATTCAAAGCCTTCCTGGAATATGCCCAACACCTGGGTGCCGACCTGATTGCCACCGGCCACTATGTGCGCCGCGGACAGGACGACCAAGGCCAGGCGTTACTGCTACGTGGCCTGGATAACAACAAAGACCAGAGCTACTTTCTACATGCCGTGGGCCACAGAGAAATTGGTCTGACGCTTTTTCCCGTGGGTGAACTGGAAAAGCCCGAAGTTCGCCGTCTGGCAGAAGAAAATGACCTGGTCACAGCCAAGAAAAAAGATTCCACTGGAATCTGTTTTATTGGCGAAAGACGTTTTAGTGACTTTCTAAAGCGTTATTTACCCGCTCAGCCAGGCACAATCATTACCGATCAGGGCGAAGTGATTGGGGAGCATGCCGGACTCATGTATTACACCCTGGGCCAGCGCCAGGGCCTGGGAATCGGTGGTGTCAAAGGCTACCCGGATGCACCCTGGTTTGTTGCCGGCAAAAACCTGGACACCAATGAATTGACCGTAGTCCAGGGTGAAGATCACCCTCTGCTGTTCACTGACGGCTTGATTTGTGCCGCACCTGACTGGGTTGCCGGACAGCCACCCAAAAGTGCTTTTCGTTCAACAGCCAAGGTCCGCTATCGCCAAGCCGATCAAGACTGCCAGGTTGAAGTCCTGGAATCAGGCCAGTGCCGTGTGCTTTTCGACCAGCCCCAACGTGCGGTCACCCCCGGCCAATCCGTCGTTTTTTATCAAGATGAAATCTGCCTGGGCGGCGGTGTCATTGAAGAAACTTTTTTACAATCTAAAGGTAGTCACCTATGAACAACCTGGATGCAAACAAACGTCAGGCAATTGGCCTGATAGGCGTCCTGCAAGCGGCCCAGTTGGTCCATGAGCTGGCTGGTCGCGGACTCGTCGATCAACATACCTTTGAAACCAGTGTCAGCAGTATTCTGGTACTCAACCCCGAATCGACTGAAGACATTTATGGTGGTGACCTTTTCAATCTACGTCCAGGCGCACGGGCCCTGCGTAAAATCCTGCAAAAGGAAAAAGACATCCACCCCAATATCATGCGCTATGCCGTAGGCATCCTGGTATTGCAGACCAAACTCATGAAAGACCAGGGCATGCTGACCGCCCTTGGTGAACGCCTGGATGCCATCCAGGGCCAGGCCAGGCACTTTAGCCCCACGCACGAAAATGTAATCTCAGCCCTGGCCGGGCTTTATCAGGACACCCTAAGCACCTTTTCTTTTCGTATTCAGGTGCAGGGTGACCCCCAAATTCTGCAACAGCAAATCAACGCCGATAAAATTCGTGCCCTCCTGCTGGCAGGAGTACGCTCGGCAATGCTTTGGTCACAAGCAGGCGGCAAACGCTGGAAACTACTCTTTGCACGTAAGCGCTTATTAAGTGATTTGGATGAACTGGGCTTTCGCGCCTAAACCTGCGACCTGGCTTAACTTTAAGTGCTGAAGCAGCTGATCAGCCTCAGGGGAGCAAGGCACTGCTTACTTCTGGCTCAATGGATGGCGCTATGACGCTTTTGTAGAGGCTGGTTTTTTCAGGACGCGTAAATACATGCCTGTAAGCTCTGACTGCAACTTCCTGTTGCAGACAGCCTGAAAAAATCAGCCTCTACCGCGCCCTGGCAGCTGCAAAGTAATTTTTAACTTAAACCGATAAACTTTAAATTGGAAAATTTCATGTCTCTTGAGCAACTTACCAATCTGACCGCCATTTCACCTGTTGATGGCCGCTATGGCAGCAAAACCGCCGCACTGCGCGAGCATTTTTCTGAATATGGCTTGATTCGCGCCCGTGTCGAGGTCGAGGTTCGCTGGTTACAGCGTCTGGCCGAGCACCCCCAAATCAACGAAGTACCTGCACTTTCCGAACAAGCCAATCAGCTGCTCAATGATCTAGTCGCCAACTTCTCTGTTGAAGATGCTGAGGCAGTGAAGGCCCACGAGCGGGTGACCAATCATGACGTCAAGGCCGTGGAGTACTTCATCAAGGACAAGATCGAAACCCTGCCTGAACTCAAGGCCATCACTGAGTTTGTCCACTTTGCCTGCACCAGTGAAGACATTAACAACCTGTCCCATGCGCTGATGCTCAAGGGTGGTCTGCAAAAGGTGCTGCTTCCCGAAATGCGCCAGGTGGCTGAAGCCATTCGTGCCCTGGCCCATGCCAATGCGGAAGTGCCTCTGCTATCCCGCACCCACGGCCAGACCGCCAGCCCTTCCACCCTCGGCAAGGAAATGGCCAATGTAGTTTATCGCCTCGAACGCCAGATCAAGCAGGTTGAACAAATCGAGCTGCTGGGCAAGATCAACGGCGCTGTCGGCAACTACAATGCCCATTTGAGTGCCTACCCCGAAATTGACTGGCAGGCGAATGCCAAGCAGTTTATCGAAGGCCTGGGTTTGGCTTGGAACCCCTACACCACGCAGATTGAGCCCCACGACTACATTGCCGAGCTGTTTGATGCTCTGGCCCGTTTCAATACCATCCTAATCGACTTTGACCGGGACGTTTGGGCTTATATTTCTCTGGGTTATTTCAAACAGAAAACCGTGGCCGGTGAAATTGGTTCTTCCACCATGCCCCACAAGGTTAACCCCATCGACTTTGAAAACTCTGAAGGCAACCTGGGTATTGCCAATGCCCTGTTTGATCACCTGGCCGCCAAATTGCCCATTTCGCGCTGGCAGCGGGATCTTACCGATTCCACGGTTTTACGTAATCTGGGCGTGGGTTGTGGTCACAGTCTGATTGCCTACCAGGCCAGCCTGAAAGGCATTTCTAAGCTGGAAACCAACCCCGCACGTCTGGCCGCTGATTTGGATGCCGCCTGGGAAGTCCTGGCTGAGCCCATTCAAACGGTGATGCGTCGCTATGGCATTGAAAAGCCTTATGAAAAACTGAAAGAGCTGACCCGCGGTAAAACCATCAACCAACAGGCCATGGCTGAATTTATTGATACGCTGGCACTGCCAGAAGAGGCCAAGGCTGAGCTTAAGCAGTTAACGCCCGCTAACTATATTGGCAATGCAATAGCTCAGGCCAAGGCGATCTGAAGATGACACTTTCAATCCTCGGTTCTATCAGCCCTGAAACTTTTCTGCGTGAGTACTGGCAGAAAAAACCCCTGTTGATCCGCCAGGCCCTGCCGGGCTTTCAACCACCTCTGGAAATCAATGAGTTGGCGGGGTTGGCCTGTGAAGAGCAGGTGGAATCGCGGGTTGTTATGGAAACAGGTCCAGAGGGACCCTGGCAGCTGTTCAATGGTCCTTTTGAGGAAAGTTTTCTACAGAAGCTTCCTGAACAGAACTGGACCCTACTGGTTCAGGCCGTAGATCACCTGCTACCCGAAGTCGGCGAGTTGCTGCAAGCCTTTGATTTCCTGCCTCGCTGGCGGCTGGATGACATTATGATCAGCTATGCACCCCCAGGTGGCAGTGTTGGTCCGCATATTGATTACTATGATGTGTTTCTGCTTCAAGCCAGTGGTCAAAGGCGCTGGCAACTGGGCCAGTTCTGTGATGAAAGCACACCACTGCGCCAGGATACCCGTCTGAAAATTTTGACCGACTTCCAGCCCAATCCTGAACAGGATTGGGTGCTGGAACCCGGTGACCTGCTTTATCTGCCCCCGCAACTGGCTCACTGGGGTACTTCCCTGAGCGAGGATTGCACCACCTGGTCAGTGGGCTTTCGTGCACTGAGTGCCGAAGAAATTCTCTGCGGTGCGGCTGATTTTATCGGCGAAAAGCTTCAGGAAGACCTGCGCTACACCGACCCGGATGTCACTCTGCCTCGGCATCCGGCAGAAATTGATGATGCCGCCACCCAGCGCTTGAAAAAGCTGCTGCTGGAAGTGCTGGATCAACCTGCAGCTATCAATGAATGGTTTGGCCGGGCCATGACCCAAACCAAATACCCGGATCAATTACTTGCGCCAGAACAACCCTGGGTTCAGGAGGATCTGGAGCAACTACTCACTTCAGCACCTTCAGAAGCTCCAGTGCTTCAGCTGGCCGAAGGCAGTCGCCTTGCTTTTCGCCAGGGATCTGAAGGTCGCTGGCTATTTGCGGATGGGGCGGCCTGGCCCTATGCGGAAAGCCTACAACCCTGGATTGAAAGCTTGAGTGCCAAGTTCACACTGGATGCAGATTTCGTTAAACTCAGTTTGCAAGATCCGGCCAGCCTTGACCTTTTATTGCAGCTGATTAACCAAGGTAGCCTCTACGCCATTTCAGACGACCAATGAAGGATTAGGGATAGCCAACCATGACCAGCAACTCTGCCGAGCAAAACAAGACTTCACTACGCCTGACTGCCAAGCAGGGTTCCTGGAAACAAATCGGTGATGCCTGTCATCAGGTGCGCTATAAGGTTTTTGTAGAAGAGCAACAAATCGCCGAAGAGGACGAATGGGATGAGCAGGATGAAGTCAGTGAGCACTTCCTATTATTGATCAATGACCGCCCCGTGGCTACAGCCCGGCTGACTCCTGGTAACAAAATTGGCCGTTTTGCAGTACTCAAACAGCTTCGTGGAAAAAATCTGGGTGTAAAACTCATGCAGCGTATGCTGGAACATGCAAAGCGCCAGGGCATCAAAAAACTGGCGTTAAATGCCCAAACCAGCGTCGTTGATTTTTATCAAAAGCAAGGTTTTAGCATCAGCGGTGAAGAATACCTGGAAGTCGGTATTCCACACCGACCCATGCAAATGAGCTTGGGTGCTGATCTGCATGAAGACACCCAACTAAGCCAAGAAGACTTTTTAGAGGCTTTGGCGCAAAAAAACCAAGTACGTATCCAGGGACGGCAGCAGGTGAACAGTCTGATTAAATGCCTGCTTCAACAGGCCAGACGGAGCGTTTGCTTGGAAGCGCCAGCCTATGTCAGTCACTGGTTCTCAGATGCCAGTTTGAGTCCTCTGCTAAGTCTTGCCAAACGCCATCAACATAGCCGGGTACAATTTATTTTTACCGATACTCTGCAATTCTCCCGTCAGTCCAGCAACCTGCTAAAACTACACCAGCGCGCACCCACACATATTGAAATTCGTAAGGCAGCTACCGCTTACCGTCCCAATAAAGAAGCTAAACTACTGATTGATGATCAGCATCTTCTGGTTTGGCCTAATTTCCAGGAAACCAGGACAGAGCTTTATACCCAAGAGCACCGCGAGGCCTATCGTCAGGCGCAGGCTTTCAAACTTCATTGGGAAAAAGCCGAAACAGTTAAATATCTACAAGGCCAAAGCTTGTAGTTAAATAACACTGTAGTCAAATTACAACGAAATCACCTCGACTAATGCCTATTTGTATATCAACCTCCACTGGGGCATGATGCACCGCACCAACCGGTTGGCAACTGCCGGTTCATGATTAAAAATCCGGTGGGCAACCACTGAACCGTAAATGCCAATAAACCAGCATCTGCTTTGTATGAGGAAATAGCATGTCAACTTATCAAAAAGACATCGACGCAGTAGCAACACTGAAAGAAGCCAACGGCTCGCCCTGGGATGCAATCAATCCTGAAGCTGTAGCACGTATGCGTGCTCAGAACAAATTCAAGACTGGCCTGGACATTGCGCGCTATACCGCTGGCATCATGCGTCGTGACATGGCTGAGTTCGACAAGGACAAAACCAAGTACACCCAATCACTGGGCTGCTGGCACGGTTTTGTTGGTCAACAGAAACTCATCTCCATCAAGAAGCACTTCGGCAGCACCGAGCGCAAATACCTCTACCTGTCCGGCTGGATGGTTGCAGCCCTGCGCTCTGACTTTGGTCCTCTTCCTGACCAGTCTATGCACGAGAAAACGGTCGTTGCTGACCTGGTCGAAGAGCTCTACACCTTCCTGCGCCAGGCCGATGCCCGCGAGCTGGGTGACCTCTTCCGCCAGTTAGATAAAGCCCGTGAAGCAGGTGATACTGCTAAAGAAGCTGAAATCCAGAAGAAGATCGACAACCACGAAACTCACGTTGTCCCCATTATTGCCGACATAGATGCAGGTTTTGGTAACGCAGAAGCCACCTACCTGCTGGCCAAGAAAATGATCGAAGCCGGTGCCTGTGCCCTGCAGATCGAAAACCAGGTTGCTGATGAGAAGCAGTGTGGTCACCAAGACGGTAAAGTCACCGTTCCTCACGCCGACTTCCACGCCAAGATCCGCGCTCTGCGTTACGCTTTCCTGGAACTGGGTGTTGATGACGGTGTTATCGTTGCCCGTACCGACTCTGAAGGCGCAGGTCTGACCAAAGAAATCGCTGTAGTTCGTGAGCCAGGCGATCAAGGTGACATCTACAACTCCTTCCTGGATGTTGAAGAAGTGGCCCCTGAAGACACCAATCCCGGTGACGTCCTGATCAGCCGTGACGGCAAGCTGGTTCGTCCCAAGCGTCTGCCTTCCGGTCTTTATCAGTTCCGTCAGGGTACTGGCCATGAGCGTTGTGTTTTCGATTGCATCGAAGCTATCAACGCTGGTGCTGACCTGCTGTGGATTGAAACTGCAGTACCGACTGTTTACGAAATCCGCGACATGATGAACGAAGTGCGTAAAGTACACCCAGATGCCAAGCTGGTGTACAACAACTCACCTTCTTTCAACTGGACCCTGAACTTCCGTCAGCAAGTATTTGATGCTTGGGAAAAAGAAGGCAAAGACGTTTCTGCCTATGACCGTTCTGACCTGATGAACGCCAAGTACGATGATTCTGAAATCTCTGCTGAAGCGGATCGCTGGGTTAAGAACTTCCAGGCTGACTGTTCACGCGAAGCGAATGTCTTCCACCACCTGATCACTCTGCCGACTTACCACACCACGGCTCTGTCTGTAGACAACCTGGCAAAAGAGTACTTCGGTGAAGCCGGTATGCTGGGCTACGTTGAAGGCGTACAGCGTAAAGAGATCCGTCAGGGTATCGCTTGTGTTAAGCACCAGAACATGGCGGGTTCTGACATAGGTGATGACCACAAGGAATACTACGCTGGTGAAGCGGCTCTGAAAGCTGGCGGTGCGAAAAACACCTCCAACCAGTTCGGCTAAACCGACAAGGGAAGTGCTCTGACCGCCCCTAGGGTCGAATCAGAGCCATCCTGATAAAAAAGGCGACCCTTGCAAAGGGGTCGCCTTTTTTTACGTTAGAATGGCAGACTGATTTCTTATGCTAACTGAATAAATGGTTTAACTATGACTGCTACACCGGCTTTTCTGAAAGACACCCAAGAAGTATTAAGCGCCCAGGGTTTTGCCACCGGTAATATCTGGTATCACGGCACCTCATCAGCACTGGTTGGCTCCATTCAGGAGCAAGGCTTAAAAGGCTCAGGCGACCAGGCAATCCTAGAGGCCACTAAGAAGACCATGGCAACCATCGGAAACAGCTACACAGAAACACAGGAACCCGTCTTTCTAACGCCCAGCAAAGAGCTGGCCTACTACTGGGCACAGCAAACAGTTCGTAACCGTCAGATGCGTATCCAAGGTGAAGAAGCAGCAGTTGTTTTGGAGGTTAACCTCCCCGATGAACTCAACCAGCAAGTCAAACCCGATGTCGGTGCTGCCAGCCTTTTATTGCTTAAAGAAGGTGAAAACTACCTGGCCTACTTGGCTAGCCTCTACCAGGCAAACGGACTTGAACTTCCTCAAATTAATCTGATGAAAGCCGAGCGTACTGATTATCTGAAACTCCTGGGCATGGCATATAGCGATCAGGATATTCCAGCTGAATACATCCGATTGCTTGCTGAATAAGCCTGCACAGAGCTTCTAGACTGCACTCCAACAGAAAAAGGCCACCTATGAGGGTGGCCTTTTATTAAAACAATTTTTTAGAAGAGTAACAAAACTGCCGTTTAATCGCGCTCTTCAACAACCCAGCCTTCGACAGTTTCAGAGCCGTGCTCTGCCTTCCATTCTTTTAACTGTTTCTGGTTACCGCCACGGGTTTCAATACGCTCACCTGTTTTAGGGTGAACATAAACTTTCAGTTTACGGGTACGACGATTGCCACGACCGGATGTTTTAGCCGCTTCCTGACCCAAGCCAAAAATTTCGGCAAGATCCTTTACTGAGCGTTGGTGTTTATCAAGTACTGCTTCAATTTCCTGCTTAAAAGTAAGCTCTTTTTTAAGCTGGGTATTTTCTTCCATTTTGCGCAGCTCGTCCTGGAGCTTGCGCATCAGTTCTTCTTTTTCACGATAAGAGGCTAGAATCGACATTAATGTCTCCTTAATTTGTAACAGGCAAAGTAATTCTTATACAAAAGAAGATTTTTAGCAAGTCTATTTGAAATAAGCAATAAAAAAAGACACTGACAAAAGAGAAAAGTTTCTCCTATTTAGTCGTAAATTTTGTTTAAATAGTCTTTGTAAACTAGCAGTTTTAAAATTCTGGAGCCACCTATGCAGCATCAACCCTTGTCTCACTCCGGCACCTCATCCTCATTGATTATCGGGCTTACCGGTGGTATCGGCTCAGGGAAAACAGCCGCCAGCAACCTCTTTGCTGAAAAAGGTATTGAAGTAATAGATGCGGATGTTATTGCAAGAGCGGCATTGGAACCTGGGTCACCCTTGCTCGAAGATGTTTATGAACATTTTGGCAGCCAACTGCAATTAGCAGACGGCAGTCTGGATCGTGCAGCCCTTCGCAAAAAGATATTTAATAACCATCAGGAAAAAATCTGGCTCGAAGAGCTGGTTCACCCCTGGGTTAGAGAAGAAGTTGTAAAACAACTTAAAACAGCTAAGGGCGGCTACTTGATCCTTGCATCCCCCTTGTTGATTGAAAGTCATCAAGACCAATTGGTTGATCGGATTCTTGTAATAGATTTACCTAAAAAACTGCAAATAGAAAGAACTTGTCAGAGAGATAATAACCAAGAAGAGCTGGTAACCAAGATCATGGCTAACCAGCTGGAACGCCAAGAGCGTCTCGCCAAAGCGGATGATGTTATTGATAACAGCAAAGGATTAAACGAGCTGAAAAAGCAGGTAAACTACTGGCATGATTTTTATCAACAACTGGCCCGGAGAGCACCATGAAAGCACCAACCCGAATTTTTCCTTGTCCAACCTGTGGCCAGGCCAGTGTGATAGGTCCAGAAAATAGCTGGCGGCCCTTTTGCAGTGAACGCTGCAAACTTATTGACTTAGGCAGCTGGGCTGCAGAAGAGCACAAGATTGCTGGAGAGCCCGCTATGGATGAGCTTAATCTGGATGACGAGAGTCTTTATCCCAGAAATGACTGATTCCTGCTACCCCCTGGCCACCCAAAGCAAAAATGCGCTGTCGATCGCTAGGTCGCATACCGCCTAAGGCAAACACAGGCATTTTTGCTTCGTATTCGACAAGCTCTTTGAATCTTTGCCAACCCAGAGGAGCTGCCTCTGGGTGAGTTGTCGTGGGTAATACGGGTGACAGGGTTATAAAGTCTGCATCCAGCTTTACAGCCTGACGAATTGAAGCCGGATCATGGCAGGAAGCAGCAAGCAACTTGTCCTGCCCCACCGGGCGTTCCTTTAAAGCCATTAAGCGCTGGCCAGTCAGGTGGATACCAGCGGCATCAACCTTCTTCAGCAGCTCAGGAGCAGCATTTAATAGCAAGCGGGCACCGGCTGCCTGGCAAGCCTCTTGAAAGCGTTCTGCAAGCAGGCAGAAGTCCTCTTCACTCAAGGTTGGCTGCCTTAGCTGAATCAGCTTGGCGCCAGCCGTCAGCAGTTCCTGCAGGCGCTCCAGAGCGTGATCTGGATCATTGCAATCACCGGTTATCACATATTCGTCCGGCAGGGTTAGTGCCTGAATAATCGGCTTGTTGGCGTCGGGAAAAGAGTAGTTAACCAATTCATCCAGTTTCACCCAGCGTACGGGTTGTCCTTCACGTCCCCAAGGCTCACCTTGAAAGGATTCCACCTTCCAAACATCCAGAAGAATCTTTTTATGAGGATAAGCATGATTAATTCTTAACAGAGGCCGCGCTCGGGTCAGAGTGATCCCCAATTCTTCATGAATTTCACGCTTAAGTGCCTGATAGCCGGTTTCATAGGGGGCCAGCTTACCGCCGGGAAATTCCCACAAGCCACCCTGATCAACATCATGTGGCCTTTTGGAAATTAGTACTTCCTGCTGGTCATTAATAATTGCAGCGGCAGCAACCAGAACTGGATGGGGCATGGGTGGTCTCTTTTCCTGTCAAATAGCTAGCTTCGATAATCAGCATTGATGGTCACATAGTCGTGTGAAAAATCACAAGTCCAGACCTCTTCACTGATCTTACCCCGCCCCAATTGAAGGGTCAGAGTAATTTCGGACTCCTGCATCACTGCAGAACCCGCTTCTTCTGTGTAGCTGGCTGCCCGGCCGCCCTCTTCAACCAGCAGGACATCGCCCAGGTAAACAGTAACACCTTCAACTCTCAGGTCTTCCAGGCCCGGAGCACGCCCTACAGCAGCGAGGATACGCCCCCAGTTGGCATCGCTGGCATACATGGCTGTTTTCACCAAAGGCGAATGAGCAACGGTGAAAGCAGCACTGAGAGCCTCTTCAGCGGTCGCTGCCTCTTCGACCTTCACTCTAACGAATTTGGTTGCGCCCTCGCCGTCGCGGACAATCATTAATGCCAGTTGCTGCATCACCTGAGTCAGGGTTTCTGTAAAGACAGCAAGATCTTCAGGCGTCTGTTCGCTAATTTGCGGACCCTGGTTGGTCGCAATCAACATACAGCTATCATTGGTGGAAGTATCACCATCAATGGTAATCCTGTTAAAGCTTAGGTCGCAGGTTTGCTTAAGCAGTTTTTTCAGTAATGGCAGGGGAAGGCTGGCATCTGTGGCGATGAAGCCCAACATGGTCGCCATATTGGGCTTGATCATACCTGCCCCTTTGGTAATGCCACTGATATTTACCTGCTGGCCCTGAATCTGACAGCTGGCTGTTGCTCCCTTGGGGAGAGTGTCAGTGGTCATAATGCCAGCCGCTGCTTCCGCCCAGCCAGTTTCACTGAGTGCAGAGATGGCACTGGGCAAGCCAGCTAATAATGCGGGCATGGGCAGGGGTTCGCCTATGACACCCGTTGAGAAGGGCAGGACTTCTTCCGGTTTAACACCCATCAGTGCTGCCACTTCAACACAGATACGTTCAGCATCCTGATAACCACGCTTACCTGTACCGGCATTTGCATTGCCTGTGTTAATCACCAGGTAACGAGGATGGCTTTTTTGCAGGTGGTCCCGGCAAATTTTGACTGGTGCCGCACAAAAAGCATTCAGGGTGAATACCCCAGCAGTATGGCTGCCTTCAGGTAGTTCCAGGATAACCAGATCCTTCCGACCTGCTTTTTTAATGCCTGCACTGCCAGTGCCCAGCTTGATCCCAGCCACCTTATGAAAGTCAGGCAGGGTAATTTCTCCGACAGCCATCTTAGTGCCTCTTAACTCAATTTACCGTGACAATGCTTGTATTTTTTGCCTGACCCACAAGGACAGGGTTCATTCCGGCCCACCTTGGGAACTTCGCGTTTAAAAGGCTGGGAGGGATTTTCTGTCGCTGGACCCTCGCCTCTGGCTGTAGAGCCTGGGCTGGCATGCCTTGCCTGCTGGCGTTGCTGCAGAAGGTCAGCCTCAGCACGGCGTTGCCTTTCCAGTTCTTCCACTTCTTCTGGAGTGCGTATTCTTACGTGACTCAGAATACGAACGACATCCCGACGCACATTGCCCAGGAAGTTTTCAAACAAGTAAAAGGCTTCCTTCTTATATTCCTGTTTGGGGTTTTTCTGGGCATAGCCACGCAAGTGAATACCTTGACGCAGCTGATCCATACTCTGCAAGTGCTCTTTCCAGCGGGTATCGAGGACCTGCAACATGACCTGCTGCTCAAAGCGTCTCAGCAGTTCAGCACCTGCTTGCTCTTCTTTTTCCTGATAACTTTTTTCCAGCTCTTCATGAAGCCTGTCACGTAAGGATTCTTCATGCAGGGTTTTATCTTCATCCAGCCACTGCTGAACTGGCAGAGGCAGGTTGAATTCGGTTTCCAGATGCTTTTCCAGCTCAGCAATGCGCCATTGGTCAGGCATGGATTGAGGTGGAATAAATTGCGAAATCGCCTCTGCCAGGACATCGCCACGCATTTCTTCAACTTCTTCAGCTATATCCTGAGCTTCGAGAATTTCTTCGCGCTGGCTATAAACCACCTTACGCTGATCGTTATTAACGTCATCGTATTCAAGCAGCTGTTTACGAATATCAAAGTTGCGGCCTTCAACCTTACGCTGGGCTTTTTCAACAGCATTGGTGACCATCTTGTGCTCTATGGCTTCACCCTGTTGCATGCCCAACATGGACATCATGTTTTTAACGCGGTCAGAAGCAAAAATACGCATCAAGGGGTCTTCTAGGGATAAGAAGAAGCGCGTCGTCCCTGGGTCACCTTGGCGGCCAGCACGGCCACGCAGCTGGTTATCGATCCGGCGAGATTCATGACGTTCCGTACCTATAACATGAAGACCACCCGCTTCCAGCACCTGGGCATGACGCTCTTCCCACTCTTTTTTCAGCTGATTTAACTGTTCTTCAGTGGGGTTTTCCAGTTTCGAGGCTTCATTTTCCCAGTTACCACCCAGAACAATATCCGTACCCCGACCAGCCATATTGGTTGCCAGGGTAACGGCACCTGGACGCCCTGCCTGAGCAATGATATCCGCTTCACTTTCGTGCTGCTTGGCGTTTAAAACCTTGTGCTTGATACCCGCCTTCTTTAGCAGGTTGCTGACATACTCTGAAGTTTCTATAGATGCAGTGCCCACCAGGACAGGCTGGCCTTTATCAATACAATACTGGACATCTTTAATGATCGCTTCAAATTTTTCTTCTGAGGTCATATAGACCAGGTCATTCATATCAATCCGCTGCACTTCCCGGTTAGGCGGAATGACAACCACATCCAAGCCATAGATATGATTAAACTCATAGGCTTCAGTATCAGCCGTACCTGTCATGCCTGACAGCTTGTCATAGATGCGGAAGTAATTCTGGAAGGTGGTTGAAGCCAGGGTTTGACTTTCCGCCTGGACCCTCAGGCCTTCTTTGGCCTCAACAGCCTGGTGCAAACCCTCACCCCAACGGCGGCCTGGCATGGTACGACCGGTATGCTCATCGACGATGACCACCTGGTTGTCACTGATAATATAATCAACATCCCGGTGGAACATATGGTGGGCACGCAGGGCTGAATGCACATGGTGTAGCAGGTTCAGGTTACCAGCGGCATAAAGGCTGTCACCTTCTTTGATGAGTCCTTCGTCTGTCAGGAGCTTTTCAACCAACTGGTGCCCCTGCTCAGTTAATTCGATACTGCGCTGCTTTTCATCAACAAGAAAATCGCCTTCTTCCTTTTCCTCATCCCAGGCTTTGAGAGTCGGAATCAGTTTGTTGATGCTCTTGTAGAGCGCCGAACTGTCTTCAGCCGCACCTGAAATAATCAGCGGCGTACGGGCTTCATCAATAAGAATAGAGTCGACCTCATCGACCACAGCAAAGAAATGGCCTCGCTGAACCCTGTCCTTCAAAGAGAAAGCCATGTTGTCGCGGAGGTAGTCAAAACCAAATTCATTATTGGTGCCGTAGGTAATGTCGGACTGATAAGCTTCGCGCTTTTCTTCAGGGTTCTGACCTGAGTAAATAACCCCAACACTCATACCCAAGAAGTTATACAGCTTACCCATCCACTGGGCATCACGCCGGGCCAGATAATCATTGACCGTGACGACGTGTACACCCTTGCCCGCCAAGGCATTTAAATAAACTGCCAGGGTCGCTACCAGAGTTTTACCTTCACCAGTACGCATTTCCGCTATTTTGCCCTGGTGGAGAACCATGCCACCAATCAGCTGGACATCAAAATGGCGCATAGCCATCGCCCGTTTACCGGCCTCACGCACCAAGGCAAAGCTTTCTGGAAGCAGCTTATCCAGGCTTTCACCCTCAGCATAACGCTGCTTGAACTCCTCGGTTTTTTGTTTGAAGTCTTCGTCTTTTAAAGCGTCAAACTGAGGCCCTAGTGCATTAATTTTTTCAACAGTTTTGCGAAGATTTTTGAGTTCGCGCTCGTTTTTACTACCAAAGATTTTCTTGAACAAAGGGGTAATCATTGACTGTCCTTACCCGTGAAATTGAAGTTGGGTGTGTGAATTGACCAACATATCACGTTTTCATTTAAAAGTGGTTTGCAGGATTTTAACACCCTGCCGATTGAGAAACACCCGCTTTAAAGCGGGTGCATCAGTAAAGAGGGGATTAAGAGCTTAGCTAGGGAGCTGAGCGGGAGACGTAGCGTGCTGGGTCGACAGCGCGACCATTACGCAAAACTTCATAGTGAACATGGGTTCCTGTGCAACGACCAGTACACCCCATCCCGCCAATAATATCACCACGCTGAACCAGGTCACCCTTGGAGACTCTAAATTCATTTAAGTGTGCATAGCGGGTTAGATAGCCATCACCATGGTCTATCTCGACCAGTTTTCCAAAACCACCCCGACGCGCAGCGAAAACTACCACTCCTGCTCCCGTGGCCAGCACATCGGAATTTTCACGACCGGCGTAGTCGATCCCTTCATGCCAGGAAGTACGACCAGTAAAAGGATCACTACGACGTCCGAAGGGAGAGGACATCCAGCCACTATTGACCGGACGACCCGCCAGATAAACCTGATCAGCAAGATTACGCTGGGTCAATAAAGCATGGATAAGTTCAAGCTGCTGATGGCGTTGTTCAATTTTACGAGTGAGGGCGTTGAGGGTGTCCATCAATTCTGAATCGGTATAAACAGAGCCCTCTTCATAAAGGGATTCAGGACCACCCATAGGAGGCGGCTGATCAAAATTAAATTCATCGCTTAAGTCAGCAACGGCAGTCAAACGCTTACCGAGAGCATCCAGTCTTAATAGCCTGGCTTGCAGCTCACCAATGCGGGGGGTTAGAGCATCGATACGTTCTATCGATTGTCTCTTAACTTTTTCAACTTCTTCACGCTGATTTTGCAGTTCTTTTGCCATCATCTGGCTGGCTTGATTGTTATGTAGCCTTTCATTGGCATCAACCCACCAGTACACCAGGGTTCCTCCTATCGCCGCGGGTATGGAAAACACCACACCAAAGATGATAGCCAGTAGTCCCGGCGTCAACTTAAACGACTTGCTTGAACTGTGTGCACTGCTGCAAAAAATCAGATTCATTGATCACTTCCCGTATTCGTCCCTTGGTGTTTTACTTGGTTGTTCGTTAACATCTAGATTGAAGTCATTCCAAGGGGCTAAGCGTGAGTATAAAGGCAAGAGTGGGTAGAACAAAATCCCTGAATGCACTTATTAACAAAGATACCTCAGTTTTAAGGCATATTTTTGATCAGGCAGCAAAACTGAAACAGATTGAAACACTTGTGCTGCAAAAGCTGCCAGAAGCCAGCCGCACTGACTACCGAGTGGGGAATTATTCTCATGGGCGCTTGGTATTGCTGACCTCCAGTGCTGTCAACCTGACTAAATTTCGTTATTTGAAGCCCCAGTTATTCACCGACCTAAAAGCTGTCTTGCCAGATTTACAACAGCTGGACTTAAAAATTCGCCCTGAAACGCCGGTCAAAGAACCCCAAAAGAAGGGTAAACCTATTTCTAACAAGGCTCGAAAGCAACTTAGCGATCTGGCTGATGAAATTGATAATCCACGGCTCAAGGAGTCTTTACAGCGCTTGGGTCGTCAGCAGGCAACAAAAAACCAGCCCTAGGGCTGGTTTTTTGTCAAGCCATTTCAAAAGATCAGGCAAGCGCTGCTGCGGTTGTATAAGAAATAGGCGACTTGGCTTCTTCACCTTCAAAAGTCACCACTTCCCAGGCATCAGGCTGGCTAATCAGCTCACGCAAGAGCTGATTATTCAAGCCATGCCCTGATTTGTGACCCTTGAACTCACCAATCAGGCTTTTGCCCAAGAGATAGAGGTCGCCAATGGCATCCAGCACCTTGTGCTTAACAAATTCATCTTCGTAGCGCAGACCATCTTCATTAAGAATGCGGTAATCATCAACGACGATCGCATTTTCCATGCTGCCACCCAAAGCCAGATTACGCGAACGCAGATACTCAATATCACGCATAAAGCCAAAGGTGCGGGCGCGGCTGACTTCACGAACAAAAGAAGTGGTTGAAAAATCAATCGTAGATGTTTGCTTTTGATCCCGGAAAACCGGGTGATCAAAGTCAATGCTAAAACCTACTCTAAAGCCTTCGTGAGGTTCAAAGCTGGCAATCTTGCCATCTTCAGTCACACTGACTTTTTTCTTGATTCGGATAAACTGCTTGGCTGCTTCCTGTTCCTGAATACCCGCAGACTGGATCAGGAATACAAAAGGACCAGCGCTGCCGTCCATAATAGGAACCTCTGGCGCACTGACCTCAACATAGAGATTATCGATTCCCAGACCAGCTAGGGCAGACAACAAGTGCTCTACCGTACTAACTTTAGCACCACCCTCGCAAAGTGTCGTCGACAGAGTCGTCTCACCTACGTTTTCAGCTTTGGCGTGAATTTCTACTACTGGGTCCAAATCAACCCGACGAAAAATAATACCCGCATCCACCGGAGCTGGACGCAGCGTCAGATAAACTTTCTCACCAGAATGCAGGCCTACACCCGTCGCACGAATCGTATTTTTGAGGGTACATTGCTTGATCATTGCCACTCTTCTCAGCTCACGCGGAGCTAAATATCAAGAGAAAGCCCAAAGCGCGTACTTTGGGCATGAATTTCATATTACTTTAACAAAGTTCTGCTAAAAGCGAAACTTCAGGCAATAAAAAAACAGATAAGTTTCGTATCTTCAGACGTATTTGTGTTATCAGTCTGCCTGCTTTCTTAAAAAGGTAGGGATATCCAGCATGGAAGTCTGGTCTCCGCTGGGCGAAGCCTGGGGTCGCACATTGGCCTGACGGGCAACCTGAGCACCACCCGCAATGGCAGCTTCGGAAAGCGAGGATCTTTTTCTTGTCCCTGCTTCAGCTTCATTCTTGGCAGCAACTTTCTTCTTACTTTCCAACCCAGTAGCGATTACTGTAACTCTAAGTTCATCATCCAGATTGGGATCAACAGTATTACCTACGATAATCGTGGCATCCTCATCCGCATGCTCATACATCAGGGCCAGGATTTCATCATATTCATCCAGTCCCAGATCAACATTGGCTGTAACATTAACCAAGATCCCTTTGGCACCTTTAAGATCGATATCTTCAAGGAGAGGCGAACGTATAGCCTGTTCTGCGGCCTGAAGGTGGCGATTTTCACCAGAAGCCACCCCTGCGCCCATCATTGCAGTGCCCATTTCGGACATAACAGTGCGCACATCAGCAAAGTCGACGTTGATTTCACCGGGATGAGTAATGACATCAGCAATGCCCTTCACCGCACCCAGGAGCACATCATTGGCTTTGCCAAAAGCACCTTTTAGGGTGATACCCTTGGGTAGAACCTCACGCAACCGCTGATTGGGTATTACAACCAAAGAATCCACATGCTGAGTCAGTTCAGCAATACCCTCTTCAGCCAAACGCATGCGTTTGGGTCCTTCATTATTGAAAGGCTTGGTGACTACGGCTACCGATAGAATACCCAGTTCACTGGCAACTTCAGCGACTACTGGCGCTGCCCCCGTTCCTGTTCCTCCACCCATACCGGCGGTAATAAAAACCATATCGGCACCCTGAAGGATGTCGGCAATAACCTCACGGTCTTCCAGTGCTGACTGGCGACCTATTTCAGGGTTGGCACCAGCCCCTAGACCTTTGGTGATATCACCACCCAGCTGTATTTTAATGATAGGTGTATTGTTGACCAGGGACTCATCATCCTGCATCTCTTCTTCATTGAGCTGCAATTTTGACATTTCCAGAACCGTATCACTGAGCTGGCTTTGTGAGTTCTGACGGGCGGACTCGACCGCCTTTTGTTTTCTTAGAATCCCATTAACCTGACTATCAAGGTTCTTGAGTGCCTGGGCATCAGTATTGGCACAAATGAACTCAACATCCCTGATTTGGTTGGCAACCATGTGGGCGACGGCATTGCCACCACCTCCTCCAACACCGATAACCTTGATCACTGCCAAGGATGATGGTGTATTTTCTACAATTTCAAAAGCCATTTGCCCGTCTCCTGAAAACAGCTCTAAAGCTAAAAAATTGACCCCAGCGCTGCTAATCGACCCGTAATTACTTAACTTTGCACTAGACTAACAAATACAGCAAGCAGAATAAAAGCTGAGCAGCACAAAATTCCTGCCAAAACAGAGTGCTTGAGCTGTTTTTTACTAAAACTGGCGTTGGAACCAGCGCTTGACTCTACTTAAGGTTGTTTCGTATTCAACTTCACCAGACTGACCCTCGTGTCGATAGCCACCTTCGGGTAGCGCCTCACTATCACCGCGCTGCAGTGCATAATGCAGCAAACCCACACCTGTAGAGTAGATGGGATTGCTGACAACATCATTCAAACCAGCAACAAACTGAGGGCTGGCCAAACGCACAGGAGCGTGAAAAATTTCTTCAGCCAGCTCCACTGCACCTTCAATTTTTGCTGTGCCACCGGTGAGCACTATCCCTGCCGCGATTCGGTCTTCAAAACCACTTCTGCGCAGCTCGGACTGTATCAAGGTAAACAGTTCATCATAACGCGGCTCAACCACTTCAGCCAAAGCCTGGCGTGACAACTCACGTGGCGGACGATCGCCTACACTGGGCACCTTAATCATTTCATCAGGGCCTGCCAACTGTGTCAGGGCACAAGCATACTTGATTTTGATGTCTTCAGCATGCAGCGTTGGTGTGCGTAGCGCCATAGCTATGTCATTGGTTACCTGGTCACCGGCAATGGGAATGACTGCGGTATGACGAATCGCGCCCTCAGTGAAAATGGCGATATCGGTTGTACCCCCACCGATATCCACCAGACAGACGCCCAGTTCTTTTTCATCTTCTGTTAATACAGCATAGCTGGAAGCCAACTGTTCAAGAATAATATCTTCAACTTCCAGCCCACAGCGGCGCACACACTTTTCAATGTTCTGTACGGCGTTAACTGCACAGGTCACCAAGTGCACCTTGGCTTCGAGGCGAACCCCAGACATCCCCAAGGGTTCCCGAATACCTTCCTGACTGTCGATTGCGTATTCCTGAGGCAGAATATGAATAATTTTCTGGTCAGCGGGAATGGCCACCGCTCTTGCTGCATCGATAACCCTTTCCAGATCAGCTTCACCCACTTCACGGTCACGAATAGCAACAATGCCGTGAGAATTCATACTGTGAACATGACTGCCAGCAATACCGACGTAAACTGAATGTATCTCGCAACCAGCCATGAGCTCAGCTTCTTCAACGGCTCGGCGTATGGATTGCACAGTAGAGTCTATATTGATGACGACACCTTTTTTCAATCCGCGGGATGGATGTGAGCCCAGGCCAATAACCTCCAATTTACCCTCGGGGGTACGCTGCCCGACAATAGCAACAACTTTGGAGGTACCAATATCCAGCCCGACAACCAGACTACCAGGATTAGACTCTTGTGCCATGATGTAGGAATACTCCCTAATTTATAACTACAGACTTATAATCTGCAGTCATCTTTTATTAATCTTCTGTTACTGCCAACCAACTGCAAGACCATTCGGATAGCGTGCATCTATTTTTTTTATCTGAGCCTGCTCTTCAGGCATCCACTGGTTCCAAGTCCAGATAAAACGATTAATTCGTTTCTCTATATTATCACGCCCCAGTAAAAGTGTAACACCATCCGTTAACTCAACACGCCAAGCACCTCGCGGCTCAAGCTGAATTTCAGAGATTCTCAGATCACTTTCCTGAAAAGCCTTATTTAAATATTGATAAAATTCCAGAAGACTATTCAGGTTTTCAGGCTCACTGTATAAATGCAGCGACAGTTCCAGGCTTTCCCAATTAGCAGGGAAAAAGATTTCACCCTGCTTATCCAAAATACCGTCTTCGTTCCAATTTGCCCAAGCTTGACGTTCAATCAACTGCATATCAATCTGATCAGGCCAGCGTCGGGTAATAACAACTTTTTCAAGCCAGGGGTCCTGTTCTAGCTCCTCACGCAGGCCAGCAAGATCAACTCGCCAGAAAGGGGCTGCAAGCCAGGGTAAGGCATGTTCTTGCAATCTATGCTGGTCAACATAGCGTACTTCACCATAAATGGATACCTGGCCGACTGGGCGCGCCAGCATCCAATTCAAAGCATAGGCAGCCAGTAAGATCAAAACCAGCAAAGGAACCAGGGCTTTGAGCCACTTTAGAACCAGGCTTGTCTGCATCGGAGTTGCTGAAAAGTCAGTGGCCACTGAAAACCTTGAGCCTTGCAGAACACAAAAGGGTTAAAACCAGTTCTTCAAAGCTCATGCCATTAAAAGCAGCTGCCTGGGGAACCAGGCTAAGATTAGTCATACCCGGACTGGTATTCACTTCCAGGAGCCAGGGCCGCCCTTCTGCATCAACCATGATATCGACGCGCCCCCAGCCTTCACAGCCAACGGCCTGATAGGCTTTAAGGGCAAGCTCCTGCAAGGCCTGTTGCTCTTCATCGGGCAACCCGCTGGGCAGGAGGTATTGGGTATCCCCAGTCACATACTTGGCGTTATAGTCATAAAAAGCATGACTGGTTTGCAGCCCAATCACTGGCAGCGCCTGATCACCCACGATGCTGACGGTAAATTCAGCACCCTGGATATAACGCTCGGCCAAGACCCTGGCATCATAGTGACTGGCTTCTTCCCAGGCGGCCTTAAGATCGGCAGCCGAATCCACTTTACTCATTCCCAGGCTGGAACCCTCGTGTGCAGGCTTGACCATTATCGGGAGTCCCAAGTGTTCAACAACTTGCTCAGGGTCAGACTCGGGTGTCAGCAAACAAGAAGCAGGTGTTGGCAGGCCTTGCCCCAACCAGACCTGTTTACACTTGTATTTATCCATAGCCAGGGCTGAAGCCATAACATCACTTCCAGTGTAGGGCACGCCCAGCCATTCCAATGCCCCTTGTATGCAGCCATCTTCACCGCCCCGACCATGCAGAGCAATAAAGGCCCGATCCATGGGTTCAGCAAGTAATTGCGCCAGGGCATTCTTACCCAAGTCCAACCCAAAAGCATTGACACCCTTTGCTTGCAGCGCTGCCAAAACAGCCTGACCGCTTTTCAAGGACACTTCACGTTCTGCAGAACAGCCCCCCATCAGAACAGCAACACGACCCAACGCTTTAATTTCTTGCTCAGTGGCAGACATCCGCAACTCCGAATTCTTTTTTTATTTCATATTCACAAAAGCCAATTCACTTCTCGCTAGGCGCTGGGCAAGTCCACCAATATCACCAGCACCCTGAGTCAGAAGAATATCATCAGGGCGCAAAACATCAGCCAGTACCGTTTCCAATTCAGCCGGATCATCAATAAACAAAGGATCCACTTTACCTCGCTGGCGAATAGAGCCACTCAGGTTGCGGCCATCAGCACCAGAAATCACGGCTTCTCCGGCAGGAAAAACATCCAGCAGAACCAGGGTATCCACGCCGGACAATACCTTAACAAAGTCTTCGTAAAGATCACGTGTGCGTGAATAACGATGCGGCTGATAGAGCATCACCAGACGCCGCTCTGGCCAACCTTCCCTAACGGCTTTAATGACGGCCTCAACTTCACGTGGGTGGTGGCCATAATCATCCACCAGCATAATCTCACCCCCAGGAACTGGAAAATTACCCAGTTGCTGAAAGCGTCGACCCACGCCCTGGAAATTACGCAAGCCCTGCACGATATGCGTATCGGCAATACCTTCATCAGTGGCTACTGCAATAGCCGCAAGGCTGTTTAAGACATTATGGCGTCCAGGACTGTTCAGAGTAATTTCCAGATCAGGAAGCTCCTTGGGGCGTTTGACCCGAAAACTGATTTCACGCCCTTTTTGACAAAAATCGACAGCAACAAAATCGGCTTGATCGGAAAAACCATAGGTAAGCACGGGTCGGCCTATGCGCGGCATTATCTCACGGACAAACTCATCATCGATACAAACCACCGCCAAACCATAGAAAGGCAAGTTGTGCAAAAACTCAACGAAGGTATTTTTGAGTTTTTCAAAGTCACCACCATAGGTCGACATATGGTCAGCATCGATATTGGTGACTATGGACACCATGGGCTGAAGGTGTAAGAACGACGCATCCGACTCATCGGCTTCAGCAACCAGATAGCGGGATTCACCCAAGCGGGCATTGGTTCCAGCCTGTGTTAGTTTACCGCCAATGACAAAAGTCGGATCTTGCCCTGCTTCTGCAAGAATTGATGCGATTAAACTGGTGGTTGTAGTTTTACCATGAGTGCCGGCCACAGCAATACCATGGCGAAAACGCATCAATTCAGCCAGCATTTCTGCACGGCGAACAACAGGGATACGTGCTTCAAGGGCGGCCGCAACTTCCGGGTTGCTTTCATTGATAGCAGTTGATACAACTACCACATCCGCACCCTTAACATTTTCTTGCTGATGACCAAGTGCAACCTGGGCACCCAGCTGGGTCAGGCGCTCTACTGCGGGCGATTGCTTGAGGTCGGAACCACTCACCTGATACCCCTGAGTTAACAATACTTCAGCAATTCCACACATGCCTGCACCACCAATACCGACAAAGTGCAAATGACGTATACGCCTCATAGTAGGTACTTGGTAGGGGAATTCAGTCATTTATTCATCCTTCAAAAGCTGTTCAATCATGAGTGTTGTTGCTCTGGGTTTGGCAAGCTGTCGAGCTTTAACTGCCAAAGCTTGTAGCTGGTTGCGCTGCCCCAGTTCATTACTTAGAACCAGCGCCAGCTTCTCTGCAGTAAAGTCTGTTTGGGGTATCAGCAGGCCTGCTCCAGCATCAGCAAGAAAACGGGCATTATGCGTCTGATGATCATCAACCGCAAAGGGAAAAGGCACCAGCAGGGAAGCAACGCCCGCTGCGGCAACTTCCGAAACGGTTAATGCCCCTGCTCTGCAGATCACCAGGTCAGCCCAGCTAAAAGCAGCGGCCATATCGGTGATAAAAGCGGTAATCTCTACGGATGACAGGTCCTCCAAATGCGCCTGATAGGCGAGTTCTGTGGCCTCCACCTTGCCAGCACCCGCTTGATGCCTAACTTGAGGTCTTTCATCTTCAGGCAAGAGAGCAAGAGCCGCCGGTAGCGTCTGATTAAAGACCTGAGCACCCAAACTGCCGCCGATCACCAGAATACGCAAAGGACCGTCACGGTCCGCATAGCGCTGCTCAGGTTCAGCAATTGACAAGAGTTCCTGTCTGACCGGGTTACCAATGCAACTAACTTTAGGTCCAGGTGGAAAAGCATTCGGAAAAGCGGTAAAGACTCGTTTGGAAAAATCGGCCAGACGTCGATTAGTCAAGCCTGGCAGTGCATTTTGTTCATGAATATACAGAGGAATACCCAGTAGCCTTGCCGCCAAGCCGCCTGGACCACTGGCAAAACCACCAAAACCCACCACTCGCCCGGGCTTTAGGCGCTTAAGAATCCTAAACGCCTGCCAGAGTGCTGCCAAAAGTCGAAAAGGTGCTGCCAACAAGGTTAACTTACCCTTACCCCGCAAACCCTGAATACTCAGCCCATAAAAGTCGATTCCGGCCGCAGGAACCTGTTCGGCCTCCATCCCCTTCAAACTACCCAACCAAGCCAGACTTTGCCCTTGCTCTTCCAGTGCCCGGGCCAGCGCCAAAGCCGGAAAAATATGGCCACCTGTTCCCCCGGCCATAATCAAATTATCAATACCTCTGGCTTTCACTTGGCTTTTAACTCCTTAGCTTGACGACGAATTTCCAGATCAGCACGAAACACCAAGCCGAGCATGATTCCACTGGCCAAAAGGCTACTGCCACCATAGCTGATCAAGGGTAAGGTCAAACCCTTGGTCGGCAGTAAGCCAGTGTTCACACCCAGATTGATCAGTAACTGGACAGCAAAAATAACACCCAGGCCATAGCACAAATAGGCCGCATAAAAATGCCCCACCTTTTCACCTCGGCGGGCAATCAAAAAAATACGCGCGATCATCAGCCCAAAAAGCCCCAGCGTTAACAAGGCACCCAGCAAGCCCAACTCTTCGGCAAGAATCGAAAAAATAAAATCGGTATGGGCTTCTGGCAGATAAAACAGCTTCTGGACACTATTACCCAAGCCCAACCCTGTCCATTGTCCGCGACCAAAGGCAATCAGTGCCTGGGTGAGCTGATAGCCAGAATCAAACTGCCTTGACCAGGGGTCGGTAAAACTGATCAGGCGTTGCATCCGATAGGGCTCAATAACTGCAATAAGGGCCAAGGCAGCAACAGCCAAAAACAGAACCAACAGAAAATGGCTAAAGCGTACGCCGGCAAGAAAGACCATCCCCATAACAGCAGCCATAACCACAACCAGGGCACCATAGTCCGGTTGAGCAATCAGCAGGCCACCATAGAGAACAACCAGTACCAGAGGCTTAATAAAACCGCTAAAGGTTTCGCGCACACTTTGAAGATGGCGCACCAAATAACCGGCCATATAAATCAGCAAGAAAATTTTGGCTATTTCTGATGTCTGCAGGTTAAAAGGCCCTAGGCTAATCCAACGGGTACTGCCATTGACCTCACGACCGATAAACAAGACCACAACCAACAACAAAAAGGCCAACATCAAAAACCAGTGGCCATTGAAGCGGCTGAGTGATAAAGGAATACAGCTAACCACCCAGGCCGCAATAACTGCCAGGAAAATAAAGGCGCTCTGGCGAAAAGCAAAGTATTGTGGCGAACCCGTCCAGGCTTCAGCAATGGCAACCGATGCCGAGCTGACCATGACCCAACCCAGCAACAAAAGAGCAATGGCAGAAAACAGCAGCCAGGCATCAACCGGCGTCTTGCCGACCTCAGGGCTGGCTAACAGGCTGCGGACCCGCTCTAGCAAGCCCCGGTAGCCAAGGCTCAAGCGGGTAAGTGTTGCACGCACTGGACAAACACCTCGCCACGTTCAGCATAACTGGTAAATTGATCAAAACTAGCGCAAGCAGGAGCAAGAAGAACAGCGTCTCCTTCTTTGGCTTGCTCGGCCAGCAGTTTAACTGCTTCACTGAGGCTATCAGCCTTCCAACTGGGCAGCCCGATAGGCAGATGCTCGGCAAGCAGGTTCGCATCCCGACCGATCAAAGCAATGCCGGCTACCGGGGCCTGTAAAGCCTGGTTCAAACTAGAAAAATCCTGGCCCTTACCTTCCCCACCCATAATCAGCCAAAGCTTTGCATAGCTCTGATTTAGTCCTTGAATAGCTGCCAAGGCAGCCCCCAAATTTGTTGCTTTGGAATCATTGATATAGTCAACGCCTTGTTTAGAGGCAATCTTTTGGCAACGATGAGGTAAACTCTGGAAACGGCGAATTGCCGGAGCCAAATCTGCCAGAGGAATAGCTGCTGCAGTCAGTAGGGCTAAGGCCGCCAAAACATTAAGCAGGCCATGCTCTCCCGCCAGAGGCACTGTATCCAGCGTAAACAGAAGTTGTTTGCCCTGCGCTATCCAGGTTTGTCCGGCTTCGACTCGCAAGCCCAAATCCTTTTCACCCGGCGGCTGATCCAGTCCAAAGCTAATCGGAGTCGCCAGCTGACCATGAATAGGACGGGTCCGTTCATCCTCGCGGCTGAAAATAACATGACGGGCATGGTGAAAAATGCGCTGCTTGGCAAACACATAGTCATCCATACTGGCATAGCGATCGAGATGGTCTTCACTAATGTTCAGTAAGGCTGCCCCCTGAGCCTTCAGGGAAGAGGTGGTTTCCAGCTGAAAAGAAGAGAGCTCAAGAACATAGAGATCCGGATCAGGAGCAGCCAGTAAATCCAGGGCAGGCACACCGATATTGCCACCTACGGCCACTTGCAGGCCTTGAGAGGCGGCCAGCTCACCCACCAACGTGGTTACTGTGCTTTTCGCATTGGACCCGGTAATAGCCAGCACCGGCTTACGGGCTGCACGACTAAACAACTCTATATCGCCCAGCAATTCAACCCCTTCAGCCTTGGCCTGCTGGATGGCTGGCTCTTCAAGGCTGACACCCGGGCTAACCACCAAATGGGCGGCCTGACATAAAAGTTCAGGGTCCAGGGGGCCCAGCCAAATTTCTGCATCTGGAAAGGCCTCTTCAAAAGCCTTTAATCCAGGTGGATGCAGACGGGTATCCGCTATGGCAAAAGATCGCTGTTGCTGTGCCAGGTAACGTGCAACAGACAGGCCAGTTATGCCCAGCCCCAGGATCAGATATTCTGTTTCAGTCTTGCCGGACATCCCGCCTTTTACCTCTTCAATTAACGCAGTTTCAGTGTTGATAGGCCAATCAGTACCAGCACTACGGTGATAATCCAAAAGCGCACGATTACCCGAGGCTCTGGCCAGCCCTTCAGTTCAAAATGGTGATGCAACGGGGCCATCCGAAAAACCCGCCGCCCAGTTAACTTGTAGGATGCCACCTGCAAAATAACCGATAGGGTTTCGGCAACAAAAATCCCGCCCATGATAAAAAGCACAATTTCCTGGCGCACTATCACCGCAACCACACCCAGGGCAGCACCCAAGGCCAGAGCCCCTACATCACCCATAAATACCTGAGCGGGATAGGTGTTAAACCAGAGAAAGCCTAGACCAGCGCCGATAATGGCTGCACAAAAAACCACCAACTCACCGGAGCCAGGCACGAAAGGAATCAGCAGATAGTTAGCAAAGTTCACGTTACCCGCTGCATAAGCAAAAATACCCAAGGCGCCGGCAACCATAACTGTTGGCAAAATCGCCAACCCATCCAAACCATCTGTTAAGTTAACCGCATTACTGGAACCAACAATCACCAGGTAGGTCAGCAGAATAAAAAACACGCCCAGCTCAAGAGTGTATTCTTTAAAGAAGGGGAAAATCAGCTGGGTTTCAGCAGGCACCTGAGCGGTGGAAAACAACAAATAGGCCGCCAGGAAGCCCACAATGGACTGCCAGAAATACTTCCAGCGTGCAGGCAGGCCGCGAGGATTCTTTTCAACGACTTTACGCCAGTCATCAACCCAGCCGATGGCACCAAAACTCAGGGTAACTCCTAAAACAATCCACACAAAACGATTGCTCAAATCAGACCAGAGCAGGGTACTTAAAGCGATGGATAAAAGAATCAGTGCCCCACCCATGGTTGGCGTACCAGCCTTGGATAAATGGCTTTCCGGGCCATCATCACGCACTGCTTGTCCGATTTGGCGGCTGGTCAAACGTCCTATAACCCAAGGCCCCAGCAAAAGGGAAAAAGCCAAAGACGTCAAAACGCCCAGAATGCTTCTCAGCGTCAGGTAATTAAAAACATCAAAAACAGCAAAATATTGGGCAAGATATTGAGTTAGCCAGAGCAACATGAAGGGTTATCTTTTCTTTGAGTGTTTTAACAAAATAAAACCACCAGGAAGCCTCTAAGTGCCTTGAAAAAAGGCATCAACTGCTTCCTGACCGCTTTACGCCCCTGTTTCTTCCTTACGCAGCAAAGTCACCAGTAGATCCATGCGAGCACTACGCGACCCCTTCACCAACAAACAGGTTTCCCTATCCAAGTGAGGTTTCAAGGCCTCGGCCAAGGCCGAATGATCAGCAAACACCCTGGCCTCTTGTCCAAAAGCGCTGGCAGCAGCCTCAGCGGCTCCGGCCAGAACATAGAGCCCATCCAGCTTTTGCTCCCGCGCATAGCCTCCCAACTGACTGTGGATGGCCGCACTGGCATCACCCAGCTCCGCCAAAGCCCCCAATGCTAGTAAACGCTTACCCGGCAAGCTGGCGAGCAGGTCTATCGCAGACTTTACTGCACCGGGACTGGCATTGTAACTATCATCTAGCAGAAGGGCATCACCATAAGCGTTGATTCTCTGTAACCGGCCTTTTACTGACTGCATTTCAGCAAGGGCCTGAGCCTGAACTTCTAACACGATACCCAGGTGACCCGCCAGGGCCATACTTGCCAGAGCATTCGACAGATTGTGTCGCCCAGGTAACGCTAGGTGAACAACTTGCCTCCCCCAGGGAGTCACAGCCGTAAACTGGCTGTTGCCCAAAGCATCTGTGTGCAGGTCTTCAGCCCGGACATCCCCCTGCCGAATACCAAAGCTTGTTATAGGACAAAGACTTTGCTTTCGCCAGAAATCAAAAAACACATCTTCCGCATTCAAGACACTCACGCCATCATTGGGTAGCCAGGCCAGCAACTCCCCCTTCGCCTGGGCAATGGCTTCAAGGCTGCCAAACTCACCCAGATGGGCTCCGGTGACATTGGTGATCACACCCAAATCAGGCCGGGTTAAAGATGCCAGATAATCAATTTCTCCCAGGTGGTTAGCCCCCAGTTCAATGACCGCTGCCTGGTGCTGAGGCTCCAGGCTTAACAGGGTTAAAGGTAGGCCTATCGCATTATTCAGGTTACCCGGCGTTGCCAGTACTGAGCCTCGATCCAAACGCAGCATGGCAGCCAACATTTCTTTAACTGTTGTTTTACCGCTATTACCAGTTACACCTACCACGGGCCCTTTAAAAGCCTGCCTATTCCAGGCAGCCAATTGCCCCAAAGCCTGCAAACTGGAAGCCACCTTAACCTGGGGCAAGGGGTCGTCCACCCAGCGCTCAACCAGGGCGGCACTGGCACCAGCTTCCCTGGCCGCAGCGATAAAATCATGTCCATCAAAACGAGGGCCCTGCAAGGCAACAAATAAAGCCTGATCGCTAGTTTGCCGGGTATCTGTCACCACCCGGCAAAAAGTGTTTTCCTGCGCCCCTCTGATTTGACCGTCAAGCAACCCGGCCAGGAAATCCAATGTTAGGCTTTGCATCATGACTTGAGCCGCTCCTGCAGAAGTGTTCTGGCAACCTCTTGATCAGAAAAAGGCAGGCGCTGTCCGGCAATTTCCTGATAGTCCTCATGCCCCTTACCGGCAATTAACACCAGATCTCCGGCTTTAGCCTCGGTCAGGGCCCAACTTAGTGCTTCTTTACGATCAGCAATTTCTTTTGCATCCGGTGCTTCGCTGAGGAGTTGCTGGCGTATTTGGGCTGGATCTTCGTTACGCGGATTGTCATCGGTAATGACCAGTCGATCCGCTCCCTCTCTCGCCACTTTAGCCATCAGTGGGCGCTTACCCTGATCACGATCACCACCGCAACCAAACACACAAAACAGCAAACCCTGAGTATGGGGGCGCAAAGAAGCCAGGGCCTGCTCCAAAGCATCAGGGGTATGGGCGTAATCAACAACCACTCGAGGAAGAGTCCGAGAAGCCGCCGTTTCCGGGAAGCGAAGCTGCTCCATACGCCCAGTCACCGGTTGTAACTGGGTTAAAGCAGGAAGCAGTTGCTCAAGTGAGTGTCCTTCACTCAACAAAACAGCTAAGGCCGCCAACACATTGGCTAAATTAAAACGTCCTAGAAGAGGCAAGTGCAAAACATAGCTTTGTTGCTGCCAAACCAAGCTGGCCTCAAACCCTTGATCCGAGTAGGTATAGTGCGCGAGAAAAAGATCAGCTTCCGGTTTTTTCAGGCTAAAGGTCAGGGTTTTAGCTACTGAGGAACTGGCCACCAGCTTTTCGCCCAATAGAGCATCATCCAGATTGATCACTCTGGTTTGCAGCTCAGGGCGGGAAAACAACCGGCTTTTTGCTGCTGCGTAGGCTTCCAGGGTCTGGTGATAATCCAGATGGTCACGGGTCAGGTTAGTGAGTACACCAGTGCTGATCGGTAAAGCATCCAAACGTCCCTGATCCAGTGCATGGGAAGAAGCTTCCAGGCAGACCTGTTCTATACCCTGATCCATCCAATCCTGGTAAAGCTGATGCATACGCAATAAATCAGGGGTCGTATGGCTTGCTGGTTGCAAAGCATCCAAAGGGCCATAGCCCAGGGTGCCCACCAAGGCCACTTTTTGGCCGAGCTGCTGACGTAGTTGCGCCAGAAAATGAGCCACTGAGGACTTGCCATTGGTACCCGTAATGGCAGTCGTGTTCAGCGCGGCATAGTCTCTGCCAGTCGAGACTGCCAATAGCTGGCCGAGATGTTTTTGCAGGTCCGGTAGAGTCAGTTGCCAGGTATCCGCTTGCAGGCGAGTCAAAGCCAGGGGGCCTTGGTTAACCAAAAGGCTGGCTCCCTTATCTCTGGCCACCTGAAGATAATCCATCCCTGATTGAGTGACTCCCTGCAGAGCAAAAAATACGCTGCCTGCCTTAACTCTGCGGCTATCGGCTGTTAAATGCTCAATTTTGGGAAGTTTTTCGGAAAAACCCTGGAGCTGGGGCCAGATAGCCGACCAGCAGGTTAAAGGCTGGATTCTCACAGAGAGCTTCAGCTCACTCATCTTCAGTTCTCTCCATTGACACTTGAATTCTGCAAGGGGTCCGTATTATCTGGTGGCACATCCAGAATACGCAGGGCATGGCCCACTACACGGCTAAATACGGGAGCCGCCACTTCGCCACCAAAATATTCCTGCCCCTTGGGACTATCAATCATGACCACTGCAACCAATCTGGGGTTACTGGCCGGTGCTATACCGGCAAAAGTGGCCAAATAGTCGCCGGACCCATAACCCTGGGCACCCAGTTTATGGACCGTTCCTGTCTTACCAGCAACCCGATAACCGGGAATGGCAGCCCGCCTGCCGGTTCCTCCCGGTTCGGTTGCTCTTTCCATCATTGCCACAACCTGGCGGGTGACTTCAGGATCAAAAATCTGGGTACTGGAAGGCTCATGCACTTTTAGCAGGGAAAGCGGATGCAGACGCCCCTGGTCGGCTAAAACCATGTAAGCCTGGGCCAGCTGCCCCAAACTCATAGATAGCCCATAGCCATAGGAAAGCGTTGCTCGTTTGATTCGGCTGATATTAAAACTGCCGGGCAAGACACCCGAAGCTTCACCAGGAAAACCGGTTCCTGTTGCCCGACCAAAACCCAAGGAATCATAATAATTGATAAGCATTTCATCAGGCAGTTCCAGCACCATCCGAGAGACCCCTATGTTGCTGGAATGGGTCAGAATACCCGCCAGTGACAATTCACCATAGTTTCTAAAGTCACGTATGGTTTGTCCAGCCAGGCGCATCACACCAGGCGAAGTATCTATCCTGTCATCCACATCAAAAACGCCCGATTGCAAAGCAATGGCAATGCTAAAGGGCTTAATGACCGACCCAGGTTCTATGAGATCAACCAGAGCACGGTTACGGATGCCGGAAGGGTTTAAATTTGCCCGGTTATTCGGGTTATAGGAGGGCTGGTTGACCATCGCCAAAACTTCACCGGTTTTGGCGTCCAGCAACACCAGGCTGCCGGAAACTGCTTGATGCTGCTCCACTGCAGCTTTCAGTTCGCGGTAAGCCAGATACTGAAGGCGTAAATCCAGGCTCAACTCAAGAACCTGACCGGGCTGGGGCGGATTCAAGGTTGCCAGATTTCTAATCGTTCGGCCCCGGAGGTCTTTTAAAACGCGTTTGCGACCTGGGGTGGCTTCCAGCCAGTGATTCCAGGCCAACTCCAGGCCTTCCTGCCCCTGCTCATCAACATTGGTAAACCCTACCAAGTGAGCTGCCACCTCACCACTGGGATAGTAGCGCTTATATTCATCCAGCGCATAGAGTCCGGGAATTTGCAGGCTTAGGACAGCTTCCGCCAAATCAGGAGTCACTTGGCGCTGCAGGTACATAAACTCTCTGGAGGCAAAACGCTGTAAGCGCCTGGTTAGTTGCAGCGAAGAAATATTCAGACGCTCAGCCACCTGACGAATCACTTCTGCATCTGCAGGAAACTGCTGAGGATTGATCCAGAGGGTGGCAACAGGTGAGCTAACCGCCAGGGGTTCGCCATGACGGTCGGTGATCATGCCCCGGTAAGCGGGAATTGGCTCCACCCGCAGTGTTCGCACATCACCTTGGCGTTTAAGAAATTCGCTCTCAAAAAGATGCAGCTGTACCAAACGGCCGACTACAACCAAGAGCAGGGCGGCCAATACCAGCCAGACTATCCTGATTCTCCAGGCTGCGGCTGCCTGAAGCTGTACCCCTGAGTCCTTGTTCACTGAATAACCCTGATGTCCAGATCGGAAGTTTCCGGTAAGCGGAGCTGAAAGTGTTCACTAGCCAGCTGCTCCAGCCTCACCGGTGTAACCAGTACGCTCTCTTCCAGCAAGAGCCTTCCCCACTCAACTTGAAGCGCATCCCTCTCTCCTTCCAAGGTCTGCAAGCGTACCTGTTGCGACCGAGCCTCATGGGTTACCTGGACCAGCAGATGGGCACTAATAACCAGCAAAACCAGCACCAGGGCCAGTATTCTGACAGGCCAACTGGTGTTTTTGAGAAGCTGTATCCCTTCCCGAATAAGTGGGCGAAAAGGTAAAAGCTGGGACACCTCAAGGAACCTCTGGCAGTTTTTCAGCAGCTCGCATCACTGCACTACGTGCACGTGGATTGAGTTTAACCTCTTCTGCACTGGCTTTCACGGCTTTTCCAAGAGGTTTCAGGCGACGTTTAAGTTCATCTTCCCTAAAGGGGACTCCAGGTGGCAAATGGCTGTCTCCCTTTGCGGCATCGCGGATAAAACGCTTAACCATTCGATCTTCCAGCGAGTGAAAACTAATCACCACCAAACGGCCACCGGGTGCCAAAAGATCCAGGGCCTGGCTCAACAAGCGCTCCAGGTCTTTCAATTCTTGGTTGATATGGATGCGTATACCCTGAAAGGCACGGGTTGCAGGATGCTTGTGTTTTTCCCAGCTCGGATTGGCGGCTTTGATGATTTCAGCCAATTGGCCGGTTCGGGTAATCGGTGCTTCTTCACGGGCACGAATCAAAGCCCTGGCCATCCGCCTGGCATGACGCTCTTCACCATAATGAAACAGAACATCGCTTATCTCAGCCTCTTTTGCTGTTGCCAGCCAGTCTGCAGCGCTTAGACCTTGACTGGTATCCATACGCATATCCAGAGGGCCATCCTGCATAAAACTGAAGCCACGTTCAGGATCATCCAACTGCGGCGAGGAAACGCCTAAATCCAGCAAGATGCCCTGCAGACCCTGGCTGATCCCTGCCTCTTCAAGGCAGAGAGGCAAATCAGCAAAGGAAGCATGATGGATGGAAAAGCGTGAATCCTCGGCTGCCAACTGACGGCCAGCCGCCAAGGCCCGAGGATCCTTATCGATACCAATCAAGCGACCTTTCGAGTCCAGCTTTTCCAACAGCAGACGACTGTGACCACCCCGACCAAAAGTGCCATCCACATACACCCCTGAAGGATCAGAACACCAGGCAGCAACGGCTTCCTGTAATAACACCGTAAGGTGTTGATGATCGGTTGAGGCAAGGGGGTTAACGGACGCTGAATGGGTTGACATAGTTGGCTCGGTATTAAGAAAAAGTGGGAAGTCGGCCTATAAGCCGGGTTCTGTCGAGGACAGCCATTCCTCTAGGCGCTGGATCACTCCAGCGCTCAAGCAACCTACCCGAACCCAACGCGGGCCACGCCTTTAGGGTTCCTATTTGGTCTTGCTCCAGGTGGGGTTTACCCTGCCACGGTGTGTTGCCACCCGCGCGGTGCGCTCTTACCGCACCTTTTCACCCTTACCTGTGCCTCGAAAGGCCATCGGCGGTATATTTTCTGCGGCACTTTCCGTAGGCTTGCGCCCCCCAGGCGTTACCTGGCACCCTGCCCTTTGGAGCCCGGACTTTCCTCCCCCGCTGCAAGCAGCGGCAGCGACTGTCCGGCCGACTTCCGAGCGCAAGGATATAGACAAACCCGATGCGGCTCAAGCCTTGCCTGCAGCTTCCTGCGCCAGCATCCAAGCATACAGCGGTTTCTTTTTAACACCAGTCATTTTAGCGACCAGGGCACAGGCCCGCGAAGGTGGCATTTCATTTTTCAATTCCCCCAGCCATCGACAGGCTTCAGACCAGTCCTCGGCATCCTGCACCCCCTGATAGCCTTCAACCATCACCACCAGCTCTCCGCGCTGCTGATTACTATCTGCCTGAACCTGCTGCAACAATTCAGCAAGGGGCGCATGAAGAAAAGTCTCATAGCGCTTGGTAATCTCCCGAGCCAGGCACGCTGGTCGTTCACCGCCCAAGACATCCACCATAGTTTGCAGACTCGCCAGGATGCGGTGAGGGGATTCATAAAAAATCAGAGTGCCCTGCTGCAGCTTCAACTCTTCCAGCTGCTTGCTGCGTGCCTGAGATTTGGCCGGTAAAAAACCAGCAAAGTAAAAACGGTCGGTCGGCAGGCCCGCTACACTCAAAGCCGCAATCAGTGCACTAACACCAGGAATGGGCACCACTGAAAAGCCTCCCGCTCTAACCTGCCGAACCAGCGAATAGCCAGGATCAGAAATCAGAGGCGTGCCTGCATCAGAAACCAAAGCCAGGCTTTCACCTCGCTCAAGAAAACTGACCAGCTGTTTACTACGAGCTTCTTCATTGTGATCATGCAAGGATATCAGCGGGCTTTGGATACCAAAATGCTGTAGCAGCTTTTGAGTTAAACGCGTATCTTCGGCTGCAATTCGATCAACTTGCTGTAAAATAGTCAGGGCTCTGGCTGTCATATCATCCAGGTTGCCTATGGGTGTCGCCACTACGTACAAACAGGCCTGTTTTTTGGTATGCTCAACAGATTCATTAACTGACTGTGGAGCCTGAACAGTCGGAGAGCTATTGCGGGTCATTATCGAAGGATCATCCAGGGTGTTAAACAAATTATCAGCTCATCGTCCGATGCTTTTGCTTCTGGTTGTATTTATGCTTCTAGTCGGCTGTGCCACTGCGCCCCAGCCTTCAGAAGAAGCCGAAGACTTGGCTATTAGCCACCAGGACCCAGAAGTTGAAGCACAACTACTCAGGCTGGAAGCTGCTCAGATTCTAGCACAGGAAGGTAACTATCAGCAGAGCCTGGAACTGGTGCAAAGTATTCAGTTGCACCTGCTGCCTGCCGAGGAGCGCTGGCGGCTTTTGGTCCTGGCCGCTGAAAATGCCCTGGCTCTGGATGATGGGCGTCAGGCTCTACGACAAATTAACCGTATCAGTCAAAGTCTTGAGCAAACATCGCTTGAGCAGGAATATCAGCTTGCTGGTTATCGATCCGCGGCTTTTGAAATCACTGGGCACTTTGTCGCGGCCCTTCAGCAAAGCTATAGCCAAACCCTAATAGCACCTAATCTTGAAAAACAAGAAGAAGCTCAAAATCGCCTTTGGCAGCAACTTAACCAACTGAGTGGTGAGCAGCTCAACAACCTAGTCAGCCGTGAACGCCAAGCAGGGCTCAGAGGCTGGATAGAGTTGGCCCAAGTACGTCAGCAGACCACTGAAAACTTTGAAGCCTTTCAAAGCCTAATGGATAACTGGACGGAGCGCTGGCCAAACCATCCCGCTCGCCAAAATCTCCCTGAAGACCTGGAGCTGCTCGCCGAACTCAGCCGACGTCAGGTTCAGCATCTGGGGGTTTTCCTGCCCTCATCCGGGCCCCTTGCCGAAGCTGCCCAGGCCATACGCAATGCGTTGATTGCGCGGCACATCCGTGCCGGTGAAGAGGGGCAGTTTCAACCCCAAATCAGCTTTTATGATACCCAGTCAGGCAGCTTGGACGAGCTTTATCAACAGGCCAAAAGAGATCAGGTTGAAGTGATCATCGGCCCCCTCGCCAAATCACGCGTTGATCTCCTGGAGCGGCGTTCAAACCTACCCCTTCCCACACTGGCTCTAAACTATGGCAATGATCCTGAATTCCCAAACCGCGATCTTTTCCAGTTTGGACTCTCCGCTGAAAATGAAGCCCGCCAGGTTGCTCAAAAGGCATGGCAAAGCGGTTTTAGACGAGCGCTAAGCCTGACACCTGAAGGTGATTGGGGGACTCGTGTGGAAGCCAGCTTTATAAAAGCCTGGGAAGAACTGGGTGGTGAAATCACCCACACCCGCCAGTATGGCGAAGGACGTAGCCTGGATTCTGCATTACGTCAGCTACTGGAAGTTCAGTTAAGCCAGCAACGCCACCAAAATCTAACCCGTCTTCTCGGTCAGCGCCCCCATTTTGTTGCCCGGCCCCGTGAAGACAGTGACTTTCTTTTCCTGCACGCCAATACAGCCACTGGACGCCAAGTAAAACCAGCCCTAAGCTTTCTTCTCGCTTCTGGCCTTCCGGTAATGGCAACTTCTTCTATCTATTCAGGCACTCCCAATCCTTCGCAAGACAGGGATATGAATGAAATTGCTTTTGCCGATATCACCTGGTATTTGGCCCCTGAAGACGAATTGCAAAAGCGCATTCGCGAAGCCTGGCCGAGCAGTATGAATCGCTATGGGCGTCTCTATGCAATGGGTGTCGATGCCTATCTGCTTGCTCAACGCATGGAACTCTTGGAAGCCTTGCCTGAGTCCCGCCTTGACGGAGCAACTGGACGCCTGGGTCATCAACACCGCAGAATTGAACGTGAACTTCAATGGGCCCAATTTATAGCAGGACGCCCTCAACCACTGCCTGAAAATGCTTTCGAACAGCAACAACTGGTTGATCAATTGATATTGGACTAATGCAGGATGCAAGAGATTAAAAAGCCAACACAAAAACAGCTCCAAGGACAGGCAGCAGAAGAAGCCGCCTGCCAATTTTTGCAGGCACAGGGCTTAAAACTGCTGAAACGCAACTTTCTATGCAAACTGGGGGAGCTCGACCTGATCTTTCAGGATAGAGACTCCCTGGTCTTTGTTGAGGTACGCTTTCGGAAAAACAACCACTTTGGCGGTGCAGCAGCCAGCGTAACGCCAGCAAAACAACTTAAACTTAGACGAGCCGCTCAAGTCTATTTACAACAAGTGGGTAGCACCCTTCCCTGCCGCTTTGATGTAGTGGCGATGACTCATGACCAGCAGGCGCAGCTAGTCTGTGAAAACTGGATCAAAAATGCTTTTTAATCAGGTTGGTAACTATGGATCTTAATGCAAGAATAACCCAACATTTTCACGCAAGCATCGACACCAAAGCTGAAGCCAGCCAAGTGTTGCCCCCTCAGATTGCCTTTGCCAGCCAGATGATGGTGGAAACACTACTAAATGAAGGAAAGATCTTGGCTTGCGGTAATGGCGGCTCAGCAGGTGACTCGCAACACTTTTCATCAGAAATGCTTAACCGATTTGAGCGTGAGCGACCCAGCTTGCCAGCGATGGCCCTGACCACCGACACCTCAACCCTGACTTCAATTGCCAATGACTATAGTTTCAACGAAGTCTTTTCCAAGCAAATACGCGCTCTGGGCCAGCCAGGCGATATCCTCCTGGCTATTTCCACCAGCGGTAATTCAGGTAATGTTATCCAGGCGATACAAGCAGCTCACGAAAGGGAAATGCGCGTGGTAGCCTTAACCGGAAAGGAAGGCGGGGATATGGCAGCGCTCCTGACGCCGGATGACTGCGAAATTCGTGTTCCCAGCCAGGTCACAGCAAGAATCCAGGAAGTACACCTACTGGTCATTCATTGCCTTTGCGACCTGATTGATGAACAGCTTTTTGGGGGCGCTTAAGCCTTATTTAACCACCTTCAAATGAGAGGCCTGCCTAGAAGCAGAAGCTGGGGCCTCCTCACTGGCTGCAGAGGGGCTTTCACTAGAAGCCTCCTCTTCCTCCAGGGCTTCCTCCACTCCCGGCTCCTGACCAAAGACCATTCCAGCGCCATTCTCTCTAGCGTAGATAGCAACCACAGCCTCCATAGGAATGTAGAGCTGCCGGGGAACACCCCCAAAGCGTGCACTAAAAGTCAGCGCCTCGTTACTAATTTCCAGGCCACGAGTTGCGGTATCAGAAATATTCAATACTAATTGACCTTCCTGAACCTGTTCTCGCGGCACCTCAACACCGGGCAAGTCAGCCGCAATGATTACATGCGGCGTCAGATGGTTGTCCAACAACCACTCATAGAGGCCACGAAGCAAATAAGGACGGCTAGAGCTTGTCATAGATTTTACCTTCTAAATTCAGCGCATTTCTTTTTCAGCTTCAGAAAGACTTTCCAGAAAACCTTCACGGTCAAAAGATCTTTCCATGTAGTCAATCAAGGGCTTAATCTGCTTTTCAGGCAACTCAATACCAAAGTGCGGCAGACGCCACAAGATAGGCAGTACACAGCAGTCGACCAAGCTGAACTCATCACTCATAAAAAATGGACGGTCAGTGAAAATAGGGGCAACCCCAATGATGCTCTCACGCAATTCCTTTCGGGCTTTATCCGCTTTCTTTCCTTCTTCAGAAACCAGAGTATCAACCAGCGGACTCCATTCACGCTCTATGCGATGCAGCCAAAGGCGGCTTTGTGCGCGCGCAACTGGGTAGACTGGCAAGAGGGGCGGATGAGGAAAACGCTCATCCAAATACTCCATCATGACCTTGGATTCATAAAGCACCAAATCCCTGTCCAGTAGTGTTGGCAAACTATTGTAAGGATTAAGATCAGCCAACTCCTCTGGTTTGTTATTGGGGTTGATGTCCAGCAAATCAACAGTTACGCCCTTCTCTGCCAAAACTATACGTACACGATGGCTGTAGTGATCACTTCCATCTGAAAAGTAAGTCATGGAAGAACGTTTGGTGACAACGCCCATTGATAATTCCTCACTCTACAAGTAGCCCATAACTATAACGTCTTGGGACCAGAAATAGCAAAAAGCGCACGGTCATCCGCACGCTTTCTGCCAAGTTCACTGAGCAGGCAACCCTAGGAGCTGCCCAAAAGAATCAGTGTTTAATGTCACGCCAGTATTCTTTCTTCAGCAAGTAAGCAAAAATGAAGAATACAAAAATGAACACCAGCACCTTGGGACCCAGACGGTCACTTTGGTATTTGCTGGGCTCAGCGACGTAAACCATGAAGTTGGTCAGATCATAAACCGCCTGATCATACTCAGCAGGAGACAGGCTACCTGCACGTACTTCACTAAAGCAGTCACGTGGATCAGCCACCGTTCCCTTTAGTGGATCAGTGGTTTTAACTTCCACTTCATTGGGATCACAAATCAGTTCATATTCACCCTGGAGGTGGACCAGCGGATGAGGCATACCGATATCGGCGAAAACAGTATTGTTAACACCGAAAGGACGGCCTTCCTCAACATAGTAACCACGCAGCAGGCTGTAGATGTAATCAGCACCGTGTGAGCGGGTAATCAAGCTCAGATCAGGAGGCGCCGTACCAAACATGGCTGCACCGTCTTCACGAGTCAAACCATTTAACATGTGATCATTGTAAGCCAGCTGAGGACTCAAAATCAGATTCTCCTCAATGACATCCTGAGGAATACCCAGATCTTCAGCAGTCCTTGAAAAACGCTGGTGCTCAGCAGTATGACAACCCATGCAATAGTTCACGAAAAGACGTGCCCCATTGTGCAGGGATTCAAAATCATAGAGATCCGGTTTCATGGAATCCAGTTTACCGGAAGGTGCCGCCATAACCAGGCCCGGCACCAGCGCAATAATCATTGCCAGTAATAGTTTTTTCATTAGCCGGTCACCCTTTCTGGAGGAGTTTTGCATTTCTCAATCCTGGTGTAGAAAGGCATCAGAATGAAGTACAAGAAGTAGATCGCTGTACAAATCTGAGCAACAACTGTCCGAATTGGTGTTGAAGGCAGAGCACCCAAAACACCCAGCACGACAAAACTGATGCAGAAGAGTATCAAGGCAAGCTTACTCATCCAGCCTTTGTAGCGGATAGAGCGCACAGGGCTACGATCCAGCCAAGGCAGTACAAAAAGAATAGCGATCGCTGCACCCATAAAGACCACACCAAGGAATTCAGCTTCCAGACCAAAGAGCGAGAAGGTTATCGCGCGCAGGATGGCATAGAAGGGCGTGAAGTACCAAACAGGGGCAATGTGATCCGGTGTTGTCAGTGGATCAGCCGGAATAAAGTTCGGATGTTCTATGAAGAAACCACCCATTTCTGGGAAATAGAAAACCACGATGGCAAACACAAATAGGAAGACAGCCACACCCACCAAGTCTTTAACGGTGTAGTAAGGGTGGAAAGGAATACCATCTTTAGGTACGCCGTTTTCATCCAGATTGTCTTTTATTTCAACACCATCCGGGTTGTTAGAACCCACTTCATGCAGAGCAATAATGTGCAGAACGACCAGACCCAAAATAACGATGGGCAGAGCAACCACGTGCAAAGCAAAGAAACGGTTTAGAGTAATACCCGAAATCAGATAATCACCACGTACCCACTGAGCCAGGTCAGGACCAATCAGCGGAATCGCAGCAAACAGGGAAATGATAACCTGGGCACCCCAGTAGGACATTTGTCCCCAAGGCAGCATGTAACCCATAAAGGCTTCAGCCATAAGGGCCAGATACAGACACATACCGAAAATCCAGATGAGTTCACGTGGTTTTTGGTAGGAGCCGTACATCATGCCGCGCAGCATGTGCAGATAGATAACCACGAAGAACGCAGAAGCGCCAGTGGTATGCATATAACGAAGCAGCCAACCATATTCAACATCACGCATGATGTATTCCATGGAAGCAAAGGCACCCTCGGCAGAGGGGTTGTAACTCATGGTTAACCAAATGCCGGTAATGATCTGGTTAACCAGAACCAACAGGGCTAGCGAGCCAAAGAAATACCAAAAGTTAAAGTTTTTAGGCGCATAGTATTTGCTGAGGTGATCTTCCCACATCTGAGTTGCGGGAAAGCGGTCATCGATCCACCGCATTAATCCTTTTTCAGCCTTAGCGCGATTCGGGTTACCCATTAGGCGTTCTCCTCATCGACACCGACAATGATGGTGTAGTCGTCCTCAAACATATAGGGAGGCACCTCAAGATTACGGGGTGCCGGCTGGTTCCGATAAACGCGGCCAGCAAGATCGAAGCGCGAACCGTGACAAGGGCAGAAGAAACCACCCAGCCAATTAGAGCCCAGATCATTCGGTGCCACATCAGGGCGATAAGTAGGAGAGCACCCCAGGTGGGTACAGATACCAATCACCACCAAAAACTCACGCTTACGTGAGCGGTGTGGGTTACGCGCATAATCAGGCTGCATGTCGCTACTATGACTATCAGACTGAGGATCACGAATCCTATCTTCTAGCTGCTCAAGGCTCGCCAGCATTTCTTCAGTACGGTGTACGATCCAGACAGGACGACCGCGCCATTCGACGGTCATCTGTTGTCCGGGCTCCAGCCTGGAAATATCAGCCCTGGCCGGTGCACCTGCAGCACGCGCCCTGGCACTGGGATTCCAGGAGGCAACGAAAGGTACCGCCACCCCGACTGCGCCCACCGCCCCTACGACGGATGTCGCACCAACGAGGAAGCGTCGCCGCCCCTTGTTCACGCCATCATTACTCATTGAAGGTTCTCCCCATCTACAAATAGTTTATTCAGGCAACGCAAGTGTATCCCGAATCTTTTCTAAATAGATGTAATATTAAAAAAAAGCGCCGTCCAAAACAAGAAAGCCCTGCTTATCCTTGCTAGTGAATTAGTGGTAGGGCTTATTGTCGCAGCAAAAAAAAACGCCTAACCAACAGTGGCCAGGCGTTTTTGGGAGGCCAGAAGCCAGCCCGTCGATTAACGCTTGGAGTACTGTGGACGCTTACGCGCTTTGCGCAGACCCACTTTCTTACGCTCGACCATACGCGCATCACGGGTTACATAACCCGCCGCACGCAATTCACCACGCAGGCTTTCATCGTAATCCATCAGCGCACGGGTAATACCGTGGCGAATTGCCCCAGCTTGACCACTCGCACCACCACCAGCAACGGTAATGTGAAGATCAAACTTCTCAACACTGTTAGTCAGCTCAAGCGGCTGCATCACAACCATGCGTGAAGTTTCGCGACCAAAGTAGTCTTGCAGACTGGAGCCATTAATTGAAATCTTACCACTGCCGGGCTTCATAAAAACACGAGCAGTTGAAGTTTTGCGACGGCCGGTGCCGTAATTTTGAGTAGCAGACATGACGACCCTTCCGTTAGATGTTCAGAGTTTGCGGTTGCTGGGCGGCATGAGGATGCTCCGCTCCGGCATAGACCTTGAGTTTTGCCAGCATGGCGCGACCCAGAGGGCCCTTGGGCAGCATGCCCTTGACCGCACCCTGAAGAACACGCTCAGGCGCATGGTCAATAAGTTTCTCAAAGGACATCTGCTTGATGCCACCAGGGAAACCTGAGTGACGATAGTAAAGCTTGTCTTTAGCTTTTTTACCAGTCACTTTGACTTTCTCAGCATTGATGATAACCAGGTAGTCACCAGTATCAACGTGAGGCGTGTATTCGGGCTTGTGCTTACCACGCAGACGACGCGCGATTTCAGTCGCCAGGCGACCGAGGGTTTTATCTGTGGCATCAACCACATACCAGTCGCGCTTAACGCTTTCCGGTTTTGCTGAAAATGTTTTCATTACTACTGCCTCAGTAGGATCATCTCGACTTGGATACAAGCTGAACTTGTGCCAGATCGCACTGATCTTTACCTATTTTTATTGGGTTGCCTGACACCAGGGCCACGACAACGGCTTGCCTGAATCTCATCTGAAATTCAGGAGCGCGGATTCTAACCCACCACCAACCCTGATGACAAGTTAAGGTTTGTGCTCGCGCCCTAAATATTCGTGGGACTGCATTTCCAGCAAGCGACTTTTGGTACGGTCAATTTCAAAAGCAAGATTGCCACCCGTATAAATCTCATCAATGGCGACTTCTGCAGAAATGATCACCTTGACGTTGCGATCGTAGAATTCATCAATCAGATTGATAAAACGGCGGGTTTGGTCATCTTTTTCACGGCCCAGCTGAGGCACATTGGAAAGCAGCACGGTATGAAAAATTTTTGATAGTTCAATGTAGTCGTACTGGCTACGCGGCCCATCACACAGCTCATGAAAATCAAACCAGGCGACATGATCATGACAACGTTTGGCTTTAATGGGACGGCCATTAATATCGATACTGAGGTCTCTCTCGCCCTCAACCATCACCACGCTTTCAAAGCTCCGGTTAAGGCTCAGGTCGGCTTCAGCATCCAGAGGCCAGTGATAGATTTCGGCCTGACTCAAAGCTCGAAGCCGGTAGTCCACCCCACTGTCCACATTGACAACCAGGGTGTACTTTTTTAGTAAATCGATTGCCGGTAAAAAACGAGCACGCTGCAAGCCATCTTTATAGAGTCCGTCCGGCTCAATATTAGACGTCGTCACCAGCGTGACTCCTTCACTGAACAAGGCATCCATCAGGTTACCGAGGATCATCGCATCGGTAATATCCTTGACGAAAAACTCATCCAGGCAGAGCACCCGAAACTCACTTGCCAGTTGCTTGGCAACCAGCTTTAGGGGATCAGATTGGCCATCATGCTTTTTCAATTCAGCATGCACCCGCTGCATAAAGCGGTGAAAATGGGTACGCAGCTTTTCCTGGAAGGGCAGAGTATCAAAGAAGGTATCCACCAAGTAGGTCTTGCCGCGACCCACGCCACCCCAGAAATATAAGCCGCGCACTGGCTGCTTGCTTTTCTTGCCGGTTAGCCGCGACAAAAAGCCACCAGCCGCAGGCTTGTGTGCAATCAGCTCATCATGCAATCTCTGTAGGTGTTCAACAGCCATTTTCTGAGCCGGGTCTGACTTAAAATCATCCCGTTTCAGGTCTTCCTGATAGCGCTCCATCGGCGTCATAGGACTTTTACCTTTTGCTTGCCAACTAAAAATCCGGCGATTATACGCTAGGCCTACTCCATCTCCCAACCCCACCTCTGGCTACCCTGCTTAAGTTGTAGGCCTGCAAGCCTTGACCAGATGACCGGGCAGACCGATATAATGCCCCTAAAGAACAAGGTAACCACCTTGCCGTTATTGAGGAGCGACCTGTGAATATCGCTGATACCCAGTGGGTTTTTGTTATTACTGCTTTTATTCTTGGTGCAGGTTTGGGGGCGCTAGCTTACCACCTGATGAATGCCAACGTGGCGCATAGCATCAAAATCCGCCACCAGTTGACCGAACGGGAACTGGAAGTCAACCAGCTAAGAGAGGGGCTGAACGATCACTTCTCCCGCACCGCTGATGGCTTAGCTTCACTCAGCAAGCAGTTGGATGATATGCAAGATCAGGTTCGCAAAGATGCCAAGCACCTTTGTGATGATGAAAGCGTGATCAAGCGCTTAACCAATCAAGCAGAAAGCGAAGCTGATAATGAGGAACTGGATGCACCGACTGATCCAGTGAAAAAGCCTGTAGAACCCCCACGTGATTATGCTGCTGGAACGAGTCGAGGCACTCTTTCTGAAGACTATGGACTGAAACCAGAAGTCTTTGAGCCACCGCGCAACTAATCTTCATTAGCGATAACCCGGCCTTATACCGGGTTATCAATATCAATAAACTCCACTTCTATCGAAGTCTGACCTGCAACCCACTCACCCAAAGCTTTAACACCATAGCGCTCAGTGGCATGGTGACCTGCAGCAAAATAATCAATCCCCAGCTCTCGCGCTTCATGAACGGTTTTTTCACTAATTTCACCGCTAATATAGGCATCAACACCCAGTTCAGCTGCCCGAAAAATACCGCCTTCAGCAGAGCCAGTACACCAAGCAAAAGTACGCAGCGGCCTGCTGTGTCCAGCAATATGCAAAGGTTTACGCTTTAGTTTAAGTTCCAGCAACTTTTTAAACTCGTCACTGGAAACAGCGGATGGTAATTCACCGTGCTGACCCAAAGGCCAGCTTGGCGAGTCCATCAAGCCTTTGATTTCAATTCCCAGAAGCCTTGCCAATTGCGTGTTGTTTCCCACTTCGGGGTGGGCATCCAACGGCAGATGATAGGCAAGCAGACTGATTCCTTCCTGCATCAAGCTTTTGATTCTGCGACCTTTCATACCCGTCAAAGGCTCGGGCTCACCTTTCCAGAAATAGCCATGATGAACCAGTAGAGCATCAGCTTTTCGTTGGATAGCTTGATCAATCAGGGCTTGGCTAGCAGTTACTCCGGTCACCAGGCGTCGAACCTCAGAACACCCTTCAACCTGCAAACCATTGGGTGAGTAGTCTTTAAAGTTGGTCGGTTCTAAAAGTTGATTAAGGCGCTCAACCAGGCTGGTTAACTTAACACTCATACTGATCCTCAATTGATGTTATTTGATAACTCTTCCCAAGATACAAGCGAAGCGAACAAATTTGTAGTAATCTTATTGGGTTTTTTTGGCGGAGATCCACCCCAGATGCGTTTTCTGAAGCCCTCACTCATTTGGCCACTACTAACCGGCTTGTTATTGGGACTCCTCTTACTCCAAGTCTTTCCCGAACTAGCCGGTCAGGGAGGTGAGTCCCAAAGTAGCAGCCAGGTTCAGGCTGAAGTTATGGCGAGTGAACCCTTGCTTATCCCGCGTCAGCAAGGGCCGGTTTCCTATGCCCAGGCGGTCCGTCAAGCAGCACCCTCGGTTGTTAACATCTATACCACCAAGGTCATTCAACAGCAGTTGAACCCTTTTCTGAACGACCCCTTTTTCAGACATTTTTTTGGTGATGACACCCTACCGCGCCAACAACGTATGCAATCCAGCTTGGGCTCGGGAGTCCTGGTCAGTAGCGAAGGCTATCTGCTCACTAATCACCATGTGGTCCAGGATGCCGATGAAATCCGCGTCGCCTTGCGTGATGGACGTGAAACCTTTGCGCGCATCATTGGCAGCGATGCTGAATCTGACCTGGCCGTCCTAAAAATCGAACTGGATAATCTACCGGCCATCAGTTTGGCCTCTTCAGATACGCTTGAAGTGGGTGATGTCGTCCTGGCAATAGGCAACCCCTTTGGTGTGGGGCAAACCGTCACCCAGGGCATTGTCAGTGCTTTGGGACGCAGTAGCCTGGGCATCAACACCTACGAAGATTTTATTCAAACGGATGCGGCTATCAACCCAGGGAACTCAGGCGGCGCTCTGATCAACCCCTATGGACAGCTGCTGGGTATCAACACTGCCATTTTCAGTCGCTCAGGCGGATCTCAGGGTATAGGCTTTGCCATTCCATCGAATCTGGCCAGAGAAATCATGTTAGATTTAATCAATGAAGGGTTTGTGATTCGCGGCTGGCTGGGCGTAGAAGTCCAGGAGTTAACTCCCGGATTGGCCAGCTCTTTAAACCTGGAAACGGTTCAGGGTCTTCTGGTTGCTGGACTGCAACGCAATGGGCCTGCCCATCAAGCGGGCCTGCAGCCAGGGGACTTGCTGCTGGAAATCAATGGCCAGCCGGTCACCACTGCTCGGGATACCATTAATTATATTGCCCGCTTGCGTCCCGACAGCACAGCCAGACTGGGTATTCTACGCGATGGCGAAACCCGGGAAGTTCGTGCACGGGTTCGCCAACGCCCTTCTCAGGAAAATCGTCGCTAGTCTTTGACCCGATAGCGGGCAGAACGGGCGTGGGCCGTCAAGGACTCACCATCAGCAAGCTCTCCTGCGATCTTGCCTAGTTCACTCGCTCCTTCAGGTGAACAGAAGATTAAGGATGAGCGCTTCTGAAAATCATAGACACCCAAGGGCGATGAAAAACGAGCCGTTCCTGAAGTCGGCAGCACATGGTTAGGGCCAGCACAGTAATCACCCACCGCCTCAGCCGTATAGCGACCCATAAAAATGGCTCCAGCATGGCGTATTTCGGGCAACCATTTTTGCGGATCTTCAACTGAAAGCTCCAAATGCTCAGGAGCTATCCGATTGATCATCTCCAGAGCTTCCTGCTCAGAAGCCACAGTAATCAGAGCGCCTCTCTCCTGTAGCGAAGTGCGAATGATTTCGGCTCTTTCCATGGTAGGTAAGAGTCGTTGAATACTGGCCTCTACCTGCTCCAGGTACGCAGGATCCCAGGTGACAAAAATCGACTGGGCATCCTCATCATGTTCAGCCTGAGAAAAGAGATCCATGGCAATCCAATCGGGGTTGGTTTGACCATCGCAGACCACCAGAATTTCTGATGGACCGGCAATCATATCGATACCCACCTTGCCAAAAACCGCTCGCTTGGCGGTCGCCACAAAAATATTGCCGGGCCCAACAATCTTATCAACCGCAGGAACGCTTTCGGTTCCATAAGCCAAAGCAGCCACGGCCTGGGCTCCACCCAAAGCAAACATACGCGTTGCCCCTGCAAGCCAAGCGGCACCCAAGACCAGGGGATTGAGTTCACCCTCGGGAGCAGGCGCGACCATAATGATTTCTTTAACCCCAGCCACCTTTGCAGGCAGAACATTCATCAATACTGATGAAGGGTAGGCCGCTTTACCGCCGGGCACATACACACCGACGCGGTCCAAAGGCATGATTTGCTGCCCCAACAGAGTCCCATCCGCTTCACGATATTGCCAGGATTCTTGCTGCTGCTTTTCATGGTAACGGGTAATACGTTCAGCGGCTGCTTTCAGGGCATCACGCCGGGCAGGAGCAAGGCTCTCAAAGGCTTCGCGAAGCTGGTCCTGTGAAATTTCCAACTCAGCAAAGGACTCTGCAGGGTGACGATCAAATTTTTGGGTCAAGGCCAGCAGGGCCTGATCACCCTCTTGCCGGACCTGATGAATAATTTCGTCTACGGAATTCTGTACCTCTTTGCTGGAAACACCTTCCCAGGACAAGAGTTCTTCCAACTGACGATCAAATTCAGGGGCACCAGCTTTTAATTTACGAATGACCAGGGCTTCACTCATGATTCAACTCTCTGATTGACATCGGCAACAGCTTTTTCAAGACGTTGCAGCAGTGGCTGTATTTGGCGGTATTTCATTTTCATCGAAGCTTGATTCACCACCAAACGAGAAGAAATATCGGCGATGTGTTCGCAGGGCTCAAGACCATTGGCCCTCAGGGTATTGCCGGTATCCACAATATCAACAATTTCATCGGCAAGCCCCATAATGGGTGCCAGCTCCATACCCCCATAAAGCTTGATCAAATCCACCTGGATACCCTGTTCGGCATACCATTGCTTGGCAATCCCCACAAACTTGGTGGCCACACGACGCCGTCCTTCAGGAACAGCTGCACCCTTAATTCGGGCAGTCATTAGCCGGCAACCGGCAATTTGCAGGTCCAGGGGTTCATACATACCTGCCTCACCATGCTCCATCAGCACATCCTTGCCGGAAACACCCAGGTCAGCAGCACCCAGCTCCACATAGGTGGGTACATCCGTTGCACGAATCACCAGCAAACGAACACCCGGCAAATTGGTATCAAAAACCAGTTTGCGGCTTTTCTTGATGTCTTCAGCAGGCTCAATTCCTGCAGCAGCAAGCAGTGGCAGGGTATCGTCCAGTATGCGCCCTTTGGAAAGAGCCAGAGTTAAACTTTGCGGCATCTTGAATCTCTGTTTTTTGTTCAGTCGGCGACCCGTCTTATTTTGGCGCCAAGAAGCATGAGTTTTTCTTCAATACATTCATAGCCACGGTCGATATGGTAAATACGATCAACCAGGGTCTCGCCTTCCGCAACCAGGGCCGCTATCACCAAACTGGCCGAGGCTCTTAAGTCAGTGGCCATGACAGGAGCAGCCGTTAAGCCCTCCACTCCTTTAATAATCGCGGTATTACCTTCAACCTGGATATCTGCACCCATGCGATGCATTTCCTGAACATGCATAAAACGGTTTTCAAAAATGGTTTCTATGACCGTTCCTGTCCCCTCTGCAACCGCATTCATGGCCATAAATTGAGCCTGCATATCGGTTGGGAAGCCTGGATAGGGTGAGGTCTTGATGCTCACCGCTTTGGGCTGTCGCCCCTGCATATCCAGTTCTATCCAGTCAGGCCCTGAGGAGATGCTAGCACCGGCCTCTTCAAGCTTGGCAAGTACTGCATCAAGAATATCCGGGCGCGTGCGTTTGACTCGGACCCGGCCTCGGGCAGCAGCAGCAGCGACCAAAAAAGTACCTGCTTCTATCCGGTCTGAAATGACATCATAATGGCAACCCTTGAGGCTCTCGACCCCCTCAATGGTAATAGTATCTGTACCATGACCGCTGATCTTGGCTCCCATGGCATTAAGAAACTCAGCCAGATCAACCACTTCAGGTTCACGGGCAGCATTTTCCAGCAGGGTTTTGCCTTCGGCCAGGGTCGCTGCCATCATTAGATTTTCAGTACCTGTCACCGTCACCGTATCAAAAACGATGCGGGCACCTTTAAGGCGACCTTCAACCTTGCCACGGATATAGCCCTCTTCAACCCGAATTTCAGCACCCATCTGACGCAGGCCATTGATGTGCAGGTTGACGGGGCGGCTACCTATTGCACAGCCTCCGGGCAGGGAAACCTCAGCCTTGCCATAACAGGCCATCAAGGGGCCCAGTACCAAAATGGATGCCCGCATGGTTTTCACCAGATCATAGGGGGCAACGCAGTTCTTCAGATGACCCGCATCCAGTTCCAAAGACATTTTTTCGTCAATGACTGCGCGCACGCCCATACCACCCAGGAGTTCAATCATGGTGGTAATGTCGTGCAGGTGTGGCAGATTGCCGATGGATACCGGCCCTTTAACCAACAAACTAGCGGCCAGTATGGGAAGCGCGGAATTTTTGGCACCAGAAATCCACACTTCTCCATCAAGAGGAATGCCCCCTTGAATAATCAATTTATCCATGCGTTTTGGCCTTACCCTACTTGCAAGTCTTTGACCTTCGCCCATTCATCAGGCGTATAGGTTTTCAGTGCAACAGCATGAACCTGATTGCTGGCAATTTCTTCACTCAGCTGGCTCATGACCAACTGCTGTTTTTTAACCGGTGTTTTGAGTTCAGTAAAGGCGTCGCTAATGGCAATGACCTGGAAATGCTGGCCATCATCACCCTGGACAATAAATTCACACTGGGGCAAACGGCTTTCCAGAAGCGCTTTCAGTTCATTTGCTTGCATGGACTTTCCTCATGAAGTAAGCATCCTCTGGGGATGCGGATTCTAAAAATTGGCTGGCATGATAACCGAAATCAGGTGTCCAGGGACACCTTGAATTCAGCTGGCTTACCATTCTGTTCGAAGGGTAGCAGGGATTCCAGGTCACTAAGAACAACCAGACGCAGCAGAGAGTCACTGGCGTTTAAAAAGCGCAAAGGCCGCTGGGCCGCTCTGGCCTGGCGGCACCAGGAGAGCAAAACCAACAAGAGGGCCACGCCCCCGTTTGCTTCTTGAAGGTCGATACTGCAGCTTTGCACACCTTCGATATCCAAAGCTGCGGCCAGGGACTCAGCGTTTTCAAAGCCCACTTGGCCCTGTAGAACCCATTTCCCAGGCTCAGGGTTCAAGAGCTCAGGTGAAGCCTTCATGATTCGGCTTCTTCCTGAATTTCTTCCAGAGCTGCATCCGGTGACCACTGGTCAATAACACGATCAAAGTCTCTGCGATGCTCACGCATGGCCCGGTCAAACTGGCTATTGAAGGTCAAACCCAGGTTGACGCCATTGACGATCAGGTTGATCACCTTCCACTCGTCGTTACTCTTGCGAAGTGTAAAGACAACCGGATAACGCTGCCCGTCTTGAGCGACGACTTCCAACTCCACATTATCCTGGTCTTCATGACGACTGGCTGTTTCCCGAAACTGCAAATCAAATTCGCGGTAATCAAAATTCATCAAGCCCTGACCAAAGGTCCTAACCAGCGTTTTCTGAAAAACCCGGGCAAAACGTGAGCGCTGTTCAGGTGAGGCCGCCCGAAAATAACGCCCGCCCATAACCCGGGCGCTGATGTAGCGAAAATCCACATAGGGCTCCATTGCGTCCGAGAGAGCTTTGTAAAGAATGTCCGGGTCTTCTTCAAAACTGCCGCGATTTTCTTCAAAAGCTTTGGTTAAAGCTTCGATACCGGCTTCAACCACCTGATGGGAAGCTGAAGTTCCCGCCTGCGCAGGCACGACCAAAAAGCAAAGCAGCAGTAACAAGTACGCGGGTTTAAACATAGTTAATCCCTCGAGGAGTTGGTAATAAACTGATTGATCAGCTGTTCCAAAATAAGTGCCGACTGGGTATCCCGCAGCGTGTCTCCAGGGCCCAGCATCTCGTCTTCGATTCCTGGAGTCAGGCTGATATAGTTATCACCCAAGAGGCCGGCTGTTTGGATGGCGGCAGCCGTATCCTTGCTGAGTTTACCCTGGAGACTGGAATTCATTTCCAGAACAACCCTGGCTTCAAACCATTCTTCATCCAGCTCGATAGCGGCAACCCGACCCACGGTTACTCCGGCTAGTGTGACCTTGGATCTTGGCTTTAAGCCACCAATATCACCAAAATAGGCTTCAACCTGAAAGCTGTTTCGATCGGCATTCATAGTCAAACCGCTCACTTTCAAAGCCATAAAAACCAGAGCCAGAATCCCCAGTAGCATAAAACCGCCTACAGAAATCTCGACCCAGCGCTGCTTAGGCATCCATCTACTCCCTTCAAATATTGCTGAACATCAAGGCAGTCAGGATAAAGTCCAGACCCAAGATGACCAGTGATGAGTAAACAACCGTTTTTGTGGTTGCCCTGCTGATACCTTCGGAAGTCGGCACCAGATCATAGCCCTGAAAAACCGCTATCCAGGTTACTGCCAGAGCAAACACCAGACTCTTAATAACCCCGTTAATGACATCCTGCTGAAAACCAACCGCAGACTGCATGTTGCTCCAAAAAGCGCCACCATCAACACCCAGCCAGTCAACACCCACTAACCAGCCACCACCAACACCAACCATGGCAAAAACCAGGGTTAGCAAAGGCAACGCAAAAAAACCGGCCAACAATCTTGGAGCAACAATCCGCTTGAGCGGATCAACACCGATCATTTCCATACTGGAAAGCTGTTCAGTGGCTTTCATCAAGCCAATTTCAGCGGTCAGAGCTGAACCTGCCCGACCTGCAAACAGCAGAGCGGCAACAACAGGAGCCAGCTCGCGAGTCAAACTTAAGGCAACCATCTGACCCAAAGCCTGTTCAGCACCAAAATCAACCAGAATGGTATAACCCTGAAGTGCCAGCACCATCCCGATAAAGAGCCCGGAAACTACAATAATAATCAGCGACAGAACACCGATAGAATAAACCTGTCGCACCCATAAACTCAGGGCTTCGGTTGACTTGGGCCAACCCACCAGTGATTGGAAGATAAAAATCCCGGATCGCCCCAAGGCAGCCAGAATATCCAACTGCTTCCTTCCCAAGCCTGCCAGCAAGTCAAGCATGATCCGCTTCCTTAGCAATGCCAAAAAGATCTTCTGAAAAATCTGCTGCCGGGTAGTGAAAAGGTACAGGGCCATCGGGCAAGCCACCAACGAACTGGCGCACCTCTGCTTGCTTGCTGGCTTCCAGTTCTGCTGGTGTACCTTCGGCAATCACCCGACCGCCCGAAAGAATATAGGCATAATCTGCAATCGACAGGGTTTCACCTATATCATGGGAAACAATAATGGACGTCAAACCCAGCACCTGGTTCAAACGTTTAATCAACTGAACCAGCACGCCCATAGAGATGGGATCCTGGCCTACAAAGGGTTCATCATACATCAAGAGTTCAGGGTCCAGAGCGATGGCTCTGGCCAAGGCTACCCGCCTGGTCATCCCCCCGGAAAGCTCGGCAGGCATCAAGTCTCTTGCCCCACGCAGGCCCACGGCTTCCAGCTTGATCAGAACCAGGTCCCGGACCATGGTTTCCGGTAAGTCAGTATGCACTCGCAGAGGAAAGGCCACATTTTCATAAACACTCATATCCGTAAAAAGCGCCCCTGACTGAAACAACATGCCCATACGGCTGCGTAACTTAAACAAGGCACTGCGTTCCAGGCGGGCCACTTCCTGATCAAAAACACTGATCTTGCCGGAAGCAGGCTGCAACTGACCACCCAGCAATTTAAGCAGAGTGGTTTTACCTGTGCCACTGGGGCCCATCACAGCCGTGATCTGGCCACGCCTGACCCGCAGATTAACTCCAGAAAATATAGGAGTCGCCGCGCGTGAAAAGTGCAGATCTTCTACTACGGCAAGATTTTCGGTCATGAGTACCAACTACGAACGGAAGCTAAAAGAGGGTATAATCTAAAGACTAGCTGGCGCCAACACAAGTCCGCCTTTACCCTAGACCTTTCGAATTTTAAGTGGAGTTTCCAAGCCACCTTATGACTGTCACCGATCATCTGGCCAGCGCCCAGCGCACCCTGCAATTAGAAATTGCCGCTTTAGAGGAAATCAGCCGCCATCTGGACACTGGTTTCAGCCAAGCCTGTGAACTGATTCTCAAGTGCTCAGGTCGCGTTGTTGTCACCGGCATGGGCAAGTCAGGTCACATTGCCAACAAGATAGCAGCCACGCTCGCTAGCACAGGCACACCGGCTTTCTTTATGCACCCAGGAGAAGCCAGTCATGGTGATCTGGGCATGGTAACCCGTAGTGACCTGGTCCTGGCGCTTTCCAATTCCGGTGAAACTCAGGAAGTAACCTCCCTGCTCCCGCAATTGGTTCGCCTGGGCATTCCAGTAGTCAGCATTACTGGAGCACCTAACTCTACTTTAGCCCGTGAGGCCAGTGTTCACCTCAATGCCAGCATCAGCCGTGAAGCCTGTCCCTTGAATCTGGCCCCCACCTCCAGTACAACGGCAGCTCTGGCTTTAGGTGATGCCTTGGCCATAGCCTTGTTGGAAGCCAGAGGTTTTGGTCCGGATGATTTTGCACGTTCGCATCCAGGTGGTAGCCTAGGCCGCAAACTCCTACTCCGGGTAGGCGATATTATGCATAAGGACAGCCAAATCCCCTGGGTCACTAATACAGCCAGTCTACGCGAGGCGCTATTGGAAATGACCCATAAAGGCTTGGGCTTCACTTGTATTTTGGATGAGCAGAAAAAATTACTGGGAGTCTATACCGATGGCGATCTGCGCCGTACCCTGGACCAGCAAATGGATTTCCATCAGCTGCAGGTCACTCAGGTGATGACACCCGGTGGCAAAACCATCGCCCCGGAGCTCCTGGCTGCAGAAGCTGTGCATTTAATGGAAGAAAACCAAATCAATGCCCTGCCCGTAACCAATGCCCAAGGTGAAGTGGTAGGTGCCCTCAACATGCATGACCTGCTTAAAGCAGGTGTCATTTAACTGGTAAACGCTATTATGGATTTATCCAATACCCTGCTGGACAAACTTCGCCCCCTACGCTTGCTGGCCCTGGATGTTGACGGAGTTCTGACGGATGGAAGCCTTTACTTCCATGCTGATGGTGGTGAAACCAAAAGCTTTAACACCCAAGATGGTCAAGGCCTGAAGCTTCTGCAAGCCAGCGGTGTTGAATTAGCTATTATCACCGGCCGGGACTCTTCCATTGTCAGCCAGCGTGCGGCTGCGTTGAAAATCAATTGGGTCATGCAGGCGCGCGAAGACAAACTCAAAGCGTTAACTGAGCTGGTCAACAAACTGGGCTATAGCTGGGAACAAGTCGCTTACTGTGGTGATGATCTTCCTGACCTGGCCGCCATCCGTCGTGCTGGATTTGGTGCCAGTGTCGCCAATGCACCTGAGTACATTCAAAACCATAGTGACTACACAACCCGCCGGCCTGGAGGCCAGGGGGCTGTCCGGGAGCTAACCGACATGATCATGCAGGCTCAGGGCACCTGGCAGGCCTGTATCAACCATTATCTTTTCAATCAGCAATGAAAGCCGTCACTGCCTCCTTGCAACGCCTGCTCAATCAACCCAGCCACCGTAAAATCGGCGGCCTGGTTGCTTTGGCACTTTTGGGAGGCTGGATTGTTTGGTTGCAGGACTTTTCACAGAGCCCTCCCCGGGCCCAGCTGCCCCAGGTTCATGGTGAACCCGACTACTATCTGGAAGATGCCACCCTAAAGCGCTACAACGCTCAGGGAAGGCATCATCAGACCCTGGAAGGCAAGGTGGTCACTCACTACCCGAACACCCAGCTAACAACGGTGGACCTGCCCAGAGTTCACCACTGGTCTGAAGATGGCCAACTGTGGATACTCAGTGCTCTTGAAGGTGAAATTCGTGAAGATAACGAAATCTACCTGCAAGAAAATGTACGCCTGACGCCCATCAATCCAGATTCTGCCTATACCCCCGAATTTGCCACTCAGCGCTTATGGCTGGACACGCAAACAGAAACGGCCAGAACCCCGGACCCAGTCAGCTTCAGCAGCCAGGGTGGACTCACTCAGGGGCTGGGACTCTTCGCTCAACTGGCTACCGGCCAAATTGAAATTCTCGAACAGGTCAGTAGTGAATATCTGACTGAATTCACTAGCCGCAATACCCAGGAACAACCATGATGCCTTCATTGTCTTTTGCAAAGCCTATCCGGATTCTGGCGGGCCTGTTATTGATAACCCTGATGAGCCCTGCTACCTTCGCCCTGCCCGAAGACAGAGAGAAGCCAGTACAGGTTAATGCCCAGCGGATGGAATGGCACAATCAGCGCCAGCAAGGCGTCTACAGCGGTGACGTTGTTGCCACCCAAGGTGAGTTGCGCCTGGAAGCAGCAACCCTGACCCTCTACCGGGGCACTAATGGTGAGTTGACCCGCGCCCTGGCAGAAGCAGGTGGAGAGCTGGCCTACATGAGAGACCTACCCAATCTCGATGAGCCAGAGGTTGAAGCCTGGGCGGAAAGTATTGATTATCATCCGGCTGAAGACAAAATCATTCTCATCGGACAAGCCAGACTGGTCCAGGGTGAAGACAGCTTTCGGGGCCACCGCTTGACCTACAACCTGACCACCCAGGATCTGGAAGCCGAGCAGGCTGAAACCGGGGAGTCAAGAATAGAGGTCATTCTTACCCCCAAACGCAGTAATGGAAACTGATCATGGCTAAAACCCTGGCTGCCCGCCAATTGCAAAAGAGCTACAAGGGCCGCAAAGTGGTCAAGGATATCTCCCTGGAAGTCTCACAAGGAGAAATAGTTGGCCTGCTGGGTCCCAATGGAGCTGGCAAAACCACCTCCTTCTATATGATTGTTGGCCTAGTTAAGGCTGATGCCGGTCAAATCACTCTGGATCAGCAGGATATTACCCAGCTCCCCATGCATGGCAGGGCTCATGCAGGTTTGGGCTACCTGCCCCAGGAAGCTTCAGTTTTTCGTAAGCTGACCGTGGAAGAAAACATCCTAGCTATCCTTGAGCTGCGTAAAGAACTCAGCAAAACAAGGCGCAAGGAAATTCTCAACCAACTGCTTGAAGAGTTTTCCATCACCCATATTCGTAACAACAAAGGCATGAGTCTTTCCGGTGGCGAAAGACGACGCGTTGAAATTGCCCGAGCCCTGGCCAATGAGCCTGACTTTATTCTGCTTGATGAACCCTTTGCCGGGGTGGACCCCATCTCAGTTGCTGAAATCATGGGTATTATCAGACAGCTTCAGGCACGTAATATCGGTGTTCTGATCACTGACCACAATGTTCGTGAAACCCTGGAAATTTGTGAGAGAGCCTACATTGTCAGTGAAGGTAGCATTATTGCCCAAGGCGATGCCGAAGCCATTCTGGCCAATCCGGACGTCAGAAGGGTTTACCTGGGCGAGCAATTTAAGATATAAAGGGTTAACATCTAATGGCACAGTATTTGCTGATCCAAAAACAAGTATCAGCATGAAAAACACATAAAACTGTTAGCCAACATTTTCTGGCAGTAAAACAAGCGGTTACAAGTGTATGTCGATGAAACCCAGCCTTGGGCTGAATGTATCCCAGAATCTCGTTATTACTCCCCAGCTGCAGCAGGCTATTTATTTGCTGCAACTATCGACTTTGGACCTTCAACAGGAAATTCAGCAGGCGCTGGAATCCAACCCCTTGCTCGAACTGGAAGAAACTGACCAGACACCTCTGGCAGCCGAACCTGACCCTTTCGACACCTCCACCCGGGAAGCCAGCAAAGCCGAAGCCCAGCAGGAAGCAGCCACCTCGGAAATGAATCAGTGGGAAGAGCAGCGCCTGCCTGAAGAACTGCCTGTCGATACTGGGTGGGATGATATCTACAGCCATGACTATAGCCCTCCCGCAGGTAATCAGGATAATCACGACTACTTTGAGCGTGACACTTCCAGCAACAGCCTGATCGATCACCTGCTCTGGCAGCTAAACCTGAGCCTGCACAATGAAAGAGATAGAATCATTGGGGAAACCCTGATTGACAGCATCAATGCCGAAGGCTATCTCAGTGAAGACCCTCAGGTCATTTGCGACTCCCTGCAACAGCAGGATGACCGTTTTGCTGACCTGACCTGCGAGGAAGTGATCGCTATCCTCAAACTGATCCAGCGTTTTGATCCCCCCGGCGTGGGTGCCAGAGATCTTCGTGAGTGCCTGCTCCTGCAACTGGAACAACTTCCTGAAAGCACTCCACAGCTGGCCAGTGCCCGACGCCTGGTTGACCAATACCTGGAAGTCCTGGCCGCCAGAGATTACCGCTTTTTGATGCGCCGCTTAAAACTGCGCCATGAAGACGACCTCCACAACATCATCACCCTGATCCAGCAACTCAACCCCAGGCCCGGCAGTAGTATTGAAAGTGAAGCTTCCAGCTATGTCATCCCTGATCTGCTGGTCACCCGCACCAAACAAGGCTGGCGGGTTGAACTCAACCCCGAAACTCTTCCCAAACTCAGGGTACAGCCCCAATACGCTGAACTTATCCGCCGGGCAGATAGCAGTGAAACCAACCGTTATCTTAAAGATCACTACAAGGAAGCCCAGTGGTTGATCAAAAGCCTACAAAGCCGCTGTGAAACCCTCCTCAAGGTTGGCAGTAAGATTGTTGAAGTTCAGCAGGACTTTCTGGAAAAGGGCGAAGAATTCATGAAGCCAATGGTTCTAGCTGATATCGCCAACGCCATAGAGATGCATGAATCCACCGTTTCCCGGGCGACTACACAAAAATACATTCATACGCCCAGAGGCATTTTTGAGCTGAAATACTTCTTTTCCAGCCATGTCTCCACAGCCGAGGGAGGCGAAGCTTCTTCGACCGCCATTCGCGCTATGATCAAGAAGCATCTTTCCAGTGAGCCACCCAAAAAACCCCTCTCTGATAGCAAGCTGGCGGACCTTTTGGCCGATGCCGGCATTCAGATCGCCAGGCGTACTGTTGCCAAGTATCGGGAAGCCATGGGCATCCCTCCTTCCAGCGAAAGAAAGCGCTTACGCTAAAGGCTCATTTTGTCAAGGGAATTATGTTTCTATGCTAGGCATTTCAGGGCTTTGCTTTAAGACAAAAAGCGTTACAATGAAAGTGCACACTCATTAAAAGGAGTCTACTATGCAACTGAACATTACTGGCCATCACGTAGAACTAACAGACGCCCTGCGCGACTACGTCGAAACCAAGTTTGCTAAGCTGGAGCGTCATTTTGATCAAATCACCAATGTTCAGGTGACTCTAACTGTCGACAAGTTACGTCAAATTGCCGAAGCCACTCTCAAAGTATCTGGTGGTGAAATTCATGGCAGCGGTGAAACTGAAGACATGTACTCCGCCATCGACCAGTTGATCGATAAACTTGATCGCCAACTGATCAAGCACAAAGAAAAAAATCAGGCCCGCCAACAGGGTGCAACCCACTAATTAAAGCGCAACTGCCCGGCCATCATGCAAATTAATGAAATCCTGACCCTTGAGCGAACCCTTTACGGGGTTCCCGGGGGCAGCAAAAAACGTGTTTTGGAATACTTCAGCAAATTCATTGCCCAGCAGATTCCTGCGCTGGACAGTGAAGAAGTCTTTTCAAGACTGATTGCCAGAGAAAAGCTGGGCAGTACAGGGATAGGGGAAGGCGTTGCCCTCCCCCATTGCCGTATCAGCCACTGCAAGGAGGCAATAGGTACCTTTATTCGCCTCAGAGACAAGATAGACTTTGACGCCATTGACGGGCAGCCAGTTGATCTTATCTTTTTGCTGTTAGTCCCTGAAGAAGCCAACGAAGCTCATCTGCAAACCCTGGCCAACTTGGCTGAAACCTTTGCTCAGGATGACGTCCGTAAATCCCTGCGCAAAACAGATCAGCCGGAAGAACTTTACCAACTGCTGACTACCCAGAAAACGCCCAGCTGATTGAATACACCTAGCCTGACAACCAAGGAGGCGCCCATGCAACTGGTCATCATCAGCGGACGCTCAGGGTCAGGCAAGAGTGCCGCCCTTCATGCCCTGGAAGACCTGGGCTACTATGCCATTGACAACCTCCCCGCCGGGCTCTTGATTCCCCTGGCAGAACAAGCCAGGGTGCAATCCAACCTCAGCCGGGTTGCTGTCAGCATTGATGCACGCAACCTGTCGCGTGACCTGGACCACTTCCCGACCATTATGCAGGAACTGACTGCTGAAGGCGTGGAAGTTAATGTCGTCTACCTGAATGCCAATGCCAAGACGCTGCTTGAACGCTTTTCATCAACGCGCAGACGTCACCCGCTGACCCGTGAAGGTGAGCTTTCCCTGAGTGAAGCCATCGACCGCGAACAAGAACTGCTAGACCCTCTGGCCAACCTGGCTCAGCTGACCCTGGATACCACCCGGTTGTCCGTGCATGAATTACGCTCAACCATTGCCCGGGAAGTCGCCAAAGAAGCCAGCCAGCCAACCACGCTACTCTTTCAATCTTTTGGCTTTAAAAAAGGCGTGCCCCTGGATGCCGACCTGGTTTTCGATGTCCGCTGCCTTCCCAACCCCTTCTGGGATATCAGGCTGCGCGGCTTAACGGGGTTAGACCCGGAAGTTGCAGACTTTTTTAAACAAAGCAGCCGCCCGGAAGAAATGTTTGAAGACATCAAAAATTTTATCCAGCGCTGGCTACCCCGCTTTATTGAAAGTAATCGCAGCTATATTTCTGTATGCATCGGCTGCACAGGCGGACAACACCGTTCTGTTTACCTCGCCGAGCAACTGGGCAAATACTTTAGTCAGCAGCACCCAGAGGTGCAAACCCGTCACCGAGAACTTCAATCCAAGCTAACGAACACCTGATCCATGCCCGAAAAGACCGTCACCCTGATCAACAAAAAAGGCCTGCACGCTCGGGCTGCGACTCGGCTGGTCCATCTCAGCCAAAAATATAACTGTCAGATTGAACTCTGTTTGGGTGACAAGATTGCCAATACCCGTAATATTATGCAGCTGCTAATGCTCGCTGCACCCTGTGGAACCCAACTCCTCCTTAGGGCTCAAGGTGATGATGCCGAAGCCGCCCTCTGTGCACTTGATGAATTAATCCAGGCTCGATTTGATGAAGAAGAATGACGACCTCCAGGCTTCCGAACAGGAACTGCCACCCAGTAAAAGTGAAATCAAACGCCAGATGCTGCAACTGCAAGAACTGGGTAAAAAGCTACTGGAGTTAAATAAAAAGCAGCTACAAAGTGTTCCTCTTAATGAAGAATTACTCCAGGCTTTACAAGAACACCAGCGTATCAAGTCGCATGAAGCCCGGCGGCGGCAACTACAAAGAATAGGTAAGTTGATGCGTTCAGCCGACCATCAAGCCATACAGGCGGCAGTGGATCTCTTTGATGCCAGCTCTGAAGCCTATGCCCAGCATTTCCAACAATTGGAGCTCTGGCGTGAGCGGCTCATTCAGGATGAAAGTGCAGTTGCCGAGTTTATAGAACGCTGGCCAGCTTGTGATATCCAGAAACTCAGACAATTGATTCGCAATGCGCGTAAAGAAAGGGATGCGGAAAAGCCCCCCGCCCAGGCGCGCAAGCTGTTCCGTTATCTAAGAGAAGTCTGTGAAGTCACTGAGTGACCGTTAACGCAGATGCCTGAGTTTGACTTCAGGGTCGAGTAGCGGGCCTTGAACATCGTAAACAGCTTCACGGCGGGTATCAAAAAACAGCGCCAGCACTTTTTGACCCGCCCAAATTGCTACCCCCACCTGGGGAGCACCCAAAACCAGGGCAGCTAAAGGCAGCGTTTGACCCACTGGCAAGGTCACTCTAAGACGCTGATCCAAAGTTTCCTCCAGCAAATCGATTTTCCCAGTTAAGCTCACCCGAGTTGCTGAACTTTGCATCTGCGTGGGTTCCAGAGTTCGCAAATAGCCCTCTTCCAGCTGATATTCGGCCTGCAGGCGATCAAAACTGACCCCATCAGCCGTTACATCGGTAAAATCCAAACGCAGACGGCGAACCAAATTATCCAGATTCATCAAACCGAAGAAACGACTGGCACCCAAAGCCGGACCTTCAGTATCTGGAAAATAGCCGTTGGTAAAGTTCATCGCCAGCTCACCTTCCAGCCTGGGTAGATCCCAGGCCGCAGGAGAGCCCGGCCACTGAATACGGGCTTCCAGCTGATGCTGATTACTGATTAGTGGTGAGCGTCCAGCCAGGGTTGCCGCCAAGGCCGGAGCAATATTGCCACCTGCCAGCTTAAATTCCAGCTCACTGCTCATCTCAGGAGCCAGCAACCAGACCAGGTTTCCTTCGAGGCGACTTTCACCCAAGCGAGCTTCTACATCGGCCAGAGATGCTTTTTCCGGCTCCAGCAGCAAACGCCCTTGCCAACGACCCAGGTGCTGCTCACCTCTCTCCAGGCTGGCCAAAGTCCAGTGAATTTCAGGCCAGGAGACCAGGCTGACTTGCGACCAGGGATCTTCACGACGAACAGCCATTCTTTCCAGACGACGGCTTCCTGGCACCCTGGGCTCATCCACCTCAGCAGTTGTTTGTTGTTGATCTTGACTGGTTTTAGCCAGGCGCAAACGCAATAAATCCAACTGCAGGGGAAGGCCCTGCTGCCAGGAAAGACCACCAACCAAATAAGGGTGGCTGAGCTGGGCATCAAGACTTACTTCAGGCTGATGAGCCAACTCAAGCGATAAGGGGCCCAGTTGATTATCCTGCCAATAGCTCTGTTGAACCTTCAAATCCAGCCCACGCAGACCAGAAGGTAGAACACGGCCCAGGGTAACTGCTGGCCTTTCACTGGCTGCCGACCCTCGCACTTGCGGTGGATCAGGTCGATATTCCTGGAACCATTGCCAATAGGCATCCAGATCTGCAGCCTCTAAATCCAGTTGGACATGCACTCCGGACGCTTCTGGCAAGTAGGCATTCACCTGCTCTGAGGCCAAAGCCACACCAATACCCAACTCAGGCCTGGAAAGCTCGGCTAACACCTGTAGCCGATCCTCAAGGGTCACTTCCAAGGGTAAATCAGCAGCATCCAGGCCTAAATTCAGGCTGAGCTTACGACGCTGTTCGGCTGTTTTGTGAAAGGGTGCGGGAAGATCCAAAGCCAGTCCCTGCAGATCTGATTCCAGTTGCAGTTCGCCCAGAGGGTTCAGCGGCAAGCGACCATCCAGCTTCACCTTACCCTCGGCCCAGGGCCAAGCGGGCCAGTCCAACCAGGTCAAGACCGAGCTCATGGCCTGCTGACCACTGAATTCCAGTAAATTCGTGCCGCCACTGATCTTTGCAGTAAAGTCTTCGTCCCAAAGCTGCCCTTGCAGGCTGGAAGCACTTAACCCTTCAGCCAAATCAAACTGCAAGTCACCCTTCAGCTGCTTAAACAATAAATCAGCCTGGCTTATGCCTAGTTCGGCCTCGTCAATATCCAAATCCAGGCGTACCTGTAAACCCTCTGTCGCTTCATAGAAAGGGATAAACAACTCCAGCTGCCCTTGAGCTCGCCCCTGATAGTGCCAAGCCTGCAAAGCTTCCGGTAACCACTCTTGCAAAGGGCTACGGCCAATCAAATCAGTAAAAGCATCCAGCCCAGCAGTAAACTGACTGTCTACCTTTAACGCCTGTCCCTGAGGAGTCGCCTGAGTAGTAAAACGGCTAGGCAGCAGCTGTGCATTCAAAAAGCGACCCTGATCCACCTCACCACGAACACCTTCGTTATCTACCCGGACCCATCCAGCTAAGTCTTCCAACTCTGGCCACTGGTTATCAAAAGCCAAGCTGGCAGCATCAACATCAAGATGGAGTTGAAAACCCGAAGGACGATCAGGCTGCAGGGAGCCGGAATAAATAAAACCACCCTGTTCAACCTTTCCTGCCTGCAAGGCAGTTTGCAGCCAGAGGTAGACAGGCCCTGGAAGCAAGTACTCAGGCACCAGCTGGCTATGTGCTGCGACCTGAGCAGGTTGTAAACCCAAGTTCAGGTAAAAACGTTGATCACCCTCCAGAAGCTGCAAGCTGAACTCACCGGTTACGCGGGTTGGCGCCTCCTCATGCGAGGCTTCAGGCAAGGGCAATTCAGCTGCCAGCTGCTGACCTTCAACCCAAATCGAGTCTTCGTCCAGCAGCCAGCTCACCTGCCCCTGGCCCCAAGCCAGAGCGAAGGGATCACGATAAAAGTAAGGGAACCCAAGTTCAAAAGCCTGATCCGCAAAAACCACCCGGCCTTCGGTTGCGGACATTTCCAGCCAAGCATCCAGTTGCTTTACGGACGGAGCAGCAGCCCAGGCGCCTGCATCCAGGTTTTCTAAATACCCGCTTAGCTTCCAGGACTCCTGTGGTGCCCAAGTCAGGCTCAACTGCTTAACATCGCCCTTGGGCTGCAAGGCTGTCAACAACCCCTGAAGACGTTCAGATTCACTGAATACTTGTTTGGCGATGCCCGCTGCTGGCTCCAAGGCGAAGTGGTCAACCAAAAACTGCCAACGCCCCTGATCAAACTTGAGTTGCGCCTGCAGATCATCAACAGCCTGCCCCGCCCATTGCAAAGCATCCAGTTGTAAAGCTGCTTGCCAAACTGTTTCCCGCCCAGCCAGACTCATTGCCAGCTTGTTAAAGCTTAGGGTTTCATCACCAAGAAGAAACTGCCCTCCCTCACTGAACAGGTCCAGTTGCGTTTGGCCTTCCTCCAACTGCATCCAGGCTTGCAGTGAAAGCTCCCCTTCAGGAACACCCAACCAGGTTTTCCAGTCAGCAGGCCACACAAAGTGCAGGTCTTCAGCATTAACCTGATTAAAAGCCAACCAGGCCCTAAGACTGGATTCCTGTAGGTTAAAGGTTTCACCCTCCAGGGTGACTAAAAGACGTGAACGCGCTTCTCGTCCTTCCAGGCCCAGTTGAAAATCCAGTTGGCGACCTTCCGACCAGCGTCGATAATTCAGGTGAGGGGCATAAAGCTCTAGCGGTTCAGCATCCAGTGGCTTTAAATGCAGCGTTAGTTCAGAGAAGTCCAGCTCACCCTGTACCAGCAGCAACTCCAACCATTCCAAGAGTTCTTCAGCCTGTACACCTGCTGCCACTCTTGTCGCAGTTGCTTGTTCGGACTCTGCTGTTTGCCAACCGGGTAACTTCCAACCCTCAGGAGTTTCTTCCAACCAGATATGCAGGTTACTCAACTGCACTTCCTTCATTCTGGGAGCCCAGGCCAACAAGGAAGACCAGCTGTCGAGTTCAACTTCCAGATATTCCAATTCCATAAACACCTGATCCTTGCGAGACAGGCTGATGCCCTCGATACCCAAACGAGGGTCGAGACGATAAAGAGAGGCTTGAATGGCTTCACTCTGATATTGAAAAGGAAGTTGCTGGCTTAACCAGGCTTCAAGATCTGGGCGAGCCTGGTCCAAGTGGGGGAGAAGACTGCGAATCAGAAGAACAGCAAGGGCCAGAAGGACCAGCAGAATCAGCAGTGCCCAGAGGGGGAGTTGTAAAATAAACCACCGCAAGGTAGTTTGCTTTCTGTTGCTGCTGGCCATGATTACTGAAGAACAATATCAAATTGCTCTTGGGAATAAAGGGTCTCAACCTGAAAGCGTATGGTCTTGCCAATAAAAGCTTCCAAATCAGCTACAGCAGCTGACTCCTCATCCAGAAAACGATCAACAACCTCTTGGCTGGCCATCACCAAATAGGCATCACCGCCATAGGCTCGATCCATACGCAACAAGTCACGCAGAACTTCATAACAAATGGATTCAGGTGTTTTCAGCGTTCCGCGCCCCTGACACAGATGGCAAGGCTCACAAATGATCTGCTCCAAACTTTCCCTGGTGCGTTTGCGGGTCATTTGCACCAGGCCCAGCTCAGTTACCCCAGACAGCTTGGTTTTGGCATGGTCCCTTTCCAAATTCTTTTCAAGCAATCTGAGCACCTGACGCTGATGTTCAGCATCATCCATATCGATAAAATCAATAATGATAATGCCACCCAGGTTACGCAACCTCAATTGGCGCACTATGGCTGCTGCCGCTTCCAGGTTGGTTTTGAAAATGGTTTCTTCAAGGTTGCGGTGCCCGACAAACCCACCGGTATTAACATCGATAGTAGTCATGGCTTCAGTTTGGTCGATAACCAAATAACCGCCACTTTTTAGCTGCACCTTACGGGTCAGGGCTTTTTGAATTTCATCCTCGACACTGTAAAGGTCAAAAATGGGCCTTTCACCAGGATAGTATTCCAAACGTGCTTCCAATTGAGGGACAAACTCTTGCACAAACTCTTGCAGCTTTTGAAAGTTTTCTCTGGAATCAATTCTGATTTTTTCAATTTCGGGGCGTACAAAATCACGCATCGAACGCATGAACAAGGGCAGGTCTTCATAAACACAGCAGATGATCTGGTCTCTCTTAATCCGCCTTTGCACGGCCTGCCAGACACGATGCAAGAACTGGATATCTGCCAAGATTTCCTCGCTACCCACGCCTTCAGCAGCGGTGCGCAGAATAAAGCCACCCTCTTCGGCTTCGGCAATATCGGACATCCCCTGACCAACCAAGTTTTTCAGACGTTCCCGTTCTTCTTCCTGCTCAATACGCTGGGAAACACCAACATGCGGGGTTTGTGGCATGTAAACCAGGTAACGCGAAGGAATCGATAGATGAGTGGTCAAGCGGGCACCCTTGGTTCCTATCGGATCTTTGGTTACCTGCACAACTAGAAGCTGGCCTTCATGCAAGAGTTGGCTGATATTGGGCATTTCAGCTTCTGTCTGAGAACGGGCGACTTCAGCAACATGAATAAAAGCAGCCCTTTCCAAACCTATATCGATAAAAGCAGCCTGCATTCCAGGCAAGACCCTAACAACCTTACCCTTATAAATATTACCAACGATCCCTCTGCGTCGAGTACGCTCAATGTAGACTTCTTGGAGAACACCATTTTCCACCAGGGCCACCCGGGTTTCCATGGGAGTAAGGTTGATCAGTATTTCTTCACTCATTTACTATCCTTAAACCCTATTTAATTCAGGGCAAAGCGCCGTTTGAGTCCCTGCAAGAGGGTAAACACCCAGGCCCAAAGCAAACCGGAAACCAATGCAGGCAGCAACAGGAAACCCAGCGTGGACATGGCACCAAAAATACCCTGAATCCATTGAAAAACCAGTTGGCTAATTCCAATCAACAGAAACACCAGCAGCGATTGCTTAAGCAGGGAATACATACGTATGCGCTGGTAAAAACGATTGCACAGAAAGCCCAGAAGTGCCATCACCAAAGCATTATGACCCAACAGAGTGCCCTCTATCAGATCCAACAGCAGCCCCCAAAAGAAGCCATGCACTATACCCACCCGCTGCGGCAAACTTAGTGACCAGTAAATCAATACCAAGCCCAGCCACTCAGGCCGCCAATAAAGAACCGCATCCGGCATGGGCAAAGCCTGCAGATAAAGGGCGACCAAAAAGGTCAGCTGCACCAACCAAAAGCCATGAAAGGTTTTCTTGGCCATTAACGTGACCTCCTGTTTGGTGCATCCACATCATCGGGCATGGGTTCTTGGTAGAACAACAGAAGTACGTAACGACTCCTATCCAATTGAGCCAGTGGACGAGCCTCGACATCCATAAAGGGTTCACCTCGCTGATGACTCACCCGCTCAATACGGGCTACCGGATAACCAAAGGGAAAGCGATCACCCAACCCGGAAGTAACAAGGAGATCCCCCTCCCGAATATCGGCGGTTTCAGGAACATGATCCAACCGCAAGAGGTTGGCACGACCACTGCCCTGGGCAACAAAGCGCAAACCATTGCGATTAACCTGGACCGGAAGGGCGTGGTTAGTATCTGAAATCAGCAGCAAACGACTGGTATAGGGGCTCACCGAAATTAGCTGGCCCATAACACCTGAAGCATCAACAACGGGCATGCCAATGTAGGCACCATCCTGACGTCCCCGGTTGATCACCACCTGCTGGGAGAAGGGGTCATAATTAACCCCGATCAGCTCGCCGGTGATAAAGTCCAATTCACTGCGCTGGGCCGCATTCAAGAGTTCGCGCAGGCGAACATTTTCAGCCACCACGGCAGACATAGTCTGACTGCGTTCAGCCAAAACCAACGCCTGGGATTTGAGTTCACGGTTTTCTTCAAGAAGCAGATTACGGTTGGCTAGAGTATCAACCGCCCAGCCCCAGGTGCGGCCGGGAACATCTGCCGCCCATTGAATAGGCGTTACTACCAGAGACATCCAGGAACGCGCATAGGCCACTTCTGAAAAGCGATGTTCGGCAAGCATCAAAAGGGCACTCAGGGTTACCGCAAACAGCAAGCGGTAACCCAAAAAAGGTCCTTTAGCGAAAAGTTGCTTGATGGTACTACCCTCTTGAAAACACTGGCTTTAACGTAAAGAAACGCCACCCTGAAATTTTCAGGGGGCGTTTCAAAGCTGGGAAGCTGGACGCTGAATGCTTATTCAATCGCCAGCAAATCGAAAGTCTGCTGATCAATCAATTCTAGAGCTTTGCCGCCACCCAGTGCCACACAGGTCAGAGGGTCTTCTGCAATGATAACAGGGAGGCCCGTTTCTTCTGCAATCAGCTTATCGATATCACGCAACAAGGCGCCGCCGCCGGTCAGCACCAAGCCCCGTTCGGCAATATCCGAAGCCAGTTCTGGTGGAGACTGTTCCAAGGCACTCTTGATGGCCTGCACTATGGCTGCCAGAGGTTCCTGCAAGGCTTCCAGGATCTCATTGGAGTTGAGCGTAAAGCTACGTGGAATCCCTTCTGCAAGGTTACGACCGCGAACGTCGATTTCTTTGATATCGCTACCGGGATAGGCACAGCCAATTTCTTGTTTAATGCGTTCTGCCGTGGCATCACCAATCAAGCTGCCATAATGGCGGCGCACATAGGCAACAATGGCTTCATCAAAACGGTCACCAGCAATACGAACCGACTCAGAATAAACCACGCCGTTCAGGGAGATAATAGCAATTTCAGTGGTACCACCACCGATATCAACCACCATGGAGCCCTGAGCCTCTTCAACTGGCAGGCCAGCACCGATTGCAGCTGCCATAGGCTCTTCAATCAGGAAAACATCCCGAGCACCGGCACCCAGTGCCGACTCTTTAATCGCACGCCGCTCTACCTGAGTAGACATACAAGGCACACACACCAGGACTCTGGGGCTGGGTGTGAAAAAGTTGTTGTCATGTACTTTGGAAATAAAATGCTGCAGCATTTTTTCAGTAACATGGAAGTCGGCAATTACACCATCCTTCATCGGACGTATCGCCGTAATATTGCCAGGTGTCCGGCCCAGCATCCGCTTGGCTTCAAAACCCACGGCAGCCACACTACGCTGGTTACCATGGTGGCGGACAGCAACTACTGAGGGCTCATTCAGAACCACTCCCTGCCCGCGTACATAAATCAAAGTATTTGCGGTTCCCAGGTCAATCGAAAGATCGCTGGAGAACATACCTCTGAGACGTTTAATCATGCTTTTGGTGACCTATCCTATTGAAACCCTCTACTGGGCGGAAACTCTAGCAACCTGAGGGGGTCAGAGCAAGCAACTTTAACACTTGCGCCACTAAATATATGTTATTCTTTACGACTTTGATTCATGACACAACAGTCATTGCACTTTAAATCAGCATTAAGGTTATCAAATGACTCTGGAAGCAGAAGAATTGCATAAGGTTGCCCACTTGGCACGCTTGACCCTGGAGCCCGAAGCCGTCAAGGACTACGCCCAGGCCCTCAGCAACATTCTCGATCTGGTTGATGAAATGCAGGCCATCGATACCGATCAGGTGCAACCTATGGCTCACCCTCTGGATGCAACACAACGCCTACGCATTGATGAAGTAACCGAAACGGTGGACCCTGAATACCTACAAGCCGGTGCCCCTGCCACCGAAAAGGGGCTCTATTTGGTCCCGCGAGTCGTTGAGTAAGCAAGAGTCGATTTTCTAGGAGACAGCATGATCAACCTGAGCCTGACCCAGATGGCCCATGGCCTGGCCTCTGGTGATTTTTCCAGCACTGAGCTCACCCAGGCCTTTTTGGATCGTATTGCCAAGCACAGCCAACTCAACGCCTTCATCTCGGTAACCGCAGAAGAAGCTCTTAAAGAAGCGGCAGCTGCAGACCAGCGTATCAGCCAGGGCAAGGCGAGTCCACTGACCGGCATTCCCTTGGCCCACAAGGATATTTTTTGCACCCAGGGCGTCAAAACCTCCTGTGGTTCAAAAATCCTCGACAACTTTGTTGCCCCCTATTCAGCCACTGTTGTTGAGCGCCTGGCTGCTGCTGGCATGGTTTCATTGGGCAAAACCAATCTTGATGAATTTGCCATGGGCTCTTCCAACGAAAGCTCTTTTTATGGCCCGGTTAAAAACCCTTGGAATGCCCAGGCTGTCCCCGGTGGCTCTTCCGGTGGCTCAGCAGCCGCTGTCGCCGCCCGCCTGGTTCCTGCCGCAACAGGAACAGATACCGGTGGCTCCATACGCCAACCTGCTGCCTTCTGCGGCATCACCGGAATCAAACCCACCTATGGCCGGGTTTCCCGCTGGGGGATGATTGCCTATGCCTCCAGTCTGGACCAAGGTGGTCCCATGGCCCGTTCCGCAGAAGACTGTGCCCTGCTGCTGAAAGAAATGGCCGGTTTTGATCAACGGGATTCGACCAGCATCCAACGCTGTGTTCCTGATTATCCCGCCCTACTGCAAGAACCTCTTCAGGGTTTGAAAATTGGCCTGCCCAAAGAATACTTTGGCAGTGATCTCAACCCAGAGATGAAAGCCTGCCTGGATACTGCCGTCAAAGAGTTGGAAAAACTCGGTGCCCAGGTTCTCGAAGTCAGCCTGCCTCTGACCCGCCTGGCCATTCCGGCCTACTATGTGATTGCACCTGCTGAAGCCAGCTCCAACCTGTCGCGTTTTGACGGTGTACGCTTTGGCTATCGTTGTGAAGATCCCAAGGATTTGGAAGATCTCTACAAACGCTCACGCAGTGAAGGCTTTGGCCCGGAAGTGAAACGCCGCATCCTGATTGGCACCTACGCCCTATCAGAAGGCTTTTACGATGCCTACTACCGCAAAGCCCAGCAGTTAAGACGAATGATTACTGAAGACTTCCAGAAAACGCTTAATGAAGTCGACCTCCTGCTGGCACCAACAACGCCGACTCCGGCTTTTGATCTGGGCAGCAAAACCAGTGATCCGGTGCAAATGTACCTGGAAGATATTTATACCCTGGGCGTGAACCTGGCAGGCCTACCAGCTATGTCAGTTCCAGCAGGGCAAGTCTCAGGTCGCCCGGTTGGCATGCAGCTGATAGGCAATCATTTTGATGAAGGCCGCCTGTTGAATGTCGCCCACCAGTTCCAGCAGGTTACCGATCATCATCTACAGGCTCCGGAACTGGATTAAACGAAGATCACAAGTCACTACCGCAGTGATTTGAGCATCCGATATCAAGAATAAGTCCTATTATAGAAAGGTTTGCACTATGCAATGGGAAGCGGTTATCGGGTTGGAAGTACACGTCCAGCTCGCCACAGAATCGAAGATTTTTTCCGGTGCCAGCACCCGCTTTGGTGCCGAGCCCAACACCCAAGCCTGTGTCATCGACCTGGGTATGCCCGGTGTTTTGCCGGTACTAAATGAAAAAGCCGTGGAAATGGCTGTTCAGTTTGGTCTGGCCGTTAATGCCAACATCCCGCAGCGCTCCTACTTTGAACGCAAGAACTACTTCTACCCAGATCTGCCCAAAGGCTACCAAACCAGCCAAATGGCCGAGCCTATTGTTGGTCCTGGCTATCTGGATATCCCTCTGGAAGAAGGCAGCAAGCGTGTCCGTATTCACCACGCCCACCTGGAAGAAGATGCTGGCAAAAGTCTGCATGAAGACTTCCACGGCATGACCGGTGTAGACCTTAACCGGGCAGGTACGCCTTTACTGGAAATCGTTTCTGAACCTGAAATGAACTCGGCCAAGGAAGCCGTTGCCTATCTGAAAGGCATCCACTCAATTGTTACCTATCTGGGTATCTCTGACGGCAATATGGCTGAAGGTTCACTGCGCTGTGACGCCAACGTCTCGGTACGTCCCAAGGGACAAAAAGAGCTGGGAACCCGCTGCGAAATCAAAAACGTTAACTCCTTTCGCTTTGTCGAAAAGGCTATCAACCATGAGATCGAGCGTCAGATTGAGTTGATTGAAGATGGCGGCCGCGTGGTTCAGGAAACCCGTCTTTACGATCCTGATCTGGATGAAACCCGCTCCATGCGGACCAAGGAAGAAGCCAATGATTACCGCTACTTCCCCTGCCCGGATCTGCTACCGGTAGAACTCGACACAGCCTACATTCAGCACCTGAAAGAAGGGCTGCCAGAACTGCCTGATCAAAAGCGCCAGCGCTTTACAGAACAACTCGGCCTGTCAGACTATGATGCTGGAGTGCTCTCTGCCAGTCGCGCTCTGGCTGACTACTTTGACCGGGTCACAGAAATCTGTGGCGATGCGAAACTTGCGGCCAACTGGGTCACCGGTGAGCTTTCCGCTCAGCTCAACCGTGACAGCCTTGACCTTCAACAGGCCCCTGTTGCTCCAGAACAGCTTGCTGGCCTCCTCAAGCGATTGCTTGATGACACCATCAATGGCAAGGCCGCCAAGCAGGTTTTCGCGGCGCTTTGGGCCGGTGAAGGCCATACCGCTGATGACATCATTGAAGCCAAGGGGCTTAAGCAGGTCACCGATACCGGCGCCATTGAAGCTATCATTGACGACGTCTTGGCCCAGAATCAGGCTCAGGTTGATCAGTACAAGGCAGCCGAAGCGGATAAGCGGGGCAAGATGATTGGCTTCTTTGTCGGCCAGGTCATGAAGGCCTCCAAGGGCACAGCCAATCCTCAAACGGTCAACCAGCTTCTCAAAGACAAGCTGGGCTAAAGGGATCTAGAGGGGCAGCAGTTGCAGTTCCGAGGTTCGGAACCACTGCTGTCTTAACCCTCTTTGCTCACGGATGAGCAGCTGTAAATAGGCCACCAAGGGATGCCTGGCTGGCAAAGCCTGCAACTTTTCACGCAAACTCTTCTGATAGCGCAATTGCTGTTCGGGCTGATGCAAGGCTGCTGCCTTTTCCTGAACATAGGCTAAAGGCGGAAGCAGCAGATGGGTATAGCCTTCATTAACCGCTATATTGACTCCCTTGGCATCAAAGTCGCCCAGATAAATGGAGGCCTTGCGTCTGTCCCGCCAGCAACTTTTCAATTGTTTAAGGCCCGAGGCATAGTGTTGATCACCCCGATATGCAATCAGGGCGCTATTCAGGGAAGCAGGCAACAAACAACCCGGCTGTTGCAGGCTATAAAAACTATCCAGGTTTTCAACCACCAGTAGCTGTTCAAAGCTGGTCAGATTCAGGTCTCGCCAGTCCAAATCAGCATAAACACGCCGACTGGGTTCCAGGCAAACCTGATCAAGAAAGCCGTTTGCATTGGGCAGATTAACCAGTAAACGCTGCTCCCTTGGGCTTTCGCCCTGACCCTTGAATTCATCCAGGCCCAGCTGCGCCTGGTCTTCACGTGTTTGCGCCGGGTCTCCCGCTTGCAAAGGCTGCTGACCCAACTCTTTGAGTGCCTTTTCTATTTGTCCCAAAAAAAGTGCATCAAAGGCAAAATCTTTACTGCCCTTGCGGCTACCTAAATGAATTTCCTGCTCATAACACCAGTCCAGAATTTCCTGTATCACCGGCCCGCCGAGTTTTTTCTTGACCTGGATTTCGCCCTTTCTTAAGCGCTGATAAATACCGAGCAATTGCTTGCGGGCCGCCGGACTCAAAGAAAGTCCATTCATAAACCCACTCCCGAGCGTTTGAATTGCAGGTGCAGGTCACGAATTAATAGTACCTGGTTCCAGTCACTGGCTGGACTCTCTTCTTTAAAAAGGTGTAACTGTTCCTGCTCTTGGGCTGGCAAACCCTGGTGCTCAGCCAAGACCTGAAAAAGCCAGATTTCAGCATCCCAACCCAGCTGTTTTTTATGCCAAAAATCCAGGGCACTAACTGCCCCTTCGGAATCAATCACTTCCAGATAAAAGTCTTCAACTTCTTTTTTAAGCTGTTGTTGGCGGGCGGCAATGGCTTCATCCTGGGGCGTTGCCAGAACCCCGGCCTCTTCCGTAGCCACCAGAGGCTGTTCGCGGCGGGGCAGTTGCCGTACCAGCTCAGCCAGTTGATCACTTTCTGAAGGGCGATCCAGGGCAACAGCTGCGGCGGGCACCAGAGGCGCCGCCCGGTTGACCACTTCCGGCACTTGGCTGCGTCGGGCATAATTGCCTGGCTGAAATCCCGGATGCTCGCGTAAAAAGGCCAGCATGCCATGAACCAAAAGGCTGCGTTCCTGTTGTTGGCGAAAACGCGCCAGCAGCTGCACCAGGCGCACCTGAACTTCACGCAGGCTGGTGTAATGACTGGACACCTGGACTTGCAGCTGGCTTATCAAGAGCTTACGAAGCGCACCCTGACCAGCAACCAAAGCGATCAGCTCTTCAAAATCAATGAGTTCCAGCCCATCCAAGAGACGACTGATCTGCTTTTGTGCGCGCTCATTTTCCCGAATCTTGTCATTCAGGCTGCTGACAAAACCAAAATCACTATTCAACCGCTGCCAGAGGCTATCTATAGCATCTGCAAAACGACTGTTTAGATCATCCACTTCCTGAGTGAGTCTCAGCTGCTGCTGTTCAGCCAACAGGTAATCACCCCGGTGCTGAGCTTCGTGATACCCCTGTACCAGATTACGAATCAGCTCCAGTGTCTCAGCAACATCCGCATTAACATGGCGACGCTTTTCATCAGCCAGCATTTCTGCCAGCAGATCCCTCACCCGATGGCTTAGCTTCAGACCCGAATATTCATCCGGCCGCCATAGAATGCGCGCTGCCATCAGCTTTTTTAGGGCGGTCTCACTAAAAGCGGAGGGGTCGACTTCTTCGCCAATATAGCCTTGCATCAGGGCTTCGGCATGTTTACCCAGCAAACTCAGGCGCTCGACACCCGTTTTAACCAGGCTACTGGTGAAGGTTTCATCCACCATCAGAGAAGTTCCTCCTGCTCGCCCACCTCTTGGTCAATGGGGAGGTTTTCTTCATCACGAATAAAACGAATCAGATCGATCAGGTAATCGACTTTACTGGTCACCAGGTAAAACTGGCGGTCACTGTGTGGCTGCAATAAATAGCCATGTTCTTTAAGCCTGCGAAAAATCAATTTGACCTGATTATCTAAAGCATCACTTTGCGAATTGAAAAAGCGATCACTGGCCAAACGCTGCAGGCGATCTTTCAAGCTGGCGTTATCTTCACACTTCAGGGTAAATTCAGCCGGTTTCAAAACATCGCCTGCTGAAATAACGGCATCCTTACCCAGGGCCTCCTGAACCAGTTGCATCCATTCCAGCAAGGGTTGCAGGCTGTTCAGGGTTAGCGCCAATTGACCCGACAGCTGATCCCTGGCCTCACCGGTTAATTCCAACCAGGCCAGAAACCAAACACTGCCTTCGGGATTACTGGCAAGGCGCCGATTCAAGGGTTTCAAATAATCATTGATGGCTTCACGCGTGCTTTCATCCTGAAGATGGCGAAAAGCGTCTTCATCAGTCACCGGGCAAATAAATTCACCCGCCAGCAGGCGTTCCAACAGAGGGCCGTGTACTTGAATCATGACACCACCTCCTGGTGTTTTTGTTGCAGGCGTTCAGCCAGACGGCTTAGTTGGGGCTGGATACGTTTCAGTTGTCGTTTGTTGGGGTTGTTACTATCCCGGTCGATCAAATAGCGGTGCTGGAAAAGCAGCAGCACATCCGATTCTGGGTTGGGAAAGGCGCCAACGATGTGAATACGATTGCTTTCACAGGCCTTAAAGAGTTTTTCGACATTGTGGTAGGCCAGGGTGCCTATTTCATCGATTGGCCAATGAATCGCTATATCGGCTGGCCCCCTAAGCAGACGGGTAAAGGCCAGCAGAAATTTACATAGAATCAGGTAGGCCATGCCATGGCTGGAGGATTCCAGCAGCTGGCGGTCATTGCGAATAATCAGATCCGTGCCACCCTCATTCAGATGCAGCTCCAAGCGCAGCAGGCTTTCAAAGGTATAGCTCTGGTCACTGCGTAGCAGCTCAACCACATCGGCCAGGGCATGCAGGTATTCATTACCCGGCAAGCGTTCACCGGAAAGACGCCAGTCTTCATAGAGGCTGGCAAAGTGGCGCAAGGGTTTCCAGAAACCCAGCTCGTCTATGGTTGACTGAATTTTTACTTCAGATTTGCTGATGCCTTCCAGTAACAGATCATCAGCCACCTCCCGGCTTAAGCGCCGGCTCTGTTCATGGATACGCAGGTTGAGGTCACGAAACACTGTGAAGAACTTACTTAAATCCGCACCCAGATTACGCCCCTGCTCCAAAAGCTGATGCTGCTGGTCTTCCAGGAGTTTAAGCATACCGGCAAGAATCGGCAGGAGCTGGCGGGGATTGGCAGAACCCGGGCGGTCGCCTTCCAATTTTTGACGTTCATTGTTCAGATAATCAATAAAGTCACTGCTCGCATCCTTGATCAGATGGGCTTCAAAATCTTCCAAGGATTTTCTGAATTGATGGCGCAATTGATCACTTTCAGTGAATGCCTTTTGAGCACGCTCTATGCGCTCGGTTACGTCACCCGCCATCAGGGCTTGTTGAGGGGGCTGTTCTGGTGGTGTCAGGCTTTCCAAACGACTGACCAGAGGACCCAGCTGGTTCAGCAGCCGTTGGTGTTCTTCCAGCCTTTTCTTCAGTTGCTGCAGCCGCTGATTGTAACCTGCACGCTTGGTTTTAAAGTCTTCCTTAAGTTTTTCCAGGGCCTGCTCAGCCTGGCGCGCCTCCTGCTTGAGCCGGGCTTCACTTTGCAACAGTTCTGGCTTGCGCTTTTCCCAGTCAATGCGGATAAATTTATGATAGGCATCCAATTCATCCCGGCGGCCACTGGTGATGCGAATTTTTTCATCCAAACGCTGGCGACGTTCTTCAACCTCACGCAGATGTCTGGGGTCCAGCTGTTTTTCTTCCAGCTCACGATTGAAGGCCGCTTCCAGTTCATCCAGTTGCTGTTGCTGTTCATCACGCAGGGCTTGTAGCTGTTCTTGCTGCTGTTGAATTTGGCGATCCAGGGTTTGCAACTGCTCCTGCCAGTCAGCTTTGAATTCCAGGAGCTGGGTTTGGTATTCATGGCGCAGGGCTTCCAAACTCTGATCACGCTGGGCCAGGAGTTGCTGCTTACGCCCTTCCAACTGCTGAATCTGGGCTTGCAGGCTTTCCCGGCGTTCTTTTTCCAACAGGCGCTGCTCTTCCTGTAAGCGATTACGGGCATCCACTGCATAATCAATTTCAGCTTCGACCTTGCGCAGTGTCAGCCGCGCCCCCTCTAAAGCTTCTTCACGCTGTTTGACATCCAGATTGCACTCAGCCAGGTGTTTCTCACTGGCCTGGCTGTCCGCTTGCAAGTCAGCAACCCGATGAGTGGCCGCTTCCAAAGCCAGGAGCAGTTCCTGTTCGTCACGGGCATAATCTGGCAACTCTATTGCATTCAGATCCAACTGCAGGTTGAACAAGCGCTGTTCATCACCCGCTACCTGCTGTGGCGACAGGTCACTCCGCTCCAGCAGGTCCGAACGCAGCACCTTACCGAGGCTTTGTTCCCAGCCAGGCTGGTGGGCGCGCAAAAAGTGTCTGAGCGTTCCCTGTTCAGGATCCTTCTGACGTTCCAGTTCACGCTGACGCGCTTCAGCCAGACTCAGCTGTTGGCGAAGCTGAGTAAGCTGTTCACTGGCCTGACGGCGTTTTTCTTTGCTGGTTTCTGCTTCCTGGCGCAAGGCTTCCAGAGTTTTGGAGTGAACTTGGAGTTGCTGTTGAGCTTGCTCAACACGTGCCTGCGCAAGTTCCAGCTTTTCAAGTTCCTCTTCATTCAGCTGGGAAACCTTCTCTCGGGCTCGGATGGCGGCCAGCTGCTCGGTCATTTCATCCAGCTGTTCCTGGAAGAGCGTTTGGTTTTCAGTTACCTGCAGCTCCTGTTCTTGCTGTAAGCGGCTACGTTCTTCTTCCTGGGCTTCACGGCGACTTTCTTTTTCATTCTGCAGCTCTTGAATGCGGGCATAGGCTTCGCGTGTTTGCCGTTCCAGACTTAACGACAGCTCCAGCTTGCGGGCTTCCAGTTTTTGCTGGGAATCACCCAGTTCATCGCGCATCAACTGGAGATGCTTATCCAGTTCTTCACGATCCTGACGCCACTGAGTCAGGCTTTGTAAGTCAGCTTCCAGACCGGGCATATCCCTTTCGATAAACTGATCATAGCGGGCATGCAGGTCTTCCAGTTCAGCTTCCACCTGACGCAGCTCACTGCGGGTTTCACTCAAGCGGTCGTTAAAACCATTACGTTCCTCTTCATAGCTTTGCTGCTGTTGCTGAAGTTCATAGTTCAGCTGGTTGAGTAGGGCTTCTTCATCGGCTTGAAGGGTCTGCAATTGGGCGGCATCCTTTTCCAACAAGGGATGCAATTGCCAGAGTTCTGCTTCCAGGGCCGCCAGTTGCTGGTCAAGCTTGTTCAGTTGGGTGAATTCCTGCTGCAGGCTGTCCAAACGCATCGACTGCCGCATTTGCTGAATCCATTCTCTGGCCTTGGTGTTTCGCACACCGGTAACCGGAAGCTCCACACCATCCTCTTCAAAAATGGCGGCCAGCATGGTCTTTAAGGTATCCATTTTGCCTTCCTTGGCATGAACAGCTGATACCAGTTTTTCCATATGACGGATCCGGTGCGTCTGTTTGACCAGACTAAACTGGGCAGCCAATTGGCGAAGACGCAAGCCTTCACGGCTATTACCGCGCAGCAGACTGAAATCATTTTGAATGATACTGCGATATTCTGAGGTGGCCGCCAGTTTGGGTGAAACCACACGCTGCTGCTGGCGTAAGCCGCTGGCCCAGTCGGAGTAGTTAAAAGCACGCAAGCCTTCGGGTGTTTCCTGAAGATAATCACCTGGCAGGTAACCTGCCTTGATAAAGCGGTATTCCACTCCGCCATCGGCTTTACGGGTTAATACCGCCTGACAAAGATCACCGTCTTCGCGGCGATATTCATAAATCAGGTAAGAGTTGCTGTTGGGTAGATAAAATTCATCAAACTTCTTGCGCGTTCTGGGCACTACTTTATTGGGTAGTTCACCATAAAATACCGGCAACAACCGCTGGAGCGTGGTTTTACCCGAGGCATTGGTTCCGCAAATATTGGTGTGCCCATCCAGGGCCAGCTCCACCACCCCATCAAGGTGGCTGTTGATCAGGATAATACGCAACAAGTGAGACATGACAGGTGCCTGTAATCCGTTGGCAAAAGAAAAATTATCGCATAGAAAATCAGGGGAAACACGCTTGGCAACTTTTGCTATAGTAGCTGGCATTTTTTAACGGTCAGGGACTTGCAGTATGTCGATTGCCATCGTGGTTTTTCTGGGCATCATTCAGGGTGCCTTTATGTTTCTTCCGGTCAGCTCCACGGCTCATTTAGTGCTTGCCCAGCACTGGCTGATCGGTCAGGGCGCTGACCTGCCTGCCCCTGACAGCCCGGAAATGATTTTATTTGATCTGGTCGTTCATGTTGGCACCCTCATTTCCATTGTCGTGGTCTTTCGTCGCAGCCTTTGGCGTTTGACGTGCGACACTCTGTCAGGGCTGCGCAACATGCTGGCCAAACCCTCGCCTATCCCTTTAGCGGTTCGCTTGGCATTGCTGCTTGCCCTGTCCGTCCTGGCTACCGGGGTTATCGGCATTACCTTTAAGCTTTTTTTCGAAGCCATTTTTGCCTACCCGCAAATGGTTGCCCTGACCTTGACCCTGACCGGCATCCTCTTGTGGATTTCCGATAAGCTGCCACCCCGCCCCAAGGGTCTTAGAGACATCAAGCCTTCTACGGCTTTGATTATAGGTGCCGCTCAGGGTTTGGCGCTCATCCCGGGGATCAGCCGCAGCGGGATCACCATTGCCGCCGCCCTCTTTACTGGTATGAAACGTCGCTGGGCCGCTGAATACAGCTTCTTTTTGGCCATCCCGACCATCCTGGCGGCTACGCTGGTGCAAGCCATTCAAGTCTATTCAGCCGACACCAGCAGTCTGCGCTTGGGTTGGATGGAAATGGGGGTAGGTATGCTGGTTGCCGCTCTAGTTGGCACCTTTGCACTCTACCTGGTGGTCAGGCTGTTAAGAAGAGCCCAGCTGCGATTTTTTTCCTGGTACCTGTGGCTGTTGGCCGGGCTGGTTCTTTTTGGCTTTATTCCAGTAGGCTACTAAAGCGCCCTAATTAGCGTCGATTGGCCCAGTAAACACCCAAGACAGTGACCAGCATGCCTACCAATGCCAGGGTGGTCATGCGCTCATCAAACAGAAGCCAGGCTTCCAGAGCGGTCAGAGGTGGCACCAAATAAAAATAACTGGCTGTACGCGTGGCTTCCCCTGCTTTGATCATCATCAATAGCAGCAGAAGCGCCCCGACAGAAAGAACCAGGACGGACCAGGCCAGAGCAAGAGCAAAATCTGGATGCCATTCAACCGCCCCCTCACCACTCAGCCAGACACCCGCAAGAACCAGCACAAAGGTCGCTGAGTACTGCATAAAAGAGGCGGCCAACAAGGGCTGGGGATCACAAGCCTGCTTTTGGTAGAGAGTGCCCAGGGTAATGCCGAATAAAGCCAGCAACACCCAAAGCAAGCCTTGCCAGGTAATCGCCACCCTATCCACATCCATATCTGCGGTTTGCTGTAAAACCAGCAAGACACCCAGAAGACCTAGGACTAGCCCGGCCCATTGTTTAAGGCCCAACCTTTGTTGCCAGACCAGATAAACCAAGAGCCCAGTCAGTAGCGGTTGTAGCCCGACCAAGAGAGCCGTTAAGCCAGCCGGAATACCAGCATCAATCGCGGAAAAAACCCCACCCAGGTAAGCTCCATGAATCAGCGCACCAGCGACCAGCTGTTGTCGCCAAAGTCGCCAGGAACGGGGCAGCTGCACAGTAAAGAGTTTTAACAAGAGGGCAAAGCAGAGTAGGTTAAAACCCATCCGCCAGCTAAGAAAAGTAAAGGGATCACTATAGGGCAGGCCATATTTGGCACTGATAAAACCGGTACTCCAAAGCAGCACGAAGAGCCAGGGAACCACGCGGTACAGCCAGGGAGCAGTAAAGAATTGGCGATTAATCATCAGTAGAACCCAGCCAAACGCTCATCAATGGCCACAACAGGCACACTGAGGATCCTTAGCCAATTTCAAGGTACGCATTTCAGCCCTTAGGGCATCATAGGTGACGAGCTTACCCACTGCGGGTTGACCACAAATAGCAAGCAGCTTCATCGCTTCCACGGCTTGCAGGCTACCGATTACACCCACTAGCGGGGCCAGAACACCACTTTCCGAGCAGGTGAGTTCTTCGTCCTGAGCTTTTTCATCATAAATGCAGGCATAGCAGGGGCTGGTCTCCTGGCGAGGATCAAAGACAGCTAGCTGGCCTGAAAAACGTATTGCTGCACCAGAAACCAAGGGCTTGCCAGCCTGCCAGCAGGCTCGATTGACGGCAAAGCGGGTCGAAAAGCGATCACTGCAATCACACACCAAATCCACTTCACTGATGGCCTGCAACAACGCCTGACCTTCCAGCTTTTCTGGATAGGTTCTTAGCTTGAGCTGGCTGTTGATTCGTTGCAGTTGCTGGGCTCCTGACTCTACCTTAAGCTGACCAATACTGCTTTCCTGGTGAACAATTTGACGTTGCAGGTTGGAAAGATCGACCTCATCGTGATCAGCCAAATGGAGTTCACCGACCCCGGCAGCAGCCAGGTAAAGCGCAACGGGTGATCCCAAACCACCCAAGCCAATAATCAACACTCGACTTTGCAGCAGGCGCTGCTGTCCGGCAACATCAATTTCTGGCAGCAGTAGCTGGCGACTAAAGCGCAGCAGCTCTTGGTCGGTCATTTCACGCTGGATCATCCCAGGCAATCCTGCTCGAATTCCTGAAGCTCAGGAACATAAATCGCTGTATCTTCTTTCACTTCTTCCATTACCACATAGCTTTTCGATTCCTTAACCCCTGGAAGGGTCAAGACGACATCGCCCAAGAGTTGGCGATAAGCACTCATTTCAGGAATTCTACACTTGAGAATATAATCAAATTGTCCAGAAACCAGATGACATTCTTGGATCTGTGGCAGCTTGGCTACGGCCTTACGAAACTCATCAAACACTGCTGGCGATTGAGTTTCCAGGCTGATTTCCACAAAAACCAGCAAATTGGCCCTTAAATACTTGGGGTTCAATATGGCCTTGTAGCCCTTGATCACACCCTTGCGCTCCAAGCGCTTAACCCTTTCCAGGCAGGGTGTTGTCGACAGACCCACCTTGTTGGCCAGGTCGACATAAGAAATACGGGCATTATCCTGCAAGGCTTGCAGAATCTTCAGATCGATCTTATCCAGAGTTCTGGTTTTATTGTTTTTCATGAAGCTAGCCTTTTATTTTTGTATATCAGCTTAAAGCTTCGGCAATCCAATCGTGGGGCCACATCTACCTCTATCCAGTTGATCTTGCCAAAAGCTCTCCCTCTTTTAGAGTTTTATCATGTTATATCCATAAAAACCACACCCAAATAAAAGGTTTAAACTTTTGGGCGACGTCCCTGAGTGATTCGAGGCTGACCGGCATAATCCTGAAAGCCAGAGATTTCTACCAAGCCAGCCCGGGCAAAAAGCTCGGCCACTGCTTCAGCCTGATCATAACCCTGTTCGACCAGGAGCCACCCCCCGGGTTTTAAGCGCTGCTCAATCCCGGATAACAACTTGCGATAGGCCTCAAGACCATCATCGCCGCCAACCAAGGCCGTTTGTGGCTCAAAGCGGACATCCCCCTGCAGGAGATGCGGGTCGTCAGGATGAATATAGGGCGGGTTGCTGAGGATCAGATCATAGTCGCCGGGTGGCACTGACTGCCACCAATCGGATTGCCAGATGCGTACGTCCAATTCCAGCTGGCGGGCGTTTTTTCTGGCCAGGGTCACTGCCGCAGGCTGAAAGTCAACCGCCTCAACCTGCCAACCCGGCCGTTCTTTTTTAAGAGCCAGAGCCAGGGCACCCGTTCCTGTACCCAGATCCATGACCCGCAAAGCGGGCGCTTCGCCCAGACTCAAAGCCTGTTCAACCAGGCATTCAGTATCGGCACGAGGAATCAGAGTGGCAGGCGAAACCTCTAGCCTTAACCCCCAGAATTCCCAAGCACCCAAAATCCAGGCTAAAGGCCTACCATCCAAACGCTGCTGCAACCAGCTAGCCAGTTGTTCTTGCTGAATGGGGGTCAGGGTTAGTTCAGGCCAGGCAAAGAGGTAGGCCGTATTCTTTTGCAGCTGCTGGCACAAGAGCATTTCAGCTTCCTGGCGTGCATTTTCCTGGCCTGCTTCCTGTAATTGCCGACTGGCTTCAAGCAACCAGCTTTTAAGCGTCACGGCCATGTCAGTCACTGAGCCTGGCCAGAAGTTCTGTTTGCTGTTCCTGCGCCAATGCAGAAACCACTTCATCCACCTGGCCGGTTAAAATTTCATCCAGCTTGTAGAGCGTCAGGTTGATACGATGATCCGTGACTCGGCCCTGTGGAAAATTATAGGTCCGAATGCGCTCGGAACGATCACCACTGCCCACCAGAGAACGACGGGCATCGGCCTGGTTTTTATGGGCCTCTTCTTCAGCCTGTTGTTTAAGCCGGGTCGCCAGCCAAGCCATAGCCTTGGCCTTGTTTTTGTGCTGGGATCTTTCCTGCTGACACTCAACCACCAGACCGGTTGGCAAGTGGGTAATCCTGATTGCTGAATCGGTGGTATTAACATGCTGGCCGCCTGCGCCTGAAGAGCGGAAGGTATCAATACGCAGGTCAGCCGGGTTGATATTCACATCTTCGACTTCATCAGCTTCCGGCATCACCGCAACGGTACAGGCGGAAGTGTGAATTCGCCCCTGAGATTCGGTGGCTGGAACCCGTTGCACCCGGTGCACACCTGATTCAAATTTCAACCAGGAATAAACATCCCGACCACTGATACGGGCAATGATTTCTTTATAGCCACCTGCTTCACTGGCATTGGCGCTGAGCACCTCAACCTGCCAGCCCTTGCCTTCTGCAAAGCGGGTATACATCCGGAAGAGGTCACCAGCAAAGAGGGCCGCTTCATCCCCCCCGGTGCCTGCTCTGACTTCCAGAAAAATATTCCGGCTGTCATTCGGGTCTCGGGGCAAAAGCAAACGCTGCAACTCTTGTTCAAGATCGGCTAAACCGGCCTTCAGCATCTGAGCTTCTTCTCGACCCATTTCACGCATTTCCGGGTCTTCATCCGAGGCTAGGGCTTCAGCCGCTGCCAAATCTTCCTGCTGTTGGGTATAGTCTTGGTAGGCTTGAATGACCGGTTCCAGCTCAGCATATTCTTTTGAATAGCTGCGAAATTTATCCTGCTGACTGATGGTTTCAGGGTCTGATAGCAAAGCTGACAACTCTTCAAAACGATCACGCAGGTTATCCAATTTGCCGAGTATTGATGTTTTCATAAATGAGGTTTATCCAGAGAACTGAAAGGAAAATTCAGGAAAGAAAACTGAAGTAAAGACTCAAGCCAGCTAGGGCTCTTTATTGGCCCGGGGTTTGGAAAGCTCTTCCGGGTCTGTCAGATTCAGGAGTTCAGAAGCCGCCGCCAGCAAATCAGCACGATTTTCAGCCGAAGCTTCACGGAGCTTGAGTGTTGGATGATGCAGCCACTTATTGGTTAGGCTGCGGGTCAAGCGCTGCAAGACTTCCCGGGCATCCTGCCCTTGATCCAACTGGGACAAGGCCAGCTGCAATTCAGTGTCGGCCAGTTCCTGAGCATTGCGCCGGAACTCACCAATCATACGCCCGGCATCTCTTACCCTTAGGCTACGCAGAAATTCCTGTACACTGCCACTAATCAGCTCTTCGGCCTGTCGGGCCGCTTCACGTCGCGCAGCCAGGTTTTCATCAATGACTTCTTGCAGATCATCCACGGTAAAAAGAAAGACATCGTCCAGCTGGTCCACCTGAGGCTCTATGTCCCTGGGCACAGCGATATCAACCATAAAAATGGGTTTGTGACGACGTAGTTTCAGCGCCCGTTCGACCATTCCCTTACCCAGTATGGGTAAGGGAGCCGCGGTTGAGCTAATTACGATATCCGACTTGACCAGGCAATCAGGAATGGCATTCAGTGCCACAGCTTCAGCTTGCATTTCATCGGCCAAAACCTGGGCTTTTTCCACAGTTCGGTTGGCAATGGTCATTTTCTGAACCCCGGCCTGACGCAAATGACGCGCAACCAGTTCTATGGTTTCACCCGCGCCGATTAACAGGGCATGGCTATCTTTCAAGTCGGCAAAGATTTTTTGGGCAAGACTGACCGCAGCATAGGCCACGGAAACCGGGTTGGTTCCTATACCTGTTTCCGTACGCACACGTTTGGCCGTTGCAAAGACCTGCTGAAACAAAAGCTCCATGCCTGAACCCAGAAGCTGCTGCTGCTTGGCAAGATCATAGGCATCTTTGATCTGTCCCAAAATTTGCGGCTCACCCAGGACCATGGAATCCAGTCCACTGGCAACCCGCATTAGGTGACCTATTGCAGACTGGTCTTCATGTACATAACTGTACTCAGCGATTTCTTCCAGCGACAAGCCATGAAATTCACTGAGCCAGGTCAGCAGAGGACGAGCATCCCCGGCCTCCACGAGAGTGTAGACTTCAGTGCGATTGCAGGTAGATACTATGGCTGCTTCTTTGATACTCTCATGCTTGCGTAACTGCTGACTGGCTTCTTCCAGCTGGGATGGCGTAAAAGCCACCCGTTCACGCAGAGCAACGGGTGCCGTCTTATGATTTATGCCCAGAGCTAAGAAACGCATTGGCTGTACTGCTGGCACCGTCAAACGTCACTCCAAGGTATTGGCAGCCCCTGACTACTAAGGGGAAAGAGTGCAAAAAAATACAACTGCTTACAGTTTTTGCAGAGCAGCTGACTATAAGGACGTTATGATAGCACAATCAACAGTGAAACCAGACTCAAGGCAGATGCGTAACCTTTATTTTTCTCTTATTGCTTGCTACAGATCATGCTTCAATTGCATCTTTGCTCTGCTGCTGGTCAGTTTGCTAACCGCCTGTGCTTCCAGTCAGCCTGCGGAAACCTCTACTAATGCTGGTCAACCGGTCGAGTCAACGTCCCTTTATATCCACGACAGGGACACCCAATTACCTGAAGTCCAGGGCCTCAATCAAAACCTGGTTTTTGGGCTCCTTAGTGCCGAACTGGCCGGACAAAGAAACCAGCTCAACTATGCCCTGGAAACCTATTTGCAGCTGGCCATAGAAACACGTGACCCTGGCCTGGCAGAAAGAGCCACCTGGATCGCCCAGTTTGCGCGCCAGCCTCAACAAGCACTTCAGGCAGCCATTCTTTGGGCCAATACAGCTCCCAATAATCCGGATGCCCAACGCACAGCGGCTGGGTTACTCCTCCAGAATGAGCACTACCTGGAAGCCTTCGACCACTTACTGCGTTACGAACGTCTTGGCGGTGAAAGCAACTATTCACTCCTAGCTGGACACTTGGCAGAAAGCGCCAATCCGGTTATTGGTGAACTCTACAAGTTGATGCTGCAAGAAAGCCAACAAAGAGAAGAACCCACCACTGACCTGCTCACTGCCCTGGCACTACTCAGCGAAGAAAGTGGCAATTTGGAGCTGGCCAAGCAACACCTTAACCAGGCACTCGGCAAAGAGCCCAACAATGTCCGGGCTTTACAGTTGAGAGCACGTATTTATCGCCAGCAGGGTCGAGTAGAGGCTGCCCAGCAACTTTTGGAAGAGGCCCTGCATGAAAACCCTGAAGAAGTCAGGCTCTGGTTGGAATTGGCCAGAACCCAATTGCAGAACCAGCAGCTGGAAGCAGCAGAGCAATCTTTTGAGCGCATCATCAGCTTGCAGCCTGACAACCCGCAAATCAGATTGGCACTGGCCCGCATTCAACTGGAAACCGAGCAGTTTGAAGCAGCACGTACCAGCCTTTTAGCATTAACTGATGATGAACTTTTAGCTGACCAGGCCTATATTCACCTGGCTGAGCTGGCCGAACGCGAAGGCCAAATTGAACAGGCTTTAGATTATTATTACCGGGTTCAAGGAGGGCAGGCGTTACTGGAAGCCGCCAGAGCCAGAGTCGATATTCTGACGGCACGCAGTCAACACCAGGAAGCGCTTGAGTATCTAAACTCGCTGCGCTTATCCAACCCAGAACTAACAACACCCCTCACCCTTCAGGGTGAACAGCTTCATCGCCAGCAGGAGCGTTTTGAAGAGGCCATCAAATGGATAGATCAAGGCCGCAAACTCCTCCCTGACAACCAGGAATCCCTGCGTTTACTTTACGCCCGTGCTCTGCTCAATTATGAACTCAAACAGCTGGACGCCATGGAAGCGGACCTAAGGCTTTTGCTGGCCACAGACCCTGACAATGCCATGGCCTTGAATGCCCTGGGTTATACCCTGGTCAATCTCACCGATGATCGTATTGAAGAGGGCCTGGAACTGATCAAAAAAGCCTATCAGCAAAACCCTGAATCACCTGAAATTCTTGATTCCCTTGGCTGGGCGCTCTATCGCCTTGGCCGCTTGGAAGAAGCCAGAGAATATCTGGAAGAAGCCTTCCAGCGCCTACCCGATGAAGAAATTGCCGCCCATTTGGCGGAAACCCTCTGGGACCTGGGTGAAAACCTGGAAGCACGCAACCTGCTCTACCAGATGCTGGACTCTCAGGAAGCCACACCAACTATTGATGATTTGCTGCAAAGACGCCCTCAGTTGATACCTCAACCATGAAACCATCTAAATTTTTACTGTTATTGACGCTCTTCACTAGCCTGTTGGTTGGCTGCGCAAGTCACCCTCTGCCACCAGTCCCCAAACCAGACTCAGTTGCCCCCAACGCCAAACTCTGGCATTGGCAGGTTCAAGGTCGCCTGGCAATTAATGATGGTCAAGAGCGTCATTCCGCCAACCTGGATTGGCAACAACAGGGCTTTGAATATGAACTGATGATTTTTGGACCCCTGGGCCAGGGACGCGCCCGACTTGAAGGTCAGCCTTTTCGTGTGCGCTTGACCACTTCTGATGGCAAAACCCTGGAAGCTTCCAGCCCCGAGCAACTCATCCGTGAAGGCTTGGGTTGGGATCTGCCGCTTTCCAACTTGATCTATTGGGTACGCGGCCTACCGGCTCCCGGCGAACACCTCTATCTGGATACCCAACTGCTCAGGCAAGGGCATTGGGAGGTTGAGTGGCGACGTTTCACTGAGGTGGAAGGCTATCAGCTACCCAGCTTAATTATTGCCCGCCAGGGAAATTTTGAACTGCGTCTTGCCGTCAATACCTGGACTCTGCACAGGAACAACCAGCCTTGAAGACCTTAACCCTACCGGCACCCGCCAAACTGAATTTGATGCTGCACCTGGTTGGACGGCGCGCTGATGGCTACCACCTGCTGCAAAGTGTTTTTCAATTTCTTGATCTTGCTGACGAACTGCATTTTCAGCGCCTTGATGCCGACCAGTTAGAACTAAAAACGCAATTAGCTCAAGTCAAACAGGAAGACAACCTCATCTGGAAGGCCGTTCAGCTCCTGGCACCACTGCGCCCCCACCCCAAGCTGGGTGTCAGCATCCAGCTAGAAAAACGCCTGCCAATGGGTGGCGGACTAGGTGCAGGCAGTTCTGATGCAGCAACCACCCTGCTTGCCCTGAATCAGCTTTGGGAATTAAACCTGAGCCTGGATTACTTGGCCGAGCTGGGGCTCCAACTGGGTGCTGATGTCCCTGTTTTTGTTCGCGGTCAAACCGCCTGGGCGGAAGGAATTGGTGAACAGCTGGAACCTCTTAGCGTGCCTGCTGAACACTATCTACTGATTCATCCAGGCTGCCATTGCTCAACTGCAGAACTCTTCCAACACCCTGACCTGCCCCGCTCGACAGCCAAGATCAGCAAAGAGCAAGCACTGGACCACCTGGGATCCAATGATTTTACAACACTTGCCAGACGCCTTTATCCGGCCCTGGATAGCAGCTTTCATTGGCTGGAAGAGCAACAGCTGCAGCCCTGGCTGACAGGCACAGGAGCCTGTGTCTTTGCTCACTTGAAAGAGCCAGCTCAGGGCCATGAACTCCTGCAACAACTGCCAGAAAGCTTTGGCGATCAGCCTCTACAAGGCTGGGTTGTTAAAGGCTGCCAGCTTTCACCTGCTCATCAAGCCCTGATCTAAAAATCAACCGACTTTTTCACCATGGGCTTGTTTGTCTGCATGGTAAGAGGAGCGTACCAGCGGGCCGGAAGCGATGTGTTTGAAGCCCATTTTGTAACCCTCTTCGGCAAACCAATCAAAAGTTTCCGGGGTTACCCAACGATCTATAGCCAGATGGTCTTTTGAAGGCTGCATATACTGTCCCAGAGTCAGCATGTCGACCTTATGGGCACGCAGATCGCGCATGACATCCAAGACCTGCTCATTGGTTTCTCCAACACCCAGCATCAAACCAGATTTGGTCAAAACATCTGGGCAGATCTCTTTATAGCGTTGCAGCAACGTCAGTGACCACTGGTAGTCCGCACCGGGACGCACCTTTTTATAGAGCTGGGGTACCGTTTCCAGGTTGTGGTTGAACACATCCGGGGGTGTTTCTTTAAGAATCTCAAGGGCAACGTCCATACGTCCACGAAAGTCGGGAACCAGGACTTCAATTTCCAGTTCGCTCATTCGAGTGCGCAGTTCCGAAATACAGGCAGCAAAGTGTCCAGCACCGCCATCACGCAAATCATCACGATCCACAGAGGTGATCACCACATACTTGAGCTGCATTTCGGCAATGGCTTCAGCCATTTCGCGTGGCTCATTTTCATCCAAAGGATTGGGACGACCATGGGCCACATCGCAAAAGGGGCAACGGCGAGTGCAGATATCGCCCATAATCATGAAGGTTGCTGTGCCTCCATGAAAGCACTCGCCCAGGTTTGGACAGGAGGCTTCTTCGCAAACGGTATTGAGTTTATGCCGACGCAAGGTTTCCTTGATGCGTGTCACTTCGGGTGAAATAGGCATTCGAACTCTCAGCCAATCCGGCTTCTTGGGCAAAGTTTCGGTAGGAATAACCTTTACCGGAATGCGTGCGGTTTTATCCGCACCACGCAGTTTTTCACCTTGAACGATCTTCTTTGCTTGTGTGTTTGCTGTCATGCCAGCTCCTGCCAGGAGTTCGTGGTATTAACCTGCTGATGCCCAAGGCGACGCAGGATGATAGAAAGCAGGCCATCCCGGGCCTGATCAAAGCGGATATCCGGCTGCAAATCAATCAAACGGGTTACAGGCATGCCTGCGTAGCCACAAGGGTTGATGCGTTTAAAGGCATCCAGCTCACAGTCAATATTGAAGCTGAGGCCGTGAAAACTACAGCCGCGACGAATTTTCAAACCCAAGGCCGCTATCTTGGCCTCACCGACATAAACGCCAGGCGCATCGGCACGGGCTTGAGCGGAGATACCCAGGCTGTCAAGGTAATCAATCAAACTTTCTTCAATCAAGTTGACCAGATCCCGTACGCCATACTCCAGGCGCTTTACATTCAGGAGTAAATAGATAACCAGTTGACCTGGTCCATGCCAAGTGACTTGTCCACCTCGGTCCACTTTGACAACAGGTATGGAGCCTGGGTCCAGCAGGTGGATGTCCTTGCCAGCCTGGCCTTGGGTAAAGACACTGTCGTGTTCAAGCACCCAAAGCTCATCAGCGGCATCCGCAGTACGTTCATTGGTAAAAGCCTGCATTTTTTTCCATACAGGCTCATAAGGCTGGCGATCCAAATAACGCAGGATCAGCGGTGGGCTTGCCTTCATTCAAAGAACCATCTGAACACGCCCAGTTTCTTTCAAGGCTTGATGCAGACGAGTTAGGTGTTGCTCACTTTCCGCTTCAATAGTCACTCGTACTGATTGAAAGCGGCCATTGCGACTATCCATAACGCTGACACTTTCATGAACATAGCCTGTCTCTGTGGTGATGAGCACATCCAGTACACAGGCTTTAAAATCAGGTGCCGCTTCCCCCATCACCTTAATAGGAAACTCACAGGGAAATTCAATTTTTGGAGCCTCGGCGGCTGTTGTCTGAGTCATGGCTCACCTATAACCAAGTAATTTTGTCAATTATAGCCCAGCCTGTTTAACTGAACAAACCTATGACGAACATTAGCAGGCTGTGCCACAAGCGCTTGAAAAAACCTGCCTGCTCCAGGTTCTCCAGAGCAATCAGGGGCTCACGTGCCACCACCTCATCGCCCAGGCGAACAACCAGGGTTCCCAGCTCTTGGCCGGCTCTGATAGGTGCCTTAATGGTTGAATGAACCTCAACTTCTGCCTCCAGGTTAGCCTGCTCACCTCTGGGAATGGTGGCATAAAGCTCATCTTTCAAGCCCAATTCCACTTCATCGCGCACCCCTTGCCAAACACGCGCCCTGTCGAGCACTTCATAACGCTCGTAGAGCTTGGGAGTTTCAAAGTACCGAAAACCATAGGTCAGCAGCTTCTGACTTTCTTGGGCTCGCCCTTCTTCACTTCGTGCACCCATGACCACGGAAATCAGACGCATATCATTACGCACCGCCGAAGCAGCCAGACCATAACCTGCTTCTGTGGTATGCCCGGTTTTCAAACCATCAACGCTGGAATCACGCCACAGCAGACGGTTACGGTTACTCTGGCGAATTCCGTTATAGGTAAACTCCCGCTCTGAGTAGAGGGAATAGTGCTCAGGGTAGTTAATAATCTTTTCTTGGGACAGGATGGCCATATCCATGGCTGTCGAATAGTGGCCTTCATCAGGCAAGCCAGTTGAGTTTTTAAACTGGGTGTTCTGCATACCTATGCGACGGGCATGTTGATTCATCAAGTCAGCAAAGGCTGCTTCACTTCCAGCCAAATGCTCTGCAACAGCTACAGATGCATCATTACCCGATTGAATCACCACCCCTTTTAGCAAGTCCTCAATACTTACAAAGGTGCCTTCCTGGATAAACATACGTGAACCTGGCATCCTCCAGGCCTTAACACTGACCCGAACCAAATCATCCAGCTCCACATTGCCACGCTTGATTTCATATTCCAGCAAATAGCTGGTCATCATTTTAGTCAAGCTTGCAGGGGGCAGTTGTTTATCAGCATTGTGTGCAGCAATAACCTTTCCGCTATGAGCATCCATCAATACCCAAGCATTAGCTGCCAGTTGGGGTGGCGCCGGAATCATAACCTGGGCATGTGCAACCAGGCCGAATGCCAGCATCAGTGCTGCACTTAGCATTAATTGGGATACCAAGGTCTTAAGGGGTAGAAACAAAACAAATTTAACCGACATCAGTAATTACTCTATTAATACTCAAATGGAAGAAACCTTAGAAATTCTACTTCACACAATCAGTTTCTGACCCTAAAGGGGCGACCAAGTTCTGAAGCTTCAAGTTTACGAATAGCCACTTCGGCAGAAGCTTCTTCCAAAGGCCCGACCTGGACGCGATAGAGGGTCTGATCACTGACTACTCTGACCGGGGCCTGGGTCAATTCTCTGGCACGGGCTTGCAGACGCTGAGCAGCCTCGGCATTACCTAGCGCACCAACCTGAAGGAAAATACCGCCATTGGCACTCGCAGCTGATTGGTTGGACTGCCTGCCTCTGGAGTTTTGGCTAGCCTGCCATTGTACAGGATCGATCGCTTCTATCCGAACCCTTGCTGTCCCCTTATCCAGCATATCCAGACGGTAGGCAGCAGCATAGGAAAGGTCGATTACCCGGTTACCAACAAAGGGCCCCCTATCATTAACCCTGACAATGACTTGCCGATTGTTTTCCAGATTGGTTACACGCACAAATGTCGGCAAAGGCAGACTGGTGTGGGCTGCTGTCATTGCAAACATGTCATAGATTTCACCATTAGAGGTTTCGTGACCATGAAATTTGCTGCCATACCAGGAAGCCACCCCTGTCTGGGTAAATCCGCGGCTGGATGGCATAACTCGGTAGGTACGCCCAAAAACCGTGTAGGTGGACGCATTACCGCGGCGACTACGTTCTTCAGGCACAGGAACGGCATCAGGAACTCGGGAAACATCCGGTGGATTGGCCGGCATGCTGTCAATTCTTTGAGTGTAGCGTCCCCCACCCGAACTGACGATCTTGTCCTGCAGGGTGTAGCCACCGCCTCCCCCGCCAGGGCCATGCGCTCCGAAGACACCTCCTCCGCCACCCACAGAACAACCTGTCAGCACCCCTAAAGGCAGCAGTAGCACACCAAGGCGTAAATAGCGGTACATTTTTCTTTCTTTCCTGAAGCTTATTGACGCAAGGCCTCAGCCAGTTCGTAAACAGCAAGTGCATACATACGGCTGTGGTTATAGCGTGTTATGACGTAAAAATTGGGTAAACCCAAAGCAAAGCGCTCGCCCTCTTCAAGCTTAAAAGCCATGGGCAGAACACGCGTTGAATCAATGACACCCTGGCGTTCTTTGGCTTTCAAACCAGCAGCTTCTGCTTCTGACAAGGGTATACGCTCAAAACGATTACGGCGCAAATCCGCAAGGCCATTGCCATCACCTTCCAAACGGGCCTTCAGCAAAATAGGTTCGTCACTTTGCCAGCCATGCTCCTTGAAGTAGTTGGCTACTGACCCTATGGCATCAACCGGATTCGTCCAGATATCGATAAAACCATCACCGCTAAAATCAACAGCAAAATCACGGTAGCTGGTAGGAATAAATTGGGGATAACCCATAGCACCAGCATAGGAGCCCATCGGCAAGCGTGGATTCAACCCCTGTTCACGAGTCAGATTCAAAAACTCGGTCAGTTGGGTTTGAAAAAAGCTGGATCTATCTCTAGGTGTGTCTTGGGGGTAATCAAAACTCAAGGTCGCCAGTGCATCAATCACCCGGTGACGGCCCTTGTTGCGACCATAAAAGGTCTCAATACCAATAATTGCAGCGATAACTTCTGGAGCCACGCCATATTCTGCTTCAGCCCTGGCCAGAGGTTCTTCATATTCTTCCATGAACACTCGGCCTGCATCAATTCTTTGCTGGGTTATAAAGATTTTGCGGTACTCATACCAGGGCAAAACCCTTTCCGCAGGGCGTGACATCAGGTCTTGGATATCCTGACGTTTCTGAGCTTGAGCAAAAAGGCTACTCAGTTCTTGGCGATCATGGCCCTTGTCGTTGACTAACTCATCAATATAGGCCTGGACATCTCCTCTCAGTGCGGGATCGTAGTAGCCGGCTGCAGCCAAGCCAGAAACACTCAGTAGACCAGCTATTAACAGGCCTACAGCAAACTTCTTGTTAATCAGCAACACCCTTTAACTCCCAGACTGTTATTTATTGAGCAGGCTCTTATGTGTGTGAATCGACATGAGCACACCAAAACCGGCCATAAGAGTCAAACTTGAAGTACCGCCGAAACTTACCAAAGGCAGAGGAACCCCAACAACGGGCAAAAGCCCACTAACCATCCCTATGTTAACAAAAACATACACAAAGAAGGTAAAAATGATCGCTGACGCTAACAAGCGACTAAAAGTTCCTACCGCTGAAGCAGCTATCTGCATGCCTCGCCAAATAATAAACAAATACAAAGCCAATAGCAGACTAACACCTATCAGCCCAGTTTCTTCAGCTAAGACAGCAATAATAAAATCCGTGTGTCGTTCAGGCAAAAATTCCAAACGTGACTGAGTTCCTTGCAGCCAGCCCTTACCCTCCAAGCCACCAGAGCCTATTGCTGTTTTTGATTGAATAATATTCCAACCGGTTCCCAGGGGATCACTTTCGGGGTGCAAAAAAGTCAGCACCCGGTTGCGCTGATAGTCATGCAACATCCACCAGAGAGCAGGTAAAGCAGCTAACACCAGGGTCAAGAAAGAGAAAATTATCTTCCAACTCAAACCCGCCATAAAAAGCACGATCAGGCCGGCAGAAGCAACCAGTACAGAAGTCCCCAAATCAGGTTGCCGGGCAATCAAAAGCACCGGAATTATCATTAAGATCAGGCTAAGACCTAGGTGTTTAAAGCCTGGAGGCAGTTGCCTTTGAGATAAATAGGCAGCCAGCATCAGCGGCAAAGCCAGCTTCATCAGTTCCGAGGGTTGAAAGCGGAACCCGCCCATCACTAACCAACGCTGAGCCCCCTTGGCATCCGTTCCAATAAAAAGCACAACCACCAAGGCCAATAATGACAAGAGGTAGACCGCTGGTGCCCAACGGCGCATATAACGCGGTGGGACCTGAGCCACTGCAACCATGACCACCAAGGCCAGAGCAAAACGATAAGCCTGGGAAATCGTGGCTTGAAGGTTACTGCCAGTCGCACTGTAAAGAACCAACAAACCTGCACCCATCAGTACAAGCAACGCCAAGAGCAGCATTCCATCAAGATGAATGCGGGTAAGCAGGTTTTCTTTTTTCTTTAGATGCAGGTGAGCACCTGGCAGCTTCCATTGAAAATCGCGAGGCATTAGTTGCTCTCCAACTGTGCGAGACGCTCAGGGGTCAGGTAGGCATCAAAAATGCGACGGGCTATGGGTGCAGCAACCTGACTACCCCCTCCTTCAGCATTCTCTACAATCAATGCCAAAGCAATTTGTGGGTTATCTGCGGGAGCAAATCCCATGAAAATAGCATGGTTACGCAGATGTTCAGGCCTATCCACCGGCAAGTTGTTTTCATCTTCTTCCTGACTCAGACTGAACACCTGGGCTGTCCCGGTTTTACCTGCAATCCGGTAAGCCGCCCCGCGACCTGAAGCCCGAGCTGTGCCTTCATGACCGTGGAGTACAGCTTCCATGGACGAATAAATATAAGACCAGTTTTCCGGGTCAAGTTTCGGAACCGGTTCCCGATCTGACAACACATCCGGCACTAGGCTGGAAGGCTGGCTTTCCCTTAGCATCCGAGGTTGCACCCAATGGCCCTGATTAGCAAGCACTGAGGTAGCCGTAGCCAATTGCAGCGGTGTGGTTAACCAATAACCCTGTCCGATACCTGCACTCAGGGTTTCGCCAGGGAACCAAGGTTGCCTGTGAACTTCGCGCTTCCATTCACGACTGGGCATTAAACCACTGCGTGCACCCAACACATCCAAAGCGGTTTGTTCACCAAAGCCAAACTGACGCATATAAGCTGAAATACGATCAATGCCCAACTCATAAGCCAGGCTATAGAAAAAGGTGTTATTGGATACTGCAATAGAGCGGTGCAAATTCACGGTGCCATGCCCCCAGCGCCGCCAGTTACGATACAAGCGGTCATCATTGGGCAGTTGGAAGTATCCAGGATCATGCATTTCCATATCCCGGTCAATAATACCCAGCTCTAAACCAGCAAGACCCACAAAGGGTTTAACCGTTGAGCCTGGGGCATATTGCCCGCGACTGGCACGATCAAAGAGGGGTAATTGCGGATCATCCCGTAAACGGCTAAAGGCTTGGCCATCCAGGCTACCAACAAAGACATTGGGGTCATAACCAGGTGAACTCACCAAAGCCAGAATGCCGCCTGTTTCTGGCTCTATGGCAACCAAACCAGCGCGACGACCTTGCAATTCTTCATAAGCCACCTGCTGAAGAGCACTGTCCAAATGCAGGGTCAAATCAGCGCCGGGAACCGGGGGTTCAGATTCAACAACACGCAGTACCCGGCCTCGGGCATTGGTTTCTACGCGCCTATAGCCAACCTGACCATGCAGCAGATGTTCATAATGGCGCTCTATCCCGGTTCGACCTATATAATGAGTCCCGGCATAAGCACGGCGGTCCAGGGTTTCCAAATCGTCGGTACTGATACGCCCAACATAGCCGAGCGCATGAGAAACCGCTTCACCAGCCGGATAGTGCCTTAACAGTTGTGCTGAAACTTCAACGCCCGGAAGAAGATGGCGATTGACAGCTAAACGAGCGATCTGCTCTTCATTCAACTGATCAAGCAAGAGTGCGGGTTCAAACGGGCGCCGCCGATGGCGACTACGTTCAGTTAGAGTGTCTGCACATTCTGCATCCTGTTCCAGTAATTCACAGATTAGATCAACCACTTCACGCACATTACCCGCCAGCTCGCGGGTCAGCGTTAAACTATGACTGGGCAGGTTGTCGGCCAGCAAGCGGCCTTCACGATCAAAGATCAAACCTCGAGTGGGAGGGATGGCTTCAACGGCTGTACGATTACGCTCTGAGCGACTGACGTGCTGGTCGTATTGAAACACCTGCAAATAAGCCATGCGACTAAAAAGAACGCCGATCAGCGCAAACACCAGTATCATAAGTAAGCGAGCACGAAACTGGAAAATTCGATTTTCCTTTTCTGGATCCTTAAGCTGTCGGCGAAACTCATTCATGGTTCGTTCAACGATGATAGGGGTGGCCGGACAAAAGCGTCCAGGCACGATACAACTGTTCAGCCAGCAAAACTCTGACCAGGGGGTGCGGCAAGGTTAATGCAGAAAGCGACCAGCGTTGTTCTGCACGAGCCAAACAGTCTCGGGAAAGACCATCAGGCCCGCCGATAAGCAGAACCAAATCTCGCCCATCCATTCGCCAGTCTTCAGCTTGAGCAGCTAAGTCTTCGCTGCTCCAACTTTTGCCTTTAACATCCAAAGCGATCACCTTGTCTTTATCTTTGATTTTTGACAAGAGGGCTTCCGACTCTTTAGCCAAGGCTTTCTTCAAATCCTTTCCCGCCTTACGCTGCCCCAGCGGAGTTTCTTCAAAGACTACTTTAAATTCAGGTGGTAGGCGCTTCAGGTATTCATTAACACCTTCCTCGACCCAGGCAGGCATCTTCTGCCCTACGGCAAGTATCCGGATTTTCAAAACCCTTCCTGATCCTCAGCTAGGGAAAAGTCCCCCCAAAGCTTTTCCAGATCATAAAATTCACGGGTTTGGGGTTGCATGATATGCACGACCAAATCTCCCAGGTCAACCAGCACCCATTCACCAGCATCCAGACCTTCCAGGCTCAGCGGGGTCACCCCGGAAGCTTTCAACTCACCTACTAAATTGGTTGCCAAGGCACTAACCTGGCGTGATGAACTGCCAGATGCGATCAACATAAAGTCGGTCACGCTACTGGCTTCACGAACGTCTAGCTCGACTAGATCTTTGGCTTTCAAATCTTCCAGCGCTTTTAGCGCCAATTCTTTCAGTTGTTCAACTTGCATGGCTACTCTTGATGGTTTTATCGACAGGAACATAAAGCCCCTGACTAAATAGATAGTTTATCACCGCATCTGGCAGAAGGTAACGTACTGAAGCCTGCTGCGAAAGGAGGCGGCGGATATAGGTAGCCGAAACCTGCATGGCACTGGGCAGAGCCAGTCGCAGTATACGGCCTGCAGGTTTTGCATTAAGTGCTTCTCCTGCTTTCAATTCATACTGATCCAGCAAGTCGAGTAACTCTTCAGAAGCCGGTTGCTTTTCTCCCGGCCTGGCAATCACGATTAAGTGGGCCTTTTCCAACAACAGGTCTCTACGTGACCAGGACGGCAACCCCAAGAAGGCATCCCAGCCCAGAACCATAGCCAAGGGCTGCTGGTCACCATAGTCTTCACGCAAGCTTTCCAGCGTATCGATTGACCAGGAAGGTCCTGGCCTGCGCAGCTCTCTGTCATCGGCAACCAGAAGTGGCTCATCTGCAGTAGCCAGCTTGAGCATTGCCAAACGTTGTTCAGGGCTGGCACTGGGCTGATCACGATGCGGGGGCAGTTGACAAGGAATTAGATGCACCCGAGCCACTGGAAGCACCTGGGTCAACTCCAAAGCAGAACGCAGATGCCCGTTATGTACGGGATCAAAGGTTCCGCCATACATGAGCACCAGAGATGTTGACGCCATTACGGAGTCCTTATTCACGAATATGACCATTTCCCAGAACAACATACTTTTGAGAGGTCAGGCCTTCCAAACCAACGGGGCCACGCGCATGAATCTTATCCGTTGAAATTCCAATTTCAGCACCCAGACCATATTCAAAACCATCTGCAAAACGAGTAGAGGCATTGACCATGACAGAACTGGAATCCACTTCATTTAAAAAGCGTCGTGCACGTGTGAAGTTTTCAGTAACGATTGCATCAGTATGATGAGAGCCATAACGGTTGATATGCTCAATGGCATCATCCAAGGAGTCGACAATTTTCACAGCCAGAATCGGGGCCAGATATTCAGTCGTCCAGTCAGAATCGATGGCCGCTTGCATAGCAGGTGCAAGCAAACGTGAACGTGAACAACCACGCAACTCCACACCCTTTTCTATATAGGCTTCTGCCAACAAAGGTAAAAGGCTCGCCGCCTGGCTCTCATGAACCAGCAGGGTTTCCATGGTATTACAGGTGCCATAACGGTGGGTTTTAGCATTGATAGCAATCGCCAAGGCTTTATCTTTATCCGCCTCCTGATCCAGATAGACGTGACAAACGCCATCCAAATGCTTAATAACTGGAATTCGAGCACCTTCACTGATGCGTTCTATCAACCCTTTACCGCCACGCGGAACCAAAACATCCACGTACTCGCTTAGCTTTATAAGTTCACCGACGGCTTCACGATCTGTGGTTTCCACCACTTGAACAGCCTCTGCAGGTAGGCCTGCCAACTCCAAACCACTGGCCAAACAGGAGGCTATTGCCTGATTAGAATTAATCGCTTCAGAGCCGCCGCGTAAAATAGCCGCATTACCAGATTTCAAACACAAACTGGCTGCGTCGACCGTCACATTAGGGCGGGATTCATAAATAATACCAACCACGCCCAGGGGCACACGCATTTTGCCCAATTGAATGCCACTGGGACGATAGTTCATATCAGTAATGGCGCCCACAGGATCGGGAAGACTGGCAACCTGTTCCAAGCCCTCAATCATGGCATCGATTCGGGCGGGGGTTAATTCAAGACGATCCAGAAGGGCGGCATCCAGCTGTTTGGCAGCACCGGCGCGCATATCCAAGGCATTGGCTTGCAATAGCTGGTCTCGACGCGCATCAAGCTCTGCCGCCGTTGCCAATAAGGCTTTATTTTTTGTCGCAGTGGTTGCTGCTGCGAGTTGCCTGGAAGCTTGGCGTGCCTGGCGGCCAAGCTTTTGCATGTATTCTGCGATGTTCATCATTCATCTCTTTATAATGGATGTTTTCTTCTCATGATGCGAACGAATGGGCATTATACGCAAGTAGCAGGCTTTACCCTAGTCTTGCAGAGCTGCAAAAAATACCAACTCGCTTATTTATCTGGCTTCCTTGATGAATAACATTGAGTTACAATCTAAGGAGTTTTACCAAGGGAAGGTAGAGTCAACCAAGTAAGGTACCCAGACTTTTCAACACCCGCTGCTGGATGCAGGGTGCAATAACTTAACTTTAGGGTCTTTCCGGCTATGGGGCTACTGGAGTCCATACGCACACTTACCTGGTGCCAATTGCTGGCAAGCGGTCTCTTTGCGCTGCTTTCAGCCTGGTATTTTTATTCAGGTAACCAGTTACTGGCCCTGGCCTACCTGACTGGCCTGCTATTTATCAGCATCCACCTCTTCACCAAAACCCAGTTGGCGGCCAAAAGACAAACTTATTTAGGCCTGCTAGCTTTCAGTGCGTATTGCCTCGTTTCTTTAACTCTTTTACTACTACCCGAACACTATCAGTCACTTACTGCGCTAAGCCTACATCTGGCCTTCCCTTTCCTGGCTTTTAGTCTGCTGCCTTTTCGCCCGGCACTTCTGTTTGTTCTTGGCTTTACATTGGTTGCCAACCTCTTGGCAATGATCCATCTTGACGGCAGCTTTAGGTTCACCTTCCTAACCGCCCTCTGGCTGGTTACTCTGATGACCAGCGTTTATAGCTTCACCCATGAATTGCGCCAGCAAAATCTTTACCAGTTGCTAAGCCGCAATCCGGAAACCGGGCTTTTTAACCGCAAACAACTTGCTCAGGATTTAGAAAAAGAACAGCAAAGAGCCCTGCGTGAGGGCACTGCACTGGCCATTTTTGAACTGGAAAGCCAGGAAAGCCCTGTCTGGAGCAAAAAGCAGCTACAGGATTTGCTCAGTGTTTTTGCTGCCTATGAGCGCATCTACCACTTCTCTTCCAAAAAGCTACTAATACTGGCCCCAATCAAAGAGCAGGAACAGCTGCAGGAGCGTAGCCGCCAATTAGAAATAGACCTGGATGACCTGAAATTGCATAGCTATCTTTGTCCTCTGGATGCGTTACCCGCCCGAATTCTTCATTCGCTCCAGTCAGACAACAAGGATATGTGGTTATGAGACAGGGTTTCTCACGCCAGCAGCGCAGGGTAACTGCTAGCCTCTATCTGATTCTGAGTACCGTCATGGCACTTCTTGCCAGTCAGGTCTACCTGTCGGCCTACTATGAAGCCATTCTCCTCCCTGCACTCTTAACACCCATCTTCTTTGCCTTGGGCCTGCTACGCTGGCAGGTGAATAGCCATCTTCAGTATGATCCGGCAGCTTTGACGGCCTTAATCTGCCTGGGTGGTTTTCTGTTGCTCCAGCCTGAAACCCTGTCTGGCTTTACCCACTGGCACTTTGCCGGCCTTTTTTACCCCCTGGTTGCTTTTTACCTATTACCCAATGCTGCCTCCCTTGCCCTCAGCCTGCTATTACTTTCCGGCTTGCTGACCTTTCGTCTGGATAGACTGGGCCTTGAAGAACAATTGCTTTTTTGCTTTCAGTATCTGCTGCTGGTTATTTTAGCCTGGCATTATGGCCTTAGTAGTCGTTTAAAAACTCAGAAGCTAGAGCTTCTAACCGGAGAAGATGCCGTCACCGGCCTGCTCAATGCTGAACACCTGCAATCTCGCTTGACCGCTGAAGTTGCTCGCTCACGGGCAACCCAAAGACCCCTGGCACTTTTGCTCATAGAGTTTCACCAGTACCCACAGGTCGTTGAAGAACTGGGGCAGGCCAGTGCCGATCGCTTTTTACAAGAAGCGGGAAAAATTGCCTTACAGACCTGCAGAACGGGTGATGAAGCCTATCGGATGGATGACCTGACTCTGCTGCTGCTGCTACCCAACACAACCATCAATGGCGCCCTGGTTCTTCGCGAAAGGCTTTATCACCAACTCTTGCATCAAGTCATTTGTGAACTGGGCCCGCTGGATACCACCATCACTCCCCTGCTTTTGCAACCGGGTGAAAAACCAGAAGAGCTTTGGCAGCGTATCGGTGAAAGCTGTTATCACTCACTCAGTGAACGAGTTGATGATCAACTGGAAGATCACCCCTAAGCATCAGCTTCTCCCCAACGCGCTACTAGCTTTTGAGGAAGATTCAAGTGGTCCAGCAGCCGGGCCACAACAAAATCCACCAAATCCTCTACTGATTCTGGCTGATGATAAAAACCCGGACTGGCAGGCATGACTAGAGCGCCCATCTGTGTCAGCTTCAACATTTGTTCCAAATGCACCTGATGCAAAGGCATTTCACGGGTCACCAAAATCAACTGACGTCTTTCTTTAAGCGCCACATCACCGGCTCTTTCAATCAGGTTATTACTCGCCCCGGTTGCCAGGGCTGAAAGAGTACCGCCAGAACAAGGACAAATAATCATGCTGGAAGCGGCACCCGACCCCGAAGCCGCCGGTGCAAACCAGTCTTCACGGCCATAAGCCTGAACTCGACCGGGCAGATGTTGATACTGCTGGGTCAATTGAGCGGTTAGCTTTTCCGGGTTGGCAGGCAGACTTTCCTGTGTCTCGGTCGCTATGACCAAATGGGCTGCTTTGGAAATCATCAAGTCCACCTCACAGCCAGCAGCCAATAGGCACTCCAGCAAACGTAGCCCGTATTGAACACCTGAAGCCCCGGTCATTGCCAGGGTCACTCTTTTTACTTGATCATTAGAGTTCATGCAGAATCCTTCTCAGCCAAGGCGGTCAGTAGACGTTCATGCAGGCCACCAAAACTACCGTTACTCATCAATACCAGATAATCTCCAGAACGGGCTTCGGCAACCAAACTTCGGCAAAGTTCACCCAAGTCGGTAAAGCTATCGCCCTTGCCTAGAGTGGCAGGCGACCAACCCATACCCTTGCCTTCAAACCAGAATACTTTATCCGCTGCTGCCACGCTGGCAGCCAGACGACCCTTAAGGCTTCCCAGCTTCATGGTATTGGAACGCGGCTCAATAACAGCTAGTAAGCGTCCGGGGCAGCTGGGTCTGATTCCTTCCAAGGTCATTGCGATGGCCGTTGGGTGGTGGGCAAAATCATCAAAGACCTGAATCCCCCGAACTTCACCTTTGTTTTCCATTCGCCGCTTCACACCTTTAAATTCAGCCAGAGCAGCCAAGGCCTGAGCTGGCTGAACTCCGGCATGACGCGCTGCAGCCAGGGCGGCCAGGGCGTTATAAAGATTATGATCGCCGGTCAGTGACCAGCAGACTTCACCAAGCTTTTCACCCTGCAAAAAAACAGCAAACGCTGAAGCCTGAGGGTTGAGTTTAACTGCCGTCCAGTCACCCACTTGCTGACCAAGAGTTTCCTGCTCACTCCAGCAACCCTGCCCCAGAACTTCTTGCAAGGCTGTATCCGCCTGAGGGTAAATAATCCGCCCCTGACTGGGAACCAAGCGAACCAAATGATGGAACTGCTTTTGAATGGCTGCCAGGTCCGGAAAAATATCCGCATGATCAAATTCAAGGTTATTCAAAATCAGAGTGCGCGGCGCATAGTGAACAAACTTAGAGCGCTTATCAAAAAAGGCCGTGTCATATTCATCGGCTTCCACAACAAAGAAAGGAGAGCCACCCAGGCGCGCTGAAACAGCAAAGTTACCCGGCACACCACCAATTAAAAAACCCGGTTGCATCCCAGCGGCTTCCAACAGCCAAGCCAACATACTGGCTGTGGTGGTCTTGCCATGAGTGCCTGCCACGGCCAACACCCAACGGGGTTCACCTATAGATCCGCGCAGTAGATGATCGTGCAGCCACTGAGGGCCTGAGGTATAGGGCAAAGACGAATTCAACAAGGCTTCAACGCAAGGCGTACCCCGACTCATGACATTGCCGACAACCACCAAGTCCGGTTGCCAATCAGCCGGGTTATAATCAAAACCCTGGTGAATTTCGATACCGGCAGCAGCCAACTGGTCGCTCATAGGCGGATAAACCTGTTGGTCTGAACCACTCACCCGGAAGCCCATTTCTCTGGCCAAAATCGCCAGAGAGCCCATAAAGGTTCCACAAATACCCAGAAAATGAAGGTGCATATAAAGGTTTCCAGCCCACTTGAACTTTAGTGTCGCGAGTTTAGCATGCTGCAGTCAAAATAGGGCTTGAGAGTCACAAACACCCCATGCATCCAAACGCTGAATCCGTTAGAATGCGCAGAATTTTTTAAAACCAGCAGGAGCCTTATCCCCCATGGCGAAGCAAAACGCCTTTTATGCCCAGTCCGGCGGTGTCACCTCAGTCATCAATGCCAGCGCCTGCGGCGTAATCGAAACAGCCAGAAAGCACAGTGATCAAATCGGTACCGTTTTCGCAGGACGCAATGGTATCTTGGGCGCTCTCACCGAAGAACTGATTGATACCTCTGCTCTTTCTGATGAAACCGTCAAGCAGCTTCGTCACACCCCAGGTGGTGCCTTTGGTTCCTGCCGTTATAAGCTGAAAGACATAGAAACTCACCGCACTCAATATGAGCGCCTGATTGAAGTCTTCAAAGCCCACAATATTGGCTACTTTTTTTACAATGGCGGTAATGATTCCGCTGATACCTGCCTAAAAATTGCCCAGTTGGCAGAATCCATGAACCATCCGCTAAAAGCGGTTCATATCCCCAAAACTGTCGACAATGACCTGCCAGTAACCGATAACTGCCCGGGCTTTGGTTCTGTTGCCAAGTATATTGCCGTTTCCACCCGTGAAGCCGCCCTGGATATCGAATCCATGTGTGCAACTTCCACCAAGGTCTTTATCCTTGAAGTCATGGGGCGTCATGCGGGTTGGATTGCTGGGGCTGGCGGTTTGGCGGGCCAGGGTGAAGGCGAAGCCCCTCATTTGATCATCTTCCCTGAAATCCCTTTTGACCGGGCAACCGTGATGGCCAGGGTCGATGACTGTGTCAAAAAATATGGCTATTGTGTGATCGTGATCTCTGAAGGCGCCCGCTATGCAGATGGCACCTTCCTGGCCGATGCAGGCACAACCGATGCCTTTGGTCACAAGCAACTTGGTGGCGTTGCACCCACCCTGGCCGGTATGGTCAAACAGGATTTGGGCTACAAATACCACTGGGCCGTTGCTGATTACCTGCAACGCTCTGCACGCCACCTGGCTTCAGCCACTGATGTCGCTCAGGCTTATGCCGTCGGCGAAGCCGGTGTCAAACTGGCTCTGGAAGGCAAAAACTCAGTCATGCCAACCATCGTCCGCACCAGTGATACCCCCTACCGGTGGGAAATTGGTGAAGCCTGCCTGTCGGATATTGCCAACGTGGAAAAATTCATGCCACGTGACTACATTACCCCCGATGGCTTTGGAATCAGTGAAGCAGGACGTGAATACTTTGAGCCCCTGATCCAAGGCGAAGACTATCCGCCTTATGAAAAGGGTATGCCCGTTTACATTCAGTTAAAGCATCAACTGGCTGAGAAAAAGCTACCCGACTTCCAGCCCTAAAGCTGAAGTAACCAGGCCACCTTCGGGTGGCCTTTTTGATCTGAGATTCCATTCATCCTGCAAGAGGAGGTCCCAATGCAATACCTGCACACCATGCTGCGTGTCAGCAATCTTGAAGAGTCTCTGCACTTTTTTTGCGACCTGCTGGGAATGAAGGAAATCAGCCGCAAGGATAATGAGAAGGGACGCTTCACCCTGGTTTTTCTGGCGGCTCCAGAAGATGAAGCCAGGGCACGCCAAGATAAGGCACCCATGCTTGAATTGACCTACAACTGGGACCCTGAAGACTACTCAGGAGGCCGCAATTTTGGCCACCTTGCCTTTCGGGTCGATAATATTTACGCCTTGTGTGAAAAACTGCAGAAGGCAGGCGTCACCATCCTGCGCCCACCCCGGGATGGTCATATGGCTTTTGTTCGCACCCCTGACCAGATTTCGATCGAACTCCTGCAAAAAGGTGATGCCTTGCCTGCCCAAGAACCCTGGGCCAGCATGGAAAACACCGGAACCTGGTAAGCAGTTGTTCAGGCGGTTTCCAGAACCACAAAGGCCAGGGCATGCTCCTGTTCATCGCTCAGCGACAGGTGAACCCTGGTCACCTCCTTTTCAGCCGCCATTTCCGCCGCCCGACCGGACAGCGTCATCACCGGCTTGCCCAGCCCATCATTACTGACTTCCAGCTGCTGCCAACTCAAGCCATCTCTCAACCCCGTACCTAGCGCTTTTAATAAGGCTTCTTTGGCCGCAAAACGCTTAGCCAGGAAAGCAGCAGGCGAAGCTGCCTCCGCCAAGCCTTGACGCTCAGAGGGCGTTAACAAGCGTTTGGCAATCGAATCACCGCGCCTTGCCAGCAAATCAGCAAAGCGCTCTATCCGGGCCAGGTCCGTACCTATACCAACCAGCATCAGTCGCGAAAATTATTAAATTGCAAAGGCATATCCAGATCAGCACCCTTGAGTAGAGCGATCACCTGTTGCAAATCATCGCGCTTTTTCCCGGTCACCCTAACCTGATCGCCTTGAATTTGGGCCTGCACTTTCAACTTGGCATCCTTGATCATTTTGACGATCTTTTTAGCCAAATCACTTTCAATACCTTCGCGCAGCTTCACCGGCATCCGTGCTGATTTATTGGCTTCACTCACATCACCCTCTTCCAAACAAGCCAGGTCTATCTCTTTACGTACCAGCTCACTACGCAAAATATCCAGCATCTGGCGCACCTGAAACTCAGCTTCGGCATGAATCACCACTTCATTACTGCCTGCCTGCTCAAAGCGGGCATCCACCCCTTTGAAGTCAAAACGGTTACCTACCAAGCGATTTGCCTGATCAACAGCATTGGTTACCTGGTGCTTGTCCAATTCGGACACCACATCAAAGGACGGCATAACAACTCCTCAAAGTAGAAAAAATAACTGAAGCAATTATACCCGGCTTACAAAGTCTCAGGAACAGGAAGGTTTTTCTTGGGCCTGACTTGGTTTCTTTTTTAGTTTCTGCATTTACTGGTTTGTTGTGCGATCTAAACCCTAATAAAGCCCTTAGTATATAGAGGGATTTACTACGCTTTTAGGGTTGCGCTCCTGTTGCGGTGGCGTTATGGTGCCTGACTTCTGCTAGGGGAGTAAGAATGACAAGTCGCAGTTGGTATGTGATTCAGTGCAAGGCAAAAGAGTCTTTTCGTGCTGCTGAAAATTTGCAAAATCAGGGGTATGAAGTCTTCCACCCCTATATTCAAGTTGAAAAATTGCGCCAGGGTAAAATCCGCCTGGTTGAAGAGCCCCTCTTCCCCTATTACCTGTTTATCCATCTCAGTGATGTTGCCGACAACTGGCGTCCGCTTAGGTCGACACGGGGTGTGCTTAAACTGGTCAGCTTTGGTAATAAGCCGGTAAAAATTTCTGATCAGCTGATTGCTCAGCTGCGTGAACGTACTCAACCGCAACCCAAGGATTATCTAAAAGCCGGTGAACAAGTTCTGATCGAGGAAGGTCCTTTTAAAGGGCTGAATGCCATCTTCCAAAGTCGCAAGGGAGAAGAAAGGGTGGTGCTGCTACTTCAACTACTGCAGAAGCAGCAACGCCTGGAAATGCCGGTTACTTCGATTCGTCCGCTTTAATAGCCTGGTAGAGCTCTTCACTGAGCGGTAACTGCAATTGCAGCGGTTTCGCCACCTTGAGCAGACTACCTGTTATATAATCTATTTCGGTAGGACGGCCTGCCAGCACATCCTGAAGCATGGAAGAACGATTAGCTGCGGTTGCCAAAATCACCTGTTCGACCCGGTAGGCTAGGCCGCCTTCAGGCTCAGGAATCCCCAATCTTTTGAACACGCTTAAGACTTCTTCAACCAAGCCTTCAACCTGGGGTCTGAACTCTCTGGCTGCCAGGGCACCATTTTCAACCCTATGCACTGCTGTTAAAGGATTGATCACCGCATTGACCGCCAGCTTCTGCCAAAGCACCGGACGGATAGGCTCAACTTTTTCAGCCTCAAGCCCGGCCACCGTGAGCCGGGTCACCCAGGAAGCAGCCGCGCCCTTGGCTGGCCCACACCAACGACCCAAACGGGTTTTGCCCTTGCCAGCATGAACTACAGTAGCGGGGCTTTCCAGGTAGGCACCTTCAGTAACACTGGCCGCTAAGAGGGTTTGTCCCGGCTGCATCAGCTCTGCCACTTCAGCTTGACTCCCCAAGCCATTTTGCAGCATGAGTACTTCCGCATCTTCGGTTAAACAAGGCTGCCAGTGTTTAAGGGCGTCAGCGGCACTCCCTGCTTTGGTCGTCAATAGCAAACGGTCAATACGCAGCTGCTCATACGGTTCGCTGATCACCCGCATAAATTGCCGCTTGGCCAGGGAGCCAGGGCTTTCTTGTAGGGTAACGCCCAGGCTCAAGGCCGAAACCTTTTCAGGTCGAACGAGCAGGGTGACCGCTTGTCCATTTCTGGCTAAGCGGCTGGCAAACAAAAGCCCCAGGGAGCCGGCACCAAGAACACAAAAACGGGGTTCACTCATGAATCATCCTAACTGCTGACGCGCTTTAATCAGGGCGCGATACCATTCACGTTTCAGGGCAACCACTCGGGGTGGCCGCAAACTCAGGAAGCTGACCGGGCCATTGCCGGGCGTTGCTTCATAATTGGACAAAAGGTCCAGGGTTTGGCTGCGGGCACCATAGGCATCAACCAAAAACTCCTTGGCCTCCTCGGTCAGATCCACCCGGTAGTGTTTGACGAGTGCCACGGCCAGGCGCTCAGCAGCCCCACTCATATCCTGCTGCACTTCCTTAGCCATGGAAGAGCCCAAGGCGGCCTTTTCTGCAGCACTCATGTCCGGTTCCAGCCCCCCCAGATAGGTTGCATTGGTGGCATTCAGTCCACGCTGAACAGCAGGTCGGGACAGATTAATATAGGGCTCCAGTGCCAGAGCCACTTCAACGGCTAATTGACGAGCACCTTCCAGGGTGAGCGGACGGGAACGGCCATTGTGTCGGGTAAAGAAACGCCTGCCTCTCTTTTCCAATTGTTCACCTTGCAGGTAATTAACCAGGTGCTGGCAGACATCAACCTTTTCTTCGTCCGTTAGGTAGGTGACCTTCTCAAGAATGCGCAGACCCATACGGCCTGGCCCCAGGCGCAGTTTACTGGCTTCATCACCAAATTTTTCAGCTAGCTGGTTCCATTCTTCCGAAGCTTCCAAAAGACCCGCATGGGCTTTACCCAGTTGTTGATAACCCTGACGCGCCGCCTTGTAAAGACTTAAGCATTTGCCCAACACGTCGGACTTATTGCGCAACTCGCTCAGACTGGTGAGTTTGCGAATTCTGGCCTGATGCGCCAGCTGAGTCACTTCGGAAGCCAGGCGATCGAGAATTTCTTCAACCCGGATCACCAGTTCTTGAGCAGAAAGGCCATTGGGTAACTGATCATGAGTGGCTTCATCTGTTTCTACCAAAAAGCCGGCCAAAGCTCTTAAACGGTTACTACCGCTGGCTTGGGCAATTCGATATTGGCTGCGTTTAGATTCCAGATCATCCAGGGCCTGTGCCAGCTTCCACTGCCCTGAATAGCTAAAGAGTAAGAGTGGAATCTCACGACCATTAATCAGCTCAAACGCTAAAATCAGCATCTCTTCGACATCCTGCAAAGTCATTAAGAGCAGGTTGTCTTCTTCGATAGCCGCTAATACCCTTTCGATGAAAAACTCATCCCGAGGCACCCCTTTTTCCAACTGGGGAGCTTCGCCGTTAAAGCGTTCACTAAGCACACTGGCCGCTTCTGGAGAAACGTCATTTAACCACTCTAAGGCCAGTTCAATACGCTCACGATGCTGGCGATTCAAATCCCGGACCCGTGAATAAAGACCAGCACGCCGGTAGGTTTCCACCCGGCCCAGGATTTTCGCCAGTTCACTGTCGCCAGTCAGCTCCTGGGCAGCAAAGGCCACACCATCCGGTGTGAGTTCAATGCGCCGCAAGAGTTGCAAGGCCGCTTCGCGCTGCCTGGCCTCACCCTCTTCAAAACTTTCAACAATCAGATCACGGACAGCCAAAATCAAATCAGCCAGCTTATCGATCGCTTCACTGACATCCTGCTGGGCCTGTTCCTGAACATGGCCTCGCGTCATGTCATAAATGACTTTGGCGATAAAGGCCAGCAGACCTGAAAACAGGGTGAAAAGGAAAAAATACAGCAGGGTCTGACCGGGAGGAGATTTGCCATAGGCCGCATAAAAGCCGCCATAAAGCCCCAGCAGGGTAACCGGCCCTGCGGTCCAGACAATGCTCAGTAGATTGCGTGTCCAGTGGATGCGATGGACGACCCGGCTGATCCGTTCAATTTGTTCATTGCCTTCACGATCCAGGGAAACCCGGGCCCGCTCAAAACGCTCCTTTTTCTTGCTCTTAAACCAATTCAACCTGAACCTCCTTGATTCGCTGAAGATTCAACCGGTTGGGCTTCTCGAAACTGTGCCTGACGCACCTGTAGAGGAGCAGGAAAATACTTCATCAGCACCCACAGCAAAGGAAGCCCAATCAGGGCAATTACGGCTGTCATTACAAAGAAAAGCGCCCAGTCACCACCCAGGCTATCGACCATCCAGCCACTAGATGCTGAAAGCCAAATCCGGGCAAGATTCCCCAGGGAAGCCAGCAGGGCGTATTGGGTGGCTGTGTAGGCTGAATTACACAGACTAGACAAGTAGGCCACAAAGGCAACAGTGACCAGCCCGGTTGTAAAATTATCTGAGGCAACGGCCAATACAAACACCAGCCAGGACTGCCCGGAAACCGCCAGCCAGGAATAAGTCAGATTGGTGGCTGCAGTCGCCAGACCGGATAGAAAGAGGGCCTTTAGGAGCCCTATTCGGGCCACCAAAACACCGCCCAGGATGATACCAATAATATTGGCCGTAAAGCCGTAGATTTTGGCCACTTCGGCGATATCAGTCAGACTGAATCCCATTTCCCGATAGAAGACACCCGACATACGGCCCAAAAGAGCATCACCCAGTTTAAACACAAAAATAAAGGCCAGAATCCAGATCCAACCCTTACGGCGAGTAAATTCGGCAAAGGGCGCAATCAAGGTGACATAGAACCAGCCCAAAAAACGGCGCATCAGCGAAGGCAGTTCTCGCCAGCGCTCCAAATGAGCCAGAGCGCGGGATTCTTCGGCCAAGGTTTCAGCAGGCGGTGGCCGCTTGGGTTCAGGGCTGGAGAGAACCGCCAGCATTCCAACCAGCACCCCAAAGGCCAAAACCAGATAAGCCAGATTCCAACCAAATTGATGCGCTAAATACAGGCCCCCGGCTGCGCCTATCAAGGTGCCGCCCAGGTGCCAGCCCCAAATAGCAGCAGCCGTGCCACTACCGTATTGATGGGGTTCAAGGATTTCTATTCGGTAAGCATCAATAACGATGTCTTGAGTCGCTGAAACAAAGGTCACAAAGAGCACGCCCAAAGCCACCAAGTGCAGATTGGCTTCAGGGTCGGTCATCGCCAGCAGGGCAATCGCCAGCATCAGCAGCATCTGGGTAAAGAGTGCCCAGCCCCGCCTTCTTCCAAAGCGTGCGGAAAGATAAGGCAGACGCAGGCGGTCTATCAAGGGCGCCCATAAGAAATTGATGGCGTAGGGTGTTGCTGCCAAAGCAAAAAGGCCAATATCCGTCCGGCTAACCCCCACATCCCTGAGCCAAATCGACAAATTGGAAAAAACCAGAGGCGCAGGCAAGCCGCTGGAAAAGCCCAGCGCCAAAAGCGTCAGCATTCTGCGATCGCGATAAGGTTCTACCCAGGCAGCCAGCCTGTCCCTGAAACTGACAAGTGTCATCAGCGACCTGTCAAAAGTTGGGCACGCTGAATCAAGGCATGCATTTCTTTGACGGCGGCATCCAAACCAACAAACAGGGAGCGGGCAATCAAGGCATGACCGATATTCAGTTCATGCATACCAGGAATGGCCGCTATCGGCTCAACATTATGGTAATGCAGGCCATGACCCGCATTCACCACCAGACCCTGTTTTAGCGCATAGGCAGAAGCCTTGCGCAGTCGAGTCAATTCCTGGGCTTGTTGCTGAGGGTTAGTGGCATCCGCATAGGCACCGGTATGCAATTCGATGGTTGGCGCGCCTGCCGCAACAGCCGCATCAATTTGTTTTTCTTCAGGATCAATAAACAGGGAAACATCCATACCTGCAGCCGCCAAACGTTGGCAGACTTCCTGCATTCGTGCCTGCTGACCTGCAACATCCAAACCGCCTTCAGTGGTCAGCTCTTCGCGTTTTTCAGGAACTAGGCAAACATGCTCGGGTTGAATTTTTTCCGCATAATCCAGCATAAAATTCGTGACGGCCATTTCAAAATTCATGCGGGTCTGCAAAACCTGTCTGATCAGCTCAACATCCCTTTCCTGAATATGACGACGATCTTCGCGCAGGTGCAGAGTAATACCATCAGCACCGGCCTGTTCAGCAACCAGGGCAGCCTGCACAGGATCAGGATAAAGCGTTCCCCTGGCCTGACGAAGGGTCGCTATATGATCAATATTGACACCCAGTAATACCCGCTGACTCATGAATTACTCCGAAAGTTTGGATCGCGATGGATTCTTGACCAGTTGTTTAAAAAGTTGTCGGCTCTGCAAGGGCCGCTGGCCCAGTAAGGGTTGCAGCAGTTGCCGGGTCAGGTGTTTACCAGCCTGACGGGTTGCAGCCAGCCGCCAGTCATCCGCTGCAATAGCCAACAACTGAGCACCAGTAAACACCGGCTGCCCGCTTCTGCCCGACTCAGTCGGCAAACAGGGCACAAAGCCCTCTTCTGACCGGTAGCTATAATACCAGTCTGCAACCAGAGTCTCACCCGTTGCCGACTGCCATGCAGGAGCATAACCCAGGGTTTCCAGCAAAGTGAATTCCAAGCGTCTGAGAGCGGGTTCGCGTTGCTCAGCATTGCTGAGTAGATTCAATAACAGGGAATAGTCTCGGAAAAGGTCGGCACAGGCTTGTCCGGGAAGCAGCAGGCGACTCAGCAACTCATTGGCATAGAGGCCACAAACCAGCGCCTCACCCTGAAACCAGTGGGGCGCACTGGTTGACTCCAGGCCCACCAGGGTTCTTAACTGGTGATGCCCCTTTAAGTTGACCTGCAAGGGGGTGAAAGGCTGCAACAAAGCCCGATAGCGGCTTTTACGGCTGCGCACGCCACGCACCACTGCATCAACCCGGCCTTCTTCAAGAGTGAGCAGCCAGGCCAAGGCACTGGTTTCCCGATAAGGCCGGGAATGCAGGAGCCAAGCCGGTTGATAGTCAGCAGCGCTGGAAGCCATGGCAGCACCCTTGCCGCGAAAGGTTAGTTCAGGTCGTTATAACCCAGGCTTTTCAAAGCGCGGGCATCATCCGACCAGTTACTTTTCACCTTGACCCAAAGATTCAACATCACCTTGGTATCAAAAGCCTGTTCCATATCCAGACGGGCATCACGGCCTATCTGTTTGATACGGCTGCCCTTGTCGCCAATAATAATTTTTTTCTGGCCTTCACGCTCAACCAGAATCAAGGCATGGATATGCAGGACATGTCCTTGTTGCTGAAATTTTTCAATTTCAACAGTTGTTGAATAGGGCAGCTCTTCACCCAGTTGACGCATAATTTTTTCACGCACCAACTCAGAAGCGAGAAAACGTGAACTCCGATCCGTGACCTGATCTTCCGGGAAAAAGTGCTCCCCTTCTGGTAAGCGGGAAGTGGCCTGGGTAATGAGTTCATCAACCTGAGTTCCCTGCTTAGCAGAAATAGGAATGATCTGCTCAAAGGCAAACTTCTGGCTGACTTCTTCAATATAAGGCAGGAGGCTGGCCTTATCTTCCAGCCAGTCCACCTTGTTGATTGCCAGAATCACAGGGCATTTCACATACTGCAAGCGCTTGAGAACCAGGTCATCCTCATCGGTCCACTTGGTCCGGTCTATCAGGAAAATCACCAGATCAACATCTTTCAGGGCGCGGCTGGCGGCATCATTCATATAATGATTGATGGCTCTATCCCGATCACCTGTGGCCAAGTGCATGCCTGGCGTATCAACAAAAATGGCTTGGGTAGTCTGGTCGGTATGAATACCCAAAATCTGATGACGAGTGGTTTGGGGTTTTTTGCAGGTGATACTGATTTTCTGACCCAATATCCGATTCAACAGGGTAGATTTACCCACATTGGGGCGCCCTACCAGGGCAATATAACCACTGCGGGAAACACTCATTTGACCTCCAGGGCCTGCAGGGCTTTTTCGGCTGCCTGCTGTTCGGCATGACGACGGCTGGAACCTATGCCCATCGGGTGGTAATCCAACTGATCGATCACACATTCAACAGTAAAGAGTTGCGAATGGGCTTCGCCCTCAACCTGAACAACTTCATAGCGGGGCAGAGCGTACTGGCGTGACTGCAGAAACTCCTGCAAGCGGGTTTTGGGATCCTTTTGGGTATCCTTCAGGCTGACATCAGCCAGACGCCCAGCAAACCAGCTCAGCACCCTTTCTCGAGCCACCTGCATGCCGGCATCCAGATAAATAGCACCGATCACTGCTTCCAGGGCATCCGCCAAAATCGAATCCCGACGAAAGCCGCCACTTTTTAACTCGCCCGAACCCAAGCGCAAATAATCACCCAGGTTAAACTCTCTGGCTACTTCAGCCAGGGTCGCTCCTTTAACTTGCCGGGCTCTCAATCGGGAGAGCTGGCCTTCTCTGGCCTCAGGAAAACGTTGAAAAAGATCCTCGGCAATTAAAAAATTAACGATGGAATCCCCCAGAAACTCCAGGCGTTCATTGTTCTGGTTGCCATGGCTTCGATGAGTCAATGCCAGTTCCAAAAGATCAACCTGGCTAAAGGTATGACCCAAAGCCTTAATCAGTGGGTCCAGTTTTTTCTTCACTTAATAATTACTCAATTCTTCGAATAGCGGTAAAGTCGGGCAGGCTGAAAAGCTCAGGCCAGTGCATCCACACAGCCACGGCCTTGCCAACCAGCGTTTCTTCAGGCACAAAGCCCATAACCAGAGGCGCACCCCGTTCATTCACATAACCGGGAATGACCAAGCAGCCTACCCCTTCATTGACCTGCCCCTGACACCAGAAACGGCTATCGTTACTGTGATCCCGGTTGTCACCCATCACAAAATAATAGCCTTCCGGCACTTCTATATCGGGAAAGTCGAAGACACGCGGTGGATAGTTGTAAACCTGGTGGTCAGCAACACCGAGTTGTTCTCGCCACAGCCACTCACTGGGAGCCTCTGTGGGATACTTGTCAATCAACTCACGTGCAATTGGCTCACCATTAACCGTCAGCGCCTTCTCCCGATAGCTAATCACATCACCCGGTGTTCCTATCACCCGTTTAATGTAGTTCAAGCGCTCATCCAGCGGGTAGCGGAAAACAGCCACTTCACCCACCTGGGGTTCATTGACCTCCAGAATCTGGGTATTGGTGACCGGCAGACGCACCCCGTAGGTGTATTTATTGACCAAAATAAAGTCGCCCACTTTCAGTGTCGGCAACATGGAGCCGGAAGGAATTTGAAAGGGCTCGAACAAAAAAGAGCGCAGCACCAAAACCAGGGCTAACACTGGAAAAAAGGAATTGGAATATTCCACCAGTAGGCCCGGCTTATTGTCACCCAACCTTTTTTTACGCTTTTTCTGCAAGAACAGCTTATCAAGCAGCCAAATCGCGCCAGTAAAAAAGGTGGCCAGTACCAGCACCAAAGCAAAGTCCAGATGCATTCTTTTATTTCCTAGTTATCGACCTGTAAAACCGCCAAGAAGGCATCCTGTGGAATTTCCACACGACCAACCTGCTTCATGCGCTTTTTACCGGCTTTTTGTTTTTCAAGAAGTTTTTTCTTACGGCTGGCATCGCCACCATAGCACTTGGCGAGAACATTCTTGCGCAGGGCCTTAACCGTTGAGCGGGCAACGATTTGACCGCCCAGGGCAGCCTGAATAGCGACATCAAACATCTGGCGTGGAATCAGCTCTTTCATTTTTTCAACCAAAGCCCGTCCCTTACCATGAGCCAGGTCCCGGTGAACGATCAGAGCCAGGGCATCCACTTTTTCGCCATTGATCAGAATATCAAGGCGCGCCAACTTGGAGGTTTCAAAGCGATCAAAGGAATACTCCAGCGATGCAAAGCCCCGCGAGGCAGATTTCAAACGGTCAAAGAAGTCCAGAACCACTTCTGCCATGGGAATATCATAGGTGAGCTGTACCTGGTTACCCAGATAGAGCATGTCCTTTTGCATCCCTCTTTTTTCAGTACACAGGGTAATGACCGCACCCACCATGTCCTGAGGCGTTAAAATGGTACAGCGGGCAATGGGTTCGCGCATTTCTGCAATACCGGCGGGGTCAGGCAGGCGCGTGGGGTTATCAACATAAACCGTATCGCCATTTTTCATGACCACTTCATAAACGACCGTGGGTGCTGTTGTCAGCAGGTCCAGGTCATATTCGCGTTCCAGGCGTTCCTGGACGATTTCCATATGCAGCATACCCAAAAAGCCACAACGGAAACCAAAGCCCAAAGCATCGGAGGAGTCCGGCTCATAAAACAAGGACGCATCGTTCAATGAAAGTTTTTCCAAGGCCTCACGAAAGTCTTCAAAATCATCGGCAGAGACGGGGAAAAGACCAGCATAAACCTGAGGTTTGACCTTTTTAAAACCCGGCAGGCTGGCCACTTCGGGGGTCTTGGCATGGGTAATGGTATCCCCGACAGGCGCACCATGAATTTCTTTGATTCCAGAAACCAAAAAACCGACTTCACCAGCACGCAGCTCTGTTTTTTCCACCCGCTTGGGAGTAAAGATGCCAACACTATTGGCATCCCATTGCTTGCCAGTGGATTTGATCAGAATCCGGTCGCCTTTTTTCAAGGTGCCATTTTTGATTCTGACCAGGGAAACCACGCCGAGATAATTATCAAACCAGGAATCAGCAATCAGCACCTGCAAAGGTCCTTCAGGATCACCTTCGGGGGGTGGAATCTGTTCAACCAGGCGCTCAAGCACCTCTTCAATACCCAGGCCGCTTTTTGCTGAGCAGCGCACGGCATCTGTAGCCTCAATGCCTATGATGCTTTCAATTTCATCAGCAACTTTTTCCGGGTCAGCCTGGGGCAAGTCCATCTTGTTGATGACAGGCACCACTTCCAGGCCCTGTTCGATGGCGGTGTAGCAGTTAGCAACCGACTGGGCTTCAACACCCTGGCCAGCATCCACGACCAGCAGTGCGCCTTCACAGGCTTCCAGGGAACGGGAAACCTCGTAGGAAAAATCAACATGGCCAGGCGTATCGATAAAATTCAGTTGATAGACTTTGCCGGAGCGGGACTTGTAGTCCAGAGTCACACTCTGGGCCTTGATGGTGATGCCCCTTTCCCGCTCCAGGTCCATGGAGTCAAGCACCTGCTCTTTCATTTCCCGGTCTGTTAGGCCTTCACAAAACTGAATAAAGCGATCAGCCAGGGTGGATTTGCCATGGTCTATATGGGCAATAATAGAAAAGTTACGAATATGCTCGAGACGACTCACGTTCACCTGCGCTGAAAAAGTAGAATCAATAAATAAGGAAGGTTTTGAAAACCGGCAAAGTCTACCTGATTAGCCGCCCGAGGGAAACTTAACCTCGCCTTGGACGGCCACCTCACACGTTATTCGTTGATTCTAAGAGCAATAAACAGAGGATTGCCTTGGCGAATCAAGCGGACAGCAATAGAGCGTTGGGCGGGCAAATCAGCAACCAGCTCGGCAAATTGCCGCGGAGATTCTATTTGCTGGCCTGCCAGGGTCACCAAAATATCGCCACGTCGAATACCGGCCTGGGCAGCGGCGCCCTCAGAAGCCACAGAAGCAACCAGGACACCCTGATCAACTGACCAGCGTTCACGGGCATTGGCAGGCAGAGGCTCAACTCGCAAACCCAAGCGATCCGCTTCAGCTGGCTCTTCCTGCTGTCTTGGCGAACGCTGTCCAAATTCAGGCTGATCCGGCCGCTCACCCACAGCGACCTGTAACTCTTTACGTTCGCCATCACGTAAAATCACAAAGCGACCTTCAGTGCCAGGCTGTATCCGGCCCACAGCCGGTGGCAGATCGGAGGAGGTTTCAATATTCCGGTCATTAACCTCAAGCACGATATCACCTGCCTGAATACCACCTGCAGCAGCTGGACCCTCAGGGTCAACATTGGCAATCAAAGCCCCTTGAGGTCTGTCCAAACCAAAGGATTCAGCCAGATCACGGCTGACTTCCTGAATCACCACACCCAGCCAGCCGCGGCTGACTTTACCGCTTTCACGCAGTTGCTCAACAACTTCCATGGCAACATGGGTTGGAATGGCAAAAGACAGCCCCATAAAGCCACCTGAGCGGGTATAAATCTGTGAATTAATACCGATGACTTCACCATCCAAATTGAAAAGCGGGCCACCCGAGTTACCTGGGTTAATAGCTACATCGGTCTGAATAAAAGGCACATAGGTTTCATTGGGCAGGGCACGTCCCTTGGCACTAACGATGCCAGCAGTTACCGAATGGTCAAAACCAAAGGGCGAACCTATAGCCAGCACCCATTCACCCACTTTCAATTGCTCAGAATCACCCAAACGGACTACGGGCAAGCCTTCAGCATCAATTTTCAACAGGGCCAGATCACTGGAAGGGTCGCTGCCAATCAACTCTGCAACGAGTTCACGCCTATCACTCAGACGCACAACGATTTCTTCAGCATTTTCAACAACGTGGTTATTGGTTAGCACATAGCCATCTTCAGAGATGATGAAGCCTGAGCCCAAGGATTGGCGCTGCCTTTGTCGAGGTTGCTGGGGCTCCTGACCGCCATGAAAGTCTTCAAAAAAGTGACGAAAAATATCCGGGACCTGGGCGCCGGGTGGCAAACCGCCAGAGCGCGAACGCTGCTGGACTTGTTGAGTGGTACTAATGTTAACAACGGCCGGTGAGGCTTCTTCTACCAAATCCGTAAAATCTGGAAGGCCACGGGCCATTACCGGCGGCATACTGACCAACAAAAATGCCAGCAGCACCGAAAACCCAGTTAAGACGCTTTTTTTATTCAACATGAATCAGCTCCAGTTCAGGCTAAGTCGTTACTTTTCTCAATAACTCAGGTTTGGTTGCTTGGCCAGCAAACTTGCGTGCACCCAGCAAACCCACCGCCAAACCGAGGATGGCAACCACCAGTTGCATAAAGACACTGGTAACGCCGAGAAATTCCGCAAAAATACTGGCCAACAGCAAAGTCATCAGCGGCAAAGCAAACTGCAACCAGGCGGCACGATTTAAAATGGAGGCATCCACCCCCAATTCAACCCGGTCACCTACTTCCAAGACCAGATTGGGAGCATCTAACTGCAAGAGAGGGGGCGGTCGTGAGAACCAGCGCGCCAGCAGGCCCTGACCACAGGAGCTGGACAGATGGCAGGAAGAGCAACCCTGCTCAATACAGGCTTGAACCCAGACCCGGTCAGCCTTTTTGGCAACCACCCGCGCTTCCTGGATTACAGCTGTCATCTGTGTCTACCTGAACAAAGTCAGCGGGATGCAGCGGGTTGAACAGTAAGTGGCTGCCTTTCAGCGGGAGAAAAGTTTTGCTCTGTTCTTTCCTGGCGCGACTGTAAGGGCTGCACACCTGTTCCATAGCTCACCAGCGAACGGCCCGTAAAGGCATGTGGACTAAAAGGCGAGCTGGGAGATGAAGATGCTTGCAGCAGCGGACCTCGGAAATCATCAGCTGCAGCACTGACACTTTGCGCTGCCTGGCGCTGTTGCTGACTGTCACCTTGCTGAGTTGCCAGAGTATTAACGCCACCTGGCTGCACAACATCGCGACTAGCATTGTAGACCTGGACACCGGTAATCACCAGCAAGGCAACGGAAGCAGCAAGCGCACTGCCACGGAACCATTGGTAGCGGTCATTACGCTGTTTTAAAGGTTTAGAATCAGCAGGCTGGTCATTCGCCGCCTGGGCAAAGGCAGCCACTTCGGTGAGGGTTTCTTCAAGATTTTCTGTTGCCTGGGGTGCTGAGGCATCCATTTCAAGATCCAGTTGTTGCATAACGCTGTCTGAAATATCTACCTGAGCGGCCTGGATTTGTTCTGTCCCTCTCAAATCCCCTTGAAGAATTGCCTGGGCGAGATGGTAACGCCGCCATTTTTCACCCAACTGCTGTCCCAGCTCAGGTGATTCCTGCATGCTATTCAGCAGTCGCGGTAATTCCAAATCGTCACCAGCGGCATCCATGATAGATGATAGGGACTGGTGAAGTCTTTCTGTCATGCCAAGTTACCTCTTGATCATAAAAATACAGAAGATGAGCCTTCAATCTAGACATTCAGCTCTGGATTTGGTTTTGTCAAAATCCCAAAAAACACGACTTTTTTTTAATGTTTTTCGTGAAGAGCCAAAAATATAACTCTTGGATATTTAACGCATAAATCCGGTACAACTAATTAGGTGACTAAACTTTCGATCGCCTTATCGATGGCTTCACGGGCCCGAAAAATCCGAGAGCGCACGGTGCCTACAGGGCATTGCATCACCTCAGCAATTTCTTCATAGCTCATACCATCAAACTCGCGCAGACTGATTGCCGTCTTCAAATCATCCGGCAGCTGACGAATGGTCGCAAAGATACGCTCCTCCAACTCATCACGCATCAAGTTGGCTTCGGGCGTATCCGAATCCTTCATCTGGGGTGTGACTGAATAAATTTCGGCTTCATCAATATCCACATCCGTACCCGGGGGTCGCCTGCCCCTGGATACCAGATGGTTTTTTGCTGTATTGATCGCAATGCGATACATCCAGGTATAAAAAGCACTCTCTGCACGAAAGTTTCCCAAGGCCCGATAAGCTTTGATAAAAGCCTCCTGAGCCACATCCTGCATTTCATGCTGATCCTGAATATAGCGCCCTACCAGAGCAATAATTTTGTGCTGATACTTTTTGACCAAAAGGTCAAAGGCACGCTTGTCGCCTTTCTGAACACGTTCAACTAATCGCTGATCAGTTTCCCTTGCGCTTGTCATCAGGAACTCCAGAATAATTGCCAGCAAGCCCTCCCTGCCCTGCCGGGAACCTGTAAATCTATTTCTTTTCAAGAACCAGGGGCTTGCCAGCCAGATAAAAATGCTTATACCTTAGCATGCTAACGCCTGCTCAAGAAGTCAGGAAGCTGCTGTATAATAACAGGCTTTTTCCATTCAGGAGCCCCAAGATGCTACCGACCCGTGAATTTGATGTTGTCCTACTTGGCAGCGGTGCAGCTGGTATGACAGCCGCCCTCCATTTAGCCAGGGACTATAGGGTTGCCCTGCTGAGTAAAAGTGAGCTGGGCCAGGGCTCTACCCGTTGGGCTCAAGGCGGCATAGCGGCCGTTGTTGACCCTGAAGATACTCAGGACGCCCACGTCCAAGATACCCTGATAGCCGGTGCCGGCCTCTGCCACCAAGACACTGTTGAACGGGTGGTGGGTGAAAGCCAGCAGGCTATTGAGTGGCTAATCAACCAGGGCGTACCCTTTACACCATCAAGCCCTGAAGTTGACCCAGAAGAAGCCTCAAAACAGCCTTATCACTTAACACGTGAGGGCGGACATAGCCACAGACGTATTCTGCATGCTGATGATGCGACCGGCAGAGCTATTATTGATTGCCTGACTGCCCGCATACGTGAAAATGCCAATATTGAAGTTTTTGAAAACCACTTAGCTGTCGACCTGATCACCCGTCATAAACTGGGCTTGGCTGAACAAGCCTGTGTGGGTGTTTATGCACTGGACAACCAACTGGGACAGGTTCGACCCTTTTCTGCCCCGGCAGTCATTCTGGCAACGGGTGGCGCCAGCAAGGTTTACCTTTACACCTCCAATCCGGATGGCAGCTCAGGTGATGGTATTGCCATGGCCTGGCGTGCGGGCTGTCGGGTGGCCAACATGGAATTCAACCAATTTCACCCCACCTGTCTTTACCACCCCAAAGCCAAAACCTTTTTGATCAGTGAAGCCCTGAGAGGTGAAGGCGCCCGCTTATTGCTGCCTGACGGCCAACCTTTTATGCAACGCTTCGACCAGCGCCAGGAGCTGGCTCCCAGGGATATCGTCGCACGCGCCATAGACCACGAAATGAAACGCCTGGGGCTGGATCATGTGTATCTGGATATCAGTCATCAACCTGCTGATTTTATCAAGAGCCACTTCCCAACCATTTACCAACGCTGTCTTGAATTTGGTATTGATATTACCCGTGAACCCCTACCAGTAGTTCCTGCTGCGCATTACACCTGCGGCGGTGTAGTCACCAATGAATGGGGTGAAACCGACATCCCAGGCCTTTTTGCCATTGGAGAGTGTGCCTTTACCGGATTACATGGAGCCAATCGCATGGCCAGCAACTCACTGTTAGAGTGCGTGGTCTATGGCCGACTTGCCGCCACGCAGCTGCTGAATCGCAAACTTCAGAGAAGCCAACTACCCACTCCACCGGCCTGGGATGAAAGTCAGGTGACAGATTCAGACGAGGATGTAGTGATCAGCCACAATTGGGATGAAATCAGGCGTTTTATGTGGGACTACGTGGGTATCGTGCGAACGGACAAGCGTCTGGAAAGAGCCAGTCACCGAATCAAGTTGCTGCAAACTGAAATTCACGATTACTATTCCAATTACCGCATCAGTGGCGATCTTTTGGAATTACGCAATCTGGCAACAGTGGCCGAGTTAATTATTCAGTCTGCTCAACTACGCAAGGAAAGCCGGGGACTTCACTACACACTAGACTATCCTGAGCCGGCAGCCGAAGCCAGAGATACGCTGCTTACACCGGCCCGCTGGTAACCTGACTGAAGCTTCTAACCAAAACACGCAACTGTTGACGGTCGGCTGCACTTAGCATGTCCGGCCACAACAACCAGCTTTTAAGGCCCCAAGGACGCCCCTTAACCTGAAAAGCCAGCCAGCAATAGCTCGTCCAAAGAGCTGGCAAGCTCACCTCAAGCAATTCGCCCTGGCGTGTGGTCATCCAAAGACGACCCGCTTCCCAGTCCAAACTGACCGGACGCTTACTGCCAAAATCATTCTGCCAGCGCAGCAAAAAGCCCAGCATAATCGGCAAGAGCCCCCAGGTTAGAAAGCTCCAAGGCTGCAAAAACAGGGCAATGGAGAACAAAACAGCCACAAGTAACCAGCAGCCCCTACCCAGCTTAGAGACCCTTAAACTGACTGAGATCGCCTTTTTCTGCATAGTCGATAATCTGGTCAACAATCTGCTGCAAACTTGAGTCTGCAGCAGGTTCCCTTCTCATTAGCCAGGTAAACAAATCCTGATCTTCCAAAGTAATCAAACGGCGATAGTCTTCCTGCAACTTGGAGTCCAGTTGGTCATAACTATTTTCCAGGAAGGGAATCAGCAATAGATCCAGCTCCCACATGCCACGGCGACTGTGCCAGTAGAGGCGCTTGCGTTCGGGGGATTGCGCGCTAGCTTGTTCGCTTGTCATCATTTTCTCGTGCATTTACGGCCAAAGATAGAGCGCCAGTCTAAGCCCAAAAAAGGTACAAACCAAGCAGTCATTTCCCACCCCCACTACCAAAAGCTAAGCGATTGTTTGCAAGCAACTTATTGTGTATTGAGAAAAACACCACTATGCTTGCAAGGTCGAAGAAAAATAACCAGCCTGGCCGCAACCCCCTGGCATGGAGAAAAGGCATGACCAAATCTGAACTAATCGAACAGCTGGCAATGCGCAAACCTGAACTAAGTATTAAACAGGTAGAGTCAGCAGTGAAGCTTCTGCTTGACCAGATTACTGAAAAACTCGCTACTGGCGGCAGGGTTGAAGTCCGCGGCTTTGGAAGCTTTTCGCTGCATTATCGTGAGCCTCGCCAAGGTCGCAACCCCAAGACAGGTGATAGCGTTCATTTAGATGGCAAGTATGTCCCTCACTTTAAACCCGGTAAAGAACTACGCGACCAGGTTAATGCCGCAGCCCGATTTGATTAATAGCCATTAAAGAGGGCCGGAACTTAATTTATTTCTCCAGGGTGATATCAACAGCACCTTGAGGTTTTTATGCGATTAATCAAGTCCATTTTTACTTTCATACTGGTTCTTACTCTCCTGCTACTGGGAATCTGGTTTACCCTGCGTAATCAGGCCCAAGTACCTCTGGACCTAATCTTCGTCCAGCTCCCTGAAAACAGCTTGGCACTCTGGCTTATCCTCAGCTTGATTTGCGGAGCCCTGTTTGGATTACTTCTTCTCTTGCCCTGGCTAACCAGCTGCAAAGCACGTAACCTCCAGCTGGAACGCCAGCTGAAACAACAACAAAAAGAGCTCCATCAACTGCGCACCCTTAGCCTTAAATCTCCTGAATAGCCATGTCTGCTAAAGGGTTCACAGGATGCTGACGGATTTCTTACTACTTGTCATTTTGGTACTAGCTCTAGCCACTGGCTGGTGGCTTGGCCGTCGTGAAAAATACCGCCGCACCCCACCACCCGGAGCAACTCCTGAACTAAGCCGCGACTATTTTGTTGGCTTGAACTATCTACTCAATGAGCAGCCTGACGAAGCCATAGACACCTTTGTCCGCGCCCTGGAAGTCAATTCAGATACCATAGAAACCCATATTGCCTTAGGTAATCTCTTTCGCTCTCGGGGAGAGTCCGATAGAGCCGTCCGTGTTCATCAGAATCTTTTTGCGCGGCCCAGCCTGACTAAAGAACAATCAGCCCGGGTTCAGCTCGAACTGGCCAGAGACTTTATGTCCGCAGGCTTACTTGACCGTGCCGAGCGACTATTGTTGGAGCTCACCGAAAACAACAGCGAGACAGGTCAAAACAGCCAGGTTCTGCTGGTTGATCTTTATGAACGGGAAAAGGAATGGCAAAAAGCAATACACACCCTGTCATCCAGCCTGCTTAAAGACCACCCCCGCTTGCAAAAAGCAGCCGCTCATTATGCCTGTGAGCTGGCCAGTGAACTCTTAGCCAAAAATCAGTTTGCTGCGGCTCGTAAACAACTCAAACAGGCTCAGGCATTTGATGCCGCCTGCATTCGGGCCACTCTGCTTATGGCCCAATTGGAATTACAAAGCGGCAGCGCCAAATCTGCGATTCGACTTTTACTTCGCATTCCCAATCAGGACGCCAACTACCTACCTGCTATACTGCAAACCCTGGTTGATGCTCACTTACTGCTGGACCAGCCTGAAGAACTCGCCAAAAACCTGGAAAAACTGCTGGTTGAGCACAGCTATACATCCATCCTCTTACATCTGGCGCAAACCCTGAGAAGCCTGGGAAGACATCAGGAAGCACTTGAAAAAGTCAGTCACTATATGCGCCACCAGGTTTCACTCAAGGGTGTCGACTATCTGATAGATCTCTATATGGACCAAGCCAGTGGCGAGGAAAGAGCACACCTGGTTACCCTACGCACCCTCACCCGCCAACTGCTTGAACATAAACCTGAGCACCAATGCACCAGCTGCGGTTTTCAGAGCGTACAACTCTACTGGCAATGCCCCAAATGCCGCGAATGGGGCAGCATCAAACCCATTATTGGGGTAGAAGGCGAGTAATTTCCTGCAATACCTGACCTGGGTTATCCGCCCGCGTAATAGGACGCCCAATAACCAAATGCGTACTCCCTGAGCACATCGCCTTTTCTGGAGTCATGACTCGCTGTTGGTCACCCAGATCACTGTCTGGCAAACGAATTCCCGGAGTTACTTTAAGAAAAGCCCGGCCCAGCTCACGCTCCAAAAGCTCAGCTTCACGCGCAGAACAAACCACTCCATCCAGACCAGCTTCATGCGTCATTTGTGCCAAGGCCAACACCTGATCCTCAAGTGAACGCTCAACACCCAGAGCAGCCAGCTCTTCCGCATTCATACTGGTTAGAACTGTGACCGCAATCAAATGGGTTTGCAAGTTGCTCTTAACCAGCAGCTCCTTGGCCGTTTGCATCATTTTCAAACCACCACTGGCATGAACATTCACCATCCAAACACCTTGGTCCGCTGCAGCTAGAACAGCTTGGGCACAAGTATTGGGAATATCATGAAATTTGAGATCAAGAAAAACTTCAAAATCACGCTGATGCAATTGCTTGAGTATCGCGGGCCCGCAGCGAGTAAAAAGCTCTTTACCAACTTTGACACGACATAACTGAGGATCAAGCTGATCGGCCAAGGCCAGCGCCTGGGCTTCTGAAGGTACGTCCAGAGCAACAATAATTGGGGTCACAAAGGTCTCCAAGATGTGAATTTTTGCAGTGAAAATTATAACAAGCTTTACAAATTTGCGCGTCATCAACCAAAAGCTAGCCGTTCAGCTTGATGACTTGTTCAACTCTAGACCTAAATAGAAGATAAACCCGTCAGTCAATGCTGACCTTGACACAGATGACCCTATCAAGAGGAAATCCCCATGCAAGGAATAAAAGCACGATTTTTTTACCTATCACTTACTCTTCTAACCGCTCTGACCTTGATATCCAGCCCTGTCTTGGCCAACTCAGCTGAGGAACAGCAAAAGGTAGTTGCCGCCAGCCAAAAGCTCGATATCAACCAGGCATCAGCTGAACAGTTGGTGAGCCTTCCGGGTATAGGCCCAGCAAGGGCAGCTGCCATCATAGAGATGCGTACCAGCCAGGGTGATTTCAGCAGCCTGGCTGACCTACAAAAAGTCAGCGGTATAGGGCCTGCCACTTTAAGAGAGTTAGAGCCGCTAATCAGCTTTTAGCAAAACCTATTGATAAAAAACATAAAAAAGCCCGCCTTCCATCCAGAAGGCGGGCTTTATTGCTTAGCGCAAAGGCTACTCAGATGCGCAGAGCACCATTACACTCAACAACACTTCCTGAGAAGTAGTCATTTTCAATGATATAGCGAACGGTGTGAGCAATTTCTTCTGGCTGGCCCAAACGCTTCAAAGGAATACCAGAAGTAATTTTATCCAGCACTTCCTGCGGCATGGCTGCAACCATATCCGTTGCTACAAAGCCTGGAGCTACTGCACCGGTACGAATACCGTAGCGAGACAACTCTTTAGACCAGGTCACAGTCATGGCAACCACACCCGCCTTAGCGGCCGCATAGTTGGTTTGGCCCATGTTACCTGCGCGGGAAATAGAGGAAATATTGATCAGTACACCCTTGTTACCCAGCTTAATCATCTGGGCAGCCGCCTCACGACCACATAGGAAAACACCGGTTAGGTTAACATCCATAACCTGCTGCCAGCTGCTCAAGGGCATTTTACCGGTGACTTCACCATTCTTGGCTTTAACCAAAAGGCCATCACGAGTAATACCTGCATTATTAACCAATACATCCAGGGCACCAAAATCCTTTACGATCTGTTCAAAAGTACTGACGACCGCTTCTTCATCGGCAACATTAACCAAGTAGTAATGAGCCTCACTACCCGCTTCACGAACCAACTCAACAGTTTCCTGAAGCTTTTCTTCATTCAGGTCCAGCAGCGCCAATTTTGCGCCCTGAGCAGCCAGATCAACAGCCATAGCACGACCCAGGCCTTGACCACCACCAGTAACGACCACAACAGAATCTTTTACTTGCATGCTTCACCTCGAACTTAAAAATGAACGCCAGCCCTCTTGTTATCTTTATATTGGCGGAAGGGGCCGAACAGTGACACACAGGGTTTATTCCTGCTATCTTGCAATATAACTCATCATCTCGCACTTGCGAAATGAATTATGCAAAACCTGAACAAAAAATTTGACTTAAGAGTCACAGGCAGAAGGAAAACACCTTGAAGTCGCCAACAAGCATCACCATTGTTATTCTGTGAAACCTGTTACCCAGGTCCTAACTTTTTCAAGGTATCCCTATGCCCCTCATTTTTTTATTTCTTGTCTGGCCACTTGCTGAAATTTGGTTAATGATCCAAGTCGGACAGGAAGCCGGAGCTCTCAACACCCTCCTGCTAATTATTGCTACTGCCGCTTTAGGCTTGCTGCTGGTTCAGTTGGAATGGCGTCGCTTGGCTCTGACGTTACGCAACCATTTGAACGAAGGCAAAGAACCTTTAATACCTCTACTGGAAACAGCGGCAGTTGGGCTTGCTGGGGTCCTCTTGTTTATTCCCGGTTTTATCTCTGACTTTCTAGGTGTTCTACTTTTGCTGCCTTTCACCAGAAAAATTTTGATTACCCCCTTGAAAAAGCGCCAGCGCACCACCAGTTTCCACTATCGAGAAACTTCTTACCGGGGAAAGCCTGACGACCCGAGTGCCGAAAAGGATGAGACCCTTTCCGAAGGCAAGGTGCTGGAAGGCGAATATCAAAGAAAAGATGATAAGCGCCCTTGAAAAATCCTTACTCACCCCCATTAAGCATCACGGGATACAGGCAAGACCTGTAAACGCACAAGGGGCTAAGCCCCATTACTGTTGAACTACCAGGAGATATTCAGCAATGAAAATCCGCCCTCTGCACGATCGCGTTGTCGTTCGTCGAATGGAAGAAGAAACCACTACACCCGGCGGCATCGTTCTGCCCGGCAGTGCCCAGGAAAAACCTTCACAAGGTGAAGTGATTGCTGTTGGTGAAGGCCGCTTTGTAGATGGCGAAGTTCGTCCTCTGTCTGTTAAAGCAGGCGACAAGGTAATTTTTGGCAGCTATGCCGGCAGTACAGTCAAAATTGACGGCGAAGAACTGCTGATTCTGAACGAAAGCGAAATCTTTGGTGTTCTGGAAGGCTAAGCACTGCTTTCCGGAAGTTTTTTTAAGACCAACCAACGAATTGATTAATATAGGAAGCGAAAATGGCAGCTAAAGACGTACGTTTCGGTGATGACGCTCGTAAACGCATGGTCGCCGGTGTCAACATCCTGGCTGATGCAGTAAAAACCACCCTCGGCCCCAAAGGTCGTAATGTCGTTCTGGAAAAATCCTTCGGCGCTCCTACCGTCACTAAAGATGGTGTTTCCGTTGCCAAGGAAATCGAACTGCAAGACAAGTTTGAAAACATGGGCGCGCAGATGGTTAAGGAAGTAGCTTCCAAGACTTCTGACGTTGCTGGTGATGGCACTACCACCGCAACCGTTCTGGCCCAGTCGATTGTCAACGAAGGCTTCAAGGGTGTGACTGCGGGCATGAACCCCATGGACCTGAAGCGTGGTATCGACAAAGCAGTGGTTGCAGCCGTTGAAGAAATTAAGAAGCTGGCCAAGCCTTGTACCGACACCAAATCCATCGCCCAGGTTGGCACCATTTCTGCTAACGGTGACAGCCGCATCGGTGAAATCATTGCCGAAGCCATGGAAAAAGTCGGTAAAGAAGGTGTTATCACTGTTGATGAAGGTCGTGGTTTTGAGGACGAGCTGGAAGTTGTTGAAGGCATGCAGTTCGACCGTGGCTACATCTCTCCTTACTTTGTCACCAACCAGGACAACATGTCGGCCGAACTGGAAGACCCCTACATCCTGTTGATTGACAAAAAAGTCTCCAACATCCGTGAACTCCTGCCTGTTCTGGAAGCGACTGCCAAGGCCAGCAAGCCACTGCTGATCATCGCTGAAGATATCGAAGGCGAAGCCATGGCGACCCTGGTCGTTAACTCCATGCGCGGTATCGTTAAGGTTGCTGCGGCCAAAGCGCCTGGCTTTGGTGATCGCCGTAAAGCCATGCTCCAGGATATCGCTATCCTGACTAATGGCACCGTGATTTCCGAAGAAGTTGGCCTGACTCTGGAAAACACCACTATTGAGCACCTGGGTACTGCCAAGCGTGCGGTTCTGACCAAAGAATCCACCACCATTATTGATGGTTCCGGCAGCCAGTCTGACATCGAAGGTCGCGTTAAGCAGATCCGTGCCCAGATGGAAGATACTTCATCCGATTACGATCGTGAAAAACTGCAAGAGCGTCTGGCCAAACTGGCTGGCGGCGTTGCCGTTATTCGCGTCGGTGCTGCGACCGAAGTGGAAATGAAAGAGAAGAAGGCTCGTGTTGAAGACGCTCTTCACTCGACTCGCGCAGCGGTTGAAGAAGGCGTCGTTGCCGGTGGCGGTACTGCCCTGATCCGTGTCCTGAATGACCTGAAGGTGACCGGTGACAACGAAGATCAGAACCACGGTATTGCCCTGGCCCTGCGTGCAATGGAAGCACCACTGCGTCAGATCGTTACCAACGCTGGCGAAGAAGCTTCAGTTATCGTTGCCAAGGTTAAAGAAGGTACAGGTAACTTTGGTTACAACGCCCAGACTGGCGAGTATGGCGACTTGGTAGAAATGGGTGTTCTGGACCCAGCCAAGGTAACCCGTACAGCCCTGCAGTCTGCTGCTTCTGTTGGCGGTCTGATGATCACCACTGAATGTATGGTTGCCGAACACCCCGAAGAGAAATCTGGCGGTGGCATGGGCGACATGGGTGGTATGGGCGGAATGGGAGGCATGGGCGGCATGATGTAATGCCGGTCAGCTGACCTTTCCCGGCCCTTAGCGGCCCGATCAAGCCCCGGTTTCTTAGGAAGCCGGGGCTTTTTAATTAGGCCCCGCTCAGCTAACCTAGATACTTGGACACCAACCCTAGAAGGCAGAATCTCATGGACTACACCTGGATCATTATTCTTGGCCTGCTGTTACTCGTTGCGTTTCTACTGATAGCAACCTACAACCGTCTGGTTAAACTCAAAAACCGTTTTAAAAATGCGTTTGCGCAAATTGAAGTACAACTCAAACGCCGCTATGACCTTATCCCTAATCTAGTGGAAACCGCCAAAGGCTATATGAGCCATGAGCGGGACACCCTGGAAGCCGTCATTCAAGCTCGTAACCAGGCATCTGCTGGCCTACAAAAAGCTGCAGGTGATCCCGGCAATGCCGCTGCCATTCAGCAACTTTCTCAAGGCGAAAGTGCTCTGGGCGGTGCCTTGGGTCGTTTTAATATGCTGATGGAGGCCTACCCAGACCTCAAAGCTTCCCAAAATATGCAGCAGCTTTCAGAAGAGCTGACCAGCACTGAAAATCGCGTTGCCTTTGCCCGTCAGGCTTTCAATGATGCAGTTATGGAATACAACACCGCTCGCCAAAGCTTTCCTGCAGTGGTTGTAGCCGGGATGCTAGGACATGCCAGTGATGCCAGCCTGCTGGAATTTGCTGATTCCGAGCAGATTCAAGCGGCACCCAAAGTTTCTTTTTAAGTAGCCTAGTCAAGGAGTCAGGGGATGAATTTTTTTGAGCACCAGGACCGGGCCCGCAAGCGCACGGGACTCTTGATTGGCCTCTTTCTGGTCGCCGTTTTGGCGCTCATCAGTATCACCTCACTGGTACTGCTGATCTTTCTGAACGAAGGAAAAATTCCCTGGCTAACCAGTGAACCCCAGGCTGGCGACTGGAAAATTCTTGCTAGTGTCAGTCTCAGCGTCCTTTTGCTGGTGCTACTAAGCAGCTTTTTCAAGCAGCTCCAGCTGAATGCTGGTGGCGAGGTGGTCGCCGAGGCCCTGGGCGGTCGTCGCCTGCCTCCAGATACCCGCGACCCTGAAGAAAGACGCCTACTCAACCTGGTGGAAGAAATGGCTCTGGCCTCAGGTTCTCCCGTTCCGCCGGTTTATCTACTCGAAGACAAGGCCATCAATGCCTTTGCAGCGGGCTATTCACCGCAGGATGCCGTCATCGGCATCACCCGTGGTGCTGTTCAACAACTTAACCGGGATGAGCTTCAGGGCGTAATTGCCCATGAGTTCTCGCATATTTTTAATGGTGACATGCGCCTGAACCTGCGTCTGGTTGCCCTGCTGCACGGCATCCTGATTATCGGTCTGGGCGGGCGGGTGCTATTGCATAGTATGAGTGCTGCACGTTTTCGGCGTACCTCCCGCGATGGCCGGGCAACCGCAGTTATTGTCATCCTGGGCATTCTTTTACTGGTGGTCGGCTATATCGGTATCTTTTTCGGCAAGCTCATCAAAGCAGCGGTCAGCCGCCAACGCGAATTCCTGGCCGACGCCTCCGCCGTGCAATTTACCCGTAACCCTCAGGGCATTGCCGGGGCACTGGACAAAATTCGCCGCAGCAGTCAGCAATCTAAACTGGAATCAGGCCATTCCGAGGAATTCAGCCACCTGTTTTTCAGTAATGCTCTGGGCTCATCAATCAGTGGTCTCCTTGCCACCCACCCCCCCTTGGATGAGCGCATTCAACGACTGAATGCTGGCCCCCTTCCCAAGACCTCAGCCGCTTCGCCTCAGCCGAAACAGCAACAGGAAGCAGAGGCTTCACCCAAGGAACAGCTAGCGCGCCCTCTGGCTTTTGCTGCTGCCGCTCAAGCTTCCATTGAAGCCATGGGTCAACCCCAGCAATGTCATCTGGATCAAGCCAGGCGTACCCTGGAACAGCTGGATTCCCGACTGCTGGAAGCCACTCACGAACCCTGGACGGCACGCGCAGTCATCTATGCTTTATTGCTTAGTCGTGATCCTGAAATCCGTGAGCAGCAGCTAGCAGCACTGAACCAGGAAGCAGCACCAGAAACCCTGCATGCTCTTAAAGAGCTGCAGGAATTTTTGCCCACCCTGACGGATGAACAGCGCCTGCCCTTGGCTGAACTCAGCTTGCCAGCTCTTAAATATCTGACACCTGACCAAAAAGACCGCTTCTATCGCTGTATGACGCTGTTGATTCGAGCCGATCAGCGCCTTAGCCTGTTTGAATGGAGCCTGTCCCGATTGATCCGCCACAGCCTGGATGATCGCAAGGAGCGCCAGGATCGCAAGCTGCCGCAGCTGTTAAAACCTCTGGCAGAACTGCTATCACTGGTTATCTGGGTCGGCCAGCAGGATAGCTCCTTGGCTCACTTAAGCCCCGCTGAAAAAGAATTGGCCGCCCAGGCCAGTTTTGCTGCAGCCAGCCGGGAACTCCAGGCTCCTGATTTGCAACTACTAGCACGCGATCAGGTTAGCCTAAAACGCCTGGATGAACTCCTGGCACAAATCAACCAGCTACGCCCAGTACACAAACCTCAAGTACTCAAGGCCCTGGCTAGCGCCATCAGTGGTGATGGTCGCATCACCCTGGCTCAAGCTGAACTCTTCCGTGTTCTTGGCGTCACTTTGGACTGTCCACTGCCACCCCTGCAGCTAGGTGAGGACCTGTAGGTAGAGGCACACCACCACTTTTCAGGCTTAGATTTGAACACTTGCATCCACTGAATGAATCTGCTTAAATTCCTCCACTTCTCAGGGGAGTAGTCGCACTGCCTGCTAGGGCAGTGGCCTGTATCAACATTCTTGACCCTCAAGGTCATGGTACAGGCGGCAAGGGTAAACACCCGGCTTGACGAGACCTGTGATGCGAATTTTCTGCTTGAATCATCAGGCGGCCTTTGGTCGGGCGGAGAAAATTCAGCATCACGGTTCTACGTTCAACCGCCCGGCCCCGGAGATTTTCTTGATGGAAGCCTTTTTCACCTCAACCCTCACTGTTGGTATCGCTGAAATTGGTGATCGCTCACTGTTTCTTGCTTTGCTTTTCGGTATTCGCTATCAGCGTCCCTGGCCTATCTTCTGGGGAATGACCCTAGGCTTGATGCTCAATCAAGCGATTTCAGCCTTGGTTGGTGTTTGGCTGTTCACCTGGATTCCAGCCCACTATCAAGGCTGGATTCTCAGTCTGGTATTCTTTGCCATGGCCATCTGGATGCTTTTTCCTGAAAAAGATGATGAAGAAGGCAAGCTAGTGATGACGGGGCGTGCGCTTTTTCTGGTTGCCGCAGTCAGCTTTTTTGTCCTGGAGATGGCCGACAAAACCCAGGTGGCAGTCATTAGCTTGGCAGGTGCCTTTGATACCTACTGGCCAGTGGTATTCGGTGCAACCCTGGGTATTTTGTTAGTGACAACTCCGGCACTTTGGCTAGGTCAGCGCTTCGCTCACTGGCTAGCTGTCCAGAAAATCAAATATGTATCTTCTGCCATCTTTGCTTTACTTGGTGCCTGGATCTTTTTAACAACAATCAATATACCTGTTTAAACTATTTTAATTAAAAGGTTGACGTGAAGAATCAGGATAATTATAGCTAGCTCGTCTATACCTAGTAGACACTTTTTTAACTTACAGTGAGGTGCAAAGCAATTGATGGACGACGAACCGCGAAGTCGAATATCCAGCTGTGGTGTTTTCCGTTTGAGTGGAAACTGCCCGGTTGCCTTGTCTGCCTGCTGCTGATTACCCACCTTTCAGCATCAGGCCGCCAGGCGCCTGGTGCTTTTCCTTATACAAGCTAAAAACAACTTCTTCTCAAACAGTAGACTCCATACCTGGATGTATACCTATCAATGCCGCCTGTCAGAAATAGGGTTCGTGCCCTTTTCCGACTGCGCTCGATTAGGTATGCCATAAAAAAACTTCTGGTTTTGATTTATCTTTATTGATAAGTCACGCCTTTATATTGTCTATTTAAAAGTTAAATCAAAATAGACAAGAGTTGCCTGCGCCTTGATATTAAATCAAGGAGTTTAATTATGTCTGAAAGCCTGGCTTTAAAACAGTCTATGCAAACTGCAGCAAAAGAAAAGGAAGCTGCTCACCCCGTAAGCAAAGTGATGCGCGGTAGCTATCTGAGTGTTAGTGAAAACCTCAGTGCTGGAGAAGTGCTGGATATGGTCCGCTCTTCTTGCCTTAAAAACGACCAACTCAACCTGGTCTTTGTCAGTGGCCGTAGTGGTCGCTACAGCGGCTTTGTTCGTCTTAGCACTCTCCTGCGCGCGCCTGAAAGCACCCAGATGAAAACACTGGCCAAAGGCCGAGATCTTTTTGTCACTGAAACCAGCGATCAGGAAGCTGCTGCACGCCTACTCCAGAAAAGAGATATCCCAATGCTGCCTGTGGTGGATGAAAACCAACGCTTGCAGGGGGTACTGACTTTTGACGATGCCATGGACATTCTGGAAGAGGAAACCTCGGAAGATATCTATTGGAAAGCCGGTGTTGGTGACCCCTTACATATGAAAGACACGGTTCGCAGTGAAAAGCTGACGCTGGGCGGTATCGGTTACACCCTGAAAGTTCGTATTGCCTTTCTGCTGGTAACCCTCGCTGGTGGCCTTTTGGTCGGTGGTTTGATTGATCATTCGGCTTAAGCATGGGTGCTGCCCTGGCCTTGATGGCTGGTGTCATTGCTCACTACTGGCAGGGGGTTCCCAATGACTTGCCCATGCTTGGTGTCGTCGTTGGTAGTGCGCTGATGTATTCCATCACCACGGCCAGTGTTCTGGGTTTCCTACTACCCTGGATCATGCTGAAAATTGGTGTTGATCATGCCCCAGGTGCTGATCCTTTTATAACTACTATTAAGGATTTTTCAGGCCTTTTGGTTTATTTCCTGATTGCCGCCTGGCTGCTTGGCATCACCATGTAAATTAACCAGCAGCTTACTGCTGGAAGTCGGCAGTAAGCTACCCTACCCAAAGGAAAGTATTATGGCTATTGACCAGAGGCTTATTCGCGACCTAAGCCATGCCAATATTCACCAAGACTGCGAAAGCTTGGTCACTTTGCTAGAAACCTGGAATGAAAAGCTGCTTGCCAAAGCCTTTGCATGGCTCTTCTTCCAAGGCTGTTTTAGTCTGAATGAAATCGTTGATCTTTTGAATGCCCTACCCTATCGGCATAAAATGCTTGTTTACTCAGACCTACCCGTGCATTTGCAGGCCCTGGTGCTTGCCAAACTTAGGGCAAGAGGCAGCCAGGCGGCAATACGACAAAAAATCAACACTTTAACTTGACAAAGACATAGCATCTAACCAGGGTTCGCACGATTTTATCAATAACCAACAAGGTGTATGACAATGGACGACCCACGAAGTCGATTATTAATCGGGGTTTTGCTTCTTACTGGAGGCAACCCTGTCTAGTTCTTACCCGCCTTGTCCCTCACTTTTGATCAGGCTGGTAGCAACTAGCCCTGGTTATCTTTTCTGAAGCCGTTTTTATAGAAACGCAATCAAACCCCGATAAATTACAGCGATGCGTCTCTCATCCTGCTCGTAGCTGGACTTTTTAAGTTTAGTTCCCTGCAGTGGTCAGTAATGCCTGTTGGGTTCAATTTCACCCTTGAACCTTGGGAGTTTGTTATGTCTCAAAAAGACCTGATACAAGAACTCAGAGCTTTATTCATGAGGCAGAATGGCGAAGCCATGGTCAGGCTAGTTGAAGAAAACCACAATGCTGATATTGCTGAAGCCTTAAAAATCATCCTGGAAGAAGAAGAGTTCTCTTTTCAGGAAGCTCAGCAGCTTGGCCCCTGTTGAGTCCAAAGCCAAAATTCTTGGCTATTTGCCCTTAACCATGCAGTTGGCCATTAGTGAGCACTTCGAGCAGCAAGAGCTTGCCAATACTCTAGAAGCCATGCCTCATGATGAGCGGGTCGACTTCTACAACCAGCTCCCTGATGAAAGGCAGCAAGAACTTCTGCCCGAAATGAAGCCAACTGAAAGGGCTGACTTGGAGAAGCTGGCTTCTTATGAAGAGGGTACTGTTGGTGCGGTAATGACCACTGACTTTGCTCTGCTAGAAGCAGGGTTAACGGCTGAAAAAGCCATTGCTCAGCTGCGCCGGACCAGTAAAGATAAAGAAACCATCTACCAGGCCTATGTTGTCGACAAGGATCAACAGTTGGTCGGTACTGTTTCTTTGAAAGATCTGATCATGGCGGAACCCGACGAAAAAATCCGGGATTTCATGACCACCGATCCCGTATTTGTCCGAGCCGAAGAAGAACAGGAAGTCGTGGCCCAAGCGATCAGCAAATATGACTTGATGGCTATACCCGTTCTTAATGGTGGTGATCGCCTGGCTGGTATTGTCACCTACGATGATGCGATGGACGTTGCCTCTGAAGAGGTCGACAAGGATTTCCGCGCCCATGGTGCGGTTAGCGGCTTGGCCGGTAGCCTGAAAGAAGCCACCGTTCATGTACTTTATAAGAAGCGGGTGTTCTGGCTGGTCTTACTGGTCTTCGGTAACATCTTCTCAGGTGCCGGTATTGCCTATTTTGAAGACACCATCGCGGCCTATGTCGCTCTGGTCTTCTTCCTGCCACTGCTGGTGGATAGTGGTGGTAACGCTGGCTCCCAGTCGGCAACCCTGATGGTTCGTGCTTTGGCCACCGGTGAAGTCATCATGAAAGATTGGGCCAAGATGCTCGGCAAGGAACTGGCTGTTGCCGGTCTGCTGGGTGCCACCATGGCCGTTGCAGTTTCCCTATTGGGTGTCTGGCGCGGTGGTATGGAAATTGCTCTGGTTGTGGCTCTGATCACTTCAGTTGCTGATGCAGTTGGTGTTGTCATCTACTTTGGTATGGCAACCTGGATTTTGGATATCCCTGCCGGAGTAGCAGGCTAAACGTACACCACGTCTAATGGATCTGACCGGGGAGCAGAAAGCTCCCCACCTTCACAAGAGGCAGTACAGGGTGAAGTCTGGTGGAACTACATGATGGATGTTGTTTGCAAGGAAACCGACGAAGCTCACATTCGAGCCCTTTTACTACAAGGTTTGGCAGGGAGTGGCTTGCAACTACAAAAACTCGAAAGCGAAAACCTGGTTGAACAAGAAGAAATTCGCGTTAAAGTGGCAGCACAACTACTTGCCAGCGAACGCAATGATGCGGTTGTTGAAAAAGTGATTGGCCGTCTCAGCCTGGAACCTTCCGTTACTTCAGCCCGCTGGGATGTCCGTGAAGCCTAAAATCAGGAGTCGATATGGCTGTTTTACTCTTCAAACTTAACAATGTACCAGATGATGAAGCTCAGGAAGTTCGAGCACTGCTTGATGAAAAGGGCTTTGACTATTACGAAACCTCAGCAGGTCGCTGGCGACTTGGTGTCAATGCCATTTGGATACGCAGCAATCAAGAAGCAGAAGCCGCACGTAAACTCCTCGCCGAGTACCAACAAGAGCGTGCGCAGCGAGCAAGAGCAGAACAAGCCGAGCTGGAAGCCCGGGGTGAAGCACCCCGTTTTGTCGACCGCCTGGCAACAGAGCCGTTGAAAGTTCTGCTTTCTTTGGCAGGCGTACTAGCGATCCTACTTGTTGGGCTGATTCCCATTATCTGGATTGTCTACTCTTAACCCGCTTCTCTCTTGTCAGCCTGGCATACAAAATGCCCGGTTCTAGATAGCAAGCCCTCCAAGAAGCAAATACAAATAACAACAATTACCACTTGCAAAAGGGAGGCAAACGCACTAATCTACTTGCGAACCATTAGCATTTACGGGAGCGCAACCATGTATGTATGTATTTGCAAAGGAATCACTGATCAACAAATCAAAACATCCATTGCTCAGGGTGCGGGTTGCATGCGTGACCTCTACAAAGAATATGCCTTGGGTAGTCAGTGTGGCAAATGTGTATGTACAGCCAAACAGCTTCTAAATAGCGAGAAACAAGCCTGCAATGGCTGCGAAATAGTCGCTGCTTAATTCCAAGGCACCTTTTAGTAAAGCCTTCCATTCTTCCAGAACACCCCTACCTTCATCAAAAAAACTTCCCCTTGGCAGGTTTTCAATGCTGCCAAGGCCTGGGAAGCCTCTGAAATTAACTCTAGAGTTTACTAACACGTCTTTGGTTAAGGACTTCCGAGTCACACCTTTTTTGCTGCAAAAACCAGGGTTAACGCTCACTTTTTTGCAAAAAAAAGGCCGCCCTAATTAGGGCGGCCAAGACTCGCTTGATGATGAGGAGAACCTAAAACACAGGGAACCTGTAAACAACCCTAGTCTTAAGTTAGGATCTCTCGATCCATATGCTAATGTTAATCTTTCTCATTTGTGTTTGCAAGCGATTTTTAATCAAATTAAGTGTTTTTTTAGCCCAGATGACTGAGCAAAGGAGCCAAAATACTCAGCCCTAAACCCACAGCAACAAGTTGTAACCAGAGTGCATTTTTCAACATGATCCACCTCCTTTAAGACAAGGCCTGAAAAATTTCACGATAAAGTAGATTCTCAGGCTGACACTCAGGCTTTTCTTCCTGGATCTTGAGAACCAACTGACCTTGACCATTAAAAATTTCCAAGGAAGTCACCCAGCCATCTCCTTCGGGTTTACGGACAACAAAAGCTTCTTCAAGCTGCTGGGGATCGCAATGCACACAGCCATCTGCATAGGCAATACAGAGCTGATTGTGTTGTAGCCTGGGGGGCTGGAGCACGCCACTGACTGCCTGCATGCAACCCTCAGTATAAAAGCTCAGTTTCAAGCGCGGCTTATTGGTCATGTCAGACAAGCCGGTCCACTTTTTCAATAATTGACTTAATGAAGTCAGGCTTACTTCTCGCGCAAACTTTGCATCCAAATGCTGTAAAACAGGCAGATAATCAGCCTGGTGTCTTCTTAAAAGAACCGACAATTGCTTGGCATGACTCATTAATCGCCATTCTTGACTGAACTGCTGCATATCAGCAGGAGGGGTCAATTGCTTCTGATCCTGCTGTGCAGCAAAGAGGGGTTTTGCAGCTGATTCTTTTTTTGCAAAATTTGTAATCAGGTTATGCCAGGCCAGCTCATCGGTCTGAGGCACAGCATGAATTTTTAAGAAACGCTTACCCTGGTAATTGAAAAATTGCAGGCTGCGCTGCACACTCCGCTCAGGAGGACGGTCCTCAACGGCACAACCCCAGTACCATTTTTCCAAATCCAGCTTCATATGCATGCTGGCAGTTCGAAATTCCAACTCCAGGTGCTGAGGGTCATCCAAACAAAGATCAGGTGCATTAAAACGTCCCTGGTATTTGGCCCAGCCCAGATTGTTAAATGTCTGAACTTCTACCTCGCCCAGACTGGACAGTAAATAAAATAATGAAAAGACATCCTCCAAGGGCCAGACCTTCTCATGATTTAAGCGCGAAGCCTGAAGCTCACCCTCACTGGTCGCCAACAAGCGACTCCAGCCAGTCAGTCCCAATAAGGGTTGGGCTTCACGGACCCCTACAAAGGCCTGGTAAAGCAAGGAAAGTGGTTGAAAGGACGGAGAGATTTTAGCCAAAGCATTCATAGTGAGCTCCTTTTTTTGCAAGGTTTTGCAATAAAAACCGGGTGCTTTGGCTGGCTTGAGCAACGGCTGGCTAAGTAAGCACTCTTATCATTCGATAATGATTATCATTTATAATCTGGCCTATGTCAAAATTTAATTGGCAAGCAGGAATAAAAAAGGGGAAACCCGTTTGTACGGATTTCCCCAACTCACTAAATGGTGAGAACGCTTGCTCTGCTACCCTGCCGTGAAAAAGCTTTTCACTTCCCTTGTAAAAAGCTTCTTACCTGTACCTTGTGAGTACTTAAAACTGGTAACGGGCACCTAATTCAAAGTTACGCTCAGGTCCTACATAGATACCCTGGCGTAAACCAGAAATATACCGCTCATCCGTCAGGTTTTTAACTGCACCAAACACCTTGAAGCCTTCCATCACCTCCAGGCTAGCAGTCAAATCCAGTGTGTAGTAACTGGAAATCAAGCCGCCCATGTAGCTTTCAGGGTCGATTTCTTTACGATTCATGCCGTCACCATAAACTTCATCTGTGAAGTTCAACAACAGCGCTGTTTGCAAAGTGTCTGTTCGATAGCCCAGAGCCACGTTGGCAGTCCACTCCGGTGAATAAGCTAAACGATTGCCTTTGTCTGCCTCACCTGCACGGTCCTCACCATATTCTGCAGTAGGAATCCAAGTCACATTCCCATCTACACGAAATCCATGGCCTATCTCATAACCTAGGGCTGCTTCAGCACCCTGAATAAGTGCACTACCCTCATTAGGACTCCTAATTCCTGAAATACCTGGATCTACTTGATTAGAGAAATCCATGTGGAAAGCTGTAAGTTCATAGCTAAACAAGTCGTCTCCACCACGTACACCCAACTCTATGTTTAAGGATTTTTCTGCTTCGGTTGGCTTGTCATTGGTACCTACAACACTACCAACAACAGGAGGTGCAAAGGCTTGGTAAACACTACCGTAGACTTGGGCAGAAGGAGTTAACCAGTAGGTTGCACCCAGACCTGGAAGAACTTCAGTGTTGGAGTAAGTATCCTTGGCGTCAGTAGCTGCCTGCAGGTTTTTACGCTTTTGTTCGTAGGTCTCTAAACGTAAAGACGCAGTAACCGAGAGGCGGTCATCAATATCAAAGCGATTCTGGGCAAACACTGCCAGACTATCTGCAGAGTCTTCACGGTTTCTACGTAGAGCGGACTCACCTTGAGCAGTGCCTAAAGAAACAGGATCACGTGGCGTGTCTCTGGATGCACGAGGTCGAGTATCCAGCATTTCTTCCTGCATCAAGCGGGCACCCAGCTCAGCCTTGTTGCCAATACCAAATAATGCATGATTCACGACTAAACGTGAGTCAACACCAATACGCTGAAAATCACGATTTCGACCTTCCAGTACGTCAGTGAAGTTCCATACTGTGTGACCATCAGCATTTTGAGTCGTACCATCTACATTATAGCGCCAATAATCCCGATTCATTTCGCTCCAAAAAGCAACTGTCTTCAACTGCATATCTGAACTGATATTCCATTCATGATTAACATCAAAAGACTTGCGTTCAGTTAGGAAATAATCGTCCTTGCCAGGATTAAAGGTTGCACCAGCATCATAGGCATCTTCAAAGTAGCCACGATAGGAAATATTAGCTTCATTTTCGTAATACGAAAATTTAACACCTACAAACTGATTATGGTTTATTTCTGTCCCAGCCTTAACCATAACATCCGTCATCTCCCAGCCTTTATCCATCCAGCCATCACTTTGAGCATGGGTTGCAATCACACCAAAATAGGCGTCGTCGGAAGGAGAGCGGCCACCTGCTTCAATACTGGTTTCATAGGTAGCCCAGGAGCCAACACGACCGGTAACTGCAACACCCTCATCCGGCGTCTTGGTTTGATAATTGATGACACCACCAATATTGTTTGGCCCATAACGTAAAGAAGAAGCCCCCTTAAGCAGCTCTACGCCTTCCATTCGCTGGATGCGTGGGTTGTAGTAGCGTGAGTTACCAACAAAGGTTCCAGGCTGTACAGGAACACCATCTTCTAAAACTAGCGTTTTATAATCACCAGCAGGAAGACCACGCACACCAACATTAGTCACTACAGCACTATCTTCTTCACCTTTAATATAAATACCTGGCACACGGCGAAGAACGTCTTCAGTTGAGCGGGGCTTACTTTGCTCAATATCTTCAGAAGTAATCAAAGTGACAGCACCGGGTTGAGCAGATACATCATCACTCGTGTTCCCTACTATATTCATCTGAGGAAGGCGCACACCAGATCTTTCAGTTTGATCACTTCCCGTTTCCTGAGCCTGAACACTGCTAACTGCAACCATGCTGGAAACAGCTATTGCCAGAGCAGTTTTTTTCATGGATTGGATACCCTGACTGATCTCAGTAGCTTGCAAGTCACTCTGAGCCCGAGTTTTATTATTGCTCATTCCTTCTCTCCAGTTGGATTTTACAAGATCACTGGCTGGCTGGAGTGAACTCACTCTTGGCTGGCTGGATTTATTTTCTATTTATTTAGTGAGGATCAGCTTGCCTTTGCTTGTGATACGCAAGGTATAGAGCTCACCTTCATGCTCGATCTGCAGTTGACGCAGATCTCCGAATAATTCATGGGATTGAAGAGTATTCTTGGGGCTGCTTTTTCTAGCACTCGACTTCAGCTCGCTATCTAGAGACTGCCCATGACTATTTTGAACACTCATACCCTTTTCCTCGATTTGCACTTCAAGAAACATTGCCAATTGTAATTCTTAATGATAATGATTGTCAATAAGAAATGTATCTTATAACAATTGCTTGCCATTTAGTAAGTTGAGCGACTTTTATAGGGACGCACTGAAAAGACGGAAACGGCAGTCCAATGGCTCCCTAAGGAGTTTGTTGAAGAGTTACTTAATCAAGGTCTGCGCTGGTTCAAGATAAATGACCGCTTTTTGCCGCACGGTTTCAGGATCAGCACCTTCAGAAGCCAGATGGAGGTCTTCTAAGGTATCAACCAGTTGGGTCACTTCTTCATGAATTTTTTCCAAAGCATTCTCAAGCGTATAGGTCAGGCGATGAACTTCCCCCAGGTCGCGTCGGGAAAAACCCTTGTCCAACATGGCTTCTAACTTTTTGTTATATTCAGAAAAGTTGGCTACCGCTTCCTGTAAGGTATCTGCTGGAAGCCCCTTAAAGTGGTCAGGTCGATTATCAGCCTGAACCCAAGAAGCTGCTACTAACAAGATAACGGCTACAAGTACTTTTTTCATAGAATCACCTTCATTTAGGTTTTACGGAATAGGAATCATTTACATTAGCTTCTTATTCGCATAAACGCAATGGTTATCAGTTGCTATTTTACCCACGTCTCAACTTGTAACGATTTGCATTGACAGCCGTAAACCCCTGTCATTGCTGGATTTTTTTGATTTATGCGCCAATAAAGACTAAGCTTCATTGTGAATTTGCCAGCCAGCCCGCTTCCGGCAAGCCAGCCCTAGAACTCCTCTTAACTTTAAAACCAACGCATCAGGTGATGACCATGAAAGGCAATCAAGCCGTCAAGGATCAGCTCAACCGGCTATTAACGCTGGAGCTGACATCTATCAACCAATACTTTTTACATGCCCGCATGTTTCGTAACTGGGGCTTTGAAAAACTCAACAAGGCCGCTTACAAAAAATCCATCAAGGATATGAAGCAGGCTGATGAACTGATTGAACGTATTTTGTTTCTGGAAGGACTACCTAACCTACAGCACCTAGAAAAACTGCGTATAGGTGAGCAAACTCAGGAAATGCTGCAATGCGACGAAGCCCTACAACTGGATATGATCAAAGAGCTGCGCACTGCTATTGCCCTTTGTGAAGAGGAAAAAGATTTTGTCAGCCGCCATCTACTGGAAGAAATTCTGGAAAATGAAGAGGAATACCTGGATTGGCTGGAAACCCAGCAGCACCAGATTGGCGAAATGGGCATCGAAAACTATCTTCAAGCAGCCGTAGCGGAGGAATAAATCATGAAAGGCAGTAAAAAGGTCATCGACTCTTTAAACCATCTTCTGGGCGGCGAACTGGCTGCCATGGACCAATATTTCATCCATTCGGAAATGTATGCCGATTGGGGCCTAACCAAGCTGTATGAGCGTATTTCTCATGAGTTTGATGATGAAAAGCAGCATGCCAAGGATCTGATTGAGCGTATTCTTTTTCTGGAAGGCACGCCTGACATGGTAACGACCCGTCCAGCAATCAAGGTTGGCAAGGATGTTAAAGAAATGCTGACTAATGACCTGAATCTTGAATACCAGGTTGTTGACGATCTGAAAAAAGCCATGGCGCTTTGCGAGAAGGAACAGGATTATCAAACACGCGAAATCCTGCGCAAAATGTTGGATGACACGGAAATGGATCATGCTTACTGGCTGGAACAACAGCTGGGCCTGATCGAACGTATTGGTATGAAGAACTACCAGCAATCACAGCTGTAAACTCTAATAGCCAGCTATCCAGATAGCTGGCTATTTTTTCCATAGAAACCTCTAAACATCAATCATAAAAACCTGCTGTTGCTTCTGCGAATGAGCATAAATATCCAGCTCAGCCGCATAAACACGGCTTAAGTGATCTACATCCAGGACCTTTTTAGGCAAACCCCACGCCTGAGTTTTCCCTTTTTCCAGTAAAAGCACCCTATCGGCATAGAGACTGGCCAGGTTTAAATCATGCAGCACCACCACTAGAGACCACTGGTATTCCTTAACCAGCCGCCTTAAGCAGCGAAAAATCCATTGCTGCTGGCCCAGATCCTGAGCAGATAGAGGCTCATCCAGCAATAGAAGCGCTCTAGGAACAGCCCAAACTTGTGCTAAAACGCGAGCCAGATGGACACGCTGCCTTTCCCCCCCAGAAAGCTGAGTAATCAAACGTCCTTTGAGGAGATCAGCGCCTGCAGCCTGCAAGGCAGCCTCCACAATTTTGTCTGTTTCTTCAGGTATTTCCTGCCAGGCAAAACGTCCCAGGGCAACCACTTCTTCAACACGAAAATCAAAACTGATGGTGACTTGCTGCTCAAGCCTGGAGCGGGTTCGAGCCAATTCCCGGTTTGACCAGCTATTCAGTGGCCGCTCTTGCAGTTTTATTTCACCGCAGGTCGGTTGGAAGTCATTAGCCAAGAGCCCAAGTAGGGTCGATTTGCCAGCACCATTAGGGCCGCAAACTGCCGTAATTTCACCCGGGTAGAGCTGCAATGAAAGCTCACTGAGACGCCAGTTGCCTTTTGCAGCCATACCTAAGGATTCAAGAGTCACATTTGGGTTCATCTGCACCTATTCCTTTTTGCGTCCACGCGACAACATCCACAAAAAGTAGGGGCCGCCAATTAAACTGGTGAGCAGGCCTACAGGTATTTCAGCAGGTGCTGCCAGAGTTCTTGCCAAAGCATCGGCTATCAGTAGCAAACTGGCACCGCCCAGTGCAGAAGCTGGCAGTAAGAAACGATGACCGGGTCCAAAAATCATTCGCAACAGATGGGGAATCATTAAGCCCAGAAAACCAATAATACCCGCCAGAGCAACACTTCCACCAACGGCCAAAGCTGTTCCCAGTACCACTTTTCTTTTCAGAAGGTCAGCATCCAAACCGGTACTTGCGGCAGAAACATCACCCAGTTGCAGGACATCCAAATCCTTTCTGACATGCAGTAAGAGCAGCAAGCCTGGCAGCATCAGCAGGGCTCCAAACAGCAACTCTCTAGTCTGCACATAACCCAGCCCACCCATGCCCCAAAGGCTCATTTGTCTTAGCTGCTGGTCATCGGCCAAATAACTCAGCAAACCGCTAAAAGCGCCCGCAAGGGTATTGATTGCCAGCCCCGCCAAAAGTAACCAGAGCATCGAGGTTTGTCGGCCTTTACCCAGATTGAAAACCAACCAACAGGCAAGCCAACCACCCAAACAGGCAGCCAGCATCTGACCCGCCCAGTTCCAGTGATCGGCAAGCAGCAAATGAAAAGGTAGGAGTATCCACAGGGCAACAGCTAAGCCTGCGCCACTGGAAACACCCAGTAAACCAGGATCAGCCAGGGGATTACGAAACATCCCCTGCATGGCCGCACCGGCAATGGCCAAGCTGGCCCCAACCAACAGGGCAAGCAGTAAACGCGGTAAGCGTATGGCTGACCAAAGTTGCCAGTCATAAGCGGACATCTGTCCTCTTAAAGCTTGCCAGGGCCCCATACCCAAAGCGCCTGCTTGAGAGGCAACCAAAAGTGCCCCCCCCAGGATTAGGAGCAACAACAGCATTCCTTTAGGCAAGGGGCCGGGTTTTCCTAAGGATTGAGTTTGCATATCAAAGCTGCTCCACCTGTTCTCGCAAGCGAATCAGCTCGGTTGGAGTACGAGGACCAAAACCCAAAAAGGCCAAATCATCTACTACGATCAAATGACGACTCCGTCCAGCTGGGGTTCTGGACAAGCCCGGTAAGGACCAGATACCCGTCTCACCGCCGAGGGATCGCAATCCGGCTTCCGTCACTATCACCAGCTCAGGGCTGGCACCAATCAAGCCTTCCGGGCTTAAGGGTTTATAGCCTCTTAGCCCTTCGACAGCATTACTAATCCCCGCAAGGGAGAGCATGGAATCCGCACTGGAACCTTGGCCCGCCACCAAGGGAGCACTCATCCCACCATGATTGAGAATAAAAACCGCGTTTTTATCCCAAAGCCTGGCCTTAGAAGCCAAATACTCCTGCTCTTCTTCAAGGCGTTGACTGAGACGCTTACCTTTATCTTCAACACCTAAAGCCTCAGCAATCTGAGCAATCTTGAGATGGACACCTTGCAGGTCTTGCTGATAGCTGATGCTTTCCACACGCACCCCGGCCGAGCGAAGCCGATTGGCAATGGGCGCTGGCCGGGAGGCCTCGCTGAGCAGAACCAAATCTGGGCGATAAGCCAAAATGCCTTCCAGAGATAACTGCCGCAAATAGCCAACATCCGGCAAGTTTTCTGCTTCCTGTGGAAATTGACTGGTTGTGTCCCTGGCAATCAAGCGATCACCTTCACCCAAGGCAAATACAATTTCGGTGACATCGCCTCCGAGGCTGATAATACGTTCAGGAGCTGAGCCTGCAACCAAAGCTGTAGACCAGCAACTCAATAGCAGGCCCATTAAGAAACTCGCGGCTGGATAACGGATGCTTAACATCATCAGTCCCTACTTCAAGCGTCAGGCAAACTGGCTAACAGCTCAGTCCAGGCTTGCTGTTCTGGCTCACCCTCATCTCTGCGGCCATACATTTGCAATAAAATACGCCCTTCAGAATCGAAGATTTCCAAGCTCGTTACCCAGCCGCCGCTCTGGGGCTTACGAGTCACGAAAGCATGTGCAAAGGTGCTTGGGTCAGCATGCAGGGTAAAGTTGGGTTCAAAAAGGTTCAGCCAGCCTCGCATAGGCTTGAAGCCGGAAACCTTGCCGGTATAAATCTGTACACAGCCACGGCTGCCAACAAAAAACATCACCTCCATACCGCTTGTTGCAGCCTGCTCAACTACCCGTTCCAAAGCACCTGATTTCACAGGACGGCTCAAATCACTGGGGACGGCCTGCAATGCAGCAAAACGGGTGGTCCGATGTCTTCTGATCAAACTGAAAAACTGGTGAACATCGGTCATTTGCCGCCACTCTTCAGCCAACTGCTGAGGACTGACTGGCGCAGGGTTGCTCGCCAATGGCTGAGGAACAAACTCGGGCAAGGGGCTGGGATCTTCAGCAGCCAAATCAGATAAGAGTTCTTCCCAGGCAGAAATATTCGACTCCTCCAAAGCAAACACCTTGTGGACAGCCTGCCCATAATGGTCAAAAAACTGCAGGCTACGCTTTTTGCCTTTGGATGTTTCTTCTTCAAAAGCACAGCCCCAATACCAGTGATCCATAAACAAGCGTAAATCCAGCCCGCCAATATCCAGGAAAATTCCTGAAGCATGGCGTCCTTGCTCACCGAGTTTCGGTTCTGGGTAGCACCCCTTGTATTCATGCACAACACCGGCATTTCGCGTCAAAGCCAGCACTCGCCCCAGCTTTGGCAAGAATTTAAGCACCTTGCGAATATCCTGAATCGCCCAAACTTTTTCCTGACCGATACGGCAAGCTTGTAAAGCACCTTCACTGGTATTTAGTTGCTTGGCCCAATCCACCATGAAGCCAGGTTGTTTTCTGTCACGAAATTCACAGAGGGCCTGAAATAGGGATGAGGTTTCAGAAGTGTCTTTAACAGCAGTCATGGTCAGCTTCCTTAGAAGTTTAGGATTAAAAAGTCTGGCTGGCTGGTTGCTTACCTTGGCTGGCTGAAAAATAGCTTAGCCTGCCTCTTGACAGACTGTCAATCTACATTGTTATTATAAGCATCCGTAATTGATAATTATTATTATAGCCAGCCAACCTTGCATTTCAAGTTTAGCCAGCCCTAAACCCCTGACTTTTGATAACAGGAAATGCAATGCAAGGCTGGTCTCGGCTTTTTATCCGTTCCACAACGGTTTTGTTTTTATGCTCATCCAACCTACTGATCGCTGATCAGGTTGCTGAATCTGTTTATGCACAGCTTAACCCTGTGGTTATTACTGGCACCCGGACAACCCGGGATCTGGCTGCCAGTCCGGTTAGAACGCAGGTTATCGACAGGGAAGAGCTGGATCGCTATCAGCCCAGAGACTTGGCAGCAGCGCTGCGCCACCTGCCGGGTGTTTATCTGCGTACCACCCATGGCAAAGAAGGCCAGGAAGTCTGGATGCAGGGGCTGGATAGTGAGCGGGTACTGGTGCTTATCAATGGTGTACCCGCTATTGCCTCTACAGGAAGCAGTGTCGATCTGACCCAAATTGCCATTACCGATATTGAGCGGATTGAAGTGGTACGCGGGGCGACCTCTGCCCTCTATGGTTCTTCAGCAATGGGTGGCGTGATTAACATTATTACTCGCCAACCTGATACTTCGCGTTATCGCATCCAGACCCTTGCCGGAAGCCTGGGGGAAACTGGCGATGGCGACCCACTGGATCGCTCACAAATTCAGGCACTGGCCAGCCTGGCCGGTAAAAGAGCGCAATTGGAAGTCAGTATCGACTGGCGAAGGGATGAAGGCTACACCCTAAAGCCGGATGCTTTTGCTCAGGATGGGCATCAGCTGGAACAGTTAAACCTCAATGCGCAACTTAACCTGCAAACCCAACACTGGGGTGATTTTTATTTTCGTCCCAGCTGGTTCCAGGAAGATAAAAGCAAAAGCCAGGCCACTCCCTTACCTGGTGGCATGGAGGCCCGCAGCATTAAGGAAGAAAGTGTTGAACAACCCGGCCTGCAAATGGTTTGGAAAAAGTCGACACCCCTGGATGGCGAAATTCAACTGCAAGCCAGTGGTTCTCTTTTCCAAAACATCACTCAGGACTCGCGCATCAATGGCTCCCCCTTGATGCGTCGTGAAGCCGAAATAAACAACCTGCGCACTGAGCTGCAATGGAGCAGCTGGTGGCATGCCAGACATCAAGTCACCCTGGGCGCCCTGGCCCGTCAGGAAACCCTGGATCAGTTTAAAGACACCTGGTCTTCGACAGGCAGGGAAAGAGAAGACGAAATTCAGGAAGATGCCGAACAAACCAACCTGGAAGCCTATCTGCAGGATAACGTCTTCATCACTGACTCCCTGGAGCTATTAGTCGGTGCCCGCTACCAGCACGACAGTGATTTTGGCTCCTTTGTTACTCCTTCAGCAACCCTCTTTAATCGTACGAAAATGAACGCAGGTCATTTCGCTCAACGCTTGAGTTTAGGTCGCGGTTATCGGGTTCCCAATCTTAAAGAACGCTATTTTGTTTTTGACCAAAGTGACAAGGGCTATCAGGTGCTGGGCAACCCAGATCTGGAACCGGAAAGCTCTTGGAGCTTGCAAGCCGGCGCAGACTGGCAACCCAAAAATCGCCACCACCCTAGCCTGGATATCAATTTCTTTTTCAATGACATAGAGCAGCTGATTATTCACGAATATGACCCGCAAGCCAGCCAGGCTGCAGGACTGCAAGTCTATAACTATCAAAATCAGGATAGGGCCAGAACCTGGGGTAGCGAAGTCAGTAGCCAATGGCAGCCTCACCCCAACTGGAAACTGCAACTGGGCTACACCTGGCTGCAAACTGAAGATCCAGATACAGGTTTAGAACTCAGTAGCCGCCCCACCCACCAAATTAAGGGCGATATCGGCTTCAACTACCAAAATTTTGAACTCACCCTACTGGGTGAATACCAGTCACGTGAGTTTACCGACAGTGACAACACCCAGATTTCACCCGCTTGGCAGCGCTTCCACCTGCGCGCCAACTATCACTTGAAACCCTTCACCCTGCTGGCCGGCATCGACAATCTCTTCGATGAACTGCCAGACCTGGATGATCACAACGACCTCAGCCCCAAACCCGGACGCTATGTTTTCGTCGGTTTGCGCCTGGATGGTCACTTTTAAATACATGGAGACCCATCATGAAACAGCAATTTTCTTCCCCTGTTTTTTACAAATCCACCCTCGCCCTGGCACTGAGCAGCTTACTGCTGACTGGCTGTTTGGACAGCGACTCCTCATCTGGTAGTGACTCTAATGATGACCCGTCTGAAATCGCTGGCATGCAGGAAATCACTCTGGATGCCACCAGCAATACCGATTGGGTCTACCTAAATCTGGATACTGGCGAAACCTTGGAACTGGATGCCGAAGCAGCTGCCACCTCTACTGACTGGCATCTGGCTGCCCGGCGGATGAACATCAAACTCAATACCGGAGCTTCAGGCCCAGGTTCGGTTAGAGCGGCCTTGGCAGAAGCCCAAGAACATCTTTATGACCAGCAAGGACAGCCAATCGAAGCTCAGTTTCAGGGCATGAGTGCCAACAGCGAACTCTATCTACTGGATGGCCCTTTTGACGAACCTGGAGCCCGAGACTGGAGCAGCGAAAGTATCACCAATTCGTTTGGTATGGATTGGGCTAGCTATAACCACGGCAGTGGTCATTATACGGCCAATGATCAAAAGGGCTGGGTTGTGCGTGCCGCTTCAGGCAAGGCCTACGCCAAAATGCGCATGACGGATTTGGACTTTCCCACCCGTGAAGGCCAGGGCATTAAAAGCTTTGAGTTTGAATTTTATGTCCAGCAAGAGGGTGAGTCTGAATTCTCAGCAGCGCCCATTACCTGGCAAGGTAGCGCCCTCAGCAGCGGCACCCTATGTTTTGACTTTGAAAACAATCAGGAGGTCGCAGACTGTTCAGGCAATGACTGGGATATCCAGCTGGGCTTTCAAGGTCGTGATTTCTTCCTCCGCACCAACAGTGGTGTCAGTGGTGAAGGCCAAGCGGGCAGCTTTGGAGCCTTTGCCTGGTCTGATCAGGGTGACTTCACCTCAGCCAGTGACGTGCCCTCGCCTCAACCTGGTTTTGCAGCCGACACCACCAGCGGCATTTTCACCGAATCCCCCTGGTATGCCTATGGCATCGGCGGTGGTCACCAACTTTGGCCCAACTACCGTGTTTACCTGATCGATACCGACAGCAGCAGTGAAGAAGCAGCCCGCTACGCTCTGCAAGTCATTGGCTATTACGACGATGCAGGCCAATCAGGGCACCTAAGCCTGCGTTACCAGTCAGCGGAAATGAATGAGTGAAAAATGACTTGATATAAAAATCAGTAGGGCTATTTCCTGAGTAAAAAATGTTATAACATAACACTTTTTACTCAGGAAGCTTTATGAACGCCCAGCTACCCGATGTCGCCAGCCAAACTCACCAAAGCCTACATCTTGACCAGGTAGGCATGGCTGGCATTCCCATTCGTTTGCAATTTCTTGGTCAGGAAGTAACTGCCAGAATTACCGTTACCGTTGATCTGGATGCCCAGCAACGCGGCATTCATATGTCCCGCCTCTATCTGGGTCTGGAACAACTACTGGAACACAAAGAGTTAACACCTGCATTACTCGGTAAAACCCTTCAAAAGCTTTTGGCAACCCAAGGCATCAGCAGTGAACAGCTTCGCCTGGAGCTAAGTTTTGAGTGGCTACGCAAGGCATCCGCTTTACTTAGTGGTCACCAAGGCTGGCAAGCCTATCCTATTCGCTTGGTAGCTAGAGTCACTCCACAGGGTTATGAACTTTTGGAAGAAACCAGCCTTCTCTATTCTTCAACCTGCCCTTGCTCGTCAGCCCTTTCTCGTGAGGCTTTGGCTGAAGTTTTTGCAGAAGAGTTTTCCAGTCAGCCACTGCTTAGTGCTCAGGAGGTAACCGCCTGGCTCAAAAATAATGCCAGCCTAGCCACACCGCACAGCCAACGCAGCCAAGCTACCTTGGGATGGGTATCCAGTCTGGAAAATCTTGATACCTTCTCAATAGCTGAACGCTTGCAAGCAGCTGAAAAGGTATTGGGAACAGCAGTACAAACCGCCGTCAAGCGTCCCGATGAACAGGCTTTTGCTCTTCGCAATGGTGCCAATCAGATGTTCTGCGAGGATGCTGCTCGCCGCTTAGCTGGAATCTTTGAAACCTGTGATCAGTGGCTGGATGCCAAGATTCACGTAGAGCACTTTGAAAGCCTGCATGCTCATGATGCCGTTGCAAGCAAATGGCTAACGCGCAGAAATACCCCGGCTCCCTGGTTAAAGGCTATCTAACTTCATTTTTGTTAGGGCAGCAGCTAGGGCTGCTGCCCTTTTTCATTCAACTTAAAACAGCCTTCTTGTTGGTTTAGCTTTTAATGATGATGGTGGTGGTGTGCATCAGCAGCCGCACCACCTTCCGAGGCCTCTTCAACCCAAACATCAACACGAATCTCACCTTCCTGCTCAAATGTCAGCCAAAGCGGAAAGCTATCACCCGCTGTTAAAGACTCTTGCAAGCCAATTAGCATCAAGTGGTAACCACCACCAGGTCGCATTTTCAGAGTTTCCTTGCCAGCAATTTCAATCTGGGAGACTTGGCGCATTTTCATGATGCCTTCGTCCATTGCCATATCATGCAACTCTACCTTGTCAGCAATATTTGCTCGGGCACTGACAAGACGAGCGGGCGTGTTGCTCTCGTTGGAAATATCAAAATACACCGCCCCTACCTGGGCGCTGGGGGGTGTAGGGGTTGCAAAGGGATGAACCAGGCGCAGATCGGCCAAGTGGAAATCATGTGCAGCTAACTGCCCTGCCAGGATGAGCAGGCAGGCAAAAAAGAAGGTACGAAGCATGGTATTCACCTTGTTTAGAAAAAATGGTGGCCTTTTTCAGGCCGATTTCATGATTTCAAGACAACAAGGTTGGCGGAGCACGACCGGGTGGTGGCAGGCTAACAAAAAGTGGGTGGGCATTCTGGTGTTGAAACGCTAAAACAGGATTTCTGGAAGGCGAGGCCTGTTCACTGATTTTAAGCAGCTCAGGCGCAACTAGCGCAGCACTGGCAACACACTGGGGACAATGGCTGAAGGGTTGTTCAGATTCGAACTGGTTGCCATCAGTATCAATCAGAACACGATTAACACCACCGTGCCAAGAACAGACTTCAATATAACCATTATCATGAACAACAACTGCAGGCACTGAAAAAGGCGTGAGTACTCGACTGACCATAACAGCCAGTGCAAAAAGTAGCAGCCAAGTATTCAGGTTGCGGTTGTATTTCATAATAATGAATTCCAAACAAAGCCTTCAACTATCCTAGCGCAAAGGCTTCGCTTGGAGTAGAGCCGTTTTGCAAAGAATTTTAAATTCAACTGGCCAGATCCAGCGTCAACAAGAGACGCTTTTGTCCCGCAGGAACACCTGGGGAGCGGTGCACCAGCCCTCTGTCTTCATTACCTTCCCATAAACTGCCTTTAAGCAACCCCACCTCACCGGTTTGCAGTCGCTGTATCTGGGTGTCCTGTTGATAAAGGCGGCCTTCCAACGCCGCTTCTTCAGGATGCCGTGGGCCTAAGAAGCTTCGATCAACCTGTTCGTGAGTTAGCCATTCAGTCCCTGGCCCAGCAAAGGTTGCTGCCAAGCGGCAGGGTACGCGATCAACATGAAATCTTGGACACATGGGTTGATCCAGCACCTGCATACGCCAACCAATACGCTCTTGATCAAAGAGGCAGGCAAACATCTCACCCAGCTCTACCAATTGATCAATAAATCCATCCTTAGCGGTCAAATCAGGTAGGCTTTCGTTGAGGCTCTTGTCCAAATCCTGCAGTGGAAAACTGGCTTTTAAGTTCAGCTTCCAGGGTAATTGCAAAATTTCATGAACATAGGCAGAAGCTTGCTGCTCCTGCTGCCAGACGACCATATTCACTTCCGGCTCAAAAATCCGGGTCATCACCAGAGGATCATCAGATGAGTAGTGCATAATCTAACCTCGCGAAACCCTAACTCTTAGGTGTTTCAATAGATAGCAGCCAACACCCTGGAGCAGGGCAATCAGTACCAGTACCGGTGCAAAGGGTTGATCGCCCCAAAGAGCCAGCACCCAAGCCAATAAAAATGCAGTCAGGCTGAAAACAAGACTCAACAGAAAAAAAGCTTTCAAATTGCGGGCAAAAAGTGCCGCTGTCCAGGCGGGCAACAAAAGGCCGGCCAGAGCAGCAGGCAAGCCCAGAGTCAGGCTACCCAGCACCACCAACAGCAAGCGCCAACCCAAATCCAGAAATTCCAAAAGACGTCCAGCGGGCTTCCGGCAACCTCGATCGGCACCCAACTGACTTAATAACCAAACCCGATAAAGCCAGGGCAAAAGCAGCAGAGTGAGACCACTTAATGCCAGTATCCAGTAGATATCTCTGAAGGCCAGAAAGTACACCTGTCCTTCCATCCAACGGGCCGCTGCCAGACTGGCTTGGGAAAAATTACTGGCCAACAGGGTTGTCATTGCCAAGGCGGCCAAAAAAGCGGCTAGCGCTAAGCGCTCCTGATCTTTTTTATTCTGCAGCAAACCCATCAAAAGGCCTGAAAAACCCAGTGCTGTAGGGACCAGGGGCCAAGCCAAGACACTGGCAACCAAGGCACCTGTAGCCGCTGTTTGAGCCAGAGCCAAACCCTGCCAGGCGGAACCCTTAATAAAAAAAGCTGCTCCCCCCAGCCCCAGGAGGGCCGCCATCAATAAACCACCAATAAAGGGCCAGAAGAGAAAAGAACCCAACAGCTCAGAGAGCATCAGTGACCTCCCCCGCCCAGAGTTGCTGCATAGGCATTTCCTTGGCACCTGAAGCCTGAATAAACTCCTGATCATGACTTGCCATCAGCAGGCTTTGCTCAGGTTGCAATTGTTTCAGCAGTGCCAGACTCTGCTCACGTACCCGCACATCCAAATGATTACTGGGCTCATCCAGAAGAAGGACATCTGCACCGGAAGCCAACACCGAAGCCAAGCGCAGCAGTTGCCACTGACCTCCACTGAGTTGGTCCAGACGTTTGCTCAACAGGGGCTGAACAAGTTCCAGTTGTTTTTCAGTCACCCCCATCGCTTGTAACCAATCCCCTGCGCTCATCGGCCAAAGCCCAGGACGTGGATGCTCCTGAGCCAGATAGACCCACTGAATATCCGATTGCCAGCGATAACGGCCGGCCAGCGGCTGCACTTGTCCAACCAAGGTTCTTAGCAGTAAAGATTTGCCGCAACCATTAGGGCCAGTGATCACCCACTTATCTCCTTTTTCCAGCTGCCAATGGATAGCCGGAGTCAGAGATTGCTGATAGCCCAGCACCAAGCCGGTCAAATGCAGCCTGGGCAGATCATTTTTGTTCAAAAGCAGCAGCCCATTCAGTCATTAAATTCAAATAACCTTCCAAGCCTGAACCTATTGCAGGCTCCAGGGGTAGTGCATAGCCCGGCCAGCCCAGGTGTTCTTCCAGAAAGCGGGCTCCTCGTGAAGGCTGATAATTAGCATACAGCACTCGCCCTTCCTGCCCGGAAAACTCCTGCACCAAAGCACGCAGATGCGAAGAGGTGGGTGGCAGGCCAGGAATAGGTTCCAAATAACCAACGTTCTTTACCGGCAGCCACTCTTCTAGATAATCAAGATCTTCGTGGTAGATGATAAATTGCTGATTTGGCTTTACCTGCGCGGCAAGCCTCCCTGCATGATCTCGCAACTGCTGGCCCAGAGCTTCAGCCCTTGCCTCTAGCTCTTCTGCTTGGTCAGGGAAGAAAAAACCCAAACGACGACCGATGACCTGAGCAACCCTTGCCATACGATCTGGATCAAGGTTGAAATGCGGATTGCCCTCTTCATGAACATGCCCAGTGTTCGGGCCTTCAACAGTAATTGAGGGACGTAAATCGGTAAAATCTGAAGCCCGCAAATGCCCAGGACGACCATAATTCACAGCCGGATTGGCCGCATTGCCGGTCACTGCAGGCAGCCAGCCTTCTTCCAGTCCAGCCCCCATTTCAATCAAGAGGTCAGCCCGGCGAACAGCAGCCATAAAACTGGGACGAGCATCCAAATCATGCGCATCTCGATCCGGTGCAGCCAGCACCCGCACCTGCACCAAATCACCACCTATCTCTTCGGCCAACATTCCCAGAGTCGAAGTGGTCGTTACTATCCTAAAGGAACCTGCCCAACTGGCCGTTGCCAATAACAAACTAACCAGTAAAACCAGTGAAAGCCCTAGCTGCTTCTTCATGAGGCCTCCTTTATCTAAACTTAATTTAAGAAAAAAAGGGGACTCGTAAGTCCCCAATACACCTTGACCCCGAAGAAATCTTAGGATTAACGTGATGAGCGCAGGTCAGACAAGGCAAAATTGAACGAAAAAGCGCAGTTTACAGCTAGTAAATGAGCATTTTGAGATCAATTTCAACGCAGTATCACCCAGCGCAATAGTTAATCTAAGCTTTCTAGAAGGTGTGGGCACCATGCGCACCCAATGCCACATTAACCTGCAACATCAAATCCCAACCGCCGTGGCTGTGACCATCGCCTTCTTCAGCAAAGTCATTGTGGTTGACTTGAGCGCGAAGGAAAATTGGCTCAACAGGACGGAAGGTCAGCTGACCGGAATAACGAAAGGAAGCATCATGACTGGTGCCATCACCGCGACCCAGATCATTGGTCAGGCCCAAAGCTTCAGCACGCACACCCGCTTCCCAGCGGGGAAGAAAACCATAGACCGCCTGTGCATAAAGACCATCCTGCTTGTTTTTAAAGCTGGATACATTGCGAATATGGCCAATTGGACCATTACCATCAGCTTCAAAATTCACATCACGACGATCAACATCAATTTCACGGTAGAAGTACTCAGCTTGGAGGGTCAGGTTACCCTGTCCGTAACTGCGCCCGGATTCATACTTGTAAACCGCATCCACACCGGCAAACCAGGCTGTACCTTCCCAGTCTTCATGACGGGTTGAGTGCTGATCGGTATATTGATAGCTGAAGCTATAGCCACCGGATGCACCCAGTTGCAGAGCATGATCATGCCCCAGATCCGGTGCCCACTTAGTGAAAGCAGTCAGCAGACGAGGGCCCGCACGATCCTTTAGAATACGGTCGGTTCCGTCTTCTGCTTCCTGCTCGCCGATGTAGTTAGCCACTTCTGCATTTTCACCCTGCAACAACTCCACACCAATCAGGGTATAGGTGTCACTGGGTGCCAACCAGGTGGCCTGGATACCGGTTTCCTGCAAGCCATGATCACCAAAGAGATATTCATTAACCAGAGGACGATCAACAAAGTCCCAGTCATGGCTGTGACGACTGTTGATGTAGCCGATGTCTGACAAGAACTTACCGCCTTTGACCTGGAAACCAGCAGGCAGACTTCGGGTTTTCAAATAGGCTTCTTCGACCTCGATATGATCGTTATCAAAACCTAGCAATAAGACGCCATCCAGCAGCTCGCCAAGACTGGCTTCAAATGCTAGCTCTGAATGCCCCAAATTAAAGCCCTCTTCAATCCCATGGCTATGGCCGTGATCATGTCCATGATCGTGACCACCACCAAAACCAGCAGGGCTGTGAGCCCCGTGCTTGAGTTCATTGAAGTAGATGCCGTCCAGAATCAAAGACACCCGCATGTCCAGATTGTGTTCGGAAGCCAAAACACCAGAGGATAGACTGGCAGCAACGGCCATCGCCGATGCTTTCAAAGCAAATTTATTCATGATTTTCCCCAAAGCCAATCAGATTATAAAATGTTATAACATAACTTTAACGGCAGGAATTTTGGCAGAGGGATCGTAAATCGTCAAGTTGGTGAAGGCAGGCCACAGAAATTCTTTAGCAAACGACTCAGTAACTAACTACAGCCAAATTCGTACAAGAGTCTGGACAAGACGATAAAAAAACCGCCCGTTTCAGGGCGGCAAAGACTCGCTTGATGATGAGGAGAACCTAAAACAGCCTGGGAACCTGTAATTCCAGCTATTCTTGGTTAGGGCCTCTCAGCCCATAAAGCTAACAATAATCAATCTCATTTATATTTGCAAACACTTTCTTGAGATTTTTTATCATCTGCATCAAGCAAAGGCCTAAATTTACAAACTAATCCATCGATCCGCTCGCGGCAGATGCTCCAGGTTATGAGCCAATAAAAATACAGTGCGCCCCTGTAACCAGGAATCCAAACGCAGTTTGAGTCGCTCACGGGTTCTCCAATCCAGGCCACGAAAGGGTTCATCCAGAATGATAAGGGGGGCATCTTTTAAAAGAAGACGGGCCAGTGCCAGACGTCGAGCCTGACCACCGGAGAGTTGCTGGCCGGTTTCACCCACCCAGGTATCCAGTTGTCGGGCAAAACCAGCGACCTCCTCTGCCAGATCGACTGTTTCCAGAGCCTGCCAAAGCTCTGCATCTCTGGCGTCAGGCTTGGCCAAGCGCAGGTTGTCGGCAATGCTTGCAGCAAAGAGCTCAGTTTCCTGGGTCAGATAACCCAGGTGGTTCAGCCAAATCTCTGTATTCAAGTCTTCAAGTGGCAGCGCTTGATCCTGAGTTTTCAGAAGCAGTTGGCCCTGCTGCGGGCTTAGCTGCCTGGCCAGCAGAGAGGCAAGACTACTTTTACCTTTGCCGGAAGCAGCCAATACCGCCAGCTTTTCGCCCTGAGCTATCTCAAGCTGAAAGTCTTTAAGCACCTGCTGTCGCCCTAAAAGCAAGTGGATCTTCTGGAACTCAATTGAGGTGTAATCAGGCAAGGAGGATAGCTGGCCAGATGATGGCTTTTCAGTGCCCTCTTCACTGGCCTGGTTCAAGCGCCTTGCCGCAGCCAGGGTGCCACCCCAGTTGGCAAAAGCCGCAGGCAGGTTTTGAAAGGCTTCTTGCAGGGCCAGCAACGCCAGAGGCAGCATCACCAGTACCGGGCCGGAAACCCAGCCTTCTTGCCAGGCACCCGCCAAGAGCAGCAGACAGGCAGCTACCACCAGCTGCAACATCAGGGATTGCAGCCCCTGACCCAGAGCGACCAGGCGTTGCAGGCGTGCTTGGTCTTGCATATTGGTTTTTTGCGCCTTGATCCTTGCCTGCTGATGAACCTTCAAACTGTGGCTGGCCTGGAGAGCACCCAGACCCTGAAGGTGTTCAACCAACTGACTCCGCTCCACCTCCTGCTGCTGAGCCAGGCGACCACTTAATTGCTGACCGGCCAGCGCCATGCCATAGGTAGAAATAGCCAGGATCAACAAAAGGCCTAAACCGACCAGCAAGGCAGCCTGCAAATGAAACAGCGCCAGTACCAGAACAACCAGTAATAAGGTGACCAGAGCGACCAATGGCGGGGCCAAAAGACGCAGATAAAGATTATCCAGGGTTTCCACATCGGTAATCAGTCGATTAACCCACTGCGAAGCCCGCCAACGCGCCAGAGTCATGGGGTCCAGCTGCGTCATGCCCTGAAAAAGGCGCTGACGAAGCCTGGCCAGAAGCCTGAGTACGGTATCGTGGTTATAGACCCTTTCCAGATAACGCCCCACCGTCCGTGATAAAGCAAAGAAACGAATGCCGCCACCAGGCGTATAAATATCCAGGGTCACTGCCAGACCAGCGGCCCAGGCCAAGGCGGTCATTCCGGTTGCGGTAATAAACCAGCCAGAAAGCCCCAGCAGACCCACTGCGGATACCAGCGTCACCAACAACAAAAAGCTGCCCAGCCAGAGACGACCGGACTCTACTTTAAGTAACTGTAACCAGGGTTTAAGTGGATGCATCCTGACCTCCCGAGGTTAATTCCAGGTGGTGATCGGCCAATTTAAGAAACCGGTCATCGTGACTGGCAATCACCAGGGTGCAACCCTGCATCTTCAAACCAAACAACAAGTTCAACAGCTCATCAGCGGCTTGATCATCCAGACTGGCGGAAGGCTCATCGAGTAGTAACAGGCGAGAAGGCGTCAGTAGCGCACGCGCCAGCACCAGGCGTTGCGCCTGGCCACCAGAAAGACTTCTTCCTCCTTCCAGTAGGGGCGTATCCAGACCTTCCGCTTGTTCACCCAGCAATTCCAGCAGTCCAACTTGCTGCAAGGCATCCAGCATTTGCGCGGAATTGGCTTGCGGGGCCGCCAAACGCAGGTTTTCAGCCCAGGTCCCCTGAAAGATAAAGGCCTGCTGCTGCATCCAGACCAGAGGACGCTCTCCTGCGGGTAAACCCTCGACGTGAAGACTGCCCGAAGTAGGCTGAATAAAACCCGCCAGCAAATGCAGTAGAGAAGACTTGCCACTGCCCGTACGACCACTGATCAGCAAACAGCTGCCCCGACCAAGCTGGAGGCTGATGGGGCCCAGAACCTGGCCGCGCTCGGCAAAGCTGATACAGACGTGATCAAGATCCAGCATCCAGGGTGACAGCCTGGCCTCCGAAGTTTTGTTAGCGCTAGGGCTTTCACTCACCGGCCTCTCCAGGAGATCGACCAGGCTGTCGGCAGCACCCAGGGCGGCTGCACGATCATGGTATTGCTGGGCCAGGGTGCGCAAAGGCTGAAAGAACTCAGGGGCAAGCAACAAGATCAACAGTCCACTGAAGAGAGTCAAGGAAGGTGCTGGCCCCCAGGCGATATAACCCAGCAGGCCAAAGCCGATATAGATGGCGACGGCTGCAATGGCTACGGAAGCAAAAAACTCCAACACGGCAGAAGATAGAAAAGCCACCTTGAGCGTGCGCATATTTAAGCGCCGATAGTCTTCAGTCGCGGCGACCACTTGATCACAGGCCGCCTGGGTCTGCCCAAACAGCTTGAGTGAAGTCAGACCGCGAATACGATCCAGGAAGTGACCCGACAGGCGTTTCAACAACACAAAATGCTGTTGATTAAGCCGCTCAGCACCCCAACCCACCAACGCCATAAACAGAGGAATCAAGGGCGCAGACACCAGCAGGAAGAGGCCAGCGACCCAATCCAGATAGAAAACAGCCCCAAGAAAAATCAAGGGTGAAGCCCAGGCCAGCGTCATCTGAGGCACAAAGCGAGCAAAGTAAATCTGCAGGGCATCGACCTGCTCTAGCCATTGACTACTTAGTGAGGCAGGCGAGTCACCACTCAGGCCTATTGGTCCCAGTCTGGCCAGATGACTCAGCAGTTGCTCACGTACACGCAGGCGCAGACGGTTGCCTACAGCCTGACCCACGCCTTCCTGTAAGCTTTGCAAAAGACTGCGAATCACTATCAGCGCAATCAACAGCAACCAGTAACCCAGCAGAGATTCCAAAGGCTGCTTTTCCACCAGGAGTTGACTAATCAGCCAGGCCATCAGGCCCAGCTGCAACAAAATCACCAGCGTCAGCAACAACCCAAGCAAGCGGGCCATCAATAGCCCGCTTTTTTCCTGAGCAGCCAACTGACGCAACCAGTTACGGTTGCGCTTTTTGCGATCCAACTCAGTGATAGCCTTCACCTGCTTTCACCTTGCCGCGGAACACCCAGTAGGTCCAGGCGGTGTACATCAGCACAAAGGGCACCACAAACAACAGGCCCAGCAACAGAAAGAGTTGCGACTCATGAGCAGAAGACGCATCCCAAAAGGTGTAGTTGGGCGGCACTACATAGGGCCACTTGCTGACCAGTAGGGACACAAAAGTGGAAACAAAAAGGCCTACTGTGGCAACAAAGGGGAAGCCCTCCTGACGCTTGGCTACAGCTCTAAGAGTCCAGGCCGCAAAACCCAAGGTCACTAAAGGAATCAACCAGAGCAGACTAATACTGGTGAACCAGCGCTCACGAATCATATCGTCAATAAAGGGTGACCAGATACCAATCAAACCAAAGATGATCAATACACCAAACAAAAGACATGGCGTAATCTTATAGGCCCAGTCCTGGATATAGCCTTCAGACTTCATTATTAACCAGGTACTACCCAGCAGGGCATAGCCCAGCAGCAGGCCAACACCCGTCAGGACGGTAAAGGGCGTCAGCCAGTCCAGGGCGCCGCCAACATAGCGCATATTTTCGGTTTCAAAGCCCTGAATATAGGTACCCACCACGGCACCCTGCGCAAAAGCAGCCACTATCGAACCACCGGAAAAAGCCCAGTTCCACAGATAACGGGACGTATTGGCCTTGAAGCGAAACTCAAAGGCTACGCCACGGAAGATCAACCCGGCCAGCATCAGGAAAACCCCGATATAGAGTGCCGGCAAAAACACCGAATAGACCAGCGGGAAGGCTGCCAAAAGCCCCGCACCACCCAGCACCAGCCAGGTTTCATTACCATCCCACACAGGGGCAACGGAGTTCATCATCACATCGCGGGCATCTTCGTCCGGGGCGAAGGGGAAAAGGATCCCCTGCCCCAGGTCAAAGCCATCCATCAAGACATACATGATGACACCGAAACCTATGATCCCTACCCAGATCAATGTCAGATCAAATACCGGAGTCATAGCTTACCTCCATTATCCAAAGACACATGCGCAGCCGACATGGGGCGCTTGGCATGATCAAAATCTAACTCATGATCTTCATCCTGAGCTTCGATGCCTGCCTGAAATAGACGCAACAGATAATAGATGCCCGCCGAGAAAACAGCCGCATAAACAGCGATATAACCAATTAAAGTGAACAGGGCCATGCCACCCGTTAACGAGGGGGTAAGACCTTCAGCCTGGGTCATCAAGCCATACACCAGCCAAGGAGCGCGCCCTACCTCAGTTACAAACCAACCCGCCAATACGGCAATAAAAGGAGAGACACTCATCAAGGTGAGACCCTTCAAGAAGCGCGGTGACTGCCAGTAGCGACCGCCACGGCGCAGCCAGAGGCCTGCCAGAGCAAAACCAATCATGATGAAACCAATACCGACCATGATGCGGAAGGCCCAGAAAACAATACCTACAGGCGGCCTTTCTTCAGCAGGTACATCCAGCAAGCCGGGCACTTCACCTTCCCATTCGTGGGTCAGGATCAGACTGGCCAGTTTGGGAATGCCAATTTCGAAATGGTTGGTTTCATTTTTTGAATCAGGAATTGCAAAAAGCAGCAGGGGCACCCCTTCACTGCGCTCCCAGTTGCCTTCCATTGCGGCCACCTTGGTGGGTTGATGCTCCAGGGTATTCAAGCCATGGAAGTCACCCACCAAAGCCTGGCTAGGTGCAATAAGCAACAGCAACCACAACGTCATGGAAAGCGCCTTTTTGTTGGCTTCCACTTCGCGTTTACGTAGTAAATACCAGGCACTGACCCCTGCCACTACAAAGCCACCCGTCAAAAAGGAAGCCAAGGCCATGTGTATAAAGCGCCAGATAAAGGACGCATTGAAGAGTGCCTGCCCCCAACTGGTGACATGGAAGATGCCATCACGCAAATCCACACCGGCCGGAGTCTGCATCCAACTGTTCGCAGCGAGAATCCAGAAAGAGGAAATGAAGGTCCCCACCGCAACCATAATTGCTGCAAACAGGTGCACCCCCTTGGGAACTTTGTTGCGGCCAAACAGCAATACGCCCAGGAAAGCGGCTTCCAGGAAGAAGGCCGTGACCACCTCATAGCTCAGCACTGGGCCAAGGAAATTGGCAGTGGCGTAGGAGAAATTACTCCAGTTGGTTCCGAACTGGAAGGACATCACTATTCCGGAAACTACGCCCATGCCAAAAACAACGGCAAAAACCTGGGTCCAGAATTTCGCCAAACGTTCCCATAAAGGGTTACGCGTTTTATAAAAGAGCCCTTCCAAAAGAGCAATAAAGGATGCCAGACCGATGGTAAACACCGGAAAGATGGCATGGAAGGAGACCACAAACGCAAATTGTATTCGCGAAAGCAGAAGAGGATCTAGCTCCATAGCTTGCTCCTAAAATAAATCAATAAAAACTGCAAGTGCTCATGTCATGAAACAGCATGGCAGAATATTGATGTGGAGCAATCAGACAGCTTGTCACACCCTGTCAAGCCAATAAGGATATCTTATACTTCTATTCTTATTTCTTTATGGAATAAATATTATGCATATCCGGCTTTGCAAATGGAGCAAAACCAAACCACAGATCCAATAAAACCGGCAGCGCTGCTGCCGGTAAGTGCGTTAAACTTCGACTCATGCAATTTCCTGCAAAGGGACTTCTGCGGCTTCCAGCGCATAGAGGTGGAAAGCTTCCGGCCCAAAAGCATCAACTGCTGTTGCTAAATGCTGATAGCGTGCAGGAATGGCTTCACCCGTATGAAAAACGCGAAGATGCATTGAGTGTTCGGGGCGCGTGCTATCTAAGGGCACTTCGATCCAGACAAATACAACCTTCTCTGTTACCAAGTACTCACTGTGCAAAGTGCAAATGTTTAAGGTTCAGGCGAGAACTCATCCGACCCAAAGAATGAATTGGTGGTACATAGGAATACCCACTAAAACATTAAATGGAAAGGTCACACCCAAGGAAGCAAGCATTGCTAAACCTATATCTGCTTCTGGAATGGCATTACGAATAGCAACAGGTGCAGCTATATAGGAGGCACTGGCTGTCAGTGCTGCAAGAATGACTGCGGAGCCCTCCGGAAGCCCCAAGAAAACCGCAGCAAAAATACCAAAAAACGACAGGGCGATAGGCGCTGCCACTGCAAAGGTAATCACGCGCCAGTAGTGCCAACGTACTTTACGTAAAGTTTCTGATGCCACCAGCCCCATTTCCAGAAGAAAGAGCGCCAGCACCACCGCAAAACTACTCATCAAAAGCTGAGTAACTTGAGCACCTTCATCGTAACCATAAAGGGCACCAATAATCAGCCCCCCTACCAGCAAAACGACACTGCGGTTGGTAAAGGTTTCATGGAGCAGGTCTTTGAGTTGAAATTCAGCTTTTTGATTGCGGGTCAGCTGATAAAAACTTAAAGCCACCAACAGGGCCGGCAGTTCCAAAAGGACTAGGTACAAAGTAACCTGTCCCCCCGTTTCCAGACGATGTGTCATGGTATAGGCCAAGGCCACTGCAAAGGTACCTGCACTCACTGAACCATAGTGAGCAGCCAAGCTAATCGCATTGGCTGAATTCAAACCAACCAGTAGGCGAAGAAGTGGGATCAAAATAAGAGGAATAATAAAACCAATAGCAAGGACAACGCCTACTTCCAGCATCAATGCCGGTGAAAAATTACCATGAAGTGCCATGCCACCTTTCAAGCCAATTGTTAACATCAGCAGCAGGCTTAGTGTGTCGTAGGCAGCTTTGGGTAGATTAAGGTCTGATTTCAGCAGACCTGAAACCACACCCAGTACAAAAAACATGGCAACAATATCTGGCATTGATGGCTCCAATCAGAAAAAACGGCGGTATCTTACCCCAGTTTGTAAGTGAGAACACCTAATTCAAGCTGATTTGACTTCAACCCGGTTGCGACCCGCATTTTTGGCTAGATAACAGGCTTCATCCGCTCTTTTAACCCAGGTAGAAACACTGTCATCACCTTCTTGCAGAAGCGCAATTCCTATACTGGTAGTCACCGAAAAACCTTCGGATTCAGGAATTTCAATTGCCATCACCTGATGGCGCACTATTTCAGCTTCTTTCTTGGCCTCATTCACTGAAAAGCCGGGCAAAAGCAATGCAAATTCATCACCACCCTGGCGGGCAGCAGCTCCTTGGGCGCTTGCCCGCTCACGCAAAATATCGGCTATTTTTATTAACCAAATATCACCTACATCATGCCCCAGAGTATCGTTAACCGGCTTAAAGTGATCCAAATCGATCAATAAAAGAGCCGCAGGCTGGCCGGTTTTTTGCCAGGCATCAAAGGCTTTGAACATCATCTCATCAAACCCGCGCCGATTGAGCAAATGGGTTAAACCATCATGCAGCGCCGCCCAACGATGAGCTTCTTCTTTTTGTTTGCGCTCAGTAATATCCCTCACAGTACCTATATAGCCTTGAGTCACCCCTTGATCATCAGTAATCGGCGATGCATGCGCTTCCAGCCAGATTTCACCAACCTCGGGGGTTGAATAACGGTATTGGATTTCATAACTATCATCTGCAGCAACAGCACCCTGCCAATACTGCAAAAGCTTGGGACGATCTTCAGGATACACATAGTCCAACCAGGTCCAACCCAGTAGCTCGCTCGCCTCTAAACCAGTAATCCGGATGTAGGCTGAGTTCACGTAGATGGACTTGCCTTCCAAATTGGTCAAAAAGACTCCTGACGGTGAAGAGTCCAATACAGCATTCAAATAAGCCTGGCGCCGCTGCAGGTCTTGTTGAGTTCTGGACTGGGAATAAAGAAGAGCATTAAAACGCTTGGCGACCGAACGTAATTCCGTTAAAGAGGTTCGTGCTTCGAGCCATTCCTGCTCCCCCCTGTTAATTGAGTCAATTTGCGTGGCAAAGCGCTGCACCGGTAAAAGCAGTAAACGTAGCAACCACCAAAGAAAAGGCAGACTACCCAGAATAACCAGGGTACCCAAAGTCCAGAGAACCCACCAGAGGCGGTCAAAAGCAGCATAGGCTTCATCATTGGGCAAATAAACACCCACGATCCAATCGGCAGCCCAGATCTGCTTATAGGCTTGCAACGCCTGAACCCCAGCTAGAAGTCGGCTTTCACCTGAACCCTCCCAACCCAGCAAAGCCTGCCTGATAAACGCATTATACTCATCAGGCACTGGTTCCATAATTAGGCTGCGGTCAGCATGCACCAACACTCTCCCTGAGGCACTGCCAATGGCAGCAAAACCCGTTGTACCTAACCTGTGGCGCTGTAAAAAACCCAAAAAATTATCGCCCAGAATGGTTAACACCCCACCAACCATGCCCTGAAACTCACCTTGCTCATCTCTTAGGGGGTAGCCCACCATGACCAGGGGCTCAGTTGTTACTGCACCAACAAAAGGCTCACTGATAAAACCCCGACGCATCCCCTGAGCACGTTGAAAAAACTCACGCTGATTAACATCCAGACTTTGTCTTCCCGGCGCTTGTGGCCAATCGGCTTCCACAAAACCTTCAGGGCCAGCAAAAACCAGCGCATCAAAATAGGTCAATAACGCCGAGTTTTTCTCCAGCACCTGTTGTACTGCTCCTGTTTGCTGGACGACTGGCTGAACTTCAGCTGCCAATTTTGCTATCGAAGCCTTACGGGTTAAAACATCCTGCTCAACCGTTCTAGCCAGCAACTCTGCTTGGTACTCCAACTGAACGAGTAGAGTTTCACGGGTGATATCCCGGCCTAAGTACCAGGAGGTGCCCAAAAGGACACTGACTAGCAGTACCCAGCCTAATCCCAGGCTCAGCATCAGACGTGCATGGAGTGATGACATCCACCGCTTCATCATTATCCTTCCCTAAAATTCAGCTTACTATGTTAGAGTTTTCATTCAGTCTCAGCTTACAGGTTGACCAATGCAGCTTGCCAAAGCCTATCCTGCCAGCTTTTCAGTTGAAACAACCAGCAATCAATTGTTTCACTTTTTTAACGAACACCACAAATGGCTGGTTCTGACCGGTGCAGGTATCAGCACAGGGTCAGGTATACCTGATTATCGTGATGATGAAGGTCAGTGGAAAAGGCGCCAACCTGTTCAGCATCAAGAATTTATGACCTCACCTCAAGTCCGGCAACGCTATTGGGCTAGAGCCCTCGCCGGCTTTGAAGCCTTTCGTTCGGCGCGCCCAGGGGCTGGTCACCTGGCACTGGCAGCACTCGAAAAACAAGGACGCATTCAGCAGGTCATTACCCAAAACGTTGATCGCCTCCATCAAAAAGCGGGTTCAAAAAAAGTGATTGACCTGCATGGTCGCGGTGATACCGTCAGTTGCCAAAGCTGTGGCTTCCGCACTATGCGCTATGCCTACCATCAGCACCTTATTGAGCTTAACCCCCAGTATGATAAAAAGCACGCCAGCTTAGCTCCTGATGGTGATGCCGATTTGGAACAACAGAATTTCAGTGACTTTCAACTGCTCGACTGTCCGCGCTGCTCTGGCATCATCAAGCCTGACGTGGTGTTCTTTGGTGATTTAATTCCCCCAGCAACGCGTCATGCAGCTGAACAAGCAATGCAAGCTGCAGATGGACTTCTGGTTGTTGGCTCTTCTTTAATGGTTTATTCCGGATATCGCTTCTGCCGCCTTGCCAAACAGACTAACAAACCTATTATTGCCATCAATCGAGGGAAAACCCGTGCTGATGAACTCTTGGATCTGAAAGTCAACCAGCCTGCAGAGAGTATCCTCACTAGACTTGCGGACTTATAGATGAGATCTTTTAAGCTTAGAACATCAGCTGGAATTTCAGGAGATCATAACTGATGCTGCAAAAACTCTACAATTTCAAATTATGGATACGCCTTGTTGTAGTACTTTGGGCATTATTAGTGATCACCTGGACCAGCATGATTGCCTGGGCCGCTTGGGAGCAACGCAATACAGCCTATGCGCAATCCGAAGTCTTCGCTCAATCATTATTTGAAAGCACCATGGCTGGTCTTACGACCATGATGATTACCGGCACCATGGATCAACGCCACGAATTTCTTGATCAAATCACCGAACTGCAAAATGTGTCCGACCTACGTGTTCTTAGAGGCAAATGGATTGATGAGCAGTTTGGTCCAGGCTCCAGAAGCGAAGGGGCAAGAAGCGATCTTGAGCGCCAGGTTCTTGATACTGGTGAAGCCTATATGGCAGTCGATAGGGACACCCAAGCCTTAAGAGCCGTATTACCTATTTTTAACCGCACCGATTACCTTGGCAAAAACTGTACGCAGTGCCACGCCGTTGCTCCTCAAGATGCCGTGCTGGGTGCGGTCACCATGAATATTTCACTTGAAGAAGTTAACCGTGATGCCAAGGCTTTTGCGATCAATCTTTTTAGCATTGCTGTCGGTATTAGCCTGGTTCTGCTGGCATTCGTTTACCTGTTTATCCGTACCTTTATTACCCGGCCTTTAGAGCAGATGACCCGAGGTATGCAGGCTGTTGCAGCAGGAGGTGACGACAACCTCAAGCTGGAAGTAAAAGGTACAGATGAAGTCGGTCAAGCCTCTTCGGCATTCAATCAGGTCGTGCAGCGTTTTAGCGACCTGGTCACTGCCATTCGAGGCTCAGTGGCAAGCATGCAAGACTCGGTTAACCAACTCGCTCAGGTGGCGGACAAGACTTCTCAGGCGGCTTCCAATCAACAAGGACAAACCGATCAAGTGGCTACTGCCATGAATGAAATGACGGCTACGGTTCAGGAAGTTTCCCAAAGTGCTGGCCATGCCGCTGATTCAGCGCAGGATGCCCGAGAGAGAGCCGCCCGAGGTAAAGAAGTGGTTAGCCGCACTATTCATATGATTAACACCCTGGCTCAGGATATTCAGCAGGCTGACCAAGTGATTCAGGAAGTTGAAGGCAGCACCGAAAATATCGGTATTATCCTCCAAGTGATCAGAGATGTTGCTGAACAAACCAACCTTCTCGCCTTAAATGCGGCTATAGAGGCAGCCAGAGCCGGTGAAGCAGGACGAGGATTTGCCGTGGTTGCCGATGAAGTGCGCAACCTGGCCCAACGTACCGAGCACTCAACCCGAGATATAGAAGTGCAGGTGCATGAGTTACAAGAGAAGGCCCGTCATGCTGTTCAAGTCATGCAAAACAGCCGCAAGCAAGCCGAAGAAGGCATTACTCAGGCGGCTGAAGGTGACCAAGCCCTGGATAGTATTACTCAGGGCGTGGAATCCATCAGTGATATGACCACCCAGATTGCCAGCGCTGCAGAACAGCAAAGTGCGGTCGCCAGTGAAATTGATCGCAGTATTATTGAAATTAGCCGGATGGCTGAGGATACCGCTAATCAAGCTCAGGGCTCCGTTGCGGTTGCAGATCAGCTGAGGCAAATCTCTCGTGACCTTGATGAACTAGTCAACACTAAGAAAAGCGCCACTTGATATTACAGCCCAGGCTGGGCTTCTGGTGAACTTCAGGAGGCTGAATCCCCTGAGAAAGAAGCTTGGCCGCAGTCAGTAAGTCTTCACCAGTGACTGGCTGCTCATTACCTGGGCGGCTGGAATCCAATTGTCCCCGATAGCTCAGCTTGCCCCGGTGATCAAACAAAAAGAAATCCGGGGTGCAAGCAGCCGAAAAGCTCTTCGCTACCTCCTGGCTGGAATCAAACAAGTAAGGAAAGGGCAGCCTGTATTCAGCAGCAAATTCTGACATCTTTTCAGGGGAGTCTGCAGGATAGGCTTTAATATCATTAGAGTTAATCGCCAGTGTTTTGATACCTAATTCATCCAATTGGTCGTAAAGCGTTTCCAAAAAAGGCGCAATATGCAGCACAAAAGGGCAATGGTTACAGATAAACATGACCAGTAAGCCCTTACTACCCAAGGATTCAGACAAGCGCCAATATTGATTATTGGGGTCAGGAAGATTCGCATCCGGCAAAGGGGTGCCCAAGGGGAGCATAGCAGAAGGAGTCCGTGCCATAGTTGACCTCACATACAAATAAACCTAACTGCATGCTAAAGGTTGAAACCTGGGGGTTCAATGCCCAAGAAAAGATTCAATTTCTGCTAATACTTGCTCTTGCTGCTCCCGATGAGGCACATGCCCACATTCAGACAACAAACGCATCTGCGCACCAGTCGGCACCTGCCTGACGATCAATTCAGGAAAAGCAGAAGAGCCATATTCATCCTGATCGCCATGCAAAGCCAACACAGGGCTCTCAATCCTGGCCAAGGCTGAACTCAGGTTCCAGTCACTAAACTCAGGAGCCAACCAGGTTTTAATCCAGGCATCCAAAACCCACTGGGCTTTATCGCCATGCCATCGCTTCAAGCGCTCAAACTGGCTGGGATCTACAAACAGCTTCTCTGCCTGACGAATACCTTCGCGCGTACGTTCTTCAACAAAGGTTTGGGCGGCCTCAGTGACAACCCAACGACAAATCTGACCATAGACGGCAGCCACATTCAAAGCCATAGCCCCGCCAACACTATGTCCGAGCAGGGCAAACTCCTGAATATCCAAACCCCGCAGCAACTCTGGAAAATAAACTTCCGCTTCTTCCTCAACAAAATGCCAGGATGGCAAAGCATCACGGGGAGAAGATTGTCCAAAACCCAGGCGATCATAGGCGAAAACCGGTTGTTGCAGGTGTTCGGCCAAGCGTTGGGGGAAATCCCGCCATAACTCAACACTACCCAGAGAGTCATGCAGCAAAATGATCGGGAGACTGCTTTTACAAAGCTCTGGCTGCCACAGGCGTACAAAAATATCGCCACCGGGTACCTTTAAATAGAGGTCTTCAGTAGTGATCAGGTTGGTCATTGAGGTGTTCATCCTGGTTAAGTGGTTTTCTGTTGGTTCCCGCAATACGCTCTTTCTGCTCTCTGATAGCTGCGGTCATATAATCCAATAACGAATTAATTCGGGCAACCCCACGTAAATCTGGGTGGAACAGGAACCAAAGCTGATAGCTTAAAGGCTCAATCGGATCAGTTAGCTGGATTAATTCAGGTTCATGGTCGCCCAAATAACAGGGCAAAACGGCTACTCCCAAACCCGCTTTAATACCATTCAACATACCGATCAGGGTATCCACCCGAAATTGACAGTGGTGATCATACCCCTGCTCAAACATCCAGTCCCTTAAGGGCTGATCCAGCAAGCGGGCACCCGGGCCTACCCAAGCTAAGTCCTTCAGCTCTCCAACACCCTCTTTAAAATCAGCGCGACGACCATAAACCGCCATACCGATATCAACCAGCTTACGACCCACCAAATGATCGGGTGGTGCTTTGGAAGCTCGAATAGCCACATCAGCTTCGCGGCGGGTCAGGTTTAAAGGCTGATTAGAAACGGCTATATCCAACAGAATACCTGGATATTCCTGCTGAAACTGAGCAAATAAGGGGGCAAGCAAACCCGCAAACAGTGAATCCGTGGTTGTGACCCAAACGGCTCCACGCGGCTGCAAATCACGACCCACAACTCGCCTTTCAGCAGCTAACACCCGAGCCTCAATTTCACGGGCAGTCGCAGCCAACTCTTCACCGGCTTGAGTAGGTAAATAGCCGCGGCGCGAACGTTCGAACAGCAGCACACCCAGGCGTTTTTCAATATCCCCCAAACGCCTGAAAATAGTCGCATGGCTCACCTTCAAATGCCTGGCTGCACCTGATAAGGAACCTGTTTCGGCAATGGCGAGCAGGGTTTCAAAATCATCCCAATGAATTCTTAAAGGGCCGCCACTGCGCTGCCTTTTTTGCTGTTCGATTTTGCAAACTCCATTTTAATTTTTTGGGGATTTTATTTAACTCAGGTTCAGATTAGCATTCGCGCCCTGATTAACAAAGCCAACCCAACCAAGAGGAGGAATGCAATGAACTCACAGGTGATGAATCTTGCCACTGACTACACCAGCGAAGAGCGCCTAGACACTGCAGCAGTTGCAGCCAATGACCAAACCATGCAATTCCAGGAAGTGGTTCCTCTTGAGTATCGCTTGAATGCAGGGCGTATTGATCTTGAAAAAGTAGAACGTCAAGCTAGGGCTGCTCGTGCCAACTGGCTACGTAGCTGGTTGTTTCGCTAAGCAACCCTTCTAAAAATTTTTGTTTTGGTGATAAAGATAAATGGGGCCTGCTATCCAAGTAGTCACAAGGCTTAGATAGAAGAGCACCTCATTGACAAGTTCCAGCCGGTAAAATAAGTAAAGCCCTAAACTACCCACCACTAGGCCTAAGAAGAGGCCGGGTAGTTTTTTCCAGTAAGCCGGCTGGAGGTTATGACTATAGAATCCCTGATAGCCCCGCAACCGCTCTTTAATCCAATCATCCCAGGAAACCTTAATCCCAGAGCACGCAAAGCCCAAGAGTGCAGCCCACACCAACAACCAAAACCCGCCAAAAACAAAAGGCGTAATAAAGAACACAAAGGCACTCACTCCCAAACCATAAGCCGTACCCTGTGCCCAGGCCTTCAACCTCATCAGCAGACTTGCGTTCAACCCTTCTGGTACCGGTTTATTAACCAGGGCAGAGCCTAAACGTTTTCGGGACTCAAACTCTTCTTTATCAATAACGAGTAGCCTGCCCACATAAACACACCCCAAGCCCACGACGACCAGAAGACAGTCAATAACCAAAAAGGTAGGGCTTAGAAAATGGGGGTCTCCATCTGCTGTAAACATAACCGCACGCAAACCCATGGACGCCAAGACAATCAGAACCAGCCAAAGGTATGCCAAGCGCTCATAGACTAAGCTGCCCAGTAAAAAGGGCCCCAATAAAAGTACAGTGGTTAAGATCACTGGAAACCAAAAGCCTGGCAGTGGCAGGCCAAGGATTGAATTCAGGTAAGTTGGGGCAGAAAGAGGCAGCCCTGTGATAAAAAACACCAAAAAAAGCAACGCCAGCAAAACTGCAAAGGACAGATAGTGTAGTGGGTTGCGTGATAAATACATGGCATCAACCTTTTTAATCAGCGGCCGCATAGATCCAACAAAGGCGCCCTGATTTTAGGGTTGCAGAAACCCTCTTATAGTCACTTACCTCATAGTCATCCGCCTGTTCCAGTTCAGCTGCAGTTAACTCAAAGACACTGCCACTCACTTCATCTTCTGGATTGCCGGTATATCTGAGAATAGGATGAATTGCCTTGCCACTTTCCCTTAAAACCCGCTCATCGGTAATACGAATTTCACCCACTTGATAGCCAGGGAGCAGATCTGGCTCCCCTTTCAACTCCCGCCCAAAATTAGCAAGCTGTACTTTTTTTTGCTGTAAAGTGCCATAAGAAAATAACCAAGGCATGCTTAGCTCCAAGCAAAAGTTAATGGCTAGCGGTTTGCGAAAAAAGATTGATAACCAGCACACCACTGATAATCAGCAGCATGCCCAAAATAGCGGGCATATCCAACTTTTGACCAAAAACCAGCCAACCCAAAAGGGCTATCAAAACAATACCCAAGCCTGCCCAAATTGCATAGGCAACACCGACTGGAATGACTTTAAGAGTCAAGGCTAAAAAATAAAAAGCAATCCCATAACCCAAAACCACCAGCACACTGGGCACTAAGCGCGTAAAGCCTTCACTTGACTTCAGTGCAGAGGTTGCCAGTACTTCAGCAACAATTGCAACCCCAAGAAATATCCAGTTTTTCATAACAACAAGTCACTCTCTATTAAGGCGCAAGCACTACAAATCCTGCCCCGCTGCGACACCTGAAGCCCAGGCCCATTGGAAGTTAAAGCCACCCAGCTGTCCGGTAACATCCAGAACTTCACCAATAAAGCGAATTTGCGGCAAGTCTTTAACACTAAAATCCCGTGATGAAATTGCTTGAGTGTCCACGCCACCCAGAGTGACTTCGGCCGTTCGATAACCTTCAGTACCTGCCGGGGTGAAGGTCCATTCTTGTAAAAACTGGCCCACCAGCTCCAACTGGTTGTTGGAGAAATCAGCCAGACGCTCGGGCAGCTGCAACTTCTTGCTTGCAAATTCTTCTTGCAGCATTTCGGTCAGCAGGCCTGCCAGACGTTTAGCATGATGGTCATTCAACCAGGCATTGAGGCTGCTTTTGGGAGCTGTTAGGCGTAACTGACTGAGTTCTTCAACCACCTGCAAACCTGGCAACCAGTTAATCGTTACCGAAGCACCCGGTTGCCAGTAGCTGGATGCCTGAAGAATCGAAGGGCCCGACAAGCCACGATGAGTTATCAGTAAGGGTTCGGCAAAGCTGTGCCCACCACAGGTTACTTCCACTTCAGCACTTAAACCCGACAAGGGGGCCAAGCGCTCCTTTAACTCAGGATGAAGGGTAAAAGGCACCAAGCCTGCACGCGTGGGCAAGAGGTTAAGTCCCAACTGGCGGGCCAAATCATAACCAAAACCAGTGGCCCCTAAAGTTGGAATAGAAAGGCCACCGGTAGCAACAATCAAAGTACCTGCATCGATCGAACCTGCTGAGGTTTCCAGACGAACGCTCTCGGCGGTGGTTGCAACCTGATTGATGCTGGTTTTCATCCGCAGGTCCACCCCGGCCCAGTCTGCCTCAGTCAAAAGCAGATTAAGTATTTCCTTACTTTTGCCTGCACAAAACAATTGACCCGGTGCTTTTTCTACAAAGTCCACGCCATGGCGTTCCACCAGTTCCACAAAATGCTGGGGGGTATAGCGCTTTAAGGCTGAAATACAAAAATTGGGATTGCTGGATAGAAAATGGGCTGGCGTGGTATTCAGGTTGGTAAAATTACAGCGCCCACCACCGGACATCAGAATCTTTTTGCCTGGTTTGTCGGTATGGTCCAGCAGCAGTACTTTTTTACCCGTATAGCCAGCAGTGGTAGCTGCCATGAGTCCAGCAGCCCCTGCACCGAGAACCACGACATCAGCTGTTTGGCTCATAGCAGCAAGAGTCCCGATAAAACCACGAGTAACAAAGTAAAAATTAAGGCGGCTTCCCGACGCCAGGCAATTTCCTGATAACTGATTTTATCCATTAAAAGCCCCAAGCTCTTTAAAGAGCCCAACCAAGCCACCAGCTGCTGCATTGCAGCATCCCAGCCAGCAATCAGTCCGCGAACTCCCTTTAGCAGACCCAACCCCAAATACCTGTAAACCACTAAAAGATCACCCAAAGGGGGCACCCACTTCTGCCAGGCTGAAGAGCGACGGGTAAGAGCCCAGGCCAAGACGGCCAACACCAAGCCTGCAAGAACCGGCCAAGCCAAATCCAGCCAACCCTGTTGATCTGGCCAAAGAAAGTTATCGATAGACAAGGGCAGCCACCAGGGGGTCAACAAGCCCAGGATCAGCAAGAGTAACCAGCTGCCCAGCATCCAGAAGTTGATTTTTTGTGGTTGTTTTTCTTGCTGACTGAGTTGCTGGCGAGCCAGGTACAAAAGCCATAGATAACGGAACATCAGTAAGCTGGTCGCCAAGCCAGCAAGCGTTAACCAAAACACCAAAGGTTGCCAACCAGCCTCATAGAGCACCCCCTTCATCAGGGTTTTATTCAAGGTGCCACTGCCCAACCAGCCAACCAGGGCCAGAGGTGGCAGCACCAGACCCAACCACAACAAAGGGGTCCAGCGCAGAGGCAGGCGTTCATTCATCCCGACAGCCAAAAACAGGCTGCCTTTGTTAAGGCCATGATGCACAAGGAAGAGTAAAAGAACAGGCACCAACGCAGGCCAGAGCGTAAAATCCAACAGGCCCACACCCACCAGGCTAGTCATCATGCCCATTTGACTGATACTGGAATAAGCCAAAACTGCCTTGGCTTTAAATTGCAGAGCACCCAAAAGCCCCGCACCCAGGGCAGCAACCAAGCCTGCCAACAGCAGGGCCTGACCCACTTCCGGCCAGTTGCTGGTTCCCAGAGGTAGCGTCAACCACCAGCCTAATAAACCTGCTTTAATCATGGCTCCTGAAAGCACTGCACTTGCAGGCGTTGGAGCAACCGAATGAGCAACCGGCAACCAGACATGCAAGAGTGCCAAACCCGCTTTCACCCCAAAACCCAATAAAAGACAGAGCAAAAGAGGCAGCCCCAAGCTATTGTCTGGTTCCAGAATTAAAGGAATTTGGGACATCAAGGGTTCGGCTGCCTGAGAAGCTGCACCCAGAAAACCAATCAGCAGCAAGCCTTCACCCAATAAAGCCAGATAGAGGTAGCTGCGTCCTGCAGCCAGGCCTTCATGGCTACGAAAATGAATCACAAGCCCATAGCCTGAAAAAGTCATGATCGCAAAGCCGGTGTAGAAGCTGGCAATGTCCTCAGCAACTATCAGCAGCAGGTTGCCAGCCAAAGTAAGCAGCCAAAGGTATTCAAAGCTTCTTAACCTGGCTTTCAGCTGATCCTTGGCTCCCTGGCTTACCTTGAGGTAGCCTCGGGCATAGCAACCTGCCAACAGCCAAAGCAAACTGGTCATTAGCAGGAAGACCAAGCGTACTTCATCCAGCCACCAAAGCGCTCCCAGAAAAAGCCCAGGTAATTCCAAAAAGCTGGCTGCAGGGTCAGGTTCTGCAAGCACCGCCAACAGGAGCCCTGGTAAGGGCGCTGTCAGCCACAGGAAACCAAAACTGGCTGTTTCGCCTTTCGCAAAACGCCAAGCAGCCGAACAAACCAGTACCACCAGCGGCCATACAGGTGTTAAAAACAACAAGGCTTCAATCATGGCAGATACTCCCGGCTGGTGATCAACTCAACCCAAGTCAAAGGACTGAATCCGGAGGCTGCAAAAACACCGGCCAGCAGACTCAAGGCAGCGGTCACCAAGGCAGGGACGAGCAGCCAAAGACTTGTATCCCAGCGCCCCAAGACCCGCTCATGAGGCCAGGGCTGCTCCTGGGGTCTAAACCAAATACGGTAGAGCACGGGTAAGAAATAGGCGGCATTCAAAAGACTACTAGCCACCAACACACCCAGCACCCAATAGTTGCTGGCGGCTACCGCTCCAATACCCAAATACCATTTACTGATGAAGCCTGCGACTGGCGGCACCCCGATCATACCCAGAGCCCCGATTGTAAACGCAAGACTGGTACCCGGCATGCGTCGACCAGCGCCATCCAGATCTTTGATCTTGTGAACCCCTAAAGTCTCGGCATAGTTGCCCGCACAAAAAAACAGGGTTACCTTCATCAAGCCCTGATGCAGCAGATGTACCAAGCCACCAATCGTCCCGGCTGGCCCGAAAAGGCTGATACCCAAGGCGATATAAGACACTTGGCTGATCGTCGAGAAGGCCAGACGTTTTTTGATATCCTCCTGCATCAGCGCACGGATAGAGCCATAAATAATGGTCACAGCCGCCGCAATTCCCAAAGGCAGCAGGAGGCCCAGCTCCCAGGTCAGGGTAATTCCATAGACATCGTAAACAACACGCACAATACCGAAGGCACCGGCCTTGACGACTGCAACCGCATGCAACAAGGCACTGACCGGTGCCGGGGCAACCATTGCCTGGGGCAGCCAACCATGAAAAGGTACCATAGCAGCCTTAACCGAAAGCCCAGCAATCAACAGGAAGAAAATCCATTTCAGGGCGGCAGGTTGAGTGACCGCTAAAGCATCCAGATGATTGCGTCCATAGAAGCTGAGATCACCCGCTAAACCATAAAGCCAGAGCACGCCCATCAGAAGAACCAGGCCACCACCGAGGGTATAAATCAAATAAATTTTACCGGCACGCAAGGCTTTGGCCGTTCCCCGGTGAACAACCAGCGGGTAGGTTGAGAGGGTTAGAAGTTCATAAAAAATCAGGAAAGTAAAAAGATTACCTGCAAAGGCAATACCCAGGGTAGAAGCTACGCAGAGACCAAAGAAACCAAAGAAGCGTCTTCTGTTGGGCGTACCCTCAAGATAGCCAATCGCATAAATGGTAGTGAACAGCCAGAGCACCGAAGAAAGCCCGGCAAACATGACTCCCAGGGCATCTGCGCGGAGCACAAAGTCAATATCGGCCAAGAGTGCAAAACGAGTTTCATAAACCTCCCCACCCATAACACCCAGTAGAATAATCACTACCAGGGCGATTTTTAGTACTGCTGCTGTCAGGTTAATACCACTGCGCAACTGACTGCGATTTTCGTTAATCCAAAAAATAAAACCTGAAGCAACCAAAGAGGTTGAAAGCACCAGCAGAGGTAGCCAGAAATACCAATCCAACATCAAACTCCCCCTCCTGATAAGGCCGTTGCCAACAGTGCTTGTGGCCAGGCCGAGAAGATACCCAAAGACAAGGCCAAGAGTGCCAAAGTGATAGATGACAGATCGAGCAGCAAAGAGGGATGCCTGAAGTTATCCACTTCGGTATCTTCGATATAACACTGCTGATAAACCTTGAAAATATAAACAGCACTCAAGGCACTGCCGCCTGCCAACACCAGCAACCACCACCACTGCCCACTAGCCAGCGCACTTTGCAAAAGCAGCCACTTGGCCATAAAGCCGCCACTGGGAGGAAGTCCCATAATACTGACACCTGCCAAACCAAAGCCCAACAAGGAGAAGGGTAAAAACCGCCCTACACCGTGCAGACCAATAATATCTGGCCTGCGCATTGCCAGGACCAAATTGCCTGCAGCCAGGAACATTGCTGCCTTGGCCAGGGCATGAGCAATCAACTGCAACCAGCCCCCCTCCCAAGCCAGCTGGGCTGCAGTTGGTGAAACGCCAACCATTAAGGGGAAAATCAGCATCAAATAACCCAGCTGGGCCACAGTGGAATAGGCAACCAGCATTTTCAGCTCTGTTTGCCGCCAGGCCATCCAACCACCCCAAAAGACGGCACCAGCCCCCAAAGCACCCATAAACTGGGCAGCAGAAGGCACGACCACCTGCAAACCGGCTTCCAACCACAAGCGAACAAGAATATAAAAAGAAGCCTTGACCACCAGGGCCGAAAGCAAGGCACTAACAGGCGGCAAAGCCTTACCATGAGCGGGTGGCAACCAAATATGCAAAGGGAAGATAGCCGTTTTCAGCAGCAAGCCCAGGGTCATCAGCGCCAGTGCCAAACGCGTACTGGCATCAGATTCCAGCAGGCCGGACAAGGCCGGTAAGTCCAGCTGACCATAGCCACTGTAAATCAGGGCCACACCCAACAAGTAGGCCAGTGATCCCAGCAAAGCAGCGTACAAATAGCGCAGCGCCGCACCCAGCGCTTCGGTCTGCCCTGTCAGCGCCACCAAGCCTACAGCACTCAAACCTAAAAGCTCTAGACCCACATAGAGGTTGAAGAGATCAGCCGAAAGCCAAATTACATTCAAGCTGGCCCAGGTAAAAGCCAATAAGGGCCAAAAGTATTGCTGAGCACGTGGGTAATCATCCAGGTAAGTGCTCGCATGCAGGCTGCACGCCGCCGTCACCAGACTGGTTACCGTAACCATAGCGAGTGCAACCCCATCCAGGCGCAACTGAATGCCCAGCGGAACGTCCCAGTCCCCCAGGCTATAGTAAAGATCACCCAGAAGTAGCCACTGTCCAATCAAAATCAGATTGGTTGCCAGCAACAAAAAGATGAAGACCCCAGCAATCCAATGTCTATAAAGAACACCCAGCGCCAAGCTGAATAGGGCCCAAAAGAGCGGCAGAATAACTAACCAGGGTAATAGCTGGGGTAACTCCTGTAGCAGGGAACTCATCCCTGAGCCTCCTTACTGGATGTTTTTTCCAGAGACTGAACATCTTCCGGCAAAGAAGTCTGGCCGGTTAAGTGATACCAGCGACGGATCAGAACCAAGGCCAGGGCAGTAGCCGAAACAGCAACGACAATGCCTGTCAATACCAACGCTTGGGGCACAGCATCCACGCCCTGATGAGATTGAGACAAACCGGTTAGTATCAGAAAGCAGCCACTGCCCATCAGGTTAAAAGCCATCAGACGCCTTAACAGATGACGATGCAGGATAAAACCCAAGAGCCCCAAACTCGACAAAAGACCACCAGTCAGCGCATAGATAAAAAAGGTATTCATGCTCCACCTCCACGCGTCATGCTCGCCTGCTTGGGTGCAGGACTGGCTTCAAACAGTGAAAAGAGCAACATGCCCAAGGAAAAAGTCAGGGCTCCTTCAACAACCAGAATGGAGGCTTTTTCCCAACCTTCAGGCCAAGCCAAAAAATTGCCGCCACTGACCAAGTCTACCGAACCCAATAGCAAAAACAGACCCAGCCCGACCACCAGACCAATTCTCAGCAGATAGAGGTTGCTGTGACCTGGAATGGGTGTGCCTGACATACGCATCAAGACAGCCATAGCAGCAAGTACCGCTGCTGCCTGAAAAGCACCACCACTGCGATAACTACCTATCCACAACAGGTAGATGGCCACCATCAGCATCAAAGGTAGCAGCCAAACCAGCATTTTTTGTAGCAGCGGGGACAGCACCTGGGTTTCAGCAGGCTGGTCTTCTTGGCTGAAGCGCAAGGCCAAACCCACCACCACTGCAACCAGAATGACAGCCACTTCGAGAAGCGTATCGTAAGCCCGGAATGACAAGAGGACGGCTGTAATCGGGTGTTCAACACCACTGGCCAGCAACTGTTGATCAACTATTTCAGGCAAATGAACGCCCGGCTGAGGACTATCAACCAAAGCCATCCATAACAAGCCTGTCACGCCTAAAGCCAACAAAAAAGCTAATCCAGACAACAAAGGCTGGCGGTACTTCTGGCGAACTGCAGCTGCTTTATCCGGGTTAAGGTGACCCAAAGCATCCAAAAACAGAACACCGGTCAGCCCCGCCCCGATAGCTGCTTCAGCCAGAGCCAAATCGGGCGCTTCCACCCTGACCCAAACCAGCGCCATCAGCAAACCAAAAATAATAAATAGAACGACTGAGCGATAAAGATCCCGAGTCAAAAGAACACCAGCCGCCGTTCCGATTAGTGCTCCTGCCAATAACCAATCAAGAATCACGGGATGAGGTCTCCTTGTTTTGGGAACCTGCCCAAGCCTGAACAACCAAATGGCCTGCCAAAGAAGCAGCCGCTATAGCCAGCAACCAAATCAAAATCATTTTGAAGACTACCGGCCAACTGGCTACCCCAGGCAAAAGCCCCAGTACGATTAGTCCCAACCCCAGGTTATCTACCTTGGTCAAGGCATGAATTCGGGTTGGTGCATCCGGAAAACGAAGCAAACCCAAGGTGCCAACTAGAAAAAAGGCTGCTCCAACAAGAATTAACAGACTGCGTAGCAAATCAATCAGCATCCTCGTTCTCCTTTTTGGAAATTGATTGACCAGCAGGCTGAGCACGGGCAACAAAGGCAACTGTGGCCATCACTGCCAAGAGGGCAATAACCAGAGCGACATCTCTTAATGCAGGCTGCTCTAGGAGTTCAGCCAAGAGCAAGAGCAGCGCTACCCCCGTGGTCCCAAACAACTGGGCAGCCAGCATACGGTCAGCAAGGGTAGGCCCCAACCAGACCCGCCAGACGCCCAGAACCAATGCCAAAAGTAGTAGCAGAGTACTTACCCACAGCGCCCAAGTCATAACAATGGCTCCCTGGCTCTGATTAAAGCCGCTCCTGAAAGACCAAATACAGCCGCAACCCGGCGCTCAGCAGTCAGCACATCGACTTCAACCGGCTCACCAATATCCAGGCAATGCAGTACCAGGCTGTCACCTTCAAAACGAACGCTAAGGGTGCCGGGCAAAAGTGACAGGGTCATTGCCAGCAGCCAACGCGGGGCTCCGGCAGGCAGGTGAAGCTTTAGAGTCACCTCACCCGGTTGAATGGGCATCTCAGGTGAGATGATTCTTTTGGCAACGTCATAGCCAGCCACCAGGGATTGACGGCTGAAGTACCACCAGAAAGCCAGAATACCGGGTAAGGAAAGCCGGTAACCGGAAGCAGGCTGCAGATAAAAGCTAAACACGACAGCCAAAACAACCGCAGGGGCGCCCAACACCCAGGAATCATTTCGGCCCTCACTGATTAGCCACCAGCAAAAGGCAGCCAAAAGGCCTCTGATCAGCCAGGCTAAATACCTGTCTGTTTTGGAAAGCTGTTTCGATGTCTCAGGCATCTCGCCCCTCAAGGATGTAGCCATCAGTCAATCAGCTGACAAGGATATATGATCTGAGCCTTGGCTGCCATTTACCCCAGCATTAACGATCACTTAGCTGTACCTTTTCAAACCCCAGACAAAAAAATTTGACACTAGTAACATTTGTTACTATCTTCACAAAACACACAACAACAAGAGCGGAGACCAATCATGATCCAGCTACAACAAATCCATCACGTGGCTTATCGCTGCATGGATGCCAAAGAAACTGTCGAGTGGTACCAGGATAAGCTCAACATGGATTTTCTGGTTGCCATTGCTGAAGACAGGGTTCCTTCCACCAAAGAGCCTGACCCCTACATGCATCTTTTTCTGGATGCTGGTAATGGCAATATTCTGGCCTTTTTTGAAATCCCCAACTCGCCGCCCATGGGTAAAGACCCCAATACGCCTGAATGGGTTCAACACATCGCTTTTCAAGTTGCCGATGAAAAAGCTTTACTGGATGCCAAGGCAGAACTGGAAAGCAAGGGTGTTGAGGTATTGGGCCCTACCGAACACGGTATCATACGTTCGATATATTTCTTTGACCCCAATGGACACCGCTTGGAACTGACCTATGTGAAGGGAACTCCGGAACAAATGAAGCAGCTCAAAGAAGTGGCTCCGGCCATGGTGGAAGAATGGTCAAAAACTAAGCGCGCACCCAAGCATGCTGCCTGGCTACATGAAGAAGAGTTCAAATCAAAAGAGGGTAGCGATTAATCCTTGGCCTGCAGCTGGCGTGTACGCGCCAGCAGCCTGTCCATGATTTGATCAAGAAAACGCCTTTCTTCATCGTTTAGATCAGCCAGCAGCCAAGCTTCTCTTTCCAAAACAAGAGGCACTATTTGCTGATACAGCTGATGGCCCGCTTCGGTTAGGCTTAATTTCAGATAGCGTCGATCATGCTCAGCAGGGGTTTGTTCCAACAGCTCTCTGGTCGTCATACGCGCAACAGCCCGACTGACTTGCATTTTTTCAAGATTGGTATGCTCAGCCAGCTGTTTCGCAGACAGCTCAGGGTATTCATGCAAGGTAGCAAGAAGACGCCATTCATGATGAGTCAACTCAAAGCGCCCTTGGTAGAGCTGAGCCACTGCTGCACTGACTGCAGCCTGAAGGCTGGAGAGCCGATAAGGAAAAAAATCTTTTAATTGCAGCTGTTCAGCGGTATCGGAAGTTTTGTGTTCAGACATACTCAGCCAGAGAATCCTTGGAATGCCAGCCACTCTACCCAGTTTTTTCAGGCTTGTCAGCTTTTCGCCGGCGGCTGTTCCTCACAGGCATTGATTCGGTCCAGCTGCTGTTCCAGCTTTAGCATGATGTTGAACAAATCCCGATATTCCTGAGCCGAGAGCCCGGCAACCAACTCACTTTCCCAGTTTAGTGCCCGGGGAATCAATTTATCCAGCAATTGATGCCCCTGCTCACTCAGACTCAAAAATACCGTACGCTGATCTTCTTCATCACGGATGCGTAGCAGGTAATCTTGATCAGCCAAGCGATGCACAGCTCGGGAAACCTTGGCCTTATCCATATTACTCAGCTTGCAAATTTCTTTAGCAGTGAGGGTTTCTCTGGCATTAAGCCAAATTAAGATACGCCACTCAGGAATGCTGATACCAAATTCCTGGCTGTAGATGTGCGAAAGTGAACAACTGATACGCCCACCCAGGTGATTGATTCGAAAAGGCAGAAATTGCTCCAGGCTCAATAAAGCCCGGGTTTTGGAAAGAGGATTTGCTTTAACAGGCTTATTCATCAAGGACTACCTTCGTTTTTCCTGCCAGTTGAAACCACCAGGCAGCTGCTCCCAAAAATGCACAACTCAGTAAAATCACCGCTAAAGGCAAAAGCGTCTGTTTGTAAAAATAACCGGCCAGGGCTCCGGTCAAGCCCGCAGTGGAAATCTGAAACAAACCAAACACCGCCGAGGCTGAACCTGCCGTTTCTCGAAACAGAGTTACTGCCCCGGCCTGGCTATTCGCCAGGGTTAATCCACCGGCCGCAAAAACCAGCAGCATAGCAGGCATCAGCGTCCAAACATAAACCCAGTCCAGCCACCAAAAAATAGCTGCCAAACCGGCTGCCAGAAACAACACTGCCATGCCCCAACCCAAAGTCGTTTCCAAGCCCAACCTGGCGACCAGCCGTGCGCTTAAAAAAGCCCCCAAAATAAAACCCAGCACCACAAAGGCAAAGGTATAACCAAAAAGGCCCGCATCCAGCCCCAGCACCTCCATAACCAAATAAGAAGAGCTGGATATATAAGCAAACATAGCGCCAAAAGCGGTACTGGCACAGGCCACATAGGCCATAAATTGTCCGTGCAGCAAAAATCGTGGCATTAGGCGCAGCAGATCACTCAGCTTGCGTTTTTCACCTTCAGCCAGTTGCGGCCGAGTTTCCCATAGCAGCAAAGAGACTCCCAGCAAAACCAGGCAAGCAAACAATGACAGGGCAACAAAGTGCGAACGCCAGCTAAACCAAATCAACAGCAAGCTACCCAGAATGGGGGCCAAAGCAGGCACCAAAGCCATGGCTGAGCTGAGGTAAGCCAGAATTCTTGCCGCATCCTGACGAGGGTAAACATCACTGACGATGGCTCGACCCAGCACCGGTCCGACACTGGCCCCAATACCTTGCAAAATACGGCCCAACCAAAGCACTTCGATAGTGGGAGCCCAGATGCAAAGCAAAGAAGCCAGGAAAAAAATCACTAAGCCCAGTTTGAGTACCGGAATCCTGCCCCAGCTATCCGACAAGGGCCCATTGATCAGTTGTCCCAGTGCAAAGCCCAGCATAAACAAGCTCAAAGTAAGCTGTACTTGGGAGTGAGTCGCGCCCAAATCCTCAACCATAGCCGGCAAACCAGCCAGGTAAAGATCCGTGGATACAGCACTCATGGCAACCAGGCCAACCAGCACCATACCTTGCGCCCAGCCAGGCAATCTTAAAGCACTGGCCGCAGCAGAGGATTCCTGAAGGGGCGAACTCATTTTCAAATTAAAAACCTGTTAGTAGAAGAAATTAGGTAACCAGAGTGCCAGTCCGGGGATAAAAACCACCAAGAACATGCGCACTACATCAGCCACCCAAAAAGGAAAGATACCCTTGAAGATGGTTGCGGTTGACACTTCCGGCAGCAACCCCTTGAGCACGAAGACATTCATACCCACGGGCGGAGTTATTAAGCTGATTTCAATAACAATGACCACTAGGATACCAAACCAAACCAGATCAAAGCCAAGTCCAGCCATGATTGGGAAAAATAAAGGCACGGTCAGTAGCAGCATGGACATGCTTTCCAGCATGCAGCCCAAAAGCAGATAAATCAGCAGTATCGCCATCAGCACCATCATCGGGCTTAAATCCCAACCATGAATCATCGCCAAGAGCTCATTGGGCAGACCGGCACGGTTGATAAAATTGGAAAAAATCATCGCGGCAATAATGACGGCAAATAGCATGGCTGTGGTTCGGGTGGTATCAACCAAAACTTCTTTCAGAACCTGGAAGTTTAGCGCTCTACGGCTTAACGCCAGCAAAAAAGCACCAAAAGCCCCCATGCCTGCTGCTTCTGTAGGGGTAAACATCCCAATATAAATGCCACCGATAACCAACAAAAAGAGCGCCAAAGTGGTTCCGACCCCGGCCAGCGCTGAAAAGCGTTCTTTCCAGTCAGCCTTTTCGCTTTCAGTACAAGAATCCTTATGACGACGGACCACAAACTGAATCGCCACCAGGTAGAGCAAAATACCCAAAATGCCCGGTAACAGACCCGCTGCAAAGAGTTCACGAATACTTTGTTCCGCTAAGATGCCATAAATGACCAGCATGACACTGGGTGGAATCAGAATACCCAAAGTGCCCCCGGCAGCAATGGAAGCCGTTGCTAGTGAATCCGAGTATCCATATTTACGCATTTGCGGCATGGCGACCTTGGACATGGTTGCCGCTGTTGCCAGGCTAGAACCACTAATTGAACTAAATCCACCACAAGCAAGGATGGTCGCCATCGCCTGACCACCGCGATAATGACCAATAAAAGCATTGGAGGCGCGATAGATCGCTGCCGACATGCCCGCTTTGGTCACCAGATTGCCCATCAACACAAAAAGCGGAATCACCGTCAGGCTATATTGCAAACCGGTATCAACAATACGCCGTGCCGCCATAGCCTCGGCGGCATTCCAATTGCCTCCCAAAACAAAGTAAAAACCAATAAAGCCAACAGCACCCATTGCAAAAGCGAGGGGAATACGCAGTAGGATCAGAATAAAAAGAACAAAAAAACCAATCAACGACTCAATCACTGCGACCTTCCTCTTGATTCTTGTTATGGCCAGACTCACTACCCAGATACTGCTCGGTCATACTTTCCTGTTGCTGGTGCGCCCAGGTCTTGTAGCCGAAAATCTCTGGTATATAAGTAAATGCACGCAAAGCACAAAGCACTGCGGCTATCCAGGCCATGACAGCCATCAAAACAATTAAATAACCCATAGGAATTTTCAAAAATTCAGTCACATCGCCGTAAGAAAAAGCCCGATTGGCAAACACCTGAATGCGACCAGCCATGATATAAAGCGCAAAAGCACAAAGACCATTGATCACCAGTTGCCGCCAGGGCACAACCCAAGCGGGAACCCAGGTATCCAGCAAATCAATACTGATATGCTCTTCCTTCCAGCAAACGATTGGAAAGGCACAAAAAATCACAATCGCCAAAGCGAGTTGCATCAACTCAATCGCGCCCAACAAGGGAGCGTTGAAAAAAAAGCGCCCTAAAACATCTACTGTGGTGATCAGCATCATGCTGAGCAGGGAAATTCCCGCCAAACCCTCCAAAAGGCAACGCAAGCACCCTTCTGCTCGTGCGGCAAGACGACCTAAAAGCATAGATTCACCTTTTCATCAGCCCGAATAAGCCTTAACTCAACACCCTGCCGCCTCAGGCGACAGGGCAAGACTTTAGTTGAGTTCCTGCAATTGCTTGCGGAAAAAGGCCAAAGCTGCCTCTGCATCCACTCGGGAAGAATTCATGCGCTCAACCCAGTCATCGGGTAGGTCAGCCGTCAGTTGCTTAGCAGCTTCAACCACTTCCGAAGAGGCTTCAGTAAAGGTGTTGCCCTTTTCTTTGGCAAACTCGACACCGGCCTGATCGCTGAGATCCATCATTTCACCAAACAGACGTGATAGTCGTTCACCGGACACTTCCATAATGGCTTCCTGATCAGAGGCGGAAATTGAATCCCAGACATCAGGGTTGATGACGATCGCAAAGCTGCCCCGATAAAGGCCGCCAGGCAGACTCAAGGTGTAGGGTGCAACTTCAGCGATACGGAAAGAACGTAACCCTTCCAGAGTCAGAAAAGCCCCTTCAATCACCCCTTGAGAAGCGGATTCATAAGTCTGGGTGGGTGGCAAGGCAACACCGGAAACCCCCAAACGATTAGCAATTTCCGACATCACCCCACCACCGGTTCTCAAACGCTTACCTTCCAGTTGATCAAGACTTTCGACACGTTCACGGGTAAAAACCTGGCCAGGCCCATGAACACCCAAGCCCAGCACCTTAACCCCCCTATGCTCATTGGCGGCACTCAGGTACTCCTGATGGGTTCGCCAGTAGGCAGCCGACATCTTTTCTGATGAAATAGCTTCAAAGAAAGGCAGTTCGGGCAGTTGGGTTGCGGTAAAGCGCCCCGGAAAGTGACCATGGAACATCCAGGTCACATCGCCGATACCGTCAGCAACGATATCCATCTGCTGGTTAGGTGGCCCCAAATCTGAAACCACTTCAACAGTGACCCGCCCCTCAGTGGCTTCTTCCACCCACTGCCCCCAGTTGGGCCAAACATGGGTATTAATGCCGTGATTGGGTCCCCCCCAGCTGCTGACTGTCAGGGTTGTCTGGGCAAGAGCTGGGGTCATAGAGGTTGCTGCTACCAGGCCGGTAGCCAACAGCATTGTTTTTATTTTATGCATGGTTTTACCTTATCTGATGAGTTCACTTGTTGTTTTTGAAATTAGTTTCACTCAAAACTTTTAGGTTGTCTTATTTCGTGCACTGAGATCTGCTTTTCAGGAATTCAAAGGCTTGAAAAAAACCAACTAAATACACTTATGAAGCTAGATCACCCTTTCAATATCCAACACAAGCTTGCTTTGTGTCAAGGAAGATGCTTAGATCCTTAAAGTTTCAATTGAAACAAGATAAACAAGCATAGATGACAACCAAAAGCATATCGAGGTAGACAAATGACCAAAAAATTTGCTTCTCACGGCGACCTGGAACCCAAGCAGGTCAGCTTTACCCAGCTGGGGGAAGGCCTTTACGCCTATACCGCTGAAGGCGATCCCAATACTGGCGTTATCATTGGCGATGACAGCGTGCTGGTCGTCGATACCCAGGCAACCCCGATCATGGCTGAGGACGTCATTCGCCGGATTCGTGAAGTCACAGACAAGCCCATTAAGCATGTTGTCATGAGTCATTATCATGCTGTTCGGGTACTGGGTGCTTCTGCCTATCAACCTGAAAATATCATTGCCAGCCGCAATACCTATGACCTGATTGTCGAGCGCGGCCAGCAAGACTATGAGTCTGAAGTGGGTCGCTTCCCCAGGCTCTTTCAGGGTGTGGAATCGGTACCCGGCCTCACCTGGCCCAACATTGTTTTTGAAAAAGAGCTCACCCTGTTTATGGGCAAGCGTGAAGTCAAAATCATGCATCTGGGTAAGGGCCACACCAAAGGCGATACCGTGGTCTGGCTACCCGAAGAGAAGGTTCTTTTTGCCGGTGACCAGGTGGAATATGGCGCCACACCCTATACCGGTGATGCCTACCATGAAGAATGGCCGGCCACCCTGGATAAAATTCTCGCCCTGAACCCACAAAAACTGGTACCTGGCAGAGGCGATGCTCTGGAAACACCGGAAAAATGCCGCGAGGCCATCGAAGGCACAAGAGACTTTTTACTGGATATGTACTCTAGCGTTCAGGCAGGCAAAAAAGCCGGCAAGTCACTGAGTGAATGCTATGCAGAAACCTACAAGAAACTAAAACCCAAATATGGTCACTGGGTTATTTTCGACCACTGCGTCCCCTTTGATATCACCCGCTGCTACGATGAGGCGGGAGGCGACTTCCCGGACCCAAGAATTTGGACCGCAGAAAGAGACACTGAAATGTGGCATTCTTTGCAGGAAGTTGTAGAAAACCAATAAAAACAAGAAATCAGGAGTTGTATCATGAAATTAGCTTCTCTGAACCGCGGCCGCGATGGAGAACTTATTCTGGTCTCGAGAGACCTGACCCAGGCTGTTAGTGCCAGCGATCTTGCGCCCACCTTGCAAGCAGCACTGGATAACTGGGAAAGCTGCAAGGCAGCCCTGGAAGCCCGTTATCAAGAACTCAACCAGGGCCAGGCACAGGGTGCTTTTGCCTTTAATCAAGCGGATTGCCACAGCCCACTACCCCGTGCCTACCACTGGGCGGATGGCAGTGCTTATGTCAATCATGTTGAACTGGTTCGCAAGGCCCGTAATGCTGAAATGCCCAGCAGCTTTTGGGAAGATCCACTCATGTACCAGGGCGGCAGTGATGCCTTCATCCCGCCCCAAGCCCCCATCCAAATGGCTGATGAAGCCTGGGGCATAGACTTGGAAGCAGAAATTGCCATCATCACCGATGATGTTCCCATGGGCATAACTGCTTCCCAGGCAGCCGATCACATCAAACTACTGATGCTGGTCAACGATGTTTCCTTACGTAACCTGATTCCTGGTGAGCTAGCCAAGGGCTTTGGGTTTTATCAGGCCAAGCCTTCTTCCAGCTTCTCACCCGTTGCCGTTACCCCGGATGAGCTGGGTGAACATTGGAAGGAAGGCAAGGTTCATCTACCGCTGGTTTCCCATATCAATGATCAACTTTTTGGTCGTCCCGATGCGGGCACCGACATGACCTTTAATTTCCCAACCCTGGTTGCCCATGCCGCAAAAACCCGCCCCCTGGGTAGCGGCACCATTATCGGTTCAGGCACTGTATCCAACTATGATCGCAGTGCAGGCTCTTCTTGCCTGGCCGAGAAACGGATGCTGGAAATTCTTGAAAAGGGTGAGGCGAGCACGCCTTTTCTGAAGTTTGGTGATCGGGTACGTATCGAAATGTTTGATACTGAAGGAAAAAGCATTTTTGGTGCTATCGATCAAGCGGTTGAAGCCTATTCAGCAGACTAGTGGAGGCCAGCATGCAACTTTTTGGTTACTGGCGCTCTAGCGCAGCCTACAGAGTCAGAATTGCCCTGCACCTCAAGGCATTGGATTTCAGCAACCATTCCGTTCATCTGGTTAGAGACGGGGGCGAGCATCGCAAGCCAGCCTATCAAGAGCAAAACCCTCAAGGTCTGGTGCCCCTGCTGGTTGATGGTGATTTTCGGGTTAGCCAGTCACTGGCTATTATCGAATACCTGGAAGAAAAGCACCCCCAACCAGCACTCTTGCCCAGAGATCTGCAAACCAGGGCTCAGCTGCGAAGCTGGGCTCAATTCCTGGCCTGCGAACTGCACCCGCTGAATAACCTGCGCGTGCTTCAGTATCTGACTGGACCCTTGGGCCTGGATGAAGACCAGAAAATGACCTGGTATCACCATTGGTTGCAGCAGGGTTTGGCCGCACTCGAAACACAAGTCAGCCAAAGTCCGCTACTGAAAGCTACGGACTTTACTCTGGGCGATCTTCCAGGGCTTTTTGAAGCCTGCTTGGTACCCCAGCTCTACAACGCCCGGCGCTTCCAGTGCCCCCTGGACCCTTACCCAACACTAGTTGCACTGGATCAGCGCTGCCAACAGCTACCCGCCTTTCAACAGGCAGCTCCTGAAGCCCAGCCAGACGCCCAGGTCTGAGCAAAGGCTTCCAACTGCTGCTGACTTACCTTGGCACCCAGGTGCCGGGGCATTCCTGCTGCAAAAAATAAATTTAAACCTTTGAAAAACAAAAGCTTTTAAGCTTGACTTTCACTCAACCCCTCTCTAAAGTTAGTTTCATATGAAACTAACTGCTTCATATCTCCTGCTGGTACAGCCAAACCTCCAACAACAATAAACAGGTGGAAAAGTAAGATGCTGAATACCTATACCTACCCTGAATTCCCCTACCAACAATCCAAAGAACAACAAGAAGGGCACATCAAAAGGCACCCCCTGGTGATCATTGGTGCCGGACCCATCGGCTTAACCGCTGCCCTAGATGCAGCAGCCTATGGCATTCCTGCGGTGGTCCTTGATGATAACAACACCGTCAGCATAGGATCGCGTGCGGTTTGTTATGCCAAGCGCCCCCTGGAGATTTGGGATCGACTTGAAGTCGCGCAACCCATGGTGGATAAAGGCATTAATTGGAAAGTGGGCAAAACCTTTTTTAAGGACAAGCTAGCCTATGAGTTTGACCTCCTTCCTGAAGAGGGTCACAAGATGCCGGCCATGATCAACCTGCAGCAATATTATCTTGAAGAGTATCTGGTTGAGCGCTGCAATCAGTTGGATAACGTTGATCTACGTTGGAAGCACCGACTGCTCACCCTGGAGCAAAAAGGCGATCATGTCCTTCTCACTGTGGAAACACCCGACGGTATTTTTAAAATGGAGGCTGATTGGGTGCTGGCCTGCGACGGTGCCAACTCAGATACACGGGAAATGGTTGGCGGTGTTTTCAAAGGCCAGTTTTTCCAAGACCGCTTCCTGATTGCGGATGTGGTGATGAAAGGCCAGTTCCCAACCGAGCGCTGGTTCTGGTTTGATCCTCCCTTCCACCCCAACCAGTCAGTGCTGCTGCACAAACAAGCTGATGATGTCTGGCGTATTGATTTTCAGTTGGGCTGGGATGCCGATCCCGAAGAAGCCAAAAAACCAGAAAATGTACTGCCATTATTGAAGCAAATGCTGGGTGAAGACTCGGAATTCGAACTGGAATGGATTTCTGTCTATCAGTTTGCATGTCGGCGTATGGACCAATTCCGTTATAACCGGGTGCTCTTTGCGGGTGACGCCGCCCACCAAGTATCCCCCTTTGGTGCCAGGGGTGCCAATACCGGTGTACAGGACATCGACAACCTCTTTTGGAAACTAAAGCTGGTGATGGATGGCAAAGCACCCTTGGCTTTATTGGACACCTACTCCGAAGAGCGGGTTTATGCCGCAGACGATAACCTGAAAAACTCCACCCGCTCTACTGACTTTATTACCCCTAAAAGCAAAAGCAGCAAAATCTTTCGGGATGCCGTGCTTGAGCTGGCTGAAAAGCATGACTTTGCAAGGCCCCTGGTCAATTCAGGTCGCCTTTCAACACCCACGCCCTACCTGGAGTCTTCACTGAATACAGCAGACGAAGAGGCTTTTGCTGGAAAAATGCAACCTGGCACCAATTGCGCCGATGCCCCCATTAAAGTGCAAGGACAGGATGCCTGGCTACTCAATCAATTGGGTGAAGGTTTTCAATTAATGGTGTTTGGTGATGCTCCCCAAAAATCAGTAGAACAGGGCGGTGTCTCTGCTCAGGTAATTCAGGTAGGCCAAGATTTCGAAGATTCACAAGGCCTGGTCACCCAACGCTATGACGGCCAGCCGGGAACGGTTTATCTACTCAGGCCTGATCAGCATGTTGCCGCTCGCTGGCGTCAGTTTGATGCCAGCAAAATCAAACAAGCCCTGGCCAAAGCCACCTGTCAGTATTAATTATCTTTGGAGTAGAATCATGAAGCTCAATCTGAACCGTAACCTCGAAAAATATGACGATTTTTATGAAAAGCTCATCGCCATGCAGCGCAATAAAACGGAAGATCAAATTCAACTGATGAATGCCAAACTGTTGCTGATTCTGGCAAATCACATCGGTGATGAGCAGATTTTGGAAGAGGCCATACAAACAGCCAGTGCAAGCTAAACGCAAAAAACCCGCCTTTAAGGCGGGTTTTCATGCAGTCTGAAGTAAAGAGTTACTTAGACTACAGTGATCTTTGCAGCCTGCAGGCCTTTGGGGCCTTGCTGAACTTCAAAGGAAACTTTCTGGTTTTCAGCCAGGGTTTTAAAACCCGTAGCTTGAATTTCAGAGAAGTGAGCAAAGAGGTCATCGCCACCGTCGTCTGGAGTAATGAAGCCAAAACCTTTGGTGTCGTTGAACCACTTAACTGTACCAGTTGCCATATCGCTAATTCCTATTTCTTACTGTTTAAAATTGAACCAGACCCACATTTGTAAGCTCTGACTCGGTCTTGCGGGAATCAAGATAGAACGAATGACGAACTGATGTTACCGACACTTCGATTACAACGGTGTTACGACACTTCTACTTGCTACCTTGCTGCCTACAGGATCTACATTGATCGAATTGAGGCCCCACGTCAAGTAGTTTTAGAAAAACTTTGTGACGCCGTCAAGTCAAATGGAAGACGTTTTTGTTGCACTATGTTCAGTTTCTGAAGCCGGGTCAATTTTTTGACCTGATACTCCAGCTTCAGAGCCTGGCTTTGATCACCAACCGGGCACCAAAACACCAGTTGCAAGGGCCCTTTACCCCGTAGACTGCGCGCTGCCTTGGCCGAACCTGACTGGTGTTCAGCAAAACGCCTTTGCACATCGGTAGTCACACCCGTATAGAGCTGGCCTGAAGCCAGCTGCAAAATATACAGATACCACTCGCGCTGGATTGCGGTCATGCTTTGGGCTCTTCTGGCTTAAGGCCACCCCACTGATGCTCAATGTCTCTGTCTGAAAAGCCAATCAGATACAAAATCGCATCCAGGCCCAAGGTAGACAGGGCATGACGGGCATTTTGACGAACCAGTGGCTTGGCGCGAAAAGCAATGCCTAAGCCCGCCAAGCCCAGCATGGGCAGGTCATTGGCACCATCGCCAACGGCTATGGCCTGCTCCAGATTGATACCCTCATTGCGAGCAATTTCCTGGAGCAATTCAGCCTTGCATTCACCATCTACAACCCGACCAACGACGCGTCCAGTGACCTTACCGTCTTCAATTTCCAGTTCATTGGCATGAACTTCATCGATACCCAGTTTTTTCTGCAGGTAGTGACCAAAATAGGTAAAACCACCGGACAGGATGGCTGTTCTATAGCCCAGGCCTTTCAGGGTAGCAACCAGCTTTTCAGCACCTTCCGTCACTGGCAGGCGTTCAGCAATTTTTTCCAGAACACTGGCATCCAAGCCTTTTAGTAGAGCCACACGAGCACTGAAGCTTTCTTTGAAGTCCAGTTCACCACACATGGCTCTTTCCGTGATTTCAGCAACCTGATCCCCCACCCCCGCTTCACGGGCCAGCTCATCAATCACTTCCGTTTCTATCAGCGTCGAGTCCATATCAAAAACGACCAGGCGACGATTGCGGCGATAGATATTGTCTTCCTGAACGGCAATGTCTACCTCCAGCTCTCCCGCCAAAGCCAGAAAATGACGGCGTAACTCAGCCGTATCTGTTGCTTCGCCACGGACTGAAAACTCAACACAAGCCCGGCCAGGTTGCCCCATACGCGAACGACTCACCCGCCCAGACAAGCGATGAATACGGTCGATATTCAAGCCATTGGCTGCAACCGTCCGCGTCACCCTGGCGATCTGCTCTGCGGTAATCTGCCGTCCCAGCAGAGTAACGATATGGCGGCTTTTACCCTGCCCCGCTACCCAGTGTTCATAGCTGGCTTCAGCAACCGGGGTGAAACGTATCTGCATTCCCCACTCATGGGCTTTAAAAAGCAATTCCTGAAGCACAGGCGAGTTCTGAGCTTTGGGCGGCAGGTGCACCAAAAGACCCAAAGCCAGAGTGTCATGAATCACCGCCTGCCCGATATCCAGAACCTGTACATCGTAACTGGCCAGTATTTCGGTAATGGCTGAGGTAATACCCGGACGATCATGCCCGGAAAGATTGATAAGAACGATGCTTCGGTCCTGGGTATTCATTCGCTACCTGTAAAAAAATAAAAATTTTGTTAAGCAGAAACCACAAAGGCTTCTATACTCAAAACATTCGGAAAGTAAGGTTTTTTCAGCGCCTAAGTATAACGCTCCTTGGCATTCACTTGCACCGTCAAGCGATCTGGAGGTCGACAATGACAACCCGCGGCAAAAAGCACCTTGATGAGATGATGCCGCAACTTGGACAAATCTGCTCCCAAGGCTTTCGCAGAGTCGCTCATTACTGTCGCAAACAATTTCAGGTTCCCGTAGCGGCAATAGGTATGCGCGAAGGCCGCCATGTACGCCTCTACTTTTCTCAGGACGGCCAACAACGCCTCTTGGTTGACGATGCTTTGTGTGGGTTACCCCTGGTCATCCCCGGCGAGCAGATCTTTATTCGTGACCTCGAGCTAGTACCCGAAGAAATGCAGCCTCACTTGGCACTGGCATTGGGCGTACGCAGCTATGTCGGCGTTCCTATCTTTCTTCGCCAGCAATTGGTAGGAAGCCTGAACCTGGCTGATCACCAACCAAGGGATTTTTCATCCAAAGAAATCGCACGCCTCAAAGAACTGGCCAAATGGACCGGCAATTTAATGGAATTACATTTGTAAAAAAACCAAACTCTATTAACTTTCTACCTATATCAACAAAAACAATCGATACGATTTAAGGATATGATTATGGCCAGTTTAACCCCTGCCTGGTGGAAAAAGCTTAGTTTTGGCTTGCGTCTAACCGTCACCATCTTGGGCCTGCTTGTCCTTTCGTTACTCATTCTACTCAGCCTGGCCTTTAACCAATACCGGGAAGCTGTCATCACCGACACTCTCAGTGACGCCCAAACAACCAGTCAAAACAATGCCGTGCGTTTCACTGACTGGCTCCTGGCGCGCCAGGATGAAATGCGCTATCTGGCCAAGGTTCGCCCGGCAAGAGATTTGGATCGCAACAGCATTAACAGCTTAATGGCCAGCCTGGCCGAGCAGGATGGTTTTTATGACACCATTTTTGTCGTGGGTGAAAATGGCCGTGGCTTGGCCGGTATCAGTTATGAAAATGGCCAAGCCAGACTCCTCAGTTCGCAGGAAGCTGATGACTTTAACGTCGCTGACCGCGCCTGGTTCAGGTCAGCCATTTCTGGCCAAAACACCTTTTCACAGCCTGTTGTTTCCCGAGCCAGCGGCAACCTGGTGAGCACTGTGGCCATTCCAATACGTACCGACGGTAATATTATCGCGGTAATGCGCGGCGCGGTGCAAATCGACACCCTCATTGAGCGCTTGGCTGAACTTTCCAGAGATGCGGGCACTGAAATCTATCTGGTCAACCAAGAGGGTAGAGCAATCACCCCGGCTGACTCCATTGCCGACACCAGCCAGCCGCTCAACACCCAGGCCAGTCAATGGGCCAGGGCTGGAAGCTCAGAAGTTGGGCGCTATACCAATGCCGCAGGCACACCAGTGATTGGTAGTACCGCTTTTATCGACCTCCTGGGCTGGAGCCTGGTCGTGGAAACTGAAGAAGCCGTTGCCCTGGCCAATGTTAGGACCATGTTCTGGGTACTGGCAGTGATTACCTTGATTATTCTTGCCGTTGCCTCTGTGATTTCCATGGCTGTTGTCCGCTCGATCACGCGTACGCTTGGCGGTGATCCTGAATATGCTTCAGAAATCGTTCATCGGGTTGCCGAAGGCAATCTAATTACTGAAATCAAACTTACCAAAGGGGATAACAAAAGCCTCTTGTCTGCTCTGGCGGGCATGCAGGACAAGCTGCGCCACCTACTGGGTGATATTGCCAACTACTCGGATCAGGTAGCGGCGGCCTCGACCCAACTCACTCAAATCAATGAAGCCACCGATCAGGGGATGCAGCAACAAACTGAAGAAATTAATTCTTCAGCAACGGCCATGACTGAAATGACCTCCAGCCTGGAAGAAGTGGCCCATAATACCCAGCGCACTGCCGATGCTTCGACCAGTGCCCTGGAAGCGGCAGATACCGGCCAGGAAGCCATAGCAACCACCCTCAAACAGGTTCACACCCTGGATAAAGAGGTTGTGATGACAACGGATCTGATCAATCAACTGAAAAATGACACTGATGAAATCGGCCAGGTGCTTGAGGTAATAGAAGGTATTGCCGAGCAAACCAACCTGCTGGCATTGAATGCTGCCATAGAAGCTGCCAGAGCTGGTGATGCTGGCCGGGGGTTTGCTGTCGTTGCTGATGAAGTACGCACCCTGGCCAGTCGTACCCAGACTTCCACCTCAGAAATTCAAGCCATGATTGAGCGGCTTCAGGCGGGTGCCGATAAGGCCGTCAATGCCATGCACAAGAGCAATCAAAGTACTCAAAAAACTGTAACCTTGACTGAAGATTTGAGGGATAAGCTGGATCACATAGCCACTGCAGTGAGTGAAATTAATAGCAATGCTCAACAAATTGCCAGTGCAACTGAAGAGCAAACTTTAGTCTCCCGAGATATTAATGCTAGTATCGTCAATATCAGCGAGGTTGCCGAACGCACAGCTGGAAATGTGGGCGAATCAGCCAAAGCCAGTGAGTCTCTGTCACAACTGGCCGAACACCTGAAAGCCCTGGTTGCCCAGTTCAAAACCAGCTGACCCTTAATACCTATGGCACTGTAATTCCAAGGATGCCCTAAGCGCATGTCTGAACAAGAAAATTTACCCCATCTGGTCTGGATCGATCTGGAAATGACTGGTCTGGACCCAGCAAAAGAACGCATTATTGAAATAGCGACCCTGGTGACCGATAGTGATTTAAATATCCTGGCGGAGGGCCCGGTACTTGCCATCCATCAGCCGGATAGTCTATTGGATGCCATGGATGACTGGTGCACCAAAACCCACGGCAATTCAGGTCTCACCCAGCGCGTCAAAGATAGCCAAGTCAGTACCCGTGAAGCCGAACTGGCGACTCTTGAATTCCTGCGTAGGTATGTCCAACCTGGCGCCAGCCCCATGTGCGGCAATAGTGTCCACCAGGATAGACGTTTTATGCTGCAGGAAATGCCCGAACTGGAAGCTTTTTTCCATTATCGTAATCTGGATGTTTCGACCCTCAAAGAGCTGGCCAAACGCTGGAATCCAGAGGTTAAAAAAAGCTTCCAGAAGCAGAATACCCACCTGGCCCTGGACGACATCCGTGAATCAGTTGCCGAACTGCGCCACTATCGTGAACATTTTCTGCGTACAACCAACGACCAGCCTGCATGAGTAAACGCAAACTGACCCGTCAGCAACGCTGGCGTGTAGAGAAGGTTCAGGCTGAACGCACACAGCGCGCTCACAGTAAAGATAAAAAAGCCCAGCATGCTTTGATTGAGGGACACCTTGATGAAGTCAGTAATGGCTTGGTCACAGCCCACTTTGGCCGTCAGGTTGAAGTAGAAGCAACGGACGGCCCGCATCAGGGAAAACGCCAGCGCTGCCATGTCAGAGCAAATGTTGAAAGCCTGGTGACAGGTGACAAGGTAACCTGGCGTCCGGCGCTGGATGAACTTCAGGAAGGTGTTGTTGAAGCCCGCCAGGAGCGTAAAAGCTTACTGGCTCGCCCCGATATGCGCGGCACCATGAAAGCCGTTGCAGCCAATGTCGATCAACTCTTATTGGTCGTCGCTCCTGAGCCGGAACCCTTTGCCAACCTGATTGACCGCTATCTGGTTGCTGCTGAAGATTCCGGCCTGGAACCGGTTCTGGTCATTAACAAATGGGATCTGATCAGCCAGGGACAAGTGAGTCCGGTGATTAGCCAGCGTCTGGACAGTTTTCTGGAAATTTATCGGGAAATTGGTTATCAGGTGCTGGCCACCTCAACCCAAAGTGAAGAAGATCTTCGCGATCTTAAACAACAGCTCAAAGGCCAAATCAGTGTCTTTGTCGGTCAATCCGGTGTTGGCAAATCGTCACTAATCAATTACCTGCTGCCAGGCGTTGACCTGCGCGTTGGCAGCCTGTCTGAAGATAGCCGCAAAGGGCGTCATACGACCACCACGGCCAAGCTTTTTCATTTTCCCGAAGGGGGCCAGCTGATCGACTCTCCCGGTATTCGGGAATTTGCTCTGGGTTATCTGGAAGCTAATGCCTTGGCGGAAGGCTTTAGAGAGTTTCGCCCTTTCCTGGGCCTTTGCCGCTTTCGGGATTGCAGCCATCAAAAAGAGCCTGGTTGTGCACTCCAGTCAGCTGTTGCTGAAGGCAAAATCCGCCAGCAAAGGTTTGATAGCTTCCTACATCTACTCACCAGCCTTTAATCCATTAGCTTACGCATTTCATCGTAAAGGCGGGCATCCAGAGCCAAGGGTGCCTGCTGCAGCCAGCGGTGACTGCTCATTAACTCTTTAAGCAGGGTAATGGACAGTAAAGGGCCTCGCCAACTGGCACCCTTGCCTTCTGTGGCTTCTTCTACTTCCTGAGAAAACAGTTCCAGATAATCCTGCCAAAAACCAGGAATAAAGCGACGCACTGGGCGCTGGCTCATCATTCCCAGACGCTCGGCAATAACCAAGCCCTGATGGTCCAGGTCACCAAAGTGAACATGTGGAACAAACTGAGGCAGAAAACGTAAGAACTCACCAGCCAGCTCCAGGTTATCAGGAGCCACCCAAACAACCAGCAGGTTTTCCGGCAAATCAATATCCAGAAAGACGCCCCTGTCTTCAATCGTCATTACCAAATAAGGAAGCTCACCATCCAATTCTTTAATCTGATGAAAGTCTCTTTCCGGCAATATCGCTTCACTCAACTGTCGCCAGATTTTTTTTAGCTCAATATTAACACCATGGCGCTTGACCAGTTTGAAATCCATTTTTCCACGCAAATGCAGGCAACGGTCTTTGCTTAGTTGCAAAGGCGGCAACTGTTGCTGCAAGTGTTCAGGAAACTCATCCATTTCCTGACCCAGCAAAGCAAGCTGTAAACTGCGCTGATTCAAGGTATGTGGCAAATCTGAACGCAAGGCTTTTTGTAAAAACTGCCAGCGTTTCTCAAAGGTTTCACTAATCAGGGGAGCATCACCATCAATTAATTCCAACCACTCACGCCATTCGGGCAGGCGCAAGTCCAGCAGTTCAGCCAAACCAGCCCGTCCGCGTGCACTGAGGCTAAACTCATCCTCCTGTTCGGTTGGCAAGAGCCAGTTGCTGGTAATCAGCTCATCAACCAAGAGCGCATTCGCCTGGTTACGACGAATCATTTGGTGTTTATAGAGCGCCAGGACGGCCTCCTGTATCGCCAGCGATTGCCAGTCAATTTGTGCATCAAGCATTGATGATCCTCTCCGCATCTCTTTGCCCAACAAGATACCACAAGTCAGCAGTGGACTATGCGTCCAAAGCCCACTTGACAAGCCCTCAGTGTTTCAGTGGATACTAATAGTAACTTTAATTGCTAGATCGAAATCCCTGATGACAATAATGAACAGAAAAAAGTGTAAAGGTTCAGGTGATTTTTAATCCTGGAAGTTAAGCTGCACGCACTGATTTCTTTACAACTCAAGCAAACCTCTTAAGATGGTTACTAGTCAGTGCATCAGGACCCAAGGAAGTAACAAGGAGCCGATATGAACAACAAGCATTCTAAATTACTCCTGGTGTTTGTCTTCCTAATCGCGGGTATCAATTTGCCGGCTTTCGCGTTTGAGCCCCAGCGGGCAGCCCCAGAGCTTCTCGACCAGCTTAAGACAGGTGGCTACGTCCTTTATATCCGCCATGGTCACACGGATTCTTCGATCCCAGACCAGGTGCCCGTCAGTCTCGATGATTGTGCCACTCAGCGCCCATTAACAGCCAAGGGCCACCAACAAATGCAGCAATTGGGTCAAGCACTGACGCGCTTGCAGCTTCCTTTAGATCCCATTATTTCCAGCCCTTTTTGTCGTACGCTCGACAGTACCGAAGCCGCTTTTCCAACAACTGGTTACCAAGTGGAAGAGCTGCTGATGTATACCGCTGCCTTAACCAGTGAAGAGAAAGAACCGGTTATTGCACGAACGCTAGGGTTAATTAGCAAGCCCCAGCCAGAAGGAAGCAATCGCGCCCTCGTTGCTCATGCACCCAACCTAGCCGAGTTGATTGACTACTTCCCACCTGAAGGTAGCCTGGTCATTTTCAAACCTCTGGGTGACGGTAACTTCCAGTACCTGGGTAGCATCTACCCCGATGACTGGCCACGACTCCTGAAAGCTAAAGGACTGGCTGATGATAACCAACCCTAAGCTCCTGTTTTACTTTCTATTTCCAGCCCTTTTGTTGGTACTCTTTGCTCTCTTATTTGGGGGCTGGAGTCTATCGCAGCTGAAAAACGAGTTTGATAATAAGCAAAAGCTAACCATTACTGACCTGGAAACCATTGAAAAAGCCGCCGACTTCAATCAAGAATTAGCAGAAGTTCACAATCAACTCATGGCAGTACTTCAAGCCGCAGAAGCGGGCGAAAAATCACCCTTGCAGCTGTACCGTAGCCATAGCAATTTAGTGGATCAACTCAGCACGCTACAGCAGCTCATTGATCAGATGGCCAACTCCCCCCTGCTAATCGACATTAATCACGGCACCTCCCAGTTACTCAACGAAGCCTTTCAGGAGTATCGGCGTTTTGCCATCATGTCAACGGATATCATAGCGGTTGACCCTGCAACCTCTGCCCATTATCTACGTGAAGCCGAGCAGAACTTCCTGGCTTTTAATACCTACACCAGCCGCATCAATCAACTCTTGGCCGAACGCACCCGGGTCAGAACTCAAGTCAGTACCGAAAGCTTTACCCAGTCTTTCCAGCGCCAACTGGCTCTCGGTTTAATGTTGCTTCTGGTTACCCTGGTCTTAATGCTATTTATGGTTCGTTTTGTAACCAGTAAGCTAATGGTCGTTACCCGAGCCCTGTCCCGACTCGCTCATAAAAGAGACTCCATACCCCGCTTAAGGTCTGTTGAAAAACTGGAACAAACCACAACCGGAGAGTTCAACAGCCTGGCTAAGGCCCTGTTGGCTTTTCGGGATTCAGAGCGTCTACGCCAGAAAACCGAAGAAGAAAACTACCGTCTTGCCTACTATGACAATCTCACGGGTTTGCCCAATCGTCGCTTGATTGCCGAACACCTGCAGCACTCTTTGCAAATTTGTCGGAGCCATCAGCGCTTGGGTGGTGTGATCTTCATGGATCTGGACCAGTTCAAAAGTATCAATGAATCCGAAGGGCCCAGCTTTGGCGACAAAGTTCTTCGGGCCTTTGCTGAACGCTTAAGTGAACAGCTCATCGATAAAACGGCCCTGGGACGTCTGGGTGGTGATGAGTTTATGCTGATTTTGGACAACCTGGACCCAGAACCCACTCTGGCAGCCAAGCAGGCACAAAGCTTTGCCGATAAATTTCGTCGCCTGCTCTGCGAACCTTTTATTATTGATGGCCAGGCTCGTAAACTCACAGCCAGTTTTGGTCTCACGCTTTTTGATCTAACCCAAGCAGATAGCCATATCGACAGCCTCTTTCGTAAGGCAGAAGCTGCCATGTACCAATCCAAAAACCTTGGTGGGAATTGCTGCAGCTTTTTTGATCCACAGATTCAGGCCAAATTGGAAGAACGTATTTGGTTGGAAAGAGAGCTGGAAAAAGCACTCGAAGAACAACAGTTGGAACTTCATTACCAACTGCAGGTTGGTACCAATAATCAACCTCTGGGTGTAGAAGCCTTACTCCGCTGGAAGCACCCGGAAAAAGGCTATATCTCTCCAGGCCAGTTTATCCCCCTCGCAGAAGAGTCCGGGTTAATTCTTCCGATAGGCCACTGGGTTTTGGCTACAGCCTGTAAGCAACTTAAGCAGTGGGAAGAACATCCAGAAACCCGGGATCTATCGCTAGCGGTCAATATCAGTGCCAAGCAGTTTCACAAGAATGATTTGGTCAGTCAGATCAAAACCTTGCTGGATACCTATAGGATCAACCCTCACCTACTCAAACTCGAATTAACCGAAAGCGCCCTACTGGAGCAGATGGAAACAACCATTCTGAAGATGCTGGAACTCAAGCAAATTGGGATTACCTTCTCCATGGATGACTTTGGAACCGGCTACTCATCACTCCAGTATCTGAAGCGCCTGCCTTTGGATCAGCTCAAAATTGATCAATCATTTATTAAAGACCTGCCCAAAGACCGTGAAGGGGCTGCTATCGTCGAAACCATCATCGCCATGGGCCATGCCTTGCAGCTGGAAGTCATTGCTGAAGGGGTAGAAACAACTGAGCAGCAAGATTTCCTGATCAGCATGGAATGCCGGGCTTTCCAGGGTTTTCTGTTCTCCCGCCCCCAACCAGGCGAAGGCCTGACCGCTCAGTTGACTGCAGGTGTAACAAAAACACACCCAAGCAAAACACTTAACAACTTGTAACACTTATAGTATACCATTAGTATGCATGAAACTTTATTCAATGAATCCAGATACTTGAGAAGTGATCATTCAATCAATTGACAGGAACCTTATCTGCAAGGAGGCTTAGTGATCGCCTCCTTACAACAGGGTAATCCATGTCAACCAGCCGCAACCTGCTACTTGTTTTCCTTTTACCTGCACTGCTGATTCTGTTTATTACCCTGGTTTTTGGGGCCTCCTCCCTTAACCAACTGAAAACCCAGTTCACCAATTACCAAACTCTGAATACCCAGGATCTGCGTACTATTAAAGAAGCCATACGTTTTACTGAAGCCTTGGATGCCCAGCATCAGGAGTTATTAGTGAGTATCAATGCTGCACGTAATGACTTAGTCGGCGAACTTAAACTAGGCTTTATTTACAGTGATCAGCAAGCAAGCTTTAATCAGTTGGCAAATCAGGTGGAATCTCTGGCTGAATCAGCCCTGGTTTCTGCCGTCAATGAAACCTCACGCTTAAGACTAAGAACTGCTTTTGCTGATTATCAAAATTTTGCGTTAGAAGCTTTGGAGATTTTGCAAACGAACCCTGAAAAAGCTGAACAGACTCTTCAGCACGCTTACTTGGAGTTCCATGAGGCTACTCAGGACATCAACCACATCAAAACCCTCTTGGCTGAACAGGCAGAAGAGCGTACACAAGTTGCTTCACTAGAGTTTTTAAGTACCGCCCAAAAACAAATGCTGGCAGGCTTGGTTGCCCTGCTTAGCCTGCTGTTTGTCTCCCTGATGCTGATTCGTTGGTTTGCTGACCGGCTGTTAATGATCACGCAGGCACTGGTTTCTCTGGCCAGTAACCGAGATGCTGAAGCTGCCGTGGCGAATATGGAAAAAATGAGCAAAAGCAGTACCGGAGAGTTTCGCCGGGTTGCCTCTGCACTCTTGTCTTTCCACACTTCAGAAAGTAAACGCAAAGCAGCGGAACAGCTGGCTGAACGCTTGGCTTATTATGATCAGCTAACCCAATTACCCAACCGGCAACTACTAAACGAACACCTACAACACTCCATGAAAATCAGCCAGACGGCACAACGTTCAGGCGCTTTGGTTTGTATCGATATCGATCAATTCAGCAGCATCAATGCCGTGCGAGGCTTTGCCACTGGCGATCAACTATTAAAAATTTTTGCCGAACGTTTTAACAAGCTGATCAAGGATCCAAGTGCTCCTGGCCGCTTGGGTGGCGATCAGTTCACTTTGATCTTGGACAACCTGCACCCGAAGCGGCCACTAGCAGCTCGACAGGCTCGTGAATATACCTTTTGGTTGCAAGAACAGCTCAGCCAGCCCTACGTGATTGACGGTGAAACCTACTCATTGACTTTAAGCCTGGGCTTGGTCTTTTTTGATGACTGTAAAGAGGATGCGAATCATCTACTGCGTAAAGGTGAATCAGCCATGCGTTTGGCCAAGGAATCAGGCGGCAATCAGATCTGTTTTTATGATCCAAGCATTCAGGCGGAGCTTGAAGAAAGAATTTGGATTGAAAAGGAACTACATCTCGCACTGGAAAGGAATCAGCTGGAACTTCATTATCAGCTTCAGGTCGGCAAACACAACCAGCCCTTGGGCGCTGAAGCTTTACTACGATGGACACATCCAGAAAAAGGTCCTATTTCACCAGGCCAGTTTATTCCTTTAGCCGAGGAAAGTGATTTAATTTTATCGGTGGGTCACTGGGTTTTGGAAACAGCCTGCAAACAACTGAAAGCTTGGGAGACTCATCCAGCTACGGCCAAACTGGAACTCGCCGTTAATGTTAGTGCGCGCCAATTCCAACAGGATAACTGGGTTGAAGAGGTTCAAGGCCTCGTTGAGCAAACAGGTATCAATCCTCAGCGTTTGAAACTGGAAATAACAGAGAGTGCTCTGTTAACCAATATGAACCCCACTATTACCAAGATGAAGGCCCTGCAAGAGTTGGGTATCCGTTTTTCCATGGATGACTTTGGTACCGGCTACTCGTCACTTCAGTACCTCAAACGGCTGCCACTACAACAACTGAAGATAGATCAAAGCTTTGTCAGAGATTTGCCAGGTGACCAAGAAGCTCTTGCCTTGGTAGAAACCATTGTTGCGATGGGCCACGCGCTCAAGTTGGACGTGATTGCTGAAGGGGTGGAAACTCAGGACCAGCTAATGTGCCTAACCCGTATGCAGTGCAGCCATTATCAAGGTTACCTCTTTGCCAAGCCGATGACAGCAACAGACTTAATTGAACGCCTGACCGGAGAGGCTTAAAGGGATTCGTCAACACTTTCATCGGTTAAAGGAAAAGCCAGGGTAAACAAAGCACCTTTCGCTGAGTTGACCACCTGAATTTCACCCTGCATTTGTTTTTCTATCACCATTTTGGCCATATAAAGACCGATGCCTGTTCCTTCTGCCTTGGTAGTAAAGTAAGGGTCAAATACTTTACTGATGGCCTCCTCGGGAATACCGCCCGCGTTATCTTCCAGGGTTAGCAATGCTTGGCTCTTTTCTTTTTTCAGGGTGATCCAAACCTCTCCAGCCAGCCCCTTCTGGTCCTTAATCGCTTCACGGGAGTTTTGCAAAATGACCATAATCACCTGCAGCACTTCATTGGGGTAACCTTTTACGCGAATATCCTTGTCCACATCCAAGTGCAACTCCATCGACTGAAGGCTGGTTTGCATCACATCCAAAGACTGGTCAACCAAATCAGCCAAATTAAACACTCGGGCCTCCTTGCGTGGCCTAAAGAAGGTCACAAAATCCCTAACTGTTTGGTTCATCTGGGTAATCAGCTTATCGGCCTGTTGCAGGCTGTCATCAAACAAGTCTTCAGTCAATTGACCAAACTCTCGCGCATCCTGAAGATTCCCCAAAGTCAGACGCAGGCTATTTAGGGGCTGCCGCCACTGATGGGCAATATTGGAAACCATTTCTCCCATTGCGGCTCGGCGTGACTGATGCAAAAGCAGCTCTTCCTGTTCTTTAACTTTCTCTTCCGCTTCATAGGTTTCAGTCATATCAGTGATCAAACCATCAACACGCAAAGGTCGTCCTTCAGCCGAATATACCAGCCAGTATCTTAGGGTCATAACGCGCCATTCTTCTTCTTTCGGATTCCAAAAGCGCATGACAAGACGGCCCCTACCTCGTTGCGCCATATGACCCAATTCTTGCAATACTCCCGCAACCTGTTTCTTATCAAGGCCACGCCGAATTAAGCCCTGAGCATCACCCAGCCAGGCACGGGCTGAATAGCCTGTTAAATAAAGGACACTGGGACTAATAAAGTTCAACTTGAACAGGGCTTTGCCTTCATTAAGTTGCAGGTCTGCAGACCAAAGCACGGCTTCCATGGAATCCATCACACTTTGTAAGTGCTGATGCGCATCAACCAGTTCCCGAGTACGGTTTGCAATGACCTCCTCCAGGCGCTGTTCTTTTTCCTGAAGTTCGCCAAACTGCTCTTTGAGCAAGCGTCCCATGGTTTCCAGTTGGACACCTAACTGATTGAATTCCAATACCGGGTATTTTTGTGACCAGCGCCAAGATTCTATTGGCAGAGGTAGTTGAGAAGGAATATTTTCTGCCACCTTAATCAAATCTTTAACCGGGCGGGCAATCCATACAGAAACCAAGCGGGTAATCAGTAAGCCGACCAGAATTAATAAAAAAGATAAACCAAAGAGAAGCGCATACATGCTAAACAGATTTTCTTGCATTTGGCGGGGGCGCAGCTCTATACGAATTGAGCCAGGCAAAGCAATACCCAGATTTTCAAGCCGATTTTGCAGGTAGTAAATGGAATTACCCCAACGACCAACAGCAGTCGCTCCTTCATCAGGCAACCAATGCAAAAATTGTCCATCTTTTGAAGCATCCAGATGCTTTGCAAGTGGTAAAACCGGGTCGATAGCAGCTTGGTTAGCCAGTAGTTCCTGTTCACCCAATTGCCAGATATAGCGCAGCTCTGGATAAACCATAGCAGCAAGCAAATCCAGGTTGAGTTCACTGAGATCAACTCTGGCTACCAGCCAATTTTGGTGCAAATAGTCATTAAATACCCGGCGCACTAATAGCAGTTCACCGGTATCGGTTAAACGTTGGGTTCGGTTGCGTCCAGTCTCCTGAAGCTCTCTAAGACTGGATTCCAAGTCAGCATTAAGGGATTGGCTAAATTCATCCAAGCGTGAAAAGCTGGTCAGGTTATTCCAATCGGAGCCCGACATGGGCCTTAACAGCAGTTCCTGGAAGGGGGTGCCTATTACTTGCCGGTCATAGCATTGACGTGTTCTGGTTTCATCATCCAGAGTACTCTGGCAGAGCTGATTAATCCGGGATAACTGATCATGTAAGCTGCCCAGCTTTTGATCCAACTGCCGGACCACAAAGCTTTGTGCACCTCTCAACTGCTGCTGTATTTCAGCTTGGGCCCTTTCCATTTGAAAGTGACCAGTAATCATGACAATCACCAGGCTGCCTAAAACCAGCATTAGCGTGGGCAGATAAAAAAACAAATCAGTGATCGACATTTCAGGTCTTTTGCGCAGACCTAAACGATCAGGCAGCAAGTAAATAAGAGTTAGCGCCAGGGTAGCATTCGCCAGAGAATTCAGGGCCTGTTTACCAATAATCATCCAGGCATCCAGCCAGGGTAATCCCAAAACCTGGTGGTAAATCAGTAATCCACCGGGAATACCCAAAAGTAGCCAATAGATGGCAACCAGCAAGGGTAGTTCCCGAAACCGGTAATGTGACAAGAGCCCTGCAACCAGGATCAATTCAAGCAGGTGAGTGATGGTTCCCCAGGGATGCCCCCAGAGTAGCCAGGTCAGCAAGTAAGCAGGGATAGCAGCGACAAGCGTTAAGGGCAGTCCATAATAAAACAACAACAGGTAGATAAAGATACTACCCAACAACAAACTGACCCCAAATAAAAGCGGGACAGCAAAATAGTTGCCCAGGCAAGCCAGCAAGGCTAGAAGTAAGAAAATCCCCAGCTTACCGGCACGCTTGTTAGCCATCTCTTAGCCCATTTCTCTAGCCAAACGGTTGAGTCCCATGGTTCTGGCCATTTCCTGAACACTCAAGCTGGTTTTTGGATGCTTCAATTTGGGATCAGCGCCAGCATTGAGTAGAATTCGAGCCGCTTCTTCATTGCGCATCATCACAGCAAACATCAGTGCTGAGTTGCCCTGTTCATCGAGCAAGTCAATATTACCCCCCTCCTGAATCAGGTCTTCCAGGGTCTTTACATCCCCTTCAACGGCAGCAATACGCATCAAAACCGCCTGACTTCGGCGCGAACCCGATTGATGACTGCGTTCTCGCTCCAGGTGACTTAGTGAGTGTTGTTTACCCAAGCGCAGGCCTATGGCTTTTAACAGGCCTTCACGGGTAAAGGGTTTGGTCAGATAGTCATCGGCCCCTAGTTCACGACCTAGGCGCTGGTCTTCTTCAGAGGTTTTTGCAGTTAGAAAAATAAACGGCAAGCTGGCGGTTTCCGGCTGGGCACGCACCTTCTCCAGAAATTCAAAACCATCCATCATTGGCATCATAATATCGCAGACGATCAAGTCCGGTTGATGCGTTTTTAATTGAGCCAGGGCTTCACCGCCGTTCATCGCCTTGATAATGTCAAAGCCTTCCAGTTCCAACATTTCTTCCAGGTTGTCCAGTAAACTGGCTTCATCTTCTACCAACATTAAGGTTTTCGTCATATTTCATTTTCCTTGGATTGCAGATTGATGGGTAGCCAAACACGGAAGCAGCTGCCTTGACCCAGTTGACTGGTTATCTCCAAACGCCCCTGATGCAAATCAACAAAGCGCTTAACGATGGAAAGGCCCAGCCCTGTGCCCTGTACATTGTCAACATTACCCGCCCTAAAGAAGGGTTCACCCAGGCTATCCAGGTCTTCCGCTGGAATTCCCCGACCCTGATCTTCTATCTGCAGACACAGCCAGGTATCCACTTCTTTGACCTGGATGCTGATCTCTTGCCCCGGTGTACTAAACTTCAACGCATTGGAAAGCAAATTAGTCAGTATGTGTTGAATCAGCTGAGCATCTACTGGGTAGGTTTTGCTAGGATCCTCCAACTGACAAGAATAGCTGATCGGCAGTTCCAGTTTTTCTGCCAGGGGTGTCAAACTATCAACAACCTCTTCAACCAGTTTGCCAACACTAACCGGGTAGGGGTCAAAGCGTGTTCGCCCTGCCTGACTTTTCTCAAGCACCAACATTTCTTGAACCAGTCCATCCAGGTGCTGAATAGCTTCTTCCGAGCGTTTGACATGCCTTAATAGTTTATCCAACCACTTGCTTTCTGTTTCTTGAGCCAGCTTTTGGCAGTATTGATCCATTAGCTGCAAGCTGGAATAGATACTTGCCAAAGGGGTGCGGAATTCATGGGTGGCCATGGACATGAACTCCGATTTCATTCGATTAATTTCTTCCAGGCTGCTGATTGCATTTTCCAGCTTGTGTCTGGCTTGGCTTTCTACGCTAATATCGTGAAACAACAGAATTCTTGCTGGGGTTTCCTGCCATTTGATCGAAGTTTCCTTGGCGAGAAGGACAACTTCACCCGTTGGCGAGTAGTCCTCATCAACTTGCAAATACACCTCTTGATCCGGCTTAAAATCGGGAAAAGCTTCTTCCAGCAGCGGATAGACCGGCTGGGTTTTATTGAAGTTATAACCCATGGCCGCCAGCAGTTTTTTAGCCGCCACATTGGTCAAGAGCATGCGCCCTTCATCATCAGTGATCATCAAGGGTGCTGGATGGCTTAATAAAAGCTGGCGCATCCGGATTTCAGCAGCAATAAAATGCTTAAGTAAATCATGAGGGCCAGCTGGCTTGCTTCGGTCAGAACTGGTGATTTCCAAACGCACAGCCAGCTCTTGCCCTTTTTGCTGAGCATCAGCCACCCGCTGATTAAGCTGATCTCTCTCCGTCTCCAGCCAAACCCTCAGGGGCAGTGGTTGTTTCAGCAACTGGCTCATATTAGAAAAGCTCTATATCAGGAGTTGGCGCTTTTTGGTTCTGCTTAGCTTCTTCAGCTTCTTTGCCAACAGCGGCCTTATGAGTCTGCCGCTGGTCCTGCATCACATAGCCTTTTTCATACTCATCCAAATCAATATGCAATTCTTTTTTAGGCAGCTGAGCAGGATTTTCCAGGAGATCAAGCATTGCCATATCACTTTTCAACAGGCATTCCAGACCATGAATGACCTGTTCGATTTGTTGCCGTGAGACATCCTGAAATTGGATTGCAGACAGGGCTTTAATCACCAGATCTTTAAAGCGCTCACTAACATTGAACATCTCTCCAACCAACTGACCGTGCTGATCGATCAGCTGTAAATAGCCTGAGCCCAGGTGCTCCAACTGCCCGGCAATTTTATCCAGCATCTGTTGCTCTTCATCCTGAAGACCTTCATCCAATTCTTCACGAAACTGCTCCTGGATGGTTTCGACCATCTGCAGGATTTCACCACTGATTTTTTCGGCTGCTTTCTCAGATTGCTTGGACAGGTCTCTGACTTCATCGGCAACCACGGCAAAACCACGACCATGCTCACCGGCCCGTGCTGCTTCGATACTGGCATTCAGTGCCAAAAGATTGGTTTGGGAAGAGACATTTTTGATCAATTCGATGCTGTCTTCCAAAGATTTGGAGCGCTCCAATACCGCCAATACTTTCTCGCGGTTATTTTCCATCTGGCGATTTTGCTGGCGTATCAAGGAGCTGACGTCTTCGAGAGCCTTTTGATTGGCTGCTGCCTTTTGTTTAGAGTCTTCGGCAAGGCTTTCTGTTTCTTCACTGCGCTGACCAACCAAATTAACAAAGTTACTGACCTCCTGATCCATTGAATCCAGATGAGTCATCAGTTCGGTAACCGCTCCCTCGGTGTGTCCATTTACACGTTGTAAGTGTCCGGAAAGCACCCCATACAAGGGTTGACGCTCATCAAAAGCCTTTTCGGCATGCCTGAGGGCTTTCAGGTAGTCCTTCAACTGGTCACTGAAGTAGCGCACCATATTGCTGGCCCCAGCCGTCAAATCACCTTCACGAAAATAAGACCATACCGCCTGAAGTGCCAAAACAGACAAGACCAGCAGGGTATTGAGTGTCGCCTGAACAAAGGAGGTTTTAAGTCCCAAGTAAACCGTTAACTGATCTACATAGTCCTGAGTCAGAAAGACCAGCAACCAGGTCATCACCAATAAAAAGCCAATACGCCTGAGTAGACGGCTCTGTAAGAGCCGAGCGCGCTTGGGTAGAGGGCGTTCTTCACTGGCCATGGTTAGATCCTTGAGCAATAGGGTAAAAACAAACTTCAGGCACCGGGTAAAACCTTCTTGATCACTTGCATCAACTGATCACCTTGCACGGGTTTGACCAGCCAACCTGTTGCTCCCGCTGCCCGAGCCTCCTGACGTTTGGATTCTTGAGACTCAGTGGTCAAGACCAGCATGGGGGTGAATTTTAAACCGCCTTGACGGGCTTTTTGAATCAATTCGATGCCATTGATTCCCGGCATATTCAAATCGGTAATCATCAAATCGGGTTTGACCCCACCCTTGATCTTATCCAGGGCTTCTTCACCTGTTTTCGCGGTTTCCACGTTTAAGCCATTACGCTGCAACACGCCCTTAACACTCATCAGAATTGTTGGTGAATCATCAACCAGCAGTACTGTTTTCATCGCCTTTTCCTTTACAAGGTAGATTAAACCACTTAAATTTTTAAAAGCTGCTCAGTTAGCAGAAAATAATCCATCGCACCCCGTGAACGAGGAGCATAGTCTCTAATTGCCTGCCCGGCTGCAAAAGCTTCAGCCAAACGCTGATCTCGTCGAATGCCTCTGAGCATGCGGCCCGGCCCAAAGGCCTGCTGGAGTTCACGTACCACAGCCTGGTGTCCGGGCACCTGGGGGTCAGCCATCACAGGGACGATACCTAAAAGTTTGAGTCCTGGATTATCCCGGCTGGCGACCCGATAAAACAACTGTGTCAATTGACGGACACCTTCAGCCCCCAGATGATGCGGAACCGCTGGAATCAGTACGCCACTGGCCGCAGTCAGGGCGTTAATGAGTACCAGATCTACTGAAGGCGGCGTATCCAGCAGAATCAAATCATAGTAGCTACGCGCTTCCTCTAGAGATCGTTTCAGAATGCCTGTGTCTTCACTGCCCCAGAGACCTTCAAAACGGGTATTGGCTGGAATCAGATCCAGGCCTGGCACCTGAGTTTTCAAAACGCATTCTGACCATTCCGGGGGCTGATCCTTAAAAAGATCATGGACACTCGGCATTCCTGAACGCCAGCGTATACCCAACCCTAAGGCACAGTGACCCTGGGAATCAGTATCCACCAGAAGCACGCGAAACTGACGCGCTGCAAATTCAACAGCCAGGTTAACTGCCGTTGTCGTTTTACCGGTGCCACCCTTGCGATTGCTGATGGCCAGTACCGGATAGGCAAGTTGCTCAAGCATCCATCAATCCCTATTCGCTTCAGCGAGGGCTTTTTCCAGTTGCGGTTGTAGCCAACGTTTAATAAAAGAATCTGTTGCTGCCCGTTTAATCGGTCTTGGCTGGCGTAACAAGGCTTGAAATACGGCCGCATGCAAATGCTCACAAGCACTGAGATCCAGGTGGAGCTCGGGGTCTTCCAAGAGCTTCTCGTGTATTTCCTCTGCCTCTTCAACGCCGCAGATGGCTTCCAGCTTCAGGCAGTTACTTTCAAGTGTATAACTCATAGTCAATCAGCCTCCTAAAGCAGGTTGGGAAGATCCAGAACCAAAAGAACACTGCCATCACCGAGGAGCGCTGTCCCCTGATAGACACCCAGGCTTTCCAAAGCGCCTTCCATAGGCTTGAGAATTACTTCCACACCTTCACTAAAATCATCCACCATCAAAGCCACCAGCTCACCGCGCAGACGCACAATCAACAGAGCAACCTGCTGCTGGTCTTCAGGTTCTTCCAATGCCAGCAGTTGGCGTGAACGACAGACAGGCAACACCTGTTCACGGAGCATCACCGTTTCCCGGTCTTTGAACTGGTGCAAGCGATCCTTGGGCAGGCGAACCGTTTCAGCGACCTGATCCATGGGCACACCATAGCGCTGGCCATCAATCCAGATCTGCATCACCTGACTAATCGACATGGACAGAGGCAGTTTCATTCGGGTTCGAGTTCCTTCACCCAGGCGGCTATCCAGTTCCAGACGCCCTCCGGCCTTTTCAATCGTGGTTCGAACCACGTCCATGCCTATACCACGACCAGAAAGATCGGTGGCCTCATCTTTGGTTGAAAACCCAGCCGCAAAAATTAATTCCTGAGCTTCCTGATCCGTCATTTCTTTGATTCGGCGCTCATCAACCAGGCCTTTCTCGTAGGCTTTGAGGCGCATGGCTTCGGGGTCGATCCCCTTACCATCATCGGCCACTTCAATCACCACCCATTCATTTTCCTGCCAGGCTGACAACCAAATCTTACCGGTTTCCGGCTTACCCGCAGCAGCACGCTCTTCAGGCATTTCGATGCCATGATCAATACTATTGCGCATCAGGTGAATCAAGGGATCTGACAGGTTTTCAATAACATGCTTTTCCGCTTCAGTATCCTCACCCTTGACCTCCAGCTCCAGAGGTTTGCCCAGTTTGCGGGACAAGTCCCTAACCAACCGAGGAAAACGCTGGAAGACATGAGAAACAGGCAGCATTTGTACCTGCATCATGGCATCTTGCAGGGCGCGGGTAATCCGGTTAATAACATTGAACTGTTCACGAATTTCCCGGGCAATGCGGCGCTGACCATAAATCTGTTCTGCCCGCTGCGCCAAAAAAGGCAGGGTATTCTTGGCAACCACCAGCTCACCAACCAGATCACCCAGTTGCTCGACCTGCTCATGATCAACCTTATAGGAACGTATCATGGGGGCTGCTGCTTTACTGTCACGTGCTGACGATGCAGGCGCAGTAGCTGATTTGGCAGGAGTTGGGACTGTTGTTTTGGGCTGATCAGTCACCCTTTCTTGAGGCTGCGCAGCTGGAGCTTCATCCTGAATAACCCAGGCTTTCAGCGCCTGCTGCATTGCCTGGGTGTCTTTGGCTTCTACAACCGCAGGAGGCAGACTGGCTTGGCAGGCTTGAGCCAGATTAGCCAACAAGTGCCTGACCGAAGCCAGGGCGCCAGCCTGTAGCTGGGCTTCCTGGCAGCTAGCCAGCAAGCGTAGCTGCTCTTCGATCAGTTGGGTTTCCAAACTGCCTTCAGTGAGCTGAAGAACAGGTGCAGACTCAATAGACGGAGGTTGGTTGGCTACTTCTGAAGCAGTTTCAGACTCAGATTCAGCTTCTTGCTCTGGAATTGAGTGCTCTTGAAAAGCAGGCTGAGTTGAAGCTTCAAGGGGTTGTGGTGTAAAGACAGCCAAGCGTGAAGACCAGTCAATTTGATTGTCGACCAGGAGGTCATCGGGATTTTCCAAAGCCTCAACCAGGGTTTCAAAAATCAGGGCATCATCTGGCGTCAGTTGAACAATTTCTTTAAGCCAACGCAGCAAGCTGGCTTCCCGACTTGTCGGGTTGAGTAGTTCCAGTTGAATATCCAGGCGCTCAAGCAGCTGATCCTGCTGGCGGTTTTCCCAGAAGTGGCGCATATCCTCCAGCATGGCTGAGTCTAATTCCATGCCCAAGGGCTCACCCTGTGGCTGAATAAGCTCTTCCTTGACCAGCGGCTGATAATCAATTTGCTCAGGAATATACTGAAAATGCTCGGCGACTTCTGCTTCACTGGTTTGAATCAAAGCGCCCAACTGAAGTTCGCATTGATAAACATCCGCTGATTCAGGTTCTGTCGTTGCAGGCCATTGGGTTAACGCCAAACCGAGCAGACCGGGAGCCTGACGTAAATTAAGCAGTGGATCATCGCCCTGATAAAAACAACCTTCATCCGGTGTATAGGTCAACACCCAAAGGGTTTCGCCGGCCTGAGCCAAACGAAAAGCTTCCAGCCTGGCTGCTTCATCCAGATTAACCAGCCACTGGGGGGCAACTCTATCTTCAACAGGATCTTCAAACACACCCCAGTTGATGCCCTCACCCGTGGCTGCTGCAGGTTCTTCTTCAGGCTGGGTTGCTTCCGTTGTTTCCTGGCTGGTCGCTGTTGCCTCCACTGGGCTGCCCTTGTGAGCTGCAAGCACTTGGCTCAGTTCACCCGCTAGTTGATCAGCCTTTTGGTCAGCATCTCCTGGCAAAGTACCCTGAGTATCCAAAGCATCCACCCAGGCACTGATCTGGTCCATGGCTTCCAGCAGAATATCAATACTGCCAGCATCCAGCCGGGTTTCACCTTCTTTGGCTATTTCCAGCAGTTCTTCGGCAACATGTACCACCTTAACCAAAGCATGCAGCTCCAGTACTCCACCCGAGCCTTTCAGGGTATGTACCTGGCGAAAAACTTCTGTCAAGGCATCAGGATCTTCAGGATTTTTTTCCAGAACCAAAAGCGCCTGCCCGGCTTTTTGTACCAGCTCATTGGCTTCTTCAACAAAAAACTTGAGCAAATCATCCATGGTTAGCCTCCTCAGTACGCCCAGTCACCAGCTTGAGCTGACGAGCCAACAAATCACCTTTGACCGGCTTAACAAGATAGCCATTGGCACCCGCTTTGTAGGCCATTTCCCGGTCGTGTATTTCCGATTCGGTAGAAATCATAATCATAATCATGGCCTGGGTTTCAGGGTTGCTTCTCACTTCACGAACCAGGGTATAGCCATCCATCTGAGGCATGTTGATATCAACCAGTAGAGCTAGATAGTCTTTAGGTTTTTGAAACACCTTTTCAACGGCTTCCAGGCCATTGGCTGCTTCATCGACTTCAAAACCTGCTTGCTCCAGCAGTTGTCGGTGGTAGCCTCTTACGGTCTGAGCATCATCAACGACCAAAATTTTCATACTTGACTCCTCTTGGCTCTGGCTACTTCTGATACACCAGGGCATCAGGAAACTTGCGTACCTTGAAAAGGGGCGAAATGCGGCTCATGGATTCAGAATGCCCCAGACAAATAAAGCCGCCTGGATTGAGGGCATCAAAAAGTCTTTCTGCAGCTTGACGCCTGGATAAATCATCAAAATAAATCAATAGGTTGCGACAAAAAACAACATCCATCTTGCCCAAAGCAGCCACTTCTGAAGCTGAATAAAGGTTGACTCTTGAAAAGCCAACACTTTCGCGTATATCTTCAATCAGTTGATAGCGTGAAGAAGAACCGCCAGCTACCGGGCGAAAATATTTTTTAAGCCACTGTTCCGGGACATGTTGCAAGGATCGCTTGTCATAAATACCCTCGCGTGACCGGTTTAAAACCTGAGTATCGATATCCGAAGCCAGAATTTCTACGTCCCAGTCCGCCAGGCCTTTCCAACGTTCCAATAAACTCAAGGCGATGGAGTAAGGCTCTTCTCCTGTGGAGCAAGGCAAAGACCAAATACGTATGCGCTGACCCGGACGTTTTTGCCAGGCCACTTCATTCATCATGCTGTTGACTAGGCAGTCCAACTGATAGGACTCTCTAAAAAAGTAGGTTTCGTTCACTGTCATCAGATTAATGACCGCCTGTAACTCGTCGGTGCGATCAAATCTCAACAGGTTGAAATAACTACGAAAGTCTGCGCACCCCTTGATTTTGGCCCGTTCTTCGAGCCGTTTATCAACGAAGTAGCGTTTACTTTCTTCAAAATAGATGCCGGTTTTGCGATAAAAGTAATCACGAAACCTCAGAAAATCCTCTTTAGTTATTTCCACTCAGGAACTCCTTGCCGGATGCATCCTGATTTTTCTGAGCAGCCAGTTCCTTGCGAATATTGGCAAGGGCAAAGCTGGCGTAGGGCTCATCACTGAATTTTTCTGCAATTTCATCAAGCAAAGGTAGCTCAGGATCGGCCTTCAGCGATGGCAGAGCATCCAGAGCTGTCATACAAACATTGATATCTTCTTCCTGGCTGAGCAGCTTGAGTACCACTGGTAAGAATTTAGGGTTTTCCAGCCAGGTAATCAGGTTAAGGGTTAAAATGCGGGTATCCCTGTCCCCTTCTTCCAAGCGTTTTTTCAACTCAGGAAAGAGTAATTCCCGCTGTTGATCCTCACTCACCTGGCTCAGCCCATCAATAATTTGACTGCGCAGGCCGGCATCATCGTTATTCAGTTGGTCGAGCAACAGATGTAACTCTTTTGCTGTCAGCCCCGGCAAAAGGTGATTCATAAACACCTGCTGTAAACGAACATCGCTTTCGGCAACCATTCGCTTCAGCATGCTTTTGCGCAGATCAGCGGGCAGACTCGGGTTAGAAGACAAGAGGTGGATGCAGTCTTCAGCACTACCTTCTTGCAGCTGCTCAGCGAGTTGCTGAACCAACTCTTCGGTTGTCGCTGCTGTTTTTTGCTGCGCTTCAGCTTTAGGGTTACGAATTAACATGCACCTTACTCCTGTCCTAGTGAGTCGTTGCTGGAAGCCAGCGCTTAAGCTGGGCAGGCATGTCTTCAACAGGTAGAACCTCATCCGCACCACCCAGCTCAACCAAAGCACGCGGCATACCATAAACCACGCAAGAGTCTTCACTTTCAGCCAGAGTGCGTCCTCCTGCTTGGTTCAACTGATACATTGCCTGAGCCCCATCATCACCCATTCCGGTCAATAACAGACCGACCAGTTGCTTGGCATCCAGAACTTCCATTGCCGACTCCACCATACGTTCAGCACTGGGATGCCAGGGACGTTTGGCGTCTTGTGGGCAGGGCACAGCCATCAGGCGTCCAGCACGACGTCTTATTTCTATATCCTTGTCACCCTGAGCCATATAGACATGCCCGGCCAGCAGTGGTGTGGGTTTATTGACCTCCCTAACGGGCAGCGCACAGAGGCCATCCAGGCGTTTGGCGAGGACTCCAGTAAAGGTTGCCGGCATATGCTGGGCAATAACCAGGGGCCAGGACTGCTGGCTGGACAAGCCACTCAACAAGCTTTCCAAAGCACTGGGGCCACCCGTGGAAACACCAACCAGTACCAGGCCTTCTGCTTCCTCTGTTGAAGCTTCTTGGATGACAGGTGGCTGCTCTTCAAATTGTGCAGCGACTGGGCACTGACGGGTTCTTGGACGAGAGCTGGCTGCAGCACGAACTTTTGCCAGCAGCTCTTCAGCAATGGTCTGCATATTGTGCGAAACCGTTCCCCCCGGCTTGGCAATATAATCCACTGCACCCAGTTCCAGGGCTTCCAAAGTTGAGAGAGCACCCTTTTCAGTCAGCGAGGAAACCATAACCACCGGACAGGGCTTTTGAGTCATGATATGGCTTAGGCAAGTCAAACCATCCATAGCGGGCATATTGATGTCCAGAGTCACCACATCGGGTGTTTCCTCAGCCAGCAACTCCAAAGCAACTTCGCCGTTACGTGCGGTGCGTACCTGAAAATCACCCGCCTCTTCAAAAATACGCGTTAAATAACGGCGCATCATGGCCGAGTCATCGACTACCAGTACGGAAATCATACTTGGAGGCTTCCTTCTTCCGTTGGGCTGTCCTCGACTGAACTCAGGCCTTCGGCCAATTGCCTGGCTTCCTGGTCGCTAATCAAACGGGCCACATCCAACAGCAGGATAATGCGCTGCTGGTCGGTAATATTGGCCATTTGGCTAATTAGTTGCATCTGTTCAGGCGACAAGGGAGGGGCTGCTTCAATTTGTTTGGTACGAATCTTCAGAACTTCTTTAACACTATCCACAATAAAGCCCGTTCTCTGACCATCCAGGTTCAAGACAATGATTCTCTGACGATAGTCTCTTTCTTTTAAAGGCAAATCAAAACGACGGCGCAGGTCCATGACTGGTAAAACACTGCCACGCAGATTGATAATACCTTCAATAAAAGAGGGTGCCTTGGGCACTCGAGTTAGTTGTTCAGGGACACGCAGAATTTCCTTAGCGGCTTCGATGGCAACACCATATTCTTCATCTTCCAGGGAAAAGACCACCAGTTGCCTTTCTTCTTCTGTGGTTGTTTGATTCATATTTGCTGTCTCCTGCTCGACCGCTTCAGCGGCCTGTTGAAACTGTTGGTCAGCCAAGAGCTTGCGGGTATCCAGCAGGGCTAACAGGCGTTGATTGTCAGCCAGGCGAGCCATCGCATTAACATCCTGAAAACCCGGCAGGCCGGCTAGCAGTTCAGGAACAGGCTGAAAGGCCTTTTCGGGAAGGCTGGCAACCTGGGTAATCGCATCCACAATCAAACCCACAAAATGCTTGCCACTGCGATCTCCCAGAGGAACCACCAAAACACGCTGTTGGGATGCAGGCACCTGGTCTTCGGGTAATTGATACAGCCGATGCAGACTAACCAGCGGAATCAAAAGCTGACGCAAGGGCAAAACACCAACCAGATAACCAGGCAAGCCGGTTACAGGTTCCAATTCATCAGGCAGACGAACGACCTCCTTAACCTGCTGAATGGGCAGGGCAAAATCCTGGTTGCCCAGTTCAAAACCTATGATCAGCTGCTGTTTGTCCGTCTTTTCCTGACTGGCAAGCTGGGCTTGATCACCCACTTTGCCTGAGGAGGCCGTTTGCTTTTGATAGTCCGGGTGGAGGCCACTGGCTTCTTGGAGTGCCTGGGCGTCAAGTAGCCGGCGTATACCCTGCTGCGGCTGCTGGGGATCAGGGCGTAAAAGGCCAGCCAAGTAGCGGCGACTATCTTCACGCTGTAGTGAATCGCTGGTATCCAGACGCGATTGAGGAAAGTTTTCAACCGCTTCGACTTCATCAACCCAGAGCCCCAGGGGCTGTTCACCCTTAAGAACCAATATTCGGGCTGCAGCTGTTTTGGGACTGGTTTCGCGGCCTAGCAAACTGGCCAGATTGACCAGAGGCAGCACCTGGCCACGTAGATTGGTAACCCCCAGCAGATGGGCACCGGCCAAGGGCACACGAATCAATTCGGGCACACGAATCAGCTCTTTAACGGCACTCATCGGCAGGGCGAACTGCTCTTTGCCGAGCACAAAGCAAAGGCATTGCAGCTGTTGGTCAGCGTGTCCGGCTACCTGGACCTCTTCCTGCTGAAGACTGGTCGTCATAACCCCTCCTCAGCTTATTCGAGTGTCTGCAGCTCATCAGCCAAAGACGCGATTTCTTCGGTTGCTTTTGCCAACTGCTCGGTACTGGTTGCCTGCTGGCGAGAAGCGGCAGCGGCTTCACTGGTCGCCTGATCCGCCTCTTCAGCTGCACCGGCAATCTGTTCGATACCCTTGGTGGCTTCATCGACAGAAACACTGATTTGTTCAGAGGCGGCAGCAATTTCATCATTACCTGCCAGAACTTGACTCATGGCGTCTTCAACACCTTCCAACTCCTTGGCTGTACTGGCGTTTTTCTCGGCATCCATAACCGCAGCATCGCTAATGTCATCCATGATGTGACGGACATTGGCAATATCATCCTGTGCCGATTCAATCACTTCCAGAATACGCTCAGCATTTTCATTGGCATCATAGGATAGGTTGCGTATGTCAGTGGCAACCACGACAAAGCCCTTGCCATGCTCACCCGCACGAGCAGCCTCTATACCCCCGTTGACTGCCAGCATACTGGTCTGGATATTAACCTTGTCGATAGTGTTCATGACCTTGTTAATTTGGCGCAGGAGTAAGTCCAACTCACGAATTTGCTCGCGGGCACGACGAACTTCTTTAACACTTTCCTGGACACTCTGTGACAGGGATTCCACCTGCTCACGGTTAGTTTTTACCAGTTCCATGGCCTTGTGGCCTGTTTCCTGAATGCCACGCACCAGCTCAGCCGACTGGCTGGCCGCTGCAGATAACTGCCTGACGGCCGAAGCGGCTTTACCGGAAGCCTGACTTTGCTGCTTGGCACCCCGGTTGATTTGTTCGATGGCCGTGGCCACTTCATTGGCTGCTCGATTAACTTCTTCAATTGCAGCGGCCAGATCTTCAGTAGCCGCAGCCACTTCTTCACCGCTTTTATCCGCCTCACTATTCACGCGCAGATCTTCGGTCAGTTCAGCCAAAGCCTGGGTGGAATCCTTGGCTTGTACCAGGGCCTGATTTTGCTGCTCGACCATGCGTATGGCCTGGTTACAGGCTGAAGCCTGCTCTTCAGCTGCTGCAGCAATGGTTTCCCCTTCCTGGCTGAGCAGACGAACACCCTTAACCGCTTCAGAAACAGCCCGGGCAATCTCTTCGCCCTGGTTAACCATCGAGTCCATGGAGGTTCTGACTTCCCCCAATTGATCGACCACCTTATCAGCAATTTTCATGTCTTCACGGCTGGATTCAGCTGAGCGGTTGGTTTCTTCAACCAGTTGTTTAACCTTGGTTTGTATACCTTCCACGACCTCTTGAATTTTACTGGCTGATTCCTGCGAGGTTTCTGCCAAAGCACGAACTTCATCGGCAACCACTGCAAAGCCCCGGCCATGCTGACCAGCACTGGCTGCTTCTATCGCCGCATTCAAGGCCAGCAGGTTGGTTTGATCAGCAATATGAATGACAGCTTCAACGATATCGCCGATTTCATCGGAACGCTTAGCCAGTAATTCGGCGGCGTCTACTGCCCGTCCTTGGCGATCAATGGATTGGCGGATGGAGTCAATCATGGCTTCAACCTTATCGCCAACTTCACCGACACGCTTATGCATCCTCTGGAGACGCTTGCTGGCCTCCTGGGTGGATTCTGTTTGCGTTTCTATGGCGTCATTGACTTGGCGAACCACCTGCTGGGTTTCTTGAGCAGCGCCGGAAGCCTGTTCAGCACCTGAAGCTATCTGCGTGGTGGCTGCTTGCAGCTCCAGAGTGCAATTCGGTTACGGCACTGGCAATACGCTCAGCCAATTGTTGTTTACGGGCCAGGGTTCTGGCTCGTCGACGGGCTTTCATGGCTTCATCATTTTGACGGGGGTTGGTGGCAGGTGCGGAAGCTGGAGTAGCAGCTGTCGTTGATTGGTCCGCTGAACCCTTAGTGTTACGGTACAAGCGCCATAGGTTGATCTCTCCATCAGCCAAAAACTTAAGTTTAATCCTGCTATTTAAATACAATTTTATTCTAAGGTAACAAAAACCAGCCTGCTGACCTAGGGTGTTTAAACCTAAGGTAGCAGAAATAAAAAAATGTACAACCTGTGTACAGGTATTTTATCGTTACTGATACAGGAGTTTTTGTTAGCTTTCACTTTCCGATGGGCGAGTCAGTTCTCCCAGAGCTTCAATCGTCATTTCCAAGACTTCCACCAAAGCTTCCTGTTCTTTCATGCTTGCCAAGCGGTCGCTGGCATCCCGACTGGTCATCAAACCCAAATCCCGGTGGCCGCTTTTAAAGCGGGCAACCAGCATTTCCGCCGGAAAAATTTCCTCACTTGAATTCTGAACATTGACCAAGAAGACTTCCCGCTGACGCTCTGTTTGGTCAATCAAATCTCTTACTTTGGCAAATTGCTGATCGGCAAAAAGCTCTACCAGACTGCAACCTTGTAACTCACGATAGGAATAACCAAAAAGCACTTGGTGTTGGCGGTTGATTTCTTGGATTTCCAGGCTGTCCCAATCAAAAATACAAAAGGCATCCATGGCGGTCCAAAACAGGGTGCGATAACGCTCTTCACTCTCTTGCAAGGCTTTACGAGCTTTATCCAGTTCCTTACGGGCATGCAATTGATTGGCAAGGCGCAGCAGGGTTTGGTTCAACTGGCGGGTATTCACTGGCTTGAGAATAAACTTGTCAACGCCCAGATCAATGGCTCTAAGAAGATATTCTGTTTCCTCATGAGCTGTGGTCATGATGATGGGCTGGTCAGGATTCATTTCACGCAGATGTTCAGCCATCGCCAGACCATCCATTTTGGGCATGCGGATATCACTGATCACCAGGTCAGGCCGGGGGTTTTGGCGGGTATACAGATGCAAGCCTTCAGCACCATCTTTAGCCAGAAGCACTTGGCCAAAACGTCTTTCCAAAAACTGTAGCAGTTGGGCTCTAACGTCCTCATTGTCTTCAACATAGAGTACCGATAGGGCTTTCAATCCATCTGGATGCTCTGCTTCAGAGGACTGCTGAAATAAACTCATTCGATCTCCTGATAATTAACCCCGCCCTTGGGTTCTGTTTTTGTTAGGTGCAGCGTTTTTAGCAATATAGTCAATAATCAGGCCGGCAACATCTTTTCCTGTCGCCCTTTCGATACCTTCCAAACCCGGAGAGGAATTGACTTCCATCACCACAGCGCCATGATTGGAGCGCAGTAGATCAACACCGCAAACCCGCAAACCCATGGCTTTGGCCGCACGGATTGCTGTCGAGCGTTCTTCAGGGGTGATTTTGATCAGCTCGGCCTGACCACCACGATGCAGGTTGGAACGAAACTCCCCGGGGGCGGCCTGGCGCTTCATCGCCGCAACCACCTTGTCACCAATAACAAAGCAGCGAATATCAGCCCCTCCGGCTTCCTTGATGTACTCCTGAACCATGATGTTGGCTTTCAAACCCATAAAAGCCTGGATCACACTTTCCGCAGCCTTTTCTGTTTCTGCCAAAACCACTCCTATGCCCTGAGTGCCTTCCAATAGCTTAATTACCAGAGGAGCACCACCGACCATGCGGATCAAATCAGGAATATCATCAGGTGAGTGGGCAAAACCAGTGACAGGCAGGCCTATCCCTTTGCGTGACAGCAGCTGTAGGGAGCGCAGCTTGTCTCTTGAGCGGGTAATGGCTACGGACTCATTGAGTGTATAGACACCCATCATTTCAAACTGACGGACAACAGCTGCCCCATAAAAGGTGATGGAAGCACCGATGCGAGGAATCACGGCATCAAAGTGCTCCAGGTCTTCACCCTTGTAGTGAATAGTGGGCTTATGGGAGGCAATATTCATATAGCACCGCAGGGTATCGATAACCCTGGCTGTATGCCCACGCTCTTCAGCTGCTTCCAGCAGACGGCGTGTGGAATAAAGAGAGGCACTACGAGACAAGAGGGCAAAATGCATAGAGATCCTACCAAAAAGTTCAGGACTGGCTGAGCAGATAGCTGGCACCAGGAGCAACTACAAAATGTTCTTCCATCGCTGTACGGCCAAGCAGCATAGGGTATTTCATCCGCGAACGATCGGCCAGAGTGAGCTGAATTTTCTGGCGAACTGGCCCCAGTTGCATCCACAGGCGCACTACATAGCGGGTACTTTCATCGCCGTTGGAACTGCGTACTGGGCGACGGTCATAGACTGGCAAAACCAGAGTCATCGGCTCGTCTTTGTCTTCCAGTTGGTTACAGGTAACAAAACTCACCCAAAGCTGATCTTTACGCATCAGCGGGGTGATCTCTTGCGCATGCAAACTGGAGGTTTTGGCTCCGGTATCCACCTTGGCACGAACTTCCAATTGGTGCTCTGGAAACCAGATTTTTTCCCGAGCACCAATAAGGTGACAGCCTTCCAGCCAGAACGTCCGGGATTTTTTTTTATGATGACTCATCCAACAGCATCTCAAGTGATTGGTTATTTATTGGCCAGAGCGGCCAGCCGCCCGAAGGACTTTAGGTTGATCCACTTTTACTGAAGTTATCCACATGCCTGTCCACCCGATTTGTGGGTAAAGCCTGTTTATGGAAAATGAACCACTTCAGTATTCCAATCGCCATTGGCTTGTAAGTCCAACCAGCGTAAGCCAGCGGGAGTCTGTAGATCCAACTGAAACTCATCTTTTTGGGGCGCAAACTGCACCGCCGTGGCTGGCGTGGAAAAAACCTGCGCACCCCGGTGTTCCCAGCTTTGTTCCTGGTGAACATGACCGCAGATAATCACAGGTGGGCAGGTGGCTTTTTCGACCCTTTGCCAAAAATCTTCATTTTGCTCCAGGGCCAAAGCATCCATCCAGGCACTACGCACAGCCAGAGGGTGATGATGCATGGCTATCAATAAAGGTTGTTGTTGCTCAAGGGCCACTTGCAAACGCTCCAACTCCTGAGTGCCCAAGCGTCCTGAAGCCGAACCCGGTTGACGGGTATTCAAGCCCAAAAACTGCCAACCCTGCTGCTGAAATTCAAAAACAGGGGCTGCCCAGGGTGCCATCAATTCAGGGTCATCATGATTGCCAGGCAACCAGAACCAGGGCAAGGCACTCTTATTTAACTCTGTGGCTAGCCAAGCATAGGTGGCTGCAGCTTCATCCTGGGCCAGGTCACCGGTTAGCAGAAGCAGATCAGCCTTTAGCTCCTGGACTTTTTCCAGAGCCTGCAGAAAACGCTTGCGAGTATCCACGCCTTTGAAAAGGGCACCAGGCTCGGCCAATAAATGTAGATCAGTCAGTTGAATAACACGCAGCTTTTCAGCCATTGTCGATCTCCACTGCCAAACTATAGCCCTTGTCGAGCGCAAAGCGCAGCAATTCCCGCAAGAAGTCATTAACCTGGACCTTCTCATCGGGGTGGAACATGGCGTCATTGGGATAGGCATAACGCCCTTCTCTGGCTTGGCGCTGCTGAAAAGCAATCACTTCCGTCAAACGCACATCATGATAGCTGCGTATTTGCATCACGGCCGGGTAGAGATGTGGGTGGCTGTTACCAATATCCAGACGCAGCTCAAGAAGCTCTGTCCAGCGGCTTTTTTCCAACTGCCGAAGACTCATCGAACCCAGGTCACGTCCTGCTGAGCGTAAACCCAGCACCACCTGCTCCTGAGTTTGCCCAGGCCAAAGGCGCTGCAACAGCAAATAGTTGGCCGCAGCATCTCTTTGCAGACGCTGAAGCTCAGCCACATATCGCCTCATCGGGGATACTCCTGTTGCAGGCGTTGAAAGTTGGCCTGTAACCATTGCAGGCCGATCAGACTCATGGAATTGGCCGCCCGTCCACGGCAGGCTTCCGCAAAAGCCTCTTCACGTGTCATCACTCTAACCAGAATATCTTCATTTTCATCTTCCAAACCATGTACACCCCCGGCATTACTGGCATCCACTATACCCAAAAAAAGAATAACCTCTTCGTCAGTTCCGCCAGGGCTGGAAAAGTAGGTAAAGAGTTGTTCCAGCGCCTGGATCTCCAAACCGGCCTCTTCAAAAGCCTCTCGCTTGGCAACTTCTTCTGGACGCTCACCGGTTTCAACCAAACCGGCAATCAGTTCGATCAACCAGGGACCCTGGGGATTTTGCAAGGCACCCACCCTGAATTGTTCTACCATGACCACTTGGTCAAGTCGCGGATCATAAGCCAAAACACCAACTGCCTGTCCTCGATAGAGGAGTTCACGACTCATCACTGGCGTCCAGTCACCAGCAAAACGCTGATGCTTCAAACGCAACTTGTGCATACTGAAAAAGCCCTGGTAGACAGGCTTGTTTTCAACCAGCTGATAATCCTCTGGTTGCCAGGAATCTACTGTCATTCACAACTCCTGATGGTAAATTATACGGCTATTGATTTTTCCAACCTGCCGGAGCCAAGTATGCAAGGTCGCTACACCCAACGCTGGCGTGATCCTGCCAAGGATCCCCGAGCCGAGTCAAAAACCAATCTGATTACTTTGCAAGGCTATCAAAAATTGCGCTCAACCAGGGATTTTTTATGGCGGGTTCGGCATCCAGAACTGGCAGCCAAGGTACAAGAGGCAGCCGCCAATGGTGATCGAAGTGAAAACGCGGATTATACCTACAATAAACGCGAACTGAATCGCACTTTATCAAGAATTGCCTATTTGGATAAGCGCTTGGATGAACTTAAAGTTGTGGACCAATTACCGGCCGATCAAAGCCGTGTTTACTTTGGTGCCTGGGTTACTCTAGAGGATGAAGAAGGCCAGGAAGAAATCTGGCGACTGGTCGGTCCGGATGAGGCCGATGCCAGCCAGGGTCTGATGAGCATTGATGCCCCCAGAGCCCTGCTGCTACTCGGCAAGCACTTGGATGATGAGATAGAACTACCCACCCCTGACGGCAAGGCGTTTTTCCAGATTACAAAAATTCGTTACTGCTGACGCTGATTATTCAGGCTGTCAATAAAATTGCTGGCCAACAGATGCAGATTAGCAACCTGGTTATCCAGTTTGTCGGATTCATGTCGGGCAGCTTCCCCAGCGGTCACTGATTTCTCAGCCAATTCAGCCAGCTCACCAACTTGACGCCTGGTTTGTTCGCTCAAGGCTGACTGCTGGTGAGTCATATCTGACACTTCAACAGCCAGCTGATTGATCTGGGCCACAGCACTCAAAACCTCTTCCAAAGAAGTGCGCATATCTTCAGCCAGATTAACTGTTTTTTGAGAGGCTTGAACACCCTTCTCAATAGCTGCAACAGACCCCTGGGTGTCCTCTTGAAGCTGATTGATAATGGTACGCACCTGCTGGGTGGATTCATGAGTACGTTGTGCCAAACCTCGGACTTCATCAGCAACGACTGCAAAGCCGCGTCCAGCCTCACCGGCTCTGGCGGCTTCTATGGCCGCATTAAGCGCCAGCAAATTGGTTTGCTCAGCAACATTGGTAATCACATCTATGACAGTACCTATTTGTTCACTGCTTGCAGCCAGACTGGCAACCTGCTTCTTGGCCACTTCCAACTCTTCAGATTGGCTTGCAATGGCTTCAGCAACCTCAGCAATGCGTTCTTGGCCCTCGCGTGTTGCCGATTGTGATTGGCTGGCAGCAGCTGCTGTTCTTTCGGTACTTGCCATCACGCTTTCCAGGCTTTGCATTTGTTCTTGCATGGCTGAGCGTATTTCAGTCACCCGCCCTCCCTGCTCTTCCAAATAATGGAAGGCTTCATGCAATTTTTCATCAGAACGGGATTTGCTACGTCTTAAATAGCTGGAATTATTGTGCAAGCGAGACACTACCGCCCGCAACTCAGAAGAGCGGGTGCGCAGTGCAAAATCCATTGCACCCAGTTCATCTTGGCGGCCGGTATAAAGAAATTGCATCACTGGGCTGGCATTGATGCGCTCGGCGGCTGTTTTAAGGCGTTTAAGGCCTTTCAATTGATTGGCCAGGAGCCCAGTAGTGACCAGGCCAGCAACTAAAAGCGCACCACTGACCCAGCCCTGGCCCAAACCGGCCAGGATAGCCGCAGCTATTAGGGCTGGAAGACTGCCTGTCAGCAAGACCTTCATGTGCAGCGACAAACCTGGCCGTTTTATAAGAGCTGGAGTTTTGCCTTGCCGCCACTGCCGATAGAGTTTTTCTGCACGGGAAATGCTTTTTTGAGTCGCAGCGATACGTACTGACTGGTACTCAACGATCTTGCCGTCACGACGAATGGGGGTGACATAGGCATCCACCCAGTAGTGATCGCCATTCTTACAGCGGTTCTTAACCAGCCCTTTCCAGGAACGCCCCTTACCCAGGGTGTCCCACAAGTCTTTGAAGGCTTCAGGTGGCATGTCTGGATGACGAATCAGGTTATGGTTTTGACCGACCAACTCTTTACGCTCATAGCCTGAAATTTTGACAAAAGCATCGTTGGCAAAAGTGATGATGCCCCGTAAATCAGTGATGGTGATCAACTGCTCATCATCAGAAACCCGCACTTCCGCGCCGGTAACCGGTTCATTGATTCTCATTAGGTCGCTCCCCAGATTAAAACTCGCCTTCCTTGGAGTGCAGCAATATTAGACCAAGGCGTGCTAAAGGTTGAACCCGACACTTTAGTCGGGGGAGCCCAGATGCGCTATTGACTTCAATCAATGAAAAATAAAACAATTAACCAGAACTTACTTTTTCTCTCTCATTTCTTCCTGATGCTTCTGAAGCTGGGAGAAAAGCACATCCAGTTGATTTTGTAGCCCTTCATACACTTTGGATAAAGTGAAAGGGTCAGCACCCTGTCTGATTAGGATTTCCAGCTCTCTGGCCAGAGCACAGGGTTCTTCAGCAGCAAAGGTGGCCAACAGGCTTTTGAGAGTGTGAGCAGCTTGCTTAAGGGACTGTAAGTCTTTTTCCTGCCAGGCCTGTTCAAGTTTTTGCTGATGCTCAGGGTATTCATCAATAAAAGTCTCCAAAGCCATCACCAGCAGACTTTCATCGGCACCCAAGACCTCAACCGCCCTTTGCCAATCAAAAAGTGAGGAAGCTGGCTCCTGCAAAGGCGGCTCTTCATCAGCCATAGCTTCTTCAAGAAGACTCGCTGCCTGATCAAGCAGGTCATCAAATTCACCAGGAACCACTGCTTCTTTAACTGTTTCTGGACGATATTCAGCGATAACCCGGTCAATTTCCCTGTAGAGCAACAGCGGGTTAACTGGTTTAGGGATATAACCTTGCATGCCCTCTGCCAGACATTTTTCACGGTCACCCTGCATGGCATTGGCTGTCATGGCGACTATAGGTGTCATGGGCAATTTACGTTGCTGCTCTTCCTGCCGCCATCGTCGGGTTGCTTCCAGGCCATCCATCACCGGCATCATGATGTCCATCAGCACCAAATCATAAGATTGTTGAGCCAGAAGCTCCAAAGCCTCATGACCGTCGGCAGCTCGTGTAACCTGATGCTGGCACTTTTCCAAAAGCTTGAAAGCTACCTTCTGGTTAACCGGATTGTCGTCGACCAGAAGAATATTCAAACCGGTAAGAAAGCATGTCGGGTCTCCTTTGGACCCTGCTGCGTTAGACTGTGCTTTTTGACCAATCAAATAACTCAGCAAAGCCTTGAGTTCAGTGGAAATGATCGGTTTACTTAAATAACCCGCCAGGCCGAGCGCCCGACAACGTTGAGCATCACCAGTTTCTGCAGCTGTAGTCAGAATAACCACCGGGATACTTCCAAAACGCTGATCCTGGCCGATTCTTTCGGCAACTTGAAAGCCATTGAGCCCCGGCATCTGGGCATCCACGAGAACCAAGTCAAAAGGCCTCTGCTCATCACAGGCATGACGAAGCAAAAATAACCCTTCAGGCCCTGAGGTGGCTGTTTCCTGCTCGACACCCAGTTGACTTAACATCGCAGCCAGCATACGTTGATTGACTGGCTCATCATCAATGACCAAAACCCGTAGGTCATTAAATTCCAAAGGCTTTTCATCACCTGGACTTACTTCTGAGGAAGCTGGCAGGGGTAATCGCAGACGTATGACAAAGCGGGAGCCCTCGTTGAGTTGACTAGTAACAGAAACCTCGCCACCCATCATCTCAGTCAGTTGTCTGACAATCGATAACCCCAGACCGGTTCCTTCAAACTGGCGATTTGATTCAGAGTCTACCTGCTCAAAGGGTTCAAACACTTTCCTCAAAGCCTCAGCAGACATCCCTATCCCGGTATCCGTTACTTCCAGATCTATCAAAGCTTCTGTTGGCTGGAGGTCAACACAAGTTACCTTTAAATAGACGCCACCCATTTGAGTAAATTTGATGGCATTGCCCAACAAGTTAATCAGCATTTGCCGCAGGCGCGAAGGATCGCCATAGACAAAGCGAGGCAAGTTCGCGGACATCTCATATTGCAGTTGCAGCTCTTTGACTTTGGCTCTATTGATCAGACTGCGGACCGTCTGGCCCAGCATTTCGGGTAAATCAAAGACCCTGGGCTGCAAGTCGAGCTTACCCGCTTCAATTTTTGATAGATCCAACAGGTGGTTAATAATTTCCAGTAGATGCTCAGCAGAAAGCCGAGCCAGATCCAGGTTTTCTCTTTGTTCTTTTTCCAGCTCCGTCGCCAACACCAAATCCAGCATGCCAATAATGCCATTCATAGGCGTGCGAATTTCATGACTCATATTAGCCAGGAACTGACTTTTGGTTTTACTGGCCTGGTGGGCTGTATCCAACTCATTCAGGAGGCATTTCAGGGCCTCCTGGGTGCTGGTGTCCAGTATTTGTGGTTCTTGAGCGTTCGCGACTTTATAAAGCTTGGCTTTTGCTTGTGAGGGATCCATAGGTCTTGCCTTCTTTGAGGTCAGTCACAAGTTCCCAAGATTTAAGCCGGTGTTGAGCGTTTACGAAAGTGATCCAGTACCGAAACCGCCAGCTCGTCAGCATCAAATTTGGCAATAAACCTGTCCGCACCTACTTTTTGAACCATGGATTCATTGAAAACACCGGAGAGCGACGAGTGCATCAGAATAAATAGCTGCTGCATACGCGCGTCCTGTTTAACGTTACGAGTTAGGGTATAGCCATCCATTTCCGGCATTTCAATATCTGAGATCATCATCAGATACTCTTCATAAGGGTCCTTCCCTTCTTCCAGCATTGCCTGCAGATGCTCCAAAGCTTGAAGACCATCTTTCAGCAACACAGCTTCCAGCTCTACTTTTTCAAGACAGCGTTTAATCTGGTTGCGTGCAACCACTGAATCATCAACGACCAGCACCTTACGTGGTATCTGGGAAGCTTTCAGTTCGCTTAGGTCTTCATCAAATTGGGTTTTAAAGTCTTCAGGTGCCGGGGTTACTTCAGAGATAACCTTTTCAACATCAATGATTTCCACCAGTTTACCTTCATGACGAGTCACGGAGGTTAAATAATGGCGATGGCCTATTCCCTTGGGCGGCAGGAGAATCTCACTCCATTCCATATTGACGATGTTATCGATGCGATCAACAAGAAAGCCCTGCATCTTACGGTTGTATTCACAAACGATAACTTGTTGTTTGCGAGGGTCTTGAACCTTGCCTGACTGAATAGCACTAAGCAAATCAAGAATAGGTAGCGAGCCATCCATTGTATTGGCTACACCCGCAACATGGGGGTGATGGTAGGGAAGTTGAGTCAGTGGCGGGCAGGGCATAATCTTCTTTACCTTGAAGACATTAATCCCATAAAGCTGGCCATTTTGTAAACGAAAAAGCAAAAGCTCCAGACGGTTTTCACCGGCCATCTGGGTACGCTGGTTAACATTGTTCAACAGCTTGCTCATCAGGCGGGTCTCCCTAGCCTTAATGTTTTAGAAGCATTGAACCCTGAACAACCTGTCAACGCAATACATTTTTACATTTTGCAACGTGTTGCAGTGCAATAATTCAGATCAATCCACGCATAAAAGGGTCAACTGAAGAGAGGTCAGTACGCTGTTCCACCCGCAGGGCATCAATTCCCCACAGGGTGGCTGGATTAATTTTAACCTTTTCCGTGGCATCACAAACATAGCGAACTTCTATTTCACCTTCCCGTAAGTCTCTTTTTCGAGGTGAAGGATACATATAGCCATCAGAACGTCGAATGCTCGCCACCATAGGGGATTTGGGGTGATCAGTACGCCCGATTACAACGGCCAGATCATCATTACTCAAGCGCACATAGATGCCAGGTGGATAGAGCCCCAACTCCATGATAAATAGCTCTGTGAGCTTGCCATCAAAGGCTCGGCCCCTTTGCTGGAAAAGATCTTTGAGAGAATCTTTCAGTTTTAAAGGGCCACGGTAACCACGCGGTGTCACCATGGCCGAATAGACATCTCCCAATGCCAGAATTCTGGCTTCACGCCGAATAGCATTGCCTTTTAGCCCCAAGGGGTAGCCACTGCCATCCAGTTTTTCATGATGCTGAGTCACCAACTCCAACCAGAGCTCATCATCTACTCCAGCGACTCTTAGCATTTCAGCGCTAATCAACGGGTGTCGATTGATCAGATCTTTTTGAGCAGGCAGCAAGGGCCCTTTTTGCTGGTCCAGGCGTTTCTGGAAAGGGTTCATGGCCAGGTTGCAGGTTAAAGCAGCTCCCAGAACACTTAAGCGTGTTTCCTGATCAACCTTCAAGCGGGCCAAAATCAGCTCGGTCAAGACGGCGATCTGCATTGGATGCTGAATGGGGTATTCAAAGCTTTCTGTTAAATGGACGGCGCCGAGTAGCGCATCAGCATCATAGTGAACAAGGCCCTGAAGGCTGGCAATGAACCGATGAAAGCGTTTAATCAATAATCCGGTAGGAAAATGTTGCCCTGCTTCGATGCGTTTAAAGATTGCTTCCAGCTGCACACAAAGATCATCAAATTCAGCAAAAGGGTTAACCTTACCCTTCAGGCGTACTGGTTGAACCAGAGCTTGATTGATTTGCTTGGCAAAATAACCCACCTGTTCTAGAAGCCTTTTAAAGTCTTCCGAATCGATGGGGCTGCCCTTTTCAACCAGTAGACTCCCCTTGCTGTCACAAATGCTCCAGGGTGTTGGCTGGCCAACCACCAGATCCCCTGACGCAATTTTTAACAGCTCAAAATCTTTTGTTAACATTTTGTTTCTCAAAGACACGATTAAACTGGACATTAGAAGGAGTGCCTCTTGATGTCAATAGGTGTTATTTTTAATCGGAGGGCTTCACCTTCGCCTAGTCAACTTCCATCAAAATTTGATTCACCCAAATCTGGCTCTCCAGCCAAACCCGGTTCAGACGCTCTATCAATTCAGACGATTTGCCTGACATTTTTGCTTGTTCAAAAGCCTGCACAAGACTCAGCAATTGGCCCAGGCGGCCTGCTCTGGAGACCAGGGCTGCCTTGAAATCACTACTAAGAGGCAACTCTTGCAGCAAGTCCTGCATGGGCATGCCCATAAGTAGGTCCATCATTGACATGAGTCCAGCCATAAAAGCCTGACGCTCACCAACACCACTCACACTGGCCGCCAAACGCTCGCACATGGCTGCACGCGTTAAAGCCTTGGGCAAAGAAAGCCGGTTGGCAGCCCCGTTATTCGCCAACATCACTGTGGTTACCAGGCTTTTGACTCTATCCAGCCCCAGGGTATTGAGCGCCTGATGAATGGTAGTGACTTCAGATCTCCGTCTGTAGAGCGGGGAATTGGTTAGCTTGAGCAACAAAAAGGCCAAGTGAGGGTCTTGGGCAATCAAGGGTTCCAGCACTCGATAGTCAGGCTCAGGGGCTTGAATTTCGGCAAGAATACGTATCTGAGCACTGCGATTGCCACTGCGTTCCAAGGTCGCTGCCTGGGTAACTTCAGGCCGCGCGTAAAAATATCCCTGAAAATAATCAAATCCCAATTCACGGCAGCGCTCAAAGATTGTCCAGTCTTCAACACGTCGTGCCAGCAGCTGTAGCCCCCGGCTTTTGAATTCGGCGAGTTGCCCGGTATCCAAAGGCTTCAGCAAGTCCACCTTGATAACATCAACCACTTCAAGCAAAGCCAGGTTTTGGGGGGTCATTGCAAAGGCAGCCAGGGCAACACGATAACCCAGCTGACGTAAATTTTTGAGGGCTGCAAGCAGGTCAGCATCAGGCTGAGGGTCGAGAACCTCTATAACCAGTTGTCCGGTCGGCGGCGGCAGGTTTTCAGGGTGTAAGACCCATTCGCGGGGCGCAATAAAAAACAATTCCCGTTGACCGACCAGTTTTTCCAAGCCCAATTCGTAGAAAGCGGTATGGCACACCCGGGCAGTCGCCATCAGATGATCATCAATTCGTGCTGCCTGCTCATTGGATGCGGCACGATAAAGCAACTCATCAGCCTGGTGACGCAGTTCTGCATTGCAGATGGGCTGCAAGGCCACACAATAAGCCTGGTTATTGAAAAGCAATTGCTTACTCACAAGTCGTTTTGACTCCTACAGCCAATCTTGGAAGCTAACAGCATTATAAAAAATGGCTGTCATTGCCACTTAAATATGTCATTTATTTGTTAAACCACCCCCATAAAAAAACGGCCTTCCCGAGAGAAGGCCGCTTTAACTGGTTAAAACTTTAGTTACCGGAAAGCGGAGCCCGGCTGAATCCCCAGTTTTTTGAAGATCATTACCGCTGGACAGAAGCCTGTAAAACTGGCCTGAATCATATTGACAGCAATAAAAGCGGTGAACCAGACAAAGCCCGGATGAACAAAGTGAGTCAACAGTAGACTGATACCTACCATGATTCCAGCAAACAACAAGAGCGCACGATCAACGTTCATGACTGACTTCCTCCTCGAGAAGAAAAACAACTAATTAAGAATTATCTTAATTAGTATACTCTTGCCAACTGGCTTTGCAAGCCTGTCAATTTATTTTCAAAGCTACCTTGGCAACCTCTTTAAACTGGCGAGCAAAATGAACCTCCAGGCCAGCCTGCAGGTAGTCAGGCAATTCATCATAGTCCCGTCGATTGGCCTCAGGAAGAATCAGGGTGGAGACCCCCGAACGCCTGGCCGCTATGACTTTCTCCCGAATCCCTCCCACAGGTAACACCTGCCCGGTTAGGCTTAATTCACCCGTCATAGCCACCTTTTCAGGTTTTCTCTTCAAAGCCAGAGACAATAAAGCCGTTGCCATGGTCACCCCGGCTGAAGGACCATCTTTGGGTGTCGCCCCTTCGGGCACATGCAGGTGAATAAAGGCTTCATTATAAAATTTCGGGTTGGCCCCAAAACTTTTTAAATGCCCCATCACATAGCTGTAGGCAATTTCAGCCGACTCTTTCATGACATCGCCCAGCTTACCGGTCAGCTTAAAACCGCGTGTCAGGGCATGCACCTGATTTGCTTCAATCGATAAGGTGGCACCCCCCATAGAAGTCCAGGCCAGGCCGGTAACCACGCCGACGCCCTTCATCAATTGCTCACTACGGAAAACCGGCGCGCCCAAATAGTCTTCCAAGTTTTTAACGCCAACCCGGACCTCTTTTTTATCCGGGTCTTCGAGCAATTCCACGGCCGCCTTGCGCAGAATGCGGTGCAGTTGTTTTTCCAGTTTGCGGACCCCGGCTTCTCGGGCATAGCCTTCGATAATCTGCTTTAGGGCCGCATCGGTAATATTCAACTGCTTTTTCTTCAAACCGGCGCGTTTCAACAAGCGTGGCCAAAGGTGATGCTTAGCAATGGCCAGTTTTTCTTCAGTGATATAACCGGACAGGCGAATGATTTCCATCCGGTCCAGCAGAGGTCCGGGAATCGTATCCAGTTGGTTGGCTGTACACAGAAAGAGCACCTTGGACAGATCAACACGAACATCCAGATAGTGATCCAGAAAATTGACATTCTGCTCTGGGTCCAGCACTTCCAAAAGGGCCGAAGCCGGGTCGCCTTGAAAGCTGGCTCCCAATTTGTCGATTTCATCCAGCAAAATCACCGGGTTTTCGGTTTCGGCTTCCTTGAGTGCTTGGATCAACTTGCCCGGCAAAGCACCGATATAAGTACGACGATGCCCTTTGATCTCGGCTTCATCCCGCATCCCTCCCACGGAGAAGCGATAGAATTTGCGCTCCAGGGCTTCAGCTATAGAGCGGCCTATCGAGGTTTTACCGACACCGGGCGGGCCCACCAAGAGCACGATGGAGCCGCCAACGTCGCCTTTAAAGTGGCCTTCAGCCAGAAATTCAACGATTCGGTCTTTGACATCCTCCAGACCATCATGGTCTCTATCCAAAACCTGACGGGCATGGCCCAGGTCCAGGTTGTCATCCGAGCGAATGCCCCAGGGCAGACAGGTGATCCAATCCAAATAATTGCGGGTGACGGCATATTCCGGTGAGCCAGATTCCAGCACCGAAAACTTCTGCATTTCTTCATCAATGCGTTTTTGAACCGGCTCAGGAAGCTGCTTACCTTCCAGGCGTTCACGAAACTCATCCACTTCGGCGGTCTTGTCATCCTTGCTGATGCCCAGCTCCCGCTGAATGACTTTAAGCTGCTCACGTAGAAAGAATTCGCGCTGACGGTCCTGAATTTTCTGGTTGACCTCTTCGCTGATTTCACCTTGCAAGCGGGCTACTTCCACCTCTTTGCGCAACAAGGGTAAAACCTTTTGCATCCTGGGCAGCAGAGGCAGGGTTTCCAGTACCTTTTGCAGTTCACGTCCCTTGGCAGAAGTAATGGCTGCAGCAAAGTCAGCCAATGGGCCTGGCTCATTAGGGCTAAAACGATTCAGATAGTGTTTTAGCTCTTCACCGTAAAGGGGGTTGAGTGGCAGCAGCTCCTTAATGCCATTGATCAAAGACAGCGCATAAGCCCTGGCTTCATCACTGGTATCCTTTTGCTCTTTGGGGTAGCTGACTTCAACCAGATAAGGAGGCTTGCGGGAAATCCAGCGCTCTATCTTGAAACGTTTCAAACCCTGGGCAATAAACTGAATACGGTTTTCTTCCATATCCGCCCGATGAACGCGCACTGCAGTACCTATCTGGGGCAGTTGATCCAACTCCAGTTTTTCGGGCGAGGTTTCACCAACATAGATGACGCCCAACACGTGATGGGGTGTTTCACTGACCCGCTCAAGGGTGGATTCCCAGCGTTTACGGGGAATCACCAGAGGCTGAATCTGGGCAGGAAAAAAAGGACGGTTATGAATCGGTAGTAAGTAAATACGTTCCGGCAAGTACTCACCGGAGATCACCAGCTCTCCAGCCTGAGCCTGGGAAGAATCCTGTTGGTCTGTCATGCAAGGGCCTCTTATGGCAACTCAGATTGATCTCTACTTGCCTTGATGCGGCCCTCAACAGGGGATTTCAAGTCTGGGCTAAGTAAAAGCCTTCAGCCACTGGTGCCAAGGCTGGCTGGGATCAGCCAGAGCAACAAAGTCTGGATTGATCAATTCAGGCTTTTGATTGTAAGTCAGGGGTTCTAATTGCCAGTTCAAGAGTTGGCCACCCGCCGCTTCCAGAATGGCCTGAGCGGCAGCGGTATCCCACTCACCTGTTGGCCCCAGACGCGGATAGAAATCAGCAAGACCTTCAGCCAGCCGGCAAAACTTTAATGAACTGCCCAAAGGGCTGGATTCCAGCAGGAGCTTTTGATGGCGTAAAGCAGTCAAGACAGGTTGTAGCTTGTCCAGGCCATGGCGATGACTAGTCAGCAGGTGTAGCTGCTGCCCCTTCAGGGGTCTAACTTGTATCCGTTCCGGTTCAGCGGTTGCAGTTTGTTTCCAAGCGCCCAGTTGACGATCACCCCACCAAAAACAGGCTGTGGTTGGCTGATAAATAATCCCTAGGCTTGCTTGCCCTTGTTCAATCAAAGCGATGTTAACGGTGAACTCATCATTGCGATCCAGAAATTCCTTGGTGCCATCCAAAGGATCAGCCAGCCAATAAGTAGACCAAAGACGCCTTTCTTCCCAAGGGATATCCGCTGCCTCTTCAGAGAGAAGCGGCAGCTCTGGGGTTAGGGCCTGCAAGCCTTGGCTAATAATCTGATGTGCAGCCAGATCAGCTGCAGTGACGGGCGAGGCATCACTTTTTTGCTGGGTTTGCCAGAGCTCCGGCTGCTGGTAGACCTCAAGAATGGCATCACCAGCACGACTGCAAATTGCTTTTAAGCCAGTGATCAGTTGATTCTTATCCTCAAGCACCACCTAACTCCTGCCAGTCTTTCCCGGACCAGTCTTCCTGCTTCAGCCTTTCCTGAGCAATAAATAAAGCGGCGATGGACCGGCCTTCATGAAAGTCATCACGACCGAGCAGGTCACTGATTTTATCCAAAGGATGCAACTCAACTTCCAAGGGCTCAGGCTCGTCCCCTTCCAGCTTGCAAGGATAAAGATCCCTGGCCAGTACCACCTGCATCTTATGGCCCATATAGTTAGGGGCCAGGGACAATTGGGTTAAAGGCTCCAGTTGGCGGGCTCCATAACCGGTTTCTTCCATGAGTTCGCGGTTGGCTGCAACCAGCAGGTCTTCCCCAACTTCAACCAAACCCTTGGGTAGAGCCAACACATAGTCGTGCATGCCACCCGCATATTCACGAATCAGCACCACTTCTCCTTGGTCATTCACAGCGACCACCATGACGGCTCCCAGCCCCTGGCTGACCAGTCGCTCATAATGGCGCTTGGCACCATTGGCAAATTCCAGGTGCATTTCTTCAACCTTGAACAGGCGAGTTTGCGCCACTATCTTACGCTGCAGAATACTGGGACGAACGGGCATGGGTGCCACTCCTTATCTTGAGGGTGCCAAAAGAGAACGGGTTCTGATCAAAGTCAACTTCCGCTACAATTCATACTAGATGATTATCAACTCTATCCCACCGACTCACAAGGCTTGGCATGATCAACTGGCACGCAATCGACACTGTTTTGCTGGATATGGATGGCACTCTGCTGGATCTGCATTTTGACAGTCACTTCTGGCTCGAGCATCTGCCACGCCGTTATGCAGAATTACACAAACTGGATCATCAGGCTGTCCGTGATGAACTCATCCCCAGAATTCTGGCTGAAAAAGGACAACTGAACTGGTACAGCCTGGATTACTGGACGCAGGAACTGGGCGTGGATATAGTCACGCTCAAAAAGGAAATCCAGCATCTGATTGGCTTTAGAGCCGATGCCGTGGATTTTTTGCAATGGCTGAAAGAAGCCCACCCCCGGGTCATCCTGGCAACCAATGCAGATCGCAAAAGCCTAGAGCTCAAACTCCATCTGACCGGACTTGACCAGTATCTGGATGCGATTGTCAGTTCAGCCGATATCGGTATCCCCAAGGAAGAACAGGGTTACTGGCAGGCCTTAATGCAGATTGAACCCTTTGACCCGGCACGCACTCTGTTTATTGACGATAATGAAGAGGTTCTGGAATCAGCCCGGCAGTTTGGTATTACTCAGTTGATCACCATCACTCAACCGGACAGCCAGCTACCCATACGCCAAATGACTGAGTTTCCAGCAGTCACCCGCTTTGCAGAACTTCAACCGGTCAACAAACCGGGAAAGGCAGCCCGCTGAAATGAACAAAACAACTGCAGATCCTAAATCCCAGGAAGTCCGCCTGGATAAATGGCTCTGGGCAGCGCGCTTTTTTAAAACCCGCAGCCTAGCCAAAACCGCTGTTGAAAATGGCAAGGTTGAATATGATGGCCAGCGCCCCAAAGTTAGTCGCCTGGTTGAAGTAGGGGCTCTACTCAAAATCACCCAAGGCTGGGATGTTAAAGAAATTGAAGTTCTGGCCCTCTCCAACCAAAGAGGTCCGGCCAGCGTTGCCCAACAGCTCTATCGGGAAACCGAACAAAGCTTGGAAAAGCGCGCCCAAGAAACTGAAAAGCGCCGTCTTTCCGGCGCTGTACTGCAAGCACCCCAGCACAGACCGGACAAAAAATCCCGTAGACAAATCCAGCGCTTCAAACGACAGGAAACAGAATGACCAACTCCCCCGATTCCACCCGGTCACTGGACCAGGTACAACGCTTTCTTTTTGATTCCACTGCCGTCAGGGGGGAACTTACCCACCTGCAACAAAGCTATCAGGAAGTGCTGGATCGCCATGAATATCCACCTGCCGTTGCCAAGCAGCTAGGCCAACTTCTGGCTGCCGCTGCTCTTTTGACCGCAACGGTTAAACTGGAGGGCACTCTGAGCCTGGAAATTCGTGGACAAGGCCCAGTCAGCCTGATGATGGCCGAATGCAACACGGGTCAGCAGGGCGGTGACCAACTTCGAGGAATTGCCCGCTATCAGGAAACACCCCAAGGCCAGACCCTGCAGGAATTAACCGGCGGTGGACAGCTGGTGATTACCCTTGACCCTTCACAAGGCAAGCGCTATCAGGGCATAGTGGCCCTGGATAAAGAAAACTTGGCCCTGTGTCTGGAAGACTATTTTGCCAACTCAGAACAGTTGCCTACCCGAATCTGGCTGGAAGCAGCTGACCAAAAAGCGGCTGGCTTACTGCTGCAACAACTGCCGGATGATGCCAACAACAAGGACCCGGACGCCTGGAACCGAATCACCCACCTGGCTGCTACCGTTCAAAAAGACGAGCTGCTGGATTTGGAACCCTTGCAACTGCTCCACCGGCTTTACCACGAAGAAACACTCAGGGTTTTTGACCCCCATAACCTGGAATTTGGCTGCACCTGTTCACGAGACAGAACAGCCGATGCCCTGGCCAGTCTGGGCCAAGAAGAGCTCCGTAAAATTATTGAAGAGCAAGGACAGCTAGAAACTCAGTGCCACTTCTGTAATACGGTTTATACTTTTAACAAAAAGGACCTATCGGAGATCTTCAACCAACCCGGTGCAGACAACCTGCCTGAAGGGCATAAACTTCATTAAGCAACCTTGATCTACCGCAAGATTAGGTAGTCATCAATGATCATTTTCTAAGCAGAATGAAAATAAATCCTGCTTATGCTTTGTAATATACTGAATAAAAAGGACTTTTTTCATGTAATGGGCCTACACCGGCTTTTAGTCATTTTTTGACCGAGAGCAAGTCTTCGCCCCTAAAGCTTTTTTTGACATAATAGCCGCCACTTTTCGGGCGACTGAGATACAAAGGCCACCCTTGACTCATGACAAATCTTAACGAGAGCGCTGTGAAAACTTATATCAACCTAAGCAATGCCCAACTGATCGAACTAGCCATTCAACGCGGCGAAGGCCAGCTGGCCAATAACGGAGCCTTGGTAGTCAACACAGGTGAACGTACCGGGCGCTCTCCGTTAGACCGTTTTATAGTGGAAGAGCCCAGCACTTCTGCACAAATTGAATGGGGTGGCATCAACCGTCCTTTTGATGCAGCCAAGTTCAATGCCCTTTGGGAAAAGGTCGATGCCTACCTAAAGGAAAAGGATCAGTTCATTTCTGAACTCCATGTTGGCTCCGACCCCACGCATTATCTGCCCGTTCGTGTCACCACTGAAACAGCTTGGCACAACCTCTTTGGTCGCACCCTGTTTATTCGTCCTGAAGTTTTCAATCCTTCCAGCAAGGAAGAATGGACGATCATGAATGCACCTCATTTTGAGTGCGACCCAGCACGTGATGGCACCAATTCTGACGGCTGTGTCATCCTCAACTTTGCCGAGCGCAAGGTGCTGATTGCGGGCATGCGCTATGCCGGCGAAATGAAAAAAGCCATGTTCTCCGTTCAGAACTTCCTTCTGCCCGATGCTGATGTCCTGCCTATGCACTGCTCAGCAAACGTGGGTGAAGATGGCGAAACTACCCTTTTCTTTGGCCTGTCTGGCACCGGCAAAACCACCCTGTCAGCTGATCCTTCACGCTACCTGATTGGTGATGATGAGCATGGCTGGGGCGTGGGCACCGTATTCAATATTGAAGGCGGCTGCTACGCCAAGTGTATCGACCTATCCCAAAAGAATGAGCCCATTATCTGGGATGCCATCCGCTTTGGCTCCGTCCTGGAAAATGTGGTTCTGGATGATCGTCGCAACCCTGACTATGCCGACGACAGCCTGACTCAAAACTCGCGTGCTGCCTACCCACTGGAGCATGTTGAAAAACGGGTTGTTGAAAATCGTGCCGGTGAGCCCAACGCCATCATTTTCCTGACCTGCGATATGAGCGGTGTACTGCCACCGGTTTCTATCCTGTCTAAAGAAGCAGCGGCTTATCACTTCCTGTCTGGCTACACGGCTAAAGTGGGCTCCACTGAAATGGGTTCCACCTCGGGTTTGGAAGCCACCTTCTCTACCTGCTTCGGCGCTCCCTTCTTCCCAAGGCCAGCACGTGAGTACGCCGATCTTTTAATCAAGCGTATTGAAGCCTTCAACTCTCGTGTTTACCTGGTTAACACCGGTTGGACGGGTGGCTCCTATGGTCAAGGCGGCAACCGCTTCAGTATCCCAACGACCCGCGCCATCGTTAATGCGGTTCAGAATGGTGCTCTGGCTGATGCGGAAACCGAAACTCTGCCAACCCTTAACCTTCAGGTGCCGACTCATGTTCCCGGTGTTGACGCCAGCCTGCTCAACCCTCGTGAAACCTGGGAAGACAAGGATGCCTACGACCGTCAGGCCAAAGAACTGGCAACCATGTTTATTGAAAACTTCCGTAAGTTTTCTGGTGTGGATGACAGTATCATTGCCGCGGGCCCCAAGCTCGGCCAGTAATCCTCGCCACTTAAGTATCCAAGCCTGCATTTTGATGCAGGCTTTTTTTTGCCTGCTCCATCCAGCAAAGCAACAGCATGACTCGACAGGCCAACAAGCAAAAGGCAAACTACACGCCTTGCAAAGCAGTCACTAGGAAGAACCGAGATGAGCCAATACAATGCCAGCGCCATAGAAGTCCTGACCGGCCTTGATCCCGTTCGCAAGCGCCCGGGCATGTATACTGATACAACCCGCCCCAACCATCTGGCCCAGGAAGTTATCGATAACAGTGTTGATGAAGCCCTGGCAGGCCACGCCAGCGCCATTACCGTCACCCTGCATGAAGACAATAGCCTAAGCGTTCTGGATGATGGCCGCGGTCTACCTACTGACCCTCACCCTGAGTATGGTATTTCAGGTGTTGAGCTCATCCTCACTCGGTTGCATGCCGGGGGCAAGTTTTCCAATAAAAACTATGAATTCTCAGGTGGTCTTCATGGGGTTGGGGTCTCAGTGGTCAATGCCCTGTCTCGCCGCCTGGAAGTGACTGTCTGGCGAAATGGCCAGGTACAAAGAATTGGTTTTGCCGAAGGTGAAAAAGCCAGCGAGCTGGAAGTCATCGGCAGCTGCGCCAAGAAAAACACCGGAACCTCTCTGCGCTTTTGGATTAATGAAAGCTATTTCGACAGCCCGCGCTATGCGCTGGGCCGCCTGAGACACCTACTTAGAGCCAAGGCTGTTCTCTGCCCAGGTTTAAAGGTTATCTTCATCAATGAGCAGGAAAAAGATCCTGAAACCGGCGAAGCCCTGGTTGATGAATGGCTGTTTCAAGAAGGTCTCAAAGACTATCTCAGCCAAGCTTGTCAGGGTTGGGAAACTCTACCCGCCAGTCCCTTTTCCGGAGAATTCAAGGCCCCTCATGAAGCAGTGGACTGGGCCCTGGTTTGGCTGCCCGAAGGTGGCGAGCAGGTTCAGGAAAGCTACGTCAACCTGATCCCAACCACCCAAGGGGGCACTCACGTCAATGGCCTGAGAGCTGGTCTTCTGGATGCCCTGCGTGAATTTTGTGAATACCGCAACCTGCTACCGCGCGGTGTCCGCCTGGCCCCTGAAGACCTTTGGCAAGACTGTGCCTTTGTGCTTTCCCTTAAAATGCAGGACCCTCAGTTTGCTGGACAAACCAAAGAACGCCTGTCTTCCCGCCAGAGTGCTACCTTTGTCAGTGGGGTGATCAAGGATGCCTTTTCTCTATGGCTGAATCAGCACACCCTGGATGCTGAACGCATTGCCGAACTGGTACTCAGTCGGGCCAACCGCCGTTTACGCGCAGCCAAAAAAGTGGTCCGTAAAAAGATTACTCAAGGACCCGCCTTGCCTGGCAAACTGGCCGACTGCACCGGTACTGACATCGCACGGAGTGAGCTTTTCCTGGTCGAGGGGGATTCTGCCGGGGGTTCAGCTAAACAAGCTAGGGACCGGGTTTTTCAAGCCATCATGCCGCTTAGAGGTAAGATACTTAATACCTGGGAAGTCGATTCTTCAGAAATTTTAGCTTCACAAGAAGTTCATGATATCGCTGTCGCCCTGGGCATTGACCCTGGTTCAGAAGACCTCCAAGGCCTGCGTTACAACAAAATCTGTATTCTTGCTGATGCTGACTCGGATGGCCTGCACATAGCGACTCTCTTGTGCGCTCTCTTCCAACGCCACTTCCCGGCTTTAGTGGACAAGGGACACGTTTTTGTCGCCATGCCACCCCTCTACCGAATAGATTGCGGCAAGGAGGTTTTCTACGCTCTAGATGAAAGTGAAAAAGAAGCCATTCTGGATCGCCTCAGTGGCCGTAAAGCCAAAATCAACACCCAACGCTTCAAGGGCCTCGGGGAAATGAACCCTCAGCAGCTACGCGAAACCACCATGGCGCCCGAAACCCGCCGCCTGGTGCAACTGATCAGGGAAGAAGGCGATCAAGCCAACGAACTGCTCGACATGCTTCTTGCCAAAAAGCGCTCCAGCGACCGCAAAAGCTGGCTGGAAGCCAAAGGCAACCTGGCCGAGGTGGCAGGTTAACTGTCTGTCTCTTCTTTTTTCTTCTTGCCGGGCTTGATATTGCGCCCTTTAATGATCTTGACTGGCAAGGTGGATTGCGCTTTGACGATGCCTCTTTTACCTTCAGGGGCTTCTTCAGTGCGCGTGGTTTCACCCGCTTCATTGGCTGCCGGGTAACTGCTACGGTCGATTTCGTTCCCCATCAGGAAGTCGCCCATGGCGTACATATCTGAACGGGAAATCTTGAAGGTATCCAGGCCGCCATACATTTGAAACTCACGTTTCTTGTAGGCGCTGAAGGTTCTGTTGATGCTTTGTGTCAGGGCTTCAGCAAAGATAATGCTGGAGTTGTTGATTCCGGTGCCAACAATCGAGCTTTTCGGTGCCTGAATAAATAGCGCATCTATTGGCATGTTTTCAAAGGTTTTCTGGCTACCCTTGACCCGGGTTAGCAGGCTATCAATGTTTTCAGTCAGCATTTTGCGCAGGTTACGGCTGACATACTTAAACATTTCCACCGGGTTTTGCATGACAATTTCACGACCCCGAACGCTACGACTCCATTCGCCCCGGTAGTTGACCTCAATTTTACCGTGGATGGCCCGGCTGTTAATGATGGTCATGCCATAGCTGTGGATTACGATATGGTCGACATTGACCTTGCGTTCTTCGTCATAAGGAACACGAATATCATTAAGAACAATAACATCTTCATTATTTTTGAAGGCATTCCTCAGGCGGGTTGCCGCATCGGCACAGGTTTCCTCAGACTTGGGATCTGCATCCGGTCGGTGGACATAATCTTTTAAAATCATTCAACTTCTCCCTGACCTTATCGGTTTACCCTGGCGCTTGCTGGGCCTTGAAAACTTCACTGATCCAAGGATTATAGCGACTGCCCTGATGCTCGGATAGCATTCACTACACATGGAAACAAAGTTCACGGGTGCCTGATGGCGATTTATCCAGTAAGCTATGCACCCCTATTCAGTTCAGACCACCCAGGGATAGTCGTCAATGACCAGCTATAACGAATTTGTCGATGACAATTTTGAGCGCCAAAGCCTGAGCCAATATACCGAAAAGGCCTACCTGGATTATTCCATGTACGTCATTCTGGACCGGGCCCTGCCCCATATCGGCGATGGCATGAAGCCTGTTCAAAGGCGCATCATCTATGCCATGAGCGAGCTGGGGCTTTCCGCCACAGCCAAATACAAAAAATCAGCCCGTACTGTTGGTGATGTTTTGGGTAAGTTTCACCCTCATGGTGACTCAGCCTGTTATGAAGCCATGGTACTCATGGCCCAGAGCTTTAGTTATCGCTACCCACTGGTTGATGGACAAGGCAACTGGGGCAGCCCGGATGACCCCAAATCCTTTGCAGCCATGCGTTACACCGAATCCCGCTTGGCCCGTTTTTCGGAAGTACTGCTTAAGGAACTCGGCCAGGGTACGGTAGATTGGGTGCCCAACTTTGACGGCACTATGCTGGAGCCAGAAGTCCTCCCGGCACGCCTGCCCCACCTGCTTTTAAATGGTGGCACCGGGATAGCCGTAGGCATGGCAACCGATATTCCACCACACAATGCCCGGGAAGTTACTCAAGCCTGTATCCACCTGCTGCATAACCCGGAAGCCAGTGTTCTGGACCTGATGCAATTTATCAAGGGGCCGGATTTTCCAACTGCGGCACAAATCATCACGCCAAGGGATGAGCTGCAAAAAATCTACACCACAGGCAAGGGTTCAGTTAAAAGCCGTGCCACCTGGACTCTGGAAGAAGGTGAAATTGTTATCCAGGCGCTGCCTTATCAGGTTTCTCCTAGCAAGGTACTGGAACAGATCGCCGCCCAGATGCAGGCCAAGAAACTGCCTTTACTGGCCGATTTGCGTGATGAATCAGATCATGAAAATGAAGTGCGTCTGGTGTTGGTGCCCCGTTCCAACCGGGTGGATACCGAGGCCTTGATGGCTCATCTGTTCGCCACCACGGATCTGGAAAAAAACCAGCGCGCCAATTTTAATGTCATCGGCTTGGATGGTCGCCCACAGGTTAAGCCGCTGAACCGTCTACTCAGTGAATGGCTGCAATTTCGTCGTACCACGGTTATTCGCCGCCTGGAAAACCGTCTGAAAAAGGTTGAAGATCGCCTGCACCTGTTGGCAGGCCTATTGATTGCCTATCTGAATCTTGATGAAGTCATCCGCATCATTCGTGAAGAAGAAGACCCCAAGCAGGAGTTGATCAAGGCTTTCGGCCTTTCTGAACGCCAGGCCGATGCCATCCTGGATTTGAAACTACGCAATCTGGCACGCCTGGAAGAAGAAAAGATTCGCGGTGAAGAAAGTGAGCTGGAAAAAGAGCGCAAAAAATTGACCCAGTTACTGGGCAGTGAAGATCAATTGCGCCAGCTGATTATCGATGAACTCCAAGCCGATGCCGAAAGCTTTGGTGATGAGCGCCGCTCGCAACTGGTGGAAGCCAAGCAGGAAGCCAAAGCCTTCAGTGAAACTGAACTCGCCGGTGCCGACCCGGTCACCGTGGTCTTGTCGCGTAAGGGTTGGATTCGCTCTGCCAAGGGGCATGATGTTAATCCCGAAAGCCTCAATTACAAAAGTGGCGACAGCTTTTTCCTTGCAGCTCAGGGGAAAACCAATCAACAAACCATCCTGCTGGATGACACCGGGCGCAGCTATAGCTTGCCTACCCATACCCTGCCCTCAGCTCGCGGGCAAGGTGAACCTGTCACCAGTCGCTTGAACCCACCAGCAGGTGCTGAATTCCGTGGACTGCTGATCGGCCAGGAGCAGGACCAGGTGTTGGTCGCTTCAGATGCGGGCTATGGATTTATTACCAGCCTGGGCGATATGGCCAGTAAAAACAAAGCAGGTAAGGGGCTGCTCAACCCGCCCAAGGGTACAGAAGTCATGGCACCACAACTTCTGCCGCAGGTTGAGGAAGGCCAAACCCTTCTGTTGGCGGCCTTATCCAATGAAGGGCGCTTGCTGGTTTTCCCAACCAGTGAGTTACCACAACTGAGCAAGGGTAAGGGCAATAAGATTCTGGATATTCCCGCAAGACGGGCAGCCAATCGCGAAGAAAAAGTCATTGCTTTGGCCTTGTTGCCTGAAGGCAGTTCACTCAAGGTGATTGCAGGTAAGCGCAACCTGACCCTCAAACCTGCTGATTTGGAGCATTACATGGGTGAAAGGGGTCGACGAGGCAGTAAATTACCGCGTGGCTTCCAGAAGGTCGATCGCCTGGAAGCCAGTGAGTGACCTTGCTATTGAAGCGGGGCGTTTAAACCTTCAGGTTAACATTATGGCCACTGCGGGCATCGGGCAAAGGAACTGCCTCCATTAGAGCCATGATGGCATTTTCCTGAGTTTCTTGTACGTTCTTAACCAAACGTGCTTGGGCCTCAATACGGGTGTCGGCTTCACGCTGTTGCGCCACTGCTTGAACGATCACTTCGGGGCTAACGCCTGAAAAATCCATGGGGCTATTTCCTTTGTAAGCTTGATGGAGTTGGGAAGCTTGGGCTTCCCAACCTGCAGATTACATCGAATCAGGCCTGAAGGTCCAGGTTTTGGCCCTTGTTACCTTCTGGCTGGGGTACAGAGTTGATCAGGTCAGTGACAGCTTGCGCAGGCTGCTCCTGAGCATCCTTCAGTACACTGGCCTGGGCTTCACTTTTGCTTTGGGTATCATTCTGCTTCATAGCCGCTTGGGCCATAACAGAACCGGCACCAGAAATATCCATTATTTCTCCTTAATCTTTTTTAAGGTGAATGTTGATCAAGCTACTTCAGCTTGGCAGTCATTACTGCAAACTGCAACTTCAGTAAAACACTCATGAATCAGGACTGAACAGTGTCTCCACCAAGCAACAACAACCCAGCGCCAGCCCGTGAACTGCACCGCTTCCTCGGTATTTTTCGCTATACCCGCCGGGCTCTGGAACTGGTCTGGCAAACTTCGCGCCGCCTGACATTTGGCCTGATGTTACTGACAGTGGTCGCCGGGGTTTTACCTGCGGTTGCTACTTGGCTGGGCAAGCTGATTGTCGATGCTGTGGTTGCGGCTATGGAGGTTTATCAGGCCAGTGGTGAAATCGATTACCAGCCATTGCTAACCTATGTGCTACTGGAAGCCCTGGTACTTATTGGGATCAGTGCTGCGCAAAGGGCAACGGCAGCTCACCAAGCCTTATTGCGTGCCCTGCTTGGCCAGAAAGTCAACGTCATGATTCTGGAAAAAGCACAGACCCTCTCCCTGGCCCAGTTTGAGGACTCAGAATTCTACGACAAGCTGACCCGCGCCAGACGCGAGGCTTCGATTCGTCCTCTGGCCTTGGTTAATAAAACCTTTAGCCTGCTACAAAACACCATTTCTCTGGCGAGTTTTGCCTTCCTGTTGATTCAGTTTTCTCCCTGGGCCCTCTTGTTACTTTTTATCGGTGCCCTACCGGTATTTATTGCCGAAGCCAAATTCTCCGGTGATGCCTTCCAAATTTTCAGACGCCGCTCGCCTGAAACCCGGGCGCAAATGTACCTGGAAACTGTGCTGGCTCGGGAAGATTCCATCAAAGAAGTCAAACTCTTCCAGCTTGGCCCCCTGTTACTGGGACGCTATAAGGGTATTTTCGACACCCTGTTTAAGGAAGATCGCCGCCTGATTCTACGCCGTGAAACCTGGGGCTTTCTACTCGGTTTACTGGGAACCCTAACCTTCTATGCGGCCTATGCCTGGGTTGTTCTGGAAACTGTACTGGGAAAAATCACTCTGGGTGATATGACCATGTATCTGCTGGTATTCAAGCAGGGTCAAACAGCGATTAGCACCTGCCTAACGTCTATTAGCGGCATGTATGAAGACAACCTCTATCTATCCAACCTCTATGAGTACCTGGAACAACCTGTTCCTGGTGAAACAGGGCGTATCACTGCAGGAGAAAAACCGGGCGATGGCCTGCGCTTTGAAGGCGTACACTTCACCTATCCCGGTAGCACCCGTCCCGCTGTACAGGATTTCAACTTACACCTAAAGCCTGGTGAAAGCCTGGCTTTGGTGGGTGAAAATGGCTCCGGTAAAACCACCCTGATCAAACTCCTGACCCGCCTCTATGATCCGGATCAGGGCCGTATTCTACTTGATGGCACTGACCTGCGTGACTGGAACCCCCTGACCCTGCGCCAACGCATTGGTGTGATTTTCCAGGATTTTGTACGCTACCAGTTTCTGGTTGGTGAAAATATCGGTATGGGTGATGTTGAAGCCTTTAGCGACCAGGAGCGTTGGCAGGCCGCTGCCGAATCAGGCATGGCCAATACCTTTATCGATAAACTCTCTGATGGCTATCAAACCCAATTGGGTCGCTGGTTCAAAGGAGGGCAAGAGCTTTCCGGCGGGCAATGGCAAAAAATTGCTCTATCCCGCGCCTTTATGCGTGAAAAAGCCGATATTCTGGTACTTGATGAACCCACGGCAGCCATGGATGCCGAAGCTGAAGCCCAGATTTTTGAGTATTTCCGGCAGCATACCCTGAACAAAATGGCGATTTTGATTTCGCATCGCTTCTCTACAGTACGTATGGCCGACAAGATCCTCTTTATTCAGGGCGGTCAGGTTATTGAGCAAGGCAATCACCAAGAACTTATGGCTGCCGATGGGCGTTATGCTGAACTCTTCAATCTACAAGCAAGCGGTTACCGCTAAAGGGCTTTCTCTGTATAATCCTTTAAGCCCAAAATACAACTCAGGCAAGAGACCCCCCTCATGCTGCTGATGATCGATAATTTCGACAGCTTTACTTACAACATCGTCCAGTACCTGGCTGAACTCGGTGCTGATGTTCGTGTTGAACGCAACAATGCCCTGACCCTGGAACAGATTGAGGCGTTAAACCCCAGTCATCTGGTCATTTCGCCCGGCCCCTGCACGCCCAATGAAGCCGGTATTTCCCTGCAGGCCATTGAACACTTTGCTGGCAAGTTGCCCATCTTGGGTGTTTGTCTTGGGCACCAGGCCATCGGCCAGGTTTTTGGCGGCCAGGTCATACGGGCACCGCAAGTGATGCATGGTAAAACCTCGCTGGTCAGTCACAAAAATACCGGGGTTTTCAAGGGTCTGGACAACCCCTTGTCAGTAACCCGCTATCATTCTCTGGTGCTGGATGAAACCCAGCTGCCGGACTGCCTGGAAGTCACCGCAAGCGTGGTCGAAGATGATCCGACTCCGGGTTTAATCATGGGCATCAAACACAAAACCCTGCCCATTGAAGGTGTGCAATTTCACCCGGAATCAATTTTGTCGCAGCAGGGCCATGAATTACTGAAGAATTTCCTGGAGTACTAAGAACAACCAGAGGTCACTTTGGCCAGGCCCTTGGCTTTTCAGATGACACTTCTATCCATGAACTGACATCTGCGCTCGTCTTTCTCTGACTCGCTGACGCCAACAACCTGGCCGTGACCTTCCAGTCCTCAAGACTGCCAAGCAAAGAGGTTAGATGATGGATATGAAAGCGGCCCTGGACAGGGTGACAAAACAGCAAGACCTAACCCGCGAAGAAATGCGCGACGTCATGCAGCTGATTATGACCGGCGAAGCAACCCAGGCTCAAATGGGTGGCTTTCTGGTCGGCCTACGCATGAAGGGTGAAACTGTTGATGAAATCACGGCCGCTGCTGAAGTCATGCGCAGCCTGGCCACGCCAGTAACCATCGACTCTGAGCGTTTAGTGGATATTGTTGGAACCGGCGGTGATGGCGCCAATCTTTTCAATGTTTCCACCTGTACCAGTTTTGTTGTCGCCGCCGCTGGTGGCCAGGTCGCCAAGCATGGTAATCGTTCGGTTTCTTCATCCAGTGGCAGTGCCGATCTTCTCGAAGCAGCTGGAGTCCATCTGGGTATTGATCCTGAAGCCGTGGCCCGGTGCGTCGAAGAACTAGGTGTTGGGTTTATGTTTGCACCTGCTCATCACAGTGCCATGAAGCATGCTATTGGCCCCCGCAAGGAAATGGGAATCCGCACGCTTTTTAATATTCTGGGTCCTTTAACCAACCCTGCTGGAGCCCACTACCAACTGCTCGGTGTCTATACCCCTGAGCTAGTGAGACCTCTGGCAGAAGTCTTGCAACAACTGGGACTTAAGCATGCCCTGGTGGTTTGTTCCGAAGAGAGTCTGGATGAAATTTCCATTGCCGGACCAACGCGGGTGGCAGAATGCCGACCTGATGAAATTCTTGAATACGTCATCCAGCCGGAAGATTTTGGCCTGGAAAGACAGCCCCTGGACAGTCTCAAGGTAGAAACTGCCCAAGAGTCACTTGAGCTGATTCGCAAGCTACTCAACAATGAGCAGGGTCCGGCACTGAATATGGTTTTGCTCAATGCCGGTGCCGCTCTCTATGCGGCCGATATTGCTGACTCGATCATTGAAGGCGTTGCCCTGGCCCAGGATGCTGTTGCCTCCGGCCAAGCTGCTGAAAAACTTAAGGCCCTGGTCAATTTTACCCAGGCCCTCAAATAATCAGGTTTTGACATGAACCCCGACACTCCAACGATTTTAAGAAAAATTGTTGAGCGCAAGCATCAGGAAGTGGCTGAGCGCCAGCAACAGGTCAGCATTAAAGACCTGCAAAAGAAAGCCGATCAGGCTGATCTACCCAGAGGCTTTACCCAAGCGCTGTTTAATAAGCTGGAAAACCAACAGCCCGCCGTGATTGCCGAAATCAAAAAGGCCTCACCCAGCAAGGGCATCCTGCGTGAAGACTTTATTCCCGCTGAAATTGCCCAGCGCTACGAAGCCTGTGGCGCAGCCTGTTTATCCGTACTAACCGACAGAGACTTTTTCCAGGGCCATGAGGACTACCTGCAAGAAGCCCGTGCGGCCTGCCATCTGCCGGTGATTCGTAAAGATTTCATCGTTGATCCCTACCAGGTATTTGAAGCCAGGGCGATTCATGCCGACTGTATTCTGCTGATTGCCGCCTGCCTGAATGATGAGCAGATGAGCGAACTCAATCTACTGGCTCATGAGCTGGGTATGGATGTCTTGATTGAAGTACACAACCGTGAAGAACTCGATCGGGCACTGAAGCTACCCAACCGCATCCTGGGTATCAACAACCGGGACCTGCATAGCTTTGAAGTGAGCCTCAGCCATACCTGGGACCTGCTACCTGCGATCCCAGAAGATCGACTGGTTATTACCGAAAGCGGTATTCTTAAACGTGCGGATGTCCAGGCCATGCAAGCAAGGCAAGTCAATGCGTTTCTGGTCGGTGAAGCCTTTATGCGCCAGGAAGACCCAGGCCGCGCCTTGGAAGAATTGTTCTTTTAAGACTCTTGATACAGCGGACGTAAACTCGGGTCACGGATGACCAAGGTCTTGCCTTCAGCATCCACCAACCCCCGCTCTTCTAAATCCTTCAGTACTCGACCTGCCATTTCCCGTGAACAGCCAACCAGCTGGGCAATTTCCTGACGGGTAATCTTAACCTGCATCCCTTCAGGATGCGTCATGGCATCTGGCTGCTTGGCCAGCTCTAAAAGTACCCGGGCAATGCGGCCGGTCACATCCAAAAAGGCCAGATCCCCCACCTTTTCGGTTGTTGCCCGCAAGCGCACCGCTAACTGATTACCCAAGAAAAACCACAGGCACTGGTGCTCAACCGCCAATTGGGTAAAGCGCTGATAGCTCATTTCAGCAACTTCGCAATCAGACTTAGCTCTCACCCAGGCACTACGGCGGCTGATTTCATCGAAAAGACCCAACTCACCAAAAAAGTCGCCCTGATTGAGGTAGGAAACGATCATTTCCCGCCCCTGGTCATCTTCTATATAAACAGCAACACTGCCTTTCAGAAGATAATAAACCGAGTGGGCATCCTCACCTGCGTGAATAACCAAAGAACGCTTGGGGTAACGTCGGGGGTGGGCCTGCTGCAAGTAAATACTCAGTGCACGTTCCTGGGCATCCTTCTGAGGTTGCATTTCGCCTTGCTCCTGAACAAAGTTTTAACCAAAGAACCATTAAAACACCAAGAGTGGTAAGATAAAAGCCACTTATATTGGTTAGAAACAGGTTGTCAGCATGCAAGCAAAAATCAAGTGGACCGATGGCGTTCAATTTGTTGCCGAATCCGGAAGTGGTCACTCGATCGTCGTGGATGGCCCGCCCGACAAGGGTGGACGCAATACCGGTGCCCGCCCCATGGAGCTGCTACTTATGGGACTCGGCGCCTGCAGCAGTTTTGATGTCGTCAATATTTTGCAAAAAGCCCGCCAGCAAATCAGTGATTGCCATGCAGAAATCACCGCTGAAAGAGTCGATGAAGTTCCTGCCGTTTTCAGCAAGATTCATCTGCACTTTGTGGTCAGCGGCAAGGAGTTGAAAGAAAAGCAGGTTGCCAAGGCCGTCAGTCTGTCTGCCGACAAGTACTGCTCAGCCTCCATCATGCTTGGCAAAGCCGGCGTGGAAATCACCCACAGCTATGAAGTGGTTGAACAAAGCTGAGACCGTTTCCGGAAAGGTAGCCTGAATCACCCGACCCGGAAACACCTTGAGCAGCACCACCGCCCTACTTAATGAACAGTGACCTATAAGCTTAGTTTGTCCAAACCTTGTCCTTGAAAAATTGACGCGGGCCGCCTAACTTTCATATAGGTGTCTATTTTCCAGCCAGTGGGGTGGCTCTCATGGAGTCTGATCTTTCGGCGTTAACATCAGTCGCTGACCTTCTCACCTTTGCTAGGCAGCAGAATACAAACAAAGCGACCGGTCAGGCCAACAATTTGTTTGTTGATCAACAGCCGCCTAGCATTCAGGTTAGCCTCAGTTTTAATGAGCCAAGAAACACCTCACCAGAATTACTGGAAAGTCTTCTACTATCTCGTCCACTAGGAAACCTGGCAGTTTTTAATCCAGTTAGTATTGACCGAGATGAACCTCAGGGCAGGCAACAGCTACTTAATGAGGACAGGTCTGGCCAAGATTTAAGTGAAACTAGCTTTCAGTCCATTGAAAACTCAAGATTGCTGACCGCTGATCTTAGTGAGTCTGAGCTGAGTGGAGCCAATATCACTAATAGCAACTTAGGTATGGCGAATCTCAGTGAGGCTGATCTGGCTGATTCCAGAGTTTCAGATTCCAATTTTATGCGTGCCAACTTGGGTGAAGCTGACCTCAATAACGCCAATCTTGAAACAACCAACTTCAGCCGAGCCAATTTGAGTGCTGCCAACCTTCAAAGCACCAATATTAATGAGTCGACCTTCATTGAAACCAATCTGGAAGCTGCTGATATGTCCGGCAGTCAAATCAGTGAATCCAACTTCTCAGCCGCCAACCTAAGCCAGGCTAAGCTGGCTGGCAGCGATATCACAGATTCAAACTTCAGTTTTGCTAACTTTAGAGATGCGGATCTTAACAATACACGTTTCAGCGATTCTAGCCTTTATGGAGCAGATTTCCGTGGAGCGGACCTAAGTGGTGCCGACCTTAGTGATAGCAACCTAGATGCAGCAAACTTTGAGGGTGCGCTTTATGATGCCACGACTGATTTGGGTAACCTTAATCCTGAAGATCTAGGCATGATAAACATTGATGAAATGGAGCAGGAAGAACTGGAAGAGATGAACTAATTTCTGTGAGGCAGGCCATGATTACCGAAGCCCCCAGCTTAAACCCTTTTGGTGCTCAGCTTCTTAAACAGCAGGCGCGCAGAGAAGCAGAACAAGCTGAAGCCAAAGCAGATCAACTGGCTGAACAGGCTGATCAAAAGCGTAAAGAAGCACGGCAAGCTACTGAGCAAGCTCAAGAGCTGGATAAGCAAGCAGGCAAATACCAAACCCGTGCAGATAATGTGCGTTCCAGCCAACAGGTTGCTGAAGGTTTTAATCAAGCCGGTGAAAGTGTTGCTCAGGCCGGTGAAAACTGGTTTGAAAGAAGAAGTGATAACGGTCAACAGGAAGAGCAAGCTGCAACAGCAGACAACGAGCTTTACAATAACAACCTTTCTCTCAACACCCTAAACAGCTCAACTGGAACCCGCTTTAATACCGTCATCTAGAATTAAAAAAGGCCAGCAATTTGCTGGCCCTTTTACTGATCACCCAAGGATCGCTTAGGTTAGGAGAAATGCAAAGGACGCTCGCCTTCTTCATCCCGAATCGAGGTGGGCAGCCCCATCTGATTAAGCAGGTTCAAGAAAGGCTGGGGCGGCAGCTCTTCGACATTCGCCATAGTGCCTATATCCCAGGTTCCATCAGCAACCAGCATGGCCGCCGCAACTGGGGGCACACCAGCAGTATAGGAAATCCCCTGGCTGCCAACTTCGTTGTAGGCATCCTTGTGGTCAGCAACATTGTAGATAAAGACTTCCCGCTCCTTACCATCCTTCTTACCTTTAACCAGATCGCCAATACAGGTTTTACCGGTGTAATTAGGTGCCAGGGATGAAGGATCAGGCAAGACCGCCTTAACTACCTTAAGTGGCACCACTTCCTGCCCTTCCGCCGTGGTCACTGGCTGCTCGGACAAGAGGCCCAGGCTATTCAATACGGTAAAGACATTGATATAACGCTCACCAAAACCCATCCAAAAACGAATATTGGGAACATCCAGGTTTTTGGACAGCGAGTGGATTTCATCATGTCCGGTCATATAGCTGGTGCGCTCACCGACCACCGGCAGGTTATCCGTACGGCTATGCTCAAACATCTTGTTTTTAGTCCACTGGCGATTCTGCCAAGACCAAACACGCCCGGTAAATTCGCGGAAGTTAATTTCGGGATCAAAGTTGGTGGCAAAATAACGACCATGATCACCGGCATTAATATCAATAATATCGATGGAATCGACGCTATCAAAATATTCATCCACCGCCAGCTTGGCATAGGCATTAACCACACCCGGGTCAAAACCAACACCAAGAATGGCCGTGGTTTCTGCCTTGGCAAACTCATCCTTGCGGGTCCACTCATAATTGCCATACCAGGGTGGATCTTCACAAATCTTGTCCGGCTCTTCGTGGATAGCCGTATCCAAATAAGCGGCGCCGGTATTAATACAGGCCGTCATCACCGACATATTGATAAAAGCGGAGCCAACATTTATCACAATGCGGGACTCTGTCTTGCGGATCAGGTCTTCTGTGGCGGGGATATCCAAAGCATCCAGTGCGTAAGTCTGAATACGTCCGGGCACCTTCATGCTGCCCTTTTCTTCGACACTTTTGACGATGGCATCACACTTTTCCTGGGTACGTGATGCCAGAACTATCTGGCCCAGTACATCGTTGTTCTGGGCGCATTTGTGGGCGACCACCTGAGCAACGCCCCCACCTCCGATAATCAAGACATTTTTTTTCATTTCCAGACATCACTCCACTATTAAATAAGTTTCAACAGAGATTCCGTTTGATGAGTCGCACGCTTTTGTAAGTTCAAAATTCAGTCTAAGAACCAGAAGTTCAGAGCAAGGTGTTACTAGGTCAGGCTGACCACGACAGGAAGTCGTGGTCAGAGCTTACAGGGATGTATTCACGCGTCCTGACCGGTAAGCTCCTTGCTCGGGACAAGTCGCTACTACTAGGACAAAGCCTGCACAAAATCATCGTAGGTAAACTCCCTGGTGACCTCAAGACTGCCATCCAGATTTTTCACGACAATAGAAGGCATTTTCACGCCATTGAACCAGTTTTTCTTGACCATTGTATAACCAGCTGCATCCTGAAACGACAGGCGATCACCAATTTGCAGCGGTTTTTCAAACTGGAAGTCTCCAAAAATATCTCCAGCCAGGCAGGACTTACCACAAATCTGGTAGCTGTACTCACCTTGATTGGGTTCCAACTTGGCTGTTTCACGGTAGATCAACAGGTCCAGCATATGGGCTTCAATGGAAGAATCCACTATAGCCAGCTCTTTACCATTATTGAGCAAATCCAGAACGGTAACTTCCAAACTAGTGGAGTTGGTTATGGCTGCCTCACCCGGTTCCAAGTAAACCTGAACAGAGTAGCTGTCAGCAAAGGCTTTCAGGCGCTGACAAAAACGCTCCAGCGGATAGCCTTCGCCAGTAAAGTGAATACCACCACCCAGGCTGACCCATTGCACTTTTTTCAGCAGATGACCAAAGCGGTTTTCAATCACCTGCAGCATTTCATCAAAGCGTTCAAAAGAAGCGTTTTCACAGTTGTTGTGAAACATAAAGCCTGAAACCTGATCCAGAACTTCTGCAATTTGGTCTGGGTTGTGTTCACCCAAACGGCTGTGCGGACGAGCCGGGTCAGCCAGGGTAAAGTCTGAAGAGCTAACACCAGGATTCACTCTCAGACCTCGAGTTTTGCCTTCTGAAGCTTTGGCAAAACGCTTTAATTGGCTGATGGAATTGAAGATAATTTTGTCACTGTGAGCCAGGACTTCTTCAATTTCATCATCGGCATAGGCCACGCTATAGGCATGGGTTTCCCCGGCAAACTTTTGCTTGCCGAGTTTGACTTCGTAGAGGGAAGAAGAAGTGGTGCCATCCATGTATTCCTGCATAAGATCAAAAACACCCCAGGTCGCAAAGCATTTAAGCGCCAGCAAGGATTTAGCACCTGACTCTTCACGAACCCGGGCGATAGTTTCCAGGTTACGCTTAAGTTTGCTTTTATCGATCAGGTAATAGGGTGTTTTGAGCATCGACTTACCTCAGCAGTGATGAAGCTTGAAAAAGCGCGCGATTATATACGATAAACGCTCTTAGTCATCACTTTTGACATTAGAGTCATCACTTTTTTTACTGGGGTAGGAAATTCCACACCACCGGCCTTGAGTGCCCAGTCAGCATGATGAGCTTCATCTTCATGCATCTGGCGCAAAATAGCCCGTGAACGCTCATCCTGAGCAGGCAAGGACTCAAAGTGTTCTTCCAGGTGGTGGCAAACCTGATCTTCAGTTGCAGCAACAAAACCCAGACTGTATTTATCGCCTGCTTTACCAGCCGCAGCACCTATCCCAAAAGAAAGAGCATAGAAAAGCGGGTTTAACAGGCTGGTCCGGCTATCCAGCTCTTGCAGGCGTTGATCACACCAGGCGAGGTGATCAATTTCTTCTTGAGCCGCCAGCGTCATTTGATCACGGACTTCTTCCAATTTGGCCGTCATGGCCTGCCCCTGATAAAGAGCCTGGGCACAAACTTCACCAGTGTGGTTAATTCGCATCAGACCAGCAGCATGCTTACGCTCAGCCTCATCCAGATCGGGCTGCTCATGCTGTAAAGCGGGATTGGGACGATAAGGCTGTGCGGCCTTGGGTACCAGAGTGCGCAGCAGCGTATCAAACTGGCCTATGGCCTGGTCCAGGGGGCTGGGTTGACGTGTCAGGGACATGGGGAAGCCTCCAGCTGTTTCAAAGTATGTCGGGCTATCATTTTTTCTTCATTGGTTGGAATAGCAAAAATTTTAACCCGGCTGTCATCGGCTGAGATCAGGTATTCATTGGCCTGGTTACGACGAGAGTCAATTTTCATACCCAGCCAAGCATTCTGTTCAACCACTGCTGCGCGCAAGTCAGCATCATTTTCACCGACACCACCAGTAAACACCATAACGTCCACGCCACCCAAGGCTGCCGCCAGGGAGCCGCTTTCACGTGCAATGCGGTAGATAAACATATCAATGGCCGCCTTGGCGTTAGGATCATCTGACTGCTTGAGCGCCAGCATTTCCGAAGCAATACCACCAGAAACACCATACCAGCCGCATTCCTTATACAGCATCTGCTCCAAAGCTTTGGCATCCATACCTTTTTCCTGCATCAGGTAGAGAAGTACCCCAGGGTCCAATTGGCCAGAGCGCGTTCCCATAGGCAAGCCTTCAACTGCGGTAAAGCCCATGGTCGATGCTCGGCTCTTGCCTTGCTCAATCGCAGACATGGAGCTGCCTGCACCCAGGTGTGCAACCAGAAGCTTTTTCTGGGCCAGTTCTGCATCCAGTCGGCCTAGCTTGTCGAGGATGTATTCGTAGGAAAGGCCATGAAAACCATAGCGGCGCACACCCTCTTCGGTGTATTTACGCGGAATGGCAAATTCTTGTGCCACCTTGGGGATGCTGGTGTGAAAGGCCGTATCGAAACAAGCGACCTGAGGGCATTCGGGCAGGAACTCACGGCACAGGTGTATCAGCTTGAGGTTATAAGGCTGATGCAAAGGAGCCAGAGGAACCAGAGTTTCTAGGAAATCCAATACCTGAGAATCAACGATCACCGGATTTGAATAGCGGTCACCACCATGGACGACCCTATGTCCAACCCAAGCCACTTCATATTGCGGAGTGTTTTTACTGATCCAATCGAGAATGACTTTTAACGCATTGGCATGGGCCTGGTTGTTAGCAACATCCAGCTGCTCTTTATCAAGGGTTTCCTTGTCGACCAGTACTCCATCTGAATTTTCACTGTGGTCGTAGATTTCCAGGCGTGCAGGGCCTTTGAGGTTGGCTACCTTAACGCGAAAGTGTTGACCCACTTCGCTACCCTGAACATCAAACAGGGAGCACTTCAGGCTGGAAGAACCCGCGTTAACAATTAAAATCATTTGTGTTTTAGTGCTCATAAGCTTACTCCAGGCGACCCATTTTGCGTGCCACCATAACCGCTACAGCACAGGAAGAAAGACGCTCCAGCGACTTGGCTGCTCGACTGGTCAAAATGATCGGAACTCGGGCACCCATTACAATACCTGCAGCTTTGGCATTCGCCAGGTACTGAAGCTGCTTGGCAAACATATTGGCCGACTCCAAATCCGGCGCCATCAGAATATCAACATCCCCAGGTACAGGGGATTTGATACCTTTATCTTCGGCAGCTTCACGCGAAATAGCATTATCAAAAGCCAGAGGCCCGTCCACAAGCGCACCAGTGATCTGCCCCCGATCCAGCATCTTGCAAAGGGCCGCAGCATCCAGTGTTGATTGAATATTGGGTTTGACCTTTTCCACCGCAGAAAGAATAGCGGCTTTAGGTAAATCCACGCCCAGGGCATGAGCGCAATCTATGGCATTTTGCAAAATATCGCGCTTTTCCATCAGGTTAGGCGCAATACTTATGGCAGCATCGGTAATAAATAGACTTTTGTGATAGCTGGGAACATCCATCACAAAAACATGCGACAGCCTGCGTTCAGTACGCAGACCGCCCGTTTTAGAAATGACCGCGCCCAAGAGTTCGGAAGTACCCAACTTACCTTTCATTAGTGCATGAACATCGCCACACTTGGCCATTTCGACCGCTTTTTCAGCTGCTTCATGGCTGTGTTCGGTGTCGATGATCGGATAGTCCTTCAGGTCAAGGTTATTTTCCTTGGCAACCTGACGAATTTTCGATTCAGGACCCACAAAAATTGGAATAATAATATTGGCTTCAGCAGCTTCCAAGGCACCATCCAGGCTATTGAAATCAACCGGATGCACCACGGCTGTAGGAACGGGGGGCGCATCCTTGGCCTGTTGCAGAATTTTTTCCAACTGATAATGCTTAACGTCAGTGACTTCCAAAGCATGGGGAGCCAGTACTTTCTTTATCGCATCATTCATGGTCATCTTTCCTTAAAGTTTGAAAATTTCCGCAACCGCCAACCCCTTAACTGGTGATCAGAATAAAAAGATCAGCCTGGTGGCCAGGTCAGGCTTCGTCCAGCAAGCAAGTGCATGTGAATATGCCAAACCGTTTGACCGCCATCTTCATTGCAGTTCATGACAATTCGGTAACCCTGCTCAGCAAAACCCATTTCTTTGGCCAGCTTGGCAGCGGTAACCTGTAAGCGCCCCACCAGAGCAGCATCCTCTTCAGTCAAATCATTCAAGGTCGTAATATGACGCTTGGGGATAATCAGAATATGGGTCGGTGCCTTGGGGTCGATATCATGAAAAGCCAGCACCTGCTCATCTTCGTAAACAATTTTAGCTGGAATTTCACGCTCAACAATCTTACAAAATAGACAGTCTTGCATGGTTATTTTCCTTATTTTTCAAGATACTGAATTTTGTCTGGCTTGCCGTCCCAGTCTGCTGCATCAGGCAAGGGGTCTTTTTGTTCACTAATATTAGGCCAGACTTCAGAAAGCTCAGCATTGAGCTGGATGAACTTTTCTTGCCCTGCCGGTAATTCATCTTCAGAAAAAATAGCCTCGGCAGGACATTCAGGTTCACAAAGGGCGCAGTCAATACACTCATCCGGGTGAATGACCAAAAAATTAGGGCCTTCATAGAAGCAATCGACCGGGCAAACTTCTACACAGTCGGTATATTTACAGCGAATACAGTTTTCAGTTACGACAAAGGTCACTTTCTTCTCCCATCTATTCTCGGCTTGGCGCTAAACCCGAAGTCAAGCAACCATTCTCGGGCTGAGTACTGGATGCAACTTGCCCGGCTGTACACGACAGGAAGTCGTGTTCAGAGCTTACAGGGATGTATTCACGCGTCCGGGCAAGTTCGTATCCAGTTACACAGCTTTTCTCAAGCGTTTAACCCGCCATTCTAGACTGCTATTTGCATTTTTTCAGCTTTTGGCTTTGATCTGCAGTTGATAAAGCAGCTCCAGCGCTTGGCGGGGGGTCAGATCATCCGGTACCAGCTGGCTAAGTTCTTCAACCACTGGATGCGGCTGGCCAGCAAACATGTCCGGCTGCCAGGGTTGGGGCTCTTCTTTTAAAGGTTGGGCCTGTTGATAAGCCGCACTTGCCTGGCGGTCTTGCACTTCCTGTTTTTCTAACTGGGTCAGACGTTCTCTGGCACGTTGAATCACCGGTTCAGGCACGCCTGCCAAGCGAGCCACCTGCAAACCATAACTCTGGCTGGCAGGGCCGGGCTCCACCTTGTGCATGAAGATCAGTTGCTCAGCATATTCACTGGCTGAAAGGTGAACGTTAACCACGGTTTCCAGTTCATCGGCCAGGGTGGTGAGTTCAAAGTAGTGGGTTGCAAAGAGTGTCCAGGCGCCCAAGTCAGCAAGCTGTTCAGCACAAGCCCAGGCCAGGGACAGGCCATCAAAGGTAGAGGTTCCCCGACCCACTTCATCCATCAAAACCAGGCTTTGGCGGGTGGCATTGTGCAGAATATTGGCGGTTTCGGTCATTTCCACCATAAAGGTTGAGCGCCCTGAAGCCAAATCATCTGAAGCCCCTATGCGCGTAAAGATGCGATCTACCGGGCCAAGCCGAGCTTCTCGGGCAGGGACAGCAGAGCCGATATAAGCCAGCAGGGTGATCAAAGCAATTTGACGCATATAGGTGGATTTACCGCCCATATTGGGGCCAGTTATAACCAGCATGCGCGAACCAGGATCAAATTCCAGATCATTGGCAACAAAAGGATCGGTCACCACCTGTTCCACAACGGGATGTCGCCCTTCTTTAATACTCAACCCTTCTTCTTCAGTCAGTTGAGGAAGACACCAGTTGAGGCTGGTGGCACGTTCAGCCAAGTTTTGTAGAACATCCAGTTGCGCCAGAGCGGCAGCCGTCATCTGCAGGCTGCCCAGCTGCTCATTCAAAACATCCAAGAGTTCTTCATAGAGCTGTTTTTCACGAGCAAGGGCCCGGCTCTGGCTGGACAGGGCCTTGTCTTCAAAGACTTTCAATTCAGGGGTGATAAAACGCTCGGCATTTTTTAGCGTCTGACGGCGCTGATATTCAACCGGAGCTTGATCTGACTGGGCACGACTGATCTCAATATAGTAGCCATGCACCCGGTTATAACCCACTTTGAGAGTGGAAAGGCCTGTGCGTTCTTTCTCGCGGTTTTCCAGATCCAGTAAAAAGCCGCCGGCATTTTCACGCAGTGCCCTCAGCTCATCCAGTTCTTCATCGTAGCCAGTGGCAATCACTCCGCCATCACGGATAATCACTGGTGGATTTTCAATCAGTGCCTTGTTCAATTGCTCGGCCAACTCGGGCAGGGGTTCTAACTGAGCGTTTAGCTCAACTAGCAAAGGGGCTTGCAAATCAGCCAACTGGCTTTTTAAGTCCGGCAGCGCCAGCAAAGCATCGCGAAGGCGAGATAAATCTCGGGGGCGAGCTGAACGCAGAGCTACCCGAGACAAAATTCGTTCCAGGTCGCCTATTGCTTTCAGGGGTTCACCTAACTCCAGGTCACAGGCCAAATTCATTAATTCCTGAATAGCTTCCTGGCGTTCTTTTAAACGGGCCTGATCGCGTAAAGGCCGATGCAGCCAGCGCCTTAACAGCCGTGAACCCATAGGTGTTGCTGTTGCATCCAGAACCTGAAAAAGCGTGTGCTCACTGCCACCCGACAGATTGGTATCCAGCTCCAGATTACGACGACTGGCCGCATCCATTAAAAGAGTGTCTTCTTCGTCTTCAAGAACCAAGGAGCGCAGATGAGGCAGGGCTGACTTTTGGGTTTCCTTGGCATATTCCAATAAGGCGCCAGCCGCGGCTAATGCGGGGTGCAGGTGTTCACAACCAAAGCCACGCAGATCCTGAACCGCAAACTGCTCAACCAATTTGCGTCGGGCTGTTTCTTCATCAAACTGCCAGGGCGACAGGCGGCGTAACCCTGAAAACTCTGACCAACCCTTGGGCAGGCTCGCCATTTCATCGACCAGTAATTCTGATGGCGACAAACGGGCCAGGGTGGTTTCCAGCTGACTGGCATCACGGGTTTCACTCACCACAAAGCGGCCACTGGCCAAATCCAGGCTGGCAAAACCATACTCAGTGTCTTGCTGATAAAAGGCAACCAGCAGATTGTCACGGCGCTCATCCAGCAGGGCTTCATCGGTTAGCGTACCTGGAGTCACGATACGAACCACCTGGCGCTCCACCGGACCCTTGCTGGTTGCAGGATCACCCAACTGCTCACAGATAGCGACTGACAAGCCTGCCCGCACCAAACGGGCCAAATAACCCTCAGCAGCATGGTAAGGAATGCCAGCCATAGGAATTGGCTGACCACCGGACTGGCCGCGCTGGGTTAGGGTAATATCCAGTAAACGGGCAGCCTGCTTGGCATCGTCAAAAAATAATTCGTAAAAATCACCCATTCGATAAAAAACTAGAGTCGTCGGATACTCCCGCTTTATCTTTAAGTATTGGCGCATCATGGGCGTGTGGTTGCTATATTCTTCTTCTGACATCAAGGCCTTACCGTAAATTTATCCATTCGAATCAAAATCTTAAGAGCTTCACAGAAACTCACGACCCGACAACAAGCGCCTAAGGGTAACTTGCACGGGGAAGGGCATCAAAACCTTTTTCCGACAAAGGGCCAACTTGCATGCCAAAGCCCTGTTTGCTAAAAAAGATATCAAGGATCACCCCACCTCCGCAGGATGCGCGTCACCACTCGACCCACTCCCCAAGGCAGTAGCTTAAAAGCCAAGCCAGCTTTTTTGTTGGCAAAGAATAACGAAAACGTCTTGTGAATAAGAATATTTGGTAAAAAATGAAGCTCACTAGAATCGACTACTCACGATTGAACGCTAGGCAGCAGGAAGCTTTCAATTTTCAGAAACATGAGTTTCATAACCGGCAGGTGCGGCTCTATCGCAAGATGCGTGAAGACTGGATACTTAACTAACGGGTGCTTAATTAAAGAGGCACAAAAACCTTAATCCCACAGTCGCCATGCCAGTTCAAAACCTGTCCAGAAGAGGGCGTATTCAAGGCCGTCATGATCGCTGTAATCGTAACCTAGCAGCCAGCCACCTCTTTCACTACCAAGACGCAGGAAAACGCCAGCATAGGGGTCAGTGCCTGAATGGCTTTCCCAGCGGGTTCCACTAATGGCAAGTGGACGGATTTCATATTCCCAATCAATAACACCGCCACGAATGCCTAGCTGTAGCCATTGCGTCAAGGGTTGTCGATAACTCAAAAGATAGCGTTTAGCAGAGCCACGAACGCCATAAAAAGCATCATTAATGGTTGGCAGCAGATCCTGCTCCAAATAGCTGGCTTCCAGTGTCCAGCGCTCACCAAGACTAAGGCCCACGCCCGCCATTAAACTGAAATTGGCATCACTGACCCCGTCTTGCCCTTGGGCACCTGGCGCGTTTTCATTCCCGTCAAAGTCGCTGTAGCCAGCACCAGTAACCAGGTAGATATCCAAGGCTACTGCTTTGGCTAAACCAGAGGACAGGGTTAAAGAAACAACCAAAAAGAAGAGTAAGGCTCTCATGGCTTGGCCTGCTCGCTAAGATCAATAAAATTGTTTTTAGGCTGGGCAGCTTGGCTGTTAACCCTTAAGCTGAGCCTTAAAACTTCACTTGAGTTTAGCGGGAAAAACACATGTCACGCCTAAAAATTCTTCAAGAGTTGGCTGAACTGCTTGGTAAACATCAATGGATGCTCGCAACGGCCGAATCCTGTACGGGTGGCGGGGTTGCCAAAGCAATTACAGAACTTCCCGGCAGCTCTGCCTGGTTCAACTGCGGGCTGGTCACCTATTCCAATAGCGCCAAAACAGCGCTGCTGGGGGTCCAGCCGACCAGCCTTCAAGCTTTTGGTGCAGTCAGTGAAACAGTAGTCAAAGAAATGGTAGCTGGTGCTTGTATTCATGGGCAGGCTCACTTTGCCCTGGCAACCAGTGGTGTTGCCGGGCCAGAGGGTGGAACGGCTGACAAACCTGTCGGTACTGTTTGGCTGGCCTGGGGTTCGGCACAAGAACAACAAACCCTGGTCTGTCATTTTCCCGGTGATCGGCGCAGTATCCGTGAAGCTAGCATTGACAGGGTGCTGGAAGAATTACTCTACTATCTGCAGCAGCAGTAAAGTCAAACTAAGGGCTTCCATTCGACAGTTTTATCATTTTATACTGGCAACCCATACAGTATTTTTATAGAATTCCTAACCAAGCCCAACTCTCATAATTTGCAAGGATCTTCACTCATGGCAATTGATGAAAACCGCCAGAAAGCGTTAACCGCTGCTTTAGGTCAGATTGAAAAGCAATTCGGCAAGGGTGCCGTCATGCGCATGGGTGACCAACCCCGCGTGACCATGCCTTCAGTCTCCACGGGTTCCCTAGGCCTGGATATCGCCCTGGGTATTGGCGGCCTGCCTTATGGCCGGGTCGTGGAAATCTATGGTCCGGAATCTTCGGGTAAAACCACGCTGACGCTTTCCGTTATTGCTCAGGCCCAGAAGCAAGGTAAAACCTGTGCCTTTATTGATGCCGAGCATGCTCTGGACCCGGTTTACGCTGAAAAGCTGGGCGTTAATATTGATGATCTACTGGTTTCCCAGCCTGATAATGGTGAGCAGGCCCTGGAAATCACTGATTCTCTGGTGCGCTCAGGCGCAGTTGATGTTCTCATTGTTGACTCAGTCGCGGCTTTGACTCCCAAGGCTGAAATTGAAGGTGAAATGGGTGATTCCCACGTTGGCCTTCAAGCACGTCTTATGTCCCAGGCGCTGCGCAAAATTACCGGTAATATCAAAAATGCCAACTGCCTGGTGATCTTTATCAACCAGATCCGCATGAAAATTGGCGTTATGTTTGGTAGCCCTGAAACCACCACTGGTGGTAACGCACTGAAGTTCTACGCCTCCGTTCGCCTGGATATTCGCCGTATTGGTGCCGTTAAACAGGGCGATGAAGTCACCGGTAATGAAACTCGCGTCAAGGTCGTCAAAAACAAGGTTTCACCGCCCTTCAAACAGGCTGAATTCCAGATCCTTTACGGCAAGGGTATCTACCACGCGGGTGAAGTTATTGATCTGGGTGTGCAGTGCAAGCTGGTGGAAAAAGCCGGCGCCTGGTACAGCTATCAGGGCACTAAAATTGGCCAGGGTAAAGCCAATGCAGCACAATACCTGGAAGACAATCCAGCAATCATGGAAGAAATTGAAGCAGGCATTCGTGATCAACTGCTGGTTAAGCTGGAAGACAAAAAAGCTGCCGAGCCTGAAAAAGAGCCTGCAGTTTCTGATGAGCTGCCACCACTGGAAGATTAATTTTTCCAGCCATGCCAAGTGACCCGTCAAGCGAAACCAGCCACAGTGAACTGCAAGCGTGGCAAAAGGGGCTCAGGGAAAGAGCCTTTCGCTTACTCGCCATGCGTGAACACAGCCGTCATGAGCTAGCCGAGAAACTATTTAAGCCCCGCAATTCGCCATCCAAGCACCAACTGCTACCACCACCGGAAGACCTGAGCTCTCAGGCCATTACTACCGAAATTCAAACCCTCTTGGATAAGCTGGAAGCTAATGACCTGTTAAGTGATGCACGCTTTGCTGAAACCCTCACCCGCCAGTATCTTCGCAAGGGCAAGGGCCTGCTCGCGCTCAAGCAGGCTTATCAACAACATCAGCTCGACCGAGCGATTACCCAACCACTGCTTGAAGGCCTGAGTCACCGCTGGCAAGAGCAAGCTTACAGAGTTAGGGAAAAGCGTTTTGGTAATCAGCCTCCAGCAGATCAAAAAGAAGCCGCCAAAATGCAACGCTTCCTGGCTTCACGCGGCTTTACACCCGAACAGATCCGAAAAGCTGTATTCCTTGAATAGCCTAGCACTTAGGACGATTATCATTTTTTTTTGAACCCCGTATAATAGTGCGCTACTAATACGCCAACCGCACCTACTAATAGAGAGGCAAGATGAAAAGCGCCGAAATTCGTGAGGCTTTCCTGAAGTTCTTTCAATCCAAAGGCCATACCGCTGTGCCCTCCAGTTCTTTGGTCCCCCAGGATGACCCTACCCTGCTGTTTACCAATGCCGGGATGAACCAGTTCAAAGATTGTTTCTTGGGCCTGGAGCAGCGTGGCTACACTCGCGCCACCTCCACTCAAAAGTGTGTGCGTGCTGGCGGCAAACACAATGACCTGGAAAATGTTGGCTATACCGCACGCCACCATACCTTTTTTGAAATGCTGGGTAACTTCAGCTTTGGTGACTATTTCAAAAAAGATGCAATTCATTACGCCTGGGAATTTTTGACCGGCGTACTCAAGCTGCCTGCTGAAAAACTCTGGATCACGGTTTACGCTTCCGATGACGAAGCCTATGACATCTGGAACCAGCAAATTGGCGTGCCTGCCGAGCGGATTATCCGCATTGGTGACAACAAGGGCGCGCCCTATGCTTCAGATAACTTCTGGGCGATGGGCGATACCGGCCCCTGCGGTCCTTGTACAGAAATTTTCTACGACCACGGTGAAACGGTCTGGGGTGGCCCTCCAGGCAGTCCTGAAGAAGATGGCGATCGCTATATTGAAATCTGGAATGTCGTCTTCATGCAGTACAATCGCAGTGCTGACGGCGAAATGAACCCGCTGCCCGCGCCTTCTGTCGATACCGGCATGGGCCTGGAAAGGGTTTCTGCCGTGCTTCAAGGCGTGCATGCCAACTATGAAATTGATCTTTTCCAAAACCTGCTGCAGGCCTGCGCCCAAGCCATCGGTTGTGAAAACAACGATGAACCCTCTTTACGGGTGGTTGCTGATCATATTCGTTCCTGCAGCTTTTTGATTGCCGACGGTGTGCTGCCTTCCAATGAAGGCCGGGGCTATGTGCTGCGCCGGATTATCCGCCGGGCCTGCCGCCATGGTCACAAGCTGGGCGCTGAAGGCAGCTTCTTCTACAAAATAGTTCCTGCCCTGGTTGCAGAAATGGGCGCAGCCTTCCCAGAACTGAAAAAACACCAGGCCCACATCGAAAAAAACCTGCGTCTGGAAGAAGAGCAATTTGCCAAGACGCTTGATAAAGGCATGAAAATTCTGGAGCAGGACCTCGCAAGCATCCAGGGCGATGTTATTCCCGGTGAAATCGCCTTCAAACTTTATGACACCTACGGCTTCCCACTGGACCTAACCGCTGATATCGCCCGTGAGCGTTCACTTACGGTGGATGAAGAAGGTTTTGAAAAAGAAATGCAAAACCAGCGCGAAAGAGCGCGCAGAGCCAGTCAGTTTGGTGTTGATTACAATGCCACCATCAAAGTTGACCGGGCCACTGAGTTCACTGGTTACGAGGCTGCTGAAGGTCAAGGCAGCATTCTGGCTCTCTATAAGGAAGGCCAGCCGGTTGATTCCCTGAATGAAGGGGAAGAAGGCCTGGTGATTTTGGATCGCACCCCCTTCTATGCCGAATCCGGTGGTCAGGTAGGCGATTGCGGCCAACTTCTGGCCAGTGGCAGCCGCTTTGATGTGCGTGATACAACTAAAGCAGGCGAAGCTCATGTTCATCATGGCCTGATTGCTGAAGGCTGCCTTAAAAAAGGGCAAACTCTGACCGCCAAGGTCGACAACAGCATTCGTCACAAAACCCGCCTTAATCACTCAGCAACCCACCTGTTGCATGCCGCCCTGCGCAAAGTCTTGGGAGAAGGTGTTCAGCAAAAGGGTTCTTTGGTGGATTCCCAGCGTCTGCGTTTTGACTTCAGTCATCCTGAAGCAGTTAAACCAGAAGAACTGGCCGAAATTCAGCAGCTGGTCAACGCTCAAATCCGGGCCAATGTGGCCACCCAAGTTGAGCTGATGGATCTGGACACCGCCAAGGCGCGCGGTGCCATGGCACTCTTTGGTGAAAAATATTCTGATGAAGTCCGGGTTCTAACCATGGGTACCCGCGAAGCTGACCAACCCTTTTCCATTGAGCTTTGCGGCGGTCTGCATGTTGAGCGCACGGGTGATATTGCCCTCATGCATATCACCAGTGAAGCGGGCATTGCTTCTGGTATTCGCCGTATTGAAGCGATTACCGGAGAAGCGGCTCTCAATTATTTGCTCAACCGTGAGCAGCAACTGGAGCAGGCTGCTGCCCAGCTAAAAGCCAAACCTGAACAGCTACTGGAACGCCTGGAAAGTAATCAGGAGCGCACCCGTCAACTTGAAAAAGAAGTTCAGCAATTGAAGAAAAAGCTGGCATCCGGTGCAGGTGGAACTGACCTCACTGCTGATGCCAAAGAAGTGGGTGGCATCAAGCTCCTAGCCACCCAGGTCGAAGGCGCAGACATGAAAACCCTGCGCGAGTTGATGGATCAACTCAAACAAAAGCTGGCACCTGCAGTCGTTGTGCTGGCAGCCATTGAGGGCGACAAGGTCAGCCTGGTGGCCGGAACTTCCGGTGAAGCCAAGGATCGCCTGCACGCAGGCAAGCTGGTCAATCATGTTGCTCAACAAGTCGGCGGCAAGGGTGGTGGACGCCCCGACATGGCACAGGCAGGGGGGACAGATACAGCTGCCCTGCCCAGCGCCCTTGCATCGGTACACGCCTGGGTCGCTGAACAACTGGGTCAGGATTAATTCACCAATAACCCGATATAACCCAAAAGGATCTCTATGGCACTTTATGTACAGAAATTCGGAGGCACCTCAGTCGGTACACCCGAACGCATCAAGAAGGTCGCCGAACGCGTTGGTCGCTTCCGCAAGGAAGGCCATGATGTGGTCGTCGTTGTTTCCGCAATGAGCGGCGAAACCAATCGCCTGATTGATTTGGCAAAACAAATCCACGAAGAACCCTCACCCCGTGAGATGGATATGCTGGTTTCTACCGGTGAGCAAGTCACGATTGCCCTACTGGCAATGGCACTGGAACAACAAGGGGTTCCTGCCACTTCTTATACAGGAGCTCAGGTAGGTATTGTCACTGACCAGGCGCATACCAAGGCTCGTATTAAAGAAATTGACACTGATGCTATCCGCCAAGACCTGAATGAAGGGCGTGTCGTTGTCGTTGCTGGCTTCCAGGGTGTTGATGAAGAAGGCAATATCACGACCTTGGGTCGCGGTGGCTCAGACACGACCGGGGTTGCTTTAGCGGCTTCCCTGAAAGCTGATGAATGCCAGATTTACACTGATGTGGACGGGGTTTATACCACTGATCCACGCATTTGTAGCCAGGCCAAGCGTCTGGAAAGCATTACTGTGGAGGAAATGCTGGAATTGGCCAGCATGGGCTCCAAGGTTCTTCAAATCCGCGCTGTTGAATTTGCTGGTAAATATAAGGTGCCTTTGCGCGTCCTTTCCAGCTTTGAAGACAATGAAGGCCCTGGCACACTAATTATTGCAGACGATGAGGAGACTCCCTCGATGGAAGAACCACTGATTTCCGGCATTGCCCACCATACCAACGAAGCCAAGCTGACTGTTTTGGGCGCACCTGATATTCCTGGTGTGGCAGCTAAAATCCTGAGCCCCATCGGTGACAACAACATCGAAGTGGACATGATTGTTCAAAACGTCTCCCCCGATGGTAAATCAACTGACTTTTCCTTCACCGTAGCCCGTGGTGACTATAAAAAAGCTCAGGAAATCCTGGAAAAAGTTGTTCAGGAAATGGGGTCCGGCAAGGTGGTTGGTGATACTGCCATTGCCAAAGTTTCCCTGGTCGGTGTCGGCATGCGCTCTCACGCCGGTGTTGCCAGCTTGATGTTCAAAACCCTGGCTGAGAACAGCATTAACATTCGCATGGTCTCTACCTCTGAAATCAAAATTTCAGTCGTGCTGGACGAAAAGTTCACCGAACTGGCTGTGCGTTCACTGCACACCGCTTTTGGACTGGACAAAGAAAGCCAAGACTCCTAGGCTAAATTAAAGATACATATCCGCTAAATAGCAAAAAATGATTTAACATTTATATGCCTTTAGCGGATAATGTATCAGTTAATGCTGAAAGCGCATGACAGTCTCTGGAGAGATTGATTCAGTATTAGCACCCATTAAAGAGGTGTGTACAGACTAGCTGGCTCACCTCTGCCTGTTGAGACTAAACTTCTCTGGACTGCTTGATAAGGAGATTCCACCATGCTCATTCTAACCCGCCGTGTTGGTGAAACCCTCATGATTGGTGATGATGTCACCGTGACTGTTTTGGGTGTCAAAGGTAATCAGGTTCGTATCGGTGTTAACGCCCCCAAAGAGGTGGCTGTGCACCGTGAAGAAATCTACCAACGTATCCAGCGTGAAAAGGAAGAAGAGGATAATCCAGGCAACAACTAAGCCTGTAACTCCCTTCGCTTCTGAGCCACGGTTGCAAAAGATGAGCAAGCTTTTGTGCCGTGGTTTTTTTATGCCTACCACCCAACTCCTTGGAAGCTAAAGTTTTTCCTTTCAGGGGTAGACAAACCTAAAGCACGTGGTATCATGTGCGCCGTGTTGGAGAGGTGGCCGAGTGGCTGAAGGCGCTCCCCTGCTAAGGGAGTATAGGGCAATCCCCTATCGAGGGTTCGAATCCCTCTCTCTCCGCCACTTTAGTTTTCTTGTTACGCGCTCGTAGCTCAGCTGGATAGAGTACCTGGCTACGAACCAGGCGGTCGGAGGTTCGAATCCTCCCGAGCGCGCCAATAAGAAGACGACCCTACTGCTTAGCAGATTAATGCGCGCTCGTAGCTCAGCTGGATAGAGTACCTGGCTACGAACCAGGCGGTCGGAGGTTCGAATCCTCCCGAGCGCGCCATTTCTTAAAGTCCCCTTAATTCCTTATTTAAAACGCCTTCCGTCCAGAAGCTCTTGTACCCGTGGCTGCATGATTAATTCCATAGCCAAAGGCAACTTGGGCCCCGGAATCACCAATGTCCGGGGACGTGACATAAAGCTATCCTGAATCATCGACAGCAAATAGGGAAAATCCACCTTCTGATTTTCCCTGAAGTTAATGACCACCAAGCTTTCATCGGCCGTAGGCACACTTTGGGGTTCAAAAGGGTTGGCGGTATCGACTACGGGAACTCGCTGAAAGTTAATGTGCGTGCGTGAGAACTGCGGCAGGATCAAACGCATGTAATCTTCCATGCGCGCTTGAATGGTATTGATCACCGCTTCCTGAGAGTAACCTCTAAGCTTGGTATCCCGATCGATCTTCTGAATCCATTCCAGGTTAATCGAGGGGGCTACGCCGATCAAAAGATCAACGTACTGGGCAATATTGATATCCTCAGTCACCAAACCACCATGCAGGCCCTCATAGAGCAGGAGATCCGTGCTTTCCGGTAAAGACTCCCAGGGCGTAAAAGTACCTACCTGATGCCCCTGTTCGACCAGCTCTTTGTCTTCTGCGTGAATATAGTGCCGATAAGTGCCTGTACCCTGCTGTGAATACTCCTGAAAAAGAGCTTCCAGGCGATCCAGCAAATTCGCCTCAACCGCAAAATGCGACAGAGTTTCTTCACGTTCTGGCTGGCTACTCAAAAGAGCATCCAGCTCCATTCGTGTATAGCGATGAAAGCTGTCACCATGCACAAAGGCGGCAATAAGGCCTTGATTGCCAAACATCCGGGCAAAAGCATCCTTAATGGTCGTGGTGCCAGCTCCTGAAGAACCGGTCAGAGCAATGATCGGATACTCACGGGACATGATCAGATCCTTCCAGACAAACGCAGAAAATTTTCAGGAACAGGAACAGCCTGGTGACTGACATAATCGAAAAAAACCATTCCGGTTTTAGCCATAGCAACCAGTTCACCATCACTACGAGTGACTCTATGCAAAACTTCAACGCCTTTTCGGCCTAGTTCACCCAAGGCTAAATCAATGGTCAGTTGATCTGGGTAGAAAGCCTCTTTACGATAATTCACGATCATATCAGCAACCACCCAACCCACAGTGCCACCATCAATACTTAGCTCAGTAATTTCAGCAGAGGCCAGCCAGCTACAACGTGCTTCGTGCAGAAAACTAACCAGGGTGTCATGCCCAAGGTGCTGACCATAGTTGATATCACTGATTCGCAGGGCCTGCCGGTGACTGAACACCGGGTCTGCTGGAAATTCTAACTGAACTCTTGCCACAAAAAGTCTCCTCCGACAAAAAAGCCCAGTTAGACTGGGCTCTAAGTATTAACAATTCATTATAAACGAGCGTTTAATCAAGTCAGCTTAACTCCTGCCCTGTTCACGAGCAATAGCACGATACCCTATATCTTTGCGATAAAAGACATCTTGCCAGTGGATTTTCTCAGCCAGCTGGTAGGCGCGCTCTTGCGCTTCTGAAACACTATTACCCAAAGCTGTAGCGCAAAGCACGCGCCCGCCACTGGTCACCACCTGCTGATCCTGCATGACTGTACCCGCATGGAATACTTTGGCATCTGCAGCTTCTTGCTCAGGCAGGCCACCAATCACCTGACCCTTGGCATAGCTGCCTGGGTAGCCACCCGCAGCCAGTACAACACCCAAAGAGGCCCTAGGGTCCCAGTCTGCCTTGACCTGATCCAAACGTCCTTCAAGCGCCGCCTGACAAAGCTCAACCAGATCTGAATTCAGGCGCATCATAATGGGTTGGGTTTCTGGATCACCAAAACGACAGTTGTACTCGATGACCTTGGGCGCTCCGGAAGCATCAATCATCAGGCCAGCATACAAGAAGCCGGTGTAGTCATTGCCTTCAGCGGCCATGCCTTTCACTGTCGGATAGATGACTTCATCCAAAATACGCTGGTGTATCTCAGGAGTGACGACCGGAGCCGGCGAATAGGCACCCATGCCACCGGTATTCAAACCGGTATCACCGTCACCGACCCGCTTGTGATCCTGACTGGTGGCCATGGAAAGTACGTTTTTACCATCCACCATGACAATAAAGCTGGCTTCTTCACCTTCTAAAAATTCTTCAATAACCACACGGGCACCGGCATCACCAAAGGCATTACCTGAAAGCATATCTTTAACAGCTGCTTCAGCTTCTTCCAGAGTCATGGCAACGATAACGCCCTTGCCAGCAGCCAAACCATCTGCTTTAACAACAATAGGAGCACCCTTTTCACGCAGATAGTCAAGCGCAGGCTCTACCTGGGTAAACACACCATAGTAGGCGGTTGGAATCTGGTGGCGAGCCAGAAAATCCTTGGTAAAAGCTTTTGAACCTTCTAGCTGGGCAGCGCCCTTGGAAGGACCAAAAATAGCCAGACCCTGTTCTTGGAAGTAGTCAACGATTCCCTCTACCAGAGGCACTTCAGGGCCTACCAGTGTCAAAGCCACCTGCTCTTTCTTGGCCAGTTCGGCAAGCGCCTGAAAATCCAGCACGTCCAGCGCAACATTGGTCATCTTGGGTTCAAGCGCTGTTCCCGCATTACCCGGAACAACCAGAACCTGAGAAACCTGTGGAGACTGGGCTGCTTTCCAGGCCAGGGCATGCTCCCGACCACCGCCGCCGACTACCAATACTTTCATGCGTGCATTTCCTCTTAGAAACGGATTGAGACTTACCAGAAAGGCCTATTATGGCAGATTTTCCCGTTTCAGGCTTGCAGCCAAAATTCCTAAACTGAAATTCAATGAAACGCTGTTTACCCAAAAACCAGTGGCATTTATCAGCATTTAACAGGTTTTTCTGCTGTCTTTGAGCCCTTATATACATTTTCCAACTTTTTTCAATATTGTCATTTGACGCTTATTGTGCAGTGCACTATATTCAAGTCACTTGTTGCAGTGCAGCAAAGAAAACTTTCCCAACGAAGAGGTACCTACTATGTTCGATAAAATGATGTCTGATATGCAAGCCATGATGAAACCCTACCAGGAAAACTTTAGCGGCAAGCAACTGAAGCCTGTCACTAACCTGATGAAAATTCAGGCTAAAGCTTTTGAAAAACTGGGCACTGAGCAAACGCGTTTCTACAGCGAATGTGTAGAAGCCATCAGCAAGCAAGTTGAAGGTCTGGGCAGCAAAGATCCTGCTGGCCTGCAAGAAGCTCAATTCAACTTTGCTCAGGATATGCAAGATCGCGTTGGTCGTCTGTTCAAAACCAACATGGATATTCTTAGTGAAGCCCGTGATGGCGCAACCACTGAGCTGGAAAGCCTGAAGACTCAGGTTCAGGAAAAAGCCACTAAAGCGGCCTAAGCTTTAAACCCGGTTTTTGCAGCTTGTTAAACAGCAAACTCCCTCTGCCTGTAAGACAAGCTGTTTTTTTGCCCAGCTCCGGCTGGGCTTTTTTATGCTTAGGAGGCTTCTGATTAATATTACGAGCGCAGGTAAGACAAGGCGAAATTGAACGAAAAGCGGAGTTTACACGAAGTAAATGAGCATTTTGAGGCCAATTTCGACGCAGTATTAGCAAGCGCAGTAATTAATCAGAGCTTCCTTCGCGGTTGCGGGGTGCTTCATAATCCTCAGAAGAATCAGCCTCGTCTTCTGAAGTTCGCTGGGAGGCTGCGGGGTTGGATAGATTTTTCCAAAGCAACAGGTTCTGCTCAGCAACCTTACGCATCAACTCCATCGGGCTGGCTGTCGGCATAGGTGAGCCTTTCATCACCTGCTGCATCTGCTGACGCAGAAGTTTCTGCTGCTCCATAAAGGTACTGATACTCTGCTCCAGGTAGCTGCTCATGGAGGTTTGCATGCTATCTCCATAAAAGCGAATGAGCTGCTGCAGCACCTTGTTACTAAACATGGGGGTCCCTTCCTGACTACCGCCCCGGTTTTCCTGTTCTGTTATAATTTGCAGGAGGATATTGCGGGTCAAATCTTCTCCAGACCTGGAATCCTCAACACGAAAGTCTTCACGATCCACGATCAACTGTCGAATATCTTCCAGAGTCACATAACGGCTCTCAGAGGTATCATAAAGACGTCGGTTGGCATATTTCCGGATTACTCGCAAAGGGCACCTCACTCAGGAACGCAAAACCATTTTATTGGTCGGTAAAAAGACATTCTATCACCCAATTTATTTTATTCACCTTATCCCTGCAGGCTTCTTGTTATCTTGCCTGGTTTCGCTAGACTAGTAGGAAAGTCTAAGGAGAACATTATGCTACTTAAAATCCGTAAAAGCAGTGCAATTTACTTTATTACCAACGACACCCCAAAAGGTCGCCTAATCAACCTCAGTAGTCACCTTTACTTGAACTTACATCAGATTACTGAACTTTCCCACTACACCCTGAAAACCTCGCTCGACAAGCAGAGCCTGGATGGCAAAAAATTAACCCTGACGCCTGAAACCAAAGTGCTCCACGTTACCCTAGCACCTACTTTTGCATCCTGGGAGGAAACCAAAGACAAGAAGAGCCGCAGGATTCATGAAAGACGCTTTTACACCCTGCATTTCTTGCCTGAAGCACTACAGGAATACCTGGCCATCCGCCAGGCGTTGAATGGCCAGATCCTTAATGATGACTAATGCCTTAGGCTAATTAAAAGGGCAGACAAGCTGTGCTGCCGGTCTTTCCATGCAGACAGAGTAGTAGTTTTGATTGCGGCGGGTCGAGAAGCTACGTCCTTGCTCACTGCTCTGGGACCTTAGTTGGCCTTCACTGGCCAAGGTTTGCCATTGCCCAGGCTGCAGGCTGATCCGACTTTCCACTTCGCTACCTGCTAAAACAGGTGGCGTGCCGGAGCGGGTCCTGGAATCTTTGGCTAGGTTGCGGCCACTGAACTCCAACACCACCTGCTCTCCTCTTAGCCGGGCAATCACCCAAACGCCACCGGCCATCCACTGGTAAGACTCCTGACTTCCCCAGGCCCTCACATCAGTCACTGGAATCCAAAAACCTCTTTCCAATCGGGCTGGCACCCCTTCAGTCAAATGCAAACTGATCAGGTCACTGCGAGCGGTTGAGTATTGACGACTTCCCGACCGCTGCCGCTCCTGCAAATCCTGCCGGCCCTGAGCAAACAGTAGCCTGAACTCTTCCTGGGGTTGATCCAAAGCTGCCAGAATTTGCTCTAGCTGCTCTAATTGGTCGGCAGGTCCTGTAATCAATAAACGCTGCCCCTGCTCGGAAACAGCGACCTGATCGCTTATATGCGGCCTTAGACCGGTAAGAACCTCAGCGGCTGAACGCTGCTCCAGATCATAGACCAGTAGTGAGCGTGAAGACTCTAAGGAAGCTTGCTCAGAAGCAACCACAGGCATTGCAAACAGTAACACCAGCATTAAAAGTAGACGCATTTTCAAATCATCCTGTCAGTAACCGTCTTAAACCACTAAGCGTGCTAAATTAATCAACGTTATTTCACCGGCAGTTACACCTTTACCAAGGCAGAGGTCTAGAAGTTTACCGTACAAAGGCTCTAGAATAGCCAGTAGGCTGCGCAAGTTGCCTTTTTTAATTTCAACCTGTTGAAGGGAAATAAGGAAGATGATGTCTCAGCCCAATCTACTCGATAAAAATAATGCAAGTCCAGTCACTCGCTTTGTTCGCAAACGCTACCCCTTAATCAATCTCAAGCTGCCGATCAGCTTCTTGCTCGACTCAGGAGCTTTTGACCTCGAAACTTCGGAAATCTCTCATGAAGAAGTCAGAGTTAGTTGCCCCGCAGCTGAGATTCCCAAGTTGGTTCCAAGAACAGCCCACCATCGGCCTGATGAGAAAATTCTGCACTCAGTACAGATCCAACTGAATAATAAACAGGTTTTGACCTTAAAGCTGCAAGTCAGCTTTTGCCGACGTTCTTCCCAAAAAGCCTTCAAGGTTGGCTTGAGATTCCACTCGATCAATGAAGAAGATCAGCGCAGCCTTCAGGTTAGACTTGAGCAAGCACTAGCTGGCAGTGCCCGGCCTGCCAGCATCATTAATTAAACCAGAGAAGGCTAAACCAGCTTGAACTTACTGCTTGTTGACCCGCTGGAACTGAATGACAATCAGCAAATCCGGCTCACTGGTCGGCGCCACCAACACCTTAGGGATATCCATAAGCTGCAACCTGGTGATCAACTGAAAGCAGGCGTACTGAATGGCCTGGCAGGGACTGCTACCCTGCTTGAGCTGGAGCAGGACTCCAGCTTATTAGCTTTGGATGTGCATTCACAACCACCCGCGCCCCTCCCCGTTACCCTGATTCTTGCCTTACCCAGGCCCAGAATGCTGGCACGCAGCCTGGAGCATCTTGCTACCTTGGGAGTTAAAAACATCCATCTTCTGCAAACAGCCAAAGTGGAGAAAAGTTATTGGCAGTCCCCTGAGTTACGGCCTGAAAAAGTTCACCAGCACCTGTTACTTGGGCTCGAACAAGCTAGGGATACGCTATTACCCACTGTAGAGCTTCATCAGCGCTTCCGTCCTTTTGTTGAAGATCTACTGCCCGAAATTAGTCGGGACACCTATAAGCTGGTTGCCCATCCGGGCGATTATCCAGCCTGTCCGCGTGGACTAGAAGAACCCACCACCTTAGCGATAGGCCCAGAAGGCGGGTTTGTGGATTTTGAAATAGAAAAGCTTGTCGAGCAGGGGTTTCAACCTGTTCAAATAGGTGAAAGAATCTTGCGCGTAGAAACAGCTGTCACCGCTCTTCTGGCAAAACTCTTCTAATTACTACATAGCCCGGGCAATCCAGGATGCAAAAAGACTGAAAACAGCAATGAAGCTCAACTGAAAACGCAGCTTGGCGTACCAACTGGGCCAGCCGCAGCCCTTCTCAGCAATCCAAGCCAAGAGCAAGCCCAGCATTAACACGATCAACCCATACTCAGCAGGCATCAGCAAAGCCATCCAGGCAACCAAAGCAGGAAAGCAGCTCCAAAGCAGGCGACCTGCAGAGCCAGTCTGAATACCATACCCCCAGTGAATACCCGTCAAGAATGAAAGGATCACCGCAGCATAGGCCATCTGCGCACTAATTGAATATTGGGGATAGGGTTCAGGCAGAAAGAAAGTAACTGCGGCCAGACCAACAAAGGGAATCAAGCCTGCGTAGCCAAGAAGATAGCCTGTTGATCGCAGCTTAACTCGTGATTCCCCCTGAAAGGCCGAAGAGTTCAAAGGCATGCTTAACTTCTCCTTGTGGACAGATAAGATCAGAATGCCTAGAGAATAACCGCTAAATAGCCGGGGGTACAGCCCCGGCTAAGGTCTCAAATCCTGCGTTTCTTACGCTTCAATTTAACCTTGGGTTTGATATCCAGGTTTTTGCGGTAAATATCCAATTCTTCAGCTGTTTCCATACCACTGATCAATCGGTGAGTTTCTGGATCATAGCTGGATTTAAGCTCATCCTTAACGCTGCCCTCCCACAAGGGGACACCAACAAAATAACCAGCACGGCCTATCGCATGGGCAGCTATGGGTGCGGTAATCAAAATAAACAAAATGACCGCCACGGCCTTGGTAACAACGACACTTTCAGCAAAAAACAGAGCCGCCGATGTCATAACCAGGATGGCCCCCAAAGCACCTGCCTTGGTACTGGCGTGCATACGTGTTGGCAAGTCAGGCAACCGCAGGATGCCCAAAGCCGCCAGGAGCATAAAGAAGGCACTGGACAGAAGCAGGAACATAATCAACCATTCAATCATGACGTGGACCTCCGCGTTCCAAGAAGCGAGCAAAGCCAATAGCTGCAAGAAAAGCCGTCAGGGCCATGACTATAGCCACATCGATAAAGCTAGATGTTTCTGTATGTATGGCGTGTACCCCTATCATACCGACCATAATAGAGGCAATCAGCTCCAAAGCAACGACACGATCAGGAAGGGTAGGCCCCTTGACCAGACGAACAAAAACAATGACAAGTGCCAGACTCATCAAGATAAAAGTCAGATAAACCACAAAACTCATCTTAAAACCTCCAGGGCTCGCCTTTCCATTTCTTTGAGATCTGCCCGCAGAGATTCTTCATCATCAAGGAACATGGCATGAATGAAAAGAACGCGCCTATCATCCGAAACATCCAGACTTAAGGTGCCTGGCGTCAAGGAAATAAGATTGGCAACAAAAGTAATTTCCATGTCTGTTTTTGCTTCCAAAGGCAGGGCAATCACGCCAGGCTTCATATACCAGACGGGGGTCATTACATCATAAGCCACCTTGATATTGGCTTTGATCAGCTCTGCGAAAAAGAAAAACACAAAGCGAATCAGGTTGGGAAAGCGCCGTGAATAGCCATTCAAAAGCGTAATATGTCGTTGCAAAATGCATAGGCTGACATACCCAAAAATGAAGCCGACCAGAAAGTTATAACCTGTGAAGTGACCTGTCAGAACCACCCAGATCAGAGCCAGCATCAGGTTCCACATAAAGGCAATCATTGTCCACCTCCCAACACCGCCTCGATATAACCATCAGGATTCAATAGCTGAGCTGCTGAGGCTTCAGCCAACTCATAGATGGGTTGTCCATACAAACCAATAAGAAGTGTACAAACTGCCAACAAGACAATGGGTACGTACATGTAAATCAAACCGGTATCGGCTTGCTTGCCTGTTAAGCGATCCGTGTTGGTCCCTTCAGGTACGGCTTTCCAGAAGGCTTCGGCCCAGATTTTAATCATGGAATAGAGCGTTAGCAGACCAACCAACAAGGCCACAAAGGTAATCAGCCAGGCTTCGGCTTCAATGCCCGCCCGGATAATAATGAATTTGGCAAAGAAGCCGGACAAAGGCGGCAGACCAGCCAGTGACAGCGCCGGTATCAGGAACAGGATTGCCAGGAAAGGCCGCTCCTTGTAGAGCCCACCTAGCTTCTTCAGATCGTAAGTACCCAACAAGCGATGGGCGACGCCACTGACCAAAAAGAGGTTGGTTTTCACAATAATATGGTGCGTGATGTAGAAAACCCCACCGACAATTGCCAGAGGCGTATAGAGTGCCAAGCCCATCATCATATAGCCGATCTGACTGATGATGTGGAAGGAAAGGATACGCCTGAATTCAAATTGAGCAGCCGCCCCCAGAACACCTGTAAGCATTGTCAGACCAGCACCCCAGAGCAACAGGGTATGCGTGAAGTCAGGATCATGAGCAAACATCAGGGTGAAAACCCGGAACAGGGCATAGACGCCAACCTTGGTTAAGAGGCCAGCAAACAGAGCGGAGACAGCAACCGGTGGCGTGTGATAGGAAGCTGGCAGCCAAAAGAACAAGGGAAAGGCACCCGCCTTGATCCCAAAGGCAACCATGAACATCACGGCAATCACATCCAGCATGCCGGTATCTTCAACTTCACGCAATTTGACTGCGATATCCGCAAAGTTAAGCGTGCCGACCATGCCATACAAGAGACCAATCGCGGTCAGGAAAATTGCCGAAGACAGCAGGTTCAAGGTGACATACTTGATTGCACCTTCCATCTGTGAGCGCTCACTACCTAAAATCAGCAGCGCAAAAGAAGCCACCAGCATCACCTCAAACCAAACATAGAGGTTGAAGATGTCGCCGGTTAGGAAGGAGCCAGCAACACCGGCAAGCAGCAGATGCATCAGTGGGAAGTAGCCAAACTTCTCATAGCTCTTGGAAGTAGTCGCCAAGGAATAGATGGCAATGGCAAAGCCCATCATCCCGGTCAACAGCACCATGATGGCACTGAGCAAATCAGCAACCAGAGTAATCCCAAAGGGTGCTTGCCAGCCCCCCATGTGCATAACCACATGGCCTTCTTCAATAACAGAAATCAGCAGCCAGATGCTGGATGCCAAAAGGGCACCAGTACCCAAAACTCCGATCCAGCGCTGTATCCAACTGCTGCGCCAGGCAGCTAAAGATAGAGCCCCACTAGTCAGGGCAATGAAAATGGGTAATGCGACCTCAGGCCTCATGTATCTGTTTCCTTCATCTGATCCAGGTCATCGGCTTTGACAATTTCATAGGCACGGTGAATCAAAACCACGGCAAAGGCCAGAACACCAAAGGCTATAACGATAGCCGTCAGTATCAGTGCCTGGGGCAAGGGGTCCGCCACCGCACCCGCTGGTGCCATGGCGCCCTCGGGAATCAAGGGGGGCGCCCCACGTGTCATACCTGAAACGGTAAAAATCAATAGATTGGCTGCGTTTGATAACAGCATCAAACCAATTACCAATTTAACGATACTTCGTCTGAGCATCATGTAGATCGCTGCTGCATAGAGCAGGCCCACTACAATTGCCATCAAGGGTTCCATGCTCGACTCCTTAAATTTCTTCGGATTCAGCTAAAGCCATTACAAAGGTCACCACTGTACCTATAACGGCCAAGTAAACACCGATATCAAAAATCAAAGGTGTTGAAAGTTTCAATTCAGCACCTCCTGGCAATTCCAAAGGCCACCACTGGGCCGTCAGAAAAGGCTGTCCATGCAGCAGTGCAGGAAAGGCCGAAGCTACGCCAAACAAGAGTCCTATACCCACTAGGGTGCGTGGATCGATGCGCATCAGATCACGCGTGACTTCAGAGCCAAAGGCGAACAGGTAAAGTGAAAAAGCAGCAGCAGCCACCAGGCCGGCGATAAATCCACCACCTGGCTCATCATGCCCGCGTAGCAGCAAGAACATTGAAAAAATCAACTGTAGTGGCAGCAGGAAACGGGCAGCCGCATAGAGTATCAAGGTTCCCGGTTTCATCATGATGCAGAACCTCCATCTTGCTGTTTTGTCTGCGGCTTAATGGCTTTATCGGTTTCCAGTGGAGGCAGTACCAGGCTACCTGCCAGCTCATTGGAACCTGGATCTGTTTCAGGGTGAAGTTTCAACATTGCATAGACACCTATTGCTGCCAAAGCCAAGACGAAGATTTCACCCAGGGTATCCAAGGCCCTGAAGTCCACCAGAATCACATTAACGATATTGCGTCCATAAGCCAGCGGCTGACTTTGCTCAATCATGTAACTGGAAATGCTGGGGAAGATTTGCACATCAATGGCAACCATCATCAACAAGGTCATCAAGCCACCTGTCAGCAGGGCAACCACCACATCGCGTGCACGCTGGGCAGGCGTTGAAAGACTGACAAAACTGGGCAGTTTAAACAGCACCAACACCAAGAGGATCACCGTCAGGGTTTCAACCAAAACCTGAGTAATACCCAAATCAGGTGCACTGAAGAGGATGAAAATCAGTGCTACAGCAAACCCAAACACGCCCATGGAAGCAACTGCACCCAGGCGAGAACGGGTGGTGCAAACAACAGCTGTTGCGCCTACCAGAAGACCGACAACGATCAGCTCATGAATCTGGAAGCTGACATCCCAGTTCCAGTGCAGCTGGTAGCGGTAGAAGAGCGTATAGCCAACCAGACCGACCAGAGTGACCAGGATCACACTCAGGTAATTACGCATGGAGCCATTCTGCAGCAGGCGGGTTTGGCCTTCAGCTGACCAAACCAGAAAGTCCATCATCTTGAAGTAGCCTGCTTCCGGCCCACGGGCAATCAAAGGGTTCAAAACTTCCAAGCGCTTGCGGAAAGCATCCCAACGCCAGAAGATCAGAGCGCCTAGGGCCAAGCTGGCCAGAGACATCAGCAGGGGAGCATTAATGCCATGCCAGAGATACAGGTGTACGTCCAGCGGCCGCCCAGCCACTGAACTGGCCGCAGCTTCAACCAACAGGTTTCCGGCCATACCTGGTAAAATACCAAATGCCAGAGAGATGGCGGCCAAAACCACCGGCCCTGCCAGCATTGCCCATCCCGCTTCATGAGGCTTTTTGGGTGTTTCTTTCAAGGCTCCATAAAAGGGTTTGAAAGCAATAATTGCAGCGACTGCAATGACAAAAGCTGCAGAGGTCAGAGCCAGCACCAGGGTGTAGGTCAGTAATACGGAACCACCCAGTGCGGCTTCAAACATCAATTCCTTGGCTACAAAACCAAACAAAGGTGGCAAGCCTGCCAGAGACATACCGGCAACCAAAGCTGCCAGTGCCGTCACTGGCATGACCTTACGTAAGCCACCCATTTTGGTGACATCCTTGGTTCCCGTGGAGTGATCCAGAGCACCAGCCACCATAAACAAAGCGCCTTTATACAAAGAATGGCCGAGTAGGAAGGCTGCAAAGGCGATCATAGCTGTTTCCGTGCCTATCCCCAGCAGCATCGTCAGGGTACCCAAAGCCATCACGGTGGAGTAAGCCAGTAGCTTCTTAACACCGGTGCTTCTCACGGCCAGGAAGGCACCCACAAACATGGTGGTCGCACCGAACAAGGGTAAAAGAATTTGCCAGGTCTCGGTGCCACCAACAGAGGGGTGCAAACGGGCCAAGAGGTAAATACCCGCCTTAACCATGGTTGCCGAGTGCAGATAGGAGCTGACCGGAGTTGGTGCAGCCATTGCATTGGGCAACCAGAAATGGAAAGGAAACTGTGCTGATTTAGTAAAAGCACCACCCAAAAGGCAAAGCAGCATAGGCAGGTAGAGCGGGTTATTAGCAATGACCTCACCTTGAGTCAATATTTCCTGCAAGGAGTAGCTACCCGCTGCATTGGCAAGCATCACCATACCTGCCAGCAGGGCTAGGCCACCGCCAACAGTAACGATCAAACCCTGAAGAGCCGCTTTGCGGGCTTCGGGATCCTTATGGTTAAAACCAATCAACATGTAGGAGGTGATACTGGTCAACTCCCAGAACACAAACAAGGTGATCAGGCTGTCTGCCAGAACCAAGCCCAGCATGGATGCCATGAAGGACAGGAGTACGACATAAAAGCGTGCCAAGTCCTGATGACCCGCCAGGTAGCCACTGGCATAAAGGAATACAAAAGTACCTATGACGCTGATCAACAGGGCAAACAGCAACGAAAGCCCGTCGAGCATCATGGTCAAAGAAATATCCAGACCTGGAATCCAGGCCATTTCCTGAACGATTACCTCTCCGGCCATGATGTCGGGAATAAAACTGGCAAACCAGACTGCCAAGGCGGCGGGCAGAAGTGCCAACACCAACCCCAGACGCTGGCGGAAAAGGTTATTCAGAAACGGTGTTAGGGCTGCCAGAAGGAAGCCTGATAGCACTGCAAACTGCATAGTTTGAGGTTCCCTTATGAATGCAATGACTGACTCATGGGTCGAAATTTTAAGCAAGTCCTGCCTGCCCATTGGCTGAACAGACAAATCAGACTAATACACTCAGATTTGATCGACAAGCAAAACTGCAATGCCTACCTGGGTAGGAATCCTTGTTGATTAAATAAGAAGAAAAGTTTTCAAAAATGCGACAAATTGCCCTAGCTGCCTTCCCCTTTCCTCTTACCAACCCTGAGTATGTTGATTAACCAGCTCATACAAAAGTTGTATATGGTCAGGTGAAGCATTCAAGGCTGGAATATAGCTGAAATCTTTTCCACCTGCCTGTTCATAAATCTCCCGATTTTCTTCTTCAATCTCTTCCAGAGTTTCCAGACAGTCAGCGCTAAATCCAGGACAGATCACACTAACGCCCCGAGTCTCTTTTTTACCCAACTCCGCCAAGGTGTAGTCGGTATAAGGCTGCAGCCAAGGCTCACGGCCGAAGCGGGACTGATAAGTCAGCATCCACTGATCTTCACCCAAACCCAGCTCACGGGCTAGGAGAAGCGCTGTCGTTTGGCAGTGGCGCGCATAGGGATCGCCTTGCTCGGTATATCTTTGCGGAATACCGTGAAAGGACATCAGCAGTTTTTCTGGTTCCCAGCCCTGCTTTTTCCAAGCTTCACGAACGGAAGCAGCCAGAGCCCGGATGTAAGCAGGATGCTGATGATAATCACGTACAAAGCGTAATTCAGGCAAATGGGGACAGGATTTAAGGCTTTTAGCAAGACGGTCAAATACAGCAGCCGTAGTGGTTGCTGAGTACTGGGGATATAAAGGCAGCACCAAAAGACGTTCAGCGCCGGAAGCACGCATTTCTCGACCAATTTCTTCCATCGAAGGGGAACCATAGGTCATTCCCAGGAAGACAGGAATTTCCTCGCCCATGCATTGCTGCAAACGCTCTTTCAGCGCCTGTTGCTGCTGACGGCCTATCGCTAACAAGGGCGAACCCTGGTCAGTCCAGACGCTTTTATAGTTTTCAGCAACTCGGCGTGGGCGAAATCTCAGAATAATGCCATTGAGGATCAGCCACCAGAGGGGCCGCGAAACATCAACAACCCGCTGGTCCCAAAGAAACTCAGCAAGGTATTTTCTGACCGCTGCAGGTGTTGGTTCATCAGGTGTTCCCAGATTAACCAAGAGGACAGCAAAAGGCGGTGGGGTGCTAGTGGACACTCAGTAACTCCCTATCACAAATTAGTAGCGTACAAGTTACGTACAATACTAACCTCGACAGGGTGAGGTCACAACCCGAAGTTGGTTGCCAAGGTTTTTTTTACAGGCTCAGAGGAATGGCAGCCGTTAAAGGATCAGAGTAACGCGGCTCACGCCCTAGAACCTCATCATGCGCTACCTGGCTGATCAAAACGGCTTTTTCAACGCCAAAACGTTTAAGCTCGCCCGTGGCCTGATCCAGACTGCGATAGACTTTTGGCTGACCACGCCAGCCTTTCAGCAGGTCCATATCTTCGCCCCAGCGAATTTGGATCAGGTAAAAACGACTAGCGGCATGGCTGATAATGCGCAACTCGACATCATCTCTTAGTTTCATGAGTTGTTTCAGATCTTTTGCTTGCATAGCAAACTCCTTGGACAGATACAAAGTTAAAGGCTTCCATAGAGAACTAAGGCCCTACTGTTTAGTAAGAATTTCTTGCAACAAGTTCCCATACTTATACAGTTTTTTTACACCTTTTAGCGGCTCTATACCATACAAACTAGTCTCCAGCTGTGACCAAGTGATGACATCTACTTAAGATTTCAATTAAAATTCCGCCCTGTTATCTGGATAAGTATTGCACTATAGTTGTATCTGTCTGCAAATTAAGACGCAAAAGCACTCTTTTTTTCTTAGGGAGAAACATCACTATGACTGATGAAAAAGATAAGCAGTCACCCCAGGATTCGACGGATCCTATGGTGCCTGATGGTGAAGTTAACCCCATAGACACTGACTACCAAATCGGCCAGGACAATATTGCTGTTCAGGTTGGCCCTTTTGGTTTGGATATCCATAATCGGGTATTTGCCATTTCAGGACTGGCAGTCATTGTCTTCGTTCTCCTGACGCTGATTTTCCAAAACCAGGTAGCTCCTCTCTTTGGAGACCTCCGTGGTTGGCTTACTTCCAACCTGGATTGGTTCTTTATCAGTGCGGCCAATATTTTTGTTATTCTCTGTTTGTTTCTAATTTTTTCTCCTTTGGGGAAAGTACGCCTTGGTGGCACTGAAGCTACGCCGGATTTCTCTTATCTAGGCTGGTTCTCAATGCTCTTTGCGGCTGGTATGGGTATCGGCTTGATGTTCTTTGGTGTTTCAGAGCCTCTCTCCCACTTCACCACCGCCTATGGCGGCACCAGCATGGAAAATGGTGTTAGAACCGACTGGGCACCCTTAGGTGGCGCTGCTGGCGATGCTTTGGCCGCCGAGCGTCTGGGCATGGCCGCGACCATTTACCATTGGGCCCTGCACCCCTGGGCTATCTATGCCGTACTTGCTTTGGGCCTGGCACTTTTCTCGTTTAACAAAGGTCTTCCCCTGACCATACGCTCTGTTTTCTACCCACTGCTGGGTGAGCGCGTTTGGGGCTGGCCTGGGCATGTCATTGACATCCTGGCCGTGTTTGCAACGCTATTTGGCTTGGCAACCTCTCTGGGGCTCGGTGCTTCCCAGGCAGCAGCTGGCCTGAACTATCTGTTTGGCTTGCCTGAAGGCAATACGATGGAAGTACTTCTCGTTGCCGGCATTACCCTCATAGCACTGGTTTCAGTCATGGCCGGCCTGGAAGCTGGGGTCAAGCGTCTTTCTCAAATCAATATGGTCTTGGCCGCACTTTTGCTGCTCTTCGTTATCATTGTTGGGCCTACTCTGGCGATCATGACGGGCTTTGCAGCTAACCTGGCTGCTTACTTCCAGCATCTGCCTGCTCTGGCTAACCCCATCGGGCGTGAAGATACCAACTTCTCCCAAGGCTGGACCGCCTTCTATTGGGCTTGGTGGATTTCCTGGTCACCTTTCGTCGGCATGTTTATTGCTAGGGTTTCACGGGGTCGCACCGTACGTGAATTCCTCGTTTCCGTACTACTGATTCCTTCTTTGGCCTGTGTTCTTTGGATGTCGGTCTTTGGTGGCACAGCTATCAGCCAGTATCTGGGCGGCTTTGAAGATGTTGCCAGTGCTGACCTACCCCTCCAGCTCTTCACCATGCTGGATGTACTGCCCTGGGCTCAGGTGACTTCTTTTGTTGCCATTATTCTGGTGGTTGTCTTCTTTGTTACCTCCTCTGACTCAGGGTCACTGGTTATCGACACCATTTCAGCGGGTGGCAAAGTGAATGCCCCAACTCCTCAGCGCGTGTTCTGGTGTACTTTTGAAGGCCTGGTTGCCATTGCCCTGATTCTGGGAGGCGGTTTGGTGGCCTTACAAGCCATGGCAGTATCCACTGGCTTCCCCTTCACCCTGGTTCTGCTAGTGTCCTGTGTGGCACTCGTCAAGGGCCTGGCCTCAGAACCCAAAGCGGTGTAAACCCTCGGTAACTTGCGTTACCTGAAAGACCAGGCGGATACTTGTTTTCAGGTATCCGCCTTTTCTTTTAACAATGACTATGGAGGCGTGGTAATGGAAGCAGAACATCTAGAAATAGTGGACTTTTTACGACGTTTTCCTCCTTTTAGTAAGCTACCTGAAGAAGTGCTTGCCAAAACCGCCAGTCATGTGGAGGTTGGTTATTTCAAAGAAGGCGAACAAATACTGGAATTCGGTCAAAGCATTGATGCCCTGCATGTTGTTCGCAGCGGTGCTGTTGAAGTCTTCCGACGCAATGGTGACCTTTACAATCGACTCAGTGAAGGTGGCTTTTTTGGTGAGTTTGGCCTGCTTAGAAATGGCAAGGTTCGCTTTCCTGCTGTCGCCCTTGAAGACAGCCTGATTTATTTTCTTCCCGAAGCTGTCTTTACTGAGCTTTTTGAAAACCACGAGCTCTTTGCTGATGCCGTTGAAGTCGAAGATAGAACCCGGCTGCGCCAGGCTGTTTCCCGCCGGGAAGATGCTAACCAATTAATGACTTCGCGGGTCATTCGTCTGGTAACTCGCGAACCTGTTACCATTGAAAGTACCCTTAGTGTACGCGCAGCAGCCCAGCGCATGAGTGAAGAAAAGGTTTCCTCGCTACTGATCACTGACACTGAAAGCCAGGACATCGTAGGCATTATTACTGACAAGGACCTGCGCAATCGGGTGGTTGCTGCCGGACTGGGTTATGACCTGCCCGTCTCGGAAATCATGTCGGTCAACCTGATTACCATCAATGCCCGCCAGTTTGTTTTTGAAGCTATGCTAGAAATGCTCAGGCATAACCGCCATCACTTACCGGTAATGCGACACGGTAAGGCCCTGGGGGTTGTTGCTCTAGCTGACATCATTCGCTATGAATCCCAAAACAGCCTATTCGTTGTCAGCAGTATTTTCCGCCAACACAACATTGAAGAGCTCAGCACCCTCGCCAAGGATGTCAAAGCCAGCTTTGTGCGCATGGTCAATGAAGATGCTAACTCGCATATGATTGGTAGTGCCATGGCAGTCATCGGCCGCAGCTTCAAACAGCGGTTGCTTGAGTTGGGTGAGGAACTTTTGGGGCCACCTCCGGTTCCTTACTGCTTTTTGGCCTTGGGCTCTATGGCTAGAGACGAGCAAACCCTGGTCACCGATCAGGATAATGCGATGATTCTCGATAATCGCTTTGATCCCAAAGAGCATGATGAGTATTTTTTCAAACTCGCCGAATTTGTCAGCAACGGATTGGCTGCTTGCGGTTATACCTATTGCTCCGGCGATATCATGGCGACCAATAAAACCTGGCGCCAGCCACTCAAGGTATGGGAAAAATACTTTAGTGACTGGATAGGCCACCCCGACCCGGCCGCCCTGCTGCACAGTTCAATTTTCTTCGACCTGGATGGTGTTTGGGGCAAGGTCGAATGGGCCGATAAACTCAACGACCTCATTCACCGCAATACCCAGCGCAACCCCCGTTTCCTGGCATGTATGGCGCGCAATGCTCTGAATCGCACCCCCCCCTTGGGCTTTTTCAAAGACTTTGTGATGGAAAAGGATGGTAAGCACAACAACTCCATTAACATGAAGCGGCGGGGGACAGCACCTGTAGCCGACCTGATTCGCGTCCACGCCCTGGCCGTTGGCTCCAAGTCGAGAAACTCCTTTGAGCGTCTTCAGGACATTATTGCAGCCAATATTCTCCCCAGTGGCCGCGGACAGGATATACGCGATGCCCTGGAGCTGATATCACGGGTTCGAATTCGTCACCAGGCCCTAGCTGTTGAGGAGGGCCGGGAACCTAACAACAATGTTGCACCAGAAAATCTGTCTGACTTTGAGCGCAAGAATCTGAAAGATGCCTTTCAAATCCTCAGTAATGCGCAAAAGTTCTTAAAATTCCGTTACCCCCTCTAGGGAGGCAGGCATGTTTTATCTCGACAAGGAAAAGCTCGGCTTGCCTGGTAAACAAGAACCCCAGCTACAGGCTGCCGATTCCGAGGTTCCTGACTGGCCGAGCCGATTTAAGGTGCTGCACCAACACGCCAAGGACAAGCGCCTGCAAGCCTTCTATGATGCAGGTGTCGTTGCTGGCGATACGCCCTTGGCAGAAACACCTTTGCTCGCCGTTGATTTTGAAACCACCGGCTTCAACCCCCGTAAAAACAGCATTGTCAGTATCGGATTGGTGCCGATGACGCTTAAGCGCATACGCTGCCATGCAGCCAAGCATTGGATCGTCAAACCCCTTAGTGGTCTTAGCCAGGAGTCTGTTGTCATCCACGGCATTACCCACAGTGAAATTCAACATGCACCGGATCTCAGTCAAGTTATAGATGAATTGCTGCAGGCCTTTGCTGGCCATGTGATGGTTGTGCACCACCGTGGTATTGAAAGGCCTTTTCTAAATGAAGCTCTGAAAGCACGGCTGGGTGAAGGGATTGAATTTCCAGTGATTGATACGATGGAATTGGAGGCACGCCTGCATCGCCAAAAAAGACTCAGCTGGTGGCAACGCTTTCTTGGACGCCAACCTCTGTCCATTCGTCTTGCCGATAGCCGTAACCGCTATCATCTGCCCTGGTATCGGCCGCATGATGCCCTGACCGATGCCTTGGCAACGGGTGAATTGCTGCAGGCGCAAGTAGCTCACCGCTTTACACCCGAAACTCCGATCAACGACCTTTGGAAATAGTTTACTTCAAGCAGCCTGGTCCAACAGCTCACTGGACCAGGTTCGGCTATACAAATAAATATCATTGAGGCGTTTGGTCAGTTTCGGTGACTTGTTAGCCAGGCTACCCTTCTCAAAAGCCTCAACCAGTCGCAGTAGTTTGCCATAGGGCCCTTCCCGTTTCATTAGAGCGGCGACCAACTGTTTATCCAGCGGTAGTTTTTCCAGCAAGGTGGAAAGCCGCTCCCCCATCAGCACATCAACCTTGGATAGCATACCCACCATAAAAGCACTGCGCGGGTCCAACTCCATGCCTTTGGCCAGATTTTCACACATGGAAGCCCGCGTCAGGGTTAAGAGCATCACTAGGCGGCTGCAAGGGCCATTACTGGCTAGCATCAGAGTCGTAACGATGCTGCTCATCCGGTCTACCCCCAAGCGCTTTAACGCCTGAGAAATCGAGGTAATTTCTTCCCGGCCCCGGTTCATTGCCGAGTTGGTATAACGCAACAAGAGCACACAGAGGTGAGGGTCCTGGGCCAGAAGTCTTTCCAGCTGTTCATAGTCAGGCTCTTCTTTTTGTAGCTCAGCCAGAATGCGTACTTCGGCAGTGCGATTTCCACCACGTTTGCGGCCTGTTTCAACAATAGATTCAGGCTTGGAAAAGAAAAAGCCCTGAAAGAAGTGAAAACCTAGCTCTTTACAGCGATTAAAAGTCAACAGATCTTCCACCCGTTCAGCCAACAGCTTCACCTTATATTCCTTGAAAACTTCCAAATCCAGCTGTTCAGGAATATTGGTAATCATGTCTATTTTAATAATATCAGCCACTTCCAGCAGTGGGCGGGTTGCATCGCTCAATTCAAAGTGATCCAGGGCGATAGCAAAACCCTGCTGTTTAATTTCTTTAATTTCACTCAAAAAACTGCTATCAACACGAGCATCATTTTGGATTTCTATAACCAACTGATCCTTGTGCTCAGGAAGTAGTTCAGGGCGGCGCAACCATTCGCGTGGCGCATTAAAAAATAGCGTTCGGTCACCAATCAAACGGTCCAGGCCGATCTCATGAATCGCCGCATTAAGTGCCCTGGCAGTAGCCTGCATGGGGTCACTAAAGTGGGAACTTTTCGAATGATAGCTGGATCGATAGAGTAGCTCATCAGCCACGTGCTGCATCTTTTGGTTACATATAGGCTGCAGAGCAATGCAGTAATCTGCTGGTGTTTCATTACCTGTCTCAACCATTGTCCACCATCCTGTAGAAAGAACTGACCTATTGGCATGTTAGTTAAGCATCCGGTAAACAGCAATGAACAGGAAATTTAATTTCCATTAAACCTGCAGACATAAACGGCTGCCCTGCACGTCACTTAGTACATCAATACGCTGATTTAACTGTTCTTTTAGCTCGCTAACATGGGAAATCACGCCAATCATGCGCCCCCCTGTTTGCAGCTCCATAAGGGTAGCCACTGCAAGGTCAAGTGTCTCAGTATCCAAGCTGCCAAAGCCTTCGTCAATAAACAGGGTTTCCAAGCGTACCCCACCGGCATAAGCCTGAACCACCTCTGACAAACCCAGCGCCAGAGACAAGGCTGCCATGAAGGATTCGCCACCGGATAGGGTCGCTACGTCACGACGCCTGCCCGAGTAGGCATCATGAACCTGCAGATCCAGGCCTGCTGCTCCGCGACCTCCCGTTTCTTGGGAGCGCACCAGTGAATAGCGGCCTCGGCTCATATGATCGAGTCGCCGTGAAGCCAGGGCCAGCACATCATCCAAGAGCACGCCCAGAACAAAGCGCTGGAAACTGATTTTACTGCCGCTGGCACCAGTGGCCACATCAGCCAGGGTTCCATAAATCCGGTAGCGGTCTTCCAAGGTTTGGTTTTCCCTATGCGCTTTTTCCAAGCGCTTAGCGGTTTCTTGCAATTGATTCCAGCGCTGATCGAGCTGCTGAAACTCCGTTTGCAACGCCTCGAGTGCTTGTTCGGCTGCAGTTTCCTGCTGCTTGAAATACTCCAGATCCGGGTGTTTTTGCTCAGCCAGCGTTTCTTTCAACTGATCCAGCTTACCTTCCAGTTGATGTTTTTTATCCTTCCAGGCATTGACCTGCTGGCTAAATACTTCCAGCTGCTGATCTTCCAGCAGAACTGCCTGCCAGGAGACGCTATTCTTAAAGCCGCTCGCCTCTAGTGCCTGCTCCCAGTTTTGTGCCGCTGTCTTCTGCTCTTCAAGGCTAGTACTTAGCTGTTCCTGTAAGTCTTTTTCTTGCTGAACCCAAGCAGCCAGCTGTTTGTCTTGCTCCTGGTCTTGTTGCTGGGCTTGGCTTTTGGCCTGCTCCAGAGCCTGGAGTTGCTGAGAGAGTTTATCCAATGCCTGGGCTAAAGCTTGACGAGTACGGAGTTGGGCTGGCAGCTCCTTTTCTAATTGGTTCAGGAGGCTTTGCTCGGTGACCAGCTCATCATTTGCCTGCTGCCAGCGATTTTGTACTTGCAGTAGCTGGGGTTCCAGTTCATTGAATTGCTCCTGGTACTGGCGCTGCTGCTCTGTCAGTTGCTGCTGGCGTTGCTGAGCAATTTTTAGCTGCTGCTCCTGTTGCACTAGCTGCTGAAAACTTGCCTGCAGGATCGCCAGGGGTTGCTCTGCCAACTCCTGCAAACCCGCAATGAGCTCCTGCTGCTGGCGATGATTTTCCTGCAACTGGTAATCCAGCCCTTGGCAGTGGGCGGTCCAATCCTGAAGCAGCTTGGCAGCCTTCTCCACCTCCTGCCGAGCAGTCTGCAGCTGCTCTTTACTAACCAAGCCTTGAGGGTTGGTCGGCTGAGCAGGTGCTGGGTGTTCCTGGCTACCACAGACCGGGCAAGGTTGACCGGGAAATAATTGCTGGGCCAGTTCAGCCGCCTGCCCCAGATGCCAGTGATATTCAGTCTCTTGAGCTTTTTGTTGTTGCTCCTGCCAAAAGCGCTGGGCAAGCTGCTCTTGCTCCTGTGCAGAGCGCTGATCTTCGCTTAGCTTTTGCTGCGCAAGGCGCAGTTCCTCCAAACGCTGGCGGCTTTGCAATTGCTGACTTAAGCGCTCACGTTGCAGAGGCGCTTCGGCCAAATTCTGCTGCTGTTGCGCTAGCTGGCTGAGTTCTTCTTCAGTAGCTTTAATCTGCTTTTTAAGTTGCTGCTCTTGAGCTTGCAGGTCAATGAGGGTGTCATTCGCCTTTTTTGCCTCCTTTTGAGCCAGGTTAACCTTCCGCTCTTGCTCGGCTAATTGCCCCACTTTTTCCTGATAACTCTGTAAGCGATGCTGCCCTTGCAGCAGGCCAGGGCGCTGGTTGCTATCGGCTTCTTCCGCCAACAAGCGAGCCTTTTCAGTCTGCTGTTTGTTGGCCAGTGCCTGCTGGTATTTTTGCTGGCACACCTGAAGCTGGTTTTGTAGTTGCTGGTGATGCTTTTCCAGACGATCCAATTCATTTTTTTGCGGCTGGATTTTTCGTGCCTTAGCATCCAGCGCCAGCTGTTCCTCTTGAACCTGAATAGCGGGCTGCTGGTCGAGATGCGACTGATACTGCGTCTTCAATTGGTTCAGAGTTAAAAACTGGGCTTGCAACTGCTGGGCTGAATTACTGGCTTTGACCGCCTGTAGGTGCTTTTCCTGAGCGTCTTTTTTCTGAACCAGTAGCTGCTGGTGTCGGGGCTTTAGCTCTTGTAGCTCCTGGGCGACTTCCTCTTCCGTGTGCAGCTTACAGCTTTCCAGAATCCCACTGATCCGCAGCTTATGATCCTGCATCTCCCGCTGAATCTGGCCCGCTCTGGCTTTGAGCTTATCTTCCAATTGTTTATAGATTTGGGTTTGAAACAACTGGCTGAAAATGGCCTCGCGATCGCGTGAACTGGCCAGAAGTAACTCACGAAACTTACCCTGGGGCAACACCATAACCTGGCGAAATTGATCAACAGTCAAACCCAGCAGTTCCTGAATATGGTTGATCACTTCACCTGCTTTAGTGCCCAACAGTTTTTCGCCTTCCTGAGCATCCAGTTGATAGAGCTCAACTCGGGCAGCCTGGGTTGTCCAGCCTTCTCCTTTTTGCTTGGGCCTTTCCTGTTCGGGAGCTCGATAAATGCGATAACTGCGCTGCCCCAGACTGAAAGTCAGCTCAACCCAGGTCAGATTCTTGGCTTCAGCACGGTCACAACGCATCTGGGCACCACTGCGATCATTACCCGTCGTCTGGCCATAAAGTGCAAAGCAGAGGGCATCCAGAAGAGTGCTTTTTCCTGCCCCGGTGGGACCATTGATCAAAAACAGCGGGCTTTCACCCAGGCGGGTAAAATCCAGTTCTTCACACCCGGCAAAGGGGCCGAAGGCTTGTAGGCTTAACTGACGTGGTTTCATCCCTGAGCTTCCTCCTGACGAATTTCTTCAAGCACATCCCGAACAACTTGTAGCTGCTCATCAGAAAGCTTCGCACCCTGCACCTGATGGAAAAAATCCTGGAACATATCCACCTCGCCGCGCTTGAGTTTTTCGCGCGCCAGCTGCAAGTCACTGGTGCTGGTAAAGCCGGTTTTTTCCAAGTGCAGAACATTGGGGTAGACTCGGCGCAGCTGAGTCATGGGCTCCAGCAGAGCTTCTGAATCGGTCAGGCGCACCAGCAGAAAGTCTTCGTTATGAGGGTCACTTTCGCCCTGTTCGAGGAGGCTTTTCAGATCACCCTCCAGAATACGCAGGTCTTTGCGAGGCTTCAGGGGCAGGAGTTCAAAGCCAACCAGCCCTTCTTGATTGATTTCCACCAGCGTTAGGGATTTGTTCTGGGTCGCTTCGGAAAAGCTGTACTTCATCAAGGAGCCACTGTAGCGAATAAACGGCTTGCCCTTGTACTGGGGTGAGTGCAAATGGCCCAGGGCCACATAATCAAAATCCGCCAACGGCTGCCAGTCCACCCGATCCGCCCCACCGATGGAAAGAGGTCGCTCCGAATCGGATTCGGCAGCACCATCTAAAAAGCAATGGCTTAGCAGCACCTTGGGGCGATCTGTTTTCGCCGCCTGCTTGACTTGTTCAACCAGAAATTGATGAGCTGAATTAAAGCAATGAACCTGCCCGTCCTCTAGCTGGTCTGCAAAAAGCGTTCTTACTTGAGCGGGGTCGGCATAGGGCAGGCCATAGAAATCAACCTGAACGCCATCTGTTTCCAGGGTCACTGGCTGGTCAACAGTTTTTAGGTCCGCCAGAATATGCAGGCCTGCCGACTGCAACTGGCGCGAGCCAAAACCCAGGCGCTCAGCACTGTCATGGTTGCCAGAAATAAGAATCACCGGAATCTTCAAACCCTGAATCACCCGATCCAAAAACTCATCCAGCACCTCTACTGCACTGGCAGGCGGAACCGAGCGATCATAGATATCCCCGGCAATGACCAAGGCATCTGCTTCTTGCTCCTGCAAGTGGCTAAAAACCTGATCCAGCAAATGCTGCTGGTCGGCAAGCAAAGACGTTTGATGAAAAATGCGGCCCAAATGCCAATCAGACGTATGAATAAACTTCATGCCCTTAGCACCCCTGGAGATCAGGGACACAACTACCTGCTGCTTTTAACTCGGCCAATCGGGTTTCCAGAGGAACCGGCTGATAACCCTGAGCCAATAGATGGTTCATTCCACCTTCAAGGTTGATCACCTGATAGCCCTGCTGACTTAAAAAATCGCTGATGGCACTGGTGCGATTCCCACTTCGACAAATAATCGCCAGAGGTTCCTCTTTACTGACATGCTTTTCAAGCTGCTCAAGAAAAGTCCGGGCATCGTATTGTCCCTGTTCATCAAAGAAGGTCAGTGGCAGGGCGCCTTCGGCCAGTCCGGTTTCCTGCCATTCTGAAGAGGTGCGTATATCAACCAAAGCCACACCTGAATCCAAAAACGCCTGGTCAGGATAGATAGAAGTTACTTCCGCCTTAGCCTGCAAGGCAAAAAAGCCTACGAAAACAACAGCAAGAATTAAACGCATAGTAAGCACCCAGCCAAAACCCCAGAAGATATAAGTCTTTCAAGTTTAGCAGCTCTAGGGGCAGGTGAGCAGCCACCTGATTACCACTTGCCGCTTCAGCTTCTGTGATACATGCTATAAAAATGAAAGCACTGTTAGCTAAGGAGCAGAAATGCATATTGAATTTTTAGGCGCGGCTCAGGAAGTCACCGGTTCCTGTCACCTGGTTGAAATTGGTCGCAGCCGAGTCCTCCTGGATTGCGGGCTGGTTCAAGGCGGTGGCAAAGCAAAAGATGGCGAGGAAAATGCCGCCGATTTTCCTTTCGACCCGGCCAGTATTGATGCTGTAGTGCTGAGCCATTCCCACCTGGATCACTGTGGCCGTATTCCGCTGCTGGTCAAACAGGGTTTTAAGGGCAAGATTTACACCCAGCGCGCCTGCCAGGAGATGTGCCGGGTGATGTATATGGATGCAGCGCATATTAATGAGCGGGATGCCTTTACCCAAAACCGCAAGCGTGAACGCAAACACCTGCCACCCATAGAGCCCCTGTTCACTAAAGAAGATGCTGAAAAAGCCCTGAGGCATTTTCGTGGTATGGATTATGAAAGCAGCCTGCAGGTTGCTGAGGGAGTAACCGCAACCCTCTTTGATGCCGGGCACATACTGGGTTCCTCCATCGTGCAGCTGGATGTCGATGACGGCCAGGGCCATCAAAGGCGCATCCTCTTCACCGGTGACCTGGGCCATGCCGGGGCACCCATACTCCGTAACCCAACCTTCTTACATCAGGCTGATGTTGTCTTGATGGAAAGCACCTATGGTGGTCGCTGCCACCGCAGTTGGGAAGAAAGCTTTCAGGAAATGGCCGAGGTTCTGAAAAAAGCCCGCGAAGGCGGCGGTAACCTGCTGATTCCTGCCTTTGCTGTCGGACGCACCCAGGAGTTGCTGTATCTCTTTGCCAAGCATTATAAAGAATGGGAAATGCACAACTGGCAGATTTTCCTGGACAGCCCCATGGCCATTGAAGCCACGGAAGTCTATTCGCATCACAGTGACCTTTACGATGCTGAAACTCGCAAGCTTTGGCAGAAACACCAGTACAAAAACCTGCTACCCAACCTGACCATCACCCGCTCGCCAGAAGAATCGATGGAAATTAACAAGCACAAGGAAGGTGCGATTATTATTGCCGGCAGCGGCATGTGCGAAGGGGGACGAATTCGCCATCATCTAAAAAACCATGTCTGGCGTGAAAGCACCCACTTGGTTTTTGTTGGCTTTCAGGCCAGAAATACTCTGGGGCGTCGCCTGATCGAAGGCGTCAAAACCATTAAACTTTGGGGCGAGGAAATCGAAGTAGCAGCCAAAATTCATACCATCAATGGCTTTTCTGCCCATGCTGACCAGCAGGGTTTGATTGAATGGTATCGGCAACTTGAAGATTCACCGCCGCTGTTGCTGGTTCACGGCGAAGAAGAAGCCCAACAGGCCTTGATTGAAGCCATTAAGCCCTGGACCCAGGCACGTGCGCCTGAAGCGGGTGATCGTCTGGATTTACTGGACCCTTTTGCGCCGCTAAGCAAAGGCTCGTAAAACGGCCTGCTTCTCAGCAGCTGCCAGTCAGAAAAAAGTAAAACACCGAGTCTGACTGGTAGCTAAACACAGGGCTCAAGCAATAGTTTTAGGACGCTTAAATATTAAAAATAAGGGGGAATGGACTACTTGGGAAGGCTGCAAGGTTTCACTTCGATGGTGCCCAGGAGAAGACTCGAACTTCCACGACCTTTCGGTCACTGATACCTGAAACCAGCGCGTCTACCAATTCCGCCACCTGGGCTTAAAGTGATAACCTGCGGTGTTGAGTGATGGTGCCCAGGAGAAGACTCGAACTTCCACGACCTTTCGGTCACTGATACCTGAAACCAGCGCGTCTACCAATTCCGCCACCTGGGCAACTCAACGGCTGCGTATTCTACAAGTTAAATTTTTCTGTGCAAGCTCTTTTTAATCTTTTTATCGCCATCAACATGTTAGACTCAAATCACTGCAAAAAACATTTTGCCTCTATTTTAAGCGAGAAGGAAGCCCAGCATGACAGCAATCTGGCCTTTGGAAAAAGACCCTCAAGCACTCAGGGAAGCCGGCACCTATGACAACCCGGTTCCCAGCCGCGAATATCTCCTCCAGTGTCTTGAAGAAGCCGGGCGGCCCATGACTCATGAGCAGCTCTGCGCCGCCTATGGCATGACCGACGAGGATTCAATTGAAGCACTCCGGCGTCGACTGATTGCCATGGCAAGAGATAACCAGCTTTTTTCCAATCGCCGTGGGGCCTATGCCCTGATCAGCAAGCTGGATTTGATCAAAGGCCGTGTACAAACGCATCGTGATGGCTTTGGCTTCCTGATTCCTGAAGGGGGTGGCGGTGATTTGTTTTTGCACAACAAACAAATCCGTAAAGTTTGGGATGGCGATCTGGTACTGGTCCGTGAAGATGGCAAAGATGGCCGTGGTCGCCGGGAAGGCATTATTGTCGAAATCCTCGAAAGAGGGGTCACACAACTGGTCGGCCGCCTGAAATTTCAATCCAGCGGTTTTGCCCTAGTGATTCCTGAGAACCCCTCCCTTCATCACGAAGTCCTGATTCCACCCGATCAGTTAATGGGGGCCAGTGAAGGTGAGATGGTTCAGGTGGAAATTCTGGAGCACCCGGCACCGCGCAAGAAGGTTGCTGGTCGTGTGGTTGAAATTCTGGGTGATTTCATGTCACCGGGCATGGAAATCGAAGTTGCCCTGCGTAGCTACGACCTCCCCTTCACCTGGCCCGATGAAGTCACTCGTGAAGCCAATGCCTTGAGTAGCAAGGTTCTCGAAGAAGACAAACAGAATCGTGTTGATCTGCGCAACCTCCCCCTGGTCACCATTGATGGTGAAGATGCCAGGGATTTTGATGATGCGGTCTACTGCCAAAAAAGCACCACCGGCGGTTGGAAACTTTGGGTTGCCATTGCTGATGTCTCCCACTATGTCCGGGTTGATTCACCCCTGGATCGGGAAGCACGCAAAAGAGCCACTTCGGTTTATTTTCCCGGGCAGGTGATTCCCATGCTGCCTGAAGCCCTTTCCAATGGCCTCTGCTCTTTGAACCCTGATGTTGACCGTCTGTGCATGGTCTGTGAAATGAACATCAGCAAGGACGGTAAGCTGACCCGTTATAAATTCTATGAAGCTGTCATGCGCTCACAGGCAAGGCTCACCTATACACAGGTTGGCGCCCTTCTGGATGAGCCTGAGTCAGATACCGCTCAATACCTCTATGAGCATCATTCAAAACTGCTGCCTGGACTTTATGAGCTCCACAATCTCTACAAAGCTCTGCGTGCAGAAAGAGATCAGCGCGGTGCGATCGATTTTGAAACCCGCGAAACCCGCATCGTCTTTGGTGCGGACCGCAAAATTGAAAAAATCGTGCCCGTTGTCCGTAATGATGCTCACAAAATCATTGAGGAATGCATGCTGGCTGCCAACGTGGCGACAGCACGTTTTCTGGAAAAACACCAACTGGCCGGGCTCTATCGCGTCCATGAAGGTCCCAAGGCGGAACGCTTGGAAACTCTGCGTGCCTTCCTGGGTGAGCTGGGTATTCATCTGGGTGGTGGCGACAAACCCACCCCTCAAGACTACCAGGATGTCTTTGAAACCATTCGTGGTCGGGCCGATGCAGACATCATTCAAACCATGATGCTCAGGTCCATGCGCCAGGCGGTTTACACACCCGTCAATGAAGGGCACTTTGGTCTGGCCTATCCCGCCTATGCCCACTTTACCTCTCCGATACGTCGCTACCCAGACTTACTGATTCACCGTGCCATTCGCGGCCTGCTAAGAAGTGATAAGCAAACCACTAACGTCAAACGTCTGGACTCCACTCCCAAAGAAAGCCTGCAAAAGTGGCTGCCTTACACCCCTCAGCAGATGTTGGAGCTGGGCGAACACTGCTCCATGGCTGAAAGAAGAGCTGATGAAGCCGTTCGGGATGTCACTGACTGGCTGAAATGTGAATTCCTTTCAGCCCATGTCGGCGAAGTCTTTATGGGCCGGGTCGCTTCAGTCGTCGGCTTTGGCCTCTTTATTGAGCTGAATGATTTCTTTGTCGAAGGCCTGGTGCATATCAGCTCCCTGCCGGGTGACTACTATCGCTTTGAACCAGAAAAACAGCGACTGCGCGGTGAACGCAGTGGCCGCAGCTGGCGTCTGGGCGATCAGGTTGAAGTCATCGTCTCACGAGTTGACTTGGATGACCGTAAGATTGATTTTGATCTAACAGAAAGCCTACCCACACCGGCACGCCAACCCAGGCAGCGTCAGCCAAAACGTCAGCCGGTCAGTCCGGTCGTCACCAGCGAACCTCAAGTTGCCCTGGAGCCCGAAGCACCCGGCAAGAAAAAAACCAAAAAGAAAAAGGATAAAGACAAAAACAAGGAAGCAGGCAGCAAACGTAAAAAAAGACCCGGTAAAAAAGAACGCGAAAAAAAGAAAAAGGCTAAGAAAGACTAAGCATGTCAAAACCAGCATTCAGGCGTAAGCCCAACAAAAAGAACCTAACCGAAAACGGCCAGGTTGCAGTCTTTGGTCTGCATGCGGTCACCAGCCTCCTTAAACACCGCCCACAGCAGGTTTTTAGCCTCTGGGTGATGGAAGGGCGTCTGGATGCCCGAATGCAACCCCTGCTTGAGCTGGCTCAAGCCCAGGGGCTGGAAGTGGCCACCAAGACCCGCGAAGAACTTGACCAGCAGGCAAGCGGCGCTCACCAGGGCATTCTCGCCTGGGCACAGCCCCGCCAAGCGGGCAATGAAACCGAGTTGGAAACCCTTTTAGAGCAAGCTGAAAAAGCTCCCCTACTGCTAATACTGGATGGCGTGACGGACCCCCATAACCTGGGGGCCTGTCTGCGTACCGCCGAAGCAGCCGGTGCCGATGCCCTGGTTCTTCCCAAAGACAAGTCCGCAGGCCTGAATGCCACTGTCCGCAAGGTCGCCTGTGGTGCTGCTGAAACCCTGCCCCTGATTCAAGTCACCAACCTGGCTCGCACCCTGCGCAGCCTGGCTGACTATGGAGTCTGGATTCTGGGCACAGCGGGTGAAGCCAAGCTTTCAGTTTACGAGGCCGATCTGGACCGCCCCCTCGCCCTGGTGATGGGTGCTGAAGGCAAAGGGATGCGCCGGTTGACCCGGGAACACTGCGATCAACTGGTTCACCTGCCGATGGCCGGGGAGGTTTCCAGTCTTAATGTCTCCGTTGCTTCCGGCATCGTCCTTTATGAAGCCGTACGTCAGCGCTTGCCCCAGGCAGGCCCGACAGGTTAGAATGCCGCGCTTGTCTGGGGTACTTTTGGAAATTGACCCGGACAGTAACAGGCTCCATCCTGTTATCCAGCACTAGCAGTTTCCTCCTTGCTTTTTGCTTCAGGCTGCACGCAGCCGCTGTAAAAGGCTATTAACCCGTAAGGAGCATTCCATGCGTCATTATGAAATCGTTTTCATGGTTCACCCTGATCAGAGCGAGCAAGTGCCTGCAATGATCGAGCGTTACACAGGCCTGGTTACTGAAAACCAAGGTCAGGTTCATCGTCTGGAAGACTGGGGCCGCCGCCACCTGGCTTACCCTATCGACAAGATTACCAAGGCCCACTATGTTCTGATGAACCTTGAGTGCCCTGAAAACGTAATCAGCGAACTGGAAGAAATTTTCCGTTACAACGATGCCGTTATCCGCAATCTGATTGTTCGTATGAACGAAGCTGTCACTGAGCCTTCTCCTATGAAAGCCAGCGAATCGCGTGAAGACCGTCGCCGCGATGATCGTGACACTCGTCAAGAAGAGTCTGAAGAACAAACTTCTGAAGACACTGCTGAATAAACCCGAATATCAGGAGAAGCAAAATGGCTCGTTTTTTCCGTCGTCGTAAGTTCTGTCGTTTCACTGCTGAAGGCATCAAGCAAATCGACTACAAAGATATCGATCTGCTGAAAGGCTACATCACCGAAACTGGCAAAATCGTTCCCAGCCGCATTACCGGCACCAAGGCCAAGTATCAGCGTCAGCTGTCAACCGCCATCAAGCGTGCTCGTTACCTGGCCCTGCTACCCTTTTCGGATAGCCACGAGTAAGTCCAACAACAGGGAACACCCCTGAGAGCAGACAAGCATGCGTTTTTTTGCAGAATTTGTCATGAAAAGCCGCAGCAGGGCCGCAGGCGCGGCTGTGCTGACTGCCTTTTTACCCGTCCTGTCCCTGATCAGCGGTGCCATCCTGGCACTCGTCTGGTTGAGAATGGGGCGGCACGAAGGGCTCTACCTGCTTTTCTGGGTCAGTTTGCCAGGGGTTTATTACCTCTTTGCACAAAACAATCCTGACCTACTACTGCTTCTGCTAGGAACTGCCCTGCTTGCCGAAATTCTGCGGCAGACCCAAAACTGGCCCCAGGTTCTCCTGGCCGGCATGGGTCTGGGCAGTTTGGTGGCTCTGGGCTACCAATGGCTACCCGACGATATCCAGGAACATTTCATCCAGGTACTCGTCAATCAGGGCGGCTTGGTGCAGTTTGATGAACTTAGCGCCAGCGACCAACAGCAGGTGATGGGCTTAATGTCCCTGCTGCTGAATGGTGTTATCACAGCAGTACAAATACTGTTGATCTTCATCAGCCTATTTCTGGCCCGCTGGTGGCAAGCCCTGCTTTACAACCCAGGCGGTTTTCAAGAAGAGTTTCACCAGCTGAGAATGCCCAGCTGGTTCCCGATCGCTTTTGGTGTTGTCATCCTGGCTGTTGCTCTAGGTATCCAACTGCTGCTACCACTGGTTCCACTGCTCTTTGTTCCTTTGTTAATCGCTGGTTTGGCCCTGATTCACTGGGTTGTAGCCATCAAGCAATACAACACCTTCTGGCTGGGCATGTTGTATGTACTGCTTTTATTTGCCCTGCCTTACTTGAGCGTTCTTTTGGTGCTGATCGCCATGGCGGACAGTCTGATGAACTTTCGTCAACGACTGGCGCCCCCTCCCCCACCCGCTGATAAGGGTGATGACGGGGACGCCTAACGTCTAGAGGATATAAACATGCAAGTCATTCTATTGGAAAAAATTGGTAAACTTGGCGCCCTGGGTGATGAAGTCAGCGTAAAAAACGGCTATGGCCGTAACTACCTGATTCCACAAGGCAAAGCCGTTCCTGCGACCAAAGAAAACCGTGAAATGTTTGAACAGCGCCGCGCTGAACTGGAAAAAGCGTCTGCTGAGCGTCTGGCGACTGCCGAAGCACGTAAAGCTCAGCTGGAAGGCCTGGAAAGAATCACTCTGGCCTCCAAAGCGGGTGACGAAGGCAAGCTATTCGGTTCTATTGGTCCTCGTGACCTGGCCGAAGCGGCTGTCGCTGCTGGTATTGAGCTGAACAAAAGCGAAATTCGTCTGCCAGAAGGCCCTCTGCGCATGACTGGCGAATACGAAATTCTGGTTCAGCTGCACCCAGAAGTAGAAAGCCTACTACGTGTCGCTGTTGTTGCTGAGTAAAATCAACAACGTTAGGGGCCTGCTCTTTTGAGGCCCCTGGTAAAATCCAAGGCACGGGCTCACCCTGTGCCTTTTTTGATTGATCCTATGGAGTTGCGGCCATGTCCAGCCCGGAAGCCAGCACTGACAAAGAAACCGCTCAGGTCAAAATGCCTCCCCATTCGCGGGAAGCAGAACAGTCAGTATTAGGTGGCTTGCTGCTTGATAATGCCTCCATGGATGCCGTAGCTGAGCTACTGGTCGAAACGGATTTTTATCTTAAGCCTCACCAGCTCATCTTTCGGGTCATGCGTGACCTGAATGAAAAGCTAACCCCTTTTGACCCCCTGATTCTTAGTAACAGCTTGAAAGAGCTGGGTCTTTTAGAATCCATTGGTGGGACGGCCTACCTTTATGAGCTGGGCAGAAACACACCCAGCGCCAGCAATATTCGGGCTTATGCCGAAATCGTTCGCGACCGCTCGGTAAGAAGGCGCTTGATTGAAGCCGCAAACCGTATTGCTGAAGCCGCCTTTCACCCCCAGGGACGCAACACGGATGAACTGCTCAATGAAGCAGAACAGCAGGTCTTTAAGATCGCAGAAGAAAGACCCAAATTCGGCGGTCCTCAGCATATTACCGACATCGCCAGCAATGTTGTGGAAATGCTGGAAACCCTGGATATCAACTCCACCGGGATTACCGGGCTACCCACGGGCTTTACAGACCTGGATGAAATGACCTCAGGCCTGCAGCCAGCCGATCTGGTCATCGTCGCCGGGCGTCCTTCGATGGGTAAAACCACTTTTGCCATGAACCTGGTAGAAAATGCTGCTGTTCATACGGGCAAACCCGTTCTGGTCTTTTCCATGGAGATGCCCTCTTCCCAGCTGATGATGCGTATTGTTTCTTCGCTGGGCCGGGTTGAACAAAACCGTTTACGCACCGGCAACCTGGAAGATGAAGATTGGGATCGCATCACTTCAACAGTGCGCCTGATCAAAGACACCAAGCTGTTTATTGATGATACTCCCGGTCTTTCACCCAATGATATGCGGACCCGTACCCGCCGCCTGGTTCGGGAGCAGGACTGCAACCCTGCTCTGATCATGGTCGACTATCTTCAGTTGATGCGGGTTCCTGGAAATTCCGAAAACCGGACCAATGAAATCTCGGAAATTTCACGCTCACTCAAAGCCCTTGCCAAAGAATTCAGCTGTCCTGTGGTGGCCCTTTCGCAGCTTAACCGGGGTCTGGAGCAGCGAACCAATAAACGCCCCATCATGTCGGATTTGCGTGAATCAGGGGCGATTGAGCAGGATGCGGATGTCATCGCCTTTGTTTATCGGGATGAGGTTTATCATCCAGAAAACCCGGATAATAAAGGGCTTGCAGAAATTATTATCGGCAAACAGCGTAATGGTCCTGTAGGGAGCGTGCACCTACTCTTTACCGGCCACTTCACACGTTTTGAAAACCTGGCACCTGAAAGTCTGGCTCAATACCGTGAAGCTGGCATCATCTATAGCGACTGATCAACATATCACGCAGCGCCTGCGCCGGCGATCATAGTCCAGTTCGATCCAGGCGAAGGCCTCGGCCTGGGTAAAAACACCGATCCATTCATATCTTCTGTCTGCAGCATAAATGACTTCCACCTGGTGCTCCTCCACCCGTTTGATACCATAACCACTCCACGGGCTGCCGAAATAGCCGACAAATTCAGGCTGCTGATTTGCTTCCGGGTTTTCCAGCCAAGCCGCAAATTCTTTAGCATCCAGTTCCAGGGCAACACAGGTTTTAGGCTCTTCAAGAAAGCGAGATTTCTGCACAGCCAGGTTGGCCGTGTCGTTAAATGCGCCCAAATGAAGAGCTTTGCTGCTAGAGACTCCAGCTAGCTCTGGCTGGAAAGCATAAAGGTGAAATTCGCCAGTTAGAGGCTGACAATATTGCCAAAACTGCCAAGGCGAGTTCTCGCCTCCTCTGGACACCAGCCTCGTTTTTTCATTATCTGTCGAATTCATATACCACCCAGCCTAAGTAGCCCTAAACCTGGCGTTTGTTTTCAGCCAGCCAGCCCACCAGAAAGAAGAGAGCCACCACTAGCGGACCCACCCATTTAACAGGAACCAGTGCCAACCAGTTCGCCAAGACCGGCGTAAACAAGACGGTTAGTGCACCATAGCCAAAGGCACACATAAGCACAAAGCCCAGAATACGGACCAGCTTGGGGTAGGGCCTTAATTGTTTCTTGACCAGACGGTTCAAATTATCCCCATAAATAACCAAGAGGGTCGCCACCAGAGCCAGAGCAATGCTGTTGATGTGCGAAAACGTCCAGTAGCCTGAACGTATCAGAATTTCATTGATAATATCCATTCAAAGTTTCTCACTGGTTGACATAACTGATGCATGATAAGCATCCACAACCTAAGTGCAACTTCCATCGATGTCATTTTGTTACTCCTAGGTATTGGAGGTTACTCCCAGTCGGGTTAGAGTAGCTTCCTCAGGATTAACCCCATAAAGAACAAGGTAAGGCTTCTGGACCCATGACTCACACAACCAATAATTCAAATAAATTAGCCAGCGCTCACATGCTTCCTGATGCGGAAGGTTTTTTTGGACCCTACGGTGGTCAGGCCATTCCCCCTCACCTCAAAGTCATCATGGATGAGATAGCCGCTGCCTATTTACAGATTCGGGAAACTCAGGCCTACCAAGATGAACTAACCCAGCTTTATCAACACTATGTGGGACGCCCCAGCCCTATCTATTTTGCCAAACGGCTGACCGAGGCCTGTGGTGGTGCCAAGATCTACCTTAAGCGGGAAGACCTTAACCATACCGGTGCCCACAAAATCAATCATGCTCTGGGTGAAGCCCTGCTTGCCAAGCATATGGGTAAAAGCAAGGTCATTGCTGAAACGGGTGCAGGCCAACATGGTGTCGCCATGGCAACCGCTTGTGCCCTGGTTGGCTTGCCGTGTGAAATCCACATGGGGGCTATCGATGTCGCCAAAGAACACCCCAATGTTGTCAAAATGAAAATCCTTGGCGCCAAGCTGATTAGTGTTGAAACAGGAACCCGCACACTTAAAGATGCGGTTGACAGTGCTTTTGAAGAATACTTGAAAGACCCAGACAACTATTTTTATGCCATAGGTTCAGTTGTTGGACCTCACCCCTTCCCAATGATGGTCCGTGATTTTCAATCCATTATTGGCCGCGAAGCCCGTCAGCAGTTCCCGGAAATGACTGGCAAACTGCCTGACTATGTTGTTGCCTGCGTCGGCGGCGGCTCCAACGCCATGGGACTTTTCTCGGGCTTTCTGGATGATGAACAAGTTAAACTGGTTGGTGTGGAACCCTCCGGCAATGGCCTGGGCAAAGGCGAGCATGCTGCCACCCTAACCTATGGTACTCCTGGCACCATGCACGGTTTTCATTCCTATATGCTGCAGGACAAGGAAGGTCAACCCGATCCTGTTTACTCCATTGCCTCTGGACTCGACTATCCTTCAGTAGGGCCCCATCATAGCTATCTTAAAGATCTTGGCCGGGCTGAATACCATGCAATCAATGATGACGGCTGTCTGGATGCTTTCATGAAACTTTCCCAGCTGGAAGGCATCATCCCCGCTCTGGAGTCCGCCCATGCTCTGGCCTGGGTCATGCAGGAAGCCAAGAACCTGGGCAGTGAAACTCAGGTGCTGGTCAACCTGTCAGGCCGGGGTGACAAGGACGCTGATTTCGTTGCCGATAAGCTGAAACTTTGAGCACTAAAATCTAGCCTCGTGCCAGCTGCCCTGGATCAAGGTTCTTCTGCCTTCCAGGCAGTAAAATGAAAAAATTATGCTGTCTGTATCCAGGCAGCTGGCATCAAGAAGGTGGAGAAAAAGAATGAATAAGTGGCTGGCCAACACCTCGATTCAGACCAAGGTTAATGCGGCCCTGCTTGCAGTTCTGCTGCTGGTTATGATTGCATCCATGCTTTTCACTATCCGGAGTGAAAGAGCCATGGTCGAGGAAACCATGTACCAGAATGTCCAGGATATGGCAGACACCTATCTGGATACCCTGAATATCATGATGCTTACCGGTACCCTGGCCCAGTTTCGCGAAGTTCATCGGGAAAAGGTACTCAGCCAGCCAGGTATGACTGAAGCAAGAGTGCTCAGAGCAGACCCAGTTATCCAATTCTTTGGCGAAGCAGCTGATATTGACCAGCCAGTGGATGAGCTGGATCAGCGTGCACTCAGAGGTGAAGCCATTCAGGAAATCCGTTCAACAGATGAAGGACGTATCATGACGGTGCTGCGTCCTGTCTTTAATGAAACGGATTACCGGGGCACCAATTGCATGACCTGTCATGTCGGAACCAAGGGCGAACTCCTGGGAGCCATCCGACTCAGTTACAACCTCTCGGATTTGGATAGACGCATCAACCTTAACCTCTTGCAATTAGGTGGCATTCAGTCCCTGCTTTTTGTCGCCGGGCTACTGCTGATATCCTGGGTTGTTTATCGCCTGATTCTCCGTCCCCTGCGCCGTATTCGTCGGACCATGCGCAATGTAGAGGAAAACTCTGATTTAAGTGTCCGTGTTCGGGGTATCAGCAGCAATGATGAAATAGGCAGCCTGGCTTCCAATTTCAACTCCATGCTCGACCGCTTTGCTGCCAGCATCAAACAGGTTGCGGCGACAACCCGTACACTTAAGAATTCCGCCCACACCATTTCATCAGTTGCTGAAGAAACCGTCAGCGCCGTTAATGCCCAACACAGTGAAACTGAACAAATGGCCAGCGCCATGGAGCAGATGCAAGCCAGTGCACAGCAGGCACGTGAACATGCCCAGCGCACCTCCCATGCTTCCAGCGAAGCTAACAATGAAGCCAGCTCCAGCCGCACGGTTACCCAAGCTTCGATTGCAGGCATTCACCAACTGACCGAACATATCAGCAAGGCCTCAGAGGTTATTCAGGCTCTGGATCACTATAGCGATGATGTTGGCAAAGTACTGGAGATTATCACTGGGATTGCTGAACAGACCAACCTGCTGGCGTTGAATGCGGCTATAGAAGCAGCCAGAGCGGGTGAAAGTGGTCGCGGTTTTGCCGTAGTTGCCGATGAAGTTAGATCCCTTGCCAACCGTACCCATGAAGCCACTCAAGAGGTCCGCCGCACCATAGATCGCCTACAGGAAGAAGCCAAGGGTGCCGTAAGCATGATGGAAACCGCTCAGGAAAGTGCCCACAAGAGTGTGAGTGATGTCGAACAGGTTGGTAAGTCCCTGAGCCATATTGCCGATGCTGTCAGCAACATCAGCACCCTCAACGCACAATTAGCCAATGCTGCAGAAGAGCAGCAGGAAGTTGCTGGCAGGGTTAATACCCAAGTCAGTCACATAGGCACCATTGCCCAGCAAACCTCTGCTGATGCACGCAAGTCCTCACAAGTCAGTGATGACCTGGTCAAGTTAGCAGACCATCTGGAAGAGCTGGTGGAAGGTTTCAAACTTGACTAGAAGAAGTCAGCCCGGCTATTAAGCCGGGCCAGCTTTAACCTTTGAGGGTTTTGCTACCGATGACATCACCAACGGTTGCCATAAAATAGACAGGATCAAAGGAAGGAGGCAGCTTGTCATGGATGATAAAGTACATAAACACCGCATGTAGCGCACCAAAGCGATAAAAAATTCCACTGACCAGGCGTGAAAAACGCTTCGGCTCATGACGCTGAAGCTTCAGCTTGCTCTTGGCTGCCCCAAAGAGGTAACCATAGGTGGCGCCAACAATCTTCTGATCTCTTTTCAAGCTACCGCTACTCACTAGTTGCTTTGACAAGCGCACAGCATCACGAATAGAGCGGCCCAGGGAAAAAGAAAGCTGACGACTGATATTCTGAGGAATCTCGGCTTTATCAGCGAGCAAACGATGCTTTTCAGTCAACACAGCATGCGCTTTAGCCAGGTGCAGTGAGATATCACCCTTGGCGGTTTGCCGGTAAAAAACATGGTCGCTAAGATGCATAAACAACCCCCGCTGGTTGAAAAAGCTCACACAACGGTTGATAACATCTTTGAAAGAGAAAAATGGCATGGTTGCCAAAGGGACCACTACCAACAAGGTCACTAGCATGCCTAAACTCAGAACCAGGGTTCTTCGTCCTAGAATCATCCCCTGGAAAAGTCCGAACAATGCTAGAGACAAGGCAACTAACACCAGGATTGCTAGAACGAGGCTATTCAACAAGTGGTTGACCAAAAACTTTCGGCCGTCTTGACTTGACAGAATTGCAACAAGAAAGCGCTGCGTTTCTCGAAGTCGAAAAGTGATTTCTGAAGCCATTTCTGGGTACTCCGGAACTTCCTACACGGCTGGAACTACTGACCAGGATGACACTACACCCGGAAAGGATATTTTACCAAATATCCACTCCAAAAGGGTGATTTGTGACCTGAGTCTCTGTAATTTTTCGATAAACCCCTTTAGACTAGAGAGTCAAGATTTCTTCCTGGTCATGGATACTATTCCGATGCTTGAAAAAGACATTGTTCTTGTCGTTGATGATTCGGCAACAGCTCGTAATGCAATTATCAATGTGCTTCGTGATCGCCTTTATTGCAAGGAAATCCATGAAGCAGCTGATGGCAAGGAAGCGCTCAGGATGCTTAAACAACACCCTGAAATTGATTGGATCTTTTGTGACTGGGAAATGCCAGTCATGGCAGGGGATGAGCTGCTCGCTGCAGTTCGCAAAGACCCCCAAACAGCCCACCTGCCTTTCATCATGATTACCTCCAAGGGTGACCGGGATTCCCTGGTCACTGCCGTACAGCTGGGCGTCACCTCCTTTGTCATCAAACCCTTTACCGCCAAAAAGCTGGTCGAGAAGGTGTTTCTAGCCCGTGGACGCATGGAAAGACGCAATGCCGAGCGCATCAAGGCATCCCGTGGCCAAAAGGCTCAATTGAAGTTTGCCAACAAGCAGCCGGTTGATAGCGATATGATTGATATATCCTTATCCGGCCTGCTGACCATGTGCAACCATGAAGAGGTACGCGATATCACCATCTTTGATCGCATGGAAGTCAAAGTCTACATGCCACATACAGAAGAGGAAATTCTTCTGCCTTGCCAGGTTATCCGGCTAGAGGCTGACCCTGCCCACCCATCAAGGGTGGAAGAAATACGTATCGCCACTCGCTTTATGCCGATGGAAGGCACGGTGCGCACCCAGCTGGTTGACTATATAGAGGCCACACGGCGAATTGCCAACCGTGAAGAAAAAGCCGTCAGCTAAGCAAGCCTTCGGCTTTAAGTAACTCTAGCGCAGCTGAAACTCGCGCTCTTCTTGGACTTCCTGGCCCTGTTGGTCTTTCCAGCTGAAGACCGCAGGGGTAGAAGTATCTAGCTTTAATTGAACACGGATATAAGGGTTGGCAGCAGTACCTGTGTGCAAACCAGCACGGAAGACTGTTTCTCCACCCAATTGCAGACGAAACGCCTCTATCAGGTTTTGATCAATCAACTTACCTTGGGCATCTTCACGCAACCCGGTTTCCATCGGATGGTTGATCAAAGTGCGCACATCCAGCGCCTGGCCTGCTGACATACGGCGAGGTAAAGCAATGCGTGGATTTTGCATGCCTGCTTCAGCATCTTCATCACTTCTCATCAAACAGCCACTGACAGTCACTCTGACTTCCCGCTCTGTCACCCAGGTGGCGCCTTCCCGGCTTTTGGCCACTGCAATGACTGTCTGAGTTTCATTCAACCTGACTCGGGTTGCCACTTTTGGCAAAACCCGTGGGTCCATAAAGTGGAACTCAATAATTTCAGGATTAGGGTTACCTGTTGAAAAAACATGAATGGATTCAAGCTGATCCCCTGACTTCAACTGCCCCTCAAAACTGACTTCCAAAGCCACGGAAGAGCCATCTTCAGAAACCAGGGGGAGATCCAGTTTGAGACCTGAGGTAGCAGGCTGGCTGCCATCCAAGAACTTCTTAACTGGCTCAAAAGACTGCCAGCTACTCGCCAGAACCAAAGGTGACAGGATCAAGGTGATGCTAGTCACCCAAAAAAAACGCAGCAAATAGTTGAACACAGAGGACTCCACAAGAATTGACTTAAAGACCCATCCCGAGGCCAGCTAAAGAAACTTAAGCCCTGGCTGCCAAACGAATTTTCAGCCAAGCACCGAAAAGAATGCCTACCAAAGCAACCATACTGGCCAGGGCCAGCGTTGAAACTCCGGTCAGCCCCTGGCCCAGGCTACAACCCAGAGCCAGAACACCACCAAAGCCCATTAGCAAACCACCAACAAGGGAGCCTTGTAATTGGGATATTGACTCAAAACCCTGCCAGGCAAACTCTCGGCCCAACAAGGCTCTCAACAAGGCACCGGCCAAAACACCAGCAACCAGAACCACCCCAAAGCTTAGGCGTGTTCCTGTAGACAACTGAAGATACTGCTGAGTTTCCGTTACTGGAGCCACAAAAGTCATCGAGGCCAAGCGGACGGGCTCAAAGTCATCAGCACCCAGATAACCGGTAATCCACCAGCCAGCAGGCACCAAAAGCCCAATCAAAGCACCCGCCAACAGTTGTTTGGGTGAGCGACGAAATTGATCTGACTTTAAAACCCAGGCCAGGGCAACAGCGACCAGGGGTAAAGTCATCCAGGCAGGCAGCTGGGCAAAGGGTAGTTCTACTCGGGTCAAATCTTCCAAATAGATGCGCACTGGCGCCAAGAGACCGGAAAGAGTCATTCCAGCCGCCAAAGCGAGTGCAAAGAGGGTAACCACTGAACGCAGATTGCCACTGGCAAGGAGTACCAGACTGCGCGCACCACAGGCATTGGCAAGGGCCATACCATAGCCAAAGAGGACTCCCCCTAAAAGCAGGGCAAGCAGCGGTGGTGTTGATTGAACATAGATCGAAGCCTGCAGATCAACGATGCCTTGCCACACCAAAAACTGGCTGCCCAGTAATGCAAAGGCCAGAGCAAGTACAAACAACCGCAGTTTCTGGTAACTCTGCTGCTGACAGGCCTCAACCAAGCCTCGCAACAAACAGAAACGACTCCACTGGGCAAGAGCACCAAAACTCAAACCCAGTAGAGCCGTTGACCAGAGTACCAGCAGCTGGTGATTATCCAGCAGATCCAAGTACCAGTCGTACATCAAAGTTTATCCAAGTTACAGACGTGTGCCCCAGGTATCCTGACTGATGGCATTATACCAGCCTACTGCATATTCTGCTTCGGCACGTCTTACCCAGCCATCCGCATCACTGGCACTCAAGCCACCCGAGCCTTGGGGACTAACAATTTCGTTATTTTCCAAGCGGTAAACGCCCGCCACTGAAATACCATAATCAGGATTAATCAAGCTGTAGCAGGTATTGGCCCAATGAGGGTCGACCGTTGAAGTTCCTTCCAAAGAGGCCACGATTGCTGCCGCAGCGACCTTACCCTGAGCGTTGGCCGCAAAGCCTGATTTGGGCATGGGCGCAGCAACGGTAGCGTCACCCACAACGTAGATATCTGCCGCCAGCTCCGCTTCAAAAGTGCGTGGATTGACAGGCACCCAGCCGCTGGAATTAGTTACCCCGGCACGCTCAGCAATTTTTCCTGCTTTTTGAGGCGGAACCACGTTTAGAACCCCAGCCTTATGGCGGGTACCAAACTCAGTTTCAACTTCACGCTTTTGCGCATCAACACGAACCACCTTGCCATCGCCGGAAAGTCCTACCCACTCAATGCGGTCGCCATAGACTTCCTGCCAGGCCGAGGTAAACAACCCCTGTTTGGAGAAGTTATCCTTGGAATCCAAAATCAGCACCTTGGAGCGCGGCTTATGTTGACTGAAATAGTGGGCAATCAGACTAGCACGCTCATAGGGGCCAGGTGGACAGCGGAAAGGATTAGCTGGAGCCGACAAAATGAAGGTGTCACCATCGTCCATGGCTTCCAGTTGGCGTCTCAGTAAGCGGGTTTGTTCGCCTGCCTGCCAAGCATGAGGAGCCAGCTCCGCAGCGGCCTGGTCATAGCCTTCCAAAGCATCCCAACGAATATCGATACCGGGTGACAGCACCAGGCGATCATATTTCAAGGTCGAGCCTGTGGATAGTCGGACTGTGTGAGCAACGGGATCAACATCTTCAGCATAGGCGTGAACCACTTCAACACCGTACACTTCTTTCAATTCCTGATAATTATGACCAATCGAATCGAGTGAACGCTCACCAGCCAGTACCAGGTTAGAGAAGGGGCAGGTATAAAAGGTTTTTTTCGGTTCAATCAGAGTGACCGCTATGGCAGGGTTACCACGCTTGATGTATTTCGCTGCGGTAGCACCACCGAAACCACCCCCAACAACCACTACATGCCCGGCCGTACCCTTGGAGACAGCTGTTGCACCACAGGCGGATAAAATAGGCAGCAAGCTGGCAGCACCGACACCTTTCAGTAGGCTACGACGACTCAGTGTTTTATTTTCTTCGCTCATTTTGGCTTTTCCTTATTTGTTATCCAGGTTGGCAAAGTAGTGGGCCAGAGCGCGTAGCTCCTCTTCAGTGTACCCCTTGGCAATGCGATCCATAACAGTGGCTCTTGGCTCTTCATCGCGCTTAAACGCTAACAGTTGAGCTTCAAGAACACCGGCTGGTCGCTTGGCAATGGCAGGCACCACGCCTGCCAGTCGACCTTCGGTGCCGTGACAATTGGCGCAGGAGCCAGCCATGACTTCAACTTGCCGCTGGCTGAAACCTTCAGCTTGAGCACTAGAAATTAAAAAACCACCTAAAACCAGAGCATAGAACCCTGTTTTTAGGTGGTTAGGTACTGAATTCAGTATTTTTTTGGTTTTTTTGCTGAACATAAGAGCCTGCCTTGCTGATGATCGAAGTATCAGATGCGACTACTTTAGTCCAGGTAGCTAGTAACCAAAAAGAATAAATAGTTATGCCGTTATTCCATTAATCAACAAAAGCCCTTTCAATCACATAGTCACCTGGATCACCCATACGCGGGGAGATCTTGAAACCCCGGTCATCCAGCATCTTACTGAGGTCTCTCAGCATATTGGGACTACCACAAATCATTGCCCGGTCCGTCTCAGGGTTGAGTTCAGGCAGGCCCAGATCGCTTGCCAGCTGACCTGTTGCGGCCAACTCAGTAATCCGCCCCCGGTGAACAAAATCTTCACGAGTCACACAAGGATAGTAGATGAGTTTCTCTTTGATTTCCTCACTCAGGTACTCGTGATTGGGCAGTTCTTCAGTCAGGAACTCTTGATAGGCCAGGTCTTTTTTCCAGCGAACCCCATGAACAAGAATAATCTTTTCAAAACGCTCGTAGGTATCCGGGTCTTGAATAACACTCAAAAAGGGTGCCAAGCCTGTTCCCGTACTAAACAGGTAGAGATGACGTCCAGGCAGCAGATCATCGAGCACCAGAGTCCCGGTTGGCTTTTTGCTGATCATAATCTGATCACCCTCCTGCAAGTGTTGCAGGCGTGAAGTCAGGGGACCATCAGGCACCTTAATGCTGAAAAACTCCAGCTGCTCACCATAGTTGGGGCTGGCAATGCTGTAAGCACGCATCAAGGGCTTACCACTCACCTCCAAACCTATCATCACAAACTGGCCGTTTTTAAATCTCAGGCCGTCGCTACGGGTGGTAGTAAAGCTGAACAGGCTTTCTGTCCAGTGATGTACGCTGGTAACTTCTTCAGCATAGAACTTGCTCATAGATGACCTCTCAACTGTGGCCGAGTAATTTAATCGGGTATTCTAGAGGTTTGCCACCCGGAGGTTAAATCTTTTGTTTTTATACCCTTATTCTATAAAAAGTTATTCAGATATAACCAAAAACAAAAATTCAGTCAGGCTTTTCAGCAAGCAAGACTGCTCTCACCGGTGCTGGATAGCCTTCCCGAGTCAAATCCGGGTTCTCTGAATCAAGAAAGTCGGCTAAGGATTGAAAGGTCATCCAGTCCGTTGCCCGCTGTTCTTCAGTTGTGGTTTTTTCTTGGCTAACACAGCGTATATTCGTAAACCCAGCACGGCGCAGCCAAAGTTCAAGGGCTTTAACCGAAGGCAAAAACCAGACATTGCGCATAGCCGCATAGCGGTCTTCAGGGATCAAAACGGCTTGCTCATCACCTTCTATGACCAGAGTTTCCAGGACCAGTTCGCCCCCAGGCCTTAGCGCCGACTTGAGTTCCAGCAGGTGATCAATAGGCGAGCGCCTGTGATATAAAACCCCCATGGAAAGCACCCAGTCAAAGGCTGCCAGCTGATCCGGCAGGGCCTCAATCCCCACGGGCAGGTGATACACTTCGGGCAAACCCTGAGTTCCCAAAAGCTTTTTAACCGCTTCAAACTGGGCATAAAAACGCGGCGAGGGGTCGATACAGAGAGTAAAGGCTGCGCCCTCTCCGGCCAAGCGCCAAGCGTGGTAACCACTGCCTCCACCGACATCGAGAATTTTGCGGCCTTCCAGTCGACCTAGATGAGGACGCAGTCGATCCCATTTAAAATCAGAGCGCCACTCAGTATCGATATAGGTGCCATGCAAATCAAAAGGCCCCTTCCGCCAGGGCATTAACCCCTTAAGCAGGCCTGCAATCTGATTTTTTTCTCCTTCTCCCAACGGCTGACCATCGGTTTTAAGCCCTTGAGTGGCTGTGATGGCAGCCGTTTGCAGGTTAAATTGGGAGGTCTCTATCTCGGGCAATTGCTTGACCCTTTGCCACCAACCATTAAATTCCGGGAAACGTTTTGGGTCCAGAGCTTCTTTTAACTGCCCAGGCAGTAAAGCAAGCCATTGGTGCAGGCCAGGTCGCTCACGCCCCTCTTCAGCCAGCAAACGGAATACGGCTGAAAAATCCGGTTCACTCATCATCTCTCCCCTTAATTGCCAGGAAAGAAGCAAAATTCAGGTATTGAAACCATTGGGTTGAAAAGCCAAAACCGGCCTGCTGCAAGCGCAATAGATGTTCTTCAGCAGTATCGGTTCGCAACACATCCTCCAGAGCGGTGCGCTTTTGACTGATTTCCATATCGGAATAGCCATTAGCCCGTTTAAAATCATGATGCAACTCGTACAACAGCTGAGACCGGCGCTGATCGGTAAAGTGTACTTTTTCACTCAGCAAGAGAGCGCCACCGGGACGTAAGCTAGCATAGAGCCTATCCAGCAGAGGCTGCCGGTCTTCGGCGGGTAAAAACTGAAGCGTGAAATTAATCATGATTAAATCACAAGGCTGATACTTAAGTGTGCGGATATCCGCACAGCAGACTTCAACTTTTCTGGCCGGTAGCTTCTCCGCTAACAGCTCACGGCAACGTTGATTCATAGCTGCTGAAGAATCCACGGCAATAATGTCCAGCTCCTGCAAATCATCCAGCTGCTGGGCAACACTCAGGGTACTGGCCCCTAGAGAAGCACCCAAATCATAAATACGGCCACCTTCAGGCACATAGCGGCGGGCAATCACACCCGCCATACCCAGAATTTGCGAATAACCAGGCACCGAGCGCTTGATCATATCGGGAAAAACTCTGGCCACCTGCTCATCAAAAGTAAAGCTGGCCAGCTGGTCCAAGGGGTTGGCAAAAAGGGCGTCTCTGGGTGGCGAAGTTTTTGAACTCATCAGTATTACCTGGTTTTTCTGGCCTGATAAACAGTAAATTTGCCTGTTTCAGCCAAGCGGGTAAAGCTGCCAAAAGCGGCATCCAGTAAATCGGGATAGGGTAAAAAGCGGTTGGCAACGATTCTTAGCTCTCCCCCCGGTTTCAACCAAGCTGGGGCCTGCTTTATCAAGCGCTCAGCGGGGCCATAATCAGTTCCGCGTCCGGTATGAAAAGGTGGGTTACTAAGGATCAAGTCTAGACTGGCGGGAGCGCAGGCATCATCTAGGCCGGTATAGACATCGGCAGCCAGGCACTGGCCTTGCAAGCCATTCGCCTCCAGCGTTTTGCGTGTCGCCAAGAGAGCAAAGCCATTGACATCCGTTGCCAGCAGCTGCCAAGCGGGCCGTTGACTTAAAAACCAGGCACCCAACAACCCCGTACCGCAACCCAGGTCCAGCAGCTTGCCCGTGGACGGCAACTGGCTCACTTCACGCTCAAGCGTTTCCAGTAACAGGGCTGAGCCTTCATCGACTTTGTTTTGACTGAACACACCGGGTTGATTAAATAGCTGCAGTCCAGCCGGACCTTCCAGCCAGGTGGTTGCAGGCTGAAGGGGAAGCAGCTCGCCAAGCGGCTGGGTAGCTTGCACGATATAGAGAGAACAACGCCGGGCTGAGTCGAGTTTACTGACCTGCAAACCAGCCTCTGCCAAGAGTTTAGCCGCTGCCTTTACACCGCCTTGATTTTCACCCAACAGGTAAAATTGCTGGATGGCTAGGTCTGCCAATTGTTGTAGCCACCAGTAGCCTTCGCCCTTGGCTTTGGGCCAGAGTAAAACCAAGCGCCCGTCCACCTCTGTCGGGGCCTGCTGGCTAATAAAATAGCTTTCCAGATCCAGCCGTTGAGCCGTGCTAGCCAAGCGCCAATCACTCGTCCAAACTCTTGTTTTTTGGTTAAAAAAACCAGGAGTCACCAAGGGTTGCAACTGAAAATCAGCTGCTGCTGCGATCAAAGTCAGCGGTTGATCCAGCCAGTCTGGTAAATGACGAAGAAGTAACTGCCCCCTTGGGCAAGCTGCAGATGACATAACTCAGTCCAATCACTAGGATTAAAGGGCGCTAAAGATAGAGGTTTTGCTATCGCATTACCAGTCGAAACTGTGGCACAAGTATTGCTAATACCTTTAGCGGGTACTTACCTGCGTCACCTAAAAACTTATAAGGAAACATCATGGCTGAATACAAAACTCTCCTCTTTGCAACAGACTTTTCTGAAGGTGCATCCAGTGCAGTTGATCAAGCCTTGAGTCTGGCCCAACTGACCGGAGCACGCCTGCATTTGTATCATGTCATCACTGAGCTGGCCGATAAGCGTCGTCGCTTCATACCTGCCGATGTGATAGACACCTTTATCACTGAAATTACCCGTCATGCACAAGAAGACATGCAGGCTTTTCATGATCGCCATTTTGCCAAGGCCAGCTTTCCAGTCACTACCGAAGTCGAGGTTGGCACCGGCTATGAAGACATCCTTGCAGAAGCTGATAAAATTAAAGCTGACCTGATTATACTGGGAACTCATGGACGCACAGGCATTGAAAAGGTGCTGGTCGGTTCAACCGCTGAGCGAGTTGTGCGTAACTCCAAGGTTCCAGTATTAACAGTAAGAGACTAAAGGCGTTAGGACAGACCATGCAAACCAGGGCTTATCAAGGATTCAAAGGACATCGCCACCTACTGGTAGCGGGCCTACTGTATCTTCCCCTGGTTTCTCCCCCCACCCTGGCCGGCACCGAGCGTCTGGCCTTTTCTTCGGGACCGGATGGAGGAACCTTCGAACACTTTGCCCGTGGCATATCCAGCTTCCTGAGTGACAGTAATCCCCGCCTAGAAGTTCTTCCCTTTATTTCCGCAGGCTCCATTGAGAACCTTCGCAGAATCAATGGCCGTGATGCTGAATTCGGAATAGTTTACGCAACCGACCTCTATCTGGGCAGCCAGGGGCGTCTGACCAATGACACCCGTATCTACCGCAATATCCAGGCCCTCAGCAGCCTCTACCCAGCGCCTGCCCAGCTTATCGTGCCCAGAGACTCGGACATCCACCAGCTGGAAGACCTAAAAGGCAAGCGCCTGGCCATAGGCGGCATAGGCTCAGGTTCAGCAGCCTTTGCAGAGCGTTACTTTCAAAGCCTCGGGCTTTGGCAAGAGCTAAGGCCCCGCTACCTGGGTTACTCCCATGGTGCTGAAGCACTTCTAAAAGGTGAGGTCGATGCCCTTTTTATCCTTGCCGGCCTGCCCACACCTGCAGTGACCGACCTGGCTAAGAATCTGCCCGTGCGCCTACTGCAAACCTACCCACAAGATGATCAGCAGCGCTTTTTCAGCGACCACCCCTATTACACAGAGACACTACTGCCTGCAGGCTCCTATCCAGGAATAGATCAGCCTGTACCCAGCTTTCAAGATATGGCGATTTTGGTTGCTGGCGTCCATGTAGACCAAGAGCTGGTTCTGGAAACACTTAATCTCCTTTACTTGAAAGGTGGCACTGAAGTTCTGAAGAATTTGACCCCAGCTGCCCAGGCAACCCAACTGGAAAAAGGGCTAACAGGCTTACTGACTCCTCTGCATCCTGGTGCACGTCACTTCTGGCAGTTTCAGGGCTACCCTCTAGAGGCAGAACCTGAACCCTAAACAACTGACCTGCACACCTGAATTAAAAAACCCCACCTTGCATCAGCAGGGCGGGGTTTCTTTTTGCAGTAACCGCTTGTTAGTGGTTTAGCTTTCCTGAGGAGCTTTGGCAGCAAGACTACGTGCTGTAGCCAACTGCCAAACCAGAACCAGACCACCGATACCCACACCAGCCAGGTCGGTCATCCAGCCCCCAGCAATCATTGCCAGAGCAGCAACCAGCAGCAGTACACGCTGGACCAGATTGGCACGATCATTTAGGAACCAACCTTGAACAGCCGCTGCCAGCAGGTAAATACCTATACCTGCCGTAAAGGCAACGCGCAGGATTTGGTCCCAGGTACCATCCATCAACAGTGCCGGACTATAGAAGAACATAAAGGGCACGATGAAGGCTGCCAGACCAAACTTAAAGGAAGTCATGGCTGTTTTCAGTGGGTCCGTTCCCGCGATTGCTGCAGCCGCATAACCTGCCAGTGCAACCGGGGGCGTAATCGCTGAAAGCACCGCATAGTAGAACACAAAGAAGTGAGCAACCAAGGGCGGAATACCTATCTGCTGCAAACCAGGAGCTACCACCGAAGCCGCTACCGCATAGGCCGCCGTGGTTGGCATTCCCATACCCAGCAGGATACTGATACACATGGCAAAAAAGAGCGCCAGCAGATGGCTTGCATCAGCAATGTTCAGCAACATGGATGCAAAGCGTGCGCCCACACCTGTCAGGCTGATCACACCAACAATAATACCAGCACAGGCACAGACCGCGATCAAAGGAATCGCCATGCGTGCACCCAAAGACAGGGCTTCAAGTAACTGTCTGGGCCCCATTTTATAAGGCGTAAACCAGGACACCACAGCCGCACTGACCATCGCAAGAGTACCAGCACGAATGACTGAGTAACCCATGAACAGGGTGGCAATCAGAATGATGATCGGGAAGAATAAATAGACCTGCTTAACCATCTTACTGAACTTGGGCAACTGATCTTTAGCCAAGCCAGACATACCTTCACGTCGCGCTTCCAGATCCACCATCAGGTAGATGGAAAGGAAGTAGAGAGCCGCAGGAATCAGCGCTGCCATGGCAATTTCGGTATAGGGAATACCGGTAATTTCTGCCATGATGAAAGCACCTGCACCCATAATCGGTGGCACTATCTGGCCACCGGTGGAAGCAGCCGCTTCAATACCACCCGCACTACGGGGGTGATAGCCCACTTTTTTCATCAGTGGAATGGTCAAGCTACCGGTAGCCACGACATTGCCCGCAGAAGTACCGTTGATCATACCCATTAAGCCGGAAGCAAAAACCGAGACCTTGGCAGGGCCGCCACGAGCTCGTCCTGCCGCAGCAAAGGCAAAGTTAACAAAGTAATCACCCACTCTGGATGCCTGCAAGAAGGCAGCAAAGGTGATAAACAGGATTATATAGGTCGAGGACACCGCTGTAGTGGGACCCAAAATCCCGTTATCCGTGTAGATATAGGTGAAGAAACGCTGCAGTGAATAGCCACGGTGCTCAAGTATCCCTGGCAGATAAGGGCCAGCAAAGGCATAAGCCAGGAACACCGCAGTGATAATAATTAGTGCCAAACCAGCTACACGGCGCGTCAGTTCCATAATCAGCATAACGCCGGACAGAGCAACCAAGAACTCCGTTTGCCCAACCATGGGTGTGCCTGCGGCCAAGCGCCAACGGTTCAACACAAACAACAGATAACCGGCAACAATTAGGGCAGCAGCCATTAACAACCAATCGGCCCAATGAATATGACGATTATTGTCCTTCCAAATCCAACTGCTAACGATTGCTAGAGTTGTACCCAAAAACAAAGCCCAGGCCAGAGTCGGCAGCAAGGCCACACCGTCGCCAAAAGGCAAATCTGGCGGCATTCTTAAGCCCATGTACTCCCGCGCAATCCAGGCAAAAGTAATTCCGGCAGCCGCATAAACAATAAAGCCCGCTGCAGGCACTAGTGCAAGCCATTGCAGGGGGGTCATCGGAACTGGGTCCTTGTTGCGATCCAAAGTAAAGGCAGCAATCAGGGCAAAGCCTACCGTCAGACCACCAGCGACGTGGATAATCCGGAAAGCCCAGGTTTCAATGGGGGAAATATTCAGTGCATAAAGGTGTAGCAGGGTGTAAAACACACAAACGAAGAAGATAACCTTACCGACCATACCGGTCAGGTCACGCTCGTTATGCCCCAAAGGGATATCGGAAACACCTTCAGCCCCGATTTTTTCAGCAGCTTCTGCTTCAGCAGTTGCAGGGGTTTTATTGGTCATGATTGTAATTCACGTTGGTAAACATGAAATAACGCCGACCCTCAGGTCGACGTTACCAACTTACTGACAAACTTAAATCAGTCTTTCATATCGGCAGGAATTTCAATGCCGTTTTCTTCGAACCAGCGAACAGCACCCGCATGCCAGGGAACAATCGTGTTGTACTGGGCATTTTCAGGCAGGGTTTCGCGTGCAGCACCATGAATTTGGCGCATACGCTCATTGTTTTCCATCACTGTTTTAGTTACGCCATAGACCAAGGACTCAGCCATATCCTTGTGAGTAATTGCAAAGTTCCAAAGAGAAAGTGCAGAAACATCATTATCCAAAGAAGAGTAAACAGAAGCAGGAATCACCCCAGCACTCAACTCAGGAAATTCAGCAACGATCTGCTCAATATCATCTTGTGAGTAAGAGAAGATGTTGACATCAGCTTGAGCTTCCAACTGACTAAAGGCTGAAATGGGAATACCAGCAGCAAAAGCAAAGGCATCAATCAAACCATCCTGCAGCTGACCCGCTTGGTCGGAAGCACCACCATTACGAGTACGCACATTCAAGCCCAGCTTTTCAAACAACTGTGGGTGATACATATCTGCAGTACCGCCGGAGGGCCCTACACCGACAGTTTTGCCATCCAAGTCAGCGACGGACTCAATACCAGAACTGGCCAGAGTAATAATTTGCAGAGTTGTTTGGTACATGGGGAAAACCGCACGTACATTATCGTGGCTCATGCCAGGAGCCAGCTCACTGTTACCTGCCAAAGCCTGAACCAGAGGACCTGTGGTGACCATACCAAAATCATGCTCACCCATTTCAACCAGAGTTGCGTTCTGTACTGGGCCACCGGTAACTTCGGCACCAGCAGAAATACCCAGAGCATCACCCACCATATTGGCCCAACCAGAACCATAGATGTAGTAGGTGCCGCCCTGACTCGCAGTGCCTACAGTGATGCTACGCGGCCAGTCACTACGGTCAGCAAAAGCCACACCTGCAGTTACGGTAATTGCTGCAGCAACACAGCCAGAAATCAAAGCTTTCTTGGATAAAAAGCGCATAGAGAAGTTTCTCCTAGTTATTTTTTTCTTCGATTAATTGTTATTCATCGTCGATTGCTACTACTGAGCAAACTGTATCTAGCAAAGCCTGTGCCAACTAACTTATGCCGTCAACAACCACCATTTAACTGCAATCAATAGTTTAATGTGCGGATTTCCGCACAAAACTCCCAATAAGTCGGCGGATATCCACCCCAACCTTCAGACATAAAAAAAGCACCCCTCGGGGGTGCTTGATTTGGAGCGTTAGAACAGACGTCAATCAGGATTGGCTTCCACCTTGGCAATCGCCGTATCCAAAGCTTTTTTCAATTTCTCTTCTATCTGCAGCATTTCTGCTTCCGACATATAAAAGGTGGTGTCTACATCAAAGCGCACATAGAAAGCAGGTAGCTGATTCAGCGTCAGACAGATGACGTCCTCAATGAAATCCTGGTTTTTACCTTCCAGGCGTTCATCCCGCGTCAAAAGACCATTCAAAGCCGTTTCATAATAGTTGTGAACATTCTCAGTCTCCATAACTCACCTATTTAGCTCGGTAAATGATACCAGGGCGACACTGCACCATTTCATAGAGGTCAGGCATGTTAGAAAGAGCCTCTGAAGCCCCCAAGAACAGGTAGCCGCCCGGCTTTAGGTTGGCATGCATACGCTTAAGGATGTCTTTTTTGAGATCGGCCGAGAAATAAATCAGCACGTTACGGCAAAAAACCACATCAAACTTACCCAGCATGGTGTAGCTATGCAGCAGGTTCATCATGCGGTATTCCACACGTTTTTGGATATTCGGGTTCACTTTCCAGCGCCCCTCACCGGTCTGGGTGAAGTGCTTGGTCAGGTGGTCTTTTGAAAGTCCTCGGCCTATCGCTAGCATTTCATAGGTGCCTGACCGCGCTGCACTTAACGCTGAAGCAGAAATATCCGTACCCAGAATTTTTTCACCCATCCGAAAAGCGCCCGGATTCTTGCGCTTAAACTCTTCGATGACCATCGAAATAGAATAGGGCTCCTGACCGGTTGAAGCAGCCGCCGACCAAATCTTCAAAGGCTCAGATTTCAGCTTGGGCGCAATTTCAGGAAGAACTTTGTTTTCAAGAATGTTGAAAGGGTGAACATCACGAAACCAAAGGGTTTCGTTAGTCGTCATAGCATCAACAACGGCTTCTTTAAGGCCAGAGCGCGGATTGCGCTGCATTTCCTTCATCAAATCCGTCAAGCTACCCAGCTTTTGCTGAACCATGATCTTACTCAGGCGGCTGGTAACCAGGTATTGCTTATTATCGCCCAGCAAAATACCGCAGGCCTCCTGCAAAAAGTTGCGGAAGGCTTCAAATTCCTGCGGACTCAAGGTTTTACTGATCGACATCCCTCACCACCCTTTCCAGCTAATGACTAAGCATAATAGTAACTCAAGTGCATGAAAGCTACGACCTGGATCACACTTTTTCACCAGCTACGGCTTGAATTTGCCCAATGACCACTCTGGCCAGCTCATCAGCATCATATTTTGCCAGGAAAAAGTTAGCACCTACTTTCTTCACCATGGCTTCATTGAAAATACCGCTCAATGACGAATGGAGCAAGACCGGAAGGTTCGCAAAGCGTGGATCTTCTTTAATACGACGGGTCAGGGTATAACCATCCATTTCCGGCATTTCAATGTCCGAAATGATCATCAGCAACTCGTCCTGAACCCTTTTGCCTTCATCAGCCATGGCATTGAGATAATCCAACGCTTCCTTACCATTGGTTAAACTGGTGAAACCTATGCCGGTTTCCTTCAGGTTACGTTCTACCTGATGACGAGCAACACTGGAATCATCAACCAGCAAGATATGGTAATTGGCAGCAGCCTGCTTGACCTCGTCCGTCAAAATCTCAGCCGAAACCCCTTGTGCAAAAGGATCAACACTGGCAATGATTTTTTCCACATCAACAATTTCAATCAGCTGATTGTCCATTTGGGTAACTGCAGTTAGAAAACTGTTTTTACCACTACCCCGGGGAGGTGGATGCACTTCTTCCCAGTTGATGTTAACAATTCGGTCCACTTCCCTGACCAAAAAGCCCTGAGTACGGCGATTGTATTCAGTGATAATCACAAAATGGGACTCAGGATTTTGCATCGCGGGCTGACGGATAGCCATGCCCAAATCAACAATGGAAACCGTACCATCACGAACATGAGCCACACCTCTGACATGAGGTGTATGATGGGGAAGATTGGTGAGTTTAGGGCAGGGTATAATTTCCTTGACCTTAAAAACATTAATCCCATATAACTGCTTGCCGTTGAGTCGGAACAGAAGCAATTCCATACGGTTGCCACCGGCAACCTTGGTACGCTCGGCCAATTTGCCTGCGGAAGTCGACATAGGCTTTCTTCTTTGACTGTAAGGTGATTAAAAAAGCTAGTTGGTCATGAGTATAAACCGCAACTCTACATATTTCTAAGTCGCTTCATGGGTTAATTTGTTATGTTACGAAAGCAGGGGCTCAAGATTCGAAGCCTTAACACCTTACTGGTCTGTACTCTTGGCCTTATTCTGCAATTTTTTGCCAGCAGCCTTAACGCTCAAAGCCATCAAGATCTCGAAGCCTTATTGGACGAAGCCAGAAGCTGGGTGTCTGGGCAGATGCAAGAGCACCAGGATTACCGGGTTGAATTCCGCCCCCTGGACCCGCGCTTACGCCTGGATCGCTGCTCCAGTCCGCTGCTTTTTGCTGTTCATGGCAATAGTGATCTCCGGGGCCGGGTCAACCTGCGGGTTACCTGCCAGGAAGAAAACTGGTTCATCTTCATCACCGCAGAAGTGCAAGTATTGGAACCGGTTGTGGTGGCCCGAAGCACTCTGGATCGGGGTGCTCGCTTAAGCACTCAGATGCTGGAAGTCAGAAAAATGGACACCTCACGCATTCGTGGTGATTACTTTTCCAGCATACAGGAAGTTGTCGGCATGCAGGTACGCAACCGAATACGTGCTGGTGATCCGGTAACCAGTCGCCAGATTAATGTCACCCAAGCGGTCAACCGAGGCGACCAAGTGATTATTCAGGCCAGGAGTGAAACACTAAGAATCAGAATGACAGGTGAAGCCTTGGAAGCAGGACGCATTGGTGATCAAATTCGTGTGCGTAACCTGCAGTCAGGTCGAACCCTACGTGCTAGAATAGTGGATAGAGGCTTGGTCGAAGTCCAACTTTAGTGAATTTCTAAGACTTTTTTGTAAATAAAGACTAAAGTTTTTTTAGGTAGCGCCGAAACCCTAGGTAACAAGCTACTTGATTAACTAACGGGATAAGCAATTATGGCTATCGAACTCAATGGTATCAACAACAACCTCAACCCAAGGGTTCGAGGGGGTGATCAGGGTTCGGCAAAAGATAGCGCTGCTGCTTCAACCAAAACGACCGAAGCACCAGTCAGCGCCGAAGATCGTGTGCAACTGAGCACTCATGCACAAAACCTTTACAAGGCAGAGAGTGATGAGTCGATTGATAACAACAAGGTTGCCGCCTTACGCCAGCAAATTGAAGAAGGTAATTACAAAATTGATTACCAAAAACTGGCTGGAAAACTGATGGATCTTGAGTCAAAACTCTAGTTATTTTCTGGAAAGCCTCCTATCAACCCAGCAAATGCTGATTAACAGAGGCCTTCTGGGGATCTTAAGAGCCCGCTGCCCTTGGTAGTGGGCTCTTTTGTATTACACCCTGATCAGCTACACTGCTTAAAGATCAAGTCATCAGGAAGGTTCAGCGTGTCGACTAATTCAACCCAGGCATTTAAAGATTTGCTACTGGTTGCCATAGGCAATCTCAAAAAGCTTTTGCAGGTTGTTGAGCAGGAGTACCAACTGCTGCAAACCGGCGCATCCGATGCTGAAGAGCTAGAAGCGCTAACTGAAAAAAAGAATCAACTCTTGCAGCAGATTGAAGTCGATGTTGACCAACGCAAAGAATTCCTGAAAACCCAAGACCTCAATCCGGATATGGATGGCCTGGAAAGCTTCTTTGCTTCATTACCAGAAGCTAATGCAGCAGCCCTGCGCAAAGGCTGGAACCAGCTAATCAGCCTACTAGAAAAAATCCACCAGCAAAATAATATCAACGGCCGCCTGATTAACCGCGCCCTGCAACATTTCGATGTTCTACTCAATGCCATGCAGGAAACCCAAGGCAAGGTAAGAGTCTACCATCCCTCCGGTGGCGCTGGTGATTTGAATATCCCCCGTAATCTTGGCAAAGCCTAAGACCCAAGGAGATACAGCATGGCTGAGGGAGCTTCAGAAAATCTAGTCAGCAACCCGGCAGAAATTGCCAGCCTGCTGGCTTCACTCTATCGCAAACACGCCTCCATCACGGTCAACTTTCGGGGGAAAAGCCAGCATTATGCCAGCATGATTCTGGATCTGGATCGCGAAGAAGGTGTTTTTTACCTGGATGAGTTCAACCCACCCAGTGGTCACAAACGCGCACTCTCGGGCGAGCCCTTTTCCATTCGGGCCTCCACTCAGGGCCTATCGATTTTCTTTAACCATTGCCAACTTCTGGATATTATCAAGGAAGAGAAAGGTGCCATCTACAAGGTTGCCTTCCCCAAACTGGTCAAACACGACCAAAAGCGCCAAGCCTTCCGGGCACGTGTACTCAGATCCATGAGCGCACCCATCACCCTACTCTCTTATGAACGCGGAGAACCTTTCAAGGGTTCCCTGGTTGACCTCTCCAACGGCGGCTGCAACTTCATCTTGAATGAGTTGGTTGATCCACCCTTGCGTGACCTGGAAATCTTTGAAGAACTCACCCTGGATATCGAAGACTTTGAGCGCAGCATTACAGTCGCAGCTGAAATGCGCCGAATCAGTGAAGATGAACAAAAAGAAATCACCTCCTGCGGTGTGCGCTTCATCAATGTTGACGGCTCGACCCAAGCAGAAATTGACCGCCTGGTTATGTTCCTGCAGCGCGAAGCTCTAAGAATGGACGTAAGCCGCCAATAAGCATTATAATTCAGCCCCTTCCAGAAAGGCCCCGATAGCTCAGCTGGATAGAGCGTCCCCCTCCTAAGGGGAAGGTCTCAGGTTCGAATCCTGATCGGGGCACCAATCAAGTCAACAACTCAAGAATCAACACTGATCAAGAAGTCTCCACTACCAAGAGTAGAGAAACGGCTAGAACAGTGAGTCGGCACAAGCACTTTCAACCTCTACCCGACATCGATTACGAAAAAGCCCTGACTAGCAGCCAGGGCTTTTTGTTTAAGGACAAGGGTTAGGTTGCTCTAGATGAATGCGCTCAATGGCTTCCAGCTGTTCTTCAGTCAGGGTGATTTCTGCTGAGGCCAGGTTGCTTTCCAACTGTTCAAGGGTGGTTGCGCCGATGATATTGCTGGTCACAAAGGGGCGATCATTGACGAAGGCCAGGGCCATTTGTGCGGGGTCCATGTCCAGTTTTTTCGCCAGTTCTACATAGTGGCGGGTGGTTTTTTCTGCCAGAGGCGAGGTGTAACGTTGAAAGCGCTCATAAAGAGTCAGGCGGGCACCCGAAGGTTTGGCCTGGTTCAGGTATTTGCCGCTTAAAACCCCAAAGCCGAGTGGCGAATAAGCCAAGAGACCAACATCTTCACGAATGGCCATTTCGGCCAGTCCCACTTCAAAGGTGCGGTTTAAGAGGTTGTAGGGGTTTTGAATTGATTGAATGCGGGGCAATTGCTTTTCTGCTGCCACCCGCAAGTATTCATGCATTCCCCAGGGGGTTTCATTGGAAATACCCAGATGACGTACCTTGCCTTCTTTAACCAACTCATTCAACGCAGTCAGAGTTTCTTCTATAGCAATAGCATCCTGATCATCCCGGTACTTGTAGCCCAGTTGACCAAAAAAGTTGGTTTTACGCTCTGGCCAATGTACTTGGTAGAGATCGATATAATCTGTTTGCAGGCGTTTAAGGCTGGCTTCGCAGGCTTCTTTGATTTGGCTGGCATTCAGCCGGGGACCACCGCGCAGGTAATTCATATCTGAGCGGCCAACAACCTTGCTGGCAAGCACCAAATCATCCCTTTTACCGCGCTTGTTCAACCAACTGCCCAGGTATTCTTCGGTCAGACCTTGGGTTTCAGCTTTGGGGGGCACAGGGTACATTTCTGCTGTGTCGATAAAATTGACCCCAGCTTCCAGAGCCCTATCCAACTGTTGGTGGGCTTCTTCTTCGGTGTTTTGCTCACCCCAGGTCATGGTGCCCAGACAGATCTTTGAAACTTCAAGCGAGGTTTTACCCAGTTTGCGGTATTCCATCCTGCCTCCAGTCAATTGCGGTTTAACAGATAAAAAGCTTCTTGATTGCGGCCTTGTCGATAGCTGGCCAGTTGGTTGTTAATGCGTTGCTGTCCAACTTGTCTAAAGTGAGTTTCGAATTCGTCCAGAAGAGCACCCTGCATGGCACCACGATGGCGCCTTTCTTCGGCTTTTAAAAGCGCCCAGTCGGCAGCTGTCATGGCTGCAAAAATACCCGCGCCGGTAACCAAAGCACCGGGACCACTGGGTGAGGTGGCTGCTGCGGCTGCTCCACTGGCTGCTGATTTAATAGCAAAGCGTGCAGGCAGACGCGCCAGATAGCGCCTAACCACTCGCGAGGCAGCGGCCATTGCCGGAGTTCCAGCCAAGCGGCTGGCCAATAATCGTCCGGTTGGCAGAGCAATGGCAGCACCGGCCAGAGCACCACTTCCGGCACTGATTTGCCAGCGTCTAAGGTCGTAATCGCTAGGCCTAATCGCATTTTGCAAATCCCAGTGAAGCTCCTGTCGGGTGATCCGTGGGTCTTCATCATCCAGTTCTCGATAGCCAGGTCTTTGCCGCTGTTGAAATTTTTGCTGCAGCGCCTGGAGTTGTGTTTCAGTTTCCTGTTCACCCAAGGATTGCCAGGCAGTAACCAGATGGGGCTGGATGGCCAGCATACGATCACGCCAAAGGGCGTGAAGTTCAGGGTCATCAAGCAGGTAGTCTTCCAGGCGCTGGTGCAACAGATCATCCAGATCACCAGTGAGTGCGATGAACAAACGCGTGTAAGAGCCGGGCAAGGAGAAATACCAATCCAGATAAGCATTAACGCCCTTTTCTGCCTGAGCACGAATTTGCAAACTTTCATTCTTTAACCAAGCTTCCAGGTGAGCTTCCAAGGCTGCATCCTGATCTGAAGTCAAAGCCATCAGCTCGCGGCTGAAGTCCTGAAAATCATCTTCAGCCAGGGTGAGGGCTTCACCCAAAAAGACCAGACGCACCAGGGGTTGGTGGGCAGAAGCTGTGAGCAACTGGTTTTGGGTATAGCTGAAAACAGCAGACCCCAACATCAGCAAAGCCAAGAGCAACAAGAAAGCCTGCTTGCTTCTGCCGGTGGTGTTGCTTGGTTCAAAGGCGTCAGTTTTCTTGTTCATACAGCTTCCTGATTAAGTAGTCAGCAGCCACCAGCCAGTAGCTGACTGCCAGGGCCAGGCTGGCTTGAACGCCCAGCACCAACAACCAGGCCAGCAAGCCCAGCCAGCCTGATCGCCCCAAATCGCCAATAAAGTTCTGCAAAGCCCAGTGTTGAGTCAAGACCACCAGCTGTAAACCGCGTTCCAGAGCCCCCAGAAGACTGGAGCTGCGACTGACATCCAGGTGTTCATTGATCACTTGGCTCAAGCTGCTGCCAATCAACCAGGGCTGGGGTTGATATACAAATGCCAGTGTTAATAAGGCGGTCAGCAACAGTGTCAGAATAATAACCAACCAGTAGCAGCCCAATAAGCGTCTGTATTCTGTTCGGACCTGAGGCAACAGCCAGAGGTTCAGCCCTTTTTTTATAAAGTGAAGTAAAGGTAGGCTAAGTGCCAAGGTCAGGGCCAGCTCCCAGGAAATTAATAAGACTTGCAATAGCAGCAGTAACGCCAGCAAAAGGCTCACTAAAAGATGGGATACTAGGCCCAGCCAGCCCACCTGAAGGGGTTGCTGGAGACTGCTTTCGGCCTCGAGGTATTGATTCAGCCATACCTGGCGTTTTTGACGGGCCAGATCCAGACGCAAATTGAAGATAACCCAAGTCACCAAAAGTAGAAACGGCAAAAACAGCCAATCCTGCCAAGCTGAGGGCAGCAGCCGCCAGATCAGCAGATCGGCCAAAGCAGCCAGGCCCACCAGCAGAGAAAGCATTAGCGTTCCCCCACGCCCTGAACCGGGTAGAGCTTGTAGACTTTAAAGAACTCATCACGGGAGAAGGTTTTCAGCAGCTGCTTGCTGTAGGCGATTTTGCGGTTGCGATGAAGATCAAAGCCTTTATAACCCAGTAGCTGCAAGCAGTGAGCACACACTTGTTTACGGGTTTCTTGTTCAGGCCCCAAGGGCAAGGGGCCGGTACGCCGAGTGCTGATCCAGACATAGGCACCCGCTTCCCAGGTCTGAGTTACTTCACACTGGGCCAGATGGTAGTCTTCAGCTTCGGACAGGTAAACTGCCAAACGGGTATTTTTATAGCCCCAGGTATCATCAGCCAAGTGTTTCAGGCGAGTCCAGGGTAGGTAACGGCCTTCCCGGTCCAGTTCCGAGCGTTCACGCCCGGTCAGGTGGCGTTCCGGATCAAAGAGTTCAAAGTGACCTCGTTTGCGCGCACCCATAGCACGACGCAATTCAACGAAGGGTTCAAACTCAGTGAAATCCGGTAATTTCATAAGGCTTCCAGGGCCTCGGAATTCCTAGAGCCACGCTGCTGTTGCAGAATATCCCGGATACGGGCATCGGCATCAGTACGCACCCTAAATTCCACCCGGCGGGAAAGTTCCGCATTTTCACTGCCATCCGGATTCAGGATCGGCTGGGAAGATGAAAGGCCGTTAGCAGTCAGGTTACGCTTCAACCAAGCCTGTTCATGGCTGACTTCGGAAAGATTAAGCACATGCTCAAGGCTAGAGCGCGTGCGCGCCTGAGACAAGCGCATATTGTTGATGTAGGCCTCATTGTCATCCCTCGCTTGCGTCCATTCGCTGGAGGTGTGGCCTTCAATTCTCACTTCTTCAATTTCATCCCGGTATTCAGGTGCAGTGATAACACGTACATAACGGGGGAAGAATTCACTGAGGATTTCAGCAAAACGTGGCCTTAAATTAGACGAGCCCAGTTCATAAAGGGCACCTGAATCCTGAAAGGTAATCACTAGGTCCGGGCTGAGTTCAGCACCCCAGCGCGGCAGGTCATCTTCAAATTCTTCGAGCAGGTCTTCATAAAGGGCTTCGCGCAAATCCAGGTAGATCTCGGCTACTTCACGCATCCGCTCGCTTTCTTTCTGAACGATGACCATAAACACCACAGCGACCAGCAGAAATACCATCATCAGGCCAGCCATCAAGTCACTGACTGAAATCCAATGAGCCCCCTCTTCACCGGCGAGGGTTTCTTCTTCTTGATTCTGGTCCAGGCTGCTCATGCGCCACCTGTTTTCCGTTCAGCTGTTTTCTCAAGTTTTTCTGCCACCTGCACCAACTCCCGCAGCTTGTCAGTGAGCGGTGTGTAGTCACTAACAAACTTTTCAGACAGAGCCGCCAATTGACTACCAAAGGTTTGCAGGGAGGTGGTCAGTTCATGCTCCAAAGCAGCATCCAGGCGAACCAGCTGTTGCTCGGTACGGTCCAGCGTTCGATCAGTATGCTTCTGCTGACGCAATAATTGTTCATCCAGGCGTTTACCGAGAATCTCGTTGAGACTTTCGACACTTTCAGTGACACGACGGCCCGAGCTATCCAGTAGTTTCTGCATCTGCTGATGCTGACGATCCAACTGACCGGCCAGACCATCGGTTAGGGTATGGATGCGTTCTTCCAATTTGGGCAAGCCACCACCGGCTTTATTAACCAGATTGGCGAGTGAATCCAGATAAGAACCCAGGGATTCCGACTGCTGCTGCAAACCGCCCATGACCTCACCCAGGGTTTCTGCCACCACATTGAAAGACTGAGTATGCTCCACCATGGTTTTATAGGCTTCAGTGGCTTTATCCAATACCTGACCATTGGCTCTTTGTTCACTAAGCAGGGCTTCCAGTTCTTCCTTGTAGTTCTCCTGCCACTCCAGCATCTGGCCCACAGCTTGATTAAGGCGATCAAAGTTTTCACCATACTGGGCACCGATCTGCTGATTGAAGTCAGCCAGCAGGGTCTCCAGCGCAGCAACCAGTGCCTTGGAATTGGCATCCGCCATCTTCTGCTGGTAATCCCCAATGCCCTCACCCAGTTTTTGCAGACTTGCTTGAAGACGCTGGTCGTTATTCTTCATGTATTCATCAATACGGGTTAAACCTGAGCTTTTCAGCAGTAGGCGAATATCACCCAGTAGTGTCGCCAGATCATCCATGGTTGCCCCGGTAACCTGGGTGCTACCATCCATGCCACGCACATGGTTGAGAACATGGCGCAGCTTAATGGTCATTGCGCCCAGCAAACCGGCAATCGATGACCAGAAAGCGGTCTTCAGGCCTTCAATCAATTGGGGGACACTGGCTTCAACATCGGCGGCATCAAATTCCATTAAACCCAGAGCGATACCAAAAAAGGTACCAAAGATACCCACGCTGGTAAGGATGGAAGGCGCCGCATTAACAGTGCGCAGTGAATAAACAGGGCCGTGAAAATAGACCGTCATCACGGCAATTAGGCCCATAAAAAACAGGGTCAGGGGCGAAAACATTTCGAAGAAGACCATGGTCGCTAGCAAATATCCTTGGTGGCAGGCAGGTGACAAAACCTGTCCAGTTTACCTCTAGCCTGCGCTGACGGTAAATGCTTCAGGCGTTTCAGGGATCTGGCTTATCCGTTACAATGAAGCCGACCTCGTTACTCTACAGGAAAAGTTCAGTGAATAAAGCCAAGCTCTTTGCACTCAGTCAGTATCTCCTACCCCACCATCTGCTATCCCGCATCACCGGCCGTTTAGCTGAATGTCGGGTTGGCTGGCTGAAAAACCTGTTGATTTCCAGCTTTATCAAGCGCTTTCAGGTCGACATGAGTGAGGCTGAACAGGAAGACCCCGCCGCCTATAGTAACTTCAATGAGTTTTTTACCCGCCCTTTAAAAGAAGGTGTGCGTGAAATTGCTGCTGACCCTAAAAGCCTGGCCAGCCCGGCTGATGGTTCGATCAGTGAACTGGGTGGCCTGGAGCATGGCCGGGTTCTGCAAGCCAAAGGCATTCACTACAGCCTGACCCGCCTACTGGGTGGCGACACTGAAAAAGCCAAGCCTTTTATGGGCGGCTCCTTTGCCACCATCTATCTTTCACCCAAAGATTACCATCGGGTACACATGCCCTTGGGTGGAACTCTGAAGGAAACTCTCTATGTGCCTGGGCGCTTGTTCTCGGTAAACCAGGCCACCGCTGATAATGTTCAGGGTGTGTTTGCCCGTAATGAGCGTTTGGTGTGTTTCTTTGATACCCCGGCAGGCCCCATGGCCATGATTCTGGTAGGCGCCATGATTGTGGCTGGAATCGAAACGGTCTGGGACGGCCAGGTGACACCACCTGTTAGAAAAGTGAAGCTGAAAAACTTCACTGATCCCGAACCCCTAGTATTTGAAAAAGGCCAGGAAATGGGCCGCTTCAAGTTAGGCTCTACAGCTATTTTGGTATTTGGCCCGAATGCCGTGCAGTGGCGTGAAGACCTGAAAAACGGCACCCAGGTCAGACTCGGTGAAGCTTTGGCCGAGATTAAGAGTTCCTAGAAACGATACAAGAGAGCGGCAAAAACCCCGGTGACATACTCGCGATCAACCAGCGGACTAGCCACCACTGAGCTGGGTAGTTTGCGGGTGCGTCCCGCCACCATGAGTGAAGTTCTGGGGGTAAAAGCATACATGATGTTAAGACTAACACTCGGCTCCCAGCCTGAATCCACCTGGTAAGCTATGCGTCCAATTGCCGGGTTTGCTTCAGACTCGGTGACGCCAAAGTAATAATCCAAAAGATCTGCACTTTGCCAACTAAGGCCAACGCCTGGGCTGACCCGCAACTTATCCGTGACCTCAAAGCCATAGCTATAGGTGCTGCTGAGTTCATAGCCCTGGTGTTTGTCGAGCAGATCATGTACCGCCTTGACAGAAAACTGGTGGCTGTTTACCCGGCCCGAGAAACCCACACCGCCATCCAGTGACCAGCCACGACTATCCATTCCAGCCAAATAGCTGGAATCGCTACTGGAATAACCGGCCAGACGACCGCTCACCAGCACACTGGCTTGAACACCACCCCAGGAACCACCGGCCCCCCAGGCATTGATACCGGCTTCTGTGCCACGAATATAGGCGAAGCGGCCCCGATAACTGACAAAAGCGGGGATGGTATTGGGGTTACTACTGATGCCCTGGTAGGGGCTCTGACCCTGAGCCGCACCCACACCGGCACTCCAGTCGGCAGAAGCCATAACTGGCATCAATAACAGCCCTGCTGGCAGCAACTGCTTCAAGCGCATGTTTTTTTCCTTGGTTTAAGCGATTAACCCGGCAATTTTAGACTAGTGCGTCTAATAACCCAAGTTGAATACTGAAATTTACCTAAACGGAGATCTTTCCGCTAGAATAGACTCATCAATCCTTTCTACTATTTGGCTGGGTATGCGCAGATTACTGAGAAAAATATTACTCTGGTGGTGGCGACTCCTTGCTCTGGCTGCACTCACCCTAACGCTTTTGTTGGGTGTTAATGCCTGGTTTGTTGGCAAAACAGTCGACCGCATCAACAAAACCGATGCAGCCTGCACCAGCATGGACGTGGGCATCCTCTTTGGAACCAGCCAGTATCTGCGCTCAGGCCTACCCAACCCCCACTACTACGGCCGCATCAATGAAGCGGCCCGCCTTTATCGTGAAGGCAAGATTCAGCATCTTTTGGTTTCTGGGGATAACCGCACTCGTTACTACAACGAACCCAAACGAATGCAGCAGGATCTAATATATAGAGGCTTACCAGAAACAGCCATGTCTCTGGATCATGCAGGTTTTAGTACCTTTGATACCTTGAAGCGTGCCAAGCAGGTTTTTAATGTTAATCAGGCCCTGCTAATCACTCAAGACTATCACCTACCTAGAGCCCTCTTCATAGCCGAGTCCCTGGGTATTGAAGCCTATGGTTGCCAGGCTACCGGTCCCAGTTGGACAGGAATGAAGAATATTTTGTTACGTGAGCTGGCTGCTCGTCTGCGTACCCTGGGTGATCTTTATATCTGGAAACGAGAACCTCGCATTTTAGATGACCCCCAGCCATTGGACTTTTAATGTTGCAACCAGAGCTCTGTTGCCTCTAGATGTTCTTCAAGCTCAGCAAGCAGAATTTGCAGATCGGCGGACAGCTCCCCTCCACCCTCTTGCAGAACCTCTTCACAAGCACGCTGTAACTCCTGCTCATGATCCAGCAGCAGATCCAAAGCAACTGTTTCCGGCTCTTGCCAAAGACGACGAAACTGCTCAAGCAAGTGAGTAAGGCCTTCAATATCCTGATCCGCTGTGCGAGGGCGAATATGCAGCTCTTCAACAGCGGCCTGACGCAGCTTTTCCTGAAGCTGTTGGCGCTGCTCTAGCATAAGGTCCAACTGAGCTTTACGGCTGGTTGCTGGTAAGCGGTCACGCATATCCTGATAGAGATCCAGACTTTCATCCAGTAGTTCCAAAACCCCATTAAAAGCAGCCTGGGTGGCAGTGAGCAGCATGGTCATTTCTCCCGACAGATCAAGCTTCCATCATACCAGTAGTTCCCTTACAAAAAACCCCAGCAAAGCTAGCTGGGGTTTTTGAGTACTTCAATTGCAAGGCTTAGGCTTTAACAATCAGGGCCTGCTTTTCTGCTTTCATTTCTGCGAACTCATCTTCGTAAAAGAATTTCTCTTCTCCGAAGGCGGGCTTCAGGTGATTGAGCCAGGTGGCTTCTTCATCATATTTGGCAAAGAAGGGGCGCTGCACCCAATCCGAACTGCGGCCTTGTATAAAACGCAGGACAAACACTTTTTCACCCTGAATTTCCGTAACCCCCTGAATTTCGACTTTGCCTGGATCAGCGGACATTGAAGGGCCACGTGCAGTGCGGCACAGCCCAGGAACCTGCTTCATGGCTTCACGATAAATCTCCCAAGCCTTGACCAGGGGCACTTCAAAGTAATGACGTGCGCCGGTATCCCGCTCAGCAAACATATAGTAAGGAATCATCCCCTGCTGAACCTGCATCTTCCACATCTTCGCCCACTGGTCTGCATCATCATTAATGTGCTTGAGTAGCGGCGCCTGGGTGCGGATTTCAGCACCAGTTGCCCGAATACGGCGCACTGCTTCACGACAAACAGGGGTGTCCATTTCTTTCCAGTGATTGAAATGGCCCATAAAGGCAATGTGCTTACCAGCAGCGGTTAGCTCACGGAAAAGTTGCAGAATATCGTTGGCGTCATCATCGGTTACAAAGCGATAAGGCCAAAAGGTCAAGCTCTTGGAGCCAATGCGGATATTTTGAATGTGATCCAACTCTGGCTTCAGCAAGCCTTCAAGATACATGCGCAAGTGCTTGGCTTTCATAACCATAGGGTCGCCACCGGTCAGCAGCAGATCGGTCACTTCTTTATGTTCGGCCAGGTAGGCGTGCAGGGACTCAGCTTCATTGGAAGAAAATTTCAGGTCCTTGTCACCGACAAACTGTGCCCAACGGAAACAAAAGGTGCAATAACTATGACAGACCTGCCCTTGGCTGGGGAAAAAGAGGACCGTTTCCTGGTATTTATGTTGCATTCCCTCCAATGGCTGACCATCTAGTAGAGGTAGATTGAGATCCATTTGCCCGGCAGGGTGAGGATTCAATTCAGAGCGCACTCTTTCAACAGCTTCTTTTAGTTCAGCAGCCGGGGCTTCTGCCTGCATTAAGGCTGCAATTTCATCAAAATGCTCGGGCTTCAGCATGCCGCGCTGAGGAAAAGTCAGCTGAAAAATCGGATCCTCAGGAACCTTGTCCCAATCAATAAGCTCATCAATAACATAGTTATTAACCCGAAAAGGGAGCACCTGACTAACTACGCGCATATCAAAGCGCAAGTCTTCGGGTAGTTTCTCCAGAGCTTCGATCTTATCCAACTGACGCTGGGTATAAACCTTGAAAGGGCGAGCCTCTATGGCCGGTGTGTCAAGCGTTACACGCTGGTTCATGGTCCGTCTCCTCCGCTGGCAAGGGGAAAGTGTCACTAGTCTAGTATCTGGAGGAGGACTTTTACATAAAAAAGCAAAAATTTGCAAGAAAAAGGGATAAAAAAGCTAAAAAAAGGTGCTTTTTGCGCAAATATTTGCGCAAAAAGCACGGAAGGCAAAAAAAGCAAAACTCGTTTTATTCGCCTGACATAGGATGCTGGTAAAGATGCACATCCCTTTGTGGGAAGGGAATAGTGATACCCGCCTCATCAAAAGCCAATTTAACCTTCTCCATCAAATCCCACTGTAAATACCAAAAGTCATCAATAGTGGCCCAAACCCTAAGTGAAAAATTCACTGAGTTATCACCAAAGTCAGTAATAATGACTCTAGGTTCTGGGTCTGTCAGTGCTCGTTCATCTTCTTCTGCCAGTTTCAACAGCAGTTCTTTAACGACACGAATATCCTCGTCATAACTAACACCCACCAGAATATCCATACGCCTATGCGGTTCAGAGGTATAGTTCACTAGGTTGCCATCAGTCAGTGCAGAGTTGGGAATCATGATGCGCTTGTTGTCAGGTGTAATCAGATAGGTATGCAGAAGGGTTAATTTTTCTACAGTTCCCCCCGTACCTGCACCCTCAACATAGTCACCCTTGCTAAAAGGATGCAGAGCGACCAGCAGGAAACCTGATGCCAGATTCTGCAAAGAATCCTTAAGTGCAAGGCCGACTGCCAAACCAAGAGCACCCAAGGCGGCCAGAAGTGAAGTGGTATTGACACCCAACTGACTGAGTACCGCAATAAAAAGAATAACCAGTAGAAGCGCATGAATAATTTGCCCCAGAAACTGGGCAGATGCAGCTTCCATTTTTTTGGCCAGATTATTAACTGTCAGTTTTTTTAGGCGCTTGACCAGCCACCAACCAAAAATCAACAGCAGCACTGCTGGCCAGAGGGTGTCGAACAATCCCCATAAGCGCTCGGTTAAAGCATTGGATTCATGAATTAAAAAGTCCAGCATGGGTCTCTCCTTTAGTAACTGTCCATTAACACTAAACCAGATCCCCAAACAAAAAAACCCCGAACGAGTCGGGGTTTTCAAGAACCAACAAGGTGCTTAGTTGGCTTTTACCCAGGACTGACACCAGCCTTTGGGTTCAACAGAGTTCTGCGGGAAGAGCGAACAACCATTGTTGGCCGGACGCCAGAACATGCAGTTGTCGCAGTACTCACCCTCATTCCAGCGAGGATGACCTTTTGCATCAGCAGCTACCTTGACATAGTTCAGTGCTTTGGCCTGGGGCGCGTCTTCACTCAGAGGAGGCAAAGAGGAAGCGAATGCCTGAGAAGTCAGCGCACCCATACCGAAAGGCAAGGCGGCCAAACCGAAAAGGCCCTTTTTCAGAAAAGCACGACGGCTGTTTTGTGTCATGGTTACATCCTCATCATCATTTAGTTTTATATACCAGCTGATTGCAAAACAAAAAAGCTGGCTGGGCATTAACCTGTATCAATTAATACTTTATGACTGCCATTATTACCTAGTTAACTCGACATCTGCATTAACTTTAGTCGAAAAAGCCTGCGGCAGGGCGTCACACCTCAAATATAACGCTTGAAGGAGCAAAGAAAAACACTACAAAGAATACAGGTATAGTAAGTAGAGTTAACCAGTCACTTCCCGGTCGCTTAAATCCTTGAGCATTTGGGAATCAAAAGTATGCTGACTCAGGTCCAGGCCTTCTGCTTGCATTTTTTCTTCAAGAGCTTTTTTTTCAGCCTTAATTTCTAGCGGGTTGGCTTCATTGCCATCCAGACGATGCATTTCTTCAACCGCCAGATGATAAAACCTCAGAAGCTTCATTGCCTGGTGGCTGCCAGCTTCAGCCAGAGGCTTGATACGATGCATAACATTGGTGATTCGCATCAGGCTGCGCTTGAGATGCCAACCATAAACTGCTTCACGCATAAAAGGCTGCTGGCTGAGGTAGTACTTAACGAGCAATACTGTCAAAATCAGTCCGGATAGCACACCCAAAAGATTCCAGCGAAAATTATTCCCTCCAGGGGTGCCCAACAGGCTTACCAGAAGACTGGCTAGTCCCATGCCCAGCAGAGCAAATATCAGAATAATAATCACGCTGCTTTTACGTGTTTTGCTACGATATTCCTGGGGATCAAGAAACTCTAATTGAAACTTACTCATGATATTTTCAGGCTGTCTCCGCTTGGTGTTGGGCTCGCTTAACCTCAACGGCCAATTGCAGCAAAGCTTGTTGCGTTGCTTCCCAATCCAGACAGGGGTCCGTCATCGATTGACCATAGGTGCCAGGGCCAGCTTGCAAGGGCTGATTACCTCCACGCAGAAAGCTTTCCATCATAATACCCAAAACAGGGTGTCCTGTTCTTAGAAGTTCAGCCACCTCTTCCAGCACCTGGACCTGACGCTCAGCAATTTTGCCACAATTGGCGTGGCTGGCATCAACCAGAATACGTGAATTCACTCCCGTTGCCTGCAATTCCCGACTGGCTTTTAACAAAGATGCCGACTCGTAATTAGGGCCAGATTTACCGCCTCTGAGTACCAAATGGCTATCAGCGTTGCCTACTACAGCTTCTTGGACCAGCTGGCCGGCAGCATTAATTCGGGTGATCACTTGAGGAGCAGCAGCAGCTTTCATGGCATGAATAGCCACATCAATACTGCCATCGGTAGCATTTTTAAAGCCTATCACTCCAGGCAGGCCACTAGCCATTTCACGATGGGTTTGAGACTCGGTTGTGCGGGCACCCAAAGCGTACCAGCTCACTAAATCATCAAAGTAGCCTGCCAGATGTGGATTCAAGGCCTCGGTTGCAACCGGCAAGCCCAGCTTGATGACATCCAGCATCAGTTGCCGACTGCTTTGTAAACCAGTATTGATATCAATTTGCCCATCCCTTTGTGGGTCAGTCACCAGGCCTTTCCAACCCAGGCAGGTACGGGGCTTTTCAACATACACCCGCATCACCAGCAGGAGCTGATCACCCACTCTTTCTTGCAGTTCAGCTAGGCGCTGGGCGTAGTCCAGGGTGGCTTCCCGATCATGAACTGAGCAGGGACCAACAATGGCCAAAAAACGTGAGTCTTTTTCTGCCAGCAGACTTTTCAGCTGCTCTCGTTGTTGATCAACTCTTTGCTGCACCCCTGGGGGCAAGGGAAGCTTTTTCTTAAGTTCTGCTGCAGTCATCAACGGCCGCTGGTTTAACTGCTGGTTAAGTGAAGAATTCATGCCGGTTTCCTTAAATATTTGCACTTGGCTGCTTCAGGCTATAAAAAAACCCCGGTGTGGCTGCACCGGGGTTTTAAGAAACTTTTGCCTGGGCAGCCACTGGGCGCCCGAAACCTAAAGTTCAGACGCAAGTCATTTTGCTAAACCAATAGCCATAAAAGTTGGTGTTGCTAAAGATATTGGTTTTAACAGTTTTCACAGACTTGCACCTGATTCGTTTATTTCAGTGGTTAAAGCTAACCACACTGGCACTAAAAAAACAAGTTTTAATGTTGGGTGATTTTACCCGAGGTGGTTTTTTTCTGCTCCATCATCAAGGCTGTCACATACTCAGCACGGGTTGAAGCATTTACCGGCTTGTCCTTTTCCTGGCACCAGGCAATCAGTGCCTCCACATCGACATCAACCTTTTCGATTTCTATCCCTCGGGTTGCAAAAACCTCGATCATCTCCAGGCTTTTGGACTGCCATTCTTCCCAGCTGCTTTCCAAACGATCACTGTCTTCGGCAACCTCCAGAAGACGTTGCCACTGCTCTGGCCGAACCCAACAAAGCCCTGCTTTTTGTACTTTTTCTTTGGCTGGCTGACTCATCGTTTCTCCCGCATTTTATTTACATCTTTGGATTCTAACATAGTATTAAGTTGCCTTCTCGGCGTAAGCATCCAACAGGGTCTCCTGAGCACTCACTTCATCCTTGCCTTTACCGGGTGCATTCAACAAATAGCTACCATCTTCCTGCAACTCCCAGCTCTGGCAGTTATCCAGCAAATAGGTTTCCAGATCCTTGCGCACCCGGGTAGCCAGTTTTGTATCCAATAGAGGGAAACAGGTTTCCACCCGATTGAACATATTGCGCTCCATAAAATCGGCACTGGCGCAGTAGATTTCTTCCTGGCCATTATTGTAAAAGCTGAACACACGGGTATGTTCCAAAAAACGTCCGATAATCGAGCGTACTCGAATATTTTCGGAAACTTCGGGCAGTCCAGGTTTGAGGCAGCAAATACCACGCACGATCATATCCACCTTAACACCCGCCTGACTGGCCTTGTATAGAGCCTTGATCAGTTTAGGCTCAGTAACTGAGTTGGTTTTGATAACAATACGGGCTTTTTTTCCAGCTGCGGCAAAATCTGCTTCCCGCTCGATCATTTCAACCAGGCGCTTGTGCAGGGTGAAGGGGGCATGCAATAACTTGTGCATATTCAGTACCTGCCCCATGCCACAGAGCTGCAAGAAAACGCGATGCACATCCTCACACAAATCCTGGTTGGCGGTCAGCATGCCATAGTCGGTATACAAGCGTGCTGTTTTGGCGTGGTAGTTACCTGTACCCAGGTGGGCATAGTGATGCAGCTGGCCATTTTCACGCCTTAGGATATGCATCATCTTGGCATGGGTTTTATAGGCAACCACACCATAAATCACTATCGCTCCGGCTTCTTGCAAACGGCTGGCCAAGGTCAGGTTGTCGGCTTCATCAAAACGCGCACGCAGCTCAATAACAACAGTCACTTCCTTGCCATTACGAGCGGCTTCTACCAACGCATTGACGATATTGGAATCAGGGCCGGTTCGGTAGAGTGTCTGCTTGATCGCGACCACATCCGGATCACTGGCCGCTTCGCGCAGCAGGTCTTCAACCGGTGAAAAACTTTCAAAAGGGTGATGTAGAAGAATGTCGCCCTGGCGTATGGCATTAAAAATAGAACCTTCATCTTTGCGCAGTAGGCGTGGCAAGCCAGGTGTAAAAGGTGAATACTCTAAGTCTGGACGCTTCACCTGCCCCATCAAGGCCATCAAGCGGTTCAGGTTAACTGGACCATTTACCCTGTAAAGCTCTTCCTCCCCCAAACCAAACTGCTTTAGCAGGAAGTTAACCAAGTCATCCGGGCAGTTATCGGCGACTTCCAAACGCACGGCATCACCGTAGCGGCGTGAAAGAAGCTCACCGCGCAGGGCACTAGCCAAGTCAGATACTTCTTCGGAATCAACCGTCAAATCAGCATTACGGGTCAAGCGGAACTGATAGCAGCCCTTGATCTTCATGCCAGGGAATAAAAGATCAGCGTGGGCATGAATCATTGAGGAGAGGAATACAAAGTTATCCCCTTCATCACACAACTCATCCGGTATTCGAATCAGGCGTGACAGAGAGCGGGGCGCTGGCAAAATAGCCATGCCGCCTTCGCGGCCAAAGGCATCTTTACCTTCCAAAGAAACAATAAAGTTAAGGCTTTTATTGACCAGGCGTGGAAAAGGATGCGAGGGGTCCAAGCCTATAGGACTGATGACGGGTAGGATTTCTCCCTTAAAAAAGCCTTCAACCCATTTGGTTTGCTGCTTGGTCCACTGATCACGGCGAATAAAGCGGATTTTATGCTCTTCCAGGGCTGGAATCAGCAGTTCATTGAGTATCTTGTACTGGCGCTCCACCTGCTCGTGACAAATGCGGGAAACTTCTTTCAGCACTTCGGTAGGCCGCATACCGTCAACACCGGATTTTTCCCGATCCAGGGCAACCTGGCGCCTAAGGCCGGCCACTCTGATTTCAAAGAACTCGTCCAGATTGCTTGAAAAAATCAACAAAAAGAGCAGACGGTTCAATAGCGGGTGACTGGTATCCAGCGATTGTTCCAACACCCGAATATTAAACTGCAGGTGTGACAGCTCACGATTGAAGTAAAGCTCAGGGTTATCCAGATCGACACTGTCATCGGTCTTGCGTCGCCTTACTCCACTCTTACTTTGGTTGATACGCAAGATGGCCCGGGGCGCGGTTGCCAAGGTGTTTGCATCCTGCTCTGCCAACTTGGCTGGAGCTACCGAAACTGGGGTGCTGCTCTTTTCTGTCATTTTCAAAATCCTTGAAAAGCTGAGAAATCAACAGGCTAAGCGTTCAGCAACTGAGCTGCCCGCTTGCCAAAATAAGTCAGAATGCCATCACTGCCTGCGCGCTTGATGCTCACCAGAGCCTCCATCATGGCGGCTTCTGTCAGCCAGCCTTTTTCGATTGCTGCCTGGTGCATGGCATATTCACCGGATACCTGATAAACAAAGGTCGGAACGCCAAACTCGCTTTTCACACGACGGACAATATCAAGATAAGGCATACCGGGCTTAACCATCACCATATCCGCACCTTCCGCCAAATCCAAAGCCACTTCATGCAGAGCCTCATCAGTATTGGCTGGGTCCATCTGGTAGCTGGACTTATCAGCCTTACCCAGATTGGCTGCTGAATCCACGGCATCCCGGAAAGGACCATAGTAGGCAGAGGCATACTTGGCGGCATAAGACAGGATACGGATATTGACCAGATTTTCCTGCTCCAGCACCTGACGAATCGAACCTATGCGCCCATCCATCATGTCAGAAGGTGCCAGCACATCTGCCCCTGCCTCAGCATGGGACAAAGCCTGCTTGACCAGGGTTTCAACAGTACGGTCATTAAGCACATAACCCTGCTCATCGATAATGCCATCCTGGCCGTGAGAGGTGTAAGGGTCCAGGGCGATATCGGTAATGATGCCCAGCTCAGGAACAGCATCTTTTAGCGCTTTAATGCTGCGCTGAACCAAACCATTGGCGTTATAGGCTTCCTCGGCCATCTCACTTTTACCCTCGGAATCCACTACGGGGAAGAGGGCAATGGCAGGAATGCCCAGACTGAATAATTCTTTGGCTTCAGCAACCAGCAAATCAATGCTCAAACGTTCAACACCCGGCATGGAGGGCACAGCTTCCTTTTCGTTTTTACCCTCTTTGACAAATAGAGGAACCAGCAGGTCATTCACTGTTAGAGTTGTTTCACGCATCAAGCGACGGGAGAAGTCATCGGCACGCATACGGCGCATGCGGGTGGCAGGGAAGATACGATGATTAGTCTGCACAAATAGAACCCTCTAAACTTGTAATTTCCTGCAGTATATCAACACCTGAGTGTTTATGAAGAGAGACAGCTTGTCACTGACTTAGCTCAGCACTAGAGTTGAAGTTTGAACTTGGAATAAAACAAGGAGATGAAGATGCCCAAAAAAGTTGCTGTCCTGCTATCCGGCTGTGGTGTTTATGACGGCGCAGAAATCTATGAAAGTGTACTGACCCTTCTGCGCCTGGATGAAAAAGAAGTTCAATACCAGTGTTTTGCTCCAAAAATTCCGCAAATGCATGTCATCAACCATGTAACAGGTGAAGAAACACCTGCTAGCCAAGCTGAAGGACCAGCAGCTCGCGATGTGTTCACCGAAGCGGCACGCGTGGCAAGAGGCGAACTTCAGGATCTCGCCGAAGCCAATCCTGATGACTTTGATGCAGTCATCCTACCGGGTGGCTTTGGTGTTGCCAAAAACTTCTCAACCTTTGCAACGGAAGGCTCTGACTGTGAGGTCAATGCTGACGTTAAAAACTTTGTTCAAGCCTTCCATAAAGCCGGTAAACCCATAGGCCTGATGTGCATAGCCCCAGCCCTAACTGCCAAACTGGTTGCTCCAGGTGCACTTTGCACCATAGGTAATGATGCCAGCATTGAAGGTGCTTTGATTAGCATGGGGGCTCTGCATAAAACCTGCCCTGTTGACGATATCGTAGTCGATACCAACAACAAGCTGGTTACCACCCCCGCCTACATGCTAGCCACACGCATCACTGAAGCCCGTGCTGGCATTTTTAAACTGGTCGATAAAATCCTGGAGATGGCTTAACCCCAGTTTCCGACCCTTTCCAAAAAAAGGGAAGGGTCGGAAGATCAAATCAAATTAGATCACTAACACCGGAAAGATCCGGTGTATTGCTAACTCTAATGGCATCAATACCCCAAAGGGTAGCCGGATTGATCCGGATTCTTTCATTAACATTACAGGCACCTCGGATCGAAAAATTATGCGAAGCCGTATTACGCCGCCTTGGTGACAAAAACAAATCGCCACTGGCTTTTCTAACACTGGCCACCAGAGGCGATTTAGGATCGGGTGTACGCCCTACTACTACGGCCAGCTCACCATTGTTTAGCTTTACATAAACACCGGGGGGATAGAGCCCCAGCTCATTCAAAAACACCAATGTCAGTTTGGAATCAAACTTACTCCCGCGCTGAGTAAAAATATCCTTCAAAGTATCCTTGTGCTTGATCGGATTACGGTAAGGCCGGGGAGTCACCATAGCCGTGTACACATCCGCCAATGCCAGAATCCGGGCCTCACGGCGAATTTGATCGTCCTGCAAACCTTGGGGGTAGCCTGTCCCGTCCAGCTTTTCATGATGCTGAGCTACCAGCTCCAACCAGAGGGCATCATCCACACCCACTTCTTCAAGACGCCTTCGGCTTTGCTCGGGATGTTTTTCAATAACACGGCGCTGTTGATCATTCAAAGGCTGTTTTTGCTGATGCAGGCGCTGCTGATAAGGATTCATTGCCAGGTTACAGGTCAGGGCCGCGGCCAATACCGACAAACGAACTTCCTGGTCGACCTTCAAACGTTCCAAAATCAGCTCGGAAAGCACGGCTATCTGCATGGGATGATGAATCGTATAAGGAAACTGATCAGCCAGATGCACCGCACCCAAAAGGGCATCGGCATCATATTCGGTTAGGCCTTGCAGATGGGTAGCAATATCAAAAATCCTTTTTTTGACAACGCCGGGATTGGGTACTTCATCTTTTTCAATGAGTTTAAAAACCTCTTCCAGCTTCAGGCAAAGCTCATCGAACTCGGCAAAGGGATTGACCTTACGACGAAAACGTACCGGTTGGGGAATGAGACTTTTAGGATCAGGTTTGATTTCGCGTGCAAAAAGCCCAACGCGCGTCAGGATTTCTTTTTGTCGATCCGAACGCAGAATGGCCCCCTTAGCCATCAGCAGCTTCCCAAACTCATCATAGATAGGCCAGGGAACCGGTTGATCTATTTTCAAGAGTTCGGGCGTTATCCGCGTTAACTCAAAATCACGCAACATCATAAGCTCATCCTTGCAGTCGATCTGCAATCTATACAGGCTGTCCTGAATAAATAGCCTGCAACTGATCACCACCACACTCTAATTCTTCAAACCAGGATAAAAAATTCTCTACTTGGTCACCCGCAAACATGGAGCCATGCTGGGGTACCATCATTTTAACCGGCTGGGGTAGGTTGCGAATCTGCTTGACCCAATGCCTGCATACGGCATTGGAGTGCATATAACGCTTATGAAAAGGCTCCATAAACGCTTGGTGTTCATCAAAATCTTCAACGAAAAGTTTACGCTTTCCTGCAGGAAAAATGGAAGCGCCAATATCGCCTGAAAAAAGTATGCCGGAACGTTCGTCGAAAACGCTGAAATTCCCTTCACTATGCAAGAAATGAGCAGGTAAGAGCAAGAGGTGATCACCAGAAGGAAGTCGCAACTTGGCACCCTTGTCCGGCAAGGGCACCACCCTTTCCGGCTCATCCAAGCCAAAGTGGGAAACAAAATGCAGCCACAAGCGGGAAATCAACAGTTTGGCATCGGTCACCTTCATCCAATAGGGTGCCGATGAACAGACATCCGGGTCCTGGTGAGTGGCAATCAAGGTATTAATTTGACGCGGGTGCAGATAGCGGGTGACCTGCTCCAATACCTGGTGAAAAACATAGGTACCACCTGGGTCAAACAAATAACCCTGGTCCTGGTTGATCACCAGGCACTGATTCGTCTGCACGAAAGAGTTTGAGCCCTCTTTTTCTTCCCATCCAAACCAGACAAACTGGTGTTCATCATCTTCGTACAGTAGTCGGTTTTCTTCTGGCGCTGCAGTCATGGTAGAAGCTCCTGGTCCTCGTCGATGGTTCAACTACTCTAGGGCATTTGGAGATTGCTAAAACTGAGCCAACTCAAAAACCATAGTATTCGTCTAACAAATCAGTTCCGCACTGCAAGTTTTCCAGCCAATCCAAAAACGCTGGAATATGTTCTTTGCCAATAATGGCGCCGTGCTGGGGAACAATCATTTCAATCGGGTACTGGCGTACCATCGCCACCCATTTGCGCAGAGCTGCATTATTGCCCATATAACGTTTATGAAAACCTTCGGTGTAAAGCAGGTGTTTTTCCCAGTCTTCAACCATTAAATAGCGCTCACCCTTTGGGAAAACAGCAGCACCTATATCACCGGAAAAAAGAATTTTGGAGCGGCTATCGTAAAAACAAAAGTTGCCTTCACTGTGTAGAAAGTGTGCTGGCAAAAGCACTATTTCCCCACCGGCAGGCAATTTGACCATTTTGCCCTTATCTTCAATAGCAATAAGGCGTGAGTTATCACTAAATCCAAAATGGGAAACAAAGCGTATCCACAGCCTCGAAACCAGCAAACGGGCATTGGTTGCTTTTAGCCACAGAGTCACTGAGGAGAGAACATCCGGGTCTTGGTGGGTTGCCAGCAGATAGCGAATCGATTCCAGTGGAATATACTTGTTCACCTCTGCAGCCACTTCGGAAAAGATAAAAGCGCCACCTGGATCAAACAGATAGCCCTGGTCCTGATTAATCACCAATACCTGATTGGATTGCACCAGGCTTTCTTCAGCATCAGGGTCTTCCCAACCAAACCAAATGTACTGGTGTTCATCATCCTCATACAAAACCTTGCTGCTTTCGACCATTGAAGGCTCCATTGCCAAATTGGGTTCCTGTTGCTTCCATGTATATCAATAAAGCCTTCCAGCACCATTGATATAAAACAAAAAACCCGGCGGGTAGCCGGGTTATCTTGTACGCTTTTGTAATCTTATGTTTTATTCTTCTTCTGCTTCCTGCTTTCTTTTCGGCAGCAAATAAGAAATCAAAATACCCACTTCAAACAAAAGCCACATAGGTAAGGCCAACAGGGTTTGCGAAAAGATATCCGGTGGCGTCAGCAACATGCCCACAACAAAGCAGCCCAAAATTACATACATGCGTTTGGCCGCCAGCTTTTTAACGTCCGTCACCCCTGCCAAAACCAATAATACGGTGGCTACAGGAATTTCAAATGCCAAACCAAAAGCAAAAAACAGCTTGAGTACAAAATTCAGGTAGGCATTAATATCCGTCATCACCGCAACCCCTTCTGGAGCCGCCGTGGTGAAAAAGGCAAAAAGCAAAGGAAAGACTGCGTAGTAGGCAAAAGCCATACCTGCATAAAACAGCAGAATGCTGGATGCCACTATCGGGAAAGCCAGTTTCTTTTCGTGCTCATAAAGACCGGGCGCTATAAACCCCCAAATCTGAAAGAGAATAAAAGGCATGGCAACAACGACAGCTGCAAAGAGCGTCAGCTTAAAAGGAGCCAGGAAGGGCGAAGCAACTTCCGTAGCTATCATCTGCGTGCCTTCCGGCATCAGCAGTCGCAAGGGCTCGGAAACAAACAGGTAAATATCATTGGCGAAGAAGAAGAGGCCCAGAAAAATGACCAAAATCGCCAGTAGCATCTTGATGATGCGATCACGCAATTCAACCAAGTGCTCAACCAGAGGGGCATGGCCTTGCTGGGATTGAATTTCTTCTTCAGAGCCTGTCTCTGGAGAGGAGTTATGCTGACTCATGAAGACTTATCCTCTTTACCTTCAGGCTGCCCAGAGACCTCTTTTGAATCAGTTGTGCCTTGTTTTTCAGGTTTCTCTTCTTGCTGAAAGTCTTTTTCAATTTCTTGTTCAGCATCCAAAATACCTGACTTCACTTTCTTTTCATGTTCAGCCAAACGCTGACGCATTTCTTCCAACTGCAGCTGTTCATTCACTTCCTGCTGAATGCCCGTGACTGCCTTACGGATACGGCCAATATAAAGACCAACCGTACGTACAGCCTGGGGAAGGCGCTGCGGGCCAAGTACCAGCAGCCCCACGACTGCCAGTACCATAAGCTCAAAAAAGCCGATATCGAACATAGTCTGCAGCGCTTATTTGCGCTCCTGCTCCTGTTCATCCTGTTTGACTTTTTCAGCCTTAACGTCGATAGCATCGTCGTCTTCAACAGCTGATTTATCCAACTTGTCGTCTTCTTTTTTGTTCTTCAAATCGTCTTCCATTTCTTTTTCGCCATCTTTCATGGCGTTTTTGAAGCCTTTCACAGCACCGCCCAGGTCACCACCCAGGTTACGCAGCTTCTTGGTACCGAAAATCAGAATAATGATGCCCAGTACAATCAGAAGCTGCCAAATACTAATGCCACCAAAGCCCATGTTCTTCTCCTGCTTTTTCGTTATTTAATTAATTGTTACGGCTGGCTTTTTCTTCCAGACCCGAAATACCCATACGACCAGCTAGTTCATCCAGCACCTGCTGATGACTGATCCCCAGATGCGACAGCATAACCAGAGAATGAAACCAGAGATCGGCTGTTTCTGCAATCACTGCTTCCTGGTTCCCGCTCTGTTCAGCATCCTTGGCCGCCAACAAAGTTTCAGTGGCTTCCTCACCGACTTTTTCCAGAATCTTATTCAACCCTTTGGCATGCAACTGAGCTACATAGGAGGTATCCGGTGCAGCCTGGCGCCGAGTTTGCAGAATTTTTTCAAGCTGCTGAAGAATATCACTCATCAGGTTTTAAGCCTTTCATCGTTAAAATCAACGGTCAGCCAGCATAGCGCAAATGAGCTGAAGGCACCATATTACCAAAAGCCAATATCAGCGTCTGAGCAGGAGCAAAAAGCCAACACCGGCCAACACCCAGGGCTGCCATTCACCTTGCAGTTTTGGCAAAAAAACTTCACCAGCACCTGAAAAAATACCCAGCAGAACAAAAAGCACCCCCAGCACCAGCTGACCCTGTCTGCGTCTGGAACGTGCCATTTCCTGACGTATTTCCTGGAGAACCAAGCGTTGCCCCTGCTGTTCTTCCTGCCATGAACGCAGCTGACTGAGGCTTTCATGAGCCAACTGGGGTAGCTCTGGAATCTGTTCCAACCAGTCAGGTAGCTTTTCCTTGGCCTTCAGGAAAATGCCTCTGGGACCGACCCTTTGTTTCATCCAGTTTTCCAGGAAGGGTTTGGCCGTCGTCCAAAGATCCAGGTCCGGATACAGCTGACGGCCTAGGCCTTCAATATTCAGCAAGGTTTTCTGTAATAGCACCAGTTGGGGCTGAACTTCCATATTGAAGCGTCGTGCTGTTTGGAAAAGCCCCAAAAGCACCTGTCCAAAAGAGATGTCTTTTAAAGGTTTTTCAAAGATGGGCTCACATACTGCGCGTATGGCTGCAGCAAACTCATTGGCACGGGTGCCTTCACCAACCCAGCCGGATTCGATATGCAAGCGCGCCACTTCATAGTAATCCTGCTTAAAGAAAGCCAGGAGATTACGGGCCAAATAATTTTGATCCTGAATGCTTAAAGAGCCGACTATGCCACAGTCGATGGCAATATAGCGGGGGCTTTCCGGTTTGCTGGTATCCACAAAGATGTTGCCCGGATGCATATCAGCATGAAAGAAGTTATCCCGAAACACCTGGGTGAAAAAGATTTCAACACCCCGCTCGGCCAGCTTTTTCATGTTCACGCCCTGAGCTTTCAGGGTTTCCACCTCAGCAACAGGAACCCCGTAAATACGCTCCTGGACCATGACATTTCTGCGTGTGAAGGACCAGTGAATGGCGGGCACATAGAGCAAATGAGAATCTTGAAAATTACGCTTGAGCTGGGAGGTACTGGCCGCTTCCTTCTGCATGTCCAGCTCATCCATCAAACTGATTTCATAGTCAGCAACGACTTCAACAGGATGCAGGCGCTTGGCATCAGGAACCAGCTTCAGGACCAGGCGCGCCAACATATAAAGCAGTTGTATATCCTTGCGGATGACCCGGTGAATACCCGGACGGATAACCTTGACGACAACTTCTTCGCCCGTGTGCAAACGAGCCGCGTGAACCTGAGCAACCGAAGCTGACGCCAGGGACTCGCTGCCAAACTCTGCGAAGGCTTCAGAAACCGGCATACGCAGAGACTTTTCAATAGTGGCCTTAGCCAAGGCTGCGGAAAAGGGTGGCACCTGATCCTGAAGGCGTTTGAGTTCATCGGCAACATCTTCTGGAAGCAGGTCACGGCGTGTGGAAAGCATCTGACCAAACTTGATAAAGATAGGACCCAGTTCTTCCAAGGCCATGCGCAAACGCTGACCGCGGTTGTATTTTCCTAAAGGAAACAAGCGAATAGGGTTAAACTTTAACAGAAGCACTACAGCGGCAGGCAGCCTTTCCAAAGGAATCAATGCATCCAAACGGTAACGTGCAAGCACCCAAGCAATCTTGATAGCACGGTAAAAACGACCCACTAGCTTTCTCCAGCTTGTTTTTTGGTCGCTGCTTCCAGCAAACCGACACGCGCTTCCAGACGATCCACATCCAGACGCAGTTCTTCTAAGCCATCCTCAAGAAGATGCAGGCTATTCTGGCCTGGCAGTATCCCGGTTTCATCTTCAAGATAATCCTTAAGATCCTGCTGAGCAGCCGCTGAGGCTCGGCGTCCCCAGCCGAGCAACTGGCCCAAGCCTGCCTGAATACTGGCAACCGGCAAGGGGCCCGCCAAACGGGTAAGTACATCACCGGCATCCAGGCCCAAGGCAGCCAATAATTCCTGCAACCATTCAAGTTTTTGGGTATCACCACCGATAGCGACTTCCGGACCGAACAGCACCTCCTGGGAGTTGGCACTGGTTGCCATTTTCAAATAAGCCTGAGGCGTTGTTTCTATCCAGGCATCAGCCCTGTCTTCCAGGTGCCGTTGAAAAAACAGCCCTTCTTCTGTCACCTGCAGGTAGACCTTCATTCCCCAAGGCAACACACCTATTTCAAACCAGCTGCCTTGTAGCTGTGCCAGGCGCGCACTGGTCAGACTACCCTGCGCACTGAGTTGGCGAATCAGTGGATTAACCAGGCTTTCCAGGGCGGTTAAAGCGGCCAGGGGTATTTGCATCCGAGTCTCCACTAAAGCTTGAATCCACGGTGCAGAGCCACCACACCGGAAGTCATATTGTGGTATTCGACATCACTGAACCCGGCATTTTCCATCATCTCCTTCAGGGTTTCCTGATCGGGATGCATGCGGATCGACTCAGCCAGATAGCGGTAGGAGTCACTGTCACCAGCAAAAAGCTTGCCCATAAACGGCAGCGCGGTAAACGAATAGGCATCGTAAACCTTGCTCATCAGGGGGTTGGTTGGTTTGGAAAACTCCAGCACCAGAAGCCGGCCACCCGGCTTGAGGATTCTGGCCATATCCTTCAGGGCTCTCGCCTTGTCAGTGACATTGCGCAAACCAAAAGCAATAGTAATCACATCAAAGTGGTTGTCCGGAAAAGGCAAGCTTTCAGCATTGGCCTGAACAAACTGGATATTGCCGCCGTAACCCCGGTCCAAGAGGCGATCACGACCAACCTTAAGCATGGAAGCATTAATATCGGCCAGAATCACCTGCCCCTCATCACCCACCAGGCGGGAAAATTGCAGGGTTAAATCCCCAGTGCCCCCGGCAATATCCAGCACCCGATGCCCCTTGCGTACACCAGACAGCTCAATGGTGAATTTCTTCCAGAGGCGATGAATACCCATGGACATGAGGTCATTCATCAGGTCGTACTTGGCAGCCACGGAATCAAAAACTCCAGCGACCCGCTTTTGCTTTTCTTCGTAGGGTACTTCCTGGTAACCGAAATCAGCAGTTTTTTTCTGCTGTTCGTTTGTTTCTTGAGTCATGGCTGTGTCCTGAAAACGGTTTTAACAATCGCTCGCGGAGCGAGCTCCTACACAAGGGTGGCGTGACTTCGGCCTCGGTTCAGATGTTCCTTGTCAGGTTCCTATTTTTTTCCGGCATCTACTGCCAAAGGAATCAATTTGGGCTCCCGGCTTTCACCCGCAGCTTCCAGCTGGTTGAGGTATTTTTGCCAGAGGCGCTGCTGATTTTGTCCCAGGTGCCAAAAGTAATCCCAGGAAAAAAGCCCCGAGTCATGTTCATCATCAAAGCAAAGTTTGACCGCATAGCGACCAACAGGCTCGATTTTCCAGATGCGCACGTTTTTCTTTCCCACCTGGAGGATAGGGTCACCATGCCCTTGAACTTCAGCAGAAGGCGAGAGTACACGCAGAAACTCTGCAGGAAATTCAAAGACTTCGCCATCAGCATAAGTCAGCTCCAGACAGTTGCGGCTTTTGCTGTAGTTGATCTTTTCAGGTTGAGGGGCATCGCTCATGGTTAACTCCTAGAGAATGTAGCGGGAAAGATCCTGGTCTTTGACCAGTTCACCCAGCTGTTGATCAACAAAAGCAGCATCCACTACTAGCTTGTCACCCAATTTGTCAGCATTGAAGCTGGCATCTTCCAACAAACGCTCCATCACCGTATGCAGACGGCGTGCACCGATGTTGTCGGTATTTTCATTGACCTGAAAAGCAATTTCCGCCAAACGCTCGATGCCATCATCAGTAAAGCTGACATCCACGCCTTCAGTGCCCATCAAAGCTGTTGCCTGGCGGGTTAAGGAGGCATCGGGCTCGGTCAGGATACGGCGGAAGTCTTCTGGCGTTAGTGCTTTCAATTCAACCCGAATGGGCAGGCGGCCTTGAAGCTCTGGAATCAAGTCAGAAGGTTTAGCCAGGTGGAAGGCACCTGAGGCAATGAAAAGAATATGATCGGTTTTGATCATGCCGTATTTGGTGGTCACGGTGCTGCCTTCAATCAAAGGCAAGAGATCCCGCTGCACCCCTTCGCGGGAGACATCACCACTGGCGTTTTCACCACGCTTACAAACCTTATCCAGTTCATCCAGGAAGACGATGCCGTTTTGCTCTACCAAATCCACGGCTTCACGTTTGATTTCATCTTCATTAACCAGGCGGGCCGCTTCTTCATCGCGGATGATGCGGTAGGCATCACGAATTTTAAGTTTACGGCTTTTGCGCTTTTCCTGGCTCATGTTGGAGAAAAGGCTCTGCAATTGCTGAGTCATTTCTTCCATACCCGGCGGGCTCATGATTTCTACGCCAACCTGAGGGCCGGCCACTTCTACATCAATTTCTTTGTCATCCAGTTGGCCTTCACGCAGTTTCTTACGAAACATCTGGCGTGTGGAGGACTCTTCTGTTTCATGAATCGGATGACCGTTATTGTCTCGGGCAGGTGGCAGCAGAGCATCCAAAATACGCTCTTCGGCAGCATCTTCAGCACGATGGCGGTTCTTTTTCATGGCTTCTTCACGAAGCATTTTGACCGCAGATTCCGCCAGGTCACGGATAATGGTTTCCACATCCCGACCAACATAGCCCACTTCGGTGAACTTGGTGGCTTCGACTTTGATGAAGGGCGCACGCGCCAGCTTGGCCAGGCGTCTGGCAATTTCAGTTTTACCAACGCCAGTCGGGCCGATCATCAAAATATTCTTGGGAGTCACTTCTACCCGAAGATCAGGGTCCAGTTGCATACGGCGCCAGCGATTACGTAGGGCAATGGCCACCGATCGCTTGGCTTCAGCCTGACCAATAATAAAACGGTCGAGTTCGCTGACGATTTCACGCGGGGTCATACTGCTCATTTTTTCAGCCCTTCAATTGTCATTTCATGATTCGTAAATACGCAGATGTCACCCGCCATGCGCAGGCTTTTTTCAACGATATCCCGGGCACTCAGATCAGTATTTTCCAGCAGGGCCCGAGCTGCAGCCAATGCAAAATTACCGCCTGAGCCTATAGCCAGGACACCATGCTCAGGTTCAACCACATCACCCGTACCACTGATGCACAGGGTGGCGGTTTCGTCAGCAACAACCAGCATAGCTTCCAGACGTCTCAGAGCACGGTCAGTCCGCCAGTCTTTAGCCATTTCTACCGCTGCACGAACCAGTTGGCCCTGGTGTTTTTCCAATTGACCTTCAAAACGCTCAAACAGAGTGAAGGCATCGGCAGTGCCTCCTGCAAAGCCCGCCAATATTTTGTCATGGTACAAGCGACGTACCTTGCGGGCATTGCCCTTCATCACGGTATTGCCTAAAGAAACCTGGCCATCACCGCCCAGGACAACTTCATTATCACGACGCACACAAACAATAGTGGTCATGGAATCTCCTTAAACAGGTTATTCGGTTAATGCTTCCCGTGTTTCTATTGCTTCCACCTCAGGAGCAGCCGTTGACTGCCCTGCTTCTTCTTGGGGTTCATCACGAAGGCGCAGCAGCATAAAATCAAAACCTGCTGCAGCCAAAGTATCCTGAGCACGCGCCAGCAGGCGACGATCCTGGTAAGGGCCCACTTGAACCCGGTGCCAGGTATCACCATTTGCTGTTTCTACGGGGTAGATACGTACTCCTTCAAAATCCAAACCCTTCAGGCGTTGCTGGTGTCTTTCAGCATCTTCATGACGGCGAAAGGAACCGACCTGCAACATGAATTTGGGCTGATCCTCGGCATCCCTGGGAGTGGATTGATAAGCCTCAATTTTGGGCGCAATCACTTCACTTTCAGGCAGCAGGGTATAGAAGTCAAAACGCGGCTGGTGACCAGGACTGGTTTCTTCAACAACCACTGCACCGCCTTCTACTTCGGACTCTTCAGCAGCAACCAAGGGCTGTTCAGGAGCCGGAGACAGCATTTGTGCTATCAGAAAGCCTGCCACCAGACCGATACCTAGCCAGCCCCAGCCCGGCAGGCGGGACCAGACATTAGGCAGTGCCTCTTGATCTGCGCTAGTGTCTTGAGGCTTGGGTACCGCGCCTCTGACTCGGCGTTCACCCTGTTCAGCCTGGCTCTTTTTGCGCTGACGACTGGCAAAATCATGAGCCATGGTTTACCTCTCTTGCCTTATGAGCATCAGTGTTACATGGATTCAGGAGCAGAGACTCCCAACAAATGCAGGCCATTATTGAGTACTTGCCGTGTTGCAGCCGCCAGAGCCAAGCGTGCTGAGCGCAAGGCTTCATCTTCAACCAGAAACTGACAGGCGTTGTACCAGGAGTGCATAGCAGCAGCAAGATCTCTCAGGTATTGGGCAATTTGATGCGGTTCCAGTTCACGCGCTGCAATGGAGACCACTTCCGGGAAGCGTGCCAACTGGTTGAGTAGTGCCTGCTCCTGCTCGCTTTGTAGCTGTTCAAGATCTGTTGTTTCCAACGACCAGCTATAGCCCTTCTCTTCAGCCTGACGCGCTACGCTGCATAGGCGGGCATGAGCGTACTGAATGTAGTAAACCGGGTTGTCATTGGTTTGTGAGCGTGCCAAATCGATATCAAAAGTCAGCTGCGAAGTGGCTGCACGGGCAGCCAAAAAATAGCGGGTCGCATCACAGCCCACTTCATCAATCAGATCACGCAGGGTGACATAACTTCCGGCCCGCTTGGAGATTTTCACCTCTTCGCCCGAGCGCATCACGGTAACCATCTGATGCAATACATAATCCGGCCAGCCTTCAGGAATATCAACTTTCAAACCCTGCAGTCCGGCTCTAACACGGGTAATAGTGGAATGGTGATCCGCGCCCTGCTCATTAATGACCTTTTTAAAGCCACGCTGCCACTTGTTCAGGTGATAAGCCACATCAGGTACAAAATAGGTGTAGCCACCATCAGTTTTGCGCATTACCCGATCTTTATCATCACCAAACTCAGTGGTTTTCAGCCAGAGAGCGCCACCCTCTTCATAGGTAAAGCCATTCTCTATCAAGGCCTGGACGGCTTCTTCCACTTTCCCTTCCTGATAAAGCGAAGATTCCAGGAAGAACACATCAAAATCCACCCCAAAGGCTTTTAGATCCAAATCCTGTTCACGGCGCAAGCTGGCTACGGCAAAGTAGCGAATGGCTTCCAAATCCTCAGCATCCGCCGCTCCTTTGACTTGGCGGTCATCGGCAGTCACCGTTTCACCGGCCATATAGGCAGTTGCAACATCTTGAATATAGTCACCGCGATAGCCATCTTCTGGCCAACTGGGGTCTTCCGGGGTTAAGCCCTTCGCGCGTGCTTGCACAGAAAGGGCCAGATTATTGATCTGGGCACCGGCATCGTTGTAATAGAATTCACGGGTCACCTTCCAGCCTGTCGCTTCCAATAAACGGCAAAGGCAATCACCGACTGCAGCACCCCGGCCATGACCCACATGCAAAGGGCCTGTGGGGTTGGCAGAAACAAACTCCACCTGCACCTTTTCACCCTGGCCCTGGTTGCTTTGGCCAAAGGTGCTTTCCTGGGCAAGCACTTCCTTAATCACTGAAGTCAAAGCACTGGTCGACAGGAAGAAGTTAATAAAGCCTGGCCCGGCAATTTCCATCTTGCTGACTTTCTGCATAAAAGCAGCATCAGCTTGCAGAAGAGCCACCAGCTTTTCAGCCAGATCACGTGGCTTCATACCAGCTTGCTTTGCAGCCATCAGAGCCAGGTTGCTGGCCAGGTCACCATGCGCCTTGTCTTTGGTATTGTCGATCTGAATTCGCGGTTGAAATTCCTCCGGCAAGAGCCCTTCGGACTTGAGCTGGGAAACCACCTGATCTAACTGGGAAATAATAAAGGCTTTCATGAAATTGGACTGACCTTGCAAACTTTGCGGGTTAGTGAAAAACAGCCTGCCATTATCCAAGGAAGCAAGGCAAAAGTCACCCGTCAGCGACGGCCTTCTGGCCAGTCATTTTTTCGGATCAGCGGCAGGTAGCGATTCAACTGGGCCTGGGAAATATAATTGGCATGGCGCATATCCATTAAAATTCGTCGATACTTGCGCTCCAGACCAGGCGTGACATTCCGGTTTTGAAAGAGAGTGTAGTGATAGCGCCGCGGACTGGGCAACAACAAAGCCAAATAAGCCCCTTCAGCAGCATTAATGGCAGCAGGCGGTTTGCCAAAATAATGGCGGCTGGCCGCATCCACACCATAAATATCTGGCCCAAATTCCGCTAAATTCAAATAAAGCTCTAAAATCTGATTTTTGCTAAAGCGGTTTTCCAGCCGTCGCGTCAGCACAGCTTCCTGCAACTTGCGATAATAGGTTTGTTCCTGGGTTAAAAACAGATTCTTTACCGTCTGCTGGGTCAGGGTACTGCCCCCAAAAGCGGTTTCTCCCCGGCGCAAATTGGTGATAAACGCATCCAACAGGGCATCATAATCCAGCCCGCGATGCTGAAAAAAGCGCGCATCCTCGGCTAAAACCACGGAATACAAGAGATCCCGATTCACTTGGCGCAAAGGCACCCAGCGATAAGGAGCTTCTGGTGCTTCCAAGCGACTTTTAACGCGTGTTTCCGCTTGCGCCTGCAAGTCTTCAAAAGAAGGGTTCACAGCATCCGGCAGGGTAGAGAAAAAAGTAAAAAGCACCCCCGCCACCAGCAGCAAAAACCCCAAGGTCAACCAGCCCAACCAATAGACCAGACGATTCAACCAACGCCAAGGCAAGACCAACCAAGCCAAGAACCTCTCAACCAAGGGGTGGCGTGGCTTCCTGCGGGTAGCTTTCTTTCTTCTTGGTGCGGGTGGCATGATTTCTTTTATTTAAGAAGTTGCTTGGGAAAGTCCGTTAACTCTGCCAGATTGCCTCGCAAGAAACCAGTCAGACAAGTTAGTAGCCTTCAACTCCATGCATTAGCTGTTAAAATACTTTTCCTTTATCGACCCAACCCAGCCGGAGCCCCATGCCTGCTTCTTTTGTACATCTGCGCATCCACTCAGAATTTTCTCTGGTTGATGGCTTGGTGCGCCTGAAACCCCTGATCAAACAGTCCCAGGCACTGGGTTTTCCAGCACTGGCTCTAACGGATGACAGCAATCTTTTTGCCCTGGTCAAATTCTACAAAGCGGCTCAGGGTGCAGGCATCAAGCCCATCGTTGGCAGTGATGTCTGGATTCAAAGCGATGAAGAAGGCGCGGCTGGCTACCGTCTGACCCTTTTGGCGATGAATAACCTGGGCTATCGCAACCTGACCGAGCTACTGTCCAAGGGTTGGCTGGAAGGACAGCGTGATGAAAAGGCTCACATCCACCCGCGTTGGCTGGAAGAAAAAGCTGGCGGCCTGATTGCCCTTTCTGGCGCCAAAGAAGGTGAAGTGGGTCAACTGCTGCTTGCAGGTCATTCTCATCTGGCGCAGGAACGCTTACACCACTGGATGCAGGTTTTTCCCGATGCCTTTTATCTTGAAGTTCAGCGCACCTTCCGCCCCGGTGATGAAGACTGCCTGCATGCCAGTGTCGAACTGGCAGCAACAACAGGCTGCCCCGTGGTTGCCACCAATGATGTGCGCTTTATGGAGCGTAAGGACTTCTGGGCGCATGAAACCCGCGTCTGTATCGGTGACAGCCGCACTCTGGATGACCCGCGCCGGGAAAAACGCTACTCAGAAGAACAGTATTTAAAAAGCCCGGAAGAAATGCAGGAACTCTTTAGTGACCTGCCCGAAGCCTTACAAAACAGTGTCGAAATTGCCAAACGCTGTAATATCGACCTGCGCCTGGGTGAATATTTCCTGCCTGAATACCCCATTCCCGAAGGCATGACTCAGGATGAGTTTTTCCGCCAGATTTCTCATAAAGGCCTCACCAAGCGTCTGGAAAAACTCTACGACACCAGCCGTCCGGACTTTCCCGAAATTGAAGCCCGCTACCGCAAACGCCTGGATTTTGAGCTGGATACCATTCTGGACATGGGTTTCCCCGGCTACTTCCTGATCGTTATGGACTTCATCAAATGGGCCAAGGAAAACGGCGTCCCTGTCGGTCCAGGCCGAGGCTCGGGTGCCGGCTCCCTGGTTGCCTATGCTCAGGAAATCACGGATCTGGACCCCCTGGAATACAGCCTGCTATTCGAGCGCTTTCTAAACCCCGAACGGGTTTCCATGCCCGACTTTGATATCGACTTTTGCATGGATGGCCGGGACCGGGTCATAGAATATGTTGCTGACACCTATGGTCATGATGCCGTATCCCAGATCGTTACCTTCGGCACCATGGCGGCCAAGGCTGTGGTCCGGGACGTTGCCCGTGCTCAAGGCAAACCCTATGCCGTAGGTGATCGCCTTTCCAAGATGATTCCTTTTGAAGTCGGCATGACCCTGGAAAAAGCCGCCGATGAAGTCGAAGACCTGGGTGCGTTGGAAAAAGCCTACCAACTGTCCCTGGAAAGGGAGTTGACCGATCAAGACCTGGAAAGCCTGGATCAGGAAGGCCTGGAAGTCTGGAGCATGGCGCGTGAGCTGGAAGGCATCACCCGTGGCACCGGCAAGCACGCAGGTGGCGTGGTGATCGCCCCGACCAAACTGACCGACTTTGCCCCCCTGCTGGCTGAAGAAGATGGCAGCAGCCTGGTTGTTCAATTCGACAAAAACGATGTTGAAGATGCCGGACTGGTTAAATTCGACTTTCTGGGTCTGCGTACCCTGACCATTATCGACTGGGCACTCAGGGATGTGGACAAGGTCCGTGCTCTAGACAACAAGCCACCTCTGGATATTTCCACCATCCCGCTGGATGACAAGAAAACCTTTGAACTGCTCAAGCGCGCCGAAACCACTGCGGTTTTCCAGCTGGAATCGCGCGGCATGAAAGAGCTGATTAAAAAGCTCAAGCCCGACAGCCTGGAAGACATGATCGCCCTGGTCGCCCTCTTCCGCCCCGGTCCTCTGCAATCCGGCATGGTGGATGACTTCATCCAGCGTAAGCACGGCCAGGCTCCGCTGGCTTACCCTCACCCTGATTATCAGCTGGAAATGCTCAAACCTGTTCTGGAACCCACCTACGGGATCATTCTCTACCAGGAACAGGTCATGCAGATTGCTCAGGTCATGGCTGGCTTTACCCTGGGTGGAGCCGACATGCTCCGCCGCGCCATGGGTAAGAAAAAACCTGAAGAAATGCAGAAGATGCGGGCCATGTTTCTGGAAGGCAGCCAAAACAATGGCATTGATGCCACCCTGGCCGGGCAAATCTTCGACCTGGTGGAAAAGTTCGCTGGCTACGGTTTCAACAAATCCCACTCCGCTGCCTATGGCCTGGTCTCCTACCAAACCGCCTGGCTGAAAACCCACTACCCAGCCCCCTTTATGGCTGCTGTTCTTTCCACGGAAATGAACAACACCGACAAGGTGGTCATGCTGGTGGAAGAATGCCGAGCCATGGGCCTGACCATTACCCCACCGGATGTCAATCAAGGCAGCTGGCGTTTCACCGTCAATGAAGACGGCCACATTATTTACGGCCTGGGTGCCATTAAAGGTGTTGGTGAAGGCCCGGTCGAAGCCGTTGTTGACGCGCGCAGTGAAGGCGGTAACTTCAGCGACCTGTTTGATTTCTGCAATCGCGTCGACATGAAGCGCCTCAACAAACGCAGTATCGAAGCCCTGATTCGTAGCGGCGCTCTGGATCATCTGGCTGAAGGTGCAGCGGGACGCAACCTCTTGATGGCCGCTCTGGATGATGCTCTCAAAGGCGCTGAGCAAACCAAACGCAATGCCAGCATCGGCATGGACGATCTCTTTGGTAGCGTTTTTTCCAGCGAACCGGAAACCAGCACAGCATCCCAAGACCCCTATGCTGATTATCGTCACCTACCCAAGTGGACCGATAAACAACGCCTGGCTGGTGAAAAAGATACCCTAGGGCTCTATCTGACCGGGCACCCGATTGATGAATATGAAGATGAACTGCGCCGCTTTGTAGGCCGCAAAATTTCCAGCCTACAGCCGTCGCGCGATGCCCAGCGAGTCGCCGGGCTGGTCGTTGCCTTCAGAACCATGAAAAACAAGCGTGGTGACACCCTGGGCTTTATGACCCTGGATGACCGCTCTGGACGCATCGAAGTCTCAGTGATGGGTGAAACCTTCGAGCGCTACCAGCATCTGCTGGAAAAAGACACCCTGCTGATCGTAGAAGGAGAGGTGCGCGAAGATAACTTTACCGGCGGACTGGCCCTGCGTTGTAAAGAAGTGACCGCCATGGCGGATGCGCGTAGCCGCTATGCAACGGCCTTGCAGATTCACCTAAACGAAAACGAATACCAGCAAAACTTTACAGAAATCTTGACCGCAACTCTGGAAAAATACCGGCTGCAAGAACAAGGGTTGGGCATACAAATTGCCTTCCACTGCCAAGCGGGTTCAGGCACCCTGGTTTTTCCAGAAACCTGGAAGATTATTCCCCATGACCACCTGCTTGAAGAACTCATGCAGCAGTTTGGAAAAGAGCGCGTTCAACTGGTCTATGATTAGAAGCCTTTGGATTAACGTTATGAGCGCAGGTCAGGCAAGGCGAAATTGAACGAAAAAGCGGAGTTTACACGAAGTAAATGAGCATTTTGAGGTCAATTTCAACGCAGCATCACCAAGCGCAATAGTTAATCCATGGCTTCTTATTTTGAGTCTTAATCGCTTTTCAACTATAGTAGCAGCAAAAATTGACCTACTCCCCTTACTCCAAAACCAGTAGACACCATGAATCTTAACTATCTTGATTTTGAACAGCCCGTTGCCGATCTGGAAGCCAAGATTGAAGAACTACGCTTGGTCGGCAATGACACTGATGTTAACCTGACGGATGAAATTGCCCGCCTACAGGAAAAAAGCACCAAGCTGACCGAACAGATTTTCTCCAACCTCAGCTCCTGGCAGGTCTCCCAGCTTTCGCGTCACCCCATGCGCCCCTACACCCTGGACTATCTGAATCTGCTGTTTGAAGATTTTGATGAACTCCACGGTGACCGTCACTTTGCCGATGATGCAGCCATTGTTGGCGGCATGGCCCGCATTGATGGTCGCCCGGTCATGGTCATTGGCCACCAGAAAGGCCGCGACGTCAAAGAAAAGGTCAAGCGCAACTTCGGCATGCCCCGCCCTGAAGGCTACCGTAAAGCCCTGCGCCTGATGGAAATGGCTGAACGCTTCAAAATGCCGATTCTTACCTTCATCGACACTCCTGGTGCCTACCCAGGAATTGATGCTGAAGAACGCGGTCAATCCGAAGCCATCGCCTTCAACCTGGCGGTCATGTCGCGCCTGAAAACCCCGATCATTGCCACCGTTATTGGTGAGGGTGGTTCTGGTGGTGCTCTGGCCATCGGTGTCTGCGACGAACTGATGATGCTGCAATATTCCACCTACTCGGTCATTTCCCCCGAGGGCTGCGCCTCCATTCTGTGGAAAAGCGCCAGCAAAGCCTCAGATGCGGCTGATGCCATGGGCCTGACCGCTTCACGTCTGAAAGAACTCGGCCTGGTCGACACCCTGATTCCCGAACCTCTGGGCGGTGCCCACCGCAACCCCGAGCAGATGGTGCAAAGCCTTAAATCCAGCCTGCTGCAAGCCCTCGACAAGCTGGATAAAAAAGACACCGACACTCTGATCGAACGCCGTTACCAGCGCCTGATGAGCTATTCCTCGCTGGAAGACCTCAAGTAAAAGGCCCTACTGCATGAACCCTCTGGTTCAGCAGCTGCAGCAGGCTCTGGAAACCTTCCAGCCTGCTGCGCCTTTAAAAATCTGCGTGGCCCTCAGTGGCGGCTTGGATTCACGGGTTCTACTCGAAGCCGCTCGCCAACTACAGCGCCAGACTCAGCCTTTCCAACTACGCGCCCTGCATATTCATCATGGCCTTTCACCCCAGGCTGACTCTTGGGCTGACTTCTGCCAGCACCTCTGCCAGCAGCACGAAATTCCGCTCACCTGCGTTAAAGTAAACCCACAAGACCAACCCGGCGCCAGCCTGGAAGCCCGTGCCCGCCAGGCCCGCTACCAGGTCTTCAGTGAACACCTGCAATCGGGAGAACTTCTTCTTCAGGCCCACCACCGCAAAGACCAAGCTGAAACCCTGCTGCTGCGCCTACTGCGCGGAGCCGGAACCCAGGGCCTCAGCAGCATTCCGGCCACCCGCCCACTGGGCCAAGGTCACCTGTTGCGACCCTTTCTTACTATCCCCAGAGAAACCCTGGAAGCCTTTGCCCAAAACCACCAGCTGCAATGGATCGAAGACGAAAGCAACCAGCAGGATCACTTTGATCGCAACTACCTGCGCCTCAAAATCCTGCCGCAACTGACTGAACGCTTCCCCGCCGCAGAAAAAAACCTGGCCTTAAGCGCCCAACTGGCCAGCGAAGCCCAGCAGCTTCACCAAGACCTGGCTGAACTGGACCTGTGCAAAACCCAGACCGCTTCCGGTGACTGCCTTGATGTTCCAGCCATCCTGGAACTTCCCAACTACCGGCGCACCAACCTGCTGCGCTTCTGGCTACACCAGCGCCAACTGCCCCTACCCGGTATGCATCTTTGGCAACCTCTGGAACAACTCCTCATCGCCCGTGAAGATGCCCAGCCCCTGGTGGAATGGGGCGAAACCGGCAAGCGCATTCAGGCCCGGCGTTTTCAAAACCACCTCTATATCGAAGCCGCCAGCCACTTCCTGCCACTGCCCAAAAACTGGCAAGCCACCTGGAACAATCAGCCACCACTGACCACCCCCTGTGGACTAATCAACCTACAACTGCGTAACACCCAAACCGGAGAAACACCCAGCGAACTGCAAGTCACCGCTCGCCAAGGTGGTGAAAAAATCCGCCTGCCCAACCGCGGCACGCGCGACGTCAAACGCCTGCTCCAGGAACGCAACCTCCCCCCCTGGCAACGCCAGCAACTGCCCTTCATCTGGCACCAGGGACAACTCATCGCCGTGGGCGACCAGCTTCTTGCCGAAGGTTGGGAGAGATTCTAGAGTCAACTTATAAGTTGCCTTATAATAATTAAGCAACAAATATGTTGACTATGAATAGCCTGCTTACCAAATCAAAAACCGACGCCAGCAACTCGGCTATCGGCAAAGCGATATGCAAAACCGTATCGGCATGTCCCGGCAGCAATATCAACGCCTGGAAACCCAGGGCAACCCCCGCCTGGATACCCTGGAACTCCTTGCCAAGGGGCTGAATGCCGAACTCCTGCTAATTCCCAAAGAAAAAGCCATACAAGTCAGGGCATTGCTGGAAGGGCCAGATAATAATGACTCGGAAATGAGTAACGACAGCTTGGTCGATGACCCCTGGCAAGGGCTTCTGGATACCGAGGAAACCTCCGATGACTAGCCTCAGCCTTCTGGAACTAACACTTCACGGCCACAAGGTAGGCCACCTGGCCGGCTACAAGAACGGTAAAAATCTTTTACTCTTCTCACCTGAATTCATACAAGATAAAGCCCGACCCACTTACTGGAGCCTCATCTACCAGGATCATTTCACACCCAGACTAGCGCCAGCCTATGACATTCTCTGCACTCAAGCTTTTATGGCAAACGAACAAACCCTTGCCCTCAACCTGGCCAAGAATAAACACTGGTATCGTATCTCACTGGAAAGCTTCGAAGCCTGGGCCAAAAAAGCGGATATTCCCTGGCGGCTGATTCAGCCACATTTAAAGTCCACCCTGGAAAAAGCAAAAACACTCTGGCCCAAGGCATTGGACGAACTACCCATGCAGAAGCAGCAGAAAGAAACCCTCATCAAACATTGGAAAAACCTGCATCCCGACTTCAGGCTACTGAACAAATAAAGCCGCCCATCAGTAGCTTTGCAGCTCAATCCTTGCCGAAGGTTGGGAAGGGTTGTAGAGTAGAAATCAACCAACGGATTCAAAAAAACAACCAGCAAGGAGGCTAAAAATGAACTCTGCAGAACACCGCTTCTGGCAACTGGAACTTATAGCCTACTGGGAAGGCAAGGTGACTCCGCGCCAGCTGGCTGACCACTGGCAAGTCAGCCGCCAGCATGCCAGTAATCAACTACAGGACTATTTACAAAAACATCCCGACAGCCTGAGCTACCACCCCAGCAGCAAAAACTACCAACCCACGACCAGCTTTCAGCCTCAACACTTAAGCGGCGATGTCACCGAATACCTGGAATGGGCCACCCGCCAAACCCTGCCACCCAGCAAGGACAGCCCCGGCCACTTGCCTCATGAAACCCTGCAACACCCACCCCGGCAGATCACCCCACAAATTATGCGCCCCCTGGTTCAGGCCATTCGTGAAAACCGCCGCCTGGACGTGGACTACATTTCCCTGACCCACCCCGATAACCAGGGCCGCATTCTTGTGCCCCACCACTTCGTTAACACGGGTCAGCGCTGGCACCTACGCGCCTGGTGTGAAAAAAGCCAGACCTTTAAGGATTTCGTCCTCAGCCGTTTTCGAGGCGAACCCGAGTTGATGGACACCTCTGCCATCACCCCGGACCAGGACAAAGGCTGGAATACCCAGCTTACCCTGATTCTGGAACCCGACCCCCGCCTGACACAACTACAAAAACAAGTGCTGGAAGAAGACTACGCCATGCACAACGGCCAGCTACACATCAAAACCCGCGCCTGCCTGGCCAACTACCTGCTAAAAAACCTGCAAGTTCACCCTCGCATCCTGGAAGGAGAACCCGAAGCTCAGCAACTGATCATCGTCAACAAAGACGACATCAAACCTTGGCTTTTTGGGTGAAAAGTTGCAGTTAATTCCTGATAACTGACATAGATCATGAAAGACTGTCAGAAAAAATGACGGTACAAATATACAGGGTTGTTGCTGGCAATAAAAAAGGGCAGGGTAATGGAAAAGAAATTCAGGAAGAGCCATGGTGTTAAGATCCAAAACAGCTATAAAGCCAATACCAGTCATTTCTTACAAGGATTGTATTGCCAAATCTTATAGCACTGAAAATTCTATCGTACCTGGGCACAGCGTTCTAACTCATTGCCAAATTGTCGGTCATGTTGCCCGTGAACTTATTGCTCGTTACCCAACAAGCCTGCGTACAGCACTGTTTCCAGAAGGCAGTCCTTTGGTTGCTGCGGCTCATGATAACGGAAAGGTCAGCCCAACATTTTTCAACAAAATCATGCGCGCCTGTTCATTGGCACAATTTCCAGGCTTCAACCCTGAAATTGAAAAAACATGGGGCGGCCATGCCGGGGTAAGTCAATTAACAGCAAAGCAATTAGGGCTGCCGGAATACGTACCGGAAATTCTTGGCCAGCATCATGGTTTTTCGCCGAATTTGTCAGGAATGCGCGCAACCGATGAAGTGCTTGGTGGCCTTCCATGGCATCAGGAGCGGGAAAAGCTGCTTACGGCATTAAAGAAACTGCTTGAAGAAAGCTGGCCGCAAATAGAATCTGTAGCCCAGGCCCGCTTATTGGCTGGCCTGACTTCTGTTTCTGATTGGATAGGGTCAGGCCACCCTTTTGACAACCCTCAAACACCCTGGAGTAACAAGGCTGGTGAAGTGCTCAACCAGCTTGGGTTTGTTGCTGCAACCTATAAGCCACAACTTAGTTTTAAGGAATTATTCGGTTTCTCGCCAAGGGAGGCTCAGGCATTGCTAGTTGAGCAAGTTTCCTCTCCCGGCGTTTATGTTTTGGAAGCACCGATGGGGCTGGGAAAAACGGAAGCTGCTCTTTACGCCGCATACAAAGTACTGGCCAGCGGCCAGGCTCGCGGCATTTATTTTGCCTTACCGACTCAATTGACCTCCAATAAAATTTTTGAGCGCTTCAATGAGTTTCTTCAAGGCAATAAAAAAAAGCAGTTGGCAGGCATTCTCGCAGATGACTGCGCTCACCGCTCTTTATTATTACATGGCAATGCGTGGCTATTGGACACCGATATGGGCGAAGAAGGACGCCCCGGCGGGGCCTGGTTTAATCAAAGCAAGCGTGGCCTGCTAGCACCTTTTGCAGTGGGCACCATTGACCAGGCATTGATGGCCGCCATGAACGTTAAACATGGTTTTGTACGTGCTTTCGGCTTGGCAGGCAAGGTAGTCATTCTTGATGAAGTGCACACCTATGATGCCTACACCAGCAGCTTGCTCGATGCATTAATTACGCTGCTTCGTGACCTGCATTGTACGGTCATCATCCTCAGTGCAACTTTAAACCAGGAGCGTCGGCAACAACTGTTAGATCGACCAGCAACCTCCATGGATTACCCTTTAATTACGGCCAGCCCAACTAATAACAAAGAGGAAGTCACAGAAGTCAGTGTTCCACCCGGTGAGAACAGGCACGTAAATATTTCACTGCATTCCGATGATTCTTTTGCTGTAGATCAAGCTTTGCTGCGAGCAGAGCAGGGGCAACAAGTGCTGTGGATAGAAAACACAGTCAGGGAAGCCCAGCAGCGTTATCTTTCATTAGCTGCCCGTGCCTGCGAACTGGGCGTAGCCAGTGGCTTGCTACATTCACGGTTTACTGTCGATGACCGTCAAAGGATCGAAGATAAATGGGTGAACCTGTATGGCAAAGCAGGTTGGCCAGATCGCCAAACACAAGGGCGAATTTTGGTGGGCACCCAGGTTCTAGAGCAGTCACTGGATATTGATGCCGACTTTATGGTGTCTCGCTTTGCTCCGACAGATATGTTGCTGCAGCGGCTGGGACGGTTGTGGAGGCATAGTGAAACGCCCCGCTGCACCACTGCAAAACCAGAAGCCTGGTTGTTAGCTCCAATACTTGATGATGCTATTGAAACCCCACAAAGCCACTTTGGTGCCAGCGCCTTTGTTTATAGCCCTTATGTGCTCTGCCGTAGTCTGGAGGTTTGGCAAGAAATAACAAATGTTAGCCTGCCGGATGATATTCGCGGTTTGATAGAACGTACTTATGCTACTCGCACTGAGCAGGGTGCAATGAGTCGCTGGTTGCAAGAATTAGAGGAAGGAACGCGTCATCGTACTGGTCGTAATACATTACAGCAGCTGGCAAGAGTGGCTTTAGCGGAAGGCGGGAATACTCTGCCAGAAAGCAAGGCACAAACTCGTTATAGCGAAACGGACAGTTATGAAGTGCTGATGTTACGAAACATTGAGGGAGACCCTGAAGGAAAAATGGCAACCCTGACACTATTGGACGGAAGGAGGGTTCAACTGCCCACTCAGAACCGCGCCCTACTTACCAAGCATGAGTTGCGCCAACGCACTGGAATACTAATGCGCCAAGTTGTTTCTGTACCCCAGGGAGATAAACCCAAGGCTGTGCCTATTGACAGGCTTAAACGCTTTGGACTACACCACTGCTTCTTTCTTGGCCATCCTGACTGGCCGGAAGATGAAAGCGTTTTGCGTGTGGCACTGGTGGACGAAACCGACGCCTTGCGCGCTATTGATAACAATGAAATACATGAAAAACATCAGCTTGAATACCGTGATGACCTCGGTTATCGAGTCATAAAGAACCAGGAAGGATGACCATGGAAAATCATTTTAATCTGATTGATGAGCCCTGGATACCCGTTGCTGATTATGGCCGTGTGAGTCTGCGTCAGATATTTAGTCATCCAGAATATCGAAGCCTGGGCGGAAACCCGGTACAGAAAATTGCCTTGCTCAAGCTACTGCTTGCCATTGCTCAAGCGGCAGCAACACCAAAGGATGAAATCGAGTGGAAAGCACTGGGCGCTGAAGGGCTTGCAAAGCGTTGCCTGGCTTATTTGGATCAATGGCATGATCGGTTTTACTTGTATGGAGAAAAACCATTTTTGCAGGTTCCAGCTATTAGGCCTGCAAAAGTGCAACCCTATGGTGCTGTACTTCCTGAAGTTTCTACTGGCAATACAACTGTACTCAACCAGTCTCAGGTGCAAAGAGCTCTGGATGATGGGGACAAAGGGTTGTTGTTGCTAACCCTGATGGGTTTTGCCCTTTCGGGTAAAAAAACCGACAACAGTATCATTCTTTCTGCTGGCTATACCGGAAAGAAAAATGACAAAGGTAAACCATCAACAGGCAAGCCAGGCCCATCAGTCGCACACATGGGATTACTACATAACTTTCTGATGGGAGAGAGTATTCAGGAAACAATTTGGCTCAACCTGTTTTCTTTAAAGCAAGTGAGTCAGATGAATATTTATCCCGAGGGTGTGGGTACCGCACCTTGGGAGGCCATGCCTGAAGGTGAAGACTGCACTCAAGCATGGAAGCTCAAGCGCTCCTTAATTGGGCGACTCTTACCTCTTTGCCGTTTCTGCTTGCTTACCGAAGATGGGCTGCATTATTCAGAAGGCATTGCCCATCCCGGCTATAAAGAGGGAGTTATTGATCCAAGCGTGGCAATCAATAACTCCGGCAAAGAACCGAAAGCACTTTGGGTTGACCCTGAAAAACGTCCCTGGCGTGAACTAACAGCTTTGCTCGGTTTTTTGGGTCAGTCTGAAACGCAAGGTTTCCAAAGCTGGCAGTTACGAAATGGACTGGAACGGGCACGGGATGTGACTGAGGCATTTTCCATTTGGTCAGGCGGGTTACGTGTCAGTAGTAATGCCGGTGAGCAGTATGCATCAGGTAGTGACGACTTTGTTGAGTCACTGGTCTGGATCCAGGCTGAAATTTTGGGTGAGCAGTGGTTCAGTCATCTCAAAATAGAAATGGATTCACTTGATGGGCTGGCTAGGAATCTTTATGGACGAGTTCAGGGCTTTCTCAAAGAACAAACCGTTGAAGGCGGAAAAATCGCCCCACAAGCCACTCAGCTTTTTTGGCAGTTATGTGAACGTGAATTTCAGGCTCTTGTTGACCACTGTGAACCTACTGAAGAAGCTGCCTTGGAGCGCCAAAAACTCCGCCGCCGTTTCGCAAGCTATGTTCATCAAGCCTACGACAAATTCTGCCCTCATGATACGGCCAGACAACTGGATGCCTGGGCGAAGCATCGGCCAAACAACAGTAAATATCTTAAGCAGGAGGCATGATCGCCATGCAAGATGATCAAGAGTCTGCGCAGCCAGACAAAAAGAAAAGCAACGAGCAGCGATTTGTAGAGGCTGTAATTGAGCGGTGCCAGAAAGACAAAGGGATGTCTGCACGACTTCGCCGTGCAGATAACCCGGCAACTGAATACCAGAGCTGGGAGTTACTGGGTTCGCTGAACTATCTAGGTGTAGATTTGGAGCAGGACTATAAGCGCCTGCCTTTTGTAACGGTTGCAGCGGCCATAGCCAAATCCAAGGCAGGGCGAAATGGAAGCCTAACATTAGGCAAGGCCATACTGGCATGTTATGAAAATGACCGAGAAAGTGATCAGGCCAAGGCACGACTTCGGCGTTTGCTGGCATGTGATGAGCTGGCTGAGGTATGTCGAATCCTGCGGCCCGTACTGACCTTGATCGACAGCAAAGTTGGTGCCCCTTTGGATTTTGTTCGTCTGCTGAAACAACTGAAGTTTTTTGGCCACAGAACAAAAACCCAATGGGCACAGGAGTTTTATGGTCAAGCTGCTCAGCCAGAGAACCAGGAGGGCGCGATATGAATATGGTTGCCAGTGCACTCCATCTGGATCGGGCCGCAGTCAAAGCACTGCGTATTACCGATGCCTACTCTCTGCACCGTGTTGTGTACAGCTTGTATGAAGATGATCGTACTGCTCAGCAGAAGCAAACGAGCACCCCAAGTGGCATTCTCTATGCTGATCAGGGTGGTGATTACCGAGGCCGCAAGATTTTAATGCTTGCCAATCGAGAACCAATGGAAAAGGTAAACGGGCAGCATGGTGAAGTGCATAGCAAGCTAATCCCGGAAAGCTTTTTAGAACACGAGCAGTACCGTTTCAAAGTGATTGTTAACCCAACTCGCCGTGACAGTGCCAGCCGCAAGCTGGTTGCCGTGCGTGGGCGTGAAGAGGTTGGCCAATGGTTTACTGAGCGTGCAACAACCAGCTGGGGGTTTGAAGTAGCCTCTCAGCATTTGCAAGTGGATAAAATTGAAGTATTGCAGTTCAAGGATAAGCAACAGCGACCAATTACTATTGGTCAAGCTCACGTGCAAGGCCTATTGCACATTACCGATAAAAAACAATTCACCAGTAGTTTCACACAAGGTATCGGCCGTGCCCGCGCCTTCGGATGTGGCTTGCTGCAGATCGTACCCCTTATTGATAACCCGTTTGCTTAAATTCAAGGAAAACTCTGATGACCAATGTTTATACCAACACCCGTATCGAATACCACATCCTGCAGTCTTTTCCAGTGACCTGCCTGAACAGAGATGATGTAGGTGCACCAAAATCTGCCATCGTAGGCGGTGTACCCCGTGCACGGGTTAGCTCACAGTGCTGGAAACGTCAAGTGCGCCTGGCTATGCAAGACTTCGGTGTCAAACTAGGCATTCGAACCAAAAAGGCAGAAGAGATTTTTATCAAAGCGTGTCAGGGAGCAGGCGCAAGCGAAGAGCAGGCAATTGCCTGTGGCAGTAAGATTGCCGCTCAGCTATCCGATGATACGCTGCTATTTATCAGTGATACTGAAGCGGCAGCTTTTGCTGTTTATGCAGCCGAGAAGGAGTTTGATGACAGCAAGATCAAAGATAAAGAGCTGGCCAAGGTTGCAAAGAAAGTCTTGAACCCCTCGATAGATGCACTGGATATTGCATTATTCGGACGTATGGTAGCCAAGGCCTCCGAAATGAATGTTGAGGCTGCGGCCTCCTTCTCACATGCCATCTCTACACATAAAGTCAGCAACGAAGTGGAGTTCTTTACGGCACTGGATGACATGCCGGGAGAGGACGCACGTTCTGCTCATATGGGTAGCCTTGAATTCAACTCTGCGACCTACTATCGCTATATCAGCCTGGATATTGGACAGCTCGCAGAGTCCATGGGCGAAGCTGATCTGAAGCAGGCAGTTGAAGCTTTTACCAAAGCCTTGTTTGTTGCCATTCCTCATGCTCGCCAAACCACTCAGTCTGGTGCCAGCCCTTGGGAGTTTGCCCGTGTACTGGTACGAAAAGGTCAGCGTCTGCAAGTACCATTTGAAACTCCAGTCAGAGCACGTGACGGTGGTTACCTTAAAGCCAGTATTGACTCACTGAAAGAGTACCTGGACAAGAAAGAAAAGCTGGCTGGCTCCATGTTTGGAAAACAGGCCTCTTATGACTGGGGGGAAGACGAAAACTTTAGTATTGATACCCTGGTGGAATCACTGCAAAGCCATATCACTGCTGATCAAACCCAGTGAGGTGAATCATGAGTGATCCTTACCTGCTTATGTGGCTGGAGGCTCCACTCCAGTCATGGGGGCATGATTCAAAATTCGGGCGACGAGACAGCCTAGACTTTCCAACCAAGTCAGGTGTGCTGGGGTTGCTGTGCTGTGCCTTTGGTGCTGGAGGAAAGCAGACTGAGCTGCTGGCGTACTGGGCTGATAGTGACATGCAAGTACAAGCCTATGTGCCTACTGACAAACAAGGCAAAACCTTGCCCCGCCAGCCCTTGCTGCGTGATTTCCAGATGGTTGGCAGTGGCTATGATGACCAAGACCCTTGGCAAAACTTGTTAATTCCAAAAACCAGTGAAGGGAAAAAGCCTAATGGTGCAGGAACCAAAATGACCTACCGTTATTACCTGCAAGATATGGCCTTTGCTGTTGCTTTACAGGGCCCACAAGAGGCGCTGACTGAGCTGGAAACAGCTTTGCAGAATCCAGTATGGGATTTGTACTTGGGACGCAAAAACTGTGTGCCCACCGAGTTCATTGCCCAAGGAGTTCATTGCGATGCTTTGCAGGCAATGAGCAAAGCATCGCAGCTAGCAGAATCCAAAAAACGTGTGCCGGTATTTCAGGTATTGCAGGGTGAACATGATGGTGAGATTTTAACTCTCAATGATGTTCCCCTGCAGTTCGGTGAACACAAACTCTACCGTGACCGGCGTGTCACTGTATTGCCGGTCACATAGTCATGGCTGCTGGTGAGCGACTCTTTGTCAAGGTCACCCGCGATTCCCTGCCCCAGGTAAAGGATAAGTACCCTTTTCTTTACTTGGAGCGGGGAAGGCTGGAAATCGATGACAGCAGCATCAAATGGATAGATTGCGACAACAATGTTGTCCCCTTACCGGTGGCAACTCTCAATGCTCTACTACTGGGGCCAGGCACCACCATCACCCATGATGCAGTCAAAACTGCTACGGCAGCGAATTGTTCTGTATGTTGGGTAGGTGAAGATAGCCTGCTCTTCTATGCAGCCGGCTTTCTGCCCACAGCTGATACCCGTAATTTAAAGCAACAGATTGAATTAGCCGCTGATCCAGAAAAGTCTGTTGAGGTGGCTAAACGCATGTTTGCCCGCCGTTTCCCCAACGCACAACTGGATGGCAAAAGTCTCAAGGAAATGATGGGCATGGAAGGCCATCGTGTGCGAGCACTTTACAAGGAGAAAGCTGAAAAATACCAAGTCGGTTGGAAAGGACGAAAATTTGTACCGGGCAAGTTTGAAACAAGTGATATTACCAACCGGATACTGACTTCAAGTAATGCCGCTTTGTACGGCATTTTGTGTTCTGGAGTACATAGTATGGGGTATTCACCCCATATTGGGTTTATCCATTCAGGCAGCCCTCTACCCTTCATCTATGATCTTGCTGACCTTTATAAGGAGCACCTGTGTATTGATCTAGCTTTTATGCTGACCCGTGATTTGGCAGGCCGATATAACAAGCAAAAAGTTGCTGCTGCATTCCGTGAACGGGTCATTAAAATGGATTTTCTTGCACGGCTTGCTGATGACATAAATGAAGTTCTGGGGGTGAAGCGTGCTCGTAGTAGTCGCAAATGATTTGCCGCCAGCTGTACGCGGCCGAATGAAGCTTTGGTTTGTGGAACCCCGCGCCAATATTTTTGTATCAGGTGTCAAAGACTCAGTTGCCAAAACAGTAATTGACTACCTGTACAAGCACTGCCCACCTGAATCCGGCATCGTCATTTTTCGTTCCTTGCCAGGGCCACCTGGCTATGAAGTTCGTACTATCGGCCCTACCCGAAAAGCGCTGACAGAGATCAGTGGCCTACAGCTAGTCATCGAAACCCTGAAAACCCAATAAATCGAATATATTGTGTTTTTCTTGGGGCTCTTTAACAATATACTGGTGTCTTCCCCACGCCCGTGGGGGTGTTTCTGGTTGTGGGCAAAGATGACGGCGGCAGCGTTAGTCTTCCCCACGCCCGTGGGGGTGTTTCTTCAGAATATGATTTTACTTGGTGATAGGTACGGTCTTCCCCACGCCCGTGGGGGTGTTTCTTAGTTCAAAAAGCCTTACATTCATGAAGCCTGGTCTTCCCCACGCCCGTGGGGGTGTTTCCTGGTCGGAAAGCTGGCCAGGGCCACCGACGGCGTCTTCCCCACGCCCGTGGGGGTGTTTCTCGTTTAGGCGAAGGAATTGACGGTTTAGGTGAGTCTTCCCCACGCCCGTGGGGGTGTTTCTACACCCGCCAAGCCTCTGGATGGATTGGGAGCGTCTTCCCCACGCCCGTGGGGGTGTTTCTCCGAGTCATTCAAGGTTCTGGAAAGGTTGCTGGTCTTCCCCACGCCCGTGGGGGTGTTTCTCATAGGCGAGCCACTGTACCCGGTGACTGGCAGTCTTCCCCACGCCCGTGGGGGTGTTTCTAACCGGCGGTATAGTTGATATACCGGATGACCGTCTTCCCCACGCCCGTGGGGGTGTTTCCGGGGCGCGTGGTCGATTGTTCAAAAACGGCACGTCTTCCCCACGCCCGTGGGGGTGTTTCCGCCTTTCTTACGGCTTCGTCCTCAAGCTCTACGTCTTCCCCACGCCCGTGGGGGTGTTTCCGGCCCCGATGATTGCACCTGGGCGGTAAAGGTGTCTTCCCCACGCCCGTGGGGGTGTTTCCGTTGCGTCCGTCACGTTGATGCTAACCGCTTGGTCTTCCCCACGCCCGTGGGGGTGTTTCTTCGAGGCGTGGCGAACACGGAAGCGCAGGAACGTCTTCCCCACGCCCGTGGGGGTGTTTCCCAGGGCCTGCACACTTACTGACAACTAGTGTTGTCTTCCCCACGCCCGTGGGGGTGTTTCTCTTCCCCACCACTTCCGGTAGGTTTCGGCCTGGTCTTCCCCACGCCCGTGGGGGTGTTTCTGACTGAAATCCTTGTTGTTTCGACAGCCCACAGTCTTCCCCACGCCCGTGGGGGTGTTTCCGGTTTTGCCTGGGCAGGCTGGCGCTCGACAGGGTCTTCCCCACGCCCGTGGGGGTGTTTCTAAACGCTCCTTTAATCCGCGCATTGCAAAACCGTCTTCCCCACGCCCGTGGGGGTGTTTCTAAACACCTAGCCCCCTAGCGGGGCTTTTTTGCGTCTTCCCCACGCCCGTGGGGGTGTTTCCCAGCAGCAGAAGGCTTGGCGGCTGGCTGATTAGTCTTCCCCACGCCCGTGGGGGTGTTTCTAAATTTTTGTTCTTCATAGCAGAACCAGCCTAGTCTTCCCCACGCCCGTGGGGGTGTTTCTAATATCACTGTTCTCACTGGTGCTGTGATAGCGTCTTCCCCACGCCCGTGGGGGTGTTTCCATTTTATTAATCTGATCACAAACGGACAGGCTGTCTTCCCCACGCCCGTGGGGGTGTTTCCGCATGACCTCATCTTTTAGGTTGCGACCCTGGGTCTTCCCCACGCCCGTGGGGGTGTTTCCCAGCAGCAGAAGGCTTGGCGGCTGGCTGATTAGTCTTCCCCACGCCCGTGGGGGTGTTTCCCAAGCTCCCAAACGGCGGCCACCACACTGGCAGTCTTCCCCACGCCCGTGGGGGTGTTTCTTGGGTTGAGAGGTCTCTGCAAAGATCAGCTTTGTCTTCCCCACGCCCGTGGGGGTGTTTCCAAAATTACCGGGCATTTCAGCAAAGCCTTTGAGTCTTCCCCACGCCCGTGGGGGTGTTTCCGAGTGATCTGGCTCCAATCTATGTGAGAGCTGGTCTTCCCCACGCCCGTGGGGGTGTTTCTGCAGTGCTTCCACTGATCTGTTCTGGTTTCCGGTCTTCCCCACGCCCGTGGGGGTGTTTCTATCCATTGATTCAAAGTCTGCTTTCCAGCAGCGTCTTCCCCACGCCCGTGGGGGTGTTTCCGTCACGTCGCGCCGTGGCTTGTACGCAAATGTGTCTTCCCCACGCCCGTGGGGGTGTTTCCAAAGCGCTAGCTGGCACGTTTAAGCAAAAAGAGTCTTCCCCACGCCCGTGGGGGTGTTTCTAGAG
>NZ_FOLH01000010.1 GCF_900112235.1 Marinospirillum celere | reverse complement strand
GGGAAGGGTTGGACACAAACCAGCTCACCTTTTTCACCGACAACCGGTTGGCCCTGGTCGTTATAGACCTGTACATCCATCCCCAAGCCCCGGCACTGCAATTGGCCGCGATACACGGGGCGTATTGGGCAGCCCAAAGCAAAGCAGGAAATAATGTCGGTGCCCCCGGAAATCGATGCCAGCAAGAGGTCTTCCTTGATTTCGCGGTAGACATAATCAAAGGATTCATGGGATAGAGGAGAGCCGGTAGACAGCAGGGCTCTTAGTTTGGATAGGTCATGGGTTTTACCCGGCTGGAGTCCGGCTTTTTCACAGGCGGCAATATACTTGGCACTGGTGCCGAATACAGTAATGCCTTCACGCTCAGCGACATCCCATAGTGCCTTGGGTTCGGGTGCAAAGGGGGAGCCATCAAAGAGCACCAGGGAGGCGCCTACGGCTAAACCGGAGACCAGCCAATTCCACATCATCCAGCCGCAAGTCGTGTAGTAAAAGAGTACATCTTTCTGAGTCAGGTCGGTATGCAGTTGGTGTTCTTTCAGGTGTTGCAGCAGGGTGCCGCCGGCTGAGTGAACAATACACTTGGGCACCCCCGTGGTGCCGGAGGAGTACATGATGTAAAGCGGATGATCAAAGGGCAGTTCGGCAAAGTCGATTTCTTTGGCATCAGGAATGCGAAAATCATCCCAGAGGCTGGCTTTACTCACCGAGGTAATTTCAGGATGAGCATTCAGATAGGGGAAAACCACCACCTGTTCCAGCCCGTCCAGGGCTTCAGCAATTTCCGCTACCTGCGGCAGGCTGTTAATGCGCTTGCCGTTATAGAGGTAGCCATCCGTAGCAAAAAGGACTTTAGGCTCAATCTGTCCAAAGCGATCCAGCACGCCGTTAAATCCAAAGTCTGGTGAGCAGGAGGACCAGATGGCACCCAGGCTGGTCGCAGCCAGCATGGCAATCAGGGCATAGTGGCAGTTGGGTACAAAACCGGCGACTCTATCTCCAGGACCCACCCCCATTTTTTCCAGGGCCAGGGCAATCTGAGCGACCTGATCATAGAGTTCGGCATGGGTCAGGGAGGTGCGCTGCCCATCTTCACGCAGAGATACCACTGCCTGGCGGTCATCTCGAAAGCGCAGCAGGTTCTCCGCAAAATTCAGCCGTGCTTCAGGAAACCAGCGGGCACCAGGCATCTTGTCGGGGTTGTCCAGCACCCGGCTGCCCTGGTCAGAAGCAACGACTTCGGAAAATTCCCAAACCAGCTCCCAGAATTCCTGATTGTTTTCTACACTCCATTGGTAAAGCTGTTGGTAGGTTTCAAGCTGTGTTTGGTAGCGCTGGTTAACACTTTTCATGAAGCGTTTAAGCTGGCTGGCTTCAATTTGTGAAGGGCTGGGTTGCCAGAGGGGTTGGGACATGGATAGGCCTCCTGGTTATTGTTCTTTCCAAGGTATTCTTATTTGAAGCTTAACCAACCTGCTGGGAGAATCACAGGATAGTTGCACTAAGAGTTTAAAAATAGCATTAGTGGAAGTTTACGTAAACGTAAAGTTTGTCTGAGGTGGGAGTATTTTGCTTGGCATCTCTCCCTTTTGATGTTTCTTTACTGTAAGCTTGTCTTTTAAAGTTTTCTTTATATTTTAAGGCAGGAGCTATGCGGGCAGACTTTATCAATCCTTTCTTACATGCCATGATGAATGTACTGCGTACTATGGCGAATATGCAGCCGCAAGTTGGCAAACCCGTGCTCAAGGATGACAATATTGCCCGCGGTGTAGTAACTGGCTTTATTGATCTTATGGGTGAGCAGACCGCTGGTTCACTGGCGATTACCTTTTCAGAGTCAGTGGCTTTGGATTTGGTTGAAAGAATGCTGGGCGAGCGCCCGGAAAAGATAGATGGCACTGTCCGCGACCTGGTGGGTGAGGTTACTAACATCGTATCAGGTGGTGCTAAGAAGATACTGTCAGAAGAAGGCTATGACTTTTATCTGTCCCAGCCGGTAACCTTTGTAGGAAAAGGCCATCAGGTACTGCACAGCGTCTATGGCCCTAAGATTCTACTGCCTTTTCATGTGGAAAGTGGCGACTTTGTTGTTGAGGTCTGCTTCAGGGAATAAAGGTCTTTGGTGTTAAAGACCAAACATTTCCTGGATTTCTTCGACCTGATCTTTGGCATCCTCTATTAGGGTCAGGCTAAAATCCGGGGTTAGTCCTTTGTCAGCAAGCTTCTGGAAAGCTGGTACTTCGTCAAGTCTGGGGTAGCGGTATTGGTTTTCAGTGCCAATAAAGCTGTGCAGTCGAGAAATACGGATGAGGTCTTCCAAGCTTGCTTCTTCACCTGCTGTCACTCTCTGCCAGCTGTTCAAGTGTGCAACCAGCTCAATAATTTGCGGATCAAAGTTCCAGTATTTGAGCAGTAAAACACCTGCTTCCGGCATCAGTTCTTCCAATACACCTTCCAGCTCTTCAGGGTCCGGGGTTTCATCCTGATCAATAAAGCGCAGAATCGCCAGTTCACCAATGTTATGTAGTAAGCCAGCTACCAGTGCTTGATCAGCCGAGAGTTGAGGGTGATGCAGGGTTAGCATTTGGGCAATGGCACCCACTCTGACACCCTGTGACCAAGTTTCCTGCATACGCTGTTTAACCCAAGCATTTTCAGCCTTGAAGAGATGGCGCAGGGAGAAGAGCATGACTAACTCAGAGGTGGTATCCAGACCCAGGCGCATGATGGCCTCACTGCTGGTTTTGCAGGGGCTGCCACGGCGGTAGAGAGGGCTATTAGCCGCTGCCAGGAGCTTGGCAAGAATTGAAGGATCACGACTAAGCAGCTTTTCCAGCTTTTTAACTTCAGGCTCTTCACGCTGTAGTTCCTCACGAACCTTCAAGGCGACACTGGGTAAACTGGGTAGAGTGAAGTTACCATTTTCAAGTGCTGTTTTAATTCTGCGGTAGTAGCGGCTGGCTGCTTCAGAAAAGTTCGGGTTGCTTTCCTGGTCAATGGTGGCTGCTTCAACCTGTTGGCGTAAAGAGCGACCTGGAATGACTAGAAGTTCACAAGCGCTGGCACTGACCACTTCGTAAAGACTGGGTCTTAAACGGGCAATACTCAAGCGGGCTGCGGGGGTGTCTGCTTCGATTTCTTGCTGTTGACCATCCGCTGCAATTAGCTGGATGCGTCCTTTGATTAGAAAAAATTCCCGGTCCTTCTCGTAGCCCCTGGGCAGGATAAGTTCACCGGCCTGCTGACAACGCTTGACCTTGAGTAGAGGTTTGATAAGGATGAGGTGTTCTTCAGAAAGCTGTGAAAATTGTTCGAATTGTCGTAAGTCCTGAAGTTTCATTTTGACCCGGAACCTTTGCTCAGTAATTAATGATTTATCAAGGTAACACAAATTGAAGACATCTTGTTCAGGTGAACTTGGATTTTTGGCTGTCTATTGGTTAGTGTAAAGAGATAATACATTTTCTAAGGAGAAGGTTGCATGCTTTATCTGCACATAGAACCCGATCAGCAGCTCTGGCTGGATTACTTTGCTCAAGAGTATCCAGATCTTCAGGTGGTTACTGCGGATGATGATTATGATGCCAGCCAAATTCGCTGGGTCGCAGCCTGGAGTCCACCCAAAGACCTGTTTGCAAAGTTTACTAACCTGGAAGCTGTGTTTGCTTTGGGTGCGGGTGTGGATGCCTTTGTTCGTCGCGATGACTTGTCACCAGAGGTTCCCCTGGTACGTTTGTTGGATGCAGGCATGGCCGACCAAATGGTTGAATATATCCTTTGGGCCACTTTAACGGTACAAAGAGATTTTGATACCTACCTAGAGCAGCAGCGCCAAAATCGCTGGCAAGAGCACACTGCACGCATGCGTCATCAAATGCGTTTAGGGATTCTGGGACTGGGTGCACTGGGGCAGCAGGTTGCGAAAACCCTGGCTTCCTATGGATACCCGGTGAGTGGCTGGAAGCGAAGTGCGATTGAGCTGGATGGCGTGGACGTTTTTACCGGTGACGAAGGCTTAAAACAACTGGTTAGCCAGTCGGATGTGCTTATCAGCCTTTTACCCAACACACCTCAAACTCAAGGGCTACTCAATGGTGAGCTTTTGAGCAGGCTACCCAAAGGAGCCTCCTTGGTTAATGTGGCCCGCGGTGTTCAGGTGGTTGATGAAGACTTGCTGGATTTGTTGGAAAGTGGCCACCTGCGTTTTGCAGCCTTGGATGTCTTTCATGAGGAACCCTTACCAGCCGATCATCCCTATTGGCAGCACCCTAAGGTGTTTGTGACGCCTCACATGGCAGCAGCCACCCTGCCCGAACCAGCCGTTAAGCAGGTGGTGGCTAGCTTGAAAAAGTTTGAAGCAGGCGGGGAACCGGAAGGGCTGGTTCGTCCTGAAAGCGGTTATTAACTTTTCTGTCGGGTGCGAAGCAGGATATAAACCGCCCCTGTACCACCGTCCGCTGGAAGTGCTGAAACAAAAGCCAGCACTTCCGGCATCTGTTTCAGCCAGGCATTGACATGGGATTTGATGCTGGGCACTTCACCTTCACGATTGTAGGCCTTGCCATGAATCAGCAACAAGCAGCGATAGCCTCGAGCGCGGCCATCACGGACAAAGCTGGTCAACTGGGTGCGGGCCGCTTCAATGGTATAGCCATGCAGATCCAAGCCTTCCTGCCAGCTGATCCGTCCCTTTTTCAGGGATTGAAAAGTGCGCTGAGGCAGATCGGGCAGATGAAAAGCTAGGCTGTCCCCTGGGTTGACCGGAGCAACCTGGCCATCAGACAGGCCATCTTCAAGCTGGCTGACGCTTTCTGTTTCAGCGGCCTGACGCCTCAAAGCTTGCTGTTCCCGGTCTCTACGACTGGGCGCCTTACTTAAATCAGCCTTTTTGTCATGGCGAAGAGGCTGAACTCCTTTCATCAACTCCCGGAAAAGATTGAGATCATCCGGTTGATCATCCGACGAAGACACTTAGACTCCTTAAACCTGCTTCTGCCATGAAGTTTTGCAGCCTTCAGGTTGGTGTTTTGTTAGACTTGAAGAATTCATTCAGCCGATTCAGGAAAAGCGAGTCCCATGAGTCAGTCCACTACTTCTTTGGTGCAGGAATTACAAACCCTGCGTGACTTTATTCGCTGGGCCTTGACCCAGTTTAACCGACATAACCTCTACTATGGTCATGGCACTGACAATGCCTGGGATGAAGCCCTGCACCTGGTATTGGGTAGCCTTCATCTGCCTTGGGATACCGACCAACGGTTATTGGATGCCCGTTTAACCCAATTGGAAAGAGAAAAACTGTTGGAATTAATCCGCCGCCGCTGTGAAGAGCACACCCCTTTACCCTACTTGTTGGGTGAAAGCTGGTTTGCCGGCCTTCCCTTCAAAGTGGACCCCAGGGTGCTGATCCCCCGTTCGCCAATTGCTGAATTGATAGAGAATAGCTTTTCTCCCTGGATTAGTGAAGATCAGCCACCTAAACGCCTGCTAGATCTTTGTACCGGGAGTGGTTGCATAGGGATTGCCTGCGCCTATGCTTTTCCAACGGCCCAGGTGATTTTAAGTGATATTTCAGAAGATGCCCTGGAAGTGGCAGAAGAAAATATCACTCGCCATCACCTGCAAGACAGGGTGTTTACCAATAACTCAGATCTCTTTGCCAATTTGCAGGGCGAGAAATTTGATCTGATTGTCACCAACCCGCCCTATGTTGATGCGACGGATCTATCCCTGATGCCGGATGAGTATCGCCAGGAGCCTGAATTGGCTCTTGCCGCTGGTGAAGATGGCTTATCACTGGTTCGAGTTATTTTGGCCGAAGCTCGGCAGCATCTCAAGGATGGGGGCCTTCTTGTCGTTGAGGTGGGTAACAGCGAAGAACATTTACAAGCACTCTTCCCCGCAGTGCCTTTCCTCTGGGTCGAATTTGAATCCCAGGCCAGAGGGGTTTTTGTGCTTACCGCAGAGCAGCTGGATCAATACCAAGCTGAATTTGATTCAGCAGCTTCTTCCTAATATTCATTGAGCATAAGTGAAAAATCATGTCCGGTAATACTTTTGGAAAACTCTTTACAGTGACCACCTTTGGTGAAAGCCACGGTCAGGCCCTGGGTGCCATTATTGATGGCTGTCCACCAGGAATTGAATTGAGTGAAGAGGATCTGCAGAAAGATCTCGACAGACGCAAGCCAGGAACCAGCCAATACGCCACTCAGCGCCGCGAAGCCGACCAGGTCAGAATTCTTTCCGGTGTCTTTGAAGGCAAGACCACAGGTACGCCCATTGGCCTGTTAATTGAAAACACCGATCAGCGTTCTAAAGATTACGGCAAGATTAAAGACCAGTTCCGGCCTGCCCATGCTGATTACACCTATCAGCAAAAATACGGTATTCGTGATTATCGGGGTGGGGGGCGCAGCTCGGCCAGAGAAACAGCCATGCGGGTTGCTGCCGGTGCGGTTGCCAAAAAATACCTGAAAGAAACCCTGGGCATTCAGGTTCGGGGTTATCTCTCCCAGTTGGGTCCTATCAAAGCTGAGACGCTGGATTGGGAACAGGTAGAGGCTAACCCCTTCTTCTGCCCTGACCCGGCCAAGGTGCCCGAGATGGAAGCCTATATGAAAGCCCTGCGTAAGGAAGGCAATTCTATAGGAGCGCGCATCCAAATTGTTGCTGATGGCGTGCCTCCAGGGCTGGGTGAACCCATTTTTGATCGCCTGGATGCAGACATTGCTCATGCCATGATGTCGATTAACGCGGTAAAAGGTGTGGAAATAGGGGCAGGTTTTGCATGCGTTGAACAAAAAGGCACTGAGCATCGGGATGAAATTACCCCGGAAGGTTTTTTGAGTAATCATGCCGGTGGTGTGCTGGGTGGCATCTCCAGTGGCCAGCGCATCGAAGTGGGCATCGCACTCAAACCAACATCCAGCCTGCACCTGCCAGGACGCAGTATAGACAGGTTTGGCGAGCCTTGCGAAGTTATCACCACAGGTCGTCATGACCCCTGTGTTGGTATTCGTGCAACTCCCATAGCCGAAGCTATGTTGGCCTTGGTTTTGTTGGACCACCTGCTGCGTCATCGGGGTCAAAATGCAGGTGTTGAAACCGGTACTCCAATCATTCCTGCCAGTGCAGAGTAATTTTTTTCTCCTGTTTCCTGGCATTTGTCAGGAAACAGGCTAGTCTTACTAGTTGATCTTCCTGTTTAGTGACAGGTTTTTGTGGTTTTTTAATTTTTAAATAAAAATCAATTAAAAGAGCTCGTTTCGCAGTTGCGTTATAGGGGTAAAGCTAGTTAAAGTAATAGATAGACACTTCACGAACCAAAGAGGGGGAGTCCGTGAAAGTCAATATTGAACTGGAAATGACACCAGAAGAATTTCGTAAGGCCATGGGATTGCCAGATGTTCAGCCTTTTCAGGAAGAGCTAATGAATAAGATCAGGGAGCAGATGGAAGCCGGTGCTGAAGGCTACGACCCACTTTCCCTGTTCTCACCCTTTGTTTCTCAAGGCTTTGATTCAGTAAGCAGTTACCAGAAGATGATGATGGACCTGATGGCAAGCTATGGTCAAAGCTCTACAGGCAAATAAGTTTTATGCCTGTGTCACCTAATTGCCATTTAGGTTTAGTAGTTTTAAGAATAATAAAAAAGCTTTAAGAGGCTGTTTTAGCTTTAAAGGCCGATTGCCTTTTAAAATAAATTTTGGGGACCGCCCCTTTACCAAAACATGAAAGTGGAGTACTTAACCATGATGCAAGATAAAGCAATGCAAGACAAAATGATGAATGCTTTCGCAGAGCAAACTAAAAACATGTATAACCCTATGCGTAAAATCAATGCGCTGCTGGTTGAAAACATGGAAAAAATGACTGACTTCCAACTGGAAGCTTTGAAAGCTTACAGCCACATGGGTCTGTCACAAATGAAGAGCGCTACCGAAGTTAAAGACGCTGACACCGTTCGTGACTACAGTGCTTCTCAAGCTGAAATGATGAGCACTCTGAGCAAAAAAGTACTTGAAGACGCCAAAACCATGGCTGACATGAGCATGGAATTCAAAGCAGAAGTTGAAAAAATCCTGGAAGAGTCACGCTCTCAGGCATTCAACAAGTCAGCTGGCGAAGAAGCCAAGCCTGCAGCCAAAGCTGCATCCAAACCTGCTTCTGGTAGTGCAAGCAAGTAAGGTGCCCGGGCTGTAGCAAAAGGGTTAAAGGGGCTTTAAAGCCCCTTTTTTGTCTGTGCCTAGCAGGAGATCTTTGATGTCCGAAGAAGCCAAAGATCAGTTACAGGGTCACTATGACCCGGCTGAAATGTTTGAATGGATGACCAAGGCCAATGAGCGCTATCAAGCGGTCATTGAGCAGCTTATGAGCCGTGGCGAAAACGGTATGAGTGACTCTTCAGCTTCCGTTTTTGCCGATATGGGCGAAAATTTTCAGAAGTTGGGAGAACAGCTCGCCCAGAACCCCATGATTCTGTTTGATGAACAGATGAGTCTGATGCAGGGGCAAATGCAGCTTTGGCAAAACACTGCTCGAGAACTCCTGGGTGAACAGGATGTTGAAGCGGTGATTGAGCCTGCTAAAGATGATCGCCGCTTCAGTGATCCCGAATGGACGGATAACCTAGTTTACAACTTCATCAAGCAGTCTTATCTGCTTTATGCCCGTTGTATTCTAAATATTGTCCATGGTGTTGAAGGACTCAACGAACACGTACGTCAGCAGCTGGATTTTTATGCACGTCAATATGTGAGCGCCTTGTCGCCCTCCAACTCGATTTTTACCAACCCGGAAGTGATGCGGCGCACTTTGGCAACGCGTGGTCAAAACCTCTTGCGTGGTATGGAACAGCTGACGCGTGACCTGAAAGAAAGCGCTGAAGGCCTGAATGTCACCATGACTGACAGATCGGCTTTCAAACTGGGTGAAAATGTTGCTACCACTCCAGGTAAAGTGGTTTATCAAAACCGCCTGATTCAGCTGATCCAGTATAGTCCGACGACTGAAAAACAGTTCAAGACACCCTTGCTGGTTGTGCCACCCTGGATCAACAAGTATTACATCCTGGATTTGCGGGAAAGTAATTCCTTAGTCAAATGGCTAACGGATCAAGGGCATACCGTTTTTATTATTTCCTGGGCCAACCCTGGCCCCAGCATGAGAGATTATGGCTGGGGTGAGTATATGAAAGAAGGGCCGCTAGCAGCTATGGATGCTGTTAAAGAGCAGACAGGTGAGCCAGATGTCAATCTGCTTTCTTACTGTATTGGTGGCACTCTGACCGCTTCAACCCTGGCTTGGCTGACTGCCAAGAAACAGCAGAAGCGTGTTAAATCAGTTACCTATATGGCAACCCTGCAAGATTTCTCTGAGCCAGGCGAAATCAGTGTCTTTATCAATGAGGCCAGCTTGAGAGGCATAGAAAAGCAGTTGGATAGAACCGGTTATCTGGATGGCCGCGCCATGGCCTTCAGTTTTAACCTGTTGCGTGAAAATGACCTCTTCTGGTCCTTCTTCATTAACAACTATCTGAAGGGTGAGCGTCCTGCTGCCTTTGATCTGCTTTACTGGAACACGGATGGCACTAATATGCCCGCCGCTATGCACAAATTCTACTTGCGCAATATGTACCAGAAAAACAAGCTGATTGAGCCGGGTGGTATTGAAGTGGAAGGGGTGAAGATTGATCTGAGCAAAATTAAAACACCTGCTTTCTTTGTCTCAGCCATTCAAGACCATATTGCCCAATGGAAATCCACCTACAAGGGTGCACTGGTTCATTCAGGCCCTGTTAAGTTTGTGCTTTCCGGATCCGGGCATATTGCCGGTATCGTTAACCCTCCAACCAAAACCAAGTATGGTTACTGGACCAATGACAAACTGGCAGAAACGCCGGATGCCTGGTTTGCTGGTGCAGAGAAAAACGAAGGCTCCTGGTGGCCTTTGTGGCAGGAATGGATGGTAGAAAACAAGTATGCTGATCCAGAAAACCAAGTGCCTGCGCGTAAGCCTGAAGAGGGCAAGCTGGACGTTTTGGAAGCAGCACCGGGCAGCTTTGTTCAGGTTAAAATTCCTGATGTACTCAAGGCTGAGTTGCTGCCTAAGAAAGACTAGCCTCAATCGGCAAGCAATAAAAAACCCGCCTAGGCGGGTTTTTTATTGTCAGGCCTTTAAGATCAAGAGTTGGTTTCGCTTTCCTGCATGCCTGCTTGTTCTTTAGCTGCTTCTTGACGACGCTCCTCCAGAATCTTCTGGCGGCGTTTGACTTCCCGAGGGTCGTTGGGAGCGCGGCCATTAATAGGTGGTACTTCCTCGGCGGTTAACTCGGTCACTTCAGCAAGATTCACCGGTTTTTTCACAGGCTCAGGTTCTGCAGGCGCTTGATTTGCAACGGGTGCTGGTGTTGCTTCCTCAGCCTGAGGTGCTACTTCCTCAGTGGTCTGAGATTCTGTAACCCTTTCCTGAGGCTCTGCTTTAGCTTCAGTCGCCTTGGGTTCAGCTGCTTGCTGAGACGCCTCTTCCTTTAGTTCTTTCTTGGGCTCTTCCGCAGCCTTGGGTTCTTCAGAAGCCTTAGGCTCCTCTTGAGCTTCAGGCTTTTCGGCAGTCACAGGCTGTTGCTTTGCCTGTTCGGTTTCAGCTGTTTTTACAGTCTCAGACTTAGCCGCTGCTTCATTGGCAGCCTTGCTGGTTTTCACCGGTTCTTGCTCTGCAGGTGTAGCAGGCTTTTCGGCTTCAGCTTGAGGTTTTTCCTCTTGCTGTTTCAGGCTGGCTTTGGCGGCCTCAACAATAGGGCCTGCATTTTCAGGCGTGGTTGGCTCAACTTCTGGCAGCAAGTCCTTTTTCATTTCTTCAAAGTTGGGCGGTGTTGTTGCATCGCCAGTTAAGGTTTTGTTACGCCTTCTGCTGCGTGGATTGTTGCGTGAAGGCTTGGCAGGGCCGGTATCTTCCTTACGAGGCGCAGGTGCAGCTTCTTGACGAGCAGCAGCGGCCTGAGGTTGATTGCTGGCTTCCTGGTTTTTTGCTGCCGGACGCTGTTCTGCAGCGGGTTTGGCAGGCTTGGAGTCTTCACGGCGGTTGTTGTTACCCGCTGGAGCATTGGAGTTAGAGCGGCGGTTATCGTTGTTGCTGCGACGATTACGGCGGTTTTCCGGACGATTGCGGTTATTGCGTTGCTCGCCACGGTTATTGTTGCGATTGTCATCGGTTTTATTGGTCGCCGTTTTCGAATCCGTTGCTTTTCCTTTATTGCCTGTCGCTTTTTTGTTGGCTTTGCTGGCATCATCACTGGCAAAGAGGCCACTGAAAAAGTTGGCTAGGCGGGTAAAGAAGCTTTCCTGGGAAGCGCTGCTACTGCTGGCCGGGCTGCTGGTTTTGGCAGTGGGCTCGGGTGCGCTGGTCGGGGCAGGAGCATGAGGGATAACATTCTGCACAGCAGCTTCGGCAAAGCCGGTCGCTTTGGCACCTTCGCTGGGTGCTTCCTTGTCGTTACTAACCTGCATATCCAGTTCATAACTGGCATCGGTTTCGGTTTCATCCAGGTCATCGCTACGCATCCGCAATACTTCATAGTGCGGGGTGTGCATCTCAGGATTGGGAAGTACCAGGGCTTCTACCTGCTGACGCTTTTCAATGTCATGCAGAGCTGAACGCTTTTCGTTGAGCAGGAAGGTGGCAACAGAAACCGGCAGGATGGCACGTATCTGGGCGGTGTTGTCCTTCATGGCTTCTTCTTCGATCAGGCGAAGGATCGAAAGGGCCAGAGATTTAACATCACGGATAGTGCCCTGGCCATCGCAGCGGGGGCAGACCACGCCGCTGGTTTCGCCCAGAGATGGACGCAGGCGCTGACGCGACATTTCCAGCAGACCAAAACGGGAAATGCGGCCAATTTGCACACGAGCCCGGTCAATTTTTAGGGCATCGCGCATGCGATTTTCAACTTCTCTTTGATTGCGGACGGGGCTCATGTCGATAAAGTCGATGACAATCAGGCCGCCGATATCACGCAGGCGCAGTTGACGGGCAATTTCATCCGCTGCTTCAAGATTGGTTTGCAGGGCCGTTTCTTCAATATCGCCGCCGCGTGTTGCGCGGGCCGAGTTGATATCGATGGAAACCAGAGCTTCTGTGTGGTCGATGACGATAGAGCCGCCGGAAGGCAGCTTCACTTCACGCTGGAAAGCCGTTTCTATCTGGCTTTCTATCTGGAAGCGAGAGAACAGGGGAACGTCATCTTGGTAAAATTTGATCTTGCTTTGGTAAGAAGGCATGACCTGCTGGATAAAGCCCTGAGCCAGATCATAGACCTCTTTACTATCGATGAGTACTTCACCGATATCCTGGCGCAGATAATCACGAAGCGCCCGGATGATGACGTTGGATTCACGATAGATTAAAAAGGGTGCGGGCTTTTCAACGGCGGCCTTGTTAACGGCTTCCCAGACTTTAATCAGGTAATCCAGGTCCCATTGCAGCTCTTCACTGGAACGGCCAATGCCAGCGGTACGAACAATCACGCCCATGCCATTGGGAACATTTAGTCCACTCATGGCTTCTTTCAGGGCGGCTCTTTCTTCACCTTCAATGCGGCGTGAAATGCCACCGGCCCGAGAGTTGTTCGGCATCAGTACTAGATAACGACCCGCCAGGCTGACATAGGTGGTTAGGGCAGCGCCCTTGTTACCGCGTTCTTCTTTGTCGACCTGAACAATGACTTCAGTGCCTTCTTTAACCAGATCACGTATGCCGTTGCGACCATCGCCAGGATTTTTGACGAAGTATTCACGACCGATTTCTTTTAAAGGCAGGAAACCATGGCGTTCAGCGCCAAAGTCAACAAAAGCGGCTTCCAGGCTGGGTTCGACGCGAGTAATGCGTCCACGATAAATGTTGGCTTTTTTGGATTCGCGGGAACCGGATTCAATATCCAGGTCGTAGAGTCTTTGTCCGTCAACAAGCGCAACCCGGCGTTCTTCCGGCTGGGTTGCATTGATAAGCATACGTTTCATGGGGCTTCCAAAAGTTCAGGCAGCCCAGGCATGGCGGGTTGTTGGTATTAAGTCTCTTTGTACCACACAGCAAAACCGGCAGGGGCTTTAAGGCCGCTACCAGTCAGGTCTCCATTTCGTGCTTCTGCTCGTGTGTGTTGAGCGTGTGTTACTGAAGTCTGTTGTCACAAATCAGCAGCTTCAGCCTAGAAATTCCAAGCTCACAAAAACGGAGGGCGTTAGCCGGTCAGTACAAGTAAAAATAAGTTGTCACAACTCGCGCGCCTTGGCCGCGGGTTTCTTCTGCCTGATAGACATCAGGCGCTGATAAAAATTCGTTTTGCGCTGGCCTGCGTGTTGCCCACCGTTAAAACTGCGAAAAGTGTGGGTGCAGGCGCTCCATGAGGGACTTGCCCTTTTACGCGCTCCCCAATCATAACAGCTGCTGCTAAATTCGACAATTAGCTAAACCATTAAAAGTGAGGGTTAGTAATTACTGCTGTTGCTCAAGCATAATAGCGGCTTCCTTTGCATAAGTGATTACTTGGTTTCTATGTCAAAAACATCCCCGGAAGCGCCTAGAGCTCAGGTGCAGCATCTTGAAGTCGGTCAGAATGCGGTCGGTCAGCGGTTGGATAACTTTCTGATCAATCAATTAAAGGGCGTGCCCCGCACCCTGGTTTATCGCATCATTCGCAAGGGTGAAGTGCGAATCAATAAAAAGCGCGCCAAGGCGGATACACGCTTGCAGCTTCAGGATTTGGTTCGAGTGCCACCTATCCGGATGAGCCAGAAGGCAACAGATACGCCGGTGGGAGACAGCTTACGCAGTTTATTGCTGGGCGAGGCTATCTGTTTTGAAAATGCCAGCGTGCTGGTTTTGAACAAGCCAGCTGGCTTGGCAGTCCATGGTGGCAGCGGGGTGAGAGTGGGTTTGATTGAAGCCCTGCGTCAAGTCAGACCGGAACTGGAGCACCTGGAACTGGTCCATCGTCTGGATAAGGATACTTCGGGCTGTATTCTGCTGGGCAAATCCCGCCAGGTTTTGAATGAGTTGCAAACCCAGCTAAAAAATAAAAGCATGGGTAAGTTTTATCAGGCTTGGGTGGTCGGCAACTGGCCCGTAGGGCTGCGCCAAGTGGATGCCCCTATTGACCGTGCCTCTTCTCCGTCTGGGGAACGTTTAATGCGCATTGCTGCCGAGGGTGAAGGTAAGCAGGCGCTAACCCGTTTTCGGGTGCTGAAGAAAATTGAAGGCTTTACCCTGGTGGAAGCAGAGCCTGTTACCGGGCGCACCCACCAGATTCGCGTGCATGCCCGGCATGCTGGTTTTCCTTTGGTTGGTGATCCGAAATATGGCAATGAAGCCATCAATCAGGCTTTTCAACAAAAAGGCTGCAAGCGGATGTTTTTGCATGCCAGGCGTTTGGTTTTTAAAGATCCGGTTAAGGGTAAGCCGATCAGTGTCGAAGCCCTGCCTGATGCCAACTGGAAAAATGTTCAAACACTGATGAAAAACTGGAATTCACAATATGAGTGACGACGATAAGCAAACAACAGCCAAAGACCCCTGGACCAGTCAGGCTCAACCGGTTGATGGTGAGGCAATCAAGAAAATGAGCAAAAAAAATGCAGAAGAAGCCCCGCCAGAAAAATGGATGCAGGCTTGGGCGAAGGAAGTGCTGTTGGAGCAAAAACGGGCTCGCCGGGGGCGCTTTATTGGTGGCATGTTCAGGCTGTTGGTGACGTTGGTTATCGTGGTGCTGGTTTTTGGATCGGGCCGAGAGTTGTTGAGCCTATCCGATGAAGCCAAGCCGACAGATACTCCTCACCTGGCTGTTGTGGAAATCAAAGGGGCCTTGTCCTCTGAAGGGCGTGCCAATGCGGAAAGAGTTTTGCGAGGTGCTCAACGAGCCTTCAGCTCATCAGGTGCCCAGGCTGTTGCTCTGAGAATTAACAGTCCTGGCGGTAGCCCGGTTCAGGCCGGTCAAATTTACGAAGGTATCCGTAAACTGCGGGAGCAGCACCCCGAAATGCCGGTTTATGCCGTTATTGAAGATTTGGGCGCATCAGGTGGCTACTATGTTGCTGTGGCCGCGGACCACCTGATTGCCGATCAGGCCAGCTTGCTGGGTTCTATAGGCGTGGTATCCGGTGGCTTTGCGTTTAAGGAAGCCATTGAACGCTTGGGTATTGAGCGCCGGGTGTTTACTTCGGGTGAAAACAAAGCCTTTTTGGACCCCTTTTCAGATATTGATGAAGAACAAAGTGAATTTTGGCAGGGCGTATTGGATTCCATTCATCAGCAATTTATTGCCCGGGTTAAAGAAGGAAGAGGGGACCGCTTGGCAGATGACCCCAAAATCTTTTCAGGCTTGGTCTGGTCGGGTGAACTGGCTCTGGAGTTGGGCCTGATTGATGAATTGGGCTCCTTGTATAGCTTGCAAGCCGATTTGGGTGTGGAGCGCAGTGTGAACTACACTCCTGAGCCTAGTCCCTGGGAGCGCCTAGAAAGACGCCTGGGTACGGCTTTTAAAGCGGCTTTGGTTGAGTTGATGGCTCCGCGGCTCCAAAATTAAGTGGGTCCACCCCTTCGGCTTTTAAAAGTTCAACTAGCCGAATCAGGGGTAAGCCTACCAGGCTGTTAGGGTCATCGCCTTCAAGACGTTTGAAGAGGGCGATGCCTAGACCTTCGGATTTGAAGCTGCCAGCACAATCCAGCGGGCTTTCCCGATCCACATAGTTACAAATTTGTTGTTCGCTTAGTGAGCGGAACTCAACACTGAAAAGATCAACCAATGAATGAGTGGCTTCAGTGGTCGCGTTATACAGGCAAAGCCCCGTATAAAAAGAGACTGGCTGGCCCTGTAGCTGCATCAACTGCTGGATGGCACCATCCCGGCTGCCAGGCTTGCCAAGTAGCTGGCCTTGATGGCTGCAGACTTGATCAGAGCCAATAATGAGCTTGTCAGGATGGCTGCCAGCCAGGGCCTTGGCCTTGCTGATAGCCAGGCGTTCAACCAGTTGGCTGGGTGTTTCATCCGCTTGAGGGCTTTCGTCAATATCCGGGCTGGCGGTATGAAATGGCAGGCCCAGTTTTTCCAGTAATTGACGGCGATAGGGCGAGCTGGATGCCAGAAGCAGTTCGGGCATGAAAATTCCTCTCTGAAATGGGTGACTTGCTGAGTTTAAACCACTAGAATGGCGCTCCTTACAAAGACCGGCAAGTAAAAACGGCTTTGACACGGACGCCCTGTCCCTCTATTATTGCGCGCTTGAATTTTATGGCAAAAGAATACCTGCAAGAACCCCTGGATCCTTACAAGTTATGTGCGGCTGAACGAGAAATCAGTTTTGAGCTGCCGCTTGAATCCATGCAGAGAGCGCAGGACTTGTTGCTGGACAAGCAGGGCAGTTTTCGCATTCAGCTGAAATTCAGCTATGGAAGCCAAAGGTTGCTCCAGGTTGAAGGTCATCTGAAAGGCGAGGTTACTCTGGAATGCCAGAGATGCCTGGGGCCAAGCAAACAGCTTCTGGATAACCATTTCCTTTGGGGATTGGTGATCAGTGAAGAAGCTGCAAGCAATTTACCGAAAACGCATGAGCCGGTTTTTATTGAGAAAGAGCGTCTGGCCTTGCTTTCGGTAATTGAAGATGAGTTTCTTCTGGCCTTGCCATTGGTTGCTTATCACCCTGAAGATGAGTGCCAGCTGCAGCCGCTTGAACAAGACCAGTCGGCTGAAGAGCCTGCTGAAACAGAAAATAACCCGTTCAGTGCTTTGGCGGATTTGAAAGAATCCCTGAAAAAAAAGCAGTGAATTGATCAATTAAGTTTTGAAAACCCAGGAGTAAACCATGGCTGTTCAACAGAATCGTAAAACCCGTTCCAAGCGTGACATGCGTCGTTCACACGATGCCCTGAGCGCTCCAGCCCTGTCCGTTGATGAAGCTACCGGTGAAGTGCATCGTCGTCACCACGTCACGGCTGAAGGCTTTTACCGTGGCAAGAAAGTTATCAACAAAGGCGACGAGTAAGCTTTTGCCTGTACAGGAGACTTTCTGTGCAGGTTGATCTTGCTATAGATGCCATGGGCGGGGATTCCGGTCCCCGTACCAATGTGGCTGGTGCTATCTTGGCACTGGCTGCTGACTCACAGCTGAAAGTGACACTAGTTGGCGATAAACCACTACTCACTTCCCTTCTGTCACAGCATCATCTCACCCACGAATTTGCGAATCGCATTTCGTTATTGCCCAGCCGTGACTCCATTCAAATGGATGAAGTGCCTACTTCGGCTTTGCGCAGCAAAAAACAATCCTCCATGCATTTGGCGACCCAACTGGTTGCTGAACAGCGTTGCCATGCCTGTGTCAGTGCCGGGAACACCGGTGCCTTAATGCTGATTGGCCGTCATTACTTGGGTATGCAGCCGGGTATTGAACGTCCAGCTATTAGTAGTGCCATTCCCACCCGTAAGGGGCATAGCTATGTACTGGATCTGGGTGCCAATGTCGACTGCCAGGCCGAGCATCTGTTGCAGTTTGCGATTATGGGGTCGGCCATGGTCAAAGCGGTGGATGGTTTGGAAAACCCGCGAGTCGGTTTGCTTAATGTCGGACGCGAAGCCATCAAAGGTAACTCCCAGGTCAAACTGGCTGCCCACCTGATTGAACAGAGTGCAGGCCTGAATTATATCGGTTACCTGGAAGGTGATGAGATCTTCAAAGGTGATGTGGATCTGGTGGTTTGTGATGGTTTTGTGGGTAATGTTGCCCTGAAAACCAGTGAAGGCTTGGCCAGCTTTTTATCAGAACAAATTCAGGCCACCTTTACCAAAACCCTTTACCGGCGTTTGGTCAGCCTGATGGCAAGGCCTGTGCTCAAACAGCTTAAAGAAGAAATGGACCCAGTGCATTACAATGGTGGCAGCCTGCTGGGCCTAAAAGGCTGTGTGGTGAAAAGCCATGGTAATGCTGATGCTCGTGGTTTTTCTTTTGCCATTCTGCGTGCAGCCAAGGAAGCCCGTCAGCAATTGCCCGCCCGCCTTCTGGAAGATCTGCAACGCTTGTGCCCCTCTTGAAGCCTTTTGCAACACGCGGCTGCAAAAGGCATACATAAAATTGTGATAACGAACGCTGACTCCGTTTAGCATTCTTCTCCATTAGTCACCTTGCAAGACTAGGAGAAGCCAGTTGCTGAACAACTATAACCGTGTATTGGACCTGTTATCAGGTTTTCAGGTCAGAGTTGATGTGCCTGGAGCTGAAGCGGGTCTGCAAACCCTCAGTAAGAAAAACCAATTGGAATTGACCTTTGCCGTGCGTCTGGACGATCAGGTGCATCAAGCCAAACTGCTGGTTGCCAGTGCGGTTGGTGGAGAAATCAAACTCCTGGATCTAAGTGGAACTCAAGCGCTAGTTGATAGCAAAACACCCAACCCCCTATCGGGCCGGGGTGTGTCTACCTTTTTGATTAACACCTTATTACAAACCCTTGGCGAAGTCTTGCCTGCTTCAACACGGATTTTTGGCCGCTTGGAAGCGCCCCAGGCTGCTGATCTGGAACCCTTGGCAGCAAGGCGCAATTTTTGGCGGCGTTTTGGGTTTGAAATCGAAAACTGGGGAAGAGGAAAGGAATTGGTCACTGGGCAACTGGGTGAACTCAGCCTCTATCCTGAGTCTCTTTTGGGAAGCCATCCACAAAAAGGGATGGATTTGATGCACTTGCATTTAATTGGTACTGCAACCCAGTTAGACTAGTGGTTCTATCCTTAAGGACGAACCCCAACTCAGTGATTAAGATCAAATTAATATTGCTGCTTGCCAGTAGTCTGACCGTAATGGCTGGTGCCATTATCACGCCTGGCTTGCCCGATATAGGCCGCTATTTTCACAGCTACCCGGATGTTTGGGTCAAGCTGATTATTACTCTGCCTGCTTTATTTATTGCACTCTTTTCACCTTTTATGGGTTGGTTGGCGGATCGCTTTGGTCGCCTACCGGTTCTGCTCACCAGTCTGTGTATCTATGCCTTGGGTGGCGCTGCTGGGGCCTTGGCCGAAAGCATGTCCTTTATGCTACTGACCCGCGCCCTGCTGGGTATCGGTGTGGCGGGTATCATGGGCATCGCAACCACCCTCATTGGTGACTATTTCACCGGACAGGAACGCCAGTCCTTTATGGGCTTTCAGGGTAGTTTTATGGCCTTGGGTGGCGTTGTTTTCATCAACCTGGGTGGTTTGCTGGCGCTTTGGAGCTGGCGTGCCAACTTTCTGGTTTATCTATTTAGCTTGGTGGTTTTTATTCTGGCCTGGTGGTTTCTCAAAGAACCCCAGCGCAAGCAGAAATCTTCAGAAAGTGTTGAATTGGCCGGTTTTCCTTTAGCCAGCGTCCTGCCTATCTATGCGCTGGGTTTTGTGGCTATGGCTTTGTTTTACCTGCTGCCTGCACAAATGCCTTTTCTTTTGGTTGAGCGTTTTCAAGTCAAGAGCCTGGAAACCGGCTGGGTGATTGCCACCAGTACTCTGGCCGGGGCTCTGGCCGGTTTCCTGTTTGGACGTATTAAAAATAGAATCAGCCATGCCCAAATTTATGCGGTTGCCTTCCTGCTCTTTGCGTTGGGCTATCTCTTGGCATCTCAGGTGAACAGCTATGCCTGGATGCTGATAGCTGTACTCATCAGTGGTTTTGGGGCGGGCATGACCTTTCCTGCAGGTAATCACTGGCTGCTTACCCTGGCCCCTGAAGAATATCGCGGACGGGTGATGGGTGGCTTTGCTTCGGTCTTTTTTATGGGGCAGTTTCTTTCACCGCTGCTGGCTGCACCGGTAGAAGCCTGGTCCGGTTTAACCGGCGTCTTTTTGGGCGCTGCCCTGCTGGCATTCATCTTGTCGATCTTTTTGCTCTTCTCACCACCCGGGCGCTTTCAGGAACAAAGGAGGAGTAGTTGATGCAGCAGGGTGATGCCCTTACTGGTTACAGTATGCTGGCACTGATCCTTCTAGCTTTGTTGGCCAGTTTGGGGTTAGAGCAGCTTTCCTGGGCGGCGGGTTTCTTTGCCTGGCTGGCCGCGTTGCGCTTGTTTTCACGCCTGACTTCGCTACAAAAAGGCCAGGTGTTGGTGATGTTCTTGCTGGGATTTTCAGGGCTCTTTTGGGGGCTATGGCGGGAAGTGGACCTGCATTGGTGGCGACGTGCCTGGGAAGCTAACCAAGCGCTTTTGACAATGCTTTTGTCAGTGAGTTTTTTGCGCTTGGTTGCCATCACTGATCTGGCCGCTAAAGAAGCCCTCCCCAGGGGTAAAAAAGCGCTTTGGAAAACCCTGCTTGGGGTACATGCCTTTGGTGCGGTCATCAACTTTTCAGCCATGATCATTATGGCCGACCGCCTGAATAATCAGCGCCCCTTAACCCCTTTGCAGGCTTTGGTGATTACCCGTGGCTTTACTATGGCCGCCAACTGGTCGCCTTTTTTTGCTGCCATGGGGGTGGTCTTGATCAGTGCACCGGGCGCTGATTTGCTGACCCTGATGCTGGTTGGCTCTCTGGTTGCGGCGATAGGTCTCTTTCTGGCTGGTTATTGGTTACTTGCGGGTACTGAAGCAGCCGAGACACAAGGCTACCCCATGCATCTTCAGGCCCTGGTTCTACCTTTTGCCCTGGCGGTCAGCGTCTTGGTCAGTCAATCCATCTGGGAAGATTTGGCTATTTTGACACTGGTCTCTCTTTTATCTCTGATTTTTACCCTGGTTTTGTTGGTTTGGCGTTATCGCCTACAACTGGTTACCAAACGGTTAAGACAGCATATTGAACATACTTTGCCGAGCATGTCCGGTGAACTGCTGCTTTTCATGGGGGCAGGGGTTCTTGCTGCTGGCTTGGGTGCTGCGCTGCAAGCTGCTGAATTTACCCTGCAACTGGACTATTTTGGACCCTGGCAAGCCTGGTGGCTGTTGGTTGTTTTGGTTCTGGTTTCTGCTGTTGGGGTTCATCCGGTGATCAGCATTGCCACGGCGGGGGGAATCTTTGCACCCTGGGTTGATGATCCTAATCTTCTTGCTTTGGTGTTTTTGATGACCTGGTCTTTAGGTGTTGCCATCTCACCCTTATCCGGCACTCATCTGGCCATGCAGGGGCGCTATGGTTTACCTGCCCATTCCTTTACACGCCTGAATTTTAAATTTGTGCTCTTGATGTTGCTGGTTAACTGGGTTGCTCTTCAGGCCTACAGCTATTTGATCTCTGACAGCTTTTGGTGAAAAGGAAGCGATTCCAGCTATTTACTGCCCCTGGTTTGCTGTTAATCTGATCCTGATCTTCTCATCAGGATAAAAAGGATAAGGCGATGTTTGAAGCAGCAGAACTGGAACGCACCCTGGACAAAGAAACTTACAAAACTGAAGTGGCCAAGCTGCGCGTTGAACTGATTGAAATCCAACAGCGACTTTTAAATGCTGATTTCCCGGTTATTTTATTGATTTCAGGTGTTGATGGGGCAGGTAAAGGCGAAATGGTTAACCTGCTGCATGAATGGATGGATCCCCGCCATCTGGAAACCTCAGCCTTTGATACCCCTACTGATGAAGAAAAAGAAAGGCCACATTTCTGGCGTTATTGGCGCGCCCTGCCGCCCAAAGGTAAGATCGGTATTCACTTTAGCTCCTGGTATTCTGACCCTATTGCCGATCGTTTACAGGATAAGATTACCGATAACGACCAAGAAGCTTATTTATCACGGGTTAACACCCTGGAAAAAATGCTGGTCGATGATGGGGCCTTGTTGATTAAGATCTGGCTGCATCTGGGCAAAAAACAATACAAAGAACGCATTAAAAACCTGGCGGCTGATCCCAAAACCGCCTGGCGGGTGACCAAAAAGAACCTGAACAACATCAAGGTTTATGATCAGTTTCGTGACGTGGCCGAAGAGACTCTGCGCCAAACCAGCACCGGTCATGCGCCCTGGATACTGGTTGAAGGCTATGACCAGCGTTACCGTAGCCTTACCGTAGGTCGCTTGCTGAGGGATATGATTCAAAAACGCCTGGATGTTGATCCCAAAACCCTGGTTTCTCCAGCCGTGGATTGGACGGCCAAAAAAGATAAAACCACCTTGTTGGACTTTGTTGATTTGAACAAAGCCCTGGAGAAAAAGGAATACAAGGAAAAGTTAGCGGATTATCAAGCTCGCCTGAATGAACTGGCCCGTAAAGCCCATAAAAATAAAATCAGCACAGTGATGGCCCTGGAAGGCTGGGATGCGGCCGGTAAGGGAGGCATGATTCGGCGAATGATCCATGCTTTGGATGCCCGCCATTATCGGGTCCTTCCGATTGCTGCACCAACCGATGAAGAACATGCCCGGCATTATCTGTGGCGCTTCTGGCGACACTTGCAGAGAGCCGGTCATATGACCATTTTTGATCGTACCTGGTATGGTCGTGTATTGGTTGAGCGGGTTGAAGGCTATGCCCGTAATGATGAATGGATACGGGCCTATCAGGAAATCAATGAGTTTGAAGAAGAACTCACCGAACACGGTATTGTTCTGCTGAAATACTGGCTGCACATCGACAAGGATGAACAGCTGGCACGTTTTAAAGCCCGTGAAGAAATCAGCTACAAGCAGCACAAGATTACCGATGAGGACTATCGTAACCGTGAAAAATGGGATGACTATGCCCAAGCAGTAGCGGATATGGTGGAAAGAACCAGTACACCCAATGCGCCCTGGCATATTATAGAAGGCAATGACAAACGCTATGCCAGAGTCAGGGCGTTGGAAATTCTTTGTGAGCGGCTGGAAAAAGCGCTTTAACTTCTGAGCTGGGTGAGCAGGCTGTCGATTTTTGGCAGCCACTGCTCCTGCTGTTGTGGCTTTAAGGCTCTGGGGTAAAGCGGTTGTTGGCGATCATCCAAACGCTCTTTCCAGTCGTGGGTGAACTTTAAAAAATGTCGGGCAAAGGCTTCGCCTTCCTGCAAGCAGCCATGCAAAATAACATCCAGGTAGCTTTGGGCAATGGGGTGGGGGCTGGTTTGCTCGGGTGGCAAATACACCCAAAAATGGCCTTCAGGCAAGGCCTCATTACCCAGGCTTTTAATATTTTGACTGGCCAATTCAACACGAAGATATTCTTTTTCCCTGGCATCAAACAAGGGTAACTGGTCTTCCTCAACCGGGAAAAGCATGCCACCTGCCTGCTGCCCCTGACGCTGGCGAATCCCCACAACACTTAAATCGGCATCTGCCAGGGCCACGTTCCAACTTCTTTCCAGGCCGTCCACTTCAACCGCCAGGGCTTCACCCGTGACACCAGTTCGTGAGCGGCTGTCTGCACAAATCAAACTACCATAACCAAATATCCAATGCTGTTTTGCCAAGGTTACTGCTCCTCTTGATGACTGGGGTGTTGATCAGCAAAGCGTTGCAACTCAGGATAAAGCTGATGAAAATCCTGAGTCAAAAAATCATACTGCTCCTCCAGCTGTGGCCAGAAGTGATCCAGCAAGCCAGGTTGTCCCAAGCGCCTGGAAATACCCGCCAGAGCACTGCGAATTACCTGGAACTCCTGATAACTGCCCAGCCAATCATCAGCAATCATATAAGGGGCAACACGCTCCAAACGACCCGGCAATTCAGATTGATCCAGCAAGAGATGATAAACCTTCTGCGTAAAACGGGGCAGGGGCGTGCTGCTGTAATCCGCCCAATGTTGCGCTAGACAGTGATCAAAAAACACATCCAGAACAATGCCTGAATAGCGTGCTAGCTCCGGTGAAAAACGGTTTCTGGCCTGCTTGATCAGCGGGTGGCGATCAGTAAAACCATCCAAACGACGATGCAGGTCTATGGCTTTTTCAATGCCTTCAGGAAATTCGCCCTTCAAAGGCCCCTTTACAAAATCACCGTAAAGGCTGCCGAGCAGTTGTTCAGGGCGGGAGCCACCCAGGTGGAGATGGGCTAGATAATTCATTGCATGATTATAGCAAAGCAACTGATGAGTTAAGATAGGTTCTTTGCCACTGTAAAGGATAAGAGCATGCTTGGCCTGCTGATGCTGATACTTTTTCAATTCGCCGGAACCCTGATTGCAGGACTGGGCGTTAACCTGCCTGGGCCGGTAATCGGCATGCTCCTGCTTTTGGCTGTTTTATTGCTGATGCGCCGAGTGCCCGAGCCTTTGCAGATTACCAGCAGCCATTTGCTCAAATACCTCCCTCTAATGTTGATTCCCCCAGCAGTGGGCATCATGTCCCAGTGGGAGGTGATTACTTCCAGCTTCGTGGCGATCAGTGTTGCCTTGTTGGGGTCTTTGGTCATCAGTATTCCGCTAACCGCTTGGATACTTCAACGCCTAGTAACCCGGAGGGCTGAATCCTAATGTTAGCCCTAATCGTTTCGCACCCCTTGTTTGGCTTACTGGTTACCCTGGTGGGCTATCAACTGGCAATGGAACTTAATCAGCGAACCCGTACGCTTCTGACCCAGCCTGTACTAGTGGCAACACTGATCGTTGTCAGCCTGCTCTTACTTTTTGACGTGGATTTTGAAACCTACTATGCCTCTGCTGATATTATTTGGTTGTTTCTTGGGCCTGCTACCGTTGCCCTGGCGGTTCCTCTTTATACCCACCTGAAACGAATTCAAGACTACTTCTGGCCGCTACTAGTAGCTTTGCTGGTTGGTGGTTTTGCCACGGTACTACTAACTCTTGGTTTTGCCTGGTTGTTAGGAGCAGGGCCGGAACTGCTTGCTTCCCTGGCCCCTAAATCTGTCACCTCACCCATCGCCATACTACTGGCGGAAGACCTGGGCGGCTCACCGGCACTGGCTGCTGTATTCGTTATGATCACCGGCGTGGCCGGAGCCGTAATGGCCCCCTGGTTACTGGAAAAAGCGGGCATTCACCTACCCGCAGCCCGAGGTTTCACCCTGGGCCTTAACGCCCACGCCGCAGGCACCGCCCTGGCCCTGGAAGAAGGCGAAGAAACCGGCGCCTTCGCCGCCCTTGCCATGAGCCTCACCGGCGCGGTCACGGCCATCCTGCTGCCTTTAATCTATGGCTTAACCTATCCTGGATGAATGAACAGCCTATTTGCTGCCAAATAGAAATTTCATGCACGATTTGTTGAGTGGCATGCACAGTATGTCTAACGTAATAAAAATTAAATCATGTTAATCAATGGCTTAATGATAGCCTTGCTCGAATAGTGTGCGCACAAGTATTCAAGATAGGCGGCATGCGCGGTTTGTCGGAAAACTTGACCTGAGTTCTGGAAAAAACTGAGAAAGTCCGGTAGGTTAGAAGAAAACGTAGGCAGCTATTGAAAGCAGCGAAACCCGCATGCCTACTAACAAAATGTTGAACTAAGCCGCTGCGCGGGGCGGGTGGCGCATCCGGGATTTTGATCCATAATTAATGCTCCAACCTCTTTGGAGATTAGATCATGACCCCGCTTCGTCAAGCGATGATTGATCAGATGGATCTGAGAGGTCTCGCCCCCAAAACCCAGCAAGCCTACCTGCAACAAATCAAGGAACTGGCCCGTTATTATCACCGCTCCCCTGATTTACTGACCGATGAAGAGCTGCAAGCCTATCTGCTGTATTTGATCCGTGATCGCCAACTAAGTCACTCCAGCTGTCGCCAGGCTGTCCATGCCTTAGTTTTTTTGTACAGCCGAGTGCTCCAGCGACGCTTGCCCCGAATGGCGTTGGCTCATCCCAAACGTGACCAGAAAATCCCTGACCTGCTGTACCCCGATGAAGTTCTGGCCCTGTTGCAGCACTTTGTACGCCCCAAACCCAGAGCGGCTGCTTTTTTGGCTTACGCGACCGGAATGCGCATCAGTGAAGTCAGCGCCCTTCAGGTTCAGGATCTGGATGGTGTCCATAACCGTATCAAGGTTCGGCAGGGCAAAGGTCAGAAGGATCGCTATGTCCTTTTTACAGAAAGCCTCAAACAGAACCTGCGCGACTACTGGAGGGCCTTCAGGCCAGAAAGCTACATCATCTATGGTCAGTACAAGAATCGCCCTTTAGACAGCAAATACTTAAGACTGGACATGAAAGCGGCTGCGCAAGCAGCAGGCATCAGCAAGCGAGTCTGCTTCCATAGTTTGCGCCATGCTTTTGCCACACACCAACTACTGAACGGAATGCCCTTGCCGCGCTTGCAAGCACTTTTGGGGCACAAGCACCTGCAAACCACCTTTCGCTACCTGCAATGGGTTGCCTTGATGGATGTAGCTCGCAACCCGACCGAAGACCTGCTCTGTGGGTTGGGGAGGGCGGCATGAATGCCCTGAACCTGGCCGCCATCATTGAACACTGCAAAAGGCAGCAAGATATCCAGGCCACGCCACGACAGTGGCAAGTGCTGCATCATATTACGGACTGTCGAACGGCCGCCATGGGCGGTCAGCATTATGCTTGCCCAACCTGCCAGCATCACTGGACCTGGTATCACAGCTGCCGTGATCGTCATTGTCCTCAGTGCCAGGGCCATGCCAGCCAGCAATGGTGTGAAAAACAGCAGAGCCAACTGTTACCGGTTCCTTACTTCCACCTGGTGTTTACCTTGCCTCATGAGCTGAACACCTGGATCGGTCAGCATGGACGCTGCCTGTATCGGCTCTTGTTCCAGAGCTGTTGGAATAGCCTGAAAACCCTGGGCGAACGCAAACTCAAGGGCCAGCTGGGTATGACAGCTGTTCTGCACACCTGGGGTCAACAGCTCACCCGCCATGTTCACCTGCACTGCCTGGTGCCTGCAGGAAGCCTGAAGTATCAAGCTCGCTGGCACACACATAACAAAAACTACCTGCTGCCCGTGAAAGCCTTATCCAATCGCTTCCGAGGCCAAATGGTTAGTCGTATCCGTGAAGCCTGGCAGCAAGGCTTGTTAGCCAGCGTCTCAAAAAATGAGATCAACCAACAACTGAATCGCCTGATGCAAAAGCCCTGGGTGGTCTACAGTAAATCGGCACTTCACTACCGGAAAACCCTAGTCAACTACCTGGCTCGCTACACGCATCGCATCGGCTTGAGCAATGGCCGCATCCTGGGCTGGAATGAAAACCAGGTCACTCTCCAATACCTGGATTACAAGGACTCTGGTGGCTCCAAATGCCTTAAACTGGCACCACAGGAACTGGTTCGCCGCTTCCTGCTGCATGTACTGCCTAAAGGCTTTATGCGCATCCGCCACTATGGCTACCTGGCCAATGCCATCAAAGCCAAACGGCTGGCCTGCATCCGAAGACAAATCAAACCTCAGCACAAGAAACAGCAACCGGAGCAGACAGAAAATCAACCGACATTACGCTGTTGCCCCAACTGCCAGAGTCCCATCAGCAGGATGGCAGCCTACACACCCGAGAATGAAAGCAGCAATACAATCAAAGCCATTAATAGCAGCTGAAAAGAGATAGGCGCACGACTAATCCCAAGAAAACGCCCTGATCACATCTGGGCTGACCGGTCGACTTGCGCCTAAAAGGCAAAACAGGTAAAAAGAAAGTAGAAATCAGCTACTGTCGTTCAAAAAAGACTTAAAAGTGGCGAAAAAAACATCGTGAAGGGATCGTTCGCCCGGAACCAAAAGGCCAGGGAAAGCCGGATCTTAAAAAGCAAATTCCCTAGTCCCTACCTCTGAGCCAGCGGCCGTTCAACATGCGGTTATGCGACAGCTGCGCCGTCCGCATAACCGCTTAAGAGTTA
>NZ_FOLH01000001.1 GCF_900112235.1 Marinospirillum celere | reverse complement strand
GTTGAACTAAGCCGCTGCGCGGGGCGGGTGGCGCATCCGGGATTTTGATCCATAATTAATGCTCCAACCTCTTTGGAGATTAGATCATGACCCCGCTTCGTCAAGCGATGATTGATCAGATGGATCTGAGAGGTCTCGCCCCCAAAACCCAGCAAGCCTACCTGCAACAAATCAAGGAACTGGCCCGTTATTATCACCGCTCCCCTGATTTACTGACCGATGAAGAGCTGCAAGCCTATCTGCTGTATTTGATCCGTGATCGCCAACTAAGTCACTCCAGCTGTCGCCAGGCTGTCCATGCCTTAGTTTTTTTGTACAGCCGAGTGCTCCAGCGACGCTTGCCCCGAATGGCGTTGGCTCATCCCAAACGTGACCAGAAAATCCCTGACCTGCTGTACCCCGATGAAGTTCTGGCCCTGTTGCAGCACTTTGTACGCCCCAAACCCAGAGCGGCTGCTTTTTTGGCTTACGCGACCGGAATGCGCATCAGTGAAGTCAGCGCCCTTCAGGTTCAGGATCTGGATGGTGTCCATAACCGTATCAAGGTTCGGCAGGGCAAAGGTCAGAAGGATCGCTATGTCCTTTTTACAGAAAGCCTCAAACAGAACCTGCGCGACTACTGGAGGGCCTTCAGGCCAGAAAGCTACATCATCTATGGTCAGTACAAGAATCGCCCTTTAGACAGCAAATACTTAAGACTGGACATGAAAGCGGCTGCGCAAGCAGCAGGCATCAGCAAGCGAGTCTGCTTCCATAGTTTGCGCCATGCTTTTGCCACACACCAACTACTGAACGGAATGCCCTTGCCGCGCTTGCAAGCACTTTTGGGGCACAAGCACCTGCAAACCACCTTTCGCTACCTGCAATGGGTTGCCTTGATGGATGTAGCTCGCAACCCGACCGAAGACCTGCTCTGTGGGTTGGGGAGGGCGGCATGAATGCCCTGAACCTGGCCGCCATCATTGAACACTGCAAAAGGCAGCAAGATATCCAGGCCACGCCACGACAGTGGCAAGTGCTGCATCATATTACGGACTGTCGAACGGCCGCCATGGGCGGTCAGCATTATGCTTGCCCAACCTGCCAGCATCACTGGACCTGGTATCACAGCTGCCGTGATCGTCATTGTCCTCAGTGCCAGGGCCATGCCAGCCAGCAATGGTGTGAAAAACAGCAGAGCCAACTGTTACCGGTTCCTTACTTCCACCTGGTGTTTACCTTGCCTCATGAGCTGAACACCTGGATCGGTCAGCATGGACGCTGCCTGTATCGGCTCTTGTTCCAGAGCTGTTGGAATAGCCTGAAAACCCTGGGCGAACGCAAACTCAAGGGCCAGCTGGGTATGACAGCTGTTCTGCACACCTGGGGTCAACAGCTCACCCGCCATGTTCACCTGCACTGCCTGGTGCCTGCAGGAAGCCTGAAGTATCAAGCTCGCTGGCACACACATAACAAAAACTACCTGCTGCCCGTGAAAGCCTTATCCAATCGCTTCCGAGGCCAAATGGTTAGTCGTATCCGTGAAGCCTGGCAGCAAGGCTTGTTAGCCAGCGTCTCAAAAAATGAGATCAACCAACAACTGAATCGCCTGATGCAAAAGCCCTGGGTGGTCTACAGTAAATCGGCACTTCACTACCGGAAAACCCTAGTCAACTACCTGGCTCGCTACACGCATCGCATCGGCTTGAGCAATGGCCGCATCCTGGGCTGGAATGAAAACCAGGTCACTCTCCAATACCTGGATTACAAGGACTCTGGTGGCTCCAAATGCCTTAAACTGGCACCACAGGAACTGGTTCGCCGCTTCCTGCTGCATGTACTGCCTAAAGGCTTTATGCGCATCCGCCACTATGGCTACCTGGCCAATGCCATCAAAGCCAAACGGCTGGCCTGCATCCGAAGACAAATCAAACCTCAGCACAAGAAACAGCAACCGGAGCAGACAGAAAATCAACCGACATTACGCTGTTGCCCCAACTGCCAGAGTCCCATCAGCAGGATGGCAGCCTACACACCCGAGAATGAAAGCAGCAATACAATCAAAGCCATTAATAGCAGCTGAAAAGAGATAGGCGCACGACTAATCCCAAGAAAACGCCCTGATCACATCTGGGCTGACCGGTCGACTTGCGCCTAAAAGGCAAAACAGGTAAAAAGAAAGTAGAAATCAGCTACTGTCGTTCAAAAAAGACTTAAAAGTGGCGAAAAAAACATCGTGAAGGGATCGTTCGCCCGGAACCAAAAGGCCAGGGAAAGCCGGATCTTAAAAAGCAAATTCCCTAGTCCCTACCTCTGAGCCAGCGGCCGTTCAACATGCGGTTATGCGACAGCTGCGCCGTCCGCATAACCGCTTAAGAGTTATGACTAAAGCTATGCATCAGATTGAGAGTATCTTGGCTAAAAACGAAAAGTATCGGCTCGATGAGCCGATTCCACCAGAAAGCGAAATGGATCAGGTAGAGCTGGCTCTGAAAGCAGAGCTCAAAGGTTGGTATCGTGATTTTGTTAGATTGGGCGGTTTAAACGATCTGAGGTTTAGCGCTGAAATTCTCGCTCCTCAAGAACTGCTAGAAAATCAGATTTACGTAAAGAGCCGAGCTTATATCGCTTTTGCTAGCAATGGTTGCGGTGACCTTTTCTGCTGGTCTGTCGGCGAGTCTCCAGAAATTTTTTTGTGGGATCATGAGACAAACCGGTTCACAGAGGATGCCCCGGATTTTATTAGTTGGCTGGAACGTAACCGTTTTTAGTCATAACAAATTGCTGCACTCGGAAAAATTACTCGCTGCGCTCCTAATTTTCCGGTGAGCAAGGCGTTAAGCATACTCAGCATCAAGACTGGAGTTTGAATGAAAGATTTGGATGATCACAAGAAAGTGGCTGTACTCATTGACGCAGATAACGCCCAATATACGAAAGTGAAAGCAATATTGGATGAGATATCAGCGCATGGGCATGTTGTAATAAAAAGAGCGTACGGAGACTGGTCTAGTGAATATCTCAAAAATTGGAAACAATCGTTAAATGAATTGGCTATTCAGCCAATTCAGCAATTTGCCTACACAACAGGTAAGAATTCTACAGATGCATCAATGATTATAGACGCAATGGATTTGCTCTATTCTGGTAAATTTGATGCTTTCGCTCTGGTTTCGAGTGATAGCGACTTTACGAAGCTGGCCTCTCGACTTAGAGAGTCGGAAATATTTGTTTTTGGTGTTGGAGAAAAGAAGACGCCAATTTCATTTAGAAATGCTTGTGACGATTTCATTTTTACAGAAAACCTAGGCGCTGAACCATCGCCAGCCCCTAAGTCAGAGCCTGTAGTTCACGAAGTCGCCATGTCAGAAAAAGCGAATATTTCAGAACTGGTGCCTCTGCTTAAGAAGGCGTGGGAACAATACCAAGATGATGAAGGCTGGGCAAATGTTGCAGCGGCGGGTTCGTTTGTTAAACGATCAACACCTGATTTTGACCCTAGAACCTATGGAGCAACAAAGTTGCCTGAGATCATTCAGAACCTCAGAAGTGATTTTGAAATGAAGAAGTATAAAGGTAAAGGTACAGTGAATATCGTTGCTTACAAACCGAAAAATGCTTAACAAGGCCAGTCAAATCGACGGCTTTTTCGTTGCGGCTTCGCCTTCACTGCAAAGCCGCGCTTGCTGGCGGCGTTAAGCTACTTTTGAAACGAGGAATCGATGGAAGAAGAGCAAATAGGTAAAGTAGTATTTGATTTTATTGAAAACATGGACGCTTTGAATTCAAGCGCGCCCTTGGCTTTGTCGGTTGTTGCAACCGTGGCTGAGAAATTTAGAAAAGGACATAGCGATTACCTCGAAAAATATGGCGAAGTGACTGAAGAGAGTGATGAAAAGAAGGTTTACACATTGCCAATCGAGAGGCAAGGCAGGGCTGATCGAATAAGAGAACAATCCCGAAGCCTTATTAAATCAGTAAAACTTATCCCTCGAAATTTCTTGGTTTCATTCGTTAGTGAGTTTGACTGCTTCTTGGGGTCGTTATTAAAAGTGATTTATTCAAAAAAGCCTGAACTACTTAATGACAGTGCGCGACAAATATCTTATACAGATTTATTAGCGTTTGAGACATTAGAAGAAGCCAAGGAGCAAGTGTTAGAAAAAGAGATTGAGTCGATTTTAAGAAAAAGTCATTCGGAACATTTTTCAACACTGGAAACAAAGTTTGATGTCAAGCTTCGAAAAGGTCTTGATATTTGGAGCGAATTTATTGAAATAACTGAGAGACGAAATTTATTTGTTCACTCAAATGGTATTGTTTCAAGTCAGTATCTTAAAGTCTGCAAAGCTCATGGAGTGAATATCGAGGGTGTGACAATTGGGTGCAGTCTATCAGTAGATAGTGATTATTTGAAACGAGCTTATGAGGTAATATTTGAGATATCTGTCAAGTTGGCGCACGTACTATGGCGAAAATTATTTCCAGACGAGAGAGAAGAGTCTGATAACAACCTTAATAATGTTTGTTTTAATCTCGTTTCGAAGAATAAGAATAAACTATCTTCAGCCCTTTTGGAGTTCGCTATTGGTCTTCCAAAGCATCATAGCGAAACAGTAAAGAGAATGATGATAATAAATCTTGCACAAGCTTATAAACGCTCTGACAAGAAAGATAAATGTGCCGAAATTTTAAAGAGATATGACTGGAGCGCCACGGGGTATGAGTTCAAGTTGGCAGTCGCTGTGCTCGATGAAGACTATAAGCTTTCTGCAAAGTTAATTGCGACTGTGGTGAAAACAGGAGATTTGAGTGAAAAAGAAATTGTCGAATGGCCGCTTTTCAGGGAATTCAGAAAGACAGAAGATTTTATAAATGTTTTTAAGGAACTATTTAATAAAGATTATGCGCAACAAGAAGAGTTGATCAAAGCTGAATTTGCTAGCCATATGGATAGCATGTTTAGTGAAGACAATGACAACAGTTCTGACGACTATAGTGAAGATAAAAATAGCGTAGAGGAAGCGGCAGAAGAAATTGAAAAAGAATTGCGTGACGAAGCTTCAGGTAAAGCTTAACAAACGGCTCCACTCAGACGTCCAAACCGGAGCGGTTTTTGTGGTTTCGCTGCGCTACACTTTAACACAAAAGCCGCTCCGGTTTGGACGCTGGTGAGCCGGGCGTTATGCAGGGATACCTTAACGCTCGCCCTGATATTGTCTTTTGGTCGTTTTACCAGAATGCATGATTGCCGAGATGTACTATATTTAAGCAAATTTTTTAAGAGTGAGATACCAATATGATTAAGCCAGAATTGCCAGCCAATGAAGCAGAAAGGCTTCATGCCTTAAGAACACTGCAAATCCTTGATACGTCTCATGAAGAGCGATTTGATCGAGTTACCCGAATGGCCAAGCGTATGTTTGGTGTAGAAATTTCACTGGTTAGTCTCGTTGATGAAGACAGACAATGGTTTAAATCTGCACAAGGTCTGGATGCATCTGAGACATCGCGCGAAATATCATTTTGTGGCCATGCCATTAATCAGGATGGCTTATTCATTATTCCCAATGCGATTGACGATGTGCGGTTTTCAGATAATCCCCTGGTTACCGATGAACCCAATATCCGTTTTTATGCGGGTTACCCACTAAAGTTGAGACAAGGCATAAATCTAGGGACGTTATGTTTAATTGACTCGAAGCCGAAGCATCTGAATGAGGAGGATAAGCAGCTTTTAAACGACTTGGGCGCCATGATTGAGCAAGAAATCAGGTCAATTCAATTAGCAACATTGGATGAATTGACCTTGATATCTAACCGCAGGGGATTCCTGACGCTATCTGAACATAGCCAAAAGGTCTGCCGACGCAATAAAATGCCGATATCAATGATTTTGTTTGACCTGAATAAATTCAAACCGATTAATGATAACTTTGGTCACCACGAGGGTGATTTTGCATTAAAGCAGTTTGCCGAAGTGATGCGCAGCGTGTTCCGTGAGAGCGATGTGATTGGCAGACTCGGTGGGGATGAGTTTGTTGTCATGCTGACAGACACCAATGATGAACAAATTACGGTCCTCCTGGAGCGCTTTAAAACAGCAATAGATGCATTGAATAAGGGCATTAATAAACCTTACCTTATAGAATACAGTGCCGGTGTAGCGAGCTTCTCTTATGATACAGAGCTATCGTTAGAAGAAATGATTGCGGAGGCTGATGCCTCAATGTACGAAAAAAAGAAAGACCGGGCGCGTTAGAGCTTGTAAGCGTGAAGAATCGCATAACAAATGCATCCACGCGGACTTTGTACTTGCCCCGTTTTAGTGGACACCTTCAGTCAGCACTGGAGGTGCTACAATGCCCCGATACAACAACCCCAAAAAAACACGTCAGTACAGCTTTGAGTTCAAGCGCAAAGCCGTTGAAATGAGTCAAGAGCCTGGCGTTCAGGTACAGGAAGTGGCACAGCGTTTGGGAATCCATCCTTTTATGCTGTCACGCTGGCGAAAAGAGTACCGTGAGGGGCTGTACCCATTGCGCTCACCATCCAAGGCCAAGCCATTGAAAAAATCACGTAAATCAGCCAAGCCAGATACTGATAATGCTGAGCTGAAGAAGCTGAGAAAGGAAAACGGTCGATTGAAGTTGGAGGTTGACCTGCTAAAAAAGTGGCAACGGTTTCTCGCGGAACAACAAAGGAACGCTACCGATTCGTAAAGCTGCACCACCAGCGTCTTGGCGTTCGGTTTCTGTGTCGTTGGTTACGCGTCTCTCACAGTGGCTATTACGCCTGGCTGAAACGCCCTGAGTCACTGCACAGGCAACGTGACATGCAGCTCAGACAAGAGGTTCTTCAAGTATTCTCAGCCAGTAAAGGACGCTATGGAGCCCCACGGATTCATCAGCAGCTGCGCCAGAAGGGTATCTGCATTGCGCGCAAACGAGTGGCGCGCCTGATGTGTGAGATAGGCTTGAAAGCCCGAGTGGCCCGGATATATCGCAGAACACCCGGTATCACCCGCTTTTATGCCAAGCATCAAAACCTGTTACTGGAGCAGGGTGCACCAACCCGAACTGATCAGCAATGGGTAGGTGACCTGACCTATATACGAGTTGGGCGTTACTGGCATTACCTGTCAGTGGTTATGGACCGGCACTCAAGACGCATACTGGTCTGGAAGCTGGGTGCTCAGAAAACAGCGGCACTAACCTGCAAAGCACTCAGGCAGGCACTGAGAGACCGTAAACCTGGTGCAGGATTGATCTTCCATACGGATCGAGGTGTTGAGTACGGAGCCCATGAGGTTCAAAACCTACTAAAAGAACATGGCATTTTAAGCAGCATGAATCGTCCGGGCTGCTGCACTGACAACGGTTATATGGAATCCTTTTTCCATTCCCTAAAAGCAGATCTGGATACCGCCACTTCGGTGGATGATATGGATATCCCTGGTTTTCGGCTTCACTCATTGAAGGGGCGAGACAAAGGGCGGTGGTCGATTCGTGTTAACGGAAATTGGCGCATGACGTTCGAATTTCAGGACGGCAATGCCTACATTCTTGATTATGAGGATTATCACTGATGACTATGCATAATCCGCCGCATCCTGGTGAATTCATTCGTGAGGTGTACCTGGAGCCTTTCGGTATCAGTTCCCGTCAGCTTGCTTCCAGTCTGGGGGTCTCTCCCTCCACTTTGTCTCGGCTGCTCAAAAGGGAGAGTGGTATTAGCCCGGAAATGTCGCTTCGGCTATCCAAGGTTCTCGGACGTTCTCCTGAGAGCTGGTTGGCGATGCAGGATATGTACGATCTATGGATGGCCCGCAAAACGGTCAACCTGGATGGAATCCATCCCCTGGACTTCGAGGCGGCTTAACAAAATGTTAGGGCTGATCGTAGTGACCACCAATAGCGAAGATATAAATAGACTTTTCGTCGAACCGATATATCAAACGATCTTTTTGTGATATCCGCTTAGACCATAGGCCAGAGAGGTTGTGCTTTAGGGGTTCAGGCTTTCCCAGGCCGGAGGAAGGATCGTCCGATCGCAGTATGTCCTTGAGCAATTTGCACAAGGACTTATGTAATCGTTTGTCCTTTTCGCGCATAGCCTGATACGCTTCCCAGGTGTTGCCCTCAAATACCAGTGATCTCATCCATCTGCTCGTCAGTCGGTTGATAGCCTTTTCCATGGGTGTGAGTTTCAAGAGAGTCGGCAATCTGCTGCATGAGGCTTTTACTTTGGAGAACGTGAAGAGTTTCCTGTTCTTGCTCCCAGTCGTCGGCGCTCATCACAACGAAAGCCTCTCCAGCTCGTCGAGTTACCTTGAGCGGCTCATGCCGGCTAACCACTTGCTCTACAACGCTCTTTAGGTTGTCTCTGAATTTGTTTACACTGATTGTATCCATAATAGCACCTTAGTGTACAGGGTTTCCGTACAAGTATATGCCAAGCACCCTAACAAGGCCAAGCACAGCGATAGCTTTTTCGTTTCGGCTACATCTCCACTACAAAGCCGCGTGTGTTGGCGGCGTTAGCAAGATGCCAAACAGGAAAATATCCAACTTTATAGATAGTGCAAGGTTTTTAAGAAAGTAGTCATCGCAAATCCAGCCATCCTTATTTTGACTCTGTTCGGAACCCTGCTGGCTAGTGGTTTATTTGGTTAAGGCAAGATGCGGTTGGCGCTGCCAGACTAGCGTACGGTTGTTGGCTGGCATGGCGTGGTCTGCGATCAGTTGAAAGCCAGCTGCTGAGGCTAGGGGTTCCAGTTCGTCCAGGTCGCGGATGCCCATGCCGGGATCTTGTTGGCGTAGGTAGCTGTCAAAGCGTACATTGCTGTCGCTGGTATGTTGGCCCTGGTAGCGAAAGGGGCCATAGAGGCAAAAGAGCCCCTGGGAAGGCAGGCGCTGCCCCAGCCCATGGAACATGGCTTCAACAGCAGGCCAGTGCATGATGTGGGCTGTGTTGGCTGAATAAGCGGCGTCTATTTCCAGCTCTGGCCATAGTGGCTGTAACACATCTAAAACGATGGGTGCTTGCAGGTTATCAGCTCCGGCTGCACGGGCTTCTTCTATCCAGAGTCGGCAGCCAGGCAGGTAATGGGCTTGATCTGTTGGTTGCCAGCTTAGCCAGGGTAGGCGAGGCGCAAAGAAAGCAGCATGCTGACCTGTGCCCGAGCCGAGTTCCAATACCCGGGAATTCCGGTGCGTTGACTCCGGCAGAACTTGCTGTAGCACTGCCAATAGGGGACCTTTGTTGTTTTCACAGGCCTGGGAGAAGGGTTTTGAGACTTGCATCCAGGTATTATAACGCAGCTTTTGAGTATTGCTATGTTGTTACGTTTAGGCCTAGTGCTGGGGCTGTTTTATCTATCGCTTGTGGTGTTGATGTGGCTGTTTCAGGAGCGGTTGGTGTATCTGCCGCATATGGGCCGCGAACAAATAGCAACGCCGACGGATATTGGGCTGGATTGGCAGGCGGTGGAACTGACGACTGAGGATGACCTGCGGCTTGATGCCTGGTGGTTGCCCGCCGAAAATTCACGGGCGGCGGTTTTGTTTTTGCATGGTAATGCCGGCAATATTTCACATCGGTTGAGATCCCTTGAGCAGTTTAATCGGCTGGATCTGTCGGTGTTGATTCTTGATTATCGGGGCTATGGCCGAAGTGAGGGCAAACCCTCCGAGGCAGGAACTGCTTTGGATGCCGATGCAGGTTGGCGCTGGTTGAAGGAAGAATCCGGCCATGATCCTAGCCAGTTGGTGGTTTTCGGGCGTTCTTTGGGTTCGGCGGTAGCGGCTGAGTTAGCCAGCCGGACTGATCCTGCAGCGCTGATTCTGGAATCACCCTTTCGTTCAGTGCCTGACTTGGGGCAAAGGCTCTATCCCTGGTTGCCAGTACGCCCCCTGGCACGTTTGAATTATCCCACGATTGACTATGTGACCCAGCGTAGTGCGCCGCTGCTGGTTATTCATAGTGAAGATGATGAAATCATTCCCTTTGCCGAAGGGCAGGCTGTGTATGAGGCTGCAACGCATCCAAAGCAGTTGCTGGTGATTCAGGGTGGTCACAACACAGGTTTTTTGGATAGTGAGGCCACCTATCTACCGGCTATTGATGATTTCTTGAAGGGCGCACTGAAGATGTAGACTGGGGTATGATTGCACAGCTACACCCACCCGCTTTTAAGAAAGGGCAGTTTTTAATGAGAAAGGTATTAACAAAACTATTTTGGCCAGTGCTGTGTTTTTTTGAAACCAGTGAAGAACCGGCAAACTACAAGAAGTCGCATCGGGTTGTTCTCAACATTGTTGGTGCCCTGTTTATCCTCTTGTCTTTGGGCTCGGCCACGGCTGGTTACGTAAGCGGTCAGCTGGTTTCGCTGATTCCGGTAGTGGTTTTCTTTGGCGTGGGTTTTGTTGCTGTGGTCTTGGGTGCGCTGGGCTCCAGGGGTGCGGTGGCTAAAATCTGGGGTAATAAATAAAGAGCATTTGCTTAAATTGCTTGGCTTGGTGGATTGGCGCATTAGGCTTTTATCTTCCACACTGCTTTCTAAAGTCTTGTTTTTGATGAGGAGAGAAAGCAGATGAGTCGCCCACATGTTGCTGATAACAAACCCAAAAAAGTTGAGCTGAGCAAAGGCGAAGAGTATTTTTTCTGTACCTGTGGTCGTTCAGGTAATCAGCCCTTTTGTGATGGTTCTCATAAGGGAACAGGTTTTAAACCCAAGGGGTTTGTGGCTGAAGAAGACGGTGCTGCTTTTCTTTGTCAGTGCAAATACACACAAAATGCTCCTTTTTGTGATGGAACACATAAACAGTTTGACCAGGATGCAGTGGGTAAAGAGGGCCCTGAATTAGATTCAGGAGATCAGAAAGCACCTGAAGCTAAAAATACTGCGGAAGAGCCCAGCGTTGAGTTGATTCACCAACTGGCGCGTGAGGGGTTGAAGGGTGTTGGTCATCATGGCCCTGTTGAAGCCATGGGGGTTCCTCGCTCTAAACTGCCCGATTGGGATGCCTTGCAGATTATGGTAGCCCAGTTGGCGAAAAAACCGCTTTTGGATGATGCGCCGGTTGGCACTGAGCTGGTGGTAGGTCCAGAAGCGCGTAAGCCTCTGGTGTTGGATATTCCCCTGTTTGTTTCTGATATGAGTTTTGGTGCCCTGTCTGAAGAAGCCAAAATTGCTTTGGCCAGGGGTGCTGAAATGGCGGGTACGGGTATTTGTTCCGGTGAAGGGGGGATGCTGCCTGAAGAGCAGCAGGAAAACTCACGTTATTTTTATGAGTTGGCCAGCGCCAAGTTTGGTTATGACGAGAAGCTGTTGGAAAAGGTCCAGGCTTTTCATTTTAAAGGCGGCCAGGGTGCCAAAACCGGCACGGGCGGGCATTTACCGGGCAGTAAGAATCGGGGCAAGATTTCTCAGGTGCGTGGCCTGAAAGAGGGTGAGGATGCGATTTCACCGGCCACTTTTACAGATTTACACAGTGTTCGTGATTTTAAAAATTTTGCTGATCGGGTCCGTGAAATTACCGGTGGCGTGCCAATTGGTTTTAAGCTGAGTGCTAACCATATTGAGCGGGATATCCAGTTTGCGCTGGATGCCAGTGCCGACTACATCATTTTGGATGGCCGTGGTGGTGGAACCGGTGCAGCGCCAACACTGTTTCGTGATCATATTAGTGTGCCGACACTGCCTGCCTTGGCAAGGGCTCGGCGCTATCTCGACCAACAGGGAGCCAGTGGCCGGGTCACTTTGCTGATTACCGGTGGGCTGCGTGTGCCCAGTGATTTTATCAAGGCTTTGGCTTTGGGAGCGGAAGGGATTGCCGTGGCCAATAGTGCCATGCAGTCCATCGGTTGTGTGGCGGCTCGAATTTGTAATACCAATAATTGCCCGGCAGGCATTGCCACCCAAAAGGCCGATCTGCGGCAGCGTTTAAATGTCGATCAGTCGGCCAAGCAGTTGCATAACTTTTTGCAGGCTTCCACGGCCTTGATGCAGGTGATGGCAAGAGCTTGTGGTCATTCGCAGCTGGCCGATTTTAATCCAGATGATCTGGCAACCTGGGATAGAGAAATGGCTTATCTGACTGGCGTGCGCTATGCCGGAGTGATGGATATCTAAGCCCAAGTGTAGAGGAGACTGAATGAAGATAGCGGTTATTAATACAGGTGGCACTCTTAGTTGTGTGGGTGATCCTTTGGCGCCTATGTCGGCAAAGGATTTTGCCCAGGCTTGTGAAAAGCACCTGGACCCGCTTTTGCGACAGAAGTTTGCTGACATTCAAGTCTCCTACCTGACCGGGGTGCCTTTTTCGGCATCGAAAAACCAAACGCTGGACAGTACGGACCTGCAGCCAACGGCTTGGTGTCTTATGGCTCAGGCGTTATTAACCCACTATGCCGATTTTGATGGTTTTGTGTTGCTGCAGGGTACGGATACCTTGGATTTTACCGGTGGGGCCCTGCCTTTTTTACTCGCAGGTTTTGATTCCACGGGTGAGATCACCGCGGCCTTAACCAAGCCTGTAGTGATTACAGGCTCTATGTTGCCGATGTTTTATCAAGAAGAAGGCAAGGGTGAGCTGGCGCTTAACTTTAACACTGACGCCTTTCAAAACCTGTGTGGCGCGCTGGCTGCTGCTAGCCTTGGAATTCCTGAGGTGAGTGTATATTTTCATCATCATCTTTATCGCAGTAGTCGCGTTGTTAAAACCCATACCAGTGATGTGAATGCCTTTTCTTCACCTAACTACCCGCCGTTGGCCAAATATGCTGCGGATTGGAGTCTCTATACAGAAGGCTGGCTGCCCGCCCCCTTAAGGGCTTCTACCAGTCTTGATGACCCCAAGCAGCGTGCTGAACAGCTGAAACGTGTTACCCAGTTGCATGCTGATTTGGATCTTTTTCCTGTGATGCTTTTGAATGCTTTTCCTGCACCCTACTCAGCTTCTCAAGGGAAGGCTTTGCTGGCTGACCTGGTCGATGCAATGGTTCAAGCCGGTGCCAGGGGCATTGTTTTACAGTCTTATGGTGCAGGCAATTTTCCTTCAGGCAATCCAGATGCACCGACTGAGGGGGCTGTTTATCAAGCCTTCTTGAGAGCCAGGGCGCAGGGGGTGTATCTGGTTAACTCAACCCGAGTGCCAGCAGGAGCTGTCAAGATGGAAACCTATGCTGCAGGGGCCTGGTTACGGCTGGCGGGAGTGATTTCGGTGGGGGATATGACGCCGATGACGGCTATGGCGAAATTGATGATTTTGATGGCACTTGCCAAGCAGCAGGCTTGGACGCCTGAAGAAGTGGAGCGGCTCATGCAGACCAGTCTTTGCGGAGAACTGGGCTGAAAGGTATTTATAAACAAACGTTTGAATCTTCCGGTGGCTGAATTACACTGCTGGGTGTTTTTAATAAGGAGTGAAGCATGCAGACAAGAACACCCATTAAGATTCGTGGTTACCACCTGGACCTCTATGGTCACGTCAACAATGCGCGTTATCTGGAGTTTCTGGAAGAGGCGCGTTGGGATTTCCTGGAACGCCAGGTGGATATTTCCTCTTTTACAGGTTCAGGGTTGGGCTTGGCGGTGGTGAACATTAATATCAATTATCGCCGTGGTGCCTATGTGGGTGAAGAGATCGAAGTGGTGACTTCCTTGGCCAAATTGGGGAACAAGAGTGCAGTGATGCACCAGGATGTGGTGCTTAAGGGGACAGATACTTTGGTAGCGGATGCCGATGTCACTTTTGTGGTTACTGACCAGAAAGCACAAAAAGCGGTAACTTTGGAAGGTGATTTACGCGCTATTTTGGAAACTTGGCAAAAAAACAGCGTTTAATGCTTTTGCAACCAAAAGGCGTATAATGCTGCGGCTAAAAGAAGGGAGGTTGTATGGTTGCTGAGAATCAACAGGCTGCAGTGATTACGGTTGACGGCCCAGGCGGCGCAGGTAAGGGTACAGTGAGCATGTTGCTTGCTAAATACTTGGGTTGGCAGTTGCTTGACTCGGGTGCGCTTTACCGGTTGGTTGGCCTGGCTGCTGAACATCATGGTGTGGCTTTTGATAATGAAGCCTCGCTGGCCGTTTTGGCCGAACACTTGGATGTGCAATTTAAAGTCAGTAAGGATGAGCTGGTTCAAGTCATCCTGGAAGGTGAGGATGTCAGCAAAGAGCTGAGAACCGAGCGTGTGGGTGGTCTGGCCTCTCAGGTTGCGGCCCTACCTGGAGTACGCTCAGCTTTGTTGGCCCGTCAACGCGCCTTTGCAGAAGGTTCCGGGCTGGTGTGTGATGGCCGGGATATGGGCACGGTGGTTTTCCCCGATGCGCCTCTAAAAATTTACCTGACCGCCAGTGCAGAAGAAAGAGCACGAAGACGCCTTGAGCAGTTGCGTAGTAAGGGTATAGCTGCTAGTCTATCTGACCTTAAAAAAGACATTCTGGAGCGTGATGCGCGTGATATGAACCGCGAAACAGCGCCGCTGCGGCCTGCAGAGGATGCTGTAGAAGTGGATACCACCTCGCTGAGCATTACAGAAGTCGTCGACTTAATTCTAGCTGAAGCAAAAAGCCGAGGCTTGATATCTTAGGCATCCTCCGCCTGAGATGGATTTCAAGTCGAGCAGTACGGAGGTCATTCAGAGTAGCGTCATAGTTTGTTGGGATACCCTTTGAAAATCCCTTCAGGCTTAACCAGCGTTAACGCCTCTGGATGGAAACGATCAGGCCCGCGTTTGTTGGTGGCGCGGAGGGCGGCACTTGTGTCGCATCTAAAACGACTTAAATTGAGTAGAAAATTTCATGACCGAATCCTTTGCCGAATTATTTGAAGAAAGTTTGCAAGAAGTCAACATGGAAGCTGGTTCCATCATTACTGCCACTGTTGTGGATATTGATGGTGACTGGGTTACCGTAAATGCTGGTCTCAAGTCCGAGGGTGTTATTCCCCGCAATCAGTTCGAAAATGCTGACGAACTGAAAGAAGGCGACCAGGTGGTTGTAGCCCTGGAATCTGTGGAAGATGGTTTTGGTGAAACCCGTCTGTCCCGTGAAAAAGCCCGTCGCGCCGAATCCTGGATTGAGCTGGAAGCAGCTTTCGACAAGAACGAAATCGTCAAGGGTATTATCAACGGCAAGGTCAAGGGTGGCTTCACTGTTGACGTTAACTCCATCCGTGCCTTCCTGCCCGGTTCTCTGGTTGATGTGCGCCCTGTACGCGACACCGCTCACCTGGAAAACAAAGAACTGGACTTCAAAGTTATCAAGCTAGATGCCAAACGCAACAACGTGGTTGTTTCTCGCCGCGCTGTTCTGGAAGCAGAAAACTCTGCTGAGCGTGAAGAGCTGCTGGCTAACCTGGCCGAAGGTCAGGAAATTCAGGGTATCGTTAAGAACCTGACCGATTACGGTGCCTTCGTTGATCTGGGCGGCGTTGACGGCCTGCTGCACATTACCGATATGGCCTGGAAGCGTATCAAGCATCCTTCCGAAATCGTTGCTGTTGGCGACGAAATCAATGTCAAAGTCCTCAAGTTCGACCGCGAGCGCAACCGCGTTTCTCTGGGTCTGAAGCAGCTGGGCGAAGATCCCTGGATTCAAATCAAAGCACGCTACCCAGAAAACTCCATCATCAAGGCGCGTGTTACTAACCTGACTGACTACGGCTGCTTCGCAGAGCTGGAAGAAGGTGTTGAAGGTCTGGTTCACGTTTCTGAAATGGATTGGACTAACAAAAACGTTAATCCTAAGTCTGTTGTTAGTCTGGGCGACGAAATCGATGTCATGATTCTGGACATCGACGAAGAGCGTCGTCGTATTTCTCTGGGCATCAAGCAGTGCCGTCCTAACCCTTGGGAAGAGTTCTCAGGCCAATACAACAAAGGCGACAAAATCTCTGGTGCTATCAAGTCCATCACTGACTTCGGTATCTTTGTTGGTCTGGACGGCGGCATCGACGGTCTGGTTCACCTGTCCGACATCTCTTGGCACGAAGCTGGCGAAGAAGCCGTTCGTAAGTTCAAGAAGGGTGAAGAAGTTGAAACCGTTATCCTGTCGATCGACCCTGAGCGTGAGCGCATCTCTCTGGGCATCAAGCAGCTGGAAAGCGATCCCTTCAACGAATTCCTGGCTCTGAATGACAAGGGCTCTATCGTTAAAGGCACGGTTGTTTCCGTAGAGCCTAAAGAAGCTGTTGTTGCTCTGAATGAAGAAGTTCAGGCCATCCTGAAAGCTTCTGAAATCAGCGCTGAGCGTGTTGAAGATGCCCGCAACGAGCTGAAAGAAGGCGACGAAGTTGAAGCCCGCATCGTTAATGTTGACCGCAAAAACCGCGTGATCAACCTGTCGATCAAGGCTAAAGACAAGGTTGAAACTGAGCAAGCTATGGCTGCCCAGCGTGAAGCCCAGCCTGAAGCTCAATCTGGTCCTACCACCATTGGTGACTTGATTAAGCAACAAATGGAAAACCAGAACTAAGCGAAAACTCGCAAGTTCTCTTTCCATGCAAAAACCGCCACTTTTTAGTGGCGGTTTTTTTGTTGGGTGACTGTTAAAGTTAAAGTTCGATGGCTTTGCGGACGTGTACGCCCCAGAACAAAAAGGGCTGCAGGGGTTTCAGCACTTCAGCAGAAACAATTTCCTGTACGGCATACTGGGGATCACTGGTATCTCTGGGTGGTGGGTGCATATAAACCTGGCCACTGATAGCACGAATACCGGCGCAAACGGGATGGTTGATATTGACGCCACGCTTGGTTACGACAGCTGTGTCACCATTAGCGAGTTTGACCGGTGTCCCCGGAGGATAGATGCCGATTTGATTCAGGAAGAGTTTGGTCAGGCCGGGACCGACTAGAGTACCTCTTTCAGAAAAGATTTGGCGTAGAGCCTGTTTGACTGACAGTGCATCTCGGTATTCGCGATTGCTGATTAGTGCGACATAAATATCAGCTAGGGCAATCAGCTTGGCTTCATTGCAGATATCTTGTTCAGTTTTACTTTCCGGATAACCGCTACCATCCAGGCGTTCATGATGATCTCGAACAGCTTGTAACCAAATGGGGTCGGTGATTTTCATTCTTTCCAGAAACTCTACCGAGCGTTGGGGATGGTGGCGTATCGCTTCATTCTGCTCTTCAGTCAGGGGTGTTTTTTGACGATTAAGCTTGTCGTGGAAATGCAGCATGCCCAGATTTTGGGTTAGGGCTGCTGCCAGCGTTGAGAAGAGGCGCTCACCATGAAAGTTGATTTTCTTGCTGATGACTGCCAGGAGGACAGCACACTGAATCGGGTGGTGAATGCTGTAGGGTACTTCGTCCTGGCGTGGCCAGTGAACGGTGCCCAGCAGAGCTTCAGGAGCCCGCTCAGCCAAGCCGAGTAACTGGCTACTGATGGAATGTATCTTACGGTAAAAAACATCGGGCGCAGCTGCATTCTGGCTTTTGATCTGCTTGAAGGCGGTTTCCAGCTGGGATTCCAACTCTTCAATTTCCAGAAAAGGGTTAACGTTGGCGCTGTACCGAAAAGGTTTGAAGTCACTGCTGTAGTCCTGGCGATCACTGGGATCACGCTTGACCAGGCCGCGCTCCATAAGGACTTCAACTTGCTGATCATTTGCGATGTGCGCGCCTTTTGACAAGAGTAGGCGACCCCCCTTGGTATAGATATCCATGGTGGTTCTTTTACCAACGGTCAGCTCTCCGGGGCGTAGCTTCTCAAGCATCGATTTCTCTTATAGTTTTCTGCAAGTATGTTTCAAGAGGTTAAGCCTTGTAGAAACTTTAGTCTGTAGCTTTTTTTCTTGTGTATGTTTATTCTTGTGTAAGAAGAGGGATTTCTAATTTATATTTCCTAAATTCATGAAATTTCGTGTTAAGTGACCCACTGGTTTTTTCATACACTTTTTGCAGAGTTTTGTTAAGCTATATAACACTTAGTGCATTCTGTATAACCACAAAAGGCGGCTAGTATGGACGCTCGGGACGAAGAAAAGTCCAGTGAAGTTAACTATTGTATTGCTCTCCAGCCTATCTGTGATCAACGCATGCGTCACGTGGCAGATGAGCTCCTTTATCGTTCCAGCGCTACTGCTAGATTTGCCAGTGTTGAAGACCAGATGGAGGCTACAGCACGTGTTTGTAACGCGGCTTTTTATGAAACCGGCCTTGAAAAACTGATCGGCAACCGCAAGCTTTTCTTCAATGCCCCTCGCGAATGGATACTTAAACCCGAGCTTTTGCCTCCTAACCCCGAGCAGGTTGTGTTGGAGGTTCTTGAGAGTGTGACGGGTGAGCCGGAAATACTCAAGGCCCTTAAGCGTGTTCGTATGCTGGGTTATGAAGTTGCTCTGGATGATTTTATTTTGACCACCGAAACTGAGCCGCTTTTGGATGTGGCCAGTATCATCAAGGTGGACTTGTTTGAACCGGTCCGTGAAGAGGATATTGATCTTTACAAAGAGCGGGGAATTCGCTTACTGGCCGAAAAGGTCGAGGATTTGGAGACCTTCAAAAAATACCGGGATATGGATTTTGAGTTTTTTCAGGGCTATTTTTATGCCAAGCCCGAGGTCCACGAAGAAACATCCCGTAAAGGGCGAGGTAACAATAAGGGCGCCCAGATTCGCATTCTCAAAGAGGCTCAGGAGGAAGAGCCCAACTATCAGGCAATGGAAAATCTGATTGCCCAGGATCCTCAGCTGACCTTTATGCTGCTTAAATATGTGAATTCAGCAGCCTTTCGTCGGCGTAGTGAAATCACCACCATTCACCAAGCGTTGAATACTCTGGGTATTGACCGGGTTAGAACCATCGTCACTACGGTTATGCTGGCTAATAACGGCCCAGCCAGTCGGCTGCTCCTGCCGCAAGCGCTCACCCGCGCTGCCATGTGTGAAAAGCTTTCTGATGGAATGACTGGCATTAATCGGCGCACGGCCTTTATGGTTGGCCTCATGTCGATGATGGATGCTCTGATGGGGGTCAGCATGGTTGAATTGCTCAGCCAGTTGCCTCTTAGTTCAGAGATTAAAAATGCCATTCTTTACCGTCAGGGCAAGTTGGGGCAGTTGTTGAATCTGGTCATTGCTTTTGAGCATGCCAAGTTGGCCGGTAAATCAGCCAATCTGGTTGAAAAACTCAACCAGGCTTGGATGGAAAGTCAGATTTGGTCTAATGAAATTATGATGCAGGTCGACTATTAAGCTTTTTCAATCCAGTAGCGATATTCTTGCGCATCTTCTTCCTGCTTGACCAGCGGGTGCTTTAGGAACTGGCAGAATTTGGGAATATCCCGGGTTGTTGCCGGGTCTGTTGCCGTAACTAGTAGTATTTCTCCCTGCTTAACCTCTTCCATTTTTTGGTGTAACAGCATAATGGGCTCAGGACAATAGAGTCCGCTGGTGTCCAGGTGATGCTGGTGTTCGGGTGGCTGTTGTTCCAAAGTCATAGATTTCCTAAAACAGGTTGCAGTAAGAGCCAGTAAGCGATAATTTTCAGTTAATTAGCTTCTAAGAGCAAGTTGAATTCTTGAAGAGGTCAAAAGATGATTAAGGTAATTATTGAAAGACAGTTGCTGGAAGGTTTAGAGCAAGAGTATCGCCAAGCCTCTCAAGCTCTTTTGCAGGCCTGTATGGAGTCGCCGGGGTATATTTCCGGTGAGTCTTTGGTGGATCTTAGGCGGCCCAATCGGCGCATTATCATTACTCAGTGGAACAGTGAGTCAGCTTGGCGTGCTTGGGAGGTTTCTGACAAGCGTCAGCAACTGCTAGGTGGTATAGCTGGGATTCTGGCCAATGACGAGAAGGTTACTTTATTAGCGCCGATTAGCTGATGACAGTGAGTTAGTGCCTCAGGTGGGGTAGGCTCCACCTGAGGCGAGACGATTTTATTTATTTTTACCCACGCGAACAGCCAATACATCGCAGGGTGCGCCATGTAAAACGCCGCTGGAAACTGAGCCAAGCAGCAGTTGTAGACCATGGCGGCCATGGCTACCCACGACGATCAGGTCAACTTGATGCTCTTCAGCCAACCGGTGGGTTTCTGAGTCGGGCATACCGACCAGAATGTGGCGGTTTTCTTCGGGGATTTCAAATTCACCCAGGAGTTCATCCATGCGCTTGCGGGCATGGTCATCCAGTTGCTCCTGAATACTGGTCAAGTCCATGGGAATATCGCCACCATAGGCAAAACCCAAAGGCTCCAGGGTGTGGACGACAGAAACCTTGGCTTGCTGGTTGCGGGCAGCAATTTCTTTGGCCCTTTGCAGAACCAAGCGAGAGTCTTCTGACAGGTCGATAGCGACCAGGATGTTTTTGTACTCGTTGCTCATAGTTTAGTTTCCTTTGTTACTAGGGCTTGCAAATCAATCGTCTCATGAGACTATAGCTTGAAAAGCCCGCATCTGTCTTGGCTCGAATCACTTTTTCATTGACATCCTAAGCGAGTAGATTGTGGAAGTATTTGGTTGGTTGCTTTTGGCCGCAATTTTGGTTTTATCTCCTTTGAGTTGGATTAAACCTTCTCCTGGGCAAAAAAAGTTGGCTGTGCTGAGGGAGGAAGCTCGTAAGCTGGGCATCAAGGTAACTTTGACACCCTTAAAGCTGAAAGATGGAAGTAAACTTCAGGGAGCTGCTTATCGCTGGTTACGTCCACCTGAGGCGCCAGTAATGCCGGGTTATCTTTGTTTGCTGCGCAAGGATACTGAAGTCGCCCAGCCGCCTGGGGAGCCTTGGGACGAAGACTGGAAGCTGATCCAGGGGCAGAGGTCTTTTTTAACGGAGGCACAGCAGCAGGCGCTCAATGCTTGGTTGGCTGAGTTACCGCATAATGTTTTTGCGCTAGAGTGGGGGTCTGCAACCCTGGCACTTTGGTGGGATGAAAGAAAGGCTGCCGATATTTTGCCTAGCTGGCATCAAACAGCTCAGGCACTCTTGGCCTTACCTTGTAAGAAACCCGGTGAATCGAATTGGAGGTAGTGATGGCTGCTGATGACTTTCCTCTTCCTGAGGTAACTGAACCTGAAGGTCAGGTTGATGAGCAGGGGTATAAATCTCTGGTACTGGCCGGTGGCTGTTTCTGGTGTGTGGAAGCCGTTTTTCAAGCGGTTGAAGGTGTTGAAGAAGTCGTATCCGGCTATGCTGGTGGAAGTGCGGCAACGGCAACTTATGAGCAGGTTTGTTCGGGTGCCACTGGTCATGCTGAGGTGGTTAAGGTGTGTTATAACCCGGCTGTGGTTTCTCGTGGCTTTTTGCTGAAGGTCTTTTTTTCAGTGGCCCATGATCCAACGCAGCTTAACCGTCAAGGTAATGATGTGGGCACTCAATATCGTTCAGCTGTTTTTTATCAGGAAACTGCAGAAAAGAATCAGGTAGAAGGCTATATTAAACAACTGGATACTATAAAAGTGTGGCCGCATCCTTTGGTCACTCAGGTTGAGTTTCTGGATGCCTTTTATCCAGCAGAGGCTTATCACCAGAACTTTGCGCGCCAGAACCCTGCTCAGCCTTATATTCAGGCTGTTTCTCAGCCCAAGGTTGAGAAGTTAAAAAAAGAATTTACCAGTTATTTGAAGCCGTAAACTTGTTTAAGCTCTTTGTTGCAGGTGCTCCTCAATCTAAAGTTGCACCTGATAAGGGTTGGCTCTTATAGCCGTTCAGCCTAAACTCTTGGGTTGAACAATAATAAAGATAATAAAAACTTTAGGGGTAGTTGGATGAAGAATACACTCAAGTTGCTTGGGTGGCTGCTAGTGATGGTTGCCCTGGGGCTCTTTTGGTGGAGTGGGAGTGCGGGCTTATTTGCTGGACTTGCCAGTGCTAGTTTGCTGGTTGCTGCTCTGCTCTTCACCTTGCCTACTACTGGGCAAACGCTTACCAAGCCAACCACTAGTCAGCTACAAAAAATCTATCAGGCTGATGGTCAGGAATTAGCCAGCCTTTCTGCAGAACAAATGCAAGCGGCCGAAGCAGACTATCTGTCCTTGAAAAAAATGGCGAGCCGTTTGGCCAAAAGCGCCAGTCTCACGGCAATTTCTACTGCCGAGGTGTCCTATCATTCCGACACTATGGATAGGCGGTTAAATATACAGGAAGAAAAAGTCTCGGGTATTTCCAGTACCATGGAATCCATCTCTGTAGCTATCGAACAGGTTTCGGTTAATGCCAGTAATGTTTCCGAAATGGCTGCCAGTGCTCGGGACGATAGCTTTCAGAGCCGCGATGCCCTGACCAGTTTGATGACGGATATGCGCGATCTTTCCAGTCGCTCTGAACAGGCGCTGGATTTGATCGAGCTGTTGAATGAGAAAAGCTCAAGTATTCAGCAGGTCACTCAGGTGATTGAAGGAATAGCAGAACAAACCAATCTGCTGGCCTTGAATGCGGCTATAGAAGCAGCCAGGGCAGGTGAACACGGGCGGGGTTTCGCCGTGGTTGCCGATGAGGTAAGAAGTCTGGCTAGCCGGACTTCCGAGTCAACCCGCCAGGTTGAAGAAATTGTTCATGAGATACAGAAAAGCACCCATGAGGTTGTCGATAATATAGGCCACCTGATGAAGCAGGTATCAGGTGGTGCGGCGGCAGTTGAGCAGGTGGGTGGTCGCATGGAATCCATGACCAGCCAGTTTGATGAAGTGGGGCATCAGATTAATTCCATAGCAACCGCAGTTGGCGAAAGTCATGATCATGTTCAACTAATCGCTGATGCCTTGGCAGAGCTGACTGAACAGATTTCGGATGGTAATTCCGATATGCATGATCTGGCCAAACAGGCCCAAAAGCTGATGGATAATGCAGAAACCATCAATGCTGATATTGCCAGCCAGCGGGTTGATTCACGTCACCAGCAAGCCTATGGCTTGGCCCGCAAAGCGGCAGATGAAGTAGAGCGGCTGCTGGAAGAGGCGTTGCAGCAAGGTAAGTTTTCTGAACAAGGGCTCTTTGAGCCTGACTATAAGCCAATACCGAATACTGAGCCTACTAAATATAATACTGCTTTTGATCGTTTTACAGATCAGGTATTGCCCCCTTTGCAAGAGCCTTTGCGTACCTCTTTTCCAGGCGGCTTGTCCTATGCTATAGCCTATGATCGGCATGGCTATGTGCCCACGCATAACGATGCCTATGCACATGACCAAACGGGTGATCCTGAAGTGGATCTGGTTAAAAGTCGAAGTAAACGGATTTTTAAAGATCCAACAGGTAGTCGCTGCGCTAGCAATACCAATAAGTTGCTTGTGCAAACTTATAAAAGGGATACGGGAGAGGTGGTGCATGACCTTTCTGTTCCTATTTATGTGCGCGGTAAGCATTGGGGTGGCTTTCGGGTTGGCTATACGCCGGAATAAATGCTTGAAAGGAACAAAAAAAACCGCCTAATTTTGGGCGGTTTTTTTATGGGTCAGCTTTAGTGATCAATCACGATTGGCTTAGACAGCGCCCTGCTGAATCATGGCATCGGCAACCCTGCGGAAGCCCGCAATATTAGCACCAAGGACTAGGTTGCTGGGTTGATCAAATTCACGAGCTGTTTCATAGCTTTGCTCGAAAATGCCTTTCATGATGCCTTGCAGGCGAGTATCGACATCTTCAAAGCTCCACTGGGTCATGCTGGCATTTTGAGCCATTTCCAGTTGGCTAGTGGCAACACCGCCAGCATTGGCCGCCTTTCCAGGACCATAGGCAATACGGGCATCCAGGAAGAGATCCACGGCATCTGCTGTTGAAGGCATGTTGGCGCCTTCGCTAATGCAGGTCACGCCATTTTTCAGCAGAGCTTTGGCATCGGCTGCAGTCAGTTCATTCTGAGTTGCTGAAGGGAAGGCAGCCTGGGCTTTAAAGCGCCAAACGGCATGACCATCCTTGGGGTAATCCTTGGCAGGGATATACTGAGCTTGCTTGTGGACCTTCAGGTAATCTTCCAGAGATGCACGACGGATTTCTTTCAGGTCTTTGAGTAGTTCCAGATCGATACCCTCAGAATGGTAAAGAGTACCCTGGGAGTCAGAGCAGGTAACCGGTAGGGCACCTAGCTGGTAAAGTTTTTCAATAGTGTAGATGGCAACGTTGCCTGCACCTGAAACTAGGCAGGTTTTACCATCCAGGCTTTCGCTACGGTTATTGAGCATGTTCTCGGCAAAATATACGGCACCATAGCCGGTGGCTTCTTTACGAACCAGGGAGCCACCCCAATTCAAGCTCTTGCCTGTTAAAACACCTTCGTAGCTTCCGGTTAAGCGTTTGTATTGGCCATACATATAGCCTATTTCACGGGCACCGACACCTATGTCACCGGCTGGAACATCAGTGGTGGCGCCAATATGACGATAGAGTTCAGTCATGAATGACTGGCAGAAACGCATAATTTCCGCGTCGGAACGGCCTTTGGGGTTAAAGTCTGAGCCACCTTTACCACCGCCGATAGAAAGACCTGTGAGGGCATTTTTGAAAATTTGCTCGAAACCCAGGAATTTTATAATCCCTGCATTCACGCTGGGGTGAAAGCGAAGACCACCCTTGTAGGGCCCTAAAGCTGAATTGAATTGGACCCGAAAGCCTTTGTTAACCTGAATCTTGCCCTGGTCATCAAGCCAGGTAACACGAAATAAAATTTGTCGTTCAGGTTCAACCAAGCGTTCAATAATGCTTTCTTCGCGGTAGTGTTTGCAGTTGTCCAGCAGAGGGCGAATGGACTCTAATACCTCTTCAGCAGCCTGGTAAAATTCGGTTTGACCAGGACTGCTTTTTTGCAATTTGGCCAGGGTGTCTTGAACGTAGGGCATGGAGCTTCCTTGTGTAAATATCGATCGTTAGATAAATCTTATTCTTGTATTTTTAGGGTGCGTTAATATAGCGCACTGCAAAGCTATGCGTCCAGCGTATGCACTATGCCGGTGCGTAATGAGGCGGGTTTTTCCCTTCCTTGGGTGGGGCTTTATCTTTATTAATTAAAGACTTAGAGTTTCTTTGAGGACGGCTATCAGTTTTTTGTTTTGTTCGGGTGTGCCCAGAGTTATGCGCAAATATTGATCAATTTTGGGCTTTTTGAAGTGGCGTACCAGTAGGGCTTTCTCTCTAAGTGACGAGGCAAGCTGGCCTGCATCCACAGCTTCAGGGGTGCGTGCAAAGACAAAATTGGCTTTGGATTCGGGGACTTTAAAGCCCAGCTTTTCTAGTTGTTCACTCAGCCAGGTGCGCGAATCAATAATTTTCTGACTCAGCTGCTGGTAATAGTCCAGGTCTTCCAGTGCAGCTTGGGCGCCCGCTAGGGCCAGACGGTCCAGAGGGTAGGAGTTGAAGCTGTCTTTAACGCGAGTCAAACCTTCGATCAGTTCCGGGCTGCCCAGCGCAAAGCCAACTCTCAGGCCAGCTAAAGCCCAGGATTTGGAGAAGGTTTGGGTCACCAGTAGGTTAGGGAATTCTTTGACCAAGGGGGCTGCTGATTCAGTGCCAAAGTCCACATAGGCTTCATCAACCAGAACGACAGAGTCGGGGTTTTTGGTTAGCAGCTGGCGTATTGCTTCCAGAGGCAGGGCCTTGCCTGTTGGTGCATTAGGGTTAGGGAAGATGATGCCGCCATTGGGCTGCTGATAATCCTCAAGGTTAAGGTTGAGTTCGGCATCCAGTGGTGGCTGCTGGTAGTCAACTTCATAGAGCTGGCAGTAAACCGGGTAGAAGCTATAGGTGATATCAGGAAATAGCAGTGGCTGAGGCTGTTGACGGAAGAAGGCTTGAAAGGCAAGGGCCAAAACTTCGTCCGATCCATTGCCGACAAAAACATGATCTGTTTGCAGTCCCGAATACTCGGCTAGGGCCTGTTTTAACGCTAGACACTGGGGGTCTGGATAAAGACGCAGGTCATCAGAAGTCGCTTCCCGGATGGCATCCAGCACCCTTGGTGAGGGGCCGTAAGGACTTTCATTGGTGTTGAGTTTGATTAGATCTGCTATTTTAGGCTGCTCACCAGGAACATAGGGGGTCAGCTGGTGGACCAGTTGGCTCCAGAAACGACTCATAGGTTAACCCTTGGGTTGGCGGAAAACGACTTATTGAAGGGGTTACTTTATACCTTATGGCAAAACAAACTCAACGTCTGGACAAGTTTCTAACAGCAACAACCGAGCTGACGCGTAGTCTAGCCAAGAAAGCACTGCACCGGGGTGAAGTTCTGGTCAATGGTGAAGTGGTTAAAGATCCCGGTATGCAAATAGGGGCTGATGATCAGGTGGTTTGGCGTGAGGCTCAGTTGGAAGATGTGGGTTTGAGGTATTTGTTGCTTAACAAACCCTTGGGTTATGAGTGTACCCGGCGTAGCAGTCATCATCCCTTGGTTGTTGATTTGCTTGACCTGCCACGCAAAAACCTAATTCAGCCGGTGGGGCGTCTTGATCTGGATACTTCAGGTTTGCTGCTTCTAACCGATGATGGACAATGGCTGCATAAAATAACCTCACCAAAACATCATAAAGAAAAAGTCTACCTTGCTGAACTGGCGGAGCCTTTGGTTGCCGATGCGGCAGCGCGGCTTGCCGAGGGTCTGATGTTGGATGGTGATGATAAGCCGACACGACCGGCGTTCCTGGAAACCATGTCTGCGACCTGTGTTCGCTTAACCGTCACGGAAGGTCGCTATCATCTGGTGCGACGTCTTTTTGCAGCCTTGGGTAATCACGTTGTCAGCTTGCATCGGGAAGCAGTTGCGGATATTCAGTTGAATATCGAAGAACTGCCAGCAGGCCAGTGGCGTTATTTGACAGAAGAAGAAGTTAGTAGGGCAGTGGCTGATAAGCCGCGGAGTGCTGTTTGACTAGACTTCTTAATTTGAATGGAAGATAGAGAAAAATGAAAAACCGGATGCTGATTGAGCTGGAAAGAATTCGCAAGGAAATTAACCGAGAGGTTATTAACCCTTTGGTGCCTGAATTGGCACTGGCTGATTTGAGCCCTTTGCTAACCATGGTGGCAAATGCGCGAGCGGATTACGTTAAGGCGCTGCTGGATCTTGCTCAGGCCACCGAGGGTGAAGCCCCCAGCATTGACCAAGTGCATCAGTTGCGCGACCGTCGATTGATTTTTGAGGAGCTCGTGACTGCAACCAATGCGCTGGAGACCGTTATTCAGCGTGAATACATGGATGTCAAGGACGGACAGAGACCAAAAGCCGGTTAAAAGTATACAAAAGGCATAGCCTTCTCTGAGGGCTATGCTAGAATGCGCGCCCATAATCGAGCTGAGTATAGGATCAAGGTGACTTTATGGCTTCTACCCTGGCATTTATTTTTCCCGGGCAGGGCTCCCAGCAGGTAGGGATGCTCTCTGAGCTGGCAGAGCGTTATGCGGTTGTCAGATCGACGTTTGAAGAAGCGTCCACCGCACTGGGTTATGATTTGTGGCAGTTGGTGCAGGAAGGACCAGCCGAGCAGCTTAATCAAACCGACAAAACCCAACCTGCACTCTTGGCAGCCAGTGTGGCTGTGTGGCGGGTTTGGAAAGAATTAGAAGGTGCACGCCCTGATTGGGTTGCTGGTCACAGCTTGGGTGAATATTCCGCTCTGGTTTGCAGCGGTGCCCTGGATTTTGCCGACGGTTTGCGTCTTGTGCGTGCTCGTGGTGAATTTATGCAGCAAGCTGTTCCTCAGGGCGAGGGTGCTATGGCAGCGATTCTTGGTTTGGATGCTGAGCAAATTGAAAAAGCCTGTGCTGAAGCAGCTGAAGGTGAAGTGGTTCAGCCAGTCAATTATAATGCCCCCGGCCAAATTGTTATTGCCGGTGGTACTGCAGCTGTAGAGCGAGCAATTGCGGCCTGTCAAGCAGCCGGTGCCCGTAAAGCCATGCCTTTGCCGGTGAGTGTTCCTTCTCATTGTGAGCTAATGCGTCCGGCAGCTGAAAAGCTGGCTGAAGAGTTAAACCGTATTCAACTGAGCAAGCCCCGCGTTCCAGTAGTGCAAAATGTTCACGCTGCCCCTGAAACGGAAGTGGCCAAATTGCGTGATCATCTGGTTGCTCAGCTCTATCGCCCAGTACGCTGGATTGAGAGTATTGAGTTCATGGCGAATCAGGGCGTAGACACCTATATTGAGTGCGGTCCTGGTAAAGTCTTGGTTGGTTTGAATAAGCGAATTGTAAAATCAGCCAAGAGCCTTGCAGTGAATGATCCTGATTCGGTCATGGCTGCTTTGGAGCTGCTGCGCAATCAGCAGGAAGCCAACTGATTTTTATAAGAGGATAAAGCATGTCAGAACAACAAGTCAGTCAGGATCTGCAAGGACGAGTTGCCCTGGTTACTGGTGCCAGTCGCGGTATTGGCCGTGCAACAGCCCTGGAGTTAGGTCGTCGTGGTGCTACTGTTATAGGAACAGCGACCAGTGAGTCGGGTGCCCAGAAAATTACTGAAGGTCTGCAGGCTGCCGGTGTGGCGGGCGAAGGCATGGCCTTGAATGTTACTGATGCTGCTTCTGTTGAAACAGTTCTGAAAGCTATTGCTGAAAAGTATTCAGCACCGCTGATTCTGGTGAATAACGCCGGTATCACTAAAGACAATCTCATGATGCGCATGAAAGAAGAGGAATGGGATGATGTTATGGAAACCAACCTCAAATCTGTGTATCGCATGAGCAAGGCTTGCCTGCGTGCTATGACTAAAGCGCGTTGGGGGCGTATTATCAATATCAGCTCTGTGGTTGCTACCATGGGTAATATGGGGCAAGCTAACTACTGTGCAGCTAAAGCGGGTATGGAAGGTTTCACTCGTTCTTTGGCCCGCGAGCTGGGTTCCAGGAATATTACGGTTAATGCCGTGGCACCCGGTTTCATCGCCACTGACATGACTGAAGTGCTGCCTGAAGAGCAGAAAGAATTTCTGGTCAAACAGGTTCCTCTCGGTCGTCTCGGTCAGCCCGAAGAAATAGCGGCTGCTGTAGGTTTTCTAGCCAGTGAGCCAGCGGCTTACATTACTGGTGAGACCCTGCATGTCAACGGCGGCATGAACATGCGTTAAAACCTTTTCTTCGGAGTGGGCTTTTTTAACCGAAATCAGTGATTTTAGGTTGCAAGAGTCCACTTCGGTTTATAAACTACCGTGCAATTTAGATCAATGCACGGCAAGACTCTAACCAGGAGCAAACAAACGTTATGAGTACCATCGAAGAGCGCGTAAAGAAGATCGTCGCCGAACAACTGGGTGTTAAAGAAGAGGAAATTCAGAACTCCTCCTCCTTCGTCGAGGACCTGGGCGCTGATTCTCTGGACACTGTTGAGCTGGTTATGGCTCTTGAAGAAGAATTCGAGACCGAAATCCCAGACGAAGAAGCTGAGAAAATTACCACTGTCCAAGAAGCTGTCGACTACGTCAACGCTCATCAGTAAGCAAGAGCTTGCTGTCTGGCAGTGTAAGTCAGGCTGTATTTGACTGGCTTCACAGAAAACCGCTTCACCTTCGGGTGCGGCGGTTTTTGTTTTTTTAGGATATAATGCACCGCAATTTATACTGGATCCTGTTAGGGTCTTAGATCTGATGAGTAAGAATTTGGAGGAAGGGGCATGTCACGTAGAAGAGTAGTGGTTACTGGGATGGGGTTGGTAACCCCTCTGGCTAATAATCTGGAAGACTCCTGGAAGGGGATTCTGGCTGGCCAAAGTGGCATGGCTCCTATTGAGAATTTTGACGTAACTGGCTTTTCAACGCATTTTGCGGCCCAGGTTAAGGGCTTCAATGTCGAAGACTATATGTCCAAGAAAGATGCCCGCAAAATGGATACCTTCATCCAGTACGGGATGGCTGCAGCGATTCAGGCGATAGAGAATTCAGGCCTGGAAACAACTGAACAGAATGCTGACCGCATCGGTGCAGCAATTGGCTCGGGTATTGGTGGTCTGCCTATGATTGAGCACAACCATGATGCGCTCAACAAAGGCGGCCCTCGCAAGGTTTCTCCTTTCTTTGTGCCTGGCTCCATTATCAACATGATCTCTGGCAACCTGGCTATTCGCTATGGTTTCAAAGGGCCCAATATTGCCATTACCACGGCCTGCACCACAGGAACTCATAATATCGGCTACTCCGCCAGAACCATTGCCTATGGCGATGCCGATGTAATGATTTGTGGTGGTGCAGAATGTGCCAGTACTCCACTGGGCGTTGCTGGTTTTGGCGCTGCCCGTGCACTCTCAACGCGTAATGATGACCCCAAAGCGGCCAGCCGCCCTTGGGATAAAGACCGGGATGGTTTTGTCTTGGGTGATGGTGCAGGCGTTCTGGTACTGGAAGAATATGAACATGCCAAAGCCAGGGGCGCGACCATTTATGCCGAGCTAACCGGCTTTGGTATGAGTGATGATGCCCACCATATGACCTTGCCCCCGGCTGACGGCAGTGGTGCAGCAGCTTCCATGCGTAATGCCATCAAGGATTCCGGCTTGAACCCTGAGCAGATCAATTACATCAATGCCCATGGTACTTCAACACCTGCAGGTGATGTTGCCGAAAGCAAGGCCGTTGAAGCTATTATGGGTGCTGCTGCTAAGCAGGTTGCGGTCAGTTCGACTAAGTCTATGATTGGCCACCTGTTGGGCGCTGCAGGTGCTGTCGAAGCTGTGTTCTGTGTATTGGCGATTCGTGACCAGGTTGCTCCGCCAACTATCAATCTGGATAACCTGGACGAAAACTGCACCTTGGATTATGTGCCTCACGAAGCACGCCAAATGGAGATCAAGCATACGCTCTCCAACTCCTTTGGCTTTGGTGGCACCAATGGCAGCCTGATTTTCAGTAAGGTTTAACTGGACGCATGTCCTTTCACCAAACACTGACAGATGGTCGTATTCCAGCTCCTGAAGATCTCGACTGGCTTTTAGCCAGTCGAGCATTGGCATTTGGAGAAGGGGTCTTTACAAGTATTCGTGTTTGGCAAGGACAAGCCATTTTTTGGCCGGCGCATTTACAACGCTTGAGAAGCGGCCTGGAGGGTTTGGGTGCCCATTTGGACCAGAGCTTTTGGAGTTGCCTTGAGCAGGAAGTTGAGCAGCTGGCAGCCAGGCTTGAAGAGGGTATGCTCAAAGTCATGTTGTTGGCTGGACCGGGTGGTCGAGGTTATCGGCGTAGCACCAGCAGCCAGCGCTGGCATAGGGTACTCCAGGCACGGCCTTTAAGCTTGATAGCAGAAGCCTATCAGGGGATTCCCCTGTGGTGGATGCCTTCACCTGCTGCTGGCCCCCAAACAGCCAGCAAGCACCTGAATCGCCTTTGCCAGGTCCTGGCGTCTGATGCCTGTCCTGAGGCTTATCCGGAAGCCCTTTTATACAAGGGTGACGACCAAATCATTGAAGGCATCGCCCGTAATGTTTTTTGGTATGCGGAAGGCTGCTGGTGGACACCCTCCTTGGCAACGGGCGCTTTGGCTGGTGTAATGCGTCGTCAGCTTTTGGATTCCTTTCCTGTGCGTGAACTGGAAACAGCCAAGCTCGCACAGCTTCAAAAGGCCGACGAGGTTTTTGTCTGTAACAGTGTTCAAGGGATCTGGCCGGTAGTGTCATTGCAAAGCGAAGCTGGACACCTGGGGCGCTGGCCACTAGGCTCAAAAACACAAGAGCTAATGCAAACCTTCCACCCCAAGATGGGGCTTCCCTTGAGCTAAGGGTCTGATAGATGAAAAAAATTCTGGTCCTCGGACTAACATTGTCTCTGGCAACTCTGGTTGCTCTGGCCTTCTGGTTATACCAACAACTGCATGAGCCCCTGAAGATTGATGAACCCCAGATACTGGAAGTCAGCCAGGGACGTAGCTTTATCAGCTTACTTAATCAGTTTGAGCAGGATGGCTGGATTAACTCCACCCTGCCTATGCGACTTTGGCTGCGTATTTCTCCACCTGAAAAACCCATCCGAGCGGGTGAGTACGAACTGGAGCCAGGTACACATCTGCTTGGTTTGCACCAACAGCTGATGCAGGGCGACGTAATCACCTATCGGTTAACTCTTCTGGAGGGCTGGACTTTCCGGGAAATGCGTCAAGCGCTGGCAAGGGCGGAAAAATTGGAACCACTCACTCAGGACTGGAGTGAAGAAGAAATCATGGAAGCTGTAGGCATGCCTGATCAACCGGCTGAAGGATGGTTTTTTCCGGATACTTATACCTACTTTAAGGGCATGCGTGACCTGGATTTACTGAGGCTGGCCAACCGCAAAATGAAGGGCCTGCTCGATCAAGTTTGGGAAACTCGTCAGGCGGGTTTGCCCTATGACTCACCCTATGAAGCTCTGATTATGGCATCAATTATTGAAAGGGAAACGGGTGCTCCTTTCGAGCGCGAAGATATTGCCGGGGTCTTTGTGCGTCGCCTACAAAAAGGCATGCGCCTGCAAACCGATCCAACAGTGATTTATGGTATGGGTGAGCGTTACCAGGGGCGTATTACCCGTTCTGACTTGCGTGAGCCTACACCCTGGAATACCTATGTGATTTCAGGCTTGCCACCGACACCCATCGCTATGCCCGGTGAGGGCGCTTTGAGAGCCAGCGTTAACCCGGCTGATGGTGATACTCTGTATTTTGTCGCACGTGGGGATGGCACTCACCAATTCTCACGCACCTTGCAAGAGCACAACCAGGCTGTGCGCGAGTTTCAACGTAATCGTCGTGAAGGTTACCGCTCCTGGCCTGCGGCACCTATGGATGTTGAAGCTGAAGAAACCGAGGAAACGGAATGAGTGAGGTGCAAAGAGGTTGCTTTATAACCCTGGAGGGTGGTGAGGGTGTTGGCAAGACGACCAACCTTGCTTACTTAACGCAACAGCTTCAGGCGGCATCCATTCCCTGGATCGCCACCCGCGAACCGGGTGGTACACCTTTGGCTGAGCGCATTCGTGATCTTCTGTTGGCCAATGATGGCGAAAAGCCTCATGAACTGACAGAGCTCTTGCTGATGTTTGCAGCCCGCGCCCAGCATTTGGAAGAAGTGATCAAACCTGCTCTGGCTGCTGGCACCTGGGTGGTTTGTGATCGTTTTACTGATGCAACCTATGCCTACCAGGGGCGGGGCAGAGGCCAGAGTGAAAGTAGAATCCACCAGTTGGAAAAACTGGTTCAGGAAAACCTGGAGCCGGATCTGACTTTTCTATTGGATATGCCAGTTGAAGCCGCTACTGCTCGGGTCGCTGCCAGAGGACAGCAGCCGGATCGTTTCGAGCAGGAACACCAAGCCTTTTTCCAACGTGTTCGAGAAGGCTATTTGAATCAAGCTTTAAAAAACCCACTGCGTTTTCGGGTTATTAATGCGGATCAATCTCTGGAAGCTGTCCAAAAGGATTTAAAAGAAGCACTTATACCCAGTTTGTTGGCCTGGAAAAATCAGCAAGAAAAGGAAGGCCGAGATGCCTAAGCCAGCTTTGCCCTTACCCTGGCATGCTGATATCTGGCGCCAGTGGTTACAGCAGCTGACTGATGATCGCCTGCCGCATGCCATTTTGTTGAGTGGTTTGCCCGGTTTGGGTAAGCGAACGCTGGCAAGGGCACTGGCACACTTCCTTTTGTGTGAACAGCCAGATGTTAATCACCCCTGTGGACGCTGCTCGGCCTGCCAGCTTTTGTATTCTGGTTTTCACCCGGATTGGCATGGCGTGTATCCAGAAGCAGAAGGCAAAGCAATAAAAGTGGACCAGATCAGGGAAATGAATGCGCAGGTTCAACAAAGTGCGCAGCGCGGTGGTTACAAGCTGGTACTGCTTTGGCCTGCTGAAGCCATGAATATCAATGCAGCCAATGCGCTGCTGAAAACCCTGGAAGAACCTGAACCCCGCACCCAGTTTGTTTTGGTCAGTGATCAACCTTCCAACCTTCCCGCAACGATTCGCAGCCGCTGCCAGCAATGGGCTGTAAAAGCACCACCACTCTCTGAAGGCAGTAACTGGTTGGCTTGCCAGCTAACGGATGAGCAGTGTCCAGAAACGCTCTTAAAAGCCGCAGGTGGGCGCCCTTTGCAAGCCTGGAAGCTGGCCAGCCCTGAACTGGAAGAGCCGCGTCAGCTATTGCTGCAAACGATGGAAACCCTGAACAGAGGCGGTGATCCAAGCGAATTGGCTGCTCGTTTGAAAAGCTTTACTCTGGCTGATTTGCTGGACTACCTTCAGGCTTGGTTGGCTGATACCCTAAGATTACAGCTTCAGGGCGAAGCGGGTGTTATGGATTCGCGTCAACTGCCCTTGTATCGCCACTGGGGACAGCTTTTTTCAGCACGTCAGCTGTTGAATTTGGATGCTCATTTAAAGCAAGATCGCTTATTGCTGAATAAGAACCCCAATCATGAACTCTTTATTGAAAAGTTGTTGATCAGGTGGACACAGGAGCTGGGTCATGAGTGAAACCAAAACACTAACACTGAATCTCAAAGACAAGCAGGCTTTGCATGCAGCCTATATGCCTTTTTTAAAGCGCGGCGGCTTGTTTATTCCCACTAGTCGCAGCTTTCTACCGGGGGATCGTATTGAAGTTAATTTGCAGTTACCTGAAGAGCCTGACCCGATCAAGGTTTACGGCACTATGGTTTGGCGTACCCCTGTGGGTGCTCAGGGCCGCAAAACACCTGGAATTGGTGTGCACTTTGCAGAGGATGAAGATTCACCTCGCTACTTTATAGAAGACCTGCTTGCTGGCCTGCTGAATACTGATAAACCCACTCATACCCTCTAGGAGTTTTCACGTTTATGTTTTTGGTTGATTCCCACTGCCATCTGGACATGCTGGATCTGGAAAAGACAACAACCGGTTTAGAGGCCGGGCTTGACGGTGTGTTGGAAGTAGCCAGAAAGCGGGGAGTCGGTCATTTTCTGGCGATTAGCGTTAACCCCTGGAAGCTGGATAGTCTGCGTGAATTGATTGCACCCTATAAGGATGTCAGCCTCAGTGTGGGCTTACATCCTCTGCACCAGCCGGACCGTCCCATTACCCTGGAAGAACTCACAGAACTGGCTTCAGCCGATGACCTGGTTGCTTTGGGCGAAACCGGTTTGGATTATCACTATGATCAGGATAATCACCAGCTTCAGCAGGATTATTTCCAAATGCATTTGGATGCAGCCCTGGCAGTGAATAAACCGGTCATTGTGCATACCCGTGAAGCCAAGGAAGATACCTACCGACTCCTGAAAGCCTATGCCGAACAGGGTGGGCAGGGCGTCATCCATTGCTTTACTGAAGACTTGGAGTTTGCCCGTCAGATGGTGGGTTTGGGCTTTTATATTTCTCTTTCTGGTATCGTTACCTTCAATTCAGCCAAACAGCTCCGCCAGGTTGCCGAAGTCCTGCCACTGGATCGCTTGTTGGTGGAAACGGATAGCCCCTACTTGGCTCCTGTCCCTCATCGCGGTAAACAAAATGAACCTGGCTATGTTCGTGATGTGGCCGAGTTTATTGCTGAATTACGGGGTTTAGACAGTGAATTTCTTGCTCATCAAACAACTGAAAACTTCTTTCGACTCTTTCCTTTAGCGCGTAAACAGACTTCCGGGCTTGTCAGCAACAGCAAAGAGGATTACCTTGTTGACTGAAAAGGCTAATTGGGTCACAAGTCTGAGGAGTAAACCATGGCTGAATCACCGGTAGAAAAACAAGCACGCCGCGTTAGGGAATTTCGCCAGCGTGAAGCCCGTATTCTTGATGCAGCGCTGGAGCTGTTTTTGGAATTGGGTGAAGACAAGGTGACAGTTGAAATGATTGCCGAGAAGGTCAATATCGGCAAAGGAACCATTTATAAGCATTTCAGTACCAAAGCGGAGATCTACCTACGTTTAATGCTGGATTATGAGCGGGAAATGGCAAATCTCTTCCGCTTGCCGGAAATTGCTGAAAACAAAGAAGCGCTTTCCAAAGCCTACTTTGAATTCCGCATGCAAGAACCCGCCAAATACCTGCTCTTTAACCGTCTTGAAGAAAAGCTGGTAAAAGCCAATGTCATTCCAGAAATGATTGAAGAGCTGCATCAGTTTCGGGCCAAAAACCTGGAAAGTCTGTCTGATTTGATTACCTCCCGAGTGGATGAAGGGCACCTGGAAGAGGTGCCACCTTATTTCCACTACTGTGCTTCCTGGGCATTTGTTCATGGCGCGGCCGTACTTTATCAATCCGAATTCTTTCAGGATGTGATTGAAGACAAGGATGAGTTTTTCCGCTTTATGATGGATATCGGTGTGCGCTTGGGGAACCGGGGGCAACGCGGTCGTAAGCACCAGGAAGCGCTGATCAGTAAAACCGTTGAGCGTTGAAGCATGACTGCCACAAGCCTTTCGGGCCTGATTACCCGGATTGAAAAGAATGCAGGTGAAGCCAGCCAATTGCCGGTTGAAAACTGGCAACCTGAACGCCTGGTTGAGGTTGATCTTAAAATCGATGCCAAGGGACACTGGTATCACGAAGGCCAGCCTTTTACCCGCACCTCTTTGGTCCGCCTTTTTTCCACCCTGCTACGCAAAGAAGAGGATGGCAACCACTACCTGGTGACCCCTGTAGAAAAAGTGCGTGTTGAAGTGGAGGATGCGCCTTTTTTGGTGATTCTTGCTGAGCGGGAAGGAGAGGGCGAAACCGCCCGTATTCGCCTGCAAACGAACGTTAGTGATGAATTCTGGCTGGATGCTGAACACCCCCTGGAAATCCGTTTTACGGCTGATGATGAGCCGCGCCCTTATGTGCGGGTCAGAGGGCGCTTGGAAGCCCGGCTTTTGCCCCAGGTTTATTATCAACTGGTGGGCTGGGCTGAAGCTCGGGAAGAGGCCACTGGTGAAACCTGTATGCTGGTGACCAGCTGTGGCCAAGAGTTTTCTCTGGGTTGTTACTCTTGAGCTGGACCGCTTTAACTGAAGAGCAGTTGGCTGTTGTTAAGCATCAAGAAGGCCATGCTCGGGTTCGCGCTGTAGCCGGTTCAGGCAAAACGACCACTCTGGTTGAACGGGTTATTCATCTACTCAACCAAGGCGTGCCCGCACGCAGACTTCTGGTGGTGATGTATAACCGCTCAGCCCGTGAAGACTTTACCCGTAAATTACAAATACGCGCAGGCCAAGCAGGGCTGAGAGTCAGCCTGCCTGATGTGCGCACCTTTCATTCCCTGGGGCATCGTTTGACCGCCAGCCTGGTTCGCTGGGGTTATCTGGAGACCAGACGCCTACAGCAGGAAGAATGGGTAGAAGACAGCTTTAGCCGCCAAGCGATCAAAAAATTAGCTGAAACTCAAGGTGAAGACGCCCAGCCCTGGCTGGAAGAAGATATGCTGGAAGCTTTCAAAAGCTTCTGCACCCTGGTCAAAAGTGGTTTGCAGCCCGCGATAGAGGTTGCTGAAAACCTGGAGCTAGCGGCCAGCCAAAAACACTTTGCGGCTGCCTTTGACGAACGTGAAAAACTGCTTGCTGAACAGCAGGTGATGTTTTTTGATGATCTGCTTTGGCGTCCTCTACAGGTACTGGATCAGCACCCGGAGATCCGATCTAAAATCAGTGGCTTCCTGGATTATCTGGTGGTTGATGAATACCAGGATATTAATGAAGTTCAACAGGCGCTGTTGGTTGCTTTGGCTGGTCAAGCTCAGGTCATGGTTGTCGGTGATGTGGATCAGTGTATTTATGAATGGCGGGGCGCTCGTCCTGATTACATGCTGCACCGCTTTCAACAGGACTTTCCTGGAGTCAGGGAATACCCCCTTTCAAGAAGCTTTCGCTTTGGACACAGTTTGGCGTTGGCAGCCAACCAAGTGATTCAACACAATAGTGAAAGGCCTCCACAATTAACGCTTGCCGTTGAACCCCAGAGCACTCAACTGGCGCAGGGGCAGGGTGCTGGCTGGCTCTTAAAACAGCTTCAGGCCTGGCAGCTTAAGCACCCGGAAGGCAAGGCCAGTGTCCTGGTGCGTAGCTGGTCACAAAGCCTGGCGGTACAACTTGCCTTTTTAAAAGCTCATCAGCCCTTTCAATTGGCCCGTCAGGAACATTTTCTTTTTAATCGACCGCAGATCAAAGGGTTGTTGGCTTATGCACGTCTGGCCTTGAATGGGGCTCCTGGTCGGCGCATCAATTTTCAACACCCGGCAGCCCAGGCTGACTTTTATCAGCTACTTAGTTTTCCAACCCTTTATTTAACGGAGCCTGAGCGCCAGGCCCTGGTGCAGGCAAGAGTTAGAGGCAAGGCTACCCTGGATGCCAGTTTGGATCAGTTGCCGCCAGGAAAGCGCCAACGTCTGCAAAAACGCCTGCAGCTGTTAAATAAATTGGCCGCCAAGGCTGGCAAAATGAAACCCCTGACTTTTCTGGATTGGGTGTTGAATGCAACCGATGCTCTGGAACAGTTAAAAAAAACAGCAGCCAGCAAGGAAAGTGGTGATGAGGCCCTGCGTCTGATTGAAGGTTTAAGGCGTTATGCTGGCCAGAGTCAGGCCACTTTGGGTCGTTGGATTGAGGAATTGGAGATCGCCCAGCAGGAGGGCGCTGCCAGCCTAGCGAACCAACAAGCCTCTCAGGTTAGCATTCAAACCATTCATGCCGCCAAGGGCTTGGAATGGGATTGGGTGGGCGTTTATGGATTAAATGAAGGAGATTTTCCTTACACCTCAGGTTTTAGTCGTCTGACTGCAGCTCAAGAAGAGGCTGAGCGGCGGCTCTTTTATGTGGCTATTACCCGTGCCCGTCAAGAATTGGTGCTGGCAGAAGGGGAAACTGCTGGGCCAGCCAGTCGTTTTCTTCAGGAAGCCAGTATTCGAGATGCTCTCTATTGGGCCGAGGCCTTGGCTGACCCTGTTGCCGCAACTGAAAGCCAGCAGGTGGCCTACCCTGATTTATTGGCCCAGTATTGGCAGGCGGTCACTGATCGTCCTCAGCCTGAAATCAAGGCGAGGGTACAAGCACCCAAAGCACGCCAGCCTTTGAAAGTTGAAGAAGGAGAACTAAAAGTTGGTGACAGGGTTGTTCACCAGCAATTTGGTGAAGGGCTGCTGCTACGGGTGGAAGGAGACTTTCCCCACCGGCTTTTGGATATCAGCTTTGACCAGCAGGGCCTGAAGCGCATGAAAGAAGAAATTGCCCAAATCAGGCCTTTGCAAGGCGCTTGAGATTGTCACAGATAATTGCCGTAGCCACGCCCACATTAAGGGACTCAGCCTGACCAAAGGCGGGTATAGTGATTTTGCGCGTGATTAGAGCCGCTACTCCTGGACTGATTCCCTGAGCTTCACTTCCCATAACCAGTACGCCTCCCTGGTCTGGATCAGCCAATTGCAACTGATGAATGGATTCGCCTTCCAGAAAAGCACCCAGCACTGGATTTTTCCCAGGCAAAGTCTGTAAAAAAGGCTCCAGGTGTTGGTAGCTGACCTGAACCCGTAAAAAAGAACCCTTGCTGGCGGCGATTACCTTGGGGTTATAAAGGTCGGCTGTGGCTGGTGAGCAAATGACCTTGCTGATACCGTACCAGTCGGCAATTCGTAAAATGGTTCCCAGATTGCCGGGGTCATTGATTTGATCCAGAGCCAGCAGCCATTCACCGGATGCAGGGATCAGTGGCTTTTCTTCGGGTATTTTAGCAATGGCCAAAGCGCTTTGATTACTGGCCAGAGTGCCCGCCTGAGTAAGCTCATTGGCTGTTGCCTGGGTGATTTTTTCAGGAAAGCCAGCCACAAGGGAAGCATATTTCTGTAGAAAGTCTTCACTGGCAAACAACTGAACCAGCGGCCAGCCGGAAGCCAAGAGCTCCAGAACGCTTTTTTCACCTTCCACCAAAAACTGGCGGTATTCACGGCGGTATTTTTTGCGTTGCAGGGCGCGCAGAAGCTTGCTCTGATTTTTACTGATCATCCGGCATCCTGTCAGCGGGGCGGGCTAGAATAAAAAACTGGGCTAAGTATAACTTAAAGAAGTCAATTAAGTGACCTGAGAGATTTCCAGGCGTTGTATGACGCTATAGAATCAGCACTCTTTTTTGATCAACCCGCTGGAGTGGAAGCGATGCTGAAGGTTAATGAGTATTTTGATGGCCAGGTGAAGTCCCTTGCTTTGAATAATGCTGAAGGTCAATTGACTGTTGGCGTCATGGAAGCGGGTAACTATGAGTTTGGTACCAGCCAACAAGAAGAAATGACGGTGGTTACTGGTGCTTTGGAGATTCAGCTACCGGGTGAAACTGCTTTTACCACTTACACCAAAGGGGAAAGCTTTAAGCTGCCTGCAGGGATTAAATTTCAGGCTCGGGTGAATGAACAGAGTGCTTATCTGTGTCGCTACTTTGATTGATTAGCTGCGAAATTGAAATAAAAAGGAGGCCTTGAAGGCCTCCTTTTTTAATGCGCTGGGCGTCTTACATATTGGGGTAGGTAGGACCGCCACCTCCCTCAGGAGTCACCCAGGTGATGTTTTGTGCAGGGTCCTTGATGTCACAGGTTTTGCAATGTACACAGTTTGAGAAATTAATCTGAAACTTAGGCTTGCCTGCATCATCATTAACCACTTCATAGACACCCGCAGGGCAATAACGCTGCGCGGGTTCATCGAACTGTGGCAGGTTGTCCCTAATGGGTAGCTCAGGATCTTTCAGGCGTAGGTGGCAAGGCTGGTCTTCTTCGTGGACTGCATTGGACAGGAAGACAGACGATAGCTTGTCAAAGCTCAGTTTGCCATCCGGTTTGGGATAGTCAATTTTCTCGCATTCGCTGGCTGGCTTGAGCGCTTCATGATCTTTCTTGGTGTCATGCAGAGTGAAAGGCAGGTTGCCACCAAAGATATTTTGATCAATAAAGTTGAAAGCGCCGCCCAGGAAGGTGCCATATTTGTGCATGGCCGGTCCGAAGTTGCGTGCTTTTTTCAACTCTTCATTGGCCCAGCTGCTTTCCCATTTTTCAGTAAAGGCGGTCAGCTCAGAACCGCCTTCATCACCTGCCTGAATGGCTTCAAACACGGTTTCAGCAGCCAGCATGCCTGATTTCATGGCGGTGTGAACGCCTTTAATCTTGGAGAAGTTCAAGGTGCCAGCATCACAGCCAATCAAGAGACCACCGGGGAAGGTCATTTTAGGAAGGCAGTTGTAGCCCCCTTTGGTAATCGCACGAGCGCCATAGCTAACGCGCTTGCCACCTTCCAGGTATTGTTTGATGACTGGGTGGTGCTTCATGCGTTGGAATTCATCAAAAGGTGACAAATGTGGGTTGGAATAGGAAAGATCGACAATCAAGCCAACTTCAACCTGGTTGTTTTCATCATGGTAAAGGAAGAAGCCACCGCCAGTATCGCTGGGTAGTGGCCAACCAGAGCCGTGTACAACCAGACCCGGCTCATGTTTGTCTGGGTCGATATCCCAGAGTTCTTTGATGCCGATACCATAGTGTTGAGGGTCTTTGCCTTCTTCCAGGTTGAACTTGGCGCTTAGCTCTTTGCCCAGGTGACCACGACAGCCTTCGCTGAAGAGGGTGTATTTGGCGCGTAGCTCCATGCCGGGTTCAAAGCTGTCTTTGGGTTCGCCATCAGCACCTATGCCCATGTCGCCAGTGATGACGCCCTGGACTTCGCCTTGGTCACCATAAATGATGCTTGCTGCAGGGAAGCCGGGAAAGACGTTGACTTCCAACTCTTCGGCCTGCTCACCAAGCCAGCGCACGACATTACCCAGGCTGACAATGTAGTTGCCATCATTGTGCATGGTTTTGGGGACTGCAAAGTTGGGCAGTTTGCTGGCGGCATTTTCATTTTTCAGCAAATAGACATCATCTTTGGTGACCTTGGTGTTCAGTGGTGCACCCTTTTCTTTCCAGTCAGGGATGAGTTCATCCAGGGCGCGAGGCTCAATGACGGCACCCGAAAGAATATGTGCACCCACTTCGGAGCCTTTTTCAACAACACAAACTTCCAGCTCCTTGCCGGCTTCGTTGGCTTGTTGTTTTAGACGGATGGCAGCGGAAAGGCCTGCGGGGCCAGCGCCGACGATGAGTACATCAAACTCCATAGATTCGCGTTCCACGGCAACTCTCCTCAAAATTGGGTTGTTTTCGTTATCAGAAATGCTAGAGTGTATTTAAAACGGTCGTTTGGTTTAGGTCAAGAGCTGGCCGGTAATGAGGCAGCAAAAGGCCTAAAAAGGCTTAGGTCAGGAGATTATAAGCTTTAAAATGTGACTCGTCAGTTTAAGTCAACGTTTGACTGAAAGCTGACTTGGAGTCATCATTCGTACAGCAAGTGTTACAGGAACGCAAAAATTTTTTATGTTGCAGGTTGACCTTGTTAAAGCGGCCTGCTGTTTCAACCACTGAGAAAACGGAGAATCTATGAAGGTTCTTGTCCCTGTTAAGCGCGTTGTTGATTACAACGTCAAGGTTCGCGTTAAAGCGGATCAGTCAGATGTTGATCTGGCGAATGTTAAAATGTCCATGAACCCCTTCTGTGAAATCGCGGTTGAAGAAGCGGTACGCCTGAAAGAAAAGGGCACAGCGACTGAAATCATTGCGGTCACTATTGGTTCTAAAACAGCCCAGGAGCAGCTACGTACTGCTATGGCTCTGGGCGCTGATCGCAGTATTCTCATTGAAACCGATGAAGCCGTGGATTCGCTGACTGCAGCAAAGTTGTTTGCCAAGGTTGTTGAAGAAGAGCAACCCCAAATCGTGATGATGGGTAAACAGTCCATCGATACCGACAACAACCAGACCCCTCAAATGCTGGCGGGTTTGACCGGCATGTCTCAGGGCATGTTTGCGTCCAAGATTGAAGTGGAAGGCGACAAGGCGAAGGTGACGCGCGAAATTGATGGTGGTCTGCAAACCATCGAGGTCAAGCTGCCCGCTGTACTGAGTGCCGATCTGCGCTTGAACGAGCCTCGTTATGCCAAGCTTCCCAACATTATGAAAGCCAAGAAAAAGCCGCTGGATACTAAGACGCCTGCGGACTATGGCGTGGAAGTGGCTTCCAAGCTGAAGACCCTGAAAGTTGAGCCACCTGCTGAGCGTTCTGCAGGCATCAAAGTGGGCAGCGTGGATGAGCTGGTCGATAAACTGAAAAATGAAGCGAAGGTGGTCTAATGAGCATTCTCGTTGTAGCTGATCATCATGATAATGAACTGGCACCTGTGACAGCCAATGTAGTTGCCGCTGCCAAAGCGATTGGTGGCGATATCCAGGTTTTGGTTGCTGGTGAAAACTGCCAGGCTGCGGCTGAAGCGGCGTCTAAACTGGACGGTGTGAGTAAGGTTCTGGTTGCCGATAATGCCGTTTATGGTCACCAACTGGCTGAAAATGTGGCAGCGCTTTTGGCTGAGATTGGCAAGGACTTTTCTCACCTGCTGACAGCCGCTACCGGTGTAGGCAAAAACGTCTTCCCTCGTGTCGCTGCGCTGCTGGATGTGAATCAGATTTCTGAAATCATTGCTGTAGAAAGCGCGGATACCTTTAAGCGTCCGATTTATGCCGGTAATGCCATTGCTACCGTACAAAGCGAAGATGCCGTGAAGGTGATTACTGTTCGTGGTACTTCCTTTGATCCGGTTGCTGATACCGGCTCTGCTGAGATTACCGCTTTGGATCAAGCCACGGATGCTGGTTTGTCCAGCTTTGTGGGTGAAGAGCTGGTTGCTTCTGACCGTCCTGAACTGACCGCTGCCGGTATTGTGGTATCCGGTGGCCGGGGTGTGGGTAGTGCCGAAGGTTTTGACATTATCTACAAGCTGGCTGACAAACTGGGTGGTGCTGTCGGTGCCTCCCGTGCTGCGGTTGATGCAGGCTACGTACCTAATGATATGCAGGTCGGTCAAACCGGTAAGATCGTTGCGCCTCAGCTGTACATTGCTGCCGGTATCTCCGGTGCCATTCAGCACCTGGCGGGTATGAAGGATTCCAAGGTGATCGTTGCGATCAACAAGGATGAAGAAGCGCCCATCTTCCAGGTTGCTGACTATGGTCTGGTGGCGGATCTGTTCGAAGCCGTACCTGAGCTGGAAGGCAAGCTGTAATCTTTTTACAGTCCTTTTAGTCATCAGCAAAAGGCCAGCCTCTAGGGCTGGCCTTTTTTTATGATATTTTTACGGGTTTTAGGAACTAGACTCCAGGAGCCGGATCAATGAGCGAGCAAGCCACCCCTTTTGAGTAGGCTATCCATGTTTGGAAGAAGCAGGGGTTTGAGGTGGTGGCTAGACTGCCGAAGGGTTTCAGGCATTCCTGTAAAGGCTTGGTTGACGCTCTGGTTATGTACAAAACCCTGCGATGGAATAAAAAAAGCCCCTCACCGGGAGGGGCCAAGAGATGAAGTGTGTGTTAGTAATCCTGGCCGTCAATACGCATGGCCTTAAGGCGTCGTCCAGCCGCAGATTCATTAACATTTAGAATATGATCGCCAATCCTTTCCAGTCGATTAAGCATATCAATAAAGGTGACTCCGGCTCGGGTCGGATACTCACCTGCTTCCAGGCGGGCATAGTGGTTATCACGACACTCATCACGAACCCTGTCAATCTGTTGCTCCAGTTCGAGTGATTCATCGAGATTGACGTCTTCAGGCGTCTGGCCGACATGCTTTTTCATGGATTGAATCGCACGGCCAACGCTGCCCATCATGCGTGCCATTTCTTGAAGTGCTGTTTCAGGCCAGCCACTTCCGGTGCCATCAAAACGCTCAGTTAATTTGGCAATTTGGTAGTAGATGTCAGCAATACGCTCCAGATCATTGATCATGGTTTGCAGGAAGCGAATGCGTTCAGTGAGATCATGTTCCATGTTGGTATGTTCACTAATACGTACCAGATAGTCGGAAATTTCTATTTCCAGCTGGTCGGTAGCCTCTTCATATTTTTTGATCTTACCAAGCAGAGTTTTGGTATCGGCTTTGGGATCAAACAAGAGTTCGTTGGTGATCTGGTGCATTTCCTCAACGATGCTTGAGAAATGCTGGATTTCTTTGTTGGCCTGCTCAATGGAAAGCCCTGGTGAAGTCATCAGGCCAGTGCTGATGTAGCGTAAGTGAAAATCACCCGTGCTGCCGCGAACGGGCTGAATATATTCAACAAAGCGAACCAGTAGGGGTACGAAGGCAAAAAGAATCAGTACATTCAGAATATTGAAGGAGGTGTGGAAGAGCGATAATGCAAGAGTGGCATTGGCTCTAGATTCTACTTCTCCGCCCATGACGGATAGAGAGTTTTCAGCAAAATGCTGCACAATAAAATCAATAAGATGCAGGAAAGGCAATATGATCAGAAGCATCCAGATGACACCGATCACATTAAAGAAAAAGTGAAAGCGTGCGGCCTGTTTGGCATAAACATTCCCCGCCATGGCGGCTATATTGGCGGTGACAGTGGTGCCAATGTTTTCACCTAGAATCATAGCTGCGGCGATGGGGAAAGAAACCCAGCCCTCAAAGAGCATGACCAGAGTAATGGTAGTTGCTGCCGAGGAAGATTGGGTCAATAGGGTCAGAACTGCACCAACCACAACGAAGAGTACTAATGAGAGGTAGCCGTAATTGGAATAGCTATCCAAAAAGGAAAAAATTTCAGGGTTGGTGTTGATATCGGGTACTGCGCCCTTGATGAACTCCAGGCCGATAAAGAGGATACCAAAACCGACCATAGCCTCCGCAATATTTCTCAAGCGGCTATTGCCGGAGAAAAGAAATGCGAAAAAGATGCCAATGACCGCTAAGGCAATAGGGGTTATCTGAAACTTGAAACCAAACAGGGCAACCATCCAGGCGGTTATGGTAGTGCCTATGTTGGCCCCCATGATGACGCCGGTTGATTGAACAAAAGTGAGCAGGCCTGCATTCACGAAACTCACCGTCATAACGGTGGTTGTGGTGGAGGACTGAGTGATGGCCGTGGTTCCAAAGCCAGTTACTACACCGGCTGCACGATTGCGGGTCATGCCAGCGAGAATGCCTTTCAGCCGAGAGCCAGCGATCTTCTGCAGCCCTTCACTGAATACTTTCATCCCGAAGATGAAAATCCCAAGAGCACCGATCAACTGCAGAAAATCAAAAAAAGAATAGGACATAAGCACCTTGTTCGTAGCCAGTCTTCATTGTATTGGCTTGTGGCCAAGCAATAAAATCAACAGCAGAGTTTTTTTTGCTGGTTCGTAACATTGAAAACGCGCGCATTATAGCCCCCACAGAAAAGACGCGAAACATTTATGTCATCTTTTTGAAATCTTGGTGAGGCTCCTTATTGCCAGATAAGGCTTTTTTTGTAACATCTGTGGTAGGATTTAAGCTGTTTAAGTCCAATTACTGGTAGGTGATCTTTTGCTGGATCCAAAGGCTTGTGTAACCAGTAGGAACATTTATGTAGGCTTCTGTATGCAAAAGGGGTGGCTGCTCCTGCTTTTGGTTATAGCCGCTGCTGCCTTGTTGCACTGGTATTTGCCCTATGGGATGGTGCTGGCCATCAATAACCTGTTTATTAGCCTGCTCAGCGCCTCTGCTGTTTTTATGGCTTGCCTGCTAAGACCTGATTTGTACCAGAGAAAGGCCTGGTTACTGGTTTCTCTGGCAGGTTTTTTTAGCTTTGCAGGGCATCTTCTCTGGCACTTTTCGGAGTTAAAAATCTGGGTGGCTTCACCACTGCCGATTTACCTGCTGTATTTGTCGACTTATCTGTTGCTTGTTCTAGCCATCTGGCATTTTGGGCGCTCAGTTGAAACGACTGAAGGGGCTTTAATTGATTCCTTGATGGTCGTAGTTGCGGCTACTGTGTTGTTTTGGGCAGCAATGATCCAGCCTTTCCTGGGCGAGGTGGAGCCTCTACATCTGCTGATGGCTTCTGCCTATCCGGTTGCTGACCTCCTGCTCTTGATGTTTACTTTGAAGTTGTTTTTTCTGGGCGTCAGGCGCTCTCTAGCCCTGATCATGCTTTTGGGTGCTATCACTTTGCTGCTTATGGCTGACCTTCTGCATGCCTATGGTGTCAGTACTGGCTGGTATGAACGAGGCGGCGTACTGGACTTACTTTGGTATGGTGTCTATGGCTTGATGGCCGCTGCGGCTTGGCATCCTTCTGCCAAAGATCCCTTAACAGACCGGCCTTTAAGCAATCAACTGGCTTTTTTACGTTTACTGGTTATAGGGATCATTGCGATTGCGGTACCTGCATCCATCCTGCTGATAACCCCATCAAATGGCGGACTGGTACACATAGCGGCTTCGGCCTCTATCATTTTATTTATTTTGATGCTCTTTCGTATGACCTTTCTGTTGCGCCGTAATCAGCAACAGGCTGCAGAACTAGAGCATCTGATTCGCACTGACCCTTTGACGGGCGCAGCCAATCGGCGCTGGTTGGAAGAATACCTGACAGTGGAAATATCCAGGTCTTTGCGGCAGGGAGTACCACTGGCTTTGGCCTTTATGGATTTGGATTTTTTCAAAAAATACAATGATAGCTACGGGCATTCTGCCGGTGATCAACTTTTAATTGCCTTGGTTGCTAATTGGAAAACGGCTTTGCGAACAACGGACTTACTTGCCCGTACGGGTGGTGAGGAGTTTGTACTGGTTTGCCCTGATACGGACTTAGAGTCTGTAAAGCCTTTACTGGAGAGATTGCAGCAACTGGTTCCTGATCAGCAAACCTGCTCTGTCGGTGTGACCCTTTTTCAGGAAAAAGATACTCTGGATAGCCTGCTGCACCGTGCAGATGAGGCGCTGTATCGAGCTAAAGCAGAGGGGCGTAACTGTATTAGGGAAGAGCTGATCTAACTTGGTTACGGCTAGCGTCTTTGTAAATTCTTCTCCTTCATGACTGAAAGCTTTGCTTGTTGCATTGCGGTGGTCATCAGGATTTCAGGCTTTTTCATTTCATCTTGGCGTGCTTTCTGATCCACTTAATCGCTCAAAATACCCCTGAATCCAGTCCCGCAGCCATTGCCTGACCTATCTCTTGAGCCTGATCAATAAATTCATCCTGCCATTCGCCCTTGAAGATGATCGGTTCCTGCACCCAGTTCCAGCGCAGTCCAGTGACGATGCTTTCCACCGCTCGACGCGTACCTGTTCCATCCAGTCCGGCTCGAATATACAGACAGCAGGGAAGCCCCTGTTTTTCTTCAAGAACTGGGTAATAGCAGCGGTCGAAAAAGTCTTTCAGGGCGCCACTCATGTAACCGAGGTTTTCAGTAGTTCCAAGGATGATGGCATCTGCCTTTAATATATCATCGGGTTGTGTTTCGAGAGGCGGCAGCCAACGGGTTTCCACCTCTTCTATGTCATCATGCTTGGCACCAGCCAGAACGGCATCGACTAGCTTACGGGTATTGGGTGAGGGCGCATGAGCAACGATCAGTAGCTGTTTTTTACTCATAGTTGGGAGTCATGTTGACGTTGTCTAGGTTCAGGGCGAGCGGTTTTGAAGCCGACTTTCAGGTGTAATCTAAGCTCTTCACCTTCCAGCCAATAGGCAATTTCAGCTTCCTGGCTCGGTGGTGTTTGGCGCATTAACTCCAGGAATTCCATGGGCGTATGTGGCGGTTTTCCATTAACCGCCATGATTAATGCGCCTGCCTGGAGTCCTTTGTCAGTGGCTGAGCCTTGAGTTTCTGTAACCAGAACGCCGGGCTGGTCAGGTAAGTCCAAAGCAGCACGCAAATCCTGGGTGGCTTCACTAACACTGATACCAGCAGCCTTGACCAATTGATTTTCCAGAGCCTCATGATCAAGCAGTGCTGCTGAGGCCAGGACATCCGGACCAACATAGATGCCTGCACCGGCTCTTAAACCCAGAGCCAAGGCATCGCTGGGCCGGGAATCTATCAATAGTGGATCATCTTTTCCGGGAAGCTCCACTTCCAGAAAGCCCAAAAAAGCACCATCACTAAGGTCGTCAATTAATACCCGTTTAAGACGTGCATCCAGATTGATCAAAACCTGGTTAACCAGATCATGGGTCATGGGGCGCCTGGGCAGAGTGTCCTGAAGGGCATCTGAAATGGCCCGAGCTTCATTGGGGCCTATGAAGATGGCTATCATTTCACTGCTGCCTGGTTCACGCAAAAGTACCACCGGAGTGCCGCCTTGAGTGAGCAGCAGAGTGGCGACCTCAACTTTAACCAGCTGCTCGTCGCTAACTTGCAGGTCTCTAGCCAGCGCAGAAAAGCTTAAACACCAGGCAATTAGTGTAATCAGCAGGCCTTTGAGTAGTAGGGCGGTTTTGCCTAGAAAAATATGCATGGCCACTTCTTCTCCTGGCAGGGTTCTTTTATTGAGACTAGCGTTTACCCAGGTAATTCACCAGTTCAGTTATTGTTGGCCTTTTTCTTACGCCATTTCACGCTGAACAAATCGGTTCGCCTGTCTTTCAGGTTGGTGACTGAGCCTTCACTACGTACCAGCTTCAGACGTGTGAAGTCCAGGTCCGAAAAGAAAATCATTTCGGTATTGGGTGTAGTTTCATTCAGCACCGCATCATGCGGGAAGGCAAAATCTGAAGGTGAGAAGACCGCTGACTGGGCATATTGAATATCCAGGCTTTCAATCGAAGGCAGGTTGCCTACACTGCCGCAGATGACCACATAGCATTCGTTTTCCACGGCGCGGGCCTGGGCGGTATGGCGTACCCGCAGATAGCCGTTTTTGGTGTCTGTCCAGAAGGGCACGAAGAGAATATCCATATCATCATCAGCCAGCAGGCGACCCAGCTCTGGAAACTCTACGTCATAGCAGATTAGCATCCCGATGCGCCCGGCATCGGTTTCAAACACTGAAAGCTCATGGCCGCCTTCAATCACCCAGTCGCGCCTTTCCTGGGGGGTGATATGCAGCTTGGGCTGGCGTTCCAGGGTGCCATCGCGGCGGAACAGGTAGGCGACATTGTAGAGGAGTTCATCCTCACCTTCTTCGACCATAGAACCAGCAATAATATTGATGTTGTAGCTGACTGCCATGCGCATGAGTTCGGTTTTGAACTGCTCAGTGAAGGTGGCCAAAAAGCGCACAGCCTGCATGGTGTCAGATTGATCGGTGAGGCCCATAAGTGGGGCGTTGAACAGCTCCGGGAAGACGGCAAAGTCACTGCCATAGTCGGAGAGGGCATCGACAAAGTATTCCACCTGCTGCAGTACTGAATCTACAGAGTCAAATTCACGCATCTGCCACTGTACAGCACCCACTCGCGCCTCGGTGCTAACGCTATCCAGAATCAGGTCCGCTGGCTCATAAAGGATATTGTTCCATTCCAGCAGGGTGGCATAGCCATGTGAGCGGTCATCTTCGGGAAGATATCCACGCATCAGACGTTTGACCATAAAGTCATTGGCCAGCTGGAAGGAGAGAATGGGGTCGTGAATTTCTTTGCGAGCCACTTCCTCCAGGTATTCGGTCGGTTTTAAGTCCTTGGCGTACTCATGGTAGTTGGGGATACGTCCGCCTGCGATAATGGCGCGCAGGTTCATGGAGCGGCACATTTCCTTGCGGGTGTCATATAAACGACGACCCAAGCGATGGCCCCGGTAGTCAGGGTCGATCAGTACATCCAGGCCGTAGAGGGCATCGCCATTGGGGTTGTTGCGCACCAGCTCGTTGTTATCAGTCAGATCACTGTATTTATGGGGTTCGGAGAAGGTGGCATAGTCGACAAGTACACTTAATGCAACCCCGACTAGCCGATCATCATCAACAATACCTATCTGCCCGTCGGGAAAATCCTTGATTAACTTGTTGATGGTTCTTTCCGGCCAGGCTCCGCCAATATCGTCGTAAACCTTGTCCATCAGCCTTTTTAGCTGGGGGTAGTCTTTCTTTTTCAGGTTGCGAAGATTGAGATGCGGATCTTCCAGAGTCATGGTTGGGCTTCCTAGTAGCAGATAAGAAATAATCAATATGGAGTCAGCTTAAGCCCTAATTATCTGAAAATAAAGGCTGCACTTTCTAATGCGCCTAGTGTGGCAGGTAATTGCTGGATAAATTCTTTATAATAGCGTTTTTCCTTTAGGAAGCCTTTTTACATGGCACAGAAAGCCAGAGTTATACGCGTTCAGCTGCAAATTGCCGATATGCAGCGCCACTATTACCAAGATCACAGTTTAACCCTAGCCCAGCACCCTTCAGAAACGGATGCGCGCCTCCTGGTTCGGGTTTTGGCTTTTGCCCTCAATGCTTCGGAGGATTTGGTGTTTGCCAAGGATTTAAGCGATGAAGGTGAGCCCGAGCTGGCGGAATATAATCTGCACGGTGATATTGAGCTCTGGATTGCCTTCGGGCAGCTGGATGAAAAGTGGCTGCGCAAGGCCAGTCAGAAGGCCAAGCGGGTCAAGGTTTATGCCTATGGCGGGCGTAGCGTACCCATTTGGTGGCAGCAGAACCAGAGTGGGTTGCAGCGTTTTAAAAACCTGCAGGTTTGGGAAATTCCTGAAGCCAGCGTCAAGGAAATGGCTGGATTGATGGAAAGAGGTATGCAGCTCCAGTGCAATATCAGTGAAGATCAGATTTTCATTTCCAACGACACTAGCAGCGTGACTCTGGAGCCAGTGCTGCTTAAAGACTTCTCTTGAAAGCTCAGTGGGCTGCGTAGGGCTTTAGGTGCGCCAGGGGAACCACGTTGAGCGTATTTTCATGCGTGCTTTCCAAAACCACTGCAGGTGCTACGCCTGCTTCGCGTGCTTCAGCCCAGCGTAGCGCACACAGGCACCACTGATCACCTTCTTTAAGACCGGGAAAACCCCATTCGGGGCGAGGTGTGCTTAGATCGTTACCTTGCTGTTTACTGAAGGCCAGAAACTCTTCCGTGACTAGGGCGCAAACAGTATGCATACCTATATCTTCCATGCAGGTGTGGCAGTAGCCATCCCGGAAAAAGCCGGTTTGGGTATCAAAGCTACAGGGCTGCAAGAGGCCGCCGAGTACATTTTTGGTCAGTTCTGATTTCATAAAAAAACCTCTATTGAATTGCTTCCAGCCTAGGTGGTTTTTGGCTGGGAGGCCAGTCAGTTTTGTTTAAACTGGTCTGCAAAGCGTCGGCTAACAGCCAGAGGTTTCTTGATACCCTCTACTTGAACTTCTAATTGGCCAGTAAAACTACGGCTGACCCGAGCAATTTGGCTGACTTGTACCAGAGTGCTGCGATGGATGCGCCAGAAGAGATCCGGGGCCAACTCTTGTTCCAGCTGTTTAAGTGAGGTGCGGATCAAAAAGTTACCTTCTGAGGTGATCAGGGTGGTGTACTTGTCTTCGGCCTGAAAAGCTAAAATCTGTTCAACATCCAGGACATGAATACTGTCACCCTGGAGGGCCTTGATCCATTTCAGATAGCGGGGTGCGGCTGTTTTTGCCAGCTGGTTTTGGGTGTTTAAAAGCTCTTCCAGGCGCTGCAAGCTGGCCAATTGCGGCTGACGCTCTGCCAGGTTGCGCCTCAGTCGATCCAGGGTTTTTTCCAGGCGCTTTTCATCCAGGGGTTTGAGAAGATAATCCAGGGCCTCTCGATCAAAGGCTTCCAGAGCATGCTGGTCATAGGCGGTCAGGAAAACCACCTGGCAGTTTTCGGTCAGGCCGGATGTCTGCATTCTGTGAGCCACTTCCAGGCCACTGGCTCCTGGCATTTTGATATCCAGAAAGACCACTTGGGGTTGGCTTTCCTGAATCAGATCCCAGGCTTCATCACCGTTGGCAGCGGTAATAATCGAATCCAGTTCAGGCCAGAGTTCTTCCAGCTGGCGCTGTAAATGAAAACGTAAGATAGGCTCGTCATCAGCCAAGAGGCAGGTGATGGGCATTTTCGGGTGCTCCTGGAATGTCCAAGGGAAAACTGAGTTGAATTTGGGTTCCGCCTGCTTTTGGTTGAGTAATGGTTAATTTTGCCTGATCCGCATAGAAGAGTTCCAGGCGTTGGCGAAGATTACTTAACCCCAGACCTTCACCCTGGGTAGTTGGGTGATCAGTAAAGCCCCGGCCGCTATCTCTAACAAGAAGTTGGATGAGATTTTGTTCAGTGGTTATTTCCAGGCTGACTTCACCGCCCTCGGGCAAGGGCTCCAGACCATGTTTAATGGCATTTTCAACCAGGGGTTGCAGGAGTAACGGGGGAATTGCCACTGAATGCAGGGATTCCGGGCACTGGATGCTCCACTTCAGCCTTGGCCCCATGCGTAATTGTTGGATTTCCAGATAGGCTCTTACCAGGCCAAGTTCCTGGTCCAAAGAGGTAGTATCTGATCGAACCTGGGACAAATTAGCTCTCAGCAGCGCAGTCAGCGCCTGAATCATCTGCTTGGCTTTATCGGGCTGGGTATCCACTAATCCCTGAATATTGCCCAGGGTATTAAACAGAAAATGAGGTTCTATCTGGCTTTGCAAAAGCCTGAGTTGGCTGAGCGCCAGGCTTTTTTCTTTTTCAGCCTGTTCAGCCTGAAGCTTTTGGGTGCGGTAGTGAATATAGAAGAAGTAGCAGACCGTGAAACTGAAAATCAGGCCAATGAGTAGATTGCCTAAAACCTGCAGGGGCTGTTCAGTAAAAGCCCTGGTAAACGAGCCATGAATTTCCAGTATCATGACACTGGTACCCAGTAATAAGCCTAAAAGTACCCCACTGCCTGCGGTTATCCAAACCGGATAACTGGGCCACCAGACCAGAAAAAGGTTAAGTAGCAGGGTCATGCTGATGCCATAACTGAAAGCGATTTTCAGGGAGGCAAGTGTTGACAGGGGGCTCAAGAGGCTCATCAAAACCGCAATCACCAAGCAGGCCAGGCTGGTGAAGAAAAGGTTTTGAGCCAGCTCCTTTAACAGCGGCTTGGTGGCTGTGATGGAATTTGCTGAGTGCATTGTTTTGGCTTCTAGTTGAACTGGCCTGAGGTGGTATAAGTCAGGCGCAGATTGATTTCCTGATCCAGCTCGGTCGCACCGGGTCGCCCATCCGGATGATAGCTGAAATAGTTCAACTCCATTAGTACTTCGCTGCTGAGCTGATAGTGAAGTCCCAACTCAGAGATGAGTAAAGGGTCTTCCAGATCCTGATAGTTGATACCCGCGATCCAGGTCCAATCATCAGGGCTCCAGCTCAAGCGCAACAGGGCCGCATCGGTGCTGCCCCAGAAGTATTCACTGCGCACTTCCAGGCCTTGGGCATTGGCCCAGCTGATACCAACCAGAGCCTCCAGCGATTCTTCCTCTTGTTCCTTCCAGCTTGCCGAGGCATAGCCAGCTACTGCCGGTGTCAGGGTCCAGGCCAGTCCCAAACCGGCCAGCCAGTCCTGCTGATAGCCAGCCAGCAGTTGCCATTCGCCCTTGCCTATAAAACCCTGGCTGCGTAGCAAGCAAAGTTCTTCACGCTGTTCGCTTGTCTCATCTGCCTCAACCCAGGCACAGGCCCCTTGATAGACGGTCATTCCCTGATAACTTTCAGCCAGAAGCATAGGGTCAGCCTGGTGCCGGGTGTTGCTTCGGTCATTTTCAGGCCCGAGCCAGTTCAAGGGCAATGCCAAGAAGCCATAATCCCAGTGCAGGCTTTTGGCGCCCAGGGTTATTTCCAAGGCTGACATGGAACCTTCCAGAGTGAAATCATAATAAAGCTCATCAATCTCAGGGTGCCAGCTTTTATCTTCTTCTTCCGGGTCGGTGTTCTGAGCCAACCAGAGATCAGCAAACCAGCCGGATTGTTTCAGACTAGTGCGCAGATACCCGGATTCCTGACGGCTGGCAGGCTGCTGATCTTCGGGTAGCAGGCTGGCACCCCATTGATAGTAGTGACCGCTGAATTGACTTTCCAGTCGCCACTGTAAAGCCTGATCCGCTGCTTTCAGTTCGGAAGAGACAAAAGCGGAAGTGAGCACTAATAGCAGAAGTTTCCAACGCATGGGGCCACCTCTCAAAATAACCAGCTATGCAGTAAGCGCCCAGGCATCAATGCAAAACTGCCTGCAATGATGATCCCACCGATATAAAGAGCCAGCATATTCAGAGCGTGCTCCTTCACGTCACCTCGCTGAGCGGCAAAATAAGCAACGGGTCCCGAGTAAAGAACCAGCAGACTTAAAAGATGCAGCCACCCAAAGTGCCCAAGAAGGGTCGGGCCAACCTGGGCTGGCATTAATAGGGTAATCAGCGCAGTGATTAGCATTAATACCAGATAGAAGCGTCCGAGTAGCTTGTGCAGCCAGGTTCCTTTGCGGGCAAGCAGAAGCCAGGTGCCCAAAACAAAAGCAGGCAGGACACTGGCCAGGTGGAGGTAAACCAAAAGTAAATAATTCATTAGCTGTCCCCTTGAATCAAAAAGCTTGGGGTCAGGCTAAATCCGGAAGCTCTTGGCTGCTGGCTAATGCGATAAAAGGTTCTATCAGCAGATAAGTGGTTACCGTTTATCGTCAAATAAAACCACTGGTCACTTGCTTCTGACAGCTCACCAGGCAGCTTTTATCTTGCAACTGCACTTAATTGAATGAAGGAGGTTAAGCCATGAGTTTAATCACCCTGCAGCAGTTGCATAAAAGCTATCGTATTGGAAAACAACCGCAAGCGGTATTAACCGGAATTGATCTGCAGCTCCATCAGGGCGAAATGACCGGCCTGATCGGCCCTTCCGGGAGTGGTAAGAGTACGCTTTTGAACATTTGCGGCCTGATCGACCGGCCTGATAGCGGCGAGATGTTGTGGGAAGGCCAGCCAGTGGATTTTTCTGCAAAGGCGAAGCTAACTCAATTGCGGCGTCGCAGCATTGGATTTGTTTTTCAGAGCTTTAATCTGATTCCCGTGATGAGTGCCGCAGACAATGTAGCTTACCCCCTCTGGTTAAGGGGTGACTCCCGATCCGAGATTAAAAAAGCGGTGCAGACGGTGCTGGAGGAAGTGGAGGTGGCAGAGTTTGCCAATCAGCTGCCGGATGCCCTGTCTGGCGGGCAGCGTCAGCGCGTGGCCATTGCCAGGGCTCTGGTTAAAAAGCCGCAACTTTTGGTAGCCGATGAGCCCACGGCCAGCCTGGATGAGGAAACAGCTCTGGTGGTAGCGGATTTAATGAAAAAGTTGGGCCGCGAATATGGCTGTGCACTGGTGATTGCCACCCATGATGATCGTTTGAAGCCCTGGTGTGATTCCATTTATCAACTGCAGCAGGGTGTTCTGCAGGGAGGTGTGCAATGAAATGGTTGTTTCTGGCCTGGAAAAACCTGGGGCGTAACCGGCGGCGTACCCTGGCCACTTTGTTGCTAATTGCGGTTGCCGTGTTTGGCCTGATGGCTTTAAGTGGCTTTGCACTTTATACCTATGAATCCCTGAAAGAAGCCAGCATGCGTGAAGAAGGGCAGGTGATTCTCAGTCATCCCGAGTATTTTCAACGCGAAGAAAACCGCCCCCTGGAATTGGGCCTGTCTGGCGTGAAAGATTTACAGCAACAGCTCCAGGCAGATTCGGGGGTTCGCCGAGTTCTGGCCAGAATCAATTTTGAGGGACTGGTCAGTAATGGTGAAAAATCAACCATCTTCATGGGGCGGGGAGTCGAGCCGGAGCGCTTTCAGATTCAGGGGCAGGGCGTTCAACTCAAGCAGGGCCGCTGGTTGAGCCCTCAGCTCGATCCGACCGCCTTTCCTGAAGTGCTTCTGGGTAAGCGTCTGGCTCAATCCCTGCAAGTTGAACCCGGTGATGGTTTGACGCTTCTGGGTACTACAACCGAAGGGGTTCTCAATGCCCTGGATGTGGATGTTCGAGGCATCGTGAGTACCGGAATTCCTGAGATGGATGCCAGGCTGCTAATGGTACACCTGGATTCTGCTCAGGAGCTGCTGGTCAGCGACCAGGTGAGTCAGTTGGGTGTCTACCTTTATTCCTCACAGCAGGATGTGGCCTATTATCAACAGCTGAGTGAAGAATATCCTGAACTGGGTGTGACAGCCTGGCATGAAAGAGCCACCTTTTATCACAGTGTGAGGGATCTCTATAACCGTATTTTTGGGGTAATGGGTGTGATTCTGTTGGTGATGGTGGGCTTTGCCATCTTCAATACCGCATCCATGAGTGTGATGGAGCGAACCCGGGAGCTGGGCACCCTGGCTGCACTGGGAACTCGTCGCCGGGAGATTCTGGGGCTTTTTGTTCAGGAAGCTTTGCTGATTGCCTTGTTGGGAAGTTTGCTGGGCCTGTTGCTGGCCGCCGGCCTGAGTGGGGCGCTGTATTTTTCGGATGTACAGATGCCACCGCCGCCTGGGCAAACCGAGGGTTACCCTTTGTATATCTACTGGTCACCACTTATGGCTGGGTTAAGCAGTTTGGCTGTGGTGGTTTTTGCCGCCCTGGCTGCGGGCCTGGCTACGCTCAAGGGCATCAATAAACCCATTGTCGAGGCACTCAATCATGTTTAGGTTTCTGCTATCCCTAATGTTTCTTTTGCTATTCAGTTCCGGGCTGCAAGCGCATCCGGTGTTGGCAAAAATGGATCAGCTGCGTCTGGGCTCCAGTGATCAGGCAGTCAAAGTCATCACAGAAATTCGCCTTTACAAAAAGGGGGAGCTGGATTCGCAGCGCGATTATGAGGTCTATGTAGGCTCTGAGCGGCGCTCTCTGGTGCTGTTTCGCAGCCCGTCCGAGGCGGGTCAGAAGATGTTGATGCTGGATGATCAGTATTGGCTGTTTATGCCTTCCAGTCGGCGCCCCTTGCGTATCACCCCAATGCAAAAGCTGCTGGGTGAAGCCTCCAGTGGTGATCTGTCTTCCTTGCGCTGGAAGGATGATTATACCGTTATCTCAGAAGACCGGAAAGGCGAACAACTGCAGCTACAACTGGAGGCAGCGCGTTCTGGAGTAACCTACGCAAAAGTTGAGCTACTTGTGGATGCAGCAAATCTGCACCCACAGGAGGCGGCTTTTTATCTTCAGTCGGGCCGCTTGGCGCGTGAAGCTGAGTTCTTGCTGGAGGAAAGGCAGGGGCAAACAGTGATCTCGGGTATGGAATTGCAGGATCGCATTCAACAGGATGAACGCACGGTGATTCTTTACCACTCATCTGAGCCGGTTGAAATTCCGGAGCGCTGGTTCAACCCGGCTTTTCTGTCACGGGAAACGCTTTGATAGGAATAGCGGTTTCATTTTTGATTTCTCTCAGGGCAAAGTTGGAATTGACCTGGGAGATGCCCTGCAGGGTAAAGATCTTTTCATTGAGAAAACGGTCGTAGGCGGCCATATCTTCGATCACCACACGCAGAACAAAGTCTGAGTTGCCTGTTGTTGAGTAGCATTGCAGTACTTCTGGATAGCGCAGAATCTTCTCTTCAAACTCCAGAGTGTTGTCGATGGAGTGTCTTAACAGAGTGATCATCACCAGCACACACAGGGGCTGGCCGACTTTCTGGGGATCGACCAGGGCGGTGAAGTTCTTTATAACACCAGCTTCTTCAAGGGTTTTGACGCGTCGCCAACAGGCAGCAGGGGAGAGGCCGATACATTCAGCCAGTTCTTGGTTTTTCAAGCGGCCATCTTGTTGGAGTTCGGCAAGGATGCGCTGATCAAATTTGTCGAGTTGGTCTTCGGTCATTTTTGTTCTCATTGTGTGCTTAGCGGGTGTTTGGGAATTTCTTTTCTTAAAATTAATTTTAATGAAACAGAATTGCAAACATTTCCTTGATTTGGGTCAATTTAGCAAGCACTTTTAGCCGGGCGATGACTAAACTTAACAGCAAGACAACTACAACAAACTTGCTTAGATGAGGTTTCGCTATGGCTACTCAAGCCCCCGCACGTTTGGACGAATATCAATTGGATGATAGGTACTCCCGTTCTCAGGGACGAGTTTTTGTTACGGGTACTCAGGCACTGGTGCGTATTGCTCTGCGCCAGGCTGAACTGGATCAAAAACTGGGTTATAACACGGCAGGTCTGGTAACCGGCTATCGGGGCTCCCCGGTGGGTGGTGTGGATCAGGCCATGTGGCAAGCCAAAAAAGCTTTGGATAGCCATAAGATCAGTTTCGTTCCTGCTATTAACGAAGACCTGGCAGCAACTATGTTGCTGGGCACTCAGCAGGTAGAAACGGATGCTGACAAGGAAGTGGAAGGTGTTTTTGGGCTTTGGTATGGCAAGGGTCCTGGTGTGGATCGCTCAGGTGATGCATTAAAACATGGTAATGCCTATGGAAGCTCACCTCATGGCGGTGTCCTGGTAGTAGCCGGGGATGATCATGGCTGTGTCTCTTCTTCGATGCCGCACCAGTCGGATGTGGCTTTTATGTCCTGGTTTATGCCTGTAATCAATCCGGCTAACCTAGCTGAGTATGAAGAGTTTGGTCTCTGGGGTTATGCCCTGTCACGCTTTTCGGGTTGCTGGGTTGGCTTTAAAGCTGTTTCCGAAACCGTGGAAAGTGCGGCTTCCCTGGAAGTAAAACCTCTCCCTGAATATAAAACCCCCGAAGACTTCACGCCGCCCGAAGGGGGGCTGCATTATCGCTGGCCTGATCTGCCCGGGCCCCAGTTGGAAACCCGTATTGAGCATAAGTTGGCTGCGGTTCAGGCTTTTGCCCGCGCCAACCCCATCGACAAACTCTTTTATGCCAACCCTGAGGCTCGCTTTGGTCTTGTGACCACCGGCAAAGGCCATCTGGATTTGCTGGAAGCCCTGCGTCTCCTGGGTCTGGATGAAAAGCGCTTGCGTGAACTGGGTGTCGAGATCTACAAGGTAGGGATGGTCTGGCCGCTGAATCGCAAGGGCATCCTGGATTTCGTGCATGGAAAGCAGGAAATTCTGGTGATTGAAGAAAAGCGCGGCATTATCGAAAGCCAGATCAAGGAATACATGTCGGAACCTGATCATCCAGGTGAGGTTTTGGTGACCGGTAAACAGGATGAAGTGGGCCAACCGTTGATTCCTTATGTCGGAGAGCTAAGCCCCAAACTATTGGCCGGTTACCTAGTGGCTCGTTTGAAGCGCTTTTTTAATCTTGACCTCACTCAAGAACTGGCTGCAATTTCTTGTCAGGCAGCAGGCTTGCAAGATCCTGGCGGTGTTCGTCGCTTGCCATACTTCTGTTCAGGTTGTCCTCACAACTCGTCCACCAAGGTGCCAGAAGGCAGTAAGGCACTGGCCGGTATTGGTTGCCACTTTATGGCTTCCTGGATGGGCCGCAGTACCGAATCCTTGATTCAAATGGGTGGCGAAGGGGTGAACTGGGTGGGTAAAAGCCGTTATATCGGCAACCAGCATGTTTTCCAGAATCTGGGTGAAGGCACCTGGTTCCATTCGGGCTCCATGGCGGTGCGTCAGGCCGTGGCAGCGGGTGTCAATATTACCTACAAAATCCTCTTCAATGATGCGGTAGCCATGACGGGTGGTCAGCCGGTTGACGGCCAGATTACTGTACCCATGATTGCTCGTCAGTCGCATGATGAGGGTGTTAAGAAGGTTGTGGTGCTCAGCGACGAGCCAGAAAAATACCGGGGTCATGAAAGTGAGTTTCCGCGGGGTGTCACTTTTTATCATCGTGATGAACTGGATAAGGTGCAGCGTGAACTCCGCGAAATTCCTGGCTGTACAGTCCTGATTTACGATCAAACCTGTGCGGCTGAGAAGCGTCGCCGTCGCAAGCGTGGCACCTTCCCTGATCCGGCCAAGAGGGTATTTATCAATCATCACGTTTGCGAAGGCTGTGGTGATTGTTCTGTGCAATCCAACTGTCTTTCAGTGGTGCCCAAGGAAACTGAACTGGGTCGCAAACGCAAAATCGACCAGTCTTCTTGTAACAAGGACTTCTCTTGTGTCAGCGGCTTTTGCCCTAGTTTCGTCACTATTGAAGGCGGCGAGCTACGCAAACCCAAGGGTATAGAAGCGGGTACTGCCTTCTGGCAGCGAGTAGAAAAACTGGCTGAACCTCAGTTTCCGGAAATCGATGGCACCTACGATCTATTGGTCGGTGGTGTAGGTGGTACTGGTGTAATTACTGTTGGTCAGATGATTACCATGGCTGCCCACTTGGAGTCTAAAGGTGCCAGCGTGTTGGACTTTATGGGCTTTGCTCAAAAAGGCGGCACTGTACTGAGTTATGTTCGCTTGGCTGGAGCGCCCGAAGCACTTAATCAAGTGCGTATTGAGGAAGGTCAGGCTGATGCGGTGATTGCCTGTGATCTGGTGGTTGCCAGTTCGCAAAAAGCTTTGAATGTGCTGCATAAGGGGCATACCCGAATTGTTGCTAACCAGGCTGAGCTACCAACTGCTGACTATGTGCTCTATCGGGATGCCGATATGACGGCGGCCAAGCGCCTACAACTGTTGAAAGATGCAGTGGGTGAAGCGAATTTTTCAGAATTCAACGCCAACCTGATGGCTGAGCAATTGTTGGGTGATAGCGTCTTTTCCAATGTCATGATTCTAGGCTTTGCTTGGCAAAAAGGTCTCTTGCCTTTGTCCAAAGCAGCCTTGATGAAGGCCCTGGAATTGAATGGTGTCGCCGTGGATAAGAACAAGCAGGCCTTTGCCTGGGGTCGTATGGCAGCCGTTGAACCTGAGTATGTTCAGCAACAACTGGATCAGCGTCCTCTCCCAGACACAGCTTCCCTGGATGAGGTCTTGGGGCGTCATGCGCGCTATCTTGAGCAGTATCAGAATAAGGATTGGGCTGAGCGCTACCTATTGAAAGTAGCGGAAGTGCGTAAGGCTGAAGCGCAATTGAGCAGTGACAGCACCTTGAGTGAGGCGGTTGCGCAGCAGTTGTTTCGCTTGATGGCTTACAAGGATGAGTATGAAGTGGCCCGTCTGTTTACGGAAACCGATTTCCTTAAACAGGTTGAAGAAACCTTTAGCGGTGACTTCAAGCTTAACTTTAATCTGGCACCACCTTTGTTAAATGGCAAGAAAGATCGCAGTGGCCGGCCCAAGAAAAAACAGTTCGGCCCCTGGATGCTAAAAGCCATGAAACTTCTGGCCAAAATGCGCGGCCTGCGTAATACAGCCTTCGACCCTTTCCGTTTCAGTGAAGATCGTAAATTGGACCGTCAGCTCTTGGCTGACTATGAAACTCTGATTGATCAGCTGTTGGCCGATCTTAAAGCAGAAAACCTGCAAACAGCGGTTGCTCTTGCCCGTTTGCCAGAAGAAGTGCGCGGTTTTGGTCCAGTGCGAGAAGAAGCCGCAGAGAAGGCCGAAAAACGTAAACAGCAGTTGTTGGAAGAGTTTAAGTCCGGCAAGCCCAAAACTCTGGCGGTCGCTGCCTAAAGGAGATAAGCATGTTTGAACACTTAAAAGCCAAGCCCGCTGATCCCATTCTGCGTTTGATGCAGGAGTTCAGGGAAGACAGCCATCCTCAAAAAGTTGATCTGGGTGTTGGTGTTTATAAGGATGAGCAGGGGCATACGCCCCTGATGCAGGCAGTCGATCGGGCACAACGTATTCTGGTTGAATCTGAGCTGACCAAAAGCTATATTGGTCCTCCAGGATCGCCGCTTTTTAATGACCAAATCACTCAGTTGGTTCTGGGAAATGGCCTGGCAACCAAGCTTAAAGAGCGTTTGGCTGTTGCTCAAACACCAGGGGGCTGCGGTGCCTTGCGTATGGCTGCGGAATTTATCAAAAGCTGTCAGCCAACGGCTCGGGTTTGGGTTTCTGATCCTACCTGGGCTAACCATGTGCCCTTGCTTGGTGGTGCTGGACTGCCTTTGGAAACCTACCCCTATTATGATCAACAGACGGGTGGCGTGCGTTTTGATGCCATGATGGAAACCCTGAAGAAATCAGCTAGGGCAGGTGACCTGGTCTTATTGCATGGTTGCTGTCATAACCCCAGTGGGGCTGATTTAAACAGCAAACAATGGCAGGAAATCACCGAGTTCTGTCTGGATAAAGGCGTTGTGCCTTTTGTCGACATGGCTTACCAGGGTTTGGGTCAGGGTTTGAATGAAGATGCCCTGGGTGTTCGCTATCTGTTCAATGCCGTACCTGAAGCCCTGCTGGCAACCTCTTGTTCCAAGAACTTTGGGCTGTATCGTGAGCGCACCGGGGCTTTGATGCTGCTTTCAGCAAAAGCTGAACAGACACCGGCGACCGCCAGTGAGCTTTTCACCCGAATCCGTTCTCACTATTCCATGCCTCCCGCCCACGGCGCTTCAGTTGTCGAAACTATTCTGATGAATAGTCAGCTGGCCGAGCTTTGGCAAAGTGAGTTGAATGCGATGCGTAAACGGATTCAAACCCTGCGTTTGCAGCTTAATCAAGGGCTGAAGGCGCGAGGTGTGGATAGGGACTTTAGCTTTATTGAACGTCAGCAGGGAATGTTTTCCTTCCTGGGTATTAGCCCAGAGCAAGTGAATCAGCTACGCAAGGATTTCAGCATTTATATGGTGGAGTCTTCGCGTATCAATCTTGCGGGCTTGTCTGCTCATAATCTGGATTATGTCTGTGATGGCATTGCCAGCATTTTGAAAGGTTGAAGGATCGCCACTGATAAGTTTTCCGCTTTTTCATAAACCCTTTCTTCAGCTTCTCTACGGGGAAGCTGCAAGACCCTTTTATAAAAATAAAACTCGGGAGTCTAATGATGAGTAGTAGCAGTAACGCCCATCCGCTATGGTCATCGCGTTTTGCCTTCATTCTTGCCGCCACAGGTTCCGCTGTGGGTCTGGGTAATATTTGGAAGTTTCCCTATATTACCGGTGAAAATGGTGGAGGCGCTTTTGTATTGGTCTATTTGGCCTGTATTCTGTTGATTGGTATCCCTGTACTGATTGCTGAAACGATGCTGGGTCGCCGTGGCCGTCAAAGCCCTGTAGGCACCATGCAAAAACTGACAGCCAGTGAGGGAGCTTCCTCCTGGTGGCGGTTAATCGGCTGGAATGGTGTGATCGCTTCCTTTCTGGTGCTTTCCTTTTATGCGGTTATCGGTGGCTGGTCACTGGTTTATGTAGGCCATGCGGCGAGCGGTGAATTCCTCGGTGCTGATACGGATGCCATAGGTGCCCTCTTTGGTGGTCTTCTGTCCAGCCCAGGTGCCATGCTTTTCTGGCACAGTCTGTTTATGGTCTTGGTGGTTTTCATCGTGGCCCGGGGTGTGCGTGAAGGTTTGGAAAAGGCCATTACCTGGTTAATGCCTTTGTTGTTTGTGCTTTTGCTGGTGCTGGTTGGCTATGCCATGACAACAGGTGAATTTGGCCGTGGTGTTGCCTTCCTTTTCATGCCTGATTTTTCCAGTTTAACCGCTGAAGGTGTACTGGTTGCCCTGGGACATGCTGCCTTTACCCTGAGTATTGGTATTGGTGTCATGATGGCCTATGGTTCTTACCTGCCAGATGGCGTCAACATTCCTAAAACCGCCTTAACCATTGCCCTTTTGGATGTGGTCGTTGCCCTTTTGGCTGGTTTGGCGATCTTTCCGGTGGTCTTTGCAGAAGGCTTGCAAGCGGGTGAAGGTCCAGGCTTGATCTTCCAGACACTGCCCTTGGCCTTTGGTCAAATGGCGGGTGGTGGCTTCTTTGGCACCCTCTTCTTTATTCTCTTGGCCATGGCCGCAGTTACTTCAGCCATTTCCATGCTGGAACCTGTGGTTGAGTGGCTGGAAGAGCGTAAAGGCATCAGTCGTTTAAAAGGTGCTTTACTGGGTGGTGTAACCATTTGGTTTGTAGGTATCGGCACGGTGTTGTCGTTCAACATCTGGGCAGACGTTCATCCACTGGCCTTTATTCCAGGCTTTGATGGCCGCAATATCTTTGGCATCTTTGACTTTATGGTTTCCAATTTGATGATGCCTTTGGGTGGCCTAGCGATTGCACTCTTTGCTGGCTGGGCACTGCGCCGTGAAACCCTGGATCAGGAATTGGCCTTGCAAGGAAGTACACGCGACCTCTTCTTGTTTGTGCTGAGATATGTGACTCCCTTGGGTATTGCTGGTGTCTTCTTGTACAACCTGCTTGCCTAAGCTGAGCCTATGAAAAATTAGGGCTGCACCTGTACTTAGAGGTATGCCCTGATCCAAAGAGCTTTTATTGATAAAGGCCCACTGACTCCAGTGGGCCTTTATCTTGTAAGACTGTGCAATGTGCTTTAGCTAGACTTGCTCTAGTCTTGGGATCATATCGGTCACCCATCTACCAACCCCTCTAGTAAGTATATTTTGCATACATTCAGCTAGTGTATTCAGGCAGCAATGGGGTTTTAGTTTGCGCTCAAATTCTTAAGAGCACTTAGTAAAAATTCGGAGGGCTGCTAAGCTCTTTCTAAAACTATATAAAAGGTGAACTTGATGAAAGGCCTCACTATCCAGGTAAGAGTTTTGCTGCTCACTTTAGTACCTTTGCTCTTAATGACTTTGGTATTAACCAGTTATAACCTTTTTCAAGCACGAGCAATAGGCGAAGAAGCGGTTGCTGAGTTTGCTGAGGAAATGGAAAGGGAAAAGCGTGCTGAATTGAGAAATTATCTGGAGTTGGCCAGAACTGCCATTCAGCATCTTTACGAACAGCCGGGTTCCGCTACGAATACTACCTTGCGCGAAGAGGCCTATGAGATTCTCAGACAACTGCGTTTTGATGATGCGGGTAGCGAAGGCTACTTCTTTGTTTATGACACCCAGGGCGTTAATGAAATGCACGGTGTTAATCAATCGCTTGAAGGCCGCAACCTCTTGGATTTTCGTGATCCTGAAGGTAGCTACCTGATTCGTGAATTAATTGAGGCTGCTCAGTCCGGTGGTGATTTTGTTGCCTACAGCTGGGAAAACCTGGATACGGATACTATTGAACCCAAACTGGGTTATGCAGAAATGTTGGATTCCTGGGGGGTTATCCTAGGTACGGGCTTTTGGATTGATGGCCTGGAAAACAAAATTGAAGCGATGGATGCCCAGGTGGCTGCTTCTCTGCAGGAGGCTATTTTGGGTTCTCTGGTGACTTCTATTGTGGTTTTGGCTGGGATTACCTTCCTTTCATTACTGGTTGTGAAAAGTATTATTCGTCCCCTGAAATCAGCAGTTGCAGCCATGAATGGTATTGCCAGTGGTGATGGAGATCTCACCAAACGACTTGAAGTCAGTGGTAAAGACGAACTAAGTCAACTTGCCAGGGCTTTTAATACCTTTGCCGATCAGGTGCGCGACCTGGTAGAGCAGGTGCATGGTTCTACATCAACGCTTAATCAATCTGTTATTCAACTGGATAAGATTATGCAGGAAGCTGAAACGGGTGTTGCTCGCCAGCAGGAAGAAAGTGACCAGGTAGCTACTGCTATGAATGAAATGACAGCCGCTGCCCAGGAAGTCGCGGGCAGTGCCAGTGAAGCTTCGGATGCAGCTAACCAGGCTGAAGGCCAGGTTACTGATGCTCAGGGTGTTCTCAAACAGGCCATTCAGGTCATTGGTGGCCTTTCAGAGCAGGTAGGCCAGGGTGTTAGTGTTATTGAAGAGCTGGGCAAGGACTCTGAAAATATTGGAGGCGTTTTGGATGTTATTCGAGGAATTGCCGAACAGACCAATTTGCTGGCCTTGAATGCAGCTATAGAGGCTGCGCGAGCAGGAGATGCGGGACGCGGTTTTGCAGTGGTTGCTGATGAAGTTCGAACCCTGGCTAGTCGCACCCAAGAAAGCACTGAAGAAATACAGAGAATGATCGAAAGCCTGCAGCAGAGAGCCCAAAAAGCAGTCACAGTAATTGGCTCGATTAGTGAGCGAAGCAAAGCAACCACTGAAGAAGCTCGCTTGGTTAACGAGGCTTTAGTCAGTATTGGGCAGGCTGTAAATACCATCAACAATATGAATGCGCAGATTGCTAGTGCCGCTGAAGAGCAAACCAGTGTTTCAGAAACGATTAACCAAAACGTTCACCAGATAGTGGCCATTACTGAACAGACGGCTCAAGGAACGCGTCAGGCCAGTAGCACAACACAAAAGCTGACTGGGCTTGCCAACCAGTTGGATGAGCTGGTTAGGCGTTACAAGTTTTAGTGATCCAAATAGTCGAGCAGTTGTCGCCAGCTGCTAAGTTTTTCAGTAAAGCCTTGTCTGGCGTGGGCGGGGCTGGTTGAAGGAAGCTGAATAACTGGTAGCTGGCGGTGAGCTGTCGGCAAATCAGGCTGCACATATTTGCGATAACTTTGCCAGGCTTTGCCGCCATTGCAGAAAATAGCCTGGGTTTCTGGATGGCGCTGAAACCAACCAATAAAATCATTGGCCTCGATTGAGGCTTCCAAAATATCTGCATCCAGGCTGGAAGAGCGCACACAGCTGTGCATCACATCCCAAAGGCCTATTCCCTGGTCTGTTAAAGCCTTCAAGCGTGCCTTGTAATCCAGGCTTGGACAAAATTCCAGAAGCTCCGCCATGATCGGCCAAAAAGTATTACGTGGATGAGCGTAGTAGCGGGTTGCCTGCAAGGAGGCCTTGCCAGGCATGGAACCCAGAATCAAGACTTGGCAGTGGCTGGGCTCAACGGGAGGAAAGCTGTTGATTGGCTGCATCTGAGTTAAACTTCCCCTTTCTCAATAATAGTTTGGAATGATAAATGAAAATTTGGGTTGATGCAGACGCCTGCCCGGTTGTAATTCGGGAAATTCTTTTTAAAGCTGCGGAAAGGGTGAAGCTGCCAGTGATCTTGGTGGCGAATCAACCCATGAAAGTGCCGAAATCTGAGTGGATATCAGCAATTCAGGTTCTTTCAGGGTTTGATGTTGCTGATGATGAAATCGTAAAGCGGGTAGAAGCGGGTGACTTGGTGATTACCAGTGATATTCCTCTGGCATCGGAGGTGATTGATAAAGGGGGGTTGGCTTTGAACGCACGGGGGGAGCTCTACACTCTGGATACCATCAAGGCACGTCTGAATATGCGTGATTTCATGGATACTATGCGCTCCAGTGGTGTGCATACTGGTGGACCCGCGGCTTTGAGTCAGGCTGACCGACGTGAATTTTCTAACCAGTTGGATCGACTCTTAACCCGCTACCAGCGTCAAAATAGAGCAAGCAAATGATGTGTTGAGCTATTTTTGTGCATTTATCATCTGTTTTTATGGGTTTACATAGAAATAAATAAGGTATACTTCTTACATTTAAGATGATATCGCTGCTTTCAAAAGAGGTGGCGGTTGTTAACTCTGCTGTTTACCACAAGTAACTGAGCAGGAAGTAGATTGCTATGAAAACCACACATCGTTGGCTTTCCATTGTGGAAGGCTGTTTATTGGTCGCTCTGGGCATTCACCTGCTGCAGGCTTCGCATTTGCTTATCAGTGGCACTGCAGGCCTGGGCTTGGTGCTCATTCAGGTAACCAATCTCAGTTTTGGTCAGCTTTTCTTTTTACTGAACTTGCCTTTTTACCTTCTGGCTTGGTGGACCCTGGGGCCAGGTTTCACCCTGCGCACCTTCTTTGCTATTGCGCTCTTGTCACTGCTTTCAGAATTGATGAGTCGCTTTATGGTGTTGACCATTCATCCTTTGTTGGCATCGGCACTGGGCGGCTTGTTGGTTGGCTTTGGTCTGATTTTACTGTTTAGGCACCAGGCATCCCTGGGTGGTCTCAATATTCTTGCTGTTTACCTGGAAAGACGTTTTAACTGGCATGCCAGCATTACCTTACTGATCGGTGACCTGGGTATTTTGATTTTGGCTCTCGCGCTTTTAACGCCTTCTCAGGTCTTGGCATCCCTGTTGGCCTTTATGGCTTTAACCTCGGTGGTGAAGCGTTACCATCGCCCACCAGCCTGGGCGGTTCCCAAACCGGCAGGGGCGGGGTGAAGCTTTTGAAAGATAATGAAATAAATAGCTTGACTCTTGTTCAGAAAAGGCGCATTCTTCGTTTCGTAGGTAGCAAGTCAGCGTTTAGACAGTTCTGTAATCGAGTCCTATCGGTAAGATCAGTCCTTTGTTAGACCTAGCTTGATTCCCGCATTATTGAGCTTGGGAATTCATTTCTAAAAGTTCTGATTATTAAATTATTGAAAGGTATTATCGATATGGAAACTGGTACAGTTAAGTGGTTCAACGACACTAAAGGCTTTGGCTTCATCACTCCTGAGAACGGTGGCGACGATCTGTTTGCTCACTTCTCCGAGATTCAATCTGATGGCTTCAAGTCACTGGCTGAAAACCAGCGTGTGTCTTTTGAAGTGACTACTGGCCCTAAAGGCAAGCAAGCTGCTAAGATTCAAGTTATCTAATAACTTGTAATCCAGCTTGACGAAAAACCCACCTTCTGGTGGGTTTTTTTATATCTAAAATTCATAGAATCCCACGCTTTATTTTTTTATCCTGTTAAGAAGTACAAGCAATTGGGATGAAAATGAGCTCTCTTGTTAAAACAAAAAGTATACCTTTAACCACAGTACTGCTCTTAGTCCTACTGGCTTCAAGTGGCTGTACGGGAAAAATTAGCCAACCCGATTCCCTGGAAAATCCTGTCTTTATTTTGTTATTGGATTTTGGTACTCACAGCAGTCTGCTCTTGCCGCGTGCAACTCCAGGCGGCTATGTCCGTTACAGTTATGGTGACTGGAGCTGGTATGTTGAAGGACGCGATCAGGGGTATAGAGCCCTTCCAGTGCTTTTCTGGCCAACGGCTTCTGGCCTTGGTAGGGTGGAAGTTTGAGCAGGTCTCTTCTTTGAAAGCCCTGAGTTATTTAGCGTCTGATGTTTATCGTCTGGAAGCGGAAGCCACTAAGGTACAAGCCCTTCAAGAGCGCTTGGATGCTTATTTTGATGAAGAAGAAGTTGAAATAACCTTCAGTGAACTGCGCCAAATGGATTTTGTGCCCTACCCAAAAAGGTATTGGTTACTGCATCAGTCCAATCTGAAAACAGCTGAATGGCTGCGAGAAATGGGGCTGGACGTCAGCGGCTACCCCCTATGGTCTACCTGGGTGGTTGTTGAGCGTTAAACGCCACCACGTGTCAGTTTTTCTGGATCAAGTAGCCGCTCCAGCTCTTCACGGGAAATATCGGTTTGTTCCTCAGCTACATCCAGAATCGGGCGTCCTTCCTGGTAGGCTTTTTTGGCAATCTCTGCGGCGCGGGCATAGCCTATTATCGGGTTCAGGGCAGTAACCAGGATGGGGTTGCGGTTCAAGGCTTCCTGAATACGCTCTTCGCGAACGCTAAAGCTGGTTATGGCCTTGTCAGCCAGCAGGTAACTAGCCGAGGTTAGCAGTTGCAGACTGTCGAGCAGGTTGCTGGCAACCAGCGGCAGCATCACATTCAATTCAAAATTGCCAGACTGGCCGGCGATGGTAATGGTCGTATCCTTGCCCATTACCTGGGCTGCCACCATGGCTACGGCTTCGGGAATCACCGGGTTGACCTTGCCTGGCATGATCGATGAGCCAGGCTGCAGGGCTTCCAGTTCGATTTCACCCAGGCCTGCCAGGGGGCCGGAGTTCATCCAGCGTAAATCATTGGCGATTTTCATCAGGCTGACGGCGGTGGTCTTTAACTGACCGGAAAGGCTGACCGCAGTATCCTGAGTGCTGATCAGGGCAAAAAGGTTGTCGCCTGGCACAAAATTGATGCCTGTTTGCTCACTGAGATGGCGGCTAAAAATTTTAGCGAAGTCAGCTGGCGCGTTAACACCGGTGCCTACTGCAGTGCCACCTTGTGCAACCTCCTGGATTTGGGCTTGCAGGCTGACCAGGCGCTGGATATTGGCCCGAATTTGCGCGGCCCAGCCTTCCAGGGTTTGTTTAAAAGTAACCGGCATGGCATCCATTAGGTGGGTACGCCCGGTTTTTACCTGATCCGCCAGGCTGGCGGCCTTGTCCATGCAGACCTTTTCCAGATGGAAGAGGGCAGGCAGAAGTTCTTCTTGTAGGCTGATGGCCGCACTGACGTGAATGGCCGTGGGAATAACATCATTGCTGCTCTGGCTGGCATTCACCTGATCATTGGCGCTGATGCTTTCGCCCAGAGTGTTGCTGGCCAGGTGAGCCAGAACTTCATTGGCGTTCATATTGCTGCTGGTGCCTGAACCCGTCTGAAACACGTCCACCGGGAAGTGGCGCATCAGGTCTTCCGCACCCAGAAGCTCATCAGCCGCGATTTCGATAGCTTCGGCCTGTTCACGGGTGAGGATGCCCAGCTCGGCATTGGTTTTTGCCGCTGCAATCTTGATCAGTAACAGAGCCCGTATGAAGGTTTCCGGCAGGGGTTGGCCGCTGATCGGAAAGTTGTTGATGGCACGCTGGGTCTGAGCGCCCCAAAGGGCTTCAGCGGGAACTTCCAGTTCACCCAGGCTATCTTTTTCAATACGGACTCTGCTCATGCTTACACCACTCTCATGCCAGGTTGGGCGCCGGAATGCGGTTCCAGTAGGTAGATGCCATCATCATCACCGGCAGCCAGTACCATGCCTTCCGACAGGCCAAATTTCATTTTGCGCGGCGCCAGGTTGGCGACCATGACGGTCAGCTTGCCTTCCAGGTCTTCGGGCTGATAGGCCTTTTTGATGCCAGAGAACACAGTACGGGTTTCGCCGCCCAGATCTAAAGTTAATTTTAGCAGCTTGTTGGCTTTTTCAACGTGTTCGCACTTAATGATACGAGCAACCCGCAGGTCGACCTTAATGAAGTCATCAAAAGTGATTTCGTCCGCCAGCGGCTCCGCCTGCAAGGGGCTGTTGGCATCAGCAGCAGGTTCACCGCCTGGGTTGCTGCTGACGCTGGCTTCTTTCAGCGCCATTTCTTTTTTGGCATCTTCGCGGCTGGCGTCCAACAAGGCTTCAATCTTGTCGTTATCAACGCGATTGATCATGGGTTTGAACTTGGCAATTTCATGATTGACCAGTGGCTGGCTGCGCGCTTCCCAATCCAGGTTGTCAATTTTCAGGAAGTCCAGGGTTTTACCGGCCATTTCGGGGAGAACCGGTGCTAAATAAGTCATCAGTACACGGAAGAGGTTGATGCCGGTTGAGCAGATGGCCTGAACTTCGGCCTCCTTGCCCTCTTCCTTGGCCAGAACCCAGGGGGCCTGATCGTTGATCCAGGTATTGGCCTCATCGGCCAGATCCATAATTTGACGCACGGCGCGGCCATATTCACGGCGCTCATAATCAGCAGCGATGGCATCACCGGCCTCAACAAAGCGCTGGTAAAGCTCAGGTTCTTTCATCTCGCTCAGGGTGCCACCGGCTTTTTTAACGAAACCGGCACAACGGCTGGCAATATTGACCAGTTTGCCGACCAGATCGGAATTCACCCGGAACACAAAGTCTTCCAGATTCAAGTCCAGATCATCGACACGGCTGGTCAGCTTGGCGGCAAAGTAGTAGCGCAGGTATTCGGGATTCAGATGATCCAGATAGGTGCTGGCCTTGATAAAGGTGCCGCGTGACTTGGACATCTTGGCACCATTGACGGTCAGAAAGCCGTGGCAATAAACGCTATTCGGGGTGCGGAAATCTGCCCCGGAGAGCATGGCCGGCCAGAAGAGGGCGTGGAAGTTGACGATATCCTTACCGATAAAGTGGTAGACCTCGTTTTCCGAGCCTGGCTTCCAGTAGTCATCAAAGTTCAGATCATCACGCTGGTCGCAGAGGTTCTTGAAGCTGGCCAGATAGCCAATGGGAGCGTCCAGCCAGACATAAAAATACTTGCCGGGGGCGTCAGGGATTTCAAAGCCGAAATAGGGGGCATCACGGGAAATGTCCCATTCCTGTAGACCAGCTTCCAGCCATTCCTTGAGCTTGTTGGCAATTTGTTCCTGAAGACGACCGGTTTGCGTCCAATTCTGCAGGAAGTCAGCAAAATCCTGTAGTTTGAAGAAGTAGTGCTCCGAGGTTTTCATCACCGGCGTGGCCCCGGAAATGGCCGAGCGGGGATCAATTAACTCGGCGGGGGTATAGGTGGCACCACACTTTTCACAGTTATCGCCGTACTGGTCTTCCGCCTTGCACTTGGGGCAGGTGCCCTTGATAAAGCGGTCGGCCAGAAAAAGGCCCTTTTCAGGGTCATACATCTGCTCGATTTCGCGGGTGGCAATATGGCCTTTATCACGTAAACGCGTGTAGATCAGCTCTGAAAAGTAGCGATTTTCGTCAGAATGCGTGGAATAGTAGTTATCAAAATGAACATGAAAACCCTGGAAGTCCTGATGGTGCTCGGTACGCACCCGGTCGATCAACTGCTGGGAGGTAATGCCTTCCTGTTCGGCACGCAACATGATGGCGGTGCCGTGGGCATCATCAGCACAGACATAGGTGCACTGATTGCCACGGCTGTTCTGAAAGCGGGTCCAGATATCGGTTTGAATGTATTCCAGCAGATGGCCGAGGTGGATGGGGCCATTGGCATAAGGAAGGGCGCTGGTCACCAGAATTTTGCGTTGTGTGGGCATGGGTTGGTCTAGTCTTTTGATCAAAGTTGAAAAAATAAAATCGCAATCCCGCTATCTTAGCGATTTTCTTAGCATCCTGCATCCAGACAAGAAGTTGCCAGCCAAGGAAATTTACTGCTAATCTCAAATACGCAGTAAGCATTACAGGTGTCTGGCTGGGATGATCTTCCAGGCAGTGCAACTCGCCCGGCGACCACAAGTTGCCAGAGGCTGAACAACAACAAAATTAAGGAAACCTGCTTATGAGTGATCTGCGTAGTTTTGACGTGGAGCTGATTCACCAGCCTGCGTATCTGGACCCGCAAACCTCGGTTTTACCTACCTTTGCCCTCTTACGACAGGATGGCAAACTTTATTCCGGTGCCAAAGCACCGCCCCTGTCCAAAGAGTTGGCCCTGAAAATTCACGATACCTTCTTGTTTATCCGTGCATTGGATGAACGTATGCTTGCTTCTCAGCGGCAGGGCCGAATTAGTTTTTATATGACGGAAACGGGTGAAGAAGCCTCGGATATCTGCAGTACTGCTGCCCTGGATCCCGATGATTTGATTATGGCCCAGTACCGTGAACAGGGAGCCTTGGCTTTTCGTGGTTTTACGGTCGATCAGTTCATGAACCAGATTTTTTCCAATGAAAAGGATCTGGGGAAGGGCCGCCAGATGCCTATTCACTATGGCAGTCACGAACTTAATTACCTGACTATTTCCTCTCCACTGGCCACCCAGATTCCCCAGGCAACTGGCTATGCCTATGGCTTTAAGCAACAGGGCAAGAAAAACTGTGTGATCTGCTATTTCGGTGAAGGGGCTGCTTCGGAAGGTGATTTTCACGCCGCCTTGAACATGGCCGGTGTGCTGCGGGTGCCGGTGATTTTTTTCTGTCGGAATAATGGCTATGCCATTTCCACCCCTGTGCACGAACAATTGGCCGGTGATGGTGTGGCCGGACGCGGCCCAGGCTATGGCCTGAAAACCCTGCGCGTGGATGGCAATGATGCTTTAGCGGTTTATGAAGCCACGCGCCTGGCGCGCAAGATGGCGGTTGAAGATAACCAACCGGTATTGATTGAATCTATGACCTATCGCCTGGGCGCGCACTCCAGCTCGGATGATCCTAGTGGTTACCGCAGTCGCAACGAGGAAGACAAGTGGCGTAAAAAAGATCCTGTTGCACGTTTTCGGCAATGGTTGATTCATCAGGGCTGGTGGACGGAAGAGGAGGATGAAGCACGTCAGGCTGAGCATCGTCAAGCCGTTGTCGAAGCCATGAAGCGTGCCGAAAAAATACCCAAGTCTCCGCTGGAAGATATGTTTACTGATGTTTACAAGGAGCTGCCCTGGCACCTGGAGGAGCAGTTGGAGGAAGCCAAGGTTCATATTAGGAAGTATGCAGATATTTATCCCACCACAGCAGGGAGGTTGAAATCATGAGTGATAAAAACCTATTGCAAGCGGTGAATGAAGCGCTGGATATGGCCATGCAGGCCGATGAACGGGTGCTCTGCTTTGGTGAGGATGTGGGTGCTTTTGGCGGGGTGTTTCGTGCCACCAGTCATTTGCAGGAAAAATACGGAAAAAGCCGTTGCTTTAATACACCCTTGACGGAACAGGGCATTATTGGCTTTGCCAATGGCCTGGCGGTGCAGGGGCAGGTGCCGGTTGCCGAGATTCAATTTGCCGATTATATCTTTCCGGCGTTTGATCAAATTGTGAACGAAACGGCCAAGTATCGTTATCGCTCGGGTAATGAATTTAATGTTGGCAGCCTGACCATCCGCGCGCCCTATGGTGGCGGCATTCATGGCGGGCTTTATCATTCCCAATCACCGGAAGCCTACTTTACTCATACGCCAGGTCTTAAGGTGGTCATTCCCCGTAACCCGGAACAAGCTAAGGGGCTTTTACTGGCTTCGATTCGTGATCCCGACCCCGTGCTCTTTTTCGAGCCGAAAAAACTCTATCGCGCTTCTACTGGCCCTGTGCCTGAGGAAGACTATGAGTTGCCACTGGGCCAGGCCGAAATTCTGCGTGAAGGCACGGATATTACCCTGGTAGCCTGGGGTGCCCAGATGCAAGCCATTGAAAAAGCGGCTGATCTGGCGGCTGAAGAAGGTATTTCCTGTGAAGTGATTGACCTGCGCTGTCTGCTGCCCTGGGATAGAGACACCCTGGCGGCCTCGGTTAAAAAAACCGGACGCTTGATCATCAATCATGAAGCTCCCAAGACCAGCGGTTTTGGAGCTGAAATCGCGGCCAGTCTGCAGGAAGTCTGCTTCCTTTATCTGGAATCTCCCATTATGCGCGTTACGGGGTGGGATACACCCTTTCCCCTGGCGCTGCAAAATGAATACCTGCCCAATGAATGGCGCACGCTGGATGCCATTCATGCCAGCATGAATTATTAAGGGAGAAGACCATGAAAATTGATTTTATTTTGCCGGATATCGGGGAAGGCATCGTTGAGTGTGAGCTGGTTGAATGGCATATCCAGGAAGGTGAAAGTGTTCAGGAAGATCAGCCAGTCGCTGATGTGATGACCGACAAGGCGCTGGTTGAAATTACCGCCATGCACACTGGCAAGGTGACGCGCCACTATTGGAAAAAAGGGGAAATTGCCAAGGTTGGCCAGCCACTGTTTGAAATTGATGTGGATCAGGACACGGCAGAAGCTGAACAACAACAGTCAGAAGAGCCCCAAAAGGCACCAGCTCAGGCCGCTCAACCTGAAGTCAGCAAGCAAGCCACGGCTGACTCGACTAAAGCAGCCAGTCCCCGGACAAGCGACAAGGCTTTGGCAACACCCGCTGTACGTCGTATGGCCCGTGAGCTGGACCTGGATTTAAGCCAGGTACAGGGCAGTGGTAAAGAAGGGCGGGTCCTCAAAGAAGATCTGCTGCCCTATCAGCAGGGTCAGCAAACGCTTGCCAGTCAACAGCCAGCGGCCAGCGGCCAGGATCGCAGTGAGCCCATCAAGGGTGTTAAAGCGGCCATGGCACGCCAGATGCAGGATGCCTATTCCACGATTCCTCACTTCACTTATGCCGAAGAAGTGGATGTCACCGAATTGGAAGCTCTGCGCAAACAACTTAAACCCGACTTTGAACGGGAGGGACTGCGCCTAAGCCTGATGCCCTTTATGATGAAAGCCATTGCTCTGGCCGTCCAGGAATACCCGGTTTTGAACAGTCGCGTTAATGCTGACTGTACGGAAATCACCTATCTGGCGGATGTGAATGTCGGCATGGCTGCCGATACACCCCTGGGACTTCTGGTGCCGAACGTTAAGCAGGTGCAGAATAAAAGCCTGAAAGAAATTACGGCTGAGATTAACCAACTCACCGATGCCGCCCGCCAGGGCAAACTGCCTCCAGACAGCATGAAAGGCGGCAGTATCAGTATTTCTAACATTGGTGTGATTGGGGGCACAGTAGCAACCCCGATCATCAACAAGCCGGAAGTCGCTATCGTCGCTTTAGGGCGGATCCAGGAACTGCCGCGCTTCAATGCCCAGGGTGAAGTGGTTGCCCGTCAACTGATGAACATCAGCTGGTCAGGTGATCACCGGGTGATTGATGGCGCGACCATGGCGCGTTTCTGCAACATCTGGAAAAGCTACCTGGAACAACCGGCCAGAATGCTGGTCGATTTAAGGTAGAAGGCTTTAGCCAGCATCTCAAGCCAGCCTGTAAGGGCTGGCTTTTATTTGTACTACTGGTGTTTGGAGGGGTTCTATGCACGCTGTAAAAATTGACATTGTCTCGGATATTGCCTGCCCCTGGTGCGCTATAGGTTATGCGCGGCTGGAGGAAGCCATGCAAGAGTTGAAGGAGGCTATGACCTTTGATGTGCAGTGGCATGCTTTTGAATTAAACCCTGATCCAAATGCAGATGGTGAACCGATTCTACAAGCGCTCAGCCGCAAATATGGCCGCTCTGTCGAAGAGATGGAGCAAATTCAAGGTCAAATGCAAGAGATTGCTGAAGGTCTGGGTCTGAATTTTTCAGCACTTCAGCACAGGCATACCCGCAACACCTTTGATTGCCACCGTCTGGTTAAATGGGCGGGCGAACAAGGCAAGCAAACAGCTATGAAGCAAACCCTATTTGAGGCCTATTTTGGAGAAGATGCCGATATCACCAACCCAGATGTACTGGCCGCCCGGGTGGAAGCAATAGGCTTGGATGGTCAGAAGGCCAAAGACCTCTTGGCTTCGGATGACTATGTGCAAGCGGTTCGCGATGAAGAAGCCCGCTGGCAGCAAGCCGGTATCAGCTCTGTACCTGCTTTTGTAATTAATGAACGCTATTTGATTTCCGGTGCCCAGGAATCGCAAGCTCTGGTCAAGGCCTTGCAGGACATTGCCAATGAAGGACCAGAGAGACAGCAACCCAAACCATGACACAACAACCGGACCTGGAAACCGTAAAAGCTGACTACCTGGCCTTTATTCAGGCTGGCCGGGCTTGCATGCTTGCCACCACCAGCCCTGAAGGCTTGCCGGAAGCCAGTTATGCGCCCTGCTTTTACCACCAGGGCAGCTTTTACATCTTTGTCTCTGAACTGGCCAGCCATACCCGCAACCTACTGCAAAACCCCCACGCTAGCCTGCTCTTAACCGAAAGTCAGCCCCGCAACCTTTTTGCCTGCAAACGTGCCACGTTACAAGTGCTAACCCAGCCTCTGGATCGCAATAGCACTCTAACTGAAGACATCCTAAATCAAATGCAGGAACACCTAGGCGACACCTTGGCTCTGCTCAAACAACTCCAAGACTTTCACTTGATCCAACTACAACCCCAAAAAGCCAGCTATGTTACCGGCTTTGGAAAAGCCTTTGAGCTTCAGGGTCAGGATCTTAAAGAAATTGCGCATATCAGACCAGGATGAGTTTGAGCTGACCTCTGCCCTTGCAGCTAAATAAAGAAAATCGGTAAAAAGTCAGTGAAAATGATTGTAAAGGCACAAAATAGCTTGAAAGTGATCAAAAGCAGCTAGTTATTGAAATCCTTTTCCGGCCAGAGTAGTGCGCGTATTTCTTTTAGAAAATAGTTTTGTGCCAAAGCGATAAACGGATCGCTTACTAAGGGGTTACTGAGTATTAGGTGCTCGACGTTAGGGTCACTTAATAGTGAGAGGGCATATGCAGCCTGTGGGTCTGAGCGGATTGTTGCCTGAGTTTGCCCACTTTGATGGCTTTTAATGAGCGTTTCTTCCAGTAGGCGATGAAGGTCGGGGCGGCAGGGTGATACATATAAAAAGGAGGCGAGTGGGTAAAGCATGACCGTCCGTTCGATTAAAACAAATTGATCACCCAGTTGTGCAATTTCCAGCTGTGCCTCTTGCAGGCCACGTTGAAACACCTGAATTCTTTCCGTTTCCAGCATCTTCCAGAGGTTTTCATAAGGAGCCTGAGATACCTGGTAGCCTTCACTAAGCATGATAGCGGTATCAGGCCAGCCCAGCCCTGAACCAATGATCCATTCTTGTGGATGTGTTGCTTGCAGTGTTTGCTGTTGTGTTTTTGTGGTGACGAAGCCCCTTGCGCCGAGCAGGCCCAGGGTTAGTGGAACTTCAACTTGTAGAAGGCGCTCTTCTCGATTGGCGTCGTACCCACTGAAATAGATGTCAAAGGGTGCATCACAGCTTTCTAGCCTCGTTAGAGCGCGTGCCTGGACGAGGTCGCTGGAATCGACCCAGTAGAGGTGTGCATTTTCTGTATGCTGGGCCAAGGCTTTTTCAAGGACTTGTATGAGTAAGTTAAAAGGCGATAAGTCCGTATGTTCCTGGGCGATCTTCAGTTTTTGTGCGTGTGTGGAAAAACTAAGGCATAAGAAAAAACAGACTACGAAGAGCTGGCGGCTTAAGAGTGAGATCATAAGGAATCCTTTTTCCTATTAAAGCTTAGCTTAGTTTTTAATCGATGAGTGATCTTTATGCAAAGTGATGAGAACGGCGTAAAGGCCATTGATGATGTTGTGATTTTTTAGACTGACCAGTCAAAATTTTATGTTAAGCTTTTGGCTTTCTTCTTTCCTTGAGCAGGATGCCGTTCATGTTGCGCTGGTTTGAATCCCGTCTGAATCCTTTTCCCTCTGAAGAGCCTCAGGAGCCACCTTCGTCGCTGCTAGCTTTTTGTTTGTATTTCACGCGAGGCTCTTGGCCTTGGATTGCTATGACCGCTGTGCTGATGGCGAGTGTGGCGTTAATTGAAGTCTGGCTGTTCAGTTTTCTCGGTGATGTGGTGAATTGGCTGTCCGTGCAGGATCGGGAGTCTTTTCTGGCAACAGAAGGCTGGAAACTCTTCGGCATGGCTTTGGTGATTTTGGGTCTGCCGTTGATGGTACTTATGCATTCCCTATTGAGCTTTCAGGTGTTGATGGGTAATTACCCCATGCGTATTCGCTGGATGGTTCACCGCTATCTGTTGAAGCAGTCGCTGGCTTTTTATCAGGACGAGTTTGCCGGGCGTATTGCCACCAAGCTAATGCAGACTTCACTTGCAGTGCGTGAATGTGTCATCAAATTGATTGATGTGCTCAATTATGTCTCGATCTACTTTATTGGTACTTTAATCATTGTTGCGCTGGCTGATCTGCGTTTGATGGCACCCTTGTTGATCTGGTTGGCTGGCTACCTTTTATTGATGCGTTATTTTGTTCCGGTGATGGGGCGTGTGGCTCAGCAGCAGGCCGATGCGCGCTCCATCATGACGGGGCGGGTGGTAGATGCCTATACCAATATCCAGACGGTCAAACTCTTTTCCCATGCCCAGCGTGAATCAACCTATGCACGTGAAGGGATGGATGACTTTTTGGTGACTGTGCACCGGCAGATGCGACTGGTCACCGGATTTAATGCCAGCCTTTATCTGCTCAACTCGCTGCTTTTGCTGGCTGTTGCTGGCCTTTCAATCTGGCTGTGGGTAGGGGAGCTGATCAGTGTGGGTTCTGTGGCTGTCGCCCTCGGCCTAGTGCTGCGTTTGTCAGGCATGTCTCAATGGATTATGTGGGAAGTGGCTTCGCTGTTTGAAAACATTGGCACCGTCAAAGATGGCATCGCTACCATTTCCAAGCCGCAGGTGGTTGACGATGCACCCCAGGCTCAGCCTTTGCAGGTTGAAAAAGGCCAGATTCTTTTTGATCAGATTCGCTTTCATTACGGTAAAGAAGCGGGTGTTATTGAAAACCTGTCCCTGGATATTCAACCGGGTGAAAAGGTTGGCCTGGTGGGCCGCTCAGGTGCGGGTAAGTCTACCCTGGTCAATTTGCTTCTGCGTTTTTATGATCTGGAAGGAGGGCGTATTCTGATAGATGGTCAGAATATTGCTGAGGTGCAGCAGGACAGTCTGCGTGCAGCGATCGGTATGGTCAGTCAGGATACTTCCTTGTTGCACCGTTCTGTCAGAGACAATATCCGCTATGGCAAACCCGGTGCAACGGATGAAGAGGTTTGGCAGGCGGCTCGTCAGGCGCAGGCCGACATCTTTATTCCCGAGCTGGAAGATATCAAGGGGCGCAAAGGTTTGGATGCTCATGTTGGTGAGCGGGGGGTAAAGCTTTCGGGTGGCCAGCGACAGCGGGTTGCCATTGCTCGGGTGATGTTAAAGGATGCCCCCATCCTGATTCTGGATGAGGCGACGTCAGCCCTGGATTCGGAAGTGGAAGCTGCTATTCAGGATAATTTGAATCGTCTGATGCAGGGTAAGACGGTTATTGCCATTGCACATCGTCTTTCTACCATTGCCCAGATGGATCGCCTGGTGGTGATGGATCAAGGTCAGGTGGTGGAAACCGGCACCCACGAACAGCTGTTGGCCAGTGGTGGCCTCTATGCACAGCTTTGGGCGCGTCAATCGGGTGGCTTTCTGGCAGAAGATTAAGATTTATGGAATAAACATCTAGGCACGTTTCTTGCTTCACTTCGTTATTCTGATCTGGAGGGTAGCCTGTAGGCTGTGATGGAGTTACAGCCTGGGGCGAAACCTGACAAGTGGCGACTACTGGTGAAGCTAACTTATATAGTGCTGGTATCATTTTTGATGAGTCTGGAGGAGGTGCGTGAGACATTTTCGGCTCCCCGCTGAATTTCAGTCATGATGCCAGCAACCTGCTCAATTTTGCTGCGGCCTTCTTCCGCTGTGTTTCGGGCCTGAAGAATGATGTCGGTGACCCCCTGTAGCATCTGGCGGTTTTTGCTCACCACGTCTTCGATTTCACTGGTGGAGCTGCTGGTTCGAGCCGCCAGTTGACGCACCTCATCGGCCACCACAGCAAAGCCGCGACCCTGTTCACCAGCGCGCGCTGCCTCGATGGCTGCGTTGAGTGCCAGCAAGTTGGTCTGCTCGGCAATGGCGCGAATGGTGGCGACGATATGCTCTATGTCTGAAGACTGGGTGTTGAGATTTTCGATCAGGTCGGTGGCATGGCTGACCTGATCGGAAATATCGGAAGAGGTTTGTATGGCTTGTTCCAGTGAGTTCATGCCTTCGATGGCAATTTGAGCTGTTTCCTCTGAGGTGGCACTGGCGATTTCTGCCGCTTCGGCAGTAGCCTGACTTTGCTGGATGCGGGCGGTGATATCACTGGCAAATTTTACAATCCGCGTAACCTGGCCGTTTTTGTCTTTAATGGGATTGTAGCTGGCTTCCAGCCACAAGGGTTCACCACGGGCATTGCGGCGCTCAAACAAGCCGGTTTTGAACTGCCCCTGTGCCAGTTGCTGCCAGAAGTCGGGGTTGTCCTGATAAAAGGCTTCAGTGCAGAAGATGCGATGGTGCTGGCCCTGGATGGCCTCGAGCGTGTAGCCAACGGTGTTGAGGAAGTTGGCGTTGGCGTGGAGGATGGTGCCGTCTGGCTCGAACTCAATCACCGCCTGGGAGGCATCCAGCGCATCCAGAATGGCCTGCTGCCGTTGGGTCTTGTGGTGCTGTTCGGTGATGTCAGTAGCGATTTTGAAGATGCGAATCACCCGGCCCTGGTCATCCTTCACCGGAAAGTAGTTGGCTTCCAGCCAGAGGGTTTCACCGTCTGCACGCACCCGTTCGAAGATGCCTGACTGCGCCTGGCCGGCTGCCAGTTGCTCCCAGAACTGCAGATACTCAGGACTTTGTGCCTGGCGCTGGGTGCAGAAGATACGGTGATGCTGGTCCTTAAGGTCACCTTCCGAATAACCCATGGTTTCCAGAAACAGCGAGTTGGCTCTGATAATGCGGCCATCCGGATGAAAGGAGATGGTGGCGTTGTGGTCTTGCAGGGCTCGGATCAGGTGTTGACGATCGGCCAGTTGCTTGCGGGTCTGATCCAGTTTTTTGAGGTTTTTTTTATTTAAAAACAAGAGCTTAATCCTTTTGTCATTCTATCAGTATCACACGCTTGATCAGGTTGTAAGTATATAGGCTTTTGCATGTAAATCGAAAGCAGTATGGTCAATACATGATTTAATTTTTTTGATGCTTCAAACGTGTCTTGCTTTTCTTGATCTGGTAACGCCAGAGCCTCTGTCAGTACTTGCAGCTGCCTCTACTGCTGTTTAGTCAGGCAAGTCGCAAGAGGTGTGCCGAAAGCGCTGCTGAAACACCCAGCCCAGAGTCAGGCCGCGCAGGGCATTGAAGATTAAAAAGGTGGCCCAGAGGCCATGGTTGCCATAATCCTGCAACAGCCACCAGGCGAGCAGATAGCCTCCAAGGGAAATTAACAGGCTATTGCGCATCGCGGCTGTCCAGGTGGCACCGATGAAAACCCCGTCATAAAGATAACACCAGAGGGAAACCGGTAGGATCAGCCACAACCAGGGCAAGTAGGTGGCGGCCAGCAGGCGAATCTCTTCCAGGTCGGTCAGGCGGTGTATCAACCAGTTGCCACCCAGCCAGGTGGCCAGGGTCAGCACCAGAGCAGTAACCACTGAGAGAAACAACCCGGCCTGGTAAACGGCGCGGGCTTCCTGGTGGCTACGGGCAAAGGCATTGCCAAAACGCCCTTCAACCGCCTGGGCAAAGCCATCCAAAAGATAGCTAGAGAGCATCACCAGTTGCATCAGCACCGCATTGGCAGCAAGGACATCATTGCCCTGAGCTGCGCCCTGGCGGGTAAAAAACGCCAGCGCCAGTAACAGTGCCAGGGTGCGGATAAAAAGATCCGAGTTGACCTGAATGAGCTTTTTCAGGGCTGCCGGATCGGGTGCGGGGCGGGTTAAAGGGACTTTTAATGCCTTGCAGGTGATTAGCAGCCAGATGAGTCCGGCAGTGGCTGAGATGACTTCGGCCAGCAGCGTGGCGAGGGCAACGCCCTGACTGGTCATGCCCAGGCCGAGTACAAACCAAAGATCCAGCAGGATATTTATACCGTTACCTAGTATCAGCAGCCAAAGAACAACCCGAGTACGGCCCAAGCCAATAGCAACACCCAGGACAACATACTGCATCAGCACGGCGGGTGCGCTCCACAGCCGAATCGCAACATATTCAGTCGCCAGCTGCTGGGCTTCAGGGCTACCATCCAGCAGGCTGAGCACGCCGGGCAGAAAAGGGCGCAGCAGTTGCAGTGCCAGCCCCAGCAGCAGGGCCAGAGTCAGGCTTTGCACCAGCAGACGCCCCAGCGCCAGGCGGTCTTCACGCCCCCAGGCCTGAGCAACCAGGCCGGTGGTGCCCATGCGCAGAAAACCAAAACCCCAGTAGAGAAAACTAAAAAGCACAGCACCCAGAGCGACTGCCGCCAGATAACGACCATCGGGCAGGTGCCCAAGCACAGCGGTATCCACCAAACCCAAGAGGGGAATAGTGCAGTTGGATAGCAGGATCGGCCAGGCCAGGCGGAACAAAGGCCGGGTTTGTTGGGGAAACTGGGTTTTCAGGTCAAGGATCTCTTCATTGCCAAGTCAGGGGCGGGATTCTATCCAGAAGTAGCCGAATCAGCTACCTTGAGGGGGAAGTCTTCAAAATTTCATCGCAAAGGGGAAGTGAAATGTCCAGTTACAAGATTGCAGTGATTCCCGGTGATGGTATCGGCAAGGAGGTGATTCCCGAGGGTATCCGGGTTTTGGAAGCAGCGGCAGCTTCAGCTGGGGTGAAGTTGAGTTTTACTCATTTTGACTGGTCCTGTGAGACCTATCATCAGACAGGGCGCATGATGCCGGTGGATGGTCTGGAGCAGCTCAGGGGGTTTGACGCGATTTTTCTGGGCGCTGTGGGCTTTCCGGGAGTTCCCGATCATCTTTCGCTCTGGGGCTTGTTACTGCCCATTCGTCGGGCGTTCAATCAGTATGTCAATCTACGCCCGGTGCGGCTGTTTGAAGGTTTGCAATCGCCTTTGGCTAACAAGAAGCCAGGCGATATTGATTTTTATGTGGTGCGCGAAAATGTTGAGGGTGAATACTCTGCCATAGGTGGCATCCAGTACGAAGGCACGGATGAAGAAGTGGTTTTGCAGCAGAGTGTTTTTACCCGCAAGGGAACGGATCGGATTCTTAGATATGCCTTTGAACTGGCCCAGAGCCGGGATAAAAAACATTTGAGTTCAGCCACCAAATCCAATGGTTTGTTTCATTCCATGCCTTATTGGGACAAGCGTTTTGCAGATATGGCTGAAGATTACCCCGAAGTGAAAACAGATCAGTTTCATATTGATATTTTTACTGCCAATCTGGTGCGGATGCCGGAGTATTATGATGTGATTGTTGGCTCCAATCTGTTTGGTGATATCCTTTCTGATCTGGGTCCGGCCTGTACCGGAACCATTGCCATAGCGCCTTCAGCGAATATCAATCCTGAAAAGGAATTTCCTTCGATGTTTGAACCTGTACATGGCTCGGCCCCGGATATTGCCGGTCAGAATATTGCCAACCCTCTGGGAACCGTTTGGGCAGCAGCCATGATGATGCAACACCTGGGTAATCAAACCATGCATGATCAGATTATGGCAGCCATGGAAGCAGTGATTCGTGAAGGCAAGGCCTTGACCCGTGATATGGGTGGTACAGCTTCAACTCAGGAGCTGGGTCAGGCGTTGGTGGATCAGATAGCTTCAGGCTAATTCTGAAGCATTTTTAGCAGATATCTTCAGTTTAAAAGTTAACTATTTTGGGAGAAATTAATGAGTGCATCCTATATACCACCCAGAGTTTGGCGGTGGCAGCCAGGAAATGGCGGTAAATTTGCTAATATCAATCGTCCTGTGGCGGGGGCTACTCATGATAAGGCGTTGCCGCTCGGAGAGCATCCACTTCAACTTTACTCTTTGGCAACTCCCAATGGTGTCAAGGTTACCTTGATGCTGGAAGAACTGCTGGAGCTGGGTGTCAAGGAGGCTGAATATGACGCTTGGTTGATTGATATAAGCGAAGGGGAACAGTTTAGTTCTGGCTTTGTGGAAATTAATCCCAACTCCAAAATACCGGCTTTGGTGGATTACAGTGTGGATCCGCCACAACGCGTATTTGAATCGGGTTCCATTCTCTTTTATCTAGCTGAAAAATATGGTTACTTTCTTCCACAGAAACCTCATGAGCGTACAGAGTGCATGAATTGGGCTTTTTGGCAGATGGGCTCGGCTCCAATGCTAGGCGGTGGTTTTGGGCATTTCTACGCCTACGCACCCGATAAACAGGAATATCCGATTAACCGCTTCACCATGGAAGTAAAACGCCAGCTGGATGTTCTTGATCGTCATCTGGCTAACAATACTTATATGGTTGGCGAGAACTATACCCTGGCCGATATGCTTATTTGGCCTTGGTATGGTGCTCTGGTTATGGGACGTTTGTATGATGCAGCTGAGTTTCTTGAAGCAGACAATTACACCCATGTTCTGCGTTGGGCTCAGGCTATTGATGCTCGGCCTGCTGCTCAACGAGGACGGAAGGTAAACCGCGTTTGGGGTGAGGAAAGCGAACAACTGAAAGAACGCCATAGCTCCGCAGACTTTGAAAACTTGAAGAAGTAATCCGGAGTTGGGCATGTCTGGGTGGCTGCTGTTTTTGCTTCTACTGGTTTTTACAGTACTGGTATCAGTGGTGATGACTACCTGGCGAACCGGTATGTCACCACACCCTAGTCATACGATTGCACGTACCGCTATTTTCAGCGAAGTGAAACGGCTATTGGATGCAAGGCAGCCCCAGTGCCTGATTGACCTGGGTTCAGGCTGGGGCCACCTGGTTATTCCCTTGGCGCGGCAGTTTCCTCAGCATCAAGTGGTGGGGTATGAACTTTCTTTCTTTCCTTGGCTGGTCAGTGTGTTCTTAAAAAAACTGCTGCGCCTTGAAAACCTTGACCTGCATCGCAAGAATTTTCTGAAAGCTGATCTAACCGATGCCAATCTACTCATTTGTTATTTGGTATCTCCAACAATGGAGCAACTATCCAGCAAATTACAGCAATTGGAAAACAAACCTCGCTGGCTGATCAGTCATTTTTTTGCATTGCCAGAGTTTCAGCCAGTTAATCAATTTGAGCTTCCAGATTTGTATCGCTCACCTATTTATGTGTATTGTCTGGAAAAACAATCAAAAGAGTGCAACAACCCATGTTTGAAACCCTGACTCAAATCGGCTTACCCTTGGCTTTGATTTTTATTATGTGGGGGGTCGGTCTAACTCTTTCACCTGTGGACTTTAAGCGGGTCATTCAGCAGCCCCGCGGTTTTTTCCTGGGTGCCTTTGCCCAGCTGGCGCTTTTGCCATTGATTGCGTTGCTGATTATCTACCTCTTTGGTTTAAGAGGCGAAATTGCCATCGGTCTCTTCATTCTCTCTCTGTGCCCAGGTGGCGTGACTTCCAACCTCTATTCGTTTCTGAGCAAGGGTGATGTTGGGCTTTCTGTTTCTCTGACAGCAATGGTTGGCTTCATTACTCCCTTCACGATTCCTTTGTTGGGAGCCTGGTCGATTAACTTTTTCAGTGATGTGGACCCGGAATTTCAGCTGCCTATTTTTAAAACCTGGTTGCAGCTGATGATTATTACCGTCATCCCCGTGTTGATTGGCATGGCGACACGTGCGCGCTGGTCTTATTTTGCCGAGCGTTTTGAGCCTAAAATCAGCTTTTTCTCGGTTTTGGTGCTGGCACTGCTAATTTTTACCATTGCGGTCGACCTGGGTGCTGATCTTTGGCAGTACATTCTAATTTCTGGCCCCGCTGTAGTGGCTTTGAATCTGAGTACCATGTTGCTGGGCTATCTGCTTGGTAAATGGCTGCTGCATCGTGAAGATCAGTCGCGGACGATCAGTATTGAGGTGGGTCTGCAAAATGGCACCCTGGCCTTGCTGGTGACGACCGGTATTCTGCAGAGTTCGGCGATGTCGGTTGCCCCGAGTGTCTATAGCCTACTGATGTTTGCAACGGCAACTTTCTTTACTCTGGCTGTGTTGCATAAAGATAAGCGTCAACAAGCAACGTCTCAGGAAAGCTGATCGATTTGCGCTGTTCTTCAGGAGGGCTTAGTATCCTCACCCTCCTGAAGATCCGAGTAATTCACGATGAGCAGCCTTTTCAGCAAGCCCCGTAAACAGTCCGCAAAATCCAAGAAGGAGCCGCCGCAGCCAAGATATCAGCCAGAGGCTGCGACTAACCCCTTTGCTGAAGACTTTCCCCATGCCTTACAGGTCCTCCGCCTCAGCCATGAAGGGCGGGGTGTTGCCCGCACAAATGAAGGCAAAACTGTGTTTATTGAAGGCGCTTTGCCGGGAGAATGGGTAACTTACAAGGTTCGTAAGACGCTGAGCCGCTACGATGAAGCCGTAATAGACCAACTCCTGCAAGCCTCACCTCAGCGCCAGGAAGCCTTCTGCCCTCACTATGTCAGTTGTGGTGGCTGTCAGCTTCAACATCTGCAGCAGGATGCTCAATTGGCTTTTAAGCAGCAACTGGTTGCGGAATTGCTGGAATACCCGGAAGCAGACATGGCAGCCCCTCTGACAGCCAGCCCCTTTGGGTATCGTCGTAAAGCCCGCTTGGGTATTAAATGGCGAAAGGATGGCCGTTTGCTCTTGGGATTTCGGGAAAAGAATTCCGCATTTGTAACGGCTACACCTGAGTGCAAGGTACTGATGCCAGAGCTGCAGGCACTTTTACCTTTACTCTATGAGTTCTTACCAAAACTGGAAGGCCGCAAACACCTGGGGCACCTTGAATTGATTCAGGGCGATCAGCAGCTGGGTTTGGTTGTTCGTCTGCTAAGGCCTTGGGCACGCATGAGTCCGGTTGATCGGCGTCTTTGGAAAAATTGGGCTGAAAAACAGCAACTGCAATTGGTTTTTCAGGAAGACCAGGGTTGGGTTGTTTTGGATGAAGAAGCGGGTCAACCTGCTTTTAGCTACACCCTTAAAGACTTGGACTTGGAGTTTAGCGTTGGTGATTTTGTTCAGGTTAATCCTGAGATTAATCGTCAGATGGTGGATCAGGCCATGCAATGGCTGGATCTAAAAGGTGATGAACGGGTCTTGGATCTGTTTTGTGGCTTCGGCAATTTCAGCTTGCCTCTGGCTCAAAAAGCAGCCCAAGTCTTGGCAGTGGAAGGCCAACAAGAGCAGGTGGCTAGAGGGGAGCACAATGCTGAAAGAAATCATTTGGCGGCTAAGTTGAATTTCTTGGCAGCAGACTTGAATCAACCGCTTAAACAACAGCCTTTTATTGATCAGCCCTGGGATCTGGTTTTGCTTGATCCACCGCGTGCTGGCGCAGATCACCTTTGCAAAGAAATCCAGCTTTTGGGTGCGAATAAGCTGCTTTATGTTTCCTGTGACCCTAATACCCTGGCCAGAGACACGAAAACCTTGCAAAGTCAGGGCTATCGTTTGAAACACTTGGGAATTATGGATATGTTTCCGCAGACCTCACATGTAGAGACCATGGCGCTATTTATTGCACCAGTGGATGCTTAGCTTTAACATCTGCGCTACTTACTATTCAAAAAATGATCCAACCATGACTGAAAGCCAAGTATTAGAGCTGTTTGAATTATGGAACCAGGCCCTCCAGTCAGGTGATCCCCGTAAAGTTGCTGCCCTCTACGCTCGCGAGCCAGTGTTGTTACCCACCTTGTCGAATAAGGTTTGCCAAAACCGGAAAGATGTTACTGCCTATTTCGAACGCTTTCTAAAAATGCAGCCAGAAGCTCGCCTGGATGTTTCGCATATTCGTATTTTGGATGAAGTAGCCATACATTCAGGGCTCTATAGTTTTTTACTGCATGCAACCGATGAGCAGGTCCAGGTTCGTTTTACCTTTGTATATCAGAAGCTGGAGGGTGAGTGGCAGATTCTTGAGCACCACTCATCACGCATGCCGGAGTAGTCACATTAGCTTTTAAGAAAGACACTTCATGTCCAGGGGAGAATAAAAATAATGCCAGGTGAGATCCATACGCAGCCTATCCAAGAACGGCTTGATTGGTTGATGAACTTGAGTCGCAACCATTCTGACCAGTTTTGTGACCCTGAAAACTATCTGGCCCGTCAGCGTTATATGGCGGAGCACCCGACCCATATTATTGCCCTCAAGTGTATGGATGGACGCTTGCATTTGCCCCATGCTACGCGGACCCCCTTGGGTATTATTCGACCTTTTCGTAATCTGGGCGGCATTTTTGATCTTGGCTGGCCCTATATGGGCGATCTTTTGGAAAGCAGTGTTATGGAAGCGATTAATGCCGGTCGCCGCGTGCTTATCATCATCACTTATCACTACTCCAAGGGTGATAAATCACGGGGGTGTGCTGGCTTTAACTGCAATAAAGAAGCAGCGATGGAGCATGCCCAGGATATACGTAACCAGGTAGAAGCCATTTTTGGTCGGGATCATCAGACGGTTTATCCCCTGGTGTGTGGTTTTGAAACCGATGAAGATGCCCTGATTCTGCACAGTACCCAAGGTGATTTGTTGGATTTGTCTAGTTTAGAGGAGTCTGATTTACCCGGTATTCCTCAAAAACTGCAACAGCTATTGCCAGATATGCCATCCCAGGTACGTCATGATCTTTTACCTCTGGTTGAAGGTAATATTCAACACAGCCAGGAAATGCGTGCGCTACAACGTCACCTGGACATAGAGCATCGGGAATGGATGATTTGTGTTGGGCGGGGTTTTGATTTTTTACATGCTCCCAATGTGGCTTTGATTATCGGGCCTTATAGCCCGGATCTTTCAGACCCGATACTCAAGGCTGCAGGCATTATTCGCAGCAATATGGAACAGGGGCGCATCCCGGATGATGGTTTCTTGCTGCTGTCATCGGCTCCTTACATGGAGCCTGGGCCTGATGCCGCCCGTGCTGAGTTAAAAGCCAGGTTTATGGCTGATTTTGCTGCTCAGGTTATTCAGGAGCAACAGCCGGAATTAGCCAAGAAAATGATTCAACGTACAGCAAGGCTGCATTGGCCCACTCGGCGCTTGGATCTAGTCAGCTAAGTGAGCTGCAGCTTCAGTGGGGGCTAGAGGCGAGGGTTCTGGAATAGCCCAGGGATCACGCATACTGAGTTGCCCGATGCCGGGTAGTTTGACCCCCAAATGCCAGGGGTCGATGCCCAGGTTTAAGCCCAAGAGGTTGACCTCCAGCCCTTCATGAATGCCTGCGGTGACACCCAGATAGCCAAATAAGGAAGCCTGAAAGCCAGTTGCGCGCGGAGAACGATTAAAACCTGCCGTAGCCGGGTAATCCTTACCGATGGCTGTATTGGGCAGCACGACACGCAGTTGCGGTGTTTCTCTGATCAACCAGGCAACAAAGGTATTGCTGTTGGGGCCTGGCCAGGCTTCATAGCGATCTGGATAAGGATAGGTTTGCACCGCATCGAGAATATGGGGAATGGCTGCAGCGGCTTGATCACCGCGCAATTCAGCCAACAATTCAGGCTGGGCGCCATACCAAAAACGATCGGGAAGGTCGGGTAAGGAACGTACCGGCGTGGAATGCCAGCCCATGACTTCATGCACATACCAGGTGTCGGCGCCTTCTTCTTTGGTGGCTATCCAGGTGTGTACTGCAAAATTACCTCGCCAGCCAAAAACACGGGCGGCATACACCTGGACCAGGGCTTCCTCTACCTCTTCCGGCTTGGGAGCTACTCCTGAGCTATCGCGGCTTGCCTGAGACCAATGCGACGTATTCTGTGAGCCTGCACAGGCGACCATGAGCAGGGGACCTAGCAAAAAGACAGTGACAACCAGCAGACTACGTAAAAACCATTTTATACTTGCAAATAAAGGCACAGTGCTTTCCGGGTGGTTTTAGGGTTAGTATTCATCAATAAGAACGAAACCTCTGTTCAAGGTTCAATTTATGAGTGGTCTATGACAGCACCAACGTCTTTGCTGCAGCAGTTCTATATTAATGAAGAGCAGTCCATTTATTTGATGAGTCATGAAGATGCTCGCAAAATTAAGGACTGGATACAACTCTGTGAGGATCAGTTGGCACAACTGGGCTTTACAGGTATCGAATTGGTGGGCAAGGGTGCTTTTGGTTTTGTATTTGGTGGTCGCTCTGAAACCGGCTTGGATTATGTTTTTAAATTCTCTCGCATTAATCTGCCTCGAAAGGTCCAGGACCGTTTGGAAGAAGAAGCCTGGATGCAGGGTCGTGTAATCCATCCCTATATTCCCCGTTTGTATGAATATGCACGTCTGGCCCGTCAATCCGTTTTAGTGATGGAAAGGGCGAAGGGCAAGGATCTGGAAGCCTTGTCACTTCAGTGTGGTCGCCTTGCACCCCGTTTGGTTCTTAAAATTGCTTGGCAGTTGGTGGAAGTGCTGAAAACTCTGAGAAGTTATCAGGAAAATCAGCAGCTGGCACCTATCGTTCATGGTGATATCAAACCTTCCAATTTGGTCTTTGATCCAGAAACCGAAACCATCAAACTGGTGGATTGGGGGTCCAGTGTTTTTGCCCAACTCGATGCCAAAGGCCAGCCAGTCGGAACGAGTGCTCTAGGTTTGGCCAGTCAGGGTGAGGAAACCAATGCGCGTCTGGGTGATGTCTTTTTCATTGGCGAAGAACAGCTCAATGGCCAGTTAAGTTCACCGCGTTTTGATGAACAGGGCATGGCCGCTACCCTTTATGCTTTGGCTTCAGCACAATCCTGTCGCTATGGCTACCAGGCGATCCCTGCAACGGCCTTGGGTTTGCCCCAGGTTTTTGCTGAAACCCTTCAAGCACTTCTGGAAGGCGATCGTGAGGTACGTTATCAGGCAGGTGATCGCCTCTTGTCTCAGGCTCATCACCTAAAGCGCTGGGTTTTGAATGATCTGGAAGAGCCCGAAATGAAGCCAGACCTGCCGGTTTGGGTCAGTGAGGATTTTGAAGATCTGGAAACCGTGGTTTATAGCTCCCGTAAGAGTTTTCTGCGCCAAGAACAGGTGGATTTGACTGCCCTAGTGGGGGTGGATGATGTGGAACTGGATAAATACTATCGCAACTTTATGCACGGCATGGGGGATACGGAAAAAGCCTTTCTGGCAGCAGTTAGTCGTCTAGGGCGCTATCCCTTGCTGGGTGGCTTGGCGATTCACTGGAAGGAGAAAGGGATTCTGGTTGATTCCAGTTTAAAGCTCCATGATCCAGCCCTTAAAAAATCCTTTATTGATTCGGTTAATAATTTGGTCACCTTGGCTCAGGCGATAGATAGACCCAATGCGGTCTTTAAATGCTGTATGTTCGATGCACGCTCCACCCGTCACCTGGAAAGGAAAGACCCTTCCGAGCCCTTTGTTCCCGGTGCTGATTGGCAGCTTCCTTACGAAATTCATCCGGCTCCTGCAGTAGAAGACCCCAGTCGTAGTCACTCCTATTTTGAAGACGGTGATGATCCTGATGAGCTTTTACAGTTGCCAGCAGCCATTTTGGATGAGATTGCCCGTTTGAATACTATCAGGCACACAGGCTTGATTATCTTTGAGGTGCTGCCCAGGCATTTGAAAGTACACAGTTATTATGTGCTTTTGGACGCTGAGCGGGAGGCAGAATTTGTGGGTTGCCTGGAAAGAATCAAGGCGGCTATTCCACAGATTACAGGCCTGGGTGTGTCCGGGTTTATGAAGATGCCCTATAAGAACACGCGCCAGTTGGAGCCCAGGTCACGCCTGCCGGATCATTTTTACCCACTAAAGAAAATGACCAGGCCTCTTAGTGTAATCCCGAAAATACCCAATGACAGGAAGACAAAAATACAGGCCAGCAGCCAATAAAACCCTCTGGCCAGCTTGTTTTTAATTCGTGCCAGTAAACCCAGACTGCTCTGGGCTGGAGGCAGGTTACGAAAGAGGGTCAGAAAACTGTAGGCCAAAAGTGACCAGAGCAGCAACAGCGTGCCGGGTATCAGCAGGTGCTGGTAGCTGGAGACTAGTAGGCTAAAAGTAACGACGGCCAAACCTATAAGTGCTAAGACCAGGCTGGCTGGCCGTAACCAAGCCAGCCGCTGAGTTAAGCGTTCAAGATAGGATAGCAAAGCATCTCCTAGTATTTCTCGGTTCCCACCCAAAGATCAGGCGTAAAACGAACGACCTGATTACGCCCACCATCCTTGGCAGCATACAGGGAAACATCAGCAAATTTAAGTACCTGCCAAAATGCCTGACCATCATTGGGAAAGTCGGCCAGTCCTGCGGAGATGGTTTTGTTGAGAAGTACACTACCAGCATTAAATTGATGGCTTTCCACCGCCTTGCGAATTTTTTCGGCAACCTGAAAGCCAGCCTCGGCATCGGTGTCGAGAAGAATGATCAGGAATTCTTCGCCGCCATAGCGAATGATCAGATCCGATTCTCTAACGTTGGCTTTAAAAATGTTGGCCAGATCGATCAGGATGGTATCACCGACATCATGACCATAGGTGTCATTGACGGTTTTGAAGTAATCCAGGTCTAGCATGATCAGTGTCATCGCGCTTTCGCGCCGCTTGCACTGATTGACCAGCGTATCCGAATATTCTTCAAGGAAACGCCGGTTGCGTAAACCTGTCATAGCATCATTCAAAGTCGATTCACGCAGACTGGCCATCAAGCGTTTGGCTTGAAGTACGGGAGCTGCTTCGCGCAGATAGGATTCAAGTAAGGGACGAGCCGCTTCTGCCTGCTCGACTTCTGCAGGGGTATTTAAAACCAGCTGAACGACACTGCCGACACCCCCTGACTGAATCACAGGCAGGCAAAGGTAGGTCCTGTTGCTTTGGCGTGCTTCTATAGAGAAAGAGCGGCAAATCAGGCTGTTTTCTCTGCCATCAATGGCATGGCCGGTACGCACTGCCCGACAGGCGGTACACTTTTCATTGATATCTGGATTACACCAGTAAGTGGGTGCCTGGGCGATACCATCGACATCCATGGTGTTGATAACTTTCCTATTGTGATCCACTTCATAGATGGAGTAGTTGGGGAAATGAAACACATCCCGGACAACTTCAGAAATCCTTTGAAAAACCTCTTCACTGGTTTCGTCTTCTTCAATGGCTTGCTTAAACTGGGCAACCTTGACCAGTCCTGAAACTGTTTCAGCCGTGTCTGCCAGGAGATCGCCCTTTTGGCGGGGACTGGATTGAACCAGGTGAGCAACATTACGGCGTATTTCTGTCAGTTTACAGACGATGCCGTCAGCAAGACTATTGAAGTGCTGAGCTATAGCACCGATTTCATCATTACTGCGTTGGGTCACACGAACACTGAAATCCCCCTCTTTGGCTTTTTTGACAGCACCTTCAATTTCGTGGGCTGTGGTTACCAAGGGCTGAAGCATCCGGCGTAAGAAGGCTAATGAAATAAGTGCAAAAATGATAACCGCAAGGATGAGCGCCGAGACCGTCATGATTGCTGCTGTGCGCATATGGTCGATGGAGGCGGTTAAGGTCACGGCTCCTAATACTGAACCTTCCGGAACTGCATGGCAGTTCAGGCAATTGACATCACCCTTGCTGGTTGCAACATAAGGAATAGTGGCACGAAACTCAGGTGATAAGCGTCCACCGATCAAGGTATAAACAGGTTCTCCTGTTTGTAGAACCTGGAAGTCAATAGAGTCAGGGTTGGTTTCTATCGCCAGACCGTTGCCAAACTGTTCTTCGACCAAGTTGCCACGAATGACCCTGACTTCATCAAGGCCGTCGACCTGGGCAATGCGCTGCAAAAGAGAGTCTCGTTTGTGCATGGTGCCGTTGAGCATGGATTCAGTCAGCGCCACGCGGATCATTTCTGCAGCTGTTCGTGTATGCTCGGTTGCTGCCCTGATTGAAAAGTCCCGGAAGGAAGCGAGACTGGCCAGAGTGATGACCAGCGTTAGTGTCAACATGACCGATGCTAATGCCAGCAGCGTTTTGGTTTGTAATCGAAGCACGTGAAACTCTTCCTTGTTTTTTATTTGAGATTCAGATGTGAACAAACTTTTACATTATTTGAACATTAAATTAAAGCCTGAGGCCGATATTTTGTAGATAAAGCTTGAGCTGGCTCAGGTTTGTTAACAAAAACATACATATAGGCCTGAGCAGGTTTTTGGCTTATCATCGGTTGATGCAGGCTGATTGCTAGGGGAGAGGAACGGTGCTTGAAAGTGAACGTTGGAAGAAAAGATACGAAGGGCCTGAAAGGCGCAAGGGCAAGGACCCAGTGTTGCATAGTATTTCAGTTTTGGGGGCGGTTTCCTGGATTCTGATGATACCGGTTTTTTTCTTGATTGATCGAGCCCGGCCGGAAGTGGAAACCTTTATTGAACGCTGGCAGGGAATTGTCATCGATCCCAACTGGGATGCCGAAACCTTTCGCTACGCTGTTTTTTTGCTGGTAATCATCATGGTCTTATCGGCAATAGGCTTGTTTTTGAGTAGTCTTCGCAGCAAGCGAAAAACGGATTCCATTCGCTTAAATCTGGTAGTGGTTTTTGGTCTTGCTTTTGTAGGGACGGCCTATTATCTCGGACGTTTTGTGTTCAGCTGATCAGCAGCCACCCTTGAGATGACTGCTGCCCCAGCTTGATTAGACGTTACCGAGCTGCTGTTGGATGAAGGCAAGAATTTCCTCGGCAGGAACCATGCTCGCTTCGCTATCACGGCGACCCTTGTATTCCAGTTCACCATTTTTCAGGCTACGCTCACCAATCACAATCCGGTGGGGGATGCCAATCAATTCCAGATCAGCGAACTTGGAGCCAGGGCGCTCATCACGATCATCCAGCAGCACATCAATGCCTGCTGCCGTCAGTTCCTGATAAAGCTTCTCTGAAGTGTCGCGGACTAGTTCGGACTTGTGCGCATTCATGGGCACCAGCGCGACTTCAAAAGGCGCGATGGCATTCGGCCAGATAATGCCTGCATCGTCATGGTTTTGTTCGATAGCAGAAGCAACGATGCGGGTCACGCCGATGCCGTAGCAGCCCATGATCATGGGTACGGACTTGCCATTTTCATCCAGCACTGTCGCGTTCATGGCTTCGGAATACTTGGTACCCAGCTGGAAAATATGCCCCACTTCGATACCACGCTTAATCAGCAGCTTGCCCTGGCCGTCGGGGCTGGGGTCACCTTCAACAACGTTACGCAGGTCGGCGACTTCGGGCAGGGGTAGGTCTCTTTCCCAGTTGATTCCAAAGTAGTGTTGGCCATCAATGTTGGCACCGGCACCAAAATCACTCATTTTTTCGACCGAGCGATCAATAATACAGGGGATAGGTAGTTTGATCGGTCCCAGTGATCCAGGGCCCGCACCTATGGCCGCCTTGATTTCTTCGTCAGTCGCCATTTCCAGCGGGCTGGCGACCTGTGGCAGATTGCTGGCCTTGATTTCATTGAGTTCATGGTCGCCACGGATAATCAGCGCGATCAGGCCGCCTTCGGCAGCTTTCACCACCAGAGTTTTAACAGTTTTCTCAATCGGCAGGCCAAATTGTTCTACCAACTGGGCAATGGTTTTGGCATCGGGTGTATCCACCAGTCGTAGTTCTTCTTTAGCCTGGCTACGCTCAGTTTCACGCGGTAGAGCTTCAGCTTTTTCGATGTTGGCGGCGTAATCTGAGGTATCGGAAAAAACAATATCGTCTTCGCCGGAATCTGCTAGAACATGGAATTCATGGGAGCCGGTGCCGCCAATAGAGCCGTTGTCCGCAATCACCGGGCGAAAATCCAGGCCCAGGCGGGTAAAGATATTACTGTAGGTGCGATGCATCACCTCATAGGTTTCTACCAGAGACTCCTGGTTGAGGTGGAAGGAGTAAGCGTCTTTCATGATGAATTCACGGGCACGCATGATGCCAAAGCGGGGACGAATTTCATCACGGAACTTGGTCTGGATTTGGTAAAAATTGGCAGGCAGCTGCTTATAAGAGCGCAGTTCTTTGCGAACCAGGTCGGTAATTACCTCTTCGTGGGTGGGGCCAACACAAAAATCCCGGCTGTGGCGGTCCTGTAGGCGCAGCAATTCCTTGCCATATTCATCCCAGCGACCGGACTCCTGCCAGAGTTCAGCCGGTTGTACGCCGGGCATTAGGACTTCCTGAGCACCTGATTTATCCATTTCTTCACGAACAATCCGCTCTACCTTGCGTAGGGTGCGCAATCCCAGAGGTAACCAGGTGTAAAGGCCAGAACCGAGGCTGCGTACCAGGCCCGCTCTCAGCATCAGCTGATGGCTGATAACCTGAGCATCATTGGGAGTTTCTTTTAGGGTGGCAATAAGCAATTGTGAAGCGCGCATGAATGTTCTGTACCTTTGATTTAAGTGTTTTTTACTCTTGAGTAATCTGTGTTAATTGTTTTGTCGGGGAAGCAATAAAGCCAGTTCCTCCAGCATTAATTGGTTGTCCAGGCCTGCAAATAGCTTTTCACTATGCTTTTTGAAGTCTTCCAAGTCTTCATTATCCAGGCGTTCTACACTAGGCAGTTCAACCCGCATGGCATCGACTGGGCGGCCATTGATGTGGAGTTCATAATGCAAATGGGGTCCAGTGCTGCGTCCTGTATTACCGGTTTGGGCAATACGTTGACCTCGCTTTACGCTATCCCCACGATTGACCAGAAAGCGGTGTAAATGCAGGTAGCGGGTGGTATAACCTTGGCCATGGTCGATGACCAGGTAGTTGCCACCAAAAGGGTGCCAGCCGCGTCTAACCACACGGCCATCGGCGGGTGAAACAACAGTGGTTCCTGTTGGGGTGGCAAAGTCAGTACCGTGGTGAGGAGTGACTCGACCAGTAATTGGGTGGCGACGACTCAGGTTAAAGTGAGAGCTGATTCTATACCGCTGCACCAAGGGGATACGGTTGAAGGGTGGAATCAGGCTTTCACCTTCAGGTGTGTAGAAGCGGCCATCACCTTGATGGCGGGCAGCTCGAATTTGCATACGTTGGCCGCTGTAGTCAAAAGCCAATAGACGGGTGGAGTAGGGTGAAGGGTCACCGGTTAACCATTCTTGTTCGATCAGCAGACTGAAGGTATCACCATCCCGGGCGTCACGGCGTAGTGGTAGATGGCGGTCAAGAGCAGCAGCTATAGCGCCTTCCTGTCCTGCAATTTCAGGCATTTCGCGCAAGCTGTTAGATAATACGCCATTTAGGGTGCCTTCCAAACGCAGGAGGCGCACTTCACGTTGAGTTGACAGCTCATTGAAGCTGAAACCCTGTGCTTCACGTTGCCATTCCACGCCTTCAGCACGGTTGCGCCATACCCGCAGGACTAACAACTGGCCATCCCTGCTGGCCAACCATTCAATATGCTGGCCCGGATGAATTCGGTTAAGGTGGCTGGCGCCTTCCTGGTCAAGCAGCTGATAAAGGGTGCCCAGAGGTAGATGCCACTTTTGCTGCCAGAGGTGCGACAAACGGTCGCCCTGCTGTAGAGTATATTGGTCCCAGTCAGGCGGTGGTGACAAGGGTGGAATCAGGGCATTGTGGAAATCGGTTGCTTCCAGTGCCGCCATGACTTCTTGATCAGAGGGGGGTATTTGTTCTTCCTCAGCAGGTGTTCCCAGCCAGTAAAGCAGCAGCAAAGATACCGCCAAGACACTGCCCAGAGTGAGCAAAGGTGCCTTAAGGCTGGGGTAGGTTAAGAGGCGTTTGAGCATTGGCAACCTAAATCATGATCCTGGCGAGGGTGGAAACCTGCAGATAATAAGCAACTCAGCGAGCGGTATACTATAACAAGTCGCTCTTTAGAAGAACAAATTCTTGTTACCAGCGCACTTATTTGGTGCTGAATCGGTTAAAATATTTCTTTTTTTTTGAGATAACCTTGTGAACCTAGAAGTTAAATGGCTAGAAGACTTTGTCGCTTTGGCTGCCACGCGCAGTTTTTCGCAAGCGGCCAAGCGACGTTTTGTCACCCAGCCAGCATTCAGTCGCCGTATCCAGTCCCTGGAAAGGTCAGTTGGCTGTACCCTGGTAGATAGAGGCAAATCCCCCCTCGAATTGACCGCAGATGGCCAGCTGTTTTTGATCACCGCACGTAATGTCGTTGAGCAATTGGGTGAGGCCTTGCGTCATTTGCGAGGCTTGGATCCTGCGGCTATCCAATTGCTGGAATTTACGGTTGCCCACTCCTTGGCGTTTAACTTTTTCCCCCAATGGCTGGATAAATTGCAAAAAGTGGTGGGCGAAATTAATTCCCGTATGACCGCCATGAATGTCGGTGAAGCAACCCATGCTCTTCGGGAAGGCCGTTGCGATTTAATGCTGGCCTACCATGACCCCTTGGGGACCCTGCAGCTGGATCACGCCCACTTTCCTTCTTTGCGTATGGGTGGCACCGAAATGTTGCCTGTATGTGCGCCTGCCGCTACAGGTCGCTCACTCTACTCACTTGATAGCAATCAAGAGCAGGAAGTTCCTCTCTTGGCTTATACTCAGGGTGCCTTTCTGGAAAGATCTTTGCGCCTCCTCTTGCGTCAGAAACCTGTAGGTCTGCAATTCAAGACGGTTTATGAAACGGCCATGGCCGAAGGGCTGAAAGGAATGGCTTTGCAGGGGCGAGGCGTTGCCTGGATACCGCGTCTTAGCGTGGAAAGAGAGTTAGCTGAAGGCAAGCTGGTGATTTGCGGCAGTGAGCAATGGATTATCCCTTTGGAAATACGCCTTTACCGCTGTACGCTGGTGCACAAACCCTTGGTGGAACGCCTTTGGGAGCGCTTGGATAGTGACCAGGCTCAGGCAGAAGTGGCTGTGGGTGCAGAGACCTTGGCGTAAGGGGGCGTCTCTAGGCTATAATGCTGCCCCTTGAAATGGGCTGCTTGCTGCCCTATTTAATATTCTGCTTATTTTAAGCTTTACCTTGAGTTTAACCCTTTGCAGTTGAGGCAAAAAGCCATGCCCATTTACGAATATCAGTGCCAGGCCTGTGGTCACCATTTGGAAATCATGCACAAGATGAGTGAAGAACCCTCGAAAGAGTGTCCTCAGTGCAAGCAACCTGAGTTAAGCCGTCAGATTTCGGCGGCGGGTTTTCGTCTGGCCGGTGGCGGTTGGTATGAAACCGACTTTAAGAGCGGTAGCAAAAAGAATCTGGCCGATTCAGGCGGCTCCTCCTCGAAAAGTGACTCAGGCACTTCGGCTGCCCCGGCAGCCTGAACAGGTCTTAACCTTTTTGCAGGGCCTTGGCCCTGCTTTTTGTTTTTTGAATTTTATCTTCGAACCTCTCGTTAACAGGAATTTTTTCTATGCGCAGCCATTACTGTGGCGACTTGAACACAAGTCATCTGGATCAGGAAGTTGAACTCTGCGGCTGGGTCCACCGCCGCCGTGATCATGGTGGGGTTATTTTCCTGGATCTCAGGGACCGTAATGGTTTGGCTCAGGTAGTGGTTGATCCGGATACTGAAGAAGCCTTTGCTCTGGCCGACCGTGCTCGCAACGAATATGTGCTCAAGATCAAAGGGCGCGTACGTCATCGCCCCGAAGGTACTGTCAACACCAATATGCCAACCGGGGAAATTGAGGTCTTGGCTAAGGAAGTTGAAGTACTGAATAGCGCAGAAACGCCACCTTTCCAGCTTGATGAGCATGGCAAGGTCGGTGAAGAAGTGCGCTTGAAATATCGCTATGTTGACCTGCGTCGTCCAGAAATGGCGGAAAAGCTGCGTTTTCGTTCACGCGTGACCCACCAGATACGCAACTATCTGGAAGACCAGGGTTTTCTGGATATCGAAACCCCGATCCTGACCCGTGCCACCCCCGAAGGGGCCAGGGACTATCTGGTGCCCAGTCGTACCCATCAAAACCACTTTTTTGCCTTGCCTCAATCACCCCAGCTGTTTAAACAGCTGTTAATGGTGTCCGGTTTTGATCGCTACTACCAGATTGCCAAATGCTTCCGTGACGAAGATCTGCGTGCTGACCGTCAGCCTGAATTTACCCAAATCGACCTCGAAGCCTCTTTTGTTAACGAAGATGACATCATGGGCGTGGCTGAAGGTTTGATTCGTAAGATCTTTAAAGAGTCCAAGGATGTTGATCTGGGTGATTTCCCGCGCATGCCTTATTCCGAGGCCATGAACCGCTATGGTTCTGACAAACCCGACCTGCGCATTCCATTGGAGCTGGTGGATGTGGATGATTTGATGCAAGGCGTTGATTTCAAGGTCTTCTCTGGCCCTGCAACGGACCCCAGGGGGCGGGTTGCTGCCCTGAAGGTTAAAGGTGGTGCCGAGCTGTCACGCAAACAAATTGATGACTACACCAAATTTGTTGGTATTTATGGTGCGCGTGGCCTGGCCTGGATTAAGGTTAATGAGAAAGCCAAAGGGCTGGAGGGCTTGCAATCACCCATTGTTAAATTTATGGAAGGCGTGGTTGATGAACTGCTGGCGCGTGTCGGTGCAGAAGATGGCGATATTATCTTCTTTGGTGCTGACAAGACCAAGATTGTTAATGAAGCCCTGGGCGCGCTGCGCTGCAAGCTGGGTGAAGACCTAAACCTCTACACTGCAGACTGGGCACCTCTTTGGGTTGTCGACTTCCCCATGTTTGAAGAAGAGGATGACGGTAGCCTGAGTGCACTGCATCACCCCTTTACGGCACCTCTCTGTAGTCCTGAAGAGTTGAAAGCCAGCCCAGGCGGGCAGCTGTCGCGTGCCTATGACATGGTGCTCAATGGCACTGAGCTGGGTGGTGGTTCCATTCGTATCCATGATCAGAAAATGCAGGAAGCCGTATTTGATGTGCTGGGTATTGATGAAGCGGAACAGCAAGAGAAGTTCGGCTTCCTGCTGGATGCCCTAAAATTTGGTGCGCCCCCGCATGGTGGCCTGGCCTTTGGCCTGGATCGCCTGATGATGCTGATGACCGGTGCCAAATCCATTCGTGAAGTCATTGCCTTCCCGAAAACCCAGTCAGCAGCTTGTGTTATGACCGATGCACCGGGTGAAGTCAGCCAAGCGCAGTTGAAAGAACTCAACCTGCGCTTGCGCGCCAAGCCTCAGGCTGAAGAATAAAAAGTCAGCTCCTTCTAGTGGCTCGCTTCACGGCAAGATTGCCTGCGACCAGCTTTACAGGGATGTAAAGCGCGAGTGTTTATACTCAGGGAGGTATAGTCACTCGAAAAGCAGGCTGTCTTGCAAAAGTGAAGCCCCAGATCGCGGTGGGGCAACCTTGTCGCGAAGCCGACAGACTTCTGGTAAATCAATAGTTAGGTTGGAGAACGTCAATGGCAGGTCATAGTAAATGGGCCAATATCAAGCATCGTAAGGCGGCGCAGGATGCCAAGCGGGGCAAGATTTTTACCAAGTTGATCCGGGAGCTGACCGTGGCTGCCCGGGCCGGTGGTCCTGAGCCAGCTGACAACCCCCGCTTGCGTGCTGCCGTGGACAAGGCTCTGTCCAATAATATGACCAAAGACACCATTGAAAGGGCAATTGCCCGGGGTGCCGGCACTAATGATGCTGATAACATGGAAGAAGTGGTTTATGAGGGTTATGGCCCCGGCGGCGTTGCTGTCTTGGTCGACTGTGTTACGGATAACAAAAACCGTACTGTTTCTGATGTGCGCCATGCGTTTACCAAAACGGGCGGTAATCTGGGCACTTCTGGTTCCGTCGCTTACTTGTTTAACAAGCGTGGCCGCATTAGCTTCAATGCCGATATTGGTGAAGAAGATGTTATGGAGGCGGCGCTGGAAGGCGGGGCTGAAGACTTAGTGACTAACGTCGATGGTGGCCTGGATATCTTTACAGACCCTGCCAACTTCGGTGCCGTCAAGGATGCGTTGGCGGAAGCAGGTTTTGAGCCGGCTTCAGCGGAGGTTTCCATGTTGCCAGATACCTACTCGGAAATCACTGATGTTGAGTTGGCCCAAAAGGTGCTCAAACTGGTTGATATGTTGGAAGACCTGGATGATGTCCAGGAAGTCTACTCCAACGCCGATTTCAGTGATGCTGTAATGGAGCAGCTGAATTGAAAGAGTTAATGAACGAAACGAGCGCCGAGGATACAAGGCAAAATTTCTCGAAGAAGCGGAGTTTACATCGAGTAAATGAGCAATCTGAGAGAAATTTTAACGCAGTAGCATCTAGCGTAGTAGTGAATGATGCTTATTCTGGGTATTGACCCTGGCTCGCGCATCACCGGTTACGGTCTGATCCATGCCGAGGGCAGCCAGATGCACTATCACGCCAGTGGCTGTATTCGCATCCAGGCCGATACTCTGGCTCAGAAACTGGCACAAATCTATGCCGGTATAGCCGAGCTGGTGGTGCAGTATCAGCCTGATCAGGTAGCGATTGAGCAGGTTTTTATGGCCAAAAATGCCGATTCAGCCCTGAAGCTGGGGCAGGCACGGGGTACGGCGATTGTTTGTGTTGCCAATCACGGCCTTGAGCTCAGTGAATACTCCGCCAAGGAGGTCAAGCTGGCCGTGACTGGGCGGGGCGGGGCGGATAAAAGCCAAGTCCAGCATATGGTTAAGTCACTCCTTAAGCTCTCGGCGACTCCCCAGGCCGATGCGGCTGATGCCCTGGCCATAGCCCTTTGCCATGCCTATACCGCCAGTGGTCTGGTTGCCCTTTCTGGTCAGCTAGGTGCCAGTAAAAAAGGCAGTAGCTGGCGGCACTTTGATCCGGCCAGTCTGGCTAAACGAACCAAGCGATCTTCCTGATGAACTTTGATCTTCCCCTGTTTATTTTTTCTTTGGACCTTTTTGGTACCGTGGTCTTTGCGATTGCCGGGGTCTTGGCTGCTGCTAAGCGTCGCCTAGACCTTTTTGGTGTGGTGGTGGTTGGCACAGTCACTGCTATCGGTGGTGGCACCCTGCGGGATTTGATTCTGGGGCGTTTACCGGTGTTCTGGGTGCAGGATACTCTCTATATCACCCTGACTTTTATTACCTCGGTGATTGTCTTTGCCTTGGCCCGCAAGATCCGCTTTCCCCATCGGGCGATTCAGGTAGCCGATGCCATCGGCCTGGCGGTATTCACGGTGATCGGTGCCAATGTTGCCCTTTCGCTGGGACATCCTCCTATGATTGCAGTTGTCACTGGGGTGATGACGGCCGTTTTCGGTGGTATTGTGCGGGATGTACTGACAGCCGTTAAACCGATGATTTTTGAAAAAGAAATCTATGCCACAGCGGTTATGGCTGGGGCCTTTGTTTATGTCAATCTGACATGGTTTCTACCGGATTCCTGGGAAACCTTTAATACTCTGTTGGCGATGGGCGTAGTCTTGGGTTTGCGCCTGGCGGCGATTCACTGGCACCTGCATCTACCGGTGTTTTTAAGTATTGAAGACAAAGACAAGCTTGAAGCTAAGGAAACAAAATGATTGGACGTTTGCAGGGCGTATTGGCCGAAAAGCAGCCTTCCTGGGTGATCCTGGATGTTCAGGGTGTGGGTTATGAGGTGGACTTGCCCTTGTCGGTCTTTGCTGGCCTGCCTGCACTGAATGAACCTCTGACCTTGTGGATTCACCAAGTCATTCGTGAAGATGCCAATCTGCTGTATGGCTTTGCCCGCCTGGAAGATCGGCAATTGTTTCGTGAGCTCATTAAAGTCAGCGGTATTGGTCCCAAGGTGGCTCTAGCTATTCTTTCATCCCTGGAATCCAGACAGCTGTTAACAGTGATTCAGGAAGGTGACTTGCAGTCGCTGACCCGTGTTCCTGGTATCGGCAAGAAAACTGCCGAGCGCCTGCTGGTTGATCTTAAGGATCGCTTGAAAAGCTGGCAGCCTCAGCAGATGGCCAAACTGGAACTGCCCATGGATGCCCAGCAACCCAAAACAGATCACCGTGCTGAAGCTGAAGCAGCGCTTATTGCTTTGGGTTACAAGCCCACCGAGGCCAGTCGCGCCCTTTCAGGTATAGACCCGGAAGGTAAGGATACCCAAGCCCTGATCAAAGCTGCACTGCAAAGTGTTAGCCGCTAATGCAACTGGTTTATGAAGCTAGTGATATTCTGGAAGCCCATATCGTGGCGGGTATGCTGCGTTCGCGCCACCTTGAAGTCTATGTCGATGGTCATTACCTGCACGGTGCTATCGGTGAAATGGCACCAACAGGCTTTGCCCGGGTTTATGTCAGTGAAGAGGATTTTGCTCTGGCCTGGCAACTGGTTGAAGATTACAAAAAAGCTGAATAGCCTGTTTCTCTGTTAGAATGCTCTCCTGAATTTGCCAGCTTACAGGAAGCCCCCTGCCGTGATTGAAAGCGACCGCCTTGTAGTAGCAGAAAGCCTGCCGCAGGAATCCAACCAGGACCATGCCATCCGCCCCAAGCGCCTTGCTGAGTATACCGGTCAGCCCCAGGTGCGCGAGCAGATGGAGATCTTCATCAGTGCTGCGCGGGGTCGTAAAGAAGCCCTGGACCACACCCTGATCTTTGGGCCGCCCGGCCTTGGTAAAACCACTTTGGCGAATATTATTGCCGAAGAAATGGGCGTGCATATTAAAAGCACCTCAGGCCCGGTGATGGAAAAAGCGGGTGACCTGGCGGCCATGCTAACCAACCTGGAAGAAGGGGATGTACTTTTCATTGATGAAATCCATCGCCTGAACCCTGCTGTTGAAGAAGTGCTCTATCCAGCGATGGAAGACTACCAATTGGATATCATGATTGGTGAAGGCCCGGCAGCTCGTTCCATTAAGCTTGATTTACCCCCTTTTACCCTTGTCGGTGCGACAACCCGAGCCGGTTTGTTGACGGCTCCTTTGCGCGATCGTTTTGGCATCGTCCAGCGTCTGGAGTTTTATTCCGTGGCAGATCTGACGGGCATAGTGACTCGTTCAGCCAAGCTTCTAGGCCTGCAAGCCGATCAGGGTGGGGCAGAAGAAATTGCCCGACGCTCCCGGGGAACGCCGCGCATTGCCAACCGTTTGCTGCGCCGGGTCAGGGATTTTGCTGAGGTAAAATCTGATGGCTCGATTACCAAGGAATTGGCTGACTTGGCGTTGAATCTACTGAATGTCGATACTCATGGTCTGGATCATATGGATAGGCGTTTGTTGCTGGCGATGATGGAAAAATTTGCCGGGGGGCCAGTGGGCGTGGAAAGCCTGGCTGCAGCCATTTCCGAATCCCGGGACACCATTGAAGAAGTGCTGGAGCCTTATCTCATTCAGCAGGGCTTTATGATGCGCACAGCGCGCGGGCGGCAGGTCACTCAATTGGCCTGGCTGCACTTTGGTTTAACAGCGCCTGATTAAGTGGAGAATGAAATGTCGTCATTCGGTGACAAGCGCTTTTGCTTGCCTATTCGTGTCTACTATGAAGATACCGACGCAGGTGGTATTGTTTACTACGTTAACTACCTGAAATTCATGGAAAGAGCCAGAACAGAATGGTTGCGCACCTTGGGTTGGGATCAGTCGACTCTGGATGTGCTTTTTGTCGTGCGACGGGTTGAAACTGACTATTTACAACCCGCACGTCTGGATGACTTTTTGGACGTTGATGTGCAACTGGAAAGTGCAAAAGGTGCCAAACTGACTTTTTTACAGCAGGTAAGCCGTGGCGCGGAACTTCTTTGTCAAGCCAGGGTCGACGTAGCCTGTGTTGATCGAAGTCGTTTGAAGCCTTGTCGTTTACCCAAAGACATGATTGCTGCCCTGACCAGAGTAGCCAGTTAAGAATTTTATTGATTGAAGTTTCAAGGAGTCCAAGTTGCAAGAGCTAACTTTCTGGAAAATGGTCTTTCAGGCCAGCTTCTTTATTCAGTTTTTGATGATAGCCCTGCTGGCGGGCTCTATTATTTCCTGGATCTCAATTTTCCAACGTTGGCAGGTATTTCGTGTTGCCAAGGAAGCGCACGATGAGTTCAGAGAGAGGTTCTGGTCCGGCATAGAATTAAACGAACTTTTTAGAGATACCGACCCTTATGAAGTCCAGGGTGCTGAAAGAGTGATCTATTCAGGCTTTAAAACCTTCAATCGCATCCGTCAGAAAACCACGGATCCTGAGCCCATTCTTGAGGGTGTTGAACGCTCCATGCGCATTGCCCTGGCGGAAGAGCAGGATCGCCTGCATTCTGGCCTGCCGCTGTTAGCAACCATCGGCTCGGTGAGCCCGCATATTGGCCTCTTTGGGACTGTCTGGGGCATTATGGAAGCCTTCAAAAGTCTGGCGGGTGTTCAGCAGGCGACCTTTGCAGTGGTAGCTCCAGGTATGGCAGAAGCACTGATGACAACGGCTATGGGCCTATTTGTAGCCATACCTTCGGTGATTGCTTATAACCGCTACATTGCTTCCAGTGAAAGCCTGCTAAATCATTATGAAAACTTTGCCGATGAGTTTTCAGGTATTTTGCACCGCAGCCTGATTACCAAGAAAGCGGATTAGGAAAGCTGAAAATGCGCAAGCAAAGGTTACGTCGCAGCCCTCCAAAGCCGCCAATTTCTGAAGTCAATGTTCTGCCCTACATTGACGTAATGCTGGTGCTTCTGGTTATTTTTATGGTCACCGCACCTATTTTGACTCAAGGGGTCGATGTAGAGCTGCCCGAAGTGACTTCTGAACCCATCCAAACTGATGAACAAAATGAACCCCTGGTCGTGGCTCTGGATGCTGAGGGTAATTATTACCTGGAAAGAGGGGCTGACTCAGATGATGCCCTGACCTTGGAAGAATTGATTGATCAAGTGGCTCGCTTCAAGCGTCAAAATCCCGACTTGCCGGTCTTGGTTCGAGGGGATCGGCGGGTTGCCTATGGTGAGGTGGTGATTTTGATGAGCCGCTTGCAAGGTGCTGGTGTGACCCAGGTTGGTTTGATTTCCAAGCCACCTGAAGATCGCTAGGGAGTTGTTGGTGAAGCCTGCCAATCTGCCATTATCGGTTGTCCTTACTCTGGGTGTGCACCTGTTGGCGGGAGCGCTCCTCTTCTGGCAAGGTGGTCAGATGCGTGACCGCATGCCGGAACCGACGCCTGAGATCATCCGTGCTCAGGTGGTGGCTCAGGACCCTGCAGATGCCCGACGTGCAGCAGAAGCCGCACGCCAGGCTGAAGCCCAGCGCCAACTGCAACAAAGAGAAGCAGAAAGAAGGCGTCAGCAAGAGGCGGAACGTCAGCGCCAGCGAGAGGCAGAAGAGCAACGCCGCCAAAGGGAGCAGGAAGAAGCGAGGCGTAGAGCAGAAGAGCAGCGCCGCCAAGAAGAGCAGGCCCAGCAAGAGGCTGAACGCCAAGCCCAGCAGGAAGCAGAGCGTCAGCGTCAACTGCAGTTGCAACGTCAGCGTGAAGCTGAGCAAAGGGCACGAACTGAAGCTGAGCAACAGCGTCAGCAGGAAGAAGAGATACGTCGTCGTGTCGAAGAAGAGCGAGCAGCTGAGGCTCGACGCCAAAGGGAAGAAGAAGCCAGAATTCGCGAAGAGTCCCAACGGGCGCGTGAAGAAGCCCGTGCAGAGCAGGCTGAAAGAGATGCTCAAGCCATTGCGAATATGGAAGGCGTGATTTTTGATCTGATTGCCAGTCAATGGACCCGGCCACCAGGAACCAGCAGTGACTTGGAGGCTTTGATAAGAATTCGCTTGCTAGGGACTGGTGAACTAGCACCTGATGGTATTAGAGTGGTCGAATCCAGTGGAAACGCGGCTTTTGACCGTTCAGCAATCCAGGCTATTGAAAGGGCAGCCCCCTTTCCCCTGTTGCAGTTGGAGTCTCGGCAAAGAGAAGCTTTCCGAGTTATTGACCTGATCTTTTCACCTGAGGATTTGGCACTGTGATTTTTAAGTTTCTAAAACCTGTGCATTTACTGCTTCTGATCCTGTTATTAGTCAGCCTTCAAGCGCATGCCAATCTGACGATACGGATTACCCAAGGCAGTGATCAAGCGACTCCCATCGCTGTTGTTCCTTTTGCTTGGCAGGGATCAGGGGCTTTACCGGAAGATGTTGGTAGAATTCTGGCCGATAACCTGGAAAGAACAGGGCTGTTTGCTCCTGTTCCCCGAGAGAACCTGGTTAGCTTACCTTCCCGGGGTTCAGAAGTTATTTATCGGGATTGGCGGCTACTCAATGCTAATTATCTGGTAATAGGCTCTATTCAGGAGCAAGATGGTCGCTTAAGGATTGCCTATGAACTCTTTGATGTGATCAGCCAGGAAAGAATACTAGGTGAAACCGTCACTGCCCGACCTGAACAGCTGCGTTCACGAGCCCATTTTATCAGTGACCGTATCTATGAAAAACTGACTGATCAGAAAGGGATTTTTTCCACGCGTCTAGCCTATGTCACTGCCGAACAATTAGATGGACGTGCTGAGTACCGCTATCGTCTGCATATTTCTGATGCTGACGGACAACGCTCTCGCACTATCTTGACTTCACGCGAGCCTATTTTGTCGCCCGACTGGTCGCCGGATGGAAGTAAGCTGGCTTATGTTTCTTTTGAACGGGGTCGGCCTGCAATCTTTATTCAAGAAGTGGCAACTGGTGAACGCTATCAATTAACGAATTTTCGTGGGCTGAATAGTTCACCAGCTTGGTCACCGGATGGTACACGCTTGGCAATGACCCTCTCCCGGGATGGAAGTCCGGAAATCTATATTTACCATTTGGAACAGCGTCGCTTAACTCGGGTGACTCACCATTACGCAATAGATACTGAACCCTCATGGTCGCCCGATGGAAAAAATCTTATCTTTACATCGAGTAGAAGTGGCGGACCCCAGATTTATAAAGTAAATTTGCAATCAGGCCAGATAAAGCGCGTGAGTTTTGAAGGCAACTACAATGCTCGAGCTCGTTACTCACCTGATGGCAGTGAAGTTTTTATGATACATCGGGAAAGTGGAGGTGGACTCTTTAGTGTAGCTGCGCTTAATATGGAAACAGGAAGACTTAGGACCTTGACGACCTCACCTTTAGATGAATCGCCAAGTGTTGCGCCCAACGGTAGTATGGTTGTCTATGCATTGATGCAAGATGACCAGGGTATTCTAGGTGTTGTTTCTACTGATGGCAGAATTCGTTATGAATTACCAGCAGAAAGGGGAGATGTCAGGGAACCGGCCTGGTCACCTTTCCTGAATTAACAGGCTTGAAAATTACCGGTTAAAGTTTCGTACCGAATGGGCTAGACTCATTGGTGGAATAACTAAAATCTTCTTAAAAAATTGGGAGAAGGATATGGATCTGATGAAGTACAGCAAACCTTTCGCTCTGGCAGCAATTCTTGCTTTGGTTGCTGGTTGTGGTGGCGGTGCAGCTACCCAGCCAGGTGATGAGGATGAAGTCACTGCTGATGAAGTACATGTATCTGATGATGCTGAAGCAGCAGCTGCTGGTGATGAAGATGCTGCACGTGCTGAGGCAATGGAAGATGAAGCGGCAGCGCGCGATGCCGTTCAACGTCCTGAAGTAATGACCATTTACTTTGATTTTGATAAGTCCAACATTCGCAGCGAGTTCTATGACGACCTGAATGCGCATGCGGCTTACCTGCAAGCCAATCCAGATGCACGTGTCGTTCTGGAAGGTCACACCGATGAGCGGGGTACTCGTGAGTACAACATGGCTCTAGGTGAGCGTCGTGGTAACTCCGTACAGCGCTATCTGTCTTTGCAGGGCGTAAGCGGTGACCAAATGGAAGTTGTCAGCTACGGTGAAGAGCGTCCAGTGGTTCGTAACGCTCAAACTCGTGAAGACCATGCTAAAAATCGTCGTGTTGAATTTATTTACTGATAACAGGACATCTCTGGCGTGAAAGCAATTTATGACAGCCAAAGTGTCAGAGTAAAAACAGGGGCCATTTATGGCCCCCGTTTTATTTTGGCCAGTGTACTTTTATTTTTGTGCTTAATGAGTGTGCAAGCAGGCGCAGATAACCGCAATACAGCAGTTATTCAGGCGGAACTTTTTATGCAGCTTGAACAATTGCAAGTGGAAGTTCAAAACCTGCGTAATAAGGTTGAACGCCAGGAAAGAGCTCTGTCACAAATGCAGGATGAACAGCGCCGTCGCTATATTGATCTCGATGAGCGCCTACAGGATCACAGTAAGCGCCTGGGTGACTTGGAAAGTCAGGAGTCCAAGCAAGCTAGTGAAAGAGCTGTGGACTCCTCCGCAGTGGACCGACAGCTATCCGAACCTCTTCCCAGTAGTACCAATAATGGTGGTTCAGGTCGTTTGACTGACCGTGAAGCTTACGCTAAGGCTTACCAACTGGTGCCTGAACGAAAATTTGAAGAGGCCATCAAGGCATTTCAGGATTTTATTAGAAATTACCCTGAGTCCCGTTTAGTGGGTAATGGTTATTATTGGATCGGTGAGATCTATATGGCCCAAAACAGGACACGGGATGCTGAAAAAATGTTTGAAGCAGTTGTCCGGCGTTATCAGGACAGTTTTAAAATTGCTGACTCCAAATATAAACTGGGTTTGATCTATTCACGCTATGGCAATGAAGATCAGGCCAAAGAGATGATGCAAAATATCATCAATGAACATCCCCGCGAGCCTGCAGCCGAATTGGCTCGTACTTGGCTGAATCGTTAACACTCTTAGTTGGACTCATGACTTATCATGCAATGTTATTTTGATTATCAGGCTACGAATGACCTGTTGAAAGGCCGCATAGTGTTGGTTACAGGTGCTGGCGATGGTATTGGCCGAGCTGCTGCCTTAGGCTATGCGTCCAAGGGTGCAACGGTTATTTTGCTGGGGCGCACGATTAGTAAACTGGAAAGTGTTTATGATGAGATTGAAGCCTTGGGTGCCCCTGAGCCAGCCATCTACCCTTTGAATTTTGAGGGAGCCAGCTGGCCTGATTACCAGCAGATGGCCGATCGTTTGTATGACGAGTTTGGCCGTTTGGATGGTGTTCTGCACAATGCCGGTATTCTGGGCAAAATTACTCCCTTGCAGGGTTATAGCCCAACACTTTGGCAAGAAGTGATGCAGGTGAACTTTAACGGCCCCACGATGATGCTACAGGCCTTGATTCCCTTATTGCAGGAATCTGAGGATGCTTCAGTCATTCTCACCTCTTCTTCAGTCGGAAGGAAGGGGCGCGCCTTCTGGGGTGCCTATGCCTGCTCAAAATTTGCAGTTGAGGGTTTGGCTCAGGTTATGGCTGAAGAGCTGGAAAATATCAGTAATGTACGCGTCAATACCTTGAATCCTGGTGCCACTCGTACCCAAATGCGCGCCAAAGCCTATCCGGGTGAAAACCCTGCAAGCCTAAGAACACCTGAAGAAATTCTGCCCACCTATTATTATCTGATGGGACCGGACAGCAAGGGAGTGACAGGTCAACAATTTGATGCCCAGCCGCCCAAGGCTTGAGTTAGTAGAAGTAACGATCAGACAGGGAAGTCTGGATTAGTTTGCATTAACTCCTTAAGCAAGCTTTCCAGACGCGGCTCTTTGGGATCCAGTGCTTTGCGAATAGAAATGCTTGCCTTAGCAGATAAATCCAGCGTTTCCTGCTTATGCAAAGGCTTGAGCTCCTGACAAGTCAGCAATTTGACTTGAGGACTTAAGGGTTCATCGGAATTAGTGGCATCAACTACGGCGAGGGCTCCGTTATTGAGCTCAACCAAGCAGCCCGGCGGATAAACTCCCAGGCTTTGAATAAATTTTTCAACCAGACGACTATCAAAATCATGGAAACGCCAGCGATAGAGTTGTCCCAAGGCTGTGGCAGGGCTGAGAGCCTGTCCATAGCTGCGAGTACGGGTTAGGGCCTCATAAACCGATGTAATCGCCACCAGGCGGGCTAGAAAGCCTATATCCCGGCCTTTGAGCTGATCAGGGTAGCCTTCGCCATTAATCCGTTCTTGATGGTGAAGCACTATATCCAAGGTTTGTTCATCAAAAGAACCCTGAGCCAGTAGATATTCATAACCACGACGAGGGTATTGGCGAATCTGTTGTTTTTCCTGCTCAGTTAAAGGCTGGGTCTTGGTGAGCACTTCAGCAGGAACTTCAAGCAGACCCAACGCATGAAGCAAGGCACCCATGCCTAGGGGTAGGAGTTGATCTTGTCGCAGGCCGATATGCTTGGCAAAAACCAGGCTAAGTAAGGCAACATTGACTGATTTGACAACCAGTTCATCTTGATGTTCTCTGAGCAGGGCGAGATAGCCCATGCTTTTGCTGTCATGCAGAACACCTTCCATCAGCTGCTCAAGCACTGGTCGCATACGCTTAGGCTGCAAGGCATTCCCCAGACGTACATCCTTCATAACCCGATCCATTTGCTGGCGCAGGTTGAGGTAGAGTTTACGGCTGGGGTCAAGAGGTTCCAGAGACTTGGGTGGGTCGGCTTTAATATAAACAGAACGAACCTGGGGGAACTCTTTACTAAAAGTTTGGCGGTCCCTGAAAATCAGGGACTGGGTCTCAAAGGGTTCAGCTAGGTTGTCGGTGTCCAGCCTACAGATATGCATTCCGCATTTTAATTGGTCAAGCGAAAGTTTTTGATACTTGGGTTTGGCTGACATCCAGGAGTCCGTTCATTGATTGTGCTTAATAAGATGTTTGTAACTTGTATTTTAACAGAAATTACAAAACATCCTAGTTTTGATACCTGCTGATTCCGTTCTTTAACCTTATAGACTTATTGCCAGAAGCTTTCGGCCTCTTCAGAAGTCAAAATAGCTTCAACCAAAGCCCGGGTAATCGCTTTAAGACGTGCATCGATCTGGCTTTCAGCAACATTGCGTTGGGAGCCACGGCGTACCAGGAGTACTTCACCATCAACTGTGGCTTCCGCTGCAATTTGCAAATTGTAGATTTTCATGCCGGAAATTTCAGTGACAAAGTTCTGTTGTACATCCAGAGTGATGACTTGTGGCGCTTGCTCGGAATACTGAATGCTGTAGCGATTGAAAACGCGCCTGGCTTCGGTAATTAGGGATTGGTTATCGGAGTTTTCCAGGCGCAGTGCAATGCTGCCGTCGCGCCTGGGGACGAGACTGACTTCCAGGCGGCGACGCTCACCCTGGGAGATATAAACTCTTTCCTGCTTGGTATGATAGCCGTCTGCACTGATCTCATAGGTGTAATTACCGGGTGGCAGTAGTTTCATTTCGCCGGCACTTAGAGTTTCACCATCAATACGAATTCGCGCATCACTGGGTGAGGGCTGGAAGGAAATACGGCCAAAATTAAGGTAACGCGTTGCCAGCTGACGTATTTCCTGGGCTTCACTGACGACTTCGCCTGCATCCAGGTCCAAATTGGTGGGCAGGTAGTTGCTAAAAGCCATTAGAAAAGTGGCCTGGTCTTGAATGGCTTCTATTTGCGCGCGGTTAAGGGTGTTCAGGTCGGTTCGGAGTTCCCGCAACAGGTGTTCGACCGTATTGATTACCGCGTTGCGATCCAATTGAGCCTGAATGCGAAAGCTACCATTTTCTTCACGGGGCTCTGAATAGCGAACACCTTGAAAATAAGAGCTGGATTGCACACGGATGCGGTTTTTTAATGAACTGCTGAACTCAATGCCATCATCCCGGGTAATGCTTTCAGTGTCTGATTCCACGGCCGCAATCACGGTTTGAGAGAGCTCCTGAAGAGCGTTTTCTCTGGCTTCTGCCGGAGTTTCACCATAACCGTCTGCAAACAGGAGTTTGCGGGCCTCAGCACTGACGGGCAAAGCCAACAGTAAGAGCATTAAAGCCAGGTACTTAACAAAAACACGCATCCGCTAGTCTCCTATTACTCAATAATAATGCTGTCAGTATCTGAGTCACCGATACGGATGATTAAGAAGGCACCACTGTCCAGCACACGAAAAACTTGGCCAGGGCCGATATAGTTATCTTCCAGCAGTATTAATAGATCCATGGCGTCTCTTGGGCCGTCACAGTTCAAAGTATAATCAAAGCTGGTTGAGCCGGCTGCATTGCGCCTAACTCGATTACAGACATCATTGAAAAGCTGGTGCAGGTTGCGGCTGATATCACCGATTTCCGGACTGGCGTTGACGACCACCTTGAAAGCTTTACCTCTTTGCACTTCACGTTGCCAGGAGCGGGTTAGCTGACCAAGAACTTTATCGGCTGCATCATTGGCTGCTTCACCAGTAAGAGCTGCACCACCAGCAATGGCTCTTTCTGCTGAGTAGCCGCTGGAGGCCCCCAGTTGGCTACCTGTCGCTGTATAGTAGGCAGTTGCATTGACGGTTGATTGGGCCACCCGGTTGCCTGCAACACGTCTTTCAGCGACTTCTGAATCGATAGAAATATAGATGTCACTGCCAGTTTGCAGTGCCAACATGTACATAGGATCAATATTGCCTTCAAGAGCAGCAGCCTGTTGGACGATTTCATCAACTCTTTGGGTTGCATCCAGGACCACTACTTCAAAGCCGCGATCTTGCAGGTATTCAGAAAAGACGCTGGCGGCATGACGATCATTGCCTTCGGGGTTGCGGGCAATCACTGAAATCACCGGGTTGGCGATGGCTTCAGCCAGTTCTCTTGAGTCACTGATAATATTGCGCGCGGCAAGATCTGCTTTCAGATTGGCAATGTTGACACGAAAGGCACGTTCAATGCGATCCTGACCGGCTTCCTGGCGGCGGCTGAGAAGATCCCCTTCATGGGAGATATAACGCATGGCGTTAGCCCAGAATTCTGCTTCATGATCTCTGAAGGCTTCTCGTTGCTCGGCATTGGTCAGTAGGGAATTAGTGCCTCCCATTAGGGCAAACCAAATGGCGGCCTTGCGGGCATCGTCCCTGGCTTCTGCCATGGAGTTGCCTAGCCCCACTGCACGTATCATTACTTCATTGGCAGAATAGGACTCCACCAGAGTGGCCTGTCGAGATAAAGGGGGATCACTGGGCCGGGTCGTTGACTCAGGTGTGCTGGCACAAGCTGAAAGCAGGGCGGCCAAAAATAGGATGGCAAGAAACTTGGTGTTCATTTTCTGCTTCTCTCTTTCAATCGCAATTGTTAGGTTCATTCTGCTTGTTCAGCTGCCTGGGCTTCCAGTCGAGCATCACGCAAAACTTCGCATTCCGTTGACGGTCTGGCCATCATACTGGCAAAAGGGCCAGCAAAACCCAGATGAAAGGCTATGCCAGCTTGGACGCTCAAGCCACCCATCATACTGAGATCTTCAGTCATCGAATCACCATTATCCCATTCATAATCAGTATAGAAGGGTAAATTATAGGCTGCGCCCCCATAGATTTTCAGGTTGGGGTTGATGTAATAACCAATTTCAGCGCGTGGAATCAGGTTGGCTGTTTGTACTTTAAAATCATCTTTAAGACCGCTGGGGCCGCCGGGCTTGGCGTAATTATGCTGCTCATAGCCCAGGTCTGCACCCGCAGATGCATAGAGGCCATAGCCCATATGAAAGCGTTTTTCAGCACCAAAGCGGACGCGGATGGCTCCCTTGCCATCAAGATTGTCAAAATTCCCTTCACCGTTACTGAGTAAACCCAGGCCTAAATCCAAATTGGTCCAGATTTCTGAAAAAGAGCGATTATTCAATAAAAAACCAAGATTGCTGATAAAGCCTAATTCGATAAAGCTGGCATTGCCGGCCCCTGTAGCCTGACCATCAATTTCAAGTTCTGTCATGCTTTGTGTAAAAGCGGTGCGTCCATAAACCCCTGTCCAAGGGTGTTCAACGGCCAAATCAAACTCATCTACCTGGCCTGAGATAAGTTGGGCACGGCTGGCAATGCGTTCTTCTTCGGGAAGGATAAGGCAGGTATTACCGGCAAGACGTACTCTGCCCCAGCCAATCGTGGTCTCTTTACCATCAATTGTACGGTTGAAGGTAAAAGGCTGATCAACGCGTATATCTTCCTGATTGCCCACCTTCAGGCCTATTTCTTCTGGGGTGGCATCAATCACTGGGGTAGCCACCGCAAAGGCACGATTTTCTTTAAGACGTGTACTGAGTGCTATTGTAGAATCCTTAAAGGAGAGCTCAAAAACATCATCAAAAATCTGTTGGGCATGGCGCTCTCTTGGCAGCCAGGCCGTAGTAATACTGGCTGATGCAGACATCTGCTGTGAAAGGCCTTCAAAGAAACCATCAGGTACAGCATCCAGCTCAATTTGAGTCGTAAACTGCTCACCATCAAACGCATAAACCAGCATCCGTGTTTTTAAGGGAGCTGCCAAAGTGGTCTGATAGACGTAATAAGTGCTGCCGTCAAATCGCTTGCGTTCAATCTGACGAATGTTAATTCGGCCTCGTAGTTCGGGGAGATAAAAACCAAACGCATAGCTGGAAGAAATCAAGGCTTCGAGCACTTCAGCAGGCATCCCTGTTTGACGGGCGCGCTCAGTGATAAAGGTGCCGCGCTCACGAGCATTCATTTCCTGATAGCGGGCTTCAGCAGCGGCTCCCAGGATCTCTTCCATTGAAGGGGCAATATGATGATTCAGATGATCAAGCAAATATTCACGGTATTCTGCATAGCTGCGTGTTGCCTGGCTCAGCTCAGGAATGACTTGGCGCACGTCGAGGCCGGAAAAGACCTGAGTTGCTGTTTCAAAGCGTGCTTGGCTGTTTTCAAAAACCAAGCGATCATAACGAGCTGGAATAATAAAGCTCAGATTGTCGGCTAAAATTGCATCAGCATATTCCTGGCTGATGCGAACGGACCAGTTGCCTACGGGGATGGTTGGCCCTTCATGAGGTGTATAAAATACGGGGAAGGTGAAACGGTTTGCTTCCAGCCCCAGGCGTGAAATCCCCATGACGGCCTGACGTTCGCTGGCGGCCACCGTGGCATCTGCAGTGACCAGGCTTTGTCGGGTTTCCGCTGCCAAGTTGCTCGTTAAGCTGCTGCCGACTAGTGCTAAAATCAACATCAGTAGGATACGAGTTGATCGGGGAACTAGGCAAGATGACATGAGTCTCTATTTCCTTATTTGCGATTATTGTTAGTCCAGAAACTGGTCAGTGATCCCAAGTTGAGAAGCGCTCGGGTTTCAGCGCCCGAAATGTTAGCATGGAATACTGGAAGATCCATCAAAAGTCCCAGTTTTTCTCATTCGTTTAAGGTAGAAGCTGGCTTTATGTGAAGGGCGTCACATTTTGATCCAGGGCGTCTTGAATGAGTCGTGTGAAGGCTGTAATTAACTTATCTTAGGTTTCAGGAATTCTTAATGACACAAGCGTTTCAAGTAGTTTCCAACTACCAGCCTGCTGGCGATCAGCCCGTTGCTATTGCCCAGTTGGTCGATGGTTTGGAGCAGGGGTTGGCTGCTCAAACCCTCTTGGGCGTAACCGGTTCCGGTAAAACCTTCACGATGGCCAAGGTCATCGAAGCTGTACAGCGCCCAACTCTGATCATGGCTCATAATAAAACCCTGGCTGCCCAGTTATACGGTGAGTTTAAGCAGTTCTTTCCCAACAACGCTGTCGAATACTTTGTTTCCTATTACGACTACTACCAGCCGGAAGCCTATGTGCCTTCCAGTGATACCTTTATTGAGAAGGATGCATCAATCAATGAGCATATTGAGCAGATGCGCCTTTCCGCGACCAAGGCCCTTTTGGAAAGAGATGATGCCATTATTGTCGCCACGGTTTCATCGATTTATGGCCTGGGTGATCCTTCTGCCTACTTGAAAATGGTAGTCCACCTGGATCGTGGCGAGAAGATGAACCAGCGTCAGCTGCTAAGACGCATGGCTGAATTGCAATACACCCGTAATGATATGGATTTTCGCAGGGCAACCTTTCGGGTGCGGGGTGATGTCATAGATATCTTTCCGGCGGAATCTGAATATGAGGCCGTCAGGGTTGAGCTATTTGATGATGAAATCGAACAAATCAGTCTCTTTGATCCCTTGACGGGTGAAGTTTTGCGTAAGGTGCCACGCTTTACCATCTACCCCAAAACCCACTATGTGACGCCGCGCGAAACCCTTTTGAAAGCCGTTGATCTGATTAAGGATGAGCTGCGCGAACGCCTAGACTACCTGCGTAAAAACGATCGTTTAGTGGAAGCCCAGCGCCTGGAACAGCGGACGCTTTACGATATTGAGATGATGATCGAATTGGGCTACTGCACAGGGATAGAAAACTACTCCCGCTATCTATCCGGTCGTGAGCCAGGTTTGGCGCCTCCGACCTTCTTTGACTACCTGCCCGCACATGCCTTGTTGATGATTGATGAATCCCATGTTTCTGTGCCTCAAATAGGGGCCATGTACAAAGGGGATCGTTCACGTAAAGAAACTCTGGTCGAGTATGGCTTTCGTTTGCCTTCCGCGTTGGATAATCGGCCTCTACGTTTTGAGGAATGGGAAAGTCTGGCTCCCCAGATGATTTTTGTTTCCGCAACACCCGCCAAGTATGAGGAAGAACATGCTGGGCAGGTGGTTGAACAGGTGGTGCGGCCAACCGGTTTGGTTGATCCCTTGATTGAAGTGCGCCCGGCTAAGGACCAGGTTGATGACTTGCTGGGAGAAATCAACCTAGTTACCAGTAAAGGTGAGAGGGTGCTGGTCACTACCTTGACCAAACGCATGGCTGAAGACTTGACGGATTATCTCAGAGAGCATGGCGTGCGTGTCCGCTATCTGCATTCAGATATTGATACCGTTGAGCGGGTAGAAATTATCCGTGATCTACGCTTGGGTGAATTTGATGTGCTGGTTGGGATTAACCTCTTGCGAGAGGGCCTGGATATGCCGGAAGTTTCCCTGGTAGCCATCCTGGATGCCGATAAGGAAGGCTTCTTACGCTCCGAGCGTTCATTAATCCAGACTCTGGGTCGGGCAGCCAGGAATGCTCAGGGCCGGGCGATCTTTTATGCGGACCGGATGACAGGCTCCATGCAAAGAGCCATGGAGGAAACCGAAAGGCGTAGAAACAAGCAAATTGAACACAATAAGAAGATGGGCATAGTGCCCACCACCATTTTCAAATCAGTGGAAGATATTCTTGAGGGTGCCCAAACACCGGGTAAACGCGAAGGTGGCCAGCGCTTGAAGAAGGTTGCCGAGCCTGCAGCGGGCTATGCGGCAGAAAAACCCCGCACACCCGCTGAAATAGATAAGTTGATGGCAACTTTGGAAGAGGAAATGTTCTCAGCTGCCAAAAACCTTGAGTTTGAAAAAGCAGCCAGTATTAGGGATCAGTTGCAGGAGCTTCAGAACCAGCGTATCCAGCTTTAATTCAAGCTGGATGCCTGGCGGCGTTTGCGGGCTTTTTGAATGGCCTCATGAACCTGCATGCCGGTAAAGGGTTTGAGGATATAGCCATCAGCCCCTGTACGTATGGCTTGCTGTACCTCACTAGAGCCACTGATTGCAGTGACCATAATCACTATGATATCCGAGTTAAATGTCTTGATACTGGCCAGAGCATCCAGGCCATTAATTTCCGGCATACTGATATCGAGACAAACGATTTCAGGTTTGTGCTCTTTTACCTTATCAAAAGCTACTTGACCATTGTTTGCTTGGGCGGCTACTTCGTAGCCAAGATCTTTCAAGAGTTCTTTTAAAAGATCTCGAACCATGGGTTCGTCATCAACGACAACGACGCGGCCCTTTACCAGTTTAGTCATAGAGTCTCCGGAGACAAGCAAACATAAACTCGCATATTACCATTCTCTTGAGCTGACTAATAGCGAGCAGATTATTACTTTGGTTGCAGTGACGGGTGGCCTGTTGTAAAGGCAGTCAGGGAAGCAGGTAAGAGAGGATAGGCGAGAAGAGCGCCCGCGCCCTCACCCAGATCAAGATCCAGATCGAGGAGCGGACGAGCCTTAAAAAGCTGTAGCAGCTGACGATGGCCGGGCTCGCTGGATTGATGGCTAAAGACGGCAAAATGCTTGATGCCTGGTTGTAGGCATTCTGCAACCAGGAGAGCGCTGGCTACTACCAACCCATCGATCAGTAGAATGCGACGCTCACTGGCTGCTTGCAGCAGGGCACCCGTCATCATGGCTATTTCCAAGCTACCCAGTGCAGCCAGAACCTCCAGGGGGTTACGGGCCAGACGATGTTTATGCAACACCTGTTTGAGTAGTGCTTGCTGGTCTGGGCCGGCTAGGTCCCGGTTAGTAGCTGAATCCAGGCAGTCTTCCAGAGGAAGTGCGCCTAATTTGCTGAGCAGTAGGCTGGCGGCCGGGTCGTGACCTAGCCCCAGTTTGCCGAGGATCAAAAGATTCCCAGGTGTTTCTCTGACCAGTGCCATACCGGTGAAAATTGCCTGTAGGCATTCTTCTGCATTCATGGCTTGGGTTTTCAGGCTGTTTCTTGTGCCTGACATTACCTTTTTGGATAACAGCTTGGGGTGAGCGGGAAGGTTGGCGGCCAGGCCTGCATCAACCAAGCGTAATTGAATCGCCTGTTGATTAGCTAAAGCCTGCAAGGCTCCTGTTCCCGAAAGAAACTGGTTGACCTGCTGCTGGGTTACTGGCGGAGTATAGGTGACCTTGGTTTTATCAGTCAGGCCTGAATCTGCAGCAAAAACGAGTAGCTGAGGTTCCTTGATTTGAGGTTCTTGGCTGTTAAGAATTAAGCCCAGGTGTAAAGCCAGTTGTTCAAGCTGATTTGAGGAAGCTTTAAGCGAGCCTTGGGTGTCAATTTTGTGTTCAAGCTGGGATTGAAGTTTGGGGTTTTCGAACCTTGGCAGGCTGGGCATTTCCAGGCGATGGCGGGCTGTGAACATGGATTATCCAGTCGAGGTTTGCGGAATAAATACCTTTTGCCCACTGATTGAAGTGGCAATTAGTGGCTGCTGGTAAAGCCTTTCCAGTGCTGGCAATTCTAGCATCTGGTCTTTGGGGCCCCAGCAGGCCTGGCCATCAGGATAAAGCAATAATAGATGAGAGCAAAAGCGGCTGGCCAAATTAAGGTCGTGTAGCGCCATGATCGCACTGCCTCCGGCTTTAACCTTTTCGTTGATCAGCTCCAGCGCGGAAATTTGATGGTGAAGATCCAGGTGATTGGTTGGCTCATCCAAAAGCCACAGGGGTGTTTGCTGAGTCAGTAAACAGGCCAAAGCCAGTCGCTGGCGCTCTCCACCTGAAAGGGTCGTGATACAACGTTCTTCCATGGCAGCTAAATCCATGCGCTCTAAGGCCTGTTGGGCGAGCAGCGAGTCCTCTGGTGTTTCTCTTTGCCAGGCTTTCAGGTGGGGATGACGACTGGTTAGGGTGGTTTCCAGAACGCTGGCTGGAAAACTATCCTCTTGTTGTTGGAAGACTAAAGCCAGCTGACAAGCCCGTTCTCGCGCTGACCAGCTTTCCAAAGCCTGGCCAGCCAAATGAATCTGGCCCTGCTGGGGCTTTTTTAAGCCTGCCAGGGTTAATAAGAGAGTCGTTTTGCCTGAGCCATTGGGGCCTAGAATTCCCCAGGTTTGGCCAGGAAAAACCTGTAGGCTCAGGGGATTACCTGCTTTTCTACCAGGAATTTTAATGACCAGTTGGTCCAATTCCATCCTGGGTGAGGTCTTCATCCTGGCCTCCTGGACAGCAGCCAAAGAAAAGCAGGCACTCCCAGCAAGGCTGTGATAACACCGACAGGAAGCTGTTGAGGAGCCAGAAGGCTTCGAGCCAGGGTATCTGCTAGCACCAGTAGACTACCGCCTGCCAGAGCACAAGCGGGCAACAGCTTTCTTTGATCATAACCAAATAGCAAGCGGAGGGCGTGGGGAACCAGGAGACCGATAAAACCGATACTTCCAGCCACGGTTACCGCGATCGCTGTCATTAAAGCGGCAAGAAGGTAGATCAGTCCCTCGGCGCGAACCACTGCCATTCCCAAACTGGCGGCTTGTTGACTACCTCGGGCCAATACATTCAGGCTGCGCCCCAGAGGTTGTAGAATTAGTAATACCAGCAGCAGAGTTGCCCAGGGTAATGCAAATCCTTGGGCATAGGAAAGATCACCCATCAGCCAGTAGAGCATGCCGGGCAGCTCTCGGGATGGGCTGACTGCAAGCATAAAACTGATTACCGCCCCCCAGCCGGAAGCCACCACAATACCGGTCAACAGCAGGCGCAGTGGGTTCCAGTTGCCGGAAATACGGGCCAAACCAAACACCAATAGGGTGGATGCCAAGGCACCCAAAAAAGCCGAACCTGAAACCCAGGTGGTGCCAACACCTGCAAGCATGGCCAAAAGGGCACCCACGGCGGCGCCGCCAGAGAGCCCCAGCACATAGGGATCGGCTAGGGGGTTACGAAGCAGTAGTTGCATTAAGGCCCCGGCAATGGCCAGTAAGCCGCCTACTGCAAAGGCCGCTAAAACTCTGGGTAAGCGAAGTTCAAGCATCAAGGTATGGTGCAGGGGGTCACCCTGGCCTTTAAAAACGGCCCAGGCAGCCGCTGGCGAAATAGTGACACTGCCCACTAAGAGTCCCAAGGCCAAGGACAGGCAGGCCAAGGGAAGCAACCAGGCAAGCATTCTATAAAAGCCACTAACCATCCTGCGCTGACTCAGTTAATTGCTGACGGGCACTATCAAGGTGCTCACAAATAGCCTGGGTGCCTTCCAGGCTGCGAAGCGTCGGGCGGGTCACCAGGGATGAATCGACAGTAAAAAGATTGCCCAGCTGAACGGCTTGAAGTTGAGAAAAGGCCGTCCATTTCATTAGCCACTCGGGTGGTTGCTGCTGGCTGGGGTCACTACCCCCCATGATCACCTCAGGATTGGCGGCCAAAAGGCTTTCACGATCAATTCGAGGTGTCAGGCTGCTACTGGAGGCATAGATATTTTTACCACCACAAAGCGCTAGCATTTGGCTGATCATATGCTTGCCATTGATTGTCATCAAGGGCTGTTCCCAGATCTGGTAGAAGACTTCAACGGGTTGCTTGTCTGCATATTGACGGGTCAGAGTGCTGATACCCTCATCAAAGGTCCTGGTCACTTCTTCTGCTTGGGATTGATGGCCAGTGAGTTGACCCAGCTGCTGCAATTCCTGAGTAATCTCTTCGAAGGATCGGGCTTCACTATAAAATACCCTAAGTCCCAGGCGTTCCAAGCGTTCTACTTGGTTACGGGGGTTGCCTGAATGCCAGGCTAGAATCAGGTCCGGTTGTAAGGCGATAATTGCTTCTAAATCCAGCTGGTTGTAATTCCCCACGCGAGGCACTTGAAGAGCTGCTTCCGGGTAATCACTGTAGCTGACAGCACCAACCAGCTGATCGCCCGCACCCACTGCAAAGAGGTTTTCGGTTAGATGAGGTGCCAGACTAATAATGCGTTCAGCCGGTTTTTCAAGTTGGATGCTGCGTCCTGCAGCATCCGTTACTTCAAGGGCTGCTGCCTGAGCCTGGCTAAACATCACCAGGATCATTAGCAACAGCCAGTGCAGCCAAGTAAAAGGCATGATTAAAAATCAAACCTTAGGCTGACTTCTGGGTAGAAGCCTGCAGTGTTGTAACCTGAAACCAGCTCATAATCCTTATCCAGGACATTGTCGATCTTGCCATTGATCCGCCAATGCTCGTTAAAGGCATAGTGGCCGCGTAGATTAACGACGGCATAGCCGGGCAGATCTTCGCTGACATCGGGTCTTTCACCCTGGCCTTGAAGGCTGCCGCCCAGGCTCCAGTTTTCACCGAAATAGTCTACATCTAGCTTGCCGTGGTGTTTGGCACGGCGGGTCAGCTGATCACCTGTTTCACGGTTTTCAGGGTCTTGGAGAGTGAAGGCAAGGCCCAGGCGCCAGTTTTCTAAGTGCTTTTGGGCTTCAAGCTCCAGGCCTCGGATACGTGCTTCATTTAAATTTTCGTTGGTGCCACCACTCCAAACAATCAGATTATCAATGGTATTTTGGAAGAAGCTGGCTTTTACCCGAGTACCCTCTTGGTTGTTATAAGCAACCCAGGCTTCATAGTTGAGTGATTCTTCGGGTTTTAAATCCGGGTTGGCTCCCCAGCTTGCCGGTCCATAAAGCTCCTGCAAATTGGGTGCACGATAACCTGTGCTGACACTGGTTCCAATCTGATAGTCAGGTGTGAACTGCCAGGCGATACCCGCATTGCCTGTAGTGTGGCTGCCAAAGAACTCATCATCATCGTAGCGGGCACCCAAGGATAGATTGAAGCTTTCAACAAGCTGGAAGTTACCTTGAGCATAGATACCATAGGCATCACGCTGGTCTTTATCAAAATTACCCGCTTCCAGCAGTTTTTCCTGGCTGGTATCTATACCGAGGGAGGCTGAGTAGTCTTCGTAGTTAAAGCGATGCTCCAGTTGGATGGCATCGCGGCGGGTGTTGATTTCTCCGTTGGCATCACCTTCAAAAAAATCTTCTCTCAGCTCTTCGGTACGGCTTGCGGTAAGCGACATATCCCAGTTGCGACTCAGTGCTGCTTGCCAACGACCCTGGACTGTGGTGAGTTCAAATTCTTGTAGGCAGTCATGAGATGATGCAAAAGTGGTGGTGTTGAAACATCCATCGTATTCACTTTCACCACGACTATGCATCACTTGAAAGCCAAGCTGATGCTGATTACCCAGATCCTGTTCCAAGCCTAAATTAATGTTGTAGTGTCGGTAACCGTCTTTTTCACCACTGGTATCGGCTGTTTGGGCGTTAAAGCCATCGCTGCGTTCCAGATGCAGACCCAGATTTAGGCGGGTTGCCTCATCACCCAGGCGCAGGTCACCATCCAGGGCATAGGTGTTGTAACGACCCAGGCTTTCACGTAGGTGCCCGGCATAGGGGCGATCATGCTCTTTTCTGGTGATGATGTTAATTACGCCACCGAGCGCATCAGCACCCCAGGCGCTGGACTGAGGGCCACGCACTATTTCAATCCGCTCAATTTGTGAAACTGGAATAAATTGCAGGCTGGCACCCCCGGCAGTGGGGTCATTAATCTTCTGACCATCAACAAGAATTAGGGTGTGATTGGAGTTAGTGCCGCGCATAAAAATGCTGGTTGGGCTGAGATTACCACTATTTCTGGCCATCTCGACCCCGGCCTGTCCCTGAAGTAAATCAGCCAGGCTGGATGGCTGCAGGCGGTCAATATCGGCACGGGTAATAACGGTTGTAGCCGCCAGGCTTTGGCTTAAAGGTTGGGAAATCCGTTGGGCCGTCACCACGAGAGGGTCGAGTTGTTGCTGGTCATCAGCCAAAATCAGTGCGGGAAAGCTCAGGCCTAGAGCCAGGGGCAGGTATCTTAAAGGCTTGCTTAAATGTAACTTGTTCACTACTTGTTTCCTCGATCGCATAAAGAGTCGCGATGAGGGAGGACGCGGCTAAGCCCAGTACAGAAGCGGGTCTGCACTGGTTGAATACTTGGCCAGGTGAAGCCCTCCGCATCACCAGGAAGCCTGAGTTCATCAGGCATAGCTTTTCAGGCCGGTCTCCGGGCTTGATGCGGGTGAACTAGGTTCACCAATAAGCTCCGCCTTCCCATGCAAATGCACAGTGGCTTTAGGGAGCAACAACATCCTACCGTTGCGGGGGCAGCTCAGGCTTGGCGGGTGGATACCGGCATACCTGCTTCCCGTTTAACCTGCAAAGCTTCATTTTACAGGCACCTGAAAAGTGTTGGCTATTGTCGTCATTGTTGGCAGCCTGTCAAGGAAAGGGTTAAAGTTCTCTATTTGCCAGGAGCCTCAGATGTCTGAAGATGATCGCAGTCAGCGACATAACCAAAGAATGCAGCGCCAAAAAAAACTGGTTGATGAAAGAATAGCAGAAGCCAGCACCGAAAAAGGGGTGGTGGTGGTCCACACGGGAAATGGCAAGGGTAAGAGTACCGCAGGCTTTGGAATGCTGGCGCGTGCTTTAGGCCATGGTATGCAGGCAGGCGTGGTGCAGTTTATCAAAGGAAGCTTCAGTACTGGCGAAGAGGCTTTCTTTCGCCGTTTTCCTGAAGTTAGCTACCATGTCATGGGTGAAGGCTATACTTGGGATACGCAAAACCTTGAGCAGGATATCGCCACTGCCGGCAAGGCCTGGGACCAGGCCCGACAGTTTTTGGAAGACCCTTCGGTTGATTTGGTTGTTTTGGATGAACTTAATATTGCCTTGAAATTCAAATATATTCCTGTGCAGGAAGTGCTGGATGCTCTGTCCAAGCGCCCGAAAATGCAGCATGTGGTGATTACCGGGCGCGGAGCCTTGCAAGAACTGATTGATGTCGCTGATACGGTTTCAGAGCATCGGGAAATCAAGCATGCCTTTCATGCAGGTATCACTGCCCAAAAGGGTGTGGAGCTTTAAATCCAGCTGTGACTAAGAGAGATGAAGATGCCTCAAAAAAGTGAGTATGACCTGACGCCCTTAACGGATGATCAAAAGCTCGAATTGGCTGAAAAACTGAGCCCTGAAGCGCGTCGTATTCTGCTCAACCAGGGTACGGAGCCACCTTTTTGTGGTGGCCTGCTGGACAACAAAGAAGCAGGCCAGTACCACTGTGCGCTTTGTGATCTGCCGCTATTCAGTTCTGAACACAAGTTTGATTCAGGTACGGGCTGGCCCAGTTTTTATCAGTCTGTTCACCCTGACCATATTCGTTACCTGGAAGATAGGTCAGCGGGTATGCTGCGTACAGAAATCCGCTGTACCCGCTGTGATGGTCATTTGGGCCATGTGTTTGATGATGGTCCTGGCCCCACAGGCCAACGCTATTGCCTAAATTCCCAGGCAATGGAGTTCAAAGCTTTTTAACGCTTCTTTTAACGGGGCATCAGACTAACCTGCCCGAGCTTTTCCAAGGGCTCGGGCCTGCCCAAATGATAGCCCTGTACAAAATCAACACCCAGTTGTTTCAGCACATCCAGGGTGGCAGCATCTTCAACAAATTCTGCAATGGTCTGCAGTTGCAGGATATGACCTATATTGTTGATTGATGCCACTATGGCTTGGTCTAAAGGGTTGTTGGCCAGGTCACGAATGAAAATGCCGTCAATTTTCAAATAGTCGACTTCAAGTTTTTTCAAATAGCCAAAGGAAGACAGGCCGCTGCCAAAGTCATCAAGAGCAAAACGACAACCCAGCTTTTTGAGTTGAGTAATAAAGTCCTTGGCCTTTGATAAATCAGCCATGGCATTGGTCTCAGTAATTTCAAAACAAATGTAATGGGCCGGAATGCGGTGTTTTTCAATATTGCTTTGAATGGCTTCCAAGCAGGCTTGGTTACCAATGGAAGCGCCCGAGAGATTAATGGAGCAGTAAAAAGGCAGGTTGGACTTTTGAAGCTGGTCACCCATCCAGGCCAGGGTATTGCGAATCACCCAGAGGTCAATCTGGGGCATCATATTGAATCTTTCTGCTGAGGGAATAAAGGCCCCTGGCGGAATCATCTGTCCCTCAGGCCCCTGCATCCGCAGCAGAATTTCAAAATGGGTTTGTTCCTGTTTTTCATTTTCATTGAGTGGCTGAATTTTTTGCTGATAAAGCCTGAATTGGTCTTGTTCAAGCGCTTCCTGAATCCTGCTAACCCACTGGACTTGTTGTTGCTCGTATTCAATTTGATTGTTGTCCGGCGCATAAAGGTGAACGCAATTGCGTCCCAGGTTTTTGGCTGCATAACAGGCTGAATCTGCCTGACTTAAGATTTCATCAATATCCTGATGCTGGGCATTTAAGTGGACCAGACCAATACTGACACCTAGCGTAAACACCTGTTGTTCCCAGCTAAAACGAAAGGCATCAACAGCCAGACGGAGCTTTTCGGCAATTTCCAGGCCTTTATTGACCGAGCAGTGTTGCAGAATAATGCCAAATTCATCGCCGCCTAAGCGCGCAAAGGTATCACTTTGTCTAAGCAAAGGCTGAAGCTGCTGGGCGAGCTGCTTCAAAAGGAGGTCTCCAGCCTTGTGCCCGCAGCTGTCATTGACGATTTTGAATCGATCCAAATCCAAATAACAGAGAAGGTGCTCGGCATTGGGCTCTGACGCTTGGAAGTCTTCAACCAGGCTTTGTAAACGGTGTTCAAATTCCCTGCGGTTGATCAGCCCGGTCAAGTTATCGTGAATGGCTTGAAAGTTAAGCTGTTCCTGCAAGCGATTACTGTGAGTAATATCTTGCAGCACCAGTACCCAACCCATGAGCTTGCCCTGATCATCGTGTAATCTGGCTGGGTTCAGCTCGACATCCAAAGCTTTCTGTTGCTTGTTGATGAGCTTTAAGGTTTGTTGAGCTTCTTTCTTGCATACACTTTCAATCGTAATTGGCTTGTCATCTGCAGTCATCAGTTCAAACAGCTTCTGGACAGGGTAACCAAAGGCCTCTTTCGAGGTGCGACCCAGAAGATTGGCCGCTATGGGGTTTACGTAAACTGTGTTCATGCTTTGGTCACAGGTAATCACCCCTTGGGTAATGGCCTCCAGGGTTACCTGTGCCAATTCTGAATGCCGATGGAGCTGTTCTTCCATACGCTTGCGTTCACTGATATCCCGGATCACAGCACTGTATTGAACACCGCCTTCTGTAGGGCTGGCTGCAGTCGTGACTTCTATCGGAAAAGAGTGCCCATCCTGGTGTTGGGCAAGCAGCTCATGAGGGCCTTCGTTTTGACCTGCAGCAAGACGAGGGAGCAGTTGCTCCAGTTTTAAATAGGGGTAAAGGTCCTGGCAAGAAGCATGAAGCAGGTTTTGGGTGGGCTGGCCGGTTAAGCGCCCAGCAGTACTGCCAAAAAGGTGTTCTGCACCCGGATTAACACTGGTAATGATACCTTGTTCAGTAAAAGTGATGACCCCGTCCCTGATATCTCTGACAATCAGTCGGGTACGCGTAATCATACGATTGAGTTTATCCATGACTCGATTGTATTGGCGAGCGATCTGGCCGACTTCCGTAAAGGGTTCAACCGGCATTTTTTGCTGCAAATTGCCGCTTTTTTCCTGCTCACCCATTGCCTGTAGAAGTTCATTTAATTCAGTTTTGGCGCCATGCTCGGATACATTCAAACCGACCGCTTCGCCTTCGGCACTGACTCTCAAGGGAATCCAACGCCTGATCACCATCAGAAAAAGGTAGGCGAGGGTGAAGCTGAAAAGACCGATTGCAATAATTCCCAGTAATTGGATTTGTAGCTGCGCCAAACGATCCAACCCTGTATCCAGGTGATCAAGCTGGCCGAAGATAGCAACAGCCAGGGTGCCCCAGATGCCTGCCGCCAAATGGACCGGAATAGCGGAAATAGCATCATCCAGCTGAAGTTTGATTAGAAGCCTGTCGGCAACAATCATAATCAGGCTGCCTAGAGAACCTATCAGTAAAGCAGCTGGTGTTGAAACCGCATGCACGCCAGCAGTAATGGCGACCAACCCCGCCAGAGTGCCATTGATAGTTAAGGGTGTGACCTGCTGCCCCTTGAGCCAGCTGTTGGCAATAAGCAAAGAAGTAATGCCGCCCGCTGCAGCGGCCATTAAAGTATTGACGATAATGCCAGGAACCTGAGCATTGAACTCCAGTGTACTGCCACCATTGAAGCCCAGCCAACCCAGCAGGAAAAACAACATGCCAAGCATAGCCAAAGGCAGGTTGCTACCTGGTATTTCCTGGGGCTTGCTGTTCAGAAAACGCCCGGTACGTGGCCCGATAACAATAATGGCAGCCAGGGCAACCCAGCCCCCGACACTGTGGACGACGCTACTGCCGGCAAAATCCACAAAACCCAGATTTTCGAGCCAGCCGCCAGCCTCATTAAAAGCGCTACTCCAAGACCAGTGACCAACCCATGGATAGATGAACCCAGCAATCAAAATGGTGAGGACCACATAGGTCACAAAGCGACTGCGTTCAGCAATGGCACCAGAAACAATGGTTGCTGCAGTAGCGCAAAAAGTGAGTTGAAAAAAGAAAAAGCCAGCTTCCCAGAAACTGGTTTGTGAAAAATCAGCAGCCAGCCATTGGGTATCCAGCATCCCTTGATGATGATTGCCAAACATCAAGCCAAAACCCAGCAGCCAATAAAGCGTGACGACAACCAGAAGGTCGAAAGCATTTTTAAGCGCAACATTAATAGCATTCTTGCTTCGGGTTAAACCCGACTCAAGACAAAGAAAGCCACCTTGTATTGCTAAAACCAGAACGGCTGCCATCAACAGCCAGAGCGCATCAATCATTTCCTTTTCATTCATGCTCGCATCCTTATAAGAATAAAATGCAAGCTGATTGATGCAATTTGTATGCCCTTATTAGGTTTTTGATGAACTAACAGCAAGAAAGCGCAATAAGCACGTAAAAGCCACTATTTTTGTGGGATTATTTTTGGTGCATGAAGGAACACCCCACCTCCGCATCGGGCATTAAAGAGGTCAACTCTGGCTCATTATAGTCTCTAGTACGAAAAAAGCAGTAGATAGGCTTGAGTCAGCTGGAAGCTCTTCCAGGTTCTTGGCAGCCGTTAGTCCTCATGTGTTACTGGACCCATCAAGGCAGCTCCCAGAGCAGAAAAATAAGCACCAAATGCCAGGTTGATTCGCCTGCGCTGCTCGCCCTGGGGGTAGAGGCCTGCCTGAGCTTCATCTGAATGGCGGGTGCCTCTGACCAAAAAACTGTTGTTCGGGCCGGTATCTTCCACAAAGGCTTCAAAAGCTCGGGCACAGATTTCTTCCGGGCGGGCATAGTAGAAAACTCCCAGCTGGCTGTCGGCTCTTTTGGAGTTTTCAAACAGGGCACTGGGCTGGTTGCCACTGGCATCCAGTAGAATTTCTCTAAAGCAGGCATACAGCAGACTATTAATCGGGTGGTCAATGCTTGGTTGGTTATTGAGCCAACAGCTGGAGGCAAAAGCCGTTGAGCTTTGAGTCTGAAACGCCTTGTCAGCCAAGTAGTGATCCAGTGCATGAAACCACTCATGGGCCAGGCTGCCCGCACCGGCATTCTTGGCCAGAGCCAGTTGCCTGGAGGCGGGAATGTAATGGGCGGCAACGCCCGGACGTCCGCCAATGCCGTACTGCAGGCCCAGATGGCCGCGAAGCGAGATCAACTCTTCTGGCCCCTGCAAGGTGACCATTAAATCAGCCAGGGCACGATCAAACTGCACGGCGGCACGATCCTTTTCCTCCGGGGTTACCCAGCGTCCGATCTCGATGCTGCGAAAATCATACTGTTTGCGGATCGTCAGAAAGCTGATGAGACTGGACATAGAGGGCCAGGCTTACTTTTTGTGTCCAAAAGAAGGTAGCTCATCATCACTTACGGTTCTACCTTCAACTATTGGAATCGGCTTGGCTCTTTGCTCAAACTTGAATACAGACATCTGTTCGATAAAGCGCCTGGCAGGTTTGCCATCGTCCTCTAAACTGTTAATCCCATTATCAATTACTCCCAGAAAACACTGAATGCCCGCCAGGCCACCAATGCTGACGTCCTCTATTCGATGTTCATAGGCATGCTCAAGATCCTGAGGCTTGACCATAATCCCAGTTTCATGAGTTATGATTTTGGCTAGGTTGTCATAGTCATCGAAGGGGCTGGGCAAACAATCGATTAGTTCCCTAATGAAAAAAGTCATCAGATCGAAAGGATGGTGAGGCCTGGGATCTGAAGTCTTCGCTCGTTTAGGGTGATCTTCGCCTTCTAAAGAGCTTTTTAAGGAATCAAGCAAATCAGGGCCGGTAAGATCCAAAGTCAGCAAGGGTGTTGGAAGCACAGGCAGTATCCTTTTGTGGAATGAGTTAAATCTTGTGTGTAGCCTACATCGTTTGATGGCAAGCCCTTATGTTCGTTGTTCAATCATGCTACCTCACCCTCGGCCCGAACAAAAAAGGTAGAAGCTGGACGTTTAACCAGTATTTCATTCAGATCCAGCGCCTGTTCCACATAGTCCTGCGCCGGTGAAGGAAAACCCGTCGAAACCCGCTCAAGGTAGAGGGGAAGGGGGCTAGAGGGAAAGTGACCGGACTCACCCAGATGGCTGACACGCATTGAAAGTCTCCAAAGATAGCTAATACTGATATTTATACAGTACAGCGAATGAAGAAGTGAAATCAAGCCAGGAAAAACAGCCAGGCCCAACTTGCAGGCTTAGGGCAGGTTTGATAAAAAGAACCCAAGGAACACCCCACCTCCGCAGGATGCGCGTCGAAAATGGCCTCATTCCCTGGGGCGGTAGCGTGAAAACAGTAGTCCCAGGCACGCACACTTTGCCAGACTGTGATGCTCAAAAAGCTACAGATAATTCTCAAAAGGCCAATCTGTTCAATGCTTTATTAATCGAGCTTCTGAAATAGTGAGCAAGGAAAAATGTGAAAGCGTGCATGCGCCTTTTCATCAATCAATAGTTAGCAGGTGTGCAAGAAATAAATATCGTAAAATCATCTCATTAAGAGCTGACACCTCCTTGGAGTGCCTGGAAAATAACGAGGGGGTCTCATGAATAAAAATGTTAGTTTTTACTGACCCAAGGAGATAAATTTGGAACTTGAAGAATTTTTGAGTAGAAACAGAATATCTCAGGATGATTGGGAGAAGGCGGAAATTACCTTCGATGAGCTTTTGAAGATTGATGCTGATTACAGCTCTAAAGTCACACATCTAAACGAATCCGCTGAATTCTTAGCAAAAGTTCTGCAGAAATGTGATCAAGTCCATTCAGTCAGGTGGAGGGTGAAAGAGCCTGAGCACGTATTAGAAAAGATAGTAAGGAAAAAAGCATCTAACAGCCCTAAGTATATCGACGTGTCAGTAGATAATTACGCTGAACTAATAACTGATTTGGTCGGCGTGCGAATTTTACATTTGTTTAAGCATGAATGGCTGGACATCCATCAATATATTCAAACTTGTTGGGTCCCGGTTGAACCGGTTGTGGCTTACGTTCGTGAGGGTGACGAAGGTGCTGTTGTAGAAAGCTATCGTGAAAATGAGTGTGACGTCAAAGTCCATTCAGCAGGTTATAGGTCAATTCATTACATAATATCAACGCAGCCAACATTAAGAAAAGTGATCTCCGAGATACAGGTTAGAACTATATTTGAAGAAGGTTGGAGTGAAATCGATCACAAGGTGCGCTATCCAAACTTTATGGATAATAAATTGGTTTCATATTTTCTTACTATATTTAACAGGATGTCTGGCAGTGCGGATGAAATGGGAACATTCGTCAATGATTTAGTTGCTGATATAAAATGGAAAGAGTTACAGCTTGATCTGAAGAAACAGGAGCAGGAAGGACACCTCCAAAAAATTGAAGATCTTGTACAGGAATTGAGCAAAGAAAAAACTGCGAATAAGACAAAAGAATCAAATCTACAAAAGCTCAAAGATGAAATAGCAAGTGTTAGAAAAAATTCAATACAGATACCAGACGTAATAGATTTTGACGAAATAGAAACAATGAGCTCTTTATCTAGAGAGGCGCTCAAATATTCTGACATTGCGAAACTAAACGTTGCGCAGCTGGAAGCGATAAAAATTCCCGATATATCGAAGTTTTCGTCAGCGTATGATGATATTTTAAAGAGCATAGGCTCCATAAATAAATCAACATTGATTTATGATGATGCATTAAAGAAAATTACTATTAAGAAACCAAAGAAAGACAATACAGATGAAGAATAAAAAACTAACAAATCAAAGCACACGGACGCAGTAAACTGCGCCGGTGTTTGAGGCGTTCAGGCTGTAGAAAAACCTGCTGAGCTTTGCAAAGATGGATTTTTCACTAGAGGACTGAAGGATGTCCAAGTTCAAACACTACGACTACAATCAGGTGTCGATGGTAGTGGTCAACTACCTTTAGAAAATCTAACCTGGCGCCTTTGAATTTGCTCTGCATTACCTGATCTCTGAAAAGCTCGATCTCTCGGCTTTTCACCAGCCTTATAAAAACGACTCAGAAGGCCGTCTGGCATAGTTCTGCATCCTGCACGTGGTTTACTGTTTCTGTGTGCTGGCGGACCTGCTCTATGTCGGTATGACCCGCGCAAGAGAGAAGTTGCTATTAACCGGCAGTTGCAACAATTGGTTTGCTTCTTAAGCTTGTTTCTTCAGAAAAAGCCGAAAATAAAATAAAAGCCGAGGCAGAGTCTAGTGACTGGTTCTTTGCCTGGCAGGATTTTGGGATAAGGAAGGTCTATGGCTCAGAGCTAAAAAAACTTTGGATGGGTAGGTGGGTGGGACAAACAAAAAAGCGCCCCGTAGGGCGCTTGATTGCTGAATTCTTGGTGGAGGGCCAGGGATTCGAACCCTGGGAGGGCTCGCACCCTCGTCGGTTTTCAAGACCGATGCTTTCGACCGCTCAGCCAACCCTCCAACACGGCGCGTATCTTATCAGTTCGCTGTAAACTGTCAATAACTTTCTTAGGTTTTTTTCCTGAAAGTGTCGGCAGCACAAGAGCTTAGGTGTTTTCCCGTAAGGGAAGCAACTGTTGGCCCTGGACAAGCAGGCGGCCAGAATGGACCTTGGCAACCAATCTTGGTAAGGCTGATAGATCGTAGATATCGCCTTCTTCCGGTACCCGGGCATTAATATCCAGTGTTTTAGCCAATTGGCAATGCTCACTTTGGTGACGATATTCACCATGCATGGCGAGAAGATGCTTGGGTTTCAGCCAGGTATAGAGTTGTCGTATTTCATCCTGATAGGGATGTCCTGAGGCATGAATAGGTGCATTGGCTTCGGTGGTGATGTCAATTTTCCGAGTCGTCAGTTGAGCATGAAGGCGGGCCACTGCATCTTCATTGCCTGGAATGGTTTTTGATGAAAAGATAACCTGGTCTTCGGCTTCAAGTTCCAAGTGGGGGTGGCTTCCTGCGGCCAGGCGTGCAAGAGCTGCTCTGGGCTCACCCTGGCTACCTGTGCAAAGAATCATTTGCTCCTGGCGTGGTAAATATCCTAGGTCTCTCGCTGGAATCAGGGTGGGGAAGTCATCCAGGTAATTGAGCTGCCGTCCCAGGCGAATAAATTTTTCCATACTGAAACCCAAGACAACCAGCTGGCGCCCAGTCATTTGTGCAATTTTTCCCAAGCTGCTTAAACGCGCTACATTGCTGGCAAAGCAGGTGACCAGGACTCTGTTGGGCAGCTTTTGAATCACTTGGTAGAGGTTATCTTTGACACTGGCTTCAGATGCACTATGGCCGGGGTTGGGGGCATTGGTGGAGTCACCGATTACCAGATCGAGGCCTTGTTGACCTATTTCCTGAAGACGAGCTACAGCTGTTTTATGGCCAACCAGGGGTTCGGCATCCAGCTTCCAGTCGCCTGTATGGTAGAGGGTGCGACCGGCAGCCTGTAAATAAATGCCATGAGCTTCAGGTATTGAATGAGTAACAGGAATCCATTCGGCTTTGAAAGGCCCAAAGCTATAAGTCACTAGTGGGCGTATTGTTTGCAAAGAAGGTTGGTGATTTGAGGATTCCAGCTTTTTTTCAATCAGCGCTCTGGAAAAAGGGCTGGCATAAATCGGGCAATTGAGCTTTTTGCTAAGCCAGGGTAGGGCCCCTATATGATCCTCATGGGCATGCGTAATAAGCAGAGCCTGAATATTTATACCGTTATCTTCAAGTGCTTTCAGATCAGGAACAACCGTTTGTGTTTCACCGCCCGGTGTTGCACGGAAGCCCTGGCCGCAATCAACAGCCAACCAGTAGCCTTGACTGCCGTAAATATAAAGATTGGCTCCAATTTCTCCTGCGCCGCCTAAAGCTAAGAAGAAAGGGCCTTCTTGTTGATCAATGAGTTGTCGACTCGGTTTTCGCACAGGCCATCCTGTTAACTTGGGTTCAAGGAAAATAAGTTGCCTAGCCTAGCTGAAGCCTTGCAACAAGGAAACCGAATAAGACTTGACAAAACTACTGTATAAAAAACTATACTGTATAAAGATCATATCATTTGTCGAGGTCGCTATGAGCATTCAGCAGGCAGGTTCTTCCAGAAGAAACAAATGGGTTGCCTTGGTTGATGGCACCAACTTTTTTGTCAGTTGCGAAAGGGCTTTCTCTCCACGGCTGCATGGCCGGCCTGTTGGTGTCATGTCAAACAATGATGGCTGCATTATTGCCCGTAGTGACGAACTTAAAGCCCTGGGTGTGCCCATGGGGGCCCCGGTCCACAAGATCCAGCATTTGATACGTCGTCATCGCATCGCGCTTTTAAGCTCTAATTTCACGCTCTACGCTGACATGAATCGTCGGCTTAACGATATTCTTTCTTGTTTTTCAGATCGAGTAGAACCCTATTCAGTGGATGAGTCCTTTGTAGAGCTTTCTGGTTTTTTTACCGATGGACTGTTGGAGCAAGGGCGTCAAATTGAGCAGGCTATAGCCCAGCAAGCGCATCTTCCAGTAGGCGTAGGCATTGCTCAGACGCGAACTCTAGCCAAGCTGGCGAATAGTCAGGCAAAACTGAAGCGGCAAGGCCCTAAAGTCAGCGTTTTGGATGCCGATGCAGATTCAACCTGTCAGTTACTGGAAGCAACGCCTGTTGAAGAAGTTTGGGGAGTAGGTAAGCGTTTGGCGGAGCGTTTGAGACGCTTAGGCATCGATAACGCCTGGCAGCTAAGAGAGGCTCCAGAAGCTATGCTTCGCAAGCGTTTTTCAGTAACCCTGGCCCGGATTCAAATGGAGCTGAAAGGTCAGCCTTGCCATGATGGCAGTGGCAAAGAAACCGCTAAGAAGCAGTTGCGCGTTTCGCGCAGTTTTGGAAGGGCCTCAGATAATCAGCAGGAAGTTCTGGATGCCCTTAGGCATCATGTTCAGCGAGCTGCCGAGAAGTTACGTGAACAGAAAAGCCTGGTTAAAACTTTTAGTATTTTTCTGAGAACCAATCCTTTTCGCAGTGACCGTCCACAGCATAGCGATACCTTGCTCTATCAGTTTGATCAGCCGACGGCAGATACCACCGAAATGCTTGAAGCCGCAAGGAAGTTGTTGCGGCGTTTGTGGCGAGAGGGTTATCACTACCACAAAGCGGGAGTGCTTTTGATGGAGCTGGTTGATGCTTCGCCTGCTCAACTATCCGTTTTGGAAACCTCTGAGACGCAAAACCAGCGCCTGAAAAGAGAGCGCCTGATGCAGGTGATGGATAGAGTTAACCTAAGCCAGGGAAGAGGCAGTGTGACCTTGGGTGTTGGGATGAAAGAGGCGGGTTGGAAAGCTAGGCAGGAGAAGCGTTCTCCTGCCTATACGACTTCCTGGCAGGAATTGCCAAAAGTCGTGGCCAGGTGACTTATTTGATGATCTGAGTTGTTTTTGATCCTGGCTTGAGGGTTGGATCTGGTTTTGCTGTTCCAGCTACTGGGTTGCTTGCTGCTTCTGCAGTTGCTACAGGAACAGCAGGACGGCTACTGCCAGCCATACAGAAGCCACCGGCTGTGGCTACATAGGAAGGTCTGGACATAGTCTTTTCCTCGAATCGCTTGGAAGACGCGTAATTGTTACGCATGAGAATAAAAAATTACTAAGGCTTGACCACCTTAACGATAAATTATGTTAATGAAAAGAATTTTTTTGTGCGATGCACAAAAAGTCTAATGCAACCCTGGTCAAGTTAATTGTTGAATTTTGGTCTTGCCTGGTGTGCCCTGCCTTAGCAGCTCTTCAAGCTCACTTAGTAAGGGCTTGAAGTCATCCTGGAGGGTATAGGGCGGGTTAATGACTAGCATGCCGCTGCCTGACATTCCAAAGCCGCTGGTATCTGGTAGAGGGCAGTGTTCAATTCTTAAGATATTGGGAAGCTTTTGAGCCAGCTGATTGATCCAGCGCTCAGTATCCTGGCGGCTAATAACAGGATACCAAATGGCATAGATGCCGGTAGCAAAGCGTTTATGGGCCGCTTCTAGTGCTTTAATGACCTGTGCGTAGTCTTCTTTCTTCTCGTAGGAGGGGTCCATGAGAATGAGGCCTCGTCTCTCTTTTAGAGGAACGCTGGCTTTCAGCAGGGTAAAGGCATCCTCCTGGAAAAGCTTGCAGCGTCGGTCGTTTTGCATGACGGCTTTCAGAGATTCGTGATCTTTGGAGTGAAGCTCGTTCAGTAGTAAACGATCGGTTGACCGCAGTAAAAGGCTGGCTATTTTGGGTGACCCTGGGTAGTAACGGGTTGTTGGGGTCGTGTTGAGTTGGCTAATCAGTTCCCTGTACTGAACTAGTAGGGGATGTTTAAGTTGTTGATCGTTTAAACGCCAAATACCTTCTTCTGCTTCTGCCGTTTTACTGGCATGGGTGGATTTGAGGTCATAAAAACCTGCACCGGCATGGGTATCCAGATAGCAATAAGGCTTGTCTTTTTTGTTGAGGTATTCCAGCAGGTAGATGAGAGTCAGGTGTTTGAGAAGGTCGGCAAAATTGCCTGCATGGTAGCTGTGACGGTAACTGAGCATGTTTTTGGGTCAACTTGGGAAAGAGGCGAGTTTAACATAAAAAAAGCCTCGGCTGGATGCCGAGGCTTTTTTGAATAAGCGAGTTGGAATAATGCTGCGGGAATGCTTAAACCCAGCCTTCTTGCCTGGCGTGAGCTTCCATTTCGGTATAACCACCAATGTGCTGCTTATCAATAAAAATTTGAGGCACGGTAGTTACAGGCTTGCCGATCGTTTTTTCCATGTCTGCTTTGGTAATGCCTTCTTCCTGGATGTCTACATAGCGATAGGTCGCGCCCTGAGATGTTTCCAGTTTTTCTGCCAGGTCTTTGGCGCGGACACAGAAGGGGCAGCCGGGGCGCCCAAAAATAACAATGTGCATTCTTAGCCTCTTTCAGGAATGGGTTTTAATACAACTAGTTTCCTTCAAATGCGGCAAGATTTCCAATCTAAAAAAACTAAATTAGCCATTGTGTCCGGCTATCTAAATAAAAGGTTGGTTTTTTAGAGCCAGAAAGCGAAACGCCCCGCCGAAGCGGGGCGTAGACATAAGTCTTCTCAACGAGGTTGAGATTCTAGCCTGTTGAGCTGACTTCCTTGCCTAATGCTCAAACTCTATATTAGGGATTTAGGCGAGCGTCTCCTAGGTGCAGTTGCTGACTAGGCTTGTAATAGATTGCATACAAAACCCTTAATTTTATTAGGGTAAAGCCGGTAGTGCCTGCATCCAATCAAAAGAATCCTGTTGGCCTGCTGGATATTCAGCAGCCATCCAGCCTTGGTAGTGGACTTTGGCTAAAGCTTCCCAGATTGCAATCCAGTCAAGATTTCCTGTTCCTGGATGACTGCGTCCCGGTGAATCAGCAAACTGTACATGAGCCAGCTGATTGGCATTTTCTAATATCAGTTGAGCAGGGTTATCACCCATGCGCGCGGCATGATAGATGTCCAGTTGGAGGCCGAAATGGTCTTGTTTGACCCTTGCTGCCAAGTCTTGCCAGTCTTTAACTCGGGGCAGTAGGTAGCCTGGTTGATCCAGATTATTGATGGGTTCGCAGGTTACCTTGAGAGGGTGGGGTTTGAGTTGCTGACACACATACACAAGATTCTCAGTCAGTTGGGTTAAGCAGTCTTCTTGGCTATAGCCTTCTGGTTTACGCCCGGCAAGTAGGTTGATCACTTGGGGTTTCAGAGCTTCTATGTAGGGCAGGCTGGTTTCAAAAGCTTGCTGAAATTCAGTTACTTTTCCAGGGTGACAGGCTAAACCAGTACCACCCTGCATAAAATCACCCGCCGGAAGGTTGAAAAGAATTAACGGCATCTGGGATGCGTGTAGAGCCTTTTGCCAGGTTTCTGGAGATTCGGTATAAGGGAATTGCACCTCAACACCTTGAAAGCCTAGTTTGCGTGCAACTGCAATTCGTTCCAGTAAAGGAAGATCCTGAAACATCAGGGTGATATTGGCAGCGAGTGAGCTCATGGTTTTTCCTGTCGATAAAGGTCAACAAGGGTCGCTGGGTCTTCCTCCAAGCGTCCACGGGCTGCTTGCATCCGCATCAACTGGGCCGCAAGACTGCTCATAGGAGTGGATTGATTTTCTTCCTTGGCAAGATCGGCAGCCAACTGCAAGTCCTTGAGCAGGGTTTTAACCGTCCATTTAGGGTTGCTGAATTCGCTGACCGCCATTCTGGGTGCCAGGATTTGTAAAGGCAGGGAGTCAGCAAAGCCACCCGCAAAGGCTTTAGGGAGCTGTTCTGCTTCAATACCGGCTGCTTCGGCTAGGGCAAGCATTTCTGCGATGACGAGAGCGTTGCAGCTGACCAGCATTTGATTACCAATTTTGGCAACCTGGCCACTTCCTGTTTCACCAACACGGGTGACTTGACGGGCCAGAGGTGCAAAAAAAGGTTCAAGGCGTTCTATCGTGGCCTGGTTGCCACCGCACATAATGGCTAGCTGGCCCTGTTCAGCGCCGGGCACGCCACCTGAAACGGGGGCATCCACCCATTCGGCACCTTTGAGTGCCACCTGTTCAGCAAAGCGGCGTGTGGCTTTGGGTGAGATACTTGAAAAATCCACGATGACTTGACCTTTTTCAAGTCCTGCGAGCAGGCCTTCCGGTTGGTTGAGCAAGGCTTCAACACTGTCAGTATCGGTCACACAAAGGCCAATAACCTGGCTGGTACGAACCAACTCCGCAGGGCTGGGTTGTAACTGGGCGCCGGCAGCAAGGAGAGCATCGGCTTTGCTGGCGGTACGGTTCCAGACATTTAATGTAAATCCATGGCTTAAAAGACGTTGGCACATCGGGGCTCCCATCAGCCCCAGGCCAATAAAACCGATTCTTTCCAGGGTTTCAGTCATGCTTACTTTCCTTAAATATAAAGGCGTTTAACACGGGGGAGTAGGCCCGTTAGAAGTGTATAGCTAATGGTATCGCAGTGGTTTGCAACTTCATTGACATCAATTTGAGGGCCCCAAAGCTCGACTTCATCACCCGGTTGGGGATTATCCAGGTTGCCCAGGTCAACAGTCATCATGTCCATAGACACCCGGCCAGCAAGTTGACATACCTGACCTCGAACACCAACTGGCGTGCCATCAACCGCTTGGCGAGGGTAGCCATCACCATAACCGCAGGCAACGACACCGATTTGAGTGGGCTTCTTGGCAACAAAGCGCCCTCCATAACCCACCTTTTCCCCAGCAGCTATTTGTCGAACACTGATCAGGCGGCTTTTTAGCGTCATGACCGTTTGGAGCTGATCGCCCAGTGGATGTCCGGGTTTTAGAGGAGAGGCGCCATAAAGCATAATTCCCGGCCTTAACCAGCCTTCACAAGCTGAGGGCCAGCCGAGGGTTGCGGGGGAGTTGGCGAGGCTGACAGGAGTGCCCAGTTGGTTTTTTAAGCGAAAAAGAGTGCTGAGTTGCTGTTGGGTGAAAGGGTTGTTGAGATCATCTGCGCAAGCCAAATGACTGGTGAGAATAATTTCTTTCACCCAGGGCTGCTGTTTCAGAAGGGTGTGAACTTGCACGGCTTGGTCGGGAGCAAAGCCCAGGCGATGCATCCCTGTGTCCACTTTCAGCCAAATCTGCAAGGGATTAATCTGATCCTGGTTATCCTGCTTGAAAAACAACGACAAAGCATCCACCTGCCAAGATGAATGAATAACCAGGGGATAGCCCCGTTGATGAATCAATGGGAGTTCATCTGCTGAGAAAAAGCCTTCTAGCAATACGATAGGCTGCTTGATTCCAGCAGCAACCAGGGTTTCTGCTTCTTCAATTGCAGCCACAGCAAAGGCAGGGGCCATATCTTCCAGAGCTTTGGCGACTTGAATGGCACCATGCCCATAGGCATCTGCTTTAATAACGGCAAGCGCTTGATCCCTTGCAGATTGCTGGCAGGCCAGCTGATAATTGTGGCGTAGGGCTTTGAGGTTGATTTCAGCGACCAAGGGTCGAGCCATAGTTGCCTCCTGGCAAGCATTCTTATTGATAAGGCTTTCTTATGTTAATGTCAGCAATCATTGGGCACCGAGGTGCCAGGGGGTTGGCCCCTGAAAACACCCTGCAATCCATCGAGCTGGCCGCTGAACTGGGGGTTCGTTGGGTAGAACTGGATGTCATGCTGACACGTGACCAGGTTCCTATTTTGTTTCATGATGCCTGGTTGAACAAGTTGAGTAATGGCCGGGGCCAGATCGAAAAACTGGATTTTAATGCACTGGGCAAGATTCGTGTACTCTCGCCAAGAAAAGTGAAGGGTGGAACCAGTCAACCTTTGGCGACCCTGGCATCGGCCCTGGAGCGGATTCAACAGTTAGGGCTGGGGTTGAATCTGGAAATCAAACCCACCAGCCCGGACAAGGATTTATTGACGCTGCAATTGGCTGTTCGAGAGCTAAAAAACTTTCCAGGCCTACCGCTTTTGATCTCCAGCTTCAGCATGGATGTGCTCTATGAAGCCCAGCGCTTGCTGCCACAAATTCCTCGTGGTTGCCTCTGGGAAAAACTGCCTAAAAACTGGCTACAAAAAGCCAAAGACCTGGAAGCCGCTTCAGTCCACCTCAGCACCTCTTGGTTAAGGCGTAGTCAAATTGAAGAAGTGCGTGCTCAAGGTCGTGAAGTTTATATTTATACCGTTAACTCCAAAAGGCAGAGCGAAAAATACTTTGCCTGGGGCGCAACAGGAATTTTTACCGACTACCCCGAGCGCTTCCAGCCCTTTATCCAGGATCGCAGGCGGACCCCTTTTGGTGAACCTGTCTAATTAGTTGCTTTGATCAGCTTCAAGCAGTAGTGCTTTTAACGGCTCATGAATGGCGGGGGTGGTAATGACCCAGTCACGTGTATCCAAATAAAAGCTTAAAGCACTGCTATAGAGGTGGCTCAGTTGAGCGCCCGCTTCTTCAGCAATCAAAACTGCTGCTGCAAAGTCCCACAAGCTCAGGCTTTCATAATAGCCATCCAGAGAGCCATCAGCGACATGGCAAATATCCAAAGCGGCCGATCCACAACGGCGTAAATCCTGGCACTTGGGTAGAACTCTTTCCAACCGACGAATTAAGGGTGCCAATTGGGTTTTGTCATAGGGAAAGCCGGTTGCAATCAGGGCTGGCCTTAATTCTTGAAGGCCACTAACACTGATAGGTTGATTGTTTTTCATGGCTCCTTGGCCCCGTAAAGCAACAAAGGTTTCTTTCAGAAAAGGGCTGTGTACTACGCCGAGCTGGGGCACTCCATAGGCGTACAAGCCAATCGAAATAGCAACATGGGGTTGGCCGTGTGCAAAATTGACGGTGCCATCGATGGGGTCAAGAATCCATAAAGCCGCCGCCTGTTCAGCAGTCGCACTTTCGGTATTTCCTTCTTCACTGAGAATTTGATCATCAGGGAAGGCTGCCTTGAGGCGAGTCACCAGCCAGGTATCTATTTCCTCGTCAGTAGAGGTGACCAGCTCCTGGTGAGCCTTGTAATTACTTTTAAACCGCCCGCTATTTCTGGCTTGCATGAGCATTTGCCCTGCCTGGAGAGCAAGTTTTTCAGCAATTTTGAGACGATTTTGCAAATCTGTGACGGGAATCGTGGTTTTCAAGGTAGGCTCTCGGTTGACTTGATGATGGATAAGGGTAGCATTTCCTAAGTATCCATATGAAGGGTAAAGGGATGGACGGAAAGCTGACAACAACTTGGAGCTGGCTCTTGGGCTGCTCACTGATTCTTAGCGGGTTTTGGCTGAGTGGTTTTTACTTTTTAACCGGAGTGTCCTTGGCCTTGATTGGCTTTCTTTGGTGGCCACCGAGCCGACAGTTTCTGATTAAACGCTTAAAGCTTCCGCCCGTTTTCTTACTGCATGTTGCCTTAACTGTTTGTTTATTGGTGATTGCACTTTTTGCATTTATAGGTCGTTATACCGTTATCTTAGAAGAGCGTGCTTTAGAACAAGGCTATCCCAGCCTGGAAGCCTGGCAAGATGCCCAACGCCAGCAAAATAATTGAAAGACCAGAGCCCAAATACCAATGCTTATTGATAATAACCAAGAGCTCTACCCCCTCGAAGAGGAGGAACTAGAGCTGGGTATGGAATTGCCCTGGACGGTGTACACAGAAGCAGGGCAGCTGCTCATGCGCGAAGGCTCTCAGGTGGATAACCAGCGCAAACTGGATAATCTGTTAAGCAAAGGCTATCGGCACAGAGAAAAGAAAGCCTCGGATGCTTCCGGTGAAACAGCGCCTGATCCAACGGAGCCTCAGCCGGTTCTCTTTGATCAGGCGACCAACCCTTTTAGTGAGCTGGATGAGCTGGGCTATCAGTTAAAGCAGCTTTTTGAGTTGATTGAAGAAGACAAAGCCCGACCGGGCCAGGTTGAAAAACGTTGCTATGCCCTGGCAACCCAGGTTCAAGGGCTGATTGAACTCAATGCGGATGCCGTTCTGGGTGCGGTTCATATGAGCAGCGAGCATCCTTACATTATTCAACACCCTCTGCATGTCACCATCATTGCCGCTCTCGTTGCCAAAACGCTCAAGGTACCTCAACCCATTCAGCTTTCCATGTTGGCTGCTTCTTTAACACAGAACATTGGCATGAATGCTTACCAAATGCGTCTGCACGCCCAAAAAGAGCCCTTGAGTAAACAGCAACGCGCCCAGGTAGAAGAGCATCCTTTGGAAGGGGTGAAGCTGTTGAGTAAAGCCGGTGTAATGGATCGCCTTTGGCTGCAGATTGTTTACCAACATCATGAAAAAACGGATGGCAAGGGCTATCCGAAAGGACTCAAGGGCGTAAAAATCCGTCCGGAAGCCCGGATTCTGGCATTGGGCGATGTTTATGCTGCCTTGGTAACAGGTCGTCCTTACCGCCCTGGTTTAAGCGCTCAGCAAAGCTTGAGGTCGATTTTTTTGGCAAGGGGCAAACAGTTTGACCCCAAGTTGAGCCAGGTTTTTTTGAGTGAACTGGGCCTTTACCCACCGGGAGCCAGTGTCCGCCTGCGTAATGGCGAAGTGGCTATCGTCATTGAAAGAACCAAGGATACACGGGCGCCAAAAGTAACCAGCTTTATGGATAGTCATGGTCAGCTCTTTATGCGTATGCAGCAAAGAGATACCAGTGAATTTTCTTACAATGTGGTCGCTGGTGTTAACCCCCAAAGTCTACCTCGATTGAACCCAACATTGTTATGGGGTATCAAACTACGGCGTGTCAATTAACTGCTAGCCTGATTGAATGGAGAAACAAGCAATGCAAAACAAAAAGTGGCTGCCTCTGGGGGCTGCGCTTATCTTAACCTTGGGTTTGAGTTTGCCCATGCATGCGGGCAGCTTATCTGAAGATGTTGATTTGCGAATCGAAACCTTTGACGAAATTGACCGTCTTTTCAAAGCACTACGCTTTAAAGTGGTTAATATGCGAAGTGAAGATCATAAGGGTGCCATGGAGTATTCTGATCAACTGATTCGACATGCCTACCGTTTGCCGGGTCTCTTTGAAGAGCCCTCGCCAAGAGAGCAGTTTCCGCAAAGCCGGGCGCGTCCTCAGATCTGGGACAGAAAAGATCGCTATGACTTTTTGCTGAATCAATTCACCGATAACCTTGAAGAAATTCACGAATTGCTTGAACAAGAACGGCTGACTGATGCCGGACGTCTGATCGATCGCACTGCTCAGAGTTGCAGGCAGTGTCATAATACTTTTCGTTATCGTTAATAGAGTAGAAAATCCATCCATTGTTTAAAATAATGAGAGAGCTGAATGCCAAAATATGATTTTGAATTGCTGGTCATAGGTGCCGGCTCAGGCGGTGTCCGTGCTGCCCGTATGGCTGCGGGTAGAGGTGTTAAGGTTGGTATTATTGAAGACCGCTATTGGGGTGGAACCTGTGTTAATGTCGGCTGTGTTCCCAAAAAGCTTTACTCCTATGCCGCTCATTTTTCTGAAGATTTTGCAGATGCAGCTGGCTATGGTTGGCAATTGGAGAAGCCTGTTTTTAACTGGCCAACCTTGAGAGACAACCAGAAAAAAGAAATTCTTCGCCTTAATGGTGTTTATAACCGTCTGCTTGAAGGTAGTGGTGTGCAGCGTATTGAGGGTCGCGGCAAAATCCTTTCCAAACATGAAGTTCAAGTGGGTGAAGCAACCTACACGGCTGAGCGTCTCTTGATAGCAACAGGTTCCTGGCCTTATATCCCTGATTTTCCTGGTTCTGAACTTTGCCTGACTTCTAATGAAGTCTTTAATCTTCCCGAATTTCCCAAGCGCTTCCTGGTTTATGGAGGCGGCTATATTGCTGTGGAGTTTGCTTCTATTTTCAAAGGCCTTGGCGCTGAAACGGCTTTGGTCTACCGAGGCGACAAGGTGCTTCGTGGCTTTGATGAAGAAGTTCGCAGTTTTGTTCAGGAAGAAATGCAACAACATGGAATTAACTTCCTGGTTGGTCGTGAAATTTTACGGATAGATCGCCACCTCAATGCTTTGCAGGTTTCCCTCAATGATGGGCGAACACTGGAAGTGGATGCCGTACTTTGCGCGACAGGACGCCGGGGCAATGTCCAGGGGCTAGGCTTGGAAAAGGTAGGTATCCAGCCTAATGCGGCAGGGGAAATCCCAGTTGATGAAAGCTTTACTACCCAGGTTCCGAATATCTTTGCGCTGGGTGATGTCACCGGCGGTCCTCAACTGACACCAGTTGCTTTAGCAGAAGCCATGACCTTGGTTCATAATCTCTATAGCGGGGAAGAAAAGCGTAAGTTGGACTATTCTGATATAGCCACTGCCGTTTTCTGTCACCCCAATATAGGTACGGTTGGGCTGAGTGAAGAAGAAGCAAGGCAGAGGTTTGAAAAGGTGCGTATTTATACGACCAGCTTCAAACCTATGCGCAATACCTTGGCAGGCAATCCCAGCCGTTCTTTAATGAAGCTGGTTGTTGATGATCAAAGTGACCAGGTTGTTGGTTGCCATGTCGTTGGGCCCGATGCCGGTGAACTGATTCAAGGCATTGCAATTGCCGTTAAAGCCGGGCTGACCAAAGCAGATTTTGACGCCACTATAGGTATTCATCCTACTTCGGCTGAGGAGCTGGTTACCCTGCGCAGCATTACTCGCCATTAGGATTTTTTACCCCTTAACCATAATTTAAAGTTATCGTTAAGGCTGTTTTTGATAACCCTAAATTTGATTTTTGGTGCTTAGCTCAGTAAACTAAGCACCATCTTGGACAGAGACCGATAACTCAATGGATACAAATACGCCAATTATACGTAAGCCCGTCGTTGACGATGGCTACCCGATACATCAGCTCATCAAGAGCTGCCCCCCTCTGGATTTAAACTCTGCTTACCTTTATTTACTGCAAGCCACTCACTTTGCAGAAACCTGTGTGGTTGCTGAATTCAAGGGTAAGGTATGCGGTTTTCTTTCTGGCTATATCAAACCTGGTGCTCCTGACACCTTCTTTTTGTGGCAGGTTGCAGTGGGTGATGAACTGCGTGGACAGGGTATGGCGCGCCAACTGATGGATGCCGTACTTGCTGGTGATGCCTGTAAACAAGTGCGCTTTCTGGAAACCACTATTACTCCGGATAACCAGGCCTCTTGGGGGCTGTTTCGTGCTTTTGCACGTGACCGCAAAGCTGAGCTAAATAACCAGGTCATGTTTACCAGTGAGCAGCTGGGAGGCGACCATGAGCCAGAAATGCTGGTTCAAATAGGGCCTTTTACTCCAGCCGGTTAATTTTTTCTTGAGCTGACACTTAACATTTTTCAAAACGACAGGTGACTAACCATGAGCAACAACCAAGTGAATTCTGAATCACTGGAACGTCTTGAATCGGAAGTGCGTACCTATAGTCGCTCTTTTCCTACCGTATTCACCCGCGCCCGTGGTGCCAAGCTGTACGATGAAAATGATCGTGAATACATAGATTTTCTGGCGGGTGCAGGTACTCTCAACTACGGTCACAATAACCCAAAGTTGAAAAAAGTACTGGTTGATTATCTGACAGATGATGGCATCACCCATGGTCTGGATATGTGGACTTCCGCCAAGCGTGAATTCCTGGAAACCCTCGAAGAAGTTATTTTCAAACCACGGGGTTTGGACTACAAGGTTCAATTCTGTGGCCCCACAGGTACTAATGCGATAGAGGCTGCCTTGCGGATTGCCCGGAATGTGACTGGCCGCACTAATATCGTTTCTTTTACCAATGCTTTCCATGGTGTAACGCTGGGCGCTCTGGCAACCACGGCTAACAGTAAGTTCCGCCATGCTGCTGCGGTACCTACGCAGGGTGTATCTTTCATGCCCTACTGCGGCTATATGGAAGGGGATTCTTCCAGTCTTGAGTTTCTTGAGAAAACCTTGACGGACAGCTCCAGTGGTGTGGATTATCCTGCAGCTATCCTGCTGGAAACGGTTCAAGGTGAAGGTGGGATCAATGTTGCTTCCACAAAATGGCTGCAAGGCATTGAAGCTATTTGTAAGAAGCACGATATTCTACTGATTGTTGATGATATCCAGTCTGGCTGCGGTCGTACCGGTGCCTACTTCAGTTTTGAAGAAGCGGGCCTGAAACCTGATATCGTTACTACTTCTAAATCCCTGTCAGGCTATGGTCTGCCCTTTGCTGCTGTCTTTATGCGTCGTGACCTTGATCAGTGGAAGCCTGGCGAATATAACGGTACCTTCCGTGGTAATAATCTGGCTTTTGTTACTTCCACAGCAGCCATGCGCGAGTACTGGACAAATGACAGCCTGGCAAAAGATGTGCAGCGTAAGGGTAAAATTGTTGAGCATCGCTTTAAGCAGATGGCCCGCATGTGTCACGAAGCAGGCATTGAAGGTGCTGAAGAGCGTGGTCGTGGTTTAATGCGTGGCCTGGATGTGGTTGACGGTGATATGGCCGATCATATCGTTGCCGGCTGTTTTGAGCAGGGTCTGGTGATTGAAACCTGTGGCCATTCCGGACAGGTTGTCAAATGCCTGTGTTCACTGCTGATCACTGATGATGAATTGAATCAGGGCTTGGATATCGTTGAGAAAGTTCTAAAACAAGAGCTGGCCAAAAAAGCCTGAGGAGTTGTGCGATGATCGTACGTAATCTTGAAGAAGCCCGCAAAACCGACCGCTTTGTAGTGGCCGAAAATGGTAACTGGGACAGCACCCGCTTGGTGTTGGCCGACGATAATATGAACCACTCTTTTCATATTACGCGTATCTATGAAGGTACCGAGACGCCCATTCACTACAAGCATCACCTGGAAACAGTCTATTGCATTGAGGGTGAGGGTGAAGTGGAAACAGTTGCCGATGGTAAAATCTGGCCTATCAAGCCAGGTGATGTCTATGTACTGGACAAACATGATCAGCATCTGCTGCGTGCCAGCAAAACCATGACACTGGCTTGTGTTTTCTATCCGGCTATTACGGGTACGGAGAAGCATCGTGAAGATGGTTCTTATGCCCCCGCTGATGAAACCTAAGCTGAGTTGTTCAGTAAAAAGCCACTCCTTGGAGTGGCTTTTTTTATCTTTAGGGATGGGGTCTTAGTCATCCAGTTGGGTGTGGCCACCCTGGCTGTTAAACAACAAAATCTGATTCCTGCCAGTTCGCTTGGCCGAATACATGGCCTTATCAGCAGCATCAAGAAGGGAATCAGGGTCTGCAAAGATTTCCGCTGGGTTCTTGCCATGAGGTGCATGGATAGCGATACCCATGGATGCAGAAATATAGATATCTTCCTTGTTATGGCTGAGTAGTGGTGTTGAGGCCAAGTACTCTTGAAGGCGGCGTGCGAATTCAAGGGCTCCTTCCTGAGCATGACCAGGCATGAGTGCAACGAACTCTTCACCTCCATAACGACCGGCAAGGTTACCACTGCCAAGCTCCTGTTCAAGCGCTGCGGCAAAGGCTTTGAGCGCCGAATCACCCACCGCATGGCCGTGTTGATCATTCAGGATTTTAAAATAATCCAGGTCAATGAAGACTACCGCCAGACAAGAGCCGGTTTTAGCGGTAGCGTGAAAGTATTTATCAAGCTTCTGCTCGGTATATTGGCGATTATAGATTTGCGTGAGAGGATCGCGTTTCAGCTGTTCTTGCAGGCGAGCTGAGTTTTTTTTCAGCTGTTCAATTTCACTTTGCTGTTCAGCCAGTTTTTGCATCATGCGCAGATTGCGCTCTACTAACAGGTGTTTGGCATCCTGCAGAAGATTGAAGGTATCGATTTTATTAGGCGCTTGAATATCAAATAGACGGCTAATATTAGGTAGTTGATCCTGAAGCCTTAACAGTAAATGAGAAAAGCCCTGCTCATCCATCTTTAGGTAGTCCTGAGCTGCCTGGTACGCCAAGGTCATGGACATTTCCTTGTTACCGGATAACCAGGGGTCAGCAAGCAGTCCGGAAAGGGCGAGGACTCTGACATTCAGGTTATCTTCAGGAACCTCCTTGGGCAGTCGGTGGCTGTCTGCAATCATGTCTGTGTATTTATCAGGCAAGCCCCAGGTTTGTCCCAGCCAGGCGCCTATAGCTGCGTGGTTGGAGGTGTATTCTCTTTCTTCAAAAGAAGTTAGCTGTCGGTGGGAGCGGGCACTGTGAAAAATAACCCCATAGATGTCTGGATCCAGTTCATTCAGAGCCAGCATGCCGATATCCTGTAGAAGTGCCGCTAAATAAACACTTTCCACTTCAAAGCTGAGCCCGGTTAGTTTATAAATTTCACGAACAGCTAGCCCGCTAATCAGCGAACGTTTCCAGAAGTAATCCAGATCCATCCCATTTTTAGCACCCCTGTGCATGGCCAAGCCAAAACTCAGGGATAAAGAAAGAGCACCTTCAACCCCAATACGGTTAATTGCTTGTTGGAGCCCAGAAATGTCCTTGCCGCCATAGATAGCAGAATTAGCTGTTGCCAGAATCTTGGCGCTGATGGAAGGGTCTTGCGAGAGGAGTTCAGCGAGCTCTTTGCTGCCTGTATTAGGCAGGCGTGCCAGCTCGATCACCTCGACAACTACAGCGGGTAAGGAGGGTAGAGTTTTACACTGGTTAAGTTTGTCCTTCAGTGGTGCTGGGATCACCGCTTGAACTCCTGCAGAAATTGATAACCGGGTTTATTCTGGGCCTACACTATACCCCAGACAGGCTATCCTTTTATAGTTTTTGCAGCGCTTCAAGGTGTCGATGAACAGAGCGGGCGAGGGCATTTAAGTCATAACCACCTTCAAGGACTGAAACCAAGTGGCCCTCTGTATAGGTGTCGGCTAAATCCATCAGTAATTGGGTTACCCAGTAGTAGTCATCATCTTCTAGATTCAGCTCACCCATGGGGTCTTCACGGTGGGCATCAAAACCAGCAGAAATCAAAATCAGTTGTGGTCGGAAATTTTGTATAGCCGGCAGCCAGCTCTGTTCAATAGCTTTACGAAACCCCTTGCTAGCAGTATGCGCTTCAAGTGGGGTGTTGATGATATTTTCTCCCTGATGGTCAGCATAACGCCAAGGATAAAAAGGGTGTTGAAAGCTGGAGCAGACTAGAACACGGGGGTCATTGCGAAAGATATCGACTGTGCCATTGCCATGATGAACATCGAAATCAACGATAGCCACTCGCTCCAAACCATGGTGCTCTAAAGCATGTAAAGCACCCAGGGCAACATTGTTGTAAAAACAAAAGCCCATGCTTTCTACTCTTTCTGCATGGTGCCCTGGTGGGCGGACGGCACAAAAAACATTATCAGCTTGGTTTTTGAAAATTTGATCAACGCCACGAATGACGGCACCTGCCGCTAGTGAGGCTGCTTCCAGTGAACGGGGTGCCAACAGGGTTTCTTCTTCTAGAGGTGTAAAACCCTCGCTAGGTTGACTAAGCTGGAGTGAACGCACATGGGCTTTGGGATGGGCCCGATAGAGCTGTTCTTCAGTAACAGGGCGCGCCTTGTATTGAATCAATTGATTCATAAGCCCACTGAGTTTTAGTTGGTCGATAATGGCATTCAGGCGCAAAGGGTTCTCTGGGTGCCAGGGCCCCATATCATGCAACGAACAATCCTGATGAGTGATGAAAGATGTAATCATGTCAGAGCCACCCTTTGTTTTTATACAGTTTAAACTTGCGGCTGTTTAATGGATACTGGGCAAACGTCGTAATCTTTGCAAGTGTTTGTCGGTCTTTTGGTTTTTGCTAAGGAGAGGGTCATGAGTACGCGCTTTTTAAAGTATTTTTTTGAACCCAACACCCTGGCGGTCATCGGTGCTTCAGAAAAAAACTTCAGTTTAGGTGGGCAGGTGGTTGCCAATCTGAAGGATGCCGGTTTTCCAGGAAGAGTTTGGGTGGTTAATCCTAAAAAATATCAGCAGGTTCATGGTTGCGACGTTTATCGTTCCATTCAAAAATTACCTGAAATTCCCGATTTGGCCGTTGTTTGTACACCAGCTGCTGCTGCTCCGGGGGTGGTCGAAGAGCTGGGCCGTTTTGGGGTTAAAGCAGCCTTGGTGCTGACTTCCAATCAGGGTCACCGGCAGACCAATTATAAGCAAAAGCTTCTTGAAGCCGCTCAATCCTCAGCCATTCGGGTTATGGGACCGGAATGTATGGGGATTTTGGTACCTGGTCGTAAATTAAATGCCAGCTATGCCCCGCAAAATATTAAAGCTGGCAAGGTGGCCTATATTGGCCAATCCGGGATGCTGGGTAATGCCATTATCGATTGGGCCAATGGCCGAGGCATAGGCTTCTCACATTTGATCACTCTAGGTGATAGTGTCGATGTGCGTTTGGCCGATGTTATTGATTACATTAATCGCTTTTCAAATGCTCAGGCGATTTTACTGCATTTGGAGCATGTGCCTGATTCCAGACATTTTATGACGGCAGTTCGTGAAGCTTCCCGTAATAAACTGGTACTGGCCATTAAGTCAGGCCGTACACCCGAAGCCCAGGGTGATCCTTTGTTGATTACTCCAGGCATTCCTAATCGTGATCCGGTTTACAATGCGGCTTTTTCACGAGCCGGTGTGGTTCGTGTTGATAATAGTGAAGAGCTTTTTGATGCTTTGGAAACTCTGACCCGGATGCGCCCGGTGCGTGGAGATCGTCTAGCGATTGTCAGTAACGGTCTGGGTCCCAGTATGCTTGCTGTAGATAGGCTAATTCACCAGGGAGGGCGCTTAGCTGAACTGAGTGATGAAACCCGTCAGAAGCTACGAGAATGGTTGCCAAGTGATGATTACCGTATTAACCCATTAGATATTGGAGGAGGTGCAACTCCTCAGCAGTTTGTAGATGCTATTCAACTGGTTTCCGCTGATCCTGGAGTTGATGCTGTATTGGTAGTGCATGCACCCACCCGCCTGGCTCCAAGTGAAGCTACTGCTTTGGCAGTTATTGCAAACCGGAAAAACTATAAGCGTAATCTGCTGACCAGTTGGATGGGACTGGACCATGCATTTCCTGCCCGCCATGAGTTTAATCTGGCAGGTATTCCTACCTACCTGTCACCTGAAAAAGCCGTCCAGGCATTTATGCATCTGGTGAACTATCAGCGCAACCAAAGGCTGTTACAGGAAACGCCGCCAAGCCTGCCTTTTGAAACCTCTAAGCAAGCACGTCAGCGGGCCAGGAATCTAGTCGCTGAAATTTCAGCCAGTGGGCGGGATCACCTGAACCACCAGGAAACCAATGAGCTTTTGAAAGCCTATGGGATAGAGATGGCTGAAACCTACTATCCGCAAACACCCGATGAAGCTGCCTCTATGGCAGCCTCCCTGAGTGGCAGTAAGGCACTGAAAATCAACCATGCTAACAATTGCTACCCTTTTGTTTATCGTAAACATCCTCACAAGCTTTCAGCAGGCTTGTTACAGGATTTGGAAACACCTGAGGATGTGCGTCTAGGTGCAGAGCGTTTAGAAGCTAAGCGTGCTGAGAAATTTCCGAAAAGCCCTTTTTACTCTTATGTGTTGCAAGCTATGCAGCGTGGCAAGCATTCCATGCAGCTGAACCTGGGTTTTACCCGAGACGCTGTTTTTGGCCCGGTTATTTTGTTTGGTATTGGTGGCTATAAGGTCAATATTCTCTTTGATCGCCAAATTGCCTTGCCACCTTTGAACATGACTCTGGCCAGAGATCTGGTTGGTCGTACGCATGCAGGGCGTTTGATTATGGAGCACAGTAATCGTGCGGAAGAAGACCTGGATCGTATTTGTCAGTTGTTGGTTAAGCTTTCTCAGCTGTGTTCTGATTTACCCTTGATCAAGGGTTTGGAAATCAATCCGCTTCTGCTTAACCGCAATGAACTGCTGGCTATTGATGTACAGTGTGATCTTGGAGAGCCAGCCTACCATGCAATTATGCCTTATCCAGAAGACTTGCGGACCGAGGTTGCACTCAAAGATGGCCGAGTGATTGAAGTACGTCCAATTCGAGGCGAAGACTCGGTTGCACTACTGAGTTTTCATAGCCGTTTATCTGAAGAAAGTATCCGCTTCCGCTATTTCCATAACAAAGCAGATTTAACCAAGCGGGATTTATCACTCTTAACCCAGATCAATTATGACCGCCAAATGGCTTTTATTGCTGAAGAAACCCTTGAAGACGGTAGTAAAGAAATTTTAGGTGTATCCAGAATCTGGACAGATGCCGACAATATACGTACCGAGTTTTCGGTCATTATTCGAGATGATTTGCAGGGCTTGGGGCTGGGTTCACTGCTGATGAATAAACTCATCAGTTATAGCAAAAGTGTGGGAACGCTGGAAATGGTGGGTAAAATTATGGTTGAGAATCACCCCATGCGTGGATTGATGAAGCACCTGGGTTTTAAGTGTACTTATAATCTTGAAGAGCAGGTTATAGACGCTGTCTTACCACTGAATGAACCAACCAGTGATTGGCAGCGCCATAGGTTACAGAACCCTGTTTTTTAAGTTCCTGAAGGGTCAGGGAGCCAGCCTTTCCATGATCCATTCGCCGTCTTCATACCTAAACCGAATACGGTCATGGAGTCGGCTGGGTTGCCCTTGCCAAAACTCAATGCTGGTAGGCCTGAGTTGATAGCCACCCCAGTGAGGAGGACGGGGTAGGGCGTCTATGCCCTGGTATTGTTCTTCCAAAATAGCTTGACGCTCTTCCATGACTTCACGATTTTCAATGATCTGACTTTGTTCAGAAACCCAGGCCCCTAATTGACTGTCACGGGGGCGGCTGCTGTAGTAGGCATCAGATTCCTGTTCAGAAAGCTTTTGTACCTGGCCTTCAATCCTCACTTGGCGTTCCAGGTTTTCCCACCAGAACAGCAAGCTGCATTTGGGGTTATGGGCCAGTTCGCTGCCCTTGTCGCTTTCATAGTTGGTATAGAAAACCCAGCCTTTTTCTTTTGAGAAACCTTTCAATAATAGGGTTCTTGCTTTCGGTTGTCCGCTGGTATCAACAGTAGCCAGGGTCATGGCATTAGGGTCCAGGGTTTCACTTTGCATGGCATCTGAAAGCCACTGGGTAAAAAGTGCAAAAGGACAGTCACCGGCTTTCTGCTCTGTGAGAGGTTCCTTGGCATAGTTGCGACGCATGGCAGCCAAATCACGGTTCATCTTGTATTCCTCTTGGTGTAAAGTGAGCAACCTGACTTTAATTAGGAGTAGCTCATTAATGAATGATCAGCAAGATGCCCAGAATATCAAAGTCTGGGATTGGTCGATAAGGGTATTTCACTGGTCTTTGCCCTTGGTCATTTTTGCGCTTTGGTATACGCGACTTGATACCGAAAACCATATGCTTTTCGCGCAGCTACTTATGGTTTTGCTGTTTTATAGAATCATCTGGGGTTTTATAGGAACACCCTATGCGCGGTTTCGGCATTTTTTACCTCGTCCAAAAGCAGTATGGCAGTATTTAACTGCTTTTTTTTCCAAAAATAAGCCGCTTTACCTCAGTCATAATCCACTGGGTGGGCTCATGGTACTGGTACTTTTGGGTGCATTGGGGTTTCAACTGATGACAGGACTGTTTATTGATGACTTTCTTTTCCCGGGGCCCCTTTATGATCAAGTCTCCCGTTCCACTTCAGGGTGGATGACGGACTGGCATCACATCTTTTTTGATTATCTGCTGGCTTTGATCGCCTTACACCTCTTGGCGATACTCGTCTACAAGCTGAGAGGGGAAGGCTTGGTAAAAGCCATGCTGACAGGCCAAAAAAAGCCAGCGAAGAAGCCAGCTGACCTTTTGCAACAAGAGCCGCTTCGCTTTCCCTGGCTGCGTTTTCTGGTTGCTCTGACTCTGGCTGTTCTACCGGTCATCTGGCTTTTTTACTGGTTCTGAGCGGAGTTTTCCTGTCGTCAAATAATTAAGGAGGCCGAAGCCTCCTTAATAAGGCTTAGCGGGCACGATAATCATCGTGACAACTGCGACAACTTTGAACCAGAGCACCAACAGCAGAGCGTGCCTTGGAAGAATCAAAGTCTGATTGAGAAGAAGCTTCAATCAGGTCTTCCAGGGCTGTACGAAAATTTCCGCCCTTGCTTTGAAAGTCTTCCATATTGTTCCAGGCTCGATCACGCATACGAGTGTTGCCAACGCCACGAGTTTCAGGGAAGTAGGTTTCAGGCAGTAGCTGGGCGGTCTGGGCAATAGTGCGGGCACGCTGATTGATTTCTTCACCATCAAAATCCAGGTCGCCACGCACCATGCCACCCATAACGCTGGCTTGTGCGCTAATGACCTGATAAAGAGCCTGGCGGTATTTGACGGCATCTTCGGGATCAAAATAATCAGCCTGTACGGAAGTTGCTGTTAAAAGTCCTGCTGCTACTGCAATAATTGCTTTTTTAAACATCTTTGACTCTCCTATCATCAGTGTTTGCTTATACAGGCTGAACTCTACAACAAAAACCTGACCTCGGCAAAATACTCCTAAAAAAATCAAATTCTTGGCCGATGTGAAGATGGAAGCTGGCTACTTAAGCTTATAAAACGATAACTGTTATTGCTTTTTCTCAGAGGTCTGGGTAAGTTGCAATGCAAAAGCCTGGGTTTGGAGGCTGTGAAAAAGCTTCAGGACTGCTATCATACATGGGTCTGTGCCTGCCCATCGGTATGCCAACTCTTTGATTAATGCTGCATTCATTAAGGATCGCAATATGGATCTTGCTACACTACTTGGCCTGGTCTTAGGTTTTACGCTTATTGTTCTGGCTATCATCACGGCTGCCGACATAGGCCTTTTCTTTAACCTGCCAGGTATTCTGTTGGTTATGGGGGGCACCTTCTCCGCAGCCTTGATCAAATTCAGAGTTCAGAGCTACCTGGTTGGTATCAAAGAAGGCTTTGCCACTGCTTTTTTTGAGCGTAATGACAACCCCCGCGAAATTATTGCCCTGGCTAACCGCTTATCACGCATTGCGCGTCGTAATGGCCTCTTGGGTCTTGAGGATGAGCCTATTGACAACCCCTTCTTTCAGAAAGGGGTGCAGATGTGTGTGGATGGTAGTGCCCCAGAATTTATTCAGGAAGTTCTGCAAAAAGAAATGCTCCTAACCATAGATCGTAAGTCGATTGGTGAAAGAGTCTTCAGAGCCTTTGGTGATCTTTGTCCGGCTTTTGGTATGTTGGGTACGCTGGTCGGTCTGGTTGCGATGTTGAATAACCTGGATGATCCCACCGCCTTGGGTCCAGGTATGGCGATAGCCCTGTTAACGACTTTTTATGGATCCTTAATGGCCCAGTTGGTTTTCCTGCCTATTGCCGACAAACTGGCACTCAAGGGTGAAGAGTTAAGCAACAACATGGAGCTGATTATTGATTCGGTGATGGGGATCTACAACGGTATGAACCCTCAAGTACTGGACGAGCTGCTGGAAACCTATTTGCCTGAGTACCAGCGTGGTACTGTCAACATGAATGAAGAAGTCGAGTAGGCCCGGGGATACTGACCACTCATGATGAAGCAGAAGCGTAAAAAAAAGGAAAGTAAAGATGCACCAGTCCCGAAATGGATGGTGACTTTTGCAGACATGATGACGCTGCTGCTGGTGTTTTTCGTGTTGATCCTGTCGTTTTCTACCATGGAGCAAGAGCGTTTTCGCGCCATTTCCATGGCTTTGCAGGATGCTTTCGGCTTTCAGATGATGAACCCCTTGAACCTGATTCCGGTTGATAATCCACCACGTACTGAAAACATTATTGAACCCATTCGGCCTGAACCTCCAACGACTGAAAACACCGGGGCTGAAAATCAGCTGGACACCCTGGGTAACCGCCTTCAAACCAACTTCACTGATGAAATTGAGCGCGGACTGTTAATCGTTGAGCATGATGAAGACCATATTATTATTCGCTTCCCGGATGATGCAGCTTTTGGTTCCGCCAGTGACTGGCTGGAGCCGCAAATGGTGCCTATTATTCAGCGTGTCGGTGATTTGATTTCTGAATTTGAAATGTATGTCATTGTGGGTGGACATACTGACAACGTGCCCATACATACAGACCGCTATCGGTCTAATTGGGAGCTTTCCTCAGCCAGGGCGACCTCAGTAGCCCATGAGCTGACCTGGATGAGTAACCTCAATGAAGAGTACCTCTATGTTGTGGGTAATGGTGATGCCAGGCCTTTGGATACTAATGCCACACCTGAAGGGCGTTCCCGTAACCGGCGCGTTGAGATTCTACTGATGGAAAGAGATATCACTGAAGAGCGGGAAGTGTTCCAGGGGATTCAGCAGATTCCGACCTACCGCTAACAAAAAGTAATTAACGTCATGAGCGCAGGTCAGGGCAGAATCATCACCAAGCGCAATAGTTAATTTAAACTTTTAATTGCTGCCAGCGTCTCTGCTGCCATATCCAGGCAAAGACGCTGGAGTTGATGATTCGATAGCCGAGCTGAGCATACCAGATGCCCAGTAAGCCCGCTTCCCAATAGATACCAACTAACCAGGCTGCAGGTAAAAAAACCAGCCATTGCATGGAAAGGCTAATTTGCATAACCAGGCGCTGGGCACCGGCACCCTGGAGGGCTTGATTGAAGACAATAGCAGCAGCGTCCAGGGTAATCATAATGCCGGTTAGCATCAGCGGAATTCTGCCCAGTTCTATCAGGTGAGCTTCATGCAGGAAAATTCCCAAGATAGCTTCAGGGAAGAAAATCATGGGAAGAGCAAGGCAGCCCAGCAATACTGAAGCCAAGCGCATAACCTCCCAGCCCCAGCGGTGGGCTTCATCCTTTTGTTCATCACCCAGGCTGCTACCTACCAAAGACATGGCGGCCATACCCAGCCCCACTCCCGGTAAAATCATCAGTAGCGATAAGTGCACCAGAACATGGCCAACGGCCACGCTGGAGGTGCTGATTTGCCCTAAAAACCAAAAAAGAACGGCATAGCTGACCGCAAACAAAAACTGCTGTACAGAATTAGGTGCAGCCAAACGCAGAGTGCGCCAAAGCAGATTTAAAGAGGTGGGTTGAAAAACAAAGCCACTGGGACAGGCTGTTTGCCAGGTCATCCAGCCCCAAACCAGAGCACCTAGGGTTACGGAGATACTGGTACCTAGAGCTGCTCCCACAGCGCCTAGTGGCGGCACACCCAGGCCGCCATGAATCAGCCAGATACTTAAGATGATATTCAGCGTATGAGTAAAGAGGATGATTTTTAGGTAGATGCCGGGCTTGTGAATGCCTTGCCAATAACCCCGAAAGCAAAGCGTTAAGGCAATGGGTAACAAAGCCAGGCTGCGCCAACTGAAATAATCACTGGCAACTTCGCGCACGGCTTGATCCTGATTAATCAGACCAACAATTTGCAAGGAAAACTGCCAAGCCAACCAGGTGAGGGGCAAAGTGATGATTAATGCCAAAAGGATAGCGGCATTCAGGGGAAGTGCGCGCGTTGAATATTCACGCGCACCATGACGGCGAGCAACCTGGGATTGTACCCCAGAGGCCAGCCCCATAATTAACGCGGTGAGCATGAAGATGGCGTAACCACCGACACCCACACCCGCCAGCACTGTCTCGCCAAGGCTGCCGACTAGAGCTGCATCAACCAAATTCAGCAGGCTTTGGCTCAGCATCCCGCCCATAATGGGCAGGGCGAGGGTCAGAATTTTGCGGGTACGGTCAATTTCAAGCATCAAAGAAGCCTAGCGGTCTGGGTCATAGCCAAGTACTGGCATCAACCAGCGCTCCAACTCTTTAACCGACATTTGTTTGCTTTTCGCGGCGGCTTCGACCTGATCCTTGGTGATTTTGCCCAGATTGAAGTATTTGCTCTGTGGATGGGCAAAATACCAACCCGAGACTGCAGCAGTTGGATACATGGCAAAGCTTTCGGTCAATTCCAGGCTGGTGTGCTGAGTTGCATCCAGCAGCTCAAAGAGTTGTTCTTTTTCAGTATGATCAGGGCAGGCCGGATAACCTGGAGCAGGGCGAATGCCTTGATAGGCCTCTTTAATCAACTGGGTGTTATCCAGTTGCTCATCGGCAGCGTAGCCCCAGAATTCTTTCCGGACCCGTTCATGCATGCGCTCAGCAAAGGCTTCCGCCATACGGTCGGCCAGGGCTTTAACCATGATAGCGCGGTAGTCATCATTTTGCGCTTCGTACTCTTTAGCCAGCTCCTCAGCGCCGATACCCGCAGTGACTGCAAAACCGCCAATCCAATCCGGAATCCCTGAATCCTTGGGTGCAACAAAGTCAGCCAGGGATTTACAGTAGCCATTTTTGTCCGGGGTTTGTTGGCGTAGGTGGGTCAGGCGCTTAATGATCTGAGTGCGGCTTTCATCAGCATAGACTTCCAGAGCATCCTGATCCACAGCGTTGGCAGGCCAGAGCCCAATGACACCGCGGGCCTTGAGTTTTTTACCTGCAACCAACTCCTTGAGCATTTCCTGGGCATCAGCAAAGAGCTTTTTGGCTTCTTCACCGACAATCTTGTCTTCAAAAATCGCGGGGTACTTGCCGACTAGATTCCAGCTGATAAAGAAGGGTGTCCAGTCAATTCGCTCGATCAATTCTTCCAGTGGGTAGTCATCAAAGGCTTTGACGCCGGTAAAGTGAGGTTTAACAGGGGCTTCTGCCTGGAAATCCACTGGCAGTTTATGCTCAACCGCTTGAGCGTAATCATAGGTGGCCGCTTTGGTTTTGCGCTTACTCTGACGTTCGCGCACCGCATCATAGTCTTCCTTGGTTTTGGCCATAAAGCCGGGCTTTAACTCTTTGGATAGCAGGTTGCTGGCCACGCCTACCGCACGGGAGGCATCGCTGACATAGACCACGGCTTCATCGTACTGGGGGTCGATTTTAACTGCAGTATGGGCCTTGGAAGTGGTTGCCCCGCCAATCATCAGGGGAATGTCAAAGCCCTGGCGTTGCATTTCCTTGGCGACATTAACCATTTCATCCAGCGATGGGGTGATCAAACCGGACAGGCCAATGATATCGACCTTTTCTTCCCGCGCGACCTTGAGGATCTTGTCGGCAGGCACCATCACGCCCAGATCAACCACTTCATAGTTGTTGCATTGAAGAACGACGCCTACGATGTTTTTGCCGATATCATGGACATCGCCTTTCACCGTGGCCATCAGGATTTTGCCCTTGGTCTGCACCTCACCTGATTTTTCCGCTTCGATATAAGGAATCAGGATGGCCACGGCCTGTTTCATGACTCGAGCGGATTTGACGACTTGAGGCAGGAACATCTTGCCCTCACCAAAGAGGTCACCGACGATATTCATGCCATCCATCAGTGGCCCTTCAATGACATGAATGGGGCGCTCAGCCGCCTGGCGTGCTTCTTCGATATCTTCATCAATAAAGGCGGTAATGCCTTTCACCAGCGAGTGGGCAATTCTTTTGTTAACCGGCAGGCTGCGCCATTCCAGATCTTCTTTCTTTTCCGCAGCCTTGCCATCGCCCCGGTATTTTTCAGCCAGATCCAGCAGCCGCTCAGTGCCATCATCGCGGCGATTAAGAACCACATCTTCCACGGCTTCACGTAGTTCGGCAGGCAAGTCATCATAGACAGCCAGCTGACCAGCATTGACGATACCCATGGTCATACCGGCCTTGATGGCATGGTAGAGAAATACCGAGTGAATGGCTTCACGTACCGGATTGTTACCCCGGAAGGAGAAGGAAACATTGGATACGCCACCAGAAATCAGGGCATGGGGCAGGTTCTTGTGAATCCACTCGGTGGCCTGAATAAAATCAACACCATAGTTGTTGTGTTCTTCAATCCCGGTGGCAATGGCAAAAATATTGGGGTCAAAGATGATGTCTTCAGCGGGAAAGCCGATTTCATCAACCAGCAAACGATAGGCGCGTTCACAAATTTCAATTTTGCGCTCAAAAGTATCCGCCTGGCCTTCTTCATCAAAGGCCATGACGATAATTGCGGCGCCATAGCGCATGCACAGGCGTGCTTGCTCACGAAAGGCTTCCTCGCCTTCTTTCATGGAGAGAGAGTTGACAATGGGCTTGCCCTGCACGCACTTAAGACCTGCTTCCAGAATCGGCCATTTGGAAGAATCCAGCATGATGGGCACACGGGAGATATCCGGCTCTCCGGCAATCAGGTTCAAAAAGCGCACCATGGCACCTTCGGAGTCCAGCATCCCCTCATCCATATTGATATCAATGATCTGGGCACCGTTTTCCACCTGCTCCAGCGCTACTTCCAGAGCGGTGGTGTAATCCTCTTCCAAAATCAGGCGCTTGAAACGGGCTGAACCGGTGACATTGGTTCTTTCCCCGACATTTACAAACAGCGAATCGGAACGGATATTGAAGGGTTCCAGGCCGGACAGGCGACAGGCTTTCGGAATTTCCGGAATTTTGCGCGGTGGGCAGTCGGCTACAGCATCTGCCACGGCACGAATATGCTCTGGTGTGGAACCACAGCAGCCACCGATGATATTCATCAGACCGGATTGGGCAAATTCACGCAATATGGCTGCCATTTCTTCCGGGCTTTGATCATATTCACCAAACTCATTGGGTAAACCCGCATTGGGGTGAGCGGAAACATGGGTGTCGGCAATCCGGGAAAGTTCTTCGATATAGGGGCGCAGGTCTTCAGCGCCCAGGGCACAATTCAGACCAATGGACAGGGGCTTGGCATGGCGCAGGCTGTTCCAGAAGGCTTCGGTGGTCTGGCCAGACAGGGTGCGCCCGGAGGCATCAGTAATGGTGCCGGAGATCATAATCGGCAGTTCATAACCCTGGCGGTAGAAAACCTCCTGTACAGCAAAAACCGCTGCCTTGGCATTCAGGGTATCAAAAATAGTTTCCAGCAGAATCAGATCAGCACCGCCACGAATCAAGGCTTCGGTGGCTTCAATATAGTTCTCGACCAAGCCATCAAAGCTAATATTGCGATAGCCAGGATCATTTACATCCGGTGAGATGGAAGCCGTGCGACTGGTAGGCCCCACCACCCCAGCAACAAAGCGTGGCCTGTCGGGTGTTGAGTAGGCATCAGCAGCTTCCCGCGCAACTCGGGCACCGGCTTCATTCAGTTCAACCGTCAGTTCCTGCATGTCATAGTCGGCTTGAGACAAGCGAGTCGAGTTGAAGGTATTGGTTTCAATAATGTCAGCACCCGCAGCCAGGTACTGACCATGCAGATCACGAATCAGGTCTGGCTGAGTCAACACCAGTAGATCATTGTTACCCTTCAGGTCCTGGTGCCAATCAGCAAAGCGTTCACCGCGGTACTCTTCTTCAGTCAGTTTTTGATTCTGGATCAGGGTACCCATACCGCCATCCAGGATAACCAGGCGTTCTTGCAAAGCTTGATAGAGAGTGTCCAGACGAGCGAGGGCAGGGGTGTTCATGGGGGTGTGCAACTCCGACAGAAAAATTTGCGCCATTCTAGCAAAAACAACACCTTCAGGTGAGAGAAAAAGACCGACAAAAAGACTAGGGTATTGTCCTGAGCGCTGAGTTTGACTAAGATGCAGATATCTATCCTGTATTTAGAGTGAGTGAATAGTTATATGAGCGATGTAGAAGCCCCCAGCAAGCCTCTGGAAATCACTGAATCTGCTGAAAACTACTTGGCAGAGCTTTTGGCGAAACAAGAAGTTGCAGATATGGGCGTTAGAGTTTTCATCACTCAACCCGGCACGCCTTATGCCGAGACCTGTCTGGCCTATTGCCGACCAGGCGAAGAAGAAGCAACGGATCAGCTGGTTGAGCTGGAAAAAATTAAAGTTTTCCTGGAAAAAAACAGCGTTCCTTTTCTGGATGAAGCCGTGGTTGACTTCAACCCGGATCGTATGGGTGGACAGCTGACCATCAAGGCACCCAATGCCAAGATGCCCAAGGTTAGCAAAGACAGTCCTTTAGGTGATCAAATCAACTACATTCTTTATAGTGACATCAATCCAGGTTTGGCTGCTCACGGCGGTGAAATCAAATTGATTGAGCTAACCGATGATAATGTTGCTGTGCTTCAGTTTGGTGGTGGGTGTCAGGGTTGTTCAGCTGTTGATTTAACACTGAAAGATGGCGTGGAAAGAACACTGCTGGAGCGTTTGCCGGAATTAAAAGGCATTCGTGACGTGACTGACCATACGGTCAAGGAAAACGCCTACTACAAATAATCTGTTTATCTCTTTGACAGGGTTAAGTTTTCTGCCTAAATTTAGGAAGGTAGTCGATGTTGCTAGGCAACGTAGACTATTTTAATTAAAAGAAAAACCATTCAGGAGAGTAGAGGATGTCAAGGCTAAAAGTGACCCTGGCAGCGGCAGCTGTCACAGCAGGACTGGGACTGGCTTCTTTCAGCGGTACAGCCGTTGCGAATCAAAGCTTTATTACTATAGGTACAGGTGGTGTTACCGGGGTTTACTATCCTACCGGTGGCGCCATTTGTCGTTTAGTGAACCGTAACCGCAGTGATCATGGTATTCGTTGCTCAGTAGAAAGTACTGGGGGTTCAGCTTATAACGTGAATACTATCCGAGCTGGTGAGCTGGATTTTGGTGTGGTGCAGTCCGATGTCCAGTTTAACTCTTACCATGGTGAAGCTCAGTTCAGTGATGCAGGCCCTTATGAAGAGCTGAGAGCTGTTTTCTCTATCCATCCTGAAGCCTTTACCGTTGTTGCCCGTGCGGATGCCAATGCCAAAGAGTTTGATGATCTTGAAGGCAAGCGTGTTAATGTCGGCAACCCAGGCTCAGGTCAGCGATCGACTGTTGAGCAAATGCAGCGCCTGCGTGGTCAGAGCATGAGTATTTATTCTCAGGCATCAGATCTGCGCGCCGCTGAAATGTCTTCTGCTCTCTGTGATAACCGCATCGATGCAATGATTTATGTGGTTGGTCACCCCAGCGGTGCTATCAAGGAAGCTACTAGTAGTTGCGATAGCCGTTTGGTGAATGTTCGCGGTGACTACGTTGATCAGATGCTGGAGCGTTACCCCTATTATCGCCGGGCAACCATTCCTGGTGGTGAGTACACCGGTAACCCGAATGATGTGGAAACCTTTGGTGTGGCAGCGACTCTTGTTACCACAATTAATACACCTGAAGAGCAGGTATATCAGCTAGTTAAGGCCGTTTTTGATAATTTTGAGACCTTCACCCGCCTACACCCTGCTTTTTCGGCTCTAAGCAAAGAAGACATGGTCTCTGCTGGCCTTTCTGCACCTTTGCATCCAGGTGCTGAGCGCTATTACCGTGAAGCCGGTTTGCTAGAATAATTGCTTTTTCCTGTAAGGGAAAAAGTCTAACGATCGCTAAAACCCATGCCAGCTAATCAATTTGATTTAGCTGGCATTTTTATGTTGGTAGAGGAAAATATTCATGACTGATCAACAGGGAAAATCCATCAGTATTGATGAGGACAAGGAAACCAAACGCCTGTTGGAAACAGAAAGTGGTTCACGCTACCCATCAGGTCTTTCGGGTAAATTGATCCTTCTTGTTGCTCTAAGCTGGTCGCTTTTCCAGCTTTGGTATGCCTCTCCTTTGTCACTTATGAGTTCTTCCTTTGCCAGGCCCATTCACTTGGCTTTTGCCATTTTCCTGGCTTTTCTGGTTTATCCCGCATTCAAACGTTCACCGCAAAGCCGTATTCCTTGGCATGACTGGTTGTTTGCAATTGGCGGCGCGCTTTCAGCACTTTATCTGGTCTGGGCCTATGATGCTTTGTCTACTCGCCCAGGCATTCCTATTACTACGGATTTAGTGTTTGCCGGTGTCGGCATGCTGCTGTTGCTGGAAGCTACGCGTAGAGCCTTAGGTCCGCCCCTCATGGTGGTCGCCGGTGTTTTCCTGATTTACACCTATTTTGGCCCTTATTTCCCAGAAGTCATTTCGCACCGGGGTGCCAGTCTCGAACGCCTTCTCTCACATCAGTGGTTAACTTCAGAAGGGGTGTTTGGCGTTGCCATCGGTGTTTCGGCAAGTTTCGTTTTCCTGTTCGTACTCTTTGGTGCCTTGCTGGAAAGGGCGGGGGCCGGTAACTATTTTATCAAGGTAGCCTTTTCTATGCTCGGCCACATGCGTGGCGGACCCGCCAAGGCAGCCGTGGTTGCCTCGGGGATGTCGGGGATTATTTCCGGTTCTTCCATAGCTAATGTGGTGACCACAGGTACTTTTACGATTCCGCTGATGAAGCGGGTAGGCTTTCCGGCAACCAAAGCCGGTGCTGTAGAAGTAGCTTCTTCTACCAATGGTCAGCTAACACCTCCAATTATGGGTGCTGCTGCCTTTCTGATGGTGGAATATGTTGGCATTCCTTACCTGGATGTTATTAAACACGCTATTTTGCCTGCCCTGATTTCTTATATTGCTTTGATTTATATCGTCCACCTGGAAGCCTGTAAAGCCAATATGCTAGGTCTTCCCAGGCGCTATAAGCCAACTTTGGCCCAGAGTTTGACCAGCTTTATTGGCACTATCCTGGGGCTTTGCATCTTGACACTGGTGGTTTATTACAGCATTGGCTGGTTAAAAATTGTTTTTGGTGATTGGGCTCTGGCCATAGTTCTCTCGCTGACCCTTATCGCTTACATTGCTTTGGTGGCCTATTCTTGCCGCTTCCCTGAGCTGAAACTGGACGACTCTAGTGCAGCGATTACAGAGTTACCTGAAGTAGGACCCACTGTTAAATCGGGTCTTTATTTTTTACTACCCGTAGTTGTGCTCGTATGGTGTTTGGCTGTAGAGCGCTTCTCACCTGGCATGGCAGCTTTTTGGGCGACTATCTTCATGATTTTCATTGTAGTCACCCAGAAGCCTCTGCAAACCTTTTTTCGCAAAAAGCGCGGCGAGCATTCAGATAAAAATTACTTCACAGCAGTTCGAGAAGGCTTTGAAGATCTTTTTCATGGCTTGGTCAAGGGTGCCCAGAATATGATCGGTATCGGTGTAGCAACTGCTGCTGCGGGTATTGTCGTAGGCACAGTCACGCTGACCGGTATAGGTCTGGTAATGACCGATTTTGTTGAGTTTATTTCTGGCGGCAGCTTGATGTTGATTCTGATCTTTACTGCTTTAATCAGCCTGATACTGGGGCTGGGCCTGCCAACTACCGCCAACTATATCGTGGTTTCAACTTTGATGGCGCCAGTGGTGGTTGAATTGGGTGCTCAAAACGGTCTTTTGGTACCACTCATCGCTGTGCACTTGTTTGTTTTCTATTTTGGGATACTGGCTGACGATACGCCGCCAGTGGGTTTGGCTGCCTACGCTGCTGCTGCAGTTGCCAAAGCAGATCCTATCAAAACCGGTGTGCAAGGCTTTGCCTATGACATCCGCACAGCTATTCTGCCCTTTATGTTTATCTTTAATACCAACTTACTGTTGATTGATATCCATAATATTTTCCACTTTGTCACGGTTGTCTTTGGAGCCACTGTGGCGATACTGGTTTTTGCTGCGGCAACCCAGCATTGGTGGTTAACCCGCAATCGGGTCTGGGAAACTTTGGCGATGTTACTGATTGCCTTTACCCTTTTCCGGCCCGGCTTTTGGTGGGACATGGTTTATCCACCCATTGAAAAACTTCCGGCAAGTCAAATTGTTGAAGCGGCTGAACAGATTCCTGAAAACCGGGGTTTAAGGGTTTGGGTCTCGGGTGAAAGCCTGGATGGCCGAGAGGTTAGCAAGGTGGTGCTTTTGCCTTTGGGTGAAGCTGCACCTGGTAACCAGCGCCTTGAAGAAGCGGGCTTAATACTCTCTATCTTTGATGATCAAGTGGAAGTCGATATGGTGACTTGGGGTTCTCCTGCGGAAAGTTTAGGCATAGATTTTGGTTGGGAAATTACCGCCATTGAACGTGAGCTTGACCGGCCTGCCAAGGAGTGGATGCTATTGCCGCCACTATTCTTGCTGGGTCTGATTGCCTGGTTGCAGGTTAAGCGCATTCAGCGCCAAGGTGGTTCGCATCCACGAAAGGATCAGGAGGTTAACCATGTTTAAACGAATCCTGTTGCCCGTGGATATTAGCGAAGGCAAAGAGTCGTTAAAAGCTATAGAAGCGGCTGTTGAATTGGCTGCCAGCCATCAGGCTGTATTGCACTTATTAACTGTACTGCCTGGGTTTGGCTCACCGGTCGTCGCCAGCTATTTTCCCCGTCAGGATATGGATAAGGCACTGGCTGCTATCTATCAGCAGTTACATGACCTAGTTGAACCTCATATTCTTGAAGGCCTGGAAGTCAAATTAAGGGCTGTGGAAGGCAAGCCTTACAAGCAGATCCTTAAAGAAGCTAAGCGTATTCATGCCGATCTGATCGTCATCCCCAGCCACGGACCCAAGGCTGTAGAACGCTTCTTTCTGGGCTCCACAGCTGCCCGCGTGGTGGAAAGGGCAGAAGTCTCAGTTATGGTGATACGTCAGTAGCCAGGTTTAAGTCATGATCAAAGGGGAGGTGTGCCTCTCCTTTGCTTGCTTTAAGCTCTCTTCAAGTTGTTGGAGCTGTTGGTTCTTTTCTTCGAGCTTCTGTCGAAGCCCACGTTCTTCACGCTGAAGGACTTCCAGTCTTTCCTGTGTGTTGGCTTTTTCACGGGCTAGTTCCTGCCTTTCCTGTTGTATAAGTGCTAACTGCTCTTGGTGTTGTTGGTTGCGCTGTGAAAGCTGAGCGTAGCTTTGTTCAAGTTCTTTCCGTGCGTTTTCTTGGTGCTGGTTTTCAGCCAACAGTCGCTTTTCTTGTTGCTGCCATTGCTGGCGTTCCCGTTGGTATTCTTCCTGAAGGTCTCGGGTCTGCTGGCGGGCCAAGTCCACTTCCTGTAACCAGCGCTGCTGGTTGGCTTCATTGCGCTCTTGCTCCTGCTTCAGCACTTTTTGGTGCTCTCTTTCCATATCTTTAAGTGCTTGTTGGTGTTCTTCCTGGCGTTGAGCCAGGAGGTGTTTACTGGCTGCCAGTTCTTTTTCTTGTTGCTGTTGCTCCGCTAGGGCTTTTTCCAGCTCCTGAGCGCGTTGATTTAATTGTTCTTCCAGGCGACTGATTTGGCCGGCCTGTTGGCGGCTTTCTTGTAGTAGCTGATTGTTCTTTTGGTCCAGCAACAGGTTTTTTTCCTCGCTCAGCTGAGCTTGTTCCAGAGCCTGGTGCTTTTCAGCCAAGGCTTTGCGTACCTCGCCATCCGCTTCCTCTTGGTACTTAACCAACTTGATATCGGCCTGTTCGCAGGCGGCTTCCCAAAGCTTTTGCGTTAAAGCCAGGAGTTCATCGGGTAGCTCCTGGGCGTCCTGTTGAAGTGCGCTGGCTTCACGTTGGTTGTCACGCCAGCTTCTGAGATGTTCGCTCAGCGTTGTAAAGCTACCCGTACCCAGATACTCACGAATGCGCTGAACGGTTGGGTTTTCTCCCTGACGTTGCAGGTGATGAATAGCTGCAACGACTTCTTGGTATTCGACACCTTTTCTAGCCATCTTGAGTCTCCTGGATTTCGTAGCATCTTATTTTGTAGAGCTGAGCAGGGGGTCTGCCACCAATTGCTCTGAAGTAACATTGGATAGATATTATTACGTATTACGTAAAATGTAAAATTCGATACGAAATAATTATTATATTCATGATAACCCTAATTATCATGAATGCTGGTATGGGTCAAAAATTACAGATAAAATGGCTGAAACCCAGGCTTTAGGATGTGCCCGAAAATGCCCAGTTATCCAGATACCACTCAAGAACAGCCCGTTTTGCCTCTGGCACCACTGGAGCGCTTGCCCGAACTGCCGGATGAACTCAACGGCCGTTTTGGTGAAAATCGGCCGCCAGCAACCCAGATTTGTCAGATCAATGCACGAACTGATCTGGAGGCTGTTCAATCCTGGTTGGTGGAATACCAAAACCAGCCACAAACCTTTCGTACCTATCGCAAAGAAGCGGAAAGGCTGTTGCTTTGGTGTTGGCTGGAAAAAGGCAAAGCTTTTTCCAGCCTGAATCGTCAGGACCTGGCGGATTACCAACAGTTTTTGAAGGACCCCCAGCCAGCGGCACGCTGGTGTGGCCATGGCCGGGCACCTCGTCATAGTCCCCAGTGGCGGCCTTTTCAGGGTGGCTTGAATCTAACCAGCCAACAGCATGCCTTGCGCATACTGCGCGGCCTTTTTCAGTATTTGCATGCTGCGGGTTACCTGGCTGGTAATCCGCTGGCCTTGATACGTCAAAAAGAAATCCGTCAGGACGGACGCCAGATCAGAGAAAGGCATTTGGATCATGAAACCTGGGAAGCACTGGTCGACTATCTTCAACACCAGCCGGTGGATAGCCCCAAACGTCAAAAGCAGCTGGAACGTTGGCGCTTATTGCTGGCCTTTCTGTACCTGCTGGCTCCAAGGGTTCATGAAGTGGCTCAGGCGCGTATGAATGATTTTTTCCAGCGTCGGGGCAATTGGTGGTGGGCCGTTGAGGGCAAAGGGCAGAAGTATGCAGAAATTCCGGTCAGTGAAGCACTGATTGCTGCTTTGAAGCGTTATCGTGAGTTTTTGGATCTACCTCCCCTGCCCTCTGGCGAGGATGATAGCCCTGTAGTACGTGATCTCAAGGGCAACAAAGGCATTAGTGCCAATATGATTTACCGCACCATGAAAGACTTAACCGATGAAGCTAGTCGTGCCTTCGCCACCAGCAACCCGGAAATCGCCGAGCGCCTGGCAAAGACCAGTACTCACTGGTTTCGGCACACTTCGATTACCCACCAGGCTGATGCTGGGGTGGAGTTACGCTTTCTTGCCCGCAATGCCCGTCATGCCAGCCTGGCGACCACCCGCATTTATATGCATGAAGAAGAGGAAGCCTGGCAGGAACAAAATCGCAAGCAGGATTGGCAGGCTCCTTGGGCAGAGGAATAGCCAGTGATAGCCTAAAATCTGCTAAACTGGGCGGCTTTAAAGCTACCAGGATTCACAATGCTGGGACAATTACTGATTACCGGGCTGGTCATTGGAGTTTTTTACATCTGGTGGCGGCACCAACAACGTATCAAGCAGGTAAATGAAGACCGCCAGGTCACTTCACGCTCAAGAGCTTCCGCTTTGCCAGCGTCCAGTCAAAAGCCACCGGTTCCGGTAAAGGCCCTGGTGATTGCTCTGGTCACGGCGGCTCTCTTGGCCAGTGGCGGCTATGCCATCTATGACTGGCGCGATAAACACACCCTGTTAGAAGTGACTCTGGTGAATCCGGCGAGTGACAGCCGGGAAACCTACAAGGTTTATAAAAAAGACCTGGATGAAAACCGCTTTACCACCCGGGATGGCCAGCAAATTCGCATTGCCAGCAGTGAGCGTCTGGAAGTCAGACGTGTCGATGATAACTGAATTTTAGGAGCCAGAGATTCGTGAGTGCACAAGAAGCCCAGCAGGAGCTGTTGGAAGAGTTTGAGATGTTTGATAACTGGATGGATCGCTACCAGTACATCATTGATTTGGGTAAGGCCCTGCCTGCTTTTCCTGATGAGTGGAAAACAGCCGAATATATAATTGAAGGCTGCCAGTCTCAGGTTTGGATACGGCCTGACATTCGTGATGGTCGCATTCATCTGGATGCAATTAGTGACGCGGCTATCGTTTCCGGACTGATCGCGATTCTGTTGCGTATCTACAGTGATCGGACTTCAGAAGAAATCCTTAATACACCACCAGAATTTCTGAAAGAGCTGGGTCTGGACAAGCATTTGAGCCCAACCCGAAGCAATGGTCTGCATGCCATGCTGGAAAGAATTTTTGCGCTCGCCAAAGCCCAATAATCTGGGCTAAGCTGCATTAAAGACATAAAGAAGGAGAAGGATGATGAGCTATGAAGCCAATGGCAGCAGTTTAAGCAAACGGGAAATGATCGCTGCAATGATTATGCAGGGCTTGGCAAGCACTGCTGAAAAGAACTTCATTCATGATGCCAGCGCGGATGTGATGGCCGATAGTGCGGTTCGTTCTGCCGATATCCTGTTGAAAAAGCTGCAAGAAATTCCTGAAGAGCGTTAAAAGCTCGGGCTTTAACTACAGCCACATTTGCGTGCTTTTTTTTCGGGTACCAAGTCTATTCCACCCGGATGCATAGGGTGGCACTTCCCTACTCTCTTAAGAGTCAGCCAAAGCCCTTTAATAGGGCCGTGTACCTGAAGAGCCTCTACCGCATAGCTGGAGCAGGTTGGGTAAAAGCGACAGCTAGGTGGCTTTAAGGGGCTGATAAAATACTGATAAAAGCGGACTAGCCCAATAAAAAGGCACTTAAGCACCCAGCCCAAAAGGCGGGGTACTAAGAGCAGCCAGTTAATCAAAATTTCTTTACGGCTCATGGTTTCGTGTTTTTAGCTGTTATTTATAGAGGGATGCAGGATCAAGCATAGGCTCTTTGACGACTTCCATACGCTCACCGTTCAAATCGAAGTAAAAACAACTGCGTCGACCCGTGTGGCAAGCAGGCCCTTGTTGATCAACCAGAAGAAGCAAGGCGTCGCCATCACAGTCTACACGCACTTCCTTCAACCACTGTACCTGCCCTGAGCTTTCACCCTTCCGCCAGAGTTGCTGGCGAGACCGCGACCAATAGCACGCTCTCCCCTCTTTTAAGGTAATCTCCAGGGATTCACGATTCATCCAGGCCAGCATAAGCACCTCACCGGTATCAACTTGCTGGGCCACTGCTGTGATTAAGCCCTGATCATTGAAGGCCAGCTGATCCAAGGCTTCTGCCAAGGGCTTTTGTGTACCGGTTGCGGCGCTTTCCAGCTCTTTCCAAAAAGGATTGTTTGAAGCCATTAATCTATTCTCAATTTCATGGGAACAAGGCACTACTTGCCCCCTAACTAATTTATTACGACAGTAGCTGCAGTGCCTGAATTCCGGACCGTCTGCCGCAGGGAGAGCGGCAGTCGAGCCTACAGGGAAGTATTTACGGCGTGTCTGGATTCAGGTGCAGCAGCTACTCTTGCACAATTGCGCAACTGAAGCCTGCAATCAGCGATTAAAAGTCAGGCGCTGCCCAAATACCTCGTCATTTAACTGGCCATTTTCATAGGCAAGCTGGCCGTTAACCAGGGTTGCGATGATTTTGCTCTTGAAGGTATGGCCTTCAAAAGGTGACCAGCCACACTTGTAAAGCAGGCTTTCCTTATCCACCAAAGACTGGCCTTTCAGGTCGACCAGTACCAGATCGGCAAAGTAGCCTTCACGGATGTAACCCCGATCTTTGACCTGATAGCGTTCGGCTGGGTTATGGCAAGCTTTCTGGACGACAGTTTCCAGAGAAAGGCGGCCAGCATGGTAGTGATCGATTAAGCTGGGCAGCGCATGCTGTACCAGAGGCAGGCCTGCAGGTGCCTTGAAGTAGGTGCCCTGCTTTTCTTCCCAGGTGTGAGGTGCATGGTCAGTAGCGATAATATCAATACGACCTTCTTTCACGGCTTCCAGAATAGCATCCCGGTCAGCTTTGCGTTTAACGGCGGGGTTGCATTTGATTTGGGCGCCCAGGCGTGGGTAGTCTTCTTCACTGAACCAGAGGTGGTGAACACAGGCCTCAGCAGTAATCTGCTTTCCTTGCATGTCACCCGGTTCAAAGAGTTCTAGCTCCTTAGCTGTGGTGATATGCAAAACATGCAGGCGTGTGTCGTGCTTTTTGGCCAGTTCTACCGCATAGGAAGAAGATTTCCAGCAGGCGGCTTCTGAACGGATGGCTGGATGTTCAGTAAAAGGCACTTCCTCGCCATATTGATCTTTTGCTGCTTCCTCATTGGCGTGGATCATGGGTGTATCTTCGCAATGGGTTGCAACTAGAATCGGTGCCGACGCAAAAATAGCTTCCAAAATTTCAGGCTTGTCGACCAACATATTGCCAGTAGAAGCGCCCATGAAAACCTTGATACCACAAGCAGCCTGGGGATCGAGGTTTTTGATTTCTTCAAGGTTGTCGTTACTGGCACCCAAATAAAATGCAAAGTTCGCCCGCGAACGCCCGGTAGCCCGTGTGTACTTGTCTTCCAAGGCTTGAGCATTGATGGTCAAAGGGTTCACATTGGGCATTTCCATATAGGTGGTAATGCCACCGGCGACGGCTGCTGCTGATTCAGTGGCAATATCACCTTTATGCGTCAGACCTGGTTCACGAAAATGGACTTGATCGTCAATCATACCCGGCAGCAGGTGAAAGCCGGCTGCATCAATAACCTTGTGGGCGGGCTCACTGGTCAGGTCGGATCCAATTTTAACGATCCGTTGATCTTTAATCGCGACATCTGCTTGTTGAAGACGCCCTTCATTAACCAGGGTGGCTTGGGTGATCAGGAGGTCATGCATGCTGGTGTTACTCCACTAAATGAATGGCTTTATTGCTGACAAGTATGGCAGATACCGTGAACTTCAATTGTTTTTCTGTGCACTTTAAAGCCTTGGCGTTTAGCTGCTGTCTCCAGCTGAGAGTCCAGATCTTCTTCATGGAGCTCTTGCACCCGGCCGCAGGTTTTACAGATCAGGAGCTGGTAAGCCTGAGCATGTTCAGGGCAAGTGCAGCTGACATAGGCGTTCAGGGACTCAATACGGTGAATTAATCCATTGCTAAGCAAAAAGTCGATTGCTCGATAAATAGTGGGTGGGCGCGCAGAAGGGTTTTCGGCAGTTAAGGCATCCAGAAGATCGTAAGCCTTGGCGCCACCAGGGCTGTCAACAATCAGTTCAAGAACACGTCTACGAGTTGGGGTTAATCGCAGGCCTTTGCGAAGACAAAGCTCATCAGCCTCAGCCATTAGGTGTTCGGCTTGCTGGCTCATTGGTTTTCTCTTTTGTTAGCTAAGTAATTTTGTTGGTATTTTATTCTACGTGGTGAACCTTATCCATACAAATATCGGTGCTGGCCAGTTCTGTAGAGAAAAGCTGCTGGGCTGCCGCAACTCGGTCTTCACTGGGCTGTTCGGGGCCTTTAATTCGTTGTGACCAGAGATCCAGCTGTTTCAGGCGTGGAGCCAGCCCCACCCCATTGGCCAGTTGAATGGCCAACCCTGGCCGGGCATTCAATTCCAAAAGCAGCGCACCCTGGTTGGCATCAAGGACCAGGTCCGCTCCCAGATAACCCAAGCCCGTCATATCATAGCAGCGGCTGGCTAAAAGTAGCATAGAGCGCCAATCCCCGATTTCCAATTCATTCAGCGCCTGCCCGGTATCCGGGTGGAAGCTGACAGGACGGTCAAACTGAACTGCATTGGTTGCTTTTCCGGTCGCTAAATCAATGCCTACACCTATAGCACCCTGGTGTAGATTTGCTTTGCCATCTGAAGCATGAGTCGACAAACGCATCATGGCCATAGCGGGATAACCCCGATAAACCACAATCCGGATATCTGGCACCCCTTCAAACGTATAGTTTTCAAAAGTGGGATCACTTTCGATCAGGGATTCGATAATCGCCACATCCGGGTTGCCGCCCAGACTATAAAGCCCTGAAATCAGGTTGGAAAGATGCCTTTCCAGGTGTTGTCTGGAGACCCATTTGCCTGATGCCTTGCGGTAGCGGCCATCACGGGCTTCCTGGATAACCAGGATACCCTTGCCACCACTACCTTTGGCGGGTTTGATTGCAAAGCCTTTTCCAGAAGGCAGGTAACGTTCAAAGTTTTTGACTTCGATTTGGCTGCGCAAAACCGCGAGGAGTTTTGGCGTAGCCAGCTGATAGTCCTCCGCAAGCAGTTTGGTTTGAAGCTTATCATCGACCAAGGGAAAGAGCCGCCGGGGATTATATTGGCCGATACAGCTAAGATTCCGTTCATTCATGCCCAGAACGCCTTTACGGCGCAACTCACCAGGCGAAGCAAACCATTTTGAGAGGCTAGCCAGCATTATTTTGATCCTGCTTTTCTTGCGCGACTAAGGGTTTAAAGCGCCAAAGCTCAAGGAGTCGATAACCGGTATAGCTGCCAACGATCAGGATCATGGCCATAACCACCAGCTGTAATCCTGGGAAGTTAAATAGCCAATAGCGAACCCAGAGTTGATCCATCACTAAAAAAGCTGCAATGGCGGTAATCAGGCTGCCGGCACCCTGAACAAAGACCTCTTTGGCCCCTTCTTCTTCCCAGAGAATCGACATTCTTTCAATGGTCCAGGCCAGGATGATCATGGGGAAAAGCGTGACCTGCATGCCTTCGCTAATGCCAGCATGAAAGGAAACAACCGACATAAGAGCGATTAAACCAATAACACAAACTATCACCGCAGCAACTCGAGCAACCAGTAGCAGGTTGAGATAGGCCAAAAGCTGTCGAAGGATCAAGCCGGCGGCGACAATAATTAAAAAGGTGGTGACACCCGGTAAAAGAGACATTTCCAGAAATGCCAGGGCAATCAGCACCGGCATAAAGGTGCCTGAGGTTTTCAGGCCAACAAAGACACGCAAGGCAACAACGACTAAGGCACCCAGTGGTAAGAGCATTAGAGTACGGAAAACAGCTTGTTCGGCAAGAGGTAGACTGTGAATAGATAGATTTAACAGCGCATCCCCTATAGCAAGGGCATGCACACTGCCACTGGCAGGTTCCTGGCTGGATAGCATCGAGAAGCGGACTTGAGAATCCTGACCGCCCATCACTTCCAGAATAGGGCCTGCAGCCTGCTGCCAAAGCAGATAATTCTGTGCTGGCTCTTCCAAGGCTTGCACTGGATCATAAAGGCGCCACTCTTCATCCTGAAAAACCTGGACCAGAGGCTGAAGCCTTTGATTGCGTCTACCATCTTCCAGGCGGAGACCATAAAGAATACGGGCTGGTACTTCAGCTTCATTCAACAAGCGTACCAGAGCCTCACTGCCCGACAGTTCATTGAGTAACAGACCAGCATTTTCGTTACTGGCATCACTTAAGCGCCGAGTTAGAGACTGGGCCAGACTGAAGTTGTTGGCTGATTCCTGCCAGGAGCGTCTTAATAGCTGGGCTGCAGCCGTTTCCAAAGGACCTTCCCAGGATTGGCTGCGTACGTCAGGTGGTTGACCCACAGCAGGCAGGTGCCTTTTTGGATCAACCTGAAACTGAGTGCGATAATAGAGCCACTGCACCCCTTCAGCTTCACGAATACTCCACTCCAGGCGGCGAAATTCTTCTTCAACAAAGTTAACGCCATAACCAGGAGAAGCTGTGTGCTCAGACTGGAGTAAAAAACCGGGCTGGCTTTGTGGCAGGGCTAAAATAACCTCTACTTCCTCTCCTTGAGCCTGCAGCTCTACGCGTGCCTCAATATCCCAGTATTCGACTTGGCTGCCGGGTAATAAAGGCACTTCATGGACGAGGTGTCGCCAAGAGGTGTGAAGTAACCCCAGGCTAATGAGTAGCAAGGCCGTCCAGAGTAGCGTTGATCGGGGTGCTTTCATGATGAGGAGTCATCCTCATTGTTGTCGTTATCTTCATCCGCTGAATCAGAGGACTCATCAGCAGCATTTACCACACCGTTAGAGGTTAGCTCAGGTTTGGGCTGAACATAGGTTGCGGCAACATCAATCAAGGCAATATCCATAATAAAACGCCGTCCCAGCAAGGCCGGGTGACTCATATCACCACGATCGGTCAGCGTGAACTCGGTATCTTGAACGATTGAACCCAGACGCATGCGAATTTTCACGACAGGCCTTTCTTCTGATCCGGATGCTTGTCGAATAGTGACCTTACGGGTCAGGGGCGCTTCAATTTCGACATCCTGAATTTGTTCATCTGAATCTTCATATTGGGTGGTGAAGCGTATCCAGGTATCACCGTCACGCTCAAACTCACGAATATTAATGGCGTGTAAAGAGGAAGTGTTGGCTCCCGAGTCAACCCGGGAAGATAAAATCAAATCATGGTCTGGAAAGGCAATCCACTCATAACGCCCAAAAATCAACTGACCATCACTGCTGACTACCTCACTAATCGGATTGTTGTTGAAGCCGGGCTCGCTGGAGGGTTCAGTACCAGTGAGTTGATGGCTCAGTTCTTCGATTTGGAAAGTATGCTGACGATGAAAACGACGATTTTCTTCAAGCATTTCTGTCAGTTCGCGACGTGTTGCTGCAAGTTCAGACTCCAGAGCACTAATCAGGGTGTTTTGTAGCTCTATGAAATCATCGGAAAGCCGGTTTTGACTGGCTTCAGGTTGCGCCTCTATTAGTTGCTGTAGCTCTTCTCTTTGCTGGTTTAGCGCAGTATCCAGGTACTCTTGATTCACACGATCTTGAGGCGCTAGAGTTTCACAGCCACTTAAAAGGATTGCCGGGACTATTAGAAAACCTAAAAAGCAGAAGCGTAGACGTGGGTTCATGTATTTTGCTGTCATTTTTGGGTTTGAATGCACAAGGCTAGGCGTATCTGCTTGATAAATGAAGTGTCGCAGCTTGGCTACAGCTTATTTTGTTTTATTTTTCAATAACTCAGGTGAAACTTCTTCGTTTTGCAAGATGCCCTTAAAGTTGACGTCCAGATCCCTGCCTGCAGCCAAAGCTTTAAGTGTTTTGGAATGAAATTCCCGACGATAGAGCACCAGAACGACCCCTGTTGTTGCCAGAATAAAGGCCACAGGATGCAGAAACCAAGCTAACAGGGCCAGTCCAAAATAGTAAGCACGCAAGCCATAATTAAACTGATTGGCTGCTAAATCTATGACATTGGCTGCCTGAATGGCATACATCTTCCTGGACCCAGGTGTCGTGTCTTTTTCACCGGGATCAGGCGCACTGCCGATCAGAATGGCACAAAAATTATACTGGCGCATGGACCAGGTGAAGGTGAAAAAAGCATAGATAAACAGGGTGATGAGCAGCAGCAATTTAAGCTCCAGCCCCAAGCGACTGGGTTCGGCAGCAGACAATGGCAGGTCAGACAAAACCAGTAGCGCCCTTTCCGTTGTTCCCATTAAACCAAAGAGAGCAGCCAAAATCAGCAGCGCACTGGAAGCAAAGAAAGCGCCATTGCGTTCCAGGTGAGTCATAATGGTCGCATCAGCAATGCGGGCTTCGCGGTTGAGCAGGCGCGTCATCCAGTCGTAGCGGTAGCCATGCATCACCCCAGCCAGGCAGCGTTTGCTACGCTGGCGGCGACGCGAGTATTCATAGTACCAAGCCCAGCAAAGGGTAAACCACCCTAAGGCTAGCCAGTCCAGTAGTGAAAAGGCTGCCGACATTTCTGTGCTCACTTCAAATACCCCTAATTTAAAAAGTGCTTTTATTCAGTTTGCTCACCAGAGCCTGGTAATATTTGGTACACTGACACTTCCTAAAAGCAAGCTATAGATCAAGATGAGGGTTCCTTGTCAGTGAAAACCAGTGTGTCCGATCCTTCTAACTGGAATGATAAGCGTCGGCAAATCATTCATGCCGCTTCTGACGCTTTTCTAGAGAAAGGTTACAAGAATGCGAGCATGGAAGCCATTGCCAATGAAGCCAGTGTCGCCAAACAGACCTTATATAACTATTTTGGTAACAAGGATGCCCTCTTCATTGAGGTGGTGAAGCTACTTTGTAATTGTGAAAACGAACACTTGCGTTCTGAAGACATCAACAACACCCCTGTTGAAGAAGTCTTTCAAGCCTATGCGCAAGGGTTGTTGGCAGATTTGGTGTCTTCAGAAAATACAGCCCTTTTTCGGATGATGATTGCTGAAGCCATGCATTTTCCAAATCTGGGCAAGATGTTTTTTGAAGCAGGTATGGAAAGGGATAGACACCTGCTTGCTAATTTCCTGGAGCGCCTGCATCAGTCTGGCCGCCTGCAGATTGATGATATTGAACAGGCCACTCTCTTTATCCAGGGTGCTTTCAATGCCTATTTCCGCCCTCGCTATGTCATGACTGGGGAGATCCCCAGCCGTGACACCTTGCAGAAATATATCGATTACTGCATTCAGAAGGTTTTGTTACTCTATCGACCTTAAAGAAGCCGTCCCCAGAGGTCATGTTCATCTGCTTCCGTGACCTCTACTTGAACGCGCTGGCCAGGCTGTAAGCCGGTTTCCCCTAACAAGAAGAGTTGGCCATCAATTTCTGGTGCGTCAGCTTGGGTTCTTGCCGCAGCGCCATCATCGCCCACTTCATCAATCAGCACTTCCAGGCGTTTGCCGATTTTCTGCTGCTGTTTGGCGGCACTGATTTGTGCCTGCTTCTCCATAAAGCGGGCAAGGCGCTCTTCCTTCACCTCTTCGGGTAGAGCTCCAGGAAGCTGATTGGCGGAAGCACCATCAACGGGTGAGTAGGTAAAGCACCCCACCCGGTCCAACTGGGCTTCATCTAAGAAATCCAAGAGATAGTTGAAATGCTCTTCAGTTTCTCCAGGGAAGCCAACAATAAAGGTTGAGCGCAGCGTAATGTCAGGGCAAATTTCCCGCCAGCCCTGAATCCGCTCCAGAGTTTTCTCGCTGGCCGCAGGGCGTTTCATGCTTTTCAGCACATCCGGGTGTGCATGCTGAAAAGGAATATCCAGATAAGGCAGAATTTTGCCTTCAGCCATCAAGGGGATGATGTCGTTAACGTGCGGATAAGGATAAACATAATGCAGGCGCACCCAAGCACCTAGCTGACCCAACTCTTCACAAAGTTCCTTCATGCGGGTTTTAACCGGACGTCCCTGATGAAATCCAGTGCGATATTTCAGATCAACACCGTAGGCGCTGGTATCCTGTGAAACCACCAGTAGCTCCTGCACTCCGGCATTGACTAGGCGCTCAGCCTCACCAAGTACTTCGCCAATAGGCCGAGAAACCAAATCACCCCGCAACGAAGGAATGATGCAAAAGCTGCAACGGTGGTTACATCCTTCAGAAATTTTAAGGTAAGAGTAATGCCTGGGAGTCAGCTTAATGCCTTGTGGTGGCAGAAGGTCAATATAGGGGTTGTGGTTGACTGCTGGCGGCAGGTGCTGATGGACAGCCTGAACTACCTGCTCATACTGCTGAGGCCCGGTTACAGCCAGCACCTGAGGATGAAGAGCACGAATGTTCTCTTCATCCACGCCCATGCAGCCTGTGACGATGACTTTGCCGTTTTCATCCAGTGCTTCGCCTATCGCTTCCAAAGACTCCGCTTTGGCAGCATCAATAAAACCACAGGTGTTAACAACGACCAGGTCAGCATCCTGGTAAGAATTGACCAGATCATAACCCTCGCCACGAAGCTGGGTTAGAATGCGTTCTGAGTCCACCAGGGCCTTGGGACATCCGAGGCTGACAAAACCAACGCGTGGAGCTAAGGGGACAGAAGTAGAGCTTGAGGACATGAAAAAGGTTACACTATGCAGGGTTTAAAAAGCGTATTTTAACCCTTCAACCCTTCTGGGTCACCCACTTCCTGATTGAGCTGAGCTGATGTTTGCCCGTAAGCCTCTCATACTGCTTCTTATACTCCTGCTGTTTTTTACGGTCAGCTTGCTTTTGATCTTCAATAATAAGCAGGTAAACCCTACTGTAAGCTCAACGCCTGTTAAACTGGCGCTAGTTTGGGTGCCCAATCCACAATTTGCTGGCTTTTTTCTAGCCGAAGAACTGGGCTTTTATGAGCAGGCAGGATTAACAGTTGAGTTTCTACCCTATCAAACAGAAACCTCAGTACATCAATTACTTAGCAAGGGAGCCGCAGATTTTGGAATCGATAGTCCCGATCAGGTATTAATTGCAAGAGGCCAGGGCGACCCTCTCTTAGCTTTGGCTGCTATTTTTCGGATCAGCCCCATTGCTTTTGCAAGCCATGCAGAACTTCAGGTTAAGCATCCGCACGATCTTGAGGGCTTGAGAGTTGGCACCCTGCCAGATGGCACAGCCACACTTATGGATGCCCTTCTTGCTCATAACGGGCTTCCCCTGGATGCCATTGAACGGGTTCCCATGAGTTATGAGCTGGATGCTTTTCTTGAAGGCGAGCTAGACGTCATTCCGGTTTATACGCTGGATGAACCCTTCTTGCTGGATCAAAAAGGTGTTGATTATCAGCTGCTTCTACCCCAGAACCATGGCGTTGATAGCTACGGTGATACCGTGATTGCAACTGAATCTTTTGCTGAGCAGCACCCACAAAGAGTAGAAGCCTTTATCAATGCCAGCTTGAAAGGCTGGCGCTTTATGATAGAGCATCCTGACCAGGCTCTAGAGCTTATTCAGCCCTATATGCATGAGCTTTATCAAGATCCTGAGCACCAACACTACTTGATGCAGCAGGCTGCTCCACTGATTCACTCAGGGCTAGGCCCCTTGGGGTGGATGGAAACCAATCACTGGCAACGCCTCTATGATGCCTTACAGCGCCAAGGGTTAATTGAGCAACCCTTTGATGCTCGGCAGGTTTTTACCAATCAGTTTTTGGACATCAATAATTGATGACTGCTAAGTATTTAAAAAAACTCGGTCCAGGTTATCTTTTACTCGGTGTTTGGGTTGCTGCCTTTCTGATTTGTTTGCCGCTTTTTATCTTTCACTTTATTGAACGGGAAAAGCTGGCTTTTGAGCACCTGGAAACCCTGGCTCAACACAAAACAAATGAGCTGGAAAGCTGGATGACCCGGATCGACGTTGATCTGTTGCGTTTAGCGCAATTACCGAATATCAATGCCCAGTATCAACAACTGGACCCCTTGAAGCCTGAATTACTGGACGAGTCCCTGGAAAGCTACTTAAGCCCTTTTGGGCATTTTATTGAGATCTTTTTGCTTAACTCAGCGGGCGATGTGATCTACTCCACTGACTCGGAGCAGGTGGGTAAAAACAAAGCATCTCGCCCCTACTTTATTCAGGGTATACATGCGCCTTTCATCCAAAACACTTACCATTCAGTGACTTTGCAGTCTGCGGCCATGACCCTGGCGCGCCCTTTACATGTAATGGATGGTGATCAAGTAAATCGTCATAAAATTGGGGTTATTGCCGCCAGAGTTAACCTGGATCATCTTCATAAATTGATGGCTTCAGTAACTCAAGAAAAAAACCACGGAGCGAGAAGCTATTTGATTAATCAGTATCATTTCTTCATTACTCCGCCTCAAGCAGATGCCAAGAATGACTATGTCTACCCACGAGCAACCCACAGCCAAGGAGCCAGGAAGTGTTTGCTGGATAAGCCTTTTCAGGATGTCTACCTGGATCACCGGCTTGAAAAGGTCATGGGTATAGGTCATTGGCTACCCAATTATCAACTGTGTCTTTTAGTTGAGCAGGACTACACCAGCCGTTTTTACCTACTGGCCCAGCAATTGTTGTGGTTGGTGGCGCTACTGCTTCCAATATCACTGGTTACCTGGTTGCTGTCCTCACGCATGCTGTTTTCTAGGGAGGCTCCCGAAGTAGATAAACAACAATTGGACAGTCGCTTTCTAAGCCTGCTGGGCCATGAAATACGCACACCGCTAAATGGCATTATTGGCATGCTCTCTTTGCTTCAGGAAAGCCGTTTGAACCCTGAACAGCGCCAACAAGCCAAGGTTGCTGATGCCTCGGCTCAACAACTTTTGAATTTGTTGAACCATATGATTTCACGTGCACGCCAGGGGCAAGATAGAGTGGCGCAAGATTTTCAATGGGAACAGATTACTCAACCGCTGGAGCTTTTACTGCGTAGTTTTACTCCGGCAGCCGAGCAGAAAGGCCTTAAGCTGGAACTGGAGAAAGACTTCAAGCTAGAACAGCTGGAAATAAAAACCCACCTCACTCAGCTCTTGCAAATAGTCAGTAATTTGCTTGAAAATGCAATCAAGTTTACTGAACAGGGCTCTATTTGCCTGTATATGACCAGTGTCCAGCTGAGTGGTAAACGACGCCTGATCAGAATTCAAGTCAAGGACACTGGCCCTGGGATCCCACTTGAAGATCAGCAGCGTATTTTTGATCCCTTTGAGCGCCTGGAACCCTTGCCCAACCTGCCGGTTACCAGCTTGGGGCTGGGTTTGGCCATCTGTAAGGAACTGGCAGAACACCTTAGTGGTGAGCTTCAGCTGGTTTCAACACCCGGTGAAGGCAGCCTGTTTAGTTTTGAATTCATAGCCTATGCACGAAAAGCAATGTCCAGTGCACATCAAAATCAATAATTTTGCTATGCTGTCGGCCTGCAGATTACTGCTACTGAGGTGAGCAAGTGATACGAGTACTCATAGTTGATGACCATGTTTTGGTCAGAACGGGTATTGAAAGAATCCTGGCGGATGCTGAAGGCATTGAAGTTATCGGTCAGGCAGTTGATGGTGAAGAGGCCATCAGCCTAACCCGTGAACTGGAACCGGATATTGTACTCATGGACGTGAAAATGCCTGGTATTGGTGGTGTTGAAGCGACACGAAAAATTTGCCGAGCCCACCCCAAAAGCATGGTCATTGGGTTGACGGCCAGTGGTGATGACACCTTTGTGCAGCGCTTGTTGCAAGCCGGAGCCAAGGGCTACTTGACCAAGGGCTCCAGCTACGAAGAGGTTGTCAGAGCTATCAAACTGGTGGCTTCAGGGCAGCATTATGTGGATCCAACCGTTGCCAGCGGTCTTCTGGTGCGCGACCCTAACAACACCCATAACAGCAACCCTTTCTCACAGTTATCCGACAGGGAAATGCAGGTGGCGATGATGATTGTCAACTGCCAGAAGGTGCAGGAAATAGCCGACAGCCTTTTTGTCAGTCCCAGAACCGTCAATACCTATCGGTATCGAATTTTTGAAAAGCTGGACGTTCGCAATGATGTTGAGTTGACCCATCTGGCCTTGAGACACAAGCTTGTTGATGTGACGGATTAATGAATCGCCTGAACCCATGAGCCATTTTGATAGCAAAAGTTTTCTGCAGCAGGTTACCCGTGCGCCGGGGATCTACCAGATGTATGCGGAAGACGGCAAAATTCTCTATGTGGGTAAAGCGCGAAACCTAAAAAACCGCCTGGCGAGCTACTTCCGTAGCAGCAATTTACCTATCAAAACGCAGGCTCTGGTTAGCCGTATTGCTCATATTGAAGTAACGGTTACCCGCACTGAAATTGAAGCCTTGCTGCTTGAACAGAATTTAATCAAGGCTTTGAAGCCGCCTTTCAATATTCTGCTGCGTGATGACAAGTCCTACCCCTTTCTGCACTTGAGTGATCATCCCTGGCCTGCGTTGGGTATTAAAAGAGCCAGGCATCAACGTGGACCCGGTGAGTGGTTTGGCCCCTACCCTAGTGCTAATAGCGTTAGAGACACCTTGCAACTTCTCTACAAGGTTTTTCAGCTACGTCAGTGCGATGACACTACGTTTAGTAATCGCAGTCGTCCCTGTCTTCAATATCAAATTAAACGCTGCTCAGCGCCCTGCACCGGCGAAATTTCTGCCGAAGCCTATGCTGAAGACCTGAAGCATGCCCGTCTATTAATCGAAGGCAAAAGTCATCAGGTTACTGATTTATTGGCTGAAAAGATGGAGCAGGCCGCAGCGGCCCTGGATTTTGAGAAAGCCGCCCACTATCGGGATCAAATTCAACAGCTGCGCCAATTACAAGTTCAGCAGGATGTGGATACCGGAGTTGGCGATGTTGATGTCTTTGCCTTAGTGGCCTCTGAAGGGCGCACCAGTATCAGTTTGCTTCAAGTGCGCCAGGGGCGTTTAATCGGGACGCGTCATTTCAACTTCGAAAATCCACTTGATGCCAGCGATGAATCAACTCTAACGTCCTTTGTGGCTCAGTATTTTCTGACCCGCACTTCCTTGCCGCCTGCGCCTGAAATTTTACTGAGCCATGAGCTGGAAGAGCCTGAGCTTCTCCAGGCTGCCCTGGTAGAAAAGTTTGGCTTCAAACCCCGCTTGGCTCACCGGGTTCGAACCCAAAGAGCCCGCTGGCTGGAACTGGCAATGACCAATGCTGAGCAACAGTTGACGAGTCATCGCAATAAAGAAGATCAACAGTTAAAACGCATTCAGGATCTTGAAAAGCTCTTGAACCTGGACAAGCCCATTCAGCGTTTGGAATGCTTTGATATCAGCCACAGCCATGGTGAGGCAACGGTCGCCTCCTGCGTGGTTTTTGATGAAAAGGGGCCGCGCAAACAGGATTATCGCCGCTTCAATATTGAAGGAGTGGTTGCTGGTGATGACTATGCCGCAATGAACCAGGCCTTAAAACGCCGCTATCAACGTATTAAAAAGGGTGAAGTACCCTTGCCGGATGTACTCATCGTTGATGGGGGCAAAGGCCAGCTGAATGCAGCAAGAAGCCTCCTCGAAGAACTCGATATTACCGGGCTACAACTGATTGGTGTGGCCAAGGGCACCAGTCGCAAAGCCGGACTGGAAACCCTATTTATAGAAACACCGGATCAGGCGATCAATTTACCGGGCTATCGCCCTGCTCTGCATTTGATTCAACATCTTAGAGATGAGTCCCACCGCTTTGCCATTACCGGCCATCGTCAAAGACGCGATAAGGCCCGTAAAACCTCCTTTCTTGAAGATATCAAAGGCGTTGGTGCCAAACGCCGCCAGGCTCTGTTACGCCACTTTGGCGGACGCAAGGCCATTGCTGAAGCTTCAATCGAGGCCCTGTGCCAGGTTGAAGGGATAAATCGTGCCCTTGCTGAAGAAATTCATGCTACCCTGCATCCGAATTGAAACTAGCCTGGAAGAAGCCGTCAGATGAATTTCCCGACTTTCTTAACACTCCTGCGTATTTTAGTGATTCCCTTGTTGGTCGTTATCTATTATCTGCCCTGGGAAAGCAAATACTTGGTTTGTGCCCTGCTCTTTGGAGCGGCAGCGTTAACAGACTGGCTGGATGGCTATCTCGCAAGACGCTGGGATCAGATGACACCCTTTGGAGCCTTTCTAGACCCGGTCGCGGACAAACTGATGGTTGCCGTGGCCTTGGTCGTTCTGATTGAAGCCCACGCTACCTGGGTAATGACCTTGCCCGCACTGGTTATTATTGGCCGGGAAATTGTCATTTCCGCTCTCCGGGAGTGGATGGCTGAAGTGGGTAAAAGTGCCAGCGTCGCGGTTAGCTGGGTTGGTAAGGTCAAAACCACCTTCCAAATGCTTTCCATCTTTTTGCTGCTGCTGGCGCCCCCTGGTGAATCCATTGCCTGGCTCGGTTTGGCTTTCCTTTTTGTGGCAGCACTTTTGACTCTTAGCTCCATGTATATGTATTTGAAAGCAGCACGCCCCCATCTATTGCCCCATAAACAGGAAAACAGCTAAGTTGTTGCAACTAAAGTAAAAAAACTGGGTGGTTATTGGAAAAAGGGATTGACAGGAAACAAATACCCCCTATAATGTGCCCCCAGTTGCGCGGGAATAGCTCAGTGGTAGAGCACAACCTTGCCAAGGTTGGGGTCGCGAGTTCGAATCTCGTTTCCCGCTCCAAGCAACTTAGAGGCTGGGTGGCAGAGTGGTTATGCAGCGGATTGCAAATCCGTGGACGCCGGTTCGATTCCGACCCCAGCCTCCATTTTCATTTCAAAGTAGCACTCACCGAAGTTGATCTTCCAGCCCGGATGGTGGAATTGGTAGACACAAGGGATTTAAAATCCCTCGGCCTTATGGCTGTGCCGGTTCAAGTCCGGCTCCGGGCACCAAGCAAATTAAACATTTACGAACCCTCCTGTCCTATCTAGTATTTAGACTCCTAATTTTTTCAAAATGATGAAAGAAGACCTAATCGCTTCAAATTAAACGAGAATGATGGGAGTCAACTTGCCCTTATCCAAAACAGCCGATTTTTCTGAAATTCAGCAACTCATCTATGAAATTAAGATTTGGGGAGCCGCTGGTGATGAAATCAGTTGGCAGCTGTTAAAGGCAGCGCCCTTGCCTCAGTGTTATTTCAGTCGCATCCCACTGCTGCTTGATAAAATGGATGAAAAGGTGTGCCTAGACCTCTATTACAAGCCGAGCATTCTTGAAGGGCTTCCTCCTGCTTTTACGGCTTCTTTGGTAATGGGTGGCACTAGAATTCTGGCAGTGGACTCCGGCTTGGCAGCAATGCATTTGAATAAAGTCGGCCAGGGCGAAGAGTTTTATGCTCAGAGTTTCGCCCATCCCCACCTGCATCGTGCAACAGAAACTGCGTTGCAGGGTTATGCGGAACCCCTTCCTGCCAGTGATATTGAAGACCTCTGGGAAGATTTTTTGCTTTTGGCCAATATTCTTGAAGCCCCGCCACTTAACTTTCCTGATGCTCAGCAAGGGAGGCTGCCGCTATGACTCCTGATCAAGTACAAAGCTTGCTACAGCTTGATTGCAAGGAATTGGGTGAAGGCCTGTTATTTGTGCAGTCGCCTTTGACCCTGGCTTTTGACGGCAATCATCTGGGAGCCTACCTTCAGGATTTAGGCTCTGGCCGTTACCGCCTGTCTGATAATGCAGAAACCCTATTTACTGCTATGGCCGCCGGTATGGCAATTACCAGTAAAAGACGAAAACAACTTAAAGTAGGTCTTCAGGTTCCTCCAGTCGAGCTTTCCAGTCAGGGTGAGCTGTTTTGCGTTACTGATGAGGAAGCTCTTTCCTTTGTTCTGGCTCGCTTTTTTGAGAGCCAAACTCAGTTGAGCTGCCTTCTTGCTGAATGGCTTCCGATATCCGTTCAAGAACCACTGGAAACCTGATTTTTATACAGCTATCATTGGTGCTGTATATTTAAACAGCTTTCAGGTGAGCCATGGATGTTGAAGAAATCTTTGCTTCGCTGAAAAGCGAAGCCCCGGAAAAAGCAGCGCCCAAAGCCAGGACAAGTGGCTTTCCCAGCCCGGCTGAAGACTTTGCAGGTCAGACACTTTCACTGGACAAGCATCTGGTTCGACGTCCTGCAGCCACCTATTTTTGTCGTGTTGCCGGCGATGCCATGCAAGCAGCCGGTATTCATGATGGCGACCTGCTCGTTGTCGATTCTTCTTTGACGCCACAGCATGAACAGGTCGTGGTTGCTCTGCTCTTTGGGGATCTTGTTGTGCGCAGGCTGCATAAGTCGCCAACAGCAGCCTGGTTGGTTGCCGAGTCACCGGCCGGAGGCTATCCACCCGTAGAGATTACCCAACTGGATGCTGCCGAGCTTTTCTGGGGGGTAGTGACCTGGGTGCTGCATCAGCCTTGAGCCCAGCTTTTATAAAACTGCTGGGCAGTGCGTCCACTGTAAGAGGCGCGCATACGAGCAAACATTCGAGCTTCCTGGAAAAGAGCCTCCCGGTCACCCTGATAATCAGGAAAATAACTGGCTACCAACTCTAGGTAATCATCCAGATTGCCCTGATAAAAGGAAAGGCTTAACCCAAAGCGATCCGCCAGTGAAATTCGCTCTTCCACACTATCGCTCAGATGCAGCTCTCCCCTTTCACCCACAGTCGCCTGCTGGTTGTCCTGCATATACTCGGGGACCAGATGGCGGCGGTTACTGGTGGCATAAACACAAATATTGGCTGGTGGCGGCTCCAAAGAGCCTTCCATAATAGTTTTTAAACCTTTATAGCCACTTTCCCCGGATTCAAAGCTTAGGTCGTCGCAGAAAATAATAAATCGATAGGCCAGGGTTTCCAGCTGATCGCACGCTTCGGGCAACCAGCTGAGACTCTCTCTGGGAAACTCAATAATTCTTAAGCCCTGATCATGATAAGCAGGCAAAAGTGAGCGTATCAGGCTGCTTTTACCTGTGCCCCGACTGCCCCACAAGAGGGCATGATTACAAGGTTTTCCAGCAAGAAAGCGCTCCGTATTGACCAGTAACTGCTGTTTTTGGTGGTCGATACCCAGCAGGCGCTCTAAGGGCAAAGCCTCAAAAGTATACAAAGGTTTAATCTTCTGGCTGTGCTGACGCCAGACTCCGCCATAAGCTTTTTGCCAATCAATCGCATCAATATTCATGCATCCGTCTCCAGAAATTCCTGCAAAAAATCAGCTTGACTGGAAATCGTGTAGATACCATCCAGATGTCCCCAAGAGCCTTCAATTTCGCGATAAAAACTTTTTTTGCCTAGCTCCAGAAGTAATTCATGGGTTTGCTTGGCTAAATAGGGTTGCAGCATTTGATCCTGGGTTGCTGGCAGGAACAGGCACTTGGCTTTAATTTTGGCAAGGCCCTCTTTCAAACTACTGCCCTGCCCCGCAAGAAACAGTTGATTAGCCCGGATCAGATAGAGCAGATGATTGGCATCTGCAAATTTGGTACGGGCCCGACATTCCTCACGAAAACGTTTGATCAGGCGATATTCACCCAGTAGCTGCTCAAGAGGCTCCTGCTCTAAGGGATGGTGCTGAAAAAAGGTTCGGTTGATGAGTTCTGGACTCAACGCTTGGCGATTGATTTGCATAAGGGTTTGCAGCACCCCCTGTTCGGGAGCTTTCTGGTCATAATAATCACCTTGACGCCAGTTGGGATCGGCCAAAATAGGTTCAGCCCACTGCTGTAAGCCTAGACAGGTCCATGCATCGGCCTCGCCCATACCGATCACAGAAACCATGCGTTCAACAGCATCAGGAAAATCGATAGCCCACTGTAAGGCTTGTAAGGAACCCATCGAGGGGCCTATCACGGCATGCAGGCGCTCAATGCCGAGAGATTCCATCAAGGCTTTTTGGGTAGCCACAAAATCAGCAATGGTGACAACAGGGAAGTCTAATCCCCAAGGGCGGCCTGTTTCTGGATTAATAGTTGCAGGCCCGGTGGTGATTACTTGTGGGTTAAACGGCTCCTGATTAACCAGGGTGTCACAACTGAAAATAAAATAACGGTCGGTGTCCAGGGGTTTGCCAGGGCCGATGATGGCGTCCCAGTAGCCAGGAAGAGGGTCCTCCTCCGAGTAACGGCCAGCCGCATGGCTGGAGCCTGAAAAATAATGGGTTACCAGAATTGCATTGTCCTTACGACTATTGAGGCTGCCCCAGGACTCCCAGCCCAAGCTGATTTCTGGTAGGAAACGACCGTTAAAAGTTGTGAAATCGCGAAGTTCAAAGCGTTTTTTAGTGACCAGCAACTTGTTGGCTCCCTGGCTTAATGACATGTAAAGAAGGTTCTGCTTTGCCAGCTATAGGAATCAGAGCTAAGATGTTGCTACATTCAAGAAAAGTAGCAGGAGATTCCAAGTGACTGAAGGCGTTAAGCATATTATCGCAGTAGCTTCGGGTAAAGGTGGCGTAGGTAAAAGTACCGTCACTGCCAATCTCGCTCTGGCCATGGCGGCTCAGGGCATGCGAGTGGGTGTGCTGGATGCCGATATTTATGGTCCGAGTCAGGCGCAGATGTTTGATGTGCCAAGCGACCAAAAGCCCAAATCTGATGATGGCCAGACTTTTGACCCGGTAACCGCTAAAGGCGTTCAACTGATGTCGATGGCTTTTCTGGTTGACCAGAAAACCCCGATGATCTGGCGAGGCCCTATGGCTTCAGGTGCTTTTCAGCAACTGTTAAACCAAAGCCGTTGGGATAATCTGGATTATCTATTTATTGATATGCCACCAGGCACAGGTGATATTCAGCTTACGATGGCGCAAAAGGTTGAAGTCAGTGGCGCGGTTATTGTGACTACACCACAGGATATCGCTTTGCTGGATGCCAAGCGCGGCATAGAGATGTTTAGACAGGTTAAGGTGCCCGTTTTGGGTGTTGTTGAAAACATGAGTCTGCATACCTGTTCTCAGTGTGGCCACAGCGAGCCTATTTTTGGGGAAGGTGGTGGCGAACGTATTGCCAAAGAATACCAAACAGAGCTGCTGGGTCAGTTACCTTTGGCGCTATCGATTCGTGAGCAGATGGACAAAGGGCACCCTAGTGTAGAAGTTGATCCTGAAGGACCGGTTGCTCAGGTTTTTGCCAAGATTGCCCAAAAAATTCGTTCAGAAATGGACAACAAGGAAGAAACCTCTGGACCTAGCATTTCGTTCAGCGACTAAGTTCAGTTAAACGGGCATAAGGAAGTGCCCTGCCTTGGCAGCAGGAAAAAGGCTTTAAGGAGAAAAACAATCAGGGAAGGAATTGGTGGAGCTAAGCGGGATCGAACCGCTGACCTCTTGCATGCCATGCAAGCGCTCTCCCAGCTGAGCTATAGCCCCACAAGCTGAAGAGGCTCGAATTATATAGCTCCCTGTTCAGCTGTCAAGCCTCACCTGCCAAATTTCCATAAGCCCAAACCACCCATCAGCAAACAAATGGTGCCCGTTACATAATACTGCCAGACGGCTTCAGGGGTTTCCCCGGTAATTTCACGTATCAGGCGAGTATCCAGCTGCTGCTGTAGATCATAGCCCCAGTAAATTAAAATCGCGCCCATCAGGATTAACACCAAGCTGATAGCTCTTCTCATCAGGATTTCCTTTGTTCAAAGTAATGGCTCAAGGGTTGGTCGAAAAGTTGTTTTTGTTGCTCTTCGAGCTGTTTATGGGTGCTCTGAAGGAGTGTGAGGTCAGCCAGGTTCTCTGGCCAGTCTTCAGCAGGGGGCAGGCGCCAGGGTAGCTGTTCCAACCAATCAGAGAAGGTAATATGGGCGAAATTACAGCCAGGAAGCCATTCCTGACGCTCAGCGTCAAAAACAATCCAGTGCCTTTCCTGTAGCCAGGCCAATTCTTCCTGCCATAAATCAGAGCTTTCATTGCCGGCCAGATTGCGTAAACGGTTTTCTTCCAAGCCCTCTCCGCGGCCAAAGGCATCCCAAAGCACGCGCAGAACGACCAGGAGTTGCAAGCCCGGCTCCAGCTTTTCAGACACCTTTTCTTCTTCGGGAAGGCCTCTTAGAGCCACCCATTCGGCACACAGCAGGATTAGCATCCAGGACACATACATCCAAAGCAGAAACAAGGGAAAGGCTGCAAAAGCACCATAAACCAGCTGATAGTTAGGAAAGTTGGTTACAAACCAAGTGAAGCCAGCTTTGGCCATTTCAAACAATAAAGCCATCGCCATACCCCCTAAGGCTGCATCCTTAAAGCGTACCCGGCAGTGGGGTACTGCCCAGTAGAGAAGCGTGAACGCCAGGGCACTAAATACAAAAGGCAGGTAATTCCACAAGACCACGCCGCCACCAATGGGGTCGGTAACCTTTTCCAATAGAGGCAAGGAAGTCAGATAAGAGCTGAGAACCAGGCCTGCACCAAGCAGTAAAGGGCCCAGGGTTAATACCGTCCAATAAATTAAAAAAGCCTGCAGTCCTCTTCTTGGCTTTTCAACGCGCCAAATAGCATTGAAGGCTTTTTCAATATTGATGATCATCAACCCTGCTGTGACAATCAAAAAGGCCACCCCGACCAAGGTTAGCTGCCGTGCCTGTTCGGCAAAGTTACCCATGTAGTCCTGAACAACTTGGCCGGTTGCCGGTACAAAATGATCAAACAGCATGCTTTGAAGCTCATCACCAACCCCCCTAAATACCGGCAAGGCAGCCAGCATGGAATAGGTGACTGTTAAGAGCGGCACCACAGCAAAGAGTGAGGTATAAGTCAGCGCTGCTGCATTGCGTGGGCAGTCATCTGTGATAAATCGTTGAAACACTGCATGCAAAGCCTTTATCGGTGACCAAGTCAGTATCAGTGCGTAGAGCTCGGCAATTCTTTGCATGGGCAAGGTTCCTTCAAAGCGGTCAGACAGTTAGAATAGTGCCAGTTTATCACTGACCAGAGAAAGGCAACAATTCAATGACTGCTCGTCTGCTGCATAATCCACGTTGTTCCAAATCCCGTCAGGCACTACAGCTGCTAGAAGAAAAAGGACTTAGCTTTGAAGTGCGTAAATATCTTGATGAGCCTTTGGATGCTACTGAATTGAAACAGCTGTTAAAGCAGCTGGATATGAGTGCCAGAGACCTGATGCGCAAAGGCGAAAGCGTCTATAAAGAGCTTAACCTGGCTGATTCATCTCTTACAGAAGAGCAGCTCCTTCAGGCCCTGGTTGGACACCCCAAGCTCATTGAGCGCCCTATTTTGATCAATAACGGCAAGGCTGTTGTTGGGCGCCCTCCCGAGCAGGTTCTGGATATTATTGAACTCTAAGGATTATTGGATGGATCTTCCCTATATACTGGTACTCTATTATTCTCGTCATGGCAGCTTAACTAATATGGCCCGGGAAATGGCGCGCGGTGTTGAACAGGTTGCAGGCATGGAAGCGCGCTTAAGAACCGTACCTTCGGTTTCGCCGGTTTCTGAAGCAACCCAGCCACCGATTCCTGAAACCGGAGCTGTTTATGCCACTGAAGAGGATTTGCGCCACTGCTCAGGCTTGCTGCTCGGTAGCCCGACTCGATTTGGCAACATGGCTGCTCCCATGAAGTATTTTATTGACTCAACCAGCGGGCTTTGGCTATCCGGAGCGTTGATTGATAAACCCGCCGCCACCTTTACCTCGACCTCCAGCCTGCATGGTGGTCAGGAAACCACCCTGCTATCCATGGCGCTTCCGCTGCTTCATCACGGCATGCTTTGGGCGGGTCTACCCTACTCCAATAGTGAGCTGGTAACGACTCGTGATGGTGGAACACCCTATGGTGCCACCCATGTTGCAGGCAGTAAAAACACTTCCGAATTAACAGCAACAGAAATCAGCCTTTGTCGCGCACAGGGCAAGAGAATTGCACAGCTGGCTAAAAAGCTGTCTGCACACTAGTCGTCTCTTACCAGAATTCATCAACTCAAGGTCTTATTGTGAAAGCTGCTCAACCCCTCCCCAAGCGTGAACTGGAAATGAAGCTCAAAGTCAGCCGAATACTGACTTTAATCTGCTATTTTGGCCTTCTGGTGACGCTGTTACTGGGGCTGGTTCTCTTCCCGCCACCTGAAGAAGCCCGTTTTGCTGTGATTCTAGGTGTCCTTTGGGTGCCTTTATTGGTCTTTTTTCCCTTCGTATGGCTTAAAAAGCCCCGCCCCCATATTTGGCTGTGTTTTGTCAGTTTGATTTATTTCATGCAGGGCACGACCACGGCCTTTGTACCTGGCAAAGCAGGTATAGGCTTTGCTCAGGCACTCTTTGCATTAATACTTTTTACGGCGGCCATGCTCTATGGACGCTGGCGCGCCATGCAGTTACGCGGAGCCTACCTGGATTAATCAGCAAGAGTCATATCCAGTAGGAGACGCACAACTTCTAACCAGGCTTCCTGTTCGCTTCGACCTGAACGTAGCGCCGAGGCCTGGGCACCGATCTGCAAATGAGCACTGGTGCCCCGGCCCAGAATTTTGACGCAGGTTTCCAGCTCTTCCAGACAACCCATGGCCTTGGCATCCTCTTGCAGCATGGCAACCATTTCCAGTAGCAGCTGCTTATAAGGGCGGATTTCACCTGTACCCAAATCCACCAAGCCGGCATCGGTTCCATAGCACTGAGCTCGCCAACGATTTTCATTGATCAACATCCGGGCATAGCTCCGCCAGCGTTGATTTTTCAGGCGCAGTCGATAGAAATAGCGCAGCAAGCAGCGATACAGGGCTGCTATAGCCACTGAGTCATCAACTCGGGTGCAGGAATCAGCAACCCGCATCTCCAAGGCTTCATGACGGCTGGAAGGCCGTAAATCCCACCAAAGACGGGAAATATCTTCAATAAGGCCTGATTTCACCAATACATTGGTGTGGGCTTCAAAATCAGCCCAGGAATCAAAAAGATCAGGCAGGCCGGTGCGTGGTAACTCGGAAAAAGCACTGATCCGGTAGCTTTTCAGGCCGGTATTGGCTCCCAGCCAGAAAGGCGAACTGGTCGACAGGGCAAGAATATGAGGAACAAAATAGGAAACCTGATTCATAAGATCAATGCGCAGATCCGGGTCCTCGATCATCACCTTCACCTGCATGCCGCAGGTCAGCAAACGCCTGGATAGATCGCGTAGTTCAAGCACCATGCCGTGCTGTTGCCCGTCTTGGGTTTGTCGCTGCCGGTGCCAATCTGCAAAGGGATGGGTGCCAGCGGCCATAGGCGCCAAACCAAATTCACTGGCCAGATCAGCCAGTTGACGACGCAATTGCCAAGCTTCCTTGCGCATTTCAACCAGGCTTTCATGAAAACTGGTTGAGGTTCGTATCTGAGCGCCAAGGAATTCGGGACGAATTTTCTCACCCAACTGCTCACGAAGGCGTCTGACCAAGTCTGCTGGTTGCTCAACGATTACATCCAGCGTTTGCAAATCGACCAGTAGAAACTCTTCTTGAAGCGCAGTTGCAAAAGTCGGTGGTTTTTGGGAAGGGGGAATAACCTGACTATGGAACATATGAACTCCATGTACAATGAAGTTCATATTTTAAAGCTTAGTGGCGGGATTCCAATCTTATTTGTCAGCTATGCGACCAAAAGAGAACGGACCTTTTGTCGCACCGGGTCAGAGCTTAGGGCAGCTGCAAGCTAACCAAGCCCAGTCGATGAACTTCGTGAGCAATGTCCGGGTTTTTCAATTCCCGCATTCTGCTGATCACCTTGTCGAGCAAAAGATCTGGCTCACCGGGTTCAGGCAGCTCTGCAACACCAACAGATGAATGAATACGCAGTGTTGGAAACTCAGAATATTTAACTTTACCCAGAGCTTTGCTGATTTTTTCGGCAATCTGTAGGCCATCGTGCTGACCTTTGTTGGGCATAAGCACACAGAGCTTGCGTCCACTAAAGCGGGCACAGATATCATCACGGCCAGCGCAATGCTGTAAAAGACTGCCCATATTTTTCAGGACCCGGTCGCCTATGCTTTGACCAAACTGCTCGTTGATCTCATGAAGATTCTTCATATCAATAGCCAGAAGGGTCAAGCGCAGGCCACTTGGGCCAACCTGATCAATCAGCTCGCGGAACAGCTGCAAAAAAGCATCCCGCTGGTAAAGATGGGTGGTTTTATCTTGACGGGATTCTATTTGGGCATCTGCCAGAAGGTTGTGTACTTGATCGGTCACTGCAACCCGTTCAGCAATGTCGCGACCATTAGCCACAACATAAGAGCGCCCTTCAAAGTCAAGCAGCTGGATTCGGAATTCAAAGTCGTGATCTGATCCTATACTGCGCCTGACTGGGGTGACCAGAGTCATGCCTTCGCCAATATCAATATATTGCAGGTTTTCCAGTATCCCTTCCAGCTCGCCATCTGTTAGTTCCGGTAGGAAGCTAAAAGGCCCCTGCTCCATAAGTTCATCAACGGTTTTTCCCAGCCAGGCAGCGCCGTGTTCGTTGATAAACAGTAGGCTACGATCCCTCGGATCGAGTACCAGTACCAGATCCAGAGACTGTTGCAGGATGTGGGCAATTTCTTGTTCAGAAATCTTGGCCAAGATGCTTTCCTTCTGCTGCTATAGATAATAATGACATAAACAAGCCATCAGCTTCTAGATTTATAGTTCAACTGAATGCCGGAAGCAAGACATCCCGAACAGTCAAATTACCACTTTAATGCTTGGCGCACAAAAGGAATCGTCAATTTCCGCTGTTCCTTAAGGCTGGCATCATCCAGTACATCCAGGGTTGAAAAGAGGCCGCTCAGGCGCCTGGGGCTACGGTGAAGCAGATAACGGGCCACCTCATCAGGCATTTGCAATCCCCTTTGACTGGCCCGCATTTTCAACGCAGCCAGCTTGTCTTCATCTTCAAGGGTTTGAAGTTGATAGGTCAAGCCCCAAGCCAGCCGGGAAGCCAAGTCCGGCAGTCTAATTGGCAGGTGGGACGGGCCTGACAGAGCGGTTATTAACAGCATCTTGCCTTGTTCGCGAAGACGGTTGAAAAGATGGAAAAGAGCCTCTTCCCAAGCTGGAATACCAGCGACTGCATCCAGGTCGTCCAGGCAAACCACTTCCTGATCAAGCTGATCCAGCTGCTGGGGTGCTTCGCCTGCTTTTTCCTGTAGGGACACATAGGCTGCGGTCAGCCCTTGATTTAAAGCCTGGTGGTAGCTGGCTTGCAATAAATGGGTTTTACCGCTGTCCTGCTTTCCCCAAAGAAAGACATAACGAAAATCGGGCTGTTCAAGCATTTCGGGCAAATGAGCCGCAATTGCAGGATTTTTACCCAGATGAAAATTGGAAAACTGGGCTGCATCTTGCAAATTGACACTTAATGAAAGCTGAACTGGTCCGCTCATGGTGATTCCTAGTTGGCCTGCCATTCAAACCAGGCATCAACCTGTCTGAATAAGCTGGGTTCTTCACTTGAAGTTCCAAGGTCCTGATCCAACTGCTGGGGCTGCAGGCCGAAGTTCTGATCACCCGATTGTTGCAGGCTATAAAAAGAAGCTTCGGTCAGACGGCCATCCAGACTCAAGTTGGCACGCAGTTGATTCATCCCGCCTCGCAAATCCACTTTCAACAACAATTGGTCATCCTGCACTCTGACCAGCTCAACCGAATTGGTCAGCGAAAGACCGCCCAGATAATCCATCAGCTGGGCAAAGTGGCGTATTTGGCGGATATTGGTGATTGCCAGATGGTAAACCCCGGCTCCCTGATCTGGTGAGCTGGCATAACGCTCAGAAAGAGACTCGGCCACAAAGTTAACCCCCGTGGTCAAGGCTTCCCCCAGAGTGCCTGCATTGGTTCTGCTTGCTACCCGGTCCAGCCCTGTAAACAGCTGCCAATTAACAGCCCAGGTTCCTGATGAGGGGTAAATGCGTCCAATAGCAACCGCATCGGGTTGGTAGGTTTGGCTGGCAGCTAGAATTTCACGGCTAAATCCACCCCAGATATCTGAAAGCAGTGAAGAAGGCAGCTGCTCTTCAGAAGCAGGTAGAAGCATGGGGATGCCCCTTTCTTCGGCCAGATCGACAAGTAGTTCACTTAAGGATTCATTACTTTCAGGGGTGACCAGATAGCGCCCCTGGCGGCCTTGTAAGGCAATAAAAAACAACGTTTTAGGACGACTGGCATCCCACACCGGAGCCTGCATGCGTTGCAGAAGGTTGTTGATGGCACTGGGATCAAAATCCAGCTCCAACTGATGGGCTCTGACTTGCTCCCCGGCTTCATTTTCAATTAATTCTTGCGTGCTTTGGTAGCTATACTGACTGACCCAACGCTGGGCGTTGCTTAGCTCGCGCCAAAGCTCATAGTGTTCATGCTCACGATAGCTGGCATAGGGCTCAGCATCCTGGCCTTCTTCCCGTGCCTTTTGGAAGTCATCCGGTGGCATCTTTTCCAGGACCGCCTCAGTCCCTGAAACCCGAACCAAAAGACGTTGCAATAACTGATTAGCTGTTTTTGCGCGTGTCCTATCACTGGTATCCGGTACCAAAGTCTGAAGACTGTAGAGATTATCGACGCGGTCCGCATAAAGTGGCTGGCTGGCAACCAGGCATAGAAAAAACAGAAAACTTATAGAGGGGGCAGCCTTGATCAGTTTCACCTTGCTCATCCGTTGGTCTGTGCAGTTTTATGATTAAGCAAACTATTTTAACTCAGACGACCCATCTTCGTGGAGCCTGAAGCATCTGGATGCTAGAATACGCAAGTTTTTTGGCCTTGCCCATTTTTACCGACTGATTTTTCCAATGCAGGACACTCCATGAGCCGTAGCAAAACACCGATTACCTATAAAGATGCTGGCGTTGATATCGATGCTGGTAATGCCCTAGTTGAACGTATTAAAGGTGTTGCCAAGCGCACCAGTCGCCCCGAGGTCATGGGTGGCCTGGGTGGTTTTGGAGCCCTTTGCCAACTTCCCGCTGGTTATAAAGAGCCCCTACTGGTCTCAGGCACCGATGGCGTGGGCACCAAACTTCGCTTGGCAATGGATCTAGGCCAGCATGACACTATTGGTATCGATCTGGTTGCCATGTGTGTTAATGATTTGATCGTTTGTGGTGCCGAGCCTCTCTTCTTCCTCGACTACTACGCCACAGGCAAACTTAATGTTGATGTAGCTGCTGATGTTGTCACCGGCATAGGCACTGGTTGCGAGCAAGCGGGCTGCGCCCTGGTGGGTGGCGAAACAGCCGAAATGCCAGGTATGTACGAAGGTGATGATTATGATCTGGCCGGTTTTTGCGTCGGTGTCGTCGAAAAATCGCAAGTTCTGGATGGCAGCAAAGTCGGTGAAGGCGATCTGCTGCTGGGTTTAGCCTCCTCTGGCCCCCACTCCAACGGCTACTCGCTGATTCGTAAACTCCTGGAAGTCAGTGGCGATTCCTTGGATATGCAACTGAGTGATGGCAAGACTCTGGCTCAGGCGCTGATGGAACCAACCCGCATCTATGTTAAGCCTCTACTGAAACTGCTTGGTCAAAACCAAGGGGTTCACGCCCTGTCTCATATTACCGGTGGCGGCCTCTACGAAAATATTCCTCGTGTTTTGCCTGAAAACTGCAAGGCCAACCTGGATTTGACTCATTATCAGCGTCCAGCTGTTTTCGATTGGATGCAGGATGTGGGTCAGGTGCCTGAAAAAGAAATGTACCGCACCCTCAACTGTGGCATCGGCATGGTCTTGGCTGTGGCAGCCGACCAGGCAGCCAGCGTTCAGAGCTTGCTGGAAGCTGAAGGTGAACAGGTTTTCCAGTTGGGGCGCATAGAAACACGTGCTGCCGGCGAGGAACAGGTTGAAATCAAGGGGTTGAAGGAATGATCTATTCCAGCCAGCCTGCTGAAGGGCGTCGTCTGGTTGTTCTTATTTCCGGTAATGGCAGCAATCTTCAAGCTTTGCTTGATGCTCAGCAATCAGAAGAAGGCCTGGGTGGTCAAATCGTTGCAGTGGTAAGTGATCAGGCCGATGCCTATGGTTTGGAAAGAGCGCGCCAGGCCGGTGTCGCTGCCGAGGTTTTACCAGCTGGCACTTATACTAGCCGCGAAGATTATGATCAGGCATTGATTCGCCTGATTGATGATTACCAGCCGGATTTATTGGTGCTGGCAGGCTTCATGCGCATCCTCTCACCAGCCTTTGTACTGCGCTATCATGGTCGTCTGCTCAACATCCACCCTTCGTTGTTGCCTAAATACAAAGGGCTGCATACTCATCGTAGGGCTTTGGAAGCAGGTGATAATGAGCATGGTGTCAGCATTCATTTTGTCACCGAAGAGCTGGATGGTGGCCCTTTAGTGATTCAGGCCAAGGTGCCGGTGGAAGTGGATGACGATGAAAAAACTCTGGCCAGACGTGTTCAGGTCAAAGAGCACCTCCTCTACCCCATTGTGGTGCGCTGGTTTCTTCAGGGGCGTTTGCAGCTCCAGGGCGATCAGCCGCAGTTGGATGGTCAGCCTCTTCCAAAATCAGGTGTTTTATACCAGGAAAGCGCCTAAAAACAGTGGCTTTCTCTGGACAGGCGGCCAGCTGCCTGTCATCATTTTACTTTTACAAACTTGCCTCCGGCCTGCGGTGGGAAAGTGTCGCCTTCGTTTGGCGGCCGCCACCAAAAGAAAGGAATGCAAGCCAGTTGAACCAAGTGTCCTCTCGTAAGGGACACCACTGCTCAGGAAAAAATTATGCCTGTTATTACCCTCCCCGATGGAAGTCAGCGTTCCTTTGATCACCCAGTTACTGTGCACCAGGTTGCCGAATCAATCGGTAGTGGCTTAGCCAAGGCCGCACTTGGTGGCAAAGTCAATGGTGAACTGGTCGATACCAGCTATACCCTCACTGATGACAGTGAACTGGCCATAGTGACTCCCCGGGATGATGATGGTCTGGAAATTCTACGCCACTCATGTGCTCACTTGATGGCTCAAGCCGTCAAAAAGCTCTTCCCTGAAGCTCAGGTCACTATCGGTCCGACCATCGAAGATGGTTTTTATTATGACTTTGATGTGCCTGAAGCCTTTACGCCGGAAGACCTGGAAGCTATCGAAAAGGAAATGAATCGCCTGGCCAAGGCGGACATCCCTGTTGAGCGCTTTGTAATGAGCCGTGAAGAGGCCATCCCCTATTTTGAAGAGCAAGGCGAGATCTACAAAGCTGAAATCATTCGTGATATTCCAGCTAAAGAAGAACTCTCACTCTATAAGCAGGATGATTTTACTGACCTTTGCCGCGGCCCTCATGTACCCAGTACCGGCAAAATCAAAGCTTTCAAATTGATGCGGGTTTCCGGTGCCTACTGGCGCGGTGACTCCAAAAACAAGATGCTGCAGCGGATCTATGGGACCTGCTGGGCTGACAAGAAAGACCTCAAAGCCTATTTGCACCGCCTGGAAGAAGCTGAAAAGCGCGACCACCGCAAACTGGCCAAGCGCATGGACCTCTTCCACATCCAGGATGAAGCCCCAGGCATGGTCTTTTGGCATGCCAATGGCTGGACGCTCTACCAAACCCTGGAAACCTACATGCGTGGCATTCTACGCAACAATGGCTACCAGGAAGTGCGCACCCCTCAGGTGGTTGACCGCGTGCTTTGGGAAAAGTCCGGTCACTGGGAACACTACCAGAGCAATATGTTCACCACGGTTTCTGAGCATCGTGACTATGCCATCAAACCGATGAACTGCCCTTGCCACTTGCAAATTTTCAACCAGGGCCTGAAAAGCTACCGCGATCTACCACTGCGCATGGCTGAGTTTGGCTCCTGCCACCGCAACGAGCCTTCTGGTTCTTTGCACGGACTGATGCGCGTACGTGGCTTTACTCAGGATGATGCGCACATCTTCTGTACTGAAGAACAAATGGAAGAAGAAGCCGCCCGCTTTATTCAGCTGACTCTGGATGTCTACAAGGATTTTGGCTTTGAAGATGTGGAACTGAAGCTCTCTACCCGCCCCGAAAGCCGGATCGGTGCTGATGAGCTTTGGGATAAAGCCGAGCATGCCCTGGAACATGCCCTGAACAAAATCGGCAAAACCTGGGACCTGCAACCCGGCGAAGGTGCTTTCTACGGGCCAAAAATTGAATTTTCACTGCGTGATTGCCTAGGCCGCGTCTGGCAATGTGGTACGCTGCAGCTGGACTTTGTTTTACCTAGCAGGCTCGGCTCCAATTTTGTTTCTGAAGACGGCAGCCGTAAACCACCAGTGATGCTACACCGGGCCATTTTGGGTTCCTTTGAGCGTTTTATCGGTATCCTGATAGAACATTATGCTGGCGACCTGCCGCCTTGGCTGGCTCCTGTTCAGGCAGTGGTGCTAAATATCACTGATAAACAGGCGCCTTATGTCAAAGAAATAGCTCAAAAGTTGCATGCTTGCGGTGTTCGGGTCGAAACCGACTTGAGAAATGAAAAAATAGGCTTTAAAATCCGGGAGCATACCCTAGCCAAGGTTCCTTATTTGCTTGTTGTTGGCGATAAGGAAGTCGAATCAGGCACTGTTGCTCTGAGAACACGGCATGGTGAAGACCTGGGTACTTATGATCTGGCTGATCTTCAGGCCAAACTACTTGAGCGCAATCAGGGTTCAAGTCTACACTGAAGCAAGTCGGCAGGGCTGAACGGTTCAGCCCTGTGATCAACTTAAAACAAGATGGAGATAAAGCAATCAAGCGCGCTAATCCAATCAGAGGGCGGGATCCGAAAAAGAACCTGCCCCCGATCAACGAGAATATCCAGGCTGACGAAGTTCGTCTTATCGATCAAGACGGCGAGCAAGTTGGCGTTGTTCCCCTCCAGGAAGCCCTGGATAAAGCCGCTGAGGCCGAACTGGATCTGGTTAAGATTTCTGAAGCAGACCCAATCGTCTGCAAGATCATGGACTATGGCAAGTACGTTTTCGAACAGAAAAAAGCCAAAAATGCCCAGAAGAAAAAGCAGAAACAGATCCAGATCAAAGAGGTCAAGTTTCGCCCTGGCACCGAAGAAGGTGACTTTCAGATTAAATTTCGTAATCTGAAACGCTTCCTTGAAGACGGTGACAAGGTTAAAATGACGCTTCGATTCCGTGGGCGCGAAATGGCGCACCAGGATATAGGCCTACGCCTTTTCCAACGGGTTGAAGAAGAACTGGGTGATACCGTGGTGATCGAATCCCGCCCTCGTCTCGAAGGCAGGCAGATGGTCATGATGATGGCACCCAAGAAAAAGTGATCCCCTGTCACTTGTAAAGCCCAAGCCGGTTGCTCGACAACCGGTTTTAATGCTTTACAGACAGGTCAATTTCCGGGCCTGGATCCTGCCCAATCCCTTGCAACGCATCGTTAAAGATGCACTTGTGGAGTAAAAGTAATGCCTAAAATCAAATCCAACAGTGGTGCGCGCAAGCGTTTCAAGCCGACTGCTAAAGGCTTCAAGCACAAGCAGTCCTTCCGCAGCCACATCCTGACCAAGAAAAGCCCTAAGCGTAAGCGTCAATTGCGTGGCATGAAGCAAATTGCTGCTTCTGATGTGCCGCTGATTAAGCGCATGTTGCCCAACGTCTAAGCTTTTTTTAATTCAATATAAGTCAGGAGTAAGTTAAATGGCTCGCGTAAAGCGTGGTGTACAGGCGCGTCGTCGTCACAAAAAGATTCTGAAGCTGGCCAAGGGTTACTATGGTGCCCGCAGCCGTGTATTTCGTGTTGCTAAACAGGCTGTCATCAAGGCAGGTCAATATGCCTATCGTGACCGCCGTGTTCGTAAGCGTCAGTTCCGTGCGCTGTGGATTGCCCGTATCAATGCGGCTGCCCGCATCAACGGCATGTCCTACAGCCGCTTCATTTCCGGCCTGAAAAAAGCTGACATCGCCATTGACCGTAAGGTTCTGGCCGATATCGCTGTTCACGACCAGGCTACTTTTGCAGCCATCGTTGAGAAATCCAAAGCCGCCCTGGCCTAATAGTTTTCCAGCGATCGCTGACAGCAGCCGTTTCCAAGCGGCTTGCTGAATAACGGGGGAAGGGCAAGGCTCTTCCCCTTTTTTTATTCGTCATCAAAATTCTGGAGTCGTGCAGATGGATAATGATGCCACCTTGCAAAGCCTGGTGCAGCAAGCATTGGAGCAGCTCAAAAAGGCCACTGATAGCCAGGCTCTGGACCAACTTCGCGTCCAGTATCTCGGTAAAAAAGGTGAACTGACCAGCCAGCTAAAAAGTCTGGGCCAGCTCCCCGCTGAAGAAAGGCCCAAGGCGGGTGAAAAAATCAACCAGGCCAAACAGCAGGTTCAGGAAGCGATCAATCAGCGTAAAGAGTTGCTTGAAGCTGAAGCCATGAATGCTCGCCTGGCATCCGAAGCAGTCGATGTTACCCTACCTGGCCGCAGTCAGCCTTCTGGCGGCTTACACCCAGTCACGCGAACTCTAGAGCGTATTGAAGATTTTTTCTCGACCATCGGCTTTTCGGTGGAAGAAGGCCCAGAAGTTGAAGATGATTACCACAACTTTGAAGCCCTGAATATTCCGGCGCATCACCCGGCGCGTGCAATGCACGACACCTTCTATTTTGATGCCCATACCCTGCTGCGAACCCACACCTCCCCTGTTCAGGTTCGTACTATGGAAAACCAGCAACCACCGATCCGCATCATCTGCCCAGGTCGTGTTTACCGCTGTGATTCCGACATGACCCATTCACCCATGTTCCACCAAGTTGAAGGCCTGCTGGTTGATGAAAACATCAGCTTTGCCGATCTTAAGGGCATTCTGCAGCAGTTCCTGCGCGCTTTCTTTGAACAGGATCTAAGGGTGCGCTTCCGCCCCTCCTACTTCCCCTTTACCGAGCCCTCCATTGAAGTCGACGTGGACCGCGGTGATGGCCGCTGGCTGGAAGTTTTAGGTTGCGGCATGGTTCATCCCAAGGTTTTTGAAATGTCCGGTATCGATCCGGAAAAATATACTGGTTTTGCTTTCGGTATGGGTGTCGAGCGCTTGGCCATGCTGCGCTACGGCGTTGATGATCTGCGCCTGTTCTTTGACAATGATGTCAAATTCCTTGGCCAATTGAGCTGATCCGCTAGCCCACCAATTGACAGGATAAATAGATAATGAAATTCAGTGAACTTTGGCTGCGTGAATGGGTTAATCCAGCTTTGGATACCGAAGGCCTAGAAATGCAACTGTCTCTGGCCGGCCTGGAAGTCGATGGCTGTGAGCCAGCCGCCGGTGAATTTAGTGGTGTCGTAGTCGGTGAAATCCTCACTGCCGAACCCCACCCCAACGCTGACAAGCTTCAGGTTTGCCAGGTCAGCGATGGCGAAAATGAATATTCCGTTGTTTGCGGTGCACCCAATGCCCGTGCCGGTTTGAAAACCGCTTTTGCCCGTGTTGGGGCTGTTCTTCCCGGCGACTTTAAAATCAAAAAAGCCAAACTCCGCCAGGTAGAATCCTTAGGCATGCTGAGTTCTGAAAAAGAACTGGGCTTATCCGATAACCATGAAGGCATCATGGAACTCCCCGAGGATGCCACTTTGGGCCAGGATCTGCGCTTTTATCTGAACCTGAATGACACCCTGTTTGATGTTGACCTGACACCTAACCGTTCAGATTGCCTCTCGATTGCCGGCATGGCACGTGAAGTTGGTGTCTTGAACCGGGTCCGTGTCAATCAACCCATTTTCAAGCGAGTCGAAGCCACAATCGAAGACCAGCCTGAAATCATTCTAGAAGCCCCGCAAGCCTGCCCTAAATACCTGGGCCGGATTATCAAGGGCGTTGATATCAAGGCAGCCACCCCGGTTTGGATGAAAGAAAAACTTCGCCGCAGTGGCATTCGCAGCCTGGACCCCGTTGTTGATGTCACCAACTATGTGATGTTGGAACTGGGTCAACCCATGCATGCTTTCGATTTGAGTCAGATTGAAGGCGCTATCCGGGTTCGCAAAGCAGAAGATCAAGAAAAACTGGTTTTATTGGATGGCTCCGAACTGGAACTGACTTCGGACACTCTGGTAATTGCTGATCAGCAAAAAGCCCTGGCACTTGCGGGCATTATGGGTGGAGAGCATTCAGGCTGTAATGATGCCACTCAGGATATCCTGCTGGAAGTTGCCTTTTTTGATCCTCTGGCTCTTGCTGGTAAAGCACGTAACTATGGCCTACATACTGATTCCTCACACCGGTTCGAACGAGGTGTTGATTTCCAGGTTCAGGAAAGAGCCATGGAACGGGCAACGGAACTCTTGCTGGAGATAACCGGCGGTCAGCCAGGCCCTGTTGTTGAAGCGGTAGAGCCTGAATTTTTGCCCAAGCGCCCTGATGTCATTTTGCGCAAACAGCGTCTTGAACAGCTGCTGGCCATTCGCCTACCCGATACAGAAGTCACCGATATTCTGACGCGTTTGGGATTAAAGGTTGAAGACCAGGGTGAAGCCTGGCGTGTTCAGGTGCCCAGCTATCGCTTTGATATCAGCCTGGAAGTTGACCTGATTGAAGAAGTGGCCCGGGTCTATGGCTATGACAACCTGCCCGTCAAAGCCCCCACTGCTGCCCTTTTTCTGCAAAGCAAGCCGGAAGCGGAAGTTTCCCTGCGTCAACTGCGCTCAACCCTGGTTGCCAGAGGCTATCAAGAAGCGGTCACCTACAGCTTTATTGACCCCAAAGCCTCGCAAGCTTTTGATCCAGAAAACACACCGCTGCCCTTGGCGAATCCGATTTCGGCTGAACTCTCTGTGATGCGTACCAGCCTTTTACCGGGATTAACCAAGGCCCTGGCTTACAACCAAAAGCGTCAGCATCCTCGCGTGCGCTTGTTTGAATCAGGCTTACGCTTTATCCAGGCAGCTGAAGGATTACGCCAGGAGCCCATGCTGGCTGGCCTCATCAGCGGGTCTCGCTTCCCTGAAAGCTGGACCAACCAGGATGAGCCGGTCGACTTTTATGATATTAAAGGTGATGTCGAGGCCCTGCTGGAACTCGGTGGCAACACCTCTAGCTGGAAATTCTCAGCCGCGCAACACCCTGCCCTTCATCCTGGTCAGAGTGCGCAAATCCTACGTCTGGGTGACCAAGGACACTGGCAGCCTGTTGGCTGGGTCGGTGCCCTGCATCCCCAGTTGAGCAAACAAATGGATCTGCGCGGACAGGCTTTCGTCTTTGAAATCACTTTGGACAGCCTACAGCAGGGACAAGTACCCGGCTTCACCAGCCTCTCTCGCTTCCCTGAAATGCGCCGGGATTTGGCATTACTGGTTAATGAACAGCTAGCCGTCGGTGAACTTTTGCAGGAAGCAGAGAATCAAGGCGGTGAATGGCTGCAAAAAGTGACCCTTTTTGATGTTTATCAAGGAAAAGGGGTTCCTGAAGGCAAAAAGAGCCTTGCTATGGGCTTGACCTGGCAGCATCCTTCGCGCACTCTTACAGATGAAGAGATAAATGCTCAGGTAGACCAGATAGTTACGGCCTTTTCTCAGGGCTTTGGTGCGGAATTAAGGAGCTAATCAGAATCTAGCTCCTTGCAACTGGTTACTGAGCTCAAGGCAGTAAACTGTCAACCAGAAGAAGAAGGAGCTGATTACTGTGGGTGCCTTAACCAAAGCCGACATGGCTGAAAAACTGATCGAAGACCTGGGTCTGAGCAAAAGGGATGCCAAAGAAATGGTAGAACTCTTCTTTAGCGAGATCCGGGAATGCCTTAAAGAAAACGAGCAGGTCAAAATCTCAGGATTTGGGAATTTTGACCTGCGCGATAAACGCGAAAGGCCGGGACGCAATCCCAAAACCGGAGAGGAAATTCCGATTTCAGCTCGACGCGTAGTGACCTTCAAGGCTGGACAAAAGCTTAAAAGCCGGGTTGAAAACTACCAAGGCTAAAAAAACCTAAACTTTTGTTATTTAGGGGTTTTCAAAACCTTAAAAGGCGCCTATAATGCGCAGCGTCTTGAGGGCAAACCCCAATTAGCCACAAGATAGCTTCCAGAAGAAGCAAAGAATTGACGGAGCGTGGCGCAGCTTGGTAGCGCACTTGCATGGGGTGCAAGGGGTCGCTGGTTCGAATCCAGTCGCTCCGACCAACAAAATCAAGGGCTTACAGCCACAAGCTGTAAGCCCTTTTTTGATGCACTACGTTTTTGCCCCACTTTTTGCTCCACCTTCTCGAAAACCTGGCTCAAGGGTATCAAATGGGTTTGCTAATAGTGTCCTTAGTGGCCGTCAAGAGGCTTTAAAGCACAGGTCGCTGCAGTTCGTGACTTATCGCACCCATGGACTAGCTTAGCTATATCAGTTGGGCAAAAAAAACGCATTTATGAAAGATCAAAACGCTCGACCCCATCACGCTGATCAGGCGCAACCTGCAACTTTCAGGCTGTCATCGAAGAACCCCTTTCCTACTAAAAATCCTCATGAATGCACTGAGCACCTCTTCCTGAGTCACTTCTGGGAAACCAATGGCATAAGCTAACTCTTCAGGTGTTACATCTAGCCATTCTAAGGGCTGATGGCCATAAGGGCTGTCAACGGCAAGATAATGTTTTTGGAGGCTCTGCTTCCATTCAATAGAAGTTAAAGTTTCAAGCGTACTTTCTTCGCTGCTTGTATTCAAAGGAATAATCTTCCCTAATCACCGGCTCCACCCATTCGACAAGGTTTCTGCCTGTTTGAGTACCAGCTCTATGGCTTCTTTGGCCTGGTCTGGCGGGTATTTGTATTTTTGCAGGGTGCGCCGTACCAGGATGCGCAGTTTGGCTCTCACGCTTTCGCGTACTTGCCAGTCCACGGTGGTGGAGGCGCGGAGTTTGGTGGTGATTTCTATGGCGATCTTTTTCAGGATTTCATCACCCAGCTCACGCACGGCGCTTTCGTTGTTGGCCAGGGCGTCGTAAAAAGCCACTTCGTCTGAGTTGAGGCCCAAAGCAGCATCGCGCTCCAGTTCGGCCTGAAAGTCCTTGGCCATCTGGATCAGCTCTTCAATCACCTGCGCGGTTTCTATGCCTCGGTTGTTGTACTTGCGCAGGGTAGCTTCCAGGCGGTCAGCGTATTTCTTTTCCTGTACCAGGTTGGTGCTGGTTTTGGATTTGATGTCGTCTTTTAGGAGTTTTTCCAGCAGTTCCACGGCAAAGTTTTTGTAGGGCATCTGGCGTACATCTTCCAGAAATTCATCCGAAAGCAGACCAATATTGGGTTTATCCAGCCCACAGAGCGCAAAAACATCCGTCACGCCTTCAGCGACCAGCGCATTGTCGAGGATTTGCTTCAAAGCGGAGTTCTTGTCTTCCTGGGTCAGCTTTTTATCCACGCTGGTGGTTTTGGTGATGGCGGCTTTCACCGCTGATAAAAAGGCGACTTCCTTGTGGTAGGCGCGGGCTTCATCCAGGGTGCTGCACAGGGAATAAGCCTTGTTCATCGCCAGCACGGTATCCAGAAAGCGTTTTTTGCCGTCCTCTAGCCCCAGAATGTGGTTGGCCGCAGGAATCAGCAGACGGTTCGGGTTTTCTTCAAAGCCGCTGTAATCAAAGCCCTGGGGGTTGGGGCCAGTTGCAAACATGCCGTGAATCACATCCAGCTTTTCCAGCAGGATGGCAAAGGCCTCTTCTGCCTTGTGCGTCGGTTCACCCTTGCCCTTGGAGTCGGTGTAGGTTTTCAGTGCCTGCTTCAGTTCATTGGCAATGCCGATGTAATCCACCACTAAGCCGCCAGGCTTGTTCTTGAACACGCGGTTCACCCGTGCAATGGCCTGCATCAGGTTATGCCCCTTCATGGGCTTGTCGACATACAGGGTATGGCAGCAGGGCGCATCAAAGCCGGTGAGCCACATATCGCGCACAATCACCAGTTTCAACGGGTCGTTGATGTCCTTGAAGCGTTTTTCCAGCCGTTTTTTGGTCTGCTTGTTGTAGATATGCGGCTGTAGCAGAGGTTTATCAGATGCGGAGCCGGTCATCACAATTTTAATCGCGCCCTTCTCTGGATCAGTCTCGTGCCAGTCAGGGCGCAGGGCAACGATTTCGTTATACAGTTGGGCACAAATATCACGGCTCATGCCGACGATCATCGCCTTGCCATCCATGCTGGTATTGCGGGTTTCAAAGTGCTCAACCAGATCAGCAGCAACCTGCTGCAAGCGCGGGGTCGCACCGACCAGTTTTTCCAGGCGGCTCCACTCCCCCTTGGTCTTTTCACGGCTGCTGACATCCTCGTCATCTTCCACCACTTCTTCGACTTGATCCGATAACTCCGCAATGATTTCACGATTCAAATCCAGCTTGGCCAGGCGGGATTCGTAATAGATGGGCACGGTGGCACCATCATCTACTGCGTCCTGAATGTCATAGATGGACACATAATCGCCAAATACGGCGCGGGTATCCTTGTCTTCACTGGCAATCGGGGTGCCGGTAAAACCGATAAACGTCGCATTGGGTACGGCATCGCGCATGTGCTTGGCATAACCAAACTTGTAGGTGCCATCCTGTTTCAAGGTGGCTTTCAGGCCGTACTGGCTTCGGTGCGCCTCATCCGAAATCACCACGATATTGTGGCGCTCGTTCAGAATCGGGTGGCCACTTTCGTCTTCCAGCAGGGCAAACTTCTGTACCGTGGTAAAGATAATACCGCCAGACTCCCGCTCGGCCAGCAGCTCTCGCAGCTTGTCGCGGTCATCAGCTTGCACTGGATCTTGTTTCAGCAGCTCTTTTGCACCGCTGAAGGTGGCAAACAACTGGCCATCCAGATCGTTGCGATCCGTCACCACAATCAAGGTGGGATTGTTCATCTCCGGCTGTTGCAGCAGCTTGCCCGCATAACAGCACATGGAAATGCTCTTGCCGGAACCCTGGGTATGCCACACCACCCCGGCTTTTTTACTGCCCGGCAGCACCTCATCCCCATAGGTGGCACGTTTTTCACCCTGCCAAAGCTCTGGTGGTGGCTGGGCAGCAATCACCGTGGCTCTCACGGCTTCACGCACGGCATGGAACTGGTGATAGCCAGCGATTTTCTTGATCAGCCGCTCGGCATCCGTTTCATAAATCACAAAGTAGCGGATGTAATCCAAAAACAGTTCACGACTGAAGAACCCCCGCACCAGAGTTTCCAGCTGCCATTCCAGTAGTGGTTTGTCATCTTCATGCTTGATCGTCCGCCAGGGCATAAAGCGTTCTTCATTGGCGGTCAATGACCCAACTCTGGCCGTGTACCCATCACTGATCACCAGCGCCTCGTTATACACAAACAGGTCGCTGATTTCGTCCTTGTAGGTTTGTATCTGATTAAAGGCATCCCAGATATCAGCCTTCTCAACACTGGGGCTCTTCAACTCCAGCACCGCCAGTGGCAGACCATTGATAAAGCAGATCACATCGGGGCGGCGGGGTTGTTTACTGCCCTGAATGGTGAACTGGTTGATCACTCGAAAACGGTTGGCATCCAGCCGGGAAAAGTCGATCAAAAAAGCACGATCATGGATCATCTCATCATCCCGCTTGTATTCAACCGGTACACCTGCCAGCAGCAGACGATGAAAAGCGCGGTTACTGACCAGAGTATCCAGGCTTTCTGGCTTGCGCACCAAAGCCACCGCCTGCTCCACAGCGCTCTCCGGTAAATGCGGGTTGATACGCCGAATCGCAGACTCAAGATCAGCCAGCAACAGCACCTGGCGGTAATCGCTTCGCTCGGGCGTGGGGCCATCCGGTGCCAGATCCGGCCCGTGGGCGACTTCCCAGCCATCCTCAGCAAACCAGGCCAGGCATTGTTGTTCCAGTTGATCTTCAGTCATGGGGCATCCTTATTCCGGTGAATCCACCCGCAGCTCAATAAAATGCTCAATCAGGCGAATCATCAATTCTTTTTGGTCTGGCAGGCTTTCAGCCACCAACAATGCCAGTGCGACCAGAGTGTTGTCATTAATCAGCTGCTCAACAGGCTTGGCCAGCAGGTGTTGGTTCAAACGCAGATACCACAAAAACAAAAAGGAGCCACTGCGTTTGTTGCCATCAGCGAGGGGGTGGTTTTTGATCACAAAATAGAGAAGATGCGCGGCACGGCTGGCCACATTGGGATAAAACAGCTCATCCCCGAAACCTTGTTCAATGGTCGCCAGAGCAGAGGCCAATCCCTCGCCGCGTAACTGGCCAAACAACTCAGTGGCTTCACCCTTGCTGATCAGGGTTAGTTTCAGCTCGGCAATCGCTGTCAGCGCCTGATTCAGATGCAGCGACCGCATATCCAACTGTTTAATGCTGATTTCCGCCAACTGCTGCTCATCATAGCCCTGCAACAGGCTCCAAGAGCGGGCATAGTCACTGATCACCGCTGCCACCGCCTCACCTTCAGGCGATACCAGCTGTTGATTGCTGAGGGTGCGGGTTAATAGATTCACCGCCTGCTCGAACTCAATGCCCCTTTCCTGCAAGCGGCGTTGGTTCAAGGTGTAGCCCTGCACCAGATGCTGCTTGAGCACCCCCGTTGCCCATTGACGGAATTGGGTGGCACGCATCGAATTGACACGGTAGCCAACTGAGATAATGGCATCCAGGTTGTAGTGTTTGGTGCGGTAGCGCTGACCATGTTCGGCCATGTGTTCCAAAATGGAACAGGTGCTCTGTTCGTCCAGCTCACCAGCCTTGTAAATGTTGCCTAAGTGTTTGGTGATTGCTGGACGCTGAGTACCAAACAACTCCGCCATCTGCGCCTGGCTCAGCCAGACCGTGTCTTTTTCCAGAGCGACCTGCAATTCGGCTTTGCCATCGGCGCTGGTGAAAATCTGAATGTGTTGAGTGGTCATCTCGTCACCTCCTTGCTGATATGTATGAGAGAGCAGCGGCCTCAGTCGTCTGCAACCTTACCAAGATCCGCCACTTTGAGCTCGCTTTTCACCTGATCCAGCGGGCTATTCAGCACCTTTTCCAGTCGCGTCATCTTCTCGACCATCCAGGCAATCATATCCGGCCAGTTGGCTTTGTTGTAGCCATCGACGGTTTGTTCATACTGCACTCGGCAAGCTTTTTTGTCGGGCAGGGGCAACCACACCAACGCATCGCCAAAAGCTGTTTCTATGCTGTTCTGCTGTGCTTGCAGGCGGCTGAAAACAAAACGGTTGGCCTCGGCCTGGCTGTTTTGCAAACTTAACCCGACACGAATTTCATTTTTGCCGAAGATCAGCTGATAGGGCATACCGCTGATACCCGAGCCTGCACTCAGCCAGTGGTCTTTGGTGGGGCTGATGTTATTAAATAACGTACACGGGCTTTGGTTAAACGCTTCCAGTGCCTGTTCCCAGAAGGCCAGTCTCAGGGTGTGGCGGTTTTTCTGTTCGTGGCTGGCACTCTTTTCTTCGGCTTCCTTGGCCATCATGCCAATCATAAAGTCTGTCGCTTCCGGGGTGGGAATGATCTGCTCGACATTCAGGAACAGCTCACTGCCCGCCTGATAGGGCGTGACCTTGAAGCACTGGCAGTTGACACCAAACTGACTGAGCCAGAGCACTGTGTTGGTGACTTCCTTGCGATACTTCGCTGCGACCAGAATCAGCCGCTGGCTTTTCAGTGTGTTGATCTGGGCGGATTGCAGGTCATCGGCTTGCAGGAAATCCAGCAGCAGTTTCTCGGCCTGTGCGGCCTCCCCGCACTCTTGTTGTGCTTTCTGGTTCAGGTAACGCTGGAAGATTTCCACCACCTGCTGCTTTTTCAGATTGGCGCAATAGCTGGCATATTTCAGTGCCTGCCAGATCACATCCCGGCCACTGTCATCCAGCTTGTTTTCAATAATGACCAGATTACCTTCCTTGTCGATGGCCAGCAGATCCAGCCGCTCGCGGGTGTCATCAAAGCCATCAAACTCCTTTTGGATGATCAGCAACTCATCCCCCTCACCCTGCGCCAAAGCCTGGGGGTAATGCTCCAGCCATTCCTGCAAATGCTTGCGCTCGGAAAAGCCCAGCTCGGTAAAACGCTTTACCTCCAGCAGGTTGATCCGATTGGCAGCTGGGTCGATCTTAAACATCCACCGCCTCCCGCGATTCGTTGATATCGCTTTCGATATCCGCAACAGACAGCTCGCCGGAAAGGAGCTTGGGGAGAAGGGTGTCGCGAAGCATGCTTAAACTTTGTGATTGCAATCGATTCAAAACAGTTTGCTCAATTATTGATTTGCTGACAGCTTCAAACTGGCACATCAGATCGAAGGATGGCGTGACGAACTCAATACTCTTCAAGTGTGATGAAGGGCGAGCAATTGAAGGAACTCCAACTTGTGAAGCATTTGAAAGCAGCAGGTGTTGACCTTGTGGTGATCTAAAAAAATAAGCAAGAAAGTAGGGGGATGCTTTGCTTCTATCGACACGTAGGTAAAACTGCCGCTGAGATATTACATACTTGTCGTACGCAGACTGCTTAGGGATAAGGGAAACCTGCCCAATATTTCCCGCGTGCGTAAAGACAATATCTTCAGGAAAAACATTTGAGTTTTTTAGTTTTTCAGCATGCTCAAGTGTGATGAAATTATTTTCACCATCAGTAACAAGCAACTCCTTGAGATGCTGACCGCTAATTATTGGAACACCGCTATCAACAAAGGTTGAAACCTTTATATTCGAGCCAAATGGTCCCATACCAATTTTTTCTGCAAGGTCTTCTGTTCTTCGAACCTCCCACCCCTCCGGTATTTCCCCCAGTTCGCTGTCTTGCATGGCGGAGGGAAACAGGCGGGCGGTTTGTGCCAGTTGTGAAAAGGCTTCGGGGTCTTGCTGGCTCATCTCGTGCAGGGCGGCTTCGGGCTTACCGGATATCACCTGCATGGCGGCAAGCAGGGCATCTTCCTCACTACCACCGGCTTCCAGCGCGGCCATCTTGGCTTTGACCGGCTCAAAATCCACAAACCAGCTTTTGAAAATCGCCTGCGCCATCTGTTCGAGGGTTTGGTTGATTTGGTGGTTAACAATCTCTTTTTCTTCAAGCGATTTACAGCAAGCAACTATTCGTCTTTGTTCATCCCACTCTGGGTAGTCGATCCTAAGCCCTTGAAGTTGTTTTGTATCCAGCTTACCAGCTCCAATACCTGTACTTTCAACCATTGATAAAAGGCGATTCGTGTTTGCCTTTATCCAGTAAAACAAGTACCAACTATCAATAACCTGATCCTCGACGAGATTAGGCTTAACATTAATAGCTTTAACATCCTGATTGAAGGCTACATCGGTAACAGCAATTCCAACAGGAATTCTCTGGTGCAGAGTGCTACCCCTAACCAGAAGAAGAATCGAACCAGGTGCAGCCAGTCGAGAACCCGCTTTCAAGCCCTTTGATGTAATTTGCAAATCAGATGTTGAGTACCTTGCTCCATGCATTGAAGATGCGCTGATCCAAGGGATATCACCACCCCAGAAATCAGGGTCTTTTTTTGATGGAGTACCACCTGAATACCAGTCTGTAAGGTCGCCAAAGCTTGAGCTATGCCACTTAGAATTCATACCCCAGACCTCCCAGATACTCCTTAATATCAGCCCCCAGTCGGATACTCTTGGGAAACTGTTCGGCCAACCCTATTGCATGATTCTTTCTCATACTTTCACCTTCCAATAGCCCCGTGTGCCGCCAATTCGCTCAATGGCTCCGGCTTCTTTCAGTTTGTCGAGGTGTTTTTGTACCGCTGAGGCGTTGATATTTAAAGCCTCCGCAATCTCACGATGGGATTTGCGCGGGTTTTCAATGATCAGTTGCAGCACGGCTTGCTGGCGTTCAGTCAGCTCGGATTGCACCACCACTTCACCACCTATTGCACCACCTACTGAGCCACCCATTACACCACTTTCGACCACCTCAGTTCGGTGAAACTCGATATCGATAAAATCCCCGCTTTCACTGAATGCCGGTGCGGGGTTGTCTGCTTCTTGGCAGAGCTCATGGATACGGCTCATGCCACTGCCCCATTGTTCGATATAGCCCAGTTCTTTAAACACGCGGGCGATGACCTTGTTGCGGATTTCCGAGCGGCCTTTCAGGACTTCATTCAGGGTCAAACCATGCGGTAGCCCCCCAGGAGAGACGATATTCAGCACATCATCATAGATACCGACTTTGATGTCTCTTCCAGCGTTGCTGTAATCCCGATGCACCACGGCATTGATCAGGGCTTCACGAATGGCGGGAATGGGGATTTCGTAGCTTTCAGTGCGTTGCAGGCCGAGGATTTCCGCTTTCAGGTGCAGGTGGTTTTTAATGAAGGCTTCGGTTTGTGCCAGTTGGCTGAAGAGGTCGCCCTGGTATTCCTTCTTGTCCAGAAACACCGCCATGCTGGTGCCCTTGAAGCGGCTGCATTTAATTTCCACCTGCTCATACAAGCCGAGCAAAATCATCAAGCCATGGGTTGGGTGATCCTTCCCTTGTTCTTCCCGAATCAGTTTCAGGCTTTTCATCCGTGCCAGATCCAGCGGCTTGCCTCGCTGCGCAAATGCCTGTTGCAGTGGCGCAAGATCCAGGCTGTTGAGCTCTGTTTCCCAGGCGATTTGTTCGTCATAACTTTGCAGCAGGCGTTGGCGTTCCAGGGCTTTACCTTCACCCTGCTGAATTTCAGCCCAGAGTGGGTGTTGTTCAGAGGCCATAACCCAAGCCTGCTAGGTTCTTTTTGATTTCCGCTTCCAACCGGTCGCTTTCAGCAAACTGTTGGCTGAGTTGGCTGGTCAGGCGTGCCATTTTTTCGGCAAAGGGTTCGCCGTCGTCTTCCTGTTCCTGAGCACCCACATAGCGGCCTGGGGTGAGCACAAAGTCATGCTTCTGGATCTCTTCCAGACTGGCGGATTTGCAGAAGCCGGGGATGTCTTCGTAATTTTCGCCTTGTTGCCAGGCGTGGAAGGTGTCGGTGATTTTGGCGATGTCTTCGCTGGTGAAATCCCGCAGTACGCGGTCGCGCATATAGCCCAGGTTGCGTGCATCAATAAACAGAAATTCTGTGCGGCGGTCGCGTTTTTTCTCATTACGCACCCTGCCGTTGGCCTTGTCCTTGGTTAAAAACCAAATGCAGGCGGGTATCTGGGTGTTGGTGAACAACTGCCCTGGCAGGGCCACCATGCACTCCACCAGGTCTTCTTCGATTAGGCGCTTACGAATGTCGCCTTCGTTGTTGGTGTTGGAACTCATGGAGCCGTTGGCCAGCAGCAGCGCCATGCTACCCGTAGGGGCCAGGTGGTGAATCATGTGTTGCATCCAGCCAAAGTTGGCATTGCCCTTGGGTGGAGTGCCGTACTGCCAGCGCACATCTTCAGCCAGAGATTCATGCCACCAGTCCTTGATGTTGAAGGGCGGGTTGGCCATCACAAAATCAGCGCGCAGGTCGGGGTGCTGGTCATCCAGAAAGGTGTCAGCGTTTTTCTTGCCGAAGTTGAAGTCGATGCCGCGAATGGCCATGTTCATGGCGGCCAGCTTCCAGGTGGTGGGGTTGGATTCCTGCCCATACACCGAGATGTGCTTTTTCTGCTCACTGGCGTCGTAGTGCTGCTCTTTGGCGTGTTCTTCGATGAACTTGTCGCTGGAGACAAAAAAGCCGCCTGAGCCCATGGCTGGGTCATACACGCGACCCGAATAGGGCTGCAGCATTTCTACAATCAGGGTAACGATGCTTTTGGGGGTGTAATACTGGCCGCCCTGCTTGCCTTCGGCCAGGGCAAACTGACCCAGAAAGTATTCGTAGACGTGGCCCAGAATGTCCTTGCTGTGGAGTTGGAGCCTTTCGCCACCATACACCGGCTTGGTGAAGGAGGTGTCCGAGAAGGTATTGATCAGGCCAAGCAGCTTGTCGTTGTCCAACTGGTACTGGCTGATGCGGTTCAAAATACCCTTCAGCTTGGCATTGCTCTTTTCGATTTCTTCCAGCGCATTGTCAATCAGCCAGGACACTGAACGCAGTTTCACCTCGTTACCAGCATCATCCTGCCAAAGCACCGAACCCAGCGGCAGCACCGCTTTTTCTTTCAGGGTGTTCCAGCGGGCAGCCTTGGGCACCCAGAAGACGTTGGCTTCACGGTAATAATCCAGCAGTTCCAGCTCATCATTCAGTGCCTGCTGGTAGTCTTCGTCGCTGTCAAAGTCTTCACGCGGCAGGTGGTAGATGTTGTCATCACTGGCAGTTTTGAAGAGTTCCAGTAGTTCATCCTGGCGTTCTTCAAAGGCATCAGACACATACTTGAGAAAGATCAGGCCCAGCACCACATGCTTGTAGTTGGCTGCATCCAGGTTGGCGCGAAGTTTATCGGCGGCTTTCCAGAGCTTGTCGTCCAGCTCTTTTAAAAATTGGGTTTCCAGTTCAGAGGCGGTTTTGCTCACCTGGGTTGTCTCCTGACTTAGGCGTTGAATGTCCATCATTGGTTGACCGTAAAGAACGAGCGAGTTTAGCCCTGCGGGGGTGTGGGGTCAAAGATCCGCCCCCTGCACCAGTCTTTGCTGTAAGCCCTTTTGAATCAACCATAATGCGCCTTTCTGTGACAATTGGGGCATAAGGCGATGGCATTTTCTACAGTATCTTCGCCACCAAGAGCCAGAGGTGTTTTATGGTGTACTTCAAGGTAGGGTGTGCCATCTGATTTTCGGTTGAAGGGTGCTGGTGTCCCACAGGCTTGACCATTTTCGCGTTCTTCAGGCGTATAGCGAACAAAAGCTGCCAGGTTGTTAGCGATTCTAACTACGTGAAGATTGACCGCTCCTATGTTGGTGTACCCCAGAGCAGCCTGGACCTGTGTTGCAGTGGCCTCTTTATCAGGCTGACCAATGAAGAAAGCAATCAGCTTCTCATCCGCTTCGCTGAACATCCATTAAACTCCATTTGGTGGTGACTAAAACCTTATCATTTTAAGTGCTGCTGGCGTCATTTTGTGTCGCAGCGTAGGCTGATGGGCAAATTAATCTAGCTTAATTTTTTCGGTACTGACAAATAGAAGGGCTTAACCCACTCAGCAGGAACTCGTTTTGTCTTGATTGCGCGAGCTTCCAGCTCCTTCGACAGAGACTTGCCGTAAGGTGCAACGATGTAGCCGCTATCCATATCTCCGATCATTAAACACCGCCTTGCTTCTATCAGGTTAAAGGCAACAAGCAAACAAATGCAGGCATCTAGACAGTCTTGATCGTTTTTACGAGGCTTATTTTGAGCTGCCTGCTCAAGCCAAGCAGTGATCTTCGGAAGGTTGCGAGTGCCAATCTCTTTCGATAAAAGGTTACAAACATGCTGCCAGTCAGAAATTGAAAAGGTTTTTCTTCTTTCAGGGTTATATTTGGGCAGCTTACCAGTTGACCGAACTGAATCAGGGAGTGTCCAGCCCAGTGCTATCATGGCAAGCACTGGGTAGGTCTCAATGACCCATGTACCCTCCAAAACTATAAGAGGATTAGCAGGACCCCCAAATTTATTTAAAAAGGCCCAGATTGGCGCATCCTGACCGAACATTTCGGCTTTTCCTGTGTTTGCAGGCTGGACGCCACCATAACGCCGACTCACTGGTGAGGCTACCAGGTTCTCTACAGGTCTTTGACCAGAAGGGTTCTTTACAATCGTGGGCTGATCAAGCATTACCAGTGTTGCCTGGGGTTTGTATTGCGACTGCCACTGAGTAATCGTGTCTGTTGCATCGCTGTAATTGACTGCCTGGGGCAAGCCTAATTCTTGATAAGTTCCATCATCAGAGCTGAGAATTCCCACAAGTGCACCGGAATTAGATGGTGTCCAAGCAGAGTCAAAGCCAACAAGTAAAGTTTTCATATATGCTTTGCTAACACTTTTACATCGTCGTTTGAAAAACGTAGAAATGATTTAAGTATGTTGGACTTTGTTGCTTCTTGGTCTGCAAGGTATGTGACATTACCCTTCTCGACTCCAAGCTCCTCTACAAGAAGCTCGCTCACTTCGTGAGCATCGTTTACTGCATAACCTAAAGGCGAAGCATTCTTATATTGGTTTATCCCAACAACTAATGCTCTACTAGCCTCATACTTTGGTTGAAGTATAAATTTCAAATCACGCACTGAATTTATTCCTTGAATGCTCTAACTAGCTTGTAGAAAAACATCTTTCCAATCAGCTTTGTTTACCAACAACTCATTCTCTGTTATTCATTTTTCAGTTGCCGGTTTTTATCGGAAAAATCTTGTAATTCTCTGTTTATTGCCTTTTAGGCCTTGGCTTCTGTAAGCCAGTAGTTGTGGGGCTTACTGCCCTCCCCAGTTCTCCCACTTTATTGGACCAGCTTGCCATAGTGGGCGAGCTTTTCAATGTTATGGGTCAGGCAATAGAGCTGCCATTGGTCTTGAATCTTGGCTTTGCTTCTCAAGCTGAATCGGTTCAGTCGTTTGTTGGTACCGATATTGCCGAATATAGACCCAACAACAGACATTCTATGTCCGTAGATCTGCTTATACTTACTTTGGCATTGCCAACTGTTATCAAGAGTGTTACGAACTTGATCACAGGGTGCGTCGACGAGTCCGTATGGCCTACTGGCGGCAATGGCGGAAACCCCGCACCAAGGTAAGAAACTTAATCAGACTGGGGGTTCGAGTGCAGGCTGCCGTTGCCTGTGGGATCACCAGCAAAGGCCCCTGGCTCAGCTCCAAAACACCGGAGATCAACCAAGCATTATCGGATGAATATCTGAAGAAAGCCCGATTAACCCAACGCCCTTAATACAGCCTGAGGCTCTTTTGCAACCACATGCAATAAGGCAAGGGCAGGCCCATGTGGTGTTCGATCACCACGCTCCCAGTGCCTTAAAGTCGCAACACTAATACAAAACTTTGAAGCAAACTCCATTTGCGTCATACCTAAGTTTTTTCGAATCTCAGCCACATTAACTGGCTCAGGACGATGCGTTCTTGCAGCAACTTCCCCTCCCTGATTTAGCTCAATCGCTTTCTGTAAGCCTTGAGCAATGCTCTCATATGCACTAGTCATCATTTACCTCCAAAGCGGCATGAGCAAGAATGCTAACTAGCTTAGCAAGCGCATTTGTATCAGCTTTTAATAAACAGGATACAGGGTAATCAAATGGATCACTCAAGGCATGCTACTAGGAAAGTAGCAAACCATTGAGTCGATTGCTCTTTTGGGACTTCTCTGCGGCTTTCACGCTACCGCCCCAGGGAATGAGGCCATTTTCGACGCGCATCCTGCGGAGGTGGGGTTATCCTTTAGTTCTTTTTATCAAACATGCTTTTGGCCTGCAAGTTGGACTGGCTGCTTTTAGACGAAACCCTGGTCTAGGTGTTCTACACAATTACGCCCATTGCTTTTCGCATGGTAGAGTGCTCTGTCTGCTCTACTGACTAGCTGCTCGGCACTGTCCCCCTTTTTGTATAGGGCAACACCCAAGCTTGCAGTTAGTGAACCTCCAAAGGGCATGGTTTGATTTGCAAGAACACATCTAAGCTTTTTAGCAAAATGAAGCAATCCTTCCAGGTTGCTTTCTGTACACAAAACCAGAAACTCCTCCCCTCCCCAGCGCCCCAGCACATCGGTTGTTCGAGTATTGCTTTGAAGTACCGAGGCAATTAAGACCAGTACTTGATCACCTGCCAGGTGCCCATAGGTGTCGTTGATCAGCTTAAAGTTATCAATATCGAGCAGAATCAATCCAAAAGGCCGTGAGTAGCGTTCCGCTCTTTTGATTTCATCAGCCAGTTCACGGTCCAGTTTGTGACGATTGAATAAGCCTGTTAGCCGATCAGTGACTGCCAGCTCCTCTAAAGCTTGGGTACGTTCTAATACTTTACTTTCAAGCTCAGCATTGAGCTTTTCATACTGAGTATTCAAAGATTCGGCACGCTGCATCTCTTCACGCAAAAGCTGTTCGGTTTTCTTGAGGTCACTGATATTTCGGGAAACTCCTGCTATATATTCAGCTGTGCCCTTTTCATCAACCAGCGGAACCAGCAGGGTTGACCAGTAGTTTTCTCCAAATCCCTTTTCTTCGTAACTCATTGGCTGGCGTGTTTTGAGACACTTGTCGTAACGCTCTTGTATTGCTTGCCACATTTCTTTAGGCAGGATTTCATCAAGTGCAAGCCCAGGACAGAGTTGGTCGCGGAATGCACGCTCTTGTGCTGGGTTAAAGTCAATTAGGTAGTAACGCTGCTGTCGTTTCTCAATGACGAACATCGTATCGGGTGAATGCTGCCAAAGTAACTTCAGGCTTTGTAAGGTGGTCTGGGTCGCCTCAAGGAAGGAAGAACTCATGCAACCCCCATGTCTTTTATCAAAAAGCACATTTTAAAGCTCTAATGTAAATTAAAATTTAAAGCTTCTCTATTATTTTCTGCTTCAATTCCCTGGCAGCTAAGGCATAACCACCATCGCAGCCATCAACGAAGTGGATGTGTTTCACCCCGGTTTCACTGACTACGCAGGTTAACTGGGCTGCCTTACTAACATGTATTCCATAGTTTAGTTTACTTGCAGCCTGTTGTTGGTCAAGCCATTCGGTGAAGCTATCCAAATCTTTTGTATCTGCAGCGAAAACACTGCGAAAAACACCGTCAAATTTACGGTAATCCGAGCTGACCACGGCATCCTGCTTGTACCGTCCCCACTCGGCCTTGCCTGTTCGTAAATTGAGTCCCATTAAAATGAGACCTAGAAAGTTTAAAAAACGCAGTTTCCATAACTGTTTTCGGTGCGTTGATTCAGGGTTCATGTAGCTTTTGACACGGGATTCAGCAGCCAGCTTATTACTGCTAAAAGAAAGCCTCATACCCTTGGCAGTCAAGGGCTGTTGCAGGTCATCGGTCCCCAGGATTTCCTGCATTTTAGCCAGAAGCTCCTGGTAGAGTTTCATTTCTTCTGCAAGACTGGATGAACGCACCTGAACAAGAAGGCTGACAGTGACTTCTCGCGGGCTGGGTATTTGTTGCCAGCGACACTCAAAACCAGAAAAGTCAGCAGCGGCCGTGGCTTTATCATAAGACACCTCCCAACGGTTATCCTGTTTAACCAGGCGGTCAGCCTCTTGCATGCCGTCTCCGGCAAAAATAGCCTGCTGAAGGTCTTTTGATTTACTAAAGCGACACACCAGAAGAGGTGCTTTTTTGCTGATTTCAGAATAGGGCAATAAACCCGTACGCAGGTTTAAATTAAAGTGCTCACTGGCTAGTTCCTTGCAGCCCTGCAAGGCTTTACGCACTGGTTCCAGATAACCGGGTGGAATACAAAAGCTGGCTCCATCACCACCAAAAACATAGGGAATGGCCATGGGTTTGACCGCATTTAGCATAGCCGCGACCGTGCAGCCTCCCAAAGAGTTGATTTCCCGGTAGCGCCCCTCTTCGATTGCCTTAGTTGAGCCCTGAACATCTGTAACGACCACCCACCAGTCATCCGGTAGCTCTTGATAGTTATCGATCAGCAGCACCTCAGAAAACTGGGCCAGAGGAGGTAGATCTTCAAAGAAATGGTCATGCTTTCCAGGGTTCAAGCGGGATCTCCAGTGGTGGGCAAGTCTGATTTTTAACATTACTCGATTAAATTTACCAGACTAAAAATTCTTGTGTATACTCTTTGTATCGAGTTGGTATAGAAATTATTGAGGAAGCCGATCATGCTGATGTCAAAACGCTTTGCCCAAGGCCTTCTAGTGCTCTTGATTAGTTTCCTGTTGGCAGCCTGCGGCAGTGTCAAAATCAAAGACTTTGAAGGCCAGGAGCCTGAATTTAAGATAGAAAGCTACTTCCTCGGTGAAACCTGGGGCTGGGGCATGGTGCAGGATTACTCTGGCAAAATAACACGCCAGTTTACCGTGTATATTGAGGGTTATATGGATGGCGATACCCTGGTTCTGGATGAAGACTTTGTTTATTCAGATGGCACTGAAGAAAAACGCATCTGGCGCCTGACGCCCAAGGATGAGAACTGCTACACAGGAACTGCCGGTGATGTTGTTGGTGAAGCTACTGCCTGCAATTACGGTAATGCCTTTCACATGAAGTACCGCCTGCAAGTTCCCATAGGTGAAAGAGAATGGGTTTTTACTATGGATGACTGGATGTACAAGCAAGAAAACCAGGTGGTGTTCAATAGAACCCGGATGAGCAAATGGGGCATCACTTTGGGCCATGTTACGCTAACCTTTACTAAACAGCCGCTTGACTGAGGATATCCCCATGCCTGTTTTAATCCTGTTACTGGCTCTGATGGTGACTAGTCCCCTTTTGGCAGCCGAAACCAAGACCTGCCCGGCCATTTTGAGTTCCACCCAACCCAAGCTACATTCAGGCGAGAGTGTGGATCTCTGCGAATTTGCCGGCAAACCCTTATTAATTGTGAATACAGCCAGCCACTGTGGCTATACAGGTCAATTTGAAGGCCTGGAGAAGCTTCATCAACGCTATCAAGACCAAGGCCTGGTCGTGCTGGGCTTTCCCTCTAATGACTTTCGTCAGGAAGCCAGTGACGAGGCCAAAACAGCTGAAGTCTGCTTTATCAATTATGGGGTCACCTTCACCATGCTGAGCCCCACAGCCGTGGCTCGTGGTGATTTAAATCCGGTCTTTTCCGAACTTAGCAACCAGGGCGCAGGCTTGCCACGGTGGAATTTCTACAAATACCTGGTTAATCGTGACGGTGAGCTGGTTACCAGCTTTGGTAGCCGTACCCGTCCTGAATCTCAAGCTATGCAGGAAGCGCTAGAAAAATTGCTATGAGCAGGGCTTGGCTGCTGGTGGTGTTGATCAGTTCCAGCGTGCTGTTACTGGCAGGCTGCTCAGGATCTTCAACCCAGCAGCTCTTGGATGATTACTTAACCCGAGTGACCCGTGCACTTGAAATTGATGCCATTCAACCTGAAGCCCGCCCTACTCTGCCTAACTGGCCCAGTGCATCACAGCGTGAAGTTCCGTTGCAGGGAATACGCCTGGGACTCCTTGAAGCCTATGGCCTAAGAGCTTGCCCTGATTTACTCACGCGTGTTGCTGAGCGCAATAATCAGCTCGGGCGGGTGATGATTCCATCCCAGCGCTTTTTGTATGAACTGCGCTTAGCTTCCACTCTACAAAGCTGCGTTGAAAACCCCAGTACTCAAGTTGAAGCTGAAACTCTGGAAGAGCTGGAAAGGCTGACTCAACAAGTTTATCGGCGTCTTCCGGCAGTCTTTTGGAATTTTCTGGTCAGCAGTGATGAAATGGCCGGGCTGTTTAGTCTCAGTGGCGAAGGTTTAAGCCCTGATCGCCACCTGCCCCTCAGTGAACAACAGACGCAGCTTGAATACCTTCTTGAAACCGCACGACTGCTCGAAAACCAGCAACGACCCAGCCGTTATCAGGATTTTGAGCGGGAACTAAGAGTGTTTCGTGATCAGGCGGTTGTCGGCCAGCTTTTACGGGCTTTTACTGATGCCAATCGCTATTTACAGGCCGTCAATCATCAGCTTCGGCAAAGGCTTGAAGGTACCCTCTTGTGCCCACGCCCTACTCCTGAGCTACCCCGTGCCCAAATCAGCCAGAATGTGCTTTTAAATGTGTATATTGCCGATGTTCAACCCTGGTTTGCACGCCTGGAACGCAAAGCCCAGATCTGGCTTCCAGCCATCAATCAACTCCTGGACTCTCCACTGGCTCCATCTGCCATTCAGGAATATCGTGAAACCTGGATTAACCCAGACAATCCGGAAACTCCCTGGCGTCGCTTTCAGGAACTCAATCGTCAACATGCCGGTTACTGGGAAAAGTTACTGCAACAGTGCGGTCTGCAGCCTGGTCTAGCTGATTGAATCTTGACTCCGGGTGCAATTAAGTTAGGCTGGATGCAATAACCCTCAATAATGGAAGGTTAATGTCCAAGGTCTATAACCATAAAATGGAAAATCGGCACCCCCTATTGCAGCTCTTTGTCTTTGTCAGCTTTTTCAGTCTCAACCTGGTTGCTGAAACGCTGCGCCTGGGCGTTCTTTCACCCCGGCCTGTAGAAATCACTCAAGAACGCTGGCAACCCTTGGCGGAGTATCTGTCCGAAGCCCTGCCTGACCATGAGATAGAGTTGATAGCAGCCAACTATCTGGAGCTGGATCAACTGGTTACTCAAGGAGAATTGGACTTTGTACTGACCAATCCCAGCCACTATATTCATATTCGCTACCATCAAGAGTTATCAGGGGCTCTGGCAACCCTGATGGTCGAAGACCAAGGCCATGCCCTGACTGGCTTTGGGGGTGTCATCTTCACCCTGGCAACTTCCGATATCCATCAACTGAGTGATGTATCCGGCAAAAACCTGGCGGCCGTAGCAACTGATTCTTTGGGTGGCTATCAAGCTCAGGCGTATGAATTGCTTCAGGAAAATATCAAAATCCCTCAGGATCTCAATAATCTATTCCTGACGGGCATGCCCCATGATCAGGCCGTTCAGGCTGTGCTGGATGGCCGTGCCGATGTGGGCTTTGTACGTACCGGAATTCTCGAAGCCATGGCTGCTGAAAATGCCATTGACCTGGACCAGCTAAGAATCATCAACTCAGACAGGGTTCAACATTTTCCTCTCCTGATTTCGACGCGCCTCTATCCTGAATGGCCTTTTATCGCCCTTGCGCGAGTGGACTCATCCATTTCTCGCAAAATTGCTGGTGCCCTGCTACTGCTTTCCAATACATCACCCGTAGCCGAGGCAGCACAGGTTCAGGGTTTTTCCATTCCTGCCGACTATGCACCTGTTGAAGACCTTGCTCGTGCCTTGCGTTTGCCGCCCTATGATCAAGAAGTGCAGTTGAGCCTGGCTGATATCTGGGAACACTGGCGGAATCTGGCTTTAACTCTTTTGACGGTAGTAGCCAGCGTTTTATTGATTGGTAGCCTCTACCTCCTGTACATCAATCGGCGCTTGGCACGCTCCTATACTGAAATTAGTGCTATGGCAAAACGCGTCAACCATCTGGCTTATTTTGACACTCTTACGGGTTTGTCCAATCGTGCCTTCCTGCATGAACAGTTGGATAAAATCTTCCAGCAAAACCACAGTCAGATGAAGCACACCAGTAATCTGCTGGTATTTATCAACCTTGATCGCTTTAAGGTACTTAACCTGGCCCGAGGCAACAACTTTGGTGACCAACTGCTCAAGGCAGTGGCTGAAGAACTACAGCAAACCACGAAAGCGCTAGTGTTGCCGGCAACAGCCAGCCAGCAGGTTGCCCGTTTAAATGCGGATGAATTTGCGGTTTTGCTGGCCTTTGATCGTAAGTTAAGTAGCCACCAGGAATGGAAACTGGGCGAACAGGTTGCTGAGCGACTGAAAGAACGCTTTAGCCAGCCCCTGGAGCTTGAAGGCGAGGCGCTAAACCTATCCGCACGCATGGCCAGCAGTTATTTCCCCGACAGCCCTCAGGACTCAACGGAAGCTGTTGTGCGTCGGGTTAATACGGCTCTGGATATGGCCAGGCGTCAGGGGGGTGGCTGCTTTGTCTTTTTTGAAACCCCTATGGGCGAGCAGGCTATTGAGCATTTTGAAATTGAAAAAACCCTGTCCCAGGCAATACGCAATCATGAACTCTGCTTGCATCTACAACCCCAGGTAACCTCAGAAGGTCAGCTTAAAGCAGCCGAAGCCCTGGTGCGCTGGGAACATCCTCAAAAAGGACTACTGAGTCCGGGCCTCTTTATTCCAGTCGCTGAAGAGTCGAACCTGGTTGTTGAAATAGGCTGCTGGGTTGTTACTGAGGCCTTAAGACTCATTCAGGTGGCTAGAAAACGCGGACTGGATTTTGAGATGTCCATCAATATCAGTGCCCGACACTTCCACCAAAAGAATTTTGTCGATTGGTTGAAAGATCAGGTATATGCTGCAGAAATCAATCCAAAATACTTGACTCTGGAAATCACAGAAAGCCTGATTATTGATAATATCGATGAAGTTGTAGAGAAAATGCGAGAGCTTCGCCGTTTTGGTCTTAAATTTTCAATTGATGATTTTGGTACTGGCTATTCTTCGCTTTCCTACCTCAAACACCTGCCCATTCATGAGATCAAAATTGATAAAAGCTTTGTGCAGGATGTTTCCACGGACCCAGACAGCGCAGCGCTGGTAGAAACGATTCTGGCCGTTGCGGAAAAAATGCAGTTGCAGGTGGTTGCCGAGGGGGTGGAAACCCAGGAGCAGTTGGAGTTTTTGGCATCCAAAGCCAAGATTCTTTATCAGGGCTATTACTTTTCCAAGCCTCAACCCGGTGAAGCCTGGATCAACAACCTATAAAACCTGGATGCGCCCCGAAGAGGCTTCCTGCAAGGCGACCCTGCAAAGTTCCAGGTCCTCTGCTTCGCCTGTCAGCTTGGCAATAATCTGCTGCTGATAATCAACCTCCAGCGTCAGTGCCCGTTCTTCAGCCTGGTGGCGTAATTGGGATTCAAATTCATAATCCAACTGCAAGCAGAGTTCGCTCAGGGTTTTCACTTCAATAAGATCAGCGCTATTCAGCGGTTCACTAATCGCCTGGCTATAAGCCCTGACCAAGCCACCTGCGCCCAGCTTGGTACCGCCAAAATAGCGCACAACTGTCGCCAACACTCTATCCAGCTGCTTATGCTGAAGCACCCGCAACATGGGTAATGCAGCGGTCCCCGAAGGCTCACCATCATCAGATTGAAGCACCTGGCCTTCAACCAGCATGCAAAAGCAAAGGTGGCGCGCTTCAGGATGCTGGGCTTTAAGCTCAGCTAGGCGCTGCTTACCAGCTTGATGGCTGTCAATAGGTTCTATACAGCCCAGAAAGCGGGATTTCTTGATGATTACTTCACTGTGTAGGGCACCGGCCAGTGTTTTGGTCATCAAAGCCCCTGTTTGCGCCTTTCATCGACCGGGATGCCACCGACGCCCCAGTTTTCCATTTCCACCTCATCGATGACCACAACAGTGGTCGATGGGTTTTTACCCAGAACATCCACCAAAAGTTGGGTTGCACCTTCAATCAATTGCTTTTTCTGTTCTTGGCTGACTCCTTCACGAGTCACCTTGATATTCACGTAAGGCATAAGCAGGTCCAGTAGTTTTGTATTGAAAGTTAAAGCGTTATGATTGTCGCATATTTATCAAATCTTTGTCCCTCTCACAGAAGGAAGCTGCATCTTGTTACGCTACCCCTATACCGGTCGTGATCTGGCCAAGGCTCAGAATATTGAGGATTTAGCCGCCAGAGCAGCAAAGCGCTTACCCAATTTTTGCATGGAATACCTGGAGGGAGGAGCCGATGACGAACTTACTCTAAGGCGTAATCGTGAAGCCTTCCAAGCCATAGAGTTTCGGCCCCGCACCCTCGTGGATATCACCCGCCGCAGCCTGAGAACCAAAATCTTTGAGCATTCTTCCAGCCTACCCCTGGCGATAGCACCGACTGGCTTTAACGGGCTTTTGAGTCATCAAGGGGATCTCAAGCTTGCATTGGCTGCCCGGGATGCGGATATTCCTTTCATTCAAAGCATGGTTTCGACCCTGCCTTTGGAGCTGATTGCGGAAACCGGTGTGCGCCACTGGATGCACCTCTATTTGTTCAAGAACAGAGACAACCTGAAAGGTATTATTGAGCGCGCCAGAAAAGCAGGATGCGAAGCTCTGGTGATTACCACGGACACCTCGATTATTGGTAATCGTGAGTGGGATAAACGCAACTACCGGGCACCTATGAAGCTGAATGCCCGCAATCTAGCCCATTTGGCAACACGACCCGGTTGGATTTGGGATATTTTGATTCCTCATGGCATGCCTAAATTTTGTAATCTGGGTGACTTTCTGCCTCCTGAGAAAGCCAGCGCCAAGAATGCGGCCACCTTCCTGACCCAGGAAATCGATCCTTCTTTGAACTGGCAGGATATCCAATGGTTAAGAGATCTCTGGCCCGGAAAACTACTCATCAAAGGCATTCTAGCCAGCGAAGATGCGCTTCTCGCCAAGGAACTGGGCGTTGATGGCATCTTCCTGTCCAATCATGGTGGACGTCAGCTAGACTCGGTTCCCAGCCCAATAGATGTCTTACCGGAAATTCGCCAAGCAGTAGGCGAAGATTTTTTTGTCGCTGTAGATGGCGGGCTCAGACGAGGCAGTGATGTTATCAAGGCACTTTGCTTGGGTGCTGATTTGGTAACCAGTGGCCGAGCAACCCTTTATGGACTGGCGGCAGGTGGCCGCAAGGGTGCTAAACGTGCTTTGGAGATACTGACTTCGGAAATGGATAGAACGCTCGGTTTGCTGGGCTGCACCCAATTGGAGCAATTGAATAAAAGCTACCTGATGCCGACGACCAGAGTTCAGTATCAAAAAACCTTGTAACCCAGCTCACGCAGCAGTTGACTTAGCTTTTCCAGGGGCAGGCCCACAACATTGGTGTAACTGCCTTCTATACGCTCCACAAGAGCAGCTCCCCGCCCCTGGATCGCATAACCCCCGGCCTTGTCACCGGATTCACCTGTAGCGACATAGGCGCGAATTTCTTCGTCATCCAGATGACGAAATACAACCTGGGTGGTCACCACGGCGGTTAACCAAGTGGCACCCTGAACGAGAGCCAGGGCTGTTTTAACTTCATGGGCACGTCCCGAAAGACGTTGCAGCAGGTTTACCGCGCCCTCTGCATCTTCAGGTTTACCCAAGGGGCGGCCATCCAAGACCACTTCAGTATCGGCTGCCAAAAGCGGATACTGAGCTAAAGTGGCTGGAAGCTCACTAGCTACGCGGTGGGCTTTGGCGATTGCCAGGCGCAGTACTAGCTCTTCTCCTGCTTCTTTACCGACCTGACTTTCATCAATATCAGCAGGACGCACTTCCAATTGAAGGCTAGGTAGTAGCTGGTGGAGAAGTTCACGTCTGCGTGGTGAAGCCGAAGCCAGCAACATTTTAGACAAGGGTTTCCAATCCATGCTAGTCACCTGCAACCCAACCTTCCCGACGGGGATCAGCCCCGCCCAAAATACCTTGAGGGGTTACCAAGAGCCCTTGAATACCACTGGTCAACTCTCTTTCTTCCACTTTTTGACCCCTGGCTTCAAGGCTGACCAGCAGATAGTCATCAAAGCGGCCTTTTTCCAAGAGGGTTCTGGAATCAAAGGCAGCAATATTGGGTAGTTGGATAGCATCCTGAGGCGAGAGTTGCCATTGCAGCATACCCAGAAGGGTTTTGGCCGTGTAATGAATAATCGCTGCACCACCGGGTGAACCCAGGCTGGCAACCAGTTCTTCAGAGTGAGGGTTAAAGACCAGTGTTGGGCTCATACTCGAACGTGGACGCTTGCCTGGTTCGACACGGTTAGCGATAGGTCGACCTGCATCATCTTCAGGCCGAAAGGAAAAGTCAGTCAGTTGATTATTCAGCAGATAGCCACCAGCTAATCCGGTGCCACCATCAACCAGAATTCGGCTACCAAAAGCCTGTTCAACAGAAGTGGTCATGGCCAAACCCCGGCCCTGGCTATCGATAATACTGATATGGCTGGTCCCATACTCAGGCTGTTCAGGCTGCGGGGCCAGGTTGCTGATAAGGTTGCCTGGAAACCCGGCCCTGACTTCATCCCGAGCGACGGGAGCTATCTCGCGGGCTCTGGATTTCAGATAATCAGGTTGTAAAAGACTGGACCAGTCACCGCCTGGGGCTTCCACAAAATCAGGATCGGCAAGGTATTTGGCGCGGTCTGCAAAGGCCAGACGTGAGGCCTCAATATACAAATGCAGACCCTCAGGCGAATAAAAATTTTCCTGGTTGGCTGTCTCGGGTTTATTGAGAACTTCCAGAATACCGAGAATCTGCATTACTGCCAGCTGCCCGGATGAAGGTGGTGGAAAACCGCAGACCAACTGCTCCAACCAACTCGCACACAAGGCTTCACGAGCGATCGGCTGATAGCCCGCCAGGTCCTCAAGCGTCATACTACTGGGTAGATGCTCGGTACGGGTAATATTTTCCAGTAGGTTTTCAGCTAGAGCGCCGGTGTAAAAGGCTTCTGAGCCTTCCTGAGCGAGCTGCCGATAGATAGCTGCCAAGGCTGGATTGGTTAACAGATGCCCTTCCGGTAAGGCTTCACCTTCTTGGGTAAAGTAAAAACCACGTGCGGCGGGGTTAGAATGCAGCAAAGGGTCTGCTGCCAGCATTTGATGCAGCCGTGAACTGACTGGAAAACCTTCTTCTGCCAGCTGAATTGCAGGTTCAAAAAGCTGCTCCCAGGGTAGCTCACCCTGTTCCTTATGCGCAGCTTCAAGCATAGCCAACAGACCAGGCACACCTACTGCCCCGCCGCTGGCTACGGCTTCCATAAAATTCATGGGGCGGCCTTCAGCATCCAAAAAAAGATCAGGCGTAGCTCCGGCTGGAGCAGTTTCCCGGCCATCCCAGGCAATCAAATGCTCGCCATCCCAACTCAATAGAAAACCACCGCCCCCTATGCCACTGGACTGGGGTTCAACCAAACCCAGGACCAGCTGCACAGCAATAGCTGCATCAACCGCACTGCCACCCTGCTCCAGAATTTGCTTGCCTGCTTCAGCAGCCAAGGGATTCGCAGCAGCAACGGCATAGTTTTCATGCACCCAGCCCTCGCGCTCCTGAAGACCTGTCGCCATTTCCGGTTGTTGTAGCTCAACGGGATCAGGACTGGAAACATCTTCAGACAAGCCAGCACAACCGATCAGCAGTGCTGCAAAAGCCAGGGCCAGGGGTGTTTTTCTAGTCATTATCAAGACAGCTTTACCGTGTGGAACCGTTATTCAGGCATTTTTAAGGGTTCGGGAGAGACGATAATCCCATTATTATCGGCATAGACATAATCGCCGGTAACAAAGGTCACACCACCGAAGGAAACAGGCACCTGATACTCACCTACACCCTTTTTCTCAGATTTTTTGGGATGGGTACCCAACGCCTGAACACCGATATCCAGCTGATTAATGATATCAACGTCACGAATACAGCCGTACATGATCACGCCTTCCCAGCCATTTTTGACGGCCTTCTCAGCCAGCATGTCACCCAGCATGGCACAGCGGAAAGAACCACCGGCATCGACCACCATCACCTTGCCTTTACCCGGCTTGTCGACTTCTTCTTTAACCAGCGAGTTGTCTTCAAAACACTTGATGGTAACAATTTCACCACCAAAGGAATCACGGCCACCCAGGTTCATAAACATGGGTTCAACCACGTCGATCAAGTCAGGATAGGCGTCACAGAGATCAGGGGTTACGTATTGCATGCTAGCTCCTTGTTATCACTTGCTTTAAGTTGAAGGCTGATCAGGCTGGATGCCGGTGTTGCTTGTCAGGCTGTCTGCAACAGGACGTTGCAGTCAGAGCTTACAGGGATGTATTCACGCGTCCTGACAAGCAAGCTCCGGCGTCTAGTCTATTTCTTTAGCTCTCAGGTGTCTCATTGGCCAGGCTAAACCAGGTATCCAAAACGGCATCCGGATTCAAGGAAACTGAATCGATGCCCTGCTCCATCAACCAGCGTGCCAGGTCGGGATGGTCAGAAGGCCCCTGACCGCAGATGCCAACGTATTTGCCCTGCTTCTTGCAGGCTTCAATCGCCATGGATAGCAGGCGTTTAACGGCAGGGTTGCGTTCATCAAACAGGTGCGCAACGATGCCGGAGTCTCTATCCAGCCCCAGGGTAAGCTGGGTCAGGTCGTTGGAGCCGATGGAGAAGCCATCAAAGTACTCCAGGAACTCTTCAGCCAGCAACGCATTGGCGGGCAGTTCGCACATCATGATCAGTTTCAGGCCGTTTTCACCGCGTACCAGGCCATTAGCTGCCAAGAGGTCGGAAACCCCTTTAGCTTCGCCAGGTGTACGCACAAAGGGCACCATGATTTCGACATTGTTCAAGCCCATGACATCACGGACTTTTTTCAGTGCTCGGCATTCCAGCTCAAAACAATCCTGAAACTTCTCGGAAATGTAGCGCGAAGCCCCGCGGAAACCCAGCATGGGGTTTTCTTCGGCGGGCTCGTACTGCTTGCCACCGATCAGGTTTTCATATTCGTTGGATTTAAAGTCGGACAGGCGCACGATGACACGTTTCGGCCAGAAGGCTGCCGCAAGACTGGCAATCCCTTCCACCAGTTTTTCGACGTAAAAGTCGACGGGTCCAGCATAACCGGCAATTCGGCTATTAATGCTTTTTTGTAGATCACTGGGCAGGCTGTCGAATTCCAGCAGCGCCTTGGGGTGAACCCCGATCATCCGGTTGATGATGAATTCCAGGCGGGCCAGGCCGACACCCGCATTGGGCAGAGCCGCAAAACCAAAGGCTCGGTCCGGGTTGCCGACGTTCATCATGATCTTGAAAGGCAGCTCTGGCATGGCATCAATGCTGTTGGTCAGCAGTTCATAATCCAGAATACCGGCATAAACAAAGCCGGTATCGCCTTCGGCGCAGGAAACAGTGACTTCAGTACCATCTTCCAGCTCTTCAGTGGCATCACCACAGCCAACCACGGCAGGAATCCCCAGTTCACGGGCAATGATCGCCGCGTGACAGGTACGCCCACCACGATTGGTGACGATGGCTGAGGCCTTTTTCATGACCGGTTCCCAGTCAGGATCGGTCATGTCGGTGACCAGAATATCACCGGCTTCCACCTTGTCCATTTCATGAGGGCCGGTCACGATACGGACCTTGCCCGCACCAATACGCTGGCCAATGGCACGGCCTTCAATCAACACTTCGCCCTGTTCTTTGAGCAGAAAACGTTCCATGACATTGTTGCCGTCACGGCTTTTCACCGTTTCTGGGCGGGCCTGAACGATATACAACTGACCATCATCACCATCTTTAGCCCATTCAATATCCATAGGGCGCTGGTAGTGCTTCTCGATAATCATCGCCTGACGTGCCAAGTTCATGATTTCATCATCATTCAAAGAGAAGCGCTGACGATCTTCTGGGGCGACTTCGACGGTCTTAACTGATTTACCCGCCGAGGATTCTTCACCGTAGACCATCTTAATTAACTTGCTGCCCAGGTTACGACGCAAAATTGCCGGACGCCCTGCTTCCAGAGTCGGCTTATGAACATAGAACTCATCCGGGTTGACCGAGCCTTGAACCACGGTTTCACCCAGACCGTAGGCACTGGTCACAAAAACCGCATCCCGAAAGCCGGATTCAGTATCCAGGGTAAACATCACCCCGGCGGCACCGGTTTCCGAGCGCACCATCTTCTGAATGCCCGCTGAGAGAGCAACCAGGGAATGATCAAAACCCTGGTGAACGCGATAGGAAATCGCTCGATCATTAAACAGAGAGGCAAAGACTTCATGCACGGCCTGCTTGACCTGAGCAAAGCCTTCGATATTCAGGAAGGTTTCCTGCTGGCCAGCGAAAGAAGCATCCGGCAGGTCTTCCGCCGTTGCTGAAGAGCGCACAGCAACTTTTAATTGAGGATGCTGTTTTTCGAGGTGCTGATAGGCTTCAGCCAGGGCTTTTTCAAGCGCTTCGGGAAAGGGTGTATCTATAATCCACTGACGAATTTGAGCACCCGTGGTAGCAAGAGCTCGAACATCATCAACATCCAGCTCATTAAGGGCCTGATTGATACGATCAGCCAGACCACCATGCTTCAAAAACTCGCGGTAGGCCTCAGCAGTGGTCGCAAAACCACCGGGCACCTGTACACCAACTGAAGCTAAATTACTGATCATCTCACCCAGGGATGCGTTCTTACCGCCAACCCTTTCAACGTCATTCATACCCAGATGATCAAACCAAAGAATATGCTCGTTGTTTTCACCCGCTGCAGTCTTGCTCAAGACAGGCCTCCCGTTAAACTCTGATCAGCCGATGGCTTTACCCTGACAAAGCAGGCAAAATGACCGCTTTCGGGTAAAAAAACCTAGCCAGTTAATTTTCCACAGATAATACACGATTTTAGGGGGCTGCATGAAGCGCACTGTCTTTTTCATTTCTGACGGAACAGGGATCACGGCCGAAGCTTTAGGTCGCAGTCTACTTGCACAGTTTGAAGGCATCCAGTTTGAACTCATTACTCAGCCCTACATCAATAATGCTGAAAAAGCCCACAAACTGGTACAGCTAATTAACCAAACCGCTGAAAAAGATGGCAGCCGCCCACTGTTGATCGACACTATCGTTGACCAGAGTATCCGCAGCATCATCAGTCTTAGCAATGCCATGACCATGGATGTCTTCTCCACCTTCCTAGCACCTTTGGAAGAAGAACTGGGTGCCCATTCCAGCTATTCGGTAGGTAAAACCCACGCTCTGACCAAAGAAAAGGAAGATACCTACAAAGCCCGTATCGACTCAGTTCACTATGCTCTGGACAACGATGATGGTGCCCGAACCCACCACTATGATCAGGCTGACTTAATTCTGGTGGGTGTTTCCCGCTGTGGTAAAACCCCCACCTGCATTTACATGGCCCTGCAGTTTGGTGTGCGTGCTGCCAACTACCCCATCACGGAAGATGACCTGCTCGACAGCGAACTCCCCAAAGCCTTAAGACCCTACCGACACAAAATTTTTGGTTTGACCATCGACCCCGAGCGGCTTGCCTCCATCCGAAATGAACGCCGTCCTGACAGCAAATATTCCTCCTTGAAACAATGTATACGTGAAGTGGAAGAAGTGGAAAACCTCTACCGCCGCCACCGCATCGACTTCATCGACTCCACCCATCACTCAATTGAAGAAATCTCCACCCGTATCCTGTCACAGGCTGGAATCGAAAGACGTTTTTCGCCGAGGTGAGGGTTTATGCTTTTTTTCGAGGCAGTTGAGGCAGTTAAAGAAATTGATATCAAGTGGTTTCAAGCTTTAAGTACCGGCTTGATGCTGAAAGTGGAGCTAAAAGCTATAGCCTTTTTTTCCAATAGTCAGGCGAACGATGCAGGTTCATCACAGCAACAATGAGGAAATCAGCTGGGTGAAATCGAAAAGTCATTTTTCAAGGCTTTTCCAGATCCTTGCAAAGACCTCTTCACCAGGCAAGGTTTGAACGCTACCTGAACGAACTTCTTCCAGGCGCTGCCTGGCAACGGCAGCCCACTGCTGGTCTATTTCTGGCTCAGGAGGATTCAGGCTTTGAAGAACCGACTCAGCTACTTTCGCCCGCTCCTCTACCGGGAGCAATTCGACCTCACGTATCAACTCACTGACATCCATAAGCTGCCCTCAATGCTAATTACAACAATTTAAATACAATAGCACCCCTCCAACCAATAACCCAGAGCCTCACTCCGGATGGCTGCTGGTCAGTATCGGCAAGAGTCCTTCACAGCGGGTCATGGGGTCATTGCAGTTGATGACGATATCGGATCGGGCAAGGACGTAGCCTTTGCCGGTGATGGTGTTTTCCACGACAGCATGGCCCTCCTCCTTGCCCAGGCCGGTGAAGGTGCCAATAAAGCCGGTTTCCCGTAGAGAGACAGTTTCCAGGCGATCACCAGGGTTCAAACGGCCTTCGTATTGCATCAGAGCCATGCGAGCTGAGGTGCCGGTGCCTGTGGTACTGCGGCAAATCACGCCAGGATGGACATAGGTTGCTGAACGGGAACGATAGAAGCCTTCTGCGACCTTTTCTTCTGGTCCCATAAAATGCAAAAACGGTAAGGGGCCGACATCGCCCAGGGTGTAGTGGGAAAAGCCCCGCGAGGCCTGAATCGCCTCGACGATTGAGTAGGCACAGCGGGCCAGACGTTTTTCTTCGGACTTGTCCAGTGAAAAGCCCAGCTCACGGGCATCGACCAAGGCATAGAAACCCCCACTGTAGGCCACGCTATAGGTGACTTCCCCTAGGGTTGGCACATTAATTTTTGCTCTGTGAGTATGGATATAGCTGGGCAGGCCCTCACAGGTAATCGCTTCCACGACCCCATTTTTGATACGAGCTTCAATTTGCACCAAACCCGCCGGAGCTTCCAGTTTGAAGCGTTGGACCCCTTCACGTTTGGGAATCAAACCAGCTTCCAACAGGGCTGTAGCTGTGCAAATAGTGTTGGAGCCGGAATAAATCGGATAACCCATCACTTCCATGATGATATAACCCCATTCGGCTTGTGGGTCGGTGGCCGGTACAATCAAATCCACCGACATTTCCGGAATACCATAGGGTTCTTCCAATAGCAGGCGGCGCAGGCCATCGGCATCATCACGCAGATATTCCATCTGAGCGCGAACCGTTTTACCGGGCAAAGGATCAATACCACCCGTGACAATTCGGCTGACATCCCCACCGGCATGGGTATCCATCATCTGAAAGGCGATTTCCTTGGCCATGATTACCTCCTAGTTTAAAGAAAAGGGCTTTCCATGGGTTTCCCATTCGCTGTCAGGGACGATCACAATTTTACCCAGGTAATTACTTCCCCTTTGTACAAAGTAGTCTTCGGCCTGGTGGAGTTCAGAAAGCTTAAAAGTAGCATGCAGAACCGGCTTGAGCTGCCCGCCTCTAATCCAGTCAATGAGCTGTTCGGCCTCTTCACGAGTGCCATGAGAAACCCCAAAGATCTGCACCTGGTATAAATAAATTCGGGTCCACATGATTTCGCTTAAATTGCCACCACTGGCCCCAGCAATGCTCAGGCGGGGGTAGGTGGTGCGTGCCTTCATATCAAAAATCATGCTATCGATAAACAGGTCCGTCATTTCTCCACCGACCAGATCCATCACCGCATCTATCGGCTTATTGCCGGTAAGCTGTTTAATCTGACCCGTAAAATCATCCATCTTGTTGCGATCCAGTACGGCTTCTGCACCTAATTTAAGCAGCGCTTCAGCCTTATCCTGCTGACTCAAGGCATAAGGAATCGCACCAATAATCCGGCACAATTGAATCAGCGCTGTCCCTACACCACCACTGGCACCCGTGACCAAAACACGCTCACCTGCCTGGACGCCAGCCACACGCAGCATATGCAAAGCGGTCTGGTAGGAACACATGCCCATAGCCGCCAATTCAGCATCAGCCAGCTCTGGGTTCTGGACTTCATAAAATTGGTCAGAAGGCAGGGCCACATATTCAGCAAAACCACCATCCGCGCCATGTCCGTAATAATCGGGTGTTAAATTAATATCCCGGCGCTGGTCGGCATAAAGATTGAAATCCAGCAATCCCCGTTGACCAATACGAGCCTCGCTGACGCCCTCGCCAACGGCTACAACGTGGCCTGCAATGTCCGCGCCTTGAATACGCGGGAAAGTCAGCGTGGCTGAACCACCCATCTGAAACGAGGTGACCTCCCCCTTGTCTTTGGTAGGGTAGAGCCCTTCACGAGCTTTGCGATCCGTATTGTTTTTCGCAGTCGCTGTTACCTTAACCAGCACCTCGCCCGGGCCGAGTTCAGGCACAGGAACATCGGTTTTATACACTAACTGGTCCGTTCCTCCATGCCCTGTTAAAAGCATGGCAGCCATGCGGGCTGGATAAGCAGTAGACTTGCTCGCTGTCACTTGTAAACCTCCTTCTTTGCTAGTGGCTTTTATTGTTACTGGCCTCTAGAAGCTCGTTTTTCAAGGATTTTTTCCAAACGAAATTCAATTCGCTTCAGTTCTTCCAAGCCTTCTTCATTGAGCAGAAAATCCTGTTTATGATGATCCATACGCCTTTTGCCGGCCCAGTATTTGTTTTCCAGCTCCAACAATTGTTCACGTATTTCATCAACTTCAGGGGCATGATAAAAAGGCTGGGACAGTCCCCAGGTCCAGGAAGATTCATTCAATTGGCCTGACCGGGCCTGACGTATCAAATGCAGCAGTTTTTCCGGCTTTTGGCGCAGGCTGCCTCGCCCGAGATGGAGCAACCCGAGCGACAAGGCCACGATCACCAAAAAAGCCAGAGTAAAGGTAAGAATTAGCTGCATGCAAAGCTCCTAATGAAATGACTGAGCGAAACTATCTCTTCAGTCTAGCAATAGCAGCCAAAAAACTGCCAGGTCTAAAAAACTGCTGATATACTTTCTGAAAACACCTCAACCCCAAAGGATTGCTAAAGGATGCAGACCATGCCTAACCAACGCCCGCTTCGCTTCAGTCTCTGGTTACTGCCCCTGCTGGGTTTACTCCTGCTCGCGGGTTGTGGGGATGATGATTCAGGGTCTACGCCAGAAGCTGGAACTCTTGATAAAGTCTGGAGCTATGATCGAATTAAAGCCTGTGCAGACTGTCACTCACCAGCCGGGGGGGGGACCGGAGCATCAAATGGCCCTGATCTTTCCACTCCGGCAAAGTTTAGAAATAATTTACTAGGGGCATCAATTGATAGTTACCCTGGCTGGAATACAACTCAAGATTGCAGCACTACAAGTTTTCCTTGGATCACAGAAAGCACGCCTAATAAATCAGCACTTTTAGCTGCAGTCTCATGGAAGTGGGCAGAAGGCAATACAAACTGCGAAGGAACTTATAGTTTCCATCAGCCAAATAATGCGATTGATAATGTACCGGGATTACTGGCTGATCTTGAACTCTGGATTGAAAACGGTGCCAACCCCTAACCGCCCTTAAAGGATTTTTGTGATGACTGAGGGCACTCCTCCGAACCAACCAGAAAAGCGTTCACCAGCCAATCGTCGTAAACGGCGTTGGTTGCTGGGCTTATTGATTTTCTTTTTATTTCTTCCTCTGTTATTGGCAATAATCACCTATTGGGTGTTGCGCTCGCCTTTGCTGCATTCCCAAATCTGGCCACGTATTCAACCGATAATCGCCGAAGAAACGGGGTTTCAGGTGGATTTAGCCAGCCTCAAGCTGGATTTACTGGGGCAGGTGCAGGTTACCGGTATTGCAGTCCGCAACTTGGAACCTCAGGCTGATTTTTGTGAAGACCTGGAACTAACACTGGATGAAGTGGACCTGCAATTTCGTCCCTGGCCTCTGTTGAGTGGTGAATTGCAGGTAGATTTGCTGGCTGTGCGCAACCTGGATGTCCGCGGTTGCCTGCTGGTTGATTTACCCCCGCCTGTGCCCCCAACTGAACCACCACCCAGCCCTGAAGAACAGTTGGCACCAATTTTGGAACTCTTGGATGAACCGCCACTGGCTATTCATCTGCATCGCTTGTTATTAGAAGGCATTAAGGCCGACCTGCAAATCCAAATTCCGGCTGAACAGCTGAAAATAGCTTGGCAGGGACAAGTGGATCTGGATACTCAACTCCAGTGGACGCAAAATGAATTAAAAGGGCAGCTTCAGGGACAGCTTCTATCCCTGGCCCCTTTGCAGGTGGATCAACAGGCCGAAGAAAGCCTGCAGCTGAGTGTTTTACCGCAAATTCAAGCCAATCTTGGCTGGCAGCTGGAACGCAACAGTCCCTGGTCGTTAGAACTCAACCCCTTGGCACTGGATGTTCAGCTTCAGGATTTAGATCTCCAACTTCAGTCAGATGACGTGCAGCTTACTGCCAATTGGCCCGAATACCAGTTCAAGCTTGAAGACGCCGGCCATTTGAGCCTGATGCTGGATGGCGACTGGCCGCTGACCAGCGAACTTTTGTTGACCAGCCAGCTAAAAACGGGTCACCTTAGCCTGCAAACCCCTGAAATCGTCCTCAATACCCAGCTTCATCAAGGGCTACGCCTGGAAGCCTTGGGTCATCTGGACCTGCTGAATCCCAATCTGGAAAATCTACAACTGGAAATGGCCAGTCAACAGGGTGTTAAAGACTTGCAACTGACTGCCGAGGGAGAAACACTTAGCCTGCAAAGTCTGCTGTTAACCTTCCAGGCAGGGAGTTATGGTGAAAAGCTGGACACTTCAGCCAACCAGGGCGATTTTTTGCTAGGTGTCAGCCTGGATCTTTTAGAGCTGGAAGCCGAGCCACTCCTTAATCCCCTCAATCTGCACCCCCAGCTGCAAATTCAGCTGAGTCAAGACCTTAGCCAGGCCAGACTCACTTCCAATCTAAACCTGGACCAATTACAGCTGCTTGATCTGGATATTGAAGTCTTTAACCGGCCAGAACAGCTGGAAATGAATCAACAGTTACAGCTTTCAATTCCTCTGGCGCTAAAAGAATACCTGGCCGAAGCCCAGGAACTGGAAGTTCTGGGTGCTCTGGCACTCAAACTGCAAGGCCAAACCCGCTGGCAACATGATCAGGCTGATTTATTCCAAGCCGATTTAGAAGCCCTGCCTTGGGGACAACTACACCAGGATCTGCAATTAACACTCAGCCAGGAATCCACGCCCTCGGGTGATCTGCATTTAATCCAGCCCCTGGTTACTGAGCTGGAAATCTTCTCAGACCTGGATGCTGAGCAGCATCAAGTTCGGCTGAATTTACACAGTGAAATCCTGCATCCGCCTTTGTTGCAGCCCCTGCCCTTCGCCTTCAACTTGAATGTACAGGCTGATACAGCACTGGAAAGGCTAGTGACAGAGGGTCTAATCAACCTGGATCAAAACAGACTGGTGAACTGGCAGTTCAACCTAGATAACCTGCCACGCTTGGCACAGCTTCAAGGCCAGCTTGATGTTCAGCTGCTGCCCGAATGGCAGCAATTCATCGAGGAAGTCGCTGAACTCAAGGCTTTCGGGCCCATCCACTGGCAGCAAGGGCTGGATCTACAAATAGCCCATCCCTATGCTCGTTTGGAAGAGTTGGACCCTGAGCGCCTAGATGCCTTGGATGTTACTGCTTTACTAACCAGCCGTTTGAATCAGCCAGAGCCGCCTGCTGGTGCTGAAATCCGTTTACTGGATGCTTTGGAAGTTGAACAGCGCTTGGCTTGGTCAACCGAAGCAGCAAATCTGGATGTCAGGCTCTTACTACCCGGAGCCCTTTTGCCAGAAGGCATGGAAGTTAACGGTATAAACTTACTCTTGGCTGTCCAAAGTGATTCAGGGTTAGAACCTGAACAGCTGAACCTTCAGCTTAAACTGGACCAGCAACAACTCAGCCTTCCTGATCAACTACTGCTTGAAGCCCTGGCATTTGATTTACAGTTGGGACTGCAACTCCTTGGAGAACAGCTAACCACTGAAGTGGCCTTGAATACTCAAGCTGATCGCCTGGCTCTGCTGCTAACTGATCAAGAGCCTTTGGAAGTGGCTGAGCTGCTGTTCCCCCTGGTAATGCTGGCCTCGACTGAAGTGGATTTAGCCAGTGAACAGGTTTTTGTACACTCCCTGCTACTAACTCTGGGTGATGCTTGGCTGGAACAAACCCTAAGCGCAGAAAGTGACTTTAGTGGCGAACGTCTGCTGGCTGAGGGCCAAACCCAGTTGCGCTTAAGGGATAATCTCTTCTCGGCTATCACTGGCCCCATGCAGGGGTCGGGAAGCCTGTTGATTCCCTGGTCGATCAGTCTGGTCGATCTAAGCCAGTTATCCCTGAATGCTTTGGCTCAGTTCGAACAGCTGAGTCTAAGCCTTCCTGAAGCCAGTATTGAGCAGCTGGATGGCCAAATAAGCATTCAGCAGGAACTAGATTTGGTTGATTTTGAACGCCTGAGGTTTAGCTACCTTCTGGAACCCGATGCCTTCCAGCGGGTTGATTTCAATCGTGTCGAGCCCTGGCTGGATGGCCGTCAGGATTTCAGCCTGGAGCGCCTGGCCGCTGAAGACTTGGCTTTAGGCCCTCTGGAAGCAACCTTTTCCATTCAACAGAACCTGATTCGCTTACAGGATTTCAGCCTTCAGGCTTTGGGTGGTGAGGTTGCCGGTCAGTTTTATCTGGATGTTAACCCAGCCGGTTGGCGTTTAGGCCTTTTAAGCCGGGTCAGCCGCCTGGATTTGCGTGAACTCTTACCGGAAACCCTGGCGGCTACCGCCTATTCTCCGGTCAATGCACGTACGGCCTTTGAATTTGATTTTTCCCAACGGCTGGCTGAAGGGCGAATTGATTTAACCGATATCAACCGGACCCAGCTACTGCAACTGCTGGATATTATTGATCCTGACCATCGTGATCCCCAGTTGGCTACCGCCCGGTCTGGCCTCAGAGCTGCCCATCCCCGCTGGGTCCGCGTTGAAATGCAAAATGGTTTAATGGATCTGACCCTAAGCCTGTCGCTGTTCCGTGATCCGATTCGAGTGCGCAACCTGCCCTTAACGCCCTTGATTGAACGTTTTGCTGAAGAAGCCTTGCTGTTACCTGAATTGCTACCTCTGGAGTCTGCACCATGAAAGCCCTTGCCTTAGTCCTGCTTTTGTTGACCAGCCTTGGCCTGACCGGCTGTGCCAACCTGCTGAGCTCTCTGGTTCCAGATGTTTATCTGGTCGATCGGCATACTGTGATGGAAGCCGATGCCGCCGGTGACTGGCCTGAATTGGAGCAACGCCTGCGCTCAGATATTCATTCTGGCCCCCAGGCTTTCAGTGGTTTGGATGAACGCCTTGAAGAGGAAGCCGCCTTCCAGGTTTTAAATGATGAGTATGTTTCTGAGCAGAAACAGCCTTGAGGGTCCAGCCATGATTAAAAAGCTTGCCCTGCCCCTGGCTCTCAGCCTGCTCGCCACACCAGTACTGGCCAGCGCTCCTGACTGGCGAAACAATCAATTGCTGCTGCCTGAAAAGGTCACTGTGGGGCCTTCGGATAACTATCAGGCCCAGGTCGATAGCGAACAACAGCGGTTGTTTTTTACGCGCCACCAGAATCTGGTTTCCCAACCGGTTCAACAAAACCTGGAAACCGGCCGTGTCCGTCAGTTGTTACCACCGGATCATGATGCCAAGGACCCTGCCCTTTCTCCGAATGAGCGGCAACTTGCCTTAACCAGCTATAGGCGCAATGCGCTGGGCTCGGTTTGCCTGCTCCCCCTCTTTGGTGAAGACAGGGACTTACGCTGCCTGACCCCTGATGGCGAAAGAGCCTGGCTGCCCTTCTGGGTGAATAACACCACTCTGGGTTATCTGCGCCGCGCAGCCAATCGCCAGGAACAAGAATTGGTCTTCCATTCGCTGGATACCAATCGTGTACAAGTCAAAGCCCGTGGACGTCTCTCAGCCCCTTCGGTGAGTGCTGATGGCCGCTACCTGGTTTACCAGCGCCATGAAGAAGCCAGCCAGGGCATGTATTTAGTGGATTTACAAACCGATGAATCCTGGGGGCCTCTACCTCTGGATTTACCGGGAATCAGTAGCTATGCAGTGATCAACCCGGATGATGGCTATTTGTATTTCAGCCACTACCTCAGTGATACCAGTGGTGACCAGCAAATTGATGCCGAAGACCATAGTGTTATTTTTCGCATTCGCCTGGACCGACTGCTAGCCAGTGACCAGGCTTTATTACCCGAACAACTGACTTCAGTGACCTACAACTGTAACTTCCCTTCTCTGGGCGGTGATCAGCTGTATGTCACCTGTGCCTATGAAGGCTCACTGGACACCTATCGCCTGCCGTTAACAGGCCAGTTGCCTGAACACTGGGGTGAAAAAGAAATCTGGCAGGCCCATGCTGTTGCCAGTCGTCCTGCTGAACGCCTGCTGCTCTTAAACCAATTGCGTTTTCGTGAAGGCAACAGCCGTCATTTTTTGGAACGCCTGCTTGCCAACCACCTGCAAATGGATGAATTGACTGCAGCCAGCTATTTTGCCGGACAATTACAAGACAAAGCCGCCAAAAAGCCGGAAGAAGCTGCCTTTTACGCCAATTTACAAACTCTTTTGCAGCTCAAAGGACAACGTCAGCTTCAGCCCAGAGGGCAACTCAGCCCGGCTTATCGCCGCAGCTTCAGAGAAGCTGCCCAGAATCTGGATTCCGGCCCTGATACCCCCTTATTCGCGGCCTGGATTGCCTTCTTGGGCCAGCAACCTGGTCAAGCCCGACAAGAGTTACAGGCATTCCAATCCAGCAGCCTGCCTCTGGCTGAATACCTGCGCATTGAGCTGTCTTTAGCCCTGGCAAGCTCCAACACCGAACACCTGGAAGCCTTGTTGGCCGCTGCCGGTAACTCTCTGGTCGCTCCCGATGCCCGCCTCTTTTATGCCTTCCAGCATTTACAGTTATTGAGTCGCACTCAGAGCGATGTTGAAACCCACCTGCAAGCCCTGGCGGCTGCCAGTGAACGTTTGGATGATGAGCGCCTCCTGGCCCTCTATGCCAATGAAAAAGACCTGCTACGCCTGGGTGCAGCCACTGAGCGTAGTGAAGAGCGCAGTCTCTATCAAACTATCAGCGGGCGGCTCAGGGAATATCGTGATGAACCCAAAATGCATAGGGCCAGCCATATTCGTGCCGTGCAATTGATGGGGCTTGCCGAAAAATATGATTTTATGGAGCTGATGTCACGGCATTGGCTGACTACCACAGATATCCGACATGTCGGCTTTGCTGCTTCTGCTGAGCAATATGCCACCATTAACCTCAATCGGGGTTATGGTTCCTGGGCACAAGGCCAGGAAATGACTGCTCTAAACACTTTTTACAGCGTTCTTCGCCAAACCAGTGATTTGGAAGCCCTGCACAATCTACTTGCCCTGGGTTTGAATCCTGAGGCCGACTCAGGCTTACAAGACAGAATGCAGCGCCTCTATGACCAGCTGATTGCTGAAGAACTGCTTGGCAACAATGCTCTCTATGCCGAAGCCCTTCGTCCTCTGCTGTACCGGGATTCACCATCTAAATCCCGGCTGGAAGCCGCTGCCGAAAAACTTCAGCAACTGGAAGTCAGTGGCCTGGATTCAGGCGTCCGCGACCTGCTTTTGGGCAGTATCTATCATCGCCTACTCCTTGCCACTCAGGATGGCTATAGCCAGGATCAGGACCTGGCCCAGAGAGCGCATTATCACTATATGCTCGGGTTGGATTTGGCTTATCGTAACCCCAGGGTTGAAGCGGCTTTGCTGGAAAACCTGGGCCAACTGCATTTCCAAAGAAACAATCCTGGACTGGCAGTTGAATTCTTCTCACAGCGCCTGCAATTACCCTGGCTGGATGCAGAACAGGAAATTTGGCTGCATTGGCGTTTGGCCAGAGCCTATTACTATAGCAACCGCTATCCAGCGGCTGCCCGACATGCTCAACGAGCCTGGGAGCTGGGTCAGGTACAGGAATCGGCACATCTTGTTCCCCTTCAGGAAAGAGCAGCCTTCTATGCGCTGCAAGCCAGGGAATATCGCCAGGCAGAAAAGCTTTATACCCAGCTATTGGAAGAGGAAAAGCTATCCGGCAACAATGCGATTAGGGCCATGTCAGGCCGCGCCTATGCGCTTTTCCAGCTACAGGAAACAACTGCCGCCCGCCAGGCCTACCAGGAGCTTTTGGATCACTTGCCTCAGGCAACCCCGGTTGCAGCACGCAATGACCGCCTGGCCCGCTTTGAACCCCGCCGTTTACAAGTCAAAGCCTATGGTTTTAAGGCACAACTGGCAGCAACCCCGGAAGAAGCCCTGGAGTGGTTAGACAGGCGTCTGGCTTTACTGGAACGTATGGGTAGCAAGGATAGACGCTATTCACTGGATGAACCGGGGCGCTTTACTTTGATCATACAAAGCCATCTACAGCAGGCTGCTTTGCAGGAAGAGCGCCAAGAGCCGGAAGCAGCCGCAGCGGCCATGCGGAGGGCTCTAAGCGCCAGTAGAAGCTATCAGGAGGCCGGTGGCCCTCTGGGCAGTCAGCCCGTTCTGCAAAGCCTCTACAACTACCTGACTCTGGGTGCCTGGTATCCTGAAGCCTTTGCCCAGGAGCCCCGTAATTTGGAACGTCTCTATGAAGCTACTCTGGATGAACTTCACTTAGAAATCTTCATGCCCCCGGTCAACCATGCCCAGCGCCTGAAATTACAGCTATTGAAGGCTTTTTATCAGTGGCGTAGAGCCGGTGATCTGCCTACCAGTCAACTGGAAAGCCAACTGGCTGAGCTAGAGGAATCTGAAGCCTGGCAAGGGCTGGCGTTGACACGTCCGGATTTGCAGGAAGAATTAAACCAACTGGCTGCGGGAATTCGCTTGCGAATAGCCCGCCTCTAGGGCCTGCTGCTGTAAAGTAGGCACATCCAGCAGTACCCGCAAGCAGCCCTGATGGGAAATCAGGGCTTTGACCGCAGGCCAGGTTTTACGGCGCTGCATCAAAGCCGGTAACGGATGCAGATCCTGGGCAGGTAACTGAATAAACTCCAGTTGACCATAAAAAGCCAGCTGCCAGCTACCACCCTCAGGAGTTTTCAGGGTTAAAAGACGCAGGCTCTCTCGGCTCTGCTCTCCAATAGGCCAAAGGGCCGCTGCAGGAACGGCTGTAGCTGGCAGATCCGAAGCTTGTTTCAAGGTTTGGCAACCAGCGACCCAGGTGGCATCCAGAACCAGGCTTAGATGGGCTAGATGCACCACCACCAGCGACAACTGAAGCCTGTCGAGTTCCGCTGGCGATTTCATCCCAGCCCTTCCTGGTAATCCTGGAAGACTTTTTCAATGTCCAGCAAGGCCACAGCCTTGCCTTTAAAGTCCAGCAAAGCGGCCACATAGGGCTTTAGTGATTCGGGCAGGCTGTCAGGCACAGGTTTTAACGAACTCATGGGTAAATCCATCACGTCCAGTAACTCATCAACCCGAATCCCGGTATGCATTCCGCTGGCATGACCCAGAAGAATAGGGCCCTGTTGGTTATCTCGGCTTGCCTGTAGTTGCAAAAGCTCCTGCAGGAGAATAACCGAGGCGATATCACCGCGAACATTGATGACACCCTGAATGGAAGCCGGCATTCCCGGAACATAAAACAGGGTTTCACTACCCGGTAGGATTTCCTGGATAAATTTTCCACGGAAGGCAAAGTAGCGCTCGCCCAATGCAAAAACCACCAGCTTGACGCCGGGTTCATCGACATCAACAATTTCATTGGCAGCTTCACGCTTTAGAGCCAGCAATTCATCAACGGGGCTATTACTCATTACCATCATCCAGTTTCACTTGATTGCGCCCTTCCTTTTTAGCCCGATAGAGGACCTTATCAGCAGCAATACGCAGCTCTTCAGCACGCAGATAGAAAGGAAAGCTACTAATTCCCGCACTGAAGGTACAATAGAATTCCTGCTGGCCCGAGCTAAATCGTATTTTTGAAAAGTCTTCACGCAGCTGGTCAACCAGCTCAAAAGCCACCTGAGGAGTGACATCCTTAAGCAGAATAGCAAACTCCTCTCCCCCATAGCGCCCAACGATGTCATTGGTACGCAGTCGGTGGCGAAGAATTCTGGATAGGGCCAAGAGCACCTGGTCACCAGCAACATGGCCATAGTTGTCATTCACCTCTTTAAAGCTGTCCAAATCCAGCATCACCATGGCCAGGCTTTCCTGTTTGCGCTTGGCCTGGGCCAGCGCTCCCTCGATTAGCTCGGTGGTGGTGGTATGGTTGTAGAGACCTGTCAGGCTATCTCTGACCATCAGCGCGCGCAGGGAGCGCATACGTTCAGCACGCAGGGCCACAGCGGCAACCAGCTCTTCAGGAATGACGGGCTTGGTAATAAACCCTTCCACCCCAACCTGCATGGCAGAAAACTGCTTTTGGCGATCAGTTTCACTGGATAGGTAAACAATCGGCAGGCTTAGGTATTCAGGAAACTGGCGAATCAGCGCGGAAAGCTCCTGCCCGGTGCAGTCGGGCATATAGACATCCAGCAAGACCAGATCAGGACGAAACTCCTGAAGGGTTGCCAGCAGATTAGCCGGTTGCGAGAGCTCATGAACCAACATGCCTGCTTCTTCCAGGATTAAGCTGTGATATTGCGCTACTTCCGGCTCATCATCGACAATCAGGATGCGATAGGGCTCAAAAACTTCTTCTTCCATGACTTCATCCAGGGCCGTTGCCAGCTCCAGCGGGCGGGCAGGCTTGGTGAAATAAGACTGACAACCCGCTCTGACTGCACTTAAACGGGCCTCAAAATCATCTCGACCAGACAAAACAATCGCTGGCAGCTGCTGGCCGGTCACCTTTTGGATATTAGCCAGGGCATCGGTACCCGCTGTGCCACCATGAGGGAAACGGACATCCATCACCACCGCATCAGGCCGCTTTTTCATGACTGCCCGATCAAACTCCTGAGTTTCGGTAAAGTGTTCGACCTGATAACCAAAGCAGCGCAGCTGATAGCTTAGATGGGTGACCTGATCAATTTCATCATCACAGATATATACCAAACGATTGCATGCACCGGGTTTACTATCCTTGTCCGAGGAAGAGTCATTCATTTCAAAAAATGGGGTTTCCAGCGGCTGATCCTTGCGCATGTCAGTATAGACCAGGATCTGCGCCTGAGATGCCAGCTCCTGGAGCAAACCAATCAAACGGTCAGGCCATTGCGGCGGCGTTCGCTCATCAGGCAGGTCGAGCAGTTGCTGGGTGTAGTCTTCAGCATCTCCGGCAATACCGGCCAGTTCGTGAAAACCAAAGGAGTAGCCTGTACCCTTCAGGCTGTGAAAGGTGCGATGCAGCTCAACGGCAGCGACCCGATTCATACAGGGATCAGCTTTTAGCAGGATGAGTTGATGTTGAGCCTCTTCCAGTCGCTTGGGAAGCTGGGAAATAAAACTGGCTCTCAGCCTGGCTATCTTTTCCTGTAGAGTGGGTTTGTTTGAGTTCATGGACTACTCCGTTCAGCCTGCATCGATTAACGTTTATTCAGAACTTCACTGACTAGGCCTGGCAGACTGGTATCCAGGTTGAAGTCTTTCAAGATACAAGCATCCAGACCCGCTTCTTGCTGCTGGGCCTGTTTCGGGTCATCTCCAGTTAAGAGTATAAAGGGCAGTTGATTGCCCTGCTCTCTCAACTCCCTAAAAAACTCAATTCCATTGATCAGGGGCATGTTCATATCACTAATCACCAGGCCAACATCCGGGTTGGCATTCAATTGCTCCATGCCTTCAATGGCGCTCTCTGCCAGAAGAGGCTGGTAACCTTCTGATTCCAAAACAGCACCGATCATTTCAGCGGCCAGGGCATCATCATCAACAACGAGGATCTGCATTTTATATTTCTCCTGCTTTTTTATTCAGTGTTTAGCCCAGCAGTGCTCTTAGGGTTTCCACCAGACTATTTTGATCAAAGCTACCCTTGACGATATAGGCATCAGCACCCACCTCAATACCTCGACGGCGATCACTTTCTTTTTCCCGCGAGGTAATAATGATGATGGGTTTATCCCGGTAGCTTTCCAATTCTCTTAAACGAGCGGTAAGAGTAAAACCATCCATAACCGGCATTTCCACATCGGTTAGAATGGCATCAAAGTCTTCTAATAAGGCTTTTTCCAGGCCTTCTTGACCATTTTCAGCCAAGGTGACCTGATAACCATAGGCTTCCAGCACATCCTTTTCGATTTCCCTGGTGTTCAGGGAGTCATCAACCACCAGAACCCGCTTCCCGGCTTGCTTGTCCTGCAAGCGCGAGGAAGAAACCAGGCGTGTTTTCCGCGACATTTCCAATAACTGGGGCACATGCAACAGGCTTACCAATTCATTGTGGCCGGTTGTCACCATTCCAGAAATCATTGGCTGATGGCGCAGGTGTTCCGGTAGTTGTTTGATAACCAGATCACGCTCATCCAAGAGCTCATCAACCACCAAAGCCAGTTTTTCATGCTGTACCTGGGTGATCAGCAGCAAGAGTTCCTTGCCCGCGGCCTTGGGGTCACCGGGTTTTTTGGGCAGATTGATCAACTCATGCAAATAAAGAACCGGCACAAATTCATTGCGCAGGATAATGGCATTGCGTTCTGCCACTTCCAGCAAAGCCTCTTTGGGCACCCTGACCAGCTCACTGACATACTGGGCTGTAAAACCCAGGGGCTGACCAGCAGCTTCTACCAAAAGCACACGCATCACTGCCAGAGACAAGGGCAAACGCAAGCTAAAACGGCTACCCTGCCCCGGCTTACTGTGTACCGCCAGAGTACCCTGAAGGTTGTCAACGACCGAGCTTTTAACGACATCCATACCCACGCCACGACCGGAAATTTCGGTAATCATCTGGCTGGTTGAAAAGCCGGGCAGAAAAATCAGATCCATGATCTCCTGATCGCTCATGGCATCCAATTGCTCCTCGGTCATCAACTCCTTACGCAAGGCCTTATCACGAATTGCTGCCAGTGAAATCCCCTGACCATCATCCCTGACTTCAATAACCACCCAACTGCCGTCCTGCCAGGCACTAAGGGTCACCTTGCCCTGAGTGGGCTTGCCCTTTTGCTCACGCTCTTGGGGGGGTTCTATACCATGATCCAGGGCATTTCTGAGTAGATGAATTACTGGGTCGGCGAGTTGGTCAATCATCTGGCGATCCAGCTCTATTTCCGAACCCATCACCCGGCATTCCACCTCTTTGCCCAGAGAACGCGCCATCTCCCGAACCAGGCGACCTGCTGAATCAAACAGGGTGCTCAAGGGCAGCATCCGCAGCTGAAGTGCCTTGTCATGCAGTTCCTGCATCAGTAACTCTTGTGATTGCACCCCATCGCGCAGTTCACGATTAAAAAGATCCAAATCAGCAACCGGAGCTTCTTTATACTGGGCCAGCTGACCGCGAATTTTTTGGGAATCCCGAACCAGTTCGCGCATATGGGCATGACTGGAAACCACCTCACCCATTAACTTGATCAGTTCATCCAGGCGATTTAATTTAATTCGGACAGTGTCACTGGTTTTTAGCTTGGCTTCAGGTGCGTTATCCAGCTCTTCGGCAAAGTCTTGAGCTGCTTCGGCAGCTAGAGGTGGATCAACTTTTTGCCCGGCTGCAGCCTGGGTCAGGGCTTCACAAAGCCAAGTATTTTTTTCAGGAAGACTGGCCCCTTCCTTGTGCTCAGCCAGGTGGTCAACCAATCCGGTCAAGCTATCCACGCCCTGGTAAAGCAGGTCCGCATGGTGACTTTCAAAAGTGATTTGGCCTTCCCTTAAAGCACTTAACAAGTCTTCCATGGCATGCGCCGTTTCGGTGATGCTGGTCAATTTCAGCATCCTTGAGGAACCCTTGAGCGTATGTGCCGCCCGAAACAGCTGGTTAACCTGTTCTTCACCGGCGTTCTGCTGCTCCAGAGTCGCAATACCTTCATTGAGCTGTTGGAGGTGCTCTTGGGCTTCATCGATAAAACGCAAAATAAACTTGGTGATGTCCAGTGCCATTTTTTATTCCCTTCCCTGATGACTGGTCGTTAAACCCTGCCGAAGACGCAACAACTGGTGTTCAGTCAAAAACAACAAGTCAGACCTGGGCACTTCCAGAGGTAGCAGTTTAAGCCCTGTCGCTACTTCAGAGGCTGAAGACAACAGGCGTTGAACACTCTTGTAGGCTCTGAAGGCCGAATCTTTTTGCTGATCATAGCGACAGGCTTCGGCCAGATAAAAATGTGCTGGCCAGGAATCGGGTTGGATATAAACCACTTTTCTAAAGGCGCTAATCGCCTCTTTCCATTTGTTTTGCCATTTAAATAGTAAACCTTTGAGGAAATTTGCATCCGCTGACCAGGGTTCTGCTTGTAGGTATTCCTCAACCAAGGCTTCAGCTTTAACAAATTCGCGCTTATTACCAAGAATCCAGGCTTTCAGCAGCAGCGCTTCCTGCTGCTTGGTATTTTTGGACAAAAGCAGATCCAACTGGCGGCTGGCCAAATCGGTTTCCTGCTGAATGATGAGTTGGCGAATTTCTTCCAGTTTAGGTGCCGGGTTAGCTGCCTGCTCAGAGCTTGCTGGCTGACTGCGAGGCACAACCTGGGGGGGCTTTTTGGATTCAGCTGGAATGGACGCCTGAATGGGCTTTACCCGTGTTTGCCGGGAAAGTTTTACGCTATCAGGGGGTAAAAGAGCTTCACCCTTCACAAAATAATAATAGCCTTTTTCTTCAACCAGCTTGAAGACACCCAGGTCATTGGCCAGGGTTTCAGAGCTACCCACCACCACAATGCCTTCAGGACGCAGCAGTGAATAGAGTTTTTGCAAAATTGTCTGGCGGGTTTCCATATCAAAATAAATCGAAACGTTCCTGAAAAAGATCACATCATAATCTTTTAAATGAGCCGGAAACTCGGGAGCCAAAAGATTGAGTTCATGAAAGCTGACACGACTGCGAATTGCTGGATTCAGTTGAAAATGTGAGCCTTCCGGCTGAAAATAAGCCTTGCGCAAGCTTTCAGGAACTCCTCGAAAAGAAAAAGGCGAATAGATTCCCCTTTGTGCTTTTTGCAGGATCCTACGATCCAGGTCCCCACCTTCTACCTGAAAAAGCCGTGAAGAGGCTTGCCCCCAGGTTTCCTGAAGAGCAATCACAAGGCTGTAGGGTTCTTCTCCTGAAGAACAGCCTGCGCTTAAAATCCTTAATGGACGCTTTTGACCATAGAGCCGGAAGAGGCGGGGCAACAGCTGTTCAACTAATAGCTCTATCTGACCATTTTCACGAAAAAAATAGGTTTCATTCACGGTTAAATGCGTAATCAGCTCTTTAACCAGGTCATCATCTTTTCGCAGTAAATTCAGAAAATCTTTGAGATGCTTCACTCCTGCCGTCGTTGCCGCTGCCAGCAAAGCTTTACGCAAGCGATCTTCAGCCAGGCCTTCCAGTTGCAAACCACAGTGCTCCTTGATGAGTTGCTTAAAGGAACCCAGATCTTCACTCATGCACTGCTCCGGGTAATTGCTGACAAATAAGCATCCGGGCCTAACTCAAGTATCTTATGCATTTCTGCAGCCAAATCTTGTACCGGCAGCTCACGATGAACCCCACCCAGCTTAACGGCTTCCTGATTCATACCATAAATCACGGAGCTGGCTTCATTTTGCGCCAAACCAATGCCACCCAGTTGACGTATTTTCAGCATTCCTTCAGCACCATCCCGCCCCATACCGGTGAGGATAAGACCTATAGCATCCTTGCCATAAACCTCAGCCAAGGAACTCAAGAGGTGATCACAGCTGGGACGGTAGATTTCGCCACTCACTCGTTCCTGAAGCGCAATACGATGGCTTTTGGTCACTGTCAGGTGCGTTTCTGAAGGTGAAACATAAATACATCCAGGCTTGATCAACTCACCCGCTTCAGCCACCTTGACCTTGAGCGGACACAGGGTTCTTAACCATTGAGCCATCCCTTCCACAAAACCATCGCACATGTGCTGGGCAATCAAAATCGGTGCAGGGAAAGCTGCATCCAACTGAGGCAGAATACGCGCCAGGGCTTGGGGGCCGCCCGTTGAAGAGGCAATCGCAAAAACCTGCTGATAGTTACGCGCCTTAAAGTCTCCAGATTCTTTCCAAGGGTAGTCAGAAGAAACACTGGCCGGTGCAACCACTTTACGGCGACGCAAACGAGTAATCACCGGAACACCCGCCAGCATGCGTACTTTACTGACAAAATCCTTGGCTTCCTGGGGGGTGTAATCCGGTTTTGGAATAACTTCCAAAGCACCCAGATCCAAAGCCTGACAAGCTTTTTCGGCATCGGATTGACTGGAAACCACCAGAATGGGAACTGCTTTTTCATGCATGATGGCTTCAATAGCTTCCATGCCATCCATCACTGGCATGACCAAATCCATAGTCACCAAATCGGGCCGGTATTGACGGACCAGTTCTACGGCTTCTTTGCCATTGCGAGCTTCTGCAACCACCTCCATGCCCGCATCTTCCAAAAAGGCTCTAAGCAGAGCACGTGCCATGGCGCTATCATCAGCAATCAAAACCCGCTGTGTAGTGGATTTATTCATGGTTTTTGTTCTCCACTACCACGGATCTTGAGGGCTTCATGCGCCTGACTTCCTCTAAAGCAAATTATTTAAAGGCCTTAACCAATTCATGCAAATGGTCAGACATGGCTATCATTTCTTCACTAATTTCAGTGATCTGGCGAACGGAGTGCGCATTATGACTACTGGCTGAAGCAATATCCCTTAATGCGACCACCACCTGACTGCTGGCTGTTTTCTGCTGGCGTGTCGACAGGGAGATCTGCTCCGCTGCGCTGCTGGTCTGACTGGCTGCTTGCAACAAGGCATTGAGATCCTCAGCAGTGGTTGCACTGACTTCAAGACCCGATTGGATAGAAGTTACGCCCTTCTCAGAATTAATCACCAAACGGCTGATGGAGTCCTGTATTTCCTGAATGCGCTCTTCAATTTCCCGCGTTGAATCCGTTACGCTATCAGCCAAACGACGAATTTCAGCAGCTACAACGGAAAAACGCTTGCCTGATTCACCTGCACTGGAAGCTTCCAAAGCGGCATTAAAAGCTATTAATTTGGTCTGATCGGCCAGATCATTGATCAAATCCATCACCCGACTGATCTGCTTGGATTTGGCACCCAACTCCATGATTTCGGTAAGGTTCTGTTGATTATCCTGGTGAATATCATGCATACGACCCTGCAGCTGCTGCATGGCATCCACGCCCTTACGACTGTTTTCCAGGGTCAGGTTGGCCACATCGACCACTGATTGGGAATGATCGGCAATTTGGGTTGAAGAAGCAGAAAGCTCTTCCATGGTTGAGGTGATCTCAGCAACCGATGAAGACATCTCCTCAACTGCTGCGGCCATCGACTGACTGACTTCATCTTGCAGGCTGGAATTACGACTGACCAGGCCAGCGGTATAAGCCAAGCGTTTCGCCGAATCTGACAGCTTGTCTGAATTACCAGCGACAGCCCCGATTATTTCATCCAGGCGCTGCAGCAAACCATTGGTTTGCTTGGCAAGCTTGCCTAACTCAGCGTCTTCAGGTACATGAATGCGCTTTCTGAGATCCAACGAATTGGTAATTTCTTCAAGCTCATCCTGGAATTGACGAATCGGTCTGATCAGAGTACCCGACAAAGGATAAAGCAGCAGCACACTGAGCAGTATCAACAAAGCACCAATCAACAAAGAAATCAGCAACTGCTGATTGATACCCGCCATAAACTCATCACGAGGTACTTCCATTATCAAAAAGCGCTGGAGATCATCCACCCAGATGGAACCCACAAAAAAGCGCTGTCCCTGGCGATCCTGAAGCTGCTGAACATTGACACCATCCTGGTTGAGCAAAGGGCCCAGATCACCATCACCTGCTAAAATATGGACCAGGGAATCCTCAGAACCCACTTCCAGTACACCATCTGCTGTAACCAGCGAGGCGCGCCCCTCAACTCCGAGGCGGTAGTCACTGATCATCTGGCCCATCTGCTGCATATCCAAAGCAGCACCGGCCACATTTCTTGGCCAACCTCGTTCAGCTTCCTGGGAGCTGCTGTAGTTGAAGAACATCAAAAAGTTTTCGCCGCTCAGATCGTTGACATCCAGGTTCAGCTCATAGGGAGCACCTGAGCGGATGTAATTGAAATACCAGGAATCGGAAGCCACTTCTTCGCGAATCAAGCGACTCTGCAGCACACCGTCGGCATAGTGCATATAGCGAATTTCATCACCCGTATTGCCGACGACAAAGACCGTATTGGCGCCTAACTGCTGATCGACCCTGGCCATTTCGCGCTTGACTGCCGGATACTCGTCTTCTGGCATCCCTCGCTCAATCCAATCAACAATGAAAGTATTCGAAGCCAGGGAACGTGAAAGCTGGATACTGGGCGCTAAGCGCAGGGCCACTTGATCGCCAAGTTTTTCCAATTGACTGGGTAGCTCCTCTTCAAGAAGCAATTCGACCCGGCTGGAAGTATAAAAACTCGACTGCAAGATTAATGAAAAGGCCAAAATTACAGCCAAAAGAGTACTAAAAGAAGCAAAAAGTCGCGAACGCAGGGATAACCTGTTCCATAGGGCACGCATAGGCCAGCCTTTCTCTTTAGTCGATACTGGGGACAAAATGAAGTTACAATATGTAAACCTAACCGCCAATGCCTAATCAATGCAAGAAAAAGTTAAGCTTAACCTGTAGTAAAACCCTTCACATGACAAGGATTAGGCACTTCCAACTCAATTACTTGATCAACCCTTGCTGCTTTAGGTCCTTGATGTAACCAAGCCGCCACCTTAGCAACCCCTTGAGTTGAACCACAGAGGCAGACTTCAACACCACCATCATCAAGATTGACCGCCCAGCCAGTCAAACCTTCTTGAAGGGCTTGTTGCTGGGTGGACTTACGATACCAAACACCTTGCACACGTCCCGTCACCTTGAAAAGACGACAATTTTTTTGCATAAAATCCCCCTAAAGGTCCATTTTCTTAATACACTTAATAACTTTGACTAAGGAGATAGAAGATGGCAACTGCTTTCCCCCAGGATGGCTGCAAACAGTGCGCAGAACCTTTAAACTTTGATTTTACCTTTGCATATCAGCCTATTGTTGATGTGCATGCAGAAACAATCTGGGGCTATGAAGCACTGGTTCGAGGCTTGGGTGGTGAGTCTGCCTGGTCAGTTCTGTCTCAAGTTAATGATGATAACCGCTATGCCTTTGACCAAGCTTGCCGGGTTAAAGCAATTTCCCTGGCTGCGCAACTTAAACTAGATAGCATTTTGAGTATCAATTTTCTGCCCAATGCCGTCTATGAGCCAGCTCACTGTATCCGCAGCACCTTGAAAGCAGCTGAAGAAGCCGGCTTTCCTATGGACAAAATCATGTTTGAAATCACCGAATCCGAACAAGTCCATGACCCTGCGCACCTAACCAATATTTTTCAATACTACAATCAACAGGGCTTTATCACCGCTCTGGATGATTTTGGTGCCGGTCACGCAGGTTTGAATCTTTTATCCCGTTTCATTCCTGACCTGATGAAAATCGACATGCACCTGGTTCGGGATGTGGATACCAATCGGACCAAACAAGTTATCACCCGGGGCCTGGTAGGTATTTGTAAAGAGCTGGGCATTAAGGTACTGGCTGAAGGCGTGGAAACGGCTGCTGAAGCCCATTTCTACCGAGGCCTGGGTGTTGAGCTAATGCAGGGCTACTATTTTGCCAAACCCGGCTTTGAAATACTTCCAGAAGTACGCTTTCGCTAAGCTAAAAGCTGCTTGAAAAAACGGGGCACCTCTTGTGAAGCCGGACCATAATAACCCTGCTCAAAGGTATCACTGGTTTTTTCCAGGTTGATCTCCACTGTCTGGGCTCCCACCTGCTGGGCCAGCTGCATAAAGCCTGCAGCAGGATACACCTGCCCCGAGGTGCCTATGGAAATAAACAGATCCGCCGCTTCCAAGGCCTGATAACAGGCTTCCAAGTGGTAGGGAACTTCCCCAAACCAAACAATATCCGGCCGCAAAAGCTGGGGCGGGTCACAGCATTCGCAAAGGTGCTCCTGGGTTAAATCACCCTGCCAGGGCAGCGCACGGCCAGAACGTGGGCAGAGCGCGCTCATCAATTGCCCGTGCATATTAACCAGACGCTGACTGCCCGCCCTTACATGCAGATTATCAACATTCTGGCTGATCAATAAAAACTGTCCGCCTTTCGCCAGCCATTTTTTCTCAAAGCTGGCCAGAGCCTTGTGCGCCGGGTTGGGTTTGATTTTTCTTTGCCGTAACTGAGCACGGCGCTGGTTATAGAAATTCAGCACTTTTTCTGGATCTCGGGCAAAGGCTTCAGGGGTGGCGACTTCTTCAATGGAATGCTTTTCCCAAAGGCCCTGCTGGTCACGAAAGGTACTGATTCCTGATTCCGCAGAAATCCCAGCTCCGGTTAAAACAACGAGATTACGCAAAGACATCAACTCTTCTGCCTGCAAGGTTTAAAGGCTTGATTGAAATAGCATAAGATACAGGTTGGATTTAATTTAAGGAAGCCGCCATGACCCCGCCTGTCTCTGAACCCCTGACCCCCGGCCTGATGATTCTCCAGGGCAATCAGCTGGAAGAATTACGTGACCTGATGGTTCAGTGGCTAAGCCGCAACCCCCTGAGCCCTTTGGAAGACGAATGTATTCTGGTTCAGAGTAATGGCATCGCTCAGTGGCTGAAAATGGCGATGGCTGCTGACCCAACGGACGGCGGCTGTGGCATTGCTGCCAGCATGCAGGTTCAGTTACCGGGGCGTTTTATCTGGAAAGCCTATCGCAGCCTTTTTCCCGAGCTGCCCGAAGCCTCCCCTTTCGACAAGCAGCCCTTAACCTGGCGTCTCTACCAATTATTGGCAAAACTGGATGTTATCAAGCAGCAGCTACCCAATTCAGAGCGCCTGAAACCCCTGGAAGATTTTCTTAATCAGGATAGTGACCCCAGGCGCCTACACCAGTTGGCAGCCAATCTGGCCGATCTCTTCGACCAATACCAGGTCTATCGCGCTGACTGGCTGGAAGCCTGGGAAGCAGGTCAGGATATTCTGATCAATGCCCGAGGCCAGCAACAACCCTTAGAGGCAGAAGCTGCTTGGCAACCCCTGGTCTGGCGGCTACTGCTGGACGTTATTGATAAAGATCAGCAGCTAGGCCAAGGCCAGTGGGATAAAGCCAGCCGCGCCAGCATTCATCAGGCTGTTATCACTGCCAGTAAACAATTCTCAGCGGATAAAAGGCCAGCCCAGCTGCCTCGAAGAGTGGTGGTTTTTGGTATTTCCTCGCTGCCTCGCCAAACCCTGGAACTCCTGGAAGCCCTGGCGCCTTTTACCCAGATACTGCTCTTTGTCAGCAATCCCTGCCAGCACTACTGGGGTGATTTGATTGAAGGCAAGGATCTGCTTAAACAGGAATATAGGCGAATTCAGGCGCGCAAACTACCCAGCGGTTTGCAACAAGAAGAGCTGCACCTCTATGGCCATCCACTATTGGCTTCTTGGGGCAAGCAAGGCCGGGATTACCTGCACCTACTGGACGCCAGCGATCAGCCCGAAAGCTACCAGCAGCATTTTACCAGTATTAACCTGTTTACTTCGCCCGGTCAGGACTGCCTGCTTCATCAGCTACAGGATGACCTGCTGGAATTACGCTCTCTACAAGAACGCCAGGCGTTGGAATCAACCATTGATCCCGAAAAGGATCTCAGCCTGAGTTTTCAAATTGCCCATTCACCGCAACGAGAAATTGAAATCCTTCAGGACCAGCTACTTCAGGAATTTGAACGCGCTCATCAAGCCGGTAAACCCTTACAGCCTCGTGATCTGCTGGTCATGGTTCCGGACATCAATGACTATGCCGCCGCCATTCAGGCAGTGTTTGGACGCATTTCCCGCCAGGATCCACGCTACCTGCCTTACCAAATTGCCGACCAAGGACAACGGGGCCAAAACACCCTGCTGATTGCCCTGGAAAAGCTCTTACACCTACCTGCATCACGCTTTAGCGTCAGTGAGCTGCTGGACCTCCTGGATATTCCATCACTGCGGGAAAACCTGGGCCTCAAAGAAGCTGATCTGCCACGCCTACGCCAATGGATTGAAGGGGCCAATATTCGCTGGGGTCTGGATGGGCAGCAAAGAGCCAGCCTGGATTTACCCGCTTCTGAGCATAATACCTGGATGCAGGGGCTCAAACGCATGCTTTTGGGCTATGCCAATGGCAGTAGTGGCGACTGGCAGGGCATTCAGCCCTATGCTGAAGTGGCAGGTTTGGAGGCGGAGTTAGTTGGCCCCCTGGTCTTGCTGCTGGACCAACTGGAAGCCACCCGCCAGGAACTTTCGCAACCCCAACTTCCTGAACACTGGTTGCAATTGATTCAAACTCTGCTGAATGACTTCTTTGTTGAAACCAGCCCTGCTGATACCTGGGCCTTAACCCAGGTTCAAAACCAGTTGGAAACCCTGGAAACCCACTGGCGACTGGGTGATTTAAGTCAACAGCCGTTGCCTTTGGAAGTGGTTCGAGAAGAACTTTTATCCGGTATTGATCAACCTAACCTGACCCAAAAATTTCTGGGCGGGTCGATCAACTTCGCAACGCTCATGCCCATGCGAGCCATTCCCTTTCGCCAAATCTGGCTCTTGGGTATGAATGATCAGGACTACCCCCGTTCTGTACATCCGGCTCACTATGACCTGATGGCCAAGGATTACCGCCCAGGTGACCGCTCCCGGCGTGAAGATGACCGCTACCTGTTTTTGGAAGCCCTGCTTTCGGCCCGTGAAAAGCTTGTCATCAGTTGGGTGGGCCGGGATATCCGCGATAATAGCGCCCGCCCACCTTCCGTTTTAGTCAGCCAACTACGCGACCATCTGGCTGCTGGCTGGAGTAGCTCCCAGGGTGAAGATCTGCTTTCTGGCCTGACTTGCGAGCATCCTTTGCAGGCTTTCAGTCGCAACTATTTTCTCCAAAACAGGGATCCGCGCCTGTTTACCTATGCCCATGAATGGCGCGTCATCCACCAGGAAAACTCACCTGATTCAGAGCAGCTGCCTGACTTTCAAAGTGAAGGGCGCATTAGCCTTCAGGAACTGAGTGCCTTTTTACGCTATCCAGTGCGCAGCTTCTATCAACAGCGACTGGGGGTGTACTGGCAGGAAGACGCCCAGCCCACCCTGGATGATGAACCTTTCCAGGTGCAAAGCCTGGATCGCTGGGCCTTACAAAAACAACTCCTCGATCAGGTCACCCAGGATTTGGCTGAAAAACGCTTCTTAAGCCTTCAGGAATGCCTGGAAGAACACGCCCAAGCGCTACAAAGAGCCGGTTACCTTCCATTGCCTCCTTTCCATGAAAGTGCCCGCAATCAGGTTTTGGAAGGCTTACAGGAGCCTCTGGAGACTTACCAGCAGCTCTTGGCAGAATTTAACCAGCTGCTGCCTGCCCAACATCAAAGCTGGCAGCTCAGCCCTCATCTGGAACTGGAAGCCAGTCTTCAGGATTTGCGCACCAATGGCCAGGGCCAGACGCTAAGACTCCTGCTTCAACCCAGCCGCTTACATGCCGGGGATAGCTACAAGTGGCATCACCTGATTCGCCTTTGGCCAGGACACTTGTTTGCCCAGCTTCATCAACCCGTTACCACCCGCATTCTGGGCCCGGCAACCGACTTGAGTTTGCACCCTCTGCATCCAAAGGTAGCTGAACGCCTGTTGCTGACTTTAGCTGAAAGCTGGCAACAGGGCATGCAAGAACCCCTACCCCTGCCCTGTCGAACCGGCTTTGCCTGGTTGATGGAAAAAGGCCAGCCACAAACCACCTATGAGGGCGGTTTTATGACTACTGGGGAATCTCAGGAACACCCGGCCTTTAAGCGTTTCTGGCCGGAATACTACCAGCTTGAAGCCAGGGGTCTGGCCCACTGGTGTGAAACCCTTTACCGCCCCTTGGTCGAGCATCTGGAGAAGCCAACATCATGAGTCAGCCGCTACAACTTCTTGCATTCCCTCTACGCGGTAGCCAGCTGATCGAAGCCAGTGCCGGCACAGGCAAAACCTTCACCCTGGCTTTGCTCTATACCCGCTTGATTTTGGGCCATGGTGATGAAAAGAGCGCCTTTTTACGCCCGCTCACCCCGCGTGAAATCCTGGTTGTTACCTTTACCGAAGCAGCAGCCGAAGAATTACGTGATCGTATTCGCAGCCGTCTGGTTGAAGCCGCAGCCTACTTCCGCAGCCAGAACGCTCCCCAAGCGACCAGCCAAGACCCGCTGGAACAATTGAAAAGCAGCTACCCCCCAGAGCTTTGGGCTGGCTGTGCCTGGCGCCTGCAACTGGCTGCAGAAAGCATGGATGAAGCCAGCATTTCCACCATTCATAGCTGGTGCAACCGCATGCTGGTCGAACATGCTTTTGACACCCGAGGGCTCTTTAACCGCGAGCTGGTTACCGATACCCAAGAACTTCTTACCGAAGTTGTTCAGGACTACTGGCGGGTTCATTTTTACCCGTTGAACACTGAACAAGCAGCCTTGATTCAAGACAGCTACAGCACACCAGCAGCTTTACAAAAAGACTTACGTGGCCTGCTCAAAACAGGTATTGAAGGTGTCAGCTTTCAGGGCCAGCCTTTAGAGGGTGAATCCTTGCGCTCCCTGTTAAATAAAGTCCTGCAAGAAGAACGCAAGCGTCAGGAAAAAGAAGCGCAAGCCGCCCAGTTGGAAGTTAATTTACGCCAGGCTTGGCTGACAGACTGGCCTGCCATTGAAAACTACCTGCACGAAATCAGGCCTTACTTGAAAACCCCGGCTCATGACAGCAAGACACCGGAAAGCTATCAAGCCTTACTGGATCAAATTCACAGCTGGGCTCAGGGTGAAGGCGCTACACCTGGAAAGCTGAAAAACTTTGCCTTGGGTGCTTTTCAGTTTTATGCCAAGTCACCGGTACAGGAAGCTGATCCCTGGCGTGCCTTTGAGCTTCAGGCTGAATACAATCAACTTCTGGAGGCCGCCAAGAAGCAACCTGACACTGAAAGCGAAGAGCCCCCTTTTAAAACCGCATTGCTGGCCCATGCGCACCAGTGGGTAGAAACCACTTTTAACCAACGCCTGCTGCAGCGTGCAGAAATGGGCTTTGATGACCTGCTGACTCAACTGGAAGCGGCCTTAAATCCTGAAAAAAGCACCAAATCCGCCCAACAGCTAGCAAAGTTATTGAAAAATCAGTTTCCAGTTGCCTTGATTGATGAATTTCAGGATACCGACCCGGTTCAATACCGAATCTTCAATCATATTTATCAGTTGGAAAGCGATGATCAAAGCACCGGCATTATCCTGATTGGTGACCCCAAACAGGCGATCTATAGTTTTCGCGGTGCGGATATCTATACCTACCTGCAAGCCAAACAGGCGACCCAGGGGCGGCATTTCACCCTAATGCGTAATTTTCGCTCAACTCAAGGGGTGGTTGAAGCAGCCAACTTTTTATTCGGCCATGCCGAGCAGCATCCATCCGGTGCCTTCCGCTTTCGTGAAGGTGATTACCATCCCCTGCCCTATATTCAGGTTGAAGCAGCCGGTCGTGATGAACAGCTCTATTTGGATGGACAGCCCGCCAATCCCCTTACCTTCTGGCAGTTTGCGCCTGAAGAAGGCAAGGAAGCTCTAGGAACAGGGCTTTACCTACAGGAAGCCGCCGCTTCAGCAGCCAGCCAACTGGCCTTTTGGCTGCAAGCCGCGCAAGAGGGTCGCGCGGGTTTTGGTCATCAGGGAGCCATCACCCGTAGTCTGCAACCTTCCGATATTGCCATCCTGGTCAGACGAGGCCAGGAAGCAGATGCCATTCGCAAAGAACTGGCAAACCGAGGTCTGGCTAGTGTTTATCTATCTGACCGCTCCTCCGTCTTTGCCACTGAAGAAGCCAGAGATTTGCTTCACTGGCTAGAAGCCGTGGCACAACCGGGTAAAGAGCGCCTAGTTAAAGCGGCCCTGGCCACCAATACCCTGGACCTGCCTCTTAGCCGTCTGGCGGCCTGGCAAGAGCAAGAGCTGGCCTGGGAAGCGCAAATGGAAACCTTCATGCAGCTTCACCAGACCTGGCGCTACCAGGGGGTGCTGGCCATGCTACGACAGCTGATGGATGCCTATGAACTTCCCGCTCGGCGCCTGCAACAAAATGGCGGAGAACGCAGTCTCACCAATTTACTGCATCTGGCTGAATGGCTTCAGGATGCCAGCCTGCAAGTAGACGGTGAAGAGGCCTTGATTCGCCATTTACAGGAACAACTGAATACCCCGGATGATCAGCAGCTGTTACGCCTGGAGAGTGATGCCCGCTTGATCAAGGTCATCACCATTCATAAATCCAAGGGTCTGGAATACCCTCTGGTCGTGCTGCCATTTATCTCCGGATGGCGGGAAATTGATGGCAAAACCCCTCAACTACCCTGGCGAACGGCTCAGGGTAAATATCTGGAAGTCTCTGGAAAGAACCACTTCCCGGAAGCCTGGAAAGCCGCTGCTGATGAACGTCTGAGTGAAGACATGCGGTTGCTCTATGTGGCGATTACCCGCGCGCGCCATGCTCTTTGGCTGGGTGTGGCTCCGTTGAAATCGGGAAATTCAAAAAGCCCTCAGTTGGAACGCTCTGCCTTGGGCTATCTGCTGACTGGTGGCGCCCGTTTTGCGGATGCCCAGGCACTGGATACCTGCCTAAGAGAACTGAGCAGCCAATGCCCAGCGATCAGCCTGGAACCTGCTCCGGCGATCACTTCTACCCGTTTAAATCTACAAACTTCAGAGGTCCTGGAGGCAGCACGCTCTCCAGAGCAGCTACCCCGCCTGCAACCCTGGTGGATCGGCAGCTATTCAGCGATCCGCTACCAAGGCATGGATTGGCGTTTGGATGAGCCCTTGACCGCCAGGGAAGCGACCGCCCAGGAAACCACCGATGAACCTCGAGAAATTCCAGCCAGGCCCACTCAAATCAATGCAGATAATTTAATGCAGCATTTTCCAGCAGGCAGCCGTTACGGCACCTTCCTGCACAGCCTAATGGAATGGGCTGCAGTTCATGAATATCAGGAATATCGGGGATTTGCTGCCGCTGCCGCTGACACCGCTGGACGCCTTCAGGCTGTTACCCAACGTTGTCAGCGCCTGGAGCTGGAAGTTTATGCTGAAGCTCTGAGTGCCTGGCTGGGGGATTTTCTTAAGCAGCCCTGGTCCCTTGAGGAACCGCTGGTACTGGCTGAGCTATCTCCAGAAGTCATTAGTGTTGAAATGGAGTTTCTCATCTCCTGTCATCACTTGAACAGCCGCCAACTGGATGAGCTGGTTACCCGCACCACCCTTGACGGTGCCCCTCGTCCTCCGGCTGAAGACAACCTAATGAATGGCCTTTTTAAGGGCTTTATCGACCTGGTTGTTTTGCACCAGGGGCGCTACTACGTGGTGGATTGGAAATCCAATCGCCTCGGCACAGATCTTGAAGCTTACCACCCGGATCAGCTAAGTCAGGCGATCCTGAAAAAACGCTATGACCTGCAATATGTTCTTTATCTGCTGGCCCTGCACCGTCACCTCAAGGTGAGGTTAGTCGATTATGACTATGACCGGCATCTGGGTGGAGCCATCTATGTCTTTATGCGTGGGCATGCCCATCCCAGCCAAGGCCTCTTCCATGACAAGCCACCGCGTGAATTAATAGAAACCCTGGATCGACTCTTTAGTGGGCAGCAAAAGGAAACCCAGTCATGAAAACCCCTTTACTGGAGCATTTGCAAAGCTGGATGGAAGCTGGAGCACTGCGAGCCCTGGACCTGGCGTTTGCCCGTTTTCTGGCCCAACAAATCCAACCCGTCGAAGAAAGCCTCCTGCTTGCGGCCGCTTTAGTCAGTGAACGCCAGGGGCACGGGCATGTCTGCCTGGATTTGAAGGCCTGCCTGCAACACCCGGAACAGCTTTTGTCCCTAACCAGAGCCCAGCATCCCGAAGAGATTCACCGGCAGCTGAGCGAATATCTAGACAACATGACCCTGGATACCTGGGTTCAAACCCTTCAGGCCAGTGAAGCCGTCGATTCAGCCTGGCAACCTGGAGCCGCTGAGCAGACGGCTCCTCTGGTATTGGCCGGATCTCCTGATCAGCCCCTGCTGTATCTGCGCCGCTACTGGCAGTATGAGCAGACTATTCAACAGGCCCTTCAACAACGCCTGAAGCGAGTAAGAAGCTTACCCCCTGAAGCCAAAAGACTGATTCAACAGCTCTTTCCAGAAACCAACCAGGCACCCCGCCCGGACTGGCAAAAACTGGCCTGTGTTCTAGCAGCACGCAGTGATTTTGCCATCATTACCGGTGGTCCAGGAACCGGAAAAACTACTACCGTAGTGCGCCTTCTGGCGCTCTTGCAAGGGTTACAACTGACGCGCGGTGAGGCCTTTTTACAAATCAAACTGGCCGCACCAACCGGCAAGGCTGCGGCCCGGCTTAATGAATCTCTACTCAAAAACTTGCAAGCCTTGAATCTACCCGGCGAACAAAGTGATGTCTGGCGGGCCAGCCTGCCCCGCGAAGTCACCACTCTGCATCGCTTACTGGGCAGCCAGCCGGGCACCCGGCAATTTCGTCACCAAGCCTCTAACCCCTTGGCTGCTGACTTGGTCGTGGTTGATGAAGCTTCTATGGTGGATGTGGAAATGATGGCCTGCCTTTTACAGGCTTTACGCCCTGACGCCCGGTTGATACTCCTGGGCGACAAGGACCAGCTGGCTTCAGTTGAAGCTGGTTCGATTTTGGGTGATCTTTGCCGGGATGCAGAAGCGGGACACTACAGCCAGACAACCCGCCAAGCCCTTTATCAACTCACCGGGGAAGAACCCCTGGACCCAGCGACCGGCAAAAGCCTAGTCGATGATCAAGGAAGCCCCTTACACCAGGCAACAGCCATGCTCAGGCATAGTTTTCGCTTCAGCCAATACCCAGGCATCGGTGAATTGGCTCAGTTGGTTAATCAGGGTTCAGCGGGAAGTGGGGCCTTCAAACAGGTTTTTGAGAAGGATGCCCAACGCAGTGAAAAATCCCTGCACTTTTTATCCATCCGTGATCAAAAGGACCCGGATTTCCTCAAGCTGGTTACTCAAGGCTATCGGCCCTATCTGGAACTGGTCGCTTCCAGGCCGGCAGGTGCTTTTGATGATCACCTCAGCCTCAATGCCTGGGCCAGTGAGGTGTTTAAACGCCATCAAAAATTTCAGCTGCTCACCGCTTTGCGTCAGGGTGATTGGGGCGTGGAAGGCTTGAATCAGACCCTTTACCAAGCACTCAGATCAACAGCTATCGGCCGCCAACTACTTCCAGAAGGCGAACCTCTTTGGTATCCCGGCAGACCGGTACTCATGACCCGCAATGATTATGGTCTGCAACTGATGAATGGCGATATCGGCATCTGTCTGGAGTTGCCTGCCGAGCAGCCTGGTCAGCCACCCCTATTGAGAGTTGCTTTTCCTGACCCTAACAAGGGTGTCCGCTGGGTACTGCCCAGTCGATTGCAAGACGTGGAAACAGTGTTTGCAATGACAGTCCACAAATCCCAGGGCTCGGAATTTCAACATACCGCTCTGGTGTTGCCCCCAGTTTCCAGCCCTATTTTGACCAAAGAACTGCTCTATACCGGAATTACCCGTTCCAGCCAGACCTTTACCCTGGTGGCTTCGGAAACCCGGGTACTCAATCAACTGCTGCACAAGCGTATTGACCGGGCCAGCGGTCTTGATCTTCAAACCCCAGCAGGAGCCAACGGATGAAAAATCGTGTTGCTGTTTATGGCACCTTAAAACAAGGGCTTGCCAACCATCATTATCTGGAAAAAGCCCGCTTTCTGGGCAAGGATAGCGTCACTAATCTGGTTCTCTATGATTTAGGGCCCTATCCTGGCGCTAAACTGGCTACTTCCAAAGGCATAGAAATAGAAATCTACGAAGTGGATAGCCTAACCCTGGCGCAATTGGATCAGCTTGAAGGCGTGAACCGTCAAAACAATGAGCAGGGGCTTTATTACCGAACGCAACTCAAAACCCGTCTAGGCCCAGCCTGGGTTTATATTTACAATCCCTCAGTCAATGACAGAACACCCATTCGCCAGGGCGGCTGGCCACTTGAAAAGATTTGAAGATTCGATGACATCACCCAATAATAAGCACCCCGACTGGGCCGAAAGCCTTTATGAACGTCTTGCCGAAGATGATGAAGGGCGTGTCTGCAAGGATATTTCAGACGAAGCCTGCCAGGAAACACCCGGCAACTTTCTCTATACACTCATTGCCAACACGCTAAGTAGCCTGGCGGACAAACTGGCCTCAGCAAAAACAACCTTGCCCTGGCTGCTTTTGCATCTGGGTGGACCTTCGTGGATGTTGAGTCTACTCGTCCCTATTCGAGAGTCCGGCTCCATGCTTCCTCAGATGCTAATCGGCGCCCTGGTAAGGCGTCAGGCAATTCGTAAGTGGGTTTGGGTCTGGGGAGGCGGACTCCAGGGCAGCTGCTTGCTATTAATGGGCTGGGTGGCTCTGGTGCTGGAAGGTGCCCTAGCGGGTTATAGCCTCTTGGGTTTACTCATCCTGTTTAGTCTGGCGCGTGGAGCCTGCTCAGTCGCTTTCAAGGATGTTCAGGGCAAAACCATCCCGAAAACCCGGCGGGGTCGCCTGGGTGGTTGGATCAGTGCTCTATCGGGCGGTGTGACTCTGGCCATCGGTCTACTTCTGGGCATGCTGCAAAACCAGGATTCCAGTTGGTTCTATGCGGGTCTTTTGCTTTTGGCTTCGGCCTGTTGGTTTCTGGCCGCACTCGTGTTCAGCCGAATTGTTGAATTCCCAGGCGCTACCGAGGGAGGTGCCAATGGGCTGACAGAAGCCTTCAAAAAACTCAACCTACTCAAAGATGACCGCCTCTTCCGGAAATTTGTGGTGGCACGAGCACTGGCGATGGGATCGGGATTGGCTGCACCCTTTTATCTGGCTCTGGCTCGGGATGATTTGGGAGGTGCACTGGTACTACTGGGTTTGTTTATTGCTGTGGAAGGGCTGGCCGGTTTGATCAGCTCACCCATTTGGGGACGCTGGGCCGATCAATCCAGTCGTAAGGTTTTCTCCAACGCTTCGGCTCTTGCTGGCGGCTTGTCGCTGTTAGTTGCTTTGGTTTCGCTCCTAAGCTTACCGAGCAGCCTGACCTGGGGGCTCTATTTGCTTTGCTTTTTGGGATTGGGCATAGCGCATGCTGGAGTACGACTGGGTCGCAAAACCTACATGGTCGATATGGCCGGAGGGAATAAGCGCACCGACTATGTTGCTGTCAGCAATAGTGTCATCGGTGCCCTACTCCTATTAACCGGCCTTTTGGGTGCCCTAACGGCGCTTTTCTCCGTTCAGGCCACCCTGATACTACTGGGCAGCGCAGGACTGGCCAGCGCTCTTATTAGCCGTAACTGGAAAGAAGTTTCCGGCTAACCAAGCAGGTCAATCAAGCCTGGTTTTTAACGGGAACGACCAGGCGCCCTCTCACTTTACCCGCCAAAATGGAAGGCGTGATATCGGCTACTTCTTCCAGGCTGACATCCTTGACCAACTGCTCCAGTTTGCTCAAATCCAGGTCACGGGCCAGACGATCCCAGGCTTCAATCCGGTCTTCACGGGGGGCCATAACACTATCAATACCGCAAAGAGTAACACCGCGCAGAATGAAAGGAGCCACAGTGGAAGGAAAGGACATGCCCGCTGCAAGACCACAGGCGGCAACCACACCCCGATACTTCATGCTGGCACAGACATTTGCCAGCACCTGACCACCAGCGACATCGATGGCACCGGCCCATTGTTCTTTAGCCAGAGGTTTACCTGCTTCACTGTATTCGGAACGATCAATAATCCGGCTGGCACCCAGAGAGGTTAAGAAGTCAGCCTCTTCCGCACGCCCAGTCATGGCAACCACCTGATAGCCCAGCTTGGCTAGAACGGCTATGGCAACACTGCCAACACCACCCGCAGCGCCAGTCACCAGAATTTCACCTTTATCAGGGGTCACGCCTTGTTTTTCCAGCGCCAGAACACAAAGCATGGCTGTATAGCCAGCGGTGCCTATACCCATGGCCTGACGGGGCGTAAAGGCCTTGTTTAATGGAATCAGCCAATCCCCTTTCAAGCGGGCTTTTTCGGCCAGGCCGCCCCAGTGTTTTTCACCCACACCCCAACCATTGAGTACCACAGCATCACCGGGTTTGAAGTCGGGATGGCTGGATTCTTCCACCTCACCTGCCAAATCTATGCCCGGCACCATTGGAAAACTACGGACAACCGGTCCCTTACCAGTAACTGCCAGGGCATCCTTATAATTCAGCGTTGAATAAGCCACCTTGACGGTTACATCGCCCTCGGGAAGCTGGGATTCATCCAGCTCTTTAATCGCTACCTTTTGCTTATCATCCTGCTTATCGATAACCAGTGCTCTAAACATAGTGTTTCTCCTCTTGGGACTCTTGCATCCCGTGATATTTAAGTGGCTTTAATCAAACGAAAAAAGCCCGCTGCGAATTGATTCAAGGGTTCCGTAGATTGATCCAGCTTGGCCCTGAGTACCGCTCCTTCCCAACCGATCCAGAAAAAAGCCGCCTGCTCATAAGCATCTAAACCGGTTTGCATTTCGCCGCTTTGCTGAGCTTCCTGGAGGCATTTACAGGTTCTTTGCTGCCAATCCTGAAGGACCGCTGTTAATTGGTTGCGAAAACTCTCCGGTAAAGCCGACATCTCCTGACCCAAATTGCCAATCAAGCAACCCCGTTTGAATTCATGGACAGCCATTCCTCTGCCGGCATCTTCAACAAAAGCCGCCAGACGCTGTAAAGGGGGCATGGAAGTATCTTCAAGCCAGCGCTCCAGCTTGCGGGCAAAATACTTGCCATAGGCATCAATCAGAATTTCTCCAAAAGCCTCTTTGTTTTTGAAGTAGTGATAAAAAGACCCCTTGGGAACTCCGGCTTTTTTCAGAATTTCATCAATGCCCGTATAGGAATAGCCCTTTTCAGTCAGCACCGCCAAACCAGTACGGATCAAACTGAGCCGTGTTTCACTGTAGGCGGGGTCGGAGCCCTTGGGAGGGCGACCACGGCGGGGTTTGTTACTTCTTGCCAAAGCGTCTCTCATAGCGACCCAAATTAATTAGACCAATCGTCTAATTAATCCTATAAAAAAATAGACCAGGTGTCTAGGGTAATTAAAAATCAGGGACAATCGCTGGCGAAGCTATCAAAACCAGGGTTGCCTTGGTACATCACATCCACTTCAGGATCACCGCCTTCGTCCAAGGCAGAAAGATAGAGGGCTGCAAAGTGCTTGTAACCACCATAGGAGCCAAAGCGGTTTTTGCCGTTCACTTCACCACAAAGCATGTAGCTGGTTGCATTAGAAATGAATTCTTTTACGAACTCGGAAGCATTGGGATCATAGGAAGCAATTTCCTGAACTCGAAAACGGGTTGCTTCAGGCTCCCGGTACTGCTGGGAAATTTGTGCCTTGATCGTCTCCCTGACTTCATCTTCGACATGGTGGACACGGTTGGGATCTGACTTACAAGCGGATAAAAAGAGCGCCAAAACAGCAACGCCAAACAAGGAAAAGCGCATGAGATCTCCTGAATTAACTGGGCTTAAAGTCAACAGCAACAGCTTTCTTCAAAGTTTACACAAAATGTAACTTAAAGAGAAACGATCTAACAGTTTAGTTGATTGACATATTCCAGCCAGGCATCGGCAGCCATGGGTTTTGCATAATAAAACCCCTGAACCTCATCACAACCCAATTTTTTAAGCTCAGCCAACTGCTCACTGGTTTCTACCCCTTCGGCCAAAACCTTAAAACCTAAAAGTTGGCCCATTTTGACGATCATGGCTGCTATCACTCGAGCTTCATCCTGCTCTGCAACCAGCTGTACAAAAGAGCGATCGATCTTTAAACGATCAACGGTAAGCTGCTGAAGGTAACTGAGCGATGAATAGCCAGTTCCAAAGTCATCGATAGCTATTTGTACCCCCAGGTCACGTACCTCGGCCAGCAGATCAACAACAGTTTCAGCGTTTTCCATCATCACCGTCTCGGTGATTTCCAGTTCCAGGTTTTTAGGGTTAATACCTGTTTTCTGAACCACTCCCGTGAGCATTTCCAAAAAATGCACATCCAGTAATTGGCGCATGGAAACATTAACTGCCACTGTCAGTTCTAAACCCGTTTCCTGCTGCCAATGCAGCTGTTGACGACAGGCCTCTTCAAGCACCCAAGCACCAATGCTGACAATATGGCCCGAACTTTCTGCAGCAGGAATAAAATCAACCGGCGAAACGAGTTCACCATTTCGCCGCCAACGTAACAGGGCCTCAGCACCAACTAAACGCGAGGTTTTCAGTGCAATTTGCGGCTGAAAATGCAGTTCCAGCTCACTTCTGGCAACACTATGCCGGAGTTCACTGGCAGTCTGCAGACGCTGCTGTAAAACCTGGTCAAAACCCTTGTTGAATAACCGCAAGCCACCTCTTTGGTTGGCCTTGGCATCTTTCATGGCAATGCTGGCATTTTGCAGCAAAGTGCCAGCCTTTTTGGCATGATCCGGATAGAGCGCAGCGCCCCAGGTAATACTCAAGGGGATTTCATACCCCCGCACAGTAAGGCCTTCATCCAGAGTCCATTGCAGCTTCTGCAATTGCTTGGTCAGCTCAGTAATATGTTTGCCTGGAATCAAAAGACAAAAGCTATCTGCTGACAACCTGGCCAACTCACAGTTTTGTCCGAAGGTCTGGCCCAAAAGCTCAGAGGTTAGCTGCAGGGTTTCATCCCCCACCTGATGGCCTAAACCATCATTCACTGCTTGAAAGTTATCCAAATCAGCCAGTAAGAGTGTAAAAGGCTGATTCACCGCTATGGTTTGTTCCAGCAGGCGAATAAAAGCACTACGGTTAGGTAAGCTGGTTAGCGGATCGATAAATGCCAGATGCTCAACCTGCTCAAAAAGCTGAGCATTATCAAAGCCCACGGCAACATTAACCGAGAACAGCTTGATCAAGCGAATATCCATTTCTGACAGGGGCCTACGGGTTTCAATCCGCACCACCAGCTCATCCTTGTGGGGTGAACGTATATAAAAAGTTATGTGGTCTTCTTCGATGCAGCTTTCCTGGTTTTGCAGCACCTTTTCGACTTCCTTCTGCAGGCCGGCATCACCTAATTTTTCTATGGGTTGGCCCACCCAGGGCGAATAGCGGCCTAATCCAGCCAAAATCTTAACCTGCTGATCTCGGACATCCTCATGACAACAAATAAAACCATTTTCATCAATTCCCAGCAGGCTACACAGCTGTATGAGCACCCCTTTAGCAAATTTTGAAGCCGAGCGCTCCAAAAACAAACGTGGAGCACTTTCAATAATCAAAGCCAAACCCTGCCTGCTGCGTTCTATCACCTGTATTTGCTGATATGAGCGCAAAGCTGAAGTTAGGCTGGTAATCAGGCGAGTGCGGGAAAGCTCATTTTTTTGCTTATAGTCATTGATATCGTAACGATTAACGACTTCCAGCTCGGGCGCATAACCCGGCTGTCCGGTACGCAAAATAATTCGCAGGCTGGAATACTCCAGGGTTTCACGAATATAGCTGATCAGCTCCAAGCCGGCTTGTTCAGACTCCATGACCACATCCAGCAGAATACAGGCAAAATCTGGGTGCTTTTTTAGGAGTTCGCAGGCTTCTACAGCAGAATAAGCGCTGTAACATTCCAAGGGGCGATCTAGAATATCCACGCCCTGAAGAGCAAAGCGTGTTGCCTCATGCACTTCCTCTTCATCATCAACAATCAGAATCGGCCAAGGGATTTCAGTTCCAGAATCTGTTTGCTGGGTTGCTAGACTCTCATCAGCAAAAGTAAAAAACTCATCACTTACAGAATTTTCGTTACTCACTCATCACCTCGGGCTGCTGATTTGAGAGGGGCCTTCAACGGCAGGTTCATCGCCAGAGCTACTCCTTGACCCGGCGTGCTGGTGATATGTACTTCACCACCCAAAATACCGCGCACTATGCTGTACACCAAATGCAAACCCAGCCCGGAACCACCCTGCCCCAACCGGGTTGTAAAAAAGGGTTCAAAGGCCTTTTGTAGATGCTCAGGCGACATCCCCTTACCATCATCCATCACTATTACTTGCACCTGATTTTCATGACGTAATTGCGCTTGTATCTTGATATTTCCAGGTTTTTCATCTTCAAAAGCATGTACCAGTGCATTATTAACGCAATTGGAGATCACCTGCCCCAAGGGACCGGGATAAGAGTCCATAGCTATCCCTTCAGGAATTTCCAGGAAAATCTGATGCGTTTGATGCTTAAATTGAGGACGCAGGGTATACACCACCTCATTCACCACCTGCTTTAAGTCGAACTTGCGGCGCTGGGAGCTGGTTTGATCCACCGCGACCTGTTTAAAATTGCTAACCAGCTCAGCGGTTCTGTGTAGGTTTCTATTCAACAAAGCTCCAGCATCTTCCACCTGAGCCACAAACTGATCCAACTGCGAACGCTTCAGGCTTCCTGCCTCTAAAACCTTTTTAAAATCAATGGTTAGGGCTTCAACCGAGGTAGCCACTGTCAGGCAGTTACCCACTGGGGTATTAATTTCATGCGCAACCCCCGCCACTAGGCCACCCAGAGAAGCCATCTTTTCGGCCTGAATCAGCCCATCTTGAGCCTGTTTAAGATTTTGCAGTGCTTCTTCGGCAAGAACCCTGGCTTCATGGGCCTTACGCTCAGATTCAGCCTGACGCTGAAGACTGGCGTTATACTCGCTAATCAAGTAACACAGTTCATCCTGAGTATGCCAATCCACTGTTTGACGCTCACCGGTTTGGTGGTAATGGCGCAAGGAATCAGCCACTCTTTCCAGCGGCCTTAAAATGATTTTCCGAAAGGCCTGAAAGGTTGCAATAGCCAATGCCAGGCACAACAAAATAACCAGCGCAGAAAGGTAGCCTATCTCCCGGTAAACAGCGCCCCAAACACTGGCTTCTTGAATATAAAGGGTAACTTCAGCCAGCTGCTCTTCTTCGCCTTGGTGTATGTACAAAACGGGGGCAGCAAAGCTTCTTAAGTGCTCACGAGTTACTTCCGAGCAATCGCCTATTTCACTGCCATTCATCAAGCCTCTTGCAAATTCCATACTCACGCAGCGAACTTCAGGCTCATCCTGTACCGATTCCAGCAAGGTATTCACAATGCCATCAGAAAATTGCCAGACGGGCTCACTCAGCAGGTGCGCCAACTGTGCCGCCTGGCCTTGATAATACTGCTGCTGGCTGCGCTTCTGACTGGTCAGTTCCTGGTAAATCAGAATCAAAATAAACACCAATGCAACCAATACCAGTACCGGAAGGACTAGTTGGAGGTACTTCTTAGTCAACGATGTTTTCTTATTGGCAGGCATTAGCTAAAAGTAGCAGAATCCTATTAGTATTCATATTTCTTGCGCAGTTCTTCACCGTAAATTTCGCGAATTTCGGCCAAACTGCGCCAGATCTTTTGGGCCAGCTCAGGATCACTTGCCACCAACCCATGTGAAAGCATCAGAAAATAGTCCTTATCCTCAACTGGAGGAAATTCTTTAAGAATACTCTGATAACGATCGTCGGCTTCAGAAAGGAAGGCATCTGCTGTCACATCCTGTAAAACCGCCCCTTCCAAACGGCCCAACAATAACATCAACATGGCATTGCTGGTTCCTGGAACCTCCTGAACACTCAAGCCACGCTGCTTAAGATCCTGAACGATGGAATAACCACGTGGCGCGCCCAAGGACTGCAAGGCTTCAGCAGAACCCTGAAAAGCCTCCCCGTCCCAACTCAAGGAAGAATCAGCCCTTCGATACAGAGAATAGCGAATCCCAGTAATGCGCTTGGAAGAATCGACCTCACCTGTATGGGTTCCATCCAGCGTTGGATACCAGCCGATCTCCAAGCGGTCACTCAGATAACTGGCGTTGAAAATACCATCGTACTGATTGCTGGCTAAACCAGAAAGACAGCGGCCCCAGGGCGCTCTGACAAGAGTAATGGAGATATTGGAAATCTTGGTTTCAAGAAGCTGAACCATTTCCACAGCCACACCAGGATACTCAGGCAAAACTTCATAAGTATCACCCATGTAATAAGGGGGCTGCTCTTTGTTCTCATAGGCAATAACCAGTTGCCGCGTTTCAGCCCAGAGCCAACCTGGCGCCAAAAGCCCAACAACCAGCAACACCACTAGCTTGCTTTGGCTGATCATCATTATTCTTCTTATCTGCCTGCTGTAAGCATTAGAGCCTTTTTTCAGGCTTCAGTTCTTATACCAGAATATTTTGAAAAGCGCTTGAAAAGCAATAGTTTGTTTAAGATCAGTATGGAACAGCCCAGCTCAAGCAGTAAGAGCTGCCCCTTTTCATTCAGAATCAAAATTACTCCTGCGGAGCGTTTCGCTGGGAAGGATCCGTTTTGAAATCTCCGACCAGGTTGTGAGGATTAATTTTTGCTCGATGCTCCCTCGCAGCCTGAGCCCACCAAACCAGTTGACTAAAGGTTCTGCCAAAATAATCAAACCAGGATGCTTGCCCTTCCCCTGATTGTAGCGAACCATCGGGTGCAAAGACTTCTTGTGCCTTAGGTACATGTATCATTGCAGAAACCGGCAGGCAGCCTAGCTCTGAAAGAAATGTACGCATACCAATTGCCGCACGCATTCCACCCCACTGGCCTGCTGAATAGGTCATGATGGCGCTAGGCTTGTAAGAAAATAAAGAACTACCAAAGTGGTTTAGCAGATTGGCAAGCGCAGGGCTCATTGAATGATTGTATTCAGGGCTAATCATAATAAACCCATCAGCAGCCTCTATCTTGTCGGCCAGCTGATTGAGCTCAGAAGGTGCCTTACTCCTTGGATAGGAAAAATGAGGTTTAAAAACAGTTTCAAGCGGATAGTCCAGAGCATCAACCAACTCGACTTCATGTTCTTTATAGCGAAGGTGCAGGCATTCGAGAGCCGCCTTTGCAACTCGAACACCAAGACGAGCAGGCTTCGGAGGTGTGCTATCGCGTAGAGTGCCCAAAAAAACTAAAAACTTCATTTACAACTCCTCTCATGCCTTATCAGACTAAAATATATACTGTTGCATTATGGACCACCGCCTAAACAAAATAGTGCCTGGAGCTACCAGAGGCCATCAGCCAGTTTACTTAAGATCGAAACTCTGTGCTCCTGGTACTGGCCTGAAGACTTGCGCCAGAAGCTGTGAGTTGAGTGACCACGGGGTTTTAAAATAGCTGCAAAGCGGTATAGTTAAGCCTCTCAATCGAGAAAAATACAAAAACAATAGAGGCTATTAACATGAGTGGTAACAATGCAGTTTTACCAAGAAACACCGAGCCGGTACCGGTCAACCCCTTCAGTTCACACACGGTCGCCTTCTCCCACTACAACAACCTTTCTGCTCAACTCCCCATCGATCCGAATACTGGCCAGCTGGTGGTCGGCGGTATAAAAGAACAAGCCCGGCAGTGCCTTGCAAACATCAAAACGATTCTGGAAAGCATTGATCACAGCCTGAGCGATGTGGTCCGAATCACCCTGTTCGTGACAGACATCAAGGACGTTGAGCAGGTGGATGAAGTCTATAAAACCTTCTTTACTCACTACCTGCCCACTCGCACAGTGGTTGCCGTTGCGGCCCTGCCGCTGGATGCGCAAGTACAGATCGAAGCCCTGGTTTCCAATGGCGTGGGCACCATCCCCAATGCGCCCCAGGCTGGCGATTTGATCAAGCAGGTTAACAACACCTCAGAAGCGCCGCTGGACCCCCTTTCCAGCCAGACAGTGGCTTTCTCCCACTACAACAACCTGTCGGCTCAGTTACCGCTGGATCCGAAATCCGGTCAATTGGTCGTGGGTGGTGTTGAAGAACAGGCCGCGCAGTGCCTGAAGAATATCAAGGCCATTCTGGAAAGCATTGATGTACCCCTGGATGACATCGTCAAAATCAACATTTTCCTTACCGACCTTGCCGATATCGAAGCCGTTAATCGTGTGTATTCGCGCTTCTTCCCCGACTCAGCCATTGCCAGAGCCACGGGTTACCTGCCAGCAAGAACCGTGATTCAGGCGGCTGCCCTGCCCATGCATGCTCAGGTGCAAATTGAAGCCGTAGTGTCCCATGGTGACGGCACCCCACCCCAGGCCGTTGAGGACAGACACAAGATCATTGTCGAGGCGAACACTACAGAACGCGCGCCCCTTTGCTCCCTGTCCACGCAAACTGTGGCTTTTTCTCATTACAACCATCTTTCCGCGCAGTTGCCCCTCGACCCCAAAACTGGCCAGCTAGTAGCGGGTAGCATTAAGGAGCAAACCCGGCAGTGTCTGGAGAACATAAAGGCCATCGTGGAAAGCATTGATCACGCGCTGGAGGATGTGGTCAAGGTTAATCTCTTTATTAAAGACCTTGCAGACATCGAAGCCATCAACTCTGTCTACGCCAGCTACTTTCCTGAAGGTACACCGGCACGAAGGCTTGTTGGTGTGTCCGCCTTGCCTGAAGGTGCATTGATTCAGGTTGATGCAGTCGTCTCCAACGCGGAAGGCACACCACCGCTTGTTTAAGAGAACGGCCCACCCCGGAAGCTTCAAGCGGGGTTGATTCAATAGCAATCACCAAGCCACTTCTCAGGAGTGGCTTTTTATCCTCCCCCTTAGCAGTGCTAAATGCCTGAAATCCACTCATAACAGCTTTTCTGAGGTTTTTGCATGGCTTTAGATTCTGGGTGAGTGAAGCCCTAAAACTGGTAGCAAGCTCGTCTTCGCGATTAGCCAAATATTTGTAGAAGTTCCAACCCGGCCACTGCGCCGGTTTTTTATTGCCTGGAAAAAGGTTTGACCAACACCCACTAAAAGCTGGACAACCTGCATGAAAGAGACCCCGCCTTCCCAAGAAAGATTTACTTCAGTCAAAGATCCTTCTTTCTTCGCAAGGATTCGATTGAGCGCTGGCTGGAGCAAAAAGAAAAAGGCACAGCATGATGGTCATTTTTCGGTCATTTCTACCTGCCAAAAAATACCAGACATAAAAAAAGCCGCTTAGAGTGTATCTAAGCGGCTTTTTTTTACTGCATTTTTTGGTAGGACTAAGCGGACTCGAACCGCTGACCTCTACCATGTCAATATTGAACACCTAACCCACTGTTTTTATTCAGAACTGAATTTTTCTTACCTTATCTGTACTTATCTGCAGAAACACCCTCCAAGACAAGTACGCACCGCCTTCATTTTCGTACATTTAGCTACATTTCTGGGCACATTTGTCGCTAAAATACTTTGACCTTCGCACCCTGCTATGGCAGGATTTTCTGACGAGGTAGCAGACTGGTTATGGACATATATTTTTTAATATTAATTGTAAAATTTTTATGCTAGACGCTAAGGATTTTACTCTAAAATCATCACTGGAGCGGCCTGTGAACAAGGCAAAAAACTCAACTTCAGTCTATTTCTCGCCTTTTTTTTCTGTCTCTGGTGTGCGGCGGGTGATCAAAACAGGAGAGATCGAAGAGCTAAGTGGCGGGCAGTTACATAGCCCCATTCTGGTCACTATGATTACACCACTGGTCACCAAAACATCCGGCGGCTACCGACTCTTGAACCATAGTGACGCCCGCCTGACCAAGCTCCTGAATGGGTTTGACTCAAAAACGCGAATCGAGGTACTGGAGGTCATTGAAAGCACCAAGCAGGAGCTTGAACGGATCGAGTACCTGGCTGGTCAAGTTTTTCCTCAAATCACCTCAGCTGTCCCTGCTAAGGATTTTTTGTCTTCATTAGCAGCATCACAGCAGAAACAGCAGTGGACTGCCGAAGCGTTCGACCTGCAGCCACAACGCAAAAACACTGACGCACCCCTGACAGTTGCCGGTTTAACAAGTTTGTTGGGGAGAAACGGGCCTTCTCATGTAACAGTTGGCAAGGCGCTCAACGGAAAGCAAAAAAGCCGCAACAACTCAGCACCCCCAACGCCTCCTGGCGAGATAAATATTTTAGCTGAAAAGGCTAACCAACCGATGGCTGATGGAACATTGGATATGCTTATAAAGCATTCAGCTGAACCTTTCCAAGCCACACAAAGCAAAGGAGACAACCCACCCAACCTGCTTCCTGATATTTTCCAGGATGACGCCTGGACAAAAGCAGCAGATACCTGGGGAAAATACTCCCTCGAAAATCACGGTGTCCCTAGCTTTAGTGAAACCTGCAAAAAAATAACACAAATAAACGAGAATGATTTAATTTTATTTATATCTCGCTGCAATCAATTAAATATAAGCAAGGACAACGATAAACTTGATCAATTCGTAAGCAACATAATATCGTTCATCCATAAACACTCATGAATAAATATTTCTTTCTATCACAACAGTATATGCAGACTTTGGAGTTGCTTAAACGCCATGAGTTGTGGGATTTTGAGTTAGGAATTGAGCTAAGGCCATTAATACAATACTGCCTCCCTCCCCCAACGCTTGAGAATATTTATTTGATTGTGCGCTGGTTAGAGGCAATGGATTTTAATGAGGACTGGGCAAACCTTGATCTCTTAAAAAGATTGAGCAGGAAGTTACGCTATCACCCAGAGCGAAATCCAGATGAATATATCAAGGAGTATGGAAGCAGCCACCCTGTAGCCGCTGCAATCAGAAAAGTTCACAACCTGGAATGGGATTCAGAAAGTAAAAGACAAGCAATAAGCAGCCTTCTCAGCACGGTATTTGAGCATACCGGCCCAGCAGAGTTATTAGACGACACAGACTATTATCTGGATGTGTACCAGCTTAGAGACACGATTCTAGCAAAGCTGGCTGCAGAAAAAGGACTTCCTTTACAGGGGAATACGACCAAGGGCCTTGAAGCAAAAAACCGTCACACAGCTCCGATCCTTGATGGCAGGCGCTGGCTGGGCTGCGCTTTTAATGAATTGGATAGCGACCAGAGTTTTTGGCGAAATCCGCCTCATCTTAATTTCACCCATACAGTTAGTGACTCCCAAAAACCCAAGACACCTAAAAAACCGGATAGTGATCAACAGGATCAGAACCCCAACCAAATTGAGCTGAATGACAGCACTCTGACTAACTCAGAGCAGTTTTACGAACTGCACAACTTCGTGCCCCACTGGGTCAGAAGTAATGTCCGAAGCCATGCCAACAGCTACCAGCTTAGCTGGTCGAGTATCATCCGATATTGGAGTTTTCTGCTCGATAAAAATCGCCTGCCACAACTGTATATTTCTGTTTTGGCGCTGGTAATCGGTCTGCCCAAGCGCCGCTGGAGTAAAGCCACAGTTGGAAAAGCACCAGAGCTCGAAGGCCAAGAGATCATTTTTGATCCTGTCAATCAGTGCCTGTTCTATCGAGTGCTGAATGGCGCTACGAATTTTGAACACCAAAACAGGCTACACACCTCTGAAATCGTGGGTCTTGCCCTGCCTAAAAGCCTCGGCAGATGCCTGGATGAGCATCGCAGTGTATTTGAGGAGGGGGTCAAAGAAGAAAGAGCCGTGCGTGATTTCAGCGCGAACCACCCTGGCCCTAGTACCGGTATAAATCAGATGGCTCGATCGGGACATTGCCTGCTGAGAAGCTGCCTCATGTCAGAAGTCAGCGCCTTTACATTGGCAGGCAACCTCCCAATCGAGTTTAGAGCCAGGGCCTGCTATGTCACCACGACCAATGCCACCATCAATCAAAACTTTAGATGCACTGTGTCCTTGCTGAAAACTGAAATCAATCAGCGACTTTCTTCCGATCACCCTCTGAGAAAGCAAATCAATACTCTGCTTGAAGAGTGCTACAAAGAGCCCGTCAATTTTCATGTCGGCTCACAGCTGGGTCATAAGCCCCCACTTTTCAGCGATATCCAGCCCCCCAGACTTTCAGGCGATCAAGTGCTTGAAAAAGCCAATGGTCTTGAGCTTCATTTTTACTGGATGCTGCAGTATGCCTACGCAAATCGACCTGTAGGCCCTGGTACGGAAACCTTTTTATTGGACAATTTTCGGCTCCATCGCGACAAGGACTCAGCTGATTTTTTTGAGTCCAAGCTGATTTTTGAGCACTCCCTCGTACAAGCCCAGTTTCAAGAACTGATGAAATGCCGCCAAGCTTTGTTCCAGCAAAATAGCCAGGCATTGACCGACGAAACCAGCAGACCAATTGCTCTGTACCACCAACAAGATCGAGCAAGCGGAATGATTGCCTCCTCCCCTTTGCAAAGCCAGCAAGCGTCCCAGCTTGCTAAAAATTATTGGTCGCTTGCGTTCAATCATGATCGCACCAACGCCTCTCGTCACCAGTGCGCGACCTTCGCACACAAGCTAATGAGCGAAAATCATGCTGATCTCTGGCTAGGGCACCACATTGACGGCTGGGATGCTCTGGCACCCTTTTCTACAGCCCATCCTGAACTTTTCAATGAGCTCGAAATGCTTCAGAGCCAGTGGCTTGAAAAGCTCGGTTTCAAGCTTAAAAAGAGTCCTTTGTCATGAGTGCAATTTTGACGATTGCCGACCTTGACCCTGCACTGGAAGAACCTGGGTTTTGGACACAAAAGCGTCTGATGTATCTCAAGGCGATCCTGAAAGTTTGTGGAAATAGCCAACGCATTACCCCTAAGCAGTTGCCCAGGCTGGCATCCAGCCTAAAAGAAACCTATGCAGAATTTGTTGATGTCCCGTTGAGTTCAGACAAGAAGCTGACTCAGGAAGAAAAGCGACTGTTTAACGAGATTCTTGAAAAGCTTCAGGATGCAGGTTGGCGTTGCCATTTTTTTACACTCAAACAAAAACACCCTCGCCCCTCCGTACTACCCTCTGATCCCAAGTGTCTGATGGCACTTCATCTTATACAAGGTTTCCTGAAACGCTTCTGGAAGGGAGAGATACCCCTAGACCAAAACAGCCTCAAAGCTGCCCTCGTTCTGCACTTTGCCGCTCATACTGGCCTGGCTCCAGCCCACCTAAAAGAGGCGATCAACACCTGGCTCCTTGAGGGCTGGAACCAGCGCGACACCAAAATCAAGCTAGCCACCTACCATGAGTTCTACGCATTTTATTCGATCCCCGTTCCCCTGGGATGCCTGCTTCTAGCGCCCTCGATTGAATTGAAACCCCAGCAGGAGATTTCCGCCTTTAATCAACTAACAGTCGGGCTTCTTGAAACGGATCACCTAGACCAGCAGGCTCTAGGTAAACTTAAAACAGAGGAGATCCTCTATGCGGCCAGCCAGCTTGCAGTGATCCAGGGCCTTGAGCCAGTTATTTTCAGTCAACTCCAGGCCAAAAACCTCCCTATCCCGCCTGACGCCACTGATGGTCTAGGTTTTACTAAAAACAGTTTCGATGGGGCCAAATGGCCAGCACTTATTCGAAGAGAGCTCAAGGAAGAGGAAGATCACCGCTATCTTGAAGCGGTAGCCAACCATGAAGCCTACATAACCTCCGGAGAGTCTTATGCCGAATACCACAACAACACGCGCCCTCTAGTAGTCGAGCCTTTCATTCATATCGAGGTGGCTCTGCCTCAAGCCGACACCCTGGATACTGATGACCTTGCCCTGATTGGTTGGCACCAGGAAGCTAAAGCCGTTTTACGACTTATCAGGCACCGATTGAGGTCTTTTCTGGTTGATGACAGCGGTCATTTTGAAAATGCCAAGCTTACAGAACACCAGGTAGACTCGGCCTTGAAGGGTGCCAAAGATACTCTTTATCAGAATCTTGTAGAAAAAGCCGTAGAAAGCAGTAGCACTCACTATGAAGCTGACCGACTCATGGAACTGATTGATGAACTCCATCAAAAGTTCACTGCCTTTGATCTGGCTCTAGCTTGGATCGAGTATTCCTTGAAAGAGAGGCGGCATACTTTCAGCACCTGCAGTCAAGCGATCAGCACGCTATTTCTGCATGGCTTCCTTAACTTTCCAGCTAGTAGCAACCTCAAAGACTGGGGGGATGAAGATGCTGAAATTTTTGTCACTGAGTACCTTCTGTCCAGACAGAAGCAAGAGCTGAGCAATCAGACTTCCTTGCAAATTCAACAGACCTTCTCTCGGTTGCTTCAGTTTGCAAAAGCCGAACTTAAATTATTTGAGGGCATTTCCTTTCCAGTATCCAGCTCATCAGAGCCACTTCAGAGAACTTGGCGCTACAACCCGCCCCGGATGAAAGAGTTTGATCTAGCACTCCAGAAAATCAATAAAAAAGATCGAACACAACTTCAGGTGGCTGCCATCTGGGTTTTGGCTTTTTATGGCGGTCTAAGGTCTGGAGAAATCACCAACCTAACCCTGGATCGCCTAGTGGTTAGCAAAGACGAGCTCGTCATCTACCTGCCCGCATTTAAAACACCCTCTGCAAGACGCTGCGTACCCCTTCACCTGCTTGCACCACCCAAAGCTGTGCAGGTGGTGCGTGATGCTTGGGAGTATCGCCAGATAGACTTTGATCGACATAAACGCAAGACGACGCTTGCTACTCGTCAACCCTTGAGCAAAATCCGTTTTTTGTCACTGGATCGATCCGTCACCCAGAGTAGCTCCTATAAAATTGTAGGCCTTGCACGTGAGCAGCTGCAGAAAGCGTTGGGCGAAAAGTCCGATCTGCACCTGCTTCGCCACGCTTTTGCGACACATCTCTTTATGCGCTGGTATGTCGCACGCTACCCTGAACTTATCCCCGAGCTTTTGGATCACAAGCACTGGGTATACAGCAGCAAAGGGCTAAAGGCTTTTCGGTCTCTTCTTGGGGCTAATCCTAACGACCCCCTCCCCGCCTCTCATGTTACCGGCATGGTTCACCTGATTAAGCTGATGGGGCATAAAACCACCACGACTTTTTTTGAGGTCTATGTCCATAGCTTTGAAAGCGTTGCTCAACATGCACTTAAACGTATCCAGGCTGAATCAGAAGATTTCCAACTGCATAGCAGGCTGATTACCGGATTACTACCTGACATGGCTTCCAAGGATTCCAGAGCAAAACTGCAGGATAAAAGTTTGCAGGCAGCTGTCCGGCACCTTGCCAAAAAAAAGGGGGTTGAGATTACCCCTCCCCCTTAAACACTCAGCAAACTTCAGTTATCAAACCGGGTTGCCAGTAGTGATTGCTACCCAGGTTCCTGAAGCCCGATTGCCATGGCTGATTACCAAAAGATTGCCTCTGGCCACTGACCATTGAACTTTGCCCATCGGCATCACGCACATAACGAGCGAGACTGATCATCGGCTTCACACCATAACGAGCACCGGGCGATGCTGATGTCCAGATATGACGCAAGGCATGGGCAGCATCAGGCTCCTGCATTTCCAGCCAGCTCAGGGAGCTGCTGCACAATTCCAGGGTCATGCTGGAATGATCGACCAGTTTACCCAGGGTTGTCTTGATCCCTCTCTGATTTAAGGTGACGGCTTTACCTATGTCGTGAAGCAAACCACCCACAAAGGCGATATCTCGCATTTTTTCAGACATGTCTGGCTCAAAGCATTCGATCATGCGTTGCGTCGCATGGGCTACTTCCAGTGAATGCCATAGCAAACCGGCAACATAACTATGATGAAAGCTATAGCTAGCTGGGTTCACTAGAAAACCTTCCAGGACACGCTTTTGCATCAAAGTACGCCAGACAAACTCCCGTAGGCAGGTTGTTTTTAGTCCCATGATGCTGTCTTTCAGGTAGTTTGAGGCATTGGCATCCGGGCAAAGTGTTTTTGGAAATCCTGCAGCTGCAGACATAAAAGGATAAACCCAGGGGTCTTGCTTTATCAGAGTTGAAACCTTGAAGTAGCTTTCTTGAGGCGTGCTCACCATGCAACCCACTGCATCGACAAAATCCAGACGTGATAAGCCACCTTGAACGCGGATGACATCGGCATCAACCCTTGCCAGCCAAGTTCCCATCATGAAGTCCAGGGTTACCTGGTATCCGGCCTGTTCATTAGCGGGGTCCAGGGGCTTTACATCAAGTACAGTAAACTTGCAGCGCAAGGAGCCTTCAGTGCGTTCAATTGTTTTATGAGTATTCATTGGCAAACCCTCGTGTCATCAATAACTGATCAATAGCCGAGCCATCTTGTCGCGTTAAATTAGGGACGTAGCGTGAGTAGATGGTGAATAGCATCTGAGTCGTGGTATGCCCCATCTGGCGCGCAATCCACTCTGGGTTTTCACCGGCTGCCAGCCATAGAGTGGCTGCCGTATGGCGAGTCTGGTAAGGTCGCCGCTTTTTAAGGCCAAGCTCTTTGAGAAGCGGGTACCAGACCCGCTGGGTCACATTCCGGTGCTCAAAAGGCTTCCCCTTGCTGTTGCAAAACACAAAGCGCGAGTTTTGCGGGGCCACCTCGCTCTGGCGTTTCAGAGCTTCGTACACGGGAGAAGACATCTCCACTTCACGGCGAGATTCAGGAGTTTTGGTGGTTTCAATTCGACCCTGCACCACCGTTTCCCTGACCAGAATCTGACGGTTATCAAAGTCGACATACTGCCATTGCAGTCCATCAACCTCTGCTGTCCTTAAGCCTGTGAAGAAGCGGACAGTGAAATAGTTTTTGTAATCCTCGCGCACGGCTTTCAAGATCTTCTGTACCTCAATGAGCGAGAAAGGATCAACATCCGTTCGCCCCACCTTGAGCGGTTTAATCCCAGTCATGGGTGTGATAAATTCAAAGCGGTCGGCAGCATTCTCAAGGATCATGCGCAAAGGCGTCATGATATGGTTGATCCGGTCATTGGACAGCTGGGTTTCTGTTGTTCCGCGAGTCACTTTGGCGAGGGATGCGCGAAATTTCAGAACCTGAGCCTTGTTGATGCTGGCGACCTCCTGATCCCCAAACTCTGGAATCAGATGTTTATCCAGCGTGCCTCGTACATTTTTCATGTATGAGCGCTTCCAGCAAATCTGGTTTTCCTCAAACCACTCCTCACAAAAGTCCTTGAAAAGGGGTGTTGCCGGTTCGCTTTCCACTGAAAAGCCCTGCTGACCAGGCAAGTCCAGCTTTTCGAGCATTTTGCTGTTAGGAAAATAGGCCCGGTAATCAAAGGTGCCTACCGAGATTTCAGCTTCAATCCGCTGCAGGAGCTTTTCCAGCTTGCGACGATTTTGAGTCGTATCAGGTAACAGTGTCTGCTCTCTGCACCGCATCCCCTGGTAGCGAAAGTCGATAAAAAGATTACCGCCCTTCCCTCTGCTGCGTACACTAGCCATGGCAGTAACCTCCATTACTCATAGGGATACCTGTCATGGGTTGTGTCGAATAGCGGCTCATTTCATCTTCAATGGCTTCCCAGACATAGAGGACTTTTCGACCACCAAAGGGGCGTACATAATGAACCCCTTCGAAAAGCACTCGGTCTTTCAGCGACTGGGTGATATACCTGGGGTTGTAGTGCAAACGCTCGGCCAATTGCTTGACGGTCAGGTAAGTAGACATCGTTATCGCTCCTCTTTTGTAGAAAGATATCTACAAATTAACACCGATAAACTACATGTCAAGCCACTTTTGTAGATAAATTGCATCATCCATAGCAAATAATGGATAATGGTCGAGCAATAAAATCAAAGTGAGATGAACATGATTCGATTCAGGCTAAAAGAGCTGATGGCCGACAAGGGCTTCAAAGAAAAGAGGCGCATTACCTACGACGAAGTAGCCGAAGCCACTGGCATCCATCGAACCACCCTGTCCAAGATTGCCAATCAGTATGGCTATAGCACCACCACTGACGTGCTGGACAAGCTATGCACTTATTTTGAGTGTGAGTTAGGGGAGTTAGCTGAGCACTTAGGGCCAAGCACTGGCGAAGGAGCCTAGTGCACTACTTAGCAGGGTTAGCTCTAAGTAATACACTTATTTTATGTTAACAAAGTCTCCCTTCCTTTTGGTGGAGTGACTGCTTGAGCTCAGATAGAATATCTAAAACTCATCAAAAGTGTGAAAACTCATGGACAATGTGCAAGCCCACCTCGAAGCAGTAAAGTCAGATCCAGCTACCCAGACAGAGACTCAAGCACCTCAGGTTCTTCAAATCGAGTTAAGCAAGGTGTTGGTCAGCAAACAAGTGAGGTCAACCTTCGATGAAGATGAGCTTGCCGACCTGGCCAAATCAATCCAGCAAGATGGTCAAAGGGCGCCCATTGAAGTCACTCGCTCTTGCGAGCCAGGCTTTTATGAGTTACTCACGGGAGAGCGTCGCTTTCGGGCTCTTGGCATGCTTAACGCATCTACCGTCATGGCCATCCTGGTTGACAAACCGAAAACAAATCACGATAAAACTGCTCTGCAGCTAGTCGAAAACATCCAGCGTGAAGAGCTCACACCATTAGAAATCGCCTCAGCAATCCACGCACTCAGTGAAAACGGACTCTCTGGTAAAGAGATAGCCCAAAAAACCGGCAAGAGCACAACTTGGGTCTCACGCTACACCTCCCTCAACAAGCTGCCCGACTTTATCGCTGAACTGCTGGAAAACAAGGCTACTGGAGATATTTCTCTGGTCCTGGCTCTTCACAAGGTTGCCAAACTGGATCAGGGTTCAGCCAAGAAGCTTGCTAGTGCGGTCAAAGCCAAACGCATTGGAAGAAAGCAGATCGAAGATACACTAGAAGAACTAAAGTCTGGTAAAAAGGTAGCGGACTCTGTTGAACAGCCCTCTTTGACTGCCCCGAACCCAGATGCAATTAAATACCGTCTAATCAAACCCGAGAAGTTTGCTGCACAAGTACAGGCAAAGCTGGAAAGCGGCGAAAAAGTAAAAGGGCGTTTGTTGATCGATCGTTTTGCTACGATCAACAATGAGGAAGTAGCTGAGGACTGGTGTTGGCTAGAGCTGAAAGATGGCACCAAGGCCTGTGTTAAAACCAGTAGCGTACAGCTTCTTAGACTCAACAGCTTGTAGAATTTCACATGTGAAATTCAATACAGCCTTTCGCTTTTCAAACTTATTGTCTGTTCTTCTTTGGCACCCTTGAAGCGAACAGCCATCGAAAAAAGCAATAAGCCAGCATCCAGCCATAAAAGGGCCAAACCATGACAACAAGTAGCCAGTCCTTCATAGTGTAGCTGCTCATTTTTTCCATAGGATTAGCCCTACTTAAAAGCCAGTAAATCATGTAAATGAAAGCAAGAGTGTCACCGTAGATAATTAAGGCTTGGAAGTGTTCCGCCACAAAAAACATAACCGGACTATAGCTGGCATCAAAAATACCAACCAGAAAATTTGTGAGCAGAAGCCAGAAAAACGATGCGGAAAACATCACTACCCAAAGCGTGAAAAAAGTCATCATTTATTAATATATACCTCGAACTCTTGTTGTTAGGATGCTGTCGCTAATTCAAGAATGAATAAAGCCCATGGGTGCTGCCTTGTCTTGGTGTTGGACACTTGCTTCATCTTCCAAAGCACTCAGCAACAGCTTCAAGCACAAGGGCTTACCCTGAAGATTCAAACGGCGCAGGGCTGTTTGCACGTTGCCGGGGCTGACTTGCAAGCGAGCCAGCCTATTAACACCCAGCTCCTTTAGGGCCTGCAAATCTTTAGGATGCTTATAAAACACCGCTTGGAGTAGCCCCTGCAGTTGCTGGGGCTGTAACCAATCAAAGGCCACTTTCAGATCAAAGCGGCGCATAGCTGCAGCATCCAGCTGCTCGAAGCGATTACTGGTAGCAATAACGACACCCTGAAACCGCTCCATTTGAATGAGCATCTCGTTAACCTTGCTCACCTCCCAACCCTTCAGGCTGGCATCCAGGCGTGACTGCAAAAAGGTTTCCGCCTCATCCAGCAAGAGTACGGCCTTTTTATGCTTGGCTTCAGCAAACATGGCCTCCAGCTGTTTCTCCGTTTCACCAACATATTTACCCAAAAGGCTACTGGCTGACTTAACAACCAGAGGTTGCTTTAGCTCTTTGGCCAGGTAGTCCGCAAAGGCTGTTTTACCCGTACCTGGGTGCCCATGCAGGCAAAGCCGCGCGTTACCTAGACGACCTATTTGCTGAACCACGGATTCCAGCCCTAGATCGGTGTTCAACCAATCCAGGCTGTAATCGGGCAGGCAGTATTGTGACGCTTTTGATTTTTGTACCGGCTCTTCTGCAAACCAGGGATCCGGCAAAGGCTGCCCCTCTGCTTTAAGTCTCTGCTCAAGCAGAGCCAGAAGCTTTTTCTGGTTTTGCAGTGGCTGACGCCCAGGCAGATGCTGCCCCAAACGCTTGAGCAGGCTTAGCAAGGCTGGCGTAACCCAGTCAGCAGCGGCCAGCCAGTCCCTGAAAGCGTTCGTTACCGGCAAAGGCGCAAGGGCAGCAGCGCGCTTTTTTTGATAACGCGCTGTTGCTGGCGTGGGCACCTCCAGAATCAAATCAAAACGGCGCAGGTAAGAAGAATCCAGCATTTCCAGACTATTACAAACCCAGATAGTGGGCAGTGGGTTGGTTTCCAGATAATGATTCATCCAGGCCTTGGCTAACCCCTTGGAGCCAAAGGATTGGATACCTTGAAACATGTCTTCCATTTCATCGAACAAAAAACAGGTATTGGCGTTGTTTTGCATAAACGCCTGCCCCATCGCCAGCAACTGAATGCGTCGATCCGGCGGCAAAGAAACACCCTCCTTGGCAAAAGGCACCTCATGCAAGCGCGCTTGCAACCAGTCAGCCAGACTAGCCGCCAGAAGTGTTTTGCCGACACCTGGCTTACCATACAGCAGAATATTCGCTGCCGGGCGCTGCTGCCGCAGGGCGTCCGCCAGGTAATCACGCAGGACCTGCAACTGAGGAACATAGCTAAAGTCCTCCGGCGGCAGCGAATCACCATGAAACCTTGGGCAAACATCATCCCAAATGGCCTCAAACTGCTGTTCCAGTGGCCTGGCCGTTGGGCTATCCAATTCCAGGGTATTATTAAAAACATCCAGGAAATCACTGCCTTTGAGGTAGGCATCCAGGCCTTGAAAACATGAAAAGCCATTAACAAAGTTAAAGCTTTTAAGAGGATGCTCTTTTGTTGCCACACCACTAAGGCTGGAAGGCTGAAGACTCAACAGCTCCTCAAGGAAACTGAGCGCCTGAGGCTCGTTATTGACCTCCACAGCATCGGCTGCCCGCACCAGTAGGGGATGGCGACGGGTTAGCCACATCAGCATCAATAGCTTCTGCTCGCCAGCATCCAGCTGCATCCGCTCTCCAAGCAGCTCAATTACTGCAATCAGGCCGCCGGTAAAACCCTGACCAGGCAATGCTTGTTGCTCCAGCCAGTGTTGCAGCAAAGCGGTCAGCTCTGAGTAATCTCCTTTTTCCTCGGCCTCCATGCCCTGCCTGCGCACCTCGCGGGTCGTGCCGACCACCCCCAGAAAAGCAAAAATTTCCGGCCAATCAATTCTCTTGCCCAGCAGTTGCCGTTTTTCTCCCAGAAGCAGCAAGCGAGCCACCAGTACTCGAGCCAACTGCTGCTCACTTGCCGAGTAGTTGCTACCCGAGTTACTAGCAGTAAAGGACAGCAGGTCTGACCAGGGTAGAAGCACTGTCATTTTAGGCCTCATCCGCTTGCAGATGGGTTGCCTGCCCCCAACTCACTGGTTGACGGCCATCCGCTGTAAGCACCCAAAGCACTGGGAAATCCGGGGCTGCTTCCGGTGCCGGGCCATAACCATCAGTCAGATACACCAGGCAATCTGGCTTATCGCTGGCCACCTCTTCAAAAGGCGGGATAAGCGAAGTGCCCCCAAAACCCTGGATTTCAGTTTTATCCAGGCTGGCGACCTGATCTTCACGCCATACCTGTATGGATTGTATTTCACTATCACACTGAATCAGCGTTAGTTCGACACGATCAAAACTGGTCAAGAGGCTGGTTAATTCACTTAAAAAAACCGGCATCTCCCGAGTTGTGCTGCCACTGGTGTCCAAAGCGACACAAATACGCAGGCTTTGACTGCGTGTAGAAGGCAAATAAAGCCCACGATAAAGATGCCGCCGAGCCGGAGGTGACCACTGGCGGCTGCCACCATAGCAGCGCTGCACAAACTGGCGCAGTAAATCCTGCCAGCGCACCTGTGGCTGGGTTCTTCCCTTCACCCACTTTTTGATGCCTGCTGACAGCTGCCCATATTGACGACAGGCTTGCGTGGCGGCGACCAGATTTTCCTGCCACTCCTGGCTTATCTGGGCATCAAACTGACCGGGGCTAAAATCCGCATCCACGACCAGATCCTGCGCATCATCCAGGCCTTCCAGAGAGATCTCCATCTGGTGCTGATCCAGACACTGCTGACTCCGATCACTCTTGTCCGCCTTATTGAGCAGCCAGTCATAGACCTGCTCGGCGCTATCGCCTTTTAAATCGGGGAAATAAACCGCTGAATCAGGCATTTCCAGACCGTCTTCCAGGAGCAGATTATTGACCTCATGATCAGTCGCCAGATTCCAGAGGTGCGGATTGCGCCCCTGAGTGCGTGGCAAATGCCCAGCAACGCAGTGCCAAACTTCATGCGCCAGCACAAAAACCCGCGCCCCAGCGCTCAGGCTTTGCAGAAACTGCGGGTTGAAGAACACCTTGCGGCCATCCGTGGCTGCGGTTTGCAGACGGCTATCAATCACCGGCACCAATTCCAGATGCAGGGCCAGACTGGCAGTAAAAGGCTGCTCCAGCAGCAGTTGTACACGATCCTGGTGCCAAAGCTCCAGCCACTGCGCCTTGATTAGCTGTTCCTCATCCGTAGGCGAGCGCACCACAGGTTTGAAAGGAAGCGCCTCTGTCATCAGGAAATCGCCCTTCTAATACACAGTGCATTATCTATATCCAGCTCAGCTGTCTCGATTGGCTCGGCCTCACGCGCTGAACGATCCAAAAAGCGTGACTGCATCTGCGCCAGAACTTCGCCGTGACGCGCCGACCAGGCCGAAAACTCAGAGCTACTCATCAGCAGCTCGGCTCGCTTGAGCTGATCTTCTTCATTGTCGGCTTCCATGGCATCCATCATCGCCAGGGTGGCAAAGTCACTCGTCAGCTGAGCACCCACCCGCAGGAAGAATTTACAGCGCCTGGCCTGGTTTTCTTCAGGTGTACGCCAGAGATAGTGCGCCAGCCCCGAACAAAGCGCGTATTTTTGATCCGCCCGCTGCGGAATTTTGCACTCAGCCTCACCATCCAGCACTGCAGGAATATCCGGCAAGGCAGTCGCCCAGCGTCGAAAACCCAGGAATTCCAGGCCTGCGCCCTCCCCAACCAGACCCTGAACCATCAGCGCCAGGCCGGTTTCGCTCAGCCCCTCACTGTGTTCCAGCAAGGTTGCTACCCGCGCCCAGGTTCTGGGGCTGGGCCAGCCGCGCTCCAAATTGCCCTTCATATCAAAGAAGCATTGGGGGCGAAAACGCAAAAAACTCACCACCTGGGGATGCAGCCCCTCCTGGCGCGCCCAGCGTGCCCACTGCTCCAGCTCTGGTTGCAACTCCAGATGGCAGAAGCGATTGGCCAAGGCACTGGAAAGCGTCATGGCAACAGCACGATCTTCACTCCGATTCCCTGCGGCGCAAATCAGCCAGCCATCCGGCACGCTGTAAAGATCCCCCAGCCGGCGATCGAGAATAAACTCATAGGCCGCTACCTGCAGGGTACGATCCGCGGCAGTCAACTCATCAAACAAAATGATCCCCCTGCTTTGAGGGTCACGCGGCCATTCAGATGACAGCAACCAACGCACCTGATCGCCATCAGGCACCGGTAGCCCGCGCAGGTCCACAGGTTCGCGCTGCGCCAGGCGCACATCGACAAAACCTATGCCCTGGGCGCGGCAGATTTCACGAATCACGCTACTCTTGCCCACACCGGGCGCACCCCAGAGCATCAAGGGTGGCAAATACGCGGCCAGTTGCGGCTGATTCCATAGCAGCTCCAGCTGGTGGCTGAGCATTTCCTGAACCTGGTCAATCGTTGCTGTTTTAGTCATCGTCTCTCCTCATCTGTTGATCCAGTATAAGCCCTGTATGCGACACATCATGTCGCAACAGCTTCACTGGCTTGCGGCAACTGACCAGTTAACGCCAATACCCGCAACTGGCGCGGCAAGGAGCGCAACTGCATTTCGCTGGCCCGCCCTTGCCAGAATTCAGCTGGCTTGACCGCCAGGCGCAGTATCTGAACGCGCGTTTGCTCTGGCTGTCGCTTGAGCTGCTCCTGCAGATAAATCAAAACCTCCCGAACGGGCATGGAATGCACCTGGTAGTCATGCAATTCCAGCAACAGCTCAGGCTCCTCATCCAGCGTTGCCAAAAAACGCTGCGCCTGGTTGAGAAGCCGACTCTCGAGCAAGGGCTTGACTGGCTCGGCAATGCCAAAATTCCATACGCTATTCATGGGCTTGTTAATCGCCATCAGCGACTTTAATACCCTGGAGCACAACTGCTGCACTTCGGGATAAGCCAGGTCACCCGTGTTAAGCCAATGCAGCAACCATTGATTAAAATGCGGCCCGCTACCTGCTTGTCGGTGGCGGTCTTCGCTGGCCAGGGTGGAATTCACCATGACCTCACTAAACAGCCGAGCATACTTGCGCACACCCTGAACTTCGCGACAGGCCAGCCAGATTTTCCAGTCCAGAAGCCAGGCGTCATCACCCAGATCCCTGGGCAGATGCCAGCGCCAGTTTTGTTTGGCCGTGACTAACCAGTTAGGCTTTATAGCCTCGCGCAGAGAGTCTTTTTTACTTTTTTTCGAGCGCGACTCGCCCAGATGCCTGGCCGAGATTTTCATCCGTAAATCCCAAACCCACTGGGGGGAGGCCCCGGCCAGCAAAAGCTCATGGAGTAAACGCAAGGCGGAAGGAAGCTGCTCACTGGAAGACATAAACGGCAGCAAGGATTCCAGATCTTCAACCACTGAAGAATCGCCGCCTGCGTACTCGTCCAACAGCTGGCGAACAGTGGCTTCATTAACGTGCACCCGCGCTGTTTTGCGCAGGCTGGCTGGCACCCGCCCCTGACAGGTCACTTCACAGCCGGTTGGCAAATCCACCTGCTTAAGGCCATCACTCAGGCTGAAATCGGCTTTTAATACCTTCTCAACCGCTAACTGCTGACAACTTGGTTGTAGCACGAACAACTGCTCAACACGGCCTTGAATCTGCAAAGACTTTGCACCCACCTGATGTAAATTCAGGCTATCCACCGCGACATGAAGCTGGCTTAACGCAGGGCAGGCCTCCAGGCGCAGCTCTTTCATAGAGCCTTCTAGCTGGCAATGCTGTAAATCCTCAGCGCCCTGAATAACCACCTGCTGCAGTTTTTCTCCGACCTGCAACAGCAGGCGCTGCAAACCCTGGGGGTGAACCCAGTGCACTTGAGACAAGCTGTGACCAGGCAGCTCAATTTCTGCAGCCGGCACCTTGCCCTTGAGAAGCAACAAATCCGGCGCAGCCTCTTCCAGGGCTGAGGGGGCAGCCAGCTCCTTACTGCTCGCTACCCAGGCACCCTGCCAAGGCTGGTCCTCCGGTGCCTGAGCCATAAAAGTGGCATTCTGCCAGCGCACATCCAGGTGTTCGATACCGCCCTGAATCAACAAAGGCAGCTCCTGGCCTGGCTTAACATCCGAAGCATCCAGATGCAGCACACAGGGCTCGCCCTGGGGAAGAAGGATTTTCTGCAACCTGGGGCAGCCCACCAGCGTCAGATGCAAGCCACCATGCAGCCAGCTTAAATCCAACTCTTTTAACAGCGGTGCCCGCCAGATATCGAGGTTTCTAATGGAAGGATCAGGACATTGCCAGGTTTCCAGCGTCATATCTTCCAGACGCACACCACCCAGGCTGTCACACAGACTGACTTGAAATTCACGGCTCATTCATACCCCCTTGGTCTTGTATAACCATTAAACCTCAGGGGTGCGACAATCTAAGTCGCAATAAGGCCGTAACGCTGAATCCAGCGCCTGGGAGCCAGCACCCGCACGCTTTCCTGGCGCTGGCGAACCCAGGCAGCCAGTTGAGAAGATAAAGTAATCCAGGTCGTCACCCGAAAAGCCAGGCCGTGACTAGAAGCAGCATCCAGCTTTTCCAGCTTCATGCCACTGCCCAGCGGACGATCCAATAACTCTTCGGCCACTTCTACAGAAACATGCATTTCCAGCTTCTGGGCCGAGCGGGTTCCCAGCCAGCTTTGTAACACTGAATCAGGATCAAAGCTCATAGCCAGGCAAACAGGGCCGGGTTCCAGGGCCAGAATACGATGCAGCGCCAGCAAACGTGGCTGGGGGTCTGTATCCGGCTGCTCCAAAAGCAGTAGATGCAAATGATCCTGATGCACCACCAGTTTGACGGGAACCACCTGTTCCAGGCGTTCTTCACCGCCTGGCACCTGAAAAGTCAGACTGAGGCTGCGCTCTTCACGCAACACCTCTAAAAGCTGCGTATGCACCTGCGGGCAGACTTCCGGTGCCTCAAAAAACAAGGGGTCGGCAAGAATCTTCAGGTGCTTATTCAGCAAACCAACCAACTGAGGAAACTCCCGCTGCAACAAATTTTGCCCAGCACTACCCAACCCCTGCAGTTTTTCCTGCTGGGAGGCTGGCAACAGCTGCCGGGTGCGCACTTCATGCAGATAAAAATACAGGGCCAGTTGGCTGTCACCCTTCAAAAAGCGCGGCAACAAGCCTTCCTGCCCAATAACTCGCCAGCGATAAGGCTTGCAGGAATCATCCCGCTCCAGCCGCTCGCCAAAGGTTTCGCACAACTGAGCCAGGTTGCGCTCCACCCGCCTTTTTAAACTGTCATTGCTGGCCTGCAGTAGCTTATCCAGGCCCCGCTCGCTGGCCTTTTCCTGAACTTTCACGCGGATTTGCGGGGTCGTCAGCCCCTGAGGGTGAGCATCCAGAATTTCCAGCAGTAATAACTGAAAGTTCAGGTTTTCAGCCTCCGCACTCTTCTGTTGGGGCATAGCTATCCTCAGGTTAGTGAATTCCCGGCAAGCAGTTGCCGAGCCGTGGTACGCAGACGCTCAGCCTGTAAAAGCTGATCTCGCCACTCCCGGGGCAGAGCCTCCACCCCATAAAAAGCTCCACCCAGAGCACCGGTAATCGCAGCGACTGTATCGCAATCGCCCCCCAGGTTAACGGCTTTCAGCAAGGCTGTTTTCAAATCCGGGCTATTAGCCAAGGACCAGAGCGCCGCTTCCAGCGTGTGGGCCACAAACCCGCCGGAAGGCACCAGATCACGGGGCTTTTCCAGATAAAGTCCTTCAGCCAGATCAGCAATCGCCTCCTCCGCCCAGATTTCATCCGCCTGGCTGGTTAACTGCTCAGCCAGGGAAGAGTCATCAGGCGCGGCCTGAAATAAATGCAGCAATAAAAAAACCAGCAGACGGCTGGCTTCCAGACAAAGCGGGCTGGCATGGGTAGTCCGGGTTGCATCGACAATCCAGGTTTCCAGCAGGTCGCTGGATGGCTGGGAGAGGCTCCAGAGCGCCAGCGCAGGCATACGCATCAAGGCACCATTGCCTGAAGCCAGGGCTGAAGTCGAACCAGCAAACACCTCATCCGTGCGTTTGAAGGCATCCAGCGCCTGATTCATGGTATTGCCCAAAGGCGGCGGCAGACCGGCATCCGGCCAGCCCTCCCCCTGATCGCGATAAGCTAGATAACGCTGCATCTGATCCCGAGGATCAAAACCTTGAGCTACCAGACTGTCTGCCAGGCATAAAAGCAGGCCGGTATCATCTGTCCAGTAACCTGTAGGTAAAAAACGCTCCGGCATATCCAGGCCATCAATGCGTGGCAGCCGCTCCCTCGGCCAGGATTCATACCCATTACCCAGGGCATTGCCGCAGGCATGAGCCAGAAGACAACCCTCAGCAGCCTGGGCCGGAGACTTGCCTTCAGATGTGAAAGGCTGGTCGATAATCTGCATCATGTGATCCGCTTGAGTGAGAAGAAGCAGCCGGCAGTTTATCGAAAGTCCAAGGCAGTTGTCTCAGCTTCTGGTTCAAATCCAGCAGGTCGTCCGCAACCACCTGGAGTTTTTCGCACCAGGCCAGCTCCTGCTTCCAGGAATCAGGCAAAAGCGCTTCCCCCTTAACCACGCCCACCAATTGGCCGGCAATGGCCGCCACGGTATCCGCATCACCACCCAGATTAGCGGCCCGCAACAGAGTTTGCTTCAGGCTGCCGCCCTTCCAGCAGGCCCAGAAGGCATTTTCCAGCGCCTCTATCACATAAAACCCCTCACCCAACTCACTGCGATCCAGGTGGCGGTAATTACCCTCCAGCACCCGTTCAATGGCCTGGCCCCGCGTCTGCCCACCCAGAATCTGCGGTGACGCCAGCACTTCTTGCAAGGCTTCACCCTCCAGCACCCGGCTCACTGCATCAGCAAACACCAGGCTGGCATCCAGACAATCCGGGCTGGCGTGCGTCGTCATGGTGGCCGCTTCGACCCAGGATTTCAGGCGCAAAGGGTTATCCCAGGTCGCCAGAATGACCGGCAGCAGGCGCATCAGGCCGCCATTACCGCTGGCTTGAGGATTGGGGTCACCCGCAGGCACGATGCCATAACGCTTATAACGCTGTAGCGAACTCAGGGTGGTCGTGCCGATATCAAAGCAGTTACCGGAGACACTCATATAACCTTCCTGGTACCAGCGCAGGTAACGCTGCATTTGATCATGTAAATCCAAACCGCCCGATTCCACCAGGCTGGTCGCCAGGCACAGGGCCATACTGGTGTCATCTGTCCACTCACCAGGGTTAAGCTTCCAGGGCCCACCCTTGCTGAAACCATACACCGGAATAAAGGCATTGCGCCGACTAAACTCCAGCGGTGCGCCCAAAGCATCGCCTGCTGCCAGGCCCAAAAGACCACCACGAAAAGCCTGTTGTAAACTCATAGGCACACCTCCTGAAAATGTTGGGGTTCGGGGCGTCTGCCCGGACGATAATTAAAGGCCACCAAAGGCCCGCCATAAGCCACACCAAAATCTACACAAACCTGCTGCGCACTAATCGGCATCGGCTGAATCTGGAGGCTGTAATGCCCGAAAAACACCGGGGCCGACAAACCTGCCGGAGCCTGCCAGCCTTCCTTAAGCGGAAGTCGAAAACGCTCATAATCCGGCAAAACCTCCTGCCACCAGCGCACTCGATAGCGCCGCGTAGCAAAACCCGCCGGGCTACGCTCTGCCAAAGTCTGATGCTCACAACCCGCAACCAGCAGATCCAACGCATAATAAAGATCATTCTCCCTGGCCATACAGGCATCCAGCGCCCGATCATCCAGGCTAAACACCTGCTCCTGGCGCAAATAATCCATGGCTGCCTCATCCCAGCAGGCATGCACCACCTTCAAATGCGGCTCATCAATCCATAACGGCTGACGCTTCAACCACTGAAAATGCGCCGCCAAAGCCTCAGCATCCCCAGCAAAATCCTCCGCCAGCTGGTAATAGTCAGACTGGCTGCTTTGCAACATGGCCGCCATCAACTCCTCGGCATACTCAGGCGCATCGGCTTCCAGCGGCAAGTCATGAAAAGTGCGCAGCCAGTTCAACTCATGATTGCCCACCACCATCCGCGCTGCACCCCGCTCCACCATCTTGCGCACCTGCTGCAAAACCAAGCCAGACTGCGGCCCCTTATCGATCAAGTCACCAACAAAAATCGCCTGGCGCTCAGGATGCACCCGCACCCCCTGATCCAGGGTGTAACCCAACTGAGCCAGCAGCTTATCCAACAGCCGAGCTTCACCATGCAAATCACCGATTACATCAAATTCTTTTGGGCTCATTTAGCCTCCCCCGTTTCATTGGTTACCAGTATGCCCCAGCCTTGCGACAAATTGAGTCGCATTAGATTTTTTATAAGCCAGCTATGGCCTTTAAAGTCTTTTTTCAGGTAAGTTATGCCCAACTCAGGAATTAAGGAGTGCTGGATGGCACAGATATACCCAAGGTTAAGTGAAAGCGAACTGGACCAACTGCAATCACGGGCTGAAGCCAAGGTTTATCGCTGGCTGCGTGAACTGGAATTTGATGGACTGGAAGTGTATTTCAGCCTCGCCACCCAAACCCGCAACCCAGCGGGCACCTGGATTGGGGAAATCGACTTTCTGCTGTTTCACCCCCAGTACGGCATACAAATCTGGGAAGTCAAAGGTGGTGGCATTCAGATGGATGGCCAGGGCAACTGGTTATCCAAGGGCAACCAGGGCACGCATAAAATCGGCACCACCCCCCTGGCCCAGTTGAAAAAATGCACCAACAGCCTGGTTCAAGGTGTGGAGAAAGCGCTGGGCACTGCCATCAAACTACCCATTGCGCCAGTTCTGGTGTTTCCTGACACCCACCGCTGGGAAGGTGATTTCCCTGAAGTCAGCATCAACCACAATCACTTTTTGCTGGCACCGGACTTCAACCCCCTTCAAGCCGAGCAGATTATTCACCGCTTCAAGAACACGGCCTTTGCTGGCCCGAGAGCTGATAACTGCCTGCCTTTAACCAGCCAACAAGCCGCCCTGATTCGCAATCGCCTGCTGCGCCCTTCCTGTGCGCTGGTCAGCAATGCCGCCGATGATGCCCTGGCACTGGAAGCCGAACTTTTCCGGCTGAGCCATGAGCAACAATGGGTGCTACGCCTGTTGGAACACATCCCGCGCATGGCCATCTATGGGGGTGCTGGCACCGGCAAAAGTGTTTTGGCCCGCCTGCGCGCTCAGGAACAAGCCCGCGAAGGCAAGAAGGTACTACTGCTTTGCTTTAACATTCTACTGGCAGAAGCCCACCGCAAGGAATTGGGCTCCGACCCTGCTGATGAAAACATTGAAGTGGCCACCTTCCACCAGCTTTGCCAAAGCCGCGCTGAACAGGCTGGCCTTAACTGGGCGCTACCGGAAAACCCCAAGGAAGTGGCAAGCTTTTACAATGAAACCGCTCCCAACCTGCTCAGCGAAGCCCTGGAGAAAAACCCGGAAAACTGGGATGCCCTGGTGGTGGATGAAGCCCAGGACTATGAACCCTACTGGTGGCTGGTCGTCAGTGAACTACTGAAAGAAGATGCCAGCATTACCCTGGTCGCTGACCCGGAACAAAACCTCTTTGGGCGTGACTTTGCCCTGCCCCTGGATGTTTTTGACGGCCTGGTGCCCTACCCTTTCAAACTGCACCAGAACTACCGCAATGCCTTTGAAATAGCTACCTGGCTAAAAGACAAACACAAACAGGCCGCAGAACCGGGCAACCACCTGCCCAGCAGCAACCGACCTGTGCAAATCTTCACCTGGAAAAAGCCCGAACAACAACTGGAACACCTTAAAGAGCAAATCCAGAAACTTGAAGAAGAAGGCTTTAAACCCGAAGATCTGTTGCTACTCACCCCCTTCAAGGTGGAAAACAGCCACACCCTGCAAAGCTTTTTACAAGACAAACCGCAATACCTAAGCCGCGTGAGCAACATCTCCGCCGCTAAAGGCCTGGAAGCACGCGCGGTACTGCTACTTGATATAGGTGCCAGCGAATGGGCCAGCAAGCCACAAGTCGAGTATGTGGGGGCTTCAAGGGCCAGAGTGGTGTTGAAGATTTTTAAGAAGAGCAGTTAAGGTCTAAATGGAAAGGTGAGCGAACAAGAAAACTACCTATGCGAGAAACAGCAGCAGTAACAATACCAAGACACTGTGTTTAAAATTGCACTGCAAAATAAAGTCATTTATAAGATGTTATTAGATAACTACGAAAAATGAAGAAGCATCAAACACAATAATTTTAGGCTAAGATAATTGGAGCTAGCATGGACCTCAAAGGCGCAGCAATAAGAAGTTTTTACAATCTAACACAAGATATGACAACGAACGAAAACCAAAATTCATCAAAAACAATAAAAATACCTCACTACCAGAGACCATACAAGTGGCACGATGAAAACATAGTAAAACTCATACAAGACTGGAGCAATGAATCCGGTAGCAAATACTTTTCCGGCTCAATTGTAACCGTAGCTAAGCCAGAAGAGCATGAGCTAATAGATGGGCAGCAGCGTTACACAACAATATTTCTAGCAAACTTCATCAAGTTTTTACTTTCGCGCTTCTCTATACAAAAATCAATTACAGTAACCACCAACATAATTAACGCCCCCGCAATTGTTCCTGGCTACATAAAATCTAGAGATTACTTATTCAAATCCAATGATACAAACAACCTCGAAGAAACCATCAACGAACAAATAAGCGAAATATTTAGCAATTTAAACACTCCAAATGCCGAAGAACATATAAGCTCACTACTAAGGCAGATTGGCTTGCCAGCAGTCGATGAGGACAGTGAGAATTACAAAAATGAACACAAGATGAAACAAGAACAACTGTTCCAAGAAAATGAACTATCAATTAAATACGATAGAAGCTCATTCAACGACCACTTAATAGACGTATTAAGTCAGTGCAGAATCGTGATGGGACAGAATAATAATCTAGAAATCGAGCTCTACCATGATATTGGAAGCTTAGATTCGGAGCATAAGAAAAAGTACGCACAAGCAATACTATGCATTTTTGATGAATTTAATAGATTGGCTTTAGCCGAAGGCGAAGCACAAAACTCATTTCAAAAAGCAAGAAGAATAATAAATAAAATTGATGCATTTCTAGATCAGATATCTTTATGCGTAATTCAAACAGGATCTGCAAACGATGCATATACTTTATTTGAAGTTTTGAACGATAGATCACTTGCCCTTGATGATCTAGACCTAATAAAGAATCAATTTTATAAAAAATATGTGACATCTAACTATGAAGTGCTAAGTGAAAATGAAATCGATAAATATATCCAGCGCATGGATGAGTTATGGGTTGACAAAATCTTCAGAAATGCCGCAGACAGCAAAAGAAAACTAATTGCATACCTGGCAATTGTTTATATCACCGGTGACTCCTCGCTACTCTTTAACCGTGGCGAAGGATATAGGAGGTCTATACAGCGCCACTTAGAAAATAAAGACAATTATAGCACCGAAGACTTTGAGCGCCACTTCAATATATTCTACATTGTAAGGGTCTTGCTTGACGAAACTGACGCAAGATTTAAGTCAAGGGACTCACATGCCCTTACTGCTGAATTCGACACCTCCGCAACTAACTTTAAAAAAACAACTTTATTTTTGCTAGCACTTGGTCAAGAGGGTGTTCTCAGCGGTCTTTTCAATTTCACATTAAAATGCATAGAAGAATCAGTTGGAGTAAATCCGAGACACGAGGGCATAAACAGTATTGCTTTTCTCTTATCAAAAAATGATCGAACAAATCCAGGGAATAATTACAATGAAATGTTAACAAAAATAGAAAGCCAGTCAAAACACGTCTGGAGTTCTGCAATGTTACATAGCTCTGCCGAGGGGCCTAGAAACTTTTCAGTAAACATGATTAATCACTTTAACAGCACATCGGCAGCCGGAACGGCGCCAATGACATTTGATAGCGCAGAACCGACCGAGGAATTTAAAGCCTGGCTTTCAGACTGGAAATACAAAAACAAGAATGCACACTTAAAGATAAAAATACTATTTGCAAAGCTTATAAAGAGCCATCTAAATGACGATGGGCATCTAAACACAGCAACCATTGCTTTGAATATAAACAACGCTTCGAAGCTACAACTAGACCATATGGAGGCAAGCAATCCTGACCCACACCATATGAGTGCATATTTCACAGATGAGGACAGAGACTCTTTTGTTCACAGTTTAGGGAACATGATGCCTTTACCTGACAGCGAAAATAGAGATAAAAATAACAAGCCTTTATGTTTCTCATTCGAACACTTCAGGGAAGCAGGAATCTCACAGGGGCACTTTTTATATGATGAGGCTTTGAGTATTTTTGACAATAACTCCAAAGAAAATACTCAAGGAGATAGGGTGCCAGTCCAAAGTTTTTTTCAGCAGCGTAAGAGCAGACTGATCGAGCTTTTTGTAATGGCTGTCAGAATAAACTGATTACTACTTATGACATGTAACGCAGTACTTAGCCTGACCATAGACATCATCGATGTCTATGGTCTCTTTTTCTGGTCTCAAGGGATTGATTGCCTTGCGTGACTGAATTCGAGCTACCCGCTTTTCATGATCTGCTTTAATTTGCTCAATCCTTTCTGGCTTCATTAGCTCAGTCAGCGGTTCGCCTTCCGTCCAGGTGAAGGGTGACCCATGATCCAGAGAGTTTTTTTCGTAGCTCATGGCCTCTTGAAATGCTTCTGGGTGGCGCTCCAACAGCCCCACCCACTCGATCTTTTGCTGATAGAAGCAGAAAGTGCAGCCGCTTCGTGAGCGCCATTCATAGTAGGTTGGCCAACCTAGCCCTGAGTTTTCTAGGATTTCTGCAACTGCAGGCTTGTCGATGCCATCTTCTCTAAAAGGAAGGTGAATCTTCAGCTTTTCTTGCGTTGCGTTGTAGCCTTCTCGATAAGGCTCATCAGACCTGATGGCAACATAGCTATGGATGATTTTGCCTTCTTTAAGCATGGGTTTAACCCAATCCTCAAAGGGCTTCAACTTCATTTGGCGGGTACACCACCTAGTTTGAGCAGATGGCAAGAAGTTATTGTACTGTTTGAGCCAGTAATCAAAGTCCCTATTTGGGTTTAGTCTTAGAATTGGCTTGCCGAGGAAGCCTTCTAGCTTACCTAAATACTCATATACTTCTGGCAGCTCTTTACCAGTGTCAGTGAAGAAGTAGTCGATATCCAGTTCAGGGTGATTCTGTCGCATATAGATAGCCAAAGCAGCACTATCTTTGCCGCCTGAAAGCCCTAAAACATGCTTTTCATTACTCATTACCCAACTCCTCACTACCTATATATTCACCGCTAAGCTCAGCCAAGGCAGCTAGTAGAATTTCTTTTTTGATGGATTCAGGCGTCGCTATCTGTTTCAAGCGACTCACCAAGTCATCAACCTCTTTCTGCTCACTCTCAGCAATATGAAAATCATAGTGCAGAGGCTTAGCTCGCCCCTCTTGTGACAGGATAACTGCCAGTGATTTGCGTTTGTCTTTTCGACCCTGAACATGCGCATAGCTTTCTGTTCTGACGAACTTTTGTGCCAGGTTAGCAATCTCGATAAAAGCGCCATCAAGGTCCGCATCGACCCAGTCGCGTGGCGGTTTGTTGGCTGCAAGGCTTCCCAGCCCTTCCACAGCGACATCGCTACCATCAAAAATAGTCATCCTTCCAATAAACGCATCGACACGAAAATCGCCTGACATCTGTTTAATGTTGGTTGCACGATCATTGAGTTCTTTCAACGCTTGGGCTGAATCACTAGGTACGTGAAGCTCTGTCAACAATAAGCCAGCCATACGCTGAAGCATTTTAGGGTAAGCTTCCACCAACTCGGTTAGGGCTTCATCAATGGTATTCGTGACCGCCTTGGCCAAAGCTGGATCTTGAATATCAACGTTTTCACTGTGAAGTGAGGGTAAGTCATTGAATAAAAGTTGATTCGGGTCGCTCGCATGTTTGAAGACACTGCGCGCCTTGATTGCAAGCGCTGAAAGACGGCTAGTACGCTTGGTCCACTCAGGTAGACGGTCAAAAACTGAAACAAGGCCACGCCCGATATCGATCGGAGCAAGCTCTTGCAAAGGGTTATTAGGATCGAGCCTGCGCACCAAGTCTGCCAGGCTAGAGAGCAGATGCTTGGAAACATGCGTCAAGTCCATCCAACGCAACTGTATTGAGTCTGGATCTTTGGAAAGATAATCGACCTCAAGATCAGTAAAACTAGATTGAAAAATTCCTTCGCGATAAAAAGCAAGATGCTCTCGATTTGATAGAATGAAAGCTACGGCAAGTACCGGCATCAGCCCTTTTTTTACACCATAGGGCTCTGACTCCCATAGGGCATAAATCTCACTCATAGCGACACTGCGCTCAGAATCTTGCTCAAGTAGCTCGGCAGCCGCTTCCCAAGCGGGCAGCAAACGGGCTGCGTCTTTTTCTTTGCTAGGCTTTACAAACCCATAACCCTGCTCACCCTGGCAGTAAAGGCCGGTATTTGCTAAAAGTGACTCAAATAGCCCCCCTTCAGCAGGATAGCCGACTATGCCTAGGCGCTCTTCGCCGTTGTTAAGCACCATGGCTCTTGTTAAAGCATTCTGAGCAGCAATGGCATTGCTCGATGGCTTGTTACGGTTAAGCAGTTCGTTGCTTATTTTTGGGGAGCCATAATAGAGGGCATCAGCAACGTCAGAAGCTTTGTTGTTCAAGCTCTTAATGCTGAGGTTTTCGAGATGGGTACCATCTTTAAACCAAACCGCGTTCATCATGGCCGTCTGCAACTCTGCTTCCAGCTGATTTTGAAGCAGAATTAGCCTGCTAGTAATTTCACGGCGGGCTACCATGTCCCCCTGGATTTCAGTAGACTCGTCTCGCACCTTCTCAAGGGCTTTGAGCTCTTTAGATAAATCAATAATGGTCCAGGCCTGTGTGGGATAACCCAAAATAACCTGCTGTCCTCGTTCTTTTGCAGCAATTGTGGCCTCTACACAAAGCTCTTTTGCCTCTTCAGTACTTTCATTGGAAGTAGGTAGTGCAAGGTAGTAGAGGCCAACGACACCCTTCTCAGGCACAAAATTTAAAAGTGCCTGACCAACGCCTTCCAAAGAGCCTAGCTTTACATCAAACCAACGCAAGGCTCCTGTTTCAAAATAGTGTCGTTTGGCTAGAACAGGCTGAAGCCCAGCCATCTGTTGCAGCAGCTGAAAATCAACATCACTCACCTCTTCACGCGCTTTTTCAGTTGCTTTTTCAACATCAAAATCGCTACCCGCAAAAATTGCATAAGCGCGGGTATGTTTTCGGTAGATAATGAATGACCAGGATTTAAGGTCAGCTAGCGCTTCGTCTACGCGCTTTTTAGGCACATTAAGCGACTCACGTAGAAGCTTGGAGGTCGCATAGAGGCCAGAGCGCTCGCGGAAAAGGTCTATTACAGCAATTGTCTTTAAGAGATCAACATGAGCACTCGAGTTCGTTTGCGCTTCACACCGATCTACAACTTCGGCAGCCATCGCCCAGCGATGCCCATCAGGAGAAGCAATAATGGTTGGCTCAAGATTAATTCTTAAATAATCCCACAAGCGCGCTGGGGAGTACCTTTCTGCAGGTTCAGCTGAGGCACGAAGATAGTCCTGAAAGCCTTCAGGCTCAGCAGAGTTCAGAAAACCAAAAAGACTGCGCTGGTTTTGGCCGAAACGTCGGCGAGAAATCGGCCCTAGAAGTGCGGCTACTACAGGGTGGAGTGGCCAGGTATCTTCAAGCAACTGCGCAATATCATCACCAACCCCTGGCTTGTTTTCCTTCATTACTCCAGCCGTAGAGAGGGCCGCAGCACTCGCCCGCACGCCTTTATGTTTAGAGTGAATGGCACGAGAAAGTAAGTCGATCTGCTCTTCACCTGCTGTATTGACAGCTAAGTCAGCAAAACGCCCCTGAATCTTAGACCACTCATCACGAGCATCTCTCGACAAGCGACTTGCATACTCTTCAAATGACTGGTGAAGTATGCCTACAACAACAAGCCGGCCATCAGAGCGAGTTGCAGCCTCGGCAAGCAACTGGAAAAAGTATAAATCCTCGCCCCTGCGAGCGGCTGCCTCAAGAAACTTACCCATCTCATCAATAAAGATAACTAGACCGGATTTCTTGGCGAGGGTTGTTAGCGTCTTAATTAAACTTTTATCTGTCCAGCCAGTTGAAGGCACTGAGTTCACAAAACCCTCTTCGATGAGGGAGTCACCAATAACGCTGTGCACAGATGCTCGCTGGCCAACTACTGGCAGTATCTGCCACTGCCCCATACCTACGGGCAAGGCTTTCCATACGGCTTCTGCAGCGGGCTGCCCAACTGCTAGCGCAGCTTCCTTTCGGGTGTTCTGATCATTAGAAATCAAGTGACTCAAGGCAATAACCAGACTTGACTTGCCACACCCGTAGGGGCCTGTCCAAGTGAAGGCTGTTTGACCATTGCTAATATGCTCAGCCATTCTGATCAGAACATCAGCAGATGATTGCGGACAGATAAAGCCACTTAAAGCATCCTTATCTTGCATATCCGAGTCGATACGAATTGAGCGCTGAAACCTTCTTTCAACGTAAACTTCGCTGGCTAAACTCATTGGCCCCTTGCTCCCTGATGTTCAGTTGAATAATCCTCAGCTAAATAGAAGGAAATATCGATATCGGATGGCGGCTTACTGCGAACAAGTTGCTTCAGGCCAGCTGTCTCTGACCACCGAATGCCCCCATGAGTGAAAGCATCAATACGTGAGAGGCGATCAACCAGATCATCTTCACTGAGTTGAAAAACCTTGCCAGGTGAGCCTGGCTTGTGAGCTATAGCCTCAAAAGATAGCGTATTTGCACTAGTGCTCTTAGCCCAAAAATCAATAAGCGCAAAGGTAAAAATCCCATCACCTAGTGTCACTTTAGGGCCACGAATTATTCTAAAACCATCTTTTTTACCGATAGGCTTGATTAGACTGAGTTCTGTTAAAGGTGACTCCATGGTATCTTCATGTGTCTGCTTATTCGTGGCTGGCTTGGCTACATAGGTTCTAACGAAGCAATCAACATCTCTTTTAATCGTTGATGGCGTTACTCGTGACCAGTTACGTTCCTGTCCCAGCTTAACAAGCGCACTGACAAGTGTGTCTCGCTCAAAATGATCACCTGAAAAATGGTTAAACACCCAAAACCAGGTTGTTAAATGGGGGTTTGAGGCCAGCTTCCAATGAAGCAGCCAAAGAGTGGAAGGGTTTTCCATGAATGGGTCCATCCCCCCCTCAGCAAAAATCTTGTCACCTACAAAACCAGGCTCAGCCGCAGCCCCTTTACGTCCTGACTGAATGACATCGCATTGAGTTGCCCAGTGTCGAATTGATGCCACCATGTTCTTGCCCACGCCAAACCGAGCGATAGCAGATACATCATTGAAAATAGAGTGATTTTCATCCAGATCTCGAGTTTCTTGAACCGCGTCGTAGGCTTTTTTTAGCCATCCATAGCGCATTGGGAAGGTTTCGTGACCTGAAAGCTGAGGCACATAGCCCGTTTCAAAAAGTGAACTGCTAAGCATTTTTTCCCCTGGAGGTTGTGTCCAGGCTAGACATTAACGACTAAAGAAACTAAGGTCAACAACTGGAAGCATCCTCCAGTTGAAACAAAAAGAGCAGATAATGGCTATCGAAAAGCACGAACCTATTTATTTTGACTACCAAGCCACTACTCCTGTCGACCCAAGGGTTTTCGAAGCCATGAAACCCTATTACAAGGAAGAATTTGGCAACCCCCACTCCGATGAACATAGCTTAGGTTGGAACGCCGCAAAGGCAGTAACCAGAGCTAAAGAACAGGTCGCCAGCCTAATAAATGCACTTCCAGAAGAGGTTCTGTTTACCTCAGGTGCAACAGAGTCGAATAACCATGTGTTTGCTGCAACAATGATGGCAAACAAAACAGACCGAAGGACAATACTCATCAGCTCTATCGAGCACAAGAGCGTAAGCGAACCCGCTTTCTTCTATGCAGAGCTTCTGGGCTACAAAATAGTTGAGTTACCTGTCCACCCAACTGGTCTCATCGACATGGAATGCTATAAGAAGTTATTAGACGAAGATGTTTTGTTGGTATCGATCATGGCCGTTAACAATGAGGTAGGTACAGTGCAAGATATTCCTGCTCTTTCAAACCTTGCACATGAGCAGGGTGTCCTTTTCCACACCGATGCAGCTCAAGCGACAACCAATCAACTTATTGATGTTTTAGCATGGGATGTAGATTTCATGAGTTTCTCAGCACACAAAATGTATGGCCCTAAAGGTATAGGTGCACTATTTATACACACAGCACTACTAAGCAGCCTCCCACCACTTCTTCATGGAGGTGGCCAACAAAATGGGCTTAGAGCAGGCACACTGCCAACCCCACTTTGTGTTGGGTTTGGTGAAGCAGCAAGAATCATAGCGCGCGAAATAGAAACAGATATCATTAAATATAACAATGCCAGAAAAGCACTAATAAACGGCCTAATCAAAAACAAAATTAAATTCAAGGTAAATGGCAACTCTAGCAACACTCACCCAGGAAATTTAAGCATCACTATATTAGGTTTTAACGCATCTGAGTTAGTGAATGCCATGCAACCATATTTCTGCTTATCTACTAGTTCTGCTTGCAATAGTGGTACGAATAGCTCAAATAGCACCACTTTACAAAGGATTGGGCTAAGCGAAGATGAAATCGCATGCACACTACGAATTAGTTTTGGCAAAGAAACAAATATCAAGCAAATAAACTTTTTAACAAAAATACTTGCAAGAAATACAAAAATTAAAAAGAAAGCAATACAATAAAAAAATGCCAATATTAAAAACCACATCACCACGATCAAAATCTATAACTATATAATCGCCAGACAACTTATTGACAATGGTATAAACACCCAAGAATCCACCTAAGTTTCAACCCATTTATTAAGCCATTAAAAATACAAAAAATTAAAACATCATTCAAAACACTCTAAACTTTTTATCAAACACTCACCCTTAAGAACGATAGCGCATCGCTCTTAAATCAAATAAAAGCTGAGCAAACCTAAAGCATACATGCATCTTGCAGTCAACCTGTGAGCCTAAGGCATTAATTGTATACACCAGAAAACTACAAGCCTGAAAATTTTAATAAATCATCAATTCTTGCCATCCACAATTTTTCAAAATACACAATTTTAATAACTTTATTTTTATCATCAAATTCCAGCAAGCTGCACTCCCTAGGCCTTTCTTCACACTCTATAAAATAATTAACCAAGGGATCACTGGCAAACTTTCTCTCCTCAATATTTGAGCCTGAAAACAAGCTTAAAACTTTGTAATTTTCATCATTAACTATAAACAGCAAGTTCAAATACTCACCGCTATAACTACTAGCTACCTCCAAGCATGCAAACATACTATACTCATTAATCCAAACTATATCAGAAACAACAAAATCCTCTTTTTTTAAAACCCAATCACCTGTCTCAATTTTTATAATTGCAAAACCTCCATCTTGCCCTTCTGCAAGTGAGTAAGCAAGGCATAAAAAATTATCATCTAAAAGATATGCACTTACACCTTCATATAAGCTTGGATTAGGGTAAAGATTGAGAAGAATTTCATGCGAAGTCAGGGTGAGCTTTACACAACCATCATCTTTAACTTCAATCCATTTGACGTTATCGAAAATATCAATACCATAATCTTCTGCAAGCGAGTACGGGTCAACTTCAGGTGAATGGCGATGTATTTTTTCAATCACACTAATAGGCAGTTTTTCTTTGGCCCTATCTATGTTTAATGACAAACCATACAAATCATCTGGACAGAGATTTCCTAGCATCAGCATAGTTATTACACCTATTAGTTAAAACCCTTTAACTTCTTTTAAAAAAACAATAATTTAAAACATCTTAGACAGAGGAGTAAAGCTACTAGCCAAGTATTTGACGGGGGTGCCATTGAGCCTACCGCCTGGGTAGTAGAGTGAATCTGTTATGATTTTTTCAATGCTTGGGAGTTCTGAGTGCGGGTCTATCGCACTTAACCAAGCTGGCATCTGTAACTGGCTGATTTCCTCTATCATTTTTACCTTCCTGGATTTTTTTGGGTTCATTAAGATGCGATTTGGTGACATCTAGTATGCAAATTTTTGCAGGGCTGCGCTAGTGTACCCAATGGTTTTTTACTAAAGCAATATACCCGCAGGGTTGCGCAGATCTGAGGTAAGTAGATGTTAAACAGGTCACAGCCTATCAAAACTAAAGCGAAAGCCTGGCTGCGTCGCCGGGGGTTGATTCGTCAGTAGGGTGATAAGTATTCTAGCTTTGCTGAGCTTTCACGCAATGATTGGTATTACCAGCAAACCTCATCCGGTTTTTCATGGTCAGGGGCGCGGCAATATCTGTAATCAGGGCGAGCAAGGCGGTTTGCAGTTAGAGCTGACGCCTTTTTTAAGGCTTAACCCGCTCGCTTTCTTCAAAAGACGCCGGTTGATTAAGGTACTAAGCCACCAACTAACCGGCATCTAACTTGCGACTCAGTTCGTCGCGCCCTTCCCTCATAATGCTTCCATCAACCAACAAGAGGGTTTGGGATGGAAGCTATTATTTGGTTAGTCTTGCTGGCGTTTTTGGTGGGTCTGGTGGTGGCTACAGCCAAGAACAAGCTGGTTTTTTATAACTCTATGGGCGATTTGGTTTTATCCTTCGCGCCTTGGGGTGTGATGCTTATAGGTGCAGTCATTATTGGCTTCATGACGCCTGAGCAAAGCCAGGTGACTCAGCGGGAATGGCAGGCCTGGTTGGAGCGTAAAGATCATCTTATGGATTGGACGATGATTGCTGGTTTGGTGGTAGCCGGTGGTGTTGCCTTGCGCAGCATGGTGATCAACCAGGGCTTTTTTACCGGGCTGCTGGTTGCGCCTTTTAAGGTGCTTTATGCCCTGTTTTTGCCTTTGGTGGCTTTGGCTTCCATTGCGCAAATTTTCGGGAAGGAGAAGTCGCTGGGTATGCGTGCCCTTTGGGTAACGATTTTCGGCCTTTTCTGGTGGCTGACGGATATTCTGGTGAACGGTGACCGGGTGGCTATGGAACGCACTGCTCGCAAGTGGGAGCTGTTTGATGACTAACTCTGATTTGCACTGGGATATTATCGGTGATGTGCATGGCCAGTTGCCGCTGTTGCTTCAGTTGCTGAAGGAGTTGGGTTATGAAGCTTTGGGTGATCACTGGCGGCATTCGCAGTGTCAGGCGGTATTTGTGGGTGATGTGCTGGATAGCGGCCCTCAGATGGGTGCGACTTTGCAGCTGATTCAGCGCATGGTGCAGGCCGGTGCTGCGCGTATGGTGGTGGGTAATCATGAGCTGGAGCTGCTGGCTTTTCTTTACCGGCGTGGTTTTACCGAGTTGGCTGAAGCTGACCCTGAAGCCGTGTTGGAGTGCCTTTTGAAGAGCCTGGTGAGTGACTATATCCGCCTGGCCAGTGATCTTTCCGACCAGCCCGAAGTGCTTTGGCAGCTGCTTTGTTGGCTACAGCAGCAGCCCTTGTGGATTGATGAGCCAGAGCTGAAGGTTGTGCATGCCTGCTGGGATACGACAGCCCTTCAGACGCTACAAAAGGCAGGTGTCGCATCCCTGAAGCCCCGCGTTCTTCAAGCCTGGCTTGCCAAGGAGGAGCCGGTTTATTCGGCGTTGGAGTTGTTGGTCTGTGGCTGCCAGCAGCTGGATGCACGGCGGCAGAAAATTCGCTGGTGGCCGGATGCGCTGGCCGACTATGCACAGTTAAATTTAGCGGAAAAGCAGGCCCCAGCCGCCCTGTCCTCTAGCAGTGAGCCTGTATTTTTTGGTCACTACAGTCTGAGTTATCGCAGTGAACTGACCGTCATTAGTGACTGGCAAGTCTGCACAGATTTTGGGGCAGCCTGCGGTGGACCTTTGGTTGCTTATCGGCATCGTCGTCAGCAGCCGATCAATAACCGACATTTTCATGGCGTTTTTTTGCCGTGCTGCTAGTGCCGGGTGCCTAACAGGCTTTCCAGAAGCTCTTCATCGGTCATATCTTCATGGAAATAGACCTCTTCCATCCCAGGGATGGCCAAGACCTCTGAAATCGTTTTCGCCTTGCTGACCAGCTTTTGAGCTTCTTCATCACTTATTTCTTTGGTTTTTTTCTCATGCTTTTTTTTACTCATCGAAATACCCTCTTTAATATTTTTAACAGCTTTTGGCTGTAGAGCCATTAAAACCCAAGTGTGCGACAAGCATTGTCGCAACCACCCCATAAACTGAGTTTTAATTTTTGACCAAGGCTGGCATTATTCATCGACCTAGGGAGCCTCTGATCAACGTAATGAGCGCAGGTTAGGCAAGGCGAAATTGAACGAAAAAGCGGAGTTTACAAAGAGTAAATGAGCATTTTGAGGCCAATTTCAACACAGCATAAGCAAGCGCAATAGTTAATCAGAGGTTTCCCTGCAGAAGACTTTAACTTATACAGCACAAGGACGCCCCATGCCCGCACAGCTCGATTCTCTTCAACCTGGCCTGATGATTCTGCAAGGCAACCGCCTAGAAGATCTGCGCGATCTGCTGACAGAGTGGATTAAAACCCATCCGCTGCGCCCTCTGGAAGATGAAAGCATTCTGGTACAGAGTAACGGGATCGCCCAGTGGCTGAAGATGGCACTGGCACGGGATGACGGCGGTTGTGGCATAGCGGCGGCGATGCAGGTGGATCTGCCCGGGCGTTTTTTGTGGCAGGCCTATCGCAGCGTGTTTGATGATCTGCCGGAAATCTCACCCTATGACAAGGCCCCGCTGACCTGGCGGCTGTATCGATTGCTGAAGGACTGGCCAGCGCTGGAAGAACGCGTGCAGGAATTGGGCGAAAACCCTGAACTGCTGCAGCCCCTGAAGGGCTTTTTAAGCCAGGATGCTGACCCTCGCCGCCTGCACCAACTGGCCGCCAACCTGGCCGATTTATACGACCAATATCAGGTCTATCGCGCCGACTGGCTGGAAGCCTGGGAAGCCAACCTCCAGGGTGCTAAACAGGACGAGCTGATCACCGCCAAGGGCAAGCTGGAGCCTTTGGAAACAGCGGATCGCTGGCAGCCGCTGATCTGGCGTTTACTGGTTGCGGATATTCAACATGATTCCAGCCTGGATCAGCTAGGTAAAAAACGCTTTGCCGCAAACGAAACCGACTGGACCCGCGCCAGCCGGGCCAGCATTCACCGCGCTGTGATCAAAAAGTGCAAAGAATTTTCACCCGAAAACCGCCCCGAAGACCTGCCCCGGCGAGTGCTAGTGTTTGGTATTTCTTCCTTGCCGCGCCAGACGCTAGAGCTGTTTCAGGCCCTATCGCCCTTTACTCAAATACTGGTGTTTGCCAGCAACCCCTGCCAGCACTACTGGGGCGACCTGGTGGAAGACAAGGAGCTGCTGCGCCGTGAATACCAGCGCATTACAGAGCGTAAAATCGACGCCAACCTCAGCCCTGAAGACCTGCACCTGCAGGGCCACCCGCTCTTGGCTTCCTGGGGCAAACAGGGCCGCGACTACCTGCATCTGCTGGATGAACAGGACGAGCCAGAAAGCTACCGCGAACAAGTACAAGAGGCCGTACAGCAGAATATTGACCTCTACCGCGACCCGCTGGACGAAAGCGACAACCTGCTAAGCCAACTGCAATCCGACATTTTTGACCTGCGTCCCTTGTCAGAACGCCAACAGCAAGACACCCCAATCGACCCAGAGAAGGATCGCAGCCTGGAGTTTTTGATTGCCCACTCCCCCCAGCGCGAAGTGGAAATCCTGCACGATCAGCTGCTGGCTACCTTTGAACAGGCCCAAAAGCAGAGCAAACGCCTGCCCCCGCGTGAGGTGCTGGTGATGGTGCCGGATATCAATGTCTATGCGCCCCACATTCAAGCGGTGTTTGGGCGCTATGCCGGTCAGGGTGAGGAACGTGACCCCCGCTTTCTGCCCTTTCATATTGCCGATCAGGGCCAGCGAGGGCAGAACACCCTGCTGATCGCCCTGGAAAAACTGCTGCAACTTCCCAGCTCGCGCTTTGCTGTCAGTGAGTTGCTGGATCTGCTCGATACGCCTGCACTACGTCAGCGTTACCGGATTGCCGAAGCTGACCTGCCGCGCCTGCGTGAATGGATTCAGGGCGCGAATATTCGCTGGGGCCTGAATGCCGAACAGCGCGCCGACCTGGGGCTGCCCAAGCAAGAACAAAACACCTGGCTGTTTGGCCTGCGCCGCCTGCTGTTGGGCTTTGCCAGTGGCAGCAGCCCAGCCTGGAAAGGCATAGAACCCCATGATGAGGTGGCTGGCCTGGAAGCCGCACTCTTGGGGCCCCTGGCGCAACTCTTAAAAGACCTGGAAACCACCCGCGACCTGCTGAAAGAAAACCACACGCCCGCTGGCTGGAGCCAGGCGTTAAAAAACCTGATCGCGCGTTTTTTCACGGATACCAGCAAAGCCGATACCTGGGCGATCACCAATCTGGATATTCAACTGGAAAAGCTGGAAAAAGTCTGGGAGTACGGCAAGCTAACCGATGAGACCCTACCACTGGAAGTCATCCGCGAAGAACTGCTCAGCGCCCTGGATCAGCCCACCCTGACCCAGAAATTTCTGGGTGGCTCGATCAACTTTGCCACCCTGATGCCCATGCGCGCCATACCTTTCCAACAGGTCTGGCTACTGGGTATGAATGACGGCGACTACCCGCGTAGCGTGCGCCCTGCTGATTTTGACCTGATGGCCAAAGACTACCGCCCCGGTGACCGCTCCCGCCGTGAAGACGACCGCTACCTCTTTCTAGAAGCCCTGCTTTCCGCACGAGAAAAGCTGGTCATTAGCTGGGTCGGGCGCAATATTCGCGACAACTCCACCCGCCCGCCTTCCGTGCTGGTCGGACAACTGCGCGACCACCTGGCCGCTGGCTGGCAGGCAGCAGGCGATCAGCCTCTGCTGGATGCACTCACCACCGAACATCCTTTGCAGGCGTTTAGCCCTCGCTATTTTGTTGAACCCGATCAAGATAGTGCAGCCGCAGCCAAGGATCAGCGGCTGGTCACCTTTGCCCATGAATGGCAGCAGCTATTTATCCAGAACCCTGAAACCACGGCTACTGAAACCGACACCCTACCGGCCTGGTATCCAGAAGCCAGCCTAGCCCTGCGCCAGCTTAATGATCTGTTGCGCTGTCCTGCTGATGCCTTCTACAAGGATCGCTTGAAAATCTACCCGGAGCGTGAAGCGGAACAACTACAGGAAGTAGAAAACTTTGCATTTAGTGGGCTGGAAGCCTGGGTGTTACAGGATCAATTAATTCAACAGACCTTCCATCCAGAAACGACTCCTCAAAATTATCCGCACCAGTTGGAACAGGCGCTGGACAAGCTGGTGCGCCAGGGCACCCTGATTGAAGGGGCTTTGGGTCGACATCAAAGTCAGCAGCTCACCGAACCTTTGCTAGAGCTATTTGAAACCTGGCAACAAGAACGCAACGAGATGCTGCCTCTGGAAAAACCAATAACCGATTTGCTGAGTTTCTCAGTAGAAGGCAAGACCATCTCGCTGGAGTTAAGCAGCCCCTATTTGCTGGTCAACTCAGATGCCAGCCAGTACAGCCAATTAATTGTACAAACCAGCCGGGCTATTGAGAAAAGAAGCAAGTCCTACGCCTGGCGGAATCTGACACGGCCCTGGTTGCACCACCTGGCTGCCCAAGTGCTCGTTCAGCAGCCGGTTACAACTCAGCTGCTGACGCCCAAGGGACAGGTCACTTGGCCTGGGCTTTCCATGGAAAAGGCTCAGGAGCAGTTATCCAGGCTAGTGACCCTTTGGTGGCAAAGCATGCAAAAGCCTTTACCCACGGCCTTGAGCACAGGGATGGCATGGGTTGCCAGCCTGCAGAAAGAGCCCGACAACCTGGAGCAAGCGGCTAACAAGGCCAGCGAAGGTTTTAACAAAGACTGCGCTTCTTCAGCTCGGCTGGGCCAGGTTTTCCCGGATTTTGACTGCCTGCATGGCCAGGCCGATTTTGCCTCCGCCACCGAGGCACTTTACGAACCCCTTTATCACGCCGTTAAAACGGAGGTTAACGCATGAGCCCATCAACTGAATCGCTTAACCCACTGACTTTTCCACTCAAGGGCTCGGCTCTGATTGAAGCCAGTGCCGGAACCGGCAAAACCTTTACCCTTGCCCTGCTCTATGTTCGGCTGGTTTTGCAGCAAGGCGGCGAGTTTGCTTTTGAGCAGCCCCTGCTGCCACCCAGTATTTTGGTTGTAACCTTTACCAAAGCGGCCACCAAGGAATTGCGTGATCGTATCCGTCAGCGCCTGGTTGAAACAGCCAGTGTGTTTCGTGCTGAAAAACCTGAGGAAGCAACCCGCGATTCCTTGCTTTTGGATTTACGCCAGGCAGTGATTGATGAAGGAAAGGCTGCCGGACAAACCGAACCCGAACGCACTTTGAATGCAGCGGCCTACCGGCTGGAATTTGCAGCTCAGTGGATGGATGAAGCAGCTATTTCTACCATACATGGCTGGTGCTACCGAATGCTCAAAGAGCATGCTTTTGACAGTGGCAATCTTTTCCAGCAAGAAATCATTGAAAGTGAAGTCGAGTTGCTACAACAGGCTGCCGAAGACTACTGGCGTCACTTTTACCTGCCACTTTCTGATGACGAGCTGAGGGAAGTACTGAGCTTCTTTGATTCGCCTACAGAAACACGCAAAAAAACCCGCAAGCTACTGGATCACCTGGAGCGACTAGAGTCTCCCCAAGCCCCACCCAGTAAACTTTTAGCTCAGGCTGAAGAGGAAAAACAGAACGTCCTCAAGCCATTAAAAGAAAAATGGCTCGAAACCTTTTTACCTGCACTTGAGGGGGCTTTTGATGAAGCAAATAAGATAAATGCTTATCAAAGAGCTAAACTAAAATCCAATCTTATAAAAGGACTGTTAGATAAGATTCAAAACTGGGCTGCCAGTGAGTCAGAGCACCCAGGCATTGATTACAGTGCCAAAACCTTTCAGCGAATGGCCTTAACTCTTGATGATGCTTGGACGGATAGGAGTGCTATCCCTTGGGACAATATTGGTTGCAAAGCACTCGCCGCCTTGCCCGAGCAACTAGCTGACTTGCCTTCTCCCTATGCTGACCTATTAAGGCATGCCGCTCACTGGATGGGTGCCGAAGTCCAGAAAACCAAGAGACAACAAAGCCAAATCAGCAATCAAGATCTTTTGCATCGGCTGGATCAGGCCTTGCAAGGTGATCGTGGTGAGCAACTGGCTGAATCCATTCGCAAGCAATTCCCGGTCGCTCTGGTCGATGAGTTCCAGGACACCGACCCTGTTCAATACCGTATTTTTGATGCCATCTACTCGATTAAAGAGCCAAAGCCAGAAACTGCCTTTTTTATGATTGGTGACCCCAAGCAAGCCATCTACTCCTTCCGAGGCGCAGATATTTTCACCTATCTGGCGGCTAAAAAAGCGACAGGTGAGCGTCAATATACGCTGGGTTACAACTTTCGTTCAGCGCCCCAACTCATCGCTGAGGTCAATCATCTTTTTGCTCTGGGTGAACAACGTGCGCGGGGTGCCTTTTACTTCAAGGAGCCGGAATCAAACCCAATTCCTTTTTTTGAAGTCAAACCCGGTAAAAAATCCAAACTTTGGCTCGAAGTAGATAGCGAAGAGCAAGCCCCCCTGAACACTTGGCTGATTACTAAAGACGAAGGTGAAGATCTTACAAAGAAGCGTTATACCCAGCAAATCAGTGTAATAACAGCCGCTCAAATCACCCGCTTACTGATCGCTGCCCAAAACAAAAAAGCCTGGCTTGTTGAACAGGATGACAACGGCCAAAAGCGTCGCTTGCTGCAAGCGGCTGATATTGCCGTGCTGGTTAGAGATAGAAATGAGGCCGATGCCATCCGCCAGGCCTTGACCGAAAAAGGCGTGCCCAGTGTTTATCTGTCGGAAAGAAGCAGCGTTTACCAATCGGATGCTGCCAGCGCCCTGCTCACTCTGCTGCAGGCGATTGCTGAGCCCTATAACGATGCACGCCTGCGCGCTGCCCTGGCTTTGCCTCAACTGGATCTTAGTCTGCAAGAGTTGAATCAACTCAATGAGGATGAGCTGAGCTGGGAAGAGCGGGTTCAACAATTTGTGGGCTACCACTACGACTGGAAAAAGCAGGGCAGCCTGGCTCTAATCCATAAACTGATTAAGGATTTCACCCTGGCTGAGCGGCTATTAAAGGAACCAGGCGGTGAGCGTCAAATCACAGACCTTCTACACCTTGCCGAGTTGCTGCAAAAAGCATCCATTGAACTGGATGGTGAACAGGCATTGATCCGTCACCTTCGGGAGCAAAATCAAAATCCGGATGAAAACAGCGAGGCCCAGCAAGTGCGCCTGGAAAGTGACCGTCAGCTGGTTCAGGTCGTCACTATTCACAAGTCTAAAGGCCTTGAGTATCCGCTGGTTTTTCTTCCCTTTGCAACCAGCTGCCGTCTCACTAAATCTACTGACATTCCGCTGGAAACGCATGATGAAGAAGGGCAGTTGCAGCAACATTTGCAAAGCAGCCCCGAAATTCTTGCCCAGGCTGATGCAGAGCGTTTAGCGGAAGATCTACGCAAGCTTTATGTTGCCCTGACGCGCGCCAGTTACTGCCAATGGGTGGGGCTAGGCGAGATCCAGGATCATCAACACAGTGGTATGGGTTATTTGCTTGGCGTCTCTGAAGAGCAGCCCCTTGCAGAAGCTGTTAAAGCAGCGAAGCTTTCGATTCAGGAAGTTGCTGCCAGTGATAAGGACTTTGAGCCTGAAACCAGCAAGAAATTAAAAGAGATCAGAGCACCTCAAGTTGGCAACCTCAGCAACTGGTGGATTGCCAGCTACTCAGCCATTCACTTTCAAAGTCAGGCCGGTGGCGCGCCTGTTGAAACAACTGATGCAGAGTCGCCTGCTGAAGGCTCGATTCCAGAAGTCACTTCTGAGCCGGAAACCGCCAAGGATGAGCAGACAGAGGAAGAAAGTCGTCGTGCCTCTGAAGGCAGGGATTTAGAAAACCAGGAGCCCAGAGATGCTCACCAAGGGCCGATTACCGCAGAGAATGTGCTGCATCGTTTTCCTGCCGGGGCGACCTGGGGTACGGTGCTGCACACGCTGATGGAATGGGCTGCCGTTCAGGAATACATCCCTGCCGAGGGGCCAAAAATCAAGGGCTTTGCTGCTGTCGTGAAGGAAAATGAGGAGAGTTTCCAGGGTTTCACCCGTTTTTGCAGCCGGCGGCGTATCCAGGAAGAGCAGGTTACTCCCCTCTGGGAATGGCTGATCAGCTTCCTGAGCACCCCCTGGAAGCTGGATAGTCTGGGGCAAGGCCAGGGCTTTGCTCTGCGTGAGCTCAAACCTGCTCAATTGGCGGTGGAGCTGGAGTTTATGATTGAAAGCCACTGGGTCAATGCGCCCAGCATGGATAAGAAAGTACGGGCACAAACCCTTAACCAGGTGGAGCGGCCCGTCGCCAAAAACAACCTGCTGAACGGCCTCTTAAAAGGCTTTATCGACCTGGTGGCTGAGCACGAGGGTCGCTACTACGTGATTGACTGGAAATCCAACCGCCTGGGTCGCCAGACCGAGGATTACACCCAGGAGGCCATGCTTAAGCAGCTGCTATCGCATCGTTATGATCTCCAGTATGTGCTCTACCTGGTCGCACTGCATCGGCTGTTGAAGGCCCGCCTGCCCAACTATGACTATGACCAGCATGTCGGCGGTGCCATTTATGTGTTTTTGCGCGGCACCCAAAACCCACAAACCCAGGGGCTGTTTTGTGACAAGCCGCCCAAGGCACTCATCGAAGAGTTAGATGCCCTCTTTGCCCCGAAAGAAAAAGAACAAGGAGCGACGCTATGAACGCATTAGTCACTAGACTGGAAGACTGGGTAGAAAAAGGTGCACTAAGACCCCTGGATTTGGCCCTGACCCGCTTTATTCATGAACAGGAACCCCAAGCCAGTGAAGCTTTGCTTCTGGCCACTGCCCTGCTAAGCGAGGCCAACGGCCATGGCCATGTCTGCCTGGATTTGCAGCAGGTGCTGGCCAAACCTGAGAAGCTGCTCAGCCCCGCTGATGAGCCGGAGGAAGCATCCCAGACATCGAGTATAGGGGGGCAACTTAAAGAACAGCTCAAAGGCTGGACGCTGGAAAGCTGGGTTCAAGCCTTACTAGACAGTGATGCAGTGGCCGATGAACGGGCGACTGATCAGCCTCAAGCTGCTTCCAGCCCCCTGGTTCTGGCAGGGAGTAAAGAGCGCCCACTGCTTTACCTGCGCCGCTACTGGATGTATGAGCGGCAGATCGAGCAAGGCATCACCCAGCGCCTGGCGCTTCAAACCCCCTGGTCGACTGAAAAACTGCGCTCCCTGCTGGATCAGTTGTTTAGTGACAAAAAACAAACGCCCGACTGGCAGAAGATTGCCTGTGCACTGGCAGCGCGTTCGGGCTTTGCCATCATCACCGGGGGGCCAGGTACAGGCAAAACCACCACCGTAGTACGCCTGCTGGCCCTGCTGCAAGGGCTACAACTTCAGGCCGGAAAACCACCGCTGAGCCTTCGTTTGGCTGCACCCACCGGCAAGGCGGCAGCGCGTTTGAGTGAGTCCCTGGCTGGTAGCGTGCAAAGACTGGATCTCGGTGCTGATCTGGCCAGAATCCAGGAACAAATACCCACCGAGGTTTCCACCCTGCACCGGCTTCTGGGCAGTCAGGCGAGAACTCGCCATTTTCGGCATCATGCCGGTAATCCTCTGGCCGCCGATCTGGTGGTCGTTGATGAAGCCTCCATGGTCGATGTGGAAATGCTGGCCAAACTGTTGGATGCACTAGCGCCCACAACCCGCCTGATTCTGCTGGGCGACAAGGATCAGCTGGCCTCAGTGGAAGCGGGCTCGGTACTGGGCAACCTCTGCCTGGAAGCAGACCAGGGCAATTACACCCCTGCCACTGCAGGCTGGCTAGAAGAGGCTACTGGCGAGCAACTGCCCCCAACCCTCTTGAGTGAAACAGGCAGCGCCCTGGCTCAGGCCACCACCCTGCTTCAACACAGTTATCGCTTTAATGACTATCCAGGCATTGGTGCCCTGGCTGTAAGCGTTAACTCGGGCAAGGCCAGTGTTGGAGAATTGAAAGGGATTTTTAATAGTTACGAGCGCAAAGCCAAGGAGGCGGCAACCAAACATAACAACCTGCAACTGATCAAACTAGATACCAGCCGCCAACAGCAAAGTGATTCAAAGCAAGCGGACCCCTGGGCTGCCTTAAAAAGCCTGGTTCGCGATGGCTATAAAGGCTTTCTGGAAACCCTAATTAACAAGCGCCCCACCGGCACAGCAAGTCGTGAAGAACTGGATGCCTGGGCATTGAGTATTTTTTCTGAGCATAAAAAATTCCAGCTTCTTACTGCCGTGCGCCGTGGCCCCTGGGGAGTAGATGCACTCAACCAACTGACACTTAGTGCTCTGAAAGAAGTTGAAAAACTCAAACCCCTGCTTGGAAACGGCAACTCACCCTGGTACTCAGGGCGGCCGGTACTGGTCACCCGCAATGACTACAGCCTGAAACTAATGAATGGGGATATTGGCATCTGCCTGGAATGGCCGACCCAGGATGAAACAGGACGCAAAGTGCTAAGAGTCGCCTTCCCCGATGGCCAGGGCGGCGTACGCTGGGTACTACCCAGCCGCTTACAAGGCGTAGAAACCGTATTCGCCATGACAGTCCACAAGTCCCAGGGCTCGGAATTCACCCACACCGCCCTGGTACTCCCTGACCGCCACAACCCGGTACTCACCAAGGAACTACTCTACACCGGCATCACCCGCTCCAGCCAAGCCTTCACCCTGGTCTACAGCGATGAAGGAACTCTGGAAACGACCCTTAAAGGCCGCGTAGAACGGGCAAGTGGTTTGGGGTAGAGGGGTGAAACTTACCGTTTTCAAAGTGGCCAACTTGTATTCTGCCATCTGGGGCAAGCTGCTTCAGCTCAGTGAAGAGGTCATCGGCCAACGTCACCTGCTTGACGAGTTTTGTCTCAAGCCTCAGCGATGAAGATGCCTTAGACATGAGCTTGCTTCATTCTGGTTGACATCAATCAATTGTAGCTGAGCTTTACAAAATTAAGAAACGCTTAAGCATCAAGGTCACTGACCTGAAAGATGCTAACAGCCAATCTACCTATCACAGTTTTTTAGAAGCAGAATCACACCTGGATAAGCGTAGTTGTCACCGCAGATATCCGGATTGTCGCTCAGTAGTTGATTACGCATTTCTTTGGGAAAGCACCAAGCTGCCGCGTGGTAATCATTGCCCGCAAGAACTTCATCAACCCAAGCTTCAATCCAGTCAGATGGTGTTTCTTCTGATTCCATACGGCTCAGGGCACGCTTAATTGTCAGGTTAGGCACGACAAACACTGCACCCAAGCCAGTCAACTCGTAGCTAGCTTTCGCACTCTTGGCATCCTTGACAGCAGCAGCCATACACTTGGAGACACTAGAGATCAAATCAGTATGCGCATCCATCGAAATCTTGAGCATTTTGGCCTCAACAATTTCTTCTGTTTTTTCGTCCTGACACAACCAAAGATCAATTCGGCCATTCCATTTGGGGCGATGCTTAACGCCCTTCACAGACTGGAACTCTTCTAAAGCAATACCGCCAGAGCGCCAAGCAGCAGAAGCGATGAGCCCTACATTAGCCTGTTCTGTATAAAGATAGGGGGCATCCTGTCCCTCATACACCCGACAATACCGCTCAACTTGTAAAACCCACTCCTCAAGTAGTCGTGGCCAATGACTCAGGCCGCGTTTTTGCTTGACATAGTAGCCGTTAATTGTGTAATTCATTTTTACCAGCTCGTTGATTAATGATATTTAGCGGTCAATTACAAGACATATTTTATTGGCTTTGGAAATTAAAAGTTTCTCCGCAAAAGATCCATGATACCTTCAATCAATTCATAATTATCACCCTCATCACACAAAACACCCGTCAGAAGGTTCATATCAGATGGTGGTATATGTGAAACAACCTTATAGTAATAAGGGATATTTTTTATTTCACTTAAAAAGCCTAGCGATTCGTTAGAGCCGGCTGAATTCTCTTTCTTATCTTTTAGTAGAGCAACAACAAAAATCACTTTGAAAGACTTTAACACTGCTTGCTTACCCATATGATAAAAATCGTTTTTTAATCTTTTGTAGCGCTCATCATTACCATTAAAAGCATCAGCATTGACAACGTATACAACCAAGTCAGAGTGATCTATTTTATCTTTTAGCACTCCCACGTCTGACTCATCATCAAACGACCAGTTATCACAAGTTACTATTACTTGAACTCCTCTCGAAGTTTTTAAATAAAAATAATTTTCCTCACCATTTGATAGGTGTTCGATCAACTTGGTTTCCCCTGATCCTCTAGGTCCAGTAAAAAGAATATTTTTTTTGTAATTACTAGAAGATCCCTGATCACGAGAAGCTAAATTCAAAATACCCAAACCCACTGATAGAGAGGACAGAGGAGATAGAGGAATACGAGAAACTAAATATGTGCTTCCTTGTTTCTTGCTAGCATTATTTTTTTCATTTTTATTCATGAATCTCAATTTTATATAGAATTTAATTTATGTGCTGCACAATTCAAAAGACAACATGAGCTAACAGCTCAACATCAAAATATCCTTCAGTCTCCATGCTAGCCTCAGCCTTGGCTCCAAATAACGAAGTCATATCAATATTAGCTGCCAGCTCAATATTTCTTCTTGATTCTGAGGATATATTTATTTTCAAAGACCTTTCTCTCACTAAATTATTCGAATTGGAGCGCAGGCTCAGCAAGTTCATGAAGTTCTCATCTTGGCTCAGCTTATATTTATAAATCAGCTTTCTAGCTGCATCTATTTGTGCTTCGCCACCTTCAAAAGTAGCCCCCATCTCTAAAAGGTTTTTAAGTTTTTCTTGTGTAGTGAACTTACCTTTAATGCCACCACCGATTTTTCCTTTTGGTGTTACAGCATGAGCGGACACACTAGCTAGTGCCTTAGAGTCATTAGTAGCGATATCAACTTGACTCACTTCTACTTTCTTAGCACCAAGCAGTTGGCAAAGCTCTAAAAATAAGTAGTTTTTTCTCACAGCAAACTGCGGCAGAGCTTCTTCACGAAATCCATATGAATCCATTTCAAATGGGTTTTGTACTAGAATCTTACCCGGTCTCAGCAAATCTTTTTCAATCAAATCAAGTAGGATTGGATTTTTAGGCGGGTTTTTGTAAACCTGATCTTCATCATATTTATAATAAGAAATCTCATCTGGCGCAAGTAAATCTTTAGCTTCCTGGCTCGACCTTAGCTCTTCAAGCTCATGTTCGCGTAAAACCAAAAGAACGCGGCGCTTATAAGGATTTGCTTCTAGTTCATTCATTATCGCCTCACCCCTTCAAATGATTTTCTATTTTTTCGATCAACGCTTTCACATATTTTTCTTTCTTCATCGAGCCGCAAACTACTTTTAGGTCACATGCTGAAACCTGGGCTACAGCTTTTTCAAAATCAGGAAGTTTTGTTATTGCTGAATGAACATCATCAAAGCTATTAATGTTACTTTTATTGTGTAACGGCTTCTCACAGTGAGTAACAATCAGCAAAATCTTATAATCTGCGTCACCTTCATCATGACCCACTTGCTTTCCAATGTGATAAAAATCACTCTTAAAGCGACTATACTGATTTTTATTACCTTCAAATGCATCATACCGAACAACATAAACAACTGTTTCTGAGTTAGCCACCTTTTTTTTAAGCTCACTAGCATCATTTTCTTTATCAAATGACCACTCATCTATCTCAATATTAATAATGGCGTTATTGCCAGCTTGTATCTTAAGTTTATTCTCACCATTCGCAATGTAGTTTATCAGCGTAGTTTTTCCAGATTCCTTCGGACCTGTAACCAAGACTTTATTATTAATTTCTTTTTTATTTTCGCTTTCATCCGAATCTGAAAATAAATAGTAGCTTGCAGCTGCAACAACTGCAGCGCCTGCGCCCCATAAAGCGATGGGTATTATAGGAAGTGGCATTTTTTTACTCCTCTAACAGTGCTCTTGTTAAAAAAATCCCAGGCCATCCTGCAGCATTCTTCCCGGTTAGGTTCGAAGAAGAGTGCAGGGTAGTGGACGGCGCGTTCTGTTGGGCATTCGTGCAGGGTGACGTCGTGCCAAGTTTTGCTGATACTGTTGGCTTGTAAGTGTTGGGTGACTTCCCAGCCAAGGAGATATTTTGTGCTGTTTGGTCGGGTGTTTGGATAGCTTGGTGGGTGCCTTTGGTAGACCTTTGTTGTAATGTGGTCTAAGAGGCACTGAGCGCTTTTAACACTAACCAACTCCGACAAGCCATCATCATTTGTGGGATCAACACGGCGTACAACCCATTCACAGTCGCATACCAATACGCGCGCGTCTGTTTCATTAGGTGAGGAAATGGCTGCGTTGTTTCGAGCTGAAGCTAGATGCGACATGCTTCCGTTCCCTTGTCGGCGGGTTTCCTATAGATGCAGGCATCATACGACATAGAAAAAGGCTTGTCAGCTATTAGAGCAGAGGAATTGGCACGTCATTTTGATATTGAAGACAGTAATCGCTTTAATAACCCTGCAGGCCCTTTCGGCTCTTCTACAACGCGCTTTAGCATTGGGCTGCCGCACTTAGGGCACTTAGTTGGCCACTCTTCAGGTGTCAGCACATCACTATAGGGTGCGAACCTTTTTTTCCAACCACACGACAGACAGTGAAAGGTATAGGGCTGCAGGGGTATTGGCATGAAATTATCCTTTTCATTCAGGCTTCGTTTGGCCATCTGATGGGTTTGGGGTGTCTTTTGCATTCCATGCCTGTTCGACTGCATCTGCAAGCTTCTCAATGCCCTCTTCCAGTTCATCGCAAACATCATCAATGACTTTCAGGCCCTTTTCACAAGCTTCTTCAAACTCATCCGGGTTTTTTAAAGCATCTTTCTCTTTCAGTATTATGTAGGTGAGGCCTGCACCAACCGCAGCACCAAGCATTGCAGCCAGAGTACACGAACTATCACGAATCATAGTAAGACTCCTTTTCGACTTTTAGTGACCAGCACCCAAGAGATGCTATAACGACCATTATCGATACTTAAGCGTCATTTTGTGTCGCCTTAGATACATTAGAGTGCATTATGATTTAATCACTTAACTGCCATCCCGTAGAAATCGTTAAGCTTGCTAAGTGTTTGTTTAATCTCCTCCACCCACTCCTGGGGCTCATGAACATGAATCTTGTCATTCAGCCCATGAATCCACCAGAGGGTTTCTTTGTCCTGCACTACATTGGCTTCCAGCCGCTCCCATTCACTCCCTTTTATCGGGGCGAGGGTTTGTTCTTCGCTCAACGGGGTTTCTTTTAAGATCCAAGCCAGTTGCGGGTGAACATCGGCAATCAGCTGGGTAGTGCCTTCCTCTGTTTTCCAGGTCAAAGCACCGCTTTGAATGTAGGCGTCTAAATCAAATTCAGGATGAGGGTTGCTGGGCCGATCTAACAAGGTCGCACTCTGTAATCGGTGCAAGGCAAAGTGGCGCAGGTTGTCATAACCTTCGACCTGAGCAATCAGGTAGCTGAGCGAATAGCGTGACACCAGTCCAACTGGATGCAGGGTAAAAGTCTTGGCTTTTTGCTGGGCGCGGCTTAGGTAGGTCACTTCAAGCTGTTGCTGATGCAAGAGGGCTTCGCTAACTTTCGACCAGATTTCATCTTTTAAGGGGGCTGGGATTAAAGCCTTGCCGTTGGGTAGTGCCCGTACCCGCTTGGCCCAGCCTGCCAGCTGGTTATGTTCTAGGCTATCGAGATGCTGACGAGCGGCTTGAAACTGTGGCTTGAGCTGGTCAGCAACGCTGGCTGGCAACAGGCTTCTCAGTTGTTCTTCTGCAAGGCAGAGGGTCAGAGCTGCGGGAGTGTCGAGCTCGGGCAGATTGATCTGGGCATCAGCAATGAAGCTCCAGCGAAACGGGCGCACCGATTCATCACAGATCAGCGGAAAGTGACTGGACAGTTTTTCTTTAAGATCACGCTGGAGTGAGCGCAGGTCAATACTAAATCCACGGTCGGCAAGCTTGCCTTGCAGTGTTGTTGTGGCAATGCGTCCGGGGTGGCGAGGTATTAACTGCAAGGTGGTGAGCAACCTGAGCAGTGTGTCCTTGCTTTCCGACATTCCTTAATCTCCTTGTCTGGGTAGGGAACACTCTAAAGACTATAATGCCTAAAATAAACATGTAAAACGTTATGAGGTGTCGTTCTTTAGTTTTACGTAAAAATATAGCAGCAAAACGACATTCAATGTCGCTTTATCCGGTAATATTGCATTGATCAATCAGCTTATGCTTTAAATAGAGCAGCTTGCCTCAACAGGATGTGAGATGAACCAAACCAGCTTTTCTAAGCCCAAGCCTTTGGCTATATCGACCCGGCACCGCATTATCCCTTGCCGACCTGGCAGCTCTGATAGTGCTCATCGCGTTATTATTGTTAATGGTTTTTTAACGCAGGACGATCAGGAAGCCAAAGATTGGCTGGAAGCCCTTTCTGCCTTCAGGCAGACTACGCCTGTTCACTATTTTACCTGGGAGTCCAAGTCCAAAAAGGAGCTTGTGGAGTTTGGCGCTGCCCTTGCTTCTGCCAAAGGTGCGCAGCGGCTGGTGCGTTTGGCGATCAACCCCTGGCATACGGCGATGTTGAATGCTCAGCTTGCCGGTCAGAAGCTGGCTGTGCAAATTCGCGAGCAAGGTGTGCCGGTGACTTTAATTGGCCATTCACTCGGTGCGCGAGTTGTGTTTTCTGCACTTCTGGCTCTGGCTGCTCAGCCTAAGCCCTGGGTTGATCATGCGGTACTGCTTGGCGGTGCGGTTGGCCGTAGTAAAGAGAAGAAGTGGTGTAAAGCCGCCTCTGCGGTGCAAGGTCAGTTGCATAACTGCTACTCGGACAAGGATTATATTCTCAAACATTTGTACCAATGGGTTAACCTGGGTATGTCGCGTCCTGCGGGGTTGGGTGAGGCAGTTGGCCCGACCGTCAATCATGACTTTTCCGATCTGGTTGAGGGACACACCCGCTGGATTGCTAACTTGCCTGAGGTTTTGAATCGCATCGGGCTTCGATAAAACAGGCAGGGTTTGAATGTCATTTTTTCTGCAAGGCATGGCGCTGGGTTTGTTTATGATTAGCCCTGTCATGCTGATGCTGGGGATTTATAACCCCGGCTGGGTACTGCCTAAGCACAGGAACCCTGGCCGCTTCCGGGTGATCGGCACCTATGCCTTTATGCTGCCCGTGATTAGTTTTTTCCTGGGGGTGAGTACCTTTTGGGGTGGTTTTGGCCCCACTTTGCTAGGCTGGTTAACGGGTGTTTTGATGCCAGTAATGATCAAACTACTGGTCGATGCCGGTTATGAGCAGGAATTAAATGCTCAGCGGCGCAAAACTCAAGATGACCTGGCTGAAAAAAGAAAGCAGGCCGCCATGCAGGAAAACCAGGAGAGAGGCACCTCTGAACTGAAGGCCAGTCACCTGACACGCCAGGATGACCCCCTACTCCATCGCCTGGCAGCCTTGAAGGAGATTTTGCGAGGCTACCCCCAGCTTTTAGAAAAGCCGCTTTACTTGCAGCAGCCGGATCGTTTTTACAGCCGTTACCTGCAACTAGCGAACTTGTTGGCCAGGCGTTTTCAACCCGATGAAATCACCGCCCGACGGCTCCGGCAGTTGGCTTTGCGCTCTTTGCAGTATGCCGTGGATCGTTTTGAGGCCATGGAGCCTTTGCTGGGCAGTTTGCAGGGCCTGGATCAAGAGTACGTCAAACGACGCTTGCAGGGGGCTCGCCATCAGGCTGAAAAGCAGGCATTGGAAGATCGTCAGCGCTTGATCGAGCAGTTGCACAATCGGCTTTTGGAATTGATGGCAGAAAATGAAATGGCACTAACGACTTTGGATACCACCCTGACCTCCCTGGCCAGCATTAATACCGATCAGCGCGGGGGCACAGAAGCGGCCAACCAGGCTCTCAATGAGTTGAAACGCTTCAGTGAGCAGTTAAATGAATACGATCGCTCGGTTATGAGCTAACACTGGATGAGGATATCAAATGCTTGCTTTGCCATCACCGGAAAGTATCGACCAACAAATCCAGGACGAGCTGGAAGCAGCTTCCCAACAGGCCATACCCGAAGTTAAACCGGATGCCTGGCTAAGTCAGTTACTGGAAAAGAGTACGCAGGATCAAAGGGACACGGTTGATCAGCTCGGGCTACCACTGCAACAAGAGGCGCGTCAGCAAAGCGAGCTGTTGCAGGCACCTTTGCCGGAACTGGCCGCAGCTGCACGTGATGGTGGCCCTGTTGCCCGGCTGCTGGAGCAACTTCAGCGCAAGATGCAGGCACTTGATCCCCAGCAGCAGCAACTGGAAGCGCGTGGCTTTCAGGCTTTGCTGAATCGTCTGCCGGGAATGCCCAGCCCTTTGCAGCGGTATTTCCGTCAATTTGAGACAGCTCAGGAGGCTTTGAATCAGATTCTGGAGGCTCTGGAGGCGGGTAAAGAGCGGCTTAAGCGCGATAACCTGACACTGGCCAAGGATCAAAAAGCCTTGAAGGACACCCTGACAGCCCTGCACCAGCAAATCCTTTTCACACGCGAAGTGGATCAGCATTTACAAGAGCGCATCACGACAGCCTCTGAGCCTGAAGAGCAACGCTGGCTGCAGGATGAATTACTTTTCCCCTTGCGGCAGAGAACCCTGGATCTTCAGCAGCAGATGAGCGTCTGCCAGCAGGGGGTTATTGCCCAGGAAATCATTATTCGTAACAATCGCGAGCTAATACGGGGTGTGGATCGCGCCCTGAATGTCACTCTCAGCGCCTTGCAGGTGGCCGTCACTGTTGCTCTGGCCCTCAGCAATCAAAAGCTGGTGCTGAATCAGATCGCAGCGCTCAACGATACCACCAACCAACTGTTGGCAGGCACCGCACAGCAGTTGCGTCAGCAGGGCGTGGATATTCAGAAGCAAGCCAGTAACACGCTGATTGATCTGGACACCCTGGAAAAGGCTTTTGAAGACATGCTGGGTGCCCTGGTTGAGCTACACACCTATCGCAAAGATGCCCTACCCCTGCTTGATGAACAAATCGATCGACTTGCGGCTTTGAATGCCAGGGTTGCCGCCACTTCTTAGCAGCTTATTAAACGGGCTAAAGCTGCAGAAGCAGCGAGCTTTACTCATAAAGGCGCTATTGTTTTGAAAATCCCGGATTTGCTCATATCTCTAACCAGCTCAAAAGCTTCCAGAGCCTGGATGGGATCAACAGCATCCAGATTGTTAAAGTTAATGGCGGCAAAGGCTATACGCTCTACCCGAACCGAAATCAGATAGTCATCTTCTTCATGCCCGGTGGCCGAATCCATACGCTGGGTGTAGCCGGACAGTGTAATAGTCTGAATGCTGGGCAGGCTCGCAAAAGCCGTACCCAACACTCTGAGCAGAACGGCATGTAGGTGATGAGCATATTCTTGGCGCAATTGGGTCTGACTTTTACTGGTGATCACCAAGCGTAATTCTCGCGCGCCAAGGCGGGCTTTCTTGTCAGGAAACTGATCCATCCCTGGCAGGTCAACATCGATCGCCAAGTGACGACCCTGCTCCCCCACTTCAAAATCAATCAGGGTTTCACGGGGCCAGTCCAGTGCACTAAGCTCAGCTTCGAGTACCTCACCCATTAACTTGGTTTCCGTTAATAGGCGCTGCGCAAAGGCGGCATCCTCCTCGGCCTGCCCTTTTAGGTGTTTGTCTTTTCGCTCTCGCCAACCCTGCATTTGTTTTTGGTACTCGGTTTCTACAGCCTCTTGTTTTAGCCGGTGTTGCTCTTGATCCACTTGCCATTGCTGATCCGCCTGTTGCCACTGGTGATGGGCTTCTTCCCATGTACGGGTTTTACTGGCAGCTCGTCCCGGCCAGAGACGCTCCCACCAGCGAATTTCAAAAGCAGGTGGTGGCGTGGGTCGACTGGGAATCGCTTCAAACCGTGGCTTTTGTGGGCTTGGCTCAGTAAACGGCAGGATTTCATAAGAGGGTGCTGGGGCATCCGGTGCAAGTGTATCCAGATGAAGGTTCTGCAGCAGGTCCATATCGCCATTGATTCGCTCACATTCTATTTCCAGCCACTCCTGAATGTCTTCGCGATAATCCTGCAGCAGACGTCGCCGTACATTACCGGTTATTTCTTGGTGATTTACATCCTCAATGCGCAACTGGCCCTTGTCATTCAGGATCAATCGAACGCGGGCCATTTCAGATGCACCATCTTGCAGCTCTTGTTGGTGCTGGTGACGGTACTGGCGGGCTTCTTCTTCCTGAGCTCTTTGGCGCTGACGCGGAGTTTTATCCAACCGGGTGCGGTAAGACAAGCCTGAACCAGGCAAACCCACATTGCCGTGCACGCCTCGCTGTCCGGCAGTTACTGTGGCACCACGCACACCAGCAGATAGACTGACACCCCGCTTACCAAAATTCAGTCGAATACCCGGAGCTATACGCAGATGCTGACGAAAACGAAATGCCATGGTTACTCCCCAGGCCTGGACTCATGCAAAAACTCAATTATAGTCGAATTTGAGCTACAAGAAGGGCAAGCCTGGACAGGACATTCATGCGCTGCCAAATCATCCTGTTTAGGAACAATCACTTTCTCCCACCCGCAACAAGAGCACTTAATCAAAAAAGATGATAATTTTGACGGCATATAAAATTCCTTATTTTCAACTCTTGAAGTAAACCTCTTGACTCAGCACCAAGTCGTCATAGAAAACTTGACAGCATTGAGAGATATTAAGTTAACAAATAACAATAGAGACTTCAGATAGAATAATAAGTCATGCCTGCGACAATCACCGACGCCTAAATGAAGAAGCAGGGTACACCTTGCTTGCAAGAGCCTTAAAAATGAGTGCCGATTTGATGACATTGCTAGTTTTGACAGTTGGGTGCATTCTAACCCCTATCTTTCTGTGGCTGGGTCTTCGACACCGCAGTAAAAAATAGCGGCACCAGCCAAACTGTGGCCCGATCACTCCAGCAAGTAGAAAGCATCTTTAGTTCTCAGGCAACGCAGGATATATTCCTCCCCATCCAGCAAACCTGCCAACATGGGCGCTTCCCTGCCCGGCTCCAGGGATTCTGCAACATCGCTACCCAAAGCAACCAGGTGGTTCAGAAACTTGCGCGTCTTGCCAAAGGTTTCCTGCTCCTTCTCAACGCCAGGAAGCACCTTCTGCCAAACGCTCTCAGAAATCCTGCAGATAAGACTGGGGTGCTCTCTGCGACTGGCTAGGGGTACACTAATGAACGTCTGCTTGTCCAAGTCGTGAAACTGGGCAGGTGTGCCTCGCCGCTCTTTAACAGGTAAATCAATCACTGCAGCTCTGGGCATTCTCTTCATCCTATGAAAAACACAAGTGCTTCTGATCATAATATGAAGTGTGCAAAAAAACGATCGGCTAACACTGGCTCTGTGCCCAAAGGTGTGCTCAGAATTGGGTAAGAGGTCAGTTTAAAAATTGATGGTAGAGGTCAGCGATTTCAGGTAAAGGTCAAAAGCGTGCCCATGAGTGTAAAGGTCATTTTTGAGTAAAAAAACAGAGGTCAGCGTCAGAAATGGGCACAATTTGGGCACAATCTGGGCACATCGAGCCCCAACGAAAAAACCGAGCACTGGGCTCGGTTTTTAAGTCTCTGATTTCTCAGAATTTTTTTGGTAGGACTAAGCGGACTCGAACCGCTGACCTCTACCATGTCAAGGTAGCGCTCTAACCAGCTGAGCTATAGTCCTAAAATCGGTTGAAGGCGTTGCCTTTCAATGGCTGCGTATTATAGGTGCGAGCGGCTGAATTGCAAGCCTTTTTTCTGATATTTTTATTTTTCCTTGCCAATTAATTTGGATCTGAACTATATTTTAGTTCGTATACAAACTAATTGGCCGAAACCCATGGATCAACGTCTTTTCTATTTGCTTAACATGGCCCGTCACCGGGTTTACCAACACGCTGATCATGAAGCACGTGATCAGCTTGGGGTGGGTGTAACTCAGTTGGGTGCCCTTTTTCTGATTGCTCGCAATCCTGGTTGCTTACAGAAGGATCTGGCCGATCAGCTCAATCTCAATAATCCAGCGCTCACTGGCTTGGCAGGTCGCATGGAAGAGAATGGCCTGATACGTCGCCAACCCTGCGAACAGGATAAGCGTGCTTCACGCCTGTATTTAACCGAGCTGGGCAGTAGCAAAATCCAACAGGCCCGGCCACTGATCGATCAGTTAAATGCCGCACTGACAGAAGGCTTCACGCCTGAAGAAATTCAGGTCGTGCTGCGTTTTCTTCACCATCTGCTAAAAAACTTCTAATTGGAGCTATTCCATGAACTCTCTTAGCAATGACAGCCGTTACCAGACCCTTGAGCTTAGTATCCGCGATCAGCGCTCGATCAGTCTGCGTTTGTTTGCAGCCTCTGGTGAGCCTCGCGCACTGGTGATTATCGCTGGTGCTATGGGTGTTCCTCAGGGATGCTATGAAAAATTTGCCTGTTTTCTGCAAAGCCAGGGGCTAATAGTCATAACCTTTGATTACTTTGGTACCGGTGATTCACTGCAGGGCCACCTGCGTGATTGCACAACGGATCTGATTGAGTGGGCGGAACAGGACTGTAGCGCGGTGATTCGTTATGCCCGAGAGCACTACCCCCAACTGGACACTCATTGGATAGGCCATAGCGTTGGCGGCCAGCTGCTGGGCTTGATTCCAGAAGTGAATCAGTTGTCCAAAGCCATCACCATTACCAGTGGTAGCGGCTACTGGCGTCAAAACTCCGCTCCGACTCGGCGTATTGTTTGGCTGCTGTGGTTTTTCATCGCCCCGGTGAGTGTTCGTCTGCTGGGTTACTATCCGGGTGGCCGCCTCAAGATGGTTGGTGATCTGCCCGGCCAGGTGATGCGCCAATGGCGTCGTTGGTGCTTAAACCCAGAGTATATGGTTAGCGCGGAAGGTCAGGAAGTCAGGGCAAGGTTTGATCAGGTGAAGATCCCTATTCATGGTCTGGCTTTCACGGATGATGAAATGCTCAGCCCCCTTAATATTAAGTCCCTGCATCGTTTTTTCACCCAGGCAGAGGTTGACCTTAAATTCCTGGCTCCCAAAGATATTGGTGAAAAACGTATTGGGCACCTGGGCTGGTTTCGTGAACGCTTTCAGGAATCCATTTGGAAAAATCAGCTACTGCCCTTGTTGAATACTTGATCATTCAAGGTAAGGATTAGATGCCGTAATCCCGTTCGACTTTGGAAAGCATTACCATGACAGCAATCCAGGCCATGCTGAGACTTAGCAGAAACAATAAATCGCCACCCACCAAAAAACCCAAACTGTAAGCCGGCGTTGCAACAAGCAGGGTTACCCAGAAACGCCAATGGTTTTTACCCAACAGCAGGTACAAGGGCACCACCAGCCCATAAAAGAAAAGAAATCCCTTGTAGATTACTTCAGCAAACAACAAATCCAACCAGGGCAAGGACTCGTTGACCAGAGCATTCAGCACAAAGATCAAAAGCAGCAGATAAAGGCCACCCAGTAGCAACAATGGTCGCCAGCTCGTATATGAGAAGCGCTGCATTTCTTTAAGGTGAAGTGCGCTTGTAAAGGCTGTCTGCATCACTATAAACGCCACTAGCGGCCAGAGTAGCGCTACATCCAGGCTTTTCCCTTCAATCAAATCCATCAGTGTCTGGCTGTAGAAGAAGACAAACATCAGCAAGAGGAAAAAGAAGCCACCAAAACCCAGCGTAAAACTCAACTTGGGATGAGGACTTTGTTGAAATGCCCGGTGAAATGTCAGGTCCAGATAAGGTGAGAAGGCAAATCCCAACACCAAAGGAAGCAAAGTATGCCATCCGCCTGGCTGTAAGGTGCCTGAAGCGAACTGAAAATTCATGGGTAGATAGCTAGCCCACAAGAGCATAGACAGTAAAAAGACCCCCACAGCCGCCCAAGTAATGATGCGATTGGCCTGATAAAAAAGACCAACCAGCAGTAACATTACCAGTAATAGCCACCAGCCAACCAAGGTGCTGATCCAGGCCACAAAAAACAGCTGAAATGCCAAAGTCACCTGAGAAAATAGCTTGAGCAGCGAGCGATGAGTGACCAAAAAAGCCTGCTGGCGTTGTCTGTTCATCACCCAACCAAAAGCTGCCGCACCCACTAGGTTGGCGAGTGTAAAAACAACCAGGCTGACCCAGCCATAATCGCGCAGCAGCAACACCGGCAAAAAAGCACCAATACACCAGAACCAGGAAGAAGCCAGATAAAACGCATACAACAGGGATGCAGGCACCTTTACTCCCCCACCGGCCAAACTTTGAAACTGATATTGCCTGAGCCTATGCGTTTACCCGTCGTGGTTTTTGAAGACGCCCGATAGAGCTTGATCGTCAGGTCCATTCTAAATTTTTCACCAGCGGCACGTTTTGCTTCCAGCTCGGCCTGATCATGATCCACCTTGAAAATCACCGGGTCACTGCTGGGTAACAAAAAACGGTAATCTAAACGAGTACAGACCATTCTATATTCGCCCTGGGTGAGCATAAAAAGATAAGCACCCGCGGCCAACTCACTGTTACCCAAAATCGCCGCACCCGACTGAGTACCGTACCAGTTGGCATTAAAGCGCTTTTTGGGCAGATAAGCGTAAAAATTGGCAGGGTCGTAATTCACCTTCAATCCACTACGAGCGATAAAAGGCATAAATACCAGGGCAAGCACCCGATTCAGAAAAGCGTACTTGATACTCAGCTTATTCAGCTTGATTTCCCAAGCAGGGGGTAAGGCCACAGCCATGAAGGCATCCTGTTAGCAGCGAAAACAACAATTTACCATGCCAAGCAAGCTGAGAGACTAGATCTGCACTTAATCAATAGGGCACCATGGTTTCGTAGTCTTCGGTGAAATCACCTGTGATCATCAGAATTTTCTTGCTCATATCCGGGTCTCCTATTGTTGTTGTACCCGGATTAAGCCTGCCACAAGGTTTCTAACCCGTGGTATTAGATGATTACTACCTGCCTTAATTTTTCAGTAAACGGGCCCGAAAGTTTCTGCCTTTCAATTTGCCCTGGGTCAGAAGTTCAAGCGCCAAGCGGGCTTGCTGGCGTTCTATGGCAACGAAAGAGCGACGGGCGGTAATTTGAATTTTACCAATTTGCTCGCCATCCAACTGGTCACTGGCCGTTAAGGCACCCAGAATATCACCAGGACGCAGCTTGTCTTTCTTGCCACCATCAATCAACAGGGTTTGCATGGGTGCTGGTTTGGGTTTTTGTTGGCCCTGGCCCATCGCAGGTAGATCTTCGGGAAGAATCGGTTGCTGCAAGTAGTCGGCCAAAGCATCCAAACGAAAGCTTTCAGCATCAGTGAACAACGTGGAAGCCACACCCTGCTCCCCTGCCCGTCCGGTGCGACCAACCCGGTGAACGTGCACTTCCGGGTCCAGCGATAGCTGATAGTTGAAGACCGCATCCAGGGCGGCAATATCCAAACCTCGCGCAGCGACATCGGTTGCCACCAGAATGCTGATGCTTTTGTTAGCAAACTGAATCAGGGTTTGATCCCGGTCTTTTTGCTCCATATCGCCATGCAGGGCCTGGGCACTAAACCCGGCTTGAACCAGGGAATCGGCTACTTCCTGGGTTTCTTTGCGGGTAGTGCAAAAGACAACACTGGAAGCCGGTGCAAAATGCAGCAAGAGCTGCTGGAGTGCATCCAAACGCTGTTTTTCACTTTTCAGTCGATAGAAGTGCTGGCGAATACTGCTGGAATCATGCTCAGCCTCTACCGTGACCCTTTCCGGCTTGTTTAAATAACGTGCTGCCAGACTGGCAATTTTTTCCGGAAAGGTGGCACTGAATAAAAGGGTCTGGCGTGTTTTAGGCAACTGTTCAACGATGGCATCCAGAGTGTCCTGAAAGCCCATATCCAGCATGCGATCGGCTTCATCAAGAACCAATAAATTGATTTTATCCAGGCGCAGGTTTTCTTTGCGCAGGTGATCGTCAATTCGCCCTGGTGTGCCAACCAGAATATGAGCACCCTGCTTCAGGGATTGCGCTTGAGGACCAAAAGGCTGGCCGCCGCAGAGGGTCAAGACTTTAACGTTGTGCAGGCCCCTTGCCAGGCGGCGGATTTCATTAGCCACCTGATCGGCTAATTCACGGGTTGGACAGAGTACTAGGGACTGAATATGGAAGTTTTCTACCTGCAATTTTTGCAGCAAACCCAAACCAAAAGCTGCGGTTTTTCCGGAACCGGTTTTAGCCTGGGCGATCAGGTCTCTATCCTGCAATAACAAAGGCAGGGATTCGGCCTGAATGGGTGTCATTTTCAGGTATTCAAGGCTGGCCAGGTTATCCAGCAATTCGGTGCGCAGGGGCAGTGTATTAAAAGCAGTCAAAGAAGTATCCGCTGGTCGTCAAATTTAGGGTTGTTAAGGTTTAATGCATGGATTTTCGTGACATCAGCTTTTCCAGCTGTTCTTTATCAGGGCGATGAATAACACCCTTCTCAGTAACAAGGTAGTCCACCAAATCAGCTGGGGTCACATCAAATACGGGATTGGCAACCGCCACTTCGGCACCTATCCTTTGATCCGCTACACAAAGCACTTCGTCGGCATCACGCTCTTCCAAAGTGATTTCATCACCGGTTTCCAATTCCATATCAATGGTACTGGTCGGCGCAACCACCATTAAACCCGCACCATGATGCAGAGCTTGAATGGCCAATTGGTAGGTGCCTATCTTGTTGGCAACATCGCCATTGGCAGTAATGCGATCCGCCCCAACAACCACCCAGCTAATAGGGTGGGTTTTTAGCTGATGAGCCGCCGCAGAATCAACATGCAATAACGCTGGAATACCTTCTTTTTCAAGCTCCCAGGCAGTTAAACGCGAACCCTGCAACCAGGGACGGGTTTCATTAACATGGACTCGCTCAATCAATTTTTTATCCCAGGCAGCCCGAATAACCCCCAAGGCTGTACCATAGCCCCCGGTTGCCAAGGCACCTGCATTGCAATGGGTCATTACATCACGACCATGATCTTGGTTGGATGCCAGCACTTCAGCCCCCAACTTACCCATCAACAGGTTGGCTTCCTGATCAGCCTGATGGATGGCTCTGGCAAAAGCCGCTAAGGGCGCAAAAGGATTCTGATCTGACTTTAAGGCATCCACTTGTCTACGCATTTGTTTGAGCGCCCAGGCCAGGTTAACAGCAGTTGGACGACTGGCCTCCAGAGCGGCCAAATCTTCTTGAATGGCTTCCTTCCAGCTTTGTGGCTGTTCGGCAAAACGCTGTCTGGCAGCCAAGGCAACGCCATAGGCTGCGGTAATTCCAATAGCCGGTGCACCACGCACCAGCATGGCTTTAATGGCCTCAACCACTTCTTCAACCCTGTTGCACTTCACCCAGACTTCCTGTTGGGGCAGAAGGCGTTGATCCAGCAGGTAAAGTTCTTCTTCCCGCCAGTCAATTGCCTTTACTTTCAGGGTTGAATCAGGTGTCATAGTACTTCCTTAAATCGTATTCATTAATGGCCACTAAACAGCGTGGCGCGAAAGTATACCGGAAAACCCATGCCCAAGACTGCAAAAGACACTGCAGACCAACTGCTTTTTCCGCAATGGCTGCTGACGCTGGATACTCAGGCGAAAGACCAAGGCCTGGAGCCCAAAGAAAATCAGGCGGTTGTTCTTTCAGGCACGAAAATTATCGATATCCTGCCGCAAAAGCAGGCTCTTCTAGCCTACCCCCACCTGCAACCTCAGCATTTGCAGCAACAGCTTTTGATGCCTGGCCTGCACAATATGCATGGGCATGCTGCAATGAGCTTGTTTCGCGGTCTGGCTGATGACCTTCCCCTGATGACCTGGCTGGAAGAACATATCTGGCCTGCCGAAGGACGCCATGTTAGCGACGAATTTGTTCGCAGCGGAACCCGCCTGGCAATTGCAGAAATGCTGCTAAGTGGCACCAGTTGTTTTAGTGATATGTATTTTTTTCCGGAAGTTGCCGCCGAAGTCGCTCAGGAAATGGGCATGCGAATTCAGGTGTGTGCTCCGATCATTGATTTCCCTAACCCCTGGTCTGAAAACCCGGATCAGGCGCTGGACAAAATACAGGCCCTGCATAGCAAGCATCAAGATTCAGACCTGGTCGAAGTCGCTTTTGGCCCCCATGCCCCCTATACCGTCTCTGACCCTACTTTAAAGAAGCTGGTTGAAATCAACCAAAAACTGGGGTTGCGTCTGCAGATGCATGTTCATGAGACGGCTTTTGAAGTGGACAAGGCAGTAGAAGATAACGGTATAAGACCTCTTCAACGCCTGGATAAGCTGGGGCTTTTGGACAGCAACTTTATGGCTGTCCATCTGACCCAGTTAAATGCTGAAGATATTCAGTTGCTGGCAGCAAGGGGCGTCACTGCCGTGCATTGCCCGCAATCCAACCTCAAGTTGGCCAGTGGCTTCAGCCCCATTGAACGGATGCGCCAGGCTGGCATTTCTGTTTGTTTAGGGACTGATGGCGCGGCCAGTAACAATGATTTGGACCTTTGGGCTGAGATGCAAACAGCGGCCCTGCTGGCTAAGGCTGTTGATCAAAATGCGGCAGCTGTTCCTGCCGGTTATACCCTGCAAATGGCAACCGTAATGGGCGGTCAGGCACTTAGCAGCCAGCCTTATAGCGGTCAGCTACGTAAGGGCTTTGCAGCAGACCTTTGTAGTCTTAAACTGGACACTCCTGATTGCTGGCCAAGCCATCATCTAATTTCCCAACTGGTTTATGGCCGTATGGCCGATAAGGTTCACCAGGTGTGGGTAGCCGGTCAGCAAAAAGTCAGTGAAGGCCGTTTGCTGGGCGTGGATCTACAGCAACTGGAAGATGAAGCCAAGTATTGGCAAAACCGAATTCAAGCGTCTTTTCAATCACAGGACACCCAAGCATGAACTCTGCAGAAAAACCCAGCAATGTTGATTCCAGTGAAATTGCCAAATTTGAAGCCTTGGCTTCGCGCTGGTGGGATCCTGAAAGTGAATTTAAACCCCTGCACGACATCAACCCCCTGCGCGCCAACTGGATTGATGAAAAGGCAGGCGTGGCTGGCAAGAAGGTTGCCGATATTGGTTGTGGCGGCGGTCTGCTTTGTGAAGCTTTAACCCAGCGTGGTGCGCAACTGACCGGCATCGACATGGGCGAGGCCCCTCTGGCTGTAGCTCGTTTGCATCAGCTGGAATCGGGCCTGGAAATCGATTATCGTCAGATGACAGCAGAGCAACTGGCTGAGCTGGAACCCGAAAGCTTTGATGTGGTGACCTGTTTGGAAATGCTGGAGCATGTACCTGACCCGGCAGCAGTCATTCAAGCCTGTGCACGCTTGGTCAAACCTGGTGGTCACGTCTTTTTCTCGACGATCAACCGCAACCCCAAATCCTATTTATTTGCGATTATCGGTGCTGAATATGTACTTAACATGCTGCCCAGAGGCACTCATGAGTACAACAAATTTATCAAGCCTTCAGAAATGGGCCAGTGGGTTCGTGCTGCGGGTATGGAAGTTGAAGAATTAATGGGAATGACCTACAACCCTTTAACCAAACGTTATAAACTGACTCCTCATGATGTTCAGGTTAATTACCTGATGCGAGTCAGCAAACCTCAATAATACTGGAGCCTGTGTAGTGCAAACCCTTGCTGAACAAAAGGAACCTCCGAGTTACAACGCCAGTGCTGAACAAAGCATTCAAGCTGTCCTCTTCGATCTGGATGGAACCCTGGTTGATACTGCCCCAGATCTGGCACTGGCGTTAAATCGTTTACGTGAAGAAAACGGCTTGGAGCAGCTGCCCTTTGAGAAAATCCGCGATCAGGTTTCCAATGGTGGCAATGCCCTCATTCAACTGGGCTTTAATGTTAAGGTTGGCGACCCTGATCACCCTTCGCTGCGCCAGCGTCTGTTGGACCTTTACCAGGAAAAAGTAGCCGAACACAGCCGTGTTTTTGAAGGCTTGGAAAAGCTGCTGGAACGCCTGGAAAAACAACCCCTGCCCTGGGGTATCGTCACCAACAAGCCACGCATCTACACGGACCTTTTGGTTAAGGCTTTAAAGCTGCATCCGCAGGTTGTTGTCTGCCCAGAAGACTTGGGCGTTAGCAAGCCTGACCCTGCCCCCCTGCTTTTTGCAGCCCGCCAGCTGGCGATTCCACCCGAAAACTGCCTGTATGTTGGTGATCATGCCCGAGACATAGAGGCAGGCGTTAATGCGCGGATGCAAACGCTGGTTGCAGGCTTTGGCTATATTGGGCTGAATGAGAACCCAGCCCACTGGGGTGCTGACTTTATTGCCACCAGTGTAACCGAGCTAAACAGCTGGATAGATAGACGCCTGGATAGCTAAGCAGCGGCTCTTAAAGGAACTGGACAAACAGAGGAATCAGAAAAGCACTGAGCAGGCCGGTCACGCCCATGGCCAGGCCAGCAAAGGCGCCAGCCAGGTTGCTCAGCGTAAAGCTTTGCGCAGTACCAAAGCCATGAGCAGCCAGGCCTAGCGCAAACCCCTGAGCCGCATGATCCTGAATTTTCAATAAACGAAAGATGGGTGGCCCCAAAACACAGCCAATCGCACCGGTAATCAAAACAATACCGGCGGCCAGGGCCGGGAAGCCGCCTGTCTGTTCTGCTATCCCCATAGCAATCGGCGAAGTCACCGACTTGGGCAGCAAGGACATGAGCGTGGCCTCTTCCCCGCCCAAAAGCTTAACCAACACTGCAGTAGAACCCACGGCAGTGATAATCCCGGCCACACAAGCCAGCATCAAAGGCAGAAACTCCTTCTTAATGCGCTCGCGATGATCATAAAGCGGCACGGCCAAGGCAACGATCGCAGGCCCCAGTAGAAAATGAATAAACTGAGCCCCTTCAAAGTAATCCGCATAGGCTGTTGAAGTCAGCAGCAGGAAGCCAATAATCAGTGCGATAGCGACCAAAACCGGATGTAACCAGGGAGTGCCGCCAGCGCGGCGATTCAACCAGACCGCAAACATAAAGGCGACCAGGGTTAGCAATAGATAGAGAACCTTACTAGCCGTCAGAAAAACCCAAATTTCTGAAAAAACTTCCGGTATTTCACTGATCATTGCTAGCCCCCAGGTATTTCTTCAGGCCCTGCAATACCAAAACGGTAACTGCAAGTGTCAAAGCAGTACTGACAATCAGGGTGATGGCAATGACCCCAAAATCCTGCTTTAAAAGCAGTCCATGATTGATTAAGCCCACCCCAGCTGGAACAAAAAGCAGGGGCAGATAGCGCAAAAGACCTTCGGAGGTTTGACGGGTGGGTTCAGGAACCTGTTGACGCAGCAAGAGAAATAGCAACAGGAAAGCCATGCCCAATACCGGGCCCGGGACCAAAATCCCGGTCACAAGGACCAGAATTTCACCCAGCAATTGAAAGCCAAGAAGTACAGCAAAACCTTGGAGCAACACTTTATTTTCTCACCTTCTTTACACGCTGGCGTTTAATTAAAGACCACGGTTTTATTGCCGTAAACCAAAACGCGATCTTGAAGATGCCAGGCCAGCCCTCGGGCAAGAACACTCTTTTCAACATCCCGGCCCAAGCGCACCATATCTTCAGCCGTCTGACGATGGTTCACCCTGACTGTATCCTGATCAATAATCGGTCCAGCATCCAGCTCTTCGGTGACATAGTGGCAGGTGGCACCAATTAACTTAACACCCCGCTCATAAGCCTGGTGGTAAGGCTTGGCACCGGCAAAAGATGGTAGGAAGCTGTGGTGAATGTTGATAATCCGGTGCTGATATTTTTCACACAAAGCAGGCGGAATAATTTGCATATAGCGCGCCAAAACAACGCAATCGGCTGCAAACTCATCAATCAGGGCTTCAACCTGAGCGTAGGCTTCCTGCTTGTTGTCCTTGTGGACGGGCACATGATGAAAAGGAATACCATGCCATTCAACTAGTTCACGCAGGGTTTCATGATTGGAAATAACAAGGGGAATCTCACAATCCAGCTCGCCACTTTGCCAGCGGTGCAGCAGATCAACCATGCAATGGGACTCTTTGGAACACATGAGCACGACCCGCTTTTTGATTTCTGAATCGCTAATATCCCATTCCATCTCATATTCGCGGGCAATGGGGCCAAAAGCGGTACGAAATTCATCCAAACCAAAAGGCAGTGAAGAAGCACGAATTTCGTGGCGCATGAAAAAGCGGTTGACTAGCAAATCTGAGTGATGGTTGGCTTCAGTAATCCAGCCACCATACATGGCCAGAAAGTTACTGACCTTGGCAACGATGCCAACACGGTCAGGGCAAGAAATAGTCAGAGTATAGGTGCGTTCCATCGGTTATCCGCTTTTTGATGATTCAAGTGTTCTTAGGAAAGCGCGCATTATAACCTGTTAGATCACAAGTGAATACGCCAGCAAACCAGCCAACAAGAGTGTCACCACGGCAAGCAGAAAACCCACGCCAGCCCAGCTTTGCATCAGATCTTCCAGGCGCTGTAAACGCCCTGTCCAACCCGACCAATTGACTTGTGGACAGCGCCAGGGCAACCTAAAACTTGGCAAAGTTGCTGGCAACCAAAGCTTCCAGCAAACAAGCACCAACCCAGCCAGCAAAACCGGCAACCAGGCTTTAACCCACCCCTCAAGAGAAAACCAACTGATTTCCAACAGGGACAGCGAGCCCAACCAGCCATAACCAACCGTAGCCAGAACACCCAGCCACCAGACCCCCTGTTCACTGATGGATAAACCAGGCTTAGAGGTGTCGACTGGCTGATTCGCCAACAAGACCAGTAAACGCCCCAGCAAGATGGCTGTTGCCAGGCTGGAGGCAAAAAGAATCCCTGCTGGCACTCCAACCAGGTCAAAGCTGATTTCCAGGCTGGATTTAACCCGATAGCCGCCGGTTAAAGGCACCCCAACCAGGGTTAGGGCTGCCAGTAGCAGGCCGGCTCTAACCCCCTGTTGTTGCGATACCTGCGCCCTTTGCGCCAGGCCAACACCCAAAAACAAAACCGCCTTGGCAAACGCATGGGTGGCAACCAACAAGAGCAGGCTTGCCAACACCCAAGCCTCCTGCTGAGGGTCATCCAAACCCAGAAGAACACCCAGTAAGGCGGTCATGAGTCCCATTTGGCTGATGCTAGACCAGGCCAAGAGGCTTTTTTCCTGCCGCTGCATCAAACCGCGAACAACCGCATAGAAGGCTGCAATCAATCCCAAAAGTAAGAGCCCCTCACTCCAAGACACTACAGCTGATTGTTCAGGGAAGAGTCTAATCCAACCCAGCACACCCGCTTTGATCATCAAACCTGACAGCAGAGCGCTGGCCGGTGCGGGTGCAACCGGATGAGCCAGAGGCAACCAGATATGAACACCCAGCATACCTGCCTTGATTGCCAAGGCCACGGCCAGTAACACCAGGGCAATGGAAGGTAAATCTTCCTGAGCCAGAGCCGCTATCGACAAATCAAAGCCGGCAAGAAACCCCAAGGCGGTAAAGAAGGCCAGCTCGCCAAAGAGGCTCATGCCCAGATACAGGCGTCCAGCAGCCAGGGCCTGAGGAGTGGCGGAATAGATCACCAGCCACCAACCCAAAAAACTCAGCAGAGCAAAGGCGATATAAAAGGTCAGCAAATCCTGGGCAAAAATAAGCAACAAATTCAACAACCAGCCCACCAGCAACAACAACTGAAGTTGCCGACCTTCCTGCCAGAAAATGCTTAGGGCCAGACCCAGCGGCCAGAGCAGGAGTACGGGCCAGAAAAGCTTTTGCCCTACGGCATCCAAATGCAGGGCTGCAAATACCTGAAACGGCTGCCAACCCAGCATCAGACTGCCAAGCAGCCAACTGCATAGCGCAGTAAACAGGGTCAGCCAAGCTAAGGATTGAGCCCGCCAATCAGGACGTGGCAGCGGCAAGCCTTTAGGAGTTTTTTTCCAGGCAAATTGCATCACCCGGAACAAGTAGATTGCAGTCAGCAGGGTTCCCAACAACAGCAAAAAAGCCGTCCAATAATCAGCAACCTGAAGAGCAGCTTGCAATAATTGCCATTTGCCAACGAAGCCCGCTGTCGGCGGGGCTCCCAGCAGGCTGATGCTAGCCAACGCAAAGCCGATCCAGGCAACAGGCAAGACACCGGCACTGCCTTCCAAACGCTTTAAAGAATCACTGCCATACACCAGTATTAAAGCACCGGCCGCCATAAACAAAGCCGCCTTGGCCAAACCATGCGCCAGCAGAAAGACCAGGGCACCCTGCCCTTGCAGGCTGGTCCAGACCGCCTGGGTTGTCTCAGGCACCAAGACCAGTAGCATCAGGGCAAAACCCAGTTGTGACAGGGTGGAATAAGCCAAAACCAGTTTAAGCTTGGGCTGCAAAAATGCCAGAACACCACCCCAGACCAGCGCCAAAGCCGTTAACAGACTAAATGCCCAGGTGACACGATCCAGAAGTAGCAGAAAAGGCCCCAGCCACAAGCGCCACAAGAGATAAACAGCCACCGCCACGACAACAGATGACAAAACTACACTAACCGGGGCCTGGGCCCTGGAGTGGGCATTGGGTAGCCAAAAATGCAGGGGTACTACCGCCGCCTTCAGCAACAAACCCAGCGTCATCAGCAAAGCAGCCAAACTGGTTAGGCCATCGGCTTCCAACAGGCCTTGTAACAAGAGCAGATCCAGCGTGCCTGTCTGACCATAGATTAAGGCTACGCCCAATAAATAAAACAAAGAAGCCAGCAAGGAAGCCAATAGATAATCCATGGCTGCCTTGCCTTCAGGATCATTGCGGGATTGAGCAACCAGACCCACCGCAGTCAGAGTCACCAGTTCCAGGGTGACATAGAGATTAAACAAGTCTGCAGAAATCACCAGGGCATTCATGCCGCCCCAAAGCAGCCACCAAAGCGGCCAATAGTAGTTGGAACCACCCAAGGAACGCCCCATTAGCAAAGCCGCCAGGCTGGCCAGGGCACTAATGCTATTTAAGGTAACCAGCATCCAGGCCGCCGGTTCATCCACTAGCCATTGAATGCCCAAAGGGGTTGCCCAACCCCCTACCGCCAAAGTCAAGGGCAGATCAACAGCTTGAGCACTCCCTGCCACGGTCACATAACAGGCTAAGAGCATCACAGGCAGCCCCAGTAACAGCAGCATACCTGGGCGTAGCAAGCGAATAAAAGCCAAGATGGCCAGTATCAGCGGCCAGCTAACCAGAAGGGCTAAAGCCAGCGGCCAGTGGGCGGCCAGAGGCAGCTCACTCATCAGCACCTCCTTGTTTTTGCGGCTGTCGGCGCCGCCGGGCATCGGCCGCATGTAAAATCAGGGCCAGGGCAACGGCAGTGGTACTGACAGACACCACTATGCCGGTCAGCACCATGGCATGAGGCACTGGGTCCAGGTCTTCTGCCTGACGAGCAATAACCACCAGGAGCAAGAATACAGCACTGCCCAAGACATTGATCGCAAGCAGTCGCCGGATCAAATGCTTGGCGGTAAAAAGGCCGAGCAAGGCCAGCCCTACCAGGGCAGCCGCCAAAAGCGCATAGATCACCATCATGAACTGGGCTCCCCATACAGATAGAAAGCCATCAACATCAGTGCAATCGACAAGGCTGTTCCCACTTCCACCAGCAAAATCAAGGCACCTGCCCAGGCCACGGGTAGTTGGTAAAACACGCCAGTGGCGGCCAAACCACCCAAAGCCAAGAGCAAGAAGAGGGCTAGACCAGCCACCAGCAGCAAACGCAGAAGACGCTGATGATCTTCCTGCTGCATCCAGTGAACGCCACCGGCAAGGAGAGTCAAAATGCCTCCGGCACCCAGGACTGCCCCGGCTGGAAAGGCCCCACCCGGGGCGTGAGCCCCTTGCCACAATAAATAGATGGCGACCAACAGAAAGATGGGATGTAAAAGAGTCGCCAGGGCAGGCAAACCCGGCAAATGTGCTTTGGGAGCTTCAGGAACGACTGCTTCACCCAGGGACCAGATAAAAATAACCGCTGACAACATAACGGCCACTTCCAGCAGAGTATCGAATCCACGCAGATTCAAGAGTACGGCCGTCACTGGGTGGGTTGCTCCGGCACGGTCCAGTTCGGCTTCCACTTCTGCAGCCAAACCCGGAGCGGGCAGCTCCCAACTGACCCAGGCCAACCAAATCATCATCAAAAGCAACACCAGGCCACCAGACCAAAAAGCCGAAGAACGCCAGGGCAGAGCCCGAAAAGAAGGTGAGTCGGTATCTTCTAATCGGCCCAGGGCCGAAAGTAACAGGGCTCCGGTAACTCCCGCCCCTATTGCTGCTTCAGCCAGGGCAATATCTGGTGCTTGCAGGCGTATCCACACCAGAGAGATCAGCAGGCCAAAGACCATGAAACTAATGACTCCACGAAACAGACTGGCTGCAAAAAGGGTCTGCCAAGCCAGCCAAAAAACACCTGTAGCAAGCAGCGCATCAAAAAGGAGATACTCATTCATGGCTTGTCCTTAGCAGACACCTGAAGCTGCACCGGCTTTTGTTCACCCAAGTCAGGCTCCAGGCCTGCAGCATAGGCTGTTCCTGCAACCAGGGTAGCGCCTATACTGGAAGCCATCAGCATCAGCACCCAGATCAGCAGGTATTTAAGCGCCATTGCCAAACTGGGTGCCTGCAAAGCCAAGCCCATACACACCAGCCCCAAACCCAGAGTATCTGCCTTGGTCAGGGCATGCAGGCGTGCATAAACATCCGGAAACCGAAGCAGACCCAGGGTGCCAGCAACTAGAAAGCCCACCCCAAAAGCCAGACTAAGGTGACTGATTCCCAGCAGCAGCTCACTGATCATCATCAAGCTTCCCATGACGTTTGAGCACCGACCAGGTGCGGGTGGCAAAATTGGCAACCGCCATAGCAGCCAGCAGAGCAAACAAGAGTGCCACATCCAGCAAGGCTTCCGTCGCCGTCACTACCCCCAACAGCAGTACCATCACCAGGCTGGAAGTGGAAATCAGTTCAACCGCCAGCATGCGATCAGCTGCCGTTGGCCCCTTGAGCACCCGCCAAAGACCAATACCCGCATTTAAGAGTAGTATCAACAGTAACAACAGCAGGAAGCTTGCATTCATAGGCGGCTCCTAACGGCTGGGCTGACCGGCACACCATAGAGATCGGCAACATCAACCTCCAGGCGCAAAAGTTGATTCAAGGTTGACGGTTGAAAATGCAAGAGATGTACATGCAGGCAATCTTGATCAGGCAAAAAACGCAGGGTGAGCGTACCAGGAATCAAATTGATCAAACTGGCCATAAAGAGCTGGGCTGGACCAGGCGGCAGGCAAGACCAGGTGTAATCAATCAAGCGGCTATTCAAAGCCTGGTGGGGTGACAAAGCAAGTCTGGCGACTTCCCAGCCCCCTCTAGCACTAAGTAGTAGAAACCGGGGCAAAATACGCAGGAAGGGTAACAGGCGCCAGCGCCAGGGCTGGCTACTTGGCAATACTGGAGTGATCCAGGCAACTAACAAAACAGCAGGCAGGCCCCACCACCAGGAATTGGCCTGACCCTGGCTGATGATCCACCAGACCAAGGCCAATAGCAGGCTACGTAATAAAAATCCCGGCCTGGGCCACCAACGCATAAAATCTCCCTGACAGGTTAGAGCTCGGCGCTGTGATAAACCGTTTGCACATCATCGAGATCATTGAGTAGATCAAGGAATTTTTCAAACATCGGGCGATCTTCTTCATTCAGTGGTGAAGTGGTCTGCGGCAGGAACTGAATTTCATCCATATCAAAATCCAGCTCCCCAAAGGCACTTAAAAGGGCCTGACGGGCTTTGGCATAATCGGTATGGGGTGCAAAAACAGTAATCTGGCCTGCTTCATTCTCAATATCCGTGACATCCACATCGGCTTCCATCAAAGCATCGAGAACAGCCTCTTCATCATCACCGGCAAAAGCAAAGATCGCACTATGATCAAACATATGGCTGACACTGCCTGGCGTGCCTATCTTGCACTTGGTTTTGGTAAAACACTGGCGTACATCACCAAAGGTTCGGTTCGGGTTATCCGTCAGGCAATTAACAATGACCATAATATTGCCAGGACCAAAGCCTTCATAACGGGCCACTGCAAAGTCTTCCCCACCGCCACCTCTGGCTTTTTCCAGAGCCTTGTCGATTACGTGGGCTGGCACCTGATCTTTTTTGGCTCTATCCAAGAGACCCCGTAAAGCCAGGTTACCTTCGGGGTCGGCACCCCCGGATTTGGCTGTGGCATAGATTTCACGTCCATACTTGCTGTAAACCTTGGTTTTTGCAGCAGCCGTTTTGGCCATGGATTCTTTACGGTTTTGGAAGGCACGTCCCATGAAGTTTACCTGTTTGATCAAAAATTAAAGACAATCAGTTTACTACAATTTTTTACTTCTGCACCCAGCTTTCCAAGCACCAACAAGTTGCACTTAAGCACTTGAGCCGAGCTAGCTGCACCATAATAGTGCCGCTTACTAGTCGCAAACGCGACCTTTCGGTCTGGTATAACTTGGTATCTTTCTTGCAGAAGCTGTGTCCATTAATTCTATGTTATTGTCAGAGGAAATTGTGCGGATGTCTCATTTTGAACTGCCATACCACTTAATCACCGGCATCCAAGGGAACCCTCAGTCCATGCGAATTAACAGTCACTTTCAGCCTATAGTCAGTTTGACGCACCGGCGCGTGGTTGGCTATGAGGCATTACTGCGGGCTACTTATGATAACAATCAGCCTTGCTCTCCCGTTGAAGCCTTTAATCTTGCTCAGCTTGAAAACCGTATTCAGCAATTTGATCGCCAGTGTATTGCCAATCACCTGAACAACTTTGCTCAACTCAACAGCGACAACCAATGGCTGTTTTTAAACCTACGCAGCGAAACCATTAACCCCAACAATCTGCGCTCTGATCTTTTGGAGCGCTTTCTCAAGCGTCAGGGATTGGGGAGCGAGCGGATGGTGCTGGAAATTCTTGAAGATGCCGTCAGTGATCCAGTGCTCTTGCAGGAATTTGTACAGCACTACAAGGATGCAGGCTTCTTGATTGCCATCGATGATTTTGGTACTGGGCAATCCAATTTTGACCGCATTTGGCAGCTGGAACCCCATATCGTCAAGCTCGACCGCTCGATGTTAGTCAATGCACGTAATAGCCCAAGACGCCAGCGCTGGCTGTCGCGCTGTGTTGCTCTGTTACGTGAAACCGGCGCCCTGGTATTGCTGGAAGGTGTGGAAACTGAAGAAGATGCCCTACTGACTCTGGACAGCGAATGCGATCTTGCCCAAGGCTTTTATTTTGCCCGACCCTCACCCGAGGGAAGCTATGAAGAGAAAGCACTTTCCCAGAGCATTCAATCCCTTCATCAACATACCCTTCATGCCCAGCTCCAACGCCAGCATACCCAAGCACGCAAACAGGGCACCCTACAAACCCTACTTAAAGAAACCGCAAAAAGCCTGGAGCAGGATGTCGATTTCAAAACCGCTACCCAACCCTTACAGGCCCATGCAGCCATAGAGCGCATCTATTTGTTGGATGCGGAAGGCGTACAAATTGTTGAAAACCTGCATCCAGGCGGTGCGCCTCTACCAACACCTGCCTATGCACCCTTAAACCGGGGTGCCGGCGCCCTCTGGGCAAGACGCAGCTATTTCCGCGATGCACTGGAAAACCCAGGTCAGGTCCAGGTTTCAGCACCTTATCTTGGCCTGCCAGACGCCACTCTGGACATTACCCTTTCAGTTGCCATCTACGTGGGAACCAGTAATCGCCTGCTGGTACTCTGTGCTGACTTGCCTGCATCCTGGCTGGAAAACTACTGACCTTTTGCGGTGCAACTTGCCCTGCTTAGGCCTGTGCGACTAAGATTGCTGTAAACCCCTTTGTTTACAAGGAATTTTTATGGTTGCCACGGTCGCATCTGATGAACCGGCGTTTCGCTTAAAGCCGGTCCGTCTGGGCATAGATACCCATCAGGAACTGGTTGTTTATCTCCGACGCAATAGCCACGTTTGTCGCTCGGAAGGCTTTACCTCCAGCAGTCGCGTACAAATTCGCATTGCTGACCAATCAATACTCGCCACCCTCTCTATCGTCAATGATAACGGCCTGCTGAATCCCGGTGAAATGGGGTTATCCGAATCTGCCTGGGCACGCCTGTCGCCCACTGCGGACAGTGAAGCCCATATTCGCCACCCGGATCCGGTGCTTTCACTCAGCCACTTAAGACACAAGGTCTATGGCAATCGTCTAAATGAAGCCCAAACTCAGGAAATCATTAATGATATCGTGGCTGGTCGCTATTCAGATGTTCACCTTTCCAGCTTTGTTACAGCCTGTGCTGGTGACAACCTGGATCAGGAAGAAATCATTGCCCTGACTCAAGCCATGTTGCGCTCAGGCCGTCAACTGGACTGGGGACAACCCAAGGTAGTTGACAAGCACTGTGTCGGCGGGCTCGCCGGTAACCGCACCACACCCATCGTGGTCGCCATAGTTACTGCCTGTGGTGCCATCATGCCGAAAACCTCCTCTCGGGCCATTACCTCGCCTGCAGGCACGGCTGACACCCTGGCCACCATGACACAGGTTGACCTGAGCCTGGAAACCCTTCAAGACGTCGTGAAACGCTATGGCGGCTGTTTGGCCTGGGGTGGCTCAGTCAACCTATCACCTGCCGATGACATACTCATTCGTGTTGAGCGGATGCTGGATCTGGATAGTGAGGGGCAGATGGTTGCTTCAGTGCTCTCCAAAAAAGCCGCTGCCGGATCGACTCATGTGTTGATTGATATACCTGTCGGCCCCACTGCCAAGGTGCGTTCTGATGAAGCCGCTGAACAGCTGAGCCGCCATCTCATCACCACTGGCAAGGCTTTGGGCTTGGAAATTCAGGTTATCCTCACAGATGGCACCCAGCCGGTTGGCCGAGGCATAGGACCGGCACTGGAAGCCAGGGATCTGTTGGCGGTATTGCGCAATCAAGCCGATGCGCCTCAGGATCTACGGGCAAGAGCCCTAACCCTGGCTGCACAATTGCTGGAAATGGCTGGGCTGGCTCAGCCAGGCAAGGGACCGGAAATGGCCAAGGAAACCCTGGACACTGGGAAGGCCTTACAGCAGTTTATGGCTATTTGTGAAGCTCAGGGCGGTTTCAGTGAACCTGAATTGGCCCCCTACCAATACAACTGGCATAGCAAAAAGCCAGGCACAGTGACCACGATTGATAATCGCCAGCTCTCGCAACTGGCCAAGCTGGCTGGTGCGCCGGAAGATCCGGCTGCGGGAGTCACTTTGGAAGTCAAACTAACCGATGAAATTAAAAAAGGCCAGTTACTGATGACCCTGCATGCTGATAGCCCTGGAGAGCTGCAGTATGCTGTCGAGTTTCTGGAAGCTCACCCGGAAATGATTGGAATCAGCGCATGAACAAGCCCCCTATAATTTTTAACCTGGACCTTTTTTTTGAAAGCGCCGAGGACACGCCTTCCACAATTGCCGACAACCTGATTGAAGAACTGGGCGCTGTCACCGGCCATCTGGATTATCGTCATTTTCCGGATGGGGAAAGCTACCTAAGGGTTGAAAGCGAGGTTAATGGTCAGGATTGCTTGCTGGTCTGTAGCCTGCACGACCCCAACCCCAAGTTTCTTCCACTGATTTTTACTGCCGAAGTGCTCCGCGAACTCGGTGCCAAGCGTATTGCCCTGGTGGCTCCCTATTTAAGCTATATGCGCCAGGATAAACGCTTTAAGTCAGGTGAATGCATCACTTCCAGACACTTTGCCAGCCTGGTTTCACGCAGCTTTGATTTTCTGGTTACCGTAGACCCCCACTTGCACCGCTACCAAAGCCTGGATGAAATCTACGGCCTAAAAAGCCTGGTGCTGCAATCTGCACCCAGTGTCGCCCAGTGGATTACCCAACAGGTTTATAAACCCCTGCTTTTAGGGCCTGACAGTGAAAGTGAACAATGGGTTGCTGAAGTAGCCCGCCTGGCTGACGCCCCCTTTGAAGTACTTGAGAAGGTTCGCAGCGGCGATCTGGATGTCGAGGTTTCCGTGCCTCATGTCGATCAATACCTGGATCATACCCCGGTCCTGGTCGATGACATTATTTCCAGCGGCAGAACCCTGCTCAACACTCTGGAGCACCTCAACAAAGCAGGCATGCAGCCTGCTGTTTGTATAGGTACGCATGGTTTATTTGGTGCCAATGCCTGGGAGCTGTTAAAAGCAGGCCCTACCCAGAAGGTGGTGACCAGCAATTCGGTACCCCATCCATCCAATGCCATCGACCTGGCTCCTGCCTTGGCCGAGGGCCTCAAGACCTGGCTTACCGGGAGTTAACCAAGCAACAAGCCCACGCCTGCGGCTAAAATCAGGAGTGGGAAAATCAGCAGGGTGACCCAACTGCCATTGATGATCATCGAGCGTTGCGGCACCTTGCCACTACCGAAAATAATCGCATTGGGTGGCGTGGCAACCGGTAGCAGGAAAGCGCAGGAGGTAGCCACGGCAATCATGACCGCAATGACCAGGGGGCTGATTTCTGGAACCATGCCGGTAAACAAGGGAATCAACAAGGCTGCACTGGCGGTGTTGCTGGCGACTTCGGTCAGAGCCAGAGCAAAGAGAATCATCAAGCCGATCACCAACAATGGGGGCAAGGTGCTAAAGGCACCACCCAAGAGCTGAGCAAGCCATTCGCCTGCTCCACTCGCACCCAAAGCAGCACTCAGGGTAATACCACCTCCAAAGAGCAGCAACACGCCCCAGTCAGCACTTTTTTCAATTTCGCGCCAGCTGGCCAAGGCAAAGGTATGCAGAAGAATCAGCGCAAGTAGCGCCACAGCTGAGTCATAGCCACTTTCGATGCCCACTAACTTGCCCAAGGGTGCACCTGCTACCCATAACACAACTGTCAACAAAAATACCAATAACATTCCCGTATGGCGACCCGTCCATTCCACCTGACTTGCAGTCACACTCACTTCGGCTTTTAAAGCAGGCTTCAATACCCAGCGCAGCATCATATCCATAGCAGGTAAGAAGACGACCACCAAGGGCAACCCCCAAAGTAACCATTGCCCAAAACTGATACCCATTGCCGAAGCCGCAATGGCATTGGGTGGACTGCCAACCAGGGTGCCTATACCGCCAATATTGGCGCTAAAAGCCACGCCCAGGAGCACATAAATCCAGGTTGAACGGTAACGATCCATCTCTAACGGAGCCAACAAACCCAGGGCCAGGGGCAGCATCATGGCCGCCGTTGCGGTATTGCTGATCCACATGGATAGCAAAGCCGTCAGAGCAAATAACCAGCGTGCAGCCTTGCCCAGCTCGCCGCCTGCTTTTTGCATCACCCAGGAGGCCATCCAACGGTCCAGGCCTTGTTGACGCAAACCAGCAGCGAGCGCAAAACCGCCTAAAAACAGAAAGATAATTGGGTCTGCAAAATGGGATACCGCTTTGGGCAGAGTGAATATTCCTGTCGCCGTTGCCAACAAAGGAACCAGTAAAGCAGTTACACTGACATGCAAGGCTTCCGTCAACCAAAGCCAGGCAATCATGACCAAGATTGCCAAACCAGCGGCCACTTCGCGCTCTACCGGTGCTAAAAAATAAACGGCTAGAAAACTCAAGCTGGCAAGCAAGCAGTGTAAAAGACGCACAGAAACTCCAAAGGACTTAAGAAAAGCAGGGATTTTAGCCACTTCAAAGCAAAAAGATAGAGCAAAATCGCTTAAAAACGCAAAAGTCAGGAACTGACAGGGCAAATTTTTGCCATAATCTATATTTATGGCTTTTTCCACTATAGGCGCATTGATTGTCGCAGGTTGAAGCCTATAATCGCCGCCATAATAAACTGGATGGGGTTAATTGACGATGACAGCAAAGCAAGTGGACGTGCTGCTGATAGGTGCCGGAGCCATGAGCTCAACCCTCGGCATGCTTCTTAAGCAGCTGGATCCCTCACTGAAGATGGCCATGGTCGAAAGGCTGGACCAGGTCGCCCAGGAAAGCACTGATGCGCTTAACAACGCAGGTACTGGCCATGCCGCCTACTGTGAGCTGAACTATACACCTCAGCTTGAAGATGGCAGCATCGATACCACGAAAGCGCTAAACATCAACTCAGCTTTTGAAATGAGCTTGCAATTCTGGTCTTATCTGGTTGAAGAAGGCTCTCTTCCCGCACCCAGCAACTTTATCAACCCAACGCCTCACTGCAGCTTTGTCTGGGGTGACGAAAATGTTGCCTTCCTGCGCAAGCGTTATGAAACCCTAAGCCAACATCACCTCTTCCGGGATATGGAATACAGTGAAGAGCCCGCTCAAATTACTGAGTGGATGCCACTGATTATGAAATCCCGCAAACCAGGCGAAAAAGTTGCTGCTACCCGTGTAGCCTATGGCACTGATGTCAACTTTGGTGAACTCAGCCGCAGCCTGGTGAGCAATCTGGTCAAGCAGGAAGACTTTGATCTTTTCCTCAGCCATTCGGTTGAAGGCTTACGTCAGAGCAAAGATGGCAGTTGGCGGGTTATCCTCAAAGATATGGCAGCCGGCCAAAGTAAGGTAATTGATGCCAAGTTCATCTTCATAGGTGCTGGCGGTGCAGCCCTGCCTCTACTGCAAAAATCCGGCATTAAAGAAAGCAAAGGCTATGGTGGTTTCCCGGTCAGTGGTCAATGGCTGATCTGCAATAATCCAGAAGTCATTGAGCAACATGCCGCCAAGGTGTATGGCAAACCACCACTAGGTGCGCCTCCCATGTCGGTTCCTCACCTGGACACCCGCATTATCAACGGCAAAAAAGCACTGCTCTTTGGCCCCTTTGCCGGCTTCACGACCAAATTCCTTAAACAGGGTTCTTTCCTGGATCTGGCCTGCTCGGTACGTGCCAACAACCTGCGTCCTTTGATGTCGGTTGGGGTAAACAATCTGGATCTGACCCGCTATCTGATCAGTGAATCCCTGCAGTCCCATGAAGCCCGCGTTAAAGCCCTGCAGAAATACTTCCCTGAAGCCAGAAAAGAAGATTGGCAGCTATCCATTGCCGGTCAGCGCGTGCAAATCATCAAAAGAAATGAAAAAGGCGGCGGCAAGCTGGAATTTGGAACCGAGGTTATCGTTTCCGAAGACAAGAGCATTGCAGCCCTGCTGGGTGCCTCTCCTGGCGCTTCTACTGCGGTACAAGCCATGTTGCAGGTGATAGAGCGCGCCCATCCAAAACTGCTTGCCAGCGATGAAGGCCAGCGCATGATCAAAGCCATGATTCCTTCCTATGGCGAGAAACTGGCCGAAAATGAAGCCCTCTTAAAAGAAGTAAGAACCAGAACCCTGGCAACACTGGAATTGGAAAAAAGTTCCAAAGCCGAACCCGCCAGAGGGGTTGCTTGAAAAAACAAGTGAGCAAGCAAAACTTGGCCCGCTGTTCACAGCGGGCTTTTTTATGATCAGGTTCTGGGCAGAGTGACACCACGCTGGCCCTGGTACTTTCCTTTACGGTCTGCATAGGACACATCACAGATTTCATCACCACCAAAAAAGAGCATCTGGGCAACCCCTTCATTGGCATAGATGACCGCGGGCAGCGGCGTGGTATTGGAGAATTCAAGGGTCACATGCCCTTCCCATTCCGGTTCCAAAGGCGTGACATTGACGATGATACCGCAGCGCGCATAGGTGCTTTTACCCAAACAAACCACCAGAACATCGCGGGGAATGCGGAAATACTCCACAGTTCTTGCCAGTGCAAAGGAATTGGGTGGAATAATGCAACGATCCCCTTTCACTTCAACAAAGCTTTTATCGTCAAAATTCTTGGGATCAACAATGCTGGAATTGATATTGGTAAAAATCTTAAATTCATCAGCACAGCGCACATCGTAGCCATAGCTGGAGGTGCCATAAGAAATAATTTGCTGGCCTTCTGCTTCACGCACTTGACCCGCTTCAAAAGGCTCGATCATGCCTGTTTCCTGCGACAGGCGGCGTATCCATTTATCCGATTTTATGCTCATGCTGCTCTCCAGGCTCACGGCCTCTTAATCTTCAGCGAAAAACCGGGCTATTCTAGCAGAACAAAGATGTTAAAATCCTCTGTTTTGATCACCGCCAAACCGATTCACGCGACTGGGAAAAACCGCCTTCATGAAAATTGTAAGCTTCAACATCAATAGCCTGCGTGCCCGTTTCCACCAACTTGAAGCCCTGATCAACAAACACCAGCCTGATGTGATTGCACTTCAGGAAACCAAGGTCAATGATCCAGACTTCCCGCTCCAGCAAGTTGAAGCCCTCGGCTACCATGCCGACTTTCACGGCCAGAAAACCCACTATGGTGTTGCCACCCTGTCTCTGAAAAAGCCAGAAGCCGCTCAGAAAGGCTTTCCCACAGATGATGACACCGCCCAACGCCGCCTGATCACGACCCGCCACCTCTGTCCGGATGGCAAGCCTTTGACCCTGATCAACGGCTATTTTCCTCAGGGTGAAAACATCAAGCATGAAGTGAAGTTTCCGGCCAAACGCCGCTTTTATGCAGATTTGCAACAGCTGTTGGAAGCCAACTTTACGCCAGAAGACCGAGTACTGGTGGTTGGTGACTTTAATATTTCCAGCACTGATTTGGATATCGGCATTGGTGAAGAAAATCGTAAACGCTGGCTGAGAACGGGTAAAACCAGCTTCCAACCTGAAGAGCGCCAATGGATGCAAAAGCTGTTAAGCTGGGGGTTGATCGATACTTATCGGGAGCAACACCCTGAAAACAATGAGCTTTTTAGCTGGTTTGATTACCGTAGTAAAGGCTTCGACGATGACCCCAAGCGCGGCCTGAGAATTGATTTACTCCTTGCCAGCCATGGCTTGGCTTCCTACTGCAAGGATACCGGTATTGATTATGATATTCGTGGTATGGAAAAGCCCTCAGACCACGCCCCAGTCTGGAGTCAGTTTGATTTTCAATAACAGCCAAGCACTTAAGGATTAGCTGCCATGCAACAACTGGTGACCCAAACCCTGCTGCCATTGATTTTGGCGCTGGTGATGCTCGGTATCGGCTTGGGATTAACTTTCAGAGACTTCAAACAAGTCATTCAGGCACCCAAGGCCACAATGCTGGGCCTGTCTCTCCAGTTGCTCCTGCTGCCTGCTCTGGCTTTATTGTTGATCCTGCTGTTGCCGCTAAACCCAGTGGCAGCAGCCGGGCTTTTCCTGGTTGCCCTCTGTCCGGGTGGTGCCACCTCCAACCTCTTCTCCCTGATAGCCAGGGGCGATGTTGCCTTGAGTGTCACCCTTACCGGTATTACCAGTCTACTGACTCCCCTAACCCTACCCTTGCTGTTTTTGGGTTACTTACACTTCAACCCTATCCGCGTTGACAGCTTCCTGCTGCCTTTGGGTGCAACCATTCAACAGCTGGCAATGATCACCCTCGTCCCAGTATTACTTGGCATGCTCGTTCGGCAAGGTTTTCCTGACTGGGCGCTAAGCATTCAGCCTGCTATCAGGCGTTTTTCAGCCCTGATCATGATCCTGATTGTTATCTCCCTTATGGCTACGCATCTACACTTGGCAAGGGATCTATTCAGCTTCCAAGCTCTGGCAATTCTGCTCTTGAGTAGCTCAGCCATCCTCAGCGGCTATTTCCTGGCTGCCAAAGCCGGGCTTAAGGATCAACAAAAGCGAACCCTGGGCCTGGAAGTGGGCGTGCAAAATGCTGGCACCGCGCTTCTGGTTGCCTTAACCCTTTTGCAAGAACCTGCTTTGGCGCTGGTTCCACTGATGTATGGCATCCTTATGAATCTGCCGGCTTTCAGCTTTGTCTATTGGCTGTACAAAAAAGACCAACTCCCTGAAAAAGCGGCCCTGGCTCGCCATTCCAGCTCTCTCTAAGGATAGATTTTAATGCTTTTCCACTGGCTTCTGGCCTTGAGACCCAAAACCCTACCGGCTTCGGTAGCCCCAATTTTGCTGGGTAGCGCCTTGGCAGCATCGGAAGGCAACTTCAGCGGATTTATTTTTTGGCTTGCGATGATATGCGCACTCAGCCTGCAAATTGCCGTTAATTTTGCCAACGACCTTTTTGATGCTGCTTCAGGGGTAGATACAGCTGAACGCTTGGGACCGGTCAGAGTCACTCAAGCCGGATTAATTCAACCGCACCAGCTGAAACTGGGGCTGGCAGGCATTCTGTTGCTGGCTGTCCTCAGCGGTTTGATGCTGGCAGCCTGGGTGAGCTGGTGGCTGTTGCCTCTGGGGCTGGCATCCTTGCTTGCAGCCCTGGCTTATAGTGGTGGCCCCAAACCCCTGGCTTCGCTGGGTTTAGGTGAACTCCTGGTGCTGATCTTTTTCGGCTGGGTAGCGGTTATGGGGAGCTATTATCTGCAAAGCCTCAGCCTCAACCTGGAAGCTTTTATCTATGCCAGCCTTTTGGGGGTCTGGAGTGCCAGCATCATGCTGGTCAATAATATTCGTGACCGCATTACTGATGCTAAAGCCGCCAAGCGGACTCTTGCCGTCCGCTTGGGTGATACCCATGCCCGACGTCTTTATCAAGGCCTGCTCATCAGCGGCCTGAGCCTTCACTGGCTGGCTAACCCTGGACTCAGCCAGCTCTCTTGGCTCCCTCTGTTGCTAACCAGCCCGTTGGTGCTTTTCCTGCTCTGGGCCATTCAACGCTGGCAAAGCAGAGAACTCAACCGTCTACTGGCCCTGACCGCCTTGCTGGTATTGATTTATGCACTAGCCCAATCCTGGATTCTTGCTAAATAAAGTCCATGATCGGGATTTTCACCTCCAGGCGCTCTGGGTCTACAGCCTTAAGGATTTTTTCATCCTCCCCAGTCTGAGCAAGATCCAAGTCTTCAACGGGTAAAAACTGCTTAAGTTTAGAGTGATAAACCACCCTTACACGCGGCTGTGACTGCTGAATGGGGTTAGGTTCAATGACTATCGCCAAGCAACCTGATTCCAGTAGAACCAAGGAGCCCACCGGATAAATACTCAAGGCCCGAATAAACTGATAAACCAGCTTACGATCCAGGTGGTCATCACTCCACTCCACCAGTCTCTTCATAGCCACAGTCGGTGTCATGCCCTTATGGTAGACACGGTCTGCTGTAATCGCATCATAGACATCACAGACGGCTGCCATGCGTCCATAAAGGCTGATCGCTTCTTTACTCAAACGTCTTGGGTAGCCCGTACTGTCGAGTCGCTCATGGTGTTGGGCGCAAATTTTGATGATCATCTGATCAACCGCGATTTGATCCAGATAAGCCTCACCAAAGTTAACGTGTAACTTCATGGTTTCCCATTCATCGGCTTCCAGCTTGCCCGGCTTATGCAAAATCTCATCCGGCACCTGGACTTTACCAATATCATGCAACATGCCACCCACGGCCAGTTTGCGGACAGTTGCCAGATCAAAGCCCATGGATTTACCCAGAATACTGAGCAGGATGCCAACATTCAGGGAGTGTTCCATCAGGTACTGGTCTTTATCACGAATACGCGACAGGCAAGCCAAAGCATTCTGGTTACGGAAGATAGAGTCAACCAGCTGCTCGGCAACATCCTCTACTTCCTTGACATCAATACTCGTGCCGGAGCGCACTTTATCCATCACCCCGTCGACAACCTTTAAGGCTTCACCATGGATGCGTTTAGCTTTGTCCTGCTCATCTTCCAAACTGACACTGACCTGAGGTGCTGACGGGCTGCTCACCCCGGACTGTTCCTGCTGAGCAATGACCTCAGCCACTTTAGTAACAGGCCTGGGCGTTACTTCCTTGGCCTGCCAACCAAAACTGTCTTCGGAGGGCTGACTAGCTGCAACTTCCAAAACATCCTCGCCACGCAAAGGATCGATGGTAATGTAGTCAATCCCCCGGGCCCTTATCTTTTCAATGACTTCAGGGCGGCGAATTAGGCCTGATTTCGTTCGATTTCCCTCCGGAACCCACTCGGTGTTTTCATCAGAAATAAACATCCCTACACGCAACTGATCGACCGAAATCACTTTGACCATTCAGCACCTTCTGTCTGGCAAGCCAGATTGAAAAATAAGATAAAATCTTAGTGTTACTCTAGGTCCATTGTATAAACCACAGCAACTACTTTTATATCTATTTAAGCAGTTGTTAATCTTCATGCATTCAAGAGATCACCAACTTGTTCAAACAGGAGACCCTATGGTCACCCAGCCTAACCACTTCTGCCCCTGTAGTAGTAACAAAGACTACGGCCTTTGCTGTCAACCGCTACATGAAGGTGAAGCGGCCCGCACTCCCGAACAACTCATGCGCTCTCGCTATACGGCTTATGTACTGCAATTAAGCGATTACCTGCTCGCCACCTGGCACCCCGATACCCGCCCCGAACAACTGGATCTCAGCAGCAGTCCCGACTGGCAAGGGCTAGACATCGTGTCTTACAGCCAGCAAGGCACCCAGGGCAGAGTTCACTTCAAAGCCTGGTATCAGGGTGGCAAGGGCCCTGAGTGTATAGAGGAAGAGTCCCGCTTTATCAAACAAAAAGGCCGCTGGTACTACCTTAATGGCCTAATCAGATAGCTTGGAAGGCCCTTAAAATCTAAAGCGACGCAATTGCTGCTTAACTGCTTCCGCGGCCTCTTCAAGCTTGGAGCTGCTTTCTTTGGCGTCTTTAGCCTGATATGTCAGCTGGCTAGCTTCCTGATGCAAGTCTTTGAAGCTTTCCAGAAGCGTCCGGGTGGCTGCACTTTGCTCTTCCGCTGCTGCGGCTATCTGGGTGGAAGCTTCTTCAATCTCATCGCTGGAAGCTTGAACCTTACTTAAAGCACGACTGGATTCTTCTGACTGATTCTTGCAGCTACTCATAACACTCTGGCTTTTATTCAAGGCAGTAATGACTGACCGGGTTTTCTGGTTGAGATGATCCAGTACAGAGTCAATTTCTGCCGTTGCTGTTTGAGTGCGCGTGGCCAACTGACGAACCTCATCGGCAACTACCGCAAAACCACGCCCCTGCTCCCCCGCACGGGCCGCTTCTATGGCAGCATTCAGAGCCAACAGGTTGGTTTGTTCAGAAATCTCATTAATGGTGCTAGTCATGCTAATAATTTCTTCATTAGCCGAGCTCAATTCCTGCAAGGTTGCCAGTGTGTGATTAAGCTGTTGCTCCAGCTGAGTGATCTGATTCGCACTGTTGTTCGCTGCCTCGGCCGACTCTGTAACCTGGCTGGAACTTAGGCTACTGCTTTGAGCTGCATTTGTTGCCAGATCAGCAACCTGGGTAGCGGCAGCGGTAATCTGATCCAGGGCACTGGCGGCCTGATTAAGCTCTTGCTGCTGATTCGCTACAGTGGTATCAACCAGCTCAATCAACTGTAAATTCTTCTCACTGAGCTGATCCATTTCATCAACCTGCAGTGCCGTTTCGGCAATAGCTTGCTGAGTGCTGCTTTGCAGGTGATTCAAGGTTTGCGCCAGGCGCCCCACTTCATCTTTACGGTTAAGGTCAAAACGCCGAGTCAAATCACCATCAGCAGCCGTGGTTTCAGCCAGTTGAGTCAATTGTATTAAAGGACGTGCGAGGTGAGAGGCAACCCAAGCCATTAGCAATAGGGCTACAGCAGCAGTGATCAAACCAATTAAAAACTGAATCAGAATTTGCTGATTGAACTCCTGCTGAATGAGCCGGCTTTGTTCTTCTACTTCAGCCAGAGCGACATTCAAGGGTAAGCGAAACTCTATTGCCCAGGGCGTACCAGCCTCCTGAAGCGGCATGGGCACCAAAAGAATAACGTGACCTTCCTGTATCCAGCTGGATTTCTGGCCCTGGGTTACCAGCTCCTTCAGATCATCCCAGCTTTGACTCATTCCCTGTGCTTCACTGTAGTGAGTTCCGACTTGATCAGGTTGCTCGGTGTCGGCTGCTAAAAACCCATGGTGAGAAACCACCCTTAATTGAGAGTGACCCGCATACAAAGAATCCTGGATGCGTTCCGCCAGTCTCTGGGCAAAAGCCATGGAAAAATCGGCACCAGCCATTCCCAGGAAACGGCCATTCACCTGTACCGGTGTAACGGCTGAGGCCATGAGCGTCGGAGTGCCCTGTACATCCCAAACACCGGGATCGGTAATACAGAGAGAGCCTTGGTCACGCGGACATTGATACCACTCGTGGGCTCTCAACCCCCATTGGTTGGTGCTATTGTCATCGAGTCCTTGAGTGGCTACAGGGCGTGCTCCATAGGTACCGTCAAGGCTGCGCGTCCAATAAACACCGAAGCGACCCTGATCGTCAGAATGGTGCTGATTGCCAGCATAATCGGCATCCTGGCCATCAACAGCATTAGGCTCCCAAACCAGATAGGTTCCCACTGGGCTGTCGTAAGCTTCCAATGCATGGCGCACCAAGTGGCTCCAATCTTCACGGCTTAACTTGCTAGCTGCATCCGCTTTTATCAAGCCAGCGAGAGTATCAGACAAGCCTTGAGCAACAGCGGCAACCTGACCAATGCGTTGCTCCATCTCCAGAGCTTCGTTGCTCAAGCGCTGTTCTAGCTGGTTGATAAGCTGTTCGGTAAAAAAGCTTTCGGAGCGCTCTTGGTTACTCTGTGCAAGATTATTCAAGCTGAATGCACTGTAAGCAGTAATGGCTAATACAGCAGTAATTAGCCCGAGCGCAGAGAAAAACAGAAGTTGATGACGCAGTGAGGATTGCAGCATAGACTATTGTCCCTAATATTAGTGGATCACCAGATCCCTAGTAACATGGCATGGAAGCCAATATACACCCTGAACAGGGTCCTACAAATAACAGGAGATTAACAGAAGATTAATGGATTAGAACTCACCGTAAGCGATATGGCTAAACAACATTATGCACCTGCAAAAGCGCCAGGAAGAGACCCAACAGGTGATTGATGCCATCCAAAACTGGTTAAAGAAAAGCCTGGAACACACCCTGCCCAAGGGCAAGCTGGGTACTGCCTTGACCTACCTGCACAATCAATGGGATCACCTGACACTGTTCCTGAAAGACAGCCGTATCCCGCTGGACAACAACCCGGCAGAAAACGCCATCCGCCCCTTCGTGATCGGACACAAAAACTGGCTGTTCAGTGATCCTCCCAAAGGCGCTCAGGCCAGTGCCAACCTCTACAGCCTGATCGAGACGGCAAAAGCCAACAACATCGAACCCTACACCTACCTCTGCAGGGTCTTCGAGCAGTTGCCCAGGGCAGAAACTGAAGAAGACCTCCACAAACTGCTGCCCTGGAGCTGAGTCCTTCCCTATATACAGAATAGGGAAGGAAAAACCACACAATCAAGAAAGGTGAGAGCCTCACCATTACAAATGGTGGGAAGCTATCAGTAGTCGTCAAGGTGGGGTTGCTGGCTCGCTTACTGAACTCAAAGCTGTACTGGCGTGTTTTTCTGGGGTTGTTGTATCGCGGCATTGTAGCACCTCCAGTGGTGATTGAAGGTATCCACTAAAACGGAGCAAGTACAGCATCCGCGTGACGCGAATTGTTAGATTATTCTCGAAGTCCCTCACCAAATTTGACTGCTTCGCCCCTAGCTTTTTTTTCTAATATTAGCCGAGGCAACACTTGCGATGTGTATTTCACAAAAGCAAACCATTGAGCTGCCAAAAATATCAACACACAAGTTATAGCTGAAAAATAGTTGACTAAGTCCAAAACAAAAAGGAAAGGCGTGGTTGCTATGAGACCTGCAATAGAAAGCAATCCAAGGCCACTTAACATCGATACCTGCCGCATATATTTTTTCTTATCATTTGCCGCTTCCTTTGCTATATATATCTTCATTGCCTGGCCACTTTTCTCAACATCGCCATACTTTTTATTTAGTCTCGCAACATATCCGCTCATATCTCTTAGCGTGGAAAGAAAGTCATATATTTTTGACTGTAAATATCTGTAAACCGTTATTGTGATCAGCAATGACATTAGAGAAATTATGTATTCAAGGGTGCTGGCTTTTTTAAATATAGATGAGTCGCCAACCGCCAAGTCATGAAGCCCTGAAGTTAGAAACTGATGCCAAGCTCCTCCGGCACCATTTTCAAACAAGAAGCTCACAAAAAACAAATACAAAGAGAATGCCACAACCTCAAAGAAACTGAAAGACCAGCCAGTTTCTTCTGCATACTTTTCTTTGAGAGATTCGACTAGATCAATCATCATGACCCCATGAGGTCGATGAAATAGATGTCGCCAGCATTCGGATCGAAAGCACCATATTCAATGATAGGCGCTCCAATAAACACCATTTCGTCATTATTCCCTAAGTACGGATGAGCTTTTAAAAAATCAGAATCATCCGCAAACCTAATCGTCAATGTTTTGTCATTTTCTTGGTTGACTATTTTCCCATTTAACAGTTGCCGATCTAGCTGCCTGATTCTAGCTACATAAATGACGGGTTCGCCAATCTGCCTTTTTGATATTATAGAGTGGAAGCGAACACTCCTGAACCGATTAAATTGATATTTTTCAGTTCTACTGCCTTCCGCAGTTATTTCAAGAAGGCTATCACCAGAGCTTTGCGAGCGAATCATTGATAGAACTTGATCAATCTCCCTATTTATTGAGCGGTCCGCATAACCTCTAACAACATGATTCCCGGGGTTCTCCAAAATATATTGGAATGAGGAGGGTTCTATAACCCCATTTTCAATTTGATTTTTTCTATTGGTTACCTGTTGCTGGAGCGAATCGGAAACCTCTTCCCCTTCTTGGAGCACCCGATCCATTGCGGGGCCAAGCGCAGAAGAAATGCGATCAACTATCGCTTTACCAGAATCAGACAATAACTTCTGAACAAAACCACCTTCCTCAGGATATAGCGCAATAAAGTCAGCTTCGTGATAGTCATCGGCCTTCATCCTCGCATGCTTCCAGAGGTTCCCGTACTTAAGGTCGAGGAACGCCCTATCTACCGCATTCTGTGTGTGAACGAGTGACCTTCCCAATGTACGAGCGGAAACAAAATGATTCGAAACGATATCTCCATCAAAATGGAGGGTCAGGCTTGAGCTCATAGCTATCCCATTCTTTAAAATCTAACTCTTAAGCGGTTATGCGGACGGCGCAGCTGTCGCATAACCGCATGTTGAACGGCCGCTGGCTCAGAGGTGGGGGCTAGGGAGTTTGCTTTTTCAGATCCGGCTTTCCCTGGCCTTTTGCTGTCTGGGCGGGCGATCCCTTCAGGCTGTTTTTTGGTCGCTTTCAGGCTTTTTTTGCTGCCTCTGCGATCATCTCTACTGACTTTTTACCGGTTTTCCTTTTTGAGCGCAAGGGCATGGGTCAACTCGGGTTCAAGCGGTTGTTTTCCTGGACAGGGTTCAGTCAGCCTGCTTCTACTCAACTGCTGTTTAGTGCAAGCTCTTCTGGCGCGTCATCCCTTTTTGCTGTTCCAGGGGTTTTAACCACTGGACTCTGGCAGTTGGGGCAACAGAGCAAGCTGGTTTTACCCCTGTTCCAGGTTTGTCTTGAGGGGCCTGGTAGGGTTTGATTTGTTTTCGGATGCAACAACCCCTTCCCTGGGGTTGTCGGCGGGGTCAAATCATCAGCTGCCAGAAGCGTCTTTGGCGATGATTTCTTTCCATTTGGCGGGGCCGATGTTGTGGATGGAGTCACCTTTAACATCCACGGCAACGGTGACGGGCATGTCTTCTACGTCGAATTCGTAGATAGCTTCCATTCCCAGGTCTTCAAAGGCGAGGACTTTGGCATTTTTGATGGCCTGGGCAACCAGGTAGGCAGCACCACCCACAGCCATCAGGTAAACGGCTTCGTTGTCACGAATGGCATCAATGGCAATGGGGCCACGTTCGGATTTGCCGATCATGCCCAGCAGGCCGGTTTTTTCCAGTACGGTGCGGGTGAATTTGTCCATGCGGGTTGCTGTGGTGGGGCCAGCAGGGCCAACCACTTCTTCACGGACAGGGTCTACCGGGCCTACGTAGTAGATAAATTTGCCATTCAGATCAACAGGCAGCTCTTCACCCTTGTTGATCATATCCACCATGCGCTTGTGAGCCGCATCACGGCCAGTCAGCATTTTGCCGGACAGCAGCACCACATCACCGGGTTTCAGGTCTTTCACTTCTTCACGGGTCACGGTGTTGAGGTTGATGCGCTTGACGCCCTCACCCACTTCACGGGTGACTTCAGGCCAGTCTTCCAGTTTGGGTGCTTCCAGGGCAGCAGGGCCGGAGCCATCCAGAACAAAATGAGTGTGGCGGGTGGCGGCACAGTTGGGAATAATCGCCACTGGCTTGTTGGCGGCGTGGGTGGGGTAGTCTTTTACTTTGACATCCAGCACGGTAGTCAGGCCGCCCAGGCCCTGGGCACCGATGCCGAGTTTGTTGACCTTGTCGAAGAGTTCCAGGCGCAGTTCTTCAGAACGGGTTTCGGCACCTTTTTTCTGCAGGTCATGAATATCAATGGGTTCCAGCAGGGCTTCTTTGGCCAGCAGCATGGCTTTTTCTGCCGTGCCACCAATACCGATACCCAGCATGCCAGGTGGACACCAGCCTGCACCCATTTTAGGAATCTGTTCCAGTACCCATTCCACGACATCATCAGAAGGGTTGAGCATGGCAAATTTGGATTTGGCCTCAGAGCCACCGCCTTTGGCAGCAACGTGAACATCAACGGTGTTACCGGGAACCAGTTTGACGTGGATGATCGCCGGGGTGTTGTCCTTGGTGTTGGCACGCTTGCCATCAGGATCAGCCAGAACCGAGGCGCGCAGAACATTGTCGGGCAGCAGGTAGGCTTTACGTACACCTTCGTTGACCATGTCTTCTACACTCATGGTCGCGCCTTCCCAGCTTACATCCATGCCCACTTCAAGAAATACGGTGACGATGCCGGTATCCTGACAAATAGGACGATGGCCCTGGGCACACATGCGTGAGTTGATCAGAATCTGGGCCATGGCATCCTTGGCAGCAGGTGATTCTTCACGCTCGTAGGCTTCATTCAGGGAGTCGATGAAGTCTTTTGGATGATAGTAGGAGATGAATTGCAGAGCATCGGCAACACTCTGAATCAAGTCGTCCTGGCGGATAACGGTCATAAACGAGTCCTCTTGGTCTGTTATATCGCGCGCAAGTATACCACCCTGACTTTTGCAGACCAGCCAGTCATAAGTCGTAGCAATAAGGCTGGCTGTCAGCGGCCGGTTACTGTAAGCTGATCCCACGTCTAACAAGACGCTCTTCTATTTTACCGAGATTCCCTTATTCAATGACTTTTTCCTCTCTGGGCCTAAGCGCCCCGATTCTTGCTGCCCTGAAAGACCAAGGCTATACCCACCCTACCCCCATTCAAGCCCAAGCTATTCCTGCGATTATGGAAGGCAAGGACATGATGGCGGCTGCCCAAACAGGCACAGGCAAAACGGCTGGTTTTACGCTGCCTATTCTGGAGCGCCTTTCCAAAGGCCTGCCCGCCAAGTCAAATCAGGTGCGTTGTTTGATTCTGACACCGACCCGCGAGCTGGCTGCTCAGGTCGCAGAAAGCGTGGCTCTCTATGGTCGTCAGCTGCCGTTGAAATCTGCCGTGGTGTTTGGTGGCGTTAAGATCAATCCACAGATGATGAAGCTGCGTCGCGGTGCCGATATTCTGGTTGCCACTCCCGGACGCCTGCTGGATCTTTATAATCAAAATGCAGTGAAATTTGATCATCTGGAAGTTTTAGTACTGGATGAAGCTGACCGTATGCTGGATATGGGCTTTATTCACGATATCAAACGAATTTTGAAAGTTCTGCCACCGAAACGCCAGAACCTGCTGTTTTCAGCAACTTTTTCAAAAGAAATTCGCACTCTGGCTAAAGGCCTGGTGAATAATCCGGTTGAGATTTCTGTCAGCCCTCAGAATTCCACCGCTGAAAAAGTCGAGCAGAGTGTTTATCTGGTTGATAAAAAACAAAAGCCAAGTCTGTTGGTCAAACTGCTGGTTGATAACGGCTGGGGCCAAACGCTGATTTTCACCAAAACCAAGCATGGTGCCAACAAGCTGACCAAGTACTTGGAAGAAGGTGGTTTCAAGGCGGCAGCGATTCATGGCAACAAAAGTCAGGCCGCTCGTACCAAGGCTCTGGCCGGTTTCAAAGACAAGAGTATTCAGCTGCTGGTTGCTACCGATATTGCTGCTCGGGGCTTGGATATTGATCTCCTGCCACAGGTCGTCAACTATGAGCTGCCCAATGTTGCTGAAGACTATGTACACCGCATTGGTCGTACTGGTCGTGCAGGTGCCAGCGGACAGGCTGTTTCCCTGGTCGCCAGTGATGAAGAAAAGTTGCTGAAGGGTATTGAGCGTTTGATCAAACAGAATCTGCCACGCACTAAAACACCTGGCTATTCGACCAATCCCCAAGCGGCCAGCCCTCCAGCACGCCAGCCCGCTAAGCCGGGAAATCGTTCTTCCAGACCCAGGCGCTCAGCCAAGCCTGCGGCCAAGAAAGTGGCTACCGCTGGCTGACAAAACAGGGGATTTCATTAACAATAGAGGCAAGCAAAGCAAGTGGAGCCTTAAATGGATGGAGTTTCCGGCCAACCCAGAATTCTAAGTCAGGCAGAGGGTTCAGTCCTTCTGGGAGACTGGACCACAGCCAGACTCACACAATGGTTGCAACTGGAAAAACGCCTGAACAAGCTGGCCGTTTCCGAGCTACGGCTGGAATGCGGCCAAATGGATACCAACGGCGCTTTGGTCTTTATGAAGCTGTTTGGCAACAACCCAGACCACTGGCCCCAAGGATTAACCACCGAGCAACAAGCACTTTTGGAGCTGGTTGATAAACGCCAGGCCAAGGTTCCCAAACAAACACGCCTGAATACGCTGGCTGATCTGGGTTATCGCACTCTCAATAGCCTTCGTCATGGCCGTGAATTGCTTGATTTTCTCGGTCGCTTAACGCTTGCCCTGCTCAACCTGCTTCGCCACCCCCAACGTTTAAAAGCCAAACTGGTGCTGGATGTCATCCAACGCGATGGCCTTCATGCAGTCCCTATTATTGCCTTGATGGGCTTCTTATTGGGCGCAGTCGTGGCCTGGCAAGGTGGACTGCAATTAAAAACCTATGGCGCCAACATCTTTATTGTTGAGCTGGTTGCTATTACCCATTTACGGGAACTGGGCCCGCTGATTGCAGCTATTTTGGTTGCTGGACGCTCAGGTTCTGCCTATGCCGCGCAAATTGCCACCATGAATATGAACCAAGAGGTTTTAGCCCTGAAAAGTCTCGGCCAGGACCCCTATGCCTGGTTGGTTATTCCCAAATTGCTGGGCTTACTGATTGTTTTGCCCCTTTTAACAGTCATGGCCAATCTGGCTGGGCTGGGTGGCGGGATGCTGGTAGCCAGTGTTCAGTTGGATGTTAGCCCCACGGCTTTTTGGAATCGTCTGGGTGATGAAATTGATGTTGCCCACTATTGGATTGGCCTGGTTAAGGCTCCGGTTTTTGCTTTAATTATCGTCACTGTAGGCTGTATGCAGGGCATGCTGGCTCGGGGCGGCGCTGAGGCTGTTGGCCATCGCACGACCCGCAGCGTAGTGCAGGCCATTTTTCTGGTCATCGTAACCGATGCTGTTTTCTCCATCATTTTTAGCAATATAGGCTGGTAAAGCGATGGATAAACCAAGCCCTATTATTGAGCTCAGCAATATCAAAACCCGTTTTGGTATGCAGCGTATTCATCAAAATCTCAATCTCCAGGTCTTACAGGGAGAGCGGCTGGCCTTAGTTGGTGGCAGTGGTTGCGGTAAGTCAGTCTTGCTGAGCGAGCTGGCCCTGCTCACAGAACCAGAAGCCGGTAATATCAAGCTTTTTGGTCAGAATGTGAAGAAACTGAGCACTGCGGAACTCAAGCTCATGCGTACCCGGATGGGTATGATGTTTCAACAGGGTGCGCTTTTTACCAGCCTGAGCCTTTTAGAAAATGTCATGCTGCCTCTGCGTGAGCATCAAAAACTGCCTGAAAGCCTGCTTAAAGAATTAGCAATGCTTAAAATCCAACTGGTCGGACTACCAACCAATGCAGCCCACAAGCTACCTCAGGAGCTGAGTGGCGGCATGCTCAAACGGGCTGCTGTAGCGAGAGCCCTGGCACTGGACCCTAACTTGCTATTATTAGATGAGCCTACAGCTGGCCTTGACCCAGCCAGTGCGAGTGCTTTTGATGAACTCATTTTGGATTTACATGCCAAACTGGACCTAACCTTGATACTGGTAACCCATGATTTGGATTCTTTATGGCGGGTGACGGATCAGGTTGCTTTTATTGGACGCAAAAGGGTGCTAGCCAAGGAGCCTATGAAAACACTCATCAACAATCAGGATCCAGATATCAGTCACTATTTTGCCAATACCCGAGCCAATCGGGCGATGACCAGTCAGCTGACGCGAGGTGAAACCTCATGAATCCAAGAATCAATTACACGCTGGTTGGCGCTTTTGTGGTTGTTTTGATCCTTGCCGGTCTTGGGATTGCCAGTTGGATGACTCATGAAAGCCGCTCTACAGACCGCCTGCCCTATGTAACCTATTTTTATGATTCGGTTTCCGGGCTAAATGAAAGAGCTCAGGTTAAGTATCGCGGCGTTCCCATCGGCTATGTTGACAAAATTTCTTTGGTCAATGACCCCAATGAACGGGTTGAGCTGCGACTGATGCTGGATGCAAACGCCCCCATACGTTCAGATACTTTTTCGACCCTTCAGCACCAGGGAGTTACAGGCCTTCTCTTTGTTGAGCTGCAAAGCAGTAACTCCAGAGGCACACGCCTAGTCACCAGCAGGGACAACCCAGCAGAAATACCCAGCCGCGCTTCACGTTTAGTGCAGTTTACCGATAGCCTGGATGAGCTGAGTGACAAACTTGGCAGCCTTTTACAATCTTTCAACCGGGTCAGTGATCAGTTGGAGATGATGACCAACCCGGAAATGCGTGAACAAATCCTGGGTTTGATGCAAGCCAGCCAACAGCTGGCGACAACGGCTGAGCAGCGCTTGCAGGAAGTGAACCCAAAAACTTATGAAAAACTGGCAACCACTTTGGAAGAACTCACTTATGAGTTAACCCTAAGAGCACGTCAACTCCCCGACCAGTTGGACAGTCTGGAAAAAGGACTGAGCCGTCAGCTTGAAACCTTGCAACTCCAGCTACAACACCTGTCCGAAGATACCAGCACCAGTGCCCGACAACTGGCACCGACGCTACAACAGGCTGAACGCCTGCTGGAACAGTTAAGGCTGGAAAGTGGCAGCTGGCTGAGAGGTAATCAGATTCAACCCCGAGGACCCGGAGAATGAAACCTTTTTATCTGCTAGGCGTCATCCTTGTAACCGTGACTATGAGCGCCTGCACGCTACTGCCTGAACCTGAGCCGACACCACGACTTCTTCAGTTGCAGGCTTTAACTCTACAGCAGGAAGGCGACCAGGAGCCCAAGCACCAAATCCGCTTGGCAGTGGAAAGACCCCTAGCCAGTTCTCCCCTGAGACAAACAGACCTTTGGTATCAGGATCAAGATTTTGTGCTGATGCCTTTTAGTCGCCATCTTTGGACAGAAAGCCTAGACCAGCAAGTCCAGTCCTTGCTGGCCGACTATCTGGCGGCCCAGTCCTGGTCCAAAGCGGTTAGTCTGGATACTCCCGGCTTCCGGTCCGATTATCGTTTACGTGTTCATCTTCAGCATTGGTATCTGGATACCCGCCAGGAAAAACTAATCATTAGCCTGCAGGCCAATCTGCTCAACAGCCAAGGCAATAGCCTCTTGCAACACCAGTGGCGAGGCGAACAAGCCGTTACCGAACTCTCGGCTCCAGGGCTGGCTCAAGCCAGTCAGGAGTGGCTGCAAAACTGGGCAGAAGACCTAAATCAGCGGTTGGAAGCCTATTGGGACAAATCAATCTGAGTATAATTATCATTTACAAATCTTAATGAATCTGCTAGCTTTAGTAGAGTTAAGTGCCTTTAATCCGGGTAATTTCTGCCCTTCCAACCAACTGAATTGAGCCAGGCTAAACCTTTCAATGACCACCAGTGCTGCTAGCTACATTTACAGGATATGGGGGCAAAGACCGCCGTTTTACATCCTGATCCCTTCTGTAGTTGCTGCACTGGCCATGGTGCTCCCGCTTTTTTATTTATTTTTACGGGCTTTTCAGGCAGATAGCGGTGAACTGGCTGAGTTGATTCTGCGTCAGCGTAATCTGGATTTACTTTTTAATACCTTGAAGTTGACTCTGGGTGTTTTGGTTCTCACCACTCTGATGGCCCTACCCACTGCCTGGTTAGTGACCCGCACCGATATCTCCTGCAAACGGCTGATTACTATTCTGGCCGTGGTTCCGCTTGCCGTTCCCGGCTATGTCATGGCCTACGCCCTACTAGGCCTGGGTGGGCACTATGGTGTTTTTGCCCAGCTTTTTGGCTGGGAATTGCCACGCATTCAAGGCTATACCGGGGCTGTTCTGGCACTGAGCCTGTATACCTTTCCTTATCTTTTTCTAAACCTAAGGGCCACTTTTCTGGGGTTTGATCGCAGCCTGGAAGAAAGCGCCCAGTCCTTTGGTTACAGTCAAAGAGCTATTTTCTTCAAAATACTTCTGCCGCACATGGCTCCTGCCCTGATGGCCGGCTGGCTCGTTATTGGTCTTTATGTCATGGGTGATTTTGGGGCAGTCGCTCTAATGCGCTATGAAGCCTTCAGTTATGCCATTTATACCCAGTATTCCAGTGCCTTTGATCGCATCTATGCTGCCTGGCTGTCCCTGATGCTGCTGGCTCTGGCAGGCAGTTTTGTGTTGATGGAAACCCTGGTTCTCAAACGTAAACGTCTAGCCAGTGTCGGTAGTGGCATTGCCCGACCCAAGGCCGCCAGCAAACTGGGCTGGAAGGCCTTACCTGCATGGGTCTACCTGGCCGTGATCTTTCTAAGCTCGATCGGCTTGCCAGTTATGATTCTGTCCTATTGGTTGTTTCTTTCGCCACCCGATCTCAGGTTCTTTTTAGAGGTGCCCGGCACCTTCCTGCGCTCGGCAAGTGCGGCCCTACCTGCCGCCCTGGTTGCAGCAGGTTTTGCTCTGCCTATTGCTTATTTATTGGTGCGCTATCCTTCACGCATCTCCACAGCTATCGAAAGATCCACCTATATAGGCTATGCCCTACCGCCGCTAACCCTGGCCCTGGCCATGGTTTTCTTTGCCCTGCATACCGCTTATTTCCTCTATCAAACTCTGGCACTGCTCATCTTCACCTGGGCACTGGCTACCCTGGCTCTGGCGATGGGCCCGATTCGCAGCTCTTTAATGCAAACCCGAGCTAACCTTGAGGAAGCCTCCTTCTCGCTAGGCCATGGGCCTGTTAGCACCTTTTTCCACGTCATTTTTCCACGCCTGCGGCGGGGTATTCTGGCTTCGATTGCCATCGTTTTCCTGTTCTGCATGAAAGAGCTGCCGATTACTTTCCTGTTAGCACCAACCGGCTATACCACCCTGGCTGTTACGGTTTTCAGTCGCACCTCTGAAGGCCTGATGGCGGAAGCAGCCCCCTTTGCAGCAGCTATTGTCATTTTTTCCAGCCTCTCTGTAGGCATGGTCCTTAATCGCGAGGGCAAGCAATGAATTCGATGCATAAAGTTGCAGCCGACCAGCAAGCCTTGATGGCCGTTGAAGGCTTAAGCAAGCGTTACCAGGAAGGCAATGATCTTGCCGTAGAGCAAGTCAGCTTTCAGCTCTATACAGGTGAAATTCTGGCGCTTCTGGGGCCTAGTGGCTGTGGTAAAACCACCACCCTACGTATGCTGGCAGGCTTTGAGCATCCTACAGCGGGTCAGATTTACCTGCATCGCAGAGATGTCACTGAGTTGCCCCCACAAAAACGCAATATCGGAATCGTTTTTCAGGATTACGCTCTTTTCCCGCATATGTCACTGCTGCGCAATGTCACCTTTGCAATGCGCCATCTGCCCAAGTCTCAACAACAAGACAAAGCCATGCAGTGGCTGGAACTGGTTGGACTTACCGATTATGCCAAGCGTTATCCGCATGAGCTTTCTGGTGGTCAACAACAAAGGGTTGCCCTCGCCCGTACCCTAGCTGCGGAACCTGAGCTGGTGTTATTGGATGAGCCTTTTTCCAACCTGGATGCAGCGCTGCGTGAAAGTACCCGTAAAGAAATGCGTAGCCTCTTCAAGGAAGCTGGCACTTCAGTAATCCTGGTCACTCACGACCAGGCCGAAGCCATGACTTTTGCCGACAAGGTAGGAGTGATGCAGAAAGGCCGACTGATTCAAATGGATACACCCCAGCAGGTTTATCAGCATCCAGCCAATGCCTTTGTTGCCAAATTTTTAGGGCACACCAACCTGCTTCCTGGGCGGGCCCTGGGTGGCTTTGCAGAGACGCCTCTGGGCAATATCAATCTGCATACGGCCAGCGAAGGCGATGTTCAGCTCTCGTTACGTCCAGAAGATTTGGAACTAACTGCCAGTGATAATCCTCAGGCAGCAAGGGTCGTTGATCGTGAGTTTAGGGGCCACGACTACCTTTATGTTTTGGAGCAGGATGGCGTGCAATATTGCGCCATTACACCCAGCCATAATTATTTTGAAGTCGGTAGCCATGTCACCCTGGCTTCAGCCCGCCAGGCTTCCGTCCTACCCTCAGCAGGCCTTTGATTCTGCAGCAGCCAGCTCGGCAAGACGCTGTTCAAGATTTTGTCGGGCGCTTTGCTGCCAGTCTTCAAAAGGGTTATCCCAGGCCTGACAAAGAGCATCAAACAGCTCTCGGGCTCGCCCTTGCAACTGCCCGGCAAACAACAGCTTCCAGGTCAGTTGATGCACCGCTTCTTCAAAACTTCGAGTATCACCCGGCTGGCCAGACAGGTTATCGGCACTGATGTTAAAGGGACGACCACTGGCCAGGGTAAAGCACTGCTCATAAGCCTGCGGGCGCACTTCAACTTTTTCAAAACTTCTTTGTTGAGCGGCTGAGCGTCCATCAGGAACATACCAGTAGCCAAAATCTTCCAGCTGACGCCTTTCCTGACCAGCAACACACCAATGAGCCAATTCATGCAGGGCACTATTGAAAAAGCCCCGGGCAAAAATGATCTGATGGTCCTTGCCAGTTTTACTGGCAGGCAGGTAGAGAGGTTCTTCGCCACCGCGCACTAGTCGCGTCTGATAACGCGAATAAAAGACGTCTTCAAACAACTTGATCAGCTTTTCACACGCTTGATATTCTGGATCTTGGTTACTCAACATGCATCCCACACCAAATCAATCAATTGAAGGCGCTGATTCTACTCATTTTATGCAGACCAAACAGTCTATTTTTTGGAAATTAGTGTATCCTGCGCTGATTCTTACTTTTTTCTGATTTAAAAACTCATGCGCAACTCCCGCTTTTGGCAACTCAATAAACCCCTGCTTCTTCTGGCCCTGCCCCTCCTGGGCGCCCATTTGGCACAAACCGGGATGGGTGTTGTGGATACCCTGATGGCAGGCCGGCTCAGCGCTGTTGATCTGGCTGCTGTCGCCGTGGGCACCAGTGTTTTCGCGCCCATCATGCTACTGATTTTTGGCACCCTGCTGGCAACCACACCGCTGGTAGCTCAAGCCGCTGGTGCCCAACAGTTGCAAAGCCTTGCTGAGAAGGTTCACCAAGCGACCTGGGTCAGCTTGGTCATGATTCTCCTGGGTTGGGTGGTTATGACCAACAGCTATCTGGTTTTTAACTTTATGGGCGTGACTCCTGAAGTTGCCAATTTAGCTTCAGGCTATCTCAAAGCCTTGACCTGGGGTTTGCCAGCTTTAGCCTTTTTCCAGGTCTTGCGCTGTCTTTGTGAAGGCCTCAATCATGCTCGTCCGGTTCTTTTCATCAGTCTTTTCGGGCTAGTGGTCAATATTCCTGCTAATTATGTTCTGATATACGGCAAACTTGGCTTTCCGCAACTGGGCGCTGTTGGCTGCGGCTATGCAACCGCACTGAGTTTTTGGGTGATGGCTTTATTGCTGAGTGGCTATGTGCATTTCAATCAACGCTACCGGACCTTTAACATTTTCTCCTCCTGGCAGGCACCCCGCTTCAAGGTTATCGGCCATATTTTTTGGATTGGCTTACCCATAGGACTGGCTATTTTTGTTGAAGCCTCGCTGTTCACAACCATTGCCCTGTTTATTGGAGGTTTGGGCGAAGTTGTGGTAGCCGGCCACCAGGTGGCTTTTAACTTTACTACCTTGATCTTTATGGTTCCGCTCAGCCTGGGCATGGCACTCACTGTCAAAGTGGGTCACGCTCTTGGCTCTAACCAGGCTGCCCTGGCACGTGAAGTCGCCTGGCAGGGCGTGCTTTTATGTAGCCTTATCGCCCTCTTGTCAGCGCTCTTTATGTGGTTTTCTGCACCCTGGGTTGTCAAACTCTACTCAGAAAACCATCAGGTCCAGCTACTTGCTGCAAGCCTGATTCAGCTGGCTGTGCTTTACCAGGTTTCTGATGCCTTACAGGTCAATGCTGCGGGCGCGCTTAGAGGCTACAAGGACACCCGCGTGGTTATGGTTATTACTCTGGTTGCCTACTGGGTTCTCGGCCTGGGTGGTGGCTGGTGGCTGGCTCTCGGAGACAACCCTTGGGGCCCTCAGGGAGTCAAAGGCTTCTGGTATGGTCTGATTATTGGATTAAGCTTTGCTGCGGTGCTGTTATTGTGGCGGTTAAAATCGACCAGTCAGGCAGCTATCAATCATTAAGTGAACAAGGAGAAACCCATGAAAAACTACCTAGCCTTCTTCGGTGGTTTGTTATTAACTCTAGGCTTGGCTACCAGCGCCACTGCGGGTAATTGGGCACCCCAAGCCCATTTGAAAACTCAGGGCGAAGCAAAAATAACCCTGCAAGCCGACCGCATTGATATTCATGCCAACTTCAGTAGTGAGCACCAGGATTCCCGCCTGGCCTTACAGGAACTGGAGTCCCGTTTTGGCAATCTGCTGCGCAACCTAAGACGCCAACTACCGGATGAAGCCCGTTTGGAAGCCGGCCAGGTCCGCGTTCACCCCAAACAACAGCGCCGTGATGAAAGCTGGCAAATTGTGGGCTATACCGCAACCCGCGATTTGAAAATCCTGGATTTACCCGTTGAAATGGCTGGCGAATGGATTGAGAAAATCAGCCAGGGCGAACCTACCCAGCTAGGCCCTCTGCACTACCACAGCACTGAAACGGCCAGCCAGCGCAATCCCGCTTTGCAGGCGGCTATTGAAGATGCCCAAGCCAAGGCTGAAATCATGGCGAGCACCTTGGGTCAGACTCTGGGTAAGGCACTTCAGGTTGAAGAAGTTTCCGGCCCAGGCATCCAGCCCCGTTCAGCTGTGATGAGCGCCACTAGCGCACGCGAATCAGCGCCGGTGATGGAACCTGGCTTGGTGGAAATCTCTGCGCAGGTCAGAGTGGTATTTGAGCTGCTCGATTAATCTTTACTAATCAACCGGTAACAGGCTAGAATACTGTATAGAAAGCTAGTGCTGGTCAGCCGACCAGCTGTATATCCATCTAACTGGATACCCTTTCAGCCAATTACCGGGAATTGAAGCCATGCAAAAACTGACCAAACGCCAGCAAGAAGTGCTGGATATCGTTAAGCAAACGATGCAGGAAAGAGGAATGCCACCCACGCGGGCAGAAATTTCCAAACTGCTTGGCTTCAAATCACCCAATGCCGCGGAAGAGCACCTTAAAGCGCTGGCCAAAAAAGGGGCGATCGAAATGATGCCCGGCACTTCTCGCGGGCTGCGCTTGCCTAAAGAGCCGCCCAAGGAAGATGGTTTACCTGTTTTGGGCCAGGTTGCTGCGGGTAGCCCTCTGCTCGCCCAGGAGAATATTGACTTTCATCTTCAGTTGGACCCGAACTCCTTTTCACCCAAAGCAGACTACCTGCTCAGAGTGAAAGGCTTGAGCATGAAGGATATCGGTATTATGGAGGGTGATCTGCTCGCCGTTCATCGCACTCAGGAAGCGCCTAAGAATGGCCAGCTGGTTGTTGCCCGTATTGATAATGAAGTCACCGTCAAACGCTTTAAACAGGAAGGGAGTACCGTTTGGCTACTGCCTGAAAATGAAGACTTTCAACCCATTCAGGTTGATCTGACCCAGGGCAGCCTGAACATTGAAGGCCTAGCAGTTGGCTTGATTCGTGATAGCTTTAACCAAAACCTGCAGTGATAGTTTCTACTGGCTTGCACGCCAGTTATTGCTCCAGCAGCTGTTCACGCAGTTCCTGGAGCAATTCTTTAAGGGCCTTAAGCATCAGACTTGCTTCGGCCAGCTGTTTTTCTTCCAAACTAGCAAAATCTTCTTCTGCAACCAGCGGAATCAGGCTGGGCTGGGTCTCTTCAGCAAACTCAGGCATCCATTCGCCCGCTTGAGGCGCCTCATCAGCAGCTGGAGTCTGCCTCAACGCTTTCAAAGCGGGCTCCAGGCGACTTAACGGGTGGACCGGGTCTCTCCAGGCCCCCTGCAAGTGTTGCAGCTCAGGGAGCCGCTGTTGACGCTCCTCGGCCAGGTTTTGCAAGTCCTCAGGCCGACTAACTGCCTGTACCGGCAGACGGTAAACCGCAGCCACTTCTCTGAGAAAGGCTAACTGGGCAGCTTCCAAAGCATTCAAAGCAGCTTCATGGCAGGCTTGCTGCCAAGCGACAAGATTCAACTCATTTTCAGACTGCTGAGCTGCTTTAAGCAGCAACTCAGCCTGATAGAGTTTTTGATTAACGCGTCGACGCTGCGCCTGAATCACTACTTTTTACCTGCTGACTTGTCTTCAATACGCCACTGGCTGCCATCCCAGAAAGCCCGGAAGCCGGTTGATTTACCATCCTTTTCAGCCTGAACATACTGCTCTTTGGATTTGCGTGAGAAGCGAACCACGGTAGGGTTACCTTCCGAATCAGCTTCAGGAGCCTCCAAAATATAGTGATGCTTGGGATCAATTTCATCCTTATGCGGCTTGATTTCACTCACCAAGGGCGGACGGGTTTCCCTTTTCTTGGGAAACTGGCTGGCCGCCAGGAAAAGCCCACTGGCACCATCTCTTAACACATAGTGATCATCAACCTTTTGGCACTGTAGCTCAGGCATGGGCACCGGATCCATTTTGGGGGGTGCAGGCTCACCATTTTTCAACAGCTTGCGGGTGTTCTTGCATTCACTATTGGTGCAACCAAAGTATTTGCCAAAACGGCCGGTTTTCAGCTGCATTTCGCTGCCACATTTGTCGCACTCTATCGTTGGGCCATCATAACCCTTGAGTTTGAACTGGCCTTCTTCTATCTGGTAGCCATCACAATCCGGACTATTGCCGCAGATATGCAGCTTGCGCTTTTCATCGATAATAAAGCTTTCCATAGCTGTACCACACTTGTGGCAGCGGCGCTTGGCTCTTAGAGCCTGGGCTTCAGCTTCATCATCGGCATCGGCCGCTACAAACTCATCCCCTGGCATCAGGTTGATAGTTGTTTTACAACGCTCTTTGGGAGGCAACGCATAGCCTGAACAACCCAGAAAGGTTCCCGTCGAAGCAATTCGGATTTGCATATGACGGCCACAAGTCGGGCAATCAATATCGGTATCTACTGGCTGGTTGGGTCGCATTCCTTCGCTGGATTGGGCTTTTTCCAGCTGCTGCTTGAAATCTGCATAGAAGCGATCCAACAAACGCTTCCATTCTTCGCCACCTTCAGCAACCGCATCCAGCGAGTCTTCCATACGGGCTGTAAAGCTGTAATCCAGCAAATCCTGAAAGGATTCCACTAGGCGATCAGTGACGATATCACCCATCTTTTCCGCATAAAAACGGCGGTTTTCCAGCTTCACATAACCGCGGTCCTGAATCGTGGAAATAATCGAGGCATAGGTGGAAGGACGCCCGATACCCCGTTTTTCCAATTCTTTTACCAGGGCAGCTTCGGTAAAACGTGCGGGTGGCTTGGTAAAATGCTGCTTGGGTTCCAACTGGTTCAGCTTCAGTTGTTCACCCACTTTTACATCCGGCAGCTCCTGGTCTTCTGCCTGCTTGCCAGAAGGTGGCTGAATGCGGGTGAAACCATCAAACTGCAATACCCTACCCTTGGCTTTCAGTTCATAGTCGGCAGCTTTAACCGTCATGGTCGATGACAGGTAGCGAGCCGGCGGCATCTGACAGGCCACAAATTGCCGCCAGATCAACTCATAAAGACGCTGGGCGTCCCTTTCCATACCGGTAAGGTCTTTGCCCTGCAGCTTAACATTGGATGGCCGGATCGCTTCGTGTGCCTCTTGAGCCCCTTCTTTGCTGGAGTAGGAGTTGGGCTTCTCTGGCAGGTAGCGTTCACCCAATTCTTTGCCTATCCAATTGCGGCAATTTTCCACTGCTTCCTGAGAAAGGTTGGTGGAGTCAGTACGCATATAGGTGATATGCCCGGCCTCATAAAGTCGCTGAGCAAGAGTCATGGTCTTTTTAACTGAAAAGCCCAGACGGGTACTGGCTGCCTGCTGCAGGGTTGAAGTGATATAAGGAGCACCAGGACGGCTGGAAGTTGGCTTGTCTTCGCGGTCCGCAACCTGATAGCTGGCTGGCTGGAGTTCGGCTAAAGCCTGATCCGTTTCTTCTTTATTACCAGGCCGGAAGGTTTTTCCAGCCTTCTTCACCACCATGCAGGACAGGAGGCTTTGCTTCTGGTTTTCCAGGTGGGCCGCTATATCCCAGTATTCTTCGGGAATAAACGCACGAATTTCTCTTTCGCGCTCGACAATCAGGCGTACCGCAACTGATTGCACTCTGCCAGCTGAAAGGCCTCGCGCCACCTTAGACCAGAGCAGCGGCGATACCATGTAACCAACCACCCGGTCCAGAAAACGCCTTGCCTGTTGCGCATTCACCCGGTTGATATCCAAGCGCCCAGGATCTTCAAACGCCTGGGTAATCGCCTTTTTGGTTATTTCATTGAATACCACTCGACGATAGCGGGTGTCATCTCCGCCCAGAGATTCGCGCAGGTGCCAGGCAATGGCTTCCCCTTCGCGATCCAAATCCGTTGCCAGATAGATGGTGTCGGCATCTTTGGCGAGTTTTTTAAGCTCACTAACAACCTTTTCCTTACCAGGCAGGATTTCATAATGGGCTTTCCAACCCTGCTCAGGGTCTATCCCCATGCGGGCAACCAACTGCTCTTGTGCCTTCTTCTTTTTGTCCGTAGTAGTGCTTTTTTTGCCTCCCGCTTTGCTGCGGTTGGTCTTGCCACTGCCACTAACTGGCAGATCGCGGATATGACCGACACTGGATTTGACAATAAAGTCGTTACCCAGATATTTGTTGATGGTCTTGGCTTTGGCCGGTGATTCGACAATGACCAGTGATTTACCCATTCCTGTGACTATCCTGTAAAAATGAAATATCGGATGCAATCCAAGTAACCAGCTTAGGTATGAAAACTGGCGAAACCGCTAGATTTCAGACGTAACCTGGCCCAAAAGGGCACTACAGTAACCTAGCATTGGTCAGGTTTCCAGCCTGCTACGAATAAAAGTGACTGACAGCCTCCTGTAAAAAATGGTAGAAAAGGCCTTCAATCCAGGAGAACAAAATGCATCCAAAACCCTTTCTAGCAGGCGCAGCCCTTTTGCTGCTGGGAACACTGTCAAGCAACCTACATGCAGATGCAGGCCAGATTACAGGCACTTGGCAATGCCAGCAACGTTTACACCCTGACCCTCAAGTGATAGTACAACTGGACTATGAGCACCAGTTTTCCCCGAATCGACAATTTAATCTCGGGGGAAGCCTGCAAGCTGAATTTGCCGGAAACCAGCTACTCTATCGCTTTCGTGGTGATGGTGACTGGAGCATCGAAAACGGCCATCTACTCATCGAAACCCGCAACAGTGAATTTCGACCCGACAATGCCACCGCCCAGCAGTTTCATGACCTGGGTATCCTCAAAGCCGACCAATTTAACAACGCACAAAGCAGTGACCGTTTTGAAATCCTGCAACTAACCAATCGTGACCTTCACCTCAAGCATACACGGGAAAATTTCATCACCCGGTGTAAGCGCGGTTAGCGGCCAAGCCTTGAAATTCTATTTTTAATCTAAGATACTTCTCTCCTCTTTATATTACGTTAAGGTGACCCTTAGAGGAGAGACCAACAACACAGAATACCTTTTTGATATATAGGTTAAGCCATCCCCATCACTTAAGGCGCTCAGCCTTGAAACTCAAAGGTTGCGCGGCTACGGATGTAACCCGGATCATAAGGAGAAGCTGGATGCACAGATCCATTCCAGGCTTAAAAACCATCTCAATTTTCTTAACTCTTATTTCCTTGTCGCTACCTGCCCATTCAGAGAACAAGGATTTTAGCTACTTACAACTTGGCTTCAGCATCCTAACACTGAATGAAGAAAGTCAGGTGACAACCAGCCACCAAAGCCAAGAGAGCTTTAGCCGCTTACCTGGACTCAACATTTCAATATCTTTACAGCCTGTAAAACCCCTATTTGCATTTTATGAAACTGAGTATTTTATGGACAGGGAAGGGGGTGCTGAACTTACTGTCAAAAGATCTTATTATGGTGGTGGAACCCAGTTAACTTTATCGAATAACTTGGATTTATACGGAAAACTCTATCGAGTAAAGCGTGAGGTTGAAGCTTGTGGATCCAGTTGCTCAAGTGCTAACAATGATGGAAGGGGAAGCGACCTAGGGTTTATCTACCGGTTTGATCATTCGCTTGCTTTCAAACTAGGTTACAAAAACTTAAACCTAGATGTAAAGAATGATTCCGCCATTCATGCAGCCTTGGACATCAGAACCAATAGCCGCCGCAACTACTATTTAGCCTTTACTGACTACGACGATCGGCAGCTTACTCTTGCTTGGCGCTTTCACTTTTAATCACTCCAGCACTCTACACCTAGATAAGGAAATTTATGAAAAAGCATCTATCATGTTTACTGCTCTTAGCACTAACCTATTCATTTAGCAGCCTGGCTCTTGCTGAGAAAAATAGCGACAATAAAGAAAAGATAAAGCGATGGCCTACTGCTACCTATATGTTAGGCAGTGATGCCAGCTTTATCTCAGTCGGTCTTGGTGGATGGCAAGATGAAGGGAAAACTTTCCAAAACATCTATATAAGCCATTTTGAAGTCGAAGATACACTTAAAGTGAATGGAGTTAACCTAGGCAAGCAAGAGTACAGTTCGACTCGGCTAGGTGTTTTTGCAGATACTTTTAGTTATGACGACACACCAAAAAAGAGCCCTCCTGTTGCCTTATCCGGTGGCGCTTTTATTTATAAAAATGAATCAGAAGGCCCTATTGATCGCTATGGCATAGGAGTAACCATGCATCTAGGGCACCTGCTAACACCTAAGACCAAAGCTTACCTAGGTGCTGATGTGATGCTTGAACCTTTCAGTACCAACTGGGATGCCAATGCATTTCTTGAATATGATTTTCAAGCTGGCCTAACACAAAGAGTAACCTCTTTTCTCGACATCATGGCTATTTATCGCAAAGGTGGCAGCTGGGATGCCAGAACCGACTCATCTCACTATTCCGTTGCACTAGCAGGACTTAGAGTTGCCTTTTAATGCTTTGACAAACAGAGCGTCATCTGCCCGAATGCCAGGTCAGGAAGCTATCGATTAGGTAACGTGAGATGGCCTTTTTGGGTGGTAATTCGGGCAATTGGTCGAGGGGGAACCACTGGGCATCTTCAATTTCCTCTTCTTCCAATTGAATATCACCACCCTGGTACTCAGCCCAATAACCCAGCATCAATGAATGTGGGAAGGGCCAAGCCTGGCTGCCCAGGTAACGTAGATTACCGACCTGAACCCCTACTTCTTCTTTAACTTCACGATGCAAAGCCTGCTCTGCCGACTCCCCTGTTTCAATAAACCCAGCCAGGGTGGAGTAAACTCCAGGCGCAAAACGTGGGCTACGTGCCAATAGCAGAGCATCTTCACGCCAAACCAGGGTAATGATGCAGGGAGCGACCCGAGGGTAGTGACGCAGATGACAACGGGGACATTCGCGGGAAAATTCATCGTTTCTGGGTCGTGTAGGGGTTGCACAACGTCCACAGTAACGATGCTGCTCATCCCAAGAGGCCAGGCCTGCTGCAGTGGCAAGTAGATCAAACTCTTCGGCACTGGCCTGAAGCAACCAACTTCTTAATCCGGGCCAGTCCTCTTTTTTGGCTTCAGCAGGTGTGGCAACACGAATCAGCAAAAGACGCTCTTTCCAGCGTCCCATCACCACCAGGCGGGCATGTTTTTCAGGGTTATAGAAGGTGGGTTCCAGCCATGCTGGCAGCTGTTGTTCAGCTGAGTTAACCGCCTGAATACGCCCTGCTCCCCAGTGAAACAAAGCCACAGGCTCACCCGGCTGAGGGCGCAGGGGGCCGCGCTCAAAGTCTGTCAGTGGAAGCTGCTGGGGAAAGTCAGCCTGCAAAGAGTGCCACATTAGTTATCCTGCTCCATCCAAAGGCAGTGTCCGGCCTTTTGTTGCAATTCTTGTAATTTAGCTTGGTGGGCCTGGATTTCCAGATCACTAGGTTGAATGACTTTTAAGGCAGGGCGCGATGCATCCAACGGCCTTCTGCTAGTGGTTGAGCCCGAACGACTGCCAGACAAGCCTTCACTGTCATCACTTAAAGAAAGGGCTGTTTGACCCCCAGTCATATTTAGATAAACATCAGCCAAAATTTCCGAGTCAAGCAAAGCGCCGTGCAGGGTTCGGCCGGTATTGTCGACTTCATAGCGTTTACAAAGCGCATCCAGGCTGTTTCTTTGCCCGGGATGGCGTTGCCGCGCAAAGGTCAGGGTATCAAAAATGCTGCAATAATCAGCCAGGCGTCCATAGCGTTTTTCACCCAAGGCCTGATTCAGCGACTCCAATTCCGCATCGATAAACCCCACATCAAAGGGCGCGTTATGAATCAGCAGCTCACCCCCTTTGACATATTCCAAGAAGTCATCGGCTACTGCTGCAAACAAAGGCTTGTCCTGAAGCATTTCCCAGGTGAAGCCATGCACACGTGCCGCTTCTTCGTCAACTTCCCTTTGCGGGTTCAGGTAAACATGGAAGTTGTTGCCGGTAAACTTGCGCCCCACCAGCTCAACACAGCCGATTTCTATTAGCTTGTGCCCATCTTTGGGGTCAATACCCGTGGTTTCCGTGTCCAGTACTATTTGTCTCATAACTAACCTTTTTTACCTTTCTTGCATCTGCGGATCAGTGACACCCCGATTTGCCAGCTCATCAGCCTTTTCATTGCCTGGATCTCCGGCATGTCCCTTCACCCAGCGCCAGTCAATAGAATGCTGGTTGGCTTGTTCGTTCAAACGCAGCCAAAGGTCTTTATTTTTAACTGCACTACCGCCTGCGGTTTTCCAGTTTTTGCGCTTCCAATTTGCCATCCACTGGGTGATGCCCTGGCGTAAATATTGAGAGTCAGTATGCAGCTCAACGTCACAAGGACGCTTCAGGGCTTCCAGCGCCTTGATAGCAGCCAGTAGCTCCATACGATTATTGGTGGTTGGATTTTCTCCACCCCAGAGGCTTTTTTCCTTGCCGCCATAACGAAGCCAGGCACCCCAACCACCTGGGCCAGGGTTACCTTTACAGGCTCCATCAGTATAGATGATGACTTTTTGTGATTCTGACATAAACTCTGCTTAACGATTTTTAAGACTATTGCGGGTTGGGGAGCTTACCGGCTGCAAAGGCAGCCAGCCAGTTTTTTTCCATGCCGGTATAGGTCTAAGAGGACTACCGATTCGCTTTTTAATGCGTAGTAGATAAATACCGGCCAGGGGCCAGTCTTTATTGTCCAGCCGCTCATCCCAGGAGCGCAGCTTTTGCTGAATACGCAAGCGGTTACACGGAGGACGATGAAATAACTGCTGCTCACTTTCTTTTTTAAGATCCAGAAATTCCAGCCAATCAGCTAATTTGGCCTGACTGATCAAATCAGCCTGTTTGAGGTTTCTTAGCGGCTCTGCCTGCATAAAGGCGGGTAGCATGCGCGCCAAACCCCAAAGACTAACTGGGTTAAACCCGATTAGGATTAGCTCCCCTTTTGCCAAGGTAACCCTGGCCGCCTCTTTTAAAAGCGCATGAGGCCTGGCAAAAAGCTCCAGTGAATGCTGCAGGATAACCAGGTCCATAGAATCATCAGGTAAAGGCAGCGCTGCCGGGTCAGCAATCAGGCACGAATCCTTTTCAGCCACTTCCAATGAAGGCCGCCATTCCAGGTGATGGCGAATACCTGCATCTTTTAAAATTGCTTCACCTGGCAGGCTTCCCAACAGTAATAGATGGTAGCCTCGGGCATTTTCCAACAGAGGTTTGAGCATTCGGGTTTCTGTCGCCAGGACTTCTTGACCCAGGGTCGAGGCCCAAAATGTCTGCCAAGCCTGCCAAACTTGTTGATTAAGTTGCGCCTGCTGACTTTGCACACTCATAACATCTGCCGTAAAGTAATCTAATAAACAAAACTAGGAATGAAACCATGCTTGATGTTATCGCACTTCCAGCCTTTAGCGACAATTATATCTGGTTACTCCGCTTAAGAGGTGACAAGCGCTGCTGGGTTGTTGATCCCGGTGAGGCTGCACCCGTTCAACGCTATATCCAAAGCCAGGACCTTCAGCTTGAAGGTATACTCCTAACCCACCATCATCCTGATCATATTGGCGGAGTTGAAGAGTTGGCCCAGCCTTCAACAACAATCATTGGATCCTTTCAGGACGTTTATCGTCTTCCCAAGCTCAGTCTTCAAGTGGCCGCTGGTGATCGCTTCCAAGTCTTGGGTGAAACAGTTCAAGTCATGGAAGTTCCCGGACACACCCTTGGCCATCTGGCCTTTTATATTGCCGACCAGTCACCCCCACTGCTTTTTTGCGGCGATACCCTTTTTGCAGGCGGTTGTGGAAGGCTCTTTGAAGGCACACCTGAGCAGATGCATGCCTCCCTTCAAAGTTTAGCCCAGTTACCTGAAAAAACGCTGGTCTTTGCTGCCCATGAATATACTTTGAAAAATTTGCAGTTTGCACTTGAAGTGGAACCAGGCAACCAGGCCCTTCAAGAGCGCTATCAAGCCTGTGAAAAACTCAGGGCTGAACATAAGCCCACCCTTCCTTCTACTATTGTTGACGAGAAAGCAACCAACCCTTTTTTAAGAGTTGAAGTGCCTGAAGTGATTCAATCGGCCAGCAACAAGGCACAACAAACCTCTTTAAAAGAGCCCGTTGACGTTTTTGCAACCCTCAGAAAATGGAAGGATTCGGCTTGATTAACCTTTGTTCACCAGGGATTACTTGTGAGATGTCTTTGCCATGAATAGAATGGCAGCTGTTTTTTAATTCAAACCTCAACGATGACAGCTAAAAATTTCCTATGCCCATTTCTATAAAGCCTTTACTTTTGCCACTGGCTAAACATTGCAACTTCAGACCCTGTCCGCTGTTTTTAATCTTGGGCATCAGCCTCGTCGTTAGTGGCTGCCAAAGCCTGATGCTGGATCCTGAAGCTCAGGCAGCGCGGCAAGCAGAAAGGGAGCGCCAACAGCAGGAGCAGGAAGCGCAAGAACGCCTTGCTTTGGGTTCCAGTCTGTGGAGTCAACTCGAGTCCACCCAAAAGCTGTCCAGCTATCGTTTTCACGATGACCATCAAGGCTTATCCAGCCTGCTGGCTATTAATGAAGGCCCTGACTGGCGTCATTGGAAGGAAGCCAGTCTCCCCGAATACGATCTCTGGGATCGGCTGCGTGAAAACTTTGCCATGGACATCAGCAACCAGAGCCCCAGAGTCCAGGCTCAACTCAACTGGTATCGGCGCCACCCAGGCTATCTGGATAGAGTGGCCGCCCGTGCCAACCGTTACCTCTTTCATGTCATTGAAGAAATAGAACGCCGTGGACTTCCCGGTGAACTGGCCCTGCTGCCCATCGTGGAAAGTGCCTATGATCCTTTTGCCTATTCACATGGACGCGCTTCAGGCATGTGGCAATTCATTCCTGGCACTGCACGTTATTTTGGTTTGGATAACAACTGGTGGTATGACGGGCGCAGGGATATTATTGCATCGACTGATGCTGCTTTAACTTATTTGGAACGCCTCTATAACCGTTTTGGCGACTGGCATTTGGCTCTGGCTGCTTATAATGCTGGGGGTGGCAACGTCAATCGTGCGATCCGCAACAACCGCAACCGTGGTGGCGATGGCAACTACTGGAACCTTTCCACTCTACCCGCTGAAACCCGGGCCTATGTTCCAAAAATGGTTGCACTATCCCAACTGGTCAGAGATCCAGAAAGACACGGTGTAGCTCTTAAGTCGCTACCCAACCAACCCTATTTTGCAGAAGTCGATATCCAGGGTCAGCTGGATCTAGCCAAGGCTGCTGAGCTCGCTGAAATCAGCATGAATGAGCTTTATCTGCTAAACCCTGGCTTTAGCCAGTGGGCAACCAGCCCTGACGGACCTCACAAGCTGTTGGTCCCTTATCAACATGCGAGCCTGCTGAGAGAAAATCTAAAGGAATTGCCGCCTGAAAGACGCATGAGCTGGCAACGTTACCAGATTCAGTCCGGTGACAGCCTGCTGACTATTTCCAACCGATTCAATACCACTCCTGGAATGATTCGTGAAGCCAATCAACTGAGAGGCGATATTATCCGGGCGGGCAGTGAGCTGTTGATTCCTATTCCTAGCCAAAACGCCAGTGAGTATGCTCTTAGCGAGAACCAGAGACTGCAGCGTCATCAAAATGTACGCCGTAATGGTGAACGCGTCGAGCATATCGTGCGCTCAGGTGACAGCTTCTGGAAACTTGCCAGAAACCACAGTGTCTCAGTTAGGGAGTTGGCAAGCTGGAATAACATGGCACCAGGCGACCCTCTCATGGCGGGCCAACGTCTGGTGATCTGGTCACGTTCAGATAATGCCCAGGCACTGGCCAACAACAATAGCCGCAGTGTCATGCGTAGGGTCACTTATCAGGTTCGATCAGGCGACAGCTTGGCTAGAATTGCTAATCGTTTCAAAGTTTCAGTGAGCGATATAAGCCGCTGGAATAATATCAATCCCAATACTTATTTGCAGCCCGGTCAGAATCTGACCCTGCATATTGACGTCACCCGGAACTAATTAGGAGAAACCATGCCGGAAACCAGGTTGTCCTTCATAGGCTTAAAAGGTGTTTTGACCCCTCTCCTGTTTTTCGGTCTGATTGGATGGACTTCAGCAGCCCTGGCAGAGGAGTGCGTACCTGCTCTGGCTTTGCATGGTGAACCCAAATACCCGGCTGATTTTGAGCATCTGGATTACGTCAATCCGAATGCACCCAAGGGCGGCCGTATGCGTCAGGCAACTCTGGGCACCTTTGACAGCCTCAACCCTTTTATTATTCAGGGCACCCCCGCCACTGGCCTGGGCAACCTTTACGATAGCCTGACTTACAACACCTCGGATGAACCCTTTACCGAATATGGGCTGCTTGCTAAATGCATGCGCCTGGACGCTGAAGGCAAATGGATTGAATTTCAGCTCCGCGAAGAAGCCAGATTCAATGATGGCCAGCCGGTTACTGCCGAGGATGTTGCCTTTACTTTTGAACGGCTAAGAACCCAAGGGCGCCCCTTCTATCGTGCCTATTATGCCGATATCACTGAGATTGAGGTTCTAGATAGCCAGCGAATACGTTTTCAACTGGGTAATGTGAACAATCGTGAACTACCACTAATCATCGGCCAGGTTCCCATACTGCCCAAACACTACTGGGAAGACAGAGACTTCCGACAGGCAACACTTGAAAAGCCTGTTGGGAGTGGCCCTTACGAAATTGCTGAAGTAGACCCTGGCCGTCGCATTGTTTATCAGCGGGTTGAGGATTACTGGGGTGCCGATCTACCCGTTAATCGGGGGCGCCATAATATTGATCGGCTGGTCGTGGATTATTATCGTGATGCCACGGTAGCCTTGGAAGCCTTCAAAGCAGGCCGTCTGGACTTCCGACTGGAAAACATTGCACGCAACTGGGCCGAAGGCTATTCCGGCCCCGCCCTTTCCCGTGGCGATATCGTCTTGGAGAGCATTCCCCACGAAAACTCTTCGGGGATGCAGGGCTTTTTCTTCAACACCCGCAAAGATGTTTTCAAGAACCCCAAGGTTCGTCTGGCGCTGACACAGCTCTTTGATTTTGAATGGACCAACCAGCAGCTTTTCCATAATGCTTACACCCGTACGCTCAGCTATTACAGTAATTCTGAACTGGCCGCTGAAGGGCTGCCCGAAGGCAAGGAACTGGAACTGCTTGAAACCTTCCGTGACCAGCTGCCAGAAAGCGTTTTCACCACTCAATATACCCTCCCGGAAACCGATGGCAGTGGCAATATTCGTGCACAGATGCGCAAGGCCTTAAGCCTACTGAATGAAGCCGGTTGGACCATGGAAGGCCGTCGTCTGGTCAATAGTGAAGGCCAGCAGCTGCGCTTTGAAATTCTGCTGCATGACTCTTCCTTTGAACGGGTGGTCTTGCCCTGGCGTCAGAATCTGGAAAGAGTCGGTATTCGTATGGATGTCAGGGTCGTTGATGTCACTCAATACCTAAACCGCCTGCGCGAATTTGATTTTGACATGACGGTATCGACACTGGGTCAGAGCCTTTCTCCTGGCAACGAGCAAAGAGAGTACTTCCACTCTGAATTTGCCCAGGCCAGCGATGGTCGCAACCTTTCCGGTATTGAAGATCCAGTGGTTGATGCCCTGGTCGAAAAGCTGATTTCCGCCAAGGATCGTGACACCCTGATCCAAACAACCCGAGCGCTGGATCGTGTACTTCTTCACGGTCACTATGTGATTCCGCATTGGCATCTCAATGAGTACCGTGTGGCCCGACACAAGAGCATTCAAATTCCAGAAGTACGTCCACCCTATGGCCTGCCAACCAGTGCCTGGTGGGTTGAGGAATAAGCGCCGGCAATGTATCCCTATCTCTTAAGACGTCTGGCACTGATACCACCCACTCTGCTGGGCATTCTGCTGCTCAATTTTGCCATCATCCAGGCTGCACCCGGCGGCCCCATCGAGCAAGTGATGGCTCAAATGGGGGGCATTGACTCCATGAGCAGCACCCGGATGGATTCCTCAGCAGCTTCCGAAGTTTCCCGTAGTGATGACTCCAGCTATCGCGGCTCGCAAGGCATAGATGCCCAGTTTATTGCTGAGCTGGAACAGCAGTTTGGTTTTGATAAGCCGGTGCATGAACGCTTTTTCCTAATGGTTGGCAATTATCTGCGCTTTGATTTAGGTGAAAGCTTTTTTCGGGGACGCAGTGTTGGTGAACTGATCCTGGAAAAAATGCCGGTATCCATTTCTTTGGGGCTTTGGTCCACGCTATTGATTTATCTGATTTCCATTCCCCTGGGTATCCGTAAAGCCATCACTCATGGTAGCCGCTTTGATGTCTGGACTTCTTCAGTGGTTATCGTTGGCTATGCCATCCCTGGCTTCTTATTTGCCATACTGCTGATTGTATTGTTTGCCGGTGGCAGCTATCTGGACTGGTTTCCTTTACGCGGTCTGACTTCGGATAATTTCCACGAACTCAGCTTGTTTGGGAAAATTGTCGATTACTTCTGGCACCTGACGTTACCGGTGCTGGCAATGACTATTTCCGGCTTTGCTACCTTGACCCTGCTGACCAAAAACTCCTTTCTGGATGAAATTCACAAGCAGTACGTCCTAACCGCACGCGCCAAGGGTGCTACCGACCGCCAGGTACTCTATGGACACGTGTTTCGCAATGCCATGCTGATTATCATTGCCGGTATGCCAGCCGCCCTGGTCAGTATCTTTTTCACTGGTTCACTACTGATTGAAGTGATCTTCTCCCTGGATGGCTTGGGGCTCTTGGGCTTTGAAGCCGTTGTCCAAAGGGACTATCCAGTGGTTTTTGGCACCCTCTATCTGTTTACTCTGATCGGTTTGCTGCTCAAATTAATCAGTGATCTGACTTATATGCTGATCGACCCACGTATCGACTTTTCTTCCCGGGAGCAGTGAGGAATGAGTCAAGGCTTGATGTTATCCCGACTTTCACCGCTTAATCAGCATCGCTGGCAGCTGTTTAAGTCCAACCGCCGGGCCTGGTGGTCACTATGGATTTTCCTGTTTATATTTGCGATCAGCTTAATGGCCGAATTAGTCGCCAACAGCAAGCCACTAGTGGTGAATTATCAGGGCAGTTTCTACTTCCCCTTGATAGAAGACTACCCGGAAACCACCTTTGGCGGCGACCTGCCAATTACAGCTGACTATCGCGATAGCTACCTGGCCGAACTCATCACTGAAGAGGGCTGGATGCTGTGGCCCATTATTCGCTTTGGGGCTTCCACTATTAATTATGAACTCACCCAACCAGCACCTACGCCCCCCTCAGCAGAAAATTGGCTGGGCACTGATGATCAGGGACGGGATGTTATGGCCCGAGTCATCTATAGCCTGCGGCTGTCCATCCTGTTTGCGCTGATTCTCACTCTGGGCAGTAGTGTGGTGGGTGTTATGGTGGGTGCCCTTCAGGGCTATTACGGTGGCCGCTTGGATCTTTGGGGGCAGCGTTTTATTGAAATCTGGACTGGCTTGCCGACCCTTTTTGTTCTCATCATTCTGTCCAGTATTATCAATCCCGGTTTTTGGTGGCTACTGCTGATTCTCTTACTCTTCAGTTGGACAGCCCTCGTCGATCTGGTTCGTGCCGAATGCCTACGCGCCAGGAACCTGGAATATGTGCGAGCTGCCCGTGCCCTGGGCCTGCCCAACCGGCAAATTATTTGGCGTCATGTGCTCCCCAATGCTCTGGTGGCCACTCTGACCTTTCTACCCTTTCTCTTTACCGGGGCCGTTACCACTCTGACCGCTCTGGATTTCTTAGGCTTTGGCATGCCCCCGGGCACCCCCTCGTTGGGTGAACTGGTTGCTCAGGGCAAGACTAATCTGCATGCCCCCTGGCTGGGCATCACTGCTTTTATGACGCTAGCGATTCTGCTGACTTTACTGGTTTTCATCGGTGAAGGCGTCAGAGATGCTTTCGACCCCCGTAAAACCCTGGCACCTCGGGAGAAGAAAGCATGAAGCGGCCACAACTGAGCTTTCGCCAGTTAAAAATCACTTTTGGTGACAATGCCCCGGCACTGGATTCTTTGGATTTGGATCTGTATGCCGGAGAAACCCTGGCCCTGGTTGGTGAAAGTGGCTCCGGCAAATCTGTGACGGCCCTGGCCAGCTTGGGACTACTGCCCGAGAATGCAAAGGTCAGCGGCAGTATTCTTTTGCAGTCTCAGCAATCAGAAGCCAGTTTGGATTTGGTGCAACTGCCCGAATCCAAGCTGCGCCCCCTGCGTGGCAAGCGTCTGGCGATGATTTTCCAGGAACCCATGACTTCACTGAATCCCTTGCATCGGGTTCACAAGCAGATAGCAGAAACCCTGCGTTTGCACCAGGGATTGGTGGGGCAAGCGGCTTATCAGCGCTGCCTGGAGCTTCTGAAAGCAGTCCGCTTACCTGAGCCGGAACGCCTGGCCCAGGCTTGGCCTCATCAACTCTCTGGTGGGCAAAGACAGAGGGTCATGATTGCCATGGCGCTGGCCAATAACCCTGACATCCTGCTGGCTGATGAACCCACAACAGCCCTGGATGTAACCGTGCAAAAGCAGATTTTGGATCTGCTCAAGGATTTGCAACAGGAGTTTGGCATGGCCATTCTCCTGATCACCCATGACCTTAATCTGGTCCGTCAATATGCCGATAGAGTCAGTGTTCTCCACCAGGGCAAGCAGGTAGAAACCCAGTCCACAGCAGCTCTCTTTGAAAGCCCGCAGGAAGCCTATACCCGCCATCTGCTAGCCAGCGAGCCGACAGGGAGCCCCTATCCGGTTCCAGGTAACCAACCCCTGCTCCTCGGCAAGAATCTACGTGTTGAATTTACCCGGGCCAGCAACTCCATTCTGCCTTGGAAAAAAAAGCCCCCTTTTGTTGCCGTTGAAGACTTGAACCTCGAACTCAGGCCCGGTGAGACTCTAGGCATCGTTGGGGAAAGCGGCTCCGGCAAAACCACTCTAGCCCTGGCCCTGCTGCGTCTGCAGTCGATGGCCCAAGGCACTATTCAACTGGAAGGACAGGCACTGGAAGGCCTTGACCAGAAGGCTTTATTGCCCTGGCGTCGCAAGATGCAGGTGGTCTTTCAAGACCCCTATGGCAGCCTTAGTCCACGTATGAGTGTCGCCGACATTGTTGCCGAAGGCTTGAAGCTCCACCATCCAGAGCTTTCAGCTGAAGAAGTGGACACCCAGGTCTGTCAGGTTTTGCAGGAAGTTGGCTTGGAAACCGCTGTTCGTCATCGCTACCCCCATGAATTCTCAGGCGGCCAGCGGCAACGTATCGCCATTGCCCGCGCCCTGATTTTAAAACCCCGGCTTTTGGTTTTGGATGAACCTACTTCTGCTCTGGATAGAAGTGTTCAGGCTCAGGTCATTGAGTTACTCAGAGAACTACAAAAACGCCACCAGCTGGCTTACCTTTTCATTAGCCATGATTTAAGGGTCGTTCGCGCCCTGAGTCATCGGATAATGGTGATGCAAGCGGGACGCTTAATCGAAGAAGCCGCTACCGAACAGCTGTTCAGCCAGCCGCAACAGGCTTATACCCGTCAGTTGCTTTTGGCGGCAGGTTTCACTAAACAGTAGATAAAACTAAGTTTTTTGACTGGATAACTAGCCACTTTGCTGCACTAGCGTTAAGCTAGCCTTTTTTCTTGAAGGATCCCGACAGGGACGCTTATGCAATCCTCGCCCAGGCACCAGATTCCTAACATCCAAAGTCGATCGGATAGACGTCAGGAGCTTTCTCCCCTGTATCAGGGTTTTGAGTGGTTGGCTCCCATTCTCAAACTCTTGGGAATGTTTTTAATTCTCTTGGGTAGCTTTAAACTGGCACCGGTTGTTCTGCTATTTGTTGAAGGCCAGCAGGAAGATACTCAAGTTTTCTTTTATTCCATGTTGTTTACGCTCCTTTGCGGCGGCGTAATGGTGGCGTTAGGTTCCCTGGCTCCTTTTAATTTAAGGGGCCGGCAGATCTTTCTGCTGACTTCACTGAGTTGGATAGTACTCAGTTTTTTTTCCTCTTTTCCGCTGCTCTTTGGCTCCACACAACTCAGTGTGGCCGATGCCATGTTCGAAACCATTTCCGGACTGACCACAACGGGTTCGACGGTTTTATCCGGCCTGGACACCATGTCCCATGGCATTCTTTTATGGCGTGCGATTCTCCAGTGGCTGGGTGGGATAGGCATCATTGTCATGGGTATGGCAATCCTGCCCTTCTTGCAGGTAGGTGGTATGCGCCTCTTCCAATCTGAGTCCTCTGACTGGTCTGAAAAAGCCATGCCGCGTTCCGGAACCATTGCCAAGGCGATCGGCAAGGTCTACCTGGGCCTAACCACTCTGTGCATTATCAGTTATTGGTTGGCGGGAATGAATGGCTTTGATGCTCTGGTGCATGGCCTGACCACTTCGGCTACCGGGGGCTTTGCCAACTATGATGCCTCCATGGGTCATTTTGCCGATACCCCGTGGATCCTCTGGATCACCATCCTCTTTATGTTTTTGGGTGCCCTGCCTTTCGTGCTTTATGTGCACATGATTCAAGGGCGTCCTTTGCCACTGCTGAAAGACTCTCAGGTAAGGGCCTTGGCCAAAATCCTGATCAGCGCGGTTGTTCTCATGACCCTTTACCTGATGACTCAGCACAACTGGCCCTGGTTTGAAGCACTTACCCACGCCGCCTTTAATGTTACCTCTGTGGTTACAACCACCGGTTATGCATCCACTGATTACAATGCCTGGGGCACTTTCGCGGTTATCTTTTTCCTCTATTTGATGTTTGTCGGCGGCTGCTCAGGTTCGACCAGTGGTGGTTTCAAGGTCTTCAGACATCAGTTGTCGATTATGCTGATGCGTAATCAGATGATGGCTCTGCTCCATCCCCGCGGGGTCTTCTCACAAAACTATAATGGCCGTCATGTACCCGATGATGTTATCCGTTCCATGGTCGCCTTTGCGTTTTTCTTCTTTGCCACCATCGCCGCCCTGGCTCTGGCCTTATCCTTTATGGGGCTGGACTTCCTTACCAGCTTTACAGCTGCAGTGAGTGCAGTTGCCAATGTCGGACCCGGCTTAGGCGATACAGTCGGACCTGCCGGCAACTTCTCGAGCCTGCCGGACCTTGGCAAGGCCATGATCTCACTGGGTATGATTCTTGGTCGTCTGGAAATCGTTACCTTTATGATCCTCTTTACCAGAGCCTTCTGGCGCGCCTAGATACAGCTGTTTTAAGGAGTTTTGCTATGAAAATCATTATTCTCGGTGCCGGACAAGTCGGTGGCACCCTGGCTGAGAACCTGGCCGGTGAAGAAAATGACATCACCATTGTCGATACCAATCCTGACCGTCTGAGAGATCTGCAAAACAAGCTGGATATCCGCATCATCCAGGGCAAAGCTTCTTTCCCAGCGGTTCTGCGTCAAGCCGGCTGTGCTGATGCTGATATGGTCATCGCTGTCACCAATTCGGATGAAGTCAACATGGTCGCCTGCCAGGTTGCCCATGCGCTTTTTAATACCCCCAGCAAGATCGCCCGTGTTCGCTCCGCAGCCTATCTATCCCGCAAGGGCTTGTTCAGAACCGAGCGCGGCTTTGATATCGATGTTTTGATCAGTCCTGAACAGGTGGTCACCAATCATATCCGACGCCTGATTGAATACCCCGGCGCTTTGCAGGTTCTGGATTTTGCCGGTGGCCTGGTGCAGTTGGTTGCCGTTAAGGCCCACCGGGGTGGCCCTCTGGTCGGTCAACAGCTGGCTGCACTGCGCCAGCATATTCCCAATGTAGACACCCGAGTGGCAGCTATTTATCGCCAGAATCAGGCGCTGCTTCCTAAAGGGCATACTGTTATCGAAGAAGACGATGAAGTCTTTTTTATTGCGGCACGCAAGGATATACGTGCTGTTATGAACGAAATGCGTCGAGTCGACCACAGCTATAAACGCATCATGATTGCCGGTGGTGGGAATATCGGTGAGCGGCTGGCAGAAAGCCTGGAAAAAGAATACCGGGTTAAATTGATCGAGTTCTCTCCATCTCGCTGTGTCGAGCTAGCCGAAAAGCTGGAAAGAACCGTAGTGCTCAATGGCACGGCTACTGATAAAACCCTCTTGCAGGAAGAAGCGGTTGAAGAAACCGATATCTTCTGTGCAGTAACCAATGATGATGAAGTCAATATCATGTCATCTATGCTGGCCAAGCGGATGGGTGCTGGCAAGGTGATGACCTTGATCAATAATGCCGCCTATGTCGATCTGGTCCAGGGTGGTGAAGTGGATATTGCCTTCTCGCCCCAACTGGCAACCATTGGCAGCCTCTTAACTCATGTTCGCCGGGGCCAAGTTAAAAACGTTCACTCTCTTCGCCGCGGGGCAGCCGAGGCCATAGAGGCGGTAGCCATCGGTGATGAAAAAAGTTCCAAGCTGGTTGGCAAGCCTATTGAGCAAATCCAGCTTCCCGAAGGGGTGACCATCGGCGCCCTTGTCCGTGATAAGGAAGTTCTGATTGCCCATGATGACCTGGTTATCCAGTCCGATGACCAGGTCATCCTGTTCTTAATCGACAAGCGCAAAATTCGTGAAGTGGAACAGCTCTTTGCAGTGGGTATTACCTTTATTTAAATTGGCTTTCAAACTTTAAGCTTATCCAGCTGTTGGTTCACTTGCTCAACAACCTGGATCATTTGATCACTAAGCTGCTCAACATCTTGCCCCAAGGAAGCCAATACCTGGCCAGCCTGTTCAATGGAGGTGATATTGCGATTCATCTCATCATTGACTTGATTCTGCTCTTCTGCAGCAGCAGCCACTTGAGTAATGTTGTCTGTCACTCCAGCGATGCTTGTGGAAACCGCTTCCATTTTTTCCCAGGAGTCGCTGGCTTGTTCGACAGCCTGCAGGGCCCTTTCACTGCTCTGAGTAATCTGCTTCACCGAAACCTTAACCTGTTCCTGAAGCTTTTGGATCAGCGCCTGAATTTCAGCTGTTGAGCTTTGGGTGCGTGCAGCCAAGCTGCGAACCTCATCAGCAACCACTGCAAAACCCCTTCCCTGGTCACCGGCACGGGCTGCTTCTATGGCCGCATTTAAGGCCAGTAGGTTGGTTTGTTCGGCTATGCCTTCAATTACCTCAATAATACCGGTGATATTGTCGCTACTCGCCGCCACATCACTAACCCGGCTTTTGGCTTCTTCCATGTCCTTGGCGACTTCACGCACTTCAGTAACAGCGCTATAAAGAACATTACGTGCATTTTGTAAACCCTGATTCGCCGCTTCTGTTTCTGTGGCTGTTTCTGATGCCAAGCGAGCTACCTCTTGCGCCGTAGCCGACATTTGATTCATTGCTGAAGAGATACTTTGCATTTCGTTTTGCTGATCATCAGTTGCAACTGAAGCCTGATTAGCCGTAGCCTGCATCTTCTGGCCCTGTTCCTGGAGCTGGTTTGCAGAACCTTTTAAGCTGACGATCATATTGCGCAGCTTGTGAGTGAAGCTATTAAAGCCTTTTGCCATGCCTATCAATTCTGCATGGCGGTTAACCTGCAATTCTCGCGTCAAGTCGCCTTCAGCACCGGCAAGGTCTTCAAAGAGTTGCCGCATTTGCACCATAGGCTGGGTGGTATAACCAAGCCAGATACTGACAATCAAAATCGCCAGCAATAGTAAGACAGCACCTGTCACGGCCATGGACAGAGCGGCTGATTGATAGCCAGAAACCAGCAGTTCCTGTAATTCATGACTGGTTGCGTAGGCAATGGTTTGAGGCACACTAACCAGTAGCGTCCACTCCTCTTCAACCGCTTCAAAACGAAGATCGCGGCGTATCCAAACCTGATCTTGATCATGGGTCACTTGATTTCTTCGCAGGTTGGGCATGAGCTCAGAAAGCTGAGTATCCACCTGTTCAAGGCGCTCACCCAGGCGATTTGGGTATTTCGAGCTAGCTATTAGAGTTTCTTGGCCACTCAATAATAGGAAGTCGCCTTTTCCCTGGTAAAAATCTTCCTGAAATCTCTGAATCTGTTCCTGAACCTGGGGAAGGTTTAAATCAACACCAGCAACACCACGAAACTCATTATTGACGACAACAGGATAAACCAGAGAGGTCAGCATAATCTCCAACCCTTCCTGCACCTCATATAGATAGGGGTCAATAATGCAAGGCTCCAGGCTATCACGGCTACACAGGTACCATTCCGACTCACGAATACCAAATTCGTTGAGGGTTTCATCATATTTAAAAGAAGAATCAGGTGTACGCAAATAGATGACTTCAGAGCTATCACGTGCCCAGTAGATTTCCAGTTCACCAGTATCTGAATTCGACTCTTGAGTCCCACCAGCAAGAAAAGCATCCATGCCATCATACCCATCGCGTTCAAAATGAAAATAAACAGATCCCAAATGCTGATTGGCAACCAGAATATCACCCGCCAGGGTACGCAAGCTTTCTCGATTGATGCGATTGCGCCCTTCAGGGTTACCTCTTGCGGTATTGCTCAATACCTGACTCATCATCGCAGGCACATCGAAGCTGCGATCAATCAGGTCACCCACCTCATCAGTTAACAAAGCCGACGCATCACGAAGGTTTTGCTGAACCAGTTCTTCCAAGGCAGAAGAGGCCTGGTCGACCGCCCTATCACCCGTTGTATGCATGGATTGCCAACCCATGAGCACAACCACCAACAGAGTAATAAACATTGCCAGGGCGGTACCCAAAACCAGCTTCAAGCGTAGGGATATTTTTTGCATAGGAGATCTCAGTGAATAAAAAGGCTTTATAGTTGTTATAGCTAAAAACTGTTAAAAAACCACTAAAACTTGGGCTAAATTAGCTCTTACCCCCAAAACAACCAGACTTGATAGCCCACAAAACAGACCAGAAGGCCAAAGCCTTCAAAGCGGTTGATTCTTTCATGGCCCTTACGCCCCAAAGCAACCAAAAGAAGTAGCAGGGTTAAACCCACCATAACCGGGAGGTCCCGCCAGAGAATAGATGCATCCAAGAGGCTACCACTGGCCAAGAGCGCCGGAATGGGTAGTACTGCAAGCAAATTGAAGACATTGGAGCCAATAATATTACCCAGCACCAGGTCAGACTCACCGCGCTTGGCTGCCGCCAAACTGGCTGCCAATTCGGGCAGGCTGGTTCCCACAGCAACCAGGGTCAAACCAATAACCAACTCACTGATTCCCCAAGAGAGTGCCAGCTCAACCGCCCCCCAAACCAATAAACGCGAACTCGCTATCAGCAGTAATAGGCCCACAAGCATCCAAATCACGGCCTGGGTCAGACTCAGAGGCTGAAGATGACTTTCCACCTCTTCCAGTAGAACGTCACTTTGCCCCTGGCGCGCCAACCGATAGCTATAGCCCATAAAGGCAAACAGACCTGTCAGAAGAACAACCCCTTGCCACCAGGCAAGCTGCTGAGTCAATAACAGCGCGCTGGCGGCAAACGTGACCACTAACAACAAAGGAATTTCTTTACGCACCAACCCTGTTGCCACAGGTACAGGTGCAATGAGTGCCGTTAACCCCAAAATCAAAGCAATATTGGCAATATTGGAACCCAGAGCATTTCCCACGGCCAAACCGGGTTTGGCTTCCAAAGATGCCTGGACAGCAACCAGCATTTCAGGAGCTGAAGTACCAAACCCCATCAACAGCATACCGATCACCAGGATAGGAACACCCAGCTGTTTGGCAGTAACACTAGCGCCAAGCACAAAGCGATCTGCACTCCAGACCAGTAGAGCTAAACCCAAGATGACGGCGAGCCATTCAATCAACAAGTGGTATTACTCCAAATCAAAAGGCAGGCATTTTAACCCAACCTAAGGCCTTGGTCGCCTTTCCATAAGCAAAAGAAGACACTAGACTGAACCCAAATAATAAAATATTCAGGAGTGATGTTATGGCACGGGTTTTGGTTGTCGATGATGAGCCCAACATCGTTTTATCCCTTGAGTTCTTGATGCAGCAGGCGGGCTTTGAAGTCACTACTGCAGAAGATGGCGAGAAGGCCTTGGAACTGGTTAGCTCAATCAATCCAGATATCCTCCTGCTTGATATTAGCCTACCCGGCATCAGTGGCTTTGAGGTATTGGAAAATCTACGCGGCCAGGATGCTTTCAAACGCTTACCTATTATCATGCTAACCGCTCATGGACGTGAGGTTGAAAAAGAAAAAGGTCTCGCTCTCGGAGCTGACGACTATGTCACCAAGCCTTTCTCCACCCAGCAACTGGTTGAAAAAGTAACCAAGCTGATCCAGGAAAAAGAAGGTGGCAACAAGGGAGTTTGAACCATGCCCCATCGTCAAAAGTTGCTGGGTCTCTGGTTATTATTGACCGGAAGCAGTTTGTTTTTGGGTCTACTGGGCGGGCTCTGGTTAGATGCCCAACTAGAACCCCAAGGTCATGAAAGACTCCTCCTTTGGATCGCCTGCCTCGCGGCAGGAACTCTGCTACTCCTGGCCGGCATTCCGCTGGAAATTCGCTTATTCCGCCCGCTGCGCCACCTTCAAGTCCAACTGGCCCGCCTAGCTGCCAACCCGGATGCCCAACATGACTATCCTCCTGAAGGCTGGCTGGTTAGTTTACAGCCAGACTTGGAAAAACTCCGCCATGGTTGGCGTAACGATAGAGCTCTACTCAGTGAAGCCAGAATTCAAGGCGCCAAGGATGCCGCAAGGATTCGTCAGGAACTAGAAGCACTGTTGCAGGTTTTAAAAGTCCCCTTGCTCTTATGCGACAGCCACCAAAGGCTATTGTTATTCAATCCAGCGGCTGAACACCTTTTTGCGGACAACCCTGCCCTGGGGCTGGGCAGGCGTTTGGATGAATTATTACCGGCTCCCAGTCTTTTGGATGCTCTGCAGCATCTGCCCAAAGATGGCAGCTCTCGCCAACTATTGTTGCCTCAAAACCAGCGCTGGTTTCTTTGTGATCTGCGCCGGGTTATTGCTAGCCAAGGAGAAGCACTGATTACCCTGGAGGATGCAACCGAACGCCAACGCAATGATCTACGCTGGCGTAAACCCTTAAGCAGTCTCCTACCCGCCCTTCGCGGGCATGCAGCCAACCTGGCCACGGCTGGAGAAGTGCTCAGTAGCGGCAATACCAGCCCAGACCTTAACTCTCGCTTGCAAACGGCCATGCATCAGGACAGCCAGGCGCTCAGCGGCCTGATTAATGAACTGGCCCAACTACTGGAAAGCCTGCATTTGGAGCAAGGTCGCCTCTCTGACACCTGGTCCAATGATCTTTGGCAAGCCTTAGTGCCCAGCCTTGAACCCCAGCAACTCACCTTGACGCCCATTGGTATTCCAGTATGGCTAAGAGCAGATAGCCCTAGCCTGCTTGCCCTGCTCCAGCGGTTACTTGGCGAGCTCAAGAAGGCAACTGGACACAGCAACTTTGAAGCAGAAATTCAACTGGGTAACAACCGGGTTTACCTGGATCTGATCTGGAAGGGTGAACCCTTAAGTCTCACTCTTTTGCAGGAATGGCAGGAATTAACCCTGACGGATGAAGACCTGTCACCCCGCCTGGGAGATATTCTTCGTCGTCATTCCAGTGACTGGTGGAGCCTGGCTGATGGTGATCGCACTCATGCCCGGCTTCGTTTGCCTTTACCTGCAGCGAAAAGAGTTTACCCCCCGCCACCGGCAGTTGAGGCACGGCCTGAATTCCATGATTTTAGTATTGCAGATTTACCCGCACCGACTGATGAGCTAGGCCAACTGCGTCTTGACCAACTGGAAATGGTGGTCTTTGATACAGAAACCACCGGCTTGGAATTACGCAAAGGCGATAAGGTGATCAGCGTCGGGGCCTGCCGCCTGCTCAAGGGACGTCTCTTGGCTCAGGAAACCTTTAATCAAAAGGTCAACCCTGAGCGCCCCATTCCACCTGCCAGCACGCGAATTCATGGTCTGACAGATGCCGACGTTGAAAAGTGTCCACCACTCAAGGTGGTTTTACCCAGATTCCGGGAGTTTGTCGGCAACGGTATTCTAGTTGCCCACAATGCCGCCTTTGATCTACTGGCTATCAATGGCGAAGCAGAAGAACTGGGGCTGAAATTCAATATGCCCGTTCTGGATACCCTTTTACTGTCCAGAGGCCTGGATGAAAACCTGGAAGGTCATGGCCTGGATGATTTGGCCGAACGCTTTGGGCTCAGCTTTCCACCTGGCACCCGGCACACTGCCTTAGGCGATGCCCGAGTAACGGCGGAATTACTCCTGGCTCTGCTACCCCGCTTGGAGGCCAGAGGTATCCTAACGCTTAACGATGCCTTGAAACTACAAAACCGCATGGTAGAAAAATCATGAAAGCCCCGATGAATCACAGCAGACTGGTTGGCTTGACACTACTTGCCTGTTTGTTTTTCATGCCTCCACTGCTACTGATTTTTGACCGTCCCTCATCAAGCGGCTTATCTTGGCTTCCTGTTTATATTTTCATTGTATGGTTGATCATTATAGGCTTGGCAGCCTGGATTCTGGAGGGTAGCAGGGATGAGTGACTGGGTCACCCTGGGCGTTGCTTTCAGTTATTTGGCGATTCTTTTCCTGATTGCTGCCTGGGGTGATCGCCGTGCGGAACAGGGGCGATCAGTCATCAATTCACCGGTCGTTTATACCCTTTCAATTGCAGTTTACTGCACAGCCTGGACCTTTTATGGCAGTGTTGGCCGAGCAACTGATTCCGGCCCCAGCTTCCTACTGATTTATCTGGGCCCAACCCTGGCCATGCTTTTGGGTTGGATGATGTTCCGAAAAATGATTCGTATCGCCCGCGCCCAGCGGATCACCTCTATTGCCGACTTTATCAGTGCCCGTTATGGTAAAAGTGGCCCACTAGCAGCCCTGGTCACCCTGATTGCTGTCGTTGCAATCATGCCCTATATTGCTTTACAACTGAAAGCCATCACCGTCAGCCATGCTGTACTCAGTGGCTACCCTCTACTACCCACAGATATTAGCGGCGAAAACTTTTGGATCGATAAATCTTTATGGATCGCATTGGTATTGGCTGTTTTTACCATCCTTTTTGGAACCCGCCACCTGGATGCCAGTGAACGTCATGAAGGCATGGTCGCTGCCATTGCCTTTGAATCCATTATCAAACTAGTTGCTTTCTTAGCTCTGGGCCTGTTTGTGGTGTTTTCGCTCTACCAAGGCCCCGCTGACCTTTTCAGGCAGGCAGCAGACCATCCTGGTCTTATCGACAGTATGGGTCTGGATGCTGTTCCTGGTGGCGCTGTAGGCTGGGTGGGCACCCTGGTACTGGCAACCCTGGCTTTTATAACCCTGCCCCGTCAATTCCAGGTACTGGTTGTCGAAAATGTTGATGAACAGCACCTCAAAAAAGCCAGTTGGATGTTCCCTCTCTACCTGGTTGCCATCAATCTATTCGTTATTCCCGTTGCCTTTGCCGGTGTCCTCCTGGGTGGTGCAGCTCAGGAACCGGATAGCTTTGTCCTCACCTTACCCCTGGCTGCCGGACTTGAAGCCCTGCCGTTGATTGTTTTTATCGGCGGTTTGGCTGCAGCCACCGGGATGGTCATCGTGGAGACCATAGCCTTGTCGACCATGGTCAGTAATCACCTGGTCATGCCTTTGCTACTACGTTGGAAGTGGCTACACCTGGACCCCAGCCGCAATCTAAGTGGCTGGCTGCTGGGAATTCGCCGTATTGCCATCCTGATCATTCTGCTCTTGGGCTATCTTTACCATGCTCTCATTGGTGAATCCTACAGTCTGGTGACCATAGGGCTGGTTTCTTTCGCAGCAGCTGCCCAATTTGCCCCGGCACTGTTATTGGGGCTTTATTGGCGCGGAGCCAATGGCCTGGGCGCTACTCTCGGCTTGATTGGCGGCTTCCTGGTTTGGGCTCACACCCTGTTGATTCCAGGCTTTGCCCAATCTGGCTGGCTATCCATGACCCTAATTGAGCAAGGCCCCTGGGGGATTGAATGGCTCAAACCCTATAGCCTGTTTGGGCTTGAAGGCTGGGATATTTACACCCACTCGCTGTTTTGGAGTCTTCTGGTCAACTTGGGTTTTTTAATTGGTATCTCCCTATTCACGCGGCAAAATAGTCTTGAACAAACCCAGGCCGCACTGTTTACAGAAGGCCTCAGGCCCGATGTGATGCAAACCCCACTTTGGCTGGGACAAACAACAAGGGGTGAGCTTTATCAACTGCTGAATCGCTATCTGGGAGTCAACACCACGTTTAAAGTCTTCCGTAACTTTGATCCAGAACGCAAACCCGGAGCCGATGATGAACTAATAGCACCACCCGATTTAATCGGCCAGGCTGAACAGGCACTCACCGGGGCTTTGGGTAGTGCATCCGCGCGGGTGTTGATTAACTCGGTAGTTCGTGGTGAAGCTCTAGATCTGGAAGCAGTATTAAGTATTCTGGATACCACCACTCAAACCCTGGAATACAACAAGCGCCTTGAACAAAAATCAACAGAGCTGGCCCGAATTGGCGAGGAACTGCGTTCAGCCAATGAACGCTTAAGAGAACTCGACCGACTGAAAGATGAGTTTGTTGCCATGGTTAGCCACGAACTCCGCACCCCCCTGACATCCATCAGGGCTTTTGCTGAAATTTTGCGGGATAGCCCGGATGTTGCAACAGACAAGAAAAACCACTTTCTGGGAGTAATTGTTAAAGAAAGCGAACGCCTTTCACGCCTGATTGAAGAAATTCTCGACCTGGCTCGCCTGGAATCTGGCCGTATGCGTCTCAACCCTGAAAGGCTGGATTTTAAACAATTGGCTCAGGATTCTGCCGATGCCATTACCCAGCTCTACCAGGAGGGTCAGGTGGCTCTGGCAGTCGAGCTACCCGAGGATGCCGCCTGGGTGGTCGCCGACCCTGACCGTTTGCAACAGGTAGTTATTAATTTATTGGATAACGCTCGCAAATTTGCTGACCACAACCAGCCACAAGTAAAGCTGAAACTGCAAACCTGGAAAAAACATTGGCGACTTTCCGTGGAAGACAATGGCCCGGGTATTGCTGAAGAAGAAAGAGAAAAGGTTTTTGAAAAGTTCCACCAAATCCAGCAACAGCATGGCAAGGGAAATGATAAAAGCCGTCCCAGAGGTTCAGGACTGGGGCTACCTATCAGCCGTGGTATCATCGCCCACTTGGGTGGGCGCCTGTGGGTTGAAAACCCTCAGGAACTTCAGGGAGCCCGTCTGATTATTGAACTGCCCCGTGCTCCAGAGCAGCCACCACCCAGCTTTGAAGAAAGCGTCTGACCCTGCTCTGGCCTGCCGGTTGTTTTGTGCTATTCTAGTTTGCAGATGTTAAAGCAAGGAAAACCATGCCAAGAAACCGATCGCTAGCAAATACTCTGTTTGTACTCTTAATGCTTGCGGTAATTTCCGGCAGGGTGCTCTTTCCTTTTAACCAACCACCCTTGCAAGTCCATGCAGATGGTAGCCTGGAAATCTGTAGCTGGCAGGGTTCTGGAGAACGACTTTTTTTTAGTCCTGATGGCGAGCCCCTGGAATCCAAGACAGGTCCTTCCTTATGCCCAGCTTGCATACTTTCAACGCCAGTAACCGGGCCCAGTTCCCTTAACCTTAGCCTCACCCCTGGATCTCAAAACTGTCCAACTCCAAAAAACCTGGCTAACTTGCCCACAGACCTGCTTCCTGTCTTTTTAGCCCGCGCACCTCCTTCCAGCCTCTCGACCAATAGCTAACCTGATCCGTCTGTATCTACGAGAGCAACTTATGAAAACCAACAAAACACTACTTCTCGGTGGCGTGGCTGTTATTGCCCTGATTGCAGCCGTACAAATCTGGAGTGGACTCAATCAACAACCCGAGCAGACAGCTCTGGCTGAAAAACCGACCGGAGCCCCTTTCACGCTGCAAAGCAAAGAGGGTGAAGTTTCTTTGAGTGATTTAGAAGATAACCAACTGGCACTGATTTTCTTTGGCTATACCTGGTGCCCGGATATCTGCCCCATGTCCATGGTGTTTTTGTCACGCGCCCTGGAAAACCTGCCCGGAGATGTCAGGGACAGAGTGCAGCCTATTTTTATTTCCGTTGACCCTGATCGCGACACACCCGAAAGGCTACAGGCCTATGTCGAATTTTTTGATGCCGGCATCCTGGGCGTAACTGGCGATAAAGACTATTTGCAACAGCTGGCCAGCGAATATGGTGCCTTTTACCGCAAAGTCGAGATGGATTCAGCCATGGAATATGCCGTCGATCATACCTCTGATTTTTATTTGGCAACCAACAAGGGCGAACTCATCACCACCCTATCGCATAATGTCAGTGGTAATCAGCTCAACGAGACCCTAACCAAGGCTCTGGCGGAAATACAATAACAGGACAAGCTCATGAAAAAACACCTTCAACTAGCAAGCTGGCTACTTCTCCTGGTCGCCAGCTTTCAACTGCAAGCCATGGATATTCAGGTCAAAAACCCTCATGTCAGAGCCGTGCCACCAGGCAGTCAGGTCACAGCTGCCTTTATGGAATTGCATAACCATGGCAGTGAAAAAAGGGCCCTTGTTGATGCCAGCAGCCCCGTTTCAGCAGCCGTGGAACTGCATACGCATACTGAAGTTGACGGGGTTATGCAAATGCGTCGCGTCTCTCAAATTGAGCTGCCCGCTGGTGGTGTGGCCCGGCTGGAACCCGGTGGCTTACACCTGATGCTGATTGATCTACACAGTGGTTTGAACACCGATACCCAGGTTGAAATAACTCTGACACTGGATGATGGCAGCCTAATTGAGCTTAACCTGCCGGTAAAACGGGTTCATGGACATCAAGGTGGCCACCAGCAGGACAGTCATCAGCATCACTAAGTGAGATACTTTAAGCCGAAGTTGCCGCTTTACGGGCCCTTTTAACCAGGGCCCGTATTAATTTCAAGTCCTGCTTGAGGAGCACCTTCTGGCGTCCAGTTAATTGGCGAGTATCGATCCAGTTATCAGCCTGGCGACCCGCTTCCAGACTGGCCAGCTGAGCACTTAACAAGAGCTCTTGTAAGTGCTCCAGACTGGCCAAAAGATCGCTCGCCTCCTCTGAAGATACCCAGCCCTCCGCTAATAAAAGAGTTAAACGCTCTCGAGTAGTCACTCCGGCCAACAGGCCTTGAGTCAGGCAAAGCAGGCGCACGCTGGTTTGCAGAGGCAGCAGCCCCTGACGCTTTAAATTCAAAGCATATGAATGAGGTGCTTCCTGATCATCGCTTGCCAAGCGCTCAAAGGTGTCCAGAGCAACAGGAATTTCATCAAGCAGCTCTCCCATTTCATGCAAAAAACCACTGGCTTTGGGTACTAGGCGTTTCAGTTCCTTGCGGAAAGCCTTTTCCAGAGCCGCTTCACCGTAGACACAGCTAAAATCCAAGAGAATATTGGAAAGCTGGACTCGTTTAACAATTCGTCCTGCTGTCCAGATTTGCATCTGGGTTTTCCATTCTTTCAAAGGCTTACGCCATAGCGGCCAGCGGGCCATCACATGGCCTTTACACAAGGGAATACCCACTTGATCCAGCTTGTTGGTAAAGCTTTCTCCCAGGTGTTGAAACCAGGTATCAATTTCCTGGTGGCGACTTTCAGGATAATCCTCAATGATCATGGCATTATCCTGGTCTGGCCTTAACAAGCTCTCCTGGCGCGCTCCTGAACCCAGCAGGAGCACGCAAAATTTTCTGGGTGGCTCACCCCAGCCATAACGGTTCATTTCATCCAGAGACTCCTTCAGTGCCCGACGATACAGCCAAGCATTATGATCACTGATCAGCTGACTGATCCTCCAAGCCGGTAAATCCAAGCGTCGAAAAGCCTTAACCAACTCCAGCTGCCAGGATTTGATCTGGTCGACTTTCAAATTTCCAGAAAACTGTTGTAAAACCTCGTTCAAAGGCTGGATCAAATAATCGGATGAGGACGGGAATTCAGTTTCCAAACTCTGGAAAAGCTGTCGCCAAGGTGACGAACGGGCCAGAAATTGCATAGAGCCTCCTTGTTATTCTTAGGGTTATTTTAGTCAGCTCCGGCAATAAAGCCCAATCCTTCCGGCATAAAAAAACCGCCATCTCAGTGGCGGTTTTTGCTGAACTCACAGAAGAAACCTGATCAGTCCAGTTTGCGGCCTTTGCTGGCAGCAATTCTCAGACGCAAAGCATTCAGCTTGATAAAGCCTTCAGCATCCTTCTGATCATAAGCGCCAGCATCATCTTCAAAGGTTGCAATACTTTCATCAAACAGGGTGTCGTCAGAAACACGGCCCACAGGAATGACATTGCCCTTGTAAAGCTTGACCTTCACCTTACCGTTAACCACTTCCTGGGATTGATCAATCATTTCCTGCAGCATGCGACGCTCAGGGCTCCACCAGTAGCCGTTATAAATCACTTCGGCGTAGCGAGGCATCAACTCATCTTTCAGGTGAGCCACTTCACGGTCCAGAGTGATGGATTCTATCGCACGGTGGGCTTTGAGCATAATAGTGCCACCGGGTGTCTCATAGGCACCACGGGACTTCATGCCCACATAGCGGTTTTCAACGATATCCAGACGACCAATACCATTGGCACCACCCAGTTTATTGAGCTTTTCCAGCACTTCATGAGGCTTGAGGCGTTCACCATCAATAGCAACGATATCGCCCTTCTCATAAGTCAGTTCGATATAAGTAGGTTCATCGGGTGCCGCTTCAGGGCTAACACTCCAGCGCCACATTTCTTCTTCAGGTTCCGCCCAGGGATCTTCCAAAATGCCGCCTTCATAGGAGATGTGCAGCAGGTTGGCATCCATGGAATAGGGGGATTTGGTGCCCTGCTTGGCAAAATCAACCGGGATATTATGCTCTTTGGCATAGGCCATGAGTTTTTCACGCGACAAGAGATCCCATTCGCGCCAGGGAGCAATAACTTTGACACCCGGCTTGAGTGCATAGGCACCCAATTCAAAACGCACCTGGTCATTACCCTTGCCCGTGGCACCGTGGGAAATGGCATCAGCACCTGTTGCATTGGCAATTTCGACCAGACGCTTGGCAATCAAGGGACGTGCTATGGACGTACCCAGCAGGTATTCACCTTCGTAAACGGTGTTGGCACGAAACATGGGGAAAACATAATCCCGAACAAATTCTTCGCGCAGGTCCTCTATATAGATTTCCTTAACACCCATTTGCTCGGCCTTGGCACGTGCAGGTTCCAACTCTTCACCCTGACCCAGGTCAGCGGTAAAGGTTACCACCTCACAGTTATAGGTATCTTCCAACCATTTCAGAATGATCGAAGTATCCAGACCACCGGAATAGGCCAACACCACCTTTTTTACATCTGACATATAAGCTCCTTAGCTGCCCTGCCGGGCTAAAAGGCATGAAAAACCAGAAAGGGGCTGCCTGGCAGCCCCTAAAATTTGATGGGTATAAGTATAACGCAAGCGGCGTCAGAACCGAAGTCTAGAAGAGAGGCCGAATATCCAGTTCACGTTCCAATTTAATGGTAACCCGGCGGTTTTTATAGCGCCCATCCTGGGTACGATTATCCGCTATCGGGTAACGCTGACCATGAAACTGGGTCGTAATTAAATCTTCCGACAAGCCTCTAGCAACCAGATAACGAGTCACGTTTTGGGCTCTTTCATGAGAAAGCTCACGATTGCGAGTGCGGGTTCCCGTTGAATCTGAGTGACCGTCCACATGCACCCGTTCAATTTCAGGATCAGCGTGGACATAGCGAACCAGCAAATCCAGTTTTTCTCTGTCGGCAGCACTTAAACTATTATTACCAACATTGAAGTTGATCATTATATCGCCAATCTGATCATAATTAACAGGCAGCAACTGTGCCTGACAGGCCTGGAAATCTGCAAAAGCCTGATGAAAACGGACTGGTGTCATACTGGCCCGACGGCGCTGAACACGCTCATCGGCTGCCGTTTGAACCAAAGACGGCATCCGCCCCTGGCGCAGGGATTCAAGAATTAATTCCGTCTCTTGAGTACCGATTTCCAATGGATAATCGGTGGTTTCCAACTGGTAATAACCCAGGTTGCGAGTACCTAAGCCAGGCTGCCAATCAGGTGCCAGGGCGACCAGATCAACACGCCCTCTTCTCAAGGCATGTCGAAAGGTATCAATTTCCAGGCGGATTTCTTCACCAGAGCGGTGAATAAAGCGGGCAGCGCCAAAATCAGGAATATAATGATTGAGTTCACACTGCAACTGAGAAGGTTCACTTGCCTCCCAGAGACCATCTTGGTAACCACCCTGCCAATTGGTAGCCGCTGCAGGGGCAGCCATCAGCAAAAGACAGGGTGCCAGAAGGCTGCCCAACCAATGCTTGGCAGGTTTCTTTTTGGGAAAGCTGGAATACTCACTTGCCTGCTGAGCTGTCACTGGGTCATTCCTATGCTAAATAATGACTGAACCAAGGATATTACTTTACACCAGCTGAATCGGCCGTCCCAGCAGAAACTTTAGTAAAAAGCATGTTAAGCTAGGCGGATCAAGCGATTAGCTTACAGCAATCAGGAGTTCTACGTGACCAGTCAGCCCAACAGCAAGCATCCCATGTCTCGTCGTTTTCGTGGTTACCTGCCTGTGGTGGTCGATGTAGAAACAGCTGGCTTCAATTCACAAACCGATGCCTTGCTGGAAGTTTCAGCAACCACCTTGACCATGGATGAAAATGGCATCCTGCTGCCTGAGCAATCCATGTCCAAGCACCTGATTCCTTTTGAAGGTGCCAACATTGAAAAGTCAGCACTGGAATTTACCAAGATCAATCTGGAAAGCAGCTTTCGACAGAGCATTGCCATGGACGAGAAAGAAGCGCTTAGCGAGATTTTTAAAATGGTTCGCAAAGCCATTAAAGCCCATGACTGCACTCGTGCCATTCTCGTTGGACACAACGCCAGCTTTGATTTGGGCTTTATTAATGCGGCGGTGGAGCGCTGTAATATCAAGCGCAACCCGTTTCACCCCTTTTCCAGCTTTGATACAGCCACTCTGGGAGCTTTAGCCTTTGGCCAGACGGTGCTGGCCAAAGCCTGCCGGGCAGCGGGAATTGAGTTTGACAACAAAGAAGCTCATTCAGCAAGCTATGATACTGAAAGAACCGCTGAACTCTTCTGCACGGTGGTTAATACCTGGCATGAACTGGGTGGTTGGGAGCTTGCACTCAGAACCATGCCAGAGCAGATTTGATCAGGCGGCTGAAGCAGCAGCCTCTTCGACCATCTTCTGCAGTTCACCTTGTTGATGCAGATCAAGAATGATGTCATTACCACCGACCAGCTCACCATTCAGCCATAGCTGAGGGAAGGTTGGCCAGTTAGCATATTTGGGCAGCTCTGCACGAATATCCGGATGCTCTAGAATATTGACAAAGGCAAATTTCTGACCACAAGCCATTAGAGCCTGGACAGACTGCCCTGAAAAACCACACTGAGGCATCTGGGGCGTTCCCTTCATATAGAGAAGGACAGGGTTGCTGCTGATTTGCTCTTTAATGGTATCCAGCGTTGTTGACATGAAGATTCACCTTTTGATTAATAAAACAAGTGGGCATTGCCAGTTTTTAGCTAATACCTGACTAACCCAGTCAATTTTAGCTGGCTAAGGTGGTATTTAACAAGTTACATGGAAAATTTAGTCCCCTTCTTGCCAGTGATCAGGCAAGTGCTTAGACTGGATCTTTTTTCTCGGGTTCAAGGCCCTTAACTCTATTAACGAGGATATCTGCACCATGGCCGACACTGCCCTGATGCACACCTATGGTCGTTTACCTATTGCTTTTGCTTCTGGCAAGGGCGCTTGGTTAACGGATACAGAAGGCAAAACTTACCTGGATGCACTCAGCGGAATCGCTGTTTGTGGCTTGGGCCACTCGCACCCTGCAGTTACCCACGCGATTTGCGAGCAGGCGGGCCAACTGATTCACACCTCCAATCTCTATCAAATTCCCATCCAGGAAGCCGCAGCCCAAAAACTCACCCAGTTGAGTGGTATGGAGCGTGTTTTCTTCTGTAATTCAGGTGCCGAGGCCAACGAAGGCGCGATTAAACTGGCCCGCCTGCATGGCCACAACCGGGGTATCGACAAACCTCAGATTTTGGTCATGGAAAATGCTTTTCATGGCCGCACCCTGGCAACCTTGACAGCAACCGGTAACCGCAAGGTTCAAGCAGGTTTTGAACCTCTGGTCAGTGGTTTTATCCGCTGCGCCTATGATGATCTGGAAGCAGCACGCAGCATTCTGGAAAGCCGCCAGGATATAGCGGCCATTCTGGTGGAGCCCATACAGGGCGAAGGTGGCCTGAAAGCAGCTTCAAATGAATTCCTGCAAGGCTTGCGTCAGCTTTGTGATGACAAGGACATGCTGTTAATGTTTGATGAAGTGCAAACAGGTAATGGGCGTACCGGTCACTACTTTGCCTTCCAGCGCTTTAATTGGAAGCCAGACGTTGTTTCTACAGCCAAAGGGCTGGGTAATGGCTTTCCAATCGGCGCAGTTATGGCTCAGGGGAAGGCTGCAGAACTTTTTCAGCCAGGTCATCATGGTTCTACCTATGGTGGCACACCGCTGGGTTGTGCAACGGTCCTTGCTGTACTCAACACGCTTGAGCAAGATAACCTCTGCCAAGCCGCAGAAAAACTCGGCCAGCGGATTCGTGAAGGCTTCCAGGAACACCTGGGCAACCGTGAAGAGCTGCTTGCCATTCGAGGGCGCGGACTGATGATCGGCCTGGAACTGGATCGCCCCTGTGGCGAACTGGTTAAATTGGCTCTGGATGCTGGCCTGCTCATCAATGTGACTGCAGGATCAGTCATTCGCCTGCTGCCACCCCTGATTTTTAGTGACCAGGAAGCCGACCAGCTGGTCGAACGCCTTTCACAATTGGTCATTCACTGGTTAGAAACTACCAAGATCCCTTAAAGCTGAGAGCCTCAAGTTATGAGCGTGCGACATTTTTTAACCCTCTCTGATCTCTCTCCACAGGAGCTGGAAAGAGTCATTCAGCGAGCTATAGAACTCAAGCGTCGCCACAAGGCCGGCTTGCTTGATGAGCCCTTGAAGAATAAGGTTCTGGCGATGATTTTTGAAAAATCCTCGACCCGGACCCGTGTTTCTTTTGAAGCTGGCATGACTCAACTGGGCGGCTCAGCCATCTTCTTGTCGCCCAAGGATACCCAACTAGGTCGTGGCGAACCTTTGCAGGACACCGCAAGAGTCCTTTCGGAAATGGTGGATGCAGTCATGGTCCGCACCTTCTCCCACCAGGACCTGGAAACCTTTGCTCAGCATTCAACAATTCCTGTCATTAATGCCCTAACCGATGATTTTCACCCCTGTCAGCTACTGGCCGATGTCCAAACTTTTGTTGAATGTCGTGGCAGCTTGCAAGGCAAAACCGTAACCTGGATCGGCGATGGCAACAATATGTGTAACTCCTATATTCGTGCTGCCCGCCAGTTTGATTTCCAGTTGCGCATCTGCTGCCCTGAAGGCTATGAGCCTTCCGAAACCCTGGTCAAGGATTTTGAAGACCGGGTGACCTTGGTTCGTAACCCTCAAGAAGCCGTCAAGGATGTCCAATTGGTAGTTACCGATGTTTGGGCATCCATGGGTCAGGAAGACGAGCAGAATCGGCGTAAAAGGGACTTTGCAGACTACCAGGTATCTCCACAGCTTATGGACCTGGCTGCCAAGGATGCCCTCTTCATGCACTGTTTACCCGCACACCGAGGCGAAGAAATCAGTGAAGACATGCTGGATGATCATCGTTCAGTCGTTTTCCAGGAAGCTGGCAACCGCCTGCATGCCCAAAAGGCCCTACTTGAATTTTTGATTACAGGTTCCCCGCTACAGCCGATGTAAACTAACCAACAGCCAATAAAAAGCCCCTGGCCCATTCAATGGGTACCAGGGGCTTTTTTGGTAAACCTGGCTTTATTCAGTGATCAGCCAAGTCACCTTCGTGGGCATGCCCGTGCTGAACTTCATCTTCACTAGCTTCACGAACTGAATCGATGCTGCCTTTAAAGTTCAGAGAAACACCTGCCAGCGGATGGTTGGCATCAATAGTGACGGTTTCGTCATTCGCTTCAATGACCGTCACGACCATAGCGCCACCTGGACCCTGAGTTTGAAACTGCATTCCCGGTTCAATCTGCTCAACACCCTGAAAAGCTTCGCGCTGAACCTGCTGAACCAGCTCGTCATTCCTTTCACCATAGCCATCTTTAGGCTTGACGACCACGTCAAACTCATCACCCTTCTGCTTGCCTTCAAGCTGAGACTCAAGACCGGGAATGATGTTACTGTGGCCATGCAGATAGAAAAGTGGGTTGCCGCCCTGGGAGGAATCCAGAACCTGTCCATCATCATTGGTAAGTGTGTAATGAATACCAATGACCTTATTGGCTGCAACTTGCATAGAATAATCCTGTTTCGGTGAATTGATCTTATATTGTAGCGACCTGAACCCCGATAACACAAATTTTCCTATCTTTTTCATGGCCGATGTTTATTCAACAATATGAAGTGTTAAACTTATGACCAGCCTCATATCAACCCGCAGGACAGGAGAATCAGTGAGCCTTAGTCTTGAATTCAGGAGTTGCTGGCGATTATTCATTCCATTCCTGATCCTTGTGCTCGTTCTAGCAGGCTGCTCAACCCCCTCGAGACTGGATACACCTCCACCCAGTGGCTTTCAACCCTTTTATCAGCCTCAACCTGGCGAAAGTTTTGGCCAGGTTGCCCATCGCTTGCCCGTCAGCGAAGCTGAATTAAAACGCTTCAACCCGCGCTCTCAGGAAACACCCTTGAATTCTTCCCGCAGCCTGAGACTCCCTGAGCGCTCTAGCGATGTACCAGCTGAAGGCCCTTATTATTATCGTATTCAGCCCGGCGATACTCTAAGCAAACTGGCCCAGCATTTTCATATTTCGTTGCTGAGTTTGACCCAAGCCAATCCTGGGCTCCAACCTGAACGCTTAGGTATTGGCCAAAGAATTATTATTCCTGTGGAGGGTCGAGATATAAATGGTTATCGCTGGCCCGTAGACAACCCCCAAGTCAGAATCAACTTTTCCCACCAGCGCTGGGGAGTTCATCAGGGGCTGACTCTGGAGACTGAGCCTAGAGAAGAAATTTTCCCCATAGCACCCGGGCAAGTCGTTTTTGCAGGAGAAATGCGTGGCTTTGGCAGAGTCGTAATCGTTGAACACAGCGGCAGACGCCAGTCCATCTACGGCTACTGCCATGCGCTCTTTGTGGAAGAAAGAAACCGGCTCTCTGGACGCCACCCTGTATGTTCAGCAGGCCACCAGCGTCAAATCAATCAACCTGGTATTTATTTTGAACTGCGTGAAGAAGGCAGAGCTGTATCACCAGAAAATTATCTGCCAGCCCTGCCTTGGAAGGATTAAGCTAGTGTACCAACTCGGGTAGTAACTCCAGTTTTTCCAGGGCAGAAGACGAAGTCGCTCGCTGGGTATTCAAAAGCACCCTGGCATCCAGTACCTTGTAGCCTTCACGGTAACAACGCACAGGATTCAGATCCATTTCCGCTATCTCAGGATGAGCTGTCACCAAGGCTGAAACCTTCAGCATCAGCTCAACCAGTGCCGACTTATCAACCGGTGGCTGACCACGCACCCCTTCAAGTACCTTGGCAGAGCGAATACCAGCCAGCATATCCCATGCATCAGCCCGGCTCAGCGGCAAGGCCCTGAACACCACATCTTCCAGAACCTCAACAAAAATGCCACCCAAACCAAACATCAGTAGAGGGCCATATTGAGAGTCCCGAGTTACTCCCAGAATCACTTCCGTTGCCTGGTTACTGGCCATAGGCACCAGCAGACACCCCTGTAATTTGGCATCCGCTGCATACTTGGCAGCACTTAGCTCTATACGTTGCCAGGCTGCATCCAGGTCTTCCAAGCCAAGCAGATTCAGTTCCACGCCACCGGCGTCAGATTTATGTAGAATATCCTGCGAAACCAGCTTCATCGCCAAGGGCTGGGTCAACCAGGCAGCATCCAACTGCTGTAAATCCTCTCTGGATCTCAGCCACAGCTCTTCTGGCAGTTGCACCTCAAAAGCCTTCAGCAATTGCTTGGCTTCAGGCTCAAGCAGGGCTGAGCGGCCTTCAAAGCGGGCTCCATCCAAAATCTTAAGCGCACGCCGACTGGCTTCGCCTTCGCCAGTCAGATAATCATCCGTCGCTTCTCTGAATCGATAAGCCGAATAGTCAGTTAAGGCCTGAACTGCGGCTACAGCCACTTCAATACTGGAAAAAACCGGAAAGCCTTCTTCTACCAAAAGTGCCAGCGGCTCTGGCTTATAGAGCGCATAAAGACTATGTACCAACAAGGGCTTGCCACTGGCTCTGGCTAAGTCCGCCAATTGCAGGGCTGTTTGTCGCTCAGCAATCAAAAGCTGCGGATCAAAGCGCAAGGCATAGCCACCAAAGAGTCCGACCAGCAGTAGCTGATCCACACCAGGGTCAGCCAATAAAATTTCTGCACAGCGTGCAAAAACCTCAGGGTCAGTATCTGTCGCTCCGGCCACATCAATCGGGTTCGTCAAACTCGCCGTCGCTGGAAGACAAGCCGCCAAAGCCTTCTGACTGGCAGCACTTAATTGGGCCAGAGGCAACCCCAAACTATCCAGCGCATCGGCTGCAATGGTGGCATGTCCGCCACCGTCCGCCAAAACGGCAACACGGCCTCCTTTAACCAGAGGCTGGGTTGCCAGGGCCTCAGCCACTGGGAGCAAGTAATCGGGTTGATTGACCAGGACTACTCCGGCCTGACGCATAACACCCCTGGCCACCTGATAGTTACCTGCCAGGGCACCGGTATGGGATTTAGCTGCTTTTTGACCGGATGCTGAACGCCCTGATTTATAAACCACCAAAGGTTTACTGGCTGTAAACTGACGAGCTGCCTGTAAAAAAGCCTGACCGGCATCCAGGCCCTCAATATAGGCCGCTAGGGCACCCGTTCCCTGATCCAGCAGGAAATAATCCAGATAATCATGGAAAGCCAAATCTGAGGCATTACCCACGCCAATATAACTACTAAAACCTGAATGCAGCTGCAGAGTTCCTTCAGTTACCAAAGACAGGGCCATATTGCCGGACTGGGACAAAATTCCCAAAGGACCAGGACGCAGATCTCGATAACCAACCAGATTCATGGCCGCATGCATGTTAAAGACACCTGAAGTGTTGGGACCTATCAGGCGCAGCCCCCAATTTCTGGCAACCGCCAGACTTAGATTTTGCAGAGCCTGGCCTGCTGCACCCACTTCAGCAAAACCGCTGGCCAAAACCACCGCCGTTTTCACCCCTTTACGACCACAGGCATCCAGCACTTCGGGTAAGCTAGCCGCAGGCGTACACACCAAGGCCAATTCAGGCGCGCCGGGGACAGCGGCAATTTCCGGATAGCAAGTCAGGCCGAGAAGTTGCTCCAGCCGGGGGTTGACCGGGTAAATACGGCCTTGAAACCCCTCGGTAACCAGGGCCTGAACCGCCTGATAGCCGCGTTTACCTGGATCAGCCGAAGCACCCACCACCATCAGGGATGAGGGATAAAGGCTGGCAAGAAGCTCTTGGGCACTGGTCTTTGCTTGCTGATTCATGGTCAGACTCCTAACGTCCACTAAAAACGGGGTTACGTTTTTCAGTAAAGGCATTCACCCCTTCCTGCCAGTCTTCTGTACTGCTACAGAACATCATGCCTTCCAGCTCAGCAGTTAAGGCATCCGTCAAACTCCGCTGCCCAGCTAGATTAAGCTGTTGCTTAGCCAAAGCCATAGACAAAGGTGCCTGTTTAGCCAAACGCCTGGCAAACTCCTGCACCTGCTGATGAAAACTGTCTAAACCCTCAGCCACCAGGCTTCGGTGTGCCAAGCCAAGATGAACAGCTTGATCACCGGTAATTTTTTCACCCAAGAGGACTAACTCCTTGGCTTGAGTCATGCCAACACGCTGAGGCAAAAGCCAAGAGATGCCACCGCCAATAAAGGCACCTATACTGGTTTCAGGGAGCCCCCAAAGCGCATCAGACTTCATCAACAGAAAATCAGCCGCCACCGCCAACTCAGCTCCAGCACCCAGCGCATAACCATTAACTGCAGCAACAATAGGCTTGGGATATTCCACCAGTCGCCGACAAACTTCCTGCTCACCGCGCAAATATTCTCTTTTTTCATAAGCGGTTCGGGTGCCTTCTGCATGGGCCTTCATATCCGCGCCCACGCAAAAAGCACGGCCAGCGCCAGTCAGCACCAGTGCGCGCACATCGGAACGCTCACGGGCTGCATCCAACTGCTCACACAAAGCGGTATACACGGCTTGATTGACTGCATTTAACCGCTCAGGCCGATTCAAGGTAAGCCAGAGCACCTCGTCTTTCATTTCAGCCAAAACCGGCTGCTGATCATAATTCATGGTTCACCTCATCAATCAGCAACTCATGACGTCTAAGGCTGCTCAGCCCCTTGCGTCCGAGACGACCTGCAACCATCGCCATCAACCCCTCAATAAAAACCAAAAAGGCAGCCATAGAATTGCTGTACCAGGTACCACTGGTTGGGGCCACAAAGGTCAGGGAAGCTTCAGTCGCCAAAGGAGATCCATGGGAATCAGTAATGGCAACCACCTGCATGCCGTGATTGGCTGCAATGCGCGCTGCCGCAACCGTGCCACGGGTATAGGGTGCAGCCCCGATAACCACCAATACATCCTTCTCTGATAACTCAGTCAAACCATGCGCAACACCATGATGAGGATTACCCAGAAGGCTGACATCCGGACGCAACAGGCCCAAAGCATAGGCAAAAAGATTAGCCATGGTATAAGCCTGTCGTAGGCCATAAACCCTGACCCGGGGCGCAGAAATTAATAAGCTGACGGTTTTCTCAAGTGCATGCAGGTCCAGCCCTTTAAGCATCTGGGCAATATTGCTGGTTTCCTCTTCAGCAACCTGGGTCATCAAGGCCAGGGAGGCAGGCGTTTCTTCCGCGTCTCCTTCTTCCAGCAACTGTCCGGCCAGGTCACTGTAAAAACTGGTGCGACTGGTGCGTGCCAAGTGATTACGAAAAATCAATTGAAACTCAGCAAAGCTTTCAAAACCCAGCTTACGAACCAAACGGCTAAGCGTAGAGGCATTCACGCCAGCATTCTCAGCCAGGGTTGAAATTGAAGCCACAGCCACCTCATCCGGCTTATCCATCATTTGGGTTAAGGCCATCATGGCTCTTTTACCCAGCTTGAGATCGCTGTTGGGGGAATTGAGCGTTTGCAGCCGACGTTTTAACTCTTCCAGGGTACGGGGTGCCAAAGTTCTTCTCTCTCTCGGTAAACATTGCTTAACCTGCACTCTAGACAGAAAAAAACCTTAATGCAAATATTTTTGCTTATAAAAATTTAAATGCAAATTATTGCGCAAATTTTTCCAGACAACTGATTACTCGAGAGTAAAAATAGCTTTTCCCCGACAATAGATAACGGTATAAAATAGAAGACATAAAAAAAGCCTGCAAAAATTTGCAGGCTTCAGTATTAAAGCAAACTAACGACCCAATAGACGGCCTCTTGGCATTTCTGCCAACGAGCGGAACTCGACCCTAACTCCCTGCTCATCCACCCAGGCAGTAATCAGCCTGGCTGGAACCAGATCAAAGTATATATTGCGCACCGTTACTGAAGACAAGGGTTCCAGCTGAAGTTCATCTTCAGACATTTCCTCCAGGGTGACATCTTCTGCCGGGATTAAGGAATGCTTGAAGCTTTCAGCAAGCACCCAAAAAGGCACACCTGAATCTCTGGCCGCCAAGGCCAAGAGTTTACTGCCAGCCTTGTTTACCAGACTGCCATCACGCAGCAAGCTATCAGCACCCACGATTACCTTATCAGCCTGGGGTACAAAATAGGCCATTTGAGCCTCTGAAATAAATTGCGTTGGTATGTCCAGCTTGCTGAGAAAACGCGCCAGTTTACGCCCTTCCATTCCAGGACGGGATTCAGTAATGATCGCCTGGATCTGGATGCCGTGCAGATGACAGGCTTCAAATAACGCCATAACACCAGAGCTGGTACTCAAGGTCATTAGGGTCATGCCATCTTTCAGCTCATCAACACAGGCTCTTACCGCTCCCTTTTGGGCCGCTTTTAGTTCTTGAATAACTTCTTTAGCTGCCGTTTGAGCTTCTTGACGCGCCGCTTTCAAATCATCTTCAGGCAGACTTTCCAAACAGTCCGACCAGCGCAAAAGCGCATTTCTGACCGCCTGTATACTGGGACGGGCCGTCAGCAACTTCTGCACCAAATCTTCTAGCTCTTCAACCAATTCGCGGGTATCCGCTGCGACACAGCAGTCGGCAAAATCAATCATGTCTTCCAAGGTTTTGCGCGCCAGCGTCGAAGCGCCACTATTCAAGTCTTCCTTAACGGCCCTCAGCCTGCGTGCTTTAAAATCCGCATTGTCCTTGGCATAAATCATACTTTAGAATCTCCATCGGCTTGGCTGGTGTTGGTTTGCTGATGACGCAGCTCTCTGGCTGCCTGAAGCGAACGACTGGCCAGATTTTCCAAAATACCCCAATCTTTGCGCATCAAGAGTTCACGCGGCAACATCCAGCTTCCGCCCACCGCAGCCACTCCAGGCAAGGCAAACCATTGCGCCAAACAGGATTCATCAATGCCACCCGTGGGTACAAACTGCATTTCCGGCAAGGGCGCCTTCATTGCCTGCAAGTACTCAGGTCCACCCAGAGCAGCAGCAGGAAAGAGCTTAACCTGGCGGTAGCCTTCCAGGCAGGCTTGCATGGCTTCCCCTGGTGTTGCCACACCGGGTAGAAGACGAATTCCCAGATCACGAGCAACTGCATTCAGTTCTGGGCACCAGCCGGGGGTTACTGCCAGCGTCAGGCCCAAACGCTTGAGCTTCACCAGTTGCTCAGGGTAGCGAACACTGCCAGCAACCAGAGTAATATCAGTGGATTTCAGCTGCTCAAGGACCTTCCAGGCCGCTTCTTCACGCAGGGTAACTTCCAAAACACCATAGCCCGCCCTCAAGAGCACTTCCACCAAGTCCTCAGCCACCTCTGGAAGCACTTTTGCCCAAACAGGAATCAAGGGTTGATCAGCAAGCAGAGAGGCCCAGTCAAAGGGCGAGACATGAGACATGGTTATTTCTCCACGCGAGTTAGAAAATCACTAACCAACTGACCAAAGGCTTCAGCCTGCTCAGCATGCAGCCAGTGACCTGCATCCAGTTCAGCCAATTCCAGATTGGGGAAGCCGTGTTTGAATTCTGGCAGCAATTCATCCGTCACATAATCTGAACGCTGACCACGCAAGACCAGGGTTGGTCCGTTGAAGCTGCGATCTTTTGCCATCGCCGGGGGAGCATCAATAATCGACTGATAATCTCGTGCAATCTCTTCGATGGCTACTCGCAAACGCAGGCCATCCTCAGCGCGCACCAGATTAGTCAATAAAAACAGGCGGGTTTGAACATCACTGACAAAATCAGCCAAAAACTTATCAGCCTCACGGCGCTCATGCCAAGGCTCGGCTTCATGCAGGGCTCTCAAGCCATCAATTATGGCTGCATGGGTATGCTCATAACGAACCGGAGCTATATCAGCAACCAGTAGTTTATTCACACGGCTGGGATAACGCAGGGCAAACTCCATAGCCACCTTGCCGCCCATGGAATGCCCCAAAAGATTAACTTTTTCCAGATCCTCACTATCCAGCCAGTAAAGAAGATCTTCAGCCTGCTGGCTATAATTCATGCCCAGCGAATGAAAACTGCGCCCATGATTGCGTAAATCCAGGCACCAGACTGCAAATTCATCACTCCAACGCCGGGCCAAGCCCCGCCAGTTGTCAGCACTTCCAAAAAGACCGTGCATAACGACTAGGGGTTCACCCTGGCCATAGCGTTGATGTGCGAGAAGGCTACTCATGAAAAACTCCTTGGATCAGGTGATTCCTGCTTTCATGAGATTATGCCAACAACAGCCCCCTAAATACCAATCTAAATAGGTTTAACTCAGGTTGACTGGCTTAGAGTTGAGCGGCTTTCTCAGGAGCGACTCGCAACAGGCGCTGCTGCAACCAGGACAGAAAAAGACCATAGGCTGGCAGGAAGAACACCAGAGAAAGAGTCAGCTTGAAGCCGTAGTCGACCAGGGCAATTTCTGGCCAATGAGCCGCCATAAAGGTATCAGGGCTGTTGTGGAAGGCAACCGAAAAGAACACCAGGGTATCCAAAGCATTACCAAAAACAGTCGAGACCGCAGGAGCAACCCACCACAAAGGCAGAGTCCGCAAGCGTTCAAAAACCTGAATATCCAGCAACTGACCCAGCATATAAGCCATGAAACTAGCCAAGGCAATACGGGCAACAAAGAGATTCAATTCGGTAAGACCTGAAAAACCTGCAAAGCTACCCTGGGCAAAAACCACAGAAATCAGGTAGGAAAGCAGCAAAGCGGGAAACATCACCGCAAAAATGATTCGCCGCGCCAGCTCTTTACCAAAAATCCGCACCGTTAAGTCGGTGGCTAAAAAGATAAATGGAAAGGTCAAGGCGCCATAGGTATTGTGCAGACCCAAGAACTCAAAGGGAAACTGCACCAGATAGTTACTGGCTGCGATAATTGCAATATGCAACAAGGAAAGATAAATCAGGGCTTTACGGAATTGTGATGCAGAAAGAGACAGCATGGCTGGATCCTTTTTTTGTCAGGGGTTGAGGGAACCCTGGATGAATGAAGGCGCGCATTATAAGCAGCCAGCCGGAAAATATAAAGCCCCTGCGCAGATCAACGCAGAGGCTAGTTGACGCAAGGGATCTACTTAAGAGCGATGGAGGCCGCTGCTTGGTCAGGCTGTCCACGACAGGACGTCGTGGCCAGAGCCTACAGGGACGTATTCACGCGTCCTGACAAGCAGTACCTTTGCCGGCACCCAGCTCAAGCAGCCCTTGCCCTAAAACCAAGCCAGCTATCAGCTAACCAGCCCCTGCCCTTTCATGGCATCTTCGATTTCACTCAGGCTGGCTGGATCATCAATGGTGGAAGGCACCTGGTATTCCTTGCCGTCGGCGATGTTGCGCAGAATCTTACGCAAAATCTTGCCAGAGCGGGTTTTCGGCAGACGGTCCACCACCAGGGTTTGGCGATAGCAGGCAATGGCACCGATTTCCTTGCGTACCAGTGCAGCCAGTTCTTTTTCCAGCTCGGCAGGATCACCATCCCAGCCATCTTTGGTAATCACCAGACCGACAGGCAGTTGGCCTTTGAGCTCATCAGCGACACCGATGACTGCACATTCAGCTACACCCGGATGGGAAGCCACAATTTCTTCCATTTCACCGGTAGAGAGACGGTGGCCTGCAACATTGATGACATCATCGGTGCGACCCATGATGAACAGATAACCCTCTTCATCAAACTTACCGCCATCACCCGTTAGGTAGTAGCCAGGGTAAGCCGCCATGTAGGAGCTTTCATAACGGGCATGGTCACCCCAAACGCTGGTCAAACAGCCCGGCGGCATGGGTAGCTTGATGCAGACACTGCCCTCTTCATTGGCCGGAGCCTGTTCACCTTTAGAGTCCAGAATCTGAACATTAAAGCCAGGTGTGGGATAGGTCGCCGAACCTGCCTTGGGTTGAACTGCTTCCAGCCCCATCATGTTACCGGCAATTGCCCAACCGGTTTCGGTTTGCCACCAGTGGTCAATCACAGGGACGGGCAGAAGCTCATTCAGCCAGTGGTAGGTAGGCGGGTCCAGGCGCTCACCCGCCAGGAACATGGCTTTCAGGCTGGAGATATCATATTTCGCCAGCATCTTGCCTTCAGGGTCTTCTTTCTTGACCGCACGAAAAGCCGTTGGCGCGGTAAAGAAGCCACTGATTTTGTATTCTTCAATCATTCGCCAGAAGGCACCGGAATCAGGCGTTTTCACCGGCTTGCCTTCGTAAACCACGGTAGTACAACCCGCCAACAGAGGCGCATAAACAATGTAAGAGTGACCGACAACCCAGCCAACATCCGAAGCCGCCATAAAGACCTCACCTGGGTCGATGTTGTAGACCGTCTTCATGCTGTACTTCAAAGCCACAGCATGACCGCCGTTATCACGAACAACGCCCTTGGGCTTGCCGGTGGTGCCGGAGGTATAAAGTACATACAGGGGATCGGTGGCTTTAACCGGAACAGGATCAACCGGGTCAGCCTTGCTGACTTCTTCCCAGTCCACATCCATGGGCGCTTTCAGCTCACAAGTTTGTTGCGGACGCTGCAAAACCACCAAATGATCAGGCTTGTGCTGTGCCTGACTAATGGCTTCATCCAGCATGCCTTTGTAGGGAATAACCTTGCTGACTTCAATGCCACAGGAAGCAGAAACAATTACCTTGGGCTGGGCATCATCAATACGCACTGCCAATTCATGAGGTGCAAAACCACCAAAGACCACTGAGTGAACTGCGCCCAGGCGAGCACAGGCATAGATAGCCACCAGCGCTTCTGGGACCATGGGCATGTAAATAACCACCCGATCACCCTTTTCAACTCCCAGCTTACGCAAGCCACCTGCAAAGGTAGCAACCTGATCACGCAACTGGCGATAGGTCAGCTTGGATTTGCTATCCGTTACTGGAGAGTCATAGATCACTGCCGTCTGCTCAGCACGGCCATTTTCAACATGGTAATCCAGGGCACAGTAGCTGGTATTCAGTTCACCATCGACAAACCAGCGCCAAGCGCCCTTCTCATCCTTTTCAAGAATGCGTGTGGGCTTTTTGTACCAAGGCAGCTGTTCGGCCTGCTCACGCCAAAAATCTTCAGGCTGATTAATCGAGCGCTCGTATTCTGCTTTGTAGGTCATTTTCCTCGCCTCTGATGTAATTTTTATTGGACAACACTCGCAAGTGTTGACACTTTGCATAGATCCAAGCGTAACTCTAAAGCACCCAAGGGCGTTTGAAACTACTACAAAAGGCGCAAAGCCTTATCAGCTCTTAGCAAAAAGATCTTTAGCTCCGAACAAACTAAACTTAAAACCAGGAATATTGCTGACAATTACCGTCACTTCCCCTTTAAAACATCAGGTTATGCATAAAAAGACACAAAATACCTCTTTTTAGGGTGTCAACAACTCTAAAAAAAGCAGGTAGAATGAGAGGCCTAAAATATACCGGTTAACGGATTGTTAACTGATAAATCATAACAACCAGCGGGCCAACATCATGGCAAATGCACTAGCAGCAGATGAGCAGCTTATCAGTGAATTAAGGAACAACGCCCAGCAGGCAACCACCCTGCTCAAGGCGCTGGCTAATGAAAATCGGCTAATGATTCTTTGTTATTTAGAAGGCAAGGAAATGTCTGTTACGGAACTGAATGATTGCCTGGATCTGAGTCAATCGGCCTTATCTCAGCACCTGGCAATCCTGCGAAGAGACGGACTGGTCAAAACACGGCGCGAATCGCAAACTATTTTCTACTCATTGAAGGGCGAAGAGGCCAAGCAGGTTATCAGTACGCTTCACTCTATTTACTGCGCCTGACCCCTTCAATTTAGAACAACCACTTAACGTTTAAAAGGCGCCTGCAAACTTGGCCACAAACTTGCAAGGCGCTGCTCTACCACTCCTGCAGCCTGCGCTGTGACTCTTTCTACCAGAGGCGAGGGCTTCTTCAGTTTCAAAGCCAAAACCTCAGCCTCATTAACTTTTTGTAACAAATACTCGTCACTGGTCATTAATTGATCAATCAGTTTCAGGCCGAGTGCCTGCTCGCCGTACCAGATTTCACCCTTGGCCACCTTATCGATTTCCAAGTCGGGGCGGTTACGCTGAACAAAGTCTTTAAATAGCTTGTGAGTGGATTCCAGGTCATCCAAGAACTTCTTACGGCCTTCTTCGGTATTTTCACCCATCAAGGTCAAGGTGCGCTTGTATTCGCCGGCTGTCAGCACTTCATAATCAACATCATGTTTTTTAAGGAAGCGGTTAAAGTTCGGCATTTCGGCAACGACGCCTATCGAGCCTATAACCGCAAAGGGCGCGGCCAAGATTTGACTGGCTGCACAAGCCATCATGTAGCCCCCCGAAGCAGCAACCTTATCAACACAGATCGTTAGACGAACCTGACGATCTCGCAGGCGCTGTAGCTGGGCTGCTGCATAGCCATAGCTGTGCACTAGGCCACCGGCACTCTCCAGACGCACAACCACTTCATCGTCAGGTCTGAGCAAGCCCAGCAGACAGGAAATTTCCCGGCCCAGAGCACCGGCACGGCTTGCCATCAAATCCCCCTTGAAATCCAACACAAAAACCCGTGGCAAGGCCGCTTTTTCCTGCTGGCGTTTTTTATCTTGCTGCTTACGCTCTTTGCGTACTTGCTTGAGCTGCTTACCCTGCAGCCACTGTTCTTGTAACTCATCCTGCTGCTCTTGAAGCCGCTCATTCAAGGAGTGAACTTCAAGCTGCTCCTGCCCTGCCCGGCTGCGTTTAATGGCAACCGCAAGACTGACAATAACCAGAACAGCCACCCCAAAGGTCAACAGCTTCAATAGAAAGCCAAGGTATTCAACAATAAATTCTGGCACTCAGGACTCCTTTCAAAAGAAAAGCAAAACAAGGGTTGATTAAAACATACGTTTGAAATAAGCTAAAGTTATCTGCATGAGATCACCCAACAAGAGGATACCCCCATGGCTGATATCAACGCTATTATCGAAGGCCTCCAAGACAAGTTCAACGCCGAAGCGGCCAACGGCATGGAAGAAGTTTTCCAGTTCAACATTGAAGATGGCGACAACTACCATATCACCATCAACAACGGCAGCTGTGAGATCGCTCAGGGCGAGCATGATGAACCTTCCGTAACTCTGATCATGGATACAGAAACACTTAAAGGTGTTCTGACCGGTGAAGAAGATGGCATGCAAGCTTTCATGGCTGGCAAACTACGTGCTGAAGGTGACATGATGCTAGCAACCAAGCTGTCTGCTCTTTTCCCAGTGTAACACCCCTCAGTTTCCCTGCATGACCTTTGGGCAGCCGCCTCGCTGCCCTTTTTTGCGACCTTTTGCCCCAGCCCCCCGTTTTTAAACCTCTGGTTTGCCTAACGACTTTTGGTTAACATGGCTTACATTTTTACACACTGTAAAAATATCTGAGATAGATCTGAGGACACTTTGGCTAGGCTTTTTACATCTGTGCGCCACTCTTTACGCTGGTTTATATTTATAGCCATTCTTTTTTGCTGCCTGATCGTCTTCCTGGGTGCATCCCTGGTCTCTTCACTGCATTACGAGAACTTAATCAATCAGCAAAACCAGGCTCTTCAGCAAGAGCTTGAAGCCCGTTATCCAAATGAATCCGAGGGGTTTGAGCTAATCACCATCACTGCTGATGTTCGTCTGACCTATATTCTTAGTTTTATTTTCTTCTCACTATTTTTTATTGGCCTGGCCGGCTACCTATCCCACCTGGCAGTACGCAGAATCAATACAGCCATCGACCAGTTCCAGCTGAGCATTGTTAACATTCAGTCAGCAGATGATTTAAAAGATTTTGATGCACATCCCCAGGCGTTTGTTTTTCAAGAACTGGGTGAAGCCTTTTCTGGTGTTAATCAGCTGGCCAGGCAGCTAGACACCATTATGGTCGATAAAAGCCTGTTGGAAGCTGCGCTTAATGAACTGGACCAAGAAAACAGCATGGCGGCCAAAATTCTTTATGGCCATCTGATTGAAAAAAACGCTGACAACCCTTGGGGAATCAGCCATCGCATTCAGGCTTCCAGTCGCTTCAGCGGTGACATTGTACTGGTCCGTCGCTCACCAACCGGCAGCATCTTTGTGCTGTTGGCAGATGCTACCGGGCACGGCTTGGCCGCCACTATCACCATTATGCCGGTTATATCAGTTTTTGACTCCATGGTTAAAAAAGGCCATCGGCTGACCTATATTCTCAAGGAAATGAATCAGCGCCTGCTGGTCGATCTACCGGGTGACCGTTTTGTCGCTGCCCTGGTGATGGAAATTGATCCCCTAAACCGAGAACTTAAAGTATGGAACGGCGGCATGCCGCCGGCTTTGTTACGCAGCGCAGAAAAAGCTATTCACCACCGGTTTCTCTCACGTCATATGGCTTTGGGTATTTTGGATGCTGATCTTTTTGATGCCCTGCCCGAACGGGTGCCCCTGCCTCAGGATGGCAAGCTGATTTGTTATAGTGATGGACTAACCGAGCAGGAGAATATGCAGGGTCTTAGCTTTGGCCAACCAAAACTGGAAGACTTGTTTGAACAGCTAGATGACCAGCACCTGGTTGCAGGCATTCTTACCGCAGCTGAAAAGCATGCAGAAAAAGCAATTCCAGATGATGACATTTCTTTGCTGTTATTGGATTTTGAAAAACTGAATACCAGTCTCCATTACTCAATCAGCCAGGCACCCCGCAGCATCAACAGCACCCAGCAGGTGGCTCCCTTTCAGTGGCATATCAAACTTCAAGGCCAGCAACTGATCAATCGTGCCCTGCCAGCCATGACCAATGATTTTCTGCAAACTCTGGGAATCAATCAGGAACTCACTCAGCAGGTTTTCACTCTGGCCCATCAGCTCACTTCCAGGGCACTCCACGAAAACCTCTTACAGCTTCCTGCTGCCATTAAATACCGACTTCTTGCCGGACAGGGAGAAGAAGGACTCAGACACTACTACCGCAAGCGCCAGGAAGCTCTTGAAAATCTCAACCCAGACTCCTTTCTGGAATTAAGCCTGGACTGTTGGACAGACCCAACGACTGCTAATACCCATGTAGAGGTCAGTGTTCGTGACAATGGCTCAGGTCAGGCAGAACTTGATGTGAAAACCAGGTTGCAGCTGGATTGGTGCAAACAAGTCGAGGTTTTGGAAGCAGGCCACTGGGTCAAGGCAAGAATCTAGTAGACAAGTGCAAACCCGTGATTAAAACAGATCCACTTCGCCCACTTCAGGCTTCTGCTCGACCTGCTTCAGGTATTTGTTTTCACGTTCAATAATAGTGCGGTTATGCAAGGTATTGATTTTCTTCAGCATGACTTTTCCGGTTACTGGAAAAAAGTGCACCTTACGCGGATAAATATCCAGCACATCCTTGGCCACCACGGGGATGCCTTCATTGCTCAGATGCTCAAGAACAAATTCCACATTACGCTCACCAACGTTGGCAAAGGTAAAGTCTTTAATAACCTTGCCACCGCCAAATACCTTGGCTTCAAGACGCCGGCGCTGCGCCCCCAGCTTAAGCAGATGATTGACCAGCAGCTCCATAGCATAAACACCATAACGGGCAGACTCATTCAGTGGCGAGGCATCTGAGCTACGATCATGAGGTAGCAGAAAATGGTTCAAGCCACCAATCCCCGAATAGCTATCTCTAAGACAAACGGCAACGCAAGAGCCTAAAACAGTGACCAGCATTTCACCCATGTCGGTCGCATAGTATTCACCAGGCAGCACCTTAATGGCAGGCACTTCAAAATAGCGATCATAATAATGGGAGAGAGCAAAATGCTTATCGACTTCAATTTCCATAGATCGTCCTATTCCAAGGTTGCCAAAGCCAGGCACCCTTGCTTCCTAAATTCCAGACTCTTGGCCAGCTTTCTAACCAAAAACAGACCACGCCCTGAAAGCTCATTTTTGGGTTTGGAGAGCACGCGATCAGTATCAAAGCCTTCGCCCGTATGCTCGACTTCAACCTGCAAGAAGCCCAAATCCTGACCTCTAACCCACTGCAAGCGAATTCTAATCGCGTCCTGATCGCTTAGCTGTCTAAGTCGCTGTTCACGCTGAACATAGTATTCAGCAAAGCCATGCACTTCATCTTTCAATGAGGACTCCAGCCTCAACAAGCCATGCTCAATTGCATTGTTGGTTAGCTCACTGATAATTGTGAAGGCTTTTTGACAAAATGGCTGGGCAAAACCCAGCTCTTGCAGATAGTCATTGCATAAAGCCGGTAATTCCTGACTTCCGACCTGCTGGCCTTTCAAGGATAACTCCCAGCAAAAAGGGGCGATTGCTTTGCTTTGAAACTGTTTCGTTTGTTCCTGATACTTCTGGTATTGAAAATAAATCAACTCAGCAAAGTGGACATAAAACAAGGAAGCATCATCGTCAAACTGATCGATTTCCGAGAAATCCTTCAGCTCCTGAATCAAAGGGCTCATCATCTGCTGATGATTACCACTGCCCAAGCCCATCAATAAACGCTCAAGGCCATAGGTTTCACCACCCAGATTGACCTGCTCGGTAATACCGTCACTGCAGCCAAAAAGCCCGCCCGCTGCCTGCAAAGGGAAGCGTTCAACATTCGACTCAAAACTCAGGTTATCTAAAATACCCAAGGCCATATGAGTGGATGAAAAGCTCTGAATGACCTCGCCCGCTTCATTCAAGTGATAAAGCGGCGGCATTCCACCGTTCCATATACTGACCTGATCATGGAGCACATCCAATTCCACCAAAGAGGCGGCGACAAAACGGTCTGGGGGTAACTTGAAATGCAGTTTGCGGTTCATTTCTCTGACGATCATGGGTAGGGCATAGCCCTTGTTGACCATACTGTGGAAAATATCAACTAGCGGCAAGAGGGTCATAGTCGCCGAGAGTCCATGACCCATAGCATCCGCGTGGAGTACAAAAGTACTTCCAGAGGGCGCTGTTTTGGCAAGAACCAGATCGCCACAAAAACCACTACTGGCATTCAGGTAGCGGTTAAACCCGCGTATTGTGTCTGAACCGTGATCCAGCAGGTTGTTATAGAAAATATAGGATGCCATTTCAGCTTCTCGCTTACTGGCATCCAACAGTCGCTGGAGTTCATTGTTTTGCTCAACCACTCGATGGGCCAGGCGCCCTCGACTCACGAGAGTCCTGGCCTTTAAAGCAACCTGCTTTGCATTGAGTGGCTTAACCAGATAATCATTAACTCCCAGCTCCAAGCAGCGGCTCAACAGCTGCTCATCCTGCTCTTTAGCTACCAGGAGCGTTGGTAGGCGCAGCTCGCTGACTCCAGCCTTTGCCTGCTCTTCAATCAGCTGCAAGCCCTGACCATCCGGCAACTCCTGTTCAACTAGGAGCAAGTCTACCTGCATTTCCTTTTGCAAAAGCTGTCTGGCAGCTTGCAGATTGGTTGCCAGAGTGGCCTCCAAGCCCAACTGATTCAACTGCTCTGCAAAGGCACGGTTAGAGTCCTGGTCGGCACCCACCAGGAGCAGATGAAAATCAGCAATATCTGGTGGTAAAGAGTTCATTGCACGGCAACAATTTTTTCAATATTGGCGACTTTCAGAATCTCAGCGGCTGTCCCCGAGGCATTCGTGATACGGATCGTCTTATTGACCGCAGCAGCCTTCTTATGCAAATACACAATCATGCCCAAAGCCGCACTATCCAGATAATTAACTGCTGAGAAGTCCAAGGAGATGCTAGTGACCTCCTTATTGCTTAAAGCCTCATCCATTTGCTCATTAAATTGCTTGTGATAACCAAAATCAAAGCGCTCGGGCAGACGTGCCACATGGACATTTGACATTAAAGGACTCCAAATTTTATTAAAATAGGTCGATATCTCCACTAGCCATTGAGCTACTGGAAACTGGATTGGATTTACGCTCTTCCCTGGCTCTACTGAAGTTTTCAATACTGCGGTGCAAAGCTGCATGAAACTGATGTGGGTCATCCGCACCGGCTTGCAAGGCCTCGACCAAAAGCAGTAGGTGACTTTGTTCAGAAACCGTGTGCTGAATTGTTTGGGTACTCATATCCTCAAACTGCATGGCACGCATGGCATCATAAAGAGCACTACTCAGGCTGGCAGAAAGTCCATTCAGCTGTTCAGTAACCCGTTGATCACTGGCTGATTTATCCATTAGTAGCTGAATCGCCGTTTCTACATCCTTTTTGGCTTTGAGGATATAGCTCATATCCTGAGAAGCAATCTGGCTAACATCATCAACCAGCTTGCCAATCCGGTTATTCATTGCATTTAAATTATGTTGAATGGTTTGGCTAAATTGTGCTGATCTCGCCGACAGGGCTCTAACCTCATCAGCAACGACAGCAAAACCCCGCCCATGTTCACCTGCCCTTGCTGCTTCTATAGCCGCATTCAAGGCCAAAAGGTTGGTCTGGTCAGCAATATTGTCAATATCACCCAAGGCTTTCATCAATTCAGGCATGCCTTCAGAAAGCTCGGAGACTCTATCCAGCATTTCCATCAAATCAGCACTGGTTTGTACCGAGGTTTCAACAAAACTGTTTAGGGTTTTCAGGGTATCTTCAGCAAAACTACTCATATGCTTATGAGAGCTGGCATCGGTTTCCAGGTTCCCTCCATATAAGAGCACTCTGACTAAATCCTGCTGCTCGTCCAAATCCTGCTTGAACCGGTTAAAGGCATCAGTCAGAGTGCTGAGAGCATCTGTTTGCATGCTCTGCAGGGCATCCATATCCTCTTTGGATTCAGCAACGACCGAGGCGATGGTTTCACCAATTTGACGATAATCCCTTTGCAGGTCTACTTCCGAAATACCTTCAATAAATGCATCCCGGCTAGGATCAGGCAAACCGCTGATACGCTGCCTGGCCCTTTCCCGTAAAGGCAGGTAACCCAGCAGAAAACCAGCTGGAAAAATCATAAGACCCATTAACCAGCCTGGCAAAAACCAGCCTACGACCCCTGCAACCAGCGTCAGTAGGATTAACAAGACCCATACAAGCTGTTTATTCATTAACTTTCCTTCAAACGACTAAACACGATTAATTCGCTGACCCAAATGGTCGATGACCCTGGCTGGTAGCTCTACAAGAGGTAGAACCTCATCAGTGGCGCCCAGTGCAATGGCTTCCTTGGGCATTCCAAAAACTACACAACTGGATTCATCCTGGGCCAGGGTGAAAGCCCCGGCATGCTTCATTGCCAGCAATCCTGCCGCACCATCCCGGCCCATTCCGGTCAGCAGTACACCGACCGCATTGGCTCCGGCTACTTTGGCCGCGGAATGAAAAAGCACGTCTACCGAGGGTCGATGACGATTGACCAGGGGTGTATCCAGCAAGCGGGTCATATAATTGGCCCCGCTTCGGGTAATTTCCAAATGCTGATTGCCAGGAGCAATGTAGACATGGCCTGGCAAGACTCTTTCATTGTGAGTGGCTTCCTTGACCCTTAAAACACCTTCCTTATCCAGACGTTCGGCAAAAGTACGGGTAAAGTTTTCCGGCATATGCTGGGTGATCAAAATAGCGGGCATATCCGCCGGCAAATCCACCAAAAACTCTTTGATGGCTTCAGTGCCACCCGTCGAGGCACCTAAAAAAACCAACTTCTCGGTTGACGCATACTGGTGACTGCGCATCGACTCAGCCAGACTCTTGGCCCGCTTGGCATCAGCCTGGGCCTTTCTGGACTGGGTTTTCGGCTTGATATGCGCGGCAGAACAAGTCCGTAACTTTTCAGCAATCAGGTCCGAATAGGCCGTCATCCCAGAAACGATATCCACCTTAGGCTTGGCAATATAATCAATTGCGCCCAGCTCCAAGGCTCTTAAAGTCACTTCTGACCCCTTGTCAGTCAGTGATGAAACCATCAGTACCGGCATTGGTCGCAAGCGCATCAGACGTTCCAAAAAATCCAGTCCATCCATTCGCGGCATTTCGACATCCAGGGTCAGCACATCCGGGTTATGCAATTTAATTAAATCGCGGGCCACCAAGGGGTCAGGTGCCGTGGCGATCACTTCCATGTCAGGGTGGCTGTTAATCAGGTCTTTCAGCAGTCGCCGAATGAGCGCCGAATCATCCACCACCAAAACTGTAATTTTTTCCTTTTTCATCAGCCAAAAAGCTCTATATTGCCAGCTACTTCGATGTTAAGAAGCCTTTGAAAGTACTCGGCTTCACGCTCAAATATAGTTTTGTTATTCAGCCGCTTGAGCTTTTTCACCAAAACCCGCCCACTGGCTGGAAAAAAATAAATTTTTTGCGGCCAGGGGCCCAAGAGACTTTTACTGACTACAGGAATCTGTTCAGCATTCAAGTAATCCAGCAGGAACTCTGCATTCCGCTCACCGATTTGATGACTTTCCGGTGCCATCAGCACATCACCGCCCCCAAACACCTTGGCCTGTAAAGATTCCTTTTGGGCTCCCAACTTATAAAGTTGATTCAGCAAGACTTCCAAAGCATGGCTGCCATAACGAATTGAGCTATTAATCAGCTCTTCTTCCCGACCATCCACAGGCAACATAAAATGATTGATGCCACCAATACCCTTAACAGGGTCATGAATGCAGGCAGCAACACAGCTCCCCAAAACAGTGACCAGTAACTTGTCCTGCCCGGTGACATAGTATTCTCCGGGAAGTAACTTGACCGCTTGCATCTCAAAGTAGCTGTCATAGTAGCTAACAGGAGACCAGGCCTCCGTCTGGATATCTTCATCCAGCGCTTCCTGATCACTAACCTGCATCGTTTACTCCTTGGGCAAGGGTCTGAATACGGTTTTGCCCTGCAACCGGAACAAATCTCCAGCGTGCTGAAAACTTTCTGAATGCCCCGCATACAAGAGCCCTTCAGGACTCAATAACGGATGAAAGCGGGACAAAACCTTATACTGGGTCGGCTTATCAAAATAAATCATCACATTACGACAAAAGATTGCATCAAAAGGCCCCTTGATTGGCCATTGAGGTGCTAGCAGGTTCAATGAATTAAAGTGAATCAAGTCTCTGACCTGAGAACGCACCTTAACCATGCCGGTATACATCCCCTTGCCGCGTACAAAAAAGCTTTTAACCCGTTCATCAGACAATTTAGCAACCCTGTCAGAAGCATAGACTCCTCGTTTAGCCTGGCGCAGGACATTGGTATCCACATCCGTCGCCAGAATACGAACCGGTGGCGTCCAACTGCCAAAGGCTTCGATCGCTGTCATGGCTATCGAGTAGGCTTCTTCACCTGTCGAGCAGGCACTGGACCAGATTTTTAAAGGCTTGGGCGAGTGTTTGGCAGCCGACAAAAGCTGCTCCGCCAGCAGGTCAAAATGGTGCTCTTCTCTAAAAAATGCCGTTAAGTTCGTAGTCAGCGCATTAATAAAATCCTGAGCTTCATCTTCGTTTTCTTCAAGGTGTTGAAGATACTGCTCAAAAGTCATCAGGCCAAGAGCGCGTAAGCGGCGCGCAATACGGCTATAAACCAGATCGCGCTTTTTGGGGCTTAGAAAAATACCCGCACGCTCATGAGCCAGATCACGAATTCGCTCAAAGTCCTTATTCGTAAAATCAAATTCGCGTTCTTTTTCGCTCACATCCACCTCTCAGAACTCTTCCCATTCATCATCAGACTGACGCTTGGGAGGTGGCAAGGGAGCCTTGCGCTTACTGGCCTGCTGCCCCGCAGGTTTGGCTTGCTGAGGCCTGGTTGGGGCTTGTTTGTTGGCCACTTGCCGGGTTTTGTTTGCTTGAGGCTGCTGGGTTTTTCCAAGCTGGTTTAGAGCCTCCTCATCCACTCTAAAAATCGATACCGAGCCGGTCAGGGACTCCGCTTGGTCTTGCAGGGACTCCGCCGCTGCGGCGGCTTCTTCGACCAAAGCAGCATTTTGTTGGGTCACATCATCCATCTGCATGACGGCCTGGTTAACCTGCTCGATACCCTGGCTTTGCTCATCAGAAGCTGCAGCAATTTCAGACATGATATCCGACACCCTTTTTACTGAGGTGACGATTTCTTTCATGCTCTCACCAGAAGCCTGAACCACGCTACTGGTGGCATCTACGATCTGTCCGTCTTTACGTATCAGTTCCTGAATTTCTTTGGCTGCCGTTGCCGAACGCTGTGCCAGAGAACGTACCTCACCAGCCACGACCGCAAAGCCTCGACCCTGTTCACCGGCACGGGCCGCTTCTACCGCAGCATTCAAGGCCAGGATATTGGTTTGGAAAGCAATGGTGTCGATGACCGAGATAATCTCACTCATCTTCTCGGCACTAGCGGTTAATTCATGCATTTTTTCAACGGCTTCCTGAACTCTTGCGCCGCCTTCTTCTGCCACTTCACTGGCACTGAAGCTCAACTGGTTGGCCTGGCGGGCATTATCAGCATTCTGACGCACAGTAGACGTCAACTCTTCCATGCTGGAGGCCGTTTCCTCCAGACTGGACGCCTGCTCTTCGGTACGCTGAGACAAGTCGGTATTGCCTGCTGCGATTTGTGAGGAAGCCGTGCTTATCGCATCAACAGAGGCTTTGATTTCACTAACCAGCCCACGCAGTTTATTCTGCATCTCCTGCAAAGCCAGTAGTACCTCACCAATTTCATCTTCTTTATCAACACGTATCTGGTTATTGAGGTTGCCTGAAGAAATCTCTTTGAAATAACTCACGGTGCGTTTCAGTGGATTAATGATGGCCCGCATGAGCAGCCAGCCCACAAAAATAGCAATCAATACACCCAGAGTAATCGCCAGGATGGCAAAATTACGGGTGGCTTGATAATTAGCAAGGGCTTCAGCATATTCCTGAGCTGCGACTTCTTCCTGTAAATTCATCAACTCAGAAGCCACTTCAAAAGCGCGGTGAAAAGCCGGGTTGGTAGTTCTAATCATATGCATGTTGGCTTCCATGAACTCACCTACTTCATAAAGCTCTATAGCCGGCAATAAACCTTCCCTGACAAATTCACCTCTTAGGCGTGCAAAATTTTCAGCCAAGCGAGCTTCACGTTCGGTCAGATAGGTTTGCATATAGTCATCCCAGATATGGGTAATGCGCTCAATATTTTCTCTGACTCTATCTGTGTGCAGCTCTATTGGGTGGTCATGCAACACATGTTCGTCCAATCGGGGGTCATGCATCCCTGCCAGATTCAACTCCATAATGTTGCGCTGCATCAGGTATTCAATATCCGCCAACTGGTGGGAAGGAACCAAACGATCCTCATAGACGCTTTCCAGGCGATCAGCGACATCCCGCATGCCATTGAGGCCGACAATGCCTATTGCAATCAGCAAAACAGATAAAAAGCCAATAACAAAAATCAAACGCAGTTTGAGAGTCAGTTTTTTGAGCATCATGAGTCCTTGATTATTCGATTCAATAAATTAGCCAGCCTGAACGACCTGGTCCATCAGTCCCATATCACCGCTGGTCATCAATTTTTCGATATCAACCACTATAGCCATGCGCTCCTGATTTCCCTCCTGGTCCTTGGCAAGGGTTGCCAAACCCTGCAGATATTCAGTATCCAGGGTGGCGCCAAATTCGGGTGCCGGACGGATTTGCTCAGGGTCCAGAGCAATCACATCAGAAACGCCATCAACCACCATACCAACAATGCGCTCACCCAAATTCAGGATGATCATCACGGTAAACTGATCGTAAACCACTTCACCCACGTTAAACTTGATGCGCATGTCCACGACAGGAACGATTACCCCGCGCATGTTGATGACACCTTTAATATAGCTGGGGGTATTGGCAATACGAGTCACGCCGTCATAACCACGGATTTCCTGAACTTTAAGAATATCGATAGCATATTCTTCTTCGCCCAGTGTAAAAGTCAAAAATTCCTGCTGACCACTATTTACTAGTGCCTGATCATCAAGTGCATCACTCATCAGTTATTCCTCCCTATCTGGCTGCTTAAGCATTCATTTTTGCCAAGCGTTCAATATCGATAATCAAGGCGACGCGACCATCACCCATAATGGTGGCTCCGGAAATACCCTCTACTTTACGGTAGTGGGTTTCCAAGCTTTTGATCACCACCTGGTCTTGGGCTATCAGCTCATCGACAAAAAGAGCCAATTTACCATGAATACTTTCCACCACGACGAGAATGCCCTGCTCAGGCTTGGTGACCCGAGGTTCCAGATTGAAAACCTTGTACAAGGGCACCAAAGGCAGATATTCACCCCGAATATGGACGACTCGCCCCTTACCCGCAACGGTTTTAAGCTGAGATTTGTCAGGTTGCAAAGACTCCAGAATACGGGTTAAGGGCAGAATGAAGACTTCATCACCAACCCGCAGAGACATTCCATCAAGAATGGCTAATGTAAGTGGCAAACGCAAGCCAATTCGCGTTCCCTCACCCTCGACAGAGTCAATTTCTATCTGGCCTTTCATTTCACTGATGTTGCGTGAAACCACGTCCATGCCAACACCACGCCCGGAGACATCAGTTACTTCCTTGGCCGTGGAAAAGCCAGCCGCAAAAATCAGCTGCCAGACTTCTTTATCCGTTGGGTTATCACTTAAGGGAACCCCTTTTTCCTGAGCCTTAGCCAAGAGTTTTTCACGATTAAGGCCAGCACCATCATCATGAATTTCAACCAGGATACTGCCACCCTGGTGGCTGGCACTGAGGGTAATCGTGCCCTCTTCAGGCTTGCCTGCTGCAACCCTTTCTTCGGGCGATTCAATGCCATGATCAATCGAGTTGCGAACCAAGTGGGTCAAAGGGTCAGAAAGCTTTTCAATCAAGCCCTTATCCAACTCAGTCTCTTCACCCACCAGCTTGAGCTTGACCTTCTTGTGCATTTTTTTGGTCAGATCGCGCACCACTCTTGGAAAGCGGCCAAATACAAAGTTAATCGGCAGCATGCGTATCGACATCACCGCTTCCTGGAGATCCCGCGAATTGCGCTCCAGATTAGCCAAACCGTTATGAATATTTTCGTGCTCGATAGGGTCAAGTACTGAAAGCGACTGAGCCAGCATGGAACGAGTAATGACCAACTCACCGACCAAATTGATCAACTGGTCAACCTTTTCAACACCAACACGAATAGAGGTATCAACACTGGTTTTGGATTGAGCCTTGGCCGGAGAAGTGGGTTTGCTGACTTCTCTGGAAACTGAACCTGCCGACGCCTTTTCATCAGCTGCCTGTTTAATCGGCAATTCCTGCTCATCAACAAAAAAACCATAGCCCTGATCTGCTTCCTGCTGCTCTTTAGCAGCAGGCAAATCAGCAGTATCAACAAAGAAACCAAAGCCCTGATCCGCCTCAACAGCGTCCTGGGCCGCAGGCAGGTCTTTCTCATCGACAAAAAAGCCAAAACCATCATCGTCGCTGGGCTCTGCCAGAGGCGCTTCCTCACGACTAAAGGTCACTTCTTGGGGCTCACACACCCAGGCAAAAATTTCTTCCAGTTGCTCCCGGCCTACATCAGCCTGCAAGCGCCAGCTGGCTTTACCTTCAGCCGGTTGCTGCAAAATTTCCAGAGGGCCCAAAGCCTTCAAATCTTCATTGATGGCTTCATGCGAAGCCCCTTTGGCAAAAACATCTTCCTTGGGGTGGAGTTGAATCAACCAATGGCCTTCACCACCCTGAGGGCTAGCTGAAGCCAAGGGCGGCTCTGAAGGTTGATCAGCAGCAACTTCCTGGTCAGCTTCTGCCAGACGTATCAATTCAGCTTTATTGGCCTGAATGGCTTCCTGGTCAGATTCCTCACCCTGTTGATGAGCATCCAAAAGCCTTCCCAAGAGATCAGAAGCCTGCAAGAAGGCTTCAATCATTTCATCAGTTGGCTCTAGCTCTTGCTTACGCAGGCGATCCAATAGGGTTTCCAAAGCATGGGTTAAATCGGCAATATCTGTAAAACCAAAGGTCCCTGCACCACCCTTGATCGAATGGGCCGCCCTGAAAATGGCATTGAGATCATCAAGATTCGGGTCATCCAGATCCACTGCCAGCAAGAGATTTTCCATAGTTGCCAGATGCTCATAGGCTTCATCAATGAATACCTGGTGAAACTGGCTCAGATCAACACTCATCAGCCAAACCTTTTCAAATCAGCCTATGACTTTTTTAACAACGTCGATTAATTTCTGCGGGTCGAAAGGTTTCACCAGCCAACCCGTTGCTCCGGCAGCCTTGCCTTGTTGCTTCATTGCATCACCGGCTTCAGTCGTCAGTACCAGAATAGGTGTGCGACTATACGCTGGCAGTGCACGTAAACTCTTGATCAGGGTAATGCCATCCATATTGGGCATATTCTGATCGGTCAACACCAGATCAAAACGGCCTGTTTTGGCTTTTTCCAGCCCCTGCTTGCCATCAACAGCTTCAGTGACTGAGTAACCCGCCCCTTTCAGGGTAAAAGTAACCATCTGACGGATGGAAGCAGAATCATCGACAGTCAAAATCGATTTGGCCATTCACTGAATCCTCTTTAAATACATACGGATATCTAATATTAGTTTGTCCTAGCATAGCATTCTTTACAGGGCTCCCTAAAACTCTTCCCACTCATCTTCATCCTGGCGCTTGGGAGGTGGTGGTACCCGACGTTTGTTAGCAGTCGACTGAGCCGTTCTTTGCTGGTGCCCTTGATTAGCTGCAGCAATCCGGGGAGCCTGCTTTTTAGCCGCAGGTGTTTTAGATGAACTGCTCAAACGGCGATTTCCGGCTTCAATTTCACGGCTAATCTTGAAGGTTGAAACCGCATCACTGAGTGCCTGGGACTGCTCTTCCAAAGACTCTGCGGCAGCCGCCGCCTCTTCAACCAGGGCAGCGTTCTGCTGGGTCACATCATCCATTTGAATCACGGCTTGATTGACCTGTTCAATACCCTGGCTTTGCTCATCAGAGGCTGCAGAAATCTCACCCATCAGGTCGGTGACTCTTTTCACCGAAACGACAATCTGTTCAATGGTGTCACCCGTTTCCTGAACCAGTAGACTCCCGCCTTTGACTGTTTCTACCGACTCACCAATCAACTGTTTGATTTCTTTGGCCGCTGCTGCAGAACGCTGTGCCAGTACTCGCACTTCACCGGCAACCACAGCAAAACCACGACCTTGCTCACCGGCTCGGGCGGCTTCCACAGCAGCATTCAGGGCTAGGATATTGGTCTGGAAAGCAATACTGTCGATCAGGGTGGTGATTTCAGCAATCCGGTCAGAACTGGCGCTTATTTCTTCCATGGTGGCAACCACCTGACGGGCTTTTTGACCGCCTTCAGTGGCAATGCGGCTGGCATCCTGAGAAACCTGATCAGCCTGACGGGCATTGTCGGCATTCTGCTTAACCGCTGAGGTCAGCTCTTCCAGGCTGGACGCGGTTTCTTCAAGGCTTGAGGCCTGCTCTTCAGTACGCTGAGAAAGATCCGAGTTACCTGCCGCAATTTCACCCGAAGCAGTGGTGATTGAAGCAACGGCTTCCTTAATATCGCCAACCAGATCTTCTATCTTGCCAACAAAGACATTGAAATGCTGGGTTAACTCCGAAAGCTCATCATGACCCGATTCATCCAGACGAACGGTCAGGTTACCTTCACCACTGCTGATATCTTTCATCGCATCAGCTGTTTGCTTGATCGGTTGAATAATCGAACGACCAATCATCATGGCGATCACCAGCATGGCAACCAAAATAGCCAGAGCTATCCCACCTAGAGTCAGCAGGCTTTCTATGAACATCTGGTCAATATCATCAACATAAACACCTGTTGCAATAACCCAGTCCCAAGCCTGGTTATAGCGTGCATAGGAAATTTTCTGGATCTGTTCATCACTACCGGGACGATTCCAGTAATAGGGAACTACGGTTGAGCCTTCACGCATTGCACCTTGAATCATATCCCTGACCAAGCGCACACCATTAACATCTTCCAAGTGCATCATGTTATTGCCGCGCAAGTCTGCACTGGGATGAGCAAGGGTCAAACCATCACTGGCAAAGATGAAAATATAATCATCATCCGGGCCATAGATCATCGCACTAACTCTTGCAGCGGCCTGCTCTTGAGCCTCCTGCCGAGTCAACTCGCCTGAGGCTTCCATTTCCTGGTAGGCCCTGACGATGCCTTCAGCAGAATCCACCTGATTGGTAATTTCCTGCAGCTTCAGACTTTCCATATCATCATATTGACGATTCAAAGCAACCAATAAAATGGCCAGCATACCGGCCACAGCTAAAAGGTTGATAATCCAGATTCGGTGGTTAATTTTTAATTTGCGAAGAAGCTTGAGCATGTTGTTCCCCAAAGAAAACTCAAATCCCAGTCCAAGGTTGCGACCAATAGCCGCAAGTATGGCATGGATATAGGATGACGTGTACCTTCAGAACAGAAATGATCTTTAACCCAGGTTTCAAAAGTCTGCGCCAAGGCAACAAATACGTTAAAATGCCGCTTTGATTTAACGATTGTTTAGGGTCATGACAGAATATTTGCTCCTGCTAGTCAGCACCGTTCTGGTGAACAACTTCGTCCTGGTACAGTTTCTTGGTCTCTGCCCGTTTATGGGGGTGTCCGGAAAGCTGGATACTGCTCTGGGCATGGCTTTAGCAACCACCTTTGTCCTGACCCTTTCTTCAGCCCTGAGTCACCTGGTTTATCATGGGCTGTTGCTGCCTTTGGATCTTGAATACCTGCGCACCATCAGCTTCATCATTATGATTGCCGCCGTTGTTCAATTTACTGAAATGCTGGTGCATAAGACTTCCCCCGTACTCCACCAAACTCTAGGCATCTTTCTGCCCCTGATTACCACCAACTGTGCGGTTCTTGGCGTTGCTCTCCTCTCCCTCACCCGGGAGCAAAGTTTTGTTGAAGCCATTGTTTATGGGTTGGGTGCCGGGCTGGGCTTTGCCCTGGTCCTGGTTTGTTTTGCAGCCATGCGTGAGCGCCTGGCTTTGGCTGATGTGCCGGCGCCCTTTCAAGGTGCAGCCGTTGCCATGATGACCGCCGGCCTCATGTCTTTGGCCTTTATGGGCTTTACCGGAATGGTGCAGTTGTAATGCTGGAGCTGCTTGTTAACCAACCGGTTATTGCTGCCATCCTGGCTCTTGCCGGCTTGGCTTTGTTGATTGGCCTGCTACTGGGCTTTGCCCAGGTCCGCTTTCATGTGGAAGGCGACCCTCTAGTTGAAAAAATCGACCACCTCTTGCCCCAAACCCAGTGTGGTCAGTGCGGTCATCCTGGCTGCCGACCCTATGCAGAAGCCATAGCCGCCGGAGAGGAAATCAACAAGTGTCCACCCGGCGGTGAGGCCACCATTCAAGCCCTGGCTGATCTCCTTGGCCGCGAGCCGCTACCCCTGGATGCCGAAGAAGGAGTGACCAGTGATAAGAAGGTTGCCTTTATTCGTGAAGATGAATGTATTGGCTGTACCAAATGCATTCAAGCCTGCCCGGTTGATGCCATTATCGGGGCTCCCAAGCTGATGCACACGGTCATTATTGATGAATGTACCGGCTGTGACCTTTGTGTCGAACCCTGCCCCGTTGATTGTATTGATATGCTGCCCTTAACCAGCGAACCAGGAAACTGGAAATGGCCCCAGCCGCCCGGCCCTCTCAGCAAAAGTCAGGATCGCCTTTTGAATAAGGAGGCTATCCATGACCTTTAATATCCAAAGGGCCAACTACCGGTTTCATGGTGGTATTCATCCACCGGAGTGCAAAGCACTATCCAATCAACAACCCTTGATGATGGCAGGTTTACCTGAGCAGGTTGTTCTTCACCTCGGCCAGCGTTTGGATCGGCTGGCAACACCCGTCGTCAAACCCGGTGATCGTGTCAAAAGAGGCCAGCTACTGGCGACCAGTGAATCTCCCGCCAGTGCTTGTGTGCATGCCAGCATCAGTGGTGAAGTTCTTGCTATAGAGCCTCATCCCTTACCCCATCCTTCAGGGCTTAGCCTTCCCGCGCTGGTACTTGTCTCTGATGGCCTGGATGAGCCTGAAGAGTCAGTCGCTTATCCCGACTGGCCGGAAAGAACAGCTGACGAGTTATTGCCACTGATCTACTCCTCAGGTTTAGCGGGTCTGGGCGGTGCTGTTTTTCCAACTCGAACCAAACTGGCCGGGGCCTTGAGCAAGGGCATCGACACCCTGATTATCAATGCCGCCGAGTGCGAACCCTATATCACTGCGGATGATGTCTTGATGCGCACCCGGCCCCAGGCCATCCTGGAAGGCATAGGACTGCTCAAGAAGTTGCTTCAACCCAAGCAGTTGCTGCTCGGAATCGAAGACAACAAACCCGAAGCCCTGGCCGCATTACAAGAGGCCTTACCGGCTAGTGGCCTGGAAAAAGATCTGCAACTCCTGGTTGTACCCACTCTCTACCCTTCTGGTGGAGAGAAGCAACTGATCCAACTGTTAACGGGTAAAGAAGTACCCAGTGGCGGCCTGCCACTGGATTTAGGTATTCTCTGTCACAATGTTGGCACCCTGGCCGCACTTGCTGATGCCGTGGTTCGGGGTCAACCGCTGATTGAGCGGGTCGTCACCCTCACCGGCCAGGCCTTAGCTCGCCCCGGAAACTTTAGGATTCGTATCGGCACCCCTATGAGCCAACTCCTTGATGAAGCAGGTTTGGATGCCCAAAAAGCTCAAAGGCTGATTATGGGTGGCCCCATGATGGGTTTCACACTGCCCGACACCCAGCTACCCATAACCAAAGCAGTCAACTGTCTTCTGGTACCGACTCAGCAAGAATTGCCTCTACCTGGACCCGAACAACCCTGTATCCGCTGTGGACGCTGTGAAGAAGTCTGTCCAGCTCAGTTGCTGCCCCAACAGCTTTATTACTATGCAGCTGGTCAAGCCTTCGAAAAGGCTGAAGATCAGCAATTATTCGACTGTATTGAGTGTGGTGCCTGCGCCTGGGTTTGCCCCAGCGAAATCCCTCTGGTTCATTACTACCGGTATGCCAAGGATGAAATTCGCCAGCAGCGCGATGCAGCCGAAAAAGCCGAACAGGCCCGCTTGCGGTTTGAAGCCCGCCAGGAACGCCTGGAGCGTGAAGCTGCTGAAAAAGAAGCCAAACGCAAAGCCAGGGCAGCGGCGGCAGCCCAGGCCAATGCTGCAAAAAAACAGGCAGAACAACAAAAGGCCGCTGCCTCGACTCAGGACAAGACGACTTCAACGCCTGACGAGTCGGCTGCCAGCCAGGCAAAAAAACTCAAGCAATTAAAAGTTGCCCGTGCAGCGGCCACAGTTGCGGTTAAAAAAGCAGAAAAAGGGCTAAGCAATCTGGAAAGCTCGGCTGATGCAACCGCCGAACAAATCCAGGAACAGCAAACACGCTTACAGGCCGCCAGGGAACAATTGAAGATCGCAGAAGCCAAGCTTGGCGAAGCAGAAGGAAACTAGCATGTCCTGGATACAGATTTCTTCGCCCCATGCCCATAACCAGGTTACGACTGACCAGGTTATGCGTCAGGTTCTACTGGCCTGTCTACCCGGTATCAGTGCGCTGACCTGGTTTTTTGGCCCTGGCATCCTGATCAATCTGCTATTCACCGTCAGCACGGCTGTAGCCGCAGAAGCCCTGGTGCTTCGCCTGCGTGGCCGTTCTCTGGGTCTTCTTAATGACTATTCAGCAGTGGTTACCGGCGTATTAATCGGGGTTTGTTTACCGGCAACAGCGCCCTGGTGGATTGCTATTCTAGGCAGTCTTTTTGCTATTCTCATGGGCAAGCAGCTCTTTGGTGGTCTGGGTCAAAACCCTTTTAATCCGGCCATGGCTGCCTATGCATTTCTGCTGGTCAGCTTTCCGCTTCAAGTCAGTATCTGGCCTTTTCCAGCACCTCCCTTTAGCGGCAGTGACGCTGGCTGGCTCAACTCTCTAGCCGGTGCTGATGCCTTAACCGGGGCCACAGCTCTGGATGCCTGGCGCAACAAAGGCCTGCTAATGGCAGATGAATTCTGGGCAGATACCTCACGTTTGGCTCCGGCCATGACTCAGGCTTGGGCCAGTGTTGCTCTAGCCTGGCTGCTGGGTGGCCTCTATTTGATCTACCGGCGCCTGATTAACTGGCAACTGCCGGTTGCTTTCCTCAGTACCCTGTTTATTGCCGGTGCTTTTGTCTGGGGATTGGATACCAGTCATCAAGCGCCCCCCTGGCTGCATTTGGCTGCAGGCTCTGCGGTCTTTGCGGCCTTTTTCATCCTCACCGACCCAGTCAGTGGTGCCACCAGCCTTAAAGGCAAAATCTGCTTTGGTATCGGTGCTGGCCTGATCGTTATTGCGATACGCACCTGGGGCACCTACCCGGATGGGGTGGCCTTTTCAGTACTCCTGATGAACTTTGCTGCCCCAGCGTTAGATTATTACACCCGCCCAAGGGTCTATGGTCAGTCACGCGCCAAAAAAGGCCTACAAAGCAAGGAGCCAAAAGCATGAGCAATCAAGCACCCAGCTTGGCGTACAGCCTAAAACGCAGTGTTGTTGGCCTGGTGCTTTTTGCTCTGGTAACCGCTGGTGCTGTTTCCTTAACCCAGGTACTGACGGCGGAGCGGATTAGTCACAATCGCGCCGAAGCAGCAGCCCGCCTGTTATTTGAACTGGCACCACCCCAAGAAGGCTACCAACTCAATATTGATCAACCTCTGCTGCTACTGGCTGCACCCGAACTGGGTCATAGCTCTCCTTTTGCCGCGCATCTCGCCTACCAACAGGAAGAGCCCACCTTGCTGCTGGTTCCAGTGATCGCCCCCGATGGTTATACAGGAAAAATCGAGTTACTGGTTGCACTGCATTTAGACGGCCATATTCAAGGTGTTCGTGTCGCCCATCACCTGGAAACACCCGGCCTGGGCGATAAAATTGAAGTGCAAAAATCTAACTGGATTCATAACTTTGTTGGACGGGATCTGAATAACCCCGAACCCGAAGGCTGGACGGTTAAAAAAGAAGGTGGTGAATTTGATCAATTCACCGGTGCCACCATTACACCTAGAGCTGTTGTCAGGGCCGTTAAACGCAGCCTCATCTGGTACCAGGAAAATCAATATCAGCTTACGCCACAAATAGAAAGGCATGCCCAAGATTCTCTGGAGGATCAGTGATATGAGCCAGCCAACCCTGCCATACCGGCAAATTGCCACCGATGGCCTCTGGAATAACAACCCAGCCCTGGTGCAACTGCTGGGACTCTGTCCACTGCTTGCGGTCACCAATACGTTTGTCAACGCCCTGGGGCTGGGACTGGCAACCTTACTGGTTCTGCTGGGTTCCAATTTATCGGTCTCTCTGGTTCGCCACCATGTACCCTCCAGTGTGCGTCTACCTGCTTTTGTGATGATCATTGCCTCCTTTGTAACCTGCGCTGAACTTCTGATGCAGGCGTTCACCTATGAGCTGTATCAAATTCTGGGGATTTTCATTCCCCTGATCGTCACCAACTGCATGATTCTGGGCCGTGCCGATGCCTTTGCCTCAAAAAATCCACCTCTGCCCGCCCTCTATGATGGCCTGATGGTTTCACTCGGTTTTGGTGGTGTTCTGCTTCTGCTGGGCAGTCTGCGAGAACTTCTCGGCCAAGGCACCCTATTCAGTGGCATGGATTTACTCTTAGGACCTCTGGCTGCTGACTGGAAAATCACCTTTTTTACCGACTTCCAAGTTCTCATTATGCTGCTACCACCAGGTGCCTTTTTTGGAACCGGACTCTTAATTGCTTTGAAAAACCTGATCGACCAGGAGCGCAAAAAACGCGCTCAACCTCAAATAATTGCCAGTGATCAACCCAGCCGACGCGTAAGGATCAGCCAAACGTGAATGCCGAAAAACGTCACCAGATTTTTAGCCGTTTAAGGGAAGCCAACCCCGAGCCAACAACCGAGCTTAACTGGACGACCCCTTTTGAGTTGCTCGCAGCCGTACTCTTATCAGCCCAGGCCACTGATGTTGGTGTCAACAAAGCGACGGCCCGCCTCTTTCCCGTCGCCAATACACCCCAAGCCATTCTTGATTTGGGGCTGGACGAACTGAAGAGTTATATCAAAACCATTGGCCTCTTTAACACCAAGGCTGAAAATCTGCTCAAAACCTGCCGTATCTTGGTGGAAAAGCACGCAGGTGAAGTACCAGCTACGCGTAAGGAACTTGAAGCTCTGCCTGGTGTAGGTCGCAAAACCGCTAATGTGGTGCTCAATACTGCTTTTGGGCAGCCTACCATTGCCGTAGACACCCATATTTTTCGGGTCAGCAACCGTACAGGTATTGCCAAGGGAAAAAATGTTGAGGAAGTTGAACAAAGACTCTTGCGTCTTACTCCTAAAGAGTTCAAACAGGATGCTCACCACTGGCTGATTCTACATGGGCGCTATACCTGCGTAGCCCGCAAGCCCCGCTGCTTAAGTTGTATTATTGAAGATCTATGTGAATTTAAAGAAAAAACTGAGTAAGATGAACAGCAACAAAATTCATCACGCAAAAATACATTTTATGTGAGGTCACCGTGACGCCCCTAGCAACTGCCAGACGCTCCCGTGCTGTTACCACCGAAGAAGTCCTGTTGATCCTCTGCCATTCAGTCACAGAAGTGCTCAGCAATGCAGGCAACAAAGAAGTCTCCTATTCACCCATGGTCCAAAAAATCAACAAAACCTGCTTGCGGCCGGATATCGGTTGCTTTGTGCTTTTCGATGGCGGTTTTTCAGGGCTGGTCATTATTAACTTCACAGCCGATTCGGCCATGGAAATTTATCGCAAATACATGGTCAGCATGGGCATGCCAGCCAACGAACTGGCCCATTACCATACGGCCGATGAAGTAGGTAATGTTATGGGTGAAGTCATGAACCAAATTGTTGGCGATTTCACCAATAAAGTACGCCATCAATTACGGACTTCCATCACCCAAAGCCAACCCAAAATGATGGCGATTAACAAGCAGGTTCAGATTTCAGTCAACACCACTCTGGATCAGCCCCAGTCTCGCCGGGTAACCTTTAGCACGGAAGATAACAATATTTTCTACCTGGAACTCTCCATGGACAAAACCGAATTTATCAAGCTGCATGATTTTGATGAATCCGAGCTGGAAGACCCAGACAGCATCATTGAAGAAAATCGTGAGAAAGAAGAAAAAAAGGTCCGCGACCAACAAGCTGGCAACTCGGACCATGATGACCTGATGAATGATCTAGGCATATAAGTATCTAAGTATCAAAATACAGCCCTTCCCTTGGGAGGGCTGGTCAACAAGCGGTAAAGCCGCTTCAACCCCTCTTCCAACTGACTTCTTTCCGCAGGCGGGCTCACACACAAACGAACCGCCTGAGGAGCCGCCTGAGTCCCCACACAAAAAGGCTCAGCACTCAGCAACCTGACGCCCACCTCTGCGGCGGCACGCACAAACTCACTCGCCCGCCAGCCCTCGGGTAAATGCAACCAAACCACAAAACCATAGGGGTGGCAGGAAAAGTTTTGATCCACAAAGATGTCTGCCAAGAGCTGCTGACGGGCGTGCACCTCCTGCCACTGCCACTCCAATAGACGCTCGGCATCACCTCTCTCTATCCAGGCACAGGTCAAAGCCACCATCAGCGGAGGCGCCATCCAGCAGTGGGCACGCAAACTAGCCATCAAACCCGGCAAAAGATCTTCCGGTGAGGCAATCAAACCCACTCGCAAACCACCGGCTAGAATCTTGGAAGTACTAAACAGGTAAAGTGTTCTTTTCGGAATTAAATCCGCCATACGCGGCAAGCGAAAAGCTTCAGGTAAAAACTGTACGGAATCTTCCAGAATCCAAAAATCATAACGCTCTGCCAGCTCTGCCAATTGCTGGCGGCGGGCAAGCGACATCCGGCAACCGGTAGGATTATTCAGATCCGGCATCACATAAACCGCCTTGGGGCTTTGTTGATGACACAGCCTTTCCAAAGCCTCCATATCCATGCCTTCTGCATCCATAGGAACCCCCTGATGCCTCAGGTGCAGCTGACGTGCAGCCGCTATCGCACCGGGATAGGTAAAACGATCCGACACCAAAAGATCGCCAGGAGCCATCAGCGTTTGCAGCGCAATAAACATAGCATGCTGCCCACCATCGGTTACTACCAGCTGCTCTGAGCGCACCTCAACCCCCATGCGTGCCAACCAGTCTACAAAAACCTGCAGATAGCGCGTTTGGCCCCGCTCAGACTGATAAGCCAAGGCAGCGGCCAGTTGTTCTGGATCTTCGGCCACCTGTTGAAGTGCTTGATAAAAGGTTTTAACTCGTTCAGATGAAGGCACCATCAAACTCAGCGATAAATCAATGCTGCCATCATCACGTCCTTCTTCAAGATGATAAAAGTCTGGTTTTGGGGACAGACTCTTGGATAGCACATAGGTACCACTCCCCACCCTGGCCGCCACCAAACCTCGCCGTTCCGCTTCACTATAGGCGCGAGTCACCGTTCCTGTTGTCACCCCCAGAGCATCGGCCAGCAAACGCTGGGGAGGCAAGCGTTCTTCCTCAGCCAGCTCACCAGCATCAATAGCCGTTTTAATGGCAGTAACCAACGCCTTGTAACGGGGCCCAGGATAAGCCTCCAGATCAGGTAGCCACTGGCAACGAGCACGCGCCTTAGCTTTTAGTGACATTGTCATGGTATCAATATTCCGATTGCAGTTATTTTCTAGCAGGATAACCTAGTATTGAATGCATTCAAAGACGAAACACCTAAAATTGAACCCATACAATTTAAGAGTAAAGAACAATGGAAACTGGATGGAATCTTAACCCTGAAAGCCTCCTACTGCTTGGTGCAGCCCTGGCTTATATGGTCTCCATGACACTAACACCTGGACCCAACAATATTATGTTGACGGCCTCCGGAGCCAACTATGGATTTCGGCGCACCCTACCGCATATTTTTGGAATAGCCGTGGGCTGCCTACTGCTCTTTGTTGCCCTGGCACTGGGATTGGGCAGTGCTTTTATGCACTACCCGATACTGCAAACTGTCTTAAAGGTTCTCGGCAGCGCCTATTTACTTTGGCTAGCCTGGAAAATTGCCACGGCACCACCACCCGTCATTCGTACTGACAACCAGGGCCAGCCCTTGACGCTCGTACAGGCTGCGGCCTTCCAGTTTGCCAACCCCAAGGCATGGATTGTGGGAATTGCCTTAATGGCTGGCTTTCTGCCGGATCAAGGCAACCTACTACTCAATGCGTTATTATTAGCAGGCTTAAGCACCCTGGTAGGCTTGCCCTGCGTTTGTATTTGGGCGGGATTTGGTGTAGCAATCGGTAGAATTTTGAAAAGCGAGAACCACTGGCGCTGGTTCAATCGAGGGATGGGTGGGATTACCGCTGCTTGTGTCCTGGTTATTCTTCAGTAATCAGCAACTGAGTGGCGAATCCAACCTGAGCAAAAACCTCAAGCATTGACTCAGGTGCCAGGCGGATACAACCATGTGAACCAGGCACCCCCAGAGGTTGATCATCGGGGGTGCCATGCAGGTAGATATAACGCCTCTGGCTATCCACCGAACCACCCCGATTAATGCCTTTTTCTTCACCGCAAAGCCACAGAATCCGCCCCAGAATCCAGTCCCTGTGCGGATAAGCTGCATTCAACTCAGGCGTCCAGATTTCACCTGTCAGCCTGCGACCACGAAACACAGCCCGAGCATCCTGACCCGCACCGATACAGGCACGAATGCGGTGCCAGCCGCGGGGCGTACAGCCACTACCCTCCTGCTCACCCAAGCCAGCTTTTCCTGTCGAAACGGGCCAGCTTTGCAAAACCTCTCCACCAGGACTCAGCAAATACAAACGCTGCTCACCGGCACTCACCCACAACCAATTATTGGCTGGGCGGCTAGGAGCCAGGTTCAATTGCTGTTTCAGAAACTGCTTATCCATTTACTGGACCGCCTAAGTGGATTGAAAGGCAGAGGGCATCACTTTTTCAAGCTGCCACAACAAGATGTTATGGCCAGAGCTTACAGGCATGCATTCACGTGCCCTAAAAAGTGGATTGAGAGGCAGAGGCCATCACTTTTTCAGGCTGTCCACAACAGGATGTTGTGGCCAGAGCTTACAGGGATGTATTCACGCGTCTTGAAAAAGTGATGGATTCTGACTAAGTGCCAGTGCCAGTGCCAGTGCCAAGAAGCTTAATCGCTAGCTACCAGCGGCTCAGGAACAGGCGCCTTCAAAGCTGCCGTAACGACTGGCAGCAAACGAGCCACCAGATCCTTGATGCGTGTTTTCTCATCATAATCGTTGTAGGCAATGTCTCTCAAGGCATCCAACGAGGACATGGTGAAAACCACCGAACCCAGCATAAAGTGAATGCGCCAGAAGCGTTCAGCATCCGGCAAATCAGCCGTACAGAGTTTTAGCTGGTTGGTAAAGCGGGTAAAGGTTTGACCGTAGTGTTCCTGAAGATAACGACGCATATGCCCCTGTGCCTGAGTGTAAGCCAAGCCCAACAAGCGCATAAAGACCGACAAACTACCCTTGCTGGCAGGAACGCTAATAGTTGTTTTGGCCAGGACTTCCAGTAATTCTTCCAGAGTCACGCTGCCGCGCTTTTCCAAAGCGGCCAACTCGGCATTGAATTGTTCACAGAAGGGATCAAGATAGCGGGCAAAGACCGCCTGTATCAGGGCTTTCTTGGAACCAAAATGGTAGTTGACTGCAGCCAGATTCACCTTGGCCTTGCCAGTTATCGTGCGCAAAGAGGTTTCAGCAAAGCCCTTTTCAGCAAAAAGGGCTTCAGCAGTATCTAAAATTCGAGTGACGGTATCCGACTGGGCCATGGGTGCTCCTGCGGCAAACAGACAAAGGTTAAAACATACGTTTTAAACATTATCTAGCAAAGCACCCTCCAGGGTCAAGCGCCTTCCAGACGATCACGCCAGCTTTCCACCAAGCTCAGTAAGGCAGGTATCACCACTAAAACCAGCAAGGTAGCTACTGCCAATCCAAAAACAATGGAAACAGCCATGGGTATCAGAAACTGGGCTTGCACCGAGGTTTCAAAAAGCAAAGGAACCAAGCCAACAATTGTAGTGGTCGAAGTGATTAAAACAGCCCGCAAGCGCTGGCAGGCAGCCTCAATGATTGCTTCCTGGCGCTCCAACCCTGTTTTACGCAGTCCCTGATAAAAGCTCACCAGGATGATGGAGTTATTGACCACGATTCCCGTCAGGCCAAAAAGACCAAACAAGGATAGGATAGTGAGTTCGATATTTAATAGCCAGTGACCCAGGGTTGCACCCAGCAAACCAAAGGGAATGATAGCCATCACCACCAAAGGCAATAGATAGCTACCAAACATCCAGGCTAGAACGATAAAAATAGCTGCCAAGGCAAAAACCAAGCCCATGCGCATATCACCCAGGGTTTCTGCCTGATCCACAGCTCGCCCCTGAAAGGACCAGTTGATACCGTGGCGTTCAGCTAATTCAGGCAAGACATCACTGGCCAAACCATCACGTATCTGTCCAGCATTCCCCCGAGCCCGGTCCACTTCAGCGGAGACATGAATGGCCAGGCGCGCATCGGCATGCCGCAGGGTTTCAAAGCCTGGCTGAAAATCGAGGTCAATCACCTGCTCCAAGGGCACCCAACCTTGGCGATCCGGTAGAGGCAAGGACAATTGGCTTAAGGTTGAAGAACGATAGCGCTCGACATCTGGCAAGCGTACTCTGACTTCCACCTCTTCCAAGCCATCCTGATAAAGCTGCACCAAGCTGCCATCGAAAAAACCACGCAACTCAGCTGCCAAGGAACGGGGGGTAAAACCCAGAGCCTGGCCTTCAGGTCGCAAGCGCACCAGCAGTTGCTCCCGACCATAGGGCGTATCATCCTCCACTGCATAGAGGCCGGCAATGTCTTGCATGCGTCCGGCCAATTCCAAAGCAGCAACCTTCAACTCTTCTGCGGTTCCTCCTTCCAGGCGCACGTCCACATCACGACCCGGAGGACCGCCAGTTACCGCTGTGATAACCACTGAATCCAAGCCAGGCGCCTTGGGAAGGCGTTCATTCCAGGCATCCATAAGCTGCTGATTGGTGACTTCGCGTCGATCAGGTGAAACCAACTCCACCAAAATGGAAGCAAACTGGTCGCCACTGGGTGCATTACCATCCTGAGAAAGTTGCTGGCCCAAGCGGGTCACTCGGGTTTGCACGATGCCCTGGCCCAGGTCATCTTCTGCTTCCAGCAGTGCCTGATCCAGATCTTGCATAAAGGCTTCAACTTTGGCCGGTGAAGTACCAGCAACAAAGGCCACATTGGCTCTCAGCGTAGTACCGTCAGGACTGGGGAAAAAGGTGAAGCCGACCCGACCACCGGCCAGCATACCGATTGCCAGAATAAACAGAGCCAAGGCAGAAGCCAGGGTCAGGCCCTTGCGCTCAACAGCAAAACTGACCCAACGCCGGAATCGATGGTCCCGAAAGCTTTCCAGCCCCCGCTCAAAACGGGCACTGATTCCCTTTTTCGAGGCTTCATTCAGCTCAGCAGGATCTACAGCCAGGCCACGTTTGAGTTGATGTGGCAGAATCAGAAAACTAATAATCAAGGTGGCAAGAATCACACAAATCACCACCAGCGGAATCTCAAACATGATATTGCCGATAATGCCGCCGACCAGCATCAACGGCAGGAAGGCAGCCACGGTCGTCAGGGAGGCGGCAATAACCGGGCCCAGCATCCGCCGGGCACCTGTTTCGGCCGCTTCTTCTGCGGAATAGCCCTGACCACGCAGGGTATAAGCATGCTCGGAAACCACGATGGCATTATCCACGATGATGCCCAAGGCCATAATAAAGCCGAACAAAGACATCATGTTGATACTGCCCCCAAACAACCAAAGGGCTACAAAAGCCGTGGTAAAAGCAATGGGAATTCCCAGCGCCACCCTTAAAGCCAAACGCCCACTTAAAAACAGGAAGAGAATTGCCAGAACCAGCAGGAGACCACCAGCACCATTTTTCAGCAGCAGCTTAATCCGCTCGTCAATCAGTTCCCAAAGCTGGTCATAGACTTCCAACTCTATATTGGGTGGCTTGCTTGCCTGAGTCTGCTTCAGCCAATCATTAAAAAGACGGGCAGCCGCCAAGGCATCGGTGGACTCGGTTCGCTGCAACCAAAGCTCCACAGCGGGTTTACCCTGATAGCGAATCTGAACCTGGCCATCTCGGGCACGTTTATTGATTTCAGCAAATTCACCCAGTTGTAAGAGCCCACGTTCATTGTTGGCAGCTATCGGCAGCTGGGCAAAAGCCCTTTCATCACGGGCCTGTTCAAGAATTCGCAGTTGACGGCCACCCTGGTCACGCCCAACCTGACCCGCAGGCTGATCCTGAGTAAAAGCTGCCAACTGCTCAGCCAGCTGATTAGGCGTCAAGGCTAAAGCCATCAAGTTAGCCAGAGGCACTTCAATCGCCATTTCTTCTTGGGGAAGGCCCGCAAAATCAACCCGCTCTATCCCCAGATCCAAAAGCTCCTGCTCATACTGACGGGCCAGGCTACGCATTTCATCCGCATCATCCAAACCCGTTACCAGCAAACGGGCGATGGGTTCATAGCGCACGATACGGCTCACTATCGGGGTTTCAGCTGCTTCGGGCAGGTTGCGCAGCTGAGCAACCCGGTCTTCGACCTGGGCCAAAGCCTGGGTCATATCCGTGCCGTCGCGAAACTCCAGAGTGATGGCAGAAATTCCCAGTGACGAGGTCGAAGTCATCGACTTCAAGCCATCAACACTGCGCAGTTCATTTTCCAAAGGCAGGGTTACCCCTGTTTCCACATCCTCAGCACTTGCTCCTGTCCAGACCACCCGAACACTAACAATATCCAAGGAAAAATTAGGGAAGAACTGGGTATTGAGCTTATTCAGTGCCCAAAAACCCGATAAAAGCATCAGCACCACCAGCAAGCTGCTGGCCAGACGATGACGAAGAAAGAGCCCGATCAAGCCGCCCTGATCTTTCATTCCACCGCCTCCACCAAAAGGCCTGTCATGGCATTAGGCAGGCGATTAGTCATGACTCTATCGCCTGAAGTCAACTCCTCAGAACGCACCAAAACACCCGGCTGCCCATCCACTAGCAGTTGTCCCAAGGCTTCAACATTCAAGCCTTCAAGGCGCTCATCAAGGACTCGGTAAACCCGGTTACGCCCTTGAACGGCATCAGCCGGAAGCCAGTAAACCCCTTTTTCAACGGGTAAAGCCAGGTTGGCATCAATAAAACGTCCCAAGGCCAGTCCTTCAGGGTCTCCTTCTAAAAGGCTGAACACAGCTTTAATACCCGCTGTATCCTGAGTTCGACCGGCCAGCTCCTGAAGTTCAAATATCAAAGTCTGCCCATCGACCTGGGTTTCCGCTTTGAGAGTCAGCCCCTGATCCAGCGCTGAGCGTAAAGTGGCCAGACGGGAAACAGGTAAACGTGCCAGCAACTCCACCTGTTCAGGTACAAAAACACTGACCAAAGGCTCATTGGCAGCAACCCGATCACCCCGGCTGACTTGAATTTCCTGCACCCGCAAATCGACCGGGGCCTTCAAGCGGGTTGCCTCTAAATCCCGTCTTGCCATAGCCAACTGAGTTTCAGCTCTTTGCAAATTACTCTTCAATTGCTGTTGCCGGGAGGTAAACTGCTCAATAGCTAGCTCCCGGTTAATGACTGCCAAACGCTGCTGGGCCAAAGCCAGCTGAGCCTCATCGACTTCACGCTGAGAGGCGCGATTAGTCGCCAGCAACTGACGCAGACGCTCATATTGTCGTTCAGTCAGCAGCAACATGGCTTCTTCCTGATCCAGAGCCTGACGATCGACCCGGTGTTGACTCTGCAGCTGTTCCAGTTGAGCACTAATATCAGCCATTTCGGCTTCACGCTGCTGGTAGAGAGCGCGGGCATCCAGGTCATCCAGGGTAATCAGTAAATCCCCTTCAGCTACCCGCTGACCTTCACGAACGTGAATCTCCTGAACATCCCCAGCCGCTCTGGCTCTCAGCTGGGCATCGGTATTACTGGTTAGCTCGCCAAACACACGCAGGCTGGGCGCATAATCACCAGCCTGAATCTCAACCACTGTGATTGGCCAACGTCTTTCTTCATCGCCTGCAGCCGGCGGCTCAGGCCGGGTCATACGCAGGAGAACAAAACCCAGCAGGGCTAGCAAAATAATCAAGAAAGGCAAAAAGCGTTTCAGCAAGGCAGGCATATATCAGAGATCCCTGATCTATTTTTTGGAACCAGAAGTCTAATTCACTTGCCGATAAAAATACAGCAGAGCCAAGAGTGTGACTTTTTGACGCAAATCAAGGAAACAAATCATTCAAAAAGATGCATTTAATTATGCTTTTTAGTACATAAAACTGCAAAATCAATAAAAAAACAGAATAATCAATCAATAAAAATAAAAAAATCAGTTAAATTAACCAAAAAACTACTAAATGCTTTATTAGATGCAAAACCTGACCCTATAAGCCACTGATTTTAATCAATTTTATTGTTTGACTCCTTTACAAGGGACCACTAGGCTAGGCAGCCTTACTTGACCAAAGGGTCACTTAACTAGATAGAAGCAAGAGAGGAAGCTGGTTTGTCCTTGATTTATATTCCCAAGCTTAGGAAGGCCACTCACTGGTATCATCAGCAACTGGAGTCCCTTCCCCCGCTGCAGCGAGTGACTCATCCTGAACTGACGCTGGGGCATTATCGGGATTTGCTGAAATGCTTTTTTCACATCTACCTCCATCTTGAGGAGCAGATCTACCCCTATTTCTGCCAGCTAACTCGCAACGAATTCAACTGGAATGGTTTTATGGCTTCACCACGCTTAGCCAAAGACCTGGTTCATCTGTGTCAGCCCCTTCCTGGTCGCCACCTGTGTCATGAGCACCCTATAAATATTAGTAACCTACCCCAGGCCTTGGGCTGCTGTTATGTACTGCTGGGATCAGGCTTTGGTGCTAAAAAGATCGGCCCTTTAGTTAAACAAAATCTAGGTGAGCTTACACCGATTCACTTTTACGAAGAGGGGCAGCCTTATCTGAAAAGCCTTTGGCATCAACTGGAAGACCTTATCAGTATCTATTCAGCAGAAGTTAACGATATGCAGGAAACCATCGAAGCGGCCATAGCAACCTTCCAGTTTTTCAATCAACAAATCCAACAAGCTTTCCATCCAGTCAAACAAGAGGTTAAAGATCTGTGACCCCTTCTGCAGTTGCCTACGAAATCAGCAATTGTGAAAAAGAACCCATTCACACTCCAGCTGCCATTCAACCCGATGGCCTGCTACTGGTCATCGAACCGAGAACCTTTAATATCCTTCAAGCCAGTGCTAATACCAAAGATTGGCTGGGTATAGACGCAGAACAACTTTTAGGTACTTATTTGCCGGACTTACTCGGTGAAGAACTGAACCCCTTTCTTGATCAAATCCTCTCACACCCCAGCAATTATCAACCCAATCTTTTGCCGATAGAGTTCCAGAAGAGCAAGTTTGTCTTGCGTGGTCACCATAATGCAGGTGGTATTTTAGTAGAAATGGAGCCGCTTCCCAAAGATGATCAGCTCCTGACCTATCGCCTCTTTACACAGCTGAACAACTTCTTTCATGAACTGGAATTGACCAGTGACCCCGAGCGCTTATTAAAAATGGCAGCCAAGATGCTTCGCAAGGTCACCGGCCATGAAAGTGTAATGGTCTATAAATTTGATAACGAGTGGAATGGTCAAATTATCATTGAGGACCGAGCGGATGGACAAGAAAGATTTAAAGGCCACCACTTTCCCGCCAGCGACATTCCAGCACAGGCCCGGCGACTCTATCGCATCAACCGGGTTCGGCGTATCAGCAATGCCAACTACACCCCCGTACCCCTGGTTCCAGCCACCAACCCCCTGGTTGGCGATTTGGATATGACGCTGACCCAGCTACGCAGTGTTTCTCCGATCCATCTCGAATACATGCGTAACATGGGAACCGCTTCATCTCTAACTCTGTCACTGATGCCTGATGGACACCTTTGGGGAATGATCGTTTGCCACGGCGATCAACCCAATTATGTTAGCCAACCGGTTCGCACCTTTTGCAAAATGGTGACCCAACTGGTTAGCGAAAACCTGCAACTCGCATTAAACCGTCAGTTTAATCACCAGATGACACGGCTGGGACGGGCTATAGACCAGTTCAATGCGCCCTTTCAAGCTACCTACAATCTGCACGAAGGCCTGGCTGGACTCAAAGAACTCCTTGACCCTTTTGAATCTGACGCTATTTTTTTGCGCCTGGATGGTATTGATTACCAGTTTGGCCGGGAAGTTGATGCTCAGGAAATGCAATGCCTGCGTTCAAGTGTCAGGCACCAAACTCATGCTGGCATGGCCTACGCTGAACATCTTCCTGAAAACTACCAGGGTCAAGCTCACTGGATTTGCGGCTACCTGTTTTTGCCGCTAGCCGCCTCGGGTGATGAATATATGATTTTCCTGCGTAAAGAACGCCCCCTAGAAGTGACCTGGGCAGGTAAGCCAGCCAAGGCAGTCCGAGAAGAACTAACGCCCGGAGAATTCAACCTTTCACCCCGTGAATCCTTTGAGAAGTGGACTGAAAAAGTTAGAGGTCAAAGCCTACCCTGGGAAAGGCACCACAGAGCAGCTGCCAGCCGCTTGCGCCGAGCCATCAACCTGCGTATGGCCACAGAAATGGTCAGACTGCGCCAACATGATGCCGAAATGGCCCATCTGGCTACCCACGATGCACTAACCGGATTACCCAATCGACTCCTGGTTGATGACCGCCTGGAGCAGGCTTTGGCAAAAGCGCGCCGTGAACGGGGTGCAGGTGCAGTGCTTTTTGTTGATCTGGATGGCTTCAAACCCATTAACGACCGCTACGGGCATGATGTTGGCGACAAGATTCTCTGTCTGCTTTCTCATCGGTTAAGCAGCAGTATTCGCGAGTCGGATACCTTTGCCCGTCTGGGCGGCGATGAATTTCTGTTTATCATCACCGGCTTCTCTTCAAAATCAACCACTCTCTTTGGTGCTGAAACCCTCGCCTGCAAGCTTCTTGAGTCCCTGAAAGAACCTTTTGTGGTCAACGGCCAAACATTTCAGGTCGGTGCCAGTATCGGTATTGCTATCTACCCTTTTGATGCCGATGAACCTAATGAACTCATCAAAAAAGCCGACCAAGCCATGTATGTGGTTAAAGAAACCGGGCGCAGCAACTACCACTTCTATGCTGATGGCTCTCCTTAATCCGTACGCTGCTCCCACGACTTAACTCGGCGACTGACTGTCGAGGGGTGCACCTCAAAGTGCTCAGCAACCTCTTGCAAGGTAAAGCCGCCTTGTAAATAAGCCTGGACCATGGATTCAGGAAACTCATAAGCCTGCTGATAATCTTTAAGAACAACCTTGTCAGGCTGGAGTTTTCTCTTGCCATTTGCCTTCCCATTGCCCTGCTTATCCAGGCTTTTATAAACCCGCCGCACAAAGTCCTGATCACCCAGAAATACCTGGTGCCTGACCCGCTGCCAAACATCCTCTTCAGAAGAAGCTGTAAACAGATAGGCTTTCCAAAACTCATCAGCAGGATGGCGTACCTGCGGGTGCTGATTGAGCAGATCCAAATGTAGAGGTGGCGCCAGCTTATCCGGCTTTTCACCTAAAAGCTGTGCCGTGCTGCCCCAAGGCCAGTTTTGTGGACGACTCACCCAACCTTTCAACCAGGGCTCAGCTAACACCTGTCTGACCAAGGGAACAAGAAAGTCTTTGCTATCCACCAACAGGGCCTTATAACGACCGGCAAAAAGGCTACCCTTGCGCCCATGACGGCGGTTATAGCTTTGGGTATAAAGGCCATTGAGCTGCCGCATACCCGACGACAGGCGTCCTTTAGGCAGACGCACAACCAAGTGGTAGTGGCGATCTAACTGACACCAAGCAAGACATTGCCAGCCATAGCGCTCAATAACACCCTGCAGGTGCTTCATCCAATCCAGCCTGTCCTGAGTTACCGGAAAAAGGACTTCCTCATCCGTTCTGGCGGTGAGATGGTAGAACCCACCTGGAATCTCAATACGTAAGGGTCTGGACATAATATTCTGAGCTTAGTCAATCCCAGAACACTTTGTTACATTTATTTTTTCAATCACTAATTAAGGTAACTTCCAAGCAAAACCCAGAAATCTTTGCCAGAATTAGGATTGAAGTTCTTTGATGACAAGGAGATAACCATGACCTCATCTTCCGCTTTTCAACAAACCTTAAAAGCAGGAAGCAAGAGCTACGCCTATTTCAGTCTCCCCGAAGCAGCCAAGCAATTTGGCTCAGTTGACCGACTGCCTTTCTCTTTGAAGGTGCTCCTGGAAAATCTGCTCCGCAACCTGGATGGCGACACCGTTACTGAAGAAGATATTCAGGCGCTGGTCGATTGGCAAAAAAATCAACGCAGTGATCGGGAAATTGCCTTTCGCCCGGCTCGGGTGCTGATGCAGGACTTTACCGGCGTCCCCGGTGTGGTGGACCTGGCCTCGATGCGCGCCGCCGTTAGCGAACTGGGTGATGACCCGCAAAAAATCAATCCGCTGTCACCGGTCGATCTGGTGATCGACCACTCCGTCATGGTGGATTCCTTTGCCAAGGATTCTGCCTTTAAAGACAATGTCGATCTGGAAACCCAACGCAACCAGGAACGCTATCAATTCCTGCGCTGGGGCCAACAGGCCTTTGACAACTTTCGCGTGGTCCCCCCCGGCACCGGTATCTGCCACCAGGTCAACCTGGAATATCTGGGTCAAACGGTATGGAGCCAGGAAGTTGATGGTCAAACATTAGCCTACCCGGATACCCTGGTCGGCACCGACTCCCACACCACCATGATCAATGGCTTGGGTGTGCTCGGCTGGGGTGTAGGCGGCATAGAAGCTGAAGCTGCCATGCTTGGCCAGCCGATTTCCATGCTGATTCCTGAAGTGGTGGGCTTTAAGCTCAAGGGCAAACTTAAAGAAGGCATTACCGCCACCGATCTGGTGTTGACTGTGACTCAGCAACTCAGATCCCGCGGCGTGGTCGGCAAGTTTGTCGAATTCTATGGTGAAGGTCTGGCTGATCTGCCTCTGGCCGACCGAGCCACTATTGCCAATATGGCTCCTGAATATGGGGCCACCTGTGGCTTCTTCCCGGTGGATGAACAAACCCTGGATTACCTACGCCTGACCGGTCGTGATGAAGAGGTCATTGCCCGGGTTGAGGCCTATTGCAAGGCTCAGGGCATGTGGCATACCCGTGGGGATGAGCCACTCTTCTCGGATACCCTGGAACTGGACTTGGATCAGGTGGAACCCAGCTTGGCTGGCCCCAAGCGCCCTCAAGACAGAGTCACCCTAAGCCAGGTTAAATCCACTTTCCAAGGCCTCCTGGATCTGCAGGTCGCCAAAGAACCCGAAGAAAGTGAACTGGAAAGTGAAGGTGGCGGCCATGCTGCCGTGGGCGGTGATCTGGCTGCGGGTGAAGTGGAATATCAGGACGAACAAGGCCAGACCCACCTGCTCAAGCATGGCGCAGTGGTTATAGCCGCCATCACCTCCTGTACCAACACCTCCAACCCCAGCGTGCTTATGGCTGCGGGTCTGGTCGCGAAAAAAGCTGTGGAAAAAGGCCTGGTGCGCCAGCCCTGGGTAAAAAGCTCCCTGGCTCCTGGTTCCAAGGTGGTCACCGACTACCTGGCTGCTGCAGGACTGAACACCTACCTGGATGAACTGGGCTTTCACCTGGTCGGTTATGGCTGCACCACTTGTATTGGCAACTCGGGGCCTCTGCCTGAAGCCATTGAAGAAGCCATACACAAGGGTGATTTAACCGTGGGTTCAGTGCTTTCAGGGAACCGCAACTTTGAAGGCCGTATCCATCCATCGATTAAAACCAACTGGCTGGCTTCGCCACCCCTGGTAGTTGCCTATGCCTTGGCGGGTAACCTGCAGATGGATATTACTTCCGAACCCCTAGGGCAGGATCAACAGGGCCAGCCGGTTTACCTGAAAGATATCTGGCCCTCCAATGCCGAAATTGCCAAGGCAGTTGAAGGCGTTAAAACCCAAATGTTCCGCAAAGAATACGGTGAAGTCTTTGAAGGCGATGCCTCCTGGCAAAACCTGCAGGTACCCCAGGACAAAACCTACACCTGGCCGGAATCCACCTATATTCAACATCCGCCCTTCTTCCAGGGCATGCAGCGTACACCTTCTGCCGTTGAAGATGTTAAGGGGGCCGGTGTACTGGCTCTGTTGGGCGATTCGGTCACCACCGACCATATTTCTCCCGCTGGCTCCATCAAACCTTCCAGTCCAGCAGGCCGTTATCTTCAGGATAAGGGCGTCGAGCCCAGGGACTTTAACTCCTATGGCTCACGGCGGGGTAACCATGAAGTGATGATGCGTGGCACTTTTGCCAATGTGCGGATTCGCAATGAAATGCTGGACGGTGTGGAAGGCGGTGAAACCCGCCACTACCCTTCGGGTGAACAAATGGCCATCTATGATGCCGCCATGCGCTATGCCGAAGACGGCAAACCCCTGGTCGTGATTGCCGGCAAGGAATACGGCACCGGCTCCTCCCGTGACTGGGCCGCCAAGGGCACCCGCCTGCTGGGTGTACGCGCAGTAATTGCCGAATCCTTTGAACGTATTCACCGCTCCAACCTGGTCGGCATGGGCGTACTGCCCCTGCAATTTGCGGAAGGCGTGAGCCGCAAAACCCTGCAACTGACCGGTGAGGAAAGCTTCAACATCAGCGGCCTCAACCAGCTGAAACCCCAGCAAAACGTTGAAGTCATCCTGACCCGCCCGGATGGCAGCAGTGAAAGCTTCCAGACCCTCTGCCGGATCGACACCGGCAATGAACTGGAATACTACCGCCACGGCGGCATCCTGCATTATGTCCTGCGGAAAATGATCGGCGCAGCCTGATCAAAACCTTCAACCCGGCAAGGAAGCCGGGGTTGCCACTCTGAAGCGCATGTACTAACCTTGTTATAACATCAGGAGGTCAACATGCGCACCCATCTACGCAAAATAGGAAATTCCAAAGGCGTTCTGCTCCCCAGTGCTCTTCTTGCTGAAACAGGCATTACCGATGAAATTGAAATTCGAATGGAAGCTGGCAGGTTGGTTATTGAGCCAGCCCAGAAACCCCGTGAAGGCTGGTTTGATGGCTATCGCGAAGAAGAAGATAGAGACGTTTTTGAAGACCTCACCCCGGATGAGGACACGGAGGATTGGGAATGGTAGCTTCTCAAGGAAGGGATAAAAGACAAATCCTGCGTGGTGAAGTCTACTGGGTCAATCTGGACCCAACTTTGGGAACGGAAATCAGAAAGACTCGTCCAGCGCTGGTCATCTCCCCTGATGACATGAATACTGCCTTGCCTCGCGTATTGATTGCACCTATCACCAGTAAAGGCCAACCGCTTGGCTGCCGACCCGAACTCATATTCAACAAGAAGCCTGCCCGCATTCTGCTTGACCAGCTTCGCAGCGTCGATAAGCAGCGCCTGCTGGGAAAAATGGGCGAAATCTCACCCAAACACTGGCATCAAACACTGCTGGAAATGCTGGCTTAATTCTGAAACTGCAATTCAGCCAGGTGGCGATAAAGCTCCGAGGACTGCAAGAGCTCCTGGTGGGTGCCGCTGGCCACCAGACGCCCCTGATCCATCACCAGAATACGATCCGCTGCGATCACGGTCGCCAGGCGATGAGCAATCACCAGCGACGTGCGCCCTTGCATCAAGCGATCCAGGGCTTCCTGAACCAGCTGCTCACTGGCGGCATCCAGGGCACTGGTGGCTTCATCCAGTAACAGCACCCGCGGGTTGCACAGCAAAGCACGAGCAATAGCCAAGCGTTGACGCTGACCGCCGGATAGCTGCACACCACCCGGCCCCAACCAGGTTTGCATGCCTTGTGGCAGCGCCTGGATAAACCCTAGCGCTTGAGCCTCTTCAGCCGCTTGGCGTACCTCTTCATCCGTCGCTTCGGGGCGTCCATAACGAATGTTTTCTTCAGCAGTACCGGTAAACAACACCGGCTCCTGGGCGACCAGTGCCATGCTGGAGCGCAAATCCTGGGGCTTAAGGCTTTTCAAATTCAGACCCTCCAGACAGATACGCCCGGAATCAGGATCATAAAAACGTAGCAATAACTTCAATAGGCTGGATTTGCCCGCCCCGGACGGGCCGACCAGGGCCACCCGCTCACCCGGCTCCAGCGTCACCGAAAAGTCTTCGACTGCAGGGCGCTCAGGACGAGACGGATAGGCAAAGGTCACCTGTTCAAAAGCCACCCGGCCCTCCAGGGTTGGGGGAAGCGCAATCGGCTCCCTGGGTGCCGCTATGGCAGGTTCGGCAGCCAGTAACTCCAAGAGGCGCTCCGCCGCACCCGCAGCCCTTTGCACCTCACCGGCCACCTCGGCCAAAGCGGCTACCGCGCCAGCGGCAATCAGGGCATAGAAGACAAAAGCCGTTAGTTCGCCCGGACTCATACGACCGGCCAGCACATCATGCCCGCCCTGCCAGAGAATAATCCCCACCGCAGTAAAAACCACCAGCAGAGCAAAACCCGTCAAGAGCGCCCGCTGAAAAATACGTGCCCGAGCCACGACAAAGGCTTCTTCAACCTTGCCACCATAGAGCTTTTGATCTTCGGCTTCATGGTTAAATGCCTGGAGGGTTTCGATGCCCTGCAGAGCTTCTCCGGCATAGCTGCCCAGCTCGGCAACCTGATCCTGACTGGAGCGCGACAGCTTGCGTACCCGCCGCCCAAACCAGACCACCGGCACCACAGTCAGCGGAATACCCAGCAGCACCATCAGCGTCAGCCAGGGGCTGGTAATCAGCAACAAAATCACCGCGCCGATAAACGTCAGCAGGTTACGCAGCGCCATGGAAAGCGAAGACCCAAACAAGCTTTGCAACACACTGGTATCGGCAGTCAGGCGGCTTTGGATTTCACCCGCGCCATTACGGAAAAAATATTCCGGCTCCAGTGACAGCAGATGATTAAACACCTGCAAGCGCAGATCCGCGGCCAAGCGCTCACCAATCCAGCTGACCAGATAAAAACGACAGGCCGAAGCCAGCGCCATAATCGCCACCACCCCCAGGGTGCCCATCAGCGCCCAGTTCAACCACTGGGCATTACCCGAAGCAAACCCCCGATCCACTACCAGGCGCAGCCCCTGCCCCAGCAGCAGCACCCCGCTGGCCGCGACCACCAGAGCGATGGCAGCCATCACCAAACGTAGCTTGTAGGGTTTTAAAAACTGCGCCAAACGAAAAAGAATACGAGGATGAGGACGCGAAGAAGTGGTCATAAAATCCCAGGCAAATAAGTGAATACAGAAAATAGACTGATGGGCCTAAAATACCACAGACCAACCCAGGGGAAGGTGTTAAACTGCCGTTTTTTTTGGAGTAATGGGCATGCAGGGTCTGGCACTTGCCATTGCAGCTTACATGATTTGGGGGTTCTTCCCGCTCTTCTTTCACCAGCTTAATGCTGTGCTGCCAACTGAAATCCTAGCTCACCGAGTGGTCTGGGCTCTGGTCTTCACTCTGGGCGCTCTTCTCGTCCTGGGTCAGGCCAAACGCTTCAAACAACTGCTAGTTCAGCCGCGTGCCTTGGGCTGGCTGGCCCTTTCGGGCTTGTTGATCAGCTCCAACTGGCTGGTATTTATTTGGGCTGTCGGCCAACAACGAGTGCTGGAAGCCAGCCTGGGGTATTTTATCTCCCCCCTGGTCAGCCTGCTAATGGGTTGGCTGCTGCTCAAAGAGAAACAGCACCCCCTGCAACTCGCCGCAGGCTTTTTGGCAGCTATTGCCATCGCCTGGGAACTCATCAGCCTGGGGCAACTGCCCTGGATTCCCTTGTTCCTGGCCCTGACTGTGGGTTTTTATGGTCTAGTTCGCAAGCGCCAGCCGGTGGACTCCCTTCATGGTTTGACCATCGAAACCCTCTGGATGCTGCCCTTTGCTCTGGGCTGGTTGGCCTGGATGCAGATAGCTGATTACCCAGTCGTCTTCAGCAATGACCTCAAGCTCTCCTGGCTGCTGGTTGCTTCCGGCCTGATGACCGCTTCGCCCTTGCTACTCTTTGCCGCCGCCACCCGCAGGCTCGACCTCTCTATTGTCGGCTTTATCATGTACATCAACCCCATCATGCAATTTATCACCGCTGTCTGGATACTCGGCGAAAGCTACCCACCGCAAAGGCTGGTGACCTTTATCCTCATCTGGATCGCCATGGTTTTATTTATGTGGGGCATTTGGAGGGCTAGAAAAAACAACAAGCAAGCCTTAAACTCAAGGAGTAAAGTTTAGAGAAGAGAGGTAGAGATGCAAAAATCTACAGAAGCTTCATATACCGCTTACCTGCAAGCCAAAGTTGACAAAGCACGCATGCAGGCTGCTCAAGGCAAAGCCAGCAGCCATGATGATGTAGAAGCTGAGTTTGTTGCCAAGCGGAACAAGGCCACCAAAAAAACTGCATAAGCTATGGAAATTCTATGGACGGATACTGCCAAAGAAGATCGACTGCAGATATGGAACTATCTCAGTGAAATAAACCCACAGGCAGCCGAAGACATGGATAGCCGATTTAGCCGCTCTGTAAGTGTTTTAAAACAGTTCCCTGAATCAGGTGTACCGGGACTTATAAAGGATACACGTGAGCTCTACCCCCATCCCAGTTACCGCCTTGTCTATGAAATCCACAGTGGCAAAATTTGGATTCTTGCTATAGTGCACACGGCTAAGCTATGGCCGCCGCTGATGTAAGCATCAAGATTCAGCATGACTAAGCCCCCAGAGAAGAGGCCTCAGAACAAACCGAGGCCTTTCTTATAGCCTATCAGATAAACTCAGCACCCCCCATATAGGGCTTGAGTACTTCGGGAACCTGGATGCGTCCGTCGGGTTGCTGGTAGTTTTCCATCACCGCGACCAGGCAGCGGCCCACGGCTAGGCCAGAGCCATTGAGGGTATGCAGCAGTTCGGGTTTTTTGGCATCCGGGCTACGAAAACGGGCCTGCATGCGGCGGGCCTGGAAGTCTTCACAGTTGGACACTGAAGAGATTTCCCGGTAGGTGTTCTGGCTGGGAATCCAAACTTCCAGATCATAGGTCTTGGCTGCACCAAAACCCATATCACCGGTACACAGGCTGAGTACGCGATAAGGCAACTCCAGCTTCTGCAGAATCGCCTCGGCATGGCCGGTCATTTCTTCCAGGGCTTCGTAGGATTTTTCCGGGTGAACCAGCTGCACCATCTCCACCTTTTCAAACTGGTGCTGACGAATCATCCCACGGGTATCCTTACCATAGGCACCCGCCTCTGAACGAAAGCAGGCACTCAGTGCAGTCAGTCGAATCGGCAACTCATCGGCCTTGGCGATCTGATCACGCAGAATATTGGTCAGAGGCACTTCGGCAGTGGGAATCAGATAATAATCATGGTCGGCATGCAGCTTGAACAGATCTTCGGCAAACTTGGGCAACTGACCGGTGCCATACAGGCTGTCATCGTTGACGATCAGCGGCACATTACACTCTTCATAACCATGCTCATCTACCTGGGTATTGAGCATAAACTGCGCCAGCGCCCGATGCAGACGGGCAATCCCACCGCGCATCAGGTTAAAGCGTGAACCCGTCAGCTTGGCCGCTGTTTCAAAATCCAAAAGACCGGATTTTTCACCCAGATCGACATGATCCTGAACTTCAAAATCAAACGAACGCGGCTCACCCCAACGGCGAATCTCGACATTCTGCTCTTCATCCTGACCCACAGGCACCGACTCATGCGGTAAATTGGGCAGGGTCGCCAGCAAGGCCTGATACTCCTCCTGCAACTGAGTCAGCTCAGATTTGGCTGCATCCAACTGACCACCCAGATCGGCCACCTCATCCAACAACGGCTGAATGTCTTCACCGGCAGCCTTGGCCTTGCCAATGTTTTTGGAACGGCTATTACGCTCGGCCTGAAGCTGCTCCGTCTTCACCTGCAGATCCTTGCGCTTTTCTTCCAGAGCCGCAAAGGCTGCTTTATCCAATTCAAAACCACGGGTCGCCAGACGCTCGGCCACCTGGTCCAGTTCTGTTCTCAGTAGTTTGGGGTCTAACATGTTCAATCCTGTTTGGAGATTGTAAAAATTCTGGGTATGAGTTCTGAGTCGCAAGGCACTGGTTGTCAGGACGCGTGAATACATCCCTGTAAGCTCTGGCAGAATTCACTCCCGATGAATCTCTGCACTTCCCACTTCCATGTGGGTCGACCGCAACGTCCTGTTGCGGACAGCCTGGCATACCAGCACCTTGCGCCTCTGCCCATGCAGAAAACTATAAGGCTCACGGCAAGGTTGACTGCGTCAGCGAGTCAGGACGACGGCAGCTACCGCTATCCCTGCTCTCGCTGCATTCAGGCGTCCATGCCTATCAGTGCGGCTGTCCATTCAGGATAGAATGGTCAGCCGAGAAGCAGACTGCCTTGCTAAAGTGAGCCGAGCTACTGGCTAAGTGCTAGAGCCGGCCTTGTCAGACTCTTTACTGTCGGAGTCTTTTTCACGCAGGCGATCCAGTCGTGCCGCTATTTTCCCATAAAGGGTGTTTTTCGGCCATTTTCCTGTACTGCTGAGCTTGCCCGCAGGAATACCCAGCATCAGTTGAATGGCTTCTTCAACCTGGCTGACAGCCCAAATATTGAATTGACCGGCTTCCACAGCTTCACGCACTTCTTCACGCAGCATCAGCTGAGCCGTATTCTGCTTGGGAATGATCACACCCTGATCACCGGTCAAGCCACGTGCCTGACAGACTTCAAAAAAGCCTTCGATTTTCTCATTCACACCACCGATCGGCTGAACCTCACCCAACTGGTTAATCGAACCCGTCACCGCCAGGTTCTGGGCCACCGGTACTTCGGCCATCGCCGAGAAGAGACAGATCAACTCACCCAAAGAGGCCGAGTCACCATCAACACCACCATAGGATTGTTCAAAGACGATACTGGCATCCAGTGGCAGGCTGTCCTCAGCGCCAAAAAGGCCGCACAGATAGCCCGTAAGGATCATCACGCCCTTGGAGTGCATGGAGCCGCCCATATGGACACTGCGTTCGATATCCAGCACTTCACCATGACCATAGTGAACGCGAGCAGTAATTCTTGAGGGCTGACCATGCAGGAAGTCATGGCTACCCACCACAGTCAGGCCATTGACCTGGCCAATCTTGTTACCACTGGTGGAAATCATGATGAAGTCATCACGAATGGATTCCAAAACATGCTCAGGATAGCGACCTGCACGACGACGACGGGAAGCCAGGGCCTCACGAATGTGTTCAGCTTCCACCTTAGGTAGCAGCTCCCGAGTGGCAATGTAATCGGCTTCACGCAAGAGGTGATTAAGATCAGCTGCATTCAGGGACAGCTTGTCTTGATGTTCAGCCATGCGTGCCGCTTCTTCAACAATGCGCATCACCGCACTGGGTGCAAAAGGCAGCAGAGCTTCACGGCTGGCCATGCTGGCAATCAGGCGTGCATAAAGCTTCTGGTTGGGCGAAGTACGCGGCATTTCTGTTTCAAATTCAGCCACCACTTTAAACAGCTCAACAAACTCAGAGTCCTGTTCTTGCAGGGCATGCAATAATTCATAATCACCCAAAAGGGCAACCGTACAATCCAGAGGAATGGGCTCTGGTTCCAAAGACACACTGCCCGAAAGTGATAATTGGCGCTCCAGGGTATCAATACGCAGGCTACCGGTTCTTAGCGCCAGCTTCAGCCCTTCCCAGGCATAAGGCTGACTGAGCAGGCGTTCAGCATCCAACACCAAAAAACCACCATTGGCACGATGCAAAGCACCCGGACGAATCAATGAGAAATCCGTAGCTACGGTACCCTGATAGGTCACATTCTCGACATGACCGACAATGTTATTGTGCGTTGGCAAGGCTTCTTCGATAACCGGCGCCATTTCCCGATCAGCATGGCTGACCAAAAGATTAACCTGGTAGCGGGTGGGAATGCGTTTGTCCGGTGAAACACTAGCCACGGCTTCGCTTTCATCATCTTCGTCTTCCAGGAAGATGGTGACGTTATCCTGAATATCCTGATAAAGCGCTTCCAGGTACTGCTGAATTCGGGGGTAATCAAGATACTTGTCTTTGAGAACCTGCAAGCCTTCCTGAATGGCATCGTCAGTCACCTCTTCATTCAGGCGCAGCTGCTCCTGACGACTCTCCTTTTCCAACTGGGCCAGCGCACGCAGCGACAAGCGCAGCTTCTTCTCCATGTCCTCTATTTTTTCCCTAAAATCCTTGCGCGTGGCATCATCCAACTTGGCGAACTCGCCCGCATCCATCGGCTGATCTTCTTCATCCGCAGGAACAAAAGAATAACCACCCGGTGTTTGCAGTATCAGCTTAAGACCCAGCTCACCGCCTTCCTGCGACAAGGCTTTTAAAGCAGTGCTTTGCTGGTCGGCAAAATGATCCTTGATCTTCTCAGCTCTTTCGAAAAAACCTTCATTATCAAAAGCAGCAGGGATCGCCTGCTTTAAATCCAGCAAAAGCTCCTGCAAGTCTTCTTTAAAAACTTTACCCAACCCACAAGGCAGGCGCACCGCCCAGGGTTTACGAGAATTGGCAAAATCATGCAGATACAACCAATCAGACGGGGGTTCCATCTGCTCGGCACGCTTTTCCAGAAAGCGCCGAATCATCGTCCGCTTGCCCAGACCTGCATGGCCCACCGCAAAAATGTTATAACCTTTGCGATTGACAGCCGTGCCAAACTGTAAGGCTTCTTCAGCCCGCTGCTGTCCAATAAAGGTATCCAAAGGGGGAATCTGGCGGGTATCTTCGAAATTGAAATCCTTCGCTCTGCAGGCTTTGTAGAGCTTACTTAGCGGAAGCGACTTGGGTGTTCTCATCAGTATCCTTGGCGATAAAAAGCGTAGAGATTAACAGGCCAGACACAAAAGAGCCAAATAATAGTCAAACACCCCAGTTACAGGTTAAGATTTAACCATTGCTCACCAGAATCAAGAAGACTCAATGAAGCCACTAGCCCAAAAAGCCCTTGTACTCTTTGCCACCCTATTGGTTGCAACAGCCATTCAAGCCAGCTCCATGAGCCAATCAGATCTACCCATGAGCCAGCCCAACTTCCAGGGTTTTGTTCCTGATCAACGCCGTCATATGGATGAGCGTGAAGAAGATCCCAACTTGATTCGCATGATGGTTGCTCCCAGTCTTTATGCAGTCACCAACCTCCTGCTAGATACCTATCAGGAAAAACGGCCTGAATCGCGCTTTCGCATCCATCAAGGCACACCTGACGACCTGTTAGACCTACTGGACGACAACTACGACTTTGATCTGCTGCTGGATGCTGAAATTTCTGATGGCATGGCACGAGTCAAAGATGGTTGGGCTGTACGCACACAAGTGTTGGCCGTTGGCCGGGTTGCTCTTTGGGCGCCACTGGAAACCGTACGCAGTACTCGCGTTCTCAGTTTGCGTAACGACCCCATAGGCCTGCAACACGCAAGCTCACCCTATCACCGTGCAGGCCGAGAAGTTCTTGAACGCAATGAAGTGCTTGAAGAGTACGAAAACCGCCTGACTCCCGTGCGCCTGGGTGAAAGCCTGTTTGATAAAGTCAAAAACGGTGACTTCCCAGCGGCTTTTATCGAATACCATCGACTCGTTCAAGCTGGCCTGCATGAAAGGCGGGAAGTACTGAAAATGCCCTCTAACCACCATGGTTCCATCACCCACTCAGCAACCATGATGCGACACGGACAGAGTAAAGATAACGTTCAGGAGTTTTGGGAGTTCCTATTTAGCGACCAAGCACAGCGTATCTTGAAGGATGCAGGCTTCGATTAAGCTACAGGTTGTTACCAGAGGCTACAAAAGCTTCAAGACAAACACTTGTTTGAATTGCCTGCTTAGCCTAAAGTTGCCTTAGGACATAGTAAAAGGCACCTGCAATGCATCTACAAGAACAAGCCGCTATCAATCCCAAGGAAACTCTGTCAGTTTTTCGCAACCAGCTGACTTATAATGTCCAGCAATGGACCCTGGGCGTGATGCTTCCCCTCACCTTTTGGCAGTACTATCAGGGCTATCGGTCCCTGAGTATTCTGCTGGCAGTGTTTTCTATTCTTCTAGCCCACAGCCTTTGGCAAGGTCGGCATCAGCCACTGCGCAATTACCAGGCTCAGGGATACGTTATTCTAGCCAGCTGCTGTGTTCTCTATTCGACTTGGTTGAATGCTCACCAAGGGGTTTACTGGGCTTTCCCGGTGATTGCCACCTACTTCTTCATGCTGCGTCCGGACGCCTCCAAAAAAGCAGCCTTAACCTTCATGCTGGCTTTTATTCCTCTAGTTGCTTATAAGTTTGAATTGGATGAAGCCCTGCGCGTTCTCTCATCACTCGCAATCAGTACCCTGCTCGTCAGCTACTTTGCCACGATGGTTCTCCGGCTGCATAAAGACTTGGTTCGCCTGGCAACCTGCGACCCCCTGACTGGCTGTTTAAATCGCAGCCAGTTGGAAACCCTGCTCAGCCAGGCATTGGAAGAACACAAGCAAAAAGGCACCCCTTACACTTTGCTACTCCTGGACTTGGACCACTTCAAGGAAGTCAATGACCGCCACGGTCATCATCAAGGAGATCTACTGCTACAAGGCTTTGCTGACAAGATAAGAGATAATCTCCGCCCGGAAGACCGTTTATTCAGACTCGGCGGGGAAGAATTTCTGGTGTTTTTCCATCACTGCGGTGGAGAGCAAGCCATAAAAGCCACAGAAAGGCTATTAGAGCAAATCAGAACCAGTGAATTTGCCGATGGCCTCACCGTAACCAGCAGCGCCGGTATTGCCGAGGCCCACAGCAGCTACAAGGACTGGTCCTTGTGGCTGCATCAGGCGGATGAAGTGCTTTACCAGGCTAAAACCGAAGGCAGAGACAGCTATCGGGTGGCAACCGGTCATTAAGCTGCTTGGTGCTGGCGGGGCTGAGCTACAAGCATCGCTTCAATACTCAGGTGATAATCCAAAGCCTCCCACTCAAGGCCAGTACCATCACAAATAAGTCGCCAGTCATGTAACTGAGCTTGAGTCGCTTTTTCAAGCTCAGGATACCAGCTCATAGGCGTCGAAATAATACGACCGTCCTCAAGCTCTACATGTAAGTGGCGATCATCCCAATACACACGTTTACCGACAATGCCATTCATTCCACTGCTCCAGAAACTGATTTTTATACTCAGCAAGAATTTTCAACATAGCCTTTTCTTCCTGAGGCTTCAATGATGAGTAAACGACTTGCAGGCCTGATAATTCTACCTTGGCCCAGCCGCCTCCTTTCATAATATGAACATGAGGCGGCGGGTGCTCGTTAGCATAGAAGAAAAATTTGAATCCATTCAATATCAGCAGTGTTGGCACTTGCTTCTCCCTAGACCTCAATCTTCTCCCAGCTGGCATCCAGGTTTTCAGCAGTTTTACTGTTGGTCACCACCGCATAGCTGGCTTTTTCAGGTAGCAGGTAGGTTTTCGCAACCCGCTGGAGGTCGTCAAAGCTGACCTTCAATACCTGCTGACGATAGGCCTTGCGCTGTTCAGGCGTGCGGCCAAACAAGCTGGAATGATAGGTTTGACGCGCATCACCGGCTGGCGAGCCAGGTTTATCGATACTGGATACCACACCCAAGATCGCCTCTTCCAGCTTCTGAGGATCAGGCTTTTCGGCCAACAACCAATCAACCGATGCTTTAAAGTCGTCCAGAGTGGCCTCCAAACGCGGGTCCCGGTAAGAAAAGAAACGGAAGACACCATCACCATTATCCTGAGCAGCCCCAGCACCATAGGCACCCCCCTGCTCACGGATCGCCCGATGCAAATAACCATTACGCAGGTATTCACCCAGAATGGTCAGCGCTGCTGCATCAGCATGGCTAGAGTTAACACTGGGGAAGGCCAGCGCACAGAAATTCACCTGAGTGGAAGTCAACCAGGCCTGCTTGATGGCTTCACGTCGTGCTGGTAAAGAGAAGGGCTCAAAATCAGTTGTTACCGGTAGCTGACTCCAACTTTTTTCCAGCGAACCCAACAGAGGCTGCTGCTGGTCCTCTTCGGCCACCAGCATAAAGTGTCTGGGTGCCAGCTTAAGCTTCTCATGTAACGCTTGTAAGGCTGCACTCAATTGCTTAAGGGCCGTTTCATCCTGCAGCTGCTTATCGAGAGCCTTAGCCGCTTTAATTGAACTCAAACCCTTAGTGAGCTGCGCAAAATGACCCGCTGGGCTCAACTCAGATACCGCCGCCAGCATTGCCAAAGCATGGCCTTTACCGGTGATCGATTGGGCTTTGCGTGAAGCCCTTTGGGCAACAATTTCCTTCAACCTGGGCAGCTCATCAAAACGCGCCTGATCCAGAGTCTCAGCCATTAATTCTTGTAAAGCATCCTGCTTGACCGCCAAAGCCTTGCCAGACAAAACCAGATACCCCTTCACCTGCTGAAGATCTTCCAAGCTGGCCTTAACATTCACTGAGGCACTAAAACCGCCGGTAATCTCGCTTTGCAGCGCCTGGTTTTGTTTATAATCCCGGTCAGCGCAACCCAGCTCAGTCAAACAGTGGCTATACAGAGGCAGCAACTCTTGTTCTTCTTCATTCAGTTGAGGCAGCTCCAGCAAGGCCTGAACATAAACCAAGCCATTAGTACCTGCTGTATACCAGGCCGTTGACAAAGAACCCGCCGCCAAATCCTGAGATTCAGGAAGGTGCAGTTCCAGGGGCACATCTTCAAGCGTCACCTTGGGCAACAGAGCATCGTCATCCACCTGCTGCTGACGAATATCCAAAGCCTTCGCCTGCTGAACAATAGCCGCCTTCTCTTCGTCATTCAGCTGCGCTTTAATCGCCGCCAAACGCTCTGCTTCAGCCGCTTCACGCAGGCTGGTAATCTGGTTGTCAGGGCGCAGAGTCAAGCGCACCCGATGCGGATTATCCAGCAGCCACTTGCGAATCAAACCCGGAATAAAATCAGGGTTCTTAACCGCTTCCCGCAGGCGCTCCAAGGCCGGGTCAATATTCAACAAGGCAGCCAAATCACCGCGATGCACCGCGGCCGACAAACCACCCAGCATCAACTGCAAACCAAAGGGCATGCCATCACCGGTAATTTCCCGCTGACTCAGTTCCAATTGATGCAGTTGCGCTTCAACACTACGCTGATCAACACCCTCATCAGCCACCTTCTGCAGCGTCTCCAGAATCAGTTGCTCAAACTCAGCCGCCTTTTCCGGCTCACTGCCTTCCAAACCACAAAGAAAGCTCATTTCACGATTGGAATCTTCCAACCCGCACATGGGCGAAGGGCCTGTACCCAAATCGGTTGATTCCAATGCCGCCAACAAAGGAGAACTGGAATTATCCAAAAGCACCCGAGTCAGCAGATGGGCTTGCAAAAGATCATCAATATTAATTGAACGCGGCAGCAACCAGCCCAGCACATGATGGGTCTGTTGGCTCAAGTCCTCTTGATCCAAAGCATAGGCTTCTTCCACACGCACCGGGGCAAAGTAGCGCTTTTCATCAGCAACCTGGAAGACTTTCGGGTTTTGCTCAAAACGGTGCAGGGCCTGATCATGCAGCTTGCCTTGAAGAGTCTCCACATCCAGGTTACCAAAGGTCATAAAAATGGCGTTGGACGGGTGATAATGGCTCTTGTAAAAATCAAGCAACTGCTCATAAGTCAGATCAGGGATGCAGTCAGGGTCTCCGCCCGAGTTATGATGATAAGTGGTCGTTGGAAACAGGTGCTTGGTCAGAGTCTGGAATAAAGTCGCAACAGGTGAACTCATCGCCCCTTTCATTTCGTTATAGACCACGCCCTTATAAACCAAATCCGATTCGGTGTTGCCGGTTTCAGCAAAGTCCAAACGATGGCCTTCCTGAGCAAAATCCAGCGGGTCTAAACGTGAAAAGAAGGCCGCATCCAGATAAACACCCAAAAGATTATCAAAATCCTTGTCATTCAGAGTCGCGAAAGGATAGGCCGTCCAATCACTGCTGGTCAGCGCATTCATAAAGGTATTCAAGGAACGGCGCAGCATCATGAAAAAAGGATCACGCACCGGATACTGCTCACTACCACACAAAGCCGTATGCTCCAGCATGTGCGCTACCCCGGTCGAATCCTCAGGCAGCGTACGAAAAGCGACCAGAAACACCTTCTCATCCTGGTCCGCAGCCAGGTGATAGTGCTTGGCACCCGTCTGAATATGCTCGAATTCCTGAACTTCAAGGTTCAAAGAAGGAACCGGCTGAGCGCCGAGAAAACGGAAACTGGAGTGGGATTTTTGTGTCGTAGAGGTCATAAATACCTTTTAAAAAACAAGACAATAGAAAGAATCAGAACGCATGAAAAACAGCCAAACCCATTACATCAGGTGAAACGACGGGTAGCAACACTGTATTACCTGTGGACTCAAAAGGACTGTATCGCAAAGTCAATTGACCCACCCCATAACCAACCAGAGCACCAGCCAAGGTATCCGAAGCCCAATGAGCATCCTCATTAATACGACTCAAAGCTGTTGCTGTTGCCAAACCATAAGCACCCCAATACACCAAAGGCTGATGCCTATAACGCTCAGCAAAAACCGTCATGGAAGCAAAAGCGCCTGAAGAATGTCCTGAAAAAAATGACATTCCTCCCTCACCCCAAAGATTAGAATCACCCCCCGAATCTCGTGGCCTTTCTCGACCGGTAATACGCTTGGAGCTTTCTGCGAACACCTGACTAATAATAACCGATTGTAGCGATAGAAAGGTTGTATCCATCAGATAGTCATCATCAAACATCAGTGCTGAAACCGAGGTCGCACCATGAATCCATAAAGCCCCTTTAGGAGAACCTATGTCGTACAAAAATCCTCCAGTCCATTCATCCAGCCCATCGCTCTTGATATTGTCAAACCAGTAATCACGAATCTCTTCATCCTGGGTATAAACCAAAGCAACGGTGCCAAAAGCCAAAGCATTGCGCTTCAACTTATCGGAATCTAAAGTGAAAATTTCACCGGCAGCCCCCATGGGAATACGATAAAAATTGGCAAAATAATTACCCGTTGTACTGGCATCATCATCACCAGCATGAACCCCAACAGGCAAAGTCATTAAAGCAGCAAGCAATACAAGCAAAAATCGCAAAACCCTTCTCCCCGCGCGGACTAAAGTGATATTATAACGTTAACTCAGAGGCTGGGCACCTGGCATTCCGAGATTTTTTGACTCACCAGTCTAAAATAAATACAATGATTAACTAATACTTAAATATGCAGAGAGTCACACAGACTTCTATGAACCAGAAACCCCTACCTCTTTCTCAGCAAAAACCTGTAGCTAATGGTTCTTCACGCTGGGTATATCAACACCCTGACCAGCCCGGCTTCTTGATCAAAGTATTGAAAAACAGACTGCCTGCTCAGCAGGTCTACGGCCTTAAAAACCGCATCAAAGCTCTCAAAGGCAGGCACAAATTAACCCGCCATATGCGGGAAATTGAGCAGTATATCACTGTCAAAAGCTGCAGAAACGACCAGTTTATTGAGCACCTACCCATGATGACCGCTCTCCAGGATACCGACATGGGTTTTGGCGTTGTGGTTGAAGCCATTACTGACACTCAAGGGCGCCTGGCACCTACATTAACAGATTTAGTTCACAACAAGCTTATGACCATCCAGCGCATTACTCTGCTGGAAATATTTTTTGAACGCCTGCTCAGATCCGACGTGGTTGCTGGCGATGTCCACGGTAGAAACATCGTCCTAGAAACCAAAACCGATGGTACTGAACGCTTTGTTCTGGTCGACGGTTTAGGTGACTCCACCATCATACCAACTCGCGCCTTAAGCTGGTGGATTAACCGCTATAAGAAAATTGAAGGCATCAAAAAGCAGCGTAAGCGCTATACGGCACAGCTGACCAGCAAAGAAATCAGGAAAGCTGCAGACCTCCAGTGTGTTTGCTCACTTTTTACACCTTACGACAAATAATTAAAACCAGTTGAAGCAACAGAGGCCCTATGCACCAGGTACAAGTAACAACCTTCAGCAATGATGCTGACGTACCGGCATTACTGGAGTTAGGCAAAAGGCTTCTGAATACCCCTGCAGTTCAACCAGAAAATCCAGACCCTGCGCAGAGTACTGCCCCCAAAATCACTCATAGTCTTAACAAACTATTAAGGGCCGGCCATCAAATCCACTTTGTCCAATACCAAGGCCGAGAGTACATTTTTAAAGTTTTTGCGGATTTGGGCCAACACAGCCCTGGCAGAAGACTAGGTTTTTTCATCGACAGCTGGCTGAAAAACCCAGCAGAAAAAAGCTACCAGGGTGCCTGCAAGCTTAAAGAACTCGGCATACCAGCAATAGAACCCGTTGCACACCTCAGCGGGCGCTGGGGCATCCACCGTCGTGGCCTCTTTATTTATGAAAGCGTACAGGCCCAATATAGTCTTAAAGAATGGCTAAACTCCGATGTGAGCAGCCAACAACGTAAAGAATCTATACATCAGCTCTGCCAAATTACCCGCCAGTTGGAAGCCTCTGACTACCACTTTGCTGACTTCAAACTGGACAACATCCTCGTTGAAGAAAATAGCGACACGAATTTTCGCTTAGTGCTGATAGACACAGACGAAGTTCTCAAGTCCCGATTAAAAAAACTGGCACCCCTTCCCAAACACTGGAAGAAGTGGCTCAGCCTCTGGCACCTGCGCAGACTAAAACCCAAAGCACCGCTGGATATGCAGTTCCTAAAGTGCCACTTAGCTGAAAATCACCACCCTTACGACCTAGGAACCTGGCGGCTTATTAGAAATTTTCAACCTAACCCAGCCAAGTGGTTAAAGCGAAAAAAAAGAAAAGAAAGCAGAAATCGCTTTACCTACAGAGCCTATCGAATTACAACTCACTTGCCGCAAGAGCAAGCTGAAGCAATTCTTGATAGCTTTCTGGATGAAAATTATAAAGTACTTGCGACCTACAAAAACAGCAAGCGTAGCTGTAGCCAACGTGTAAAAACCTCTGACAAGCAAGACTTGGTTTTCGAACAGCCACAAGCACAGTACCAAAGACTAGGCTATAAAATTCGCAACCTCTTTAAAGCCGGAGAAGCTGTGCAGCAATACTCCAGCATGCGCTTACTTCAAAGTCTTGCTTTACAAGGCCCCGAAGCTTTGCTTGCAGCAGAAAAACCCGTAAAAGGCTTACCTAAAAAAGGCCTTGTCGTATACAGACATGCTGAGGGAGAAGCCGCTGACCCTGATAATCCACAGCATGTCAAAATTATAGCCACCGCTCTCTTACATCTACATAGCTATGGCTATACCCGTGATGACCCCCGCTTAAACAACTACCTGATCAACAAAGGGCAGCCAATATTCATTGATTTTCTGCTTGAACAGCCCTTGCTATTCAGAAAAACCAGGCTGAGAATGGAATTCATTAAATTCCTAAGGCGCTATCCAGAAGCCATAGAGTTTCTCAGTGCTTCAGAAAGGACAAGCAAATCTTTTCGTCTAACTCAACTAGTCAAAAACCTGGGTCAGAGAAAGAAAAAAAGCAAGCGAGCCAAAACACCATGAAATCAACCATCTGGTTTGACACACCTAGTCTTTACTATATTCCACAATATGAACCTGTTATTGAAGAGTTGCAGAAGCGTGGCTACAAAGCCAGCTTACTAATCCACCAACACCCAGCTCAAAAGCAATTAATTGACCATTTTTGTAAAAAAACCCAGCTACCCTGGAAGCTAATCAATTCTAAAGATTCAGCTGAATTCTACAGCCGGGAAAAACCTGAGTGGATCATCTTCGGTAACAACTATGAACCGCTTAAGCAGCTAGACAAAAATACCAAAACTGCACTGCTCTACCATGGGATAGGCATTAAATCCTGCTACTATGATGCAGAGCTAGCCCAATTTGATGTACGCTTTACAGAGGGCAGTTTCAGGCAAGAGCAACTACAAACACTCTACCCAGAAGCTAACTTTAAACAAACTGGCTTTGCTAAACTCGATCCCCTGGGAACCAGCAATTTACCTTACCAAAAAGCATTCAAGCCAGAAGAGCATGGATTAGACGCCAACCGCCCTACGCTCGTCTATGCGCCAACCTTTTACCCCAGCTCAATTGAGCGGATGCCGAAAAATTGGCCCAACTATTTTAGTGACTGCAACCTTGTCATCAAACCTCACCTTTTCAGCTACACCAACAAAAAATACGCTAAGCAACGCCAACTTTTTAAACATTGGCAGACTTACCCCAATGTCTATTTGGCACCAGCAGAAGAGATTTCACTGCTACCTTACATGGCAACAGCTGACCTACTCATCAGCGAAGCCTCATCAGCACTATTTGAATTCGCAGCTTTGGATAAGCCGGTTATCTGGTTAGACTTTCTCAAGCTTCGCTGGAGTTATCGCGGAATCTTCCGCTACCGGTTCGAACGCCGGATGGATATGACGATCAATGACTATCGAGACGTAGCCACCCACATCAGTCGCCCCAATGATCTGGAACAAATTATCCGAGAAGAATTGCAGCACCCAGAAAGAAAAAAAGCCGAGCGACTAAAAGCCACTCAGCAATTGATTGGTGAAGTTGATGGCAAGGCTTCGATTAGAATTGCAGGTTACTTAACTGCTGCCCTATCATCACGAAGATAATCCCACTCTTCAACTGGCGTTTGCCAATCACCATAGCGACAAGTCAAGTAACCATCAAGGTCAGCAGGTACTGGGTAGTGCTTACCATCAAATTCAAGAGTACTCAAATTATCATAAAAATGGCGCGGGACTTTCTTATTAACAATCGTCCCCATACCGACCGACCAGTAATAGAAGTCATCATCAGCATATTTAACAATTGCATCTAATAAGACTTCACCACGACTCACTAGGTTTTTTCTATTTCTAAATTTAACAACCCGTAGCTGGCCCTTCTTCAAGGCATGATGATCCTGTTCGCAATACTCAGTACGCACTCTCAAACCCTTCAACCACAGAGGAAAGCGGCACTTCAACAGCTTGTCAGCATCCTTGCCAGCAACAAACAAATCCAAATCATCGTCCCAAGGCAGGAGACGTCCCTCACGCGCGATTCCAAGCAGGGTGCCGCCATCAAGGCAGTAAGTTATGCTATTTTTATCAAAATAGTCGGTAACTAACCTCAAGTATTTCTTAGCTTTTTCTGCAGTGTCGCCTACTAATCGAGAATTGCCACTCATAATGCCACCTGGAAACTATCCAACATTAGCCAGAATCTCAACAATTTCATCTCTTGCATATTGCATGGAATCTATAAAACCACTCCCTTTAAAACAATCGATAAAATACACTTGAGAAGACGTTTCGGAAACTTGCCTCATAAAATGAGAATCAATAACCATTTTTGAAACAAAGTCTTCATAATCTGAAGAGCTATATCTATCACGGCAATAACCTAAGCCCCTTGACTAAATTAACTGATTAAGCTTTTCATCTTTTTTTTCTGGATTAATGCCAAGAACAAAAAAAATCGAGTCATCAGGTAGAGTATCAAGAGCATTTGAAAAATACATTTTTTTAAGAAAGATCCAAATGTCAAAGCCTTCAAATGCCAAGCCTAAAGGTAATTTGCTATTTCGGTATAGCAAGTCATGAAAAAGACTATATTTTTTGAAAAAATATTTTTCTTTGTTATCATAATATATCAATCTCAAGTGATCGGTTGATACAAAATTTAAACCCAGACACTCATGAAGAACATTAGAAAGAAAGGTTTTTCCAACCCTAGGAGTACCTGCAATATATATTTTTTTATGATAAAGAGGTTTGTCAGAAGCATACACAGACAATCTTTTAATGATTCTATCAGAAACCAAGCTGTATAAACCAAGTTTAATGAGGACCCGGTAGCGCCTAATACTTCCCTTTCCAATCTTAAAACGTTGATCAGACATACATGGCATCATAAGAAGTCAGACTATTTAGTATCTCTATTTGTAAACATTCATCTGTTGCAACAGGAGCAATGTGAGGGGGTCCCGGCCAGTCACTGTCATCCCACTGTATTCCAGCAAAGGTTTGTGTCTTTGAATAACGTGGAAAAATATGAAAGTGCAGCAGAGGGTCCTGCATCATCAAGCAAAGCACATTTATTCGATCAGCCTGGAACACCTGCATAGCCAGGCGTTCAGCTTGACCCAGCAAAGCTCCCATCTCCTGGTGTTCCAAACCAGAAAGCTCAGCAAAGCCTCTACGCTCCTGTTTAACACTCAAAACCATAGAGCCCAAAGTTAACTGTTGGGGGCGTACTGAAAGCACCCAGTTGGTGTTTTCCAATACTTTTAATGGAACAACCCGAAACTTGTCATGGAAATCAACGAGAATACTCATAGCTTATTACTACTCCCTAGAGTTTCCCCAGCACCTCGCGCAATTTGGTACTGGAAGTGTGTGTCGTATAAGGAAAGTAGACAATCTCAACGCCAACCGTCGCAAAATCCTTCTCAAGTTGATTCCACTTATCACTGCCTTTCCAATCATCACCCACAAACATTTTATCAAACTTCAAATTCTCCCAAGCTTCCATCTTATTCATATTAACCTGGGGAACCACCTCATCAACAAAGTCTATGTGTTCAACGATTTCCATGCGCTCAACAAAAGGAATAATTGGCAGCTTTCCTTTACGGCTTTGACAAAGCTCATCGGTTGTGACACCTACAATCAGGTAATCACATTCAAGCCTGGCACGCTTAAGTACATTCAAGTGACCAATATGGAAAAGGTCATAGACACCTGTTGTATAGCCAATCTTTTTTGTCATCCTACTACCCTTTTCTCAGAAACTCTTCTTTTTTCATGCATTCTCATTGCTGACCAAATAACAACCAGTAAAAAAGCAAACGTTAAGGTTGCATTATTCCTGTAAAAAAAAGTCAGCGTTAAATTAAAATCAAGGTAACAAAGAACCAATAAAGCTCCAGCAGCAGCAAAAGAGCGAACTCCGGGATCGTTAGACGACATTTTTCTATAGAAGAATAATAAAGGTACAAGCATTAATACCAAAAATCCAGACAAACCAATTATACCTCGCTTAGCAAGCTCTTCAATATATTGATTATGCAAAGATTTGTGATTAAAAACTACTGGATCAATAACGCCCTCTTGAATCAAATGAGCTTCATTTTCCTTGAATCCTTCCTCACCCAACCCGACCAGTGGACTTGTAGAAAAAGCAAAAAACCCAGAGCGCCACATCTCTAACCGCCTGCCAACTGAAGAGTCTGGATCACCAGCAATAAACTGATCTACATCCTGAAACGCGCGATCTACTCTTTGTTGAACACCAGTTGAAGGCAGCATATATAGTGTAACAACTAAGCTGGCGACTAAAGCTAAAATTCCAGCGGCTACAGGAAGTGAAAAATGTTTAGAGTAGAGCTTAAAAATAACTACCATTAACAGAGGTATCCCTACCCAGCCCCCTCTAGTACCAGTCAAAAACGAGCTAGTCATAGCCAAACAAGCTCCTAACACCAGTAATAAAATCCACCAAACATGCTTGGATTGATGCTTTGCCCAGCTAATCCCAGCAATACAAAGAACAGCAAATGTCATACTAAGATTTCCGAGCTGTAAAGGGCTCATGAAATCAGTTCGGACGCGTGAAATTCCGGTTGTTTGCTTAATATATATTGCAATAAGACCCACGGCAACGGCACCTAAACCTAACCCCAACCAAAACAGCTCTGTTCGAAATGGATTGTGAAGCAAGAAAATAAGGATAGGAATGGCTAGAATAAACCGGGAGGGGGCATCAAGTACATCCAATGATTCCCCGTGGTAAAGAAAAAAGAAGAGACTGACTAAAAAGTAGAATGAAAGTGCACCGATTAGATACACGTCTTCTCTATCCAGTTGAACTCTAGGACGGAAAAATAACCAAATCAGTGATACCAAGAGGAGTAGAGACGCACCATAGGAATAACCCTTGCTTACTGTAAGGGTCATGACTAGAAATAGAAGTATTGGTGCCCCAACTATCCAAGGCTTCAAATAACCAGGTATTTTATTGTCCATCGTTCATTTTCGGCAAAGATTTAACAACTTCGATAATGGAAGTCGTTGAAATAGAGGGTGTCCTCTCCAGATAGCGAACATCGCAAATATCCCTAAACTCATCAAACTTACCTTCCCAGTCATTACCCATAACTAGCAAGTCTGCCTGATGATGAATCAGATATTCACGTTTCTTCTCCAATGACTCTTCTAAAAAAACCTCATCTACAAAACGCAAAGAACGAATGATTTCCATTCGCTCAAATTCCGAGTAAACCGGCTTGCGGCCTTTTTTGTTCTCGTTCAAGGCATCCGATGAAACCCCAACGATTAACTCACTTCCCATTTCACGAGCACGCTTAAGAATTCTAATGTGCCCATAATGCAAGATGTCAAAAGTACCAAAGGTAATTACTCTCAAGACAACACCTAATTAAAATTATTGTGGGGTAACCTGCTCATGAAACTGCATTTTATGCAGCTGGGCATAGGCACCTTCTTGGCCTATCAGCTCTTCATGAGTACCTTCTTCAACAATCTGGCCTTCAGCAACCACCAGAATGCGGTCTGCATTTTCTATGGTTGAAAGACGATGTGCAATCACAAAAGTAGTTCGCCCCTGCATGACATATTCCAGGGCCTGCTGGATGTAACGTTCGGATTCCGTATCCAGTGCTGAGGTCGCCTCATCCAACACTAAAATAGGTGCATCTTTCAGGATAGCCCGTGCTATGGCGATACGTTGACGCTGACCACCAGACAAGAGTACACCGTTATCGCCTACCATAGTGTCTAATCCATTCGGCAACTTCTCAACAAAATCCATGACATAGGCTGCTTTCGCAGCTGCTTCTACGGCTTCACGGCTGGGATTTTTCATGCCATAAGCAATATTCGCAGCCAGAGTATCGTTGAACAAAGTAACCTGCTGCGTAACGATAGCTATCTGCTCACGCAAGCTTGCCAGAGACAGCTCTTGCGTTGGAATGCCATCCAAAAGGATTTGCCCCTCAGAGACTTCATAAAAACGGGGAATCAAGCTGGCCAGGGTCGATTTACCACTCCCTGAGCGCCCTACCAAGGCAATCATTTCACCTGGCTTAACAGAAAAATCAATATTCTTAAGTGCTAAGGGTTGGTCATCACCATAGCGAAAGCTAACATTTTCAAAAACCACTTCACCTTTAGCGCGATCCAAAGTTCGACTGCCCCTGTCAGGTTCAGCAGGGGCATCCAGATAGGTAAAAACATCCTGCGCGGCAGCTAGACCTTTCTGAATTTCATTATTAATTTCGGTAAGCTGGCGAAGTGGCTTAGCCATAAGAGAAGCTGCAGTTAAGAAGGCAATAAATTCACCGGGCGTCATATCACCCATCAGTTCAGGAGAAAGCGCCAGCCAAACCAGAAAACCAAGAGCAGCAGCGACTATCAACTGCACCACTGGGGTGTTAATCGCCTTGGTCAAAGCCATCTTCATGGCTTGTTTACGGTTATACTCGCTGGCTTCACGGAAGCGTTCATACTCAAATTCACTCCCACCGAAACTCCTCACCACCCGGTAACCGCTGATTGCTTCAGAAGCAACATGGGTCACATCACCCATAGAGTTTTGGATACGGCGACTGATTTTACGAAAACGCTTACTCGCATAGCTAACAACAGCACCAATAATGGGTGAAACCGCCACAAAAATCAGTGCGAGAGCCCAGTTCACCCAAAGCAGGTAACCCATCAAGCCAATAACAAACAAGCCTTCGCGCAAGAGAACAGTGACTGCCTTGGTCGCAGCACCCGTAACCTGCTCAATATTGTAGGTTAAGCGTGATACCAAGTGTCCCGAAGAATGCTGATCATAAAAGCGCGCCGGAAGCACCAGGAAACGTTTAAACAAGTCCATACGCAAATGGTGCACCAGCTGGCGTGCGATGTGCGCCATAAAATAAGTACCCAAAAAAGTACCCAGGCCGCGCAAAGCAAAAATGGCAACAACGATCAGGGGGAAGAAAAGCCGCTTGTCTTCCATGCCCTGCTCTATAGAATCGACCAGCATTTTCAGAATATGGGCAAAAGCCGTGCTAGATCCCGCATAGATCGCATAGCCTAAAATAGCCAATAGAAAAATAGGCCAGTAAGGGGCGACATACTTAAGAAGACGCTTGTAGGAAACCCAACCATTGGGTTCTTTGTTTGGGGACTCTTGCTCGCTTGTCACTTAGCTCTCACAGTCAAATTCAGCACGAAAGGGCGTATTCTAACCCTTCAAACCCTTTTTTGTCGCCAACTGCGGCAGGATGTCACAGCATTAACCCAGTAAGATGCTCCAGCAGGTTACGCTTATCCGGTTGGGTTTCATTAGCCAGCTGTTTCCTAAGCTCACTACCTACCCTTAGCAGCGCCTGCTCACACTCGCCATATAACTTTTCTGCCTGACTTGCTGATAAGTCACAAACCTGCACGCCAAAACGCAGCAAATGCTTTTTATCCCACCACTTACGGCTTCCCATCAGCGTCAGGGCGGAAACATCCTCACGAATATAGGCGGTGGTACTCACAACATCAAAGGCAGGAGCCAAACGAATACTCTGCGCATCGTCATAAAGCACACCAAAATTCTTCAGATGTGCATCCCCGTTTTGCAGCCGGTTGTTCAAAACCAGCATCTTGAAAAGCTGCTCCAACGCAGCCGCCTTGAATTGGGGAGAAACAAGCTGCTTACCTTGAAGCACGCACAGGTCTTCAAAACCAAGCGTCTGGCCCTGACCCCCCAGATCGAAGCGTTTCATGATAAAAAGACGATCATCATCCGAAAGGTAAAATTCAGGCACTATAACGCCTGCAGTTTCTAACACGCGCATGCAGTAGTACTCATTCAAAGCCAATTGGGGATAATCATCACCCCAGGCTTTAACGATATACCCTTCCAGCTGCAAGGCGGCCTTTGACTTTAACCTTTAAAGGCAAGCTTTCAGCGCTCACGCAGCTCCTCCAAAGTGGGAAAAGGCGATTTTTCGCGCAAAGCCAGCTCGTAGCCAAGGTAATCAAGAATTTTCATCACCTTGCGCACCCCTACATCACCTGCACGGGCATTTTCTAGGCTGTTGATCGTCATCCTGGATAGACGCAAGTCATCGGCCAGCTGCTGTTGCGAATAACCCTTTTGCTGACGCAGGCTTTTGATCGCCTGCCCCAAGTCTTGAAAGTCCACTGCCCCACCTCAATGCTAATTTTACTTTACATTATTGGCACAAAGACGCAAAAGGTAAAGTATTTTTATCAGCCCAGCAAACCCGCTTCCTGCCCCAGAGTTTGGTTGGCCTGCAACCAGCCTTGCACATAGCCGCAGTCAAAAGTACGGCCCTGCATACGCCAGGCTGCTACCGCCTGCCCCTGAGTAATCAATTCAGCAATGGCATCGGTCAATTGGATTTCATTACCGGCTCCAGGCTGAGTCTCAGCCAGCAATGGCATAATAGAACCTGGCAGGATATAACGGCCAATCACCGACAAGCGACTGGGCGCTTCTTCAGGTGAAGGCTTTTCCACCAGAGAAGCAATAGGTGCAGACTCACCGGCTGCCAGCTCCGCACCCTGGCAATCAACAATTCCATACTGATTCACCCGCTCCAACGGCACTTCTTCAACCATAATCTGAGCCGCCTGGCTGCCATTATAGGCTTCCACCATGGCTTTCAGATCCACACCCTTGGAGTTTACTTGAGGCTTGACCAACACATCCGGCAGGATCACCGCAAAAGGCTCATCGGGTTGTACCAGATAAGCCGCACAGTGAATCGCATGACCCAAACCCAAAGCACGATCCTGACGCACACTGGTCACCTTCAACTCCGGCGGCGCTATCGCTCGCAGGGTTTCTAAAATTGCGGTCTTGCCCTTCTTCTCCAGCTCAGTTTCCAACTCATAATGACTATCAAAATGATCCTCCACCGCCGACTTGCCGCCACGAGTCACCAAAATAATTTCATTCAAACCCGCAGCCAAAGCCTCCTCCACCACATGCTGAATCAAAGGACGATCCACCACCGGCACCATCTCCTTAGGAATTGCCTTACTGATCGGCAACAAACGGGTACCCAAACCAGCAACGGGAATAATGGCCTTACGCAGTTCTGAAGACATGAAAACTCCTGATTTAATTCAAAATAATATGATGTGGGAGCGCAGTCTCTTGTGGGAGCGCACTCTGTGCGCGATTCTATCTATTTATCTATCGCTTTCGGAGAAAGCTCCCACAGATAGCTCCCACAGATAGCTCCCACAGATAGCTCCCACAGATAGCTCCCACAGATAGCTCCCACCTGTAGGAGCGCAGTCCTCTGCGCGATCATTGAAGAGCGCACTCTGTGCGCGATATCTAAACCACCTGCCCTCGGCCAACACCTGAGTAGACCCAGCCTTGTGCAGCCAGTTCTTCAGGGTCATAGATATTACGCCCATCCAGTAGTAAGGGTAGGTTCATTTGTTCTTTAATGCTGGCCAGATCCAGGTTCCAGAATTCCTTCCATTCAGTGACCAGCAAAATGGCATCAGCACCTTGGGCCGCTGCTTCTGGCGAATCGGCTACACTCAGCCCTGCCCTGCCAGCAAAGTGTTTTTTTACCGCAGGCAGAGCACGGGGGTCATAGGCCACAACATCAACATTATGTGCTAATAAGGCTTCTATTAGGTGAATAGCAGGACTACCGGAAATACTGGCTGCATTAGGTTTAAAAGAACAGCCCCAGACGGCTACTCGCTTACCGGCTAGATTGGCCTTATAAAAACGCCAAAGCTTTTGAAATAAAAGATCTTTCTGTTGTTCATTGGTCGCCTGAACACTGCTTAAAAGATGCTGTGCACTGCTCTGGCTAGCGGCCAATTCAGAATTCAGTTGGTCCAGAGTTTGCAAAAAGGCTTCACCACCAAAACCACAACCAGGATAAAGATACTGAAAACCAATTCGTGAATCAGCACCCATTCCCTGGCGTACTGCTTCTATATCTATTTCCTGACGCTCTGCAAGTTGCGCCAGCTCATTCATAAAGCTAATTCGGGTCGCCAGCATCCCGTTGATTGCCAGCTTGGTTAACTCAGCTTCACGCGGCGTCATCACCCGAAATCTTTCCTGACTGCGGTTAAAGGGCAACATCAAGCGTTTAATTTGGTTAGTCGCCTGGGCTGAAGCACTACCCAACAACAATTGCTCAACACGGGTAAAGCTTTCCAAGGCACGGCCCGCCTGAATAAAGTTGGGCCAAAACACCACCTGCTGAGGTTTAGGTGTTGCCTTGTTTAAAGCCTCTTGAAGCTGATCTGTTGTTCCCAAAGGCACGGGTTGCACCAAAGCAATCAAAGGTGGAAAGTCTGCTAAGCGCACAGCATCGAGAATAGAGTCAGTTGAAACAAAGTCCCGTGCATCAATCAATAGATCCAAAACAGCCGACTCAGCAACTGGGTTGAACCCGAGCTGTAAGCGCCCACTTTCCAGCTGTTGTGTTAATAAGCGCGATAAATCAGGCTCAACCTCTTCACTGGTTGCATCGGGTAGTGCACCCGCAGTCATTTTCACACTGCAGCCAGTTGAAGCCAAAACAGCTCCCAACGTCCAGGCCACCAAATCTTCACCAATAATAAGCAGCTTCATGATTGGCCTCCTTTAGGGTGATTATCGCTCACAGAGTGAGCTCCCACAGGATTAGTGAGAGCTCCCACAGATTCTGTAGGAGTCCTCTCCGAGGACGATCCTGCTCTATAAGACTCAATTAGCTGAGCCAAATTTATAGTGGAAGAATCTAGGTCCAGATTGTGGGAGCGCAGTCCACTGCGCGAATCGCTCACAGAGTGAGCTCCCACAGGGTTGGGGTGAGCTCCCACAGGGTTGGGGTGAGCTCCCACAGGTTTTGTAGGAGTCCTCTCTGAGGACGATCCATTCAATAAGGGCTGTAACTGCTGGGCAACCTGCTTGCCCAATTCCACACCCCATTGATCAAAGGGGTTAATTCCCCACAAGCAAGCTTGGGCATAAACCTTGTGCTCATAGGTGGCAATCAAGGCACCCAGACTTCGGGCATCCAAGCGCTCAAGTATCAAGGTTGAAGAAGGCTGATTACCCGGATAATGCCGAAAAGGGTTATCGGTCGGCTCGACTGCCGCATTACCCAAAGCCAATACCCGTGACTGGGCCAGGCAGTTGGCAATATTCAGCTCATGTTGAGCAACCAGCTGCTCATAATGAGCAAATTCACAGGCGTTATCATAACGACTGGCAGCAATAATAAAATCTGAAGCAACAGCCTGGGTTCCCTGGTGCAGAAGCTGATAAAAAGCATGCTGGGCATTCGCCCCTATCTCACCCCAAAGCACAGGACAGGTCGCATAATCCAAGGGTTGGCCATCACTAGTCACTGACTTGCCATTACTCTCCATTTCCAACTGCTCAAGGTAGGAAGGAAAATATTTCAAACGCCCGTCATAAGGCAGAATGGCATGAGCCCGAATATCCAAAAAGTTGACATTCCAAACCCCCAGTAGCGCCATCATCATTGGCAGGTTTTCTAAAGGAGCAGCTGAACGAAAATGCTCATCCAGCTCATGGGCACCGGCTAGTAGCTCTCTGAAAACAGACATGCCCAAAGACAAAGCGATAGGCAAACCAATGGTGGCCCAAAGTGAAAAGCGTCCACCCACCCAATCCCAGAAATATAACTGATTAGCCTCTGGCAAGCCCCAGGCGGTCATTTTTTCCCGCGAAGCTGACATACCAATAAAGTGACAACGGTGCAGTAGCTCGGAATCAGGGCAATAGCTGCCCAGCCAGGAACGTACCGTATCGGCATTGGACAGGGTATCGATGGTGGTAAAAGACTTGGAGGCAATACAAAAAAGCGTGGTTTCAGGGTTTAAATGATCCAACAGATCAAATAGCTGACTACCATCGATGGTTGAAGCAAAGTGAACCTTCAAAGAACGTGCTTCAGGTTGAGTGAATTCACGCAACGCCTGAGTCACCATCAAAGGGCCCAGGTCACTACCACCTACCCCCAGATTAACCACATCGGTAATACGTTTACCTGAAAATCCGCGCCAAACACCCGACTGCACCTTTTCAACCAGAACAGCCATTCGCTCCAGCTGCTCATCTACCGCATCCAGGCCTTCAGGGCGTTTATCAGCGGGGGCACGCAAAGCAGTATGCAAGGCTGCGCGGTCTTCACTGATATTGACCTTTTCACCGGCAAACAAAGCCTTAATGCGGCTAGGAAGTTTCGCTTCCAATGCCAGTTTTTCAAGTGCTTCCAGCACTTCACCCGTCACCCGCTGCTTACTAAAATCCAGCGTCATAGAGCCAGCGGACACCGTCATTTTCTGTGCACGCCGGGAATCCTCACTGAACAAATCCACTAGCTTTTTTTTCTGATTTGCCAAGGCTTGAAGATTTGCAAAAGCACTGCGTTGGGTTAATAACTCCTGAGACATAACTTTCCTGGTTATATTTAAGTTGTTTATTGCGAATAAATAACCACGCCCACTCGATCAATATGGTCTTTCAGCAAGGCATTATTGATTTCCTGGTAATCCAGCACATCAAAGCCAAGCGGCAAGTCTGTTTCTTCCAGGTCTAGCTTAATGGCAGCCAGAAGGTGACGATCCAGCCTGCCTTTCAAGGCCAAATCCAGGTCGCTGCGCTCATGATAATTACCCTTCGCACGTGAGCCGTAAACCAGAACTTCTTCGATTAGGGTATGGCGAGCAAAAACCTCGCGCAGCTGTTCCAGCTGTTCAGAACTCAGGCCGATCTTTAGTTGTTTCAAGCACTTCCTCCATTAGCTGAAAATAGAAAGCATCCAGCAATGGCAGATATTCTTCCCTCAAGGTTTTGATAATGGCTTCAAACTTGGCGAAATCATAGGTGTGGCTCATCAGATTTCGATCACCAATCATTTTTATCCAGGTTTCAGCATCACTAATATATTTGGCTGCAAAAGCTTGACGAATCACTCCTTTGGGAGAAATTTGATCCAAGACCAAGCCATCTTGCTCCATTTTATCTTTCAGCACCTTCCAGGCCAGCTCAAAGGTATATTCAAAGCGCTGGATAATCCCTTCTTTTTCAAGCTGGCTCAAAGAAGCAGGCTCCAACTCCAGAGCTTCACGCAGAAGACTGAAAGCTCGGCTAAAATTGTGGAAACGCTGGATCCAGCGGACATCAGAGTAATCCATACAGGTTGACCCTTTTCTAACAAAATATCGCTTTCAGAGAAAGCTCCCACAGAAACCTTCTACAGACTTTGTAGGAGTGCACTCTGTGCGCGATTATCGAAGCGCAAAGCATCGCTTTTGGAGAAAGCTCCCACAGAAACCTTCTGCAGAGTTTGTAGGAGCGCACTCTGTGCGCGATTATCGAAGCGCAAAGCATCGCTTTTGGAGAAAGCTCCCTCAGCGAGCCCCAACAAGCTCCAGCCGGGCCTGTACATCCTTAATCATTGCTTCAAGGAAGGCCTCACCAGCAAAACTTTCTGCATAGATTTTATACAGGGTTTCCGTGCCACTCGGTCTTAACGCACACCAGCCCTGGGCTGTTACCCATTTCACTCCACCTATAGAAGCGCCATTACCGGGTGCCTGGGTCATGATGTTTTGAACGGGCTCGCCACCCAAAACCTTCAGTTCAACCTCTTCGGGCTGAAGGTTAAGCAAACGCGCCTGCAGGGCTTCAGAACAGGCCACATCCACCCGCTTATAAATGGGCGCTCCCAGTTCTTGGGTTAAATCAGCATAGTACTCATGGGGTGTTTTGCCTGTCACCGCCAGAATTTCAGCGGCCAACAAGCAGAGCGCAATACCATCCTTATCGGTACTCCAGGGTTTGCCATTAAAAGTCAGCAAACTGGCCCCTGCGCTTTCCTCGCCCGCAAAACCCAGCCAGCCTTCACTCAAGCCTTCCACAAACCACTTAAAGCCAACAGGCACTTCATAAACGGAATGACCTGCTGCTTCCACAACCCGGTCAATCAAAGAAGAAGAAACCAGAGTTTTGCCAATCTGAATAGCCTTAGGCCAGCCCCCACGGTTGCGAAGCAAATAATCAGCACAAACGGCTAAATAATGATTGGGGTTCAAAAGCCCCTGTGCATCCACCACACCATGACGATCCGCATCAGGGTCATTACCAAAGGCCAGGTCATAGTCATCTTTTACTGCCAGCAGCTTACTCATCACCGCACTGCTAGAGCAGTCCATGCGTATCTTGCCATCATGGTCCGGTGGCATAAATGCAAAATCCGTCGCCAACACAGGGTTCATCACCTCAACGGGCAACTCCAAAGTTCCAGCAATCGCCTGCCAAATCGGTAAAGCCGCACCACCCAAGGGGTCCGCACCCAGCTTCAGGTTGGCTTTACGAATCGCATGAGTATCCACCACCTCATCCAACTGGCGAACATACTCACCCACAAAATCATAACGACCCGAATGCAGCAAAGCCTCTTCAAGGCTGACAGCAGGCTCTTCAAGCTCACCGGCCTGTAAAAGCCTATTGGCCTCTTGTTCTATCCAGGTAGTCACTTCCCCTTCTGCGGCCCCACCATGTGGCGGGTTGTATTTAATCCCCCCATCCTCAGGTGGATTATGCGAAGGGGTTAAAATCAAACCATCCGCCTGGGGTAAACGCGAAGACTGGTTATGGTTATGCTGCAAAATCGCATGACTCACCAAAGGCGTGGCCGTAAAACCTAAATCAGTTTGCAGACGAACATCCACCTTCAAAGCTACCAACTGGCGCAGTACCAATTCCCAAGCTGGTTGCGAAAGTGCATGCGTATCCTTACCCAAAAACAAAGGCCCACTAATCCCCGCTTTTCGGCGATAAGCCACCACAGCCTGCGTAATTGCCAGCAGATGGGGTGCATTGAAAGATGCATTCAGCGAAGAACCCCGATGACCCGAAGTACCAAATTTAACCGGCTTTAACGAAGAAGCCTCCACCTCAGTGAAGGCCGAAAGAACTTTTTGCATTTAACAAACCTTGTTTAGATATAAATCGCTCTCGGAGAGAGCTCCCACAGAGAGCTACCACCTGTAGGAGCGCAGTCCTCTGCGCGATAATCGAAGCATCAAAGAATCGCTTTCGGAGAAAGCTCCTACATGTGGGAGCGCACTCTGTGCGCGATGTTTTTTATCTAGCCCCAAACCCTGTAACGATGGTGCGAATGGTTTTGAAGACAATCAGAATATCCAACCACAAAGAAAAGTTTTTAATATAGTAAAAGTCATATTGTAGTTTTTTATTCATCTCATCCACCTCGGCGGCATAGCCTTGATTGACCTGAGCCCAACCAGAAATCCCCGGCCTAACAACATGGCGATAACTAAAGAAAGGAACTTCATGCTCATAAGACTCAGACAGATGAACGGACTCAGGACGAGGCCCAATAAAGCTCATCTCACCTTTCAAAACATTCAAAATCTGCGGCAACTCATCAATGCGATACTTACGCATCCAGCGGCCTATGCGCGTGATCCTGGGATCACAAATACCCTTGGCATAACCCGTACCCTGACAGTTCAGATACATACTTCGGAATTTATACATCTTGAATCGGCGCGCACGATAGCCCACACGCTCCTGAACAAAAATGGGGCTACCGGGGGAATCCAAGCGAATCAGCACAGCAAGTAGGGCAAAAAAAGGTAGGAAAATCGGGAGCAGCAGCAAAGCTGCCAGGGTATCCACCACCCGCTTAAAGCCAACGTAAAAAAGAGGTGGCAAAAGCGAGCCAAACACATTCTCAGACAAGTGTTCTATCTTTACCCGGCCTGTATGTGACTCATAAATCTGGCGCACATGGTACACAGGCACATGGCTTAAAGCACAACGGGCCAAAAACTTTTCCCATTGGGGTGGCAAATCTTCAGCATGCAAATCCGCGACAACGCCATCATAGCGAACCCCTTGAAAATCAGGGTATTCCAAGAGGCGTACATCTAAATTTCGTCGGGGCTTCAAACTGTTACCCTCACCAAAGGGCACTAAAGCAAACTTGGGTAAACGATAGCGCCGGCCCAAAAAATAGCCCGCAAAACACCAGAAACAAGTTAGAAGGAAGGAAGCAAAAACAACTTGGCGGGCATAATCCACACGAGTAAAAAAAAGGACAGCGATAGCCAAAAGATAAGCAAAACTAACGGTAGGCAAAATATAGGCCGCTGTCTGACCACTGGAAAAGTGCATAACCCGGCGCAGGGTGAAAGTGACCGCCACATAAGCAAGGCTTACGGCCAAAGTGGTATTAATCTGCACCTGGGTAGCATCCTGCCAAAAGACCCAGCCCCACCGGTTCCAAGCAGGTAAGAAGCCAACAAACAACAGGCCTACAAAAAGCTGGAAGGGAAGGCCTAGCAAAAGCCTCTCGTACCACCGTGAATGACGACGCTCTAATTCAATCCGCACACCTACCCCAGAATCCGAAACCATCAACCGGTGCGCAAACCTACACCAAGAAATAACCAATAACTACACTAGCGGTGCAATTATACATAAAAAATAAATCAAAGCTTTCTTAGCGTTCGTTCCAACCCATCTTTCAAGCCAACAGGCGCTTGAAAGCCCGTCAACTCAACACTGCTAGCAAACTGGGTCGTCGAACAAAATTTCTTCACCCTAAGACTACTTACAGGCAACTTACGCCCTGACAAGCGAGCTAGCACATCAAAACCATAACCTGCCAGCAACCCAAGAGAATAGGGCAAGCGTACACCAACCCCCTGCCCTCTACCTAAAGTGGCACGAACCTGACTGACCAAAGTATTCATATCCATATCAGGTTTGTCTACATAATTGTAAGTGTGAATACCAGGACCAAAACCCAGCGAAAACTCCAAAAAAGCCGCCACATTTTCAACATAGGCCATGGACTTTACATTTGTGCCTTCACCCAGCATCACAAACCGGCCTGAAGCAATTTGCTTCAGCAGATTGTAGACATTACCACGATTACCCTCACCAAATACGACCGTTGGGCGCACGATGACCAAGCTGCGGTTAGCAGCATCCTTGACTTGCCACTGACGAAACACCTCTTCAGCCTGCCACTTACTCTTTCCATAGTCGTGGAAAGGGTTAATCTCTCCACTTTCATCCGTGTTGGCCGGCGCAAAGCCATAGACAGCAACACTACTGGTAAACACAATACGCTGAATACCCAGCTCTTCAGCAACAGCACATAAATTTTCAGCGCCCCCAACATTCACATCGTAATAAAGTGAAGTGGGCTGAACATTATCAAGATGCTCAGCGGCAAGATTAACAATACACTCAGCACCTCGCAAAGCAGACCTTAAAGCGCCGATATCTCTAACATCAACCGGACAGGTCAGCTCTGGGTAAGCAGTACCCAACACCTTGTCTTGAATTGAGAAAGCCTGCTCACCAGCAGCCAAACGCAGAGCCAAACGGGTACCGATAAAGCCACTACCACCAACTAGTGCCAGCATTACTTACGACCTTTACGACAGTGTTTCTTTAGCCCATAAATGGCATAACACGAAAAATAATAGACTGCTGGCAAAAAACCCAGACCCACCTGGCGACGATAAAACCGCCAATTAGCCCAGGCAGAAACCAACTTATTGCTAGACAAAGAACCTGCCCGACGCCGATAGACGGCCAAGGGCTCCTGCAACCCCCTAGCCACTTCAACCTGCTTCAAAAGCTGTAACCAAAGGGCAAAATCCTGGCGTTTGTCCAGCAAAGGCATAAGCACTCGGCCAAAAAAAGCCGTGTCATACATAACAGTGGAACAGCCCATCACATTACCCTTCAGCAAACCAAAATAATCAACCTGATGAGGTGCAGAAACCAAATCCTTTGGCTCGCCTTCGCCGTCACAACGCCAATAAGCAGTAAAGCTTAAAGGTGTGCTCTTCTCCTGCATAAAAGCAAGTTGACGCTCAAGCTTCGTTGGCAACCAATAGTCATCACTATCCAAAAAAGCCACATAACGTCCCTTAGCAACAGCGATACCTTGATTACGTGCATAAGCAGGCCCGTGGTTCTCATCACACTTAATCAGCTGAAAGCGCGAATCCTTTTCTACAAAAGGCCGAATCACATGCAAAGATGCATCAGTCGAGCCATCATCTACAATCAGAACTTCAAAATCTTCATAAGACTGGGTCAGTAAAGAGTTCAAACAAGCTGCAAGATAAGCTTCTGAATTAAAAACAGGAACAACAACACTAACCTCAGGTTTGGGCATCGACGACACCCACATCTTCAACCTTCTCGTGATTCATAGCTTCAAATATTTCCAAAATTTTAGTCATCTGCCCCAAGGCTGCCTTGAACTTCATCTTGCTCACAGAAGATTCCAAATTAGCCAAGTGTTGCACCAGCTTAACCTTCACCGGTAGATTAGCTTGATCTTGTGATAAGGAAACTGCCAGTGTATCCAAAAGCTGACTAGTCTGCTTAGCATTCAACCGGGGAAAGCCCACTCCCAGGGGCTCCAGCTTCCACCGCGCCCAAGAAGTAATCAAAATATTTTCCAGCTCCTCTTGGTCACCCTTACCCGCTTTCCAAACTAAGTTCGTCGCATTCACATCAGGATTGATCAAAACAACCGGCAAGGACTCAACCTCAGAATAAACAACGTCCAAACTCCCCAAAAAGGCAGAAAATATTTGTTCTTCCTCTTCAGAATCTACAGCAATCTGCACTCTTTCAAAAAATTCCTTCGTCAAACGCTCATGCAACAGCTTGTGAGAAGCGCGGTAAGCAAGCACTAACGACTCAGGCAAATGCAGCCCCCACAGATGAGAAAAAATCTTTACCTGGAAGCGGTTGAAAGACGAACCCAAAGTCAGGCCTGAACCATAATCCACCACCTGACACTCAAAATTATTCACTGGGTAACGGGCAATCAGCTCAGGTGCCCATAAACGCTTACGTTGCAATTGCTCAAACAAGTATTCCTCATTATCAAGGTGGTGCTTGTTTTTAGCAGTAAAAACGTTCTCTAAATAAAAAGCCGACTGCTCATCGCTGCTGGCTTTGACAACCAACTGAGTCACACCAGGCAGAGTAGAATCCCTCCATTCCACATCGCGTAACTGACAAGAAGGAGCAGATAAAGAAAAAACCTCTTCTAGAGTTTCTGTACGTCTCGTCTTAGAAAAAGCATCGAACAAGGCTAAAGTGGATTTTTTTTCTTTGTGGGCTAGTTGAAACTCCCGGAACACAAAAGCATTAATTTTGTGTTTTTCAGCTGAAAGAACGACAGCCGAATTAATCACTGCTGTTAAGCTACCCAAAAGCTGCCTTAATAATAAAAAACTAATGATCGCAAAAAGTATATTTCCACCCTCACCCACTAGATAAGGGTAAAGAATGACAAAAAAACCACCAAAAAAGTTAAATGCCAATAGACTTTCAAGGTAGCTTCGCCTTTTCTCCAGGATGAATTTCTTAATAGGGTTAGGATTAAGTTCTTCAGACCCCAAAAGAAAAAGAGTTGAAAGAGCACCTTGAATAGAAATAGCTGCTAACAAAGTATAAAGAAGCAGCGTATTCACAAAATAGAAAAGAGCCAGAACAAGCAAAACAAACAGGCCATTGGCAAAAATGCGGCAGACACGGCTATAGTAACCACCTGCCTGATCTTCCTGCGCACTCACCAAAGCAATTTCATTGGCCTGATCAAAGATCCCGCCACCCGCTTTGCGAGACAAAATTTTGATAAAAAAATTAAAAACCAAGGTTAAGAGATAACAAGCAATAGCACCCACAATAAGATACATAACCCACTGCATCTTATCTTCTGGTTCTATAAAAAATCTGAAATAGCGAGGAATACCGGGCGTACCTACCAGAAGTATAACCTTCAGGGGTAGCATAAAAGCCAACATTCGCGTGAACTTGGCTGAAATTGAAAAAAGGATAACAAAAAAAGAAAAGAAGGGTGCGCTCTTAAAAAAAACCCAGAAAATTTTCCAGAACCAAAGCCAGAAATTATGGTTAGCACTAACAAGATTCATTTAACAAAAACCTTAGCAAATTTCTTTTGACGTAAAAAATCAATTTCCAGCCGACGTTCTGCTTTTAAATAAAACTCACCCAACATCTTGTCTGATTCAGAGTCAAATTTATACAAATTACCAGGGCGTGGTGTAAACTCACCAAAAACCATGCCATCAGAATGCTTAGCACTGCAGATAAAATCAATCCGCATAAAGGGTGCAGGAATTGTTTCACTTAAGCGTTCAGCAATCTGCTTCTGCGCTTCTGTAAAGCCCCTACCTAAAAATCGTTGATCTTGATACTTACCTGTATTCAGAAACTGCCCTTGGGAATCCCACTCGCAGTAAGCAAGGCCCTGAAACCGCTGCACTTCCAAAACCAGGCCTACCTGACCATAAAAACAGTAAAACTTAAGATCACGACCCGGAACTTCACCCGCTTCATCCTCTGTAATCAGTTCCTCAACAGACCACAGATCCTTCCTAACCCGGTTAGTGGCAAGATCATCCCTCAAAGCCTTTATTAATGCATCCCAAGAACTCAGCCAAGACTGACTAGCCGGGTGAAAAATACGCTCGGGTGAAAAAACCAAATAAACACCACGGGCATTAGCACCCAAATGAGGCTTGATAACGCCTCGGCTGAAAAATTTCAGATCATTCAGCTTACATCGAGCTTGAAAAACTTCCGGATGCACAAAACCCTGATTACGGATATACCTAAAAGCCTTATCCTTACGGTTCAAACGCCACTCAGGACCAGCTTTAGCCAGCTTATTGCGAGAGTTACGCAAGCCCATCAGCAACCGGAAAGAGGGATCAACAAAATAATTATTCTCATGCAAACGACCAATAGCGGCTTTTTCCGCATTTTTACTGCTAGCTGGCTGCTGACACGCTTGCTCTTTTCCCAACAAAGAAGAAAGAAGCCTTTGCATTTTCAACATGATTTAAGAACGCGCCTCAGCATCACCAGTAGTCTTCCAGGCAGCGTAGGCATGGGGTGGTGTCCATTCTTTACAATGGACTAGGGGTAAGCGATCCAAGGCCTGCTCCAACACTGCTGAATCAAGAAAGACAACTGACTTAGCTTCCACAACATCATCAGCCGTAGCTATTTCCAGCTGACCTTCAATAGCAGAGCGCAAGTAGTCATCAAGCAAACCAGCCGAAGCAGGTGTCGAAAAATATTTCCAGTTGAACACAGCCACCCTCATTTTTTGAAGATCACCTAGAATCCTTTCCAACTGTTGTTCGGAGTTTGGTGAATATTTTGTAAAGTCAGCAACATACAATACATCAACGGCTAAAGTCGAGTCACCACGCAAACGCTGAGGGGCATAGAAATAGCTTGTTGTTCTCTCTCTATCCAAAAAGTTACCGAAGAAATCAGATAGATTTTTATGGATATACTTCTGAGACTCCCGGTAAACCTGCCGAGTCCCAAAAAAAATCGTGCGCACATGGGTTGGCCCAGTCTGGGTCAAGGAGTCAGGCTGGCTTAAGGAAAAGCTCAGAGGAACCTCGGGTAAGACAACATCAACGGTTTCTTCACCATAGTGCGCCTGAACACGCCAAATGAATTCAGTATCTGCACCTGCTCTTACCTGGTCCCAACGTCCCAACTCAGAAACAAGAGATCGCCGGAACATCAACGATGACTCATTTTGCCGTTGATAGCCTTTTCCAGGAATGGCACCTATAGGCAGTACATACAAATCTTCAGTTGTTCGACACCAGGAACTCATACAGGCTTTCAAGCCAGGGCGTTCCAAGAGTGCCTTCACCTGCAACTCAATTTTCTGCGGATGAGACCAGTCGTCCGCATCATGCACTGTAATAAAATCACCCGTTGCGGCATCCAGTGCTGTCAAACGTGCACCATAAGCACCTTTATTGTCGGTATGCTGTAAAAGGTGAATACGGGAGTCCTGCTCTGCAAGAGAAAGCATCACCAAACGACTGGCATCGGTACTGACATCATCAACCAACAAAATCTCAAGATTTTGCCACGTTTGATTTAGCAATCCCTCAACCGCAACAGCCAGAGTTGAAGCTGCATTATAAACGGGTATCAACACACTTACCTTAGGGCCAGCAGCTAAACCAGAGTCAGCAGCCACACCACTCAGGTTAGCAAGCTTAAGCGGTTGGGTTTCGTCTTTAAGGCTTATCGGCAGTAGGCCTGCCTCTGTAAGGATGCGGTTGATAGGCTCCAGTCGCTGTTCAGTATCTAAGCCATCAGATACAAAGTGCCAATTTGACCAGGCAAGCAGAAGGTCATTGGAGGTCACGCCCTGCTGCTCGGCTTCCAACAATAAATCTCTAGCAGCATTCAGACACTTCAATTTCAACAGGGTTTCAAAGCGCAAAATCAGATAGCCAGAAAAAAACAGACGGACAGGTTGCAGCCAAGCGGCCTGTTCAAGAAACCTAAGAGCGTTAGAGTAATCACCGGAAGCAAAGTAACGTCTTGCCAAGGCCCAGCTTGCCTCCCCCCTTTCAACAACCGAACCATACAAACTAGCTGTAACAAGTTTGAGCTTCTCTTCAGCAACTACAGAAAAACCAGACCAAAGCTTTAGTTCCAATTCTTGAACTGAAGTCTGGCCTTTTGTGGAGCCAGCAAACCAAGCATTAGCTGAAAACTCATAATTAAAATCACTGGGCAGTCGGCCTAAGGGGATTTTTCTGCGGCCGGGTAAAAAACTCCTCACCCAAAAGACCAATCTGAAAAACCAGAGCAAGATAAAGCGCAAACGACTTTTAAGCAGCCACGCCAAGCCTTTTTCAAGACTATAAAGAACAACAAACAAAGGATTATTCATTCGCTAAACCTGCTTGACGCAACATACACTTAAGCACCTGCTCAGCAGGATAACGGGGCTGACCATACAAAGGAGCCTGGTGAATCATGAAATTACAAGCTGTATTCAATTCAATGACCTTGGCAACACCACCCTCAAAATCCGTAGCTATCATATCCACACCAACCACACCCAAGCCAGGTATTGCATCAGCAGCCGCTTCAGCCAGCTCCCTCAAAGCACTGGGCAAAAGGTTCGTCACATCAACGGCTTCACCACCCAAGTGGACATTGGAAATTTCTGTCAACTGTAAAAAATGGTCAGCAGCGGGCACCAATGAAGGATCAATCGAATAATATTCCAGTTTTAAAGGGTGCCGAGCATGGGCTTTATTTTGCTTTCTAAAGGCGTTCTTTTGTTCAACCAGCTCTGCAACTGTAGAGCTACCATCGCCCACGACATAAGCAGGAAGCCTGGTAACTGCGCAGACAAATTGACCACCAACCACAATTGCACGCACATCCAAGCCTTCCAGCTTTTCTTCAAGCAAAATACGACGATTCGTCGTAGCAGCCTTAGCTTTTAACCAAGCCGCTTTAAAGCTGTCATCCTGCCAGGAAAATTGAGTCGAAATACCCTGACCAGCACGAGCGTTAGCTGGCTTCATAACCAAAGAGCCGGAAGCTTTAGCAAATTTCAGAGCTTTTTTATAACCAAAGACACTACAAAACTGATGGCTCAATGGAACAGCCACACTTTTTATATTCAATGCATTTATTGTTTTCTTTTTATTCTTACATAGACGGACAGCAGAATTACTTACAAGACTAGTATGCATTTCATCATAACAACCTATTACGACATCATTTTTATAAAAAAAACGTTTATCCGATTTTATTGAAATTTTAATACCAAGATATCCAGATGCAGCAATATACCCAGAAAGGTGGAAAATATTTTCATTAAAAGAATTAAAAGAAGAGTTAAAAACATACTTCCTATAAAATGCTTCAGGTCTCATGCAATAAAGATCCAAAAATTAATCCCAATCCGAAAAACCATCAAGCGTACTCTTTAATTATTTATTATTAGTGCTTTCTAAGAAGATGCTTATTTCTTAGGTCATCAATATTTTTTCTATCCAACCCATCTTTAAAAAATTTATCAAGATTAGAGAAAAAATTTTATATTGAGTTTTTATCTGCAAGAAAAAGAGGTTTCAACTTGGCCTCGTTAGCATAAAACACAGCCAGCTCCCAAGCGGCCCAAAGGAGCTCCAGCACAACTTGGCTAGAAGTCGCCAATTCGGCTAAATCTGCTGAAGCTTTTTCTTCAAAACCCAGAGTTAGCAGCTTGGTACGCAACTGCCCAACTTTACCTGGCCTTTGGCGATCAAATACAGGTAGCTGCTCAAGCCCTTTAATTAAGGCAACCTGATTCACCAACTCCTCAACGGTAACCTGCTCTTTGCCCTTTTTGGTTACCAAGCCGGATAACCAACGCAGTGGCCGTGTTACTTTCCAGGAGTTAGACGCATAGAGATTACGGTATTTTCTAATCAGTTGATCAAAAGCTTTTTTGGCTTCTTCAATAGCCGCCTCTTGCCTAGCCAGCTGCTCTCTGGATTCAGTCAACTCAAACTTAAGCTGTTCAATCTCGCCTTTCAAGCGCGCTAGCTCTTCTTCCTGTGCATCAACTTGCTGAAGATTTTGCTCGTCATTTACCATCTAAATATTCCATAAAATTCATCAGCTATACGCCATAAAAATCTCGGTACCAGGCTACAAAGCGCTGGACAACTTCCGAAACTGAAATCTTTGGTTGATAGTTAAAATCAGCCACCAAATCCTCTACATCTGCATAGGTATCAGGTACATCACCGGGCTGCATCGGTAAGAATTCCTTTTCTGCTGTTATACCAAGCGAACTTTCCAGAGAACCAATAAAATCCATCAGACCGGTCAGACGATGACCACCGATGTTATACACGCGCCAAGGGGCACTACTGGTGGCTGAATCGGGGTTAAATGCATCCCAGTCGGGATTCGCTTGTGCTGGCTGATCAAGCACACGGATAACCCCTTCGACAATATCATCAATATAAGTAAAATCACGACGATGCTTGCCGTAGTTGTAAACCTTGATGGTTTCACCCTTCAAAATGGCCTGAGTGAATTTAAAGGGGGCCATAAACGGTAAAAAAGCGCAGCGCAGTGGTTGGCAAACCATAGAGATGGCTATAGGCATGGGCCATGAGTTCATTAGACTTTTTACTGGCCGCATACATACTCAGTGGGCGGTCCACATTATGGTGAACTGAAAAAGGCATCGTCTTGTTAGCACCGTACACACTAGAGCTACTGGCATACACCAGATGCTCCACACCCTGATTACGGCAACCCTCCAGAAGGTGGGCAAAACCCAGCACATTGCTGTCGATATAAGCCAAGGGATTATCAATCGAATGGCGCACCCCTGCCTGGGCAGCCAGGTTCACTACACGCTTGGGCTTGTACTTGGCAAACAACTCTTCCATACCTGTGCGGTCAGCAAGATCCAGACGTACATGGGTATAGTTAGGGTGGGCTAAATGCCGCGCCAAACGGGCTTCTTTCAGAGCCGGGTCATAGTAGTCATTATGATTATCCAAACCGACCAGAACTTCACCCCGCTCCAGTAAACGCATGCAGAGCTCAGAACCGATAAAACCGGCAGCGCCGGTCACAAGAATTGTCATACTGATGTTTGCTTCCCAAAACAGATCAAAAAAACAACCCAGCGATAAGCGTATAGACAGCCGCCAAGCTGGCTATTCCCAAAGTCAGGTAGCGGAACAAAGCAACAGGGATTCTAGCGCCCAAACGCCTGGATAACCAGAAGCCCAAGAAAACAGCAGGAAACAAACTAAAAGCCAACAACCAGTCACTGACCTGCACCCGCCCAGCGACTGACAAAGCAAGAAGAGAAAAAATACTGGTCGGAATAAAAATAGCGGAAAGACTGGCCCGAACACGAAACGGGTGTGCATTCTGATAAGCCAAACCCAGAGGTGGACCACCTACTCCAGTTAGCGTACCCATTAAGCCAGCCCCAAAGCTTCCAGCAAAAATTACGGAGGAACTAGGCTGAAAATGCAGTGCGCGTAAACTTAAACCGACAGCCAGCAAAATCAACAAGGCAAAAACCACCTGCCAAGCCTCTGCAGAAAGCAAACCGACCAGCAAAGCTGCCAAAATCACACCAAACAAGCTACCAGGGTAAGCAAACAATAAATCACGCCGCACTAAGGCTTGGCGATTGCTCCAAAAAACCAGCAAAGGCAGAACACCACCGATAATAATCAAGGGCACAGGTACAAAGGCAGGGTTAATCAAAAACAACAAAGGTGCACTGAAAAGGGCGACCCCATAACCCAGAACACCCTGGATAAAGCTGCCCGTGAAAATAACTAGCAAAGCGAACAGCAATAAATGAAGTTCCATTAAGCAGTAGCCTTAATTACTATTTAGTGTATGAAGAAGCTGCTGCAAATAAGCTGCATCTTCTCGCAACTGCTCGATTTTATCATCTTTGACAAACTCTATTGCTACCCAAAGATCAAGGTCTTTATGGCCGTAAAGCAAAGCTGCCTCTAATAGTGGCTGCCATAAAGCTCCCCCTTCTTGTAAAGGATAGCGCTCTTTGGAGCCTTTCAGCCCCCAAAAAAAGCAATGAAGGTAAGCAAGCTGCGGCAACATCAGTTCCAAACTGCGTAGCTGCTCTTCTAACGGTAGATTAACATGCGGTTGCCATAAGCTCTTTACACTGGAGCGATCAATCTCATGAAGAAAATTAAGTGCCGATTCAGGTGTATCTGTCAGTGTTTTTCGATGGAACTCGAAGTAAACCGCTAACCCCTGATGTTGAGCAAGATCTGCAAAGGCTTGCGCACGGTTAACTAAAGCTACCCGCTCTTCAAAACTGACTGATGCTGACCCCTGTTGCCCCGCCCAAACTCGGATTGCAGGTGCACCCAAGGCAAGGGCTGTTTCTATTGTTCGCTGCCAAAGCTGATTTTGTTCAAAAGCTGGCTCATTAAAGCGCAAGTAGGAACCATAGGCTAAAACAGCCAAACCAGCCTTCTTCATTTGCTGTTGTATAAAAGCTGCCGACTTTAAATCACCTACAGGCAGGTGGTTTCTACCAGACCATTCAATGCCCTCTAAACCCGCTTCCAAGGCAAGTGAAATTACTTCATGAGTTGGTAAGTGATTCAAGGTTACCGATACCAACGCCTGTCGAAACCTCATAATTACCCTCGGTTGCTGAGTGTAGCCAGATCCACCTCACCTTCAAGCGGCCTTTGGTGAATCCAGTTATCGAGCTCCCGCAGGGCAAATTCGCCAAAACGATGAACCTCTCTTCCCAGCGATCCAGCAATATGCGGCGTTAACTGACAGTTGGGCAATGTGTAAAAGGGGTGATCTTCAGGTGGAGGCTCCTTCTCAGTAACATCTAGATAGGCATGGATATCACCTTGTTTTAAACGGTCAACAAGAGCAGTTTCATCAATTAAAGCGCCTCTTGCAGTATTGATTAGTTGCGCACCAGGCTTTAGTCGGGAGATGCGCTCTCTATTAAGCAGGTGGCGGGTATTTTGGCGCGAAGCATGGTGCAGAGAAACCACGTCACAATGCTCAATTACCCAGTCTAGACAAGCAGGAGTAGCGCCCAAGTTACGAATAACTACCGGGTCAACAAAGGGATCAGCTACATAGCACTCAATATCAAAGTGTTGAAGGAGCTTCAATAAATGCAAAGTAACATTACCAAAACCCAGCAAACCGACACGGGTGCCGTAATAACCTAGAAAATCATTCTTTTTTGGTTTTTTCCAGCCTTTGTGTCCCCCGGCATTGATCCTAGAAGTGAATGCAAGAGTATTACGCAATGCAGTTAAAATAAGTGCAAGGGCGAACTCGGCAGTAGGGATTGCATTTAAGTGAGCTGCGCTAGTAACACGGATACCACGCTCAACTAAAGCTGGCGTTACTAAATGATGAACTGAACCAGCTGCATGAATCAATAATTTAATACTGGGTGATTCGTCTAAAAATTTTTGGTCTAGCGGTTTAGCAGACCAAGTGCTCAGCACTACTTCAGCAACAGTTGGCAATAGTCCTTCATTAGAAAAAATACTGATCAAGTTATAACTCCTTATAAAGTCACCAAGGGATTTAGGCGAAAATATAAGGCGACTATTTTCTTTATTATAATTTATTGCAACTTGCATGACAATATTTGAAGCCTCAAGTTAAAAATAGAAAAAATTAAATTTACAAATAAACCTTAAAAAACACAAGAAATAAATTAAAATAATTAAAATAGACCATCAAGATAAATTACTACCAGAAACAAAAACAAAAACAAAATCAAAGTCATCAAAAAAATCACGTGAATGTAAGTAACAGGACATAGATAGTGCTCCTGCACCTTCAGATTGCACACCATATGAATTATTTAATATATCTTGAGCGCATTTTATCTCATAATCATTTGCAGAATAATAATAATCAACAAGTGATATTATATATTTCTCTGAAAAATCCGGGAACTTTGAAACACAAGCACCATCTGCCAATGTTTTTTCAAGGGTAAGATTAATGCCATCATTAAGGTAACTTAGCTTTGAATAAGAAGAAGGCTCTACAGCAATCGATATAAAGCTTAAGTCAGTTGCTCTAAAAAAAGAACAAAATGGGACTAGCAAGCTACCAATTCCCAAAGGTAGTAAAAATGCTATCTTTGAATTTTCCATATTATTTTCATTGATAAAATTATTAACTTCTAATGCTAAAGTTGCATTTCCAGAAAAAACTTCCCTATCAACACCATCTTGGAAAATCAATTTATTTTCTTTAGCAAAAACAATTGCATTACTTTTTGACTCTTCATAAGAGTCTCCAGAAACAATAACATTTCCACCAAGGCTTTTTATTTTTTCAATTTTATATAATGGAGCTCCTACAGGAACAAAGATATAAGCGTCAACATCAAAATAAGAACAAGCATATGAACATGCCATACCAAAACTTCCAGAGCTTGCTAAGCAAATACCTTTCAATTTGGGTTCTTTTGATATTAGAGAGAAAATTGCATTTAAAGCACCTCTAACTTTAAATGCACCAACGGGATTTATAGTATCATTCACAACTACAAGCTTATCATCCATCTCAGATTTAAATATTTTAGAATTAATGCCAGAATCTTTAATGTTAGATATTACAGAAAACAAATCAACTTCTTTAAAATCAAATAAAAAATCACCGTTTAGTTTATTCTTGGCAATCACGGAATACTCCTTACTAAGCACATAGCATCTATATAAATTACAAAAGTAGTTATATGTTCTCTGATTTCAAAAAATCAAAAAAATTATCAAACTTTTTTCCGTTCAGCAGGTCTGACATTAGACGCCCTCTTGCTTCAGAGTACTCGCGCCCCAAGCTCGTATCAATAGAAGCATTAAAGGAGTTAAAAACACCTGGATTTGGTGTGAACTCACCAAAAACAAGACCATTTTTTGATTTCAAAAAATCTATACGTAGAAATGGAGATGGAATCTTAAGACTAATCTCCTCAGCTAGCCTTATATGCTCAGGAAGGACACCACCTCCTTGAAAGTTTTTGTCTTCATAACGACCTGTAGAAATCTTGTTGCAGTTCTTATCATAATAGCAGACTTTACCCAACATTCTTCTCTCTTCCTGAACAAGCCCAACTTTTCCATAAAAAGTCAACATTTTAATGTCATTAGGTGGCTCATTATCACTATTAAGAATTAACTCTTCAGACATCCAAAGGTCAGGGCGTCCGGATCTTTTTAAGTATTTTTTTGCTTCTTTAATGAACTCCTCATAGTCTGATAATTTCTTTCCATCATCAATACTTATTATTAATTTTTCAGAAACAATTGAAAAAACACCTTTAGCACCCGCAGCATTTATTGGTTTTACAACTCGCCCTTTTTTAAAATCAATACTATTTAAAGGAATACCATATTCATATAGCTCAGGAGTTTTTACACCAATACTATTAACAAATTTCAAACCATTTATTTTATTATCTAATAATCGTTCAGGTGAGTAACCATGAATCTTTGTTAATGTTTTTGTATACGGTACACTTTGCCACATTTCAGAGGTAAAAGATGAAGCAACATCTTCCACGTTAAATTTAAATATTTTTTGTTTATTCTTCAACCAATTTCCAAAAAATCTATTAGGAATCAGCTTCAAAATATCGCTCAACACCACGCTATCACTTTCATAGTGATCTTTATGTTTTTTTATTGCATTCGAAATCTCATAAAACTCGTCATTCAAAAAGCTTGCACGATCGCACAAATCACTCAAAGAAACATTAGCATTAAAAATGCTACTTGCATTCTTTAAATCCTTGAAACCACTTATATGAACTGGATCAGTTTTATTAACATCATATCTTTTAAAATTTTCAAAAACACTACAGAACTGCAACTCGTTAACTAATAACTCTATTTCTGAATGAGAGCCCTCAATGTGTAATGCAATACAGCCCGGCTTCCTATATGAAACCCATCCAGAAATATTTTTCTCATTGGCCTTGGTAATTATATTTTCTATTAAAAACCTATCCTTTTTATTAAAAACTCCATATAGTCTTATATAAAATGCAACAATTTTTTTATTCATATTGAGTCTCTGATATCAATAAATTTATTCCCATGGTCTCAGAAATGAAAAACTTTTCGATTGTGTTTGCATAAATACTGAGGCAGGTCCATTCCAATGCAAAACGCAGGGCATACTACCTGAGTTTTTTGCCTTTACTCTTTTTCCTTTAATTTCCATTAAGTTAAATATTCTACTCATTTCCTCTTTTGCAAAATCAGGATTCAAGTAAAGTTTCTTAATTCTTTTTTCAGAATATTTATCGTATTGTCTTGCCTCTTTTTTTGTAGAAGCCGATAAAAATAGTTTACTAGATAAATCCAAACTTATTTTATCTTTTTTATCAAGATAAACTCTAATCCAGCGGTATTGATTACTTAGTTTTAGTTTAGGATCATCTGGAACTTCAATTTGCTGCGCTTTCTTAATCATTTTTTTAATGGCCCAGGCATATCCTATAAAGCCACCAGTATTTAGGAATCTTGCATCATATTGACTTTCTGGAAACTCAGATGCTAATGATGAGTCAGGATGACAGTTGATTTCCGCTGACACCACAAGCGGTGAATTATAAGAATTAAAATTATTAATAATCTCGTCTTTTCCAGCTAATAAAACAGTATCATAACCATCAACAAACATAACAATTGAGTTATCACTGACATTGTCAAGAACCATATTTAAAAGACGGTCTTTCTCGCTCAGTGAACCAGTTTTACGAGATATAGCTTGCTCATCTGCATACAGTGTCTTTAATGGTATATTGTAATATTCTGCTGATGGCTTTAAATAATTTAAATAGCCATAATTTTCATTATCACTTATAACCGTTGCAAGAATAAAATCAACATCTACTATATTGCTCTTAAGATTTTTAAATTCATTCCATTTGTTTAAATAAAAATAGTTGACACCATCATTTACAACAGCATTTTCTGGAAATTTATAAAAATCACTTTTCTTTCTTGAATTATATACTGTACGATCCCATTTGCTTTCCTCTCCCACACGGTATTTTTTCCCAGAAGACAAGCCAATATGGAAACAAATAATACTGTTCAAAAACTTGGCATTATTATAAATAGATGCATGTCGGAGCCCAAAATCTGAGTCTGAGCCACCCTGTCCTAAAAGAGCTTCATCAAAACCACCTAGATTAATAAAAGATAATTTAGAAATTGCACAACACTGGGTAGCAAACCCTAGAATTGGTGAATTAGGGTTTCTAAAACCTTTTCTATCTTCTTCTAATATTATTTTATCATGATCAAACTCATCGACAAAATGTACTTTTGGTATAATTAATGTGTCATCAGAGTAATTTTTCCAAATATTATAAATAAAATTTTCAGGCAAAATAACATCTGGATCAATAAAAACAAGAAGTTTACCTTGTGACTTCTGTGCGCCTAAGTTTCTGGCTAACATCACACCAAAACCCTGTTTGTAGCCTGTATTATAAATACTCAATGGATATTGAGCGATATAATTCTTTGTAGAATCAATTATTTCTTCACAACCATCAGAAACAACTATTACTTCAAAGCTAGCAAAATGCTGTCTATTCAAGCTTTCTAAGAGGCGCAAAACTGAAGAGCTATTCTTATATCCAGGTATAACAACACTAACTTTATATTTAGTGTTTCTAAAGTCAGAATTAGTTAGAAAAGAGTATGGCTGAACGCCATCGTGTGGAAAGAAATTAATTTTCGTTAATGTATTAAAAGAAGCAGAGTTAACCATATCAGAATTATCAAGAATTTTATGCGCTTCATATATAGGAAACACTCTATCCTGATCAAACCTATCAATTTGCTTATGTTTCCAGGTTTTCTTGTGACTTTCTATAAGCCAACTAACGGCTTTTTTTAAAGAAATCCCGTCATTTGTTTTATAGTTGTACAGGTCAACTCCCCAGTTTCTTGCAATAGTAGCCAAGTTAACAAAGCCTTGAATATTAAAATAGCAATAGTGCTGTGAAGTTTTTCTTTTTAATTCATTTGGCTGTTCACCATTACTATTTATTTGTTCAGCTATTCGTCCTTGGGCACGAGCAAAAGTCTCATAAAGAAACTCAACATTCCCCAAGTAGCAAGATATTGCTGCTAGCTGCAAATCATAATAGGTCCCGTGATTATTATGTTGTATACACTCTTTTTTACCTTGTGGCGATTCTATTAACCATTTTTGATATTCGCTCAACCAATTTTCAAATTCATCAAATTTTTCATTATCAACTAAATTAGTTTTCTTCAACAATCTTATAGCATCAAGAAAATAATAAAAATCTTTTAATTCTATTAATCCAGCATTTCCTCCCAAATTATTATCGATACCCAGCCTGACCTGAGCATAATTTAAGTTTGGTTTCATGCGTGTTTTTTTGTCAATAAAAAATCGAGTGAAGATATTTGCTGCATGCTGTGCATACTTCTCTTTTCAAGTCATGTACCAAGCTAGCATAAGAGAGGTTGAGTCATCAAAAACTCTCTGAACTCGTGTACGATCATACTTCTCACTATCTTGATCATACATTCTAGTTCCGGGTACACGTTCACCATCTTTTCGGATATATGGTAGGCCATTTTTTTTGCTTGGATCAGGCCACCAATAGGGTGCTGGGTGCCAATAATCTTGTTTATCTCCACTTGGTGGGAACGTAGTTTTATCAATCACAGAATAGGGAGACCTTGTTAAAGCATCCTCAGCATTTTTTATTATTACATCTACATATTTTTTTATTTTCGAATCACAACCTGAAATATATATTTTTCTTATATTTGCTATATTTTCAAGTTTGTAGAATTGCAAAGCTTTTTTGTTAGCTGTACATCCACCTATCTGCTTATCAATTTCACGCAGTGTTGCAACAATTGCTTCTTGACGTATTTGCCCACGATTCAAAAAACTTTCTCTAGTATCTTTTTCTAAACTGCCCATGCCAGAGTACAAACGGGCAACCCAGCCAGCAACAGCAAACTGCTTAGCTTCATTAAGTGCATTTCGACGTACTTGATCCCAGGGTTCATCTTTCCAGCGGTCCCACTTACCAGGAATTCCTAATGCCCAAAAAAGCTCCACTTTCGGTCTTCGGCCGTAGCAAAACTCTTCATTAAACAACTCAAGTGTGTCTTTTCTGAAAATAAGTTGTGGTTCTTCTACTGGGTCTGGTGGATTCTCATTATTAATCAGATCATTATTAGAAAGAACACGAGCCATAGGCACTACAAAATGGCTGTACCAGGGTGTTGTAGTTACATCTCTTTGAATTGCTTGCCATGCATCAGGTGTTAGATAGCAATTACCATCCCATGGCAGGGCCCATTTTGCGCGCTTCTTAGCCTCTATTAGCGCAACATTTCTTGCGCCATTGTTATTCATAACATAGTTATTTTTATATCTATATAAAGATGTTAGTACACGATTTTTTTCAGCATCACTAAGGTTCTGATATTTTTCAGTATTCAAAAACCAAGGTGTCGGCAAACTATCAGTATCAAACGGTATCTTTTTATACTCACTTTCATCAAATTTTATTTCTATAAAATCCTGCTTATACTTTTTTAGCACCTTTATTATTTCATTTCTTTCCTTCTTATCAAAAATTCTATTAACAATCCACATTTTTTCGAGCCCAGAATATTCTGGCTCGTTTTCTAGTATGAATTTTATATTTTTTCTTGATTGCCCTTTCTTATGCCTCGGATACAAATCATTTCCGATTATACGTACTAAACAAAAAGTATCATCGACTTTATCAAGTCCTTTAGAATAATATTTATTTTTAAGTGCCTCACAATCTATATAAGAACTATATTTTTTTATTAACTCAACAGGGTGGATATTTTTTGATTCCAAATCATTTTCAAATTTTACTTGAGGTTTTATTTTATTTTTTTCTAGAAACTTTATTGCGCGCTTTGCACCTCCGTTTATTTTCAAGCTTTCTTGATAGGCACTACCGGCTTCTTTTGATTTGTTCAAAAGCTCAAGTGCCATACCTAAATTTTCATATGCAAAATAAGTCTCTTTTTTATTTAGTGATTTTTTATATTCTTCAATAGCCTCTTCCAGTTTATTTTCTCTGAATAACTGGTTTCCTTTAGCAAACGCGGTCTTGCTCATGACTTCTCCATTCTTACTTGGCTCAGTAAGCTAGGCTCCAGCCTAGCTTTAGTTCATTAAGTGATGTGTTTTTATCGGTTTGATAACAAGCTTCTATTCCATTGGCTGCTATTTGATAGCCCTTGAAGCTTAGTTTCATTTCTTTATGTAGCTTTTCGTCTGCATCTATCTTTAAAGTATCAGGCCATTGCATGCACACTGCATGCAGAGTGCTACCTTCACCTTTTAGCGTATCTTCTCGTTCTATTTTTCCCTGGCTAAACTGGTAGCGGGTCAGCAGTAGCAGGTTATCACTTAGCTCTTGCTGCCAGGTCAAGGTGTAGCCTTCTGCTTCTTGTTGCAGGCTAATTTCTGTAAAACGACCAACAGGCCATAATCCCTCACCTGTTGGCTCCTGTATGACGGGTAGCAACAAAGGTACTTCCGTATCAGGCTGACCTTGAATCACTTCACGAGTGTAAGGAATGGGTAGGTAGGTGCTGTGTCTAACGTATTCCTCACCATTAACCAGGGGAAGATTAAAAATTCGGTCTTTATCTCTGTAGGTGAAGAGTGCTTGCTGGCTATCCCCTTCCTTGCCTTTATGAAACCAAGTCAAAGTGGCCTTGGGTAGCTGCTTCAACCAGCTTTGGTACTCTTTTTTGCTAAGCTTGGCTTCTGAGTAGCCTAGTTCTTGCCAGATGTTCTGGGTATAGAGGTGTTGGTATATCAGGCTAAAGTTTTCTCCTAGGATACGGTGCTTACCTCGGTAGCCATCGGTTACGCGGCCATCTTCCCAAAGATTGACCGTACCGCGCTGTTCATCCCACCAGTAATCAATGAATTTTTGTGTACATAAACAACTGAAATAGTGGGCTGCATGCATTTCTTCTGGACTGAGCAGGCCATACCAGGCTGCAGCTGTCAGAATTTCCAGGAAGGCTGTATCCCCATAGGCACCAATGCTGCGACCATATTGAAAACCATCACCCTGTTCATTGAGATTGATCAACACATAGTCTGCGGAGCTTCTAAGATTTTTCTTCAGGGTGTTAGGCAGTGGCATGCCCGCTTCGCGCATTCGCTGGGCAATTTCAGCAACCAGCAAGAAGGAGTAGCGGTCATAACGCCCTTTACCCTTCGTTTCATCAGCAAAGCCAAACTCACCGGATACGTCTTCATAGTGATTTTGCAGGGCTTCTAGCAGACTGTAGCTGGGTTCAGCCCCTTCCCAACCGATTTGAAACCTAAGCTGGGCGATGGCATAGGCTACTTGATAAAAGTTGGTAGGTTTGCTTTTGAGCTGATAGGTTTTGGGATCAACAAAGGTATTCCAGTGTAATTGATCTTTTAGTTGAATCAGATGGTTAACACTAAAGCAGGCATCCAGCAAACCCGACTTATGAAGCTGTTTAAGGCCTTTTAGATAGAAAAAAGCCCCCCAACTGGTGGCAGGTTGGTTTTCAAGCAGCTTGATAATTTTACGGGCCAGGTGAATTCGTTTGCCCGTTATTGGATCACCCGCTGTATATTCAGTCACCCAATAGGCCAAGGCCATTACCGTTTTACCGGCCATAAAGGGGTCTTTACCATTGAAAACGGGCATTCCATCCAGCTGCAGGGTTTTGCCTTCTTCAGCCAGCTTGATAAGTAGTTGATCAAGAAAACCGTAAAGCTGTTTGGTTAGTGGTGTTTGCTGCTCACTGGTTTGACTGGCTTGCGTCAGGTGCAATTGCAGGCCAGTCAGGTTGTTTAGCCCGATTCCTAATTGGCTGGCTTGGTGCGCCATTCGTAAGGGGGCCAATAGTTGAGGGTCACCTGGATAAGGGCCTTGCTCTAGCGCTTGGGTAAAGTGGCTATGGGCTTCTTCTTGCTTATTTAACAGGAGTGCTGAACGGCCCAGTGTGTTGTGAAGGGCTGAGACCAACATTTGAATTTTTGTTGCTTTATCTGCCTGCTGAAATACCTGGGATTCAGCTGCATTGAGTTGCCCTGTTTCTAGTTGGGCAGCTATTGCGAGAAGCTCATCCTTGGGGTTGTTAGCCAGTGCGATCCATTCACCGAGCTGCCATTGTGTAATGGCTGGGCTGTTGCTGTTCTTCTTCTGGACCTGCATGGCCTTTTACCTCAGGGTATTTTAATGAGTTGCTGAAGCAATTCGAGCTGTCCCTGCGCTTTGTAAAATTCCTGTGTCAGTTGTTCTTGCGTTTTATTCAGTTGGTAGTTTTCGTTTTCAAGACGCTGACTGCGTATTTGCAGTTCTGCCAGTTGCTCTTGCTGCTGTTTTGATTTTTTCTCTTTCTTGCTGAGTTGGCTATCTTTTTCCTGACAAGCTAGCTCGAATTCTTTTTGGAGTTTTTCTTGTTGCTGCTGCAGTTGATCTCTTTCTTTTTGAGCAAGGTCTCTTTCTTGTTTTGCTTTGCTGAGTTCTTCCTTGAGAGCTTCATTTTCAGTTTTGATTTTTTTTACTTTTTGATCACTTAGAAGCTGATAATTTAGCTTAAAATTCAGTAGCGGATGCTCAGGATCACGCTGTTTTTGCGACTGTTGCTGGTAGGCCCGCTTGTTCAGGAATTTATTCAATCCATCAGCTGTTGCCGCCTTTTCAAACAGAGGCTCTTGGCCCACTCTTACCTGGATATTTTTAAAATGTTGTAGCTGTTGACTATTGACCAGGGCCTGGAGGATGGCTTCTTCTTGTCCATTGGTTTCCAGGATCAGGGTATTGTCTTTTTCTTGATCTAATCGCGCTTCTGTTACGACCTGTTCAATGCTTAGGGTATCTACGGGTACTTCTTTTTGTTGAGACAGGTTCGGGTAGAGGCGTTTGATTCCCGTTGGTTTTTCTAAACTGCTGGCAGCAGGCAGGTTCATTAGGTGTAGGCTTGCCTGCCCGGATTCAGGAGCAAGAGCTTGGGTACGCAGCTGTAGATGCTTGTGCTCTTTGGCTAGATGCTGGAGCTCTTCTTGAAGCTGGGGGTGAGGTACAAAGGCCAGAATGCGGGTATAGGGCTTTTTCAATTCGGCTTTGAGGGTTTCTAATTGCCCGGCAGCCGCATAAATCAATGTCGGCATTAGCGGTTACCTCCCTGCGCTGGCTTGGCGCGCAGAGGTTTACCCTTTAACAGGCGGCTAAGAGCACGCAGGGGTTTGGTAATTTTCCAAGAAGTGCTTTGGAAGACAGCACGATATTTTTCAAGCAGACGCGTTTTACTCTGTTTGACTTCCTTGAGTTCTTTTTTCAGCTGGGTAAGCTGAGCCTCATGATCTTTGTTTCCCTTAAGCAGCTGTTTTTCCAGCTCTTCCTGGGTGAAATGTAGCTGCTCAATAAGTAGCTCATTTTCTTCTTCAACTTCTTTCAGCTTTTTTTGCTGATTTTGTAGGTTTTCTTGAAGATTTTTTAAATCAGTCTCGCTTTTGGATTTCAGATCCTGATAGTTGTTCAGCTGTTTTTTTAGTTCTTCTTGTGTGGCGTTAAGCTTTTCTAGTTGTTGCTGACTGCCTTCTTTAATTTTTTGCTGAAGCTGCTCAGTGTCTAGCTTGAGTGGACGCAGCAGTGATGCTTGGTTAAGGCTACTGGCTTCCAGTTCTGCGAGCAGTTGTTGTAAGCCAGTATCTTGCATGACGATTTGGCTGGATAGCAGTAATTCCTGGTTTTCTGTCAGTTGCAGAGGTTGGGTATTCCAGTTTTTCTCAGGGAAGGTCCAGCCGAGCTTTTCACTGAGCTTTTGCATCAATTCATCAGGAGCCTGGAGCGCTTGTTCAAGTTGTATCAAGCTGGTACGTGAGCGATTACTGCGCTGTATGTTGAGAAGTTCTTGTACTTCTTGAGACCAGCTTTGTAAGGCTTGGGTTGCCTGCTGGCCTTCACTTAGGGCTTGCTGTAGGTAGACTTCAGGGCGCGTGTATACCAGAAAGAAATGGGTATCAGTGAAGTCATCCAGCCAGCCTTGGAGGTGTTCAAAGTTATTTTGATTGAGGTGGCTGATTCCTGGGCTGTTGACCTGATTTTTCAGGCCTTGGGCCGTAGGTTTTAGGTAGTCTGCCAAGGTATAGTCAACGGGGTTAAATCCGGCTTGTACCATGAGTTCTTCAAATAAAGGCCAAGAGGTTCCTAAGGTAGTTTTTGCCAGGTAGAAGGTGGCAAGTTGACTGGACTGATTCATCTTTAATTCCTTGATTGTCGCTTAGCTGCGTTCTGGTGTTTTTTTGAAGATTAAAAGGTTAAGCATTTCCTGGATAGCAAAGATCCAGAGCAGGCTTTCTATACAGATCGCCCTGAGGCGTTGTTGCCAGGTAAAGTGTTGGTTGCTTAGGTAGCGCCAATAAGCTTTAACTGGCGGGATTAGGGTTTTAATGGCCCATTTAACTCGTTGTTGCCTGGTGCCGGCAGTCAATTGTCCGCCTTTGATGCGTCTGACTTTGGTAACGACTTCTTGCCAGGTTTTGCGGGCTGGGTGGTGCACACAAGCCTGAGGCAAGTAACTGAGCTGATAGCCCTGGGCAACCAATTGCCTGCAAAGCTCTGCATCACCACCTGAAAAACGTTGATCGTTAAAAAGTTGTTGTTCACTAGCTGCTTTGGAAAAGGTTAGGTTAGCCGTTGCCGCATAGCCTTTTTTAACGTAATTCTCTTGTGGAATGCCGCGCAGCAGGTCATAGGTTTCCAACCAGTTGGGTTGATCGGATGCCTGCATTTGAATAGCACCTGCAAATATTTGTTGTTGGTTAGGTGCAGTCTGGATAGCTTGCCTGAGATTGGCTAACCAATCCAGCTTCGGCAGACAGTCGGCATCAGTAAATACCAACCATTCTCCCCGCGCAAGTTGAATGCCCTGGTTGCGTGCTGCGTAAGAACCCGCTTTTTGACAGTGGCTGACTTGGGCATTAGTCGGTAGTTGCAGGTTTTCAGGAAAATCCGGTGATGCATTGTTGATCAAGAGGATTTCAAAGTCACTCGCAGCCAGTGTTTGTGCTTTTAGTGCTTTTAGTAACTCAGGCACCCTAGCCCATTGCTTGTAAACTGGGATGATGATGCTGAAAAAAGGGTGCTTGTTTGTCACAGGGTTATCGCTTTTATTGCTTTTATCGCATTGATCGCTCTCGGAGAGAGCTCCCACGCATTTATCGCTTTCGGAGAAAGCTCCTACAGTGCACTCCTACAAAATAGGTTTATTTAAGCAGGGTTTCCAGATCGTCTGCGGTGAGGATGCGTTCGATCCAGGTTTCTAGTTGTTCCAGGCTGGCGGTGTTGATTTGTTCTTCGGCCCAGGTGGGGAGTTGGCCGAATTTGAGTTGAACCAGTTTTCTAAGTGCCTGTGCTTCACCCTCCTGACGGCCTTGCTGCATACCTTGCTGCATACCTTGCTGCATACCTTGCTGCATGCCCTGTTGCATGCCTTCGTTACGAAATCTTTCTGCAAATCCGGCCATGTTTTTGTCCTCCTGAGCATAGCGCTGCTGGTATTGCTTCATTTCTTCTTCACTGAAGTCAGTATAGATATCGACAAATTCTACGTATTTTAGTTGCTTTTCCGGGTCTTGTTCCAGTGTTAGCAATCCCTGGATGGCTTTGGCGTAGATGTCGACTTTTTCTGCCTGGCTCCATTGCATGTTCGGCAGGTTGAGCCGAGCGACTAAGTTGTTGCTTTCCAGGAATTGGCTGGCTGGCAAGCGATCCAGTTGAGTTTGCAGGTAGTTGAACTCCAGGTAGCTATGGCGCTCTCCTTGGATATTCAAACTGCTGGGTAGTTGTTCGTGACTGTGAAGGAAAATCACCACAGGGACTACCCTTTGGGTTTCGAAAAGCTCACTCAGGTGCAAAGTGTAGTGAGCCAGCCGGTGGATTGAGAAACGTCTTGGGTCAGTTTCTTCTTCCAGTACAAAGAGCAGGGCTTCCTTGCGGCCATCAGGCCATTCTGCCAGTAGTGGAACATCCAGTTCATGAAAACGATCACCGAGGCGTTCTTTGAGTTGTTCCTGGCGGATTGGGGTGATGCGTACATCAGACGTAATATCCGTTGCTTCGTCGCTGGCAAAAAATTCAAGCGCCTGGTGTGGGTAGTCCAGAATCAGGTTTTTGAAATTTTGGTCATGACTGGTGTTTTTGCTCATAAAACTTCCTTGTAAAGCTTTTACAACCTATTCACCTATATTTTTAATCGCTACCAAATAGGTCGCGTGTGTAGGTTTTTTCTTCTACATCTTGAAGTTCATCTGAACGGCGGTTGGCGAGGATGACGTCACTAATTTGTTTGAATTCTTCTAAGCCTTTAATGACGCGGAATTCATCAAACTGGTCTTCATTCCAGACGGGTTCGTAGACAACAACTTCAACGCCTTTGGCTTTAATTTGTTTCATGACATCTTGAATGGCTGAAGCTCTAAAGTTGTCAGAGCCTGATTTCATGATTAAACGATAGACGCCTACTGTTTTTGGCTGGCGTTCAAGTACTGAGTTAGCAACGAATTCTTTTCGAGTTGCATTAGAATCAACAATGGCTTTGATGAGGTTGTTGGGAACCTGATCAAAGTTTGCCAGCAGTTGCTTGGTGTCTTTTGGTAAGCAGTAGCCACCATAACCAAAGCTGGGGTTGTTGTAGTGGTCACCGATACGTGGATCTAAACCGATGCCCTCTATAATTTGCTGGGCATTAAGGTTGTGGGTTTGTGCATAGGAATCCAGCTCATTAAAGTAGGCAACGCGCATGGCAAGATAGGTGTTTGCAAAAAGTTTAATAGCTTCTGCTTCAGTGGAGTCTGTAAAAAGAACTGAAATGTCTTTTTTAATTGCGCCTTCTTTTAAAATCCCTGCAAAGGTTTCTGCTCTTGTTGATCGCTCACCAACAATAATTCGTGAAGGGTAAAGATTGTCATAAAGCGCTTTACCTTCACGGAGAAATTCTGGAGAAAAGATAATATTATTTGTTTTAAATTTTTCTTTAAGTTTTTCAGTGTAGCCAACAGGAATGGTTGATTTGATAACCATGGTGGCATCTGGATTAATTTCCAGAACATCCTTAATAACCGCTTCTACACTCTTTGTATTGAAGTAATTGGTTTCAGGGTCATAGTCTGTGGGGGTGGCAATGATGACAAATTCAGCATCAAGGTAGGCTTCTTCTTTGTTAAGTGTTGCCTTGAAGTTGAGCTGCTTTGTTTTCAAAAAATCTTGTATTTCAGTATCTTCGATTGGTGAACGACGAAGATTGAGCAGCTCGACTTTTTCTTTAAGGATATCAAGAGCGACAACCTGGTGGTTTTGAGCTAGCAGAACTGCATTAGAAAGGCCGACGTAACCTGTACCCGCTACAGCAATTTTCATATCATTCCTATCATAAAATTTAAATAATCATTTAGGCACGCTACCGCCCCGAGGTTAGTGGCTTGCCTCAGAACCAGTCCTTGCGTGCAGAGAGATGTCTATATCCATTAAAAAACCATGTGATTGTAACATTGTTTACAATCACAACCAATTAAAAAAGGGACGCAATTGCGCCCCTCAAGCCTCTTTCCCTTACCGCTATATAATAATTAATACTTTAATTAGAACTTCTCTTCAAAGCCTAGGTTGATTGCAAAATAACGAGGGAATTCAGTGCCGTCAACTGTGGAGGTATCCAGACTCATTGCCATATCCAGGTTGAAGATACCGAAGAAGGTTCCACCTGCACTAACGGTTGTTAGTTCAGTACCCGTCAGGTTTTTGTTGTAGCCTGCACGTACGCCAGGGATCAACCAGCTTTGGGTGAAGTAGCCTGCTGAGATACCCACATCTTGGAACTCATCACCGACAAAATTGGTGGCTGTGCCCAGGGTATAGTAGCCATGCAAGGACCAGGTACGATTGTCATTGAAGTAGGCTGCTTCCAAAACCGTATGACGGGTTAGGGTGACGCTTTCATCAAGAACCAGGCGGCCTGCTGCTGCCAGGTTTTCAGCTGCTGTTCTATCTCTGTCTTTGACATTTCCCTGATCATCAAAAATAGGATCAGCAAACATATCAGCAAGGTTGGGGTATTGAAATTCTGGTTCATTGACATTGTACATGGTTGCACCCACCTGGTAGTTGCGCGCATGCCAAAGCAGGCCCACATCTAGCCCCAGCGCACTTTCTTGGGTGTAATCATCTACAAAAAAGTCACCTGACCGGTCGGCAGCATCATCACCGCTAGCTGTGTAGTAGTCATCTTCTGCTGCACCTCTTAGCGATAAGAAGCCACGATGCATGCGCGCCTGGTAGTAGTTAAGACGCACACCACCTTCTAAAGTACCGTGAGTTGGGTCCAGGTTAAGCGCACTGGTCAGGTTGTGGGCATAGTTAAGAGCCAGATGGGTTACACCTGCGGCCTTAGCTTCCATGGCGGTATCAGTTGTGAAGTCGGCATCCACTTCGAGTTTGGCACTTCCATCTTGCATTTGCTGGCGGAAGGTTTCATCTTGCGCCAAGGTGGTTAGGCTTTCCAACTCTTCATCAGTGTAGCCAGCATCTTTTTTCAGGACCTCGATGACAGCATTCAGGTAGTTTTCATCCTCAGTTGCATTTGCATCATAGCTTTCATATTGCTGTAAAAATGCATCCTTATCATCTGCTTGATCATACTCATCAATCAAGCTATCGAGAACAACGAAGGTTTTACCAATTTTATCAGAGCTGATATTTAAGTCTGCTGAAAGTGATTGGAAGCCATCGCTAGAGGCTGAGGCACCTGAAGCAAAAACCCCGCTACCTGAGGTTGAGTTTTGAACAGTGCGGAAAGTGGTTGCCACACCAAAGGGGCTGGCGATCATTTGCCCACGAAATTGAGCATGAGCAGCAACATTGACACCGAAGGTCCAGTCACGGCCACCTTTAAATAGGAAGGGCATCAAAGGAACAGAAACACTACCACCAAAACGTAGCTGACCGCCTTTTTCCAAATCTTCAAGAAGGCCATCATTTAGGTTATCTGCAACGCCCTGATAACAATTAGCTAGCATATCTGCGTTGGTGCCATCCAAGGATGATGGCGAACACTGTTCATCAGCTGGTTTGTTCTGGTTATGTCGAGCTAAGGCATCTACTAGCTCACGATCATCTTCACTAAGGTTGTTATAGTCATTCCCCGCTTCTTCCAAAGCATCAAGCGCTTCAATATCATCAATCAAGCCTTCAACTTCATCATCGATATCATCCACTTCGCCTAGCTCTAGGTAGCCACCGATGTTACTCAAGTAACCAAAACGAAACCGCTCACCCTCACGAACCATGATGTTGCTGCTGGCCGGGTTGTGGCTGCTGGAATGGATACTACCCGGGTTAGAAACTCCGCCCAGGGTTGCACTGGTTCCTGCTGAATTAAGGGACTGATTAGCTTGTGCCCCGGCGAGTGGCAAGGCCGCAATAGCCATACCTAAAGCGATGCGAGAGAGTTTCATAGTGTTACCTCATGATGGCCGCGCTGATACATTTTTTTAATCTACTTTATAGTAATCTTTATAGCATATCTGTGCGGTGGATCACAGTTCTCTTAACTACACCCAAGGTTGAACTTGCAGCCTGCTGAAGTCATCACCCATATGGGTGTTGCTTCTAGTTACAAAAGTCCATTTGAACGATTTGCTGGTAGGTAACGCCAGGCTCTGCAGGTTCGGTGCAGTTCATTGCCTGAATTTCATAAGTGTTATCTTCAGTAGCGGTTGTTTGCATGAGCAGCAGTTTTTCAGCTTGCCCTTTTGATCCAGTGAAGGTGTGAGTTTCTTCGTGAACCCTTGAAAACTGCCAGCTTTCTGGATCAGTATCATATTCACGCCATGAGTAGTTCACTTTAAAAGCACCTGCTAAAGCGTCGGCATCAACATAGAAGTTACTTTCACCCTGATTCCCAGTGCTGCTGCTACTCATTTCCAAGAAACGAATTTTTTCCTGATTCGCAAGAACAATTTGATAGCTGTTTTCAGAGTCACAAGGTGTCATGTAGTGGTCTTCTTCCTTTTCACTACAGGTTTGGCTTCCGCTGTACATGATGGTGTACTCTTCAGGTAGCAGTCCTTCAGGTAGCTGACTGACATAGTCTGGCTCGTAGGCAAGGCTAAGATTGATCAGTGCTTCATTTGATGAACCCTCTGCCAGAGTTGTGTTTTTTGAATAGAAGCTTCCGTCAAGAGTAACAATCCACTCCCAGTTAATGCCTTCAAGCATTTTATGGGCACAGTCATCAAAAACCATTTCCCAGCTATTTCTATCGGCTGTGGGGACTTTGAAGTGGACATAGCCGCTTTGGTTACACTGAAAAACACCCTGGTCTTTTTCCAGTTCTTGGAGCTCTGCTCTGATTCGATCTATCTCGCCATAGCCAGTTATGAAAAGGTGCTCATAGAAAACCTTTTTACGAATGACTTGGGTGTAGTTTTGATCTGAAAATTCTAGCAGTGGACGCGGTGAACCCAGGTTCATTTGCTCTAAACTTGCTAGATCAAGCTGTTGAAAGTCAGGTGCTTCTGGGGAGTGACTAGTGTCATCTTCAGGAAGGTTTTCTTCTTTTTCAGCAGGGGTTTCTTCTTGTTGCTGCTCATTTTCCTCAGCATTATCTTCAGGCGGAGTTGCTTCCTGCTCTTCCTCAGTAGTTTCTTCAGGGAGGGGCGCTTCAGTTGATGGTGGCTCCGCCGGGTTTGTTTCTGGGTCTGAACCAGAAGAGTCATCAAAACAACCCGTTAAAATGCCAGTCAATAGCAAGACCGCCAGTACTTTTAGCATCTTTTTCTCCTTGTCCTTGATGCACCTATAAATCAGCGGGCATTCTACGAGCTTAACCAGAAAAGTTTGACTTCATAATGTAACTGAAATGTAACACTTTGAAATTAACCTTGGTTTTACAGCTTTTTCTGGACACTGAGGTTTGCACTAAGGTATTGCGGGTAGCTGCTTCCCAGGAAGTCGCTGGTTTGGGGTGTAAAGGCTACATTGAGGTGCAGCCAGTTGGTGAAGCTGGCTCCTAGTTCTAGGGCGGTTACTTGGGTGCCAGCAAGGTTTTGGCTAAATCCCCAGCGAGTTTGCTGTAGGTAGGGGTTGTCAAAGTTCAGGTAGTGTTGAACGCCTAAATTTTGATATTGATCACCAACGAGGTTGGTTGCTTTTCCCAGCGTAAAGTAGGCTTCCAAACCCCAGCGTCCTGTTGGGTTGCGGTAACCACTATCAACAACCAGGTGACGGGTTAGGGTTGCCTTTTTGTTCAGGTTAATGCGGCCTTCTTCCAAGAGTTCTTCCAGGGCTTGTTGGTCTTTATCCCGCAGGTTGCCCCCGGGGCTTAGAAGTGGGTCTTGGAATTGGTCATTCAGGTTGCCAAAGTTAAAGCTGGGTTCGTTGAGGTTGTAGAGGGTTGCGCCCAGCCGTATTCTGGGCGTTTGCCAAACCAAGCCGAAATCCACCCCTAGACCCTGTTCTGTCCGATAGCCTTCGTCAAAGTGGTTTCTGGCCCGGCGTTCTGCTGTCGCGCCTGAAGTGGTTAGGTTGCGTTGGTCTTCCAGCCCCATGACTGAAACTAAGGCTCTGTGCATACGGGCTTGGTAGTAGTTGAGGGTGACGCCAGCATGGAGCTGGTTGCGGCTACGGTTAAGATCAAACAGATGTGAGAATTCCTGGCTAAGACTAAAATTCAAGTAGGTGATTCTAGCTCGGCGCGCTTCCAGGGAGGTGGCGGTGCTGAAGTCAGCTTCACCAAGAAGTTCAAGCCTGCCTTCTTCTAAAGCCTCGCTCAACTCAGGGTCATCTCGAATTCGATCTGCCAGGTCTTGAATGTCTTGCAGCTGTTCATCCGTGTAGCCTGCTTGTTCTTGAAGTTCAAACTGAACCACGCGAACAAATTTTTCGTCGTCGGTGGCTTCTTGTTCGTAAAGCTGTTGATCATCATATTCTGCAAACAGCTCATTAGGTTCACTTTGATAGCGTGCGGATAGTCGGTCGAGTACGGCATAGGTTGCACCCAGTTGATTGAGCCCAACAGTGAGGTTGGCTCCGGGTGTTGGGTTTTGGCTGCTTCCGGTGACTTCTCGGGTTTCCAGGTAAGCATTGACGCTAACGGGCGCACTCATCACCTGACCTTTGATTTGGTTTTTAAACCCTGCCCCCAGGCTAAAGGTTGCTTTCGGCAAGGTGGCTAAGCGCAGGTGAATGGGATAGGCAGGTGCTGCAAATTGGTAACCTGCGCGCAGTTGGCCACTTTTTTCCAGTTCATCAAGCAGGCCTTCATTCAAGGAGTCGGCAACGCCTTGGTAGCAGGCGGCTAGATTGACCAGATTCCGGCCATCCAGTTGTTCAGCCCGACATTGGTTTGAGTGTCTTTCCAGGCTTCTTACGCGCTGCTGGTTGTCTTCGCTAAGGCTGGCGAATTCCTGGTTGTTTCTTTCCAGGATGCTGAGGGTGTCCAAATCTTTGGAGAGGTCTTCAATTTTTTTATCCAGTTGATCCATATCTGGCAGTTCCAGATAGATTCCTGTGCCTGCCAAGGGGGTTAGCGCCGCTTTTTGATCTTCAGCCAGCCGTGTGTTGAGGCTGGCCGGGTTCTGTTGACCGCCAAGCCCTGGATAAAGTGCTTGATTTCCCTGCAGGCCTAGGGGTACCAGTAGCAGTAAACCGGCCAGCAGTGGACCTCGCATGGATACCTCCTCTAGGTAGGAACACCCGAGTGGAAACGAAATTGCGGATCAGGGCTTTCGATCAGTTCTTTTTCCACTTCCAGGAGTTTTTGGATGCGTTGTTTGAGGGGTTGTTTGCCGGGTTTTTCCGCTTCGTAGAGTTCGGCCAGGTAGAGGTAGTCTTCAAAATGCCTGGCTTCGGATTTGATTAGAGAGCGGTAGTATTTTGCTAGGTTGGCATCCAGATAAGGAATGAGCGCCGCAAAACGCTCACAGGAGCGGGCTTCGATAATGCCACCGATGATCAGCAGGTCGATAAAACGGCCATGTTCATCGGTACGCATTGCCTGGCGTAAGCCTTCAGCATAGCGTGCCGGAGTCAGGTTCTGGTAGGCAATGCCTCTTTCTTGAAGCAGGTTAACTACCTGCTCAAAGTGCAGTAGTTCCTCCCGCGCCAGCTGGGACATTTTTTTCAGCAGTTCCGGGCGGTCTACATGTTTGTGCATCAAACTCATCGCCGTGGCTGCGGCTTTTTTCTCACACTGGGCGTGGTCGATCAGCAGGATATCGAGGTTTTCCAGGGCATGATCAACCCAGGCTTGTGGGGTTTTGCAAAGTAGAAAAGCATCGATTTCGGGTGTTTCAGGGGGCTGAATGGTCATAGATTCATCATGCTTGTTGTAGCGATATTTAATGGTTGCAGATTATCGCGCACAGAGTGCGCTCCTACAGTAGGAGCGCACTCTGTGCGCGAACGATTATGCCGCCTGCTGCTTTTGAGTTAGCTCGTGAAGGCGATCTGGTGATAGCTCCAGCCCATGAGGCCAGGATAAAGCACCCGCATCAAGAAAGGCACGTTTAAGAAAGCCTTCATCCTTAAGGGGCTCAAGAAGTGGCCCCTGCTTTTTAGCAAGGTAAGCGGGCAGATCAAATATGCCTTTACTGCCATCTGAAAACTCCAGAAACAGGTGGTTATTTTCAAGAAAATGAAAGCTGAGTATTTTAATCATAATCTGCTCCTGGAATGCGTTCCAAAGGTTCAAAATTTTGTGCTCTTTCCCAGTTAGTCATTAGCTCTTGCTGATAGGTCAGGCACCATTCTTTAACGATAGCAGCCGCCTTGTTGGGAAGCTTACCTTTCGACACTTCACCTGATGATATATTTACTAAAGCTTCAAAGCCTTGATATTCCACATGAATGTGTGGAGGCGGGTGGTCATCGTGCCACATGCGTATAACAATGCCAAAAAATATGGAGAGTACAGGCATAAGCTTAATCAGGTTTGTTTTTCCAAGTGACTTTTCACTCGCAGGTAGTCGCTTTCCGTATCCACTCCGTGTGGATGGTGTTCACAGGCCTGGGCGACGTGGATGCGGTGGCCGTTCCAGAGGGCGCGCAGTTGTTCCAGGTGTTCGGCTTCTTCAATAGGTGCCGGTGGCCAGGTGACGTATTGATTGAGGAAGCGGGTGTAGTAGGCGTAGAGACCGATGTGCCGCTGGTAGTGGATGCCTGGCGGCAGGGCATCGGGTTGGTGGTGGCCCCTGCCCTTGTCGATAAAGTGATCCCGTGCCCAGGGTTGGGGGCTGCGGCTGAAGTAGAGGGCCAGGCCTTGCTTGTCACTGACGACTTTAACGATATTGGGGTTAAATACGGCAGCGATTTCGGTGATGGGTTCGCTGAGGGTGGCGATGCTGGCTTCGGGCTGGGCAGCGAGGTTTTCCGCGACCTGGTTGATTAAGGCCGGTGGAATCAAGGGTTCATCACCTTGAACATTGACGATGATGGCCTGGTCGTCCAGTTGTAGCTGTTCGGCCACTTCCTGCAAGCGATCGGTGCCACTGGGGTGGTCGCTGCGGGTCATACAGATCTGAGCACCGAAATGTTCCGCCGCTTCAGCAATGCGTTGGTCGTCAGTGGCGATCACCACCTGCCCTGCCCGGCTTTTTTGGGCCTGTTCCCAAACATGCTGAATCATCGGCTTGCCTGCCATATCCAGCAGGGGCTTGCCTGGCAGACGTGAAGAAGCATAGCGGGCAGGAATGACGACAGTAAAATCTGGGTGAGGCATAGGTTTGGGCTTTTCCATAGAGCTTCAGGCCGCCTGACTTTTCAAGAGTGGCCAGGCACCCTGTTTGGAGGCTTCCAGTATAACGATTTCAACAATACTACCGTCTTCTGCATAGCTGATATGAGTGTTCCAGTCCTGTGACACTTCTTTGACAATTGGCTTTTCAGAAAGGTGCAGGACAAGAATATCGTCCGCTTCATCGTAAGTGGTTCTCATAGGGTTCACTTCTTTTTCAAACGCTCATCTGCTGTTAGAGGACGCGCTTCTTCTTCGAGCATCACAGGCAGGCCGTCACGGATGGGGTAAGCCAGGCCAGAGACCGTACAGACCAGCTCCTGGGCTTCTTTGTCATATTCAAGCGCTGCATGGGAAACGGGGCAGACCAGTAGAGCGAGAAGTTTTTTGTCCATGGTAGTTCCTGTATAAATTGGTGATGCTTGTTGATCATGAGGTCATTGTAACCATTTTTTTAATAGTTATCGCGCACAGAGTGCGCTCCCACAACCCGAATTTTTGTAGGAGCTTCCTGTGGGAGCTCACTCTGTGAGCGATAGGTTTGTGAGGGTCTGGCACCACAAGCGTTTTTGTTCTATGTTGTTTTTGGATTGCTGGTCATGATTAAAAGGAGTTTTTTATGCCATCATCTCATCGCCTTCGTGTCGGTCGCTTTTCTCAATCCCATCAGGTCTACTTGGTCACCTGCGTTACCCAAAACAGAAACCCTCTCTTTTTTGACTTTTATACTGCTCACGCTTTGCTGGAGAGTTTAAGAGACACAGAATCTCATGCCTATACTTGGGCTTACGTTATTATGCCTGATCACTTCCACTGGCTGGTTCAGTTGGGGGAAAAGGTGAGCCTTTCTGACCAGATACGTTTTGTAAAAAGCTCGGCAACCAAAAGAATTCGTAAACTAAACAACTGTTCATTGGAAGTTTGGCAGGCAGGTTTCCATGACTGTCAGTTGAGAAAAGAAGATGACCTCAAGGCTATGGCACGGTATGTAATCGCTAACCCAATCAGGGCTGGACTGGTTAACTCAGTAAGGAACTACAGCTTTTGGGATGCAGCCTGGATTTGAGATTGAAGATGATCGCTGTGGGAGCTTTCTGTAGGAGCTTTCTGTGGGAGCTTTCTCCGAAAGCGATGCGATGCGATGCGATGCGATGCTTCGATGATCGCGCACGGAGTGCGCTCCCACAAAGCGGAGTGCGCTCCCACAAAGCAGAGTGCGCTCCCACAAAGCAGAGTGCGCTCCTATAGGGTGGTTTGGGTGGTGTTTATTCTATCCTTATACGCATATCCAGGGCGTTGAGTACCTTGTATACCGTTTCAAATCGCGGGTGTTTGCCTTTACCAAAAGCCTTGTATAGGCTTTCTCTACCCAGACCTGCTTCCTTAGCGATTTTTGACATGCCTTCACTGCGCGCAGCATCACCCAGTGCCTGAATAAAGAAATCTAAATCACCTTCATCCAGACAGGCCTGAAGGTACTCGCGCACTAGGTCGGGTGTTGTTAGATATTCCGCTGCATCGAAATTCTGAGTAATTAGTTCAGCCATGAAAGCACCTGTTTAATATCTTTGGTCTGGGTTTTCTTACTACCAACCAAAGCCAGCAGAATAAGCTGATCGCCCCGCTTGGTATAGTAAACTCGCCAGCCTGTCCCTACATCAATTCGCAGTTCGTAAAGGCCATCAGATAAGGCCTTGTGGTCACCAGGGTTCCCACTTTCCAGCCGCCTGATTCTGGCAATTATGCGTGCCACAGCACGCGCATCTTTGATTTTCTTTAAGCGCTCATCAAAGGGAACCCTTCCTTCAACAACCAGTTTTTTAATAATCATCCTTGCCTCCGTATCCTAAAGGATACAGCATGAAGCTTTTTCAAGCGAGTGCAAATATCGCGCATGGAATGCGCTCCTACAAACAAAACTTCAACTGTGGGAGATTCTTATAGGAGCTTTCTGTGGGAGCTTTCTCCGAAAGCGATCGCGCACGGAGTGCGCTCCCACAGTTTATTTGAGTTTTTGGCTGAGGGCTTTCAGGAAGTCTTCTGGCAGTCGGGCTTCTACTTCAACAATCCAGTGGCGCTGGTTGAGCCAGGGTTGAAGTTTTACGGCATCTTTGGCGGTCATGATGATGGGTTGGTCGCCAGGTAGGTTAAGGGTGGCAGCTGACATTCGGGCGTGGTCTGGCAGTGGATGGGGTGTCACTTCCAGCCCTTGAGCTGTTAGTTGATCAAAGAAGCGCTGGGGGTTGCCAATGCCAGCCAGGGCATGTACTTCTTGGCCTGGGTTGAATGGAAGGGCGCTCTGCCAGAGGCCGTCACCGCGCCGCCAGGCGGTTTGTTCCAGGTGGTAGTGGATGGGTTCAATGTCCAGGGGGTGTTGCAGTTCACCCTGGCAGAGCACCCAGTCCACTGTTTGCAGACGTTGTGGCGGTTCACGCAGGGGGCCAACGGGCAGGCAGTGACCATTGCCCAGGCCGCGGGCACCATCAATTACGACCAGTTCGATGTCTCTTTGCAGTGCCAGGTGTTGCAGGCCATCATCAGCAATCAAAAGATCACAGCCTTCTTCAATGAGTAGTTGGGCTGCACGGGGGCGTTTGGGGTCGATAGCAACGGGCAATTGGGTTTGCCTTGCCAGCATCAGCGGTTCATCCCCTGCTTCTTGGGGGTTGCTGTCTTGTTCCACTCGAAAAGGGTAGCTTTTTGCCTTGCTACCATAACCGCGGCTGATAATACCCGGTTGATAGCCCTGGCGTTGCAGGTAGCGCGCGAGGCTGGCAACGACTGGAGATTTGCCACTGCCGCCTACACTGATATTACCGACAATGATGACAGGAACGGGTGCGCGCCAGCTGGCTTTCTTACCTGTTGAATAAGCCTGGCGGCGTTTTTCCAGCTGCTTTAAATATAATTTTTCCAAACACAGGAGTTTGTTCAGTGGGCCGGGGGCTGCTGCGTACCAGTGGCTTTCAATCCAGTTTTGAAGTTTCATAGGACGAGTATATCACCTCCCCTAGTGTGGTGGTCGGGTGGCGATACGTAGCTGTTGAATACCTAGCTGACGGGCGATGTCGAGGGCCATGACCAGGCGTTGGTGGGGTGCTTCCTGTTCAGCCCGGATCAATATGGCAGGGTCGGTATGCTCTTCCAGTAGGGTTTGTAAATACTCTTTGAGGGCATCAGCATCGCTGATTTCCTGGTCATCCAGTTGTATACGTCCATCCGCAAAGAGGGCAAGGTTGAAGATACTATCTCTTTGCGTTTCACGAGGCTCAGAACTGCTGGCGGTAGGTAGCTGTAGGTTCAGTTGCTGGTCAGGAAAACTGGTGGTGACCATAAAGAAGATCAATAGCAGGAAGACAACATCGATCAAGGGGGTCATGTTGACTTGGACGGGTTCTGAGCTTTGCCGACGAAACTGCATAAAAAGCCTCTAGTTCCAGGTGCTGGTGACGGTTTCACTGGAGCCATTTTTGAGATCAGCATCACCATGGAGGTGAAGTGGGTCAGGCTGGTCAGGTGTGAGGGCATCAAGCAGTTGTTGGGAGGCTTCTTCCAGTTCTACGACCAGGTCAGCAACGCGGCGCAAAAAGAAACGGTGCATAACCAGTGCAGGGATGGCAATGGTCAGGCCTGCTGCAGTAGTGATTAGGGCCATGGAAATACCGGCAGCCAGTTGTTGGGCATTGCCTGCGGCCAGGTCCAGTTGCTGGAAAACATCAATCATACCTACGACTGTACCCAGTAGGCCGAGTAGAGGTGTAATGGCGGCAATGGAACCCAGAGGGCTGAGGTATTTTTCTAACAGGTGAACTTCATGAGAACCTGCCGTCTGTAGAGCTTCACGAATGCGCCCTTCACCCTGCCCACGGCGCGCCAGACCAGCAGCAAGTACCCGTCCCAGCGGTGAGCTGTTTCTGAGTTGATTCAGTTCTTCGGTAGAGCCCTGCTGGCTGAGGGCTTTCATAAGCACCCCCGCAGGCAGCACCCGTTTTTTGTGGAGCGTCCAAAGGCGTTCCAAAACGATGGCCAGGGCCACTATGGAAGAGAGAACCAAAGGCAGCATGATCCAGCCGCCTGCAAGTAATAAATCCAGCACCCGTGTACTCCTTAGATGGCTTCTTTGAAGTTATGCTTTTTTCCTGTTGCCCTTTCATAGAGCATTTCTGGTGCTAGATCAAAGCCACAAGGCCAAGCTAAAGTCGGCCACTCATCCAGGTAAAACTTTTTGAATTCTGTAAGCTTCTGCAAAGGCTTAGCTGCATCAAATAAAGCGGGCAGGTCGCTCAAATCAACCTCACCTGTTTCACCTGTATTGAAAGTCAGGCGCAGCCTGTAGTCTTTAAGATATTCGGCACTTTCAAGATAGATCATTAGGTATTCCCTAAATCAGTCAAACCAACGGCTTGAGTTTATAGAATTCTTTAGATTCCCACATCTTCAAGAGAGCAGCCTGATGGGGCTCAGCCCACTCTTCAACCAGCCCTCTAACCTTAGCTGGAAGGTAGCCTGCTTCCAGGTTCAGAGTGTAAATATTCATAACCGCTCGATATTCGTTGTATTTTACATGGAAGTGAGGTGGATTGTGCTCATTGAAGTACATACTGATGACGATGCCAAGAAAGCGTGTTATTTCAGGCATAGTTTTACTCTCCTAGTTCAATTCGGTTTATGACTGATCCAGTTCCATAGGGGTTGATTTTGCTGTCGCCAGCTGCTGACTTGGGGTTCTTGGCCGGGCTCTAGTTGAATATGCAGGCTGCCATGGTGGCCTGTGTCTCTCTGTCTGACTTGGTGCTGGTAGAGACGCTGGACAACGCTGGCGTGGGGATGGCCATAGGCATTGCGCCAGCCGGAGGTGTGCAGGGCCCATTGCGGCCGGGTGGCTTCCAGTAAGGGATTGCCGGTTGAGGTTTGGCTGCCATGGTGTCCGGTTTGTAGCAGGGTGAGTGTCTGGCCTTTTAACAGGCTGGGTAAGGCTTGGCTGAAAAAGGCTTCTTCAGGCGTTCCTGCATCACCTGTCAGGAGCAGGCTGTGTTCTTCACCCCTAACCAAAAGCACACAAGAATCTTCATCTTCAACACGTCGATCAACAGGTCTTGGCGGCCAAAGGGCCAGGATTTCCAAGGCACCTAACTGCCATTGCTGTCCTGCATAACAAAGCTGCCCTTGAGCCTGGGTGGGTTTATTGGGAGCGAGTGGCCGGGACATGATGATTGTTTCAACAGGCCAGCGTTGCAACAAGGGAAGCAAGCCCCCTGAGTGGTCGATATCATCATGGCTGATCACGATTTTGTTCAGACCCTGGGCAGTTAACCAGGGTTCTATGGCATTCACGACTGGTGCCCAGCCTGAAGGAAAGCTGCGCCCGGTATCATAAAGCAGTTGCTCTCCCTGGCTTTCAACCAGTACAGCCGTACCCTGCCCCACATCCAAAACTCTGACTTGCCAAGTCTCGTCTTCAAGGGATGGAAAAGCAGTAGGCAAAGGCAGGAAAGCCAGGAATAAACCCAAGGGGGCGAGCCAGCGTCCAGGAAACCCCGGTGGTAAGAGGCCAAGCAGGCCTATCCAAAGGTAAGTCGGTTGTTGGATTTGCAAGGCGGGTAAGTTGGCGACCCAGGTTAACGCCAGGTGTGTTCCGGCAAACAGCCAGGAAGTAAATTCAGCCAGCCAACTGCCACCCAGCAGGCTAACCAGGAGGCTGGCAAAACTTAGCGGCAGCAAAAGCAAACCGACCAGGGGTACAGCAACCAAGTTGACCAGAGGTGCCCAGATACTAAAGTGCGCTGACTGCCAGAGCAGCAAGGGCGTTAAACCCAGGGTGATCACCCACTGCACCCTGATCAGATTTTTCCAGGCCGGGGCCTGACGAAGACCACGCAAAGAAAACATCAACAGGGCAACGGCTCCAAAGGAAAGCCAGAAGCCACGCGTCAGTACCAGTAAGGGGTTGAGCACCAATACCGCGATCAAAGCGAGGCTAAAGACGGTCCAGGGGCTAAGTTGCCGCCAGCCGCTAAGGATCAGAGCCCCCATTGCCAACATGATCGCTGCCCGCTGAGTGGCAACGCCCCAGCCTGCCAAATGGGCATAGCCCCAGGCAACCAGCAACGATAACACCAGAGCAGCCGTCCAGGGAAACTCTAGGCGTCTGGCCAACCAAAGTAATAACCCAGCCAGCATTCCCAGGTGCAGGCCAGAGATGACCCAGAGGTGAACAGTGCCTGTCTTTTGTAAGGTTTGCCAGTCTTGATGATTGAGTGCCTGCCCTTCACCAAGCGCCAAGGCCAATAGAAAACGCTGCCCTTGTGGGTGAAGATCAGCAGCTTGTTGGCTTTCCAAAAGCTGGGTTCGCCAAGCTGGTAAACCCCTAGCATCCTGGAGCTTCTGAATGTCAGCCGAGCGTCCAACATAGCCTCTACCCACTAGGCCACGAGCCAATTGATTGCCTGTAAAACTGGGAACCTGTTCATTTTTTAAAGATCGAAGTGGGCGAATTCTAGCTTCAAGTTGCCACTGTTCACCAGGACGAGGTAAGGGTTCAGCTGAATACCAGTTCAATCGAATGGGTGCCGCAGCTTTGGCAGCCAGTTGGCAGGGCTCACCTGTCTCCCGCTGACAAGTGAGTACCCGCATTTGAATAGTGCCCCGCCCGCCAGCAGAGGTGCTTGTCGCTAAAATGTCACCCTTGATAAGAACACCTGCTTGAGTATCCTGCCACGAGGGCGCAAGCTCCATTCGCCATGCCAAAAACAGGAGCAACCAGGTATAACCGCTAAGCAGGCCTAATAGGGTCCAGTGCTTACGTCTGAGCAAGCTCAGGGCAAGAGGAAGAGCGAGGATGAGAGCTTCCGAGGGCGGCCAGCTGGAAAGTAGCAAAGCCAGCTGAATGCCAACTACAAGGCCAGCAGCAAAAAACCAGCAGCTTGGGATGTCCTTGTAAAAATGGTTTGAAAACATTGGTTTGCTTCCTGCAAAAAAATGACTTTCCCTGCTTGGTCAGCTATTAACTTAAAGGCATAATACGCGCACTTTTTATGGAGGGGTCAGTACAGGAAATGCCTCGCAAAATCATCAAACGCTACATGCCTAAACCCGAAAGGCTCAGAGAGCAAAAATCTCTCGGCTTCTTGGCGTCCCACCTTGGTGATCCTGGACTCTGGATATTGACCCGCAATAGCGTTGGCGGCGCTTTCAGTATTGGTTTGTTTTTTGCGTTTATGCCTATGCCCTTTCAGATGATACCAGCTGCTTTGTTGGCTATCTTGTTCCGGGTCAATCTTCCGATTTCTGTCGGTATGGTCTGGGTCAGCAACCCGATTACCATGCCGGGCATGCTCTATGTTTGTTATCTACTGGGTAGCTGGATTCTTGATGTGCCCATGCAGCCACCCGATACCGATGGCATGATGCAGTGGGTGATGAATCGTTTCGGTCAGATTTGGCAGCCCCTGTTACTGGGCTCGGTGATCTTGGGTAGTTTGGCTGCGCTCTTGGGCAATGTGGGGGTGCGTCTGGTTTGGCGCTGGCATGTTTCCCTGCAATGGAAGCGGCGAGTCGCCATTAAAAAATTGCCACCGCCGCCTGAACATTAATCGCTGATCAACAGCCCATTTTCCAAACGCAGGATGCGCTGCTGCTTGGCAGCCATTAATGGATCATGGGTCACCACGATAAAGGCTGTTCCTGAACCTTCTGCCAACTCAGTTAAAAGCTGCTGAACCTCTTGCCCGGTATGCTGATCCAAGTTACCTGTTGGTTCGTCCAGAAGCACACAGGCTGGCTGGCTGACCAAAGCTCTGGCCAAAGCGACTCGCTGGCGTTCCCCACCTGACAATTCTGCTGGTTTATGCTCTGCACGATGGGAAACTTTCACTCTATCCAAGAGCTTTAGGGCTTCAGTCTTGGCTTGCTTCATGGGCGTGCCACGAATCAGCAAGGGCATGGCGGCATTTTCCAGGGCCGTAAACTCAGCCAATAGGTGATGAAACTGGTAAACAAAGCCCAATTGGCGATTGCGCCACTGACCCCGCTGTTTTTCATTCATATCGGCATAGTTTTTACCGGCCAGCGCCACTGCCCCACCACTGGCCAAGTCCAGGCCACCCAGCAGATTCAACAGGGTGGTTTTGCCGGAACCGGAACTGCCGACAATAGCTAGGCGCTCACCGGGGTACACATCAAGATTAATTCCGGCCAGCACCTGCACTTCTTCAGGGCCTTCGGTATAGGTTTTGGTGAGGTCCCGGCAAGTGAGTACGGCTTGTCTGGCTGTATCAGTCATAACGCAGTGCCTCCGCTGGCTGAATACGGGATGCCCGCCAAGCGGGATAAAGAGTTGAAACCAAGCTTAAGCCCAGCGCAGCCAGGGTAATAAAGCGCACATCATCCCAGCGTAATTCTGAAGGCAGGTAGCTGATGAAATACACATTGGCATCCAGGAATTGAATGCCCAGGGTGGTCTCTACCCAAAGCACCAGTTCACTAATGTTAAGTGCTAGCAGGATGCCCAAAGCCACACCGACCAGCGTTCCTATTACCCCGATGGTGAGCCCCTGGACCATGAAAATACGCATGATGGTTCCCGGTGTCGCTCCCAAGGTTCTGAGAATGGCAATATCTGATTGCTTGTCAGTGACCACCATTACCAGGGTGGAAACAATATTGAAGGCTGCCACAGCAACAATAATCATCAGCAAGAGGCCGATCATCCGTTTTTCCATTTGGATGGCCTGAAAGAGATTGCCTTGAGTGTGGGTCCAATCCTGCCCTCGATAGGGATGGCCCAACTGATTGACCAGCTCACGTGTCACCGAGGGTGCCTGGAAGAGATCATCCAATTGCAGGCGGATACCCTCGACCGAAGCATTCATTCGCATCAGCCGCTGCATATCCTCCAGGTGAACATAAGCCAGATTGCCATCCAGCTCAGCCCCCACTTTGAAGGTGCCCACCACATTAAAGCGTTTCAAACGGGGAAAGACGCCCGCTGGGGTTATTGAGGCTTCTGGAATCAACAGCGTGACTTGATCGCCCTTCTGAACACGCAGAAAGCGAGCCAGGATATCCCCCAGGATGATGTTAAATTCACCCGACTGGAGGTCTGTCAGTTCGGTGCCGACCAGATGCTCACCAATGATTGAAACCTGGGTTTCCCATTCCGGCAGGATACCTGATACCAGAGCACCCCGATGGTTACCCCTTTGCATTAGCATACCTTGGGAATTAACAAAGGGTGCCGCGCCGATCACGCGAGGATGCTCTTTCAGCTCTTCAGCAACGCTTTGCCAGTCACTGAAATCCTGTTGGTTTTTGATCGCGGAGTGAGGCACCATACCCAGAATTCGTTGCCTGAGTTCGCGGTCAAAACCATTCATGACGGAAAGAACCAGAATCAGCACCGCCACACCCAGAGTCATGCCAATCATGGACGTCAGGGAAATAAAGGAGATGAAATGATTACGTCGTTTGGCTCGGGTATAACGCAAGCCAACCAACAAGGGTATTGAAGCCATTGAGTTGTCAGATCCTTGAAAGCATTTCGGCCGCTATTGTAGGTTAAAGTGAAACTATGAGCACCCACTATCGTTTAGGCTCTCAACTGGACAGCAGTTTTGATGATTTGGTTCAACGCCTGCAGGCTCTACAAGCAGGCTTAGAAGAAGAAAAAGGCCAGTGCTGGATGCTGGGCGCTGACGATCAAACCAGCAGCCACCGCCTGCTGCTCAACTGTTTACTGGATATCTGGTATCTGGATGGCCAAGATGGCCGGGCAACGCGAAGCTATCCTGGCCTGGTGGCAGTTTCTAGTAAGAACTGGCAACTGCTGGGTGAAGTGAACCATGCCAAGGTCAGTTTTTCACACCAGTTGGATCTTATTCGTCGGGAGTTTCCGGATGAACTGCCAGAAGCACGTAAGCGTTTGGCTGAAAGGCATCAGGCTTTACATGCGCATCTGGTAGATCAAGGCCTGGCACGTCTGCATCTCAAGCAAACCTGGCGGCAGCTACCAGGATGCGAACTACCAGTTGAGCAAATTCGTTTTAGCTGGTATTCCAGTGGCCGCAGTATTCGCCGCATCAGTGTTAAAGAGGCCGAGTATCGCCTTTTGCAAATGAATACCGATGCTGCCCATATTGAAATACAGCTCAAAAAGCTTGCTGGCCTTTCTCCAGGTGAACCTCTAGCTCAGGTTCAAAGCCAGGCACCCTTGATGCGTGCCAACCTGTTTTTCAGTGACAACCAACCGGGCCAACCAGAGCGCAAGGCCATGAATATAGCCATGCCTCTTTTTCTGCTCAATGATGAAGGTCGACTACCAGCATTTAATCAACCCAGCCAGGAGCCACCCGAAGCCAGGACACGGGCGCGAAGATCTGACACCAAGCTGGAAGATGAGCCTTTTTTGCCGAGTCTTCGCGTTTACCGTTATCGCTAGAACAACCGGATCAGAAGATCCGGTTCAGACCATTGATGGCTGCAACCCGATAGGCTTCGGCCATGGTTGGGTAGTTGAAGGTAGTGTTAACGAAATAACGCAGGGTGTTGGCTTCCCCTTCTTGGGCCATAACCGCTTGGCCGATATGCACGATCTCTGAAGCCTGGTCACCAAAGCAATGAATCCCCAGAATTTCGAGAGTTTCGCGATGGAAGAGGATTTTCAGCATCCCTGTAGTTTCACCCGTAATCTGTGCACGAGCCAGGGTGCGGAAGAAGGCCTGGCCAACTTCATAAGGCACTTTTTCCTCGGTTAACTCACGCTCGGTTTTACCCAAAGAGCTGATTTCAGGAATGGTATAAATACCAGTAGGTACATCATCAATAAAGCGGAAAGTTGGCTCTTCAAGGAAATCTGCCGCAGCTGAGCGCCCCTGGTCATAGGAAGCAGATGCCAGGCTAGGCCAACCAATAACATCCCCTGCTGCATAGATATGGGGAATAGATGTACGGTAGTGATCATCAACAGTCAGTTGTCCACGACTATTCACTTCCAAACCAATATTTTCCAGACCCAACTCTTCAGTGTTACCGGAACGGCCATTACACCACATGAAGGCATCAGCTTTCAGGCGTTTGCCACTCTTCAGGTTGAGAATCACACCCTGGTCAACGACCTCAACGCTTTCATATTCTTCATTATGGCGAATCAGCACCCCATTGTTGCGCAGGTGGTAGCTGAGGCCATCGGAAATTTCATCATCCAGGAAGGAAAGCAAGCGTTCACGGTTATCAATCAGATCCACTTTAACGCCCAGGCCGCTGAAGATAGAGGCATATTCACAGCCAATAACACCGGCTCCGTAAAGAATGATTGAGCGGGGCGTGTGCGAAAGGCTGAGAATTGAATCTGAGCAGTAGATACGCGGGTGATCAAAGTTAATATCTTTCGGGCGATAAGGGCGAGAACCTGTTGCTATCACGATCCTTTCGGCCTTGATAAATTCTATACCGTTATGGTGGTCCCGCACTTCAATCGTATTAGGATCGACAAATCGGGCAGTGCCAAAAAATACATCTGTACGGTTACGGGCATAAAAACCGGTACGTAAGGCTACCTGCTTTTCAATAACTCGATTGGACCGCTCTAAAACCTTGGGAAAAGAAAAAAAACGAGGCTCACCAATGTCACGAAACATGCGATTGGTGTTGAACTGAATAATTTGTTTGACAGCATGACGCAAAGCTTTTGAGGGGATGGTTCCTTTGTGGGTGCAGTTGCCACCAACCAATTGTTGCTGCTCGATGACGGCGACTTTTTTACCATGTTTTGCCGCGTTCATGGCGGCGCCCTCACCTGCAGGGCCGGTTCCAATTACGATCACATCATAGTTATAAACTGCCATTAATCGCTTACCCCTCTCATTTTTATACCTTTAATTCCAAGCCATGATGACTCACCAGTCAGCCAGTGACAATAAGGCTTTTGGTGCAGACTAAGCACTTTTACTTCTTGCTGGCATCATAGCCAAGCTGATCAGCCTTGTTGCGGCTCAGCTTGTTTTTGTCCTGCTCGGTTTCACAAACCTGTTTGTCGCCACCACAGATATCACATTCCGTTTCCATTCCCAGAGCACTCATACCGCCACAGGAGCCCGCAATGGGTTTACGGCCCATCATTACACCAACCGACATGATCACGACGATCAGTCCCAGTACTAAAAGAGTCAACAGGAACATCTGCATGGGATTTCTCCTCAGTTATAACAAAAAGGGCTGCCTCTCGTATGAGACAACCCTTTTGATCAAGCATTCACTGGCATGGTGTCTTAGCCACCAAAGTCATCCAGCAGAACGTTTTCAGGTTCAACACCCATGTCTTCCAGCAGCTTAACCGCTGAAGCATTCATCATGGGCGGCCCACACATGTAATACTCACAGTCTTCAGGTGCGGGATGGTCTTTCAGATAGTGCTCGTAGAGAACATTATGGATAAAGCCAGTGTAGCCAGTCCAATTATCCTCTGGCAACGGATCAGAAAGTGCCAGATGCCATTCAAAGTTGTCATTTTCTTCAGCCAGCTTGTCGAATTCTTCAACATAGAAGGCTTCACGCAGAGAGCGAGCACCGTACCAGAAGGTAATCTTGCGGTTGGTTTTGATTCGCTTCAGCTGGTCAAAAATGTGTGAACGCATCGGTGCCATACCTGCACCACCGCCAATGAAGACCATTTCAGCATCGGTGTCCTTGGCAAAGAACTCACCAAAGGGTCCCATCACATCAATGGTGTCGCCTGGCTTCAGACTGAAGACGTAGGACGACATAATGCCAGGTGGCAGGTCGTCACGTCCTGGAGGCGGAGTGGCAATACGGATATTGAACTTCACCAAACCCTTTTCTTCTGGGTAGTTGGCCATAGAATAGGCACGAATGGTTGGCTCAGTCACCTTGGATACATACTTCCAGACATTGAACTTGTCCCAGTCAGGATGATATTCCTCATCAATATCGAAGTCTTTGTAGTGAACTTCATGAGGAGGACACTCCAGCTGGACATAACCACCGGCGCGGAAGTCAACATTCTCGCCTTCAGGCAGCTTCAGAGTCAGTTCTTTGATGAAGGTGGCTACGTTGGGGTTGGAAACCACTTCGCAGGTCCAGCGCTTCACACCAAAAACTTCTTCATCTACTTCAATTTTCATGTCCTGCTTAACAGGCACCTGACAAGACAGACGCCAGCCGGCTTTTTTCTCACCCATGGTGAAAGCCGACTCTTCCGTTGGCAGGATGGCACCACCCCCATCAATGACCTTACAGGTACACTGGGCACAGGAGCCACCACCACCACAGGCAGAGGACAGGAAGATGCCATTGGCCGCCAGGGTGTTGAGCAGTTTGCCCCCGGCTTGTGTTTTGATGGTGTGCTCAGGGTCACCATTAATTTCAATTGTGACTTCACCCGAGCTTACAAGCTTGCTGCGTGCTGCCAGGATCACCACGACGAGCGAAAGCACGACGATGGTGAACATGAACACACCGAGCAGGATAATCGTTGAGTCAACCATATTAATACCCTTTTGTTAACCTGTTCATCGCCAGCTTAAAGCTGTACGCCCGAGAAGGACATGAAGCCCAGGGACATCAGACCAGTAACGATAAAGGTGATGCCCAGACCCTGCAGACCAACAGGAATATCGCTGTACTTGAGCTTCTCGCGGATACCGGCCAGTGCAACGATGGCTAGAGCCCAGCCCACACCTGCACCTGTACCGTAAACGATGGACTCACCAAAGCCATAGTCACGCTCGACCATGAACAGGGAAGCACCAAGGATGGCACAGTTGACGGTAATCAGCGGTAAGAAAACGCCCAGCGCGTTGTAGAGCGCAGGTACAAATTTATCCAGGAACATTTCCAGGATTTGTACCAGGGCAGCGATAACACCGATGTAGCTCAGTAGACCCAGGAAAGAGAGGTTGATCTCTTCGGCACCGGAAATACCAGTCCAGCTCAGCGCGCCTTCACGCAGCAGGAAGTTGTAGATGACGTTGTTGACCGGCACGGTAATCGCCAGTACCACTACAACAGCCACACCCAGACCAAAGGCAGCATCGATTTTTTTGGATACCGCCAGGAAGGTACACATGCCCAGGAAGAAGGCCAGAGCCATGTTCTCCACAAAGACAGCGGTAATGAACAGTGATAGAAAGTGTTCAAACATGACTTATAAAACCTCCCTGGGTTTGGTATTCGCCTGAATCTTGAACTCATCATGCTCAACTTGATCGGGATACCATGAACGGATGGCCCAGATCATCAAGCCGATGATAAAGAAGGCAGAAGGCGGCAGCAGCATCATGCCGTTAGCCACATACCAGCCACCATCACTGGTCAGCGTCATCAGCTGAACACCAAAGAGGCTGCCGGAACCAAACAGCTCACGGAAGAAGCCAACGATCAGCAGTACAACGCCATAACCCAGCGCATTACCGACACCATCGATAAAGCTCATGCCAGGACCATTCTGCATGGCATAGGCTTCAGCGCGACCGAGGATAATACAGTTGGTAATGATCAGACCAACGAAGACCGACAGCTGGCGACTGATGTCGTAAGCAAAAGCTTTTAGGAACTGATCAACCACGATTACCAGAGAAGCAATGATGGTGATCTGCACAATGATACGAATACTGCTCGGAATATAATTCCTGATCAGAGATACGAAGGTATTAGAGAGAGCCAATACAAAGATAACGGCCAGGGTCATAACCACAGCAACGTTCATGCTGGTGGTTACAGCCAAGGCAGAACAGACACCCAGTACCTGAAGAGCAATAGGGTTGTTCTTGAAAATTGGATTGAGAACGATCTCTTTAGGTTTTTCGGTCGCCATGATTAAACCCCCTCCCGATATTTAGTCAGGAAAGCACCGTAACCACGCTCACCAGTCCAGAACTGCAACAGGTTGGTTACACCGCGAGCTGTCAGGGTCGCACCCGCCAGAGTATCCACTTCATGGTCAGGGTCGGGATTTCTTGCCAAGCCCAGACGTGGATTCTTGGTGCCTTCTTCATATACTTTCTTGCCAGGCCACTGGCGAAGCCAGTTGGGATTATCGACTTCACCACCCAGGCCAGGCGTTTCCGCATGATCGTGAAAACCCAGACCAGCAATGGTGTTAGCATCCGATTCCAGAGCCAGGAAACCATGCAGGGTTGACCAGAGGCCAGCACCACGCACTGGAATGATAATCCGATCAGGGTTATCAATATCGCCTACCAGGTAGACTAGACCATAGTTTTCCAGGCGACGAATACCTGCAGGATCCTCTTCCAGACGCTGAGAGCGCTCAGGATCGCTGGCTGCACGCAGCTGCTCGAATTCCTCAGCGTTGATATCTTCAGCGAATTCGCCGGTACGCAGATCAACAACGCGAATGTGAATCTCATTAAAGAGTTCGTTCACGCGGTCAAAGGTGGCCTCACGGGGTTCGATCAAGCCAGCAGCCAACAGGATATTGGTGCGCTGGTTATGCACCTGGTTAGCATCCTGACGATCTTTCAAGGCAACAGCAGCGCCAGAAACGATCACCGAGCACACCAAGCACAGCAGGAAAGCGACCGTGAAGACGTTTTTGATGGAGTCTTTATTCTTAGACATTACGCAGCATCCTCCGCTTGATATTGGCCTGAACGACCCAGTTATCGATCAAGGGCGCGAAGAGGTTGGCAAACAGGATGGCCAGCATGATGCCTTCGGGGAAGGCTGGGTTGATAACGCGGATGAGTACGGTCATCACACCGATCAAGAGACCGAAGACCAGCTTGCCCTGATTGGTCATGGCTGCAGAAACGGGGTCTGTTGCCATAAACACCATACCAAAGGCAAAGCCGCCCAGAACCAGGTGCCAGTACCAGGGCATTTCAAACATGGCATTGGTTTCTGACCCGATCATATTGAACAGGGTTGCCGTTGCCACCATGCCCAGGAAAACACCGGCCATAATTCGCCAGGATGCAATTCGGGTCAGCAAGAGAATCGCTGCACCGATAAAGATAGCCAGGGTTGAGGTTTCACCGATGGAACCGGGAATGGTGCCGATGAAGGCTTCCCACCAGGTGTACTGCTGCTGCAGCGCTGCCATACCGTCCTGGTAAGCAACCGACAGCGCTGTTGCGCCAGTATAACCATCAGCAGCAACCCAAACAGCATCGCCGGAAATTTCAGCGGGATAGGCAAAGTAAAGGAAAGCACGACCGGTCAACGCGGGGTTGAGGAAGTTCTTACCCGTACCACCAAAGATTTCTTTACCGATAACCACACCAAAGGTAATACCCAGGGCAACCTGCCACAGAGGAATATTGGTGGGCAGAATCAAGGCAAAGAGTACGGAAGTAACGAAGAAGCCTTCGTTGACTTCGTGGCCACGACGCATGGCGAAGAGAACTTCCCAGAAACCACCAACGATGAAGGTCACCGCATAGATGGGCAGGAAGTAGGTCGCACCATGAATGATGTTATCCCAAATGCTGGTGGGATCATAAGAGCCAGCGCCCAGAAGGACAACAAAGCTTTCACGCAGGCCGCCCAGAGAGCTGTAGCCCGCATCAATAGCCATATTGGCCTGGTAACCTGCATTCCACATACCAAAGAACATGGCGGGGAAGGTGCAGAACCAAACTGTGATCATGATCCGCTTGAGGTCAACGCCATCGCGAACAAAAGCAGTGGTTTTGGCAACGCTGGGCGGCGTATAGAAAATAGTATCTACGGCTTCATAGAGCGCATACCAATTTTCATATTTACCGCCCTTATGAAAATGGGGCTCCATGGAGTCCAGGAGTTTACGAATGCTCATCCTATCAGGCCTCTTTTTCAATCAGCGTCAGGTTGTCACGCAGAATCGGACCATATTCATATTTGCCAGGGCACACATAGGTGCACAGGGCCAGGTCTTCTTCATCCAGTTCAAGACAACCCAACTGCATGGCCACTTCGATGTCACCGACAATCAGTGAACGCAGCAATTGTGTTGGCAAAATATCCAGCGGCATGATGGTTTCATAGTTGCCCACTGGAACCATAGCCCGCTCTGAGCCATTGGTAGAAGTGCTAGGAGCAAACTTTTCACCCAGGCCCAGGAAGCTGGACAGGTAGATCCCCATAACCGAATGGCGATTGCTGCCGGGTAAACCGGGTGACAACCAGCCCATAAACAGGCGCTTGCTGCCTTCTTCCAATACGGAAACCTGATTGTGATAACGACCCAGGTATGCCAGGGCTTCATCAGCAGCACGTCCACCAAACACCGAGCCGGAAATCAACTGAGCATCGCTGGGCGTATTGACTTCGCCAGCCAGCAGATCAGTCAGGCTGGCACCGGTACGGGTGCGGACCAGACGGGGCTTGTTAACCAGAGGACCAGCCAGAGCAATAATACGATCTGTACTGATTTTGCCAGTCAGGAAGAGCTGACCAAAGGCAATCACATCCTGATAGCCCAGGTGCCAAACTTGCTTTTTGGCGCTGACAGGGTCAAGGAAGTGAATGTGGGTGCCCACCAGACCCGCTGGGTGAACGCCTGCAAATTCAGCCACCTCAAAGTTACCACCGGAAATTACCGGGATATCTTTGCCAGCTTCCTTACAAATGAAGGTTTTGCCTTGGGTCAGTTTGCTAACGACCTTCAGACCCGCCAGAAAGGCTTCTTTCTGTTCGGTAATGATTACCGAAGGGTCTGCAGCCAGCGGATGGGTATCCATGGCTGTGACGAAAACTGAGTTGGGGGTGGCATCCAGCGCTGGAACGCGGCTGAAAGGACGGGTACGCAGTGCAGTCCACTGGCCGGATTCAACCAGCTGCTGTTGTACCTGTTCGCGGGTGAGGTCATCAAGTTGACTGTCATTGTAAGCCGTAAACTCCACGGCTTCTTCCTGATCATCCACTTCGATAACGACTGACTGCAGGGCACGACGATAACCGCGGTTAATCGCTGTCACCTTGCCTGCAGCAGGTGCCGTGTACTGCACACCTTCCGTTTTTTTATCCGTAAAAAGGATCTGGCCCAATTTCACCTTGTCACCGACGGAAACTGCCATGGTTGGCTTCATGCCAACATAGTCAGGCCCCAGTACAGCGACTGAACGCACAGGCTGACCATCAGTGATGGTCAGCTCAGGTGCGCCGGCGATGGGTAGATCAAGGCCTTGCTTGATTTTAATCATAGGTCTCGCCCAATCACCAAGTTGTTGAAAAACAAAAGCTAAAAAGCTACTTCTACATCTAAAAACTGGCAAGACAGGAACAGGTTTTATGTACTCTATATCCTGCCTTGTATTGAATTCGTTATCTGGAGATCATCCGGCGCACCATCGCGTCTTTTTGTCGCAGGGATTCTACCTAAAATTGCTTCAGAAATAAAATCGACCCTTCGGACTTCATGGCTATAAACCGGGTCACATTATCGCAGTAGTCATTGAGTTTTCAAAGCTTTATGCCCAGATTCGTCACTAAAAGCGATATAAACCAAATTTATGGAACACTAACGATCTCCAGGCGATTGGTTCCGCCCATTTCTCCACGCTGCTCGCCACGTGTCAGTAACACCCAGTCACCCGATTGAACCAAGCCGCGCTTAAGCAGTTCATCCAGCATCAACTGCCTGACTTGCAGGTCATTCAATCCGGTATAGCTGATTAGAGACGGGTAAACACCACGATACAGGCAAACCCGCCGACAGGTATCCAGACGGGGTGATAAGGCAAAAATAGGCAGCCCTGAGCTAATCCTCGACATCAAAAGCGGCGTGTTGCCTGATTCAGTCAGGCTGGCTATGCATTTGATGGCTGAGTGGTTGGCTGCATACATGCTGGCCATGGCAATAATTTCATCAACAGCTTGAAAGCGCTCATCAATCCGGTGAGTGGATGTACGGGTACTTCTGGACTTTTCGGCTTCTTCACAAATACGTGACATGGCTTCCACGACCCGTGCAGGATAACGACCTGTTGCGGTTTCGCCTGATAGCATGACTGCATCCGTTCCATCCATGACAGCATTGGCAACATCAAACACTTCGGCTCGGGTTGGAATCGCATTTTCAATCATACTTTCCATCATCTGGGTTGCGGTGATGGTGATACGGTTTAGATCCCTGGCTCGCCTGATGATTTTCTTTTGTAATTCAGGCAGCTTGGCATCACCTACTTCTACACCCAGGTCACCACGGGCAATCATGATGACATCCGAAGCCAGCATGACAGCATCCAGGGCTTCATCATCCGCAACCACTTCTGCCCGCTCAATCTTGGAGACGATTTCTGCTTGCAGGCCTGCTCTAAGGGCCAGTTTCCGACAGGTTTCCACGTCTTCTGCGCTGCGCGGGAAAGAGATGGCCAGGTAATCAGCTTCTATTTCAGCAGCGGTTAAAATATCTTCTTTATCCTTATCCGTTAGTGCCGAAGCGGACAAGCCACCGCCGAGAAGGTTTATGCCTTTATTGTTGGAGAGAGGGCCACCCACCAAAACCTTACACTGAACCTGCTCCCCAGCCACTTGGATGACTTCCATGACTACCCGGCCGTCATCCAGCAATAGCTGATCACCCGGCTTAACATCCTGAGGCAGTTGGGTGTAAGTCAGGCCAACTTGGGTTGCATCCCCATCAGCAGCACCCAACCGGCTATCCAAAGTAAAGACATCGCCTTCTTTTAAAACCACCTTGTCTTCTTTAAAACGCGCAATACGAATTTTAGGACCCTGGAGATCAACAAGCACGGCCACTTCCCGATTCATTTCCAGAGCTGCCTGACGAACTCGTTTTACTCTATCCAAGTGCTCTTCAGGGCTGCCATGAGACATATTGATCCGAACCACATCAACGCCGGCACTAAGCACTCGGTCCAATTCACCCGGTCGGTCAGTGGCTGGACCCAAGGTGGCAACTATTTTGGTACGTCTCAAATCTGCACTCACGGGATATCTCCTGGTTGAATACAAAAAAGCCCACCGCCTTTGTATGGGGTGGGCTTAGGCGGGCTTCATTCAAGCATGGAATGAAGAGGCCAGTTATCAGCGATCAGCAGGGAAGTAGAGAAATTTCACATTGGAAATTTCCTGCAGAATGCGGACCACCTGGCAACTGTAACCGAACTCATTGTCGTACCAGACATAGAGGACGACCTGCTTGCCACTGGCAATGGTTGCCTTGCCATCAACGATACCAGCATGACGGTTACCAACAAAGTCAGAGGAAACCACTTCTGCTGAATCAACAAAGTCGATCTGCTTTTGCATCGGCGAATAGAGGGCTGACCAGCTGAGGTATTTGTTCAGGGCTTCAGCATCGGTTTCCTTGTCCAGGGTGAGGTTTAAAATCGCCATGGAAACGTTGGGAATGGGAACACGAATAGCGTTGCCCGTCAGCTTGCCGGCCAGTTCAGGCAGCGCCTTGGCAACAGCCTTGGCCGCACCGGTTTCGGTCAGAACCATGTTCATGGCAGCAGAACGACCGCGACGATCACCCTTGTGGAAGTTATCGATCAGGTTCTGGTCATTGGTATAGGCATGCACGGTTTCCACGTGACCACTGGCAATACCAAACTGATCATTAACCGCTTTAAGAACCGGAACGATGGCATTAGTGGTACAAGAAGCTGCCGAGATGATCTTGTCATCTTCGGTAATGGCTTCATCATTAATACCGTAAACGATATTCTTGATATCACCCTTGCCAGGTGCCGTCAGGATGGCGCGGGAAGCACCCTTACAAGCGATGTGCTGACCCAGGCCTTTTTCATCACGCCAAACACCCGTGTTATCCACGATTAGCGCATTGTTAATACCATACTCGGTGTAGTCAATTTCTTCAGGTGAGTTGGCATAGATAAACTGAATATAGTTACCGTTGACGATCAGCGCTTTGTTGTCATGGTCAACAGTGATAGTGCCATTGAAAGGCCCATGGACTGAGTCACGACGCAGCAGGCTGGCACGCTTTTCCAGGTCACCCTCCTTACCACCGCGAACCACAACGGCACGAACACGTAGCAGACTGCCACCACCGGCTTTTTCAACCAGGATACGTGCCAGCAGGCGACCAATACGACCAAAGCCATAAAGAACGACATCCTGAGGCTCACCACCTTTTTCCGCTTCCTTGTACTGTCCAACGATAGGAGCCACTTCTTCTTTCAAGAAGGCTTCCATATCGCCACCGCCCTGTTTGCGGAACTTGGCAGCTAGCTTACCGATATCGATATGAGCCGGGCCAGGCTTAAGGCTGACCAGAGTTTCCAACAGCAGATGCGTATCACGAACATCCAGCTCGTCGCCTTCCACCTGACGCACAAAACGGTGATCTTTTAGGATACGAATCACAGAACGGTTCACCAGAGCACGACCAAAAATGGAAGTCACCACATTATGCTTGCGGTAGAGAGTTCCAATCAGAGGAATCATACTTTCTGCAAGGGTTTCACGCTCTTGCCAGTCTTGGCTATAGGAATCCAGCTTGGTGTCAGTCACGGGCTGCCTCTCAAAATTAGGGGGTTAGTCCAGAGTTTTCGCGCGCTATTATGCTTGTTGGCCACGTGTTAGGCAAATTTGCAGCCTTAAAGTGCCCTGCTACTTTAGGGGCAGGGGCTAATCGCGCAGGGGACTGCGCTCCCACTTGGACTGCGCTCCTGCAGGGTGGGAGCTCTCTGTGGGAGGTTTCTGTGGGAGCTCACTCTGTGAGCGATTTTTTCGCGCAGGGGACTGCGCTCCCACAGACAGAGGAGCTGGAGCCACTGGGATTCAACTGCTAGAATCCAAGCCTTTTGACTGCCAAGGAAATCTCCGTGCCCCAGAAGTCTGCCGCTGCTCCTTCTTCTTTGCACCTCTTGCCCGAAGCGCCGCCGCGCAAACCGGGTTTTATTCAGCGTTGGCTAAACCTTGAAGGTGCTGCCGAAGCCTTGGCTCTGGTTGAAGCAGCAGAGCAGCATCCAGCACCCTTGATGGTAATCTGCCCTGATAGCAGTTCAGCGCAGGCCTTGGCCGATGAACTGGTGTTTTTTGCTGAAGAACGCCTGCCGGTTTTCACCCTGCCCGACTGGGAAGTGCTGCCCTATGACCGCTTTTCACCCCATCAGGATATTGTTTCTGAGCGCTTAAAAACCCTATTAGCCCTGCCTTCTCAGCAAAAGGGCCTCTTAGTGGTGCCTGTTACCACTCTAATGCAGCGCCTACCGCCAGCTGAGTTTGTTGCCAGCCATGCACTGGATCTGAAACTCAATCAGAAACTGGATTTACATGGTTTTCGCCGTCAACTGGAAGAAGCGGGCTATAGGGCTGTGGATACGGTTTATGAGCATGGTGAGTTCGCAGTGCGTGGCGGCCTGATGGACCTCTACCCCATGGGCAGCGAACAGCCGCTGCGAATTGAGCTTTTTGATGATGAAGTTGAATCCCTGCGCTTCTTTAACCCAGAAACCCAGCGCACTGAAGAAAAAACCGACACGATTTCCTTGCTTCCGGCACATGAGTTTGCACTTACCTCAACAGCCTTGGAGATTTTCCGTACTGAATTCCAAACCCGTTTTGATTTGGACCTCTCCCGTTGCGATCTTTACCAGGATACCCTGAAGGGCCAGGTGACACCGGGGCTGGAATTCTTGCTGCCCCTCTTTTTCACCCACACGGCAACCCTGTTTGATTATTTGCCCGCAGAGACGCTGGTTGCCGAAATGGGGGCGACCAGTGAAGCTGCCGATCACTTTTGGGAAGAAATTCAGCGCCGCTATGAAAGCCTGCGCCATGATGTGCGCCACCCCTGCCTGCCACCGAGTGAGCTTTATCTGCCGGTAGAACGCCTGAATAGCGAGCGCAAAGCCTTTCCACGAATACTGCTTCCTGGCAAGGCACCCAGTGATCAACTGGCTGGCGACCTCCAGTTACCCTGTCAGGCTCTACCCAATCTGGCTGTACAGGCTAAGGCCAGCCGCCCTCTGGGTGCGCTCCAGGATTTCCTAAACGACCATCCGCAAACCTCTTTGTTACTGACGGCTGAATCAGCCGGTCGCCGTGAAGCCCTCTTGGAGCTTTTGGGCCGCCATCAACTGCAACCTGAGCTGATTGACTCCTGGTCTGATTTTTTAAACCAGCGCCCTGCTTTAGGCCTGACGGTAGCACCGCTGGATCGTGGTCTCTGGGCAGGCCATCCTGAAGTGCTGCTGGTCACAGAATCCCTGCTGTTTGGTGAGCGCATTCAACAGCGTCGTCGTCGCCAAACCTCTGAAGTCAATCAAGAGCTGGCCTTCAAAAGCCTGTCGGAACTGACTCTGGGTAGCCCTGTAGTGCATATCGATCATGGTGTAGGCCGCTATCAAGGACTAGAGGTTCTGGAAGCTGGCGGCCAAAAGCAGGAGTTTTTGAAACTGGTCTATGCCGACAAGGCCAACCTCTATGTCCCTGTTGCTGCACTGGATCGTATCAGTCGCTATTCCGGTCTGGCTGATGATTCAGCCCCGCTCCACCGGCTGGGCTCCGAGCAATGGGACAAGGCCAAGCGTAAAGCCGCTGAAAAAATCCGTGATACGGCTGCGGAGTTGCTGGATGTCTATGCCCGGCGTGAAGCCCAGCAGGGTCATGCCTTCACTTTGGATGAAGAGGCCTACGATCAGTTTGCTGCCGCCTTCCCCTTTGAAGAAACCGTGGATCAGGAGTTGGCTATCAATTCCGTGATCCGTGATATGACCCGCACCCGCCCCATGGATCGCGTGGTTTGTGGTGATGTGGGTTTTGGCAAAACAGAAGTCGCCATGCGGGCCGCTTTTATTGCCGTCAATGGCGGGCATCAGGTGGCCGTACTGGTCCCGACCACCCTTTTGGCCCAACAGCATTATGATAATTTCAAGGACCGCTTTGCCGACTGGCCAGTGAATATTGAACTGCTATCCCGTTTTCGCTCGGCCAAAGAGCAGGAAACAGCCATTCGAAATCTGGAAGAAGGCAAGGTGGATATTCTCATCGGCACCCACAAGCTGCTGCAAGCCAGTGTCAAATACCAGCAGTTGGGGTTGGTTATTGTTGATGAGGAGCACCGCTTTGGGGTACGCCAAAAAGAAAAGCTCAAAGCGATACGCGCTAATGTCGATCTGCTGTCCCTGACTGCCACGCCTATTCCACGCACCTTGAATATGGCCATGTCCGGAATTCGTGACCTCTCCATTATTGCCACGCCTCCGGCCCGGCGGCTTTCCGTAAAAACCTTTGTCCGTCAGCGGGATGAAGGCATTATCAAAGAGGCAGTACTACGTGAGCTTCTGCGCGGTGGTCAGGTCTATTTTTTGCATAATGAAGTCAAAACTATTGAAAATACAGCCGAAAAGCTGCGTGAACTCGTCCCCGAAGCCCGCCTGGGTGTCGCTCATGGCCAGATGCCAGAACGCCAACTGGAAAGGGTCATGCAGGACTTTTACCACAAGCGCTTCAATGTCCTCCTCTGCTCAACCATTATTGAAACCGGGATCGATATTCCCAACGCCAACACCATTATCATTGAGCGGGCAGATAAGTTTGGTCTGGCCCAATTACACCAACTGCGCGGTCGCGTGGGTCGCTCTCACCACCAGGCCTATGCCTATCTATTGACGCCCGAAGGCAAAAAGCTGACTGCCGATGCCGAAAAGCGTCTGGAGGCCATTGCCTTGAATGAAGACCTGGGCTCAGGCTTCTTGCTGGCTTCTCAGGATCTGGAAATTCGTGGTGCTGGTGAGCTGCTGGGTGAAGAACAAAGTGGGCAGATCGAAAACCTGGGCTTCAGCCTCTATATGGAACTACTAGAAGAAGCCGTAGAAGCCATCCGCCAGGGCAAAACACCCAACCTGGATCAACCGCTGCAGAAGGGTACAGAAATCAACCTCCACCTGCCCGCGCTGATTCCTGAAGACTACCTGCCTGATGTTAATCTGCGCCTGCAACTCTACAAGCGGATTGCCAGTGCCAAAGGCAAGGCCGGGCTCAAGGATTTGCAGGTAGAGATGATCGACCGCTTTGGCCTGCTTCCAGATGCTGCCAAAAATCTTTTCCGTCTGACCGAAATCAAACACCAGGCGGAAGCCCTGGGACTGGCACGAATTGATGCCGGCAAGGATCGCGGTGTGGTGCACTTTGGTGATCAGCCAAAAATTGAGCCCATTAAACTGGTACAAATGGTTCAACAGCAGCCTAGAGTGTATAAACTGGACGGTGGGCAAACCCTGAAGTTTAATCGCTCTATGGAAACCCCTGACCAATGCTTTAGTGCGTTGGAGCAGTTATTGGATGCCATGACCGCTTAGATGGGAGGGCTTAAATGCAAAGACTGCTGTTTATTATAGGTCTGATCCTGATTCTGATCGCCTTGGCCTGGCCTTGGTTGAAGCATTTACCTCTGGGCCGCTTGCCAGGTGATATCATCGTGCAAAAGCCAGGCTTCACTTTTTTCTTGCCGATTACCAGTATGCTCTTGGTCAGCTTGGTGGTTTCTCTTTTATTGTTTTTGTTTAGGCGCTAGGCAGCTTTTGACTTCAGGCGAGCAAAGCCCTAACCTTTCGTTTCTGTTTAATCCAGGAAGTGGTTCTCAATGCGTTTAATTCTGTTGTTGGTTGCCTTGATAGGTATGTTGCTACCCTGGCAAGCGGTAGTCGCCGATGAACTTGATGAGCTGGTCCCCCACCGTAATGAGCGGGATTACATCATTGAAGTCTTGATCTTCAGCCAGCAGCCAGGTTCAGGGGCAACTGAACTTCCTGGCCCCCCCAAGATATTCCAGCCACTGGAAACTGCTGCCTATATGGTGGGTCCTTCGCCCTACTGGGCCAGGTTGAACCAGGGCCCATTACAGCTTTACCAACCTAGAGAGTTGCAACTCAATCGCCAAGCCAGGGCGCTGGAGCGTAGTAGTGATTATCGGCTACTCTTCCATGATGCTTGGCAGATGCATGTGGTTGGGGAAGATCGCAGCGTGCCTTTACTAATCGAAGCCGGTGATTATTATGGCGGGCAACCTGAACTCCTCGGCCAACTGAAACTCAGTGTGGCTCGCTATCTGCATCTGGAAACAGATCTCTATCTGCATACTTTCGAGCCCTTGGCACAACAGCCAGGCTCTTCTGCATTGAATCAGCTACTCATCCAAAACCGCAGCAGCCTGGAGCATCAAGATTCCTTGTCCAAACACTTATCAGGTCGCTTGGCAGATGATCAAGAGTCTGCTTCACCCTTGATGACTGGTCAGCAGTTTCAAATCAAAGAATCGGCACAAATGAAGCAAAGACGCAGAATGCGCAGTGGTGAGCTGCACTTTATTGATAGCCCCTATCTTGGCTTACTGATTCGGATAGAACGAGCTCCTGAAGAAGATACAGCTAACGAAGCAGAGCGTTAATTAATGTCATGACCTGATCCACTCCCTGGCTGAGGGCACCCTGCATTTGTTGCAGCGTGATTTCTTCTTCACCCAGTCCTGCAGCCGGGTTGACGATAATGGCAAGGCAAGCGTAGGGAAAAGCAAGTTCCTTGGCCAAAGCCGCTTCCGGCATCCCCGTCATACCAACCAGCGTACAGCCGTCTTGAGCCATCCGCCTGATTTCAGCAGCCGTTTCCAGGCGTGGACCCTGAGTCGCACCATAAACACCCCCCTGATACAGCTGCACACCAGCTTGCTGAGCTGCAGCCAAAAGGCGCTCACTCAGCTCGACTGAATAGGGATGGGTAAAATCGATGTGTTCCAAAGGCAGGTAGTCACCATCATAAAAAGTGCTCTCCCGCCCCCAGGTATAATCAATAATTTGATGAGGTAGAACCAGGCTGGCGAGCCCTTGTTTGGGGTCCAGGCCACCTACCGCATTGATGGCAAGAATTTGAGTCGCTCCGGCTGCCTTTAAAGCCAAAAGATTGGCGCGATAGTTGATTTTGTGCGGGGGCAGCTGGTGAGGATGTCCGTGGCGGGCCAGAAAAAGCAGTCGCTGACCTTGCAGGCGAGCTTCTATGACTGGCGAAGAGGCTTCACCCAAAGGGGTGGTTGCTGAATGTTCAGCCAGGACTTCTACTCCTGGCATCTGGGTCAAGCCAGTTCCACCAATGATCGCCAGCATGGTTTAGAGACCCTTGGGAGCATAGATGGCAGGCAGATTACGCAGATAACCCTGGTAATCCATACCACAGCCAAACAAGTAGCGGTCTTCAACTTCCAGGCCTGTGAAATCAGCTTTAAAGCCCTCAATTGCTTTGCGGTCATGTTTTTTATCGACCAGGACAGCGCATTTAACATCGCGCGCACCCTGCTTGCGGCAATGGTCCAGAATAGCAGCAAGAGTTGCGCCTTCGTCCAGAATATCATCGACGATAAGAACACTGCGGTCCTTCATGGAGACTTCAGCCTCTACTCGCCAATGCAGTTCACCACCTTTAATTTGACGGCGATAACGTGTGGCATGCATATAGTCCATTTCCAAGGGAAACTTCAGGCGTTTGACCAGTTCGGAGGTAGTAAACAAGCCACCGTTCATCACGCAGAAAACAACTGGCATGGCATTTTTCAGCTGCTCAGTGACTTCGGCAGCCATCTTATCAAAAGCCTTGGCTACTTGGTGTTCATCAGCCAGACAGTCTGCTTCAGCCAGAACCTGATTGATGCGGTTAATTTCGGTCAGCATTTCTTCTTGCATGAGGTGCCTTAGTTAGATGGTGGAATGAAAGCTTCAGGATTGCCATCACCCAGATGTAGTGTACGAGTTGGGAAAGCAATATCTGCACCTTCCTCTCGAATGATTTCAAATACCTTGAGGAGAACTTCTTGTTTAATATGATGAAAGTCCTCCCAGACGCGAGTCTTGGTAAAGGTATAAATAAAAAAGTCGAGTGAAGAAGCCGCGTAGCTATTAAAATTCACAATTAGTGTTTGGTGCTCGGTTTCCAGGTCTTCATGATCGATTAGGTACTGACGGACCCGATCGGTGATTCGCTGCATTTTATCAGCATCCTGATAACGGATGCCGATGGTTTCAAAAATCCGCCGGTTAAACATGCGCGAAGGGTTTTCGACGGCAATGCTGGCAAAGGTGGCATTGGGTACATAAAGCGGACGCTGATCAAAGGTTCTAATCCGCGTTAGTCGCCAGCCAATATCCTCAATGGTGCCTTCAATTTCCCGATCGGGTGAGCGCACCCAGTCGCCAACGGCAAAAGGCCGGTCAAAGTAGAGCATCAGAGCGCCAAAAAAGTTGGCCAGCAAGTCCCGCGCTGCAAAGCCTATCGCAATACCCCCGATACCACCAAAAGCCAGCACACCAGAAACCGAAAAGCCAAGCGTCTGTAGCATCACCAAGGCGGCAGTAATAATTGCGGCAGCCTTGAGCAGCTTACTAATTGCCTTAGCGGTGGTGGCATCCATGGGTTTACGAACTTCACCAGGTTCCATCAGTTGCTTTTCCATACCACTGACGAAGCGCACCACAAACCAGGTAATCAAAACGATAACCGTGACCCGGCGTATCGGATCGACGGCATCAAAAAGATCCACTTCGGCATTGGCCCTAAGAATATCCAATGCCCAAAACAAACCCTGTGCCCAGATGAAAAGCGCCGCTGGCTTGCGGGCTGCCTCTAGAAAAAGTTCATCCCAATGGTTTTTGGTTTCAGCAAAGCGTTTTTCCAACTTATCAAAAAAACGCCGGGCATAATAATTGGCCAGGAGGGCAGCGAAGATCACCACAAAAACCTGCAGTATCCAAACCTGCTCTGCAGGAATCAAGCCACCGATAGATGAGACTTTCTCGATCCATTCACTCATTGATTTTAGATCCTTTGCTAACAAACCATCAACTGACGTGCTGCCTGCAAATCATCAGCAACCAGCTGCTCGGCAAGTTGGCGAGCCACTAGCGCTTCAGGCGAGTCCAGCCAATTGCGAGCCACTGGGAGCCGTGAGTGAAGCATTGCCGCCTTCTCGCAGGGCTCTATTTGTTCGGCCTGCATCCAAGCCAGCACTTCTAGGGCACCAGCGCGGTCATTGCATACCAAAACCTGATCACAGCCCGCATCCAAGGCAGCTCTTGCCCTTTGAGGGTAGGAACCTGCCACTTTGGCTCCTGCCATTGCCAAATCATCACTAAAAATCATGCCGCTAAAATTCAGCTCATCACGCAGCAAATTCAGCCATTTTTTTGAAAAACCTGCAGGTTGATCATCAACTGCAGGATAAATCACATGAGCTGGCATTATACCCTGTAACTTTTCGGCAAGGGCAGCAAAGGGACGCAAGCAACTGGAACGAAGGGTTTCCAAAGAGCGTTCATCTGTTGGCAGACTGGTATGCGAATCAGCTGCCACATAGCCGTGCCCCGGATAATGCTTACCGACACTAACCATGCCTGCAAGTTGCATTCCTTCAATATATTTCTCTGCCAAGGCGATCAAGCTGGGCAGATCGCTGGCAAAAGCCCGGTCGCCAATGACTTCACTTTGCTGGTAATCAATATCCAACACAGGTGCAAAGCTGAAATCCAAATCCACCTCCAGAACTTCACTAGCCATTAGTTGGCCCAGCAAGCGGGCTCCTTGACTAGCTGCCAGGGGATCCAGTTGATAAAGATGGCCCAACTGACGCAAAGGTGGAAGCCTCGTAAAGCCCTCACGCAGCCGCTGCACTCTGCCGCCCTCCTGGTCAACCGCCAAAAGCAGTTCAGGGCGGAGGGCACGAATTTCACCGGTTAATTCTGCGACCTGCTGCTTATCCTGAATATTACGAGCAAAGAGAATCACCCCACCAACAGCGGGATGTTGCAGCAAGGACTTTTCGTCAGAACTTAGTGCTGTTCCAGTAAGGTCCAGCATTAAACGGCCAGCTAGCATAACTTCATCTCAAAGGTATATTTATAGGGTGCGAACTTTAGCAGATCACGGATTACTTGCCAAAAGCTATCCAGCGCCTTATTTTGGTGCATCTTCAGTTTTTAATAAGAGAGCTTCCGTGAATCTGACTCCGCGCTTTTTTTTGCATGTCTTCCTGCCTTTTGCCCTAGGCTACTATCTTTCTTATTTCTTCAGGGTCGTCAATGGTGTCATTGCTGAGCCTGTTGCCTTGGAGCTGGGCTTGGGTCCGGCCAGTCTAGGTTGGATTGGCAGTGCCTACTTTCTCTTTTTCGCAGCGGCCCAGCTACCCCTTGGGGTTCTTCTCGACCGCTATGATACACGCAAGGTGGCTGCATCTATTCTACTGATAGCAGCGGCTGGTTCCCTTATCTTTGCAATGGCCCAAACAGCCAGTCAACTTTGGATAGGCCGCGGCCTGATTGGTCTGGGTGTCTCGGCCTGTTTGATGGCTGCCTTCCGTGCTTATGCGGCTCTTTTGCCTGCTGAGCGACTGACTTTGATCAATGGCCTCCAGTTGGCTAGTGGTGGCCTAGGTGCCTTGACGGCAACAGCACCCGTTGAGTGGTTGCTTCCCTTGCTCGGCTGGCGGGGTCTCTTTGTAGGTTTGGCACTACTAACCCTGGCCATCGCCCTGCTGGTACGCTTGCGGGTTCCGAGCATTCTTTCAGCCACTAGTCGTAGCCAGGATTCACTGGGTGTACAAATCAAAGAAAGTTTAGCTGTATTTCGTCATCCTGCCTTTTTGCGTATCGCCCCGGCCTGTGTACTCAATCAGGCTATTTATATTGCCTTTCTTAGTCTTTGGGCCGGTATCTGGCTTAGAGAGATGCTGGGTTTTTCAGGGACAGAAACAGCTGATCTTCTGTTTGCATCTGCCGCAGGCATGGTCGCTGGTTTTATGGGGCTTGGCTGGTTAGCGAGTCGTCTGATCAATCTGGGCTTTACCACCACTCAGGTTAGTCTGACTGGTATGCTGATCTTTGCTCTGGGACTAGTGGCCATGTTGCTGCGCTGGCCTTTGCCACCCACCCTGCTTTGGGTACTGCTGGGTTTTTTCGGCAGTTCAGGGACTTTGATGTACGCGGGGCTTTCACAGCAATTTCCACAGAAGCTGGCCGGCCGGGTGAACACGGCTTTAAATCTTCTGGTATTCGCTTCGGCATTTTTGATTCAGTGGCTTTTGGGAGTGCTGATCGGGCTTTGGTCAACGGATGCTGACGGGCGTTACCCTGAAATGGCCTATTTCAGTGCTTTCGGCGCCGTGATTGCTTGCCAACTTCTGGCCCTGGCCTGGTATTTTGTATATCGCAAAAAAAGCCCCTGACAAGTGTCAGAGGCTTTTGATGCTTTGCTTGCTGGGAAGTGCTTAGCGGTACTCTATGTCCGCTTTGCTTTCCAGTTGTTGGATAAACTGACTTTGCAGGCGGTTACCCTTGTCTTCAGCCAGCATCCGCCGAATCTGACGCACTTCGTCTGGGTCAGTACTGACTTCACCTTCAGTCACATTTAATAGCTCTATCAGGGCCACATCACCAGAGACCAGGCTGACCAAACGCGTTGGTGTTTCGTCGAGGTTGATTCGGAAGGCTGCCTGATTAATTTCACGGCTCACTGAGCGACTATTGCGGCTGACCGCTTCCAGGGTTTCCCAATCAACATCCAGGCTTTCACCTGCTTCCAGAGCCTGTTGCAGGCGTTCAGTTTCCTGCTCAGCCAGAGCCTGGGCTTCTACCCTTTTCAGCTCTGCACGAACTTCATCGGCCACTTCCTGCAGAGGCCTTGCCTGACGTGGCTGGTGGTCATTTTTAGCCAAGACCAGATAACGGCCATCTTCTAAGCGCAGCGGCTCAGTAATCCAACCATCCTCAATCACTTCTTCCGAGAAGAGTTCTGCGGCTACATCAGCTTCGGCCCAAAAGCCTTCCAGCTGATCGGTAATCAACCAATCACTGGTTTGCAGTTCCAGGCTGGTTGCTGAAGCGACTTCACTGATGGCTTCAGAACTGAAGCTCAGATTGCTCAGTTCTTCAAGCTTATCACTGGTTGCGGCACGCAAAGGCTGGGCCAGCAGGCGCTCGCGAAGCTCTTCTTTAACTTCTTCGAAAGGCGGCGCTTCAGCTCTCTCCAGATCCGTCAGCTGAATCAAATGCAAGCCAAAGTCTGTTTCCACTACGCCGGATAGATCACCAACTTCTTCCAGTGCAAAAAGCGCCTGTTCAAAATCAGGATCCAGGCTGCCTTCTTCAATGGTGCCCAGTTGTCCACCGCGACGCGCTGTAACCCGATCTTCAGATAGCTCACTGGCCAGCTCGCCAAAATCCGCTCCAGCCAGGATTTCGTCCCGTGCCTGCTCAAGAGTTTCCAAAGCCTGCTGGCGTTCTGCAGCATTGTCGAAGCTCAGCAGTATGTGGGCAGCTGAATAGCTGCTGCCACCACCAAAAGCTGCGGCAAAACGCTGGTATTCTTCTTCCAATTCCTGATCTGTGACTTCCATGCCTGCAAGTAAACTGGAAGGATCAAAAATCAAATAGTCCACTCGGACCCTTTCGGAAGCCATGAAACGTTCCGTTTCAGCTTCATAAAAGGCTTCCACATCAGCATCACTGATATCAATCTGATCCATAAAGTTTTCAGCACGAATCAGAAAGTAACGGTAATCACGCTGCTGACCAACCAAGCGCTGGAAGTCTTCAACTTCTTGATCAAGCATGAATTCTGAAACGGCAAAGCCATCCAGAAGCTGCTGGTTCAGTAGATCTTCACGTAATTGGGCGCGAAAGTCACTGGGCGAGAGACCTTGCTGGCGAAGACGTTGAGTGTAAATTTCTCGGTCAAAGCGGCCTGCATCGTTACGAAAGGCATCAAATTGGACCAGTTGACGATCCAGCATCTGATCGGAAATACGCATGTTCAGTTGCTTAGCTTGCTGACGCAGGAGCTCTTCCTGCACCAGTTGACTCAAAGCAAACTGCCGCAGTTGATTCATATCTATTCGGTCAGGATCGATCTGCCCACTTTGCATCAGCTGACGCATTTGCTGTTGTGCATAGCGATCAACCTGTCTCTGACTGATGCTTTCACCATTGATGCTGGCCACTTCATTAGGATCACCGCGCATGGCCGTAAAGAGTGAATCCATACCCCACATGGAAAATGCCAGGGCAATCAGACCCACGATAAAGTAGGCAATGATGCCTCTGGACTTTTCTCTGATTTTTAAAAGCATGCAGCCCTCAGTCTACCCACAGCCAAAATGAAAAATCGATTATACCGGCTTCACTAGCAACAACCAATGCAGCCTGATGCAAGAGATAAAAAAAACGCACCCTTGAAGGTGCGTTCTCTAAGCAGCAAGGTTCAAGCTTAGTTGACAGCGTCTTTCAGACCCTTGCCTGGCTTGAAGCTGGGGACCTTAGCAGCAGCGATTTGAATTTCTGCACCGGTTTGTGGGTTACGACCAGTACGGGCAGCACGCTCTTTTACTGAGAAGGTGCCAAAACCTACCAGGGAAACACTGTCACCCTTTTGCATAGTACTGGTAACAGCATCCAGCATGGCATCCAGTGCACGACCTGCAGCAGCCTTGGGAAGATCTGCATTGGTAGCGATAGCATCGATCAGTTCTGACTTATTCACTCTTCCACCCCTTAGTTAGGTTTCAAACAAGCTTCTGTTCCGTAAAGACTTGGCTTAACGACCAGAATGCATCAAATATTCAAATTAAATGTCGGTTTGTAAACTTTCTCTACGAGAACGTTATACCAACTAGTTTTAAAAACTGTCAAGCCAACTCTTAAGTGGCCTGAGGGTTACGGCCCTAGCAGTTAAGCAAGCCGCAGTGCCGGTATCTTAGCCTTTATACCGGCCCTAGGGAAATACCCTCATGGCAAATAATTGCGGTTTTAATGGGTTCCTGGCCTTAAATCACCGGTTTTCTCTTCTGAACTGCTCAAGGATTGAGCAGTGAAGGGCTCTGGCAACTCGGTGAGAGCCACTTCCAGCACCTGATCAATCCATTTAACCGGCAGGATTTGCAGCGGACCCTTGATGCTTTCTGGTATTTCTTTAAGATCCCGTTCATTTTCCTGAGGGATCAAAACCGTCTTAATTCCACCACGACGTGCAGCCAGAAGCTTTTCTTTCAGGCCACCGATCTGCATGACTTCACCGCGCAAATTAATTTCACCGGTCATGGCCACTTCTGAGCGCACTGGAATACCGGTAAAGGCAGAGACCAGTGCTGTGCACATGCTGATACCGGCACTTGGACCATCTTTGGGCGTCGCCCCTTCAGGAACGTGAATATGGATATCTTTTTTCTCGAACAGCTCGGGGTCGATACCCAGGGCTGCAGAGCGGCTTCTAACCACGGTAAGCGCCGCCTGAATGGATTCCTGCATAACTTCACCCAGAGAGCCGGTTTTTACCAGACGGGCCTTACCAGGCATGATAGCTGCTTCTATGCTGAGCAGCTCACCACCAACGCTGGTCCAGGCCAAGCCAGTAACCCGACCCACCTGGTTATCCTGGTCGGCTAGACCATAACTATATTTGCGAACGCCCAGGTAGTGCTCAACTTCTTCAGGGCCAACTACTACGGGAATTTCAACCTTACCCTCACTGATTTCGCGGACCACTTTGCGACATACACGTGTGATCTGGCGCTCCAGTTCTCGCACCCCGGCTTCGCGAGTATAGTAGCGAATCATTTCCAGTATCGCTGAATCCTGGAAGTTAGCTTCCTTGTCTTTGAGTCCAGCATTTTTCATTTGCTTGGGTAGCAGGTAGCGCTCGGCAATGTTGCTCTTTTCATCTTCGGTATAGCCTGGCAGCCGAACGACTTCCATGCGATCCAGCAGAGGTGCTGGAATATTCATGGAGTTGGCTGTGCAGATGAAAAGCACTTCCGAAAGGTCAAAATCGACTTCCAGATAGTGGTCGCTGAATTTGCTGTTTTGTTCAGGGTCCAGCACTTCCAGCAGTGCTGATGCCGGATCGCCACGGTGATCCATACCCAGCTTATCGATTTCATCCAGCAAAAACAAGGGGTTACGAACACCCACCTTGGAAAGCTTTTGAACCAGTTTGCCAGGCATGGAGCCGATATAGGTACGGCGATGACCGCGAATTTCAGCTTCATCACGGACGCCACCCAGGGCCATACGAATGTATTTACGATTCACTGCTCGGGCAATGGATTGCCCCAGGGAAGTTTTACCGACGCCAGGAGGGCCAACCAGACAGAGCACTGAGCCTTTGATTTTTTTAACCCGCTGCTGGACTGCCAGGTAATCAAGAATGCGCTCTTTAACTTCTTCCAACCCATAGTGGTCGGCATCCAGAATTTCACCGGCTTTTTCCAGGTTGATACTGGCACGCGATCTTTTTTTCCAGGGCAGGCTGACCATCCAGTCCAGATAACCACGGACCACTGTGGCTTCGGCTGAGGTCGGTGACATCATTTTCAGCTTGTTAAGCTCCGTCTTGGCCTTGTCTCTGGCTTCAGCCGACATGCCAGAGTCTTCAATTTTTTTGGTCAGCTGTTCAATTTCATTGCCCGCATTGTCCAGATCACCCATCTCTTTTTGAATGGCTTTCATTTGCTCATTCAAATAGTACTCGCGCTGGGTTTTTTCCATCTGCTGCTTGACCCGCGAACGGATGCGCTTTTCCACCTGAAGAAGGTCGATTTCCTCTTCAATCTGGGACATCAGGCGTTCAATACGGTCTCTAACCCGATCCAACTCCAGCAACTCCTGCTTATCCTTGACGCCCAAGGACATATGCGAGGAGATGGTATCCACCATACGCGTTGGATCTTCAATATTTTGCAGGCTGGTCAGTACTTCATTGGGCACTTTTTTGGACAGTTTTACATACTGCTCAAACTGACCCAACAGAACGCGTGTGAGGACTTCCTGTTCACGCTGGGAGAGGACTTCGCTACCCAGGTATTCAGCAGTAGCCACGACATATTCGACCAGTTCATTTTGCTGGTTATAGTCCTGGTGTTCTGATGTTTCCAATAAACGGGCACGCTGCTCACCTTCAATAAGTACTTTCACTGTTCCGTCTGGCAAACGCAGTAGCTGCAGAATAGTGGCTTGAGTACCTATGCTGTAGAGATCTTCAGCATCTGGATCATCCATCTCCGGATCTTTTTGAGCAAGCAGCAACACTTTCTTATCAGCAGCCATCGCCGCTTCCAGAGCATGAATTGATTTTTCCCGACCGACAAACAGCGGGATCACCATTTGCGGATAAACAACAACATCTCTTAACGGCAGGAGTGGAAGTTCAAATACTTGCTTCTCGGATGACTTCTTTTGCTGCGACATCGCAGGAGTACCTCTTGATTCGATCATTCAGCAGATCTTCACGCAGAAAAAAAGGGCACCAGGCCCTTTTTTCCTTACCGTAACCAGGGTGAAGACTTCATACCAGCTTAGTCACGGTTGACGGCCAGTTGTTCAACTTCATCGTTTTCGTAAAGCATGAGGGGTTTAGCATCGCCCTTGATGACACTTTCATCCAGAACCACTTTTGAGACCCCTTCCAGGGAAGGAATTTCATACATGGTATCCAGAAGCACGGCTTCCAGGATCGATCTAAGACCACGAGCCCCTGTTTTACGTTCAAGTGCTTTTTCGGCAACCGCACGTAAGGCCTCTTCACGAAATTCCAGCTCAACGCCTTCCATCTCAAACAGCTTGTAGTACTGCTTGGTCAAGGCATTTTTGGGTGCCGTCAGAATTTCAATCAGGGCATCCTCGTCCAATTCGGACAGGGTGGCAACTACAGGCAGACGTCCAATAAATTCAGGAATCAGACCAAAGCGCACCAGATCTTCCGGCTCGATATCCGCCAGGGACTCACCCAGGCTTTTATCTTCTTTGCTGGCAATGGTTGCACTAAAGCCGATACCGCCTTTCTCGGTGCGGGCCTTGATGACCTTCTCCAAGCCAGCAAAAGCGCCACCACAGATAAACAGCATGTTGCTGGTATCCACTTGTAGGAATTCCTGCTGGGGGTGCTTACGACCACCCTGAGGAGGAACTGAAGCTACTGTGCCTTCAATCAATTTAAGCAAGGCCTGCTGGACACCCTCACCCGAAACATCACGAGTGATGGAAGGGTTGTCCGATTTGCGGGAGATTTTGTCGATCTCATCAATGTAAACGATGCCACGCTGCGCCCGTTCAACATCATAATCGCACTTTTGCAGCAGTTTCTGGATGATGTTTTCAACATCTTCACCAACATAACCCGCTTCGGTCAAAGTGGTGGCATCGGCCATGGTGAAGGGCACATTCAGCATTCGGGCCAGGGTTTCAGCCAGCAGCGTCTTACCGGAGCCGGTGGGACCGATTAGCAGGATATTACTTTTACCCAGCTCTATATCGTCTCCGCGGCTGGCTCCAGGACGCAAGCGCTTGTAGTGATTGTAAACAGCAACAGATAACACCATTTTTGCCCGATCCTGGCCGATGACATAATCATCCAGGTGAGCACGAATTTCCTTGGGTGTTGGTAAGCGCTCGTTTTCTTCGCCCAGCTCTTCGTCTTGCAGTTCATTACGAATAATGTCGGTACACAGGGAAACACAGTCATCACAGATGTAGACCGAGGGCCCTGCTATCAGCTTTTTGACTTCATCCTGGCTTTTTCCGCAGAATGAACAATATAAAAGCTTGTCGTTACTCTTTTTGCCGTCGGTCATTTTCTACCCCATTCACTTCTTTGAAGCGATTATTCTGGACGCTTGTCCAATACTGAATCAATTAGGCCGTAATCCACTGCTGTAGGCCCATCCATGAAATTATCACGATCCGTATCCTTGGCAATGGTTTTCAAGCTTTGACCCGTGTGATGGGCAAGAATTTTGTTGAGCTTGTCACGAATACCCAGAATTTCGCGTGTGTGTATTTCGATATCAGAAGCCTGCCCCTGATAACCACCCAATGGCTGGTGAATCATCATGCGTGAATTAGGCAGACAGTGACGCTTACCCTCAGTACCACCGGCCAGCAGAAGAGCACCCATACTGGCTGCCTGGCCGATACACATGGTGGAAACATCAGGTTTGATAAACTGCATGGTGTCATAGATCGACATACCTGCAGTGACTGATCCACCCGGAGAGTTGATATAAAGATAGATGTCTTTATCGGGATTTTCCGATTCCAAAAACAACATTTGGGCTACTATCAAGTTAGCCATGTAGTCTTCAACCTGCCCGACCAGAAAGATTACCCTTTCCTTAAGCAGACGTGAATAGATGTCATAGGCACGTTCACCACGAGCAGACTGCTCAACCACCATGGGTACCAGTCCGCCGGCATTTTGAATATCCAGACTTTTAGTCATCTTTATCCCGTTATTAGCCAAAAGTGATTTTATAGCCTCTAAACTAACTGAGGTTGCAAATAAATTCCACCAGGAATTCGACTCTACCCCAAAAAAACAACCGGCGCCTAAGCGCCGGTCTTTACTGCCAAGCAAGCCTAAAAAGACCAGCTGCTGGCTTATTGAGCAGGCATTGCCAGCTCTTTGAAGCTTTTCGTGACATCAGTCACTTCCGCTTCAGCCAAGAGCTTATCAACAACCTGTTGTTCCAGGGCAGCGGCCTGAACCTGACGCAGCATTTCTGGGTTAGACTTGTAATGGTCAACAACTTTTTCAGGTTCCTGGTAAGACTGAGCCATTTCGTTGATCAAACCATCAACTACGGCATCATCTGCCTGCATTTCATTGGCTTTGATGATTTCACCAACCAGCAGACCCAGAGTGACATTGTTCTTGGCCTGGTCTTTGAAAAGGTCAGCTGGAATCTGGCTGATATCAAAGTCTTCACCCAGGTTATATTGCTGGGCAGCCTGACGACGCAGGTTATCAACTTCGTTATCAATCAGGGCAGCAGGAACTTCAATGGGGTTGGCTTTCATCAGTGCATCAAAAGCCGCCTGCTTGGTGGTATTACGGATGGCCTGCTTGAGCTGGGCTTCCATGTTTTTGCGAACTTCTTTACGGAAAGCCTCTTCACCGCCTTCAGTTACACCAAAGTCAGCAAAAAACTCATCATTCAGTTCAGGCAGCTTCTGGGCTTTGATGCTATTGATTTTGCATTTGAAGGTTGCTTCTTTACCGGCTAGATCTTCAGCCTGGTAGTCTTCCGGGAAGGTCACTGTAACGTCTTTCTCTTCACCCGCTTTACTGCCAACCAATTGGTCTTCAAAGCCGGGAATGAAAGAGTTGGAACCCAGTACCAGATCATGACCTTCTGCCTTGCCACCAGCGAAGGCTTCGCCATCAACAAAGCCTTCAAAATCCAGGTTCACCTGGTCGCCTTGTTCAGCGGCCTTATCGGCTTCTTCAAAGGTGGCACGCTGCTTACGCAAATCAGTAATCAGGTCTTCAAGGTCGCCATCCTGAATTTCAGCAACTGGACGCTCAACCTTTTCACCTTCCAGAGTCTTCACTTCAATTTCAGGATAGACTTCAAATTTGGCTGCAAATTCAAAAGGCTCGCCCGCTTTCATTTTCAGGGGCTCAATTTCAGGAGTTCCTGCAGGGTTGAGTTTTTCCTGAGTAACAGCCTCAACAAAGTGCTCGCGCATCAGTTCTGATAGAACTTCCTGACGAACACTTTCACCGAAACGACTTTTTACAACAGTCATAGGTACTTTGCCTGGACGAAAACCGTCAATTTTGACTTTCTTGGCGGTCTGTTTCAGACGGGCATCTACAGCGCTATCGACCTTTTCAGCCGGCACCTGGATGGTCAGACGGCGCTCCAGCGCGGAAGTCGTTTCTACGGAAACTTGCATGGATGATCCTCGTTAAACACTAAATGGGCTTTTGCAAAAAATTAAAATCCAAGCGACAAGTCTTGAGATTAAAAGAGGGATTTTAAGAGTTACTGGGCTAGGCAGCAAGCCGCTAGCGATAAAAAAGTGCCTTAATAACCCGCATTCATCAAATCCATAAGAATGCAAAAGGACACCTTACGGCGTTTACTCTAATAAAGAAAGGAGAGAGATACAGACTTAGGAATGGGGTGAACGATGGGGCTCGAACCCACGACCGCCGGAGTCACAATCCGGAGCTCTACCAACTGAGCTACGCTCACCACAACTTAAACACAGGCGCCTGGCGCGCCCAGCAGGACTCGAACCTGCAACCTACGGCTTAGAAGGCCGTTGCTCTATCCGGTTGAGCTATAGGCGCGGATTTTTGACCTGCCTGACCATTTAAAAAAATGGTCGGGGTAGAGGGATTCGAACCCCCGACATCCTGCTCCCAAAGCAGGCGCGCTACCAGACTGCGCTATACCCCGTTTTTCTTGTTGCCAGACTTCTTGCGAAGAAGTGCCTGCCAACGAGATGCGCATTATAGGGCGTTAAATTTTTGGGTCAACCCCTTGAAGCAAAAATAATTTATCTTTTTATACCCCAGTGGCCGCCACCCCTTTCCTGGAGTTTCCCTGATCATCGACTCATGCGACAATAGAGGCATTCTAATATTCACTTACTTCATCGACGCAGGAAAACACACTCAATGAGCGCCCAACTGATTGATGGCAAGCAAATAGCGCTGAATATCCGTGAAAAGGTAGCACAACAAATTAAGGCACGCTTGGCCTCGGGCAAAAGAGCGCCCGCTTTAGCTGTTATTTTGGTCGGCAGTGACCCCGCCTCTGAAGTCTATGTTCGCAACAAGCATCTTGCTTGCGAAAAGGCTGGCATCCTTTCTTCCTCACACAAATTGGATCGCAGCACTTCCCAGCAGGAACTGGAACAGTTGATTGATAAGCTCAATGCCGACCCTGAAGTTGATGGCATTCTTTTACAACTCCCCCTTCCCGAACATTTATCTGCCGACCCTTTACTGGAGCGCATAGCCCCTGCTAAGGATGTCGATGGTTTCCACCCTTATAATCTGGGCCGCCTTGCTCAACGCCAACCGCTTTTGCGCCCCTGCACACCCAAGGGCATCATGACCCTGTTGGAAAGCCTGGATATCGACCTAAAAGGCCTGAAAGCTACTATTGTTGGTGCTTCCAATATTGTTGGGCGCCCCATGGCTCTTGAACTTCTCCTGGCAGGCTGCACTGTAACGGTAACTCACCGTTTCACTAGAGATCTGGAAGCTGAAGTTGCGGCTGCGGATATCGTCGTCGTCGGTGTTGGCAAACCAGGCTTGGTCAAAGGTGAATGGATCCAACCCGGAGCCCTGGTTATTGATGTCGGCATTAATCGTTTGGAAGATGGCAGCCTGGTTGGCGATGTTGAATATGCAGCCGCTGCAGAGCGCGCTGCCTGGATCACACCTGTGCCCGGCGGCGTTGGTCCTATGACAGTCGCCAGTTTATTGGAAAATACCCTGGAAGCCTGCGAAAAACGTGAAGTCTGACTCGACAGCCACCTGGATTAATCATTAATATGAGCTACCTTTCATAAATACTAAACGCTCAGGACTCACCCATGCCCCAAGCATTAAAAATCTTGCTGGTTGATGATAGCCGTGTTGCTCGTTTGACCCTCAAACATCTCATTAAAGAATGTGGCCAGGAAGTGGAAATTCAGGAAGCCGCCAATGCTGATGAAGCCCTGGATCTGGTCAAAGAGCACACCTTTGATAAGGCGCTGATTGATTACAATATGCCAGGCCGTGATGGAATTGAGCTGGCGAGTGAAATCCAAAAAATCCAGCCTGATCTAGCCTTAGTATTGGTCACTGCCAATGTGCAGGATGCCATTCAGGAAAGAGCAGCCCAGCAGGGCATGAAGTTTTTGGGCAAGCCAGTTACTCAAGAGCAACTCAATCAGCTCATCAACAGCTAAGGCACCTTTATGAGCCCAATCTTTTCTGATGATGAACAGGAAACCATTGTTGAACTGATGAATCTTGGCGTGGGGCGTGCAGCCAGCGCCCTTTCCCAGTTGGTTAAGGATGAAGTTCTCTTATCCGTTCCCAAGGTGGACTTTGTGCAGCTGGATACTGCCGAGGACACCTTCAAACAACTGCTTCCCAAAAGCCTTGCTGGGGTTACCCAGGCTTTTGACGGCTTCATCAGTGGCAAGGCCGCTCTCATTTTTCCTGAAGAACGCAGCCTGGAGCTGGTTCGCATTGTCGTTGGCAATGAGCTCAGCGCGAGCGAAATTTCAGAACTGGAGCAGGATACCCTGGCTGAACTGGGCAATATTCTCCTGAACTCCTGCCTGGCCTCTCTGGCCAATCTGCTCAAACGTGAAATTAACACGTCTCTGCCAGAAGCTTACAGCGGCGATCATAAGAAGATGCTGGAAATTCTTTGCGATCAAAAAGACTCGCTGATCATGCTGGTACAAATCGATTTTTCTTTGCGCCAGCGCAACCTGCAAGGCTACTTGGCATTTATTATTGACCTTAGAAGTGCTGACGGCTTTCATATAGCTTTGCAAGAGTATCTCGCTGACCTGCTAGGCCCATGATGTCTGACCCTGACCCTAAAATGCCACCCGACCCGACGCTTCAGAAAATTTTTGGGCTGCTGGAAACAGGCTTGATTCTCTGTAATGATCAGGGCCAGATTTTTTTATGGAATGCCTGGATGGAAAGAGTAACGGGCATAACCAGCCATGAAGCCAGCCAAGCACAGCTACACCTGCTCTTTACCACGCAGCCTTCCAAAGCGCTGCAGGATGCTATTAAAGAAGCCTGCAAAAACAAGCTATCCAGACGACTTTCTCATCAATTGCACCCCTACTTGCTTCCTCTTCAGCAACCAGGCAAAGACCAACAGCTGCATCATTCCATCATGATCAGGCCCCTTGAGTATCAGGGCCAGGCTGCCTGCCTTTTGCAAATCAATGATGTCAGCAGCGCAGTTCGTCGCGAACTTCACCTGCGTGAAGCAGAAGCCCTGCTGCGCTTTGAAAAGGAAATACTGTCTTTAGTCGCGCATAACCAACCCATCAACAAGGTTTGGCAGGCGCTTTGTGAAGGTATTGAAAAACTGGCACCAGGTGCCGAGGCAGGCTTACTCTTACTAAATGCAGAACAGGGTTTGGTTAACCCCCTGGCTGCCAAGAATCAGCTTTTACCTTCCAACATCAGTTTGGACTCCACCTCGCCAGCAAGCTTAGCGGCCTTAAGCCAGGAACTGCAAAAAACACCTGGCTGGTGGGCCTGCCCTTTGATCACTGCTGATGAGCAGTTGGCCGGTGTTCTTCAACTGGGTTGGCCGGAGGATGCAAGCACACCTACTGGCAGTCAAACACTACTGGAACGCAGCACCCAACTGGCAAGCATTGCCTTGCAAAACCATCATCAACTCCTGCAGGTGCGCCACCTTGCCGAACATGACAGCTTGACCGGCCTGGCCAATCGGAGCCAACTGACCCGTAAGCTTCAGGAAGCCTGCGAGGCCGCAAGCAGCAAGCCTTTCTCTCTACTTTTCATTGATCTGGATGGCTTCAAGGCTATTAATGATACCCATGGACATGATGCCGGGGATGCCTTACTGGTTGAATTAGCCCAGCGCCTTGAACAGCTGCTGCCAAAAGAAGACCTGGCAGCCAGGCTCGGCGGTGATGAGTTGATCGTGCTCAGCCCCAGCCACTCTACTTTAGACGAAGCCTACCAGCTGGCTGAAAAACTCAACCAGCTTCTGGCCCAACCTTTTCCCTGGCAAGATACGACATTAAGTACAGGTGCCAGCATAGGTATTGCTGTTTTCCCTGATCAAGGCACCTCTGCCAACCAGCTACTGACTCAAGCTGATAATGCCATGTATCTAGCCAAATCACGCGGTAAAGGCCAAGCAGCCAGTTGCGATCTACCCAGCGTGGTTTACAATGCTCACAAGTCCAACTCAGAAGGATAAATGATGTTCGCAAACGTTGAACGCCTGCCAGCAGACCCTATTCTCGGTCTTATTGAAGCCTTTAATAAAGACACCAACCCCAACAAAATTGATTTAGGGGTCGGCGTTTATCGAGATGCTGAAGGCACAACGCCCATTATGCGGGCGGTCAAGGAAGCTGAATCTCTGTTACTGCAAAGTGAAACAACCAAGGCCTATATCGGCTCCCATGGTGATCCTGCTTTTGGCAAACACCTGCTTCCTCTGGTGCTCGGCCAGCAGTCTCCCTTACTGGAAAGAGCCAGCCTGACTCAAGCGCCTGGTGGCACCGGTGCTCTCCGTCTGGCTGGGGACTTTATCAAGCGTATCGACGCCAAGAAAAAAGTCTGGCTTTCCAACCCCACCTGGCCCAACCACCAGGCTATTTTCAAGGCGGCTGGTTTGGAAACAGCCAGTTACCGCTATGTTGATACTGAAAGTAACCAATTGGACTTTCCAGCCCTTTTGGCTGATCTAAAGCAGATTCCCCAGGGTGATGTTGTCCTGCTGCATGCTTGCTGCCATAACCCCAGCGGCTTTGATCTCAACCAACAACAATGGCAAGAAGTACTGGCAGTACTGAAAGAGCGTGAACTTCTGCCCCTACTGGACTTTGCCTATCAAGGTTTTGGTGAAGGGCTTGAAGAGGATGCCTGGGCTGTTCGCCTGCTTGCAGAACACCTGCCCGAAGTGATGATTACAGCCTCTTGCTCGAAGAATTTTGGCCTTTATCGTGAGCGTACAGGTGCCTTTATTGCTGTTGCAGCAACGGCTGATGATATGGAAAAGGTACGCAGCCAATTGGCTGTTGTTGCTCGCTCCAACTACTCCAACCCACCGGCTCATGGCAGTTCTATTGTTGCCACCATTCTTGGTAGCCAAGAGCTAAGGCCGCTATGGGAAGAAGAAGTCACCGAGATGCGTGAGCGGATTAATACCCTGCGCCAGGATTTTGTAAAGGCGCTGGAACCTCACGGCCTGGCTGAGAAGTTTGCTTGCGTGGCTCAACAAAAGGGCATGTTCTCCTATTCGGGCCTCAAGCCCCAGGAAGTGGAGCGTCTGCAAAAAGAATTTGGCATCTACATGGTTTCCAGCGGCCGCATGAACATTGCCGGCTATAACCAACAAAACCTGGAATACCTGTGCACAGCCATTGCCGCTACTTGTAAAGCCTCCTAAAGCACCAAGAGATAAGCCGGGCAACCTCTTCTGAGTAACGCCCGGCTTCTCCCTAGAAGCGCACCCTATTCGTTATTCCCTCATCCGCCTGCCCTCTTCTGGCGATTTTTTTCGTTTGAGCGATCTCTCGTCAACTACTAGCTTGGCTGGTCATATAGTCCATTTTTCCAAGATTTCAGCCACTGTTTGCAGTAAAGAACAATAAAAATGCCTTATTGGAATCATAATTGCATGTTGAATTCGTCACAGCTCTGAAACCTATGTTTACTAAACTGTGACCCAGTTCAAGCTTTGAGGTATATCCCTGATATTAGGTATGCCAATCCGTTGCCTGCTATATACAATGAATAACATAAAATAAAAATTCAGGCAGGTAACCAGTGACGGAGACTTCATCATGCAAGATTTAGGTGAGCGTATCAAAAGACTGCGCCGGGCAAAAAATCTGACCCAGCAACAATTGGCAGATTTATTGAATATTGATCAGGGTGCTGTTTCCCGCTGGGAAAGAGGCCATATCACACCTTCAGCCCGTTACCGTAAAGAATTGGAACAGGTTCTTTCCGCCCCACTTATGGAGATGGATGAGCCCCTTCTGGAAAGTGTCAATATGGATTTGCACTTTGCCCTTATCCTTGACTGCCAACTCAGGGTTTTAGCAGCCTCGGAAACCTCTTTAGCCATTAACGGCTGTCGCAGCCGAGAAGAGTTAGTAGGTAACACCTACCTGCCGTTACTAAATGACACAGCAATGAACCTTTATCAGTGGATGAAGGATGCCGGTGCCTTTGATGCTGGAATCAACTGGGCCAGATTTACTCTGCCAACACCCACGCTGCATTCAGGTTACCGCTGGATGGAAAGCCTGTGGATTCCTTTCCATTTGGCCAATGGCGAACTGGTTTACCGGATTTCCAGCAAGCTGCTGGAAATGCCACCCAGTGAAGGCCTGGGCAAAGCCAAGCTGGAAGTGAATGGTAAGCAGTTGGAACTTTTAGTTCCAACCCAGGCCCGCCCCAGCCAGCAGCCACGCCAACAACGGCATCGCGACTGGCATGAGGCTATATAACCCTAAGTCAGTGCTCGCGGGTCGAGTGAAACTCGATTTCTGGAAAACGCTCTTGCGCTAACTGCAAATTGACTCGGGTCGGTGCCAAATAGGTCAAAAGACCGGCACCATCCCGAGCCAGATTTTCTTCTGACTTGCGTTTGAATTCTTCCAGTTTTTTGGCATCAGAAGAATCCACCCAACGCGCTGTCTGGACACTTATCGGCTCGTAAAGGCAGTCCACCTTGTATTCGTCCTGCAAGCGGAACATCACCACTTCAAACTGCAACTGGCCAACTGCACCCAAGACCAGATTATTATTTTTGAAAGGTTGAAACAGCTGCACAGCACCTTCTTCAGAAAGCTGCTGCAAGCCCTTTTGTAACTGCTTCATTTTTAAGGGGTCTTTAGGCCGGACCAATTTAAAGAGCTCAGGCGCAAAGTGGGGAATACCGGTAAACTTCAGCTCTTCACCCTCTGTAAAGGTATCACCGATCTGAATCGTCCCATGGTTATGCAGGCCAATGATATCGCCTGACCAGGCCTCTTCCAGCAGTTCCCTTTCACCAGCCATGAAGTTGACCGCATCGGCAATCCGAACATCTTTACCGATACGGCAATGACGCATCTTCAAGCCCCGCGAATACTTGCCTGAGCAAATCCGCATAAAGGCAATGCGGTCACGATGCTTGGGGTCCATATTGGCCTGAATCTTAAAAACAAAGCCGCTGAATTTTTCTTCATCGGCGGCAACCTGGCGTGTTTCTGTGGCCCGGCCGGCAGGGGAAGGCGCCCACTCCACAAAATCGGTCAGCATTTCACGTACGCCAAAATTACCCAATGCTGTACCGAAATAGACTGGGGTTAGCTTACCTTCCATAAAAGCTTCCTGATCCCAGGCGTGAGTAGCACCCTGGACCAGCTCCAACTCTTCAACCAATTCTTCATAATCGTCGCCAAGAAAATCCCTGGCTTCCTGAGAATCCAGCCCTTGAATACGTTGGTCGTCAGCCAGCAGATGACCCTGTCCAGGTTTAAAAATATGGATTTCATCGTTATAGAGATTGTAAACCCCTTTAAACCACTGCCCGGAACCGATTGGCCAGTTGATGGGGGCCGCCTTAATTTTCAAGACTTCTTCTATTTCATCCAAGAGCTCAATAGGGTCGCGTATATCCCTATCCAGCTTGTTGACGAAGGAAAAAATAGGCGTATCTCTCAAGCGGCAAACATCCATCAGCTTGATGGTGCGGTCCTCTACACCCTTGGCACCATCCACAACCATCAAGGCCGAATCCACAGCAGTCAGAGTACGATAGGTATCTTCCGAGAAGTCTTCGTGACCTGGCGTGTCCAACAGATTGACCAGCCGTCCATTAAAAGGAAACTGCATCACCGAAGAGGTAATGGAAATCCCCCGATCCTGTTCCATGGTCATCCAATCAGAAGTCGCATGCTTGTCACTTTTTTTACCTTTGACGCTCCCGGCAGTTTGAATCAACTGCCCAAGGAGTAGTAGCTTTTCAGTGATCGTCGTCTTACCTGCATCAGGATGCGATATGATTGCGAAAGTGCGCCGCTTGAGAACTTCGTTGGCAATGGCTTTGCTGGACATCCAGACCTCATTGATCGGTATTAAGGAAAAGGGCGATATTTTCGCTGATAAACGTCCGACAAACAATGCCAAGGGGAACCTGGCTGCAAAAAGCTTTTTCCCTTAAACTCGCTGACCTCGACCCAAGGAGCCAGAATTTTGCACGAAACCCTTCACACCCAACCCCTCCCCCTCTCCACACCGGGTCGCAACCTGATGCGTCTGACCCTGGTCAGAGGGATTACCTGGACAGGTTTTCTGGGTGGCATTATTTTTGGTTTGGAAGTCGTCAACTTCCAGCTCAACATCGTTGCCGTGTTTTCCGTGATCTTTGCCATGGCAATGATCAATCTACTGACCTGGTGGCGGCTTAACTGGCCGCGCCCGGTGGCCGATATTGAATACCTGTTGCACCTCCTGGTTGACGTCATTGGTTTGAGCCTTTTGTTTTATCTGACCGGAGGTGCGAACAACCCTTTCATCTCCTATTTCCTGGTGCCGCTAACCATCTCTGCCGCCACCTTACCCTGGCGCTTCACCTGGATACTGGCCAGTTACATTCTTGCTTCTTACACCCTGCTGATGTTTTTCCATCATCCCGTCCCCCAGTTAGGACAACATCAGGAAGCTGAAGGCTTAAGCTTGCATATTCTGGGCATGTGGGCGAACTTCATCTTAAGTACCGGCCTGATTACGGTTTTTGTTTACAAAATGGCCCAGTCGCTGCGCAACCGGGATGCTGATCTTTCCCAAACGCGTGAGCAGGCTTTAAGGGATGAGCAAATTATGGCTGTGGCTACCCAGGCTGCAGGAACTGCACATGAACTGGGCACCCCCCTTTCCACTTTGGCGGTCATACTTAAGGAAATGAGCAATGAGCATCAAAATAATCCAGAATTACTCGCTGACCTTCAACTGCTTAGACATCAGGTGGATACCTGCAAGGTCACTCTGCAATCACTGGTCAGTAATGCCGATCGCTCCCGGCTGTTAAACCCGGAAACCAAACCCATCAAAGACTTTCTAAAAGATGTTCTAGAACACTGGGAAGTGCTTCGACCCGATGTGCGCTATTGCATCGACTGGCCGGATATCGATTTGCCAGAACCCTGGATTCTGGCTGATATTACCCTGCAACAGGCGCTGATCAACCTATTGAATAATGCCGCTGATGCCAGTGGTAAAAAGCCTGTAACCATCAGTATGGAATGGAGCGCTGTCGAAGCGCAGATTGAAATTCACGATCAGGGCCCCGGCATTCCCATGGAAATCGCTGAACGCCTGGGCCAAACGTTTATTTCCACCAAAAGCAAAGGCTTGGGTTTGGGCCTGTTTTTGACTCATGCGACAATAAACCGGCTTGGCGGTGCCGTACGTCTGTATAATCATAGTCAGGGTGGTACCCTCACTGAAGTACGTTTGCCGGTACTTGCCAATCAGGCAACCTGAAATCCTGCGGAGAAGTAGAGCCCCATGAGTAGTGAAGCCCCAGTAGAAGAGAGTCTGCGCATTCTTGTCATAGATGATGATGAAGTTTTTGGCCAGGTTCTGGACAGAGCTTTCAGTAAAAGAGGCTATGAAGTAACAGTTGTTCAGGATGAACATCAAGCCTTGGAAAAGAGCCGCGACTTTGAGCCGGACTATATTACTCTTGATTTAAAGCTTGAAGGGAGTTCGGGTTTAAACCTGCTGCCACAGTTGATTGAGGCCTCACCCCAATCCAAGATAGTGGTTTTAACCGGCTACTCAAGTATCGCCACAGCGGTTGAAGCTATTAAGCTGGGGGCCGTCAACTATTTGTGTAAACCTGCGGATGCCGATGAAATTCTGGCCGCCTTTCAGAAGCAGGAAGGCAATCCGGATACGCCTCTGGCTGAACAGCCTATGTCAGTCAACCGCCTGACTTGGGAGCATATTCAGAAGGTACTGCATGAGCATGAGGGTAATATTTCAGCTACGGCCAGAGCCCTGGGAATGCATAGACGCACGCTACAACGCAAGTTACAGAAACGCCCGGTCAGGCGTTAAGCCTCAGTTGCCATCCAGATAACGCGCCGGATCAAAAGCCCTCACCCAATCCGGCATAAAGGCCGTCAAACCGGTAATAATCATGCCATTGATCACCGCTTCAGGTGGCAGTGTCAGGGGTAAAAAAAGGAAGTACTCACTAGCCAGACGGCTAAATTCATGGCCACTGGTATAAAGCCAGGTAATGGCAATCACTGCCAACCCTGAAGAAAGAGTTGCAGCAGCAGCACCCACACCACCAGCGACCAAAACAAAAATAAAGAAATTAGCTGGCATTTTGGTATCCACTAAACGCCAGGCCCAGTGGCTAACAAAAACCGGCAGAACACAGGCAACCAAGCCATTAATTCCCAACATGGTCCAGTCTGCCTGGCCTGTCATCGTTGCTCCAAGAAGAGCCAAGCTGGTTGCTAAAAGCGCCATAGGCCAATAGAACATTAGGGTCAGAGTGGTTGCTAACAGCAGGTGTATGGAAACCGCAAAGTTAATATCAGCCCTTAGTTGCCACAAAAAGGCAACCAGCAGAACACTACCCAAGAACAAATGCTGCAGTCCCTTTTCACGAAACAGGATTTTCCAAGGCACTTGCAGCAAAGCCAGGATTACAAAGAGCAACCAAAAAACCAGTGCCAGCCCGCCCAAAAAGCCCGGATGAATACTTGCTGAAAAACTCATTTGCCAACCCCTGACAATTAAAACATATATTTACAATTCATCAAATTACACTACTAGTCGATGGTCTTTACCCCAGGCATACTTGCGCACCGCTGTGTTCTCCTCAAACAATAAAATGTCCCCTACCAGTATAACTGAATAACAACAAGACTCATCCGGGCAAAACAGCACAGGTTAACGACTTTTCTACTCCTTACAGATTGGAGATCTGTTTCTATGCTCGCAATGCTCAGGTTAATCGGCATCAATTTTCGTCTCTGGATTATTCTTGCCCTGGCCATCATCTCACTTTTGATTGTCAGTGTGCTGGCCATCCAGCAAGAGCGTGAAGCCTTGCTAGATGAAAAAAACCTGCAACTTCGTCAACTGCTTGAAATAGTGGAAACGACGGTTGCTCATTACCATCAACAAGCAGAAGCCGGTGAGCTTTCTCATCAGGAAGCACGCCAACAAGCCTATGAACTGGTTGGTGAACTGCGCTTTACCAACAATCAGGATCGGGATTATTTCTGGATGCTGAATAGTGCTGGTGAGGTCATGATGCATGGTGCTCAGCCTCAGTTAGCAGGCAGAAACCTTAGCCAGGCAACTGACCCTGAAGGCTTCCCTTTTTTCCGGCATATTCTTGAAGGTGCCGCTGATCAAGGCGAAGGCCAGGTACGCCATGTTTGGGACAAACCCGGATTTGACCAGCCCGTCGGCAAGATCACCCGTTATGTCTATTTTGAGCCCTGGGATTTGATTATTGGCAATGGCCTTTATCTGGATTCTTTAAATGCTCAAATTCGCCAGCATGCCTTCAACCTGCTGTCCATTTTTGTCCTGGCCGGGTTAGTCATGGCAAGCCTGATACTGCTGATTACCCGTTCTATCCAGTCACCTCTAAAAGACATGCTCAACCGGATGCGTGAAATAGCTGACGGTGATGGCAACCTGACCCATCGCCTGCCACTGGATGGCAAGGATGAGATCATGCACATCAATCGGGCCTTCAATCGCTTTATCGGCAAAATCCAGGATTTGGTAAAAGAGTCCAGAGAGTCTGCCTTATCCGTTTCGGCAGCAGCTGAAGAACTTTCTGCAGTCACCCAGCAGAGCTCGCAAACCGTGCAGCAACAAAGCCAGGAAACCGATCAGGTTGCTACAGCTATGAATGAGATGACAGCCACGGTTCAGGAAGTAGCCAATAATGCTACTTCTGCTGCCAGCGCTGCCTCCCAAGCCAACAATCAGACTCAACTCGGCCAGAAACGTCTTCAGGAAACCCTGGAAACTCTGGGCCAGCTGGATGCCAGCATCAAGACGACAGCCAGCACCTTGGAAGAGTTGAAAGCGGGCACCGAGAATATTGGCACCATCATGGATGTGATCAGTGGTATTGCCGAACAGACCAATCTGCTGGCTCTGAATGCTGCTATCGAAGCTGCTCGAGCTGGCGATCATGGCCGAGGTTTTGCAGTGGTTGCTGATGAGGTTCGCAATCTGGCCGCACGCACCCAAGAAAGTACGGGTGAGATTAGGGATATGATCGAGCGCCTGACCTCAGAAGCCCAGCGTTCATTTGAGGCCATGGCTCAAAGCAGCCACCAGGCGGTTGAAACGGTAACCCATGCCCAGGAAACCTCTCAGGCTCTGGAAGAAGTTGCTGCGGCCATTCAACAGATTGCCGATATGAATACACAAATTGCCAGTGCGGCTGAACAACAAGCAGCTGTAGCCGATGAAATCAATCGCAATGTCGTTAATATTAACGAGCTTTCTTCACAAACCGAGGAAGGCGCACGGCACACAACTCAAGCCAGTGAAGAGCTGGCCGGGCTAGCTGAAAACCTGAATAGTCAGGTCAGTCAGTTCCGTACCTGATGCTGGTTTTAACTTATCTCCAGGGACGGAGGTTGGTCACAACAGACTTGGTTTCTTCCCGCTTCTTTAGCCCTATAGAGCTGGTAGTCAGCACCTGAAAGCAGCTGGTGAATCGTCATGCCCGCTTGCAAAGACATTACCCCGGCACTCAGCCGCTGTTGAATGCCGGCTGGAAACTCATAGCTTTCCAATGCCATGCGAATTTTCTCAGCTACTAGGCAAGCTTGTTGACTATTGGTTTCTGGACAAATCAATAAGAATTCTTCACCGCCCCAACGGCCAAAAATATCTGAGCTGCGGGTTTTGCTTTTCACCAGCACGGCAAATTTTTTCAGAATCTCATCACCCAATTGATGACCATGCTGGTCATTGACTGCTTTAAAGAAATCCAGATCAAAGAGCACCACCGAGAGACTGCGCTGATGCCGCCTGACCAACTCAGCCTGCTCATTAAGCACACGGTCTAAATGATGACGGTTATAACTGCCTGTGAGCTTATCGGTAATCGAAACTTCTTCCAGTTCTTCGTTTTTCTTGCGTAGTTCAGCTTCCGCTTGAAAGAGACGAGAATTCGCCTGACGTATTTTGCGATTCAAGTTGGCCAGGTGCAGTGTATAAAGCCCAAGAATGATCAATACCAGCAGCAATAGCGTTAAACCGGGCAACACACTTCGCCAGGGAAAACCCTGTTCTACGGGTAGCTCAACCCAGTGGGAATAGATGGCGGCATGCTCTTGCTGGCTGACACTGGCTAAGAATTTATCCAAAATTTGTACGAGTTCTGGCCAATCATCTCTAACCGCCATGCCCAGATCAAAGGAGTAGGGCGCTTGGCCAGACACTTTTAAATTGGCCAAACCATCACTTCTTATCAGGTGGGTGGCAGCAGCCAGGTTACCAACGAAACCATAGGCATTTCCTGCCGCAACCTGCCTTAAGCCTTCAATACTGGTAGTCACTCGGGTTATATCCAAATCAGGAAAATGCGTGGAGAGCATCTCATCAGATGCATAGCCTTCAACCACCAGAACTTTTTCGCCCCTTAGTTGGTTCATATCGGCAATAAAATCAACTTCATGGTCCGTCACTATAACCATGGGTGAGCGCACATAGGGTTGAGTGAAATTCAAAAACTGGCGCCGTTCTGGTGTTGAAGAGACGGCAGGAAGCAGGTCAATTTCTTTATTGGCAATGGCTTTGACTACTTCAGGCCAGGTCAGGCCGCGCACCAGCTCTACCTCTATTCCCAGACGCTCTTCTAATAACCGAAGATAATCGGCACTGATGCCCTGCAGCCGCTGTTCTGCATCATAGTATTCAAAAGGCGGCCAATCAGGGTCCACCGCTACTCTAAGACGTTGATGCTGACTTAGAAAAGCTTCCTGGGATTCGGTTAAATTCAACCGCCTTGAACCTGAGTTTTGGCCGGACTCAAAGACCAAACCCTGCACGCCTTGATCATTACTTGCAATCAAATCCAGGCTTTCCATTTGATCAAGAATATATTCAAGACGCCCAGTATCCAGATAACCCATTTCGATGGTATGACGTGCTATCTTGGGTTCCAAGCCATAGGCTTCATTCATTAAAGCTGCTCTGGATTTACCCTGGGTATTGTATTGTTCTAGAATCAAGTCAACGATTTCTTCTTTATTATCCAAGGCATAATGCCAGCCGCGAATCACCGCCCTGCGCATGGCCTCCACCCTTTGCGGGTATTGCTCTGCTTCCTGTCGATGGGTAAAGAGAATGTCGCCATAGTAATCAATACCATAATGGCGAGGATCAATAATTCGAATACCATGACCCGCTTCACGGAATATAAAGGGCTCATTAGTGCTGTAGGCAGTCACCGCATCCACCTCGCCAGCCAGCAGTTTTGCCATGCGTTCATTCAGTGAGTAGCGCATCAAGCCATCACGCAAAACACCATGTTTGGCCAGCATAGCCAAAATGCCCACACCCTCCGTATCATTGTCATAAAAGGCCAAACGCCGCCCTACCAGGTCTCTTGGTGAACGTATATCTGAAGAGGCCAGCGTCATGAGAACATTGGGGGAATGCTGAAAAATCGGGGCGACCAGAACGAGATCCATTCCCCGGTCACGAAACAGAAATAAAATAGAATCAGCTACGCCGTAATCGGCATCCCCTTCCAGGACCTGAAGAATATTATCTTCATTCAAGTCTCTTTCTTTTAGGATGACATCCAGGCCTTCTTCAGCGAAAAAGCCTTTTTCCAGGGCTGCATAGTAGCCAGCAAATTGAAATTGATGCAGCCATTTCAGTTGCAAAGTGACCTGCTCAGCGGCCAGGACATTAATGGGTGCTGCTGTCATCAATACCAACAGCAAAAACAACAACCTTGTTTTTAACCTACAAAGGGGCATCATAGGCGATGAAGGCAACTGGTAAGCGAAGAGTAGTTTCTGATATAAATCACCATAACTTAACAAACACCTATTAGGGAACAACATTTTTAAGGCATTTCAGCCTTAATTTAGCCCAATAAAATTAGAAGATAGTTGATGCAACAAAATAAACCAGCACTTTTTTTACAGAAGGTAAGCAAAAGTTACCTCACTCCTCAGGGCAAGTTGCAGGTCTTGCAACCGCTTAGTCTCACTCTGAATCCAGGCCAAAGCCTGGCTCTAATGGGGGAGTCAGGGAGCGGTAAAAGTACCCTTCTGCATCTGGTCGCTGGTTTGGAACTAGCTGATGAAGGCCAGATTCTAATCGCTGGTGAAGATATTACCCGCCTGGATGAAAAGCATAAGGCCCAACTGCGTCGTGAACGCCTGGGGTTGGTATTCCAACAATTTAATCTGGTACCCAGTTTAAAGGTCAAAGATAACCTGGCCTTCCAGGCACGGCTGGCCGGCTGCCTGGATAAAAAATGGCTAGATGAAATCAATCAACGCCTGGGCTTGGAAGAGTTGCAGGAACGCTACCCCGAACAGCTTTCCGGCGGCCAGCAACAAAGGGTTGCTCTGGGTAGAGCTTTGGCCCACCGCCCTCAACTGCTGCTGGCCGATGAGCCTACTGGAAGTTTGGATGAAGCCACCAGTGACCAGGTCATGCAACTGCTGCTGCAATTGGTTCAACTCAGTGGCTGTAGCCTCTTGATGGTGACTCACAGCCTGCGCCTGGCCAAGCAATTGGATAGCGCCTGGCAGTTGCATTCCGGCCAACTGGAACCCCTCACTGCATGAAGCTTTTTTACTGGACCCTGATCAGCCTACTCAGTCACTGGAAGCGACATCCGGTTCAGCTGGCTAGTTTATTGCTGGGTTTATGGTTAGCAACCGCACTTTGGACAGGCGTACAAAGCCTTAATCAGCAAGCCAAAAGCAACTATGATCAGGCCGCCAGCCTTTTTGATCAGCAGGCCGGGGTTTATCTACAAGCCCCCGGAGGTCAGGCATTTGACCAGGCTCTCTGGTTGGAACTCCGCCTTCAAGACTGGCCTTTGGTGCCTTTGCTCGAAGGACGCATCAGAATACAGGAACCTGAAGTGCGCTTGCAGCTTCTGGGTTTGGACCCTATCAGCCAAATGCAACTGGAAGGAACAGCCAGCCAAATTCTGGGACGCACTTCTTTGGAGCAATGGATCACTGCACCGGGTCAAACTCTAATTGCCCCCTCTACAATGCAAGAGCTGGGCTGGCAGCCAGGTCAACGGCCACTGACCACCCAGGGCCAAAAGCTGCCTCCCCTGGTAAGTCTGGAAGGTTTGGCGCCGGGCCTGCTGTTGACCGATATTGGCTGGGCCCAAGAACTACTGCACAGCCCTGATCAACTCACCCGCTTGTTGGCTCCTCAACAATGGCTTGCCCCCTATTCAGGTCAACTCCCACAGCTTCCTGAAGCGATTGAAGAGCAGCTCATCTGGCAGCAGGGTGAAGCCGAGGCTGATCTGGGTCGCTTGACTGAAAGCTTCCATTTAAACCTGACCGCTTTGGGTCTTTTGGCCTTTGCAGTTGGTCTCTTTATTGTCCATGCCACCTTGGGCCTGGCACTGGAGCAGCGCCTGGGATTGCTACGTACGCTAAGAGCTTCTGGAATCACCCTTAACAGCCTTCTGCTGGCCTTATTGGTTGAGCTGGGTAGCCTGGCCTTAGTTGGCGGCCTGGCTGGGGTGATCAGTGGTTACTGGCTGGCTGCGGCCCTCTTGCCCGATGTTGCCGCCAGCCTGCGCAGCCTCTATGGAGCCCCGGTATCCGGGCAACTGGAAATGCAGCCCACAACCTGGCTCACCGCCTTACTGATGAGCTTTGGCGGTCTACTGCTGGCCGGTAGTAGCTGGCTCTTTAAGGCGGCTCGTCTGCCAATCTTGGCCCTTGCCCGTCCTCAAGCCTGGTATCAGGCTGAACAGCGTCGTGTTCGCTTACAGGGGGTTTTGGCACTCGTGGCGGCACTCGTGGCTGCCTGGGCCTGGCTTCAGGGGGACAGCCTGGTTTGGGGCTTGTTGCTGCTTGCTGGCCTGCTATTGAGTGCCGCCCTCTGGCTGCCCCTGTTGTTGCTTGGGCTGCTCAAACTGGCCAACCTTCTGGCCCGCGGTCCTCTGCAGCAGTGGTTTTGGGCGGATATACGCCAGCAACTACCCGGTTTGTCTCTGGCCCTGATGGCCCTACTCTTGGCGCAGGCTGCCAATATCGGTGTTGGCACCATGACGGAAGGCTTTCGTAAAACCTTTACCGGTTGGCTGGATCAACGCCTAGCTGCAGAAATCTATATTCGCCCTGAAACCCAACAACAGGCTGAAGAAATCACCCGCTGGTTGGAACAACAAGAGGCCATTGAAGCCATCCTGCCCCAGTATCAAATTCAACTGGAGATTGAAGGCTGGCCTGTTGAAGTAGGTGGCCTGGTCGATGCAGCTACCTACAGGGATAGCTGGCCACTATTGCAAACCCTCAATCAACCCTGGCAGGCCGTGTTTTCCGAAAATGCCTGGCTAGCCAGCGAACAGCTTGCCCAACGCCTGCAATTACAACCGGGTGATCAACTGGAGCTGACGACTCGCCTGGGAATAAGAACGGGAAAGCTGGCCGGAATCTATGCGGACTATGGTAATCCCCGTGGACAGCTGCTGATCAATGCCGAAGAGTTTCTGACTTTTTGGCCTGATCAACCCATTCATAGCTTGGCTCTGCGCCTGGCTGAAGATCAGGCCAGTGCTTGGGTTGAAAAGCTGCGTGCAAACTTTCAGTTGGATAGCTCGAGAGTTATTGATCAGGCCAGTCTCAAAGAATGGTCAACAGGTGTTTTTGATCGTACTTTTAATGCCACCTCAGCACTCAGCTATTTAACTCTGGGCTTGGCTGCTTTAGCGCTTTTGACTAGCCTGTTAACCCTCAGTCAGGCGCGTTTGCCCCAGTTGGCACCGCTTTGGGCGATGGGACTCAGCCCGGCTCAGCTGGCTGGCCTCAACCTTTTGCAACTTCTACTGCTGGCTTTGCTGACCGCTCTGCTTGCCCTGCCCTTGGGGCTATTACTCGCCTGGTCCCTGGTCAGTGTGGTCAATGTCCAAGCCTTTGGCTGGCGACTGCCTCTGCATATTTTTCCAGTCCAACTTGGTATTTCAGTCGCTATGGCGCTCCTTGCTGCCCTACTGGCCGCAGCCTGGCCCAGTTGGCAGCTTCGCAGTCGGGCCAGTGCCCGTTTGGTCAAGGTATTCGCCCATGAACGCTAGACTTCTTTATTTGCTGATTTTCCTGCTTGGGCTAAGCGCCTGCAGTGAAGCACCAGAACCTCCATCAGGCTTTGCAGGCCTGGGGACAGAAGTTGAAGGCTATCCCCAGGTTTCTCGAAATGACCGTATCCGTTTTCCTGAAGCTTTAGGCGCCCATCCTGAATATCGTATTGAATGGTGGTATGTCACAGCCAATCTTACTGATGAAAACGGCCAAGACTGGGGTATTCAATGGACGCTTTTTCGCCAGGCTTTGCAGCCCAATCAGGGTAAAGCCAAGGGTTGGCAAACACCTCAGGTTTGGATGGGCCATGCGGCCATCACCTCGGCCACTCATCACTGGCAGGCCGAGCGTTTGTCCAGAGGCGGCACAGGCGAAGCCGATGCTCAGGCTCAACCCTTTAAAGCCTGGATTCACTCTTGGCGGCTTAGCAGTCAACAGGAGGCGTCTTTCAGTCCCTTGGAGGTTTATGCCTCTGATCAGGATTTTGCATATCGCTTGCAGTTGAGTACCGACCAGCCCTTTGTACTGCAGGGCGACCAGGGCTACAGTCAAAAATCCGAACAAGGCCAGGCCTCCTGGTATTACAGCCAGCCTTTTTTCAAGGTGGAGGGCCAGATAGAGGTGGATGACCAGCAGTTACAAGTCAGGGGGCAAGGCTGGATGGATAGAGAGTGGAGTAGCCAGCCCCTGGCACCTGGGCAAGAAGGCTGGGATTGGTTTTCATTGCACCTGGAAACGGGAGAAAAGGTGATGCTCTTTCAGCTCAGGGAAGACGGCAAGGACTATTATTCAGGTACCTGGATTTCAGCAGCAGGTGAACCAACGCCTTTAGAGCCTGAACAAATCCAGATGCAGCCGCTGGAATTAACCCGGGTAGCCGGGCGCCAGTTGCCTACTCACTGGCGTTTGCAAATTGCTGATTATGACCTGGATATCACCACCCGCCCTCTGAATGCCAAGTCCTTTATGGATACTCTGGTTCCTTATTGGGAAGGCCCTATCTTTTTTGAAGGCAGCCACCAGGGGCGCGGCTTTCTGGAAATGACCGGCTATTAAAATCAGCTCAGCTGACGTTTGAAGGGCGGCAGGCTATTGAGCAGTTGGCTACCATAGCGTTTGGTTAGAATACGTCGATCCAAGAGAGTCACTTTACCCTGGTCATCTTCCTGGCGAATCAGGCGACCACACGCCTGGACCAGACGCACGCTGGCATCAGGTACGGTAATCTGCATAAAGGGATTGCCGCCTGTGCTTTCAATCCATTCGGCCAGGGTTGCATCCACCGGATCATCGGGGGTGGAGAAAGGCAGGCGCGCAATAATCACATGGGTCAAATACTTGCCCGGTAGATCAATGCCTTCGGCCAGGGAAGCCAGGCCAAAAATAATGCTGGGCTTCTTCTCATCAATGCGGACACGGTGCTTTTCAATCAGCCGGTTTTTAGACAGCTGATCCTGAGTCAGGGTTACCCGTTTCAACTGCGTAGGCAGCCCGTCATAGACTTCATTCATCTGTCGGCGTGAAGAAAAAAGCACCAGTGCAGCCGCCTGAGGGTGCTGCAACTCTGTTTCCAGATAATCCAGAATTGCATCAGTATGTGCCTGCTGTTGGCTGGGATCACATGCCTGCTTGGGCACTTCCAAAATACCCAAACGCTGATAATCAAAGGGGCTGGGGTAGGAATGGCAAGGGGTTGCCTCAGCCAATCCGGTACGTTGTTTCAAACGATCAAACTTACCCAAGGCAGTCAGGGTTGCTGAGGTCAAGGCACTGCCAAAACAACGCGACCAAAGACGATAAGCCAAATCCCCGGCAGCTGTGACCGGGCTGGCTGCCAGCTCCAGATCCTCATCCCCTTCAGACAGGCGATGCTGCGTCAGCCAGCGGGCATGGGGTGGACGTCCCTCTTGGTCCGGCTCAGCACAAAGGCTCCAAAGCTGATGGGCGGCCAGCGCCCGTGAATGCAAGAGCGCCAGCAAGGGTTGCCATTCAGCAGCAATCTCAGCATCCAGGGAAGAACCTTTTTCAGGGTCTTGAGCTTCCTTAAGCTGGTTGACCAGATTTTCCAGTAATCGACAAAGAGTGGAAAAATAGATCAATAGCTGCCCGGCAAACTGCCGCACTTCTTCAGGTAATTTGCCCTGGGGCCAGCGAAATACGGGCTGACTGGGATTATAGGAATCCTTGAAAGGCGTCCCATCCAGCAGTTGTGAATAGAGAACACCCAGGTCGCGAACCAATTCATCCACTGGCACCAATATCTGATTCAGCTGACTGGTAGCTGAAGGACTGGCCGCCAAGGCACGCAGCAGATCAGGTTGAGATTTCTTCAAGAGTTGCAGCCACTTCAGGCTGGCATTGAACCGAAAGCTGGCGGCAAAGTGATTAAGGGCTTTATCCGGTAAGTGATGGGCTTCATCAAAGACATAATAGCTTTGTTCAGGTGCCGGCAGGATGGCCCCGCCGCCTAAAGCCAAGTCGGCCAAAACCAGATCATGGTTGGCAACGATCACATCCGCCTGCTCCAGTTCACGTCGCGCATTATAAAAAGGGCAAGCAGCAGCAAAATGCGGGCAGCGGCGATTGGTGCAGCGCTGATGGTCGGTGGTCAAGCGGTTCCATAAATCCTGGGGAACAGCTTCTTGCAAACTGTCTCTATCACCATCCCAGCGACCACCGGCAAAGTCTTCAAGCAGACGCGTCAGCACCTCTTCATCCTTGGCTTGGGGCTGGGCAAGCAACTCCTGCTCAAAAAGACTTAGAGTCGCTTTCTCAGATTCCGGCTCAGCGGCGCGCAGGCTGGCCGCAGCCTTGCTTAATTGGGCAGTACACAGGTAGCGGCCTCGGCCCTTGGCCAGGGCGAAGTTAAAGTCCAGCGAGGTGAGTTTTTTAAGATCAGGCAGATCGCGAAGTAGCAGCTGCTCCTGCAAGGCAATGGTTGCCGTCGAGAGGATCAGCCGCTTTTCACGAGCCTGCGCCAAAGGCAGGGTAGCCAGGAGATAAGCCAGCGTTTTGCCGGTTCCTGTTCCTGCCTCTATGGCAATCAGGTGATTATTGCCTTTACGGCGACCCTCTTCGTCTTCAGCAATTGCCGCAAAGCTTTTGGCAATATCGGCGATCATTTGTTTCTGACCACCGCGCGGCTTGACTTGACGGCCTTCCAGAAACTCCCGGTAGGCCTTCTGAATCAGAAGCTGGTCTTCAGGCTTCATGCACCTTCTTCTTCCTGCATCAGATCTTCGGGGGGATGCACGCAGGGCAGCTTACTTTTGGTGTAGTCTTCAATCGCTGGCAAGGCGAAGGCATCCTCTTCACCAATAAAACTGATAGAAGTTCCCAAAGCGCCAGCACGGCCAGTACGGCCAATACGGTGCACATAGTCTTCAGGATCTTCAGGTAGGGTAAAGTTGATGACATGGCTGATATCATCAATATGGATACCCCGACCGGCCACATCAGTTGCAACCAGCACTTCGGTTTTACCTTCCCTGAAGTTTTCCAAAGTGGAAATGCGTTTCTTCTGCTCAACTTCACCCGACAGCATGGCTACACTGATGCCTGCTTTTTTCAAGGCTTCATAGACATCACGGGTGGTATCCCGACGATTGCTGAAGACAATAACCTTGGTTAGCTTCCAACGCTTGACCAATCGGGTGAGCAGCTTGATCTTCTCATTATCCGCAACCAGGAAGGCATGCTGATCAATATTGTCAGCTGATTGAATCAAGGTAGCGATTTCAACCCGCTGAGGATTAACCGTCCATTGGGCGGACAGGTTAAGAATATCCTGGGTAAAGGTAGCTGAGTAGAGCAGGGTCTGGCGTTCTTCCTTGGGCGGCGTTGCCCGGATGATGCGCTTAACATCGGGAATGAAGCCCATGTCCAGCATCCGGTCTGCTTCATCCAAAACAAGCACTTCTACTTCGCGCAGATTAACATCCTTCTTGTTATGGAAGTCCAGGAGGCGGCCTGGAGTCGCAACCAGCAAATCAATGGCTTCACCTCTGAGCTGATCACGCTGTTTTACATAGTCCATCCCACCAACAACGGATAGGAGTTTGAAAGGTGTATAGCGTATCAAGGCTTCAGCATCTTTACAGATCTGCAGAACCAGTTCCCGGGTAGGTGCCAGGATCAAGGCTCTGGGAGCACCGACTTTACGGCCTTCTGGATAGTCTTCTTCCAGCAGGTAAGTCAGGATGGCAATCAAAAAGGCAGCTGTTTTACCCGTACCCGTTTGGGCCTTACCAATCAGATCAACACCATGCAGGGTGTAAAGCAGAGATTCAGCCTGAATTGGCGTGCAATAGCTGAAGCCTTCTTCACTGATGGATTTCATCAGGGGCAAGGGCAAGTTAAAGTCATGAAAGCGTACCTTGCCTTTTTCTTCTGGAACCTGAAAATCATCCAGTTTCCAGTCACCCAGGGCCTTGTTTGCCTGTTCCTGGCGCGCTTTAAAAGCCTCGGCCACATTCAGGTTGCCTGTATTCTTGCGTGCCCCTGGTGCTTGACGGCGGCCGCCGCTGGCTTTTGAAGGCTTACGGCGCCGACGGCGTTTTGCCTGATCCGGTTTGGTGGACGAAGCATTTGCAGAAGATGCGGTAGACGGATTTGTCAAAACGCGACCTCAAAATTAGTAGTCAATGTAAACCTGTTTCCTGTTTCAGGCGGCGTATGATAGCAAGTTTACCTGCCGGCGACTAACGTCCCTGCTGTAATTCCCGCACATCATCCATCAGTCGGGTCACCCGACTGGTTAACTGGCTTCGGCTGGCTTCCAGCGAAGCAAGAATTTCTTCATATTCAGCCAGGCGTTCGCCCAGGTCTTCAGGAACCTCGGCACTGGCTTGTTGAGTCAATTGGGTTATCTGACCACGCAGCTCCCTGACTTCCTGGTTCAAGGCTTCTACCTGCTGGCGTCTGTCTTGATCACGAACCTGCTGATTCAGCGTCGAAGTAGTCAGGCTGATTTCTGCCAAGCGATTGGAGTAGCTTTCAACTTCGCTGGATAAACCACGCAACTGCTCGTTCCAGCGGTTCGTTGCTCTTTCCAATCGCTCAGCAGCCTGCTGGGCATTCTGGTTGGCTTGATTGGCAGAAGTCCGGGTCGAGGCCAGGTCACCTTCGACTTTTTCCAGTTTTTCCTGCAATTCGGCAATCGCTGGACGGTTACGCTGGTGAGCGACCACCCAAAGCTTGCGAATTTCATCATCTGCCCATTCCAGCTTTTCTTGATGAGCCCTGAGGCGCTGTGAAAAACTGCTTCCAGCTTCGGTCAGATCCTGCCCTGTCTCTGACAAGCGTATTTCCAGCTCTTGGATACGGTCAGCCAAAGCTTCCATCGCCTGTTGCTGGTTTTCTGCGCGCATCAATTGCCAGCCACCGAAACCCAGGCCCAACACAGCCAAGACTAATGCAACCAAGGCCAGGGTTGAAAAAGATTTACCCCCATCAGGAGGCAGGGTTGGATAGTTGCCACTGCCATTACCCCCGCCACCTCCGCCGTTAGGATAGCCCGAAGCCGTGGTTTGCTGAAACTCTCGGGAGGTTGAGGAAGAGTCAGCAGGCTGCTCTCGCGTTGGGCGTTCCCGATAACTGGCCTCCTCTTTTTCTCGAGTAGCCCTAGTTGGTGGCACTTCGGCTCGAGTTGGTTTTCTTTCTACTTCCTTTTCAGCCAACCTTTTGCGCACTTCAGCCCTGGCCGCTTCAGAAGCCTGACGTTGCGGCTGAGTTTGGCTGGCACTGGCCGAAGTCGACGAAGTGGTTTCTGTTTTAGGCGTACGCGGGGAAGCTGACTTCTCTTCCGGCATTATCAATCTTGGTTCTTTACGGTCTGGCATTTTTTCAACCGGCTGGTGTAAAAGGGTCTATTCTGCCAAGTGTCGGCCCTTGCGGCTACCCCTAACGTCTAAACCAATACCCTAGTACTCCGCTCGGATTTGTCAGTCGCTACCGCTGGTGCTATGATTCTTAATGTTTTCATTGATTTGTATCAGGTGGCGGTTGAAATTTCCAAGTAACGTCACCATCTAGTCAGTTCTTCCCGCTTTGATGAGCACAACTCAATTTGAGTAATTAGTGAACAAGGAGACCTAACCATGGCTTTTGAACTACCTGCACTGCCTTATGAGAAAAATGCACTGGAACCGCATATTTCTGCTGAGACTCTGGAATACCACCACGGCAAACACCACCAGACCTATGTTACCAAACTGAACGGTATGGTTCCCGGAACAGAATTTGAAGGCAAAAGCCTGGAAGAAATCATCAAGGCTGCTGGCCCTGGCCCTGTTTTCAACAATGCAGCCCAAGTTTGGAACCACACTTTCTACTGGCACTGCCTGAGCCCTCAGGGTGGCGGTGAGCCTACAGGTGCTGTTGCCGATGCCATCAAAGCCAAATGGGGTTCTTTTGCTGAATTCCAAAAAGCTTTTGATGACAAAGCAGTCAATAACTTTGGTTCTTCCTGGACCTGGTTGGTGAAAAACGCTGCTGGTGAGCTGGAAATCGTTAACACCTCCAATGCTGGCACGCCTATGACTGACGGTCAGACTGCTCTGTTGACTGTTGATTTGTGGGAACATGCCTACTATATCGACTATCGCAATGCGCGTCCCAAGTACCTGGAGGCTTTCTGGGCCCTGGTTAACTGGGACTTTGTGAACAAAAATCTGGCTGGCTAATTGATCAAGCTAGCAATCCCAACCCGGCCTTAGCAGGCCGGGTTTTTTTATGCGGCCTGCAAAATCTCTGCGAATGTTTTAGGATGAGCTCCATAAAGACAAGAGGAGACAGGCATGACTTCACCCACCAGCCGCGAAGAATGGCAGCAACTTGCCAAGACACTTGAGCTTCCATCCCAGGCCTTTATCAATGGTCAGTATGTCGATGCCTTGAGTGGCGCCACCTTCCGCTGTGAAAGCCCTTTGGATGGCCGCCAACTGATTAGTGTTGCCAGCTGTCAGGAAGAAGACGTGGATCTGGCCGTTAAAGCGGCCCGGAAAAGCTTTCAGGAAGGCAACTGGCGACTTCTACCCCCAGCAAAACGCAAAAAAATTCTGCTCAAGTTTGCTGATCTCTTAATCCAGCACCGGGATGAATTGGCTTTATTGGAAACCCTGGATATGGGCAAGCCCATCCGTTTTTCACAGGCTGTCGATATTCCTGCCGCTGCCCAGGCTTTTCGTTGGACGGCTGAAGCTATCGATAAGGTTTATGGTGAGCTGGCCCCCACTCCCGCCAATCAACTGGGTATGATTACTCGTGAGCCTGTGGGGGTTGTTGCCTGTATAGTGCCCTGGAACTTTCCTTTACTGATGGCTAGCTGGAAACTGGCACCTGCTTTGGCGATGGGCAATTCCGTCTTACTTAAACCATCGGAAAAGTCGCCCCTTTCTGCCCTGAGAGTTGCAGCTCTGGCCCAAGAAGCGGGCATTCCCGATGGAGTTTTCAACGTCCTGCCCGGTCTAGGTGCTTCTGCTGGCAGAGCCCTGGCTCTTCACCAGGATGTTGATTGCCTTGCGTTTACCGGGTCTACTGCCACTGCCAAACAACTTCTGATTTATTCTGGCGAATCCAATATGAAAAGGGTTTGGCTGGAAGCTGGCGGCAAAAGCCCCAATATTGTTTTTGCGGATGCACCTGATCTTAAAAAAGCAGCCCGTGCCGCTGCCCAGGCCGTTGCCTTCAATCAAGGCCAGGTTTGTACAGCTGGAACCCGGTTACTGGTCGAAGAAAGCATCAAGGATGAATTTATTGCTGAAGTCAAACAGGCTCTTGCCAAATGGCAGCCAGGTGATCCTCTGGACCCTAACACCACCTTTGGTGCCCTGGCCGACCAGCAACAATTTGCCAAGGTGATGGACTATATTGCCCTGGCTAAGCAAGAAGGTGCCCAACTGGAATTGGGTGGTCAACCAAGACTTCAGGAAACCGGTGGCTATTTTACTGAGCCCACGCTCTTTTCCGAAGTCAAAAATTCCATGCGTGTTGCTCAGGAAGAAGTATTTGGCCCACTGCTTGCAGTGATCAGCTTCAAAACCCGCGAAGAAGCCGTTGCTATTGCCAATGACACCATCTATGGACTGGCTGCAGCTGTCTGGACAAAAGATATCGACAAAGCCCACTTGACGGCTCAAGAGCTGCGTGCAGGAAGCGTTTGGATCAACAACTATGACGGGGGCGATATGACGGCACCCTTTGGCGGCTTCAAGCAATCCGGGCAGGGGCGTGACAAGTCTCTGCACGCTTTTGACAAGTACACAGAAATCAAAGCAACCTGGCTGACCTTGAACTAGATCACATAAGTCCACTGTAAAACAGGATAAGCTAGCTTTATCTAACCACAACAAGGATTCACCATGACCCTACCTGTCATCATCTGCGATGACTCAGCAATGGCTCGCAAGCAACTGGCCCGGTCTCTACCCGGAGGCTGGGATATTGAGGTCACCTTTGCCAACAATGGGCAAGAAGCGCTGGATGCAATACATGCCGGGAAGGGCGACCTGATGTTTTTGGATCTGAACATGCCCGTCATGGATGGTTTTGAGGTCCTGGAAACCATTCGCAAAGAAGATCTTTCGTCTTTGGTTTTGGTGGTTTCAGGGGATATCCAGCCCGAAGCCCGTAAACGTGTTCTTGCTTTGGGTGCCTTGGAGTTCATCAAAAAACCCATTAACACCGAAATTATCACTGAGATCCTCAATAACTACGGCATTATTAGTAGCCGCCAACCGCAAACGGAAGAAGAGCTGGCGCGCTTCAACAATGAGCAACTGGAACTCAATGATTTAATTCAAGAAACCGTCAATATTGCCATGGGCCAGGCCGGTAAGTTATTGGGTGATTTATTAAATACCTTTATTCACCTTCCCGTGCCCAAAGTTCATTTGGTCAACTACAACCAGCTCCCTGATCACCTGGCAGCAAAGCAACTATCCAGTCTTTCGGCCATCTCTCAGGGTTTTAATGGCGAAGGTATTGCCGGTGAAGCCCTGATTTTGATTGATGATGAAAGTCTACCCGCAATTGCTGAGCTACTCCCCGAAACACAAAATGCAGATAGCAATAGTGAACTGGAAGTTTTAACTGATCTGGCAGGCCTGTTAAGTGGTGCCTGCCTGAAAGGCTTTGCCAAACAATTGGATGTTCGCTTCAGCCTTGGCCATCCCATTATTTTGGGTAAAAGTCTACCCCTAGAGCAGCTGCTTAAAAATCGGGAAAAAAATGAGAAGATCTTGGCCGTGGAAATCGATTATCACCTGCCGGGACAAAATATTGAGTGTGATCTTTTACTGCTTTTTACTGAAAACTCCTTGCCAGCCCTGACTGAAAGAACCGGATATCTGCAATGACTCTAATTCAAGACGAAAAGGAACTGAATGATCTCCATTGGATGGTGCAAATGCTCCAAACGGTTGACGTTGGCCTGATTGTGCTTGACCAAGAGGGTAGGATTCTACTTTGGAACAGTTTTATGGAGAACCATTCAGGCATTCGTAGTAAGCAGGCACTCAACCAGACCCTGAAAACCTTGTTTCCGAAGCTGCCTCATGCCTGGCTGCAAAGAAAGTTGGATGCCGTTTTTAAACTGGGCAGTCCTGCTTACTCAACCTGGGAACAAAGGCCTCGCCTGTTTGATTTCAAAAGTTATAGACCCCTAACGGGTGGTTCTGAACTCATGTATCAGAACCTGACCCTGATGCCCTTGCAAGGCCGCAATAACAAAACTTCGCAAGTCTGCTTGCTGGTCTATGATGTAACCGAAAATGCAATTAGCAAATTGCAGCTGGAAACAGCCAATGCTGAACTAGCAAGGCTCAGCCGTACCGACCGGCTCACAGAGCTATTCAATAGAGGTTATTGGGAAGAGTGCTTGAATCAAGAGTTTTTGCGTGCCCAACGCAGTGGTGGTGAGTCCAGTTTGATTATTTTTGATATCGATCACTTCAAGAAGGTTAATGACACCCATGGCCACCAGGCAGGTGATGAAGTGATTCGAGAGGTGGCTAAAATTCTGCGGAGCACAGCGCGAGAAACCGACTTCCCGGGACGCTACGGCGGTGAAGAGTTTGTCTTGTTATTGCCGGACACCCCTGCGTCCGGTGCTTTAGAAGTCGCAGAAAGGGCACGTAAAAAACTGGAAGCGACTCGCATTCACTATGAAGACCTGGTGTTGCAGGTCACTATCAGCCTGGGAATCAGCAGTTTTTCTCCTGATCTGGTATCTGCCCAGCAGTGGCTGGAAAGAGCCGACCAAGCCCTTTACCAAGCCAAAAACGCTGGTCGCAACCAGACCTGCCTATGGCAAGGCTAAAACAGGTAACGCCAGCCTGCTGCCATGAGGATGCCCGCGCCTATAGCAGGCAAGGGCTTTTTCGCCACTAAAAAGATCACTAGAGTGGTCAGCAGTGACATGCGTGCCGCCTGATCCCCTTCAACAGCCATAGGCAATATCAGGGCAATCAATACCGAACCGGACATGCCATTGATAAAGCCTTCGACACGGCGGTTGATGGGGACAAAAGACATCAGGAAAACGCCACCATAGCGGGTGGTCAGGGTAACCAGTGTCATCACCCCAATAACCAGCAGGCCAACACCCAAGCCAGATTCAAGAGTCATCTTTTTCCTCCAGCCAGTAAGCACCTACCAGACCGCCAGCCAAGGCACCGGCAACGACATGACTATTGGGAGGCAACCAGTAGAGCGCAAGAATAGAGGTTGCACCAGCAACCGACCAGATCACCAGGTTACGCAAGTTTTTGCTGCCACCCAGTGCCATGGTCAGCAAAAAGCAGCCCAGTACCATATCCAATCCCAAGGCTTCAGGATCAGGTATACCCTGGGTTAGAACCAGCCCCATCCAGGTTCCAGTCACCCAGGTCAGCCAGAGCGCCAACCCCCCGCCAAAAAGAACACCTAAATTACGCTCACCCCGCTGATACTCCTGAGCGGCTATTGCCCAGTTGGCATCACTAATGACCGTCAAAATCCCATAGCGTTTGGCGGCAGGAACTTCTTTCAGCCAGGGATAAAGAGAAGCGCCCATTAATAGATGACGGGCATTGATAGCAAAGGTGGTAATCATAATCGCCAACAGAGGAATTTCCAGTTGCCAAAGCTCAAGTGCAGCAAACTGTGAGGCCCCGGCAAACACCAGGGCACTCATCAACATCGCTTCGGTTTTGCTCAACCCGGTTTGCGCAGCAGCCAGCCCAAAGGCTATCCCAAAGGCGATAACAAACATGGACAGGGGAAGAAGCCGTTTAAATCCAAGCCAAGTGCCTTGAGCATCTAGTTCTACCTTAGCCGATATCATCCAGATCCCCTTCCCTGATAGGAACGCTGGCTTCCCATAACTCCAGTTTGTCACGCGCCACCCGACGCCCCAGTTCAATCAGTTGGTTGGCCTTGTGGAACTCATAGCCACTGCAAGCTGTACGCGGAACTTCCATAAGAATATCGGGAGGATAGCCGGCAACTTTATATTCACTCAAAGCCGATTGGGTGATCTCAAAGGATTGCAGAATTACATCCAGTTTACCCCAGCGGGTGTCTGAAGCCTCACGTTCACTACTGGCTCCCTGAGCATCTTCATCCCAAAAAGTCAGCTTACCCAGTAGCTGGCCCGCACGCCCTTTGACACGTTTCATCCATTCACCTACAGCGCCAGGTTCCTGGTCAGCGCCAGGATTATTTTCCCAGTCTGGCATCATTTCCTGCAGGGTTGCTCTTGAGCTTTGCGAAGTGACATTAACCGCTATAATTAAATCAGCATGGTAGGCGACCACGGGGGTAATCGGTAGTGGATTCAGCAAACCACCATCGACTAGGGTTCTACCTCTATGCTGTACAGGTGTGATAACTCCAGGAACTGCAATAGATGCACGTATGGCTTCTTCAAGTGAACCCTGCTGAAACCAGACTTCTTTCTGCTTGGTCAGGTCCGTGGCAACTGAGGTATAAGGAATCGGCAAGTCTTCTATCTTAATGTCACCCAGCATTTCCCCGATCACTTGCATGATCTTTTCCCCTTTGATCGCACCCAAAGGACTCCAGGTCACATCAACCAGACGCAACAAATCAAAATAATCCAAACCCTTAACCCAGTCACGATAGTTGTTCAGCTTGCCCGCTGCATAGAGCCCACCGACCAGGGCACCCATGGAGCAGCCAGAAACACCCACTATCTCGTAACCCCTGGCTTCCAGCTCTTCGATAACACCGATGTGTGCATAGCCTCTGGCGCCACCAGAGCCCAGTACTAGAGCAACACTTGTATGATGTTTTTTGCGCATGGCGATCTCCTTTACTGCACAGAGTTACGACTTAAGACAAATGATCTTTAAGTAAAAACTCGGTAACGACAGCTGCATTAGCCTCGGCTGTCGCTTCTTCCAAATGCAGGTGGTGACCTCCGGTCAGTACCTGTCTGCTCCCTTTTTGCAGAAGTTGAAAACGGGTTTCTATTTCAGGACGCTGAATCAGTAGCCCCTGCTCTGCTTCAATCAACAAGGCCGGTGCTTGAATGGCACGCATAAAGGCTTCATTTTGAGCCTCCGTCAAACGCCAGGGTGAAGGGTGCCGTAAGCGTGCATCACTTCTCCAATACCAGCCACCCGCTTCGTGCTCTTCATCAACTTGCTTTAACGCCCGCTGACACAAAGCCAGAGCAGCCTCATAGTCAACCGCGCCAACGCCTTTCATCCGGGCTTCTGCTGCTTCTTTAATAGAAGCATAGATTTTACTCGGCAAGGCTGGTTCTTCCTCCTGGAGCAGTTGTTTTTGCTGGTGACCAATCCAACGCCCCAAAGCACGGCCCATTTGGGCTGCAGCTTCATCATCGGGTGTTGTTAACGTTCCCAAGCCATCAATCATCACTAGCTTTTCAACCGCTTCTGGATGAGCCGCGGCCAACAAGGAAGCGACACCTGCGCCCATAGAATGACCGACCAGAGTAAAACGCGACCAACCTAAGGCCAGGGCAGCGGCTTGAACATCAAAGCAGTTTTCCATCAACAAATAAGGCTGACCTGCCGGACGCCAATCCGAAAAACCATGACCGGCAAAATCCAAGGCAACAACATAGTAGCCTGCTTTAGCCAACTCAGGGCCCAGGTGAACATAGGTCATGGCATTATCCAGCCAACCATGAAGAGCAAGCAGAGGTTTATCTGCAGGATCACCCCAGGCTAAGGCAGCCATTTGCAAATGGGGCAATTCCAGAACAAGCGGTGTGCTGCCTTCAGGAGTAGGATTCAAACTGGGTTGCAGTACAGACATTAAGCTTTCCTAACTTAAACCGGTAAAATGAAGAATAAAAACACCCAGACTGATACTTAAAGTCCCAAAAAGGGTTGTCAGGGCAACAATATTGGCCGCCAGAACAGCATTACCACCCATGGCTCTGGCCATAACATAACTGGCTGCAGCCGTTGGACAACTAAAAACCAGGAAGAGAACACCCAAGGTCATTCCTTCATAACCCAGCAGCCAGGCACCAAATACCATGGGCAACGGCAAGAGTATCAGCTTATAGGCCGTGGATGTCAGGGCTGCCTTACTGGTTGCTCGCAAGGCACGCAAGTCCAGCGCCGCGCCAATACATAATAGAGCCAGAGGAAGTGTCATACTGGCCAAATAATTGGCTGTTTGCAGCCCCACTTCTGGTAGAGGCCAGGCAAACAAGGAAAAGGGAACCGCCAAAAATACAGCAATGATCAAGGGGTTGCGAAGGATATCCAGTCCCATGCGCGGCCAGTTAATCCCCCCCGTGTTACGCCAAAGGCTCAAGGCCACAACCGACAACAAATTATAAAGTACAATCAGCAAGGCCAATAGAATTGAGGCCAGGGCAACGCCTGCTTCACCATATTGATTGGCTGCCAGTGCAAGTCCTAAAATAGCCAGATTACCCCGGAAAGCGCCCTGAACAAAAACACCCCTATCTGCCAAATCCGGCAAACTTCTCGCGCGCCAGACCAGCCAGCCAAAAGCCAAAAGAGTGACCACAGCAGCATAAACCAACAGATCCAAAGCAAAAACCTGGTTCAAATCAGTTTTCAGCAGATTTAAAAAAACCAGTAAGGGAAGGGTGACATTGAAAACCAGCCGTGAAGCGACTCGGTTGAATTCATCATTGATCAAGCCAATGCGGGCGAAAAAAATACCCAGGAAAACCAGTAAAAAAACTGGTGCGGTTACTTCCAAGGTGAAAGTCAGAGTGTCCAGCAGCATTAGAGGGTCGCCAAACCATAGAGGATACCCGCCAAAGCAATCAGCATAAACAGAAGGTTACGCCAGCCTTTGTTACTGGGTTGGTTGGATCCGGAATCATCAGAACTCATGCTATTCATCTCCTTTTCAATTGATTGACTCTAGACTCAGTCGTCTAGAAAGCTTCCTAGGATAATGGATTTTTACTAAACCGGAAGCCTTGCATTTCATTTAAACGGGCGTATAAAGATTGTTGAAGCTGAAACTAAGGATTACTTATGCCAACACCGATTTTGCACTTTGCTCCCGCCAACGGCTTTCCTGGAGGCAGTTATCGCAGCCTTTTAGAGCCCTTGAAAACCCATTTTCCCGTGGTAACTCTGGATCGCTTGGGTCACCACCCCAGTTACCCAGTCAACAATAACTGGCAGAATTTGACCCATGAGTTTCTAGCCCATCTGGACCAGCAGGTTCCTGGCAAGCATCTGATTGGTGTCGGTCATTCTCTGGGTGGCGTCGTCACCTACCTTGCAGCTCTGGAACAACCGGAAAGGTTTGAGCAGCTAATCCTCTTGGACCCACCCTTGATGACTGGCTTGGATAGTCTGGGCTTAAAACTGGCCAAACGTTTGGGATTTATCGATAAAGTGACTCCCGCAGGTATCACTCGTGGTAGACGCAGTCACTGGCCTGACCAAGCCAGTGCTCTGGCTTATTTTCAAGGTAAGAAACTCTTTCAGAATTTCCATCCGCAAGCCTTGGCGGACTATGTTGATGCAGGCACAGAGGCGGACCCCAAAGGCGGGATCAAATTACGTTTTGAGCCAAAAGTGGAAGTTGCTATTTTTCGCAATCTGGCTGATCACCTAACAGGCAGTCATAAGAAACTCAATCTGCCGGTTACCGTGATTAGAGGCAGTGAGACTGATTTAATTACCCCAGCCAGAGCGAAAAAACTGGAAAAAATGGGCTTTAACTGCCAGCAACTTCCCGGAGGTCATATGTTTCCCTTGGAAAATCCGGAGGCCACCCGCAAACTGCTGCTGCAACTGATTCAACAGCCTGCCACCGCTTAGCTTTGGCTATTCACCTTTAGAAAACGAGAAGCCTGGCGAACACTGGCAGCTGCCTGTGGAAGATAGCGATAAAGCAGCTGCCAGACATGGGGCATCCAAGCCATTTCTTTAATTTCAGCTTGGCCACCGACATTTTGAATCCCTTTAACCAGGCGCCGGGCGTCATCAAGCAGTACTTCTTGCAAACTGACCTGCACAGACACAGGTGCCAAGCCTTCAAGATCACCGAATAAAGGCGAAATATCCGGGCTATCAAGGGATTTCTTACCCGCATAAAGCTCTGCAAAAGCATTCATTTGCACTTTGTTCAATACAGGGTCGGTTGCTGCATTCAACTCCATGGAAGTGCCACTACAAGTCAGGTCCACCCAAGGTGATAAAAGCACACAGGCTGCAGGTTGTTGCTTGTGCTGCTGCCTTAGAGTTTGCATCAGGGATAAGGCCAGACCACCACCTGCTGAATCCCCTGCCAGGGTCAAGCGGGAGGCATCTACCCCCTGCTCGATCAGCCACTCATAGGCTGCCTGCACATCTTCAAATCCATTGGGCCAGGGGTAGTCAGGTGCCAAGCGGTAGTCAATCACCAGGACGCGGGCATCAGTATGGCGGGCAAAGGCAATGGCCAGTTCTCGGTGGGTATCCAAAGAGCCCAACGCAAAGCCACCGCCATGCAGATAGAGCAGGTAGCGTTGAGTATGACTGGCTTTTAAGCTAAGTAGCTCTGCCTGGCGGCCGCCAATTTCTAATTCCAGGCAATCAACATCATGAGGAATCCGGCTGCTGGCATTGAGTTCATTCAAGTAATCACGCAGCAAACGGCACTGGCTGGCCAAAAGCTGGCGATTAAACAAATCCACACCTTGCTGCATGACTGCTAGCGGCCACAGCATTTCATTACTCATGAGGTTTTCCCAGAAGTTTCTTCCTGGTCAACCAGAGGGTCTCTGGGCTGATAAGGGTCCAGATCAACAGGTTCACTTGTGGGCCATTCCGCAAAGGGAAAGGGTTTAGCTTCACTGTTAAAGGTGAGGTAACGAAAGATCTGGTAGCCATAGCGAGTTAACTGAGAACCCAAAGCCAGCAGTTGAGGTTGCGGTCTTCCTGTAAACAGGCGCAGGACCACTTGGACCAAAACCACGCCCAACAAAATCAGTTCGTTCAGTTTCCAGGCCAGGAAAAACAAGAGCATAAAGGGTAGACGCAACCAGAAGCTTTCATCTCTTATCCGTTCTTTGATGGGTGTCGAAGAAGTCGCCATCATTAATCTCCTCAGTCAGATGCAACCCGGGTAATTTTTTGTGCTGATTTCAGCACCTCGTCTCGGGGCAATACAAATTCAACATCAGTACTTTGCTCATTGCCCATCATGGAGCCGGCCATTTCTCTGGGGCTATGGTTTTCAAACAGGACTAGATAGAGTGCTTGTACTAGGGGCATATAAATTCCCATTTCATCCGCTTTCGCTTTGACCAAACGGACAGTGTTTACCCCTTCCGCCACCTGCCCAAGCGACTCGACCACCTCATCCAGACTCTTACCCTGCCCTAAAGCCTGACCGACCCGATAGTTACGGGACAAGGGCGAGGTACAGGTTACGATCAAGTCTCCGACACCGGCCAGACCCAAAAAGGTCATGGGGTTGGCGCCAAGACTGACCGCAAAACGACTCATTTCAGCCAGGGCCCGGGTCATCAGCATACTTCGTGTATTTTCTCCCATACCCAAGGCAGCCGCCATGCCTGCTGCTATGGCATAGATATTCTTGAGGGCTCCACCCAATTCCGCACCATAGATATCGGTATTGGCATAAACCCGGAAATAACGATTACCCAAGACCTGCTGCACCGTTGCACGCGTTAAATCATCATCACTTGCAATAACGGTTCCAGTCAATTGCTTTTGCGCCAGCTCACTGGCCAGGTTGGGACCTGACAGCACTCCCAAATGGGTAAAACCGGTGATTTCAGCCATCAGCTGGCTCATCAGCTTAAAACCCTTTTCTTCAAAACCCTTGGTTGTACTGACCAACAGCTGCTCGGGCTTCAAAAAAGGACGGGCTTGCTCTAAAACCTGCGCAAAGCCTTTACTGGGAATAGCCAGAAAAACCAGCTCAGCACCCTCTAAGGCTTCTTCCAGATCAGAAGTTGCCTGTACAGTCTCAGGTAGCTGTAAGTCCGGCATATAGCGGGGGTTACGATGCTCGCGATTAATCGCTTCGGCCAATTCAGGGTTCCTGACCCAGAGCCGGGTTGGATGTCCATTATCGGCAACAATTGAGGCCAGCGCAGTACCAAAACTGCCACCACCAATTACTGCAACAGTCACACTTGCTGTCATGGCATTCCTTACAATAGCTAAAGCTAAATAAATAGATTATCTAGATCTATTGTAACTTATTTGACGCTACTACAAGTAAAGACCTGCAACAAGCTGTCAGGATGAACAGGATAAGGACAAGCACTGCTTGTCTACGGGTGGTGATTCCCAATCACCTGGTTGACGCTGGCTGGCATCAAAAGGCTGCTTAAAAATCGCCAACTGGCGTTCTACTTCACTGAAATCACCGCCTTCGGCTGCTTCTATCGCCTTTTGCAAAAGGTGGGTTCTAGGCAGCACCCAAGGGTTTCTGCTTTCCAGAAGTTGCTGACGCTGTTGTTTCGTTGCAAAGTAATGCCCTGTTCGCTCTTCCCAAGCCAGCAGCCAAGCATCTACGGCTTCCCGGCTCACGGCCATCGCTGGCTCTTTCATCAGGGCCTCAGCTTCTTCCAGCCGCTGCTCAGCCAACAAGCGAAGTAATTGGGTCCAGTCCAGACGTCCTTTTTCACACAAGCTCAAAAAGTCTTTCACCAGGGGCCAGTCAGCAACTGGGTCCAGCCCCAAGCGTTGCGATAGGCGTTCACGGTAAGCCTTTTGGTAAAGCCCGGGAAAACGCTGCAAGCTGTCCTTGAGGGCTTCAACAGGCGCGAGTTTGATCAGGGATTGGGCCAAGCAAGCCAGGTTCCACTGAACGATATCCGGCTGGTGTTCAAAAGCATAACGACCACGGTCATCACTATGATTGGCCACCAGGCCGGGTTGATAGAAGTCCAAAAAGGCAAAGGGACCGTAATCAAGGGTTTCACCCAACAAGGACATATTGTCTGTATTCAATACGCCGTGGCAAAAACCCAAAGCCTGCCAGTGGGCAACCAGGCGAGCTGTCCGTTGCATCACCTCTGCAAAGAGCTCAGCAGCCGGTTCAGCTGTGGAAAGGAGTTCGGGGAAATAGTTTTGTAAAGCAAAGTCAAGTAGTGCTTGCTGGCCTTCATGATCCTGGCGGTAATAAAAATGTTCAAAATGACCAAAACGAAGATGGCTGGGCGTCACTCTGAGCAGTGTGGCTCCAGGCTCCAATTGCTCACGACGTACACTTTCACCGGTCATCACTACGGCCAGAGCACGTGTAGTGGGAATACCCAGATGATGAAGGGCTTCACTACCCAGAAATTCACGAATACTGGAACGCAGCACTGCGCGACCATCACCAAAGCGGGAAAAGGCCGTCTGTCCAGCGCCTTTCAGATGCAGCTCCCAGTGCTCCTGACCGGCAGTGGTCACTTCACCTAAAAGCAGGCCACGACCATCCCCTAAATCAGGATTGTAGTAACCAAACTGATGGCCTGCATATTTCATGGCCAGAGGCTCACTACCTGGCAGGGAGGCATGTCCAGTCATGATCCGCACTAACTGGTCTTCATTTAACTGACAGGGATCCAGACCCAGTAGCCGGGCAGTGTCGGTACTCAGGCCAACCAGATAACCAGGAAGGCGCAGGCGCTCAGGGGCTTTAAATTGAAAAAAACGCTGAGGAAGCTGGGCATAGCGATTATCAAGATTCAATGAATCCAGAGTGGACATAGGTAACCTCCAGGCAATAACTTAGTATTTTACTAGGTTATTACCTGGATCGCAGCCCTATTCCGTATCGGCTTGTGAAGCCTCTTGCTGATAGGCTTCCAGAGCCTGTTGAATTTCTTCGAAATTAGCCAGGATCAGATTGATTACTTCATCAACATAGGCCTGGCGTCTTTCTGAATAGCTGATTAACCCTGGAGCCAGGTCAACCCCCGTGGGCTCACGATCTTCTTCCTGATAAAGCTCTTGGCGCAGCTCTCGTAGCTTCCGGTAAGCACGGTGAGTATTGATGTTACGCAGGTAGCTGCGCACGCTGGACTGCACACTGTCAAAAAGACGCACCTCGTGATTCATATCCGGTGTGCGTCTTTCTGGAACCAAGCCACAACCTTCGGTAAAACACCATTGCCCGAAAAGATTATTACCCTGCTGGGCAAAACGTGAAGTGCCCCAGCCTGATTCCTTGGCACCTTGCATCAGCACCAGGTCTTCTGGCACTGGATGGGCCCTTTTCATAATCAGTTGCCAATCTTCTTCGCTGGCAGGCCAAGTCACTCGATAGTAATCAAAAATTTCACGCAGCAAGCGCTCATCCGTAGGGGTCAGGGCTTGACCTTCTTGCTGGGCCTGATAAGCAGTTTCCAACTGCTCCCGCTGCCAGGCTATAAACTGATTTTCAAAAATAACCAGGGGCACCAAAGCGGTAAAAAAAGCCTCTTTACGCCAGGGAACATGAGTGATGTCCGAATAATCCGGCATCTGCTCTAAAGGGTCGGGCGCTTCTGCTTCAAAGCGCTGCAATAGCGGTTCCTGGTGAGGGTCCAGCCACTCAGACACCAGAGCACCGAGAGCCACGACCAAAGAGATCAGAATTAAACCACGAAAAAACAACGGGGAAGCTTCAGGCTCTTGCATGCAAATTCCTTAATTGACTTGAATGCTCAATTTTAATTGAAAATACCCTGAAAGAAAAAACCTCAGCAGCTGCTGAGGTTTTTCGACCTTAATAAGGGCCTGTTTGATTCAGGTTACTTGAATGTGCCAGGGTTCATAACGTACACCATAGCTATTATCCGTCGTATAGCGAATATGTACAAAGCCCAGATCTTGGAGACGGCGGTAAAGATCGGTTTCCGCAAAATCATCACTGAAGTTCCGATAACCAAAACCAACTTTACCAACATCAAAGTCACCCGTAGCATGGTAAGAATGCCCCGGAGGTGCAAGCGAGCGCGAAGCTTTTGACATATTGCCCGCTGACTGCTCGGCTTTCGCTAAAAAGAGGTGGGTTTGCTTAATCAGACTGCGCACACCTGAGGTAAGAACCAGGTCATCACCTACCTGCTCTTGAAGCTGGCTATAAAATTCGCGGCTTTTGCCTTTAAACAAAAAGTGACCCGTTCCAGGAACACTTTCGACGTCACGACGCGAAATACTTTGCGTCATGCTATCCATCACCTTTTCACCATGGAAACCATAGAGACTGGCATCGGTATGGAAAAGCTCTTCCATGAATTCCATTTCGGCACGGGTGAAAGCACCTATCTGTGAATAATTGCGGGCATAGAGCAGAGCTTCATCAAAAGACAGCAGGTTGAAGTTACCATGACCAACAATATCCTGAACCCGATCCAAACGGTGATAGGTAGAAAGCATGACATCCATTTTCTCTTCGGGCAGAAAATAGTCATCATCAAAAACGCTTTCAAAATAACGAGTTCGCGTTTGGGTATCGACCTCACCATTGGCAGCCAGCTCTTGTTCAACCGCCTGCTGGTGTGCTTGGGAAAGTGCCTGACTGATCTCAGTTGGCAAGATATCTTCCATACCCTGTTGCAGGTTAATTGCGGCCCACTGCCCTTGTGCTGCTCCCATTCCAAAACTGTCCGGCAACTGTTTGGTCAGGTTAAGCTGGCGTAGAACAGAACCACTACCCAAGGCTACAAAGCCGCTGACCGAAAGTGCTTTCAGAAGTGTTCTTCTTTCCACAAATATCTCCACTTCTTCCCATAGTTTTTATGTATTCGGAGTAAACTTTACTAAGCTGGCATGAAGCTGTCCAGAAGAACCGATAGCCAAACTATGGTATTTCTTAATCAAGGCCATAAATAAAATTAAGCCCGGCGATTACCGGGCTTAATTAGTTGCTTGATTTTCTTAGAATCAGTTGCTCAGTTCTAATAACAAGCGATTCAAACGCTGGACAAACTGCCCAGGGTCTTCCAGGGTTTCACCAGCAGCCAAAGCTGCCTGATCACAAAGCACCTGGGCAAGCTCATTAAAGCGTTCTTCACGGGTTTCATTTTCCAAGCGCCCCATCAGCGGATGCTCTGGGTTGATTTCCAAAATCGGCTTGGTATCGGGTGCCTTCTGACCAGCCGCTTCGAGAATTTTGCGCATCTGTACACCCAGATCACCGGCACCCATCACCAAAACGGCAGGTGATTCAGTCAAGCGGGTGGAAACCTTCACTTCACTTACTCGCTCCTCCAAAGCTTTCTTGACACGCTCAACCAGGTCCTTCTTGGCTTCACTGGCTTCTTCCTGAGCTTTTTTGTCTTCTTCTGAATCCAGCTCGCCCAGATCCAGGTCACCGCGGGCTACATCGACCATTTCCTTGCCATCAAATTCATTGAGGTGGCTCATCAACCATTCATCAATGCGGTCAGTAAGCAAGAGCACTTCAATACCCTTCTTGCGGAAGACTTCCAGGTGGGGACTGGATTTGATTTGTGCCAGGGTTTCACCGACCAGGTAGTAGATCTTGTCCTGGCCTTCTTTCATCCGCTCAACATACTGGGCCAGGCTGACTTTTTGCTCATCTTCTTGAGTAGAACTGAAACGCAGCAAACCGGCAATTTTTTCACGGTTGCTGAAGTCTTCGCCAGGGCCTTCTTTCAACACCTGACCAAACTCCTTCCAAAACTCCTGGTACTTATCTTCATCCTTGGCCAGCTTTTCCAACATCGACAGTACCCGCTTAGTAAGTGCTGACTTCATGCTGTCAATTTGCGGGTTCTGTTGCAGAATTTCACGGGAAATATTCAGTGGCAGGTCTGAAGAGTCAACCACCCCTTTAATGAAGCGCAGATACAGCGGCAGGAATTGCTCTGCGTTATCCAGGATAAAGACACGTTGCACATAGAGCTTCAAGCCACGTGGAGCTTCACGATGGTAGAGATCAAAGGGCGCACGCTTGGGCACATAAAGCAAAGAAGTATATTCCTGCTTGCCTTCAACCTTGTTATGGCTCCAGGTCAGAGGTTCTTCAAAGTCATGGGCAACATGCTTGTAGAACTCCTTGTATTCTTCATCCTTAATATCCGATTTGCCTCGGGTCCAAAGCGCATTAGCTTTGTTAACGGTTTCCCATTCCTGAGTGGCTTCTTCGCTTTCTTTTTCTTCAGTTTCTTTAAGCAGCTGAATGGGCAGACCAATATGATCCGAGTATTTTTGAATCACATTGCGCAAGCGGAAGCTGCTGGCAAATTCCTTGGCATCTTCTTTGAGCTTTAAAGTAATGCGCGTTCCCCGGCCTGCTTTTTCCAAAGGCTCGACTGTAAATTCACCATCACCGGTTGAAGTCCAGCGCACGCCATCCGCTTGAGCTGTACCTGCTTTACGGGTTTCCACGACCACTTCTTCGGCAACAATAAAAGCCGAGTAGAAGCCAACACCGAACTGGCCGATCAGGCTAGAGTCTTTCTTTTGATCGCCAGTAAGCTGCTTAAGAAATTCGGAAGTACCTGAGCGGGCAATAGTCCCCAGATTGGCAATGACGTCTTCACGGTCCATGCCGATGCCATTGTCTTCCAAGGTGATGGTATTGGCTTTTTCATCACTGCTGATTTGGACCTTCAGATCAGGATCTTCTTCAAGCAGGGCCGGATGCTTGATGGCCTGGAAGCGCAGCTTATCGCAGGCATCGGAAGCATTGGAAATGAGCTCGCGCAGAAAGATTTCGCGATTGGAGTAGAGGGCGTGCACCATCAGGTGCAGGAGTTGCTTAACTTCAGTCTGAAAACCAAGAGTTTGTTTTTCTGCCTGACTCATTGAGGGATGTCTCCTGAACAGCTTGGGGTTTAACTTTCGGGTTTCTCTCAAGATGGGGGCAGGCAGAAAAAATTCAAGGGTGGCTAGCTGTCATTTGGCCAAACCAGATGCGCACGCGCCAGGGCGACTGGCTGATCTTTTTGATCCCCTTGCCAGGCGGTCACTGAAACATTCACCACACGTTTGCCCAGACGGCCCAACTCACAGGCGGCCCAGGTGGGCTGCAGACGTGCTGAGCGTAGATAATCGATCGAAAAGTCGATCACCTTGGGTACTCGCTGCCCACCTGAATAGGCCATGACGTTGAGAATAGCGGCAGTTTCCATAAAGGCAGCGATCACACCGCCATGCAAAGCTGGCAAAAGTGGGTTACCGACGTTGGAAGAGTTGGCTGCCAGTTCAAAGAAGAGGTCCTGTTCGGCTTCCAAGGCCTTCACCCCCAGGAGCTGGCCATAGGGAATCCTATCAAACCAGGTATTCACAGCTTCAGCGGACAGGCGTTGGCCCAGTTGACCACCTTGCAAATCACTTTCATTCATTAGCCTGCCTCCTGACCAAAAAGATGCTCAGCAAAACCCTTGGGCGTTCGCTCACCACCCAGGCGCATAAAGGTTCCTGTTCCCTTGGCTATGGGCAGCTCAGAGTCCTGCCAGATCAGACCTTCGGTAAAAACAATTTGGCTGGCCACTCGGGTTACCCAGGCACGGCAGTAAAGCCTGCGCCCTGCTTCGGCAGCACGGTAGTGATCCATGCGCAAATCAACGGTGGGACAAACTTCAGGTTGCTCCAGGCCAAGAATAGCCGCTGAACCACAGGCGGTATCCATCAAAACAGTGAGGACACCGCCATGAATCAACTGTTTTTCAGCATTGCCTACAAAGCGCTTATCACCCTGCAGAGACAGAAGAACACCTTCATCACTCACCTCTTCCGCCTGCATATCCAATACTTTGCAATGGGGAATCAGAGTCATGAACTTCTTGATTCCTTTTAATTTTTGTTGGTTAGTCATTACTTTCACTTTATGCAAACACTTGTTTGACCAGCATACATCCAAGTTACCTTGAGGGAAAGGTCTGGGCAGAAGACTCTCGTCAGTCTAAGATGAGCCTCTTCTGAAATAGGACAACTGGAGCCTTAAATGCTGTTTCCTGCAAAATATGCCCGCTACGTATTTTCTTTCCTGATGTCTATTTATATGGTCACTTTAATGACTTTTGTGATCACTCTGGTCAATACAGGTTTGGATGCTGGCTTTCTAAGCCGCTGGTGGCGTGCTTTCTATATTGCCTGGCCCATTGCATTTGTGCTGATTTTAATCGGTGCACCTCGCCTCCAACAGCTCGCAGGAAAACTGATTCGCAAAGCGCCAGATCAAGCCGGATAGCTGGTAAATTCACGGCAAGCGCCTAAACTGCTGATGGAGACCTTTAAACAAGTGCGCACCCAACTGGAGTTAGTCATGCCTAAGATCAAAATAAAAATCAGCTACTTGTTGGGAGGTAACTTATGAAACTCTTTGGTTCTCTGACCTCACCCTATGTCAGACGTCTGCGTATTTGGCTGGAAAATACCGATTATGAGTTTGTTGCCCTGGATGTGTTTTCAAGCGAAGGGCGCGCACAATTGGAAAGTGTAAGCCCAGCACGAAAAATCCCGCTGTTACAGCTCGGCAAGGAAACCATCTTTGATTCGCGAATTATATTCAGTTTTCTCAATAAGAAACTACAACGCGAAGAGTTAACCCTGGATGACGAGAATACTCTAAGCCTGATTGATGAAGCCAACCAAGCCTATGTTCACCTGTTTATGTTATCGAAATCGGGTGTTGATACCCATCAGGATAGCTTTTACTTCAATTTACAGAGAGAACATATCAATAATCTGTTACTGCATTTTGAAGGCATGGTTTCGGCTGGACACTTCAAACAATGGAACTACCCCGCAATCTGCCTGTTTTGCCTGCTCGACTGGATCGACTTCAGGCACCTTGAAAATCTTGAAAATACCCCGGCGCTTAAAGAATTCAGAGATAAACATCAAGATCATGAGTATGTCCAACTGACCAATCCACGATAAAAAAAACCGCCACCTCCCAAAGGAGATGGCGGTTTTGAAAGACAAGTCGCTGAGCTTACCAGCCAGTGACTTCCTTCAGGGCATCACCGATATCAGCCAGCGAACGCACGGTTTTAACACCTGCGTCTTCCAGGGCAGCAAACTTCTCATCTGCAGTACCCTTACCACCAGCGATAATCGCGCCAGCGTGACCCATACGCTTGCCAGGAGGTGCCGTAACACCAGCAATGTAGGAAACAACGGGCTTGGTGACATTGGCTTTAATGAAAGCAGCCGCTTCTTCTTCAGCAGAACCACCAATCTCGCCGATCATAACGATGGCTTCAGTTTGGGGATCTTCCTGGAAGAGCTTCAGAATGTCGATGAAGCTGGAACCCGGAATAGGGTCACCACCAATACCAACACAGGTAGACTGACCAAAACCATGATCAGTGGTCTGCTTGACCGCTTCATACGTCAGAGTACCGGAACGAGAAACGATACCGACCTTGCCTGGCTTGTGAATGTGACCAGGCATGATGCCGATTTTGCACTCGCCAGGAGTAATAACGCCTGGGCAGTTAGGGCCAATAAGGGTTACACCCAGCTCATCACACTTAACCTTGGCATCCAGCATATCCAAAGTAGGAATGCCTTCAGTGATGGTTACGATCAGCTTGATACCGGCATTGGCCGCTTCCAGGATAGAATCCTTACAGAAGGGTGCAGGAACATAGATCACAGAGGCTTCAGCACCAGTCGCTTCAACAGCTTCTTTAACGGTGTTGAAAACGGGCAGACCCAGGTGAGTTGTACCACCCTTACCAGGCGTTACACCACCAACCATTTTGGTGCCGTAAGCAATGGCTTGTTCAGAGTGGAAAGTACCCTGACCACCAGTAAAACCCTGGCAGATGACTTTAGTGTCTTTATTGATCAATACGCTCATTACTTGCCCTCCGCCGCTTTAACAACTTGCTGAGCTGCATCTGTCAGACTGGTGGCAGCGATGATGTTCAGACCGCTTTCAGCCAGTTTTTTGGAGCCCAGTTCTGCATTGTTGCCTTCAAGGCGGACAACGACAGGCACTTTAACACCGACCTGTTCAACAGCACCGATAATACCTTCAGCGATCATATCGCAACGCACGATACCGCCAAAGATGTTGACCAGTACAGCCTTCACATTGCTGTCAGACAGAATGATTTTGAAGGCTTCAGCAACCCGCTCTTTGGTCGCACCACCACCAACATCCAGGAAGTTGGCTGGCTGGCCGTTATGCAGGTTGACGATATCCATGGTTCCCATGGCCAGACCCGCACCATTAACCATGCAGCCGATGTTGCCATCGAGAGCAACATAGTTCAGCTCCCACTTGGCGGCATTGGCTTCACGCTCATCTTCCTGAGAAGGATCGCGCATTTCCTGCAGATCCTTGTGACGATAGAGAGCGTTGGAGTCGATCACGACCTTGGCATCCAAGCAATGCAGGTTGCCTTCGTCAGTGATAACCAGGGGGTTGATTTCCAGCAGAGCCAAGTCTTTTTCTTCAAACAGTTTGGCCAGACCCAGGAAGATCTTGGTGAACTGTTTGATTTGGTCTGGATTCAGGCCCAGTTTAAAACCAATTTCACGCGCCTGATAAGGTTGAGCTCCGGTTAAGGGGTCAACCTCAGCTTTCAAAATCTTTTCAGGTGTCTCTTCAGCAACCTTTTCGATCTCAACGCCACCTTCAGTGGAAGCCATGAAAACGATGCGACCACTGGCACGGTCCAAGACTGCACCCAGGTAGAGTTCCTGAGCGATATCAGTGCAGCTTTCAACCAGAATTTTACTGACTGGCTGACCGTTTTTATCTGTCTGGTAGGTTACCAGGTTTTTGCCCAGCCACTGCTTGGCAAATTCTGAAGCCTCTTCAGCTGATTTGATCAGCTTAACGCCGCCCGCTTTACCACGGCCACCAGCGTGGACCTGGGCCTTAACGACCCACATGTTACCACCGATTTTTTTACAGGCTTCAGCCGCTTCTTCCGGAGTATCTACTGCAAAACCGGTGGAAACTGGCAGACCGTAATCGGCGAAAAGTTTTTTTCCCTGATATTCGTGCAGGTTCATAAGTACTATGCCGTCTTTTGTCTGTTACTTACTTTGATGACAGCCAGCCACTGCAGATGATAATCAACAGTGGCTGGCTGTCCCCCGTAGGCCAGCCGGTCAGGCCGACCTACCTAGAAGCGCATCCGATTTATTTGCGCTTTTTCTTATTGGCCATGTGAATGGCGTGACCATCCACAGCCAGAGCTGCTTCATGCACTGCTTCGGACAAGGTTGGGTGTGCGAAACAGGTCAAGGCCAGATCTTCAGCAGAAGAAGCGAATTCCAGGGCAATAACGCCGTTGTGAATCATTTCACCTGCATTCTGACCAAAGATATGCATACCCAAAACACGATCAGTTTCTTCGTGTGCCAGGATTTTCACCATTCCCTCAGTGCAGTTGTTGGCCATGGCACGACCAATTGCTGAGAAAGGAAAGACACCTGACTTGTAAGGAGTGCCTGATGCTTTCAGTTCTTCTTCAGTCTTACCAACCCAAGCCACTTCTGGGAAGGTATAGATAACATTAGGGATGGCGTCATAGTTCATTTCAGGTTTATGACCGGCAATAATGTCAGCCACCATGATGCCTTCTTCAGATGCCTTGTGAGCCAGCATGGGGCCACGCACCACATCACCAATGGCATAAACACCAGGAGCTTCAGTACGACACTGGTCATCAACAAAGATGAAACCACGCTCATCCAGAGAAACACCTGAGTCGTCTGCCAGTACACCCTGGGTATAAGGCTTACGACCCACACAAACCACCAGCTTGTCGAAGGTTTTCTTGTGCTCACCTTTGGAATCGGTGTAGGTCACTTCCACTTCTTTGCCTTTAATTTCAGTCGAAGTGACGCGGGCACCCAGTTCAATTTCCAGACCCTGTTTGGTCATGGATTTTTTAACATCCTTGGCAATCTGTTGATCAACAGCTGCCAGGAAGCTGTCCATGGCCTCGAATACGGTAACTTCAGAACCCAGGCGCTTCCATACAGAGCCCAGCTCAAGGCCGATAACACCACCACCGATAACACCCATACGCTTAGGAGTTTCGGTGATTTCCAGAGCGCCCGTCGAATCAACAATCACGCCTTCAGTCAGAGGAGCTGAAGGAATTTCAACAGGCACTGAGCCGGAAGCTATGATGACGTTCTCAGCTTCAATGGTCTGAGTTTTACCATCATGGCTGGTCACTTCAACTTTCTTGCCAGCCTGGAGCTTACCTGTACCTTCATAAGCCGTAACGCCATTGGCTTTAAACAGCATGGCAATACCGCCAGTCAGCTGTGTGACGATTTTATCCTTGCGGGCAACCATTTTTTTGACGTCCATTTTGACGTCTTTGGCTTCAATACCCAGATCAGCAAAATCATGCTTGGCTTCATGGTACTTATGAGAGGCTTCCAGCAAGGCTTTGGAAGGAATACAGCCTACGTTCAGGCAGGTTCCACCCAAAACAGGCTTGCCTTCCTTGCTGATCCACTTTTCCACACAGGCGGTTTTAAGACCCAGCTGCGCTGCACGTATTGCTGCAACATAGCCGCCAGGGCCTGCACCAATTACCACTACATCATATTTATCAGACATATTTTTTTCCTGTCTTTAGGGTGTCAGGAGATTTCAGCAAAGTCCGGATTATACATCCAGCAGAATGCGAGCAGGATCTTCCAGCAGTTCCTTGATAGTAACCAGGAACTGAACTGCGTCCTTACCATCAATCATGCGGTGATCATAGGACAGGGCCAGATACATCATCGGACGTATTTCAACCTGACCATTGATCGCCATAGGACGTTCCTGAATCTTGTGCATACCCAGAATAGCTGTCTGGGGTGGGTTCAGGATAGGCGTTGACATCAAGGAACCAAAGACACCGCCATTGGTGATCGTAAAGGTGCCGCCTTGAAGATCATCAATACCAATTTTACCTTCACGTCCACGCTTACCAAAATCAGCAATGGTACCTTCAATATCGGCCAAGTTCATGCTGTCGCAGTCGCGCAATACTGGAACCATCAGGCCACGCTCGGTGGAAACGGCAACACCGATGTCCTGGTAGGCATGATAAACAATATCAGTACCATCAATCGAAGCATTAACATCTGGGAACCGCTTCAACGCTTCAGTTGCAGCCTTGACGAAGAAAGACATAAAGCCCAGACGAACACCGTTGTGACGTTTCTCGAACTGATCTTTGTACTTCTTACGAATTTCCATTACCGGCTTCATGTCAACTTCATTGTAAGTCGTCAACATGGCAGCTGTTTGCTGGGCTTCAACCAGACGCTTGGCAATGGTTTGACGCATACGACTCATGGGTACGCGTTTTTCAACCTTCTCACCGGCGGCAACCTGAACTTGAGGTGCAGCTGGGGCAGATTTCTTGGCAGCACCAGAAGTGGCAGCACCCGACACAGCTTTTTGAACGTCTTCTTTAGTGATCAGCCCGCCTTTACCGCTTCCGGTGACAGAAGACAGGTCAACACCCTTTTCATTGGCCAGCTTACGCGCAGCAGGAGCAACCTTTTCATCACCAGCAGCAGCTTGAGCTGTCTGCTTGGGCTCTTCAGCTGCTGGTTTTTCTTCAGCCGCTGGCTTGGCAGCAGGTGCTACACCTTCCTTTATTTTACCGAGCAATTGCTCAGATTCTACGGTATCACCCTCGTTGGCCAGAATTTCTTCCAGCACACCATCTGCAGAAGCAGGGACTTCCAGGACAACCTTGTCAGTTTCAATATCAACCAGAATTTCATCCCTTTCCACTGCTTCGCCTGGCTGCTTGTGCCAGGTTGCTACAGTACCCTCTGCAACTGACTCGGGAAAAGTTGGAGCTTTGATCTCGATAGCCATGTTATACCCTTTCCTAACTTGTACTTATTGCCCGACCAGTGGCCGGGCTGCATGTTGTTTGTCTGCTGGCTCAGCCTTCTAGGGCATCTTGAACCAGTTTGTTCTGCTGCTCTACGTGAACACTTGCATAACCAGAGGCAGGCGCCGCTGACGCCGCACGTCCAGCAAATCTTAGCTGGTGTGCCAACTCCCCCTTCAGCTTGCCCAGTACATTACGCATGTGGTGCTGGCTTGAATACCAAGCTCCCTGATTCTGGGGCTCTTCCTGGCACCAGACAGCATCTTTGAGGTTGGTATATTGGGCCAGTTCTGCTTCCAAATCTTCTTCAGGGAAGGGGTAAAGCTGCTCGATACGCACTATAGCTGTATCTTCAATACCCTGCTCTGCCCTTTTTGCAGCCAAGTCGTAATAAACCTTGCCACCACAGAGAATCAGACGCTTGACCTTTTTCGGGTCAAGGTTGGCCTGGTCACCGATAACAGGCATGAAGGAGCCCTTGGCAAGGTCCTCAAGTGAGGAGGTTGCATCCTTATGGCGTAACAAGCTCTTCGGCGACATGACAACCAACGGCTTACGAAGTGGACGCAGTACCTGACGACGCAGCAGGTGGAAAATCTGTGCCGGTGTTGTCGGTGTACAAACCTGAATGTTGTGCTCAGCACAAAGTTGCAGGTAACGCTCAAGACGTGCTGATGAGTGCTCAGGTCCCTGACCTTCATAGCCATGAGGCAACAACATGGTCAAGCCACAAAGGCGGCCCCATTTGGTTTCACCAGAAGAAATAAACTGGTCAAAGACCACCTGGGCACCATTGGCAAAATCACCAAACTGAGCTTCCCAAATGACCAGTGCATTGGGCATGGTGGTTGAGTAACCATATTCAAAAGCCAACACGGCTTCTTCAGAAAGGAAGGAGTCGTGAATCACAAAAGAAGGCTGACCCTCCCTGAGATTCTGCAAGGGTACAAAAACACGCCCATCATTAAAATCATGCAGTACTGCGTGACGGTGAGAGAAGGTGCCTCGACCTACATCCTGACCGGTGATCCGGATTGGATGCCCTGAATCGATCAGCGTGGCATAGGCCAGCATTTCTGCAAAGCCCCAGTTCAGTGCCATGCCTCCAGCCAACATCTTGCGGCGGTCTTCATAAATTTTGGCGACCTGACGTTGCATTTGGAAACCTTCAGGGGCTTCGCACATACGTGCAGCCAGCTCCTGAAGATGCTTCATATCAACACTGGTATCGTACTTCGCTGTCCACTCATGTCCCAGGTAAGGCGTCCAATCAACAAAAAGAGCCTTGTTGGGTTCTTTCACCAAGGAGTTGGCGACGTGTTCACCATTGTCCAGAGCATCACGATAGTCACTGACAAACTGTTTATCTTCGTCAGCAGTCAGGATAGCCTCTTCAACCAGCTTTTTCGCATAGATCTTGCGCGTAGTTGGGTGCTTGGCAATCTTCTTGTACATCACTGGCTGAGTACCTGAAGGTTCGTCAGCCTCATTGTGACCACGGCGGCGGTAGCAAACCAGGTCAATCACCACATCTTTCTTGAACTGCATGCGGTAATCAACAGCCACCTGAGTCACATGGAGAACAGCTTCAGGGTCATCACCATTGACATGGAAAATAGGCGCTGAAACCATTTTAGCCGCATCGGTGCAGTATTCGGTCGAACGCGTATCCTCAGGCTTGGAAGTGGTAAAGCCTACCTGATTGTTGATCACGATATGGATGGTGCCGCCGGTTTTATAAGCCCGGGTTTGTGACATCTGGAAGGTTTCCATGACCACACCCTGGCCGGCAAAAGCAGCATCCCCATGGATGGAAATAGGCAGCACCTTCTGACCATCGTTATCTTCTCGGCGATCCTGGCGGGCGCGCACTGAGCCTTCAACAACCGGAGAAACAATTTCCAGGTGCGAGGGGTTAAATGCCAGAGCCAGGTGAACTTCGCCACCAGAAGTCATCACGTTGGAAGAAAAGCCCTGGTGATATTTAACGTCACCAGAACCTTGAGAAACCATTTTTTTGCCATCAAACTCATCAAAGAGTTCAGACGGATTTTTACCCAGGATGTTAACCAGAGTATTCAGCCTGCCCCTGTGGGCCATGCCGATAACAACTTCTTTAACACCATAAGAGCCAGAGCGCTGAATAATTTCATCCATCATAGGAATGTAGGATTCAGCACCTTCGAGGCCAAAACGCTTGGTGCCTGGGTATTTGGAAGCCAGATAGTTCTCCAGACCTTCAGCTGCCGTCAAACGCTCCAACAGATGTTTGCGGACTTCAGGGCTGTAATCAGGTTTTGATCGGACCGACTCAAAACGCTGCTGCAGCCAACGCTTTTCTTCTGTATCCACGATGTGCATGAATTCCGCACCGATAGTGGAACAGTAAGTCTGTTTGACTGCTTCATGAATTTCGCGAAGGGTCGTCTTTTCTTTACCGATGAAAAGCGAACCTGTCTGGAATTCCTCATCCAGATCTTCTTTGTTGAGCTGGTGAAAGCCCAAGTCCAGATCAGCCACCTGTTTACGTTCTCTTAGATCCAACGGATCCAAACTGGCCTGCTGATGGCCGCGAAAACGATAGGCATTAATGAGCTGCAGCACCTTAACCTGCTTTTTATCATGCAGATTGTCAGCACTGATGCCTGGGACAGCCGTTTTACGCTGACGACTTAGAAGCTCAAAGTGATCACGGATGGGAGAGAGAGGAAGGTCTTGTGCTGGCGCACCTTCCGGACGGGGGAGCTTGTTGAAATACTCACGCCATTGCTCCGGGACGGCGTTAGGATCGTTAAGATACTCTTCGTAGAGTTCTTCGATAAAGTGGACATTGCCCCCATAGGTATGGGACGTGTTCCACATAAACTCCATGCTGCCTTCTTGCATCTGTTATCACCCTGCATAGAAGGGGAGTTTATTCGCGTCGACCGCTGAGTCACTTTTAAAACCCAGTTCCCCTGGCCGCTGCGAACAAACGGGGAAAACCCGTATCCCCTGATGGTTACTTTATTTAGCGCGAAGCCGGTGGATCTCACCGGCTTCAGCAGCACTATTGTACCCGACTTGTAGAAAAACTACAGTGCTGGTACGGGGTTTTAACCACGACTTTCGGTGCATATTCCCCTGTTTGAACAGGGGAAAAGCCCTTAGGTCGCATTCGACAGCAGCATATCGCGAATATGGCCGATAGCACGTGTCGGGTTTAGACCCTTTGGACAAACAGAAACACAGTTCATGATTCCGCGGCAACGGAACACGCTGAACGGGTCGTCCAGCTCGGAAAGACGCTCACGAGTAGCAGTATCCCGGCTGTCGATCAGGAAGCGGTAAGCCTGCAAGAGGCCGGAAGGACCGACAAACTTGTCAGGGTTCCACCAGAAGGACGGGCAGGCTGTGGAACAGCAGGCACAGAGGATACATTCATAGAGGCCATCCAGCTTGTCACGATCTTCTGGTGATTGCAGACGCTCAATAGCTGGTGCTGGCGTGTCATTGATCAGGTAGGGTTGAATGCGCTCGTACTGCTCATAGAACAAGGACATATCAACAACCAGATCACGAATCACTGGCAGACCAGGCAGAGGGCGTAAAATTAGCTTACCATTCTTAACCACTTCAGAAAGTGGCGTGATGCAAGCCAAGCCATTCTTACCATTCATATTCATGCCATCAGAGCCACATACACCTTCACGACAAGAACGACGGTAAGTCATGCTACTGTCTTTTTCTTTAACCAGGTGCAGCACATCCAACACCATCAGGTCTTTACCCTGGGTGTCGATCTCGAAGTCCTTCATTGAAGGCGCTTCGTCTGTCTCTGGGTTGTAACGATAAACGGATACCTGAAGCATCTTTACTCTCCCAACATCGAATTCTGATTAGTAAGTACGAACTTTAGGCTCAAAGTGCTTCAGCAGGTCACCCTGAATCAGCTTGGGAGCCATGTTGACATCGCGCTTACCGAGAGTTTTGGTGGTTGGCATATACACAGAATGCTTCAACCAATTAGCATCATCACGCTCAGTGTAGTCATTACGGCTGTGAGCACCACGGCTTTCACGACGCTCATAAGCAGAGATAGCCGTTGCTTCAGCCACTTCCAGCAGGTTATCCAACTCCAGAGCTTCAATACGTGCAGTATTGAAGGCATCACTCTTGTCTTCGAGATGAGCATTGGCAATCCGTTCACGCAGATCTTTCAGCTGGGCAATACCCTTTTCCATGTAAGGACCGTCACGGAAAACGCCAAAATAGTTCTGCATGCACTCTTGCAATTCAGCGCGCAGTGCTGGAATAGACTCACCACCAGTTGATTCGTTCCAACGATTCATCCGCGCCAGAGAAGCTTCCAGATCGGATTCAGAGGCTTCGTCATACTCAATGCCTTGATCCAGTGCTTTCTCAATGTACTGACCCGCTGCACGACCAAAGACCACCAGATCCAGGAGTGAGTTACCACCCAGGCGGTTAGCACCATGTACAGATACACAAGCTGCTTCACCACAAGCAAAGAGACCATTGATGATCTGGTCTTTGCCATTTTCATCGACAGTAATCGCCTGACCATGAATATTGGTGGGAATACCACCCATCATGTAGTGACAGGTAGGTACTACAGGAATTGGAGCCTTAACAGGATCAACGTGAGCAAAGGTTTTCGACAGCTCCAGAATACCGGGCAGACGCTTATTCAGTACTTCTTCGCCCAGGTGATCCAACTTCAGGAATACATGATCACCCTTCTCACCGGCACCACGACCTTCCAGAATTTCCAGAACCATGGAACGCGCAACCACATCACGACCCGCCAAATCTTTGGCATTGGGTGCATAACGCTCCATGAAGCGTTCACCATCTTTATTGATCAGGTAACCACCTTCACCGCGGCAGCCTTCAGTAACCAGTGTACCGGCACCCCAGATACCTGTTGGGTGGAACTGCCACATTTCCATATCCTGCATGGCAAAACCAGCACGCAGAGCCATGCCGATACCGTCACCGGTATTGATCAGAGCATTGGTGGTTGACGCATAGATGCGGCCTGCACCGCCGGTCGCCAGAACGGTTGCCTTGGCTTTAACGAAAACCTTTTCACCCGTTTCGATACAAACGGCAATACAGCCCACGACATCATTTTTGGCATTTTTGACCAGATCAACCGCATACCATTCGTTCAGAAACGTGGTGTTATTCTTGATATTGGCCTGGTAAAGCGTATGCAACAAGGCATGACCCGTACGGTCAGCAGCAGCACAGGTACGTGATGCCTGGCCACCCTTACCAAACTCTTTAGACTGACCACCGAAAGGACGCTGGTAGATGCGGCCCTGCTCTGTGCGAGAAAAGGGCAGACCCAGGTGCTCCAGCTCAAATACGGCTTTAGGACCCTCATTACACATATACTCAATCGCGTCCTGGTCACCGATATAGTCGGAGCCCTTGACGGTGTCATACATGTGCCAACGCCAGTCATCATTTGGATCATCAGAAGCAATCGCACAGGTAATGCCACCCTGGGCAGATACCGTATGTGAACGCGTTGGAAATACCTTGGAGATGACCGCTGTCTTGCGACCGGACTGAGCCAATTGCAGGCCAGCACGCAGACCGGAACCACCACCACCAACGATGATGGCATCAAATTCTAGAGTACGAAGTGCTGACATGAATTAAACTCCCCACAAAAGTTGAACGCCCCAGACCACATAGGCAAACAACGCCAGGGCCACGACTGCCTGGAAAACCAGACGCACACCGGTAGACTTCATATAGTCAGTCGATACCGTCCACAGGCCAATCCAAGCGTGGGCGGCTAGTGAAAGCAAAGCCAAGAGGCTGAAAATACGCATCCAGGTTCCCTGAAACAGGCTAACCCAAGTCAGGTAGTCCAAGTTGGACGTTCCCAGGAAAAAGCCAACCATAAACAGGGTGTAAGCCAGCAGGATAACTGCTGTCACACGCTGCATAAGCCAGTCGGACAGGCCGCTACGACCAAAACTTGTGATATTGGTTACCATACCCAGATCCCCGCAAGCAGAATGAGAATTGCAGAAATGACGACCACAGCCTGAGCCATCTTGTGCCCACCCTCAAGGGTGACACCAATGTCCAGATCCATGATTAAGTGCTTGATTCCAGCCACACAGTGGTAAGCCAAAGCGGACAGCAGGCCCCAGAGCACAAATTTGGCCAGGAAGTTTTCCTGGAGAAGAGTTTTGACGGTTTCAAAGCCCTGTGGAGAAGACAGAGAAACTTGAAACGCCCAAAACATAAAGATTAGGCCAACGAACATGATTACGCCGGTGATCCGGTGAGTAATCGATGTCAACGCTGACAAGGGTAGTTTTATCGTCGATAAATCGAGGTTTACAGGTCTTTTGCTATTCACGGCTCTACACTCTTATGTGCTTGCATGGGCTCAGCCAGCAACAAGCGATTATTTTCGGAAGCACTTATCAGTAAACCCGGGACAGGCCGGATTTACTTGCTGCGTGCTCCACCCCCTGGTGCAGGTCGCTGATTATAGGAACCCCCAACTGCTTACGCAATCTAGCCAAAGGTTGTGCGCTGCACCAAAATAAGCGAACCTAATCACCTGACATTTACGCAGGCGGGGCGCATTCTAGCAACCCTACAGGGGATTACCCTAGCCATTTCGCGTAATTGACAAGTTTTGTAACCCTTCTATAGTGGGGCCACTCTGATTTCTGATTGGGCAAGTGAGACTCAAAATAAATAAGGAGGCCTTATGGCTAACAAGAAAGCAGTACTGACCGTTGATGGTCTTGAGCAGAGCATTGAATTCCCCGTCCTTTCCGGCTCACAAGGGCCGGATGTTATTGATGTCCGCACTCTGGGTGCCAACGGTGTTTTTACCTATGACCCAGGCTTCATGGCAACGGCCTCCTGTGAGTCCAAAATCACCTACATCGATGGCGGCCAGGGTATTCTGTTGCACCGCGGCTACCCTATTGACCAGCTAGCTGAGAACGCCGACTACATTGAACTCTGCTTCCTGTTATTAAATGGCGAGCTGCCAACACCGGCACAACGCGATAAATTTGAAAACACGATTCGCCGTCACACCATGGTTCATGAACAGCTAACTCAGTTCTTCAAGGGCTTCCGTCGTGACGCTCACCCCATGGCCGTTATGTGTGGTGTAGTTGGTGCTCTCTCCGCTTTTTATCATGAAGCCATGGATATCAGCGATGCTTATCACCGTGAAGTGTCTGCACATCGTTTGATTGCCAAAATGCCAACCATTGCAGCCATGTGTTACAAGTATTCCATCGGCCAGCCATTTGTTTACCCACGCAATGACCTGTCCTATTCAGAAAACTTCCTGCACATGATGTTCGCTACTCCTTGTGAAGAGTACAAAGTCAATCCGATTTTTGCCAAGGCAATGGACCGTATTTTCATGCTGCATGCTGACCACGAGCAGAATGCCTCCACTTCAACCGTTCGCTTGGCGGGCTCTACCGGCGCCAACCCCTTCGCTTGTATTGCTGCTGGTATCGCTGCCCTTTGGGGTCCTGCTCACGGCGGTGCCAACGAAGCAGTACTCAACATGCTGGATGAAATCGGTGACGACTCTGAAGAAAACATTCAACGCTTTGTTGATAAGGCCAAGGACAAAAAGGATCCTTTCAAACTGATGGGCTTTGGTCACCGCGTTTACCGCAACTTTGATCCTCGCGCCAAGGTAATGAAAAAAACCTGTGATGAAGTTCTTCAGGAATTGGGCATGGCCGATGACCCTCAGCTAAAAATTGCCAAGCGCCTGGAAGAGATCGCTCTGGAAGACGACTACTTCAAAGAACGCAAACTCTACCCCAACGTCGACTTCTACTCAGGCATCATTCTTAAGGCCATCGGCATCCCCACCAACATGTTTACGGCTATCTTTGCTCTGAGCCGGACTATTGGTTGGATTTCTCACTGGAATGAAATGATCAGCAATGATTACAAGATCGGTCGCCCTCGCCAGCTTTACACGGGTGCACCACAAAGAGACTATCCGGCCAAGTAACCTTGCTGACATGCTCTTAAAAGGCTGCCCAGGCAGCCTTTTTTCTGTTAAGGCAGGCTTAAAAGCTTCAAGTAATTGTTATGCTTACTTGCAAGCGGCATAATGCCAGCATGCAACTCATTACAGGAGCTCACCATGACAACAAGTAAAAATCTGGCATTTATCGGCCTGGGTGTAATGGGCTCACCCATGGCCAGCCACCTGGCCCAAGGTGGGCACCAAGTCTGTGTATATAACCGGACACCAGTGAAAGCCCAGCAATGGCTGGACCAACATTCAGGCCACAGCTTTGTGACCACACCAGCCAAAGCAGCAGCTGAGGCAGATATAGTGCTCCTCTGCGTTGGCAAGGATGACGATGTCCGCGAAGTCATCACCGGGCCTCAGGGTATTCTGCAAACCCTTAAAGCTGGCAGTCTCGTTATTGACCACACCACCGCTTCTGCAAGCCTTGCTCAGGAAATGGCAACAGCCTGCAAGGAGAAACAAATTGATTTTCTGGATGCTCCAGTATCAGGTGGCCAGCAAGGCGCCGAAAACGGCCAACTCACCATCATGGTCGGCGGTGAGCAAGCTGCCTTTGAGCGGGGTCAACCAATTATGGAGCTCTTTGCCAAAGCTGTGACTCACATGGGTCCTGCCGGTAGTGGGCAAATGACCAAAATGGTCAATCAAATCTGTATAGGCGGCCTGGTCCAAGCTTTGGCCGAAGGTCTAAATTTTGCTGAACGGGCGGGCTTGGATCAGCAGAAAGTGATCGATGTTATTAGCCAAGGCGCTGCTGGTTCCTGGCAAATGGTGAATCGTCATAAAACCATGATCAATGATGAATATGAGCACGGCTTTGCCGTTGATTGGATGCGTAAAGATTTAGCCATCTGCCTTGATCAGGCCCGGAAACTTGGTGCACAACTTCCGGTCACTGCTTTGGTCGACCAATTTTATGCAGAAGTTCAGAATCTAGGTGGTGGCCGCTGGGATACCTCCAGCCTACTACGACGCCTTCAAGCCACCCGACCGAAGTAATTATTTGATTCAGGGCGTTATTTTTCGTTAAGACCTCCAGAGTCAGGCTTGCGTTTACCAGCAAAAGAAGCTATCAAGAGAAGTTTGCTTAATACACCTTTAACTCAGGACCGATCAGTGGGCACTACCGAAACGGAAACCAGAAACAACGGTAAAGAACAGGAAAAAAAACCGGAAGGTCAGGTCATATCTACCCGGGAAGGGATTTATCGTCTTCTGAAAAGGTTGGAAAACAAGCACACCCCACTAAAACTGAACTTTGATGCCGTTGCTGATAAGTACACCAGCATGGTCATTGCAGTTAATTATAAGGAAGGCTATTTCCTCCTGGACGAGGTAACCCCGCGCTGGGGTGATGACCTAATGGCCAAAGCCATACCCTTCAGCTTTGAAAGCTTTCATGATGGCTGCCGTATCAGCGCCAGCCTTATTCAAGCTTCAGGCCGGGCGGTTAAAGATGGCGCACCCGTTTACAAAGTCCCTTTTCCAAAAAACCTGCATTTTCTGCAAAGGCGCCAGTTTTATCGGGCGCCAGTTAGGATGTCCCTGGAAATCAAAGTTCGCCTGGGCGTCAAAGTACCCCCCGAAAAACGGGATGAGTATGACAACCTGATCCATCAAGACCCCACTTGGGAGTATGAAGGCCTACTAAGAGATCTGTCTGCCCAAGGGGGCCAAGTGGATGTCGAAGGCAGCCTTCAGGAAACGCTGGAAAAAAACACACAATTTGATTGCTGCCATATTATTTTTCCTAACGGTGACTTTATTGAGCTGGGTATTATCGTCCGCCATATAGGCTACGATGAGAAAAAGAAAGTCAGCAGCCTAGGTTGCCAGTTCACCAATCTAGACCCCAAAAAAGATCAAAAAATTTCATTTGTTGTAACTGAGCTGCAGCGCGACCATGCCCGTAACGCTTCGGGCAATGCCAGTAATGCAGCACCTTCCGAGCTTTTTGAACCAGCAGCACCCAGCAAAGATAAAAAAGACAAGAAAAAAGAAGCCGAAAGAAGCAAAGAAGAAGCCAACAAAGAAGAAAAAGCCAAGGTAGAGCAGCTGGATACGCGCAGTGCTCACCAGCTTGCAGTCAAAGCAGTACGCACCCTGGTAGGCCAACTGCGTAACAAGGAAGCTCTGGATATCCAACTAGCCTGGGAAGCGGCCAATCAACTTCTAGTGTCACTTGAAAAACAGCGCCAGGAGTTGATTCTATATACCCGAATCAGAAGTACCGGCCAATATCTTTTTGAGCACTCTGTCAGTGTTGCGGTACTCCTGGCTGATCAAATGATGTTTGACAAAGCCAACCCCAAATCCAAAGATGACGAGTTCCTCCGCAATCTAATTTTTGCTGGCCTCTGCCATGATTTGGGCAAGGGTCTGATTCCAGAACGCATCATTGGTAAGACCAGCGGGCTAACCGATAAAGAAGCAAAGGTCATGCACAAGCATTCACTGCTGACCCGAGAAATTCTATCAAGACAACCAGGAACTCCTGAAGTCGCTCTACAGGTTGCCACCCAGAACTGTGAGCGCTTGGATGGTTCAGGGCACCCTGAAGGGCTCAAAGGCATTTCTATCAGCCCTGTCGGCAAACTGGCCGCGGTCATTGATGTTTTTGATGCCATGACCAATGGACGCAGCTATAGAGCTGGCATTCCCCATGCCTTGGCCTTCAAACGTCTACTCAGCATGAACAACCAACTTGATCAACCTGCCACTCAGCAACTCATTAAACATCAGGGCATCTTCCCCATAGGCTCTCTGGTTAGCTTTGCTAATGGTGATTTAGGTTTTGTAAAAAGCCTTACAGCAACAGCTTCACCTGATCAGGTGCGCTTGGTATTCAATAAAAATAGCGGTCGCCCTCTGGCTCTTCAGGACATCCAAGTAGGCTCCGGCAGCAACTGGACAAAGGTTGCTGCACCCGAAGACCCTGCAAAATATAAATTAAATAACGACTTATTACTGCACGAAATCTAAGTGACCCTTATCCACACTTTCTGTGGATAACAAAGTGGAAAAGACCTTAGAAACCTTCTCCACGCTTGTCAGTAAGGACAAGACCACAGATTGCTTAATTTTTAACCAAAAAAACTAAGCACACAAAATCAATGGCTTAGCTATCACTAGTAAGCCAAGCCATTGGTTGAAAAGGGTTTAGTGATTAGCTTTCAAGATTATTTTTAAAGCAAAAGGCAATAGTATTCCGCAAGCTTTCAACTTGTGGAAAAGATGTGGAGAAAAATTGGAAGAAGAAGGAGTTTAAATGGCGTCCCATAGGGGGTTCGAACCCCTGTTACCGCCGTGAAAGGGCGGTGTCCTGGACCACTAGACGAATGGGACGCTAACTTCCGAAAAGATTTGGTGGAGCTAAGCGGGATCGAACCGCTGACCTCTTGCATGCCATGCAAGCGCTCTCCCAGCTGAGCTATAGCCCCACGTTGTCCGGAAGACGGTGCGTATATTACTTTTGGACACACCCACCGTCAAGCCTTTTTTTATTTAATTTTCAGAAACCTGGCTTTGCAAGAGTTGCTGGTATTTTTTCTCCAGCTTCTTGGCTTGCTTTTTGGAGACGCCACCCTCGGTCAACAGATCCAAAGCAAAGCGCAGACGTGCCCGACTGATTTCAGGACCCAGAATCACCATCGCATCCAGCACCGAAGTCGAGGTTGTGCTGCCAGCAATTGACAAGAAAACCGGTTGCAGATAGTCCTTCATTTTCATTCCGGCCGCCTGACTCAAGAGTTTGATGCGCTGCATCAGGTTCTCTTTGTTCCAATCTCTAAGGGCATCCATTTCCCACACCAAAAATTGCATCTGCTCCACTAAATCCACTTCTTCTGGCCACTTCAACTGGGCAAAGTTTTCTTTACTGATATTGGGCATACCACTGAAGAAATAGGCCGCCAGCGGTGCGACATCTGAAAGCGTTTCAGCTCTGGGTTTGATTTGTGGAAGTATGCTGCTGACATACTCCTTGTTAAAGGCCCAGGACATGAGTCTTTGTAAATAAGCCTCGTCATCCAGCTCACGCAGGTAGAGGCCATTCAACCAGCTCAGCTTTTCCACATCAAACACAGGGCCACCCAAAGAAACCCGCTGAATATCAAAGTGCTCAATCATTTCATCCAGGCTGAATTTCTCACTTTCATCCGGCATGGACCAGCCCATACGTCCCAGGTAATTAATCACTGCTTCCGGCAAAAAGCCCATACGCTGGTAATAGCGAATCGAAGTGGGGTTCTTGCGCTTGGACAGCTTGGATTTATCCGGATTGCGCAACAGCGGCAGGTGGCAAAGAACCGGCATTTCCCAGCCAAAATACTCATAAAGCAGCTGATGCTTGGGTGCCGAGTTAATCCACTCTTCGCCGCGCAGTACATGGGTGATTTCCATCAGGTGATCATCCACAACATTAGCCAGGTGGTAGGTAGGCATGCCATCAGACTTTAATAGGATTTGTGCATCCACCATGCTCCAGTCCAGCTCCATGGGGCCGCGCAGTAAGTCATTAATAATGCAAACGCCCTCTTCTTCAGGTACCAGCATACGCACGACATAAGGAGCATTAGCAGCTTCTCGCTTGGCTACTTCAGTTTCCGGCAAATAAAGGTCAGAAGGCTTAAGAGCCGTTGCCTTACCGGCCAGCTGGCGTTCGCGGCGCAGCTCATCCAGCTCTTCTGGCGTGCGATAGCATTTGAACGCCTTGCCTTTGGCCAATAATTCATCCGCATACTGCTGGTAAAGATGTTTGCGTTCACTTTGCCGATAAGGACCCAGATCACCTCCAACATCTGGCCCTTCATCCCAATCCAGCCCTAACCAGCGTAGGGAATCAAAAATCTGCTGCTCTGACTCTGCTGTTGAGCGTTGTTGATCCGTATCTTCAATACGTAAAATAAACTTGCCCTGATGCTGGCGGGCAAAACAAAGATTAAACAGGGCAATGTAGGCGGTGCCTACATGAGGGTCACCAGTAGGCGAAGGGGCAATACGGGTACGTACAGACATGAAGTGCTTACCTTATCTATTCACATGAGTGGAAGCTTGAATTCCTGGCGCAAGTATAAGAGATAAAGGCGTTAAACGCAGCCAGGCAAAGAAATGCGACAATACGCCACCTTCACAGCAAGCAGGCCCTACTTCAGAATTAAATCTCGGTTTATCGAGGTCTTTGTCTGTTATCACCTCAAATCGTTTGCGGTCAATAAGGAAGTAGGCCCTACGCACTTGCTCACCTGGGCGATCCCTGTTCCCCCTACAGGATCGCCTTTTTTTTATCGCGCAGTTTACGGTAAACTAGTCGTTTTGCAGGTGACCCTCTAGGCATGCACACATCCAAACTTCCTCACTGGTCAGGTCGTCCCTACCCGCGTTTTTCCCTGGCTCCCATGCTGGATGTGACTGATCGCCACTTTCGGTATTTTTTGCGCCTACTCAGTCAAGAAACCCTCTTATACAGCGAAATGGTGACCACGGGCGCGCTTTTGCATGGCCGTGATCCTGAGCGCTTTTTAGACTTTTCAGCCCAGGAGCACCCTGTCGCTCTGCAGCTCGGGGGCAGTAATCCCGATGAGCTGGCCGCCTGCACTGAAAAAGCCACTCTCTGGGGCTATGATGAAATCAACTTGAATGTCGGCTGCCCCAGCGATCGAGTCCAGAACAATCTGATTGGCGCCTGCTTAATGGCTCATCCGGAGAGGGTTGCTCGTTGCTTCCAGGCCATGCAAGCCGCTACCGACAAACCGGTAACCATTAAATGCCGGATAGGCATTGATGACCAGGATGAAGATCATGACCTGGAGCAGTTCGTTAACCTGCTTAAGGAAGCCGGTTGTAAAATCTTTATTTTGCATGCCCGCAAAGCCTGGCTTCAAGGCTTGTCGCCCAAGCAGAACCGGGATATCCCCCCGCTCAACTATGAACGGGTATACCGCTTGAAAGCCAAGCATCCAGAGCTGACGATTGCCATCAATGGTGGTATCAAGTCTTTGGACGCTTGCAGTGAACACTTACAGCAGGTCGACTCAGTGATGCTAGGGCGCGCACTCTGGGATCAACCCCTGTTGGCTGCTGAGGTTGATCAAAAACTTTATGGCCAGGTTTCCAAACCCTCGATTACAGCCCGACAAGCAGTTGAGAACTACCTTCCTTATGCCGAAGAACAGCTTGCCAGGGGAGTAAGACTCAATGCCCTGACGCGCCCCTTGATGGGTGTCTTTCAAGGCGTTCCTGGTGCCCGCAAGTTCCGTCGCCTGCTCAGTGAAAAAGCCCATCAACCTGACCAAAATGCCGACCTCATTCGTCAAGCATTAGATCTGGTTCAAGACACTTCTCTAGCCACCCCCACCTAGGGTGTATTGCTCCTGCAACAAGTCTCTGATTAGATAGAGGAAAACACAGGAGAAAATACGTGAGTACCAAGAGCAAACTGGACAGCCTTAAAGAAATGACGCTGGTTGTTGCCGATACGGGTGATTTAGATGCTATTCGTCGCTACCAGCCAACCGATGCCACCACCAACCCCTCCCTGCTTCTCCAGGCACTGGAGCTGCCTGCCTATCAGCCACTGGTAAAGCAGGCCTGGCAGGAAGCTGAAAGCAGCCAGAGCAGCATTTATGACTGCTTTGCGGCTCTTTTGGCTTGCCAGCTCCAGCAGCAGGTTCGAGGCTATGTTTCAGTGGAAGTGGATGCGCGGACTTCTTTTGATACTCAAGCCAGTGTTGAACGCGCTCGCAAACTGATCAGCAAGATCCAAAATGCCGGGGGCCATCCAGAGCGCATCCTGATCAAGTTGGCGGCCACCTGGGAAGGCATAGAAGCAGCCAAGGTTTTAGAGGCTGAAGGCATTCGTTGTAACCTGACCCTGTTATTTGGCTTTACTCAAGCCAGAGCCTGTGCTGACGCTGGCGTGACCTTGATTTCACCTTTCGTAGGTCGCATCCTGGATTGGTATTCTGCCCAGAACCCTGAAGCTGACTTTTCCGGGCACCAGGACCCTGGCGTTCAATCCGTGCAGAAAATTTACCGCTACTACAAAGAAAGAGGCTATAAAACCATCGTTATGGGTGCCAGCTTCCGGAACCTCGGTGAGATAGAAGCCCTGGCAGGTTGTGACCGCTTAACCATAGCACCAAAACTTCTCGCTGAACTGGAAACAGACTCTGGCCCCCTACCCCGCCAGCTGGCAGAAGACTATCCGTCACAATCCAAAGAAGCCGCTTTAACCGAGGCCGAATTTCGTCTTCAACTCAATGCTGACGCCATGGCCACAGAAAAACTGGCTGAAGGAATACGCAAGTTTATTGTCGATTTGGAGAAACTGGAAAAAGCGATTCGCCAAGCCTCTAGTCAGGCTTAGTAATCAAGTGGGATGCGGGCACTCTTCAAGGGCTTGAACAACGCTCTTGAAGGCTTCCCGGTTGCTGTCATTCATAGACATCAGCGTACGGTGAGCTTCCAGCACCTTAGTGCGTATATGCTCTTCACTGCCGGCCAACTGAGGCACTTCTTCCAGTGCTTTATCCGTAGTAACCGGTTGCTCCATGATTAAAAAATACTGCCTGAAGCCCATGGATTCGAGGAGCAGGGTGATATCCGAGTTAGAGGAAATGATACTGGGTTGATTCAGTCCAGCCACGGATGCTTTAACAGCTATCTTGGCTAAAAGACCCAGAGTCGTACTATCCAGGTTATCGGCCTGGGAAAGGTCGATCACAATACTTTCCACTTCCCTGTCGGAAAACACCTGTTCAAACAACTGGTCCAGCGTACAACAAAGCGTCAAACGCACATCACCAAGCAACTTGAGTATGTAGGTGTTTTTTGATTTGGCCGCCAAAAGCTTGCCTGTTTGCATATCAACAACCAGTTATCGTCATTAGGGTCACATCGTCAGGCCAGCTGCCTTCGGCAACCGGCAAACGCTCCAACAGAGCTTCCAAGTTGCCACCCGTCTCAACAACCCAGCGATGCCAGTATTGCTGTCTTTCTTCCAGACCCTGACCGGGTAAAAGCTCCAGGATACCATCACTGGCTATACACAAGCGGCCCCCTTGAGGGAACTGGCAAGTGTAATCCTTATAGTGGGCATCTGGAAAGAGGCCTATAGGCATTCCCGTTCCACTTAACTCTTTGACTTCCCCTTCTGCATCAATCAGCAGAGGGACGGGTAAATGAGCACCCAAGGCATAGGTTAGGTTTCCAGTTTGCGTATCCAAACAGCCCAATACCAGTGTCAAATGCTTATCCAGTCCTCCAGCCAAGAGCTCTTCATTAACTCGCATACACAGCTGCGCAGGACTAAAATCCTCTTGTTCACAATACTTACCCAGCAAATACTTTATAAGTATAGTCACAAATGCTGAAGAAGCTCCATGTCCTGATACATCGGCAAGATAGAACAAAAGTTGATGCTCACCCTGAGCCCAACAATCAACGAAATCACCTGAAAGGTAAAGAGAGGGCTTAAGCCAGTAATCCAACCGGTAAGCATCCAGCTGTGTTGGATTCGCCGGTAACAAAGACTGTTGCACATGATAGCCAGCCTGCTGATCCTGACGCAGCATTGCCAAAGCAGTTTTAAGATCAGCATTTTCCTGTTCTAGTTCCTGCTGATACGTTAAGGCTGCTTCCTGCTGAGATTTTCTCATATGCGCCTCAATCTGTTTCACTGCCTCTAGCAAGCTTTATTACTTCAAACGGTAATCCGACTGACATACGAAAGCAAGCCAAGTTATACTTTTTTCTTGGGTTTTTAATCTGAAAAGGCATCATCAAAGTCGAAATCATCAAAATCATCGTCAAGAAAAGGGTCAGCACCCATTTTTCCGTCATTAATCAGGAAAGTGCGCCTTTGAAGGTAGGCATCCCGTATAAAGGAATAGCGGTCGCCCATAATCAGCTGCTCTGCTTCTAAAAGATCACTTCTAACCTGTATACCATAAACACCCCAAAGGCTATATTCGATATAGGGGTGATCAATATAGGCCATGGGGTTCAAACGATAATCGATCGGCAAAGACACCGCGTGGGTCAAGGTTTGGCCGCCAAAAACCGGCAAAACCACATAGGGTCCCTCAGGCACACCCCAAACACTCAGAGTCTGGCCAAAGTCTTCCTGGCTTCGGGGCAAACCCAAGGGCGTGGCCACATCCAGGAAGCCCGCCAAACCCAGAGTAGTATTCAGGGCAAAACGCACCGCATCCTTGCTAGCAGCCGCTGGTTTTACCTGGAGTAGGTTGTTGGTGAACTGAGAAATCTCACGAAGATTATTGAAAAAATTGCGAACACCAGTACGAGCAAATTGCGGCGTGACCGCCTTATAGCCCTTGGCAGTCGGTTTAATAATCCAGGCATCCAGGGTCTCATTAAATGCAAACACCCGGCGATTCCAGTTTTCAAAAGGGTCCCTTGGATGAGCTTCCCATTCTTCCTCCTCAGGACTTCCTTCAACGCTTTCAGGGATTTCCTGCTGAGCGGCGCAGCCGGTCAACAACAAGAGCAGCACCAACAGCCATGCGGCCTTTTTCATCCAGCACTCCTTGCCAGCATTAAACTTTCTTGACTAGCAAGCAGCCTGCAGAATAACCCGCACCAAAAGAACAGATGACACCCAGATCACCTGTCTTCAAATCATCTCTGTGCAGGTGAAAAGCAATAATGGAGCCAGCGGAACTGGTGTTGGCATAGCGATCCAGAATAACAGGGGCTTCTGTTTCTGAAGCCTCCCGGCCGAGAACGCGACGCGCAATCAACTGATTCATATTGAGGTTAGCTTGATGCAGCCAGAGGCGAGACAGGTCTTCAGCCTGGAGGCCATTGACTTGCAGCTGCTCAGTGATCATTTCTGCAACCAGCGGGCAAACCTCTTTAAACACCTTGCGACCTTCTTGAACAAAAAGCTTATCCGCTTTATTCAAACCACTTTCATCACAGCGGTTCAGAAAACCAGCATTATTGCGAATATTGTTAGAGAATTGGGTCAGCAGCTTGCTGGAAAAGACTTCAAAAGCATCAGACGCTTGAGCAACATCAGCAGCTTCAAGAACCACTGCAGTGCAAGCATCACCAAAAATAAAATGGCTGTCACGATCGCAGAAATTCAAGTGTGCACTACAAATTTCAGGGTTCACCATCAGCACACGACTGGCTTGCCCTGTTTGTATGGCATTGCAAGCAGCCTGAATACCAAAGGTCGCACTGGAGCAGGCCACGTTCATATCATAGGCAAAACCGCCGGCACCCAGTAGTTGCTGGACTTCAATCGCCACGGCCGGGTAGGCACGTTGCGGGTTGGAGCAGGCCAGAATCACCATGTCCAGCTGATCACCTCGAATACCTGCCTGATTAAGCGCCTGTTCAGCTGCCTTAACAGCCATTTCTGCTTGAACGCTCGGTTGATCATTAGGACGTTCCGGCAACCAAGGCTTCATGCGCTCAGGATCAAGAATACCTTTTTTATCAAGTACATAACGACTTTTAATTCCCGAAGCCTTTTCAATAAATTCAACGCTGGACAGGGCTTTAGCTGTCATCTCACCAGCTTCTATGGCCTTAGCATTTTTTGCATTCCAGCTTTCGGCCCAGGTATTAAACGCAGCGACCAATTCTGCATTGCTGATACTCTGCTCAGGAGTGAAAAGACCACTACCGGTAATGTAAACGGATTTCATAGAATGCCTTGAAATAGAATAATAAGAAATGATTAGTCAGAAGCAGGCAGGTCAGCCAGCCAGTTAAGCAGAACTGGAAAATAATCCTGTTCAGCTGCTTCATCCAGACACAGTTGAGAACGCTTGTAGTTTTGCTGATTACCTACTCTGCGACCCAATTTGATCAGGCGCCCATTATGAGCACCCAGATCAAACATAAAAGCACGGGCATCAGCATCGCTGGCCCGCCAAGATTGATACAGACTGGCAAAATACAAACTGGGTGGCCAGTCCAGAGCCTTAACTGCTGCAGCATAGTCAAAACCCTTGGGGGAAACCCAGGGCGCGTCCAGCCAGTTCAGTGCATCAAAATAAAAGCTTTGGCTTTCATTGCACCGCCCCAGCTTTAGTTTGACGGCGGGAACATAGCCCAGTAGGCGACTAATCACCTTCACACCCCTGACGTGCAGCCAATTAATCCAAAAATGTTTGAGCCGCCCTGCCGGCTGGGATTCACGGAAAGGACTAAAATGTACCAGGCCCTGAAGGGAAGTCAGATAGCTGGGGTTACGTGCTAAAAAGCTGGTCAATAATAAACTGCCAAAACCCTGGCCTACCCAGACTTGCGGGCCAGGTTGGGCTCTTTTATTAACGGCTTCGACCAGCTTGGGCAGATCCTGGGTTAGAGCTTCCTCGACACCAAAATCATGCTCCTTCAGTATCTTGCCGTCCAAACGACGCGATCTCAGTTCGCCCAGATAGACATCATAACCTGCTCTGGCCAGCACATAAGCCAAGCCGCTGCGGTTGCCAGCATTATGAAAACAAGTTGAGTCATCCATCAGACCATGCAGCATAAATACAGCCTGACCTGCAGATTTTGCTGGATAGATACGCACCAACTGAGCAAACTGACGGCCCGCAACCGGCAGATTAATGCGTTCTTCAATAATTGATCGACTTGTGGATGTCATTCGTGTTTCCTGGTTCCATGGCTCAGTTGTTGCATTATCCCACGTAAAGCCTTAGTGATAAACCTGTCAATCAGTAACCAATTGGCTCCAGTAGGTTTTAAGTCGCTTGGCAGAAATACTTTCACTGGTCCCCAACTGCTGAGCATAAAGAGATACGCGGTATTCTTCCAGCAACCAACGAAAATCCATGAGTTCACGACTCACTTCACCCTTAGGCAAAAGCTGCTGATAACGAGCTTCCCAGGCTTGCCACCAGGCTTCCACTTCATCAGCATTGCGTTGGTCTCTAAGCCGGTCCCGAGCCGCTTTTTCCAAACGTAGCTCCAAAGCTTTGAGATAACGCGGGTAATGCTGCAGCCAGTGACCGGAATCCCAGATAAAGCCAGGATAAAAAAGTCGCGCCAGCTGCCGCTGAGCATCCTTGAAAGTCAGCGCCAGGGCCAGATTCATTTTGCCCTTAAGCTGAGCTGCCAGAGGGACCTGGGCCTTGAGCGCGGCCTCGACCTGCTGAACTTTTTCGGTTGCCTTGGGTACCCAATCGGCTTCATGGTTTTTCAGCCAGGCCGAGAAATCAGCGGCGGTTCGTGGCCAGGGTGCATCCTTTCCTTGAAAAAGGGCTTCACGCAATGCCGTATCCAGCAGGTCATCCACTAGCTGCTGGCGACTACCGATTTTGGCATAGAGCAGCTGCAGGTTCTTCAAGCCCGGCAGCTGGCTTTGCAGGTATTTTTCCTTTTGCGGCAAGCTTAGGCGGGCCAGACGGACCAGCCCTTTTTCTGTGGCCATGCGGGCTTTTTCCTGGCTATCAACCAGGGTCACGCCAACACTCTGACCTTCATCTACCAAAGCGGGAAAGGCCTGCAGCTTAACCCCGGCCTGGACCTGTTCCAGACGTTCCGGTAAATCAGCAAAATCCCAGTCGGTTCGCCCAGTGACCTGTAAATCACCGGCATCCAGGGCCTGAGTTCCTGCTTCCATCTGCCGGGCGAAGCGCTTTTGCAGCGCTGCAAGGTCCCGCCCCTGACCCAAAGGCTTACCTTGAGCATCCACGACTTTGAAGTTCATGCGCAGGTGATCAGGCAAGTCCACCTGCTGCCACAGGGCTTCGTCTATGCGATTGCCGGTGATCTTGTAGAGGAAGAGCCCCAACGCCTTGCCCAGCGGTAGGTCATCTGGGACCAAGGCTTCCAGAGCGGCACGCACATAGTCCGGCAGGGGAACAAAATTTTTGCGGACCGCCTTGGGCAGGCCACGCATTAAGGCCAGGCACTTTTCTTCCAACAGCCCAGGCACCAGCCATTCCAGACGCCCTTCCGGTAATTGCCCCAGCATGGCAACCGGTACAGTAATACTGACCCCATCATCGGCTTCACCCGGTGCAAAGTGATAACTCAGTTGCCATTCTACCCCTTCCCAGCGCAGAGTATCCGGGTAGGCTTCAGCGGTGACCTCATCAGCCGTCCTTGCCAGCAGGGCTTCACGGGTCAGGAATAATAAATTCGGCTGCTCCTGCTCGGCCTGTTTGCGCCAGGACTCAAAACTGGCGCCCTTGTTGATATCTTCCGGGATACGGCTATCATAAAAGTCATAGAGCACTTGATCATCGACCAGAATATCTTTCTTGCGTGCCTTGTCTTCCAAGGTCTGAACAGCATTCAACAGCGCCTGGTTGTGTGCCATAAAAGGAGCACGGGTCTGATACTGTCCCTCTACCAATGCCGAGCGAATAAACAGCTCACGCGCCTCGACTGGCTGAATCTTGCCAAAATCCACCTTGCGCCCGGTCACCAGTGGCAAACCAAACAAAGTCACCTTTTCCAAAGCCGCCACCCGCGCCGCTTTCTTTTCCCAGTGGGGATCGGAATGGCTGCATTTGACCAAATGCTCTGCCAGGGGCTCGGCCCAGCGCGGGTCAATTTTGGCGATCATGCGGGCAAACAGCCGGGTGGTTTCGACCAGTTCAGCCGCCATGATCCACTTCGGGGTTTTCTTGCCCGCTTTGGAGCCGGGATGAATGAAAAACTTGCGATTGCGCGCGCCCAGGTATTCCTTGTTTTCCTGTAGCATGCCCATATTGGACAGGAGTCCAGAAAGCAGCGCTTGATGCAGGGCAGCATAACTGGCTGGCTCGGTGTTTTCTTTTAGGCCCAACTCTTTCGCTAGGAGTTTGAGCTGGCGATGAGTATCCCGCCATTCGCGCATACGCATGTAGGATAAAAACAGTTTTTTACAGTCCTTGCGCAGTTGGTTGCCGGATACCTCCTGACGCTTTTCCTCGTAGAAATTCCATAAATTGACCAGGGCCAAAAAATCCGAATCCGGGTCCTTCCATTGGGCATGAGCCTGATCGGCCGCCTGTTGATGGTCGGCGGGTCTTTCTCTCGGGTCCTGTAGGTTGAGTGCCGAGGTAATCACCAGCATTTCTTGTAGACAGGAACGTTGATCAGCCTCCAACAGCATACGCGCCAGACGCGGGTCCACCGGCAGGCGGGCCAGTTTACGACCCAGGCCGGTCAGCTGGTTTTTGGCATTGACCGCGCCCAGCTCAAACAGCAGGCGAAAACCATCCTTGATGAAACGGCTATCCGGTGGTTCCACAAAAGGAAAGTCTTCCACCGCGCCCAAACGCAGGGACAGCATCTGCAGGATGACCGCCGCCAGGTTGGTGCGACGAATTTCAGGCTCGGTGAATTCAGGGCGACTGACAAAATCTTCTTCACTATAGAGACGAATACACAGGCCTTCAGCGATCCGCCCACAGCGCCCAGCGCGCTGATTGGCACTGGCCTGGGACACCGGCTCGATCGGCAGGCGCTGCACTCCGGCGCGATAGCTGTAGCGGCTGATCCGCGCTGTACCCGGATCAATCACATAGCGAATACCCGGCACCGTCAGCGAGGTTTCAGCAACATTAGTGGTGAGCACTACGCGCCGTCCCGAATGGGTTTGAAACACCCGCTGCTGCTCGGATGCGGGTAGGCGCGCATAGAGTGGCAGCACTTCCGTATCGCGAAAACGCCCGGAACCCTGCTGACGACGAATGAGATGAGCGACTTCACGAATTTCCCGCTCACCCGGCAGGAACACCAGTACGTCCCGCGGGCCATGCAACCAGCCTTTTTGCCTTTCCAGGGTCTGAATTTCTTCCAGGGCTTCGAGAATCCCTTCCTGCTGCGTCAGGTCTTCGGTATCGGGGTCTTCGCTGAGTAGCGGGCGATAAAGGGTTTCCACCGGATAGGTTCGGCCTGAGACTTCAATAATCGGGCAGTTACTAAAATGCTGGGAGAAGCGCTCGACATCAATGGTGGCCGAAGTAATCACCAACTTCAGATCCGGGCGTTTGGGCAGCAGTCGCTTCAGATACCCCAACAAAAAATCAATATTCAGGCTACGTTCATGGGCTTCATCAATAATGATGACCTGATAGCGGTTAAGAAAAGGGTCCTTTTGGGTTTCAGCGAGCAGGATGCCATCTGTCATCAGCTTGACCAGCGTGGTGTCCGTCTGCTGATCCTGAAAGCGCACCTGATAGCCGACCTGCTGACCCAGGGGGACTTGCAGTTCCTCCGCCAGGCGCTGCGCCACTGAGCGGGCGGCCAGGCGTCGAGGCTGGGTATGACCGATCAGCCCCTGAGCGCCCAGGCCCATTTCCAGGCAGATTTTAGGAAGCTGGGTGGTTTTGCCCGAGCCGGTTTCCCCAGCCACCACCAAAACCTGGTTGTCAGCTAGAGCCTTCTGAATGGCTTCACGCTGATCACTGACGGGCAAATCCGGGTAGTCGATTTTCGGCCAGACCGCACGGCGTTTTTCGACCTGAGCTACTGAAGCCTGAAGGGCCTGCAGCAGCCGCTCATCAACCCCTCCCGCCTTTTTGCGGGCCGCCTGCCAGCGCCGCTTTAAAGGATGCCGATCTTTCAATAGACAAGCATCCAGCAATTCCTGTGGCGACATAGGTTTAGTAAAGGGAGGCTGATCCGGCTGGGACATGACAACTCGCTGGCGGTGGAAAATCCGCCAGTATAAAGCAATTAGCCCTCCAGCCAAAAAGACACATCAGTTTTCCCAGTAAAGCTCTTCCAAGATGACTGCGGGTACAGGTGAATTTTCCCAGAAGCCCTTCAAATTTTTCTTACGGATGGACTGTTGGGGTTTGATATGCAGGAAAACATGGGCCGCATCCTCAGCCAATAGGAGCTGAGTTTGCTGGAGCAGGTGATTCCTTTTCGCTTCATCTTGTTCCTGCTCTATTTGCTTCCAAAGCTGGTCAAACCCGGGGTTATGATAATTAAAGTAGTAATCATCCCGAGCATAGATATCGATATCAAAGGGTTCAACATGAGCCACAACCGTCAGATCATAATTTTTGCCATAAAACACTTCATCCAACCATTTTGACCAACTAACTCTTTGCACATCCAGCCGAATGCCTACAGCTTCCAGATAAGCAGATAGGTGGAGACTGGCTTGCCGGGCATACAAAGGAGGAGGCACCTTAAAGGTTAACTCCAGCCCTGAGGCATAACCCGCTTCTGCCAACAGCTTCTTGGCTTTGCCGGGATCATAGGGATACCTATCCGACAAATCCAGGTAGGCAGGATGCAAAGGGGAAAAGTGACTGCCTATCAAGGGAGGGTTGGATTTGGGATAAATATCCAGCAAGCCTTTTTTATCTACCGCATGATTTATTGCCCGCCGGACACGCCGATCTACCAAAGCCGGATGCTGATGATTGAAAGCCAGCAGGGTTTGCCCTTCACTCAAACCATCATAAAGAACATAGTCTCCACGACTGGCCAAGCGCACAACCGATTCCAAAGGGCTAATATTCGGATACAAATCGATAGCTCCTTCGGATAAGCTGGCTTCCAGCTCAATGCGATTACTGGTAAAGCTAATACTGGCTCGTTGAATCCGTGGCTGAGCACCCCAGTAATTTTGGAAAGCCGCCAACTCCAAAGGCTGACCCTCTAGCCAGGAAACAAACTCATAGGGACCTGTCCCTATGGGGTGGCGACTATTATTATCGGCTGATTCTGGCTCCACCATAACCGCTGCAGCCAAGCCCAGCCTGAACAGCAAAAGGTTATCCGGCCTTTGCAAACGTATTTGCAGGCGCAGAAGCGAAACTACTTGTATTTCTTGAATATGTGCAAAAAGATGGCGCTGAGGGTTTTGAGTGGCTGGATCCAGAAGGCGCTCTAAACTGAAGGCGGCCACCTCTGCATTAAATGGCTGGCCATTGTGGAAGCGCACTCCAGGCTGGAGAGTGAAAGTATAAACCCGTCCTTCCTCTGAGACTTCCCAAGAGCTGGCGAGATTTGGCTTCACTTCGCCATGACGATTAATACGGGTCAAACCCTGATAAATATTGTTGTAGGTTGCCTCAGAAACTGTTGCGGAAGGTGTGAGGGTCGGGTCCAGGTGTGGCGGCATCAAGTGCAGCTCAATTCGTACCCGGTCAGCAACAGCCAAGGTAGGCATGAATAAAACAACAAGCAGCAACCAGCGCTTCCTGCAGAACCAATTCCTCATTTCCCCTCCTTGCTGATTGTATGCACCACTAATTGATTACGCCCCAGCCTTTTGGCCTCATAAAGTGCCATATCAGCACTCTTCAAGCAGGCAATCAAGTCTCTATCCTGACAATAACCCGCCAAGCCTATACTGGCCGTCACTCGAAGATCCACACCGGCAACATGAATAGGTAATTGTTCTATTTGCAGGCGCAGGCGCTCAAGATATTGACTGGCTGTTTTCAGTGACAGTTTCTGAAAAACCACCGCAAACTCTTCACCACCTACCCGCGCCACCATGGCTGCTTCCGGCAAAGCCGCTTTGAGCTCTTCAGCGAGCATACGAATCACCTGATCACCAGCGTCATGCCCATGGTTATCATTAATGGATTTAAAATGATCTATATCGAGCATTGCTATACAAAAGGATTCTGACTCATCCTTCTGACTCAACTGATTCAGGTGGCGATCAAAGTAATGTCGGTTGTAAAGCTTGGTCAAAGCATCATGGGTGGCCAGAAAAGAGAGCTCTTCATTCATCTCCATAATCCGGCCTTCGTGTGCATTAATTTTGTTGACATAGCGATGAATGGATTGAGCCATCCAGGCAATTTCGTCATCCCCCTCAACAGGCACATCTTGAGCTCTGGGCCGATCAAGGCTAAGTGCTCTTTGTAGATTGATAATGCGCTGTACCACTGAGCGGTTGATATAAAAAGCGGTTAGAAATACAACCAAGAGTGCCAGAATACCCGAGTAGAGCAGCCAGGTTTGCCTGAGTGTCATTCCCTGATTAATAGTTTCCACGCTGCTCAAAATAGAGGAGCGTATCAGGCTGACTTGGTGCCCCACAGTAACGGTTAAATCCTGCGACAGTTCACGATTAGCTCTGATCATCTCGCCGATTTCAGCATCTATCAGCTCCAGGCGTTCAAGGTCCTGTTGGCTGGTCCGATCACGAAAATAGACATCAGCCCGCAAGTTGATCCTTTCTTCTACCAGAGTATTCATTCTGGCAAGATTACCAACCAATTCATCTTTGGTTTGATGAATGGCTTGAAAGTCGATCTGATCACCTGGATAGGTAGATAAATCGGTGACCAGACGTCCTATCCACTCCTGACGGTCTTCTACTTCAAAAACAGCTTGACGGCGGCTGAAATGGTTTTCTGCCAAAAGCAGCATGGCACTGGCGTTTACTAGGCTTTCTGCTTGTTGAACAAGACGGGTCGCGGTCATTAATGCTTGAAGCTCCCGGTCTGCCACTTCATTGAGTGTCGTGCGGTACTGCTTGAAAGAAAAGAGTGCCAAGGCTATTGCAGCCATAAGCACCAGAGCGACGGCTAACGTCAGCAGAGCAATTTTTGTTGTTAATCCATATTTAAGAACCGACATAGCCAACACTCTGCATGAAAAAGCTAGATACCACATCCATCTTATATGCTTATTACTAATAAACCCAGCCTAAAGAGCCTGCTTTAAGTAACTATTGATTGCGTTTTATTTCAGTACAGTAAGCCAAAAAACAAACATTAAATAGCGCAAAAAAAACCCCGGATCTCGAAAGATCCGGGGTTCTTAGCTAAATCTATTAAAACTTTAGCTCGCTTGTTTTTCTTCATCTCGAAGCTGGCGGCGCAAAACCTTACCAACATTGGTTTTAGGTAGCTCATCCCTAAATTCAATGATTTTTGGGAGCTTATAGCCAGTCAGGCGTTCCTTGCACCAGTCTCTAATTTCTTTTGCTGACAAATCAGGGTTACGTGAAACAATAAAGACCTTAACAGCCTCACCGCTTTTTTCATCACCAACACCCACGGCTGCCACTTCCAGAACATCTGGGTGAGAAGCAATTTCATCCTCAACTTCATTGGGATAAACGTTAAAGCCAGAAACATTGATCATATCCTTCTTACGATCCACAATCCTGGCATAACCATCTTCCTGAATCACAGCGACATCACCAGTACGGAACCAGCCATCGACATCAATCACCTTTGCCGTTTCATCAGGACGCTGCCAATAGCCTTTCATGACCTGAGGACCACGAATACAAAGCTCACCGGCTTCACCTAGGGGTAAGTCTTGGCCCTCTTCATCAATTACTTTGATTTCCGTGCTGGGAACTGGCTTACCAATACTACCCAGCTGAATTTCTTTAGGTGAGTTGAAAGTCGCCACAGGCGAGGTTTCAGTTAAACCATAGCCTTCTGCAATATCACAACCGGTTACTTCCTTCCAGCGTTCAGCAGCCGCTTTGGTTAAGGCCATACCACCGGAAATAGTCAATTTCAGATTACTGAAATCCAGCGCCTTGAAGTCATCACGGTTGCACAAAGCAGTAAACAAGGTATTCAAGCCAACAAAGCCAGTAAACTTATGCTTTTGAAGCTCCTTAACAAAGTTAGGCAGATCACGTGGATTGGTAATCAGCAAAGAGTGATTACCCAACTCCATCATTACCATGCAGTTCACGGTAAAGGTATAGATGTGATACATGGGCAAAGGAGCGACAACACTTTCACTTCCTTCATCCAGAACCTGTTTGATGACTTCCCGCGCCTGAAGCATGTTAGCGACCAGATTGCGATGGGTCAGCATCGCGCCCTTGGCAACACCGGTAGTGCCCCCCGTGTATTGAAGTACAGCAATATCATCAAGGGTAGGTTCAACAGGCACCCAGTGACCCTTGCGCCCCTGGTGCAAAGCTTTACGGAAAGGAATGGCGTGAGGCAGGTTAAAGGCCGGAACCATTTTTTTGACATACCTCACAACTGAATTGATCAGCACCCGTTTGAAGCCTGAGTGCATATCACCCAGCTCAGTCACAAAAACATGCTTCAGATGCGTGTGCGGCAAGACTCTTTCTACGCTATGAGCCATATTTGCTAGCACAACCAAAGCCCGAGCACCTGAGTCATTAAACTGGTGCTCCATTTCCCGCTCAGAATACAAGGGATTAGTATTAACAACGATCAAACCCGCACGCAAAGCTCCAAAAACAGCAATTGGAAACATCAGGGTATTGGGGAGCTGAATCGCGATGCGATCACCAGCTTTAAGATCGGTATTATTTTGCAGATAGGCAGCAAAATGACGACTTTTTTCTTCCAGCTCACCGTAGGTGATCATTTTACCCATACAGGTAAATGCCGGTTTGTCTCCAAAACGCTCACAGGATTCATCAAAAACCTGCAAAATCGATTGAAACCGCCCTAAATCTATATCAGTCATATCAGCCCTCGCCAATTGTTGTTATTGGTAGCAAGCGTGTCCTTGCAGAGTATAGTTACTTTCTTAACACGAACACCAATTCAAACGTTTGTATTACTATAAACTTTTGCACAAAAAAAAACCAGCCTTTCCCAGGCTGGCTTAGTAACGGCAAGTGTTCAAGTAGTCCTAGAGACTCTTGACCTGATCACGTAACACAAACTTCTGAATCTTGCCCGTAGACGTCTTGGGCAACTCCCCAAAGACCACAGTTTTAGGGACTTTGAATCTTGCCATGTTGTTTCGGCAAAAGTCGATAATCTCTTCTTCAGTCACCTCAGCACCTGCCTTCAGGTTCACAAAAGCACAGGGAGTCTCACCCCATTTTTCATCAGGGCGTGCCACAACGGCAGCTTCAGAAACGGCTGGATGACGATAGAGAATATCTTCAACCTCAATGGAAGAGATGTTCTCACCGCCTGAAATGATGACATCTTTTGAGCGATCTTTAATTTCTACATAGCCATCCGGATGCCAAACTGCCAGGTCACCAGAATGGAACCAGCCTCCGGCAAAAGACTCTTCCGTTGCCTTGGGGTTTTTCAAATACCCCTTCATAACCAGGTTGCCGCGCATGAAGATTTCACCCAGGGTTTTTCCGTCCTGAGGAACGGGTTCCAGAGTTTCTGGATCAGCAATCATTAAACCTTCCTGCATGGGTGACTTAACGCCCTGGCGAGCTTTTAAGCGAGCCCGCTCGGAAATATCCTTGTCATCCCACTCGTCATGCCAAGCACAAACGACACAGGGGCCATAGGTTTCAGTCAAACCATAAACATGGGTGACGCTAAAGCCCATGTTTTCCATACCTTCAATAACTGCAGCAGGCGGCGCGGCACCGGCTGTCATCACTTTAACCTGATGTTCTATACCTGCCTTCAAACTGGCTTCAGCATTGTTCAGCATATTCAGGACAATAGGCGCACCACAGAAGTGATTAACCTGATGCTCTTTAATCGCACCATAGATGGCATCAGCACGCACATGGCGCAGGCTGACACTGGTCCCCACGGTGGCAGCAAGCGTCCAGGGGAAACACCAGCCGTTACAGTGGAACATAGGCAGCGTCCACAAATACACAGGGTGCTCCCCCATGTTCCAGGACAGGGCATTGGATACTGCATTCAAATAGGCACCACGATGATGATAAACCACGCCTTTCGGGTTACCTGTTGTACCCGAGGTATAGTTCAAAGCAATGGCATTCCACTCATCAGCTGGCAGGGAGTAGGCAAAGTCTTCATCACCAGTTGCCAGAAAAGCCTCATAGTCCATTTCACCGATCAGTTCTCCCCCTTCAAAATAGGGATCATCAATATCGATCAATCGGGGGCGCTCGGAACCCAGCATCTTAACGGCACGTGAAGCCACTTCAGAGAATTCACGATCAACAAAAAGAACCTTAGTTTCGGCATGCTGCAAAATAAAAGAAATGGTTTCCGCATCCAAACGAGTGTTGATGGCATTCAATACCGCACCAGACATGGGTACACCAAAATGGGCTTCAAACAGCGCATAGATATTGGGTGAGATGAAAGAAACAGTATCACCTTCGCCTATCCCAGCCTTGTTCAAAGCTGAAGCCAGACGCACACAACGCCGGTAGGTTTCGGACCAGGTTTTTGTTTTATCATGGTGAATCTGAGCAATACGGTTCGGATAGACGCTGGCTGCTCTTTGCAGATAGGAAATGGGCGTCAGGGCTGCAAAATTGGCAGTATTTGGGTCCAAACCCAGATTATAAATGTTGGTGTGCTGCATAGAAGTGGCCTCTTTAGTGTCCGGGTAAATTAACTGAGTTGTAATTAGTTTAAGTACTGCTCATTTAGCCTTATGCTGCAGTGCAAAAAAAATACGACCCTTGTCGTATTGCCAGCTAACCTAGCAAGCGCTCGACTGGCTTTCAATCATGCCAAGAGTTACCATCCTCTGCCAAGAGGTTTACATCAAAAAACAGAAGGAAAAGACGATGAGCAAATTGGTCAACCGGCCCTATGACACCCTTAAGGAAGGTGATACAGCAACTTTCGAGAAAACTCTAACCGAAAAAGAACTAGTGCTTTTTGCTGCTGTTTCCGGTGATGTTAATCCCGTTCACCTGAATGCAGAATTTGCCAAAACCAGCATGTTTGGTGAGCGCATTGCTCATGGCATGTGGTCCGGCTCTCTGATTTCTGCCGCCCTGGCCACAACCCTGCCCGGCCCTGGCACCATCTATCTTGGTCAGGAACTGAGCTTCCGCCGCCCAGTAAAACTGAACGACACTCTGACGGTGCAGTTGACCGTTAAAGAAAAGCAGGATGCCAAAAAAATTGTGATTCTGGATTGCCTGGTGACCAATCAAAAAGGCGAAAAGGTAGTAACAGGCACCGCTAAGGTAATCGCACCAACTGATAAGGCTGAGTTAGACGCCCCCGAGCTGCCTGAAATTAAGATAGGCTAAAGAGTCACTGAGAACCCACAACCCCTGGTCCTGTTTCAGGGGTTTTTGTTTTTTTCTGGCGCAAGATTGTATGATCTCCTCAACTGGCTCTGGCTACCTGACTCTTATTCGCCAACATTTTGGCTTTCTAGCTTTGGCTTTCCTAGCGGTTTTCACCGGCAACCTCGGTCAGAGTTTCTTTATTGGCTTGTTCCAAGCACCCCTGAGCGAGCAGCTTAATCTGTCCGCAGGGCAGTTTGGCAGTATTTATGCTGCGGTCACTCTGGTCAGCGGCTTTTTAGTACTACGCCTAGGCCCAAGTATCGACTGGGTCGCTCCTAGACGCTATGCCCTACTAGTGTTATTAGGGCTGACTCTAGGGGTGCTCTTGCTGACCTCAGCTCCCTGGTGGTGGGCTGCTCTAATTGGGCTGGGTCTGGTTCGTCTTTGCGGTCAAGGTCTGATGACTCATCTAGGCAGCACCCTGACAGGTCGTGAGTTCACCTACAACCGTGGTCGCGCTCTGGGGCTGGTAAGTCTGGGAATGCCGCTGGGTGAAATCCTACTACCTCCGGCTGTTGCCCTGCTCCTGATATGGCTGGGCTGGCAACAGCTCTGGTGGCTGCTACTCGCGATTTTTCTAATCTTTTGGTGCTGGGCCTGGTTTCAGGCTCCCTGGCCGCAGGCACCCCAGCAAGCGCCCATCAAAGGAGAAAAGCCGCGCGGCCCCAACCCACTGAAAGAACTACGCTTCTGGTTGCTGTTGCCTTTGTTACTTGCCTTGCCGATTATCATGACGGGGATTTTTATTTATCAGGCTCAACTAACCCATGACTTGAATGCCTCTCTAACCACCTATGCCCTGGCCCTGACGGGTATGGGGGTCGCGCGCTTGCCAGGCGCTCTCTTGGGTGGTCGCTGGGTTGATCAGTGGGGCGTGGAACACCTGGCGCGTGTTTACCTGATCCCTTTTATTCTCGGGCTACTAGCTGCCTCTATGCTACAAGGCAACTGGGGGATTTGGCTGTTAATGCTGGGCGCAGGTTTTGCTATGGGCATGCAAGGCCCAATTCTTGACAGCTTGCTGGTAAGCCTTTGGGGAAGTGAACATCTGGGTAGAGTACGTTCGGTGAAATCAGCCTGCATGGTCTTTTCCACTGCCATAGCACCAGCCTTGCTGGGTTTTTTACTGGACTGGCAAGTGAGCTTTGTCACTCTATTAATGGGGATGCTAGCTTTTGTGGTTTTTGCCATTCTGTTGGCTCTGCAACCAATCAGGGAAGCAGCAAATCACGCGCCTCAATAAGTGTCAGATAGCCACCTAGCTGAGAGGCACAAATTCCTGTTTCCAGGTAGTGCACATTACCCAAGGTTAGGGGTTGCTCAACCAAGGAATGCCCACAAAAAACCTGGTCTATATTACTCACTGGGTTTTGTAACCCGACCCGCAGGCGTGTGCGTCGGCAGGTCGTAAACTCCAAGAGGCTGGCATCAGGTGGCCCTTGCCAGGATCTTAAGATATTCCAATCATCTTCGGGTACTTCTGCATGCACGATGCCCAAACGCTGGGCCTTGAAACCCAACTCAAACGCCAAAGGCATTTTATCTTCTATCAACTCAGCGGCTTCCAGCAACCTAGCTTCCGAGTAGTGCTTGCTCCAGCGCCCGCCATTAAGCAGCCAGATTAATTGAGCATCCGTGTCACCGGCCATACTGGCAACTAAAAAGCGCTCATGATTACCCTGAACGGAAAAAAACCAGGGCTCCTTGAGCAATTCCAAACAACCCAAAGAATCGGGTCCACGATCAATCAAGTCGCCCACAGCAAGCAAACGATCGCACGAAGGGTCAAATCCACTGATGTTAAGTTTCTCTAGCAGTTCATCAAGGTAGCCATGAAGGTCGCCTACCAGGAAGTCTTTGCCCTGAGGGTTTTCTGGCAAGATATCAAGAACCCGAGTCACTTAACCAGCTCACGCATGGCAGCATCCAGCCCTTCCAAAGTTAGTGGATACATACGGTCGCCCATCAGCTGGCGCAACATACCGATGGATTGTGTATATTCCCAATATTTACGAGGTACAGGGTTCAGCCAGACAACCTTATCCCAAGTATCCGTGACCCGTTTGATCCAAGCCTGTCCCGGCTCTTCATTAAAATGCTCAACGCTGCCACCTGGCATAGCCACTTCATAGGGTGACATGGAGGCATCACCCACAAAGATAACTTTGTAATCCGGCCCATACTTGTGCAGTAAATCCACGGTGGGTGTGCGCTCATTGAAACGGCGGTTATTATCCTTCCATACGGATTCATAAAGGCAATTATGAAAATAGTAATGTTCCAGGTGCTTAAACTCTGTTCGGCAGGCAGTGAACAGCTCTTCCAGCATTTCAATATGATCATCCATAGAGCCACCAACATCCAGCAAAAGAAGTACTTTCACTGAATTATGCTTTTCACGCACCATTTTAAGGTCCAGGTGGCCTGCATTACGTGCCGTTGCCTTGATGGTTCCGTCCAAATCCAGTTCTTCATTGGCACCGGTTCGCGCAAACTGGCGCAGGCGCTTGAGGGCGACTTGGATATTGCGATTTCCCAGGCTTTGCGAATCGTCCAGATTACGAAACTCGCGTTTTTCCCATACCTTCACTGCCCGGCGGTTTTTCGACTCACCACCAACGCGTATACCTTCAGGATGGTAGCCACTGTGGCCAAAGGGTGAAGTGCCACCTGTGCCCACCCATTTATTACCGCCAGCATGGCGCTTTTCCTGCTCTTCAAGGCGCTTTTTAAACTCATCCATCAGTTTTTCCAAGCTACCCAGACTTTTGATTTTTTCTTTTTCTTCGTCGCTTAAATACTTCTCGAAAGTTTTACGTAGCCAGTCATCCGGGATCACTTTTTCCAGAAGCTCATCAAGGCTGCCTATGCCTTGAAAATAGCTGGAGAAAGCCAGATCAAAACGATCATAATACTTTTCATCCTTGACCAGGCAGGTACGCGCCAACAAGTAAAAGTCTTCTTCATCAGCAAAAACCAAGTCTGCTTCAAGCGCACGCACTAGATCCAGCAATTCACGAGGCGTTGCTGGAACCCCTGCTGCTCGGACTTCCTGGAAAAAATCAATCAACATAATAGCAAACCAAATAGGGAGTTATTGCTGGCACTTACTTTGGCAAGGCAGCCTGTTTTATCGGTCAGTCAGGCCATCCAAGCCTGAATTCCCGCGCTGCGCCTTCATGGCTTTGCTTGCACAGGCAACCTTGCCGTAAGCGCCTAAAGTGTACGGCCGAGAAACCTCAAAGCAGAATCAGCGATTTTGACGCCGCATCATAAATGCCAACCGCTCCAACAGGCTGGCATCCTGTTCATTCTTTACCAGGGCACCGCACAAAGGAGGCACAGCGCTGGCTGAGTCCTTCTCAAGCAGGACTTCACGAGCCAGGTCATCAGCCATTAACAATTTAATCCAATCCACCAATTCAGAGGTACTGGGTTTTTTCTTGATACCAGGCACATCACGCAGGTCATAAAAAACTTCCAACGCCTTTTGTACCAGTTTTTGCTGAACCTGAGGAAAATGAACTTCCACGATCTGCTTCATGGTTTCTTTATCTGGGAAGCGAATGTAGTGGAAGAAGCAACGCCGTAAAAAAGCATCTGGAAGTTCTTTTTCGTTGTTGGAAGTAATGATAACCAAGGGACGCTGATGCGCTTTCACCGTCTGCTGGGTTTCATAAACATAGAATTCCATACGATCCAGTTCCAGCAAAAGATCGTTGGGAAATTCAATATCGGCTTTGTCAATCTCATCGATCAGAAGCACTGCTGGCTTTTCGCTGGTAAAAGCTTCCCACAGCTTGCCAGGTACAATGTAGTTACTGATGTCATGTACCTTATCAGTACCTAATTGGGAATCTCTCAGGCGAGAGACTGCATCATACTCGTAGAGGCCTTGCTGCGCCTTGGTGGTCGACTTGATATGCCAGGTGATCAGTGGCATATCAAGAGCCGCAGCCACTTCTTCAGCCAGCAGGGTTTTACCCGTTCCTGGCTCACCTTTGATCAGCAGAGGGCGCTGCAGGGTTTTGGCTGCATTAACAGCCACTTGAAGCTCTTCTGTCGCTACGTAGTTATCAGTACCGGTAAATTGCATAATTTCGTCTAAGTCCTAGAGTAAACGGATGGAAATTCGTGGAGAGTCTACCCCGCTGCAAGGGGAGCACTCAAACTCTGATTGAAGGCGAAGAATGACTAAAGCGTTCTGTTATCACTTCGCCATCTTTGAATACAACCATTTCTCCTGGCTGCATGATATGCCAGGTTTCATTGGTGGTTAGCGGCTCAGTAGCCAGAACACTGACAACATCTCTAGGCGTGGTGCAAGCAGAAAAATCCACTTCCAACTCAGTATCCTTGAGCAGCGCCGGCCCAAAGGGAGCCCGCCGGGTAATATGGGCCAGTTTGGTTGAGCAGTAGGCATAGAGGTGTTGGCTGTCTGAAAACAGCAGGTTGAAAACACCCAGACTCCTTAACTTTTCACAAGACTGGTGAATCAATTCCTGAAGCGCCGAAGGGTCTTCAGGGGGCTCTGGGTACTGGCGACGAATTTCACCCAGCAACCAGCAAAAAGCCCATTCACTGTCAGTCGTTCCTACCGGCAGATAAAAGCTTAATGGCAATTCCTGACGAAACCCAGTGAGCTGACCATTATGAGCATAACACCAGTTACGCCCCCAAAGCTCACGTGAAAAAGGATGGGTGTTACTCAGGTTCACTTCGCCGACATTGGCTTGGCGGATATGGCTGATGACAATCCTGCTTTTAATCGGATAATCCAGCATTAACCGGGCCACAGGTGACTCTATAGATGGATGAGGATCACGGAATTCCCGATAGCCTTCATTTTCATAGAAGGCAACGCCCCAGCCATCACGGTGAGGGCCTGTTGCCCCCCCGCGACGTAAAAAGCCAGCCATGCTAAAGGTAATGTCCGTCGGCACATTTGCACTCATTCCCAGGAGTTCACACATTCAGCGGCAGCCTCCTGAAAGCTTAGCGTTGCAGATCGGTTTCCAGCTCATCATCAAGATCAAATTCAAGATCGTCTATCTCCGGCCCCTCTTCATCATCATGTTCACGAGCATCATGACGACGCTGGCGGCGTTTTACAAAACCTCGATACATGATGAACGCAAAAGCAAACAAGAGGATATTGGCAATCCCCAGGGCCACATAAACCCAAAGCATCCGTGGATCATCCCAGCTACGTATGGGTGAGAAATCCAACTCAAACAAGCTGCGTTCGCTTGCCTCCGCTTCTGGCTGAGGTTCAGGTTCAGCCTGGGGTTCTGGTTCAGGCATCGGCTCTAAAGGCTCAGGCGTTGGTGCTTCAGTAGGCCGGACTTCAGTCACTGGCTGTTCTGGAAGCGGTAGAACCGGTGGCAGCAAACGGGGTTCTATCGGCTGGACAAAGGCTGGCAACTCTTCTGTCAGCTCTTCAACCTGACGGTCAAGAGTACGAAGGCTTCCTGCTTCCAGGAACAAGGGTGGCAGTTCAACACTCAGTCTTTCGCCTCTGAGCTCACCTTCTACCTCTACCTCGATTTCGTAGTCCTGATCAGGTTCCAGGTTTCTCAAGTCCACAACCCATTCACCATCACCGCGATAGCGAACCGGCTGGGCGGCAGCATTAGCCGAGACTGTGAAGCCAACTTCAGCCGGATCTAGCTCTGGATGCTGAGCACGCAAAATAACCCGAGGAATGCCACCATCTTCCGGAAGTTGCAGATAAGCAGCTACGACATCCTGAACGTTAAAACTATGCCTGACCTGGCGCTGGAAGGTATTGCCATCCACAAGGATGGTAACCTGCTGCTCACCTAGCTCGGTGAATTCAGTCAAGCTGCCACGGAAATCATAGCTGCCTTCATTAAAGCTCATGCTTTGCTCAGTCAACAAAAGGTCGCCCTGATGGTGCCGAATTTCCGCATTCAAGAGGCGTAAAAATTCTCTCCGATCGACCCTTTGACCCTCTTCAGTAAACCAGGCCTGTAGGTTTTGTTGCTTGTCAGGGAAGCCGCGATAAACCGTTGCTGGAAAGCCATTGGTACGCAGTTTCAAATCTGAAACCACCGTCACCCTGTTATCCGGATGAGCCGGGGTTTCTATTTGCCAAGTACCCGCTGCAGGTTCGTCAACCGTAATTTGCGTATAGCGTGAATTACTATGCCAGCGAACCTGGTCAGAGGAGGAGGATGCAGTATAGGCTTCTCCATCTGGACTTCTTAGTACTACCTCGGCGTCTTCCTGGTGAAAAACGAGTACGGTAAACTCACTGATCAAGGAATCGATACTGAAACGATCCCCATCTAAAGGAACCTGATCTCGATCCACCATACGGTTCAAGATCTGCAACAGTAACGGCATCAAATCTTCAGCTTCATAGGCAATCGCGTGCAAACCACCACTGCGTTGTGCCAGGGTAGCCATCAGGTCGTGATCAGCTTCATCAGATAGCGCCAGGGTATGCAAGGTATACCCAGCCTCAACCAGACGAGGTAGACGCTCACGCAAGAGGTAATCACGGGATTCCTGGTTTTCTCGGCTGCGCTCCCGCTCAGTTTCCGCTTGAGAAATATCGACCAACCCATCTGAGAGCAGAATAATGTGTCGTTCACGGTCGACATCCCAGCCGGCATCCCAGGTTACCGTTTCGATAGCTCTATCAATATGGGTATAGAGACCAACTGAGTTGATTTTTTCAGCTTCAATCCTGGCCCCTTCACGCCAAGCCTCATCCACCTGCGCGTGGGTGACCAGCATGTTAACCTGGCGGGCAAAAGTCCAGATGCCTGCTTGAGTTCCTTCCGAAAGCAGGTCTATCAACATGTGAGTTGCGGGAATGCGAAGGTTGTTCGGGTCCGTCCAGTTCATGCTGCCTGATATGTCGACCACCAAACGCACGTCGGTTTGTTCAGCTGCCTGCAGCTTGCCAACAATCAGCAGGTTGAGACAGATCAGCAGCAAGAAGATTTTTTTCATTATTTTCCATCCAGGCATCGCTTTCCCCCAGAGTGAAGCAGATACTTCACTTTAGTCTTATACGCTGGCTTCTGCCAGGCGACGTCCACGTTCACTCAGGTGCCAGCGCAGGCCCCATTCAGAATTGACCTTACCTGCCAAGCCTTTACCAGCAAGAATCTGCAAGGATTTCATGACATCCTGTTCAGGCATATCCAATTCATTGAGTAGGCTTTCCTGAGTACGGAAAATATAACGGCCAGTACCCAGGGCTTTCAGCACCTGAGTTGCTGCCACGTCAAGGCTATCCATAATCTCGGATTCCTCTTCACGTGTGGTTTCCATTTCCGTTTCAGTTTCTATCAATGGCTGTAGGCTGTTCTGAAGTTGGCGCAGCTGTACTTGCAGATTTTCAACATCTGCCTTGGCTGCTTCAGCGGCCATACGAACACGATCCTGGCTATTGGTCACAACAACGCGCGAAGCGATGGCTGCGATCAAGCAAAGGCCCGTATAGATAAGTAGTTGGCCTGGATCAGACTGACTTTGGCTAATAATACTGCTGCCAATCAAATCCAAAACAACGGGAACCAGAAAGGCAGCACCGACACCCACTACAACGCACCGCAGCATCCCGGTGGTGTCTTTGTTATTCTGATTCAAAAGATAGAAGTTAATCAGGCCGCCAAAGACGCCGGCAATCAACATGACCAGGGTTAAGATAATTACAAATCCGACCATTACTCAGTTCCTGTGTTTACTGGTTATATTCATTCAGTTGGTTTGGGAAGCATCTTCTTCATCAGCTTCAGATTTTTGTTCTACTTGGCTCGTTTCACGTTTCGCTTTTATCCAACCCCAGGCAAGCCCCAAAGGCCAGGCGGCAACCAATGCCAAAATCAAGGGTAACGCTTTTTCAACCCAAATACTGGCAGGGACACCTGAAAGCAGATCCAAGACAACAACAATAAACGCTGGAGCTAAAGCCTCGTTAACAACAGGCGCAGGGATAACCAGGATCGCGACCTGTGACAAAAATATACTGCTTTTCACGCCAAAGGGAAGCCAGTAAAGCAACTTCCAACTGGCAAGCAGCAGCAGGAGGCCACAGAGTAAGTAGGCAAGCCAGCTAAGGAGTACAAGACTTTCCATGAGTTAATTTTTTCGCATTTAGATCAAGTAAGTGTAAGTTGTTCATACTAGAGACATCAGCCGAATAATAAAAGAAACAGGCTGTAATCTTTTTTACTAGGCATTTCAAGCTACAACCCAGTGAATAATCCTTTCTTCAAGATCAGCATCTGCATCCAGGCTCGTTTCACAAACCACGCGCTGCTGAACGCTGATTCCAGCCAAACGCATAGCTTGGTCATTTTTGCTAACCAACGGATGCCAAAAAGGCAGGGGCTCTCCTTCATATCGGAGACGATACGCACAACTTGATGGTAAAAACTGAAAAACTTCCTCACCTTCATCGCGTATCGACATGCAGTCCGGCACCTGCTTCAACCTTAAAGCATAATTACTGCATTGGCAGCTGGCTGGATCAAAAAGCCTGCAGGCAACATCCGTATAATAAACCCGATCATCCTCTTCGTCCTGCAACTTGTGCAAGCAGCAGCGTCCACAGCCATCACAAAGAGCTTCCCATTCTGCTGATGTCAGCTCTTGCAAAGGCAGCGTCCAGAACTTCTCGCGCATCAGTAACGGGCTTCCGTTGGTGCGCGGTACAGATCCAGCAAATACTCTTCTTTTGCGGGAGGCATTTGCAGATAATAGCCCTTGCTGACAAGCGCCTTGCATACTTCCTTAGCTTCGACGCGGGCCAGCTTACGCTCTGGAGTCAATAACAAAGTCATCACCGCTTCAGGCTTGCCAAAATGTTCCATCAGGGTTTCGGGCAAATCCTTTAGGCCCCGCTTTTTATCGACATAAAGATACATTTCGTCCTGGCGGGGACTACGGAATATTTCTGTCAGCACTCTCATGATTCATCAACCTTAAGGGAGTTTAAAGCTTCCTGAAGCACACCCTGCTTCCAGGCTGGATAACCAGCCGGCAACTCAGGTTTGCGCTCTTTCAAAAGCTCGTGCAACCAAGCATCTTGTTGCTTGCGTCTGGCTAACAATTCCTGGGGCACATCGAGTTTTTCGGCTTGCTCAGCAAGCGCTTGACGCAGCTGTTTTCGAGTCTGTTTATATTCCCTGCTAAGCGGTGAAATGCGGGTTTCCGGCCAAGCAGCCTCTTCGATCTTACCCGCTTCAGCAATAATGGGCAGCACTTCTTGTGCATAGCGCTTGATCCAGCCAGGTGAAGCTTCGGGCAAGCCAGTCATGGCTGCCGGATGACTGGGTTCCTTGCTGGCCAAGGCTTGTAGAAGCACATCACTGGCAACCCTGTTGCGTGGGCGGTCACGGGTACGCGCAGTTTCTTCGCGCCAGTCGGCAAGAGCTTGCAGAATAGCCAGTTGACGCGCATCCAGTTGCCAGGCTTGTTTAAGGCGCAACCAGGATTGGCCACTTTCCTGAGTAGCCACTTCACTAACCTGCCATTGGCTTTCTTCCAAAACTGCATCCAGCCAGCCCTGATCTTGCAGGCGTTTTTTCAATTCCTGCCAGAGGGGTAAAAGATACTCAACATCCTGAGCAGCATATTTTTCCTGAGCGGGAGTTAAAGGCCTTTGCAACCAGTCGGAACGTGTTTCACCCTTCTCCAGATGAATACCTAACAAGTCCTCAACCAGTCGCTGGTAGCCTTTACCGGCATCTTTAAGTGCAAAACCTGCTGCCAGCTGGGTATCCACCATCGGTTGAGGCAAAACACCCAGCCAATGATTCAGCATTTCCAGGTCTTCGGAACAACTGTGAAAAACCTTTAAAGGCCCAACTGACAAGAGCTTTTTAAGGGGCTCCAGGTTAGTGAGTGCCAGCACATCTAAAAGATAGCAGGCGGCACCATCCCCAATTTGAAAAAGAGCTGGGCGCGGGAAGAAGGTATCAGTACGTATGAACTCCGTGTCCATCGCCAGCTCATCCGCTGTCTGCCAGTGCTCACAGAGTTCTGCCAACTGCGTGTCCTGATCAACCCAGATATGGGGCAGGCCGGGTGTTGAGGTCATGAAGAAGCCTCCTGATCAAAGCCCCGACGTCCCGCAAAAGCACGCGACAGGGTTCCACCATCCAGGTATTCCAGCTCACCACCCAGAGGAATGCCCTGGGCCAAGTGAGTCACTTTGACATCCAAAGGAGCCAGCAACTCAACCAGATACTGAGCCGTCGTCTCCCCTTCCAGGGTCGGGTTGGTTGCGAGAATCACTTCTTCCACAGGTTCGTCCTTGAGTTTTTGCAGGAGTTCATCAAATCCCAAATCATCCGGGCCTATGCCTTCCAAAGGTGAGAGGTGTCCAAGCAGGACGAAATAGCGGCCATCATAGGCACCGGTTTGCTCAAGAGCCAGCATATCGGCTGGTGTTTCCACCACACAAACAACTGAATGATTGCGCTTACCACTGGCACAAACACGGCAGAGTTTTTCTTCAGTGAGAGTACGGCAACTTTCACAGTGCCCCACTTCAGCCATGGCACGACTCAGGGTATTGGCAAGCGTTTCCCCACCCTTGCGATCTCTTTCCAAGAGGTACATGGCCATGCGTTGAGCACTTTTTGGCCCTACGCCGGGAAGGCAGCGTAGAGCCTGGATCATTTCTTCTATCAGGGGGCTGAATTGCATGAGTCAGTCTTAAAACGGCATTTTGAAGCCAGGCGGCAAGGGAATACCTGCCGTCAGCTCTTTCATTTTTTCCTGGCTGGCTTGCTCGACTTTGCGCACAGCATCATTGACCGCAGCAGCAAGCAGATCTTCCAACATTTCCTTGTCTTCTTCCATCAAGGAAGGGTCCAACTCCACTTTACGAACATCATGGCGCCCAGTCATAGTGACCTTGACCATACCTGCTCCGGATTCGCCGGTTGCCGTAGCATTGGCTGCTTCTTCTTGCAGCTTTTGCATTTTTTCCTGCATTTCCTGGGCTTGCTTCATCATATTGCCCATATCACCCATACCTTTAAACATTTTCTGTCTCCTGTATCTGTTAAATTCAATGTTGTCTATTTTCCTGCAAAGCTGCTGCTGAGACAACGCTGCCCGGATCAAGTTGGGCGCCAAAATGACGTTTCAGTTCTTGCACCTGGGGATGCTGATCCAATTGCTGGAAAACCGCTTGCTGTTCTTCATAGCGTAGTCGTTCACGGCGCTGACCGATGTTATCCAAAGCAAGATTTTCTCTGGCCTCAAAAACCAACTGGGGCTCAAAGCCGAGCAACTGCATCAAGCGCTCTTGCAGCAACTGCTTAAAACCAGCATCCACCAGAGACATGGCCTGGGGACTGGCAACAAAGACCAAACGTTCACCCTCCCGCTTTTCCAAGCAAAGATTGCGGGCCTGAGAGCCGGAATAGCCACTTAGCTCCAAGGCTGGGAAAAGCGCTAGCCAATCCTCATTATTGCGCAAAGCTTCCGGTGAGGCCGAAGGCTCTGAAGCCTCGGTCAGCACTGGGGCTTCTGGATGCTCTTCCACCACTGGGTTGTCTTCCCAGGGAGCAGGTTCTTGTTCCTGCTGCTGAGTGGCTAGGACTGCTTCCTCCCCCTGAACACTGGGCTCAGCGGCCACAGCAGTTTCAGGGGGTGGCGACTTTGGGGGCGGTGCACTCAGGTCCTGTTCCGGTAACTCAGGAACACCCAAGGGTCTGAAAGCCAGCATCCGCAGCAAGGTCATCTCCAAACCTGTGCGTGGATCAGGTGCCAGGGAAAGATCTCGCCTGCCTTCAATCGCCACCTGGTAGAAGAGCTGGATTTCTTCCGCTGATGCTTGATTGGCCAGAGTCAGCAGCTGTTCACGCTGCAGAGTATCTGCAGGCAGGGCTTCAGGCACGACCTGAGCCAAAGTCAAACGATGCAATTGACTGGACAGCTCCTGAAGCACCGCCGCGAAATCTGGTGCCTGTTCAGCTAAGCCGGCAACCACCTGCATTAATCGCTGGGCATCCTGCGCAATCAGTGCTTCCAGTAAATCAAAGATATGCCGGTGATCCAGAACACCCAGCATTTCCGCAACCTGAGCGGCTTGCAATTGACCTTGGCCATAGGCTACTGCCTGGTCGGTCAAACTTAAAGCATCACGCATAGAACCATCCGCAGCCCGCCCCAGCAACCAGAGAGCAGCCTCTTCAAAGCTTACGCCTTCCTGCTGAAGAATATTCTGCAAGTGTTCAACCACTCGCTCAGGTGGCATATTTTTAAGCTGGAACTGCAAGCAACGCGATAAAACGGTAACCGGAAGTTTTTGCGGATCAGTCGTTGCCAGCAGAAACTTCACATGGGGCGGTGGCTCTTCCAAGGTTTTCAGTAGTGCATTGAAACTATGCGTAGACAGCATGTGCACTTCGTCAATCAGATAGACCTTAAAGCGGCCCCGACTGGGGGAGTATTGAACATTGTCCAAAAGCTCCCGGGTGTCTTCCACTTTGGTTCGGCTGGCTGCGTCCACTTCGATCAAATCAACAAAGCGACCTGCATCTATTTCCAGGCAGGAAGAGCAAACCCCACAAGGCTGACTGGTAATGCCTTCATCACAATTCAGACACTTGGCAAGAATCCGTGCCAGGGTTGTTTTACCCACACCCCGCGTGCCGGTAAACAAGTAGGCATGATGCAGGCGATCGGTATCCAGAGCATTAATCAGCGCTTTACTAACGTGATCCTGGCCGATTAATTCATGGAAATTCTTGGGACGCCATTTACGCGCCAGCACCTGATAGCTCATGGATAGGTTCCGGGACCGCTCAAAAAAGATGAATTAAAGGGCCTAGGATAACACGAAGCTAACCCAGAACTGAAAAACGAAATGCCTGATATTCACGCAAGGCTGCCCCTCGACCCTGAGCCTGGAAACGCACCTTTTGCCCTGGAAGGCATTGGGCCAAGCGCGAAGCAGCCAAAGGCGTCAGATTTCCCAAACGCGGATAGCCACCAATGGTTTGGCGATCATTGAGCAGAACCAGCGGCTGACCATCAGGAGGTACTTGCACAGTTCCCAAAGAAATTCCCTCAGAAACCATCGCGCCCAACCGGCAAGTCAGGCGAGGTCCCAGTAACCGGACTCCCATACGATCAGCCCTTTGATCCAGCGTCCACTCTTGGTTAAAAGCATCAAACAGGCTGCGACCATGAAACTCAGCAATTTGCGCTCCGGGCAATACTTGCAGTCGTTGTAATCCAGAATAATCAGGACGCTGACTGGCATCTACTTGGCGTTGCTCAAAGGGCTGTTTGGCTGATTGAATGGGCAAGCAGTCACCTGTTTCCAGGCGTTTACCCTGACCATCAAAACCACCCAAACCCTCTCTGACCACGGTCGCCACACTGCCCAAAACAGGCTTGGCAGCCCAGCCACCAGCAACGGCCAAGTAGGCACGCAAGCCTTGAACAGGCTGCTTGAAATGTAATTTTTGACCGGCTTCAAGCCTTAGCGTTTGCCAAAGAGGTAGAGGCTGATCATCCAGAGTAGCCGCTAAATCAGCCCCAGCAACAGCCACTGTCATCTGCGTCTCTGCTTGCAGGGATAAACCACCCAATGTTATTTCCAGGGCAGCCGTTCCCCAGGGATTGCCAACCAGCCAATTAGCCCAAGCCCAGGCATGCAGATCAGCCGGGCCACCCTGAGTCACTCCTTGTCGCCTGACACCAAAGCGCCCTGCATCCTGCAAGAGCGCCAAAGGGCCTGCCTGCAGAACCTTGAAGCCTTTTGAAATCATAAGGACTCCACCTCGGCAGGTGCAGGGTCGCCGCCTTCAGAAACAAAGGTCTGACGGTCTACGGCCAAAAAACGCACTCTATCGCCAACCTGTAGAAGGCTGAACTCTTCTCGCTGCGGATCGAATAAAGAAGCCGAGGTACGCCCAATCAAATTCCAACCTCCCGGAGTTACCGCCGGATAGGCCGCTGTCTGACGTCCGGTCAAGGCCACACTCCCAGCAGGCACCCGCTGCCTGGGTGTATCCAAACGCGGGCATTCAAGATCAGGAGCAACCAAGCCCATAAAAGCAAACCCTGGTGCAAAACCCAGGGCAAAAACCTGATATTCAGTGCCCGTATGGAGCGCAACCACTTCTTCCAGAGTTTTCCCGGTTTTATCAGCAACGCGCTTCAAATCAGGGCCTACGGATTCGTCATACCAGGTAGGTAATTCATGCAAGCGCCCCTGGATGGCAGCTGAATCTGGTTGCAAGTTTTCCAGGAGCTGATGAAGTTGCTGGTAGGCCTGATCAGGATCCATTTGCAAAGGATCAAAAACCACGAGCAAGGTGGTGTAGGAAGGCACCAGATCAACCAGAGCAGAGCCCAATTGCTGCTCACATTGGCGAGTCAGGGCCGTTAACCAGGCTAGATTGCTTTCATCAATTTGATCAAACAGACGCAGCATCCAGGCATCCAGACCTGAGGCCTCTATCCTTGGCAAAAACCCCTGGCTCATGCTTGCTCTTCCAAATCATCCAAAAGTTGGCGTATCGCTTTGACTGCTGCAATGGATTCATCATTGTCACCATGCACACAGAGGGTATCAGCGGCCAAAGTCAAGGAACTTCCATCCAAAGTGGTCAGGGGTTCACCCAAGGTCAGGCAGCGTGCTTGTGCAAGAATCTTATCGGCATCCTGGTGAACGGCTCCGGGCTCCCTGCGGGAAACCAAAAAGCCCTCAGCATCATAGGCCCGATCTGCAAAGGCCTCAAACCAAAGAGTCACCCCGGCCTCCTCTGCCAGGGCACTGGCTTGGGAAGTATCCCGAGTCGCCAAGGTCATTAATGGCAAATCCTGATCCCAGGCACGAACGGCCTTCAAAACGGCCATAAAAATCTGAGGATCACGAACCATGTCGTTATAAAGCGCGCCATGGGGTTTGATATAAGCCAAGGAAACACCCTCTGCCTGACAAAAAGCGTGAAGAGCACCCACCTGATAAAGCACCAGGTTTTCAATTTCTTCTGGACTACAAGCCAGGGAGCGACGCCCGAAACCCACCAAATCCGGATAGGAAGGATGAGCACCGACCTGCACCCCGTGTTGCTTGGCCAGGCGCACGGTTTTACGCATCACCTGAGGGTCAGAGGCATGGAAACCACAGGCGATATTAGCCAAGTCCACAAAGGGCATCACCTTGTCATCCTGCCCCATCACCCAGGCACCAAAGCTTTCCCCCATATCCGCATTGAGCTTTAAAAAAGCCATGCCTTCCTCCAAAACCCGATCATAAAAAAACAGCGGCACTCCTCGTGGAATGCCGCTGTCATTTAGCTTAACGACTTAGTGATTACCTGAATCAGGCCAGATCAAAACGATCCGCATTCATTACCTTGTTCCAAGCATCGACAAAGTCTTTAACGAACTTCCACTGAGCATCATCCTGAGCATAGGCCTCAGCCAGAGCACGCAATTGAGAATTGGAACCAAACACCAGGTCAACCCGCGTGCCTGTCCACTTCACCTTGCCAGTGCCACGTTCACAGCCTTCAAAGACATCTTCGTCTTGAGCAGAAGGCTGCCACTCAATACCCATATCGGTAAGGTTAACAAAGAAATCGTTACTCAGGGTACCGGGCTTATCAGTAAACACCCCATGCTTGGAGCCGCCCTGATTGGCACCCAGAGCACGCATACCCCCCACTAGAACGGTCATTTCGGGAGCACTTAAGCCCAGCAGCTGTGCCTTATCAACCAGCATTTCTTCATCGGAAACCGTAAACTTAGTACGACGATAGTTACGGAAGCCATCCGCTTCAGGCTTGAGTGGATCAAAGGACTCAGCGTCTGTCTGCTCATCTGTAGCATCGGTACGGCCTGGTTCGAAAGGCACTTCAACCGGGAAGCCGGCATCGGCTGCCGCTTTCTCGATGGCTGCAGCACCACCCAACACAATCAAATCAGCCAGAGAGACCTTCTTGTTACCGTACTGGGCAGCATTAAAGTCGCTCTGAATGCCTTCCAGAACCTTCAACACCTTGGTGAGCTGTCCAGGTTCATTGGCCTCCCAATCCTTCTGAGGCGCCAGGCGAATGCGGGCACCATTGGCACCACCACGCTTGTCTGAACCACGGAAAGTAGACGCTGAGCACCAAGCCGTGGCAACCAGCTCCTGAACGGAGAGCCCAGATGCAAGAACCTTCTGCTTGAGCGCTTTTTCATCCTGTTTATCAATCAGCACGTGATCAACTGCAGGAACAGGGTCTTGCCAAATCAGGTCTTCCTGGGGCACTTCTGGACCCAGATAAAGCGGTTTTGGCCCCATATCCCGGTGAGTCAGCTTAAACCAAGCGCGAGCAAAGGCCTCAGCAAACTCTTCTGGATTTTTGTGGAAGTGTTCAGAGATCTTGCGATATTCAGGATCTTCACGCATTGCCATATCAGCTGTGGTCATCATAATGCCCACCTTCTGCTTGGCATCCTCAGCGTCAGGTGCATGATCCTTATCCGCCAGGTTTTTAGGCACCCACTGATTGGCACCTGCAGGGCTCTTGGATAGTTCCCAGTCATAACCCAGAAGAACATCGAAGTAGCTCATGTCCCAGGTTGTGGGGGTTGGTGTCCAAGCCCCCTCAATACCACTGGTAATGGTGTCGCGTCCTTTACCGCTACCATGCTTGCTCTTCCAGCCAAAACCCATTTCTTCAATGGGAGCAGCTTCAGGCTCAGGACCAACCAGATCCGCATCACCAGCACCATGTGCTTTACCGAAAGTGTGACCACCCGCAGTCAAGGCGACGGTTTCATAGTCATTCATTGCCATGCGCGCGAAGGTTTCACGAATATCCTTGGCAGATGCCAGAGGATCAGGGTGCCCATCCGGGCCCTCAGGATTCACATAGATCAAACCCATCTGTACTGCAGCCAGTGGGTTTTCCAGTTCACGGTCACCTGAATAACGGCTATTGGGCTTATCACTGGTTGCCAGCCATTCTTTTTCAGCACCCCAGTAAACATCTTCCTCAGGTGCCCAAATATCTTTACGGCCACCACCGAAACCAAAGGTTTTAAAGCCCATGGATTCCAGAGCAACATTACCCGCCAGGATGTAAAGATCCGCCCAGGAAAGCTTGTTGCCATACTTTTTCTTCACCGGCCAAAGCAGGCGACGGGCTTTATCCAGGTTGCCGTTATCTGGCCAGGAGTTAATAGGTGCAAAACGCTGGTTACCGGTCGCCGCACCACCGCGGCCATCCGCTGTACGATAAGTACCCGCAGCGTGCCAAGCCATACGGATCATAAAGGGACCATAGTGACCATAGTCAGCCGGCCACCAGTCTTTGGAGTCCGTCATAGCCTCGGTCAGATCTTTCTTAACCGCTTTCAGGTCCAGTTTTTTGAATTCTTCAGAATAGTCAAAATCCCCACCCATGGGGTCAGATACGGGAGTGTGTTGATGCAGGATGCTGAGGTTCAACTGTTCCGGCCACCAATCCTGGGCACCACCACCACCGCCCGAACGCTTGGTACGGCTGCCATGCATAACGGGACACTTGCCTGCAGCTTGATTATTATTGCTCATGCTCTACTCCTTACGCCTCTAGTGTTGTCAAAGCAACGAAAAAAATTTCCAACTTCTTTCAAGTACTAGTCATAGTTATAGAAGACTTTGAGGAAACTACACAATTGAACTCTTGCATCGAAGCGATTGGGATTTTGCATTTGCTGATAGAAATCAATTTATAAACAAACTGACAGGCTGGAAAACAACAGGAAGTATTAAAGACAAGCGGGAAAATCGAAGGCCAGAAATGGAGATGGCCCCTGCCAGCCACATCCCGGCACACACATCCATCACTACCGTTGCTCCCTTCCGGGCCTGGCGGGGTTCATGATTTCGTGTTGCGGGAGGACCAACAGGGGCCACCACAAAACAGCAAGTAGAATCCTTAACTGCGGGACGCATACTACCAGCCACTTGGCTTCCAGGCAAGAGAAGCAGACAATTTTAAAGCCAATACAAGGGCTTGCTGGGGTATACTGCAAAATAACATGACATAAGTAGCCTCTGATCAACGTTATGAGCGCAGGTCAGGCAAGGCAAGATTGATCGAAAAAGCGGAGTTTACAAGGGGTAAATGAGCATTTTGAGAGCAATATTAACGCAGCATCACCAAGCGCAATAGTTAATCAGAGGTTACTTTATTTATGCAGCGCCTTGATCTCCTCCTGGTCACCCAACAACTGGCCTCCACTCGCACTCAAGCTCAGCAGATGCTGGAAAAGGGCCGGGTTCGTCTATTCAAAAACGGTGATTGGCAGTCGGTGAGCAAGCCAGGTTTAAAATTACCGGAAGACAGCCGCTTGGAGGTAACGCCTAGTGATGAAGATCGTTATGTTGCCCGGGGTGCTTTGAAATTGGAGGCCTTACTGCTAAAAACGGGTTTGGATATCAGCGGCTGGCAGGTATTAGATATTGGCCAGTCTACGGGTGGGTTTACCGACTGTGTGCTTCAGGCTGGAGCAAGCCAGGTTGTTGGCCTGGATGTCGGCCAACAGCAGCTGCACCCAAGCCTTAAGGATGACCAGCGTATTACTTGCCTGGAAAAAGTAAACGCCCGCTATCTGGAGCCAACCCATTTAAGTGACCAAGGGTTTCCTGCCCTTTATGACTTACTGGTGATGGATGTTTCTTTTATATCCCAAACCCTGATCCTCCCCCAGCTGCCCGTCTTACTCAAAGAAGGAGGCTGGCTGATGAGTTTGGTTAAACCTCAGTTTGAGGTAGGTAAAGAAAAGGTAGGCAAAAAAGGAATCGTGCGTGACCCTTCACTCTATAAAGAAGTCGAGCAAAAAATCTGTAGCCAGCTAGAAGAGTTGGGCCTGGAAGTAAAAACCTGGATTACCAGCCCTATCAAGGGTGGTGATGGCAACCAGGAATTTCTGGTGGCTGCCCAGAAAAGAAGCTAACACCCATTACAGCTTCTTTTCCCAGAAGAGCGCCTGGCCCATTTCAGGGTCCAACTGATAGCCCGCAAAGCCCAGGGCCTGATAGGCTTTTTTGGCTTGCTGGTTACCCTCCAAAACTTCCAGGGTCAGCTTACAGCAACCCCGCTCACGGGCAAGCTCTTCAACCTTGGCAAACAGCTGGCGGGTCAGCCCCTGTCCCCGATAAGCTGCGGTGATAATCACATCATGAATATTCACTAGTGGCTTACAGGCAAAAGTCGAGAAGCCTTCAAAACAATTCACCAGGCCAACGGGCCGCTGGCCATCAAAAGCCAAGACGTGAAAGCTATCTGTCCTAGCCTGCAAAGCCTGGGGTAGCTGCTGCTTGATTGCTGCATCCAGGGGCTTGCCCTGCCCCATGGGGTGACGCGCATATTCATCCATCAGGTCAACCAGGGCTTGCGCCTGATGAGCCTGGCTTAAGTCTGCTTGGAAGATATCAAACATCAGTGTTCCTTTAATTAAAACAGTTAACGAGCTGTGTCTTTGAGATGTTCATCCTGTACCTGAACATCAAGCTGTCTCGTTGATAAGTGGGTCGCATGCTGATGGGCATTAAACCAGTTTTCCAATAAACGAAAGAAACCGATAAAGACAGCAGCAATTAACAGATAAAGCACGCCTGCCAGTAGGAAAAACTCCAGGTTCATATAGGTGCGAGCAATGACATTACGAGTGGCCCCCATTAGATCCAATAGAGTAATCGTTGATGCCAGAGCGCTGCCTTTCAGCATCAGAATCACTTCATTGCCATAAGCTGGCAGAATCATGCCAAAGGCGCGGGGCAGAATCACTTTTTTATATTGCTGTCGGCGTGACAGCCCCAAAGCCATTGCCGCTTCGATCTCGCCTTTGGGAACTGATTGAATGGCTCCTCTAAAAAGCTCAGCAATATAGGCAGCGGTATGCAGGCTAAAGGTGATAATCGCGCACCAATAGGCCTGAGAAAGCACGCTATCCCAAATCCAGCCCATTTCGCGCAGGGCCTCGAATTGCGAAAGACCATAGTAGACCAGGAAGATCTGCACCAGCAGCGGCGTGCCGCGAAAAAAGAAGATATAGCAGTAGGGCAGCACCCAGATCCAAGGATTTTTGGAGACCCGCATAAGCGCCAAGGGAACCGCCAAAAGAATGCCAACCACACCAGAGAGCACCACCAATTGGAGGGTAACCCAAACACCCTGCAAGAGCTGAGGTAAATAACGGGCATAGGAGTTCCAGGGTTCAGCGCCTGCCGTCATTCCCTGCAACCAGGTGGATAAATCGTAAATCCAATCCATCAGCGGCCTCCCTCAAGGTAACCCCGGTTAGCACGCTGTTCCATCAAGCGCAGAAGCTGCATAAAGATAATGGTTAACACCAGGTAAATACCTGCAGCAGCCATGTAAAAGGTAAAGGGCAGTTTGGTGAAGCCTGCAGCCACATAAGCTTGGCGCATCAAATCATTAAGGCCAATCACTGAGACCAGGGCGGTATCTTTTAGCAGCACCAGGAACAAATTGCCCAGGCCGGGCAAGGCCAAACGCCAAAGCTGTGGCAACATCACCAACCAGAAGATCTTAAAAGGCTTCATTCCCAAAGCCTGAGCTGCTTCTATTTGGCCCTTGGGCAATTCTTGAAGCGCACCACGAAAGACTTCAGTTGCATAGGCCCCAAAGGCAATCGAGAGTGCAGCAACACCTGCTGCAAAGGCACTCACCTCAACGTAAATATCAAACAGGTGTAGCAAAAGCTCAGTGGTACCAAAATAGATGATCAGTACCAACAACAACTCTGGCAAACCCCGCATCAAGGTTGTATAAGTGGTTGCCAGCCAGCGTAGAGGAGCCAGAGAGGAGCGCTTGGCAAGCGCTCCTAACAGCCCCAGGACCAACCCAAAAAACAAGCTGACAAAAGCCAGTTTAAGGGTGACCCAGGTTCCCGCTAGCAGCAGGTGCCCAAAACCATGTAAATCCATAATCAGCTTCAGGCCAGACTAGTAGATGGAAAAAGGAAAGTACTTCTCGTTGATTTCGGCATAAACACCTGAATCAACAATGGCCTGGATAGCCTGATTGAAACGTTCTTTAAGTTCTTGGTCATTACGACGAACAGCAATAGCGATTTTGTCGTCAATATCGATATCTTCACCCTTGAACTCAAAGTTAGCGCCGGCATCAGTTTGCAGCCAGTCATAGGCAGGAAACTTGTCAGAAACCATGCCATCCAGACGGCCGGAAGCCAAGTCCAGGTAGGCATTGTCCTGAGTGTCATAAAGACGCACATTAACATGACGACCCAGTTCATCTTCCAAATATTGGCCAGCAATAGTGGCTCGCTGAGCACCCAGGGTTTTGCCCTTCAGGCTCTCGGCATCTGTTGCCATTTCCTGGCCTTTAGGACCAATGAAAGCCAGAACGTTTGAGTAGTAGGGTTCAGTAAAAGCAACCACTCGCGCGCGCTCAGGAGTGATCGACATAGAAGCAATAATGGCATCATAGCGACGCGCACGCAGGCCAGGAATAATGCCATCCCAATCCTGGGAAACCAGTTCACATTCGACGCCCATTTCTGCACAAAGCGCCTTGGCAATATCAACATCAAAGCCTTGTAAATTGCCACTGCTATCCACAAAGTTAAAAGGGGCATAGGCGCCTTCAGTAGCAATGCGCAGCTTCTCTGCCAACAAACTGCCGGAAACCAAGCTAGCAAACAAAGCCAGGGTTAGCCCAGCCAAGAAACGTTGAGGGGTTTTCATCGGATTTTTCCTCTTGGGGTTATTTTGCTTGAGAAACTGCCTGTCTTTTCAGCCGGCAAGGTGGCTGGATAAAAACTCACGGCAGCGGGTTGAACGCGGGTTGGTAAAAAATTCTTCTGGCGAGGCCATCTCTTCAATACGCCCTTGATGCAAAAACATGACCTGGGAAGAAACATCACGGGCAAAACGCATTTCATGGGTCACTATCAGCATAGTGCGCCCTTCTTTAGCCAGACCACGCATTACACCCAGAACTTCGTTAACCAATTCCGGGTCCAGAGCTGAGGTGGGCTCGTCAAACAAAAGTAGCTTGGGCTCCATAGCCAGCGTACGGGCAATAGCCACCCTTTGTTGTTGTCCACCTGACAGCTGCAAAGGATAGGTATCTTTCTTGCCGCCCAAGCCCACTTTTTCAAGTAGGGCAGCAGCCTCTTCACGCGCCTGCTTTTTGCTTTTACCTAAAACCTGGGCGGGTGCCAAGGCAACATTGTCCAAAAGACTTAAATGCGGCCAGAGATTAAAATTTTGGAAGACAAACCCCATGCGGGCCCTGAAGGCTTCTAACTGTTGGCGTTTAACGGCCTCCAAGTCACCTGAGCGCCCCGTTTTCAATTCCAGCTTTTCACCGGCCAGATGCAGCTGGCCTCGGCTGGGTTTTTCAAGCAGATTCAAGCAGCGCAGCAGGGTGGATTTTCCCGATCCACTGGAACCTAAAATTGAAATTACATCGCCTTGATGTGCAGTGAAACTAATACCCTTGAGGACCTCTTGGTCGCCAAAGTATTTGTGCAGATCTTCAACCTCAAGGGCCGGCGTTTTGTCAGAAGTGTCAGTTGTAGTGGATTCAGGTGCGGGGATCATCTCGCGGTCTTGGTTATGGCTGCCTTATGGGCAGAAGTTTGATGTTTGTATGACATCTTAGTTTAACTGACTGTATTTTCGCTGAACAGGGTTAATTTATGCTGAGAACCTTCAGAGTTTGCTAGAATCCCCTGCTCAGTTAAATGGAGTCTTCTTATGCAGCCACCGGGAACTCTTAGTTCTTTTAAACTTTCCCTACCCGTTTTTTTTGGTTATGTCCCCCTGGGCATGGCCTTTGGTGTCGTCTTCAGCACCCAGCTTGATTACGCCTGGTGGCTTGCTCCCCTGATGAGCCTTCTGGTCTATGCCGGAGCAGCACAGCTACTGGCAGTCAGCCTGCTATTAAGCCAAACCGGTTTGATCGAAGTCTTTATCGCCATGCTGGTTTTGAATGCCCGGCATGTTTTCTATGGACTTTCGCTGCTGGAAGCTTTTAAAGGAGCAGGCTGGCGCAAACCCTATTTGATTTTCGGCCTGACTGATGAAACCTATTCACTCCTGACCAGCCGTTCTCGCACACAGGACCGCCAGCATGAGCAACGAGTGGATTTCCAAATCACCCTGATGAATCAAAGCTACTGGATACTGGGCAGTGCTCTGGGTGCCTGGTTGGGGCAAGCCGTTGTTTTTGATGCCACAGGAATTGAGTTTGCTCTGGTCGCTCTCTTTATCGTGCTGTGCATTGAACAGTACAAAGCCTTGCAGTCTCCTTTTCCAATTTGGGCCGGTATCCTGTCAGCCTTGGTTGCGGTGTTTATTTTCCCCCAAAGCCAGCAGCTGCTGATTGCCATCTTCCTGGTCTGTCTTGCTCTTTTCTGGCAGTACCCGGCTCGCAAACACCTTTATATCAACAGCAGTCAGGATCTCTAGCATGGCCAGCGAAGACTTCTATTTAATCAGCTTTATTTTGGTGGCTGCAGCAGCAACTCTAACGACGCGGCTTTTACCCTTTGCTTTTCTGGGCAAACAGAGTCATCACCCTCTGGTCCAGCATCTGGGACGCTATCTTCCCGCTGGCATCATGGCGCTGCTAGTGGTGATTTTTCTTTTGCAATCAGGGCACTGGCAGCAGCCTATTCTAGGCCTGGATGCATTGATTCCGGCAGGCCTGGTTGTTGCCCTTCATCTGTGGAAACGCAACGCTCTCTTGTCAATGCTGGCCGGCACTGCTTGCTATATGTTGATCCAACAGAGCTTTCTCTGATCAGGGCTTCACAAACAAATATTCCTTGTTTATAATGCGCAGCCATTGAGATTGGGGTGTCGCCAAGCGGTAAGGCAGCTGGTTTTGGTCCAGCCATGCGGGGGTTCGAATCCTCCCACCCCAGCCATTCTCAAACCGCTTTTCCTCAGGGCAGTCACTTGACTGCCCTTTTCTTCACGAAACCTCTGCATTAGGGTGAATCCGTGTCTAACTTGATGGTCTTTTCGGGCAATGCCAACCCGGAACTGGCGCGTAAGGTTGTTGAATGTCTTGATATTCGAATGGGCGATGCAACAATCGGCCAATTCAGCGACGGCGAAATTGCTATAGAAATCAATGAAAACGTTCGCGGTAAAGATGTTTTTGTTATCCAGTCAACCTGTGCTCCAACCAATGACCACCTGATGGAACTGGTGCTCATGGTTGATGCTCTGCGTCGTGCTTCAGCCCATCGTATTACAGCCGTTATTCCTTATTTTGGTTATGCACGTCAAGACCGTCGCGTACGCTCTTCACGGGTTCCCATCTCGGCCAAACTGGTCGCTGATATGATGGTCGCTGCTGGCGTAAACCGAGTGATGACCATGGATCTGCATGCTGATCAGATTCAGGGCTTCTTCGATGTCCCGGTTGACAACATCTATGGCTCCCCTGTTCTTCTGGATGATATTGAACGCCAGAATTACGATGACATGGTCGTGGTATCACCTGATGTCGGCGGCGTAGTTCGTGCCCGCGCTATTGCCAAAGAGCTAAATGACACTGACCTGGCGATTATTGATAAACGTCGTCCTCAAGCCAACCAGTCACAGGTCATGCATATTATTGGTGACATCGAAAACCGTACCTGTATCCTGGTTGACGATATGGTTGATACTGCAGGCACCCTTTGCAAGGCCGCCGAAGCGCTTAAAAAGCGTGGTGCCAAACGGGTTGTTGCCTATTCAACTCACGCCGTTCTTTCTGGCGCTGCTTTGAATAATCTGGCCAACTCCATGCTAGATGAACTGGTTGTCACCGACACCATTCCTCTGACAGCAACAGCAATAGATTCAGGAAAAATTCGTCAGCTGACAGTTTCCGGCCTACTGGCTGAAGCAGTTCGCCGTGTAAGCAATGAAGAATCCATCAGCTCTATGTTTAGAAGCTGAGCAAAAGAATCCCTGCGGGGAATAACCTGAACACCAGACTGCCTGGTCGCGGGCACCTGGTGTTTGTATTTAAATGAACGTCCATGAGGACAAATAAAATGACACAATTTGATTTTAAAGCTACTGCACGCAACGAACTGGGTACGAGTGCGAGCCGCCGCCTTCGTCGCGCCAAGCAGTATATTCCTGCGATCGTTTACGGTGGTGAAGAAGCACCCCTGCCCATCGCCGTTGAGCAGCGTGAGTTCTACCGCGTTCTGGAAACTGAAGAAGCCATCTACACTTCTATCCTGAACCTGGAAATCGACGGCAAGAAGCAGCAGGTCATCATGAAGGACATGCAGCGTCACCCCTTCAAACCTCTGGTTCAGCACATCGACTTCCAGCGCGTTGACTCTGAGCACGAAGTCAGCGTTCTGGTCCCTCTGCACTTCCTAAACGAAGAAGTTTGCGTTGGCGTCAAGCAGCAGGGCGGCAAAATTCAGCACCTGCTGAATGAAGTTGAAGTTAGCGCTCTGCCTCAGAACCTGCCTCAGTCCATTGATATCGACCTGAGCAAGGTTGAACTGGGTCAAACCATTCACCTGTCCGACCTGGAACTGCCCGAAGGTGTTAAAATCACTGCCCTGGCCCATGGTGGCGACACAGGCGTGGTTAGCGTTCAAGCGAAGAAAGGCGCTAAAGACGACGCCGAAGAAGAGGAAGGTGGCGAAGAAGCTGCTGAGTAATTTCAGGGCTTTTGCTCCTTCAGCCCAGGGAGCCCTTCGGGGCTTCCTGGGTTTTTCGCATCTGATCCGCGACTTTTACCGACCGGAACACCTTAATGTCAGCTATTCAACTCATTGTCGGACTGGGTAACCCTGGCCCGGAGTATGCTGCAACCCGGCACAATGCAGGTGCCTGGCTGGTCGCTGCTCTGGCCGAGCGCTATCAGGCCCCGCTTAAAGCCAGCAAATTTTATGGCCTGCATGCCCAGGCTTTAATTAATGGCCACAAGGTTCACCTGTTGATTCCAACCACCTTTATGAACCGTAGCGGCCAGTCCATTTCCGCTTTAGCCAATTTTTATAAGCTGGACCCCGAACAAATTCTTGTTGCCCATGACGAACTGGATTTGCCTCCCGGAGTAGTACGCCTGAAAAAAGGCGGTGGCCACGGCGGCCATAATGGCTTACGTGATACCATCAGCGCCCTTGGCAATAGCAAAGATTTTTACCGCCTGAGAATTGGCATAGGCCATCCTGGCCAAGCCAGCAAGGTGACCGGTTATGTACTGGGTAAAGCCAGCTCTGACGAGCAGCTGCAAATCAATGCGGCCGTGGAAGAAACTGAGCGCCAACTAGGCCTAATCATCAGTGGCGAGCACACTCAGGCGATGAACCAACTTCACAGCTTTAAAGCAGAATAACTTTCGAAGGATACTATTATGGGTTTTAATTGCGGAATCGTCGGCCTACCCAATGTCGGCAAATCCACCCTTTTCAACGCTCTGACTCAATCAGGCATTGATGCAGAAAACTTCCCCTTCTGCACCATTGAACCCAATACTGGCATCGTGCCCATGCCCGATCCCCGCCTGGATGTATTGGCAGAAATTGTGAAGCCTGAAAAAGTACTGCCGACCACCATGGAGTTTGTGGACATTGCCGGACTGGTTGCTGGTGCCTCCAAGGGCGAAGGGCTGGGCAATAAATTCCTGGCCAATATTCGTGAAACCCAGGCCATTGCCCATGTTGTACGCTGCTTTGAAGATGACAATGTGATTCACGTAGCCAACCAGGTTGACCCGGCCAGTGATATTGAGATTATCAATATGGAGCTGGCCCTGGCTGACCTGGACTCGGTTGAAAAAGGCATTCAGAAGCTGGTTCGCCTAGCCAAGGGTGGCGACAAAGAAGCCATTGCCCAGAAGGCTATCCTGGAAAAGGTTCAGCCCCACCTGGAAGAAGGCAAACCCCTGCGCAGCTTTGGCCTGTCTGATGAAGAAAAACATCTGGTGAAAAGCTATGGCTTTTTGACCCTCAAGCCCACCATGTACATTGCCAATGTCAATGAAGAGGGTTTTGAAAATAACCCCCACCTGGATGTGGTGCGTAAAATTGCTGAAGAAGAAAATGCCCTGGTGGTTCCCGTCTGCAACAAAATAGAAGCTGAAATTGCAGAACTGGATGACCCGGAAGAAAAAGCCATGTTCCTGGAGAGCATGGGGCTGGATGAACCCGGTTTGAATCGGGTGATTCGTGCTGGCTATGAGCTTCTGGGCCTGCAAACCTACTTCACTGCAGGCGTTAAGGAAGTACGTGCCTGGACTGTAAAAAAAGGCGCTACCGCACCTGAAGGTGCCGGTGTCATTCACACCGATTTCCAAAAAGGTTTTATTCGCGCTGAAGTGGTTGCTTATGATGACTTTGTTGCCTGCAAGGGTGAACAGGGTGCCAAAGAAGCTGGCAAATGGCGTTTGGAAGGCAAGGAATACATCATCAAAGATGGTGATGTCATGCATTACCGTTTTAACGTTTAAACAGGCCCAGTAGCCATTCGGGGCTGAAATCTTGACAGCTTCCAGCCCCGGTCTTACTATTGCGCCGCTTAGTGGCTATGTAGCTCAGCTGGTTAGAGCACATCACTCATAATGATGGGGTCCCCTGTTCGAATCAGGGCATAGCCACCAGCCTTCCCTCCCAGGCTTAGCTAACCAGTAGCTTATTCAAAGTTCGATCAATGACTGGGGAACACCCGTCAATTTCACTGGTCACAAGTGCCTGACTTTTCTGAACTTGGATGCAGGTATGACATTTCGCGCTACAGCCTTACGGACGTTTTTGTTTCTGCTCAGCCTGACGCTTCTGAGCTTGTTATTAATTTCTTCCAGCCAGGCAGGCAGTCTTTTTGAAAAAGGCACGAGCCGTTTCAATTCCTGGTTCAGTGACTCCTCCCAACAATCTGAATTTTTGCGCCCCGAACAGGCTTTCAAACCCGAAGCCTGGATTGAAGGCAGCCAGCTCTTTGTACGCTGGGATATAGAACCTGGTTACTATCTTTATCATAAGCAGCTGGAAATCCTTCTCGATAACGAACAGGGACTCCAACTAACTGACCTGCTGTTTTCACCCACCATCACCAACGAAGATGAATTCTTCGGTATCACTGAAGTTTATTATGACCAGGCCCTAATTGCCGGAACCCTGAGCGGTGAAGCCGCAGGCGAAACTCTAAACCTCACTCTTCGTTACCAGGGCTGCGCTGATGCAGGCCTTTGCTATCCCCCAGAACGCGCTCAAGTCCAAGTCAAGCTAAGCGATCTCGACACTTCGGCTCCCGCTCAGGCTCTGGAAGCACCCAGTAGTGGAAGTAGCCAGGCCGCGCCACCCACAACCAGCAGCGGCCAACTCACCCAGGTACTGAGTTCCGGCCAGACCTGGCTGATTCTCGGCCTTTTCTTCGTTGCCGGGTTAGGGCTCACTTTTACGCCCTGTGTTCTGCCCATGCTGCCCATCTTAAGTGCCATTATTCTTGGCAAGGGCGACAACCCCCAGGTTGGCAGTCGCATGCGTGGCTTTTTATTATCCTCTGCCTACGTACTGGGCATGGCCGTCACCTATGCCCTACTTGGGGCCCTCATGGGTCTCTTTGGTGCTGGATTGAACCTGCAGGCAGCCTTGCAATCGCCCTGGCTGCTGATTCCTTTTGCCATTTTATTTGTAGGCCTGGCCTTGGCCATGTTTGGAGTCTGGGAGTTCCGGATGCCACTATGGCTTGAAAATCGCCTGCAAGCCTTGCAGCAACCCAAAGGTGGCACCCTGGTTGGTGTCGCTGGCATGGGTGCTCTTTCAACCCTGGTCGTTTCGCCCTGTATGACAGCCCCTCTTGCTGGAGCCCTTGTCTTTATTGCCGCCACTGAAGATGCACTAACCGGTGCCTGGGCACTCTTTGCTATGGCTTTGGGAATGGGTTTGCCATTAATGATTGCTGCTACCTTTGGTGCCAAATGGCTTCCCAGGGCTGGGGTTTGGATGAACCAGGTCAAAGCCTTCTTTGGACTCCTACTCCTGGTTGTAGCGGTTTGGCTGATAGAAAGACTGCTTCCAGCAGCGACAGTACTTGCGGTCTGGGGGCTGCTGGCACTGGGAACCGGGATTTTCATTGGTGGCTTAAATTTTCGGGTTGCCGGTAACTGGCAAAAATTACGCCTCACTTTGGGTTTGGCACTGATTATTTATGGTGGCAGCCTCTTGATCGGTGCTCTGGCAGGCAATACCAATCCCTTACAGCCTTTGGCCAATCTTGGCCAAACAGAAGCCTACCAGGAGCTAGAAGCGCCACCTAAGATTACCGAGCTTAAAGAACTGCAGGAGTTGATCGAAAATGCTGAACAACCGGTAATGGTTGATCTCTATGCTGACTGGTGTATTTCCTGCAAAGTAATGGAGAGTCGCATTTTCCCAAGAAGTGAAATTCAACAGGAGTTACAGGGCGTTACACGCATCAAGTTTGATTTGACGCGTATTTCCGACACCACACGCGAGTGGATGGATGCCAAGCAACTCTTTGGGCCACCCAGTTTTCTTTTCTACACTAATGGCCAGGAATGGCGTGACTGGCGCATTCAGGGTGAAGTCAACGCCAGAGAGCTGCAGGCTCATTTACAGGCTTTTAATCAAGCCCGTCGTTAACTTGTCTTTAAGCTCTAAGTGACGAGAAAATCTTCAAACGTGCGTTTAACTACAAAAAAAACAAAGTTAAACAGCGCAAAGCTGGACAAGAAGTTCGACTTTAGGCAAACTTCACCCCCATTGCAGGCTTATCAGCTAAAAAGCTCACTTTTATAGAGCTGAAGATAGATTTTCGCTGCAATTGATTGCATTTTCATTACACGTCTACTTTTTATACAAGGCGGTTATTTTTTAACCATGGCTAGAGTCTTATTACTCCAAGGTCCCAACCTGAATCTGCTCGGCAAACGTGAACCACAGATTTATGGCACCACGACCCTCGATGAGATTCATGCCCAACTGATTAAGCAAGCTGAAGAGCTTGGCCATCAGTTGGACTGCTTTCAGAGTAATGCTGAACATCTGTTGATAGAACGCATTCACCAAACTCTTGATGATGGCACTCGCTTCATTCTGATCAACCCGGCTGCCTACACGCATACCAGTGTTGCCTTACGCGATGCCCTGGCCGGGGTTGCTCTACCCTTTATTGAAATTCATCTATCCAATGTTCATGCCCGTGAAGCGTTTCGCGGACATTCGTTTTTTTCAGATTTGGCTCAGGGCGTTATTTGCGGCCTGGGCACTCAGGGCTATCAGCTGGCCCTGCTGGCTGCTCACCAACACCTGGAAGCAGCCGGTTCAGCTGGCTAAAAAAATCAACTCCTTACCACCTGACACAGAGAATTGACTATGGATATCCGTAAAGTAAAAAAATTGATTGAGCTGCTGGAAGAATCCAACATCAGCGAAATTGAAATTCAGGAAGGCGAAGAAGCCGTCCGTATTAGCCGCCATCCTTCAGGTGGTGGTTACGCTCAGCCTGTTTACCAGCAGCCTTACCCGGCCGCCGCACCTGCCCCAGCGCCTGCACCTGCTGCAACAACAGAGCCCGCTGCAGAGGCAAAACCTGTAAGCTCGGGCCACCAGGTCAAATCACCCATGGTCGGCACCTTCTACCGCTCACCAGCTCCAGGCGCCAAGCCGTTTATTGAAGTGGGTACAGCGGTTAAAAAAGGCGACACCATCTGCATTGTTGAAGCCATGAAAATGATGAACCAAATTGAAGCAGATAAAGATGGCGTTGTTGAAGCCATTCTGCTTGAAGACGGCCAGCCTGTAGAATTTGACCAGCCGTTGGTCGTTCTTGTCTAACCCCTCCTGGGTCATCCATTTAACGCTGCGGTGCCTGGGCACCGCCATGAGGGATAGCAATGCTTGAGAAAGTTGTCATCGCCAACCGGGGTGAAATAGCCCTGCGTATCTTACGGGCTTGCCGGGAGCTGGGCATCAAGACAGTCGCCGTTCATTCCAAGGCTGACCGTGATTTGATGCATGTGCGCCTGGCTGATGAAGCCGTTTGCATAGGTCCTGCACCTTCTGCACAGTCGTATCTGAACATTCCTGCACTTATCGCAGCTTGTGAAGTCACTGATGCCACAGCCATCCACCCAGGCTATGGGTTCCTGGCAGAAAATGCCGACTTCGCTGAACAGGTCGAGCGTTCAGGTTTTGTCTTTATCGGCCCCAAGGCTGAAACCATTCGCCTGATGGGCGATAAAGTATCCGCCATAGCAGCCATGAAAAAGGCTGGCGTACCGACTGTTCCAGGTTCAGACGGCCCCTTGCCTGAAGACCCTGATAAGGTATTGGCCATCGCTCGCCGCATCGGTCTGCCGGTCATCATTAAAGCTGCAGCAGGTGGTGGCGGTCGCGGTATGCGTGTGGTTCACTCTGAAGGTGCCTTGTTGAATGCTGTCCATGTGACCAAAACAGAAGCTGGCTCCGCTTTCGGCGACAGCACTGTCTACATGGAAAAGTTCCTTGAAAACCCACGTCACGTTGAAGTTCAGGTACTGGCCGATGGTCAGGGCAACGCTGTACACCTCTATGACCGTGACTGCTCTTTGCAACGTCGCCACCAAAAAGTCATTGAAGAAGCCCCTGCTCCTCACCTGGACGAAGAAGCCCGTCGTCTGGTACTCAAGGCCTGTGTCGATGCCTGTAACACCATCAACTATCGGGGAGCAGGTACTTTTGAGTTCTTGTATGAGGACGGCAACTTCTACTTCATCGAAATGAACACCCGTGTTCAGGTTGAGCACCCGGTTACCGAGCAGGTCACTGGTGTTGATATCGTCAAAGAACAGTTGATGATCGCTTCAGGCGAACCCTTGCGTCTGCGTCAGGAAAACATTCAGGTGATGGGCCACTCCTTTGAGTGCCGTATCAATGCTGAAGATCCTCGCACCTTCATGCCTTCGCCCGGTAAAATCACCATGTTCCACGCTCCCGGCGGCCTGGGTGTACGCATGGACTCACATATCTACAGTGGCTACTCGGTTCCTCCTCACTATGACTCGCTGATCGGCAAGCTGATTACCTGGGGTATTGACCGGGAAGCTGCTTTAACCCGTATGCGTGGTGCCCTGGACGAACTTTTGGTTGAAGGAATCAAAACCAATACCGACCTGCACAAGGATCTGGTTAGAGACACCCACTTTCAGAAAGGTGGTGTCAATATCCACTATCTGGAAAAGAAGCTTAGTCAATAAGTCTTCAGGTACTGGCCAGGGAAGGCCTTCCACTCATTTTCTGCTTATCAGGTAGCGCTGCTCATGTCCTGGCTACAAATCAAAACTCTGGTCAATCCTGAACAGTCCGCAATCCTGGAAGACTGGCTGCTCGAAGCCGGTGCCTGTGCAATCACCCTGACCGACGCCGAAGACAACCCTGTTTTTGAACCCATTCGGGGCACCACACCACTCTGGCAGGCGACCTGGATTACTGGGCTTTATGATGGCCAAAAGGATGCCCAAGCCATGAAAAAGGACATTCAGCAGCGCTGGCAAGCCACCTATCCTGACCAACCTGCGCCTGAACTTCATCTGGAAATCCTGGAAGATAAAGACTGGATTCGTGAGTGGATGGATAGTTTTTCACCCATCCAAATGGGCCAGCGATTGTGGGTGGTTCCCAGCTGGCACCAACCCCCTGAGCCCAAAGCCGTCAATCTCATGCTGGACCCGGGCTTGGCTTTCGGCACAGGAACCCACCCAACCACTGCGCTCTGCCTGGCTTGGTTAGATGCTCAGGACCTTGAAGGCAAAAATCTGCTGGACTTTGGTTGCGGCTCCGGCATTTTGGGCATTGCTGGCTTACTGCTAGGTGCAAGCCAAGCCTGGGGAGTAGATATCGACCCCCAAGCCCTGGAAGCCAGTCGACAGAATTCATCCAGAAATGGTCTGGCGAAAGATGCCTTTCCCGTTTATTATCCTGAACGGTGCCCAGAGCTACAAGTTGATGTCCTGATTGCCAATATCCTGGCTGGCCCACTGATTGATTTGGCGCCCACTCTGGCTGCCAAAGTCAAACCCAAGGGTCTCCTTGCTCTTTCAGGTATTCTGGCACACCAGGCTCATGAAGTTATTCAGGCCTATCAACCCTGGTTTGATCTTGACCCCATCCAAAGCAAGGATGAATGGGTAAGAATTACCGGTCAGCGCAAAAACGGCAACTCGACCCAATAAGGGATTGTCAGGAATGCACAACAAACACGGTGAACAACTGACTCGCTGCCCTCACTGCGATTCTGTCTATGAAGTCAGTGAAGAAGAGTTGGAACTGGCTTATGGTGCTGTGCGTTGTGGCGAGTGCATGAAAATTTTTAATGCTCGCTTTCATAAGGTCAATGCTCCCGAACGAACCGATCAGCCAGCGGAAGAACACAGCCAGACTCCTTTTGATCCCATCCCTACCTTACATGATCACTATCATGCCCAAGACACCGACAGCCTTGCCCAGCCTGCAGAAGAAGCGGATTCAACCTTAGAGGAAGACTTTGCGGCTGAAGAGCCTATGCCTGAAGATGAGCAGGATACTGAGCTGGACCTGGATCAACTGGCCTTTGCAGAAGATGCTGAACCCAGTGAACGAGAGATGGATGCAGAACTGCGTGCTTTTGAAGCTGAGCTGGAGACAGCCCTCTATGATCCCGACCTTGCCGCTGATGAAGAGTCTGCATCCGGCGATGAAGCTGTCGCAGAGACTGGCTTGGTAGCAACCCTGCCAGATGAAGATGAAAGTGAAGAGCTGGTAGATGAAAGTGAAGAGCTGGTAACCGACCAACGAGAAGTCCCGGCCAACAAGAAAAAAGGCCCCGCTTTGGCTTTCAAAGACAATCCTTTGTTTGCAAAAAAATACCTTGCCGCCCTGGCGGCTGTGCTCTTGGCCAGTATCGCCAGCCTGACCGCCTGGTTGGTCTTTACGCCTGAGGCCTCAGCCATTTTTATTGCTGAGGAAGTCAGAATTTCCCCATCGACCAGCCCTCAGAAAATGGATATTCATTTTCAACTAAAGAACACCAGTAGCACTTCCCAGCAGCTTCCCGACCTGCAAGTCGATCTACTTAACCTCAGCCGTCAAGTGATTGCCACGCAAGAAGTTTCTGCACAGCAAATACAAACAGACACCAGCGAGGTTCCTGCAGCCTCGCGCATTTCAGCAAAAGTAGAGGTTGATCGTCCTTCAACCTATGTGCAAAATGCGCGGATTCATCCTTTGACACCCTAGGTAACCCAGTTTTGCTGCAGATTGGTCCTTACAAAATAGCCACGCCCTTAGTCCTAGCTCCCATGGCGGGTATCACCGATGCTCCCTTTCGTGCGCTCTGCCGAAAAATGGGAGCAGGCTTGGCTGTTGCTGAAATGGTCACTGCCGACCAGTCTCTCTGGCATACCCAAAAGTCACGGTTGCGATTGCCTCATCAGGATGAACAAGAACCACGGATGATCCAAATTGCTGGCGGCGATCCTCAGATGCTGGCTGATGCCGCCCGGGCCAATGTTGAGCTGGGCGCACAAATCATTGATATCAATATGGGCTGCCCTGCAAAAAAAGTCTGTAAAAAAGCAGCTGGCTCTGCTTTGCTTAAAGATGAAAAGCTAGTCGCTGAAATTCTGGAAGCCGTCGTCCAGGCTGTAGAAGTGCCGGTTACATTAAAAATCCGCACAGGGTGGTCAGCAAAATACAAAAATGCTGTTACAATTGGCAAACTTGCTGAAGCATCTGGAATTCAGGCACTCACGCTTCACGGTCGAACTCGCGAAGACCGCTTCAAGGGCGAAGCTGAATATGAGACCTTGGCCGAAGTCAGTCAGGCTTTGAGTATTCCTGTCATTGCCAATGGTGATATCGATTCGCCACAAAAGGCCGAATGGATTTTCAACAACACCCAGGCAGCCGCAGTAATGATTGGACGAGCAGCTCAGGGTCGACCCTGGATTTTCAGCCAAATCAAAAGCTGGCTTGAAGAAGGTGTACGCCTTCCAGATCCTGACCCGATCAGCGTTCAGCAACTGATCGGCGAACACCTGCAGGGCCTTTATGCCACCTATGGTGACTTTATGGGAGTACGTATTGCCAGAAAGCATTTTGGCTGGTACTTACAGCAGGCCGGCCTTGCCCAATGGCGAAAGACTTTCAATTTGCTGGAAACGTCTGAAGAACAATTGGAGCTTTTGGCTGATATTTTTCAGCCAACAACAACATCTCTTGCCATTACGGCTTAAACACTCAATCAGAATTGAAACCAAGTGACTGATAAAACTAAAACCACCTTACCCGCTTTTGAGCAGGAGCGCCCTTTACGAGAAAGCGTGAACCGAGCACTGGACAACTATTTTGCCCAGCTCGACGGTCAGCCAGTCAATAACCTTTATGAACTGGTTTTGACAGAAGTCGAGGCACCCCTTCTCGAAGCCGTCATGCGCTATACCGACAACAACCAGACCCAGGCCTCCAGTCTGCTGGGTCTAAACCGTGGCACCCTGCGTAAAAAACTCAAGCAATACGATCTTATTTAAGCTGTCTTTAGGAGCTAAAACTGGCTTATGGCTAACCCACTTCCCATCCGCCGCGCTCTGCTGAGCGTTTCTGATAAATCCGGTATTGTTGAACTAGCTAAAGGCTTGGTTGAACGCGGTGTTGAACTCCTTTCCACCGGTGGCACCTACAAGCTACTCAAGGACCAGCAGCTACCCGTCAAAGAGGTATCTGAGCATACTGGCTTCCCTGAAATGATGGATGGCCGTGTTAAAACCCTACACCCAAAAATTCATGGTGGCATTCTAGGTCGTCGCGGCCAGGATGATGCAGTCATGGCTGAACAGGGTATAGAGCCCATCGATTTGGTTGTGGTCAACCTTTATCCTTTCCAGCAAACCATTGCCAAGGATGACTGCACACTGGAAATGGCCATTGAAAATATTGATATTGGTGGCCCTGCCATGGTTCGTTCTTGCGCCAAGAACCATGCCTTCACCAGCATCCTGGTCAATACCAGTGATTACTCTCAGCTCCTGGCTGAAATGGATACTCACCAAGGGGGTGTCAGCCAAGAAACCCGCTTTAATCTGGCTGTTAAAGCCTATGAGCATACTGCAGCCTATGACAGTGCCATTGCCAACTACCTGGGCCGCATGGTTGAGGGAGGTAATGAAGACTTTCCTCGCACCTTCAACAGCCAGTTCATTAAGCGCCAGGATATGCGCTATGGCGAGAATCCTCATCAAAAAGCAGCCTTCTATGTGGAAGCTAACCCTAGCGAGTCCAGCGTTGCTACCGCCCAGATACTGCAGGGCAAAGAGCTCTCCTATAACAATGTTGCTGATACAGACGCTGCCTTTGAGTGTGTCAAAGCCTTTAACGAGCCAGCCTGTGTCATCGTCAAGCATGCCAACCCCTGTGGTGTTGCTGTTGCCAAAGACTTGAAGAGTGCCTATGACCTGGCCTTCAAGACCGATCCGACCAGTGCTTTTGGTGGCATTCTGGCTTTCAACCGTTCTCTGGATGCACTAACTGCCCGAACCATCGTCGATCGTCAGTTTGCTGAAGTCATTATTGCTCCTGGAATTGATAAAGCAGCTCAGGAAATTCTAGCGACCAAGAAAAACCTTCGAGTCTTGGATGCCAGCGAACACTGGCCAGGTGAACACCAGCTGGCAATGGACTTTAAACGAGTCACTGGTGGCCTGCTGATTCAAGACAAGGATTTGGGCGTGGTTGGCCGTGATGATCTCAAGGTGGTTACTGAGCGCGCACCCACTGAGCAGGAACTGCAAGATCTTGCTTTCGCCTGGAAGGTTGCCAAATTTGTGAAATCCAATGCTATTGTTTATGCCAAAGAGGGCATGACGATAGGTGTCGGTGCAGGCCAAATGAGTCGGGTTTATTCCGCCAAAATTGCCGGTATCAAAGCGGCTGATGAAAACCTGGAAGTCAAAGGCTCAGTAATGGCTTCAGATGCCTTCTTCCCTTTCCGCGATGGTATAGATGCGGCCGCTGCAGCGGGCATTACTGCTGTTATTCAACCTGGTGGCTCAGTTAGAGACGAAGAGGTGATTCAGGCAGCCAATGAAGCTGGCATTGCCATGGTCTTTACTGGCATGCGGCACTTCCGCCACTAAGCTTTTCTGGATACAAAAAAAACCGCCTCTCTTAAGAGGCGGTTTTTTTATGGGACGAACACAGGAGTTAACCCAAGCCTGTTAGAAACCAGCGCGGATATAAGCCCCAAAGTGAGGTCCTTTGAAAGTCAGATCACCGTAGGTATCATCCAGATCATCCAACTCAAGACTGAAAGTCCGGTAGCCAGCGGTTACACCTGGAGTCACCAAAGGCAGTCCCCGATACTCATAGTTAACAAAAGCATCGACATCGCTCAGGCTATTACCACTGTAGCCAATGTAGTTCATACGCGCGCCAGCAGAAACACCCATTGGCAGACTAACAATACCGCCGACATAACCCATGGGTACAGGTGCACTTAGGCTAACCGATTCAGTTTCAGACTCAGTACTACCAGCGCCATCATCTACCTCACCGGTAACTTCAAAGCCACCGTCAAAGACTCGTACAGTCAAACCTGCTTCCAGTCGTAGCGAGACCAGAGGAACTAAGGAGGTCAAACCATCCAGAAAGCGGTAGTAGGCCGTAAAATCAGTATGGGATAGATCTATTTCACTGCTCGTATTGCCAGTAAATTCTTGATCACGGAAAGTAAAACTTTCATCCCTGGAACCAGAGAACTCCATATTGGTTTGAGTAATACGAAGATTGGGAACGACAGGAATAAAATGATCAAACTGAATGGACAGATTGCCAACACCTTCACTGGACAAGCCCAGTTCATCTTTGACATCGACCGGATCATCACCTGACACCCCTTGAATTTCGCCAGAAGGGCTGGCATTCCAATAATCAGCGGTTGCCGTCACATTCAAAGACAAGGCATAGGCCTGACTAGCCATTAAGGGCGTTAAGGCCAAACCTGTTGCGGCGAGTAGTTTACGCATTTTTATATTTCTCCTATTAACTAGACTTGCTACCTAGTTTATCTTAATTAGCCAGACTCAACGAGATAGAACCCGTAAAAAGTCTTTATCTTTTGTAGGTCTAGCTTGTGATATAAAGTAACAAGTGTAAGCCGCCGACAACCAAGCTCAGTAACCAGGCAGCCAGGACAAACAAAATGCCGCTATAGCGTTCAGGTTCACGCTTGATACCCTTATAGGCAAAGCCCCCAGCAATAACAGCAGGCACCAGAAGCCATGCAAAAGGAGAACCTGCCAGGAAGGCTCCCAAAAGCGCCAAGGTAATGGCCACTATCGATAAATTATGATTTTTACGAGTTATGGTTTCTTTAGGTTGCTCACTTTCACTATTCATTAAGCGGATTCACTCTCACGTTTGGCACTCAGAGTTATTGAAACTGAATCTGAGAATCTTAACGCATGAGGTTTGTCCACTTCCACTTCCGCAGCCAACACCTGATCGTATTCCATGATAATTTCCAGCAACTCTTTGGTTAAACGCTCCAGGAGTGCAAAGCGCCCTTCTTCGATATGGGCAATCAAACGTTTGGTGATTGTCCGATAGTTCAAGGCTTCTTCTATCTTGTTGAACTGCACTGCTCTGTTGGCTGAATAACGAATCACTGCATTAATAACCACATCTTGACGATTTTGAATTTCATCGTCTTTGATACCGATATAGGTTCTCAGGCGCAGATTTTTTATGCGAATGGTTGCCAGTGAATAAGGGTCATTGTGGGGCATCAGATTTTTTTCCTTATTCAGTCAAGCAGCTTGAGGAATTCTTGACGGGTATTCTGGGAAGCACGCAACTGCCCCAGCATCACCGAAGTACGCATTGAAGAGTTTTGCTTTTCAACGCCACGCATTTGCATACACAGGTGTCGGGCTTCGATAATAACCCCCACTCCTGCTGCACCGGTTACTTCCTGGACGGCTTCAGCAATTTGCTTGGTTAGCTGCTCCTGAATTTGCAGACGACGCGAGAACATATCCACGATGCGCGCAAATTTTGACAGGCCCAAGACCTTACCCTGCGGCAGATAGCCTATATGGCACTTTCCAATAAATGGCAGCAGATGATGCTCACAAAGAGAGTAGAGCTCAATATCTTTAACAATCACCAGCTCATCTGTCTCGGATGAAAAAACAGCACCATTGACCAGCTCTTCCAGGGTTTGGCGATAGCCCTTAGTTAAAAACTCCATGGCTTTGGCCGCTCGCTTGGGGGTATCGACCAAGCCTTCCCGGTCAGGGTCTTCTCCTAGGTCACTGAGGATTTCCCGATAAAGGGGGGTCAGCTTTTGATGGATCATGTCAGAGTCAGGGTTTTGATTCATTGTATTCGGTTGGGTTAGAGCGTTCATCGGGTTACCTCAGGTCTTGGTAAGGTATAAAGCCACTTTGTACAAGAACAGTATACCTTTTTGTCAAGAAAATCACTTTTTTTCCGACCTTTTTGCTAGGTTTTATTATCAAAGATGCTTATAGATTTCACAAGTGCAGACAAGAAACTATAATGCGACTTCTTGACTCCAATAACCCAGACACGGGTCTGATATACTTGGAAGCATCTACCGTCGAACTGGATTGTAAGTATTATGAAGAAACTGATTTTAGGTGTTGCTCTTACAGGCCTCTCTATGCCACTGATTGCTGATGATGCAATCAATCTTGCTTCCGGCAGCCAGCTGGATGTCCAAAGCGTAAGCCAAGTGCGTCTTCAGGACGGTGAAACTCAAGATAATGTCTGGTTCTCTCTCGATCCGACTCAGTTTAGCGATGCAGCTGATAAGCAGCTCAGTAACTGCGTTTTGACCGCACAGGTTGCTCTTGATAGTGGTGAGCTGTTTTTTACCAGTCGCAGCCTTCGCTGCCCTAGCAGAACTGGAGACGTTTACACTGCCGAAAATGTCAGTGCCAAACTGATCACTTCTACCAATCAGTTATGCACCGCATCAGGAAGCTACTGCACTGAAGTTACTCTGGACACCAGTGCAGCTTATCGTGTTGAGCTCGAGGCAGCGGCTAAAATGGAAGCGGCCTATAATGCGTCTCGTGAAGTCAACCGAATAAGAATTGACCAGCAGCGGGCTGATTAATTCAAACCACCAGGCTGACTCTTCATTTACTGGGCCGAGGCCAGGGCGCGATAGCGATCCAAAGCCTCGGTCACTTTTTTAATGTAGCCTCTGGCTTCTGAGCGTGGATGCTGGCGGTGCAGGCGATCATAAACCTGCTGCGGAGAAAGCTGGTTAATCACCGCTACTGCCTGACTTCTATCCCTGTGAAACGTCCTTAAAACATTCCCCGCCCCGCCATTGTAAGCTGAAATGATGGCCAACTCTTTGGACTTGGGATGACGAATATCCTTTAAATAGATATCTCTTAAAATGGTGATGTAGGCAGTGCCTATGTCAATATTTTCGGCTGGGTTGAACAGGGTGCTTTGGTTGGGTTGATCATTGCGCTGGCGTATGCGCTGGTAAACATCTCGCCCTGCGGTTGAGGGAACCACCTGCATCAGGCCATAAGCAGGAATATGGCTCATTGCATAGGGGTTAAAGTGACTTTCTGTTTCCATAATGGCGTAGATCAGGGCTTCGTCAACATCATAACGGCGACTGGCATCTCTGATCAGATTTTCATATTGGTGGCCACGAATCTCATTGTGATTTGCCACTAGAGGAATTTCGACACGATAAATGGTTTTTCCCCCACGCCTGATTTCCTGAATTTCATTTTCAATCAGATAGTCAGCATAGCGGTTAGCGCGCCATTCCCAGCGTACAGGCACTCCCTCATGATCACGAACCTGCCCTGCCAACAAGGCAGGACCTGAGTAGTCTATTTGCTTGTCTGTATAGAGCTCGGGGTTATCAGCATCATAGGGAGTTAACAAGGTGGTTACTATGGCTTCCTTGAGATGCTGGCGTGGATTGGACTGATCAACTGTCTCAACAACAATGGTGCCTTCCTCAAAATCCATGGCACCACGACTTTGATAAGCATCCGTGTATTTAACAAACTGGTGAGCCGTTGCAGCCAGGGTAGCTTCTTCACCCCAATGACGCTGAACCTGTTCACGCAAGCGACCCAACTGTTCACGATACTGACGGACTTCAGTTTCTAACCGTTCAATCACTTCCTGATAATTTTGCAGGTCTTGAGCCAGATTCGGATAGCGTTCCAACCAGGTTATTTCACTAATCGGGCCGGGCAAGGGCTCCTCAGCAGGCTCTTCTTTAACTTCGGCTTCAGGCTCATTCGGTCTTCTCTGGGTACTTCCCAAAGGTGCGGGCTGCAAAGAGTCAATTTCTACCTCGGTGTCATCGCCCAGAGGCACGCCCTGTTCCGGGTTGGCAGGTAAGATTTCAACACGTGTACGGCCTGGTTGGGCAGGTGGTGGAGCGGGCTCCTGCTGACGAACCTGCCGACTAGGAGTTTCTAAAGGCTGAGGCCGAGCTTGTGGGCGCTCTCGGCCATCAGGTCCAACCACACTACCAACGGATACATGGCTTGAAGTTTGGCCACTAGACTGACAACCAGCTATAAGGATAAGAGCTGCCAGTAAGGCTGGAAGGCGAAGATAATTAAAATCTACTGAAAAAGTCATCTTTATCCCTGAAAAACACCGGATAGTGGCCGATATCTCAGATTATACGCTAAAGCGCTCAGGGTAAAAGAGATCTTGGCTTAACTCACTAGGTTGAGTGAGAAAATAAGTCTATAATCTTAACAAAGCGCGTTTAAATTGACAGTCAGCAAGCAAGTAGACTGACCTTCATAAAGGTTTTGATATGGTTATTCCTTCCATAGATTCGGGCTCCTCAACTTCTTTGGCCAAAAACAGAGGCACAGCGCAAGCAAGTGGCCTCAAAAATGCTGCTGCCAACAGGGCACCTAAGCTCAATCAGGAAGTTTCCGAAACCAAAAACCATCTTCATATTGAAGAGAAGCCAACGAGCGACCAACAACCTAGTGGCTTACAGCTGCTTGATGACACTGCCTTTGAAGCTTCATCAACTGATGATCCTCAAGATCTTGCCGATGCTCGCAAAGAGGCTAACGCCCAGCCTGATTTCACCCTTGAACTATCCGGTCAGAATTCTGAACTCGCAGCGGCTACGCAAATTGATCAAACGGCCAAAGACTCCAGAGCCGATCAACAAGGCCAACAAAGGGCCAAGCTACCCTACACCTTCAACTTTGGTATTCGCCGTCCTATGGCTATCGCCGTTGCCATGAGTAAGCCCCAGCTTGGCAACCAGAATCCTGCGAGTGCCAATGAAGCCATCCAACAAACCTTGGATTTAGCAGCCACCAACCGTCTACCCTATGAAAGAGGCAGCCAAATTAGTCTGGTTGCCTAAGACGAGCCCAATAAAAAAATTCCATCGCGTTTCTTGACACCCATCAAACTATGGCTTAAGTTTCAAACATACGTTTGAACAACAAGTTCGCACACCAACAAAAAGCGGTACGGAGTAGAAGACTATGCCCACCTATAAAGCCCCCTTACGCGATATCCGTTTTGTCATGAACGAGCTGCTTGGCTATGAAGAGCACTACAAGGCTCTGCCCGGCGGTGAAGAAGCTGTTGAAGTGGTTGATGCCATTCTTGAGGAAGGCGCCAAGTTTGCAGAAAATGTACTGACTCCTCTGAATCAGCCTGGCGACCAGCAAGGCTGCAAGCTGGAAGATGGCAAGGTCACCGTACCCGAAGGCTTTACTGAAGCCTACCAGCAGTACGTAGAAGGCGGCTGGCCTTCAATGGCTCAAAACCCCGAATTTGGCGGCCAAGGCCTGCCCCACTCTTTGGGCATGGTACTGAATGAAATGATCTGCTCCTCCAACCTGGCTTGGGGCATGTATCCCGGTCTGTCCCATGGTGCTATGAGCGCTCTGGAGCACCACGGTACTGACGAACTCAAACAAACCTACCTGACCAAGCTGATTGAAGGCACCTGGACAGGCACCATGTGTTTGACTGAGCCTCATTGCGGCACTGATTTGGGCTTGATCAAAACCAAAGCGCTTCCAGAAGCTGATGGCAGCTTTAAAGTCAGCGGCACCAAAATCTTTATTTCCGCTGGTGAGCATGAAATGTCTGACAACATTGTTCACCTGGTGCTGGCCAAGCTACCTGATGCACCTGCTGGCAGCAAAGGCATTTCCCTATTTGTCGTACCCAAGTTCCTGCCCGATGCACAGGGTGAAGCCGGTGAGCGCAATGGCGTTAGCTGCGGCTCTTTGGAGCACAAAATGGGTATTCATGGTAACTCAACCTGCGTCATGAACTTTGACAGTGCAACAGGTTGGATGGTTGGTCAGCCCAACAAGGGCCTGGCAGCCATGTTTACCATGATGAACGCCGCCCGTATTGGCGTGGGTATTCAAGGCCAGGGCTTGATCGAAGCGTCTTACCAAAACTCTTTGGCTTATGCTCGTGATCGTCTGCAAATGCGTGCCCTTTCCGGCCCTAAAGCCCCTGAAAAAGCCGCTGACCCGATTATCGTCCACCCAGACGTACGCCGCATGCTGCTGACCCAAAAAGCCTTCAGTGAAGGTGGACGGGCACTGATTCTTTACACTGCCCAGCTGGTTGACAAGGTTGAGCATGGCAGCGATGAAGCCAGTAAAGAAGCTGATGAAATTCTTGGTCTGCTAACACCTGTGGTTAAAGCCTTCTTGACTGAAGTTGGCTTTGAAGCAACCAACGAAGGCCTGCAAATCTTTGGTGGTCATGGCTTTATTCAGGAATGGGGCATGGAGCAGTTTGTCCGTGATGCCCGTATTACTCGCCTCTATGAAGGCACCACAGGTATCCAGGCACTGGATCTGCTGGGACGTAAGGTGTTGATGAATCAAGGTGAGACCTTGAAGAAGTTCACCAAGCAGATTCACAAATACTGCCAGACAACCAGTCAGCAAGAAAACATGCATGAATTTGCCAAGCCTCTTTCTGAACTCAATAAAGAGTGGGGCGAGCTGACCATGAAAATTGGCATGAATGCTATGCAGAATCGTGATGAGGTTGGTGCTGCTGCCGTTGATTACACCATGTATTCCGGCTATGTGATTCTGGCCTACTTCTGGGCGCAAATGGCAGAAATTGCTCAGAAGAAACTGGCCGAAGGTACTGATGAGCAAGCTTACTATCAAGCCAAGCTGGACACAGCGCGTTTCTACTATGCACGTCTGCTGCCACGTACTCGCGCCCACGCAGCAGCCATGACTGCCGGTGCGGATAGCCTGCTGGCCATGGATGAAAGTGCATTTGGCTTGTGCTTTGAGGTGTAAAAGTTCTCTTTAGGGTAAGAGGAGTATTTGGGCGGCCTAGTGTCGCCCTTTTTTATAGTATTTTCACAAAAACCACATTTTCTTAACGTGATTGTGTTTAACTGCTAATCTGAGACCTGCAGGTCACAAAGATTCCTTGTGCTGTGCAACAAAGCAGGTAAGCTTTGCTGTATCAACGACTTAACTTGAACCCGGATAGAGGTAACCCCATGGCAAAATATAAGGCTCCCCTGCGTGATATGCAGTTTGTATTGAACGAGGTTTTTGAAGCCGACAAGCTTTGGGCTTCTATGGAAGCCACTCAGGAAGTGACTCCCGATTTGGCCGAGGCCATTCTTGAGGAAGGCGCCAAGCTCACCGAACATGAACTCTTCCCACTGAATCTGTCAGGTGATGCTGAAGGTTGTCGTTTCGAGAAAGGCCAGGTATTCACGCCCAAAGGCTTCAAAGAAGCCTACCAAGCCCTTTCTGAAGGCGGGTGGATGGGCCTGGGCGGCAATCCTGAATATGGCGGCCAGGGCATGCCCAAGATGCTGACCGTGCTGTTTGAAGAAATGCTCTATGCCTCCAATGCCGCCTTTACTCTTTATCCAGCACTTAATAATGGCGCCACCCTGTTACTGGATTCCCACGCCAGTGATGAGATTAAAGAAAAATACCTGCCACCCATGTATGAAGGCCGCTGGATCGGCACCATGTGTTTGACTGAGCCTCACTCAGGGACTGACCTGGGCTTGATTCGTACCAAAGCTGAACCCAAGGGTGATGGCACCTATACGATCAGTGGTAACAAAATCTGGATTACTGGTGGCGAGCACGACCTGGCGGAAAATATTATTCATCTGGTACTTGCCAAATTACCTGACGCACCTCCCGGCACCAAGGGTATTTCCCTCTTCTTGGTTCCCAAGCTTAAAATCAATGAAGACAACAGCCCAGGTGAAGCCAACCAGGTGAATTGCGGCGCTATTGAGCACAAAATGGGCATTAAGGGCTCGGCAACCTGCGTCATTAACTTTGATGGTGCTGAAGGCATCATGATTGGCGAACCCCATCGTGGCCTGGCTGCCATGTTCACCATGATGAACTATGAGCGCCTATCCATCGGCATTCAAGGCTTGGGCTTGGGTGAAGTGGCTTATCAAAGTGCCATGGATTTTGCCAAAGAGCGTCTGCAATCCCGCGCACCGACTGGCCCCAAAAACCCTGAAAAGCCAGCTGACCCCATTCTTGTCCACCCTGATGTGCGTCGCATGGCCTTGAATGTTCGTGCTTTCAATGAAGGCAGCCGCGCCTTTGCATCCTATGTAGGCATGCAACTGGATATCAGTAAATATCATGAAGATGACACCACCCGTAAGCATGCCGCCGATCTGGTTGCTCTGCTGACACCTGTGGCCAAAGCCTTCATCACTGATCGCGGTTTTGATGCCACCGTCGAGGCCCAGCAGATTTATGGCGGTAGCGGCTACTGCACCGAGTGGGGTGCCGAACAATATGTTCGTGATGCCCGTATTGCACAGATTTATGAAGGCACCAATGGTATTCAGGCGATGGACCTAATGGGCCGTAAGGTTTTCGCCAACAAAGGTGAGTTCCTGAATATCTTTACCAAAGATGTTCGTGAATTCTTGGCTGAATGCACCAGTGCCAATATGGCACCCTGGGCAGAAACTCTGGAAGCTGAACTCAAGCGTCTGGAAAATGTAACTGAGGCGGTGATAAAAGCGGGCTCAGAAAACCCTGAAGAAATCGGTGCAGCGGCAGTCGACTACCTCAACCTCTTTGGTTTGGTCGCCTATGCCTACATGTGGGCGCGGATGGTCAAGCTGGCACAGGAAAAGGCTGATGCCGACTCTTCGGGCTTCTATGCAGCAAAAATTCAGGTAGGTAACCACTATTTGAAGCGTATCCTGCCCCGTACGCTGGCCCTGGAGCAACAAATCCTGGCTGGCTCAGAAGTACTCATGACTTTGGAAGAAGAAGCCTTTTACGTTGAGTAAACCTTCCTGAGCTGTAAAACGAAAGCCCCTGAAATATCAGGGGCTTTTTTATTCAGAATTTCAGCTTTTCTCGAATACGCTCACAAGTTGCCAGCACCTTATCTCTGGGAAGCGGCGGGCTGAAATAATAACCCTGAACCAAATGACAGCCTGTCTCTTTGAGAAACATCAACTGTTCACGTTCTTCCACACCCTCAGCGACCACCTCCAGGTTCAGCTTGGCTGCCATGGCACTAACAGCTGATATTATTGCCATGTCATCCCGATCACCCGGTATATCCCGAACAAAAGAACGATCTATCTTTAATGAATGGACAGGCAATTGCTTCAAATAGCTGAGTGACGAATAGCCGGTGCCAAAGTCATCAATCGACAAACTAATGCCCAGTTGCTCAATAGCGTGCAAGATCGGCAAGGACAAATCCATCTGATCCATTAGGGTGCTTTCAGTAATCTCCAGCTCCAAATACTGGGGTGGTAAGTCATAGCGACTCAAGAGGTTATCCAAATAAGCGGGTAAATCAGGATCTTTAAGCTGCCGGGGCGAAAGGTTAACGGCAACATAGCAACGATAATCCAACCGCTGATTCAGCCAAACCAAGTCCTGGCAAGCCTGCTCCAGCACCTGACGGCCCAATTCAACAATCAACCCGGTTTCTTCAGCTATAGGAATAAATTCCGCTGGTGAAATCATGCCTCTTTCTGGATGTTTCCAGCGAACCAGGGCTTCAAAACCCACCACCTTAGCAATCGGTAAATTGACCTGGGGCTGGTAGTAGACTTCAAAGCTTTTCTCGACCAAGGCTGTTCTTAATTCTGTTTCAACTTCCAGCAAACGCGTTGCCTGCGCATTCATTTCCTGACTAAAAAATTGATAAGTATTGCGGCCCTGACTCTTGGCGCGATACATCGCTAAATCCGCATTTTTCATTAATTCTGTCGGGCTGGTGCTATCCGTTGGTGCCAAAGCAATACCAACGGAGGTAGTGACTATGACGCTTTTATTACCCAAATGCAGGGGCTGGCTGAGTTGTTGAATCACTTTGCGTGCCACCGCCGCTGCAGCATCAGGGTTTTGAAGATCATGGACCAGTAGCGTGAATTCATCGCCACCCAAGCGGGCAATACTATCTGACTCTCTAACACAAGTGCGCAAGCGCTCTGCGACTGTAATCAAAAGCTGATCACCAGAATCATGGCCCAGGGTGTCATTGATACGTTTAAAGTGATCCAAATCCAGATAAAGCAGGGCAGTCACAGTCGTTTGACGCTTGGACAGCTTGATTGCCTTATGCAGTCGCTGTTTGAAAAGACGACGGTTTTCAAGGCCGGTAAGAGTGTCGTAGAGTGCCAGCTGCTCCATTTTTTGGTGCGTCTGCTTAAGCGCCGTTATATCTTCAGCAACCAGCACATAAAACACTTCTGACTGATTTTTAAGTTCCAGAGGCGATAGCGAAACCATCATCCAATAGTGCCGCTGGGCACTGATTTTAAATTGCAGCTCACCCCGCCATTGATCCGTCTCACGTATCCCTTTGATGAGTTGATGGCGCTGATGACGACTGACACTACCCTTCAGCAATACATCCAGATCCATGTTGATGAGCTCTTGCTGTTGGCGTCCCAGCAGCTGACACAAGCGGGTATTGGAATAGCGGATCAGGCCTTGTGCATCACAAACCAGGATCGCACTACCACTATGCTCCAAGGCACTGGATAGCAACTGGAGCTGCTGTTGCTGCTCCCTTTGCGTACTGACATCCTGAGAAATACTCAAAATGACCGGCTTGCCGTCAAGGTCAGTAAATTGCAACTTACTGGTTTCCCAAATCCTGGGCGCTTCCTGCCCCATTCCAGGAATCAGCTCCTCTTTCATATAGATGCTTTCACCCGAGGATAAAAGCGCTCTTTCCTGACGCAACTGCTGTTCAAAAGCTTGATTATCACCGGTTAGTTCAGCCAGATTGCTTCCCTGCATATGTTGTGGTTTGGTATTAAAAAAGTCTGCTGCCGCTTTGTTAGTCAGTACAAAGCGGCCTTCCCGATCTCGGGCATAAATCATTTGTGGTGCCAGATCGATAACCTGGCGAAGACGTCGTTCACTGCGTTCGCGCCCACGAACAAGTTTGGAGAGTTGGTAGGTAGCAAAAAATCCCAGATTCAATATCAACAGCAGGATCAGCATTGCTGGAAAAAGACTTGAACTTACCAGCTGTTGCCCTGGACGAGGTAAGGGGTAGCGCAAATAACCCAAAGGTTGCCCTTCGGTTCCTTCCAGAACAAAGAGGTCATGACCACTGACAGTGATTCCCCGGAAGCTTAGATTAATTGCCGGTAGCTGATGACTCTCTTGCCAGTTTTCTAGCAGTTGCCGCGATAAAGGTTCCAGCAAAACCAGTTGCTCGCCAGCAGCTTCCATAAGTTGAAAAAAGTATAAGCGTTGCTCGGCCCGCACCAGCCCCTGTTCCACTGACTGCTGCAGTAGCTGCTCATAAAGAGCTGCAGGCAGGATCTGCTCTTCACCACAGAAGATTTCAGCCATTGAATTTGCCGGATCAAACAACAGGCACTTGTGTCCCAAGTGTTCTGACAAAAGTTCAACAAAGGCGCTCCTATTAAGGTGCCTGGCCAAGAGCGCCAGCTGTCCAGCATCTTTTTCAAGACGCCGCTGCTGGTCATTCAAAGCATATTGAAAATGCTGTTGCAGGCTCTCACGAGCCCGTTGATCACTAGTGTGCCCTACCAAGATCAAGCCAAAGACCAGTGCTAAAACTGATGCAATTGCTAAAAAAAGAAAAGGGGCAAAAACCCGTAAAGAGAACATGCACTTAGGCCACAGGCTGAAAATAGCAGACGCAAAAGAATACAGAAGACATCATTTGCACACAAGATTACTTACGTAACAGGATAGTTGATTTTCCTAGGTAAACTCTATGAAAATGCCAGTGACTGGCGAGCCACTGAAAACAATCTTCGCTGTAGAAGGTGATATGGGTTGGGTCCATCAAATAGTGCCAGCGACTAAACGCTTCCAAATTTCTTGGGCGCTGGGTCATGATACCCAGATAACCACCGGGGTTGAGGCAGGCGTTCAATTGCTCCATAACTTCTGCCGGTCGGGCCAGATGCTCAAAGACCTCGGTACTCACAATAAAGTCATATTGCTGCGCCAGGCGCTCAGGATACTTGGCAAAATAAGGGTCATAATTCAGGCAGGTAAAACCTGCTTCTTCCAGCATTAATGCCAAAGTCGGTCCAGGTCCCGAGCCAAAATCCAACCCGGTCAGGGAAGATCCACGTTCTTTTTCAAGTGCTTGAAGAAAGGGAAGAAGAGGCGTCAACAACTGATTCAGGAAGCCACGATAACCTGAGTCTTCGGGATTATTTTCATGCTGAAGATAAATTGCTTGCTCAGCAACAGGCGGCAGATGAAAAGCGGCGGGCACATAAACCAGATCACAGTGGCTACAAAGCCAATACTCACGACCCACCAGGGGATTGCGGGTTTCAGTGTGCCAAAGGCTGGATGAATCCTGCAGACAAAGAGGGCAGGAAGATGAATTCATGGGAATAATTGATAAAAAAGATGGTGCGGACGGAGAGACTCGAACTCTCACACCTTACGGCACCAGAACCTAAAACAGATGCACTGCAATAAAAAGACTTTACATTCAATGACTTGCGCCTCCTGCACTGTGATAATTGTCTATGCAAAGCCTTGATTTTACATTTTGTGCATCACCTAATATCACAATTCTAGCACACTACTACAGCTGCTATAGCTGACTAAAACCTTGCCATGCTCCCCAGCCCAAGAAAGCCAGAAATATTTAAGGTTATAATTTCTGGCCCTCCACCAAGAATACAGTAATCAAGCGCCCTGCGGGGCGCTTTTTTGTTTTACCCATCCACCAAGCCACCCAAAAAAGCGGTAGGTTTCTGAATTCCGGTTAAACACCAGAGCCCCAATCAGAAAAGCTGGCCAGTCACCAGGTCTTTATGCCTAGATCGTATTGCGTTTCGGTCGCGGTAATCAGGCTCAGAACGACTCCAGATTACCTCAACACTTTTATCAATTATGTGTACAGGCGTGGCTACAGGTATCCATCCATCATCTGTCTGCTGAACTGAAAAAGCCGACCACCTAGCATCACAGATTTCCATCAATTGTTCACTTGGCGGTGGCTCTGGATGAAACATGCTAGAGTACCAAAGATTTCGTGGTACAGACTCCCTGGCCCAATCGGGATTAGGAATGTTGCTGATTGACCCTTCTCTTTCGTAATAGTCGATCACAGGCGCGTTCACATAACTAATGTAACCACTGTAACTCAATGTAGGAAACACAAGAGTCATGATCCTATCTAGGGATAATCTGTAATATTGAGGACCAGACAAAGCCAGGGGAAATTGATTTATAAGTCTTGATGCAATTATTACTCCATATCCACTCAAATCGAATGTTTCGTTGTTAATTTGTATTAAATTTTTGGAAGCCGAAAAACTTGATGTAAATGATGGCTGCCAATCATAATCTAAGCTACTTCCACCTCTTGTCCCAATTAAAAATGGCGCCCTATTTGTGATTGCCATGTATCTTGTAATGCCTCTATCATAGTCATAATCAATCACACGACTTTCACTAACATCATACTCAGCTTGATATTGAAACTTTATAGTATTATTCTTATCTTCAATCTCTACTTCAAAATTTCTTGAAATAGTGCCGGAGCCACCCCAGCTTCCAATGAAAGAATGGTTTCTCGGGTCTGGATCCCATATGCGCTCAACCGTGTCGTGAGCACCAAAATTTATAGGACTGGATGCTATTTTGATGTGCTTTACAACCCCTCCTTGATCTGACAAAGCACCTGTTGCTGTTATAAAATCTGAGTTGATATTCCTAATTCCTGATCTGATTCCATTATTCATGACGTAAAAGCCAGCAGCCGCTGGCACGGCCATATCTTCATAAACCCTGCCCCTAGATATTGTGTAGCTAGTTGTTCGCTCCATGAATGGATAAGGGCTGTAATCTGCTTCATCTCTTCCACGTAAAGTATAAATAATGCGATCATACGAAGGCACTGATGCCGGGCTTGCCAAAGCGAATACTTCACACCACTTCGGTTTTTTCACGTCCCCTAAAACCCTGAACTTCGGAGTATAGCTGGCGGGGGGCAGATCACCACTAAAACAGCTTGTCGGCCTGTCAATATCCGGCTGAATCTGCATCATGTAAATTCCAGATAGCCCTGTTTCCTGTTGTGACGACCCGCCGCCAGTCGCCGCTGCGGCCTCCTGACCCCATGTCATCAGGCCAGTAGTGCCGTTTATTTTCTCAGGCGGATTATCCTTCAGCTTTTTCTTTTTGGTACGCTTGCCTGCAAGGCGCTGGATGCTTTTCTGAATCGTGGTCATGGCTTGCTCGGTTAACTGTAGGGGTTAGTCAAATAAATCCGGGTTTGATTGCCGTTTTGGTCTTCAGCTAGGATGCTTTGAATTGCAGACACCTCTACGCTGACAACCCCTTCCTCATCAAATATTTCAGTGGGTGGCCAGTAGGTGCGCTCGTTTATATCAACCTCAGTCAGCGGGCCTTCAAAAACCTCTGCCGGATCGCCAACAGCAGCGCCAGCGGTGGACCCTGATGCATTTTCCTGCGGCCAGGTCATTAATGCAGTGCTTCCACTGATCTGTTCTGGTTTCCGAGGTTCATCTAAGGTTTTTCCAGGGTTGCGGGCAAGCCGTTGGATGGATGTTCTTATTGTGGTCATCAGCTAACACTCATTCCGATTTCAATAGGATCTGTATCACTGTATTCCGGTGCAGGCATCGTAAAGCTGCTTTTGCTAACACTGGTAACCCTGGTGGCTAGTAGCCGCCATGCCTGTTGTGCGCTGTTCCATGAATAGGTAGACAAGGTGCCAACCGTCTTTATCAGCCCTGGTTGATTTTCGATAGTTCCAGCGCTTTCTTGATCAATAACACGAGTTGTCAGTAAGTGTGCAGGCCCTGGTGCTCGGTCCCTCTTTTCATCTAGCGTTACGCTCACACTGTCAAAATCTTCAGCGCCATAAGTGCTATAGGTCGTTTCAGTCACTGCGATTCCCGCGTCAGGGTCCAGCCTGTGAACCACTTTTATAACGCTACCATTCACGAAAGCTGAAGCTAAAGGTGATGTGACAGTGACTGAGTTTTGACGGTGGCTTTCTTGAATTTCTTTGTGTGCTGCTGCGGCATGTGCATTGATCCAGCTGTTTAGGTCGCCTACGAAATCAATCTCCGGAGGCTCGCCTAATTGGGTTTTCCATCCATCGGGTGCAGTACCGGGGTACTCTCTTGCTATTCGCACTCTTTTTATAGATCCTGAAGCATTGCCAACCGTCATCGTCCCTTTAATGATCAGCTGACTCTCAAAACGCTTGACCAGTGTTGCGTTAAAGCTAGTGGTGGGGTTGGTGTTGATCACAACAAAGTCATTACGGTTTTCATCATCTTGATCCCCGTAGTAAATGGCTTCTACGATATGATCTTGCATTCGCCACTGTGATATAGAATCACCATCAACAAATGCTGGTACCCAGCCGGTTGACCTTAATAACTGTTCAACTTCCCCCCTGGTCATCCTTGCCGAATCAAACTTGGCTTGATTTTGGGCGCGAATGAAATCAGTCATCTGCTCACCTTCAGCGACTGGCAGCTGATCGCTGTCGGTCCAAGAGTATTGAGCAGTCACTTGTTCGTAGGTTGGCACCCGGTATTCAATCTCGAAAATCACACCATCCAGTAATGTGGTATAGCTGGGGGTGTTGGTGCTGGTTTCGATTACTGGTGACCCACCACCGCCACCCGAACCCCAGCCAACCAGCTGCGGAACCCCTGAGCTGGCATTAACGCTGCCAAAGTAGGTTTTCATTCGATCCTGAAAATAGTCCCAACCCTGGGCTTCATCATCACTTAAATCAGGGTGCCAGGGTGCGCCAGAAAACATGCTGTCAATCTGATTGCGGGTTAGCCGATTAACGGCCCGCTGAAGACCAGAAGTGCATTCCAGGCGTACTAATCCCTGGTCAGTGTTCTCTGCACGGTCCACCAGGCCAGTGAATAGCGTTCCTGCACTGCTGCCAATACTGATACTATCGCCTGCATTCGCGCTTCCCTGAACTGTCAGCTCAGCAGTGGAGCTGCCATTTTCTTCATGCTCAACAATAACAGGTCCTACTACTTTTCCCACGCTACAAGACACACTCCAGTGGATTACACTCACTGCTCTTCTCCGCTAATACTCCAGGTTTGCTGAACCGAGTCCACATCAAAATCGGTCACGTAGATAGACACTCCTCCGAAGGCGGCAGTCGTCAAAGCACCAGGGCTGACTGGCGGGGTTCCAGTGCCACGCGCCTGCACTCGACGCTTGCCATAGGCCATCATTGGAATGGCTGATCCATCCGATGCACGAAGGATTGTCCAGCCGTTTTGTAGTAAGCCTATGCTGATGCTAGTGGTTTGATCTGGTATGGGGCTGTCGTCATCCCCATCAAATGCCGCTTGTTCGCTATTGATTGACCAGGTTACCTGCTGGCTTTCCAGGTCCGTGGAGATCTCAAAACGGAAGCGCCCGGTCACGGTAGCCAGATCGCCAGGAACAGGGCCGACTGGCTCAAGAGTCACTGGCTGCGACCAGTCCACATCACCAAAATCGGGCGGCACCCAGCCAGTACCTCGAATGCTCAGATTTATCCCCTGATCGCTGGTAGTGGCCTGTTGGCTCATCGTCAAGCGAGCCTCGGCAGGCAGGTCTGCTGGTTTGATAATCATGCCTGAAACTCCTGTTCGATCTGTGGTGCCCCTATAACCTGGCCAGTTAGTTGCTGCTTGTAGAACCCGGTTCGCTCCGGCAGCAGCTCCTGGCTTTGTGCTGGCAAGATAACGACATGAGCCGTGATATTGATTGCCTGAAGCTGACTGGTCGCCTGGTTTTCAAGCTGGGCGACCAGGCACAAGGGCCCACCGCCGACCAACGCCAGCTGCATAACCTGCTGGGTCAGGTCGCTGGTCCGCAAATCCAGTTGCCAGCCGGTCACCCGCCAGGCCCACTGCTCAGGTCTGCTGCCCAGGGTCAGACTGGCAACCGGGCGGGCCTCGACCTGGGCCTGCAGGGTCAGGGTGGCATTGACGGCTGAATGGCCGTCCAACGATACGCGCCCGACCCCTGACCAGCTGTGATCATCAACCAGGGTCAACAGGTCGTCAGGGGTGCAGGTTCCGCTCGGTACGTCGCTGACGGTGAAGTCACTGCCAATGGCAACCCGCCTGATCTCAGGCCCGGAGTTCAGAAGCAGCCGTTCCCCGCTCTCCGTTTCCAGCAGGCCGCCTTCCTCTTGCAGCCAGTAGTATTCATCTGCCATAGCGGCCTCAGCTGTTCAGGTAGGAAACCAGTTCGTCCAGCGTCAAAACCCGGCTGACATTGTTCTGGACGACCATGATTTTTTCAGACCCGGCCAACGGCTGGGCGGGGTCAAGCTGGCTGGTTTTTTTGCCCTGGGGCGGTTCTCGCAGCCACTGCAAAAAGTCCGACTCGCTCCCGGCATTCCCGGCGTCCAGCCAGATTTGGTAGGCTGATTTGCCGGGCTCTCCCGGCTCTCCCGGTTCGCCAGGCTGGCCCGGCTCCCCCGGAGCCCCTTCAATCGCCGCAAGAAAATCTGCCTCCGAACCGATGTTGCCCTGAGCAAGCCAGAGGTCGTAGGCTGATTTTCCATCCTTGCCGGGTTCCCCTGGTTCGCCTGGTTCCCCTGGTTCGCCATTTTGGCCAGGATCACCTTTCAGGCTGTCTATAAAATCCTGCTTGGTGCCGGTGTTGCCCAGTTCCAGCCAGATTTCGTAGGCGCTTTTTCCATCAGCCCCAGTTCCGTTTTCTTCTTCCGGGGGCTCAGAAACAGCAAGACCACCGTTGATGGTGGCCTCGTTTAATGCGCTGCCGTTAATCAGCATGGCTTACACCTCCATCACGTAGCCCCGGACAACCAGCTTGCCTTTGAGGGTGCCGGTAGCAGCAACGGCCACCGCAACACGTACACTGGTCACGCCGTTGGAGTGTGCAGGACTGAATGTCTGGCGGGCGTGTAAATCGGTGGCAGTGACTGGCGTAGCAGCCAGCAGGGTGTTGTCTTCGGTTTCGTCTGTGCCGATCTGGATTTCAGGCGCACCGTCTGGCGTGTCGCTGACCGTGGTGATCCAGTCCAGGGAGTCGATGAGCAGGATGGTGTTTTCTGGCAACTCCAGATCAGCAGTTGCTGTTTCGTTGGTCAGGTCGATTTCTGCAGTAGAAAAAACCGACTGCATGGCCGCTCCGCAAGCCAATTCGGGCAAGCTCTCAATTTCGCCTTGTGCGACTGGCTCAAAGTCTTTTCGGTATATTGGCCTTGAAACGTCAGAAGGCAGGTAGGAAATTGCCGTTGACCTCAAACCGCCGTTGATACTTGCTATTCCTTGGCCCAAGGATATAGCACCAGGGGCTTCAGTTTTTGCATTGTAGCCAAGGGCAATACTGTCTGGCGCATCCTTGCAAATCGCATACCCGCCAATAGAAACGCTTTTTGGCGAATCATCAATGTAGGCTTCAGCCCCTATAGCAGCAGATCCCATTCCAGTGCCGACCTGAGCCTTCCATCCAATAGCAACACCGTAATGCGCTGGGTGCCATACTGCAGATTCATCTCCTATAGCGACACTCTTGACTGACTGACATTGCGACCAATTGCCCACTGCGACACAATACGCTCTGTCGCCAAAACCTTCATAATACTCATCTTTATCAACTTCATCTGAAAGAAGCATGGCGTAGTGACCTATACAGATACCGCCCCATTCAGGTGACCGCTTAATTGCCTGCTCGCCAATAACTACTCCGCCGGTATAAAGTAGTTCATTCCAATTAAGCAGGTAGTTGATAACTCCTGAGGTTAGACGGCACTCGGCAACTGTATCTGCAGGCCATAAGCGGGGCTCAGTTCCTTCTCGACCACGCAAAACTGAAACTACCGTGTCATCATTAGGGTTAACTTTGTAAACATATACAATCTCGACATTCTGTCCATCAGTCAGGGTTAAAGGGTAGCCAAGATTCCAGTCTGGCTCTGTTGCCCATGATGGCCCCCAAGGTATTCCGGTATGTGGCGAGCTATCGCTTAATGTTACTTCTTCGCCTTCCTCGCTGAGTGTAGTTGCCAGCTTTGTTTTATAGTTGTTAATCGATTTACTCATATACGGTACGATATGCTCGATTAAGCGTTCTTCAGACATTTTTAACCTCTCTTTCTCAGTTCTTTGATGATTTCGCTTGCTACGCTGGCACCGATGCGCCTTGCAGCTTGCTGGATGGTTTGGGTGAGTTGGTTTAACTCGGATTGATCGACAACCAGCTTGACCGGCACTTCTGCGTTGAGCTGGTTAGCTAATTGGGCGATTTGTTGCTGAAGTTGCTGCGGGGTGGTTTCGATGTTGAGTGCTATATTGGTTTCAATGCGCTCTGGCAGTTGATTGATGTCGGTGGCTAAGCCCTGCACTTCCCGACGCTGTTCCTGCAGGCTGCGGGTTTCTCGGTCTACCGATTGCGCCGACTGGTTTTCAATCTCAGCCATGCGCTCCCTGGCTTGTCTGCGAAGATCCAGAGTTCTCACTTCCTCCATGCCGGTGCGCTGGCCGGTAGCAAATGCCCTGTTTTGCTCCCGCATGAGGTTTGTCACGGCCTGCTCGACGGCCTCCAGTTCTTCCCGCGTCTTGGCAGTCTGTATTGCTTCGCTGAGGTCGATGTTGGCTTGTTGGGCTTCGCTCAAAAACTGCCTTACCTGGCCGGATAAGCCGCTAACCTGTTCCGATGCTTTGCGGGCGCTTTCATCGGCGGCTTGTGCGGCTCTTTCTACTGCTTCAGCGCCGACCTCCCCCAGCTCTCTCAGGGCAGCGATTGAGGCCTCAGAGCGTAGACTTCTTGCGACTCTATCCCCCAGGGATTCCATCTGCTGCGCAGTCAGCTGGCCGGATTGCACAACCTTCTGGAAGTAGTCGAGGGTCTTCTGTTCGCTGGCAGTGATGCCGGTTTCCAGTTCGTCAAAGCTGGTGCCCAGTTCCGACAGCCAGACTTCGGCTTCTTCCTTTGCCCGGCGCTGGGATTCTGCGGCTTCATCAGTGGCATCAGCCAGATCGCGGGCAGCTTCGGCCTGGCCTCGGATGCCTTCGGTGATCTTCTGCTGTTCGCCTTCCAGCTGCCGGATACGTGCCAGCTGTTGATCTCGCAGGTCGTTTTCACGCTCCAGTTCGACACGCGCATTGGCTAACCGGCGCTGCTCCCTGATGCTGAGCTCTTCGCCTGCTTCCGCTGCGGCTGTTCTCTTGGCTTCCAGCCGGTCAATCTCTAGTTCCAGGTCAATAATAGAGTTAAAGGTTTCTTTTGCCGCCGCACTCATGTTAAGCAGGGCAGCATCTACTTCGGCATCGGATAGCTCGCTGACGCTTTTGTTTAGCAGCTCAGCGGCTTCAGCCAGGTCATTCAGTGATTCGCCCGCATCATTGGCACTGCCTTTGAATACGGCAAACCCAGCAGAGGCGGCGGCTATTGCAGTGGCGATTAAGCCAACTGGATTGGCTCGCACAACGGAATTGAAGGCGACCATTGTTCGGGTGGCAGCAGCGGTTGAGGCTGCTAGAGCGCCCTTGGCAGCGGTCAGGGCGGCGGCTCCGCGAGTTGCGGCTAGGTAGGCAGCAGTCATTACGCCCAGAGCGGTTGCGATACCCTGGATCGCTGCGATAGCGGTGTCGTATTCACCAGCACGTAGCGCATCGTTAAAAACAAAAACTTCCTCTGCGACACGGCTATAAAAGCCTTCCAGTCGCTCCCCCACCTGCAGATAATCTGCCGTGGCAATGCGGGCTTCCTGGATTGCCTGGGCCAGGGTGTCCTGGGCACCAGCCAGGCGTTCGGCTTGCGCTCTTGAAACACCACCTACCCTGTCTTCCAGCAGGCGTAGCATTTCTTCCTGTGCAGCGGCAACGCCGTTGGTCTCCTGCATGGCCCTGATCATTTCCCGCTGCTCAGCAGTGAAGACTCGGCTTAACGCGTCAATGCTGCCAGCTGGGTCATCAAAGGCTCTGGCAAGCTGTCGGGTGGCGCCCACAAGATTGGTCTGCATCACGGCGGCATAGTCGGCGGCTCGCTCTGTAATGCGGTCAAAAGTTTCGGTACCAATGTTCTGATAACCCAGCAGGATTTGCTGGGCTTCCATAACGCCTTCGGTGCTTTCCAGAGTTGCCAGGGCCAACTGTCGGGCCTGTTCATGCATCTGCTTTGCTGAAACTTCACCAGCACGGCCAGAAGCCTCTATCAGGGCCTGGGTGCGCAGCAGGTTACGTTGCAGAAGCTCCTGCTCATCAATGATTGAACCCATCTGTTGCTTGGCACCCAGGGCGGCAAGGGCACCAGCAGCCAGGCCAATGGCCTTTTGCATGTCGCTAAAACCGGCACCGGCTTGAGTGGCTTCCTGGCCGATTTCGCCTATCTCTGTTTTAGCTGCATTCAGCTCCCCCGCCATTTCTTCGGTGCGGCTGGCAAGCTGCTGCTGGGCATCCTGAAGGTTGCGGGTGTCTACCCCTGAACCGGTTAGCTCGGTACGCAGGCTATGCAGGGCTTGCTGCTTTTGCTCGTAAGCATCTTTGCTGTTGGCTGCTGACTTCTTGGCTCGCTCAAAGCTGCGTACCAGTGACCGGCTGGGTTCTTCCGTGGCGGCGATTTCCTGAGCCAGTTCGCGCACGTTGGCAGTGGCAGATTGCCAGGCCTGTTCAGCATCCACGGTTTCTGTCTTGAGTCGCCGGAAGTTATCGATGCTTTGTTGAATGCCCTGGGCGCTCGATAGCTCTTCATTTAGCCGGGAAACCGAATCGCGCAACTGGTCAAACTGCTCCCCTGCCGCACCCGCTTCTTCAAGCTGTCGAAACTCGCTATCAAGCTGCTGGGCTTCTTGTGCGAGCTGGTCAAGGCTGGAGGCGGCTTCTTCAGCCCCTTCGCTAACTTCATTTCGGGCACGCAGGACTAAATCAACGGCGCGTTGGTCGCTCATATTTGGATCTCGGAGTAGTGAATTTCAGGCATTAAAAAACCCGCTCGATGGCGGGTTCGGAGAACTCTTTACATAAACTCAGAAAAACTCAAAATCAATATTTGTATCCTGGCTGGGGCCAAAAACAAAATCACCTGAAGAGTCGCCAGCAGATAGGTTGCTTAACTTTTCTGCATCAAATGCTTGTTGAAAAGTAATTACTGAATTATTGGCTCGAAGTGTAATTTCGTCAGCAAAAATCTGGCCAGTAAACCTTGATCCTGCCGCACCAATATCCACCTCAGCATTGGCGGCATATATCATGCCGTACATATCATCTAAACGCCCCAGTGAGACCTTATCGCTAGTCGTTGTCATCAATGCAAAAGTCGGCAAACCAGTGTTGTTTACCGGGACTTGTGGCTCAGTACTGAAAAAATTACCGAAGTTAATTGCCCCTGATACGATTAAAACCAGACTGGAGTCATTAGCCATTCTAAATGTGGTTCTGTTACTTAGATCAAGATCACCATCAACAAACAAGAGCACATTACCTGTAGCAGTATTAGTACCACCTACATCGAGTTCGTTGAGTCGAACAGCATGGTACTCCTCACCTAAAAAGGTCTTGGTTTCAAACTGTCCTGAGCCAACCACTTCAACACCATTCTCATTTTTTAAGCTCCCCGGCTCCACATTAAAGCTATCTATACTGGGGTTTGAAAGCGGCAAGTCTTTCAAGTTCATATGATCAATAATAGCTTCCAGATTAAATGGATCTGATGCTCCGCCATAGGTGCCACTGCTACCCTGTACACCTACGCCAGGGCGACCACCTTCACTAAGTTGCCCGCCTAAAGCTACATCGCCAAAAATATTTGCATTCCCTGTAGTCGTAATGTCTCCAATCGCTCGGGCGGCATCTTCACCAAAGGTCTCATTTAACACTTCGCCAGCGGTTTTATTGCCATGCGGAGAATCATTGCCACCACCATTCTGGCCGTTCTCAGGTATTAAATCGAAGGTAATTGTTATTCCCATGCCTACTTGAGAAACCATGCTTTGCTGATCCTCTGATCCTTGCCAAGCTTGGACAGCCATGAAGATACTGTCACCTTGTTCAAGTTCACTGCATTCAATTTGAGTATCTGATTTAGTTTCATCAAGGTGCCACCAGATCTCCGGTTCATCCATAAAGTTCTGAGGGTCTGAATAATCCCCTTCAACCGCTTCAATAAAATACTCACAAGATGCTGAAAGATCAGCATTTGCATGCTCTGCATTACCCGCTTCGCTTCGTAATGTGAATATACCGGCCTCCGCAGCTGCCTGGATACTGGCTGCCATCACACGACTCTGGGCAATCCGGGTTTCCGTGCCTGTTCTATCAATACCTGAGATGATTGCAGTGCCAACAAATAGCATTAGCAGAAGAGCAAGTACAAGAATAAAGCCCTGCTGATTTTGAGGTTTCACTTGGGTAGGAATCCGTGTCTTCATCCGTAAATTCTCCATTTGGACTTATGAGTCTTATCGAACACTACCCCAAGAACAACCATTTGGCAAAGGCCTCAGTCAAAAACCAGACAACAAAAACAACAAAGCCCCGGCAGTTCAGCTGCTGGGGCTTTGTTTTTTTAAACGAATCAAATCAGTATCTAAAGAACCCCTGCCCTGTCAGGCTGGTGTTGCAGCGCTGTTGGATGCTGTAGAGGGCGTTGCGGGTGCTTTCCAGATGGTGCCTGAGTGCCAGAACTTCCAGTTGGCAGGCATGCAGGTCGTGGCCCTGATCGCTGAGTTCTTTCACCAGCGCCAGCGTGGGTGATTTTGCATCCATGCCGTAGACCATATCGGGTGTGACCTGAAAGCGGCCCTGGGGCATCAGGCTTTGCCGGTGACTGAACCAGGGGTTCATTTTGACCCAGCGTTTTACGGAGTAGTCCAGCTTCTGGCTGGGTTCCGGCAGTTGTTCCTTGGGTAGTAGCTCGCCTTCCAGCAGGGTTTGCACGTAGCTGAGGCCTTTTTGCACCTGTTCTTTGCTGGCGTCTTCAATGTGTTCAACGCCGAGATAGCCGTTCACGGTGCGCCAGACGCTGGCGTAATCCGCTGGCTTACCCTGGGCAGATCGCTGGTTGGCCAGGGAGCGCACGGCGATGTTCAGCGGGTGGCGGTCTTCAACGGTTGAGGGTTGTTGGTGGCCACGGCCATTGAGCAGGTCAGCCATGCGATTGAATTCGTTGATGTAGGCTTCTTTGATCTGCGCGGCTTTTTTGCCAGTGAAGCCCATGACCAGAAACATAAAACCGTCTTTGGTCATTTCGTAGACTTTGGAGAGGCGCTTAACTGGCCCTGCCTGAATCATTTCATCGTGAGCGTAAAAATGCGCTGACGCAAATTCGGCAGAGCAATCAAGGCTCTCGATCTTTCTGAGCACATCTTTGTGGAGCTTATTGAATGCTTCAGCCACCTTTAGTGAGGTGGTTTTGATCTGGTTATGATCTTGAAAGATAGCATTCTGAGGTAACGCGATTGCGTTGGTCATGGCTTCACCCTACGAGTAGTTATGTTTTTACTCCCCACTCTGTCAACAGTGGAGAGCGAACCGTGCGGGTTGACAGACCGGTCGTAGGCACCGGCAGGCGCAAGCGCCTCCCACACGGCCCGCCCATAACAGGCTTGCCATGCGGACACAAAAAAACCGCTCGGGTGGCGGTATCGTGTCCACCTACTGTAAAACGGGCTGTCAATCCCGACTGCTGAATTTGCAGCAGTGAGGGAAGACTAGACCGAGTCAGGAGGTGGTGTCAAGGGTTATTGATCTATTGTATCTGGTGGAAACTTAAAACAATTTCCGTACATGTCCTCATATTCTACAAAAACTCTGAGGCATCCATTTGAAAGCAGTGTTTTAGAAGAAAAGTCTTTAGCCGCTATTTTAAATATTTCTTCCTTAGAGCTTGCCTGCATCACATAACCTGCATTTAAAGAAACACAGTCCAAAATATTTACCTTGTAGTTTTTAAAAACAGTATCTAGCCATTCACGCAAATCAGAACCATTGTAAAAATCACGTTTACTGCCCAAAACCTGCAAGCTTGCACTCTTTATTAAAGCGGGACCAAGCCCCGTATTATGAATTCTGTAATAAAAAACATCACCATCCACACCCTCAGATGTGTTCAAAACTGGCCTTAAAGATGATTGAGTCAGTTTAATCTGCTCAGCCGTTTGCAGTGTCCGGTGAAAGCTACCCACCATCACTCCAAAGGGAATGCCCAGAGCCATCAGGCCAAGGGTCAGCTTGCTGTTGGTGACCCAGTGATTAAAACCATCAATAGAGAAGTCAAAGCCTGCACCCCAGAAAATCTTGACGTTGAGCAACAGGCCAATAGCCACTGGAGTCAAAGCGGCCAGCCAGAAGAGTTGGTGTTTATGGAGTGCCTGATTGGGGTGAAGCTGGAAATCTATCTTGAAGTTGGGGTCTTTTTCTCGGGTGCCCTGAGTCATCCAGCGGGTGATGGCATTGGCAAGGCCCCAGGCCAGAAGGCTGGCTGCGATACAAAACCCGATAAAAATTAGAAAATCCATTTGTGACCAAGCCCTTTAAATAATGACATAGAAAATTGACGCTATGCCAACAAATACAACAAGCTGACCCAAACAGCCTGAAAGCTGGTTAGTCCTTAGTTCTGCTTCTTGCTGTACTACCTCGTTAGCTTTTTTTTCAGCTTCTTGAACAGCCTGCTGAACTTCTTCTTTTGATTTCTTTGCCTCTTCCGCACTGGTGCAGACATACTCTTCGATAACCAAAGCAAGCTCACCAATATGCGAAAAGCTGCTGTATTTATAGTTACCATCTTCAAATGTCTGACGATCAGGCTTGAAGTTGATTACAGCGTTGCAGCCTGCCTCCTGTGCGCAGGCCTTGAAGTGGTCAAAGGCTTTATCTTTATCATCTTCAAAGCTGGTTTCAATTTTCTTCTTGAAGATGACCTTTCCATGCTTTGGCTCTCCTTTAGCCACAAAAAATGATACCAGCCGTTCACCAATATGAACCGGAAGCACTTCAACCTGGGTGGCACTAAGGCCCTTTGGGGTTGGTACAGGGTCAAAACTGACAGGAGTGCCTTTGATCAGCTGGCTTTCTTGCTTCTTGTCCTTCAGCTTGCTGACATGCAGGAAGTAGCTTTCACCATCTTCACCGTCAATAAAGCCAAACTTCTTCGACGCAACAAATGAAACTATCTTTCCTTTCACAGTGCCTCCATGTGTCTTCTTTTGCTGCAATGCTACGGCATGCCCTCGATCGCTGCAATAATCAGCTGGGCGGCCTTGTAACCGTAATGTGCGAAAACCATGAAGGTAATAGGTGCCATCAAGTCATCCCCGTACCGTGGTGACTACCTGCTTTTGTCAGGCTTCTCAAAGGCTTTTTTCAGCATCAGAAAGCAGGCTGAAAAACAGACAGCCACCACCCCAATGGCCACTGCATAAGCCAGAATTTCATGGAAAGGCATAGATACCTCCAGCAAAGTTGTTTTCAGCACAAAGTTTGAGCTATCATTGTTCATGAGTGTTCAATCTCCTTTCGTGATGGTTGGGAGTGTTGATCTGAACCCCAGCGAGGTGGCCGCCTTTCTGGGGTTTTTCTTTGCCTGATCTCAGGCATCACTTAACTGGCACCTCCACTATCTCTTCTTGGGCCCAGGCGGGTAAATCCTTTGCAGTTGTCGGAACCCTGGTTACAACTGAATGCAGGTCGTCTAACATTTTTTCCCGCATCAGTTTGGCTTCAGGGGTGCGTGCAAGCATGATCATCAGGTAAACCCCTTGTCGTGAGAAAACACGAGTCTGGCGGTTTTGGCTTGCTGAGTGTCCCTTGCATTCATCATCGTGAATTTTGGTCAGCTTCGTCATGTCTTCCGTAAATTCATCCTGATAACGCTTGTACAGGGCATTGATTTGCTTTCCAGGCTTGGTATAGCCCAGTGCCTCACCCAGTTGCACTGCACGCACCCAGGCATTCTCTTCCAATGAAATTGCTTCTAACATATTGTTATTTATACCAAGTTGGTTCATAACACCTCCACCTAAAGCACCTTGGTAACAAATTGTAACATAAAATTACTTTTATTTTGCAATTGACCTAAAAGACGACAGTTAATCCGCCATTTGCACTCGGAAGAAGCGGCTGGCTCCCTGGGCGTTGATGCTGGAATCCGAAAGCAGTCCGCCCTGAATGGTCATTTCGGCAAAGTCGTCTCCGATCCAGTTCAGGCCATCGGTGGGGCTGGGCTTGAAGCGGTGGGCTTTGACTTTGGCTGGTTTGCCGGACTGGGCTTCGTTGAGGCCATCAAACACCAGGCGGTATTCCTGCCCTGCTTCGGTCAGGGCTTCCAGGTTGTGCTGGGGCACCGGGGTGTAGTCGATCTTGATGGCTTTTTCTTCACTCAGCTGGCCGCCAAGAATACGCAGGCCTACCGGGGTGACTTCATACTCGGTGCCCTGCTGGTACACGGTTCCAGAAGCACTGAGGTAGCTGATCTTCAGGGTGTCGCTTTCGCTGATGTCACCACCGGGCAGAACCTGAATTTTGTTGTCCTGGGTGATTTCATAGTCCGTGCCTTCGGTGTAGGTGGTGTCACCGGCATTGTTCTTCACAACCAGACCACTGGTCAGTGGCTGAGCCGGTTCGATCAGGCCACCCACCGGCACAGTAACTTCTTCATCTTCCACTTCTGTGGTGCTGGAGTCTGTTGAGCGCACGACCAGAGTTTCTGGGTCGGGAATCCATTCCAGATCAACCAGCGCACTGGGGTAGGCCGTGTGAGCCTCCCCTACTACAGCAACAGGTTCTTGTAGCTTGGTGGTGCCTCGTGTGGCCATGGCCAGGTTGCGGGCGCTGAGGTCATGCGCGGTAATAGAAACATTGACGCTCTGAATCCGGCTGACTTCATTGCGGTTACCGCCCCCGGCATCCATGTGATTGGGTAGTTCTTTTTTGTCTTCGGTAATGCTGATGTTGAGTGCAGAGCAGTTGCCTACCGGTAGCAGTGGCCCTGAAGGGTAAAGCCCCATGTAGATGATGCCTTTACCGAGGTAGGAGCGGTCTTTGATTTGGGTATTTTCAGCCATGATTAAGCCTCGTAGTTTTCAATGATGGTCAGGGTGACGGGGATAAAAGACAGGGCGTAGCGGCTGTCTTCAGTTGTACTGGGGGCAGACCCCTGCTCTTCTACGCTGATTGCCTTGCCATTGAGGGCGCGGCTACCCAATGGCGTGAAGAGGCAGGTGCGAATATCGTGTTCCAGATTGGCAAGCTGGGTGTCCGATTCCTCGGATGGCCGAACAGCCAGGAAGATTTCTGGCATGTACTGAAGCTTGGCTTTGCTGGAGCCTCGCTGCCCTGGGTCTGTCGGGCCGTGGCTAACGATGACCAGGGGCGTTTTCGGGTTCACTGACAGTGTGTAGGCAGCAGGGCCACAGACCACGTTTTCATTCAGATCCGTGTAGTAGCCGTTGGCGGTGCTGATTTCCTTCAGTTTTTCCTGAATGGCTTTCAGGGCTTGTACGGCAGGTGCGTTCATGCGGCTTTTAACCTCATCAGTCGTTCGTATTCACCAATCACGCGAGCTGCTGCCAGGGTTTTCACATCAGGCATAACGGTGCTGAAGGCCTGGCTGGGTGACGGTGAGTAGAGGGTTTCCAGGCCTTTGCTGCGACCTTCGCCGTTTTTGGATTTCCCTGCTGCAGAGGCAACACGCACCATGATGCCGGTGCGGCCATTGGCAAAACGCATCAGGAAGGCGCCGGGCATCTTGACGCGCACACCCCGGATGTTGACGCTGACACCGCCGCTTTGTAGCTCTCGGTGCGGGTAGCGGGTCATGAGTACGCCACGCTTGCGGGTGGAGAGCACGGCCTCCAGGTCGTTGGAGTTGGCCTTTTTGGCAATCCGAAGTTGCTGGTTCAGGTAGCTGGATTTGAGCTTCAGGCCGTCTCGAATATCACGATTAGCTGCTGTGCGTGCCTGTTGAATGGCGCGGTTGAGTGCGCGGGATGCGGCCTGGTCGCTTCTTTTGTCCAAGACCCGCAGTTCACGGGCACTGTCTTTCAGTTGTTGGTTGGCATTAGTCATAAGGCAGGGCTACCCATCTGGATTCGTAACCGTCATTGCTGAGCAGTTGGTGAAGTCGCCAGTGCTTACCGTTCGAGATAATGCGCAGAACCAGGCCGCGCTTTGGCTCCAGCTCGACCGGCAGACCGATTTCGCAGCGGGTTTCCTTGATAAAGCCGTTGTCATCCCTGACGGCCATGTCTTCCGTGATTTCAACCCTGCAAGGCTGGGGGTCTGCGTCTTCAACGATAATTTCTGCTGTTTCGCCCAGGCGGTCAAAGACCTCCTGGTTCAGTTGGGCCTCAAACTGGCTGAAGTCCATTATTTACTACCTGCAGCGCCTGTTTTGCCGGGTTGTTTGCCAGTTGGTTTCTGGTCGTCCTGTTCAGGCGCGGCGGTTTTTGTAGTGGGTAGCTTGGCAGCGCCTTTGGCAATCAGGCTGTCAATTTCTTCCTGACTGGCTTCAAACTCTGCGCCAGCAGGGATTTTCTGTTCTGGTTTCTGGATGGCGGTAATGGCAATGGCTTTGGGCATGGTTGTGTTCCTCGGTGGAAGGTGGAGCAGGCAGCCGGATAGACCGGCTACCTGTGTGGCTCAGCGGATTAAAGCACCCGCGCTTTCAGCGAGCAGTTGGGGCGCATGGGCACCATTAGCGGGGCTGATTGGGTCATGATCCACAGGCCTGCGGGGTCTTCTTGTTCCCACATTTTCGGGAACATGCTGGCAGGCTGGTAACCGGCCTTGCGATCCATGATGGCACCGAAACAGCGCACCCCACGGATGCCAGGGCCAACCAGTACCACTTCTTCAGGGTGCAGGATTTCTTGCTGGCTGCCGTCCTGTTCTTCGTAGTAGCCGGAGTAGGACCAGACCGCTAAGCCGCCATCAAAACGGCCCAGGAATTCCACTTCTTCGCCTTCGCGCACACCGATGTTGAAGCTGTTGCCTTCGGTGCCGCGCACCTGGGTATCCAGCAGCTTGCGCACTTCCTTGTTGCGCAGGAAGTGTTCAGTTGCTTCTTTGCCCAATACCAGGTTGTTGGTGGGGCCGCCGAACTTGGCACGGCGGGTGGTGCCACGCCAGGAAGTGAGCTGACTTGGAATATTGGCATTTTCATCACTCCACTGTTCAGAGCCCAGCAAGGTGACGTTGTGGTTGGGGTCGCGCTGGAAGTCCACTAGGGTTTCTGGGTAGTCTTCGCCCTTCAGCTTGATTTTGCCATCGATGACAGCGCGGGCAGCCATGACTTCCCAGCTGCGCTCAATCGCGGAGCGATGGGTTGCGAGGATGTCTGCAACGATGGCGTCTTCACGCTGCTCTTGAGTGGCTGATCCACCAAGGGCTTCGCCGGGGCGACGCTTGATGGAGCGATCTGGCGTTACCATGTCCTTGGGCTTCATGTAGGCAGCACGGAAGCGGCTGGCTTCAGCGGCGCGCTTGTAGATGGGCACGCCTTCAGCCGTGGGAATGACCAGCGGTGCCAAGGTGCGGTTGCCCTGGATTTTTTCCAGATCAATCCATTCCGAGGGAAAACGCATTTCTTCAGCAAAGGCCATGTTCAGCCAGAAGCTGGGCATGGGGTCCAGGTGTTCCTGCACTTGCAGCAGGGTATGGGTATCGTAAAGTTCAGGCATGAGGGTCTCCTGGGCGTACTGCTGGCAGTACACCAATTCAATGGGGTTTTGAGGGAAATTCAGGGGTTAGCGCATAGCCTTGATGGCAATGTTGCTGGTGGAGGCTTCACCGAAGGCAGCCAATTTTTTGTCCAGATCGTCATAGCTTTCATGCCAGTAGAGGCGATTGGGGTTGAAGCAGCCGCCCCAGTAGCAGGGTGCGTCAGCGGTTTCGGCTTCACCGGTTTTGACGGCGACCATGGAGATAGCAACCGGGGTGCCCAGGGTGCCTTCACCGCCGTGCTCTGCCGGTACCAGGTTGCCGGAGGCATCACGCGCCAGCACGGTATGAGCAGGCAGATCCTGTTCGGCGGCGAAGGTGCCCTTGTCGGTGTGTTGCTGTCGCTCGCCGGTGAACAGGGGTTCGTCGGTAAAGCTGGTGGTGTTTTCGTAGGCGGCAATACCGGCCTGAGTGGTGTTGAGTTGTGGCATTAGCATGCCCTCCTGCTTCTTGGGTTTTCAGGTAATGCCTGTTCTCAGGCGGTTTGGGTTTTGGTGCCGGTAACCGAGCGGTAGTTAGCTAGAATACGGTTGGCATCACTGGCGTTCTGGGGGTCGTTGTCGGCACTGTGGGCAGTGACGATGCCGTTTTGGTCGCTGGCATTGGAGGCAAAGACCGAAAGCAGGTCAGCCGCCATTTGTTTGTCGGTGCCGTTGGCAATCAGTTTTTCGGCCATTTGCGGCTGGTTGTAGGTGGTGCAGGCCTTCATGATTTCGGTCACGCGGGTGCGCTCTGCTTCTACGGCTGCCTTGGCATCCGGCCCTTCTTTCTGGATGCTGGCTACCAGCTCAGGGTGCTGAGCTTTCAGGGTGTCCAGAGTCAGGGCGCCAACTTCCAGGGTGCCCTGGGGGTTCTGGGCCTTGATTTCATCGGTCAGGGCTTGAACCAGTTCGGGATGTTTGGCTTTGAGTTCTTCAAGAGTCATAGGATTTTCCTGCTTTGCTTGAGGTGGTTGGGGTTTTGCGGATTGCTTCTGGGCTTGTTGCTGTGCCCGCTGCATGGCGCGGAACAGGTCTTGCGGTGCGGTGCTGGCTGCGGCCTTGACTTCGTTTTGCAGGTTGTCAGCCAAGCCCAGTTCCAGCCATTCTTCTGCTGAAAGCAGAGTGCCTTCACCGCTGGGGCCTTCGATGATTTCTTCGAGGCGGGCTTTTTTGTCTTCACCACACTTGGCCAGGTAGCAGCCCATGATGCCGTCGCTGATGGTGTCCAGGTTGTCGGCCAGTTCACGGAATTGGTTGGCATTGCCCATGGCAAAGGTCCAGGGGTAGTGGATCAGGCCGAAGGTGCCCAGGCTCATGTTGACCTGATCAGCAGCGGAGGTGATGACGCTGGCAATGCTGGAGGCCTGCCCCAGTACATTGACGGTCACCTTGGCTGGATGGGCACGCAGGTAGTTGGCAATGGTCAGGCCATCGGTCACGCTGCCACCGGGGCTGTTCAGGTCGATTTCAATATCATCCAGCTGGCCCAGGGCTTTGAGGGCGTTCATGAATTCGGAGCTGGCAACAGCGGTGTCATCCCACCAGCTGCCTCCAATCTCGCCATCAATAGTGACCAGGGCCTTGCGGGGCTGCTTGGCCTTGGCCTGGACTTTGAGCCAGTGTTTAGGTTGAGGCATTTTCTTCTTCCTCTTCGTTGTTCAGGATGTCGATGGCTTTTTGCAAAGCCCCGTTTTTCTGGGTGATGCGCGGGTCTGAATCCAGTATCAGGCCGTGGTCGTCGGCGCTCTGGTTGCTCTTTTGGATTTCTTCATCCAGTTGCTCCAGGCTCCAGCCGCGCTGCCCTGCTGCTTCTGAGCGGGGGATAAACCCAGCGCGAACTTCCAGCAGGTCTGCGGTGACTTCTTTCAGCGGGTCGACCCAGGCCCATTTGGGAGCGATCCAGTCAATCGCTAGGTATTTTTTGCGGTTGGTCCAGTAGTCCGGCAGGTTGATGGAGCCGCTGACTACGGCAACATCCAGCCATTTGGCGGCAATCTTCCGGCACCACTGGTGTACGATCAGGTGGGCTTGCAGGGCTTCGGCACGGCGGCGGAATTCCAGCAGTCCGGCACGAATGGAGCTGTAGTTGACGCCTTTCAGGTCGTTGGTCAGTTGTTCGTAGGTGATGCCCGCCCCTCTGGCTACGGCCAGCAGTTCAGTGCGCAGCCAGTCGCTGTAGTGGCTGCCGATGTCAGGTGGATCGCTGAACTGTACTTCTTCGCCATCTTCCAGGTAGTGCAGAGCACCAGGTACAAATTCAGTCAGGCCTTCGTCGTCACTTTCGCCATAGGGGTCAGCAGGTAGGCCAAAGTGAGGCCCTTCGTCTTCAGGGTCATGGTCAGGCTTGCGCTTGATAAAGGCTGCGAAAAGCTGGGCCAGTTTCTGACGCGCCAGCAGGGCATCCTGCATTTCATCAATTTCATACAGGCGCACGATGACACTGGATAGCTCCGGCACACCACGTATCTGGCCAGGGCGGGTGCGGCGATACAGGTGGATCACATCATCAGCCGGTACTCGTTTGCGGCGGTTAGTCTGTTGAGCCAGGTATTCATGGGGATGGTGCTGCCAGAGCCAATACGCAGAGCGTTTTCCAATGGCGTTGAATTCAATGCCCATCTTGATCAGCTGCCGGTCAGTCACTGCTGAGTAGGTGGGGTCCAGGTGTTCGGATTCGATCAGTTGCAGCTGCAAGGGCACGGATAAACCATCGCTGGTGCGCCGGTAACGGAATCGACCCAGCACCTCCCCCGCTTCAAACTGGGCACCCGCTGCCAGGCCTTGCAGTCCGTAGAAGCAGTTCACGCCATCGGCATCGCACTCTTGCACCCAGGTTTCCCAAAGCTCCTGAATTTCCTTGTTCTGCCACTGGGGCCGAATACCGGTGCCCACCAGGTTGGAGACATAGGTTTCCTTGGCTCCGGTGGCGTAGGCATTGTTGCGCACGGCATTACGGCTGCGCTTTTGCAGTGCGCCCAGGCTTTGTGAGATACCGGTATTTGGGCCAGCAACCGACATACCCTTCCCACCCATGCGCTTGCGGTTAGAGCCGCCTTCGTAGGCTGAGGCGCGGATGTTTTTGGGCACGAGCTGGCCGCCCCTATGCTCCAGACGGATGCGGGGCTTGCTGATCTTCGGCATGGGTTAAAGACCTTTGGAGGTAAACACCTGACGGGTGCGAGTGCGTCTGCGCTTTGGAAAAAGACTCCGTTTAGCCTCTGCGATCATTCGTTCCAGAAGGTCGCGGTTGGCTGGATTGAACGTCAGGGTCTTTCCGTTGCTGTGTCGAACCTGGGTCACATTCTGGCCGGTGGCCAGATCGATCCGAGCCTGATTCAGTCGGTTTAGATCTTCTTGGGTGTATTTCATAAACCTCGCCCATAAAAAAGCCCACACTTGGCGGGCTGTTTGATTTACAAAAAAATACAAAATAGCTTTCCGAAACCCCGTTGACGTATCAGGGAACTGTGGCAAAAAAATAAAGGTTAGGGACGTCCTAACACCTAAATTTCAACCAACCTATAGGTGAAAAAATGAAACATGGAATCCTTTTTGGAGTTGTCGCTTTTGCACTTCTGATCCTTGCTTTTGTTGGCGATGTCAGCTTTTACGAAATGTTCCACAGCAACAAGGATTAATCAGTAGCAAAGAAGCACCCCGCTCTACTGTGGGGCGCTTCTCCCTAAACCCTTGCCTTTACAGTCTTTCGCTTTCTTTTTTGCCGTGTGGCTCTAACCGGCACCCCAGTGGGGTCGCTCTGCTTTTCCGGATCAAACACCAGCAGGTTTTTATCCCAGTCTTCAGCCCATGGCGGTGGTGCGTCCCAGTTGATGTTCTCGGCCTTGAGCAGGATAAAAAGCGCCAGGTTGTAGACGCAGAGGTCAAAAGCTTCATTGGGCTTTTTGCCGGGCCTTTCCCATTTTCCGGTGGCTGGGTCTCGGATTTCATAGGTCAGTTCTTCAAACCACCAGCGCCCCAGCCATGCCGGGGTGTGCATGTAGCCAGAGCCGGGGTTGTCCCGGTCGATCATGGCGGCAACTTGATCCTTGAGTAGGTTGGTACCCAGAATGTAGAGGGGCACATCACCTCGGGCGCTGCTCTTGCGGTTTTTGCGTTTGGTGTTGTCTGGCCAGGTTTTGCGCACTCGGTTGGCGGTTTTGCTGCTGCCACCCTTGAAGAGATAAACGCGGCCTTGCAGGCCTTCGGGTATCAGGCTGCGGTAGTAGTCGTAGGCCTGACTGGTGACGCTTTCTTCCCCGTCCCCTTCCCCGCCGGTATCTATGCCCAGGGCCAGCACCGGCATTCTGCGTCCGCTGCCATCGGCTAGCTTGTAGCTGCGTTTGAGGACATCGCGGGTCAGCAGTTGCCAGTCTTCCGGCTGGGTTGCCGGGCTGATGGGTCTGGGTGGCTGGTCGTTGTTCGGGCCTCGGTCTTCTTTGATGTTGAAGCGATCCACGACCCACATTTCTCGATTCCTGCCCCAGCCGTGAATCTGCACAACAAAGCGTCGATCCTTGCCGCCCTGCACGTCCACCGAAGCCGTCAGAAAGCGCACCCCTTCGGGAATAGTGCGGCGCTGGACTTGTTCAGCACGATCCATCAGGCGCTGGGGGCTACGGGTCTTTTCCGAGCGCTGGTAGGCGTAGGCCCTGCCCCAGTCGGTGTTGATGACCGTTTTCAGAGTTTCCTGGCTGCCGGTCTGCTGGTAGGTTTCTTCAGCTCGCTTGAGTTTATCGACCAGTGATTGCCAGGTTTGATAAGCCGCTGCAGGGCCTTCCATCCAGAAACTAGCAATGCGGGTGCTTCTGGCTGTTCCTTCCAGTTCGCCATGTTGCGTCAGGCGCTGGCCTTCGGCTACCCAGCGACCCTTGATGTTGAGATCACGCTTGGCCGTGGGGCTGATTTCGGTACCACAATGCGGGCAAAATACTCGCGCCGAATCCAGGTTGAAGTTTTCCTTGTTGGGCATGAACCATTCCCGACAGCCGGTTTCGGGGCATTGCCAGTACCAGCGGCGGCGATCACCTGCGTTATAGAGGTCAAGAATACCGGTAGTGGGTGGTGCCACATGCGGCTGGTCTTCGGGCCTTTCCCAGTCCAGGTCGGTGATTTCCCGACCCGGTGAGGATTCAGCCATGGTCATGCCGGTGCTGCCAAAGGTCTGCGTCCGTTTGCTGGCCAGAGTGAAGGGGTCACCTTCGCCATCGATGTTGTCCGGCAAGCGGTCAAAGTCGGTCAGCAGTACGAACTGAAAGTCCGAGCTGGCCAGCACGTTCTTGGAGGGCCATTTGATGCCCAGGTAGTTGCCGGCACGAAAGGTTTTGTCGTGGACGTTGTTGTCATGGCCCCGAGGGCTGAGCCGGTTCCGGAGCAGCGGGGATTTTTCCAGCATCCGGTCAATGCGCTTCTTGCTGAATTCCCGCGCTTTCTCTTCGGAGATCTGAACAATAAGGCCGTCTGCTGGGTGGTATTCAATCTTGTAGGCAACAAAGCCATCCACCAGCGCATTGGTTTTGCCTGTCCGAGCGGGGCCAACAAAGATCACCGCGTCATACAGCCGAGAGCCCATGCAGTCCAACGGCTCTACCATGTAGGGTGTGGCCTTGGCATCCCAGTCGCGAACAGACCCATCACCACCGACAACCTTCATTACTTCCGCTGCTGCCTGGCTGGCCTGAATGCGGCGCTTGGGCCGGATGATTTCAGCCACATCACGCTTGATCGCTGCTGCGCTGCCGTAACTACTCATCTTCAGGTTCGTCCGCAATAATCGCCTGGAACATCTGATCACGCAGCTGGTCGGTGATGCTCTCAACCTGTTGGATAGCTTCAGGCGGCAAGCCTGCGTCGCGCTCCAACAAATCAGGCAAGGTTTCCAGATAGTTGTCCAGCGCCTTGGCCAGACTGCTCATTTCCCGATGCACTTCCTCAATCGGGACCAGAAGCCGCATTTCCTTTTCCAGCTTTACCCGCTCATTCTCCGACTGGTACCAGGCTTTCCGGTCATTGGGTTCAAAGTCGTCTGGGTCGTTAACCGCTCCATCTGAAGCTGATTTAGAAACACCCCACAAAGCAAAGCCAGCATCCTTCAACCGGTAGACCGGGTGACCACGCTTTTCTCCAGAAGGAATAACACCGGCATCCATCAAGCGCTTTGTGACAGTGCGCCTATCCATCTCAAAAGCTCTGGCAATCTGGCTGACTGACCAGTTAAACGCATCCTCTAACCTGCTCACGTCTGCCATATTCTTTAAGCCCGAAATGTACAAGTCGCACAGGTCTCTATCCCGCGTCACTCCTAGAAATCTGCCCACCTGTGGTGGAGCATATGAAAACCCGAAAATTTCTGTTTATCCGCGAGTTCCACGCCCCCGTGGCAGGCCCGTGAGCTCCGGAAGGACCCGCGATTTTTTTTACAAATCCACACCGTGGCTTGCGATCAACAGCTCACCACGCCTGGCTGCCTTCGAGCTACCACCAACCGTGTAGGTTGCACTCAGCTGCATCATCGGAAACTCTCTAAAGACCTGGCGAATATCCGGGTGGTCATTAATGCTTAGCACCAGGTTGCCCTTTAACCCTCTCATCAAATCGGCCAGCTCTTCATACTGCTCAAAGCCGAAGTCCACACCGTAGCCTTCGGTCTGCCAGTACGGCGGGTCACAATAGAACAAGGTGTGGGGGCGATCGTATTTCTGAAGCACCTTTTGCCAGGGCAGATTCTCCACTGTTGCATTGGTCAACCTGAAGTGAGCTTCAGCCAGATCATTCTCCAGGCTGAACAGGTTAAACCGAGGCCGGGAAGTGGTATCCGTTCCGAAGCTCTGCCCATCTACCTTTCCACCAAAGGCCAGCTTTTGCAGATACAGGAAGCGGCTGGCTCTTTGTATGTCGGTCAAGGCTTCAGGCGGCATGCTCTGCAGCCACTCCCAGTTCTGGCGACTAACCAGCGTCCACTTGAACTGGCTGTAGAGCTCCTCAAGGTGGTGCTTCACAACCCGGTAGAGGTTTACTAACTCACCGTTAATGTCATTAAGGATCTCCGACTTCACCGGTTCCTTCATGAAGAAGAGTGCAGCCGCACCGCAGAAGGGCTCTACGTAACAGCTGTGCTCAGGAAGTCGTGGAAGAATATGCTTTGCCAAACGGCGCTTGCCCCCAATCCAGGGGACGATAGGTTTTGCGGTCATGGGTACTGTATATCCAATCAGTATGATAATATCCGCCTACTTCGTGCACGAGGTGGCGGGCCTTGCTTGAGAAGTGGCCCCATGAACCATTACCACTTCTTGAGGGCTGCTGGTGCGCCAACACCAGCAGTCGCCCGTCTTTTGCTTTTCTAATCTCGCTCCCTGCGTTCCAGCTGCTCTACCCTGTTATCCAGCCGCTGAATTTCTCGGTGGATATGGCTCAGCTCTGAATCCAGCTCCCTGCGGCTAATCTGGTTGCTAAGCTGCTCCTGCAGATGGATGATCTGAGAAGTCATGTAGCTGATACGCTCATCCACACGCGCCTGGTGTTCGATCAGGCTGTTCAAAGAAAAGCCCACCCAGCCCAGTACGCCGGTAATGATAAAGACCGCCACCGTCTGGATATGGCGCTCAGTTGCTGATTTGATCGTCATTTTTTCGGCCACAGGTCTTTAACTTCCGTGCGTTGTGAGTTGGCTGTTTCCACCAGCCGGTGGTATTCGGCAATTAGCTTCAGCAAGTCGCCCTGGGTCAGTGTTGTGGGTGGCAAGTCAGGATGATTCAAAGGTTCCAACAAGTGATCAGGCAATGCCGGTGGCAAAACCTCTTGGTTTTCAATCACTACCCGTGGCTGGGGTGATGAGGTTGCGCACCCAGTCATCAGCACTGACAGGAACAGGATCAGCAGACCAGTCATCCAGCTCCTGATCCTGCTTTTGAAGTTGCTTAAGATTTTCAAGTGTTTGGGCATGGACCACCTCAATAGCCTGGAACCTGGCCTCAGCTGCATTGCGAGCCTGAATCATTTGCGCCAGCTGCTTTTTAGATCTATCTAGCTGCTCTTGCTTACGAACAACCAGACTGCCCAGCTGGCTAACCGCCTCTTGTTCAACCGTCAGGTTCGCTTCAGTGCGGGCCAGTTGGGTTTCAAGCTGGGCCAGGCTGGCTTCATACCAGAGGTAGCCCATGCCCATAATGATGAGGACTGAACCAACCGCAGCCGCCTTGAGCTTCATAGGGCACCCAGTCGCTTCTTGATGTAATAACGCCAGACCGCTGGCACGTAATGCAGTGTCTCGGATGAGTGATGACCAGTGATCTGGGGTAGGCATGCAGCTATCTCCGGGTAAAGTACCGGCATGTCACATGCGCGTTGCGCTGAGAGCAGATTACCCAGGCCAGCGTTGTAGCTGGCCAGTGCCAGTTGCAGCCGGTCCTTCTCCGGGCGCGGGCTGTGCCAGTTATTGCGTAGTCGACCCAGATAAAACGCACCGGCTTCAATGCTGGGCCTTACCATTCTGGGGTTTGCATTGGCCATACCCAACTGGCGACTCACATCAGCCCAAGTGCCAGGCATAAACTGAGTTAACCCTTCAGCTCCCACCGGTGAAACTGCCTTTGGGTTGAAACTGGACTCCTGCCGAATCAGCCCCCAAAGCAACTGCCAATCGGTACCCGGCATCCAGCGCTTCATGGACTGTTCTATGTAAGGGTCGTACCGATCAAAGGGCGAGGCCGATAAGCAAGCAGGCACCCAGAAAACGCATGCCGTTATAAAGAGCAGCAGCTTTCGGATCTGCATAAATCACCTCTTTGATCTCAGAGAAGGGTGTACCGGTAATCCGGTCAAGAAAACGCAGAGTAGCCCACACCAGAAGCACGGCAAAGAGCGCCAGCGCCAGCGTGTGGGCTGTCGAAACAACAAGGATTTCAGTCATGGGAACACCTTCAGACGGGCATAAAAAAGCCCCGACACCGAAGGGTGGCAGGGCTTAGATAGAATTGGTCACAATACGCTTATGGTAGCGCGAAGAACTCAAAAACACAACATCTAGTGGTGTTTAAATTAACAGCCTGTGTTTTTGATCAGCAATTCATTGATGATCTGGGTCGCTGATCGCCCATCTTCCGCCTCCAGGCAAGCCAGTGCTGCGGCAGCTTCCGGCTTCAGTCGCAGCTTATGGATGATCCTGCCCCCTTGGGCCTTTAGGCTCTCATTATGCTTCTGTACTCGATCCGCTACACTGGCCATTTTTCTTTCAACTCCCTCAGGCATCTTGGCCCGAAATCCTGATGCTGATACCAATAGTCGTCCGGCTCTTGTCTCAGGCTGCCTGACAAAACATCGGAATCATGATAGCCGGCCCTAAGAAGGGCAGTTGCCAAGCGATTGCTGAAACCGGCTTCTCGCATCCATTTGGGTGGCGGCGGTGGGTTGCGGCTGGCCTCAGCATTTAGCAGCTGCGTCACCCATTCCTGTAGGGTTTTGCCCTCTCTGGCTGCGCAGGCAACCCAGCGGCCTTTATCCGCTGGGCTGACTTCGATAAACAGCTTACTCATGCTTTCTTATGAGCTTCTGTTTTCTTAAAGAAACCGGCAGTCTGGCCAATCGTCATAGCTGCGCCGCTTGGTGATACGATGTCACCTTCCTCATCAATGGACAAATAGCCCTCAGGCTTTTTTGCCCAACTGTTTATCATGCTATGAATTTTTGAGTTGTTGTTTTCGCAAAAGAACTCACGCATTTTTTCGCCCATGGCTTTTTCTATAGAGTCCATCCATTTCTGCTCATCAATACCCCAAGACTCACAATCTGACTGGTCGGCTTCGGCATCGAAATAAGCCTCCAGCAACTCATCGAGACTGTTTTGGTTGTAGCAAGCTTCGGCAAAAGTGTTGGCTTCAATCATGATGTTTCTCCTCTTATTCCAGGTTCCGCCTGGCCGGTAGGGGCTGCGTTGCCTCCATGTGTTTAATATTAGACCTGTTAGGCTCCTAACGCAAGACTTTTTTAAAACTTTTTTTATGCTGCCTCTTTTTCTTTGGCAGCGATCACTTGCGCCAGCTTTTGCTTGCCTCTTGCCACCCTGTTAGCTAGGGCCTTTTTGTCCATAGCCTCTATCAACCCCGGCTGCTGGTGGTGGATGCGGGTCAGGCTCAGCTCACTGGCCAGTTTTCGCCATACGTCCGGCTGGCATACTTTATCTCTGCTCAGGCGGTTCCGGCCCTGGTGTCCGCGTTGGCTGTAGCTGTCAATCAGTAGCGCTATTTGGGTTCGGGGTTTGAGTTGGCCTATGTAGTAAAGGGCGTCGCGCTCTGCTCGGGTGATTTCGCGGTACATTCTTGCGGCTACCATACTGGGATCTTCTTCACCTGATCCGCCTCCCCCTGGAAGTACACCGGCAAACATAAATGACACCGGAGCCCATCCAGGTGCGTGATAACCCAGCAGGTAATCCACATACAGGCGCACCAGCTCTTCGGCATATTCCTGCAAAGCCGCTTGCTGTCGCTCTTCAGGCCAGTCCGTGCGAAAGGCGTTGATCTTCAGGCGGGTGTACGACATCAGCTAGCCCTTTGTTTTTGCCCACGAATGTAATGCAGCGCCAGCATTGCGCCATCCCGATTGTCTGCGTTACTGCGTCCAGTCCAGCCAGTCAGCTTGTTGAACAGGGCAGCATCTTCCTTGGCCTTCTTAAACCAGCCAGTCAGCGGCCTTTGCATCACCACCTTCACGCCGTGGTACTCGGCCATTTCCTTTATCAGCCTCGCTGTTTGCTTTACCTGCCCCACGTTCTGGCTGATCTTCTGCATAGCGGCCTGATTCGTCTTGCCGCGCTTGAAGGTAGGCCTGATTGCTTCCACATCCTCCAGAACCACCACTGTTCCCTGGCGGCTTTCAAGGCTTTCCATCTGGAACAGCAGCTCAGCAAAGCTCCACATCTTCAGCTCCACCAGCTCCCCGTCTTTGAAAATCCCGATGCCTGACTTCACAGCATCAGGATCAATACCAATCACCCAGCTGCTCATGCCGCTTCCTGTTGTTTCTGTTCGATCAATGCTTTGGCCGCTGCCTTACCCAGATCAGTGCATTCCAGGGCGCCCACATGCTTGCCGGTAACCGGGCACTGGATGCTTTCACCTACGGTCAGCAGTCCGTTATCCAGCAGCGTTTTAGCGCGGCCACAAACCGAGGTCAGGCGAATGCCTGTGATTTCACTCACCTGGTTGCGGGTCAGCTTCCCGGCACCCTGCACACACAAGAGCACTTCCCGCTGCTGGCCCATCAGCTTGCCGCTGAACTCATGTTCGTCCAGGTTATGGCGTTTGATTTCATTGCTGGTCATGACTGGCATAACGTCCTCCGTTCTCATAATCCGCAGCAGCCTGGGCCACTGCCTGGTTGTAACGCTGGTTCAATTCGGCCCCGATCCGGCAGGGGTTGGGGTAAGCCTTGATCAGTTTCGTGTGGTGCAACTGGCATTCAGTGCACTGGCTGTAGTGCTGGTACCAGGCATCACCGGCTTCCTGCAAAGCCGTGGATTGACGAAACCAGGTGCTCAAGGTCTGCATGGCTCACCTACCCCGACGCCCTCTGGCGTTCCTGCTGGCGCTGCTGAACCAATCGATCTATCAGCGAATCCGTAGGCCGACCCTTGCTTTGTAATTTCCGGCTCTGGTCTTCCAGCAGCTGGCGCGGGGTAATGTCCTCACCCATCAGAGCCCGGTTAATCACCGCCTCATAGCTGGCCTGAAATGCCTTGTACTCCCGAGCAATGTCAACACGGCTGGTAGCGTTCCGAATTGCATGCCAACGGTTACCGACAGCTGCTCGAATCGCAGGGCAGCGGATCACCTGGTGCTGGTGGCTGTTGTTACAGACTGTCAGCCAGGCTGACTCAGGCGAAGCAAAACCCAGATCTTCCGGCTGGGGCTTCAAAACACGGGCAATGTCCGGCAGCGAAGGCGGGAAATCACCACCTCGCTCAGCAATGAACGCCTCCAGTCGCTGAAAACACGCGGGGCTGGGTGGGGCGCTCTTGGCCAGCAATTTGAACAGGGTGCGCTTGCTCTCGGTCACCTCCTGAGCCGACTTCCAGCCGGTGTCCCAGGTGCGGGGGTACAAGCGCTGGAGCAAGGCAAAAACCTGACCAATCGCCTGAGTGACCTGCTCAGCAACCGCCGGATCAGGCCGCTCAGTAGAGCCCGTCTGCCCAGCTGGTGTCCTGCCAGTTACCGACGGCTGCATGAACTTCATCCCGGTTGCTAGTGCGGCTGCCTGCTGCATGGTTAAATCCTCGTGCGGTTTGGTAATCGGTGATCGTCAAAGGCCTGCCCAGTCGCTGCCAATCGCGTTGCAACCAGGTGGCTAATCGGGTCGTCCAGCCGGTCGGGGAATATTCCCGCCCAGGGTTCGCCAGCTGGTGATTGCGAAAGGCGTTGACCAGCTCAGGGTCTTGCGCCAGCGCTTCAGCCACCGGAATCGGAATGGCCGAACGGGCCAGAGCAGGAACCAGGGTCGAAACCTGTGGCTCCCAGTCCGGAGTCATCGGCTGGGTTTCAAGATTCGCGGATCGGGGTGGCGGTGCCGGAGGTGGTTCCGGCTGTGGCGAAAAATCTTGTGTGGACGCTGTGAGAGAGTGAGTAGTAGGTTCACATGGTTGTTCAAGGGGTGACACAGCTTTGTCACCCTCCCCCAGACATTTTGTCACCCCTATGGGTGTCAAATTGTCACCCTCGCATGGGGCCGGATAAGGGGTGTCATTTTGTCGGGGTAGGGGCGAAGAATTGTCACCCTCCCCTGGTACCATCATTTCAGCCAGATTTGCATCCAGATTTAAACGGTATAAATTGCTTTGCTGGCGACCGGTCATAGAACGTCTTTCCAACTTTTCTATCAGGCCGAGACTCACAAGCTTGTCGATGTTTCGCTGAATGCTGCGTTCAGAACAACCGCACTCACTCGCCAGGGTCTTCACTGAAGGCCAGCTCACCCCCTCCTGATCCGCCGTATCCCCCAGCAGAACCAATAACAGGCGATGAACCGGCTTCACTTCCGATCCCAGCTTTTTCATGGCGCGTCTGGCCCAGGCTGTCGCTTCCCAGCTCATAGGCGACCCCCAAACTTGAAAAACCATTCAATACTGTACATAATTACAGCCCCTATAGCGTACTTGCATCTTTCAGCGCCCGGTCACTACCCAGGCGCTTTTTTTCGTCTTCAAAAACTCGCTGGTAAGCCTGCTTTGCACCCTCGCAAGGCATCCAACCCAACCCTTCCATCAGCAACAGGCCATCCCGCACCAAGTCAGTCAGCACAGCCTTTAGCCCCGGCCTAGCCCACTGGGTCGCATTGCACATTTCATAAGCCTGCGTGGGCGTGACCGGCTCCCCGGTTGCCATGTACTCAGCAGTCACCAGCGCCAGCACCGCGTGGCGATCTAAAATGGGCTGGGTAGCGGTTTTCTCGTGGCTCATAAATCACCTGTATAAATTGTCAGGGGCTGCTGGTGTCTGTCGGAAAAGCCCAACCAGGGCGATACTGAAAACATCAGGCGGCAGAGCTATCTGCTTCAGCACGAATAAACCGCTCGGGGTAAAGCACATGGATTTCGTTGAGATCACCTTCAAAAACAAAGCAAAGACTTTCAGCTAAAGAAGTTGAGGGCCGCTGAAGTCCACGCTCAATTCTTGAAAGGTTGCCGGTATCGATTGATTCACCAGCAGCCCGGAGACGCTGAACTACATCTGCCAGCTTCCAACCGCGGTTGACCCTGGCCTTTTTGAGTGGAGACATGCTTCTTCACCTTCTGGCTAATTTGTGCTGCCTACAATTCTGCGCATTACGCATATTTATTGCAAGCAGAATTTGCGCATCACGCTTTGCGCTATTTGCAGAAAAGGATGAAGATTCGGATATGAACTACGGAAACCTAATCAGAGCAGCAAGAAAGTCTCGCAAGTGGACGCTTCAGCAAATGGCTGATGAGCTGCACAATCTGGGTGTCGATATAGACACCGGCAACCTGTCGCGGATAGAAACCAACAAACAGGGTGCCAGCAATGAAGTGCTGGACGGCATTCTACGTGCCTTCGGTATCTCTATAGACGATCTGCTCAGCCAGGCAGCCAACCTGCCAAGCGAAGCCAATGTAACTCCCGGACCGGACATAAAAGGATATTGCCCCGTGATCTCTTGGGTACAAGCAGGCGAATGGTCAGAAATTGTCGATATATATTCACCAGGTGTCGCAGAAGAGTGGCTCCCCTGCCCCGGCCCTCACAGCCCCAACACCTTTGTGCTTCGCGTGGCGGGTGAATCCATGTACGACCCTTCCGGCCAGCGCTCTTTCAAGGAAGGCGACCTAATTTTTGTTGACCCAGAAAGGCACGCCAACAATGGCAGCCTGGTTGTCGTCAGACTGGAAGACCACACTGAAGCCACCTTCAAGCAACTGGTCATTGAAGGCGGGCAAAAATACCTGAAAGCCCTCAACCCCAGCTGGCCGAACAGGATCATACCAATCAACGGTAATGCCACTATTTGCGGGGTAGTAAGCTATAAAGTGGAAGTGGTTTAGCAATGAAAAAGTATAGCAGCAAACGAAACCTACTTTACAAGGCAACAAAGCTATCAGAGACTGCCGGATACATAGCAATTGCAACGACAAGTTCAATATATGCAATAAACTTATCTCAGCCGTTTTTATCAAACAGACCTATTGCAACCCATGTAATTGAAAAAGCTCAAGAATTTGGGATCATTGCATACGCATTAGGGCTCTTACTCATAACGCTAGGAGTCATAGGAAGATTACATGGCGACCCGTGGATATGGGGAAAAATAAAATTTATTCTTGATGAGTATCAAGACAGGGCATTCAACAATGACGAAAACGACTCACAAGATCATCACAGAGTAACTCTTTTCAAATTTAAAGAAAAATGTTGGTTTTGTAAAAGATGGAATTGCATATCTTTCTTCTCCAAAGAGTGGGCACATCATTTTAGATCTGATTTTTTAGTTCCGGTGCTACGCTCAGGGCATCAGTCACAAAAAACAAAAACTTCTTTCTTAGTTCCTGACAGCAGTGATGAATGTGAAGGCGTTGCCGGCAAAGCATGGGCAAATGTAAACTCAGTGATAGTACCAAATTTACCGCTTGTTAAAAAGCGAATGAAAAAAAATGATAAAGCAGATTATGCAAACAATACTTATAGCGATCAAAAAATGATTGATCATTACATCAATATTGATAGAAAAATGCCACGATCAATAGCTGCAATTCCAGTGATGGTAAAAAATGAGCCCTGGGGTGTCTTAGTGCTCGACAGTAGACGCCCAGATGGCGTAGATGAAAATTCAGTGCTAAACTTCACATTGACTGTTTCTCTAATCGGACACCTGCTGGAGAAATCATAATGAAAAAACAATGGCATAAGGTTCTTCAAGAGCAGATAAACAAACCAAAAAAGGAAAGCCATGATAAGAGGCATGCAAATGTCACCTTCATGATTTCTCCCTGGGATGTCCCTACCGCAGTCCGCAGCGAGCAAACAGAAGATAAAATAATAATCGAGTTCAAATATATAAGCCCAAAAGAAAAAACAAAAAACGAAAAAAATGGTGCAATAGAGTATACAATTGGAACAAAAAGCAAAAAGATATACAAAATTATTGCTGACAAAAAACTATTACATGAAAACCACGGCGGCAAGCTTAAAATCGTTATAGAAATAAAAGAAAAAGACTCAAAAGAGATAAATAAAGGAAATATTGAAGCAATAACTAATATATTCAAAAACAATGTCTACTCAGATCAAATTCTACACCCTTGCTAAGATACCATACTGACTGAGCAACAGTATTTTCGTAGCTACCTTTCATTAAAGACTAAGCTATATCTATTTTCAATTACCAGTAGCTTCAAGCCGCCTTCGGGCGGTTTTTTTGTGCCTGCACGACCACCCCCCAAAACTTTAGCCTATCCCCAGCCAAAAAATTCACTTTCTGCGCTTGACGCAACTTGATTTATTGCGTAAATTGCAAATCATGTTCTGCGCTATACGCAATTTATGCAGAGCTAACGCTCTTTACACAAAGCAAGATCCCTACCTGGCAGGGCAGTGCCAGGCGGCAGCAGGCCACATCGCCTGTTGACGGACGCAACACACCCCAGCGGGGCACCCATAACAGCAGATGACCTTGGCTGTAGAGAAGCGGCGGCGAACAGCCACCCGCGCCAGCTTCTCTGGGCAGACAGCGATGCCCTGTTGCGTTACGGGCCACCGGCCAAATACGAAAAAGCCCCTGGAGCTACCAGGGGCCATCGGGAAGTGTCTTTCACAAGGGCATTTCACCGATGCATTCACGGCATCATCACCCTCGCCTGGTTCACCAGGCTTGCCCCTGAGCTAAACGGCCAGGGGCTTTTTTAAGCCACCACAGGAGGCAATAACATGCTCCATGAAAATTCAGCACTTCAACGCATCCCCGAAGAATACAAGCAAGCAGAACTTAGAACTGTCACCCCAGCGGATAAAGGCAACATTGGCATTGCCTTCAACACTGAAGACAAAGTCACTCGACTGAAGATCAGTTTAAAAGATTCTGAAACCCTCGCTTACTTGATGCGCTCCCAGTCATTTGGGTCAGCTGGCAAACCCAAAGCTGAAGTATCAAGCAGCTCCCCTGTCGATTCATGAAGCGCTGAAAAGGTTACGTTGAGCGCCAAATCTTCAGCAGCCTGGTAGGCATTGATATAGCTACCCAAGCTCTGATTGTTGTAGATGGGATGAAAGCGGCCATCACTGGAACGCCCTAGATAAAACATGCCTGCTTTTGTTTCAAACTGAGCAATCAATCTCATCAGCAACTTCTCCTTAATAATCCAGTTAATCCAATGCAGGGCAACCCCATGAAACTTGAGCAATCCCTGGAGCTAAAGGGAATCAAAGCAACTCTTTCCTTTGAAATTCAGCCTGAAGCTTTCGTGCCCTTTCCTGAAGGCCAGCCAGATCAGCCATCAGCTTCAGATACTTCGGAGACAACCCAGCAGGCAGTCTTTCGTAGAATTCCCTTTCCGACGATAGCGCACGACTTGCTTCATCAAGCGCACGATCAGCTTTGTCAAAATCTGGTGACCTGCTCATTGGATTCCCTCATGCAAGACAAAAACTAATTTACAGCCATTGCTTCACTCTACCAGAACCCCTTCAACCACCCCAGCAGGAGGTAACAACCATGCACCCTATTGCAGCCTTATCCCTAAAACCTGACCTCACCCTGGAAGAAGCAGACAGCCTTCGCTCACAGGGTTTCAACGTCATCCTTGATGGCGACCGCCAAACCCCACTCATCACCCTGGAAACCCAAAAGGAGGCCAACGATGATGCGCCACCTCTTCCACCGGCAGCCTAACCCCTGGATCAACCACGCCATCCACCTAATCCTGGGCCAGCCCATCAAAACACCGCGCCAGCAACACCGCTGGCCAGAAAACAACACCGAGCGCCACCACCTCTGGCGAAAACGCCAACGCTTCATGCAACACCACCGGCTCGCCATACCCCCAACCTTCTACCGTGAATAACGGGAGGACACCATGCCCATCACCGCAGACGGACACCAACACGTCACCTACGGCCCCATCCAGGGCTTTGCCAAAAACGGTAAAGTCGGCCAGCTGCCCACACGGCAAGTCATCTGCCTGATGGGCGTAGCCCAGGGAAAAAACAGCAAGGAAATAGCTCAAGACCAGGGCATCCAGCCCAGCACAGTCAACCGAACACTGATACGCGCCTACCACAGCCTATCCGACTACTCCAAAGGCTTTGTCGTGCGCAACGCAGCCCAGGCTGTTTACGAAGCCATGAAACGCGGCATCATCGCACCGCTACTCATACTGCTGGCGCTGGCAGGGCCAATGATCACCGGCGACGAACTGAGAAGACCCAACCCGCCGCGCATGCCCAGGCCAGTGGCCAGAGTGCAGGCAAGGGGGAGAAGGCGAGAAATCTAGCTGTCAGAATCAGGCTATTTATAGAGCTTTCTTTCGCGCCAGCTTGATCTCTTCAACACTCAGTGGCTCAGGAACACGCGTGTGAGCGATGCGGTGGCAAGTAGGGCAAAGTGAAATCAGATCAGATAACCCCACCTTGACAACACCAGCCTGGTGCACTGGATTAAGATGGTGGCATTCAATCACCGCTTTACCGGAAAGCATCATGTGAAAGCCACAAGCCTGGCAAGTAAATTTATCAAGCTCCTTCCGTTGTTTGGCAATACCAGCATTTCGACTCTTGAAAGTATTGGAACGGTCCTGCTCATAGCCCTCAATGGCTTCGGGGTCGTCAATATCAAGCAGCTCAGGCTTACGACCGGTGACTGCTGGCTCCTTGCCATCACTATGAGGGCAGTCAGGATTTCGCTTTAGGTGCTCAAAGTGGGCCGGATTGTAGTTGCCTTTACCTTCCGCGTGCGGCTTCACTCTTTCCCCGCACACAGGACAATAGAAGCGCTTGTTTGCCCACTTTGATTTAGATGTGACACTCCTGATATGCAAAGCATCTTCAATTGATACTTCCCTGCCCTCATAAAGTGCCTTAAGAGCTGCTCGCATCACACCACCCCTATTTCAACTGTATAACCGGCCCCGTGCCGGTTTTTTTATGTCCGGAGCCACCCCATGCCCACCGAATACAAAGTAGACCGCGACCTGGCCCTTTCTGAATTCTGTCACTGGAAGGACTCAGGCCACAACCCTCTTCGCTTTGTCGAACTGATCAAAACCGAACCCAACGGCTATCAGATCGGCATAGCAGACCCACCCAGCGGCACCACCTGGCTGCTGGAATACGACCCCGCCCCCAACCAGGAACAGGCACTCGCCCGATTAGGCCGGGCGCTGGATGAAATTGAATCTGGCCAATGGGCGGAAAACCTCAAGCAAAAGCATCAGGAGATCACCCCATGACAGACACTCAAGCCATCTACACCCAGCTGCTGAAAAACCCCAAAGCATCACCCAAAGCTATGGCAAAAGAACTGGGCATCACCCACAAACGCCTTTACTACCTGATCGGCATGGAAGGCTTCACCCTGCCCCAGCTCAGAAGAAAAGCCAAAGCAGGAGCACCGCTGGACCATAGAAAGGCAGTAACTTACGAAATACCTGAAGAACTCACCCAGCCAATACGCAGCTATCGCCACCTGACGACCATCTACCCCAATGGAGTTTCGCCATGCTAATGGAAACCCCGAACCCCAGAAAACACCAAATCCGGCAACGCCTCAAGGCCGACATAGAACACTGGCTGGCCCAGGGCAACCAGATAAAACAACTGCCCAGCCACACCAGCAACCAACGACTGATGACCCGCCGTGAACACAACGAACACCTCTACCACCAGCGCCAACAGGAGCAAAACCAATGTTGAAAATTGCCACCGACGACGCAGAAGCCATGCCACAACACACCGCAAAACCAGACGACCCAGAAAGCAACCTGCTACGCATCATGATCGACCTTGAAACCTTCGACCTGGAGCCATCAGCCAAGGTCTGGGAAATCGGAGCCGTAGTGTTCGACCCGACCACTGCCCAGCTCGGAGACGAATTTCACTGGCTGATTGATCCCACTACCCAGCACAACCGCACCACCAGCCAGCACACCCTGGACTGGTGGGCCAAACAACCCCCTGAAGCCTACCTGCGAGTCAGGCAAGCCGAAGAAGAAGGCCTGGAACTGGAAGCCGTACTACTTGACCTGGAGCTCTGGATCAAGCGCCAGCTGGACGAAGCCGGTGAAGGTACAAAACTGGAAGTCTGGGCCAACTCCCCCAGCTTCGACCTAGCCATACTAAAACACGCCTACCAGCAACTTGGGCGCGGCACACCCTGGAAATTCTGGCAAGAACGCGACCACCGCACCCTCAAAAACCTGCGATCGGACATCAAAGTAGAGCGGCAAGGCATCCATCACTCAGCACAAGATGATGCTGCTTTTCAAGCAAAACAGGCAAATGCAATCATTAAATTCATGCGATTAATTTAAAAAATTAAAATCCTCTATATTTTTTTAGAGAAAAAATCTAAATTCTTATCCTTTAAAAACCTAATATCATTAGGATCTTTTTTAATATGCATTTTTCGATGACAGTTAGGGCAAAGAGCAACCGTATTTTCTAGAGTGTCATCACCATCATTAGCAACCCAATCTATGTGATGACACTCTAAATAAGGCTTGCCTTTTTCATCAGAAAATGGCGCCGGCTCATCACATAAGTGACAGACTCCTTTAGCTCTGCGTTTTGTATATTCTGCTACATAGCGGTTCCGCCCATATACATTCTGAAACACCACTCTGCGGCTAGCTTTCTTTCGTGCATTTTTAGCACGGCGTAGTAACTCATCATCATCAAGTGAAAAAGCATCATTTTCTTTTTTTTCTTGAGACTCTCGAAATTTCTTGTAGAAAATTGCTGGTATAGATTTATTTTTTTTCAACTGCAGTGGGAAGACACAAGCCTTCCTAAGGTTGTTTTTTTCATCTGGCTGCAACTCCATGAATGGTGAAGCTTGTAACTCTACTTCACCAATATATAGGTACTCTTTATTCTTATGCACCTCAAAAAGATGAACTCTAACGCCATTTGATCTAGAATGGTAGAGGGTCTTGTTTTGTGAATAATTAAAGTCTTGGTCTCCCTTAGTGCCCGTTCCCGTGTAATAAAAGATGTCTCCATCCCAGCGATCGTCATAAATTGACTTCACATAGTTAGATACAATAACAAGGGTATTGGAAGCAAGTGATCGACGCATTCCACCCTGATTTGAACACCCAAAGGTACTACACAATTCATCACCATCTAAAACATCATTCGGCTTAAGCTTGTCAATCTTTTTGTTATAAAGCACACTTAATATTGATTTATTTTCTGGAGCAAGCTTATATTTTTTTCCATTCAATTCAGAAATTCTAACCCACTCACAATACGGGTTCTCTTTTATTGATTTTTCCCCATCTATAACTTCAGCCTCTATACCAACGACTTCAATTAAATTACCGTTTTTTAGCTCATACGACGTTTCAGATAAAATATTGCCGCATTCAATAGATAAACCGAGCTTTTCTTTTACGTGCCTAGCCAAGCATTCATTAATAGACTCATAATCTTCCTTTTCACCACCGGGGAACCTCCAAAAATCATCTGCCTGATCACCCGAAATACACCGAGTGATCAAGAATAAGTCATCCTTAACAATTATTGCCGCTGATACTTTATTCATAAATTTTAACCCATAAAATTAAATTATCAGAATCAATACCTGAAACTATTAAACTAAAACACCACTTGAAAACTCTGTCTCATTATGCTGAAGCTCGATTTATCGCTATAATAACAGTCCGCCCAAAAGAATGGAATGCAACTGCAGTGAACACAATCCTAAAAGCTACCACACTTTTCTTAATTGCCATTTTCGGGCTTACCGCCTGCCTAGATGACAGCAGTGCTGGCTCTTCACCTAGCACTGATCAAGGGCTTGTAATTGCGAGCTGGAATATTGAGCGCCTGGGCCATGGTACAAATAAAAACTATGAAGCTCTGGGTCAGATTGGTGCCCAGTTTGATCTGATAGCAGTTCAAGAACTGATGAACAGAGAAGGTGCTGTCAGGCTTCATAGTGCTTTGGAAGATGTAACCGGAGAGTCCTGGTCAAAAATATACTCTGAACCACTGGGCAGAAGCACTTACACAGAAAAGTATGCCTTTTACTGGCGTGACAGCCGGGTAGACCTTCACGAATCAACAGGTCAGGCCATGACCTACTTAGACCCTGATGACCTGTTTGCTCGCGAACCCTATTCAGCCAGGTTTGTTGACCTAACGACCAACGATATTTTTGTGCTTGCCACAGTTCATATTGTTTTTGGCAGCAGCATAAGTGATAGAACACCTGAAATTAAAGAATTGTCCAACTATGTACAGCTCCTGGATGAAGTCTACGAAGGCGACCCCACTATTTTGCTAGGAGATTTCAATCTACCACCCACGCACCAGGCATGGAGTGATTTGAAAGAAATTGGATGGCAACCCCTGATCACAGAAGGCGCGACCACACTTTCTGGTACGCGGCAAGATTTTGCAAACCTGTATGACAACATCTGGGTCCATGAAAGCTTTCCAATTACGGTTAATGGTGCGGGCATCTTCAATGCGCCAGCTTTCTTAGGCTGGGATTTTCAAGAAACCAGAAGACACGTATCTGACCATACCCCTGTCATTATGATGACGCATGCTGCCCAGTTACGTGGCAGTAATGATGCCGTTCAGCTCTCCCCTGCACCGGGTGAAGAGCGCGACACCACCGGCATGATCAGAGGTAACAGGAATAGCCAGATCATGCACCGCCCTGACTGCCCAAGTTATGACCGGGTTGCGGAGCACAATAGAACCTACTTTGAATCAGTAGAAGAAGGTGAACGGGCTGGGTATCGATTGGCTGGCAACTGTCCCTGAAGAGTGTAAGGATACCCGTGAACTTACAAAGGATGTTCAAGGCATGTGGTGATGCTTGTATCAACAAACAGCTAACATGCCATAAAGAACCCGGCTGTGCTTGTAATGGCTAGATACCCTGCCTACTGCTGCTCTTGAAGCAAAGCGTTAAGCTGGCTTTGTAGCTCAGAAAGTTTCTCGTGCAGGCTGCGGTTTTCAGTAGCCAATCGATCCAATTTTTTCTGAGAGGAAACCTGCTCTACCAGGGCCTTAACTTTCGCATTAAGTTCATTCAATTCTTGAGCCATGGCTCTATCTTCAGGGTCACAGAAGGACAGAACCAAAATAACACTTATAGCAAAGACCGCATGACAAGCGACTATCACCCACGGCCAGTAGCTCTTCGACTTCTGTACCGTCTCCAACTTTCCTTCTTCAGTAGTCATAACCGCGTCCTTATCTGCGTGTATGTCGTTTTAGCGCTACCACTGTTTGCCACACCAGCACCGCAAAAATTAGGTAAAAAAGTAAGCTCAGTAACTCCATGCCTTGGGTAAGAAAGTCTTTGAAAGGGATCATGCCAGAAGCGAGGCAGTTCACCTTGTCGTACCAGTTACCAAACACATCGCAAGATGATTCGCTATGGAGTAGACCTAAGTGACGATGGAGAACGAAGGTATAGAAATAGGCCACCATAAAAAGTAGTAGCCAACCAACACTCAGCAGGTAGTTTTGTCCGAAGTCAGAAAAAATCTTATTGAGCCAGTAAATAGGAATTTTACTGTTCATGCCAGAAGCCCATCTTCCACAGCGGCCAGCGAATGTTGTGCCATTCTGACTATGCCTGAAAACATCGCTGAATCGCGTGCGCTCTTCATCTAGCTCTTCACGGTACTTATCCATCTCCTTGGCAAAGAACTTATTAGCCTCAAGATGATTACCGATATTGTCAAAGGAGTGCTTGATCAAGCGGTAGGTTTCGCGTGTTGTGTTGGCAATATCACCACCATCGACATCAACACCCAAGAAGTTGGCTTCGCCTGAGAAGTTAGCGCGATCCAAGTCAAGCCCACCAGAAAATATTGCTTCTCGAAAAATAGCATGAGAATTAAACATCACATTTCCAAAAACTGATTTTTTTCCCTTATCTGATACTAGATTTCTTTCAAAGCTAAAGAGTTGATTGAAATTCACGTGATGCATTTCTAAAAAACAAAATGAAGATCTGTCAAAACAAACATTCTTTTCAAACACCGCGTCATTTTTTGAAAAGTAATTAAATTTTGACCCAGAAACCTTAAAGCCTCCCTTAAATGATGCGCCTTTTAAATAAAATCTACCAATATTGTAAGAGTTTATGATAACGGCATCTTCGTCAGACGAAATGCCTTTGAAACTCATCATGTTACCTTTGAAGTCACATCCAGAAAAACCAATTGAAATACCCTCTTTCTCATTTTCGGAGGTAACATCAGAAGAAAAACAGCAATTTATAAAGGCTGGGAAAAAAAGCGATTTGCAATAGGCTGTCAAGCTCAATCCACTTTTAAAATCGCATTTCTGAAAGCCTACAAGCGCTTTTTTCAAGAAAGGCTTTTCGCAAGTAAAATTACAGTCTGCAAACTCCACACCATGAAACTTGCTTAGCGTAGAAACAAAACCGACACCCTGAATGAAACGGGGAAAAGAAATTCCTTTTAATATAATGCACTGATCCTTGATAATTTTATCTATATTACCTTCTCTATCTCCGCTGCAAATATAGTTGATCATGGCTTCTTCAAAGTTGTAAATATTTTTACGAACACCACTAATACCAGACCATTTTTTTAAAAGCGAGTCAGAACGCGAACGCAAATCATCATATATATATCTGTTAACCTGATTTTCAAAACCCTTGTGCGCATCAAAAAATTCATCTTTTTCGCAATGCAAAACACACTTTCCGTTTAAGAAAGCATCTCTTTCACAACACTGGTCAGCACCGGACGTAGGTTGATGTTCACACCGTCCCATTATAGGTATTCCCTTTCTGTTGAATTATTGGTTTCAGCTTATTAGATCAGCCATCACCAAGACCAGCAACCCGACTATGTTCTATTGACACCCCCACCCACCCCAGCCTATGCTTCTCCCACTGCTGCAAAATCAGCAGTCGGGTTTGGTCGCCCGGAATAGCAAAGGCGCACGACGCCTCCTTAAAGGCGTTTTTTTGTGCTCGCTTTATGGTGAGCCGTGCGTGGGACACCTTCGGGTGTGCCGGGTCCCTTTGCCCCGGTCGACCAACCCGCGCACGGTTCACCACCCTCTTGTTTGGTCGCAACGGTGGTGAACTCCAAATCAGCAAAGGAGTTTTATCATGCGTTCAGTAACAGCCGTTTCTCAAATAGCTACCGTACCTTTCCAAAACCAAGAGCTTGCCTTGCTATTCACAACTGACAGCCAGCCTATGGTTGCCATGAAACCTATATGTGAAAACATTGGAATTGACTGGCGTAGTCAGCGAAAGAGAATCATGCGTGATACGGTCTTGAATTCAGTTGTGGTTATGATGACCACAACTGCCTCAGACGGTAAAACCTACGAATTCACCTGCCTGCCACTCGACTACCTCAACGGCTGGCTGTTCGGCATCGATGACAAACGCATCAAAAAGCCTGAAGTCCGGCAGCGGGTTCTGGAATACAAACGCGAATGCTATCGGGTACTGGCAGACTACTGGCTCCACGGTCAGGCCACCAATCCGCGCCAGCAACTGCCTGACCTCAACTACCCCGCTGAAAGCTGGTATCAACTTAACCCGCAGCTTAACCACCGGATGGCATTCAAGCAGGCCCGCTTCCACATCACCGCAGACCTACTCTACGGGCCGGATGCCAACACACCCATCAGCCACCTGCTGACCCAGCTTAACCATCAGGGTTATGACATCAAAGCCTGCCGGATGGAGCTTATGGCCATGCGCCATCATCTGGAAACCACCCGCAACGCACTGAACAACATCACCCGAACCGCTGGCCTGGCCAACAGCGCCAGCCTGGCGTTCAGCATCTACTGACAAGAACCACCCACCCATCACCACAACCCAGCCACCGTGCTGGGTTTTTTATTGCCTGGAGGAAACCCATGCAGCAAGCCTGTCTGTTTGATCCGCCTGAAAATACGGCTGAACCCTTTGACGACCACGTACCCCTGCCGGATCTGGATGACGCCATCATCATGGCCTGCCCGGTTCGCTGGCAAGGTGTCTGGCTACCCGCACACGCCAAACTGATGCCCTGGTCAATGCCACTGGAGCGCCAGCTGCTAAACGCACTAACCGACACCCCAGCCACCACCTACACCCTGGCTAAAGCAATCGGCCTGGGCGATGGCATAAACCTGCAGGTCGAACACATGCGCAGGCAGGTTGAAAAAATGGCCCTGCTGGATCTCGTTGAAATCGTCAGCCTGCCCCAATCCTTCCGACCACCCATGACCGCATTCAAAAAAGGCAAAGCAACACCATGACCACTTACACCCACAACCAGAACGGCGGCAAGTTTGAATTGCTGGATCAAGGCCAGTTGGTCGATGGGCTGGATGCTCAGCTGGTCAGCTACCAGGCCGAAGATGCCGAAGCGCCAGCCATGATGACGCTCGAAAAGTGGCAAGCCGAATACCGGCCCCTGGCTGCCCTGGAGTGCCACCACTGCGGCGGCACCGGCAAAGACCCCAAGCGCAAATCAGCGCGGGAAGGCCAGGGGCTGGACTGCGGCTACTGCCACGGCTCCACCCTGCTCGACGCCAAAGGCGATGCAATCACACGCGACAACGAAACCAGCGACCAGCTACGCGACTACATCACCGGCCTGAAAAACCAAATCCATCACCTTCAACATGAATTGGATTACGTGAAATCAGTACCTGGCGTCAGCCAAACCATAGAAAGCTTCAAAGCCCAGGGCATCACCAATGCCATGGCAGAAGCCTACCGTAAAGAAGAAAACCAGATTGGCCCAGGCGGGGCCTGCTACAGGGGAGACTGAAAAATGCCAGAAAACTCCATCCTGATGACAGGCAAAGAGCTTGCAAAATTCATGGGCTGTAGCACTGCAAAAGCCTACGCAATGATAAAAACCGATGCGGTCCCGACTTGCTATTTGCCTGGTACCAAGCGTAAACGCTGCTACAGGCCAGCCCTAGAAAAGATGCTTTCTGAAGAAGCTCAAAGTAACATGGCAAATGCAGGAGGCGTTTTGCCCGACAATAGGAGGACAAAATGCCCTACAAGAGAAAAGGATCACCCTACTGGTGGATCAGCAGTATCGACTCTGCAAGCGGCAAGCAGATTAGACGCTCTTCTGGCACCAGCGACTACAACGCAGCCAAGGCACTAGAACAAAAGCAGCGGCTGCAGGCGTGGGAAAAGCAAGAATGGGGCAGGCAGGAAGATGTTGTTTTTGAAGAGGTCATGGTTCCTTACCTGGAATATGCCAAGGCTGAGCTGAAAAGCTGGGAAGAACTAATCCATCAAACCAAAAAACTCAGGCAGCACTTTGGTGGCTTAGTGATGAACGGCTTGTCAGCTGTCAAAATCAACAGCTTCAAAGAGGCGCGGCGGAGAGATGGCGTAAGCAATGCCACTATCAACAGAGAGCTATCCTGCCTTTCGGCTGCCATAAATTTCTGCAACAGAGAAAAAGAATGGCAGCTGCCTAACCCCGTTAAAGGTCGCAAGCTGAAAGAGTCTCAGGGAAGGGTAAGGTGGATCACCAAAGCAGAAGCAGAGGCCTTGTGCCGATCAGCGCTTCAGGGTAGAGATGGATCGCTGCTGGAGGACTTCATTCGACTGGCACTGAATACCGGCTGCCGGATGAATGAGCTGCTGGGTCTGGAATGGAACAGGGTGGACTTCGCTAACCGTCTTGTGATTCTTGAGGGGGAGCACACAAAAGCCGGAAAGAGAAGGTCCATACCCCTGAACAATGGTGCCTTGGCTGCGCTTAAAAACCGAATGGCTGCTAGAGCTGAATACTGCCCTGCATCGCCCTGGGTTTTTACACGCAAGAACGGTCAAAAGGTAACCTGTCTGAGGGTTGGATTCAAGAATGCCTGCAAAAGGGCTGGCATTCACAATTTTAGAATCCATGATCTTAGGCATACTTGTGCAGCCTGGCTGGTCACAGCTGGAGTACCACTTTCAGAGGTCCGTGATTTGCTGGGGCACAGCACAATCATGATGACTGAAAGGTATGCTCACTTAGCGCCAGCAAGAGTTGCACAGGCGGTTGGCCTGCTTGATGGGATTGACTCGGACGATTCCGTATCACATTCCTATCACACTGGTCATAAAGTAATCAAAATGAGGGAGGGCTAATATTTCTGAAAGGCGCTTGAATACTGATGGTGCGGACGGAGAGACTCGAACTCTCACACCTTACGGCACCAGAACCTAAATCTGGCGTGTCTACCAATTCCACCACGTCCGCTGATGAGATGCAGGGCATTTTATAGAAAACTTCAGTTAAGTCAAGCCGATCCGGGTAAATTCAGATACTGACTTGCGACCTCGGCAGAAGCCTCTTCCAGTCTAGGTACACGTCCCAGGCAAGGAGCGGGCAATAGCTGCTGTAAGGTTTGAAAGTTGTCCTCTTCTCTATCCATGGGCTCGCCTGAGTTATTGGCAACCCAACCAGCCAGCAGCAGACCATCACGCTGTATGGCTTCTGCCGTCAAGAGTGCATGATTTAAGCAGCCCAATTGCATACGAACGACAAGAATAACGGGCAGGTTCAATAGCTTGGGCAGTTCTGCGAGCGTCTGCCGTCCCTGCAGAGGGACGCGCCAGCCACCCGCACCTTCAACCAGGGTCAAATCCGCTTTTTTAAATAACTGCCCGCGCACCAACCCCGCCAGGCGGTCCAGGTTTAGACGTCGCCCTTCCTCAGCTGCCGCCAGATGAGGCGCTATGGCCGCTTTAAAAACCAGCGGATTCACTTCAGCATAGCTGGGTTCCAGGCTGCTTTCGGCCTGGAGGGCCAGAGCATCACTATTCTGCAGCCCCTCACCTAAATCTTCTGCACCTGCAGCTACAGGTTTAAGACCTAGAGTGGACAGGCCCTTTTGCCGTGCCAAGTTCAACAAGCCACAAGAAATCAGGGTTTTACCTGCATCAGTATCGGTTGCGGTCACAAAAAACTTCACTTGATTAACTCCATCACCAGCAATTGGTAGGTTAACGGCAAGCCTTGGGAAGTGCGGCGGCTGTCCAGCAATTGATGAATACGGCGGTACTGGGTTTTCGTCAGCTGCCCGGCTCCTCCCGAAGCGCCTATGCCGCTCACTGACTGCAAGAGGTCACGGCTGGTGGGATAATAAAAGACCTGACGGGAAGCTTCCAACTGAATACTTCTGAAACCGGCAGTCACTGCCGCCTGCTGATAGTTTGCTTGGGATTGAAAAGCCAGCACCCGGCTGGATGCCCCTGCCTGTTCCCAAGCCTGATGAATTTCATCCAGGCTTCCCGGCAGCAGGGTTGTGATCAGGGCTCTGCCTTCAGTCTTTAGAATCCGGTAAATTCCAGCCAATAAAGCTTTTGTTTGCGGGCACCATTGAATAGCCAAGTTGGAAAAAATCAGATCCAAGGAAGCAGATGCCAAGGGCAAGTTAGCTGCATCAGCTCTAATCCAGTTCAAAGCCGGGTAACGGGTTTTGGCTTGCCGGATCATCGCCGCACTTAAATCCAGCCCAGCAACCCTAGCTTCAGGGTAGTCTTTTGCCAAGCGAGCGGTCCAATGACCAGGGCCAGAACCCAGGTCCAGCAGGGCTTCAGCCGTTGGAGGGCGTTTATTCCAAAGCAATAAACCCATTTCCTGCTGTGCGAGTGCAAGTTGCTGATAGCGCCCGGCTCCCCGGTCAAAGCTGCGGCTAACCTGGCTAGCAACCCAGCTCATAAACCTTGACTCCAAAGTCGCAGCTGCTCAGCCAGTTGTTGGGGCTGGGTAAACTGAGGCGCATGCCCACATGCACTCAGGGTCAACCAACTCAACTGCTGTGAAGAATAGCTTTCTTGCAGGGGTGACCAGTCAGGACAAATTGGGTCTTCTTCACCTCTAACCAACAGCCAGGCCAAAGAAGGCTCGGCCATCAGCTCACCTGCATCCAATTGTTTTAACAACAAGAGTCCTACTTGCAAGGCTTCAGCAGACCAGGGTTGGTCAGCTTGTAAACGGGCTTTTACCTGATCGGCTTGGGGCTCACCCAGACTTTGCCAGGACAAAAAGTGCTCCCAGGCTTCTTGAGGGTGTTTCTTAAAACTGCGCACAAAAGCGCGCAATTCAGCTGGATTCAATCCCCAGTGACAAGGTTTGTCTTTTCCGGAAGCAAACCAGGGACCAGCGCCCAAGGAGACCAATCCAGTAACCCACTGCTTTAATTGCGGATGCTGTGCCATCTTTGCGGCTACCAAACCACCCAGGGACCAGCCCAACCAAATGGCTGGCTGGGGATGTTGTTCGGCTAGGCGCAGGAGCAATAAATCCAGCTTGCCTGCTGCAGCCTGCTGCCAGGCATCCGAGTCCTGCGGCCAGTCCAACAAAGTAATGGATTGCTCAGACAACTGCTCCCGCAGAGGCTCTAAGCTTTGCGCACTCATTCCCCAGCCGGGTAAAAAAACCCAGGAAATCGGGTCAGCCAAGGCTCACCCCCTGAGACTCACTGGCTTGTAAGGCCAACAAGGCTTCCAGTAATTGATCAATTTGTTGACGGCTATGACCAGCACTCAGAGTAATACGCAACCGGGCACTTCCTTTAGGAACCGTGGGAGGGCGTATGGCCATGACCAACAAACCCTGAGCTTTAAGAGCCTGAGACCAGTGCAAGGCCCGCTCATTGGTTTCTAATAACAGCGGCTGGATGGGTGTTGTTGAAGCCATCAGTGGTAGGCCTGCTGCCAGGGCCTGGTCACGAAAATAGGCAATATTATTAAAAACCTGCCTGCGTCTTTCTGGTTCTTCCTGCAGCACACGCAAGGCTCTGAGAGTGACACAGGCTTGGGCAGCTGGTTGGGCTGTGGTGTAAATATACTGGCGGGCAAATTGGCGCAAATAGTCGATCACCAGTTGATCGCCAGCAATAAAGGCACCCGCTGAACCCAGTGCCTTACCAAGAGTTCCGGTGAGTAAGGGCACCTGCTCACTGCTGAACTGCTGCCCAACCAAACCCCCGCCAGCCTCACCCAAAACCCCCAGGCCGTGCGCATCATCAATCAATAACCAAGCCTGGTGCTTTTCAGCCAAAGTCACCAATTGCTGAATATCCGCCTGATCACCATCCATGCTAAACACACCGTCAGAAACCAAAAGCCTGCGACCCTTTGTAGGTGCCTTGAGTAAGCCTTCCAGCTGTTGATAATCCCGGTGCTGAAAACGCCGTGAAGCAGCACCTGAAGCCAGTCCGGCATCTAACAGGGAAGCATGATTAAGACGGTCTTGAAAAACCTGATCACCGCGTCCTACAAAAGTCTGAACAGCGGCCAAATTCGCTAAATAGCCACTGGAAAAAGTCAAGGCAGCTTGGCGACCGGTCAGTTTTGCCAGCTCTTCTTCCAGTTGTTGATGGGGGCTTTGATGACCACAAACCTGATGGGAAGCCCCACTCCCCGTTCCCCAGCGCCTGGCACCTTGAATCAAGGCTTCTTCCAGGCGAGGATCGGCAGCCAGCCCCAGATAGTCATTGCTGCAGAAGTTAATGACTTCCTGGCCTTCCAACTGGATCAAAACGCCCTGAGCAGACTCCAACAAAGGGGCCTTTCGCCAAAGTTGTTCTTCACGGCGTAGATCCAGTGCTTGTTTCAGATCAGCCAGCGAGGGCATTTTTTATACCACCAGACCACAGGGCTTGGTAACTGGCTCACCGGCTTTTTTGGTTGCATCCTGATAAAGACTGGTGTTGGCTTCCAAGGCTTCCTGAAGCGCTGCCTGGTGGACCTCTTCACTCACCGGTGATGTCGTTTGCCGGGTATTGATTCCCAAACGTGCAAACAACTGCTGATCTTCACTGGCTTCCGGGTTACTGGTGGTCAACAGCTTGTCGCCATAAAAAATCGAATTGGCACCTGCAAAGAAAGCCATGGCTTGCTGGGAGGCATCCAGTTTTTCACGTCCGGCTGACAGGCGAATACGTGAAGCTGGCATGACAATACGAGCCACCGCCAACATGCGAATAAACTCCAAAGGCTCCAGGTCTTCCACTTCTTCCAAAGGAGTTCCGGGCACCTTAACCAGCATATTAATAGGAACACTTTCCGGATGAGGCTGAAGGCTGGCCAATTGCTGAAGTAAGCCGATACGATCCTTAGCTTCTTCGCCCATCCCTATAATGCCACCACAGCAAACTTTCATGCCCGCCTTGCGTACCTTATCCAGCGTATCCAGGCGATCGCCATAGGTACGGGTACTAATGATTTCCCCGTAAAACTCTTCTGAAGTATCCAGATTGTGGTTGTAGTAGTCCAAACCGGCTTCGGCCAACTCTTCGGCTTGTCCCTCCTTCAACATGCCCAAGGTCATACAGGTTTCCAAACCCAGAGTTTTGACCTGGCGAATCATTTCCGTTACTGCGGGCATGTCCTTAGCCGTTGGTGAGCGCCAGGCAGCCCCCATGCAAAAGCGTGATGCTCCTGCCTGCTTGGCTGCTTTGGCTTGATTAACCACCTTATTGATCTCCAGCAACTTCTCTTTTTCCAGGCCTGTGTTGTAATGGCCCGACTGAGGGCAATACTTACAGTCTTCAGGACAGGCACCCGTTTTGATCGACATCAAAGTCGAAACCTGTACTTCATTGGGATCAAAAAACTCTCTATGCAGGCTGTGAGCACGAAATAGCAGCTCATTGAAAGGCAGAGCAAAAAGATCAGCAATCTGCTGATGGGTCCAGTCGTGACGAAGGGCAGTCATAGCGGCGTCCTGTAAACTAAATTCGACATTAAAGTTAACAGGAATAATGCAGGAGGCTGGGAATGCTGTCAACTCAACAAAATCTTTCAGTTAACCAGCTGTTAGGCCCTTGGCACCGCTGGATACGTTCACTTCGAACCTGGTTACCCGGCGAATGTCTGGTCTGCACTCAACCCGTCAAAACTACTCAAGATCTGTGCACTCATTGCTTTAGCCAACTTGCCTACAATCGTTACTGCTGCACCCGGTGTGCAGAGCCCCTACTCAGTCAGAGAAAGGACTTACTTTGCCGTTCCTGCCAGGAAACACCCCCTGCTTTTGATCAGGTGCTGGCACCCTATCTCTATGCCCCGCCGCTGGATGCGTTATTGCTGAATTTTAAAAAAAACGCCAAGCGCACCGCCGGAAGTCTACTGCTCGACCTTTTAATGGCTGAATTAAAAACCCATCCAGCCCTTCAACAAGCTGAAGCCCTGGTCGCCATTCCTGGACAGAAGGATCGTCTGCGCCAACGCGGCATTGATCCACCCGCCTGGCTGGCCCAACGCCTGGCCTGGCAACTGAAACAGCCCTTTCTTACCCAGGGTTTAAAACGCTGCCGCAATATCACCAGTCAACAGGAGCTGTCACGCAAAAAGCGCTGGCTTAACCCTCAAGGTGCTTTTGTTGCCAGCCAGGAAGTGAAAGGCAAGAAATTGCTGCTGGTGGATGATGTCGTAACCACTGGGGCCACCTGCCACTGGGCAGCAAGAGAACTAAAAGAAAAAGGCGCTGCCAGCGTGACCGTCATCGCCGCCGCCAGAACGCCTTTTTAGAGATAATCAGGAGGAAAAGAGGTTGCGTGCAATGATGACCTTCTGGATTTCGCTGGTGCCTTCGTAGATGCTGGTGACACGGATATCCCGAGCAAAGCGCTCCAGCGGGTAGTCTTTCATATAGCCGTTGGCACCCAAGAGTTGTAGGGCGGCATAGCAAGCCAGATTGCCTTTTTCGGTGGCCATGAGTTTGGCCATTGAAGCCTGCTGAGCAAAGGGTTTCCCAGCTTCCTTTAAAAAAGCTGCCTGCATCGTCAGCAAGCGTGCGGCTTCCATTTCCGTGTAGTGATCAGCCAGCATCCACTGCAATCCCTGAAAATCTGCCAGCGGGCGACCAAACTGCTTGCGTTCTTTGATGTAGTCACGGGCATAATCCAGTGCAGCACCGGCCACACCCAGCGCCAGGGAAGCAATACCGATACGCCCACCAGCTAATTCGGTGACGGCAATTTTAAAGCCCTGATTTTCTGCACCCATCAAGGCATCCAGTGGAATGCGACAGTCTTCAAAAACTACCTCATGGGTGCCAGAGCCCTTTTGACCCATTTTTTGTTCCGGTTTACCCACCTTCAGACCCGGTGTTCCCGCAGGTACCAGAAAACAGGAAATCCCCTTGCCCTTGGGCGCATCCGGGTCGGTCACGGCCCAGACCACATAAACCCCGGCGATGGCTGCGGTGGAAATCCACACTTTGGTGCCATTCAACACCCAGGAGTCACCGTCTTTCACCGCACGGGTTTTCATGGCCGCCGGGTCAGAACCGGCTTCGGTTTCCGTCAGGCAAAAACTGCCGCCATAAAACTCACCGGAACAGAGTTTCGGCAGATACTGCTGCTTCTGCGCTTCAGTGCCTATGGCCTGAATGACCTCCGCAACCATATTGCTGACCGACACAGAAACCGCCGTGGATGCACAGGCGCGCGCCAGCTCAGTAATCGCCAGCGAGAAAGCCACGGTGCCGACCTCAGCCCCGCCGTAGGTTTCAGAAACATTCAGCCCCATAAAACCCAACTCAGCCAACTGACTCAGATGGCTTTTCAGAATTTCTGGCTCTGCAGTGGCATCCAGCTCAGCGGCTTTAGGTTCCAAAACACCCTCGGCAAACTGGCGGGCCGTATCTTGAATCAGTGTCTGTTCTTCAGTGAGTTCAAAATTCATGTTTGCAACCCTCAAGCCATGCGAATGGCACCATCCATACGGATGACTTCACCATTGAGATAGGTGTTTTCAATAATGTGTGCCGCCAGGGAAGCAAACTCTTCGGGCTTACCCAGACGCTTGGGGAAGGGCACACCCGCTTCCAACTGCTCGCGGGCCTCATCAGGAATGCCACTCATCATCGGTGTACCACAGACACCCGGTGCAATGGTCATCACGCGAATACCGTGACGTGAGAGCTCGCGTGCCAGAGGCAAAGCCAGACCCACCACCCCGGCCTTGGAGGAAGCATAACTGGCCTGCCCCACCTGACCATCAAAAGCAGCAATGGAGGCGGTATTAATAATCACACCCCGCTCACCATCTTCCAGAGCTTCGCTTTTCGCCATGGCGGCAGCCGCCAGACGCGCAACATTGAAACTGCCGACCAGGTTGATATTTACACCCCTGGCATAGGCATCCAAATCAGCAGGGTTCAGATCACGATCCAACAGCTTTTGCACCACAACGATACCGGCACAGTTAATCACCCCAGACAGGCGACCAAATTGCTTCACTGCCAGATCCACTGCGGCCTGCACTTCTTCGGCAGAAGTCACATCACAGCGACTAAACACGGCCACTTCGCCCAGCTCTGCAGCCAGTTTTTCACCGGCTTCGGCATTCAAATCAGCCAGCACCACCCGGCCACCGCGTTCGACCAGATAACGGGCCGTGGCTTCACCGAGGCCGGAAGCGCCACCGGTAATGAGAAAGGTTTGTTGATCGATTTTCATCAGGCTGTCTTCTCTTGGGTCAGTTGTAAATTTTAAGTTTCAAAATCAAGTTATGAGGCGCGCTTGCGGGGCAAGGTGCTGCCGAGTCAGGCTGTCTACAACAGGATGTTGTAGCCAGAGCTTACAGGGACGTATTTACGCGTCCTGACTGGCAGTGCCTTGCTCCTGACTCAATTGGCTCTCGTATGCACAGCCACTTTTGCAAGGCAACCGTCTCTTCGGCACGTTCGGCTATCCTGCGACCTGCATGGATGCATAAGTGCAGCGTGAGCAGGGAAGCGAAAGCTGCCCTCAAGCGCCGCGCTACGCTATCCTTGCTCAGCTGATCGCCGGTTACCTTGCCGTGGCCATTTTTGATTAACGTTATGAGCGCGCAATAGTTAATCAGTAGCTTCCTGCTCCGCTTGTTTACGCAAAATAAACCTCTGTATCTTGCCGCTGGGCGTCTTGGGCAAAGCCTCAACAAATTCTATTTCCCGCGGGAAGGCATGGGCCGAGAGGCGCTCACGCACCAGTGCCTGAATATCCTTGACCAAGCCATCGCTGGGTTCGTGACCTGCCTTAAGAACCACAAAGGATTTGATCACATAGCCACGCAATTCATCCGGTTTGCCCACGGCTGCAGATTCAGCCACGGCAGGGTGTTCCAGTACGGTGTTTTCAACATCGGTTGGGCCGACACGATAGCCAGCAGTAGTAATGATGTCGTCATCACGTCCGGCGAACCAGAAGGTGCCATCTTCATGTTTTTCCACGACATCACCGGTCAGGTAATACTTGTCATGGAAAGGTTTTTTCTCCTGCCAGGTATACCCCTGGAAGAAGAAGGCTGGGGAATTTTCCATATCCACTGCCAGCTGTCCTGTTTGTCCAGCCTCCAGTTCCTTGTATTCAGCATCCAAAATCGCCAAACGATAACCCGGCATGGGCATGCCCATGGAGCCAACTGGCGAGAGATGGGTCAAGGCATGGTGGCAACAGCAGGTCATCCCGGTTTCGGTCTGACCATAGTGGTCCATGACCCGGCAACCCAGGTTATCACCCACCCAGTTCACCACTTCAGTATTCAACGGCTCACCGGCAGAACTGGCCACCCGCAGGGACAGCTCATTTGACTTGCCATCCAGCACACCACTGGATTTCATCATCCGGTAGGCGGTGGGCGCAGAGGCTAGGTTGGTGATCTTGTGTTTTTTCAGGAAATCGAGAGTGTTCTCAGCGGTGAAACCGGCTTCATTAAAGTGAGTGGTAACACCCATCAGCAGAGGGCCGGTAATCGCATAATAAAGACCATAGGCCCAACCTGGATCGGCCATGTTCCAGAAGGTGTCCCCTTCCTGCAGATCAATGGCATAGCGCATATAGATGTAGAAAGCAGGCAGTGCCTTGACGGGTACGGCCACACCCTTGGATTTACCCACGGTACCGGAGGTGAACATCTGCAAGAAGGGGGCTTCAGCATCTAAAATAGGAGCTTCGCAATTGGATGACTGGTCAACGAGCAGACTGGCATAGTGAAGGTCACCCCATTGGCTGGCATCCGCATCGGAGCCCAGCATGACCATTTGCGGCAGATCTTTAATGGGCTTAAATTTCTCGCGGTTCTCCGCATCAGTGAAGACCAATTTGGTCTTGGCCTGAGTCAGGCGGTATTCGATGGCTTCATAACCAAAAGCAGTAAACAGCGGCTGGTAGACAGCACCCAAGCGCCAGGCCGCCAGAATCAGCGCCAGCAAATCAGGTGTCCGAGAGAGCATTGCAGCTACTCGATCACCCTGACCCACACCCTGGCTTTTCATCAGATTGGCTAATTTACCCGACAAGGCATCCAACTCAGCAAAAGTCAGTTGTGTGACCTTACCCTGAGTATCTTCATGAATCAGTGCTGGCTGGTTGGCCTTGCTGCCCTGGGCATGGCGGCCACAGCATTCAACATAGGCATTGAAGCCTGTAGCCAAACTGCCATCTAGCTGCTTTTCCACTTCAGCCAACTGAAAAGACTTCATAAAGGCAGCGTAATCCTGTGCTTCTTGTACTTCGGCCATGGGTCACCTCCAAAGGTCACTTGTTGTTTTTGTATAACCTTGACGTAAACGTCAACTTATCTTTCCAAATAAAGGCGACCCTCAGGTCACCTCTTTTTATAGTTTCCGAGCAAGCGCTCGGTTTTATTTCTTAAGCCTACTCGACTCTTTTATTTCCCGCAAGCGTCTTCACGTAAAACCATGGCGACCAGTTCAGCCGCCAGGTCATCCGGCTCCAATCCGACTCCAGGGCGATACCATTGCACCGTCCAGTTAAGCGCCCCTAGGGCCAGGCGTCTTTGTAAACCCTGGTTACCTTGAATGAGTCCAGCACCATGACATTCTGCGATTACCTGGCTCCAGATACTTTCATAGGCATCACGTAATTTGACCAACTCCTGGCGAGAGGCTTCGGTCAGGCTGCGCCATTCATAGATGGCGACGACGTGGGCATCTCTATCTTCCAGGAGGGTGGAAAGGTGAGCACGAGCCAGGGCCATCAAACGCTCACGAGGCTGTTCCAGCTCACAAATAGCCTGGGTCGCAATTTGCATGGCATGCTGCATTCCCGCTTCTATGACTGAAAACAGGATTTCCTGTTTATCATTAAAGTGGTGAAAGAGGCTGCCGGATTTAATCCCCATGGCATCAGCAAGCATACGCACGGTGGTTGATTCGTAGCCTTGGTCGCAAAAAAGGCGGGCAGCGATCGCAACCAGCTCCTTGCGTCTTTTAGAATTCTTGTTTAAGTTCATCTGCGTTAACTAGCGCTTGCTCGGTTTTATGACTTGCGAGTCACAAACTAACCCTAGCCTTTCGCCAGGTCAAGCGGCACTCTATAGCCATAATAAAATTTAGATCGATAAAGAGGTATTACCATGCAACAAGATCCTATCGTCCTCGTTTCGGGTGCCCGTACTGCCATGGGCGGTCTTCAAGGCTCTTTTGCCAGCCTGACCGCACCTGAATTGGGTGGCTTTGCCATTGCAGATGCAGTTCAGCGCGCTGGCCTGCAGCCTACTGATATTCAAGAAGTTATTATGGGCTGCGTACTCCCTGCCGGTGTCAAACAAGGGCCTGCCCGCCAAGCCATGATGAACGCAGGAATTCCTGTCGCCACGGGTGCAACCACCATCAACAAACTCTGCGGTTCAGGTATGAAAGCAGTCATGCTGGCCCATGATCTTATCAAGGCAGGAACCAATGACATTATGGTTGCTGGCGGTATGGAGAGCATGTCCAATGCGCCGCATATTTTAACCAAGGCACGTAGCGGCTACCGTTTAGGGCATGGTGAGATCAAGGATCACATGTTCCTGGATGGCCTGGAAGATGCCCGTACCGGCAAGTTGATGGGTGTATTTGCTCAGGATATTGCTGATGAAAAAGGCTACACCCGTGAAACCCTAGATAATTTTGCAATCAGTTCCCTCAAAAGGGCCATGACCGCCATTGAGCAGGGTAAATTGAAAGCTGAAACCGTGGCCGTGACTGTTAAAACCCGTAAGGGCGAAGTTGTTATTGAAGATGATGAACAGCCCCATCAGGCCAATATCGAAAAAATTCCCTCACTGCGTCCGGCCTTCAAAAAAGATGGCACCGTGACAGCCGCCAATTCCAGCTCCATCTCTGATGGTGCTTCAGCACTGGTGTTGATGCGTGAATCAGAAGCGCAAAAGCGTGGCTTGAAACCCAAAGCACGTATTGTCGCTCACGCCACCAACTCCCGCGAACCCAGTGAGTTCACTCTGGCGCCTATCGGCTCCATTGAAAAGGTTTTGGAAAAAGCCGGCTGGAAGCTGGATGAAGTGGATCTGTTTGAAATCAATGAAGCCTTTGCTGTGGTCACCCTGCTGGCAATGGATGGCTTGGGCATTCCCCATGAGAAAACCAATATCTATGGGGGTGCCTGTGCCCAGGGTCATCCCATTGGCTCGACCGGCTCACGCATCCTGGTCACCCTTATGCATGCCCTGGAGCAGGAAGGCAAGAAAAAAGGGGTTGCCAGCTTGTGTATTGGTGGCGGTGAAGCTACAGCTGTGGCTATTGAACTCATCTAAGTTGAGCTGAAAGTTCTACTGCCCGGTGATTGGCTACCGGGCAGTTTTTACTTCTCTTGAATCCTGGGTTTAGCTAAGATGCACCTAGCACGACCAAGTAATCCTGGGGCACGAACAAGATGGCAGCTTTGCTTTTCCAAATTCAGTCAGTGATCAGCAAGCGTTTTAGGCCGCTGCTTCTGGCAACAGGTGCAAGCCTGCTGCTTTTTTTCTCCATTGCCTCCAGCACGTCTGCTTTTTTTCCGCCAAAAGATCCAGGATTCCAACCTGACCCCGAAGCAAGGCAAGTATTCACTGAAACCTACCAACAGCTCAAACAAGGTCAACTCCTTGATTTGAGCGAGGTTCTCAACCAGCTTCAACACTATCCTTTAGCCCCCTACCTTGAATATCAGCTGTTTAGAAACCAAATTGCTTATCGTCTTGTTGATAAAGATCAGCTAACCGCTTTCCTGAAACGGCATCCAGATACAGCCTTTGAATCCCGCTTAAAACAGGAATGGCTGGACTATCTGGCCAGTCAAGAAAGCTGGGAAAGTTTTTACGCCTTAACGGGTTCCGAGCCCTTACAAACATCACGCTTGGAGTGTCATCGCCTCCAAGCAGAAGCTGAACTTCATGGGCGTAGTCTCAGCTGGTTGGAAGCCGCTGCTGACTTTTGGCGCCAGCATCAACCCCTGCCTTCGGCCTGTGATCCTTTTAGCCAGTCCTTAAAAGACTTGGGTTTCCTTAATTCAGAAGATTATTGGCAGGTTGCTCTGCAACTGATGCGCGACGAAGAAACCTCTTCGGCTTGGGAGTTACGCCAACACCTTGAAGATGAACAGCGCCAATTTCTTGACTACTGGAGGCGTGGACGCCTAAACCCAGCAAACCGCCTGCAATCTGTGTTAAATGGCCATACAGCCAGCCTGAAGCTTTTTCCGGAGCTTCAGCAAGAAGTTCTCAATGACCTGCTAGTGCAGCATGCTAGAACGCATCCCAGTCAAACACGCCAGTTCAGTCAACAGCTGGCTGACCAAGAACTCATCACCTCAAGCACCTATTACAACGTCTTGGAAACCCTTGCCCTACGTGCAGCCTGGCGCTCAGCAGAAAATACTCTGAGTTATTTTGCCGAAGTCCCTAGTGAACAACGCTCTGCTGAAGGAAAAGAGTGGTATGCACGCACTCACCTGCGACTAGGGAACTGGTCACGCCTGGATTCAGCTATTCATGCACTTCCTGAAGAAATACAGCAAGCCAATGAATGGCGTTACTGGTTGGCTCAGGCGCTGATCAAAACCGACCAACAGTCAGCCGCTCGCGAACTTCTGCAATCCCTGGCCAAGAAACGCAATTATTATGGTTTTTTAGCCGCTCAAGAGTTGGGCAAGCCACCCAGAATGAATGCCAGCCCTGCCCCTTTAATGGCTAAGGATATGGCTGCATTAACCGATCAACCGGGCATTCTGCGAGCTGGTGAGCTTTTTTTTACCGGCTTTCATGAAGATGCACGTCGGGAATGGCACTACAACTTAAGTGGCGCTTCTTCAGCAACCTGGCAGCAGGCTGCTTGGCTGGCCCAGCAGTGGGGATGGTATGATCGCAGTATTAATGCCATCCATAACGCAGGCCATCAGGATGCGCTGGAACTGCGTTTTCCTCTGGCCCATATTGATGCCTTGCAGCCCCTTGCCGAGGAAGCTGGCCTTGACCTGGCTCTGGTTTTAGCACTAATCCGTAAAGAAAGCCTGTTCAATCCTGAAGCTCGCTCCAGTGTAGGCGCTCTGGGCCTGATGCAAGTGATGCCTGCCACAGGCAATCAGGTTTCCAGGCAACTGCAACTGACCATGCATCCAGAGCGGGACTTGCTAAATCCTCAGTATAATCTGCCTGTTGGGGTTCATTACCTTTCGCAACTGATGCAGCGTTACCAAAACGATATTATTCTGGCAGCTGCTGCTTATAATGCTGGCCCAAGCAGAGCCAATGCCTGGCAAACCCGTCTTGGCAAGAACACCGACCCCCAATGGGTTGAGCAAATCACCTTTGCTGAAACCCGCGATTATGTCAAAAGTGTCCTCGCCTTTCGGGAAGTTTATGCTTGGCGCCTTGAGCAGGAATCCAGGTTACAGCTAGCCAGTGATACCCCTAACCAACCCGAAGGTTGATTTAATTTTTAGAGAAAGTCATGTTTCCTCAAGTTCGAATTGTGCTGGTCCAAACCTTCCATCCGGGCAATATAGGCTCAGCCGCCCGAGCCATGAAAACCATGGGGCTGGAAAACCTTTATCTGGTTAATCCGGTTAGTTTTCCTGATCCAGAAGCAACCCAAATGGCTGCTGGTGCCAGTGATTTATTAGAGAAGGCACAGGTTTGCACCAGCCTGGAAGAAGCCGTTGCCGATTGCTCCTTAATCATCGGTGCCAGCGCCCGCGTGCGTAATCAATTATTAAGTGAGCTAACACCCCATCAACTGGGTATCCAGGTTTGTGAGGAAAGTCGCCAGTCTGAAGTTGCGCTGGTATTTGGACGAGAACGCACCGGACTTCATAATGAGGAGTTGGCTTGCTGCACCCATCAGGTTTGTATTCCTGGCAACCCAGAATACAGCATTCTGAATTTGGCGCAGGCCGTACAGGTACTCTGCTATGAGGTTTTTCAAGCCAGTCAGCAGCTTCCTCAAACTTGTGAGCAAGAAGTCCGTCAGTATCCCAGCCTGGAAGAAATACGTGGTTTTGAACAGCATCTGGAAAAGGCTTTGGAAGCCAGTGGCATGCTCAGAGGCGCATCCAGCAAATCCCTAACCCGCCTCAATACCCTATTTCGCAGAGCCAGACCTGATGTTCAGGAGTTGGGGCTTTTGCGCTCGATGGTCAGTCGTATGGAAAAACAGGGGCTGGCCTTACAAGAAAGCCAGAATAAAGATCACTGAGGCTGAATAGTCACCACCCGGTCTTCACCAAAACGACTCAGAGCGCTGACTACAGCTTTTTCAATATCAACACCACCTGGGCAGAGCATGGTGCAGCTACCATGCACCATCTCTATACGAAAGATAGTTGCCTTCTCAGCCAGATCACGGGTCTGGCTGATGGTTTGAAGTATTTGATTTTTTTTAGCGTCAGAAACCAACATGCTGCTTATCTCAAGTATTGGACGTTGTTAAAGATCCACATTCTAACAGGCTTGATGCATCAAAAACTAATGACTCCTATGCAAACTCAGCTTGCCAGCCAACTTCAATCGGCCTATCTGCGCGATTTGCTATGGCTGCTGGAAGCACCGGATTTGATCACCAGTCACTTTGCAGGCAAACCTGATCTAACTTTCCTGGGTTTAGGTGAAATTGAACTGCCCAAGTGGTTTCAGGATCTGGAAAATCGACTTGATGACCTGGAAGCCGGGTTAAAAACAGCTGGCAGTAAACGCCTGGGTGTCTACCATGAAGCCCTATGGGAACTGCTATTGAATGCGGCGCCCAATATTCAGTTATTAGGCCATCACCTGTCTATCAGGGAAAACAAACGGACCCTTGGTGAACTGGACTTTATTTATCGCCAAAAATCGACTGGCGAGATTTATCATCTTGAAGTAGCCATCAAATACTATCTGGGGCTTCCCCAGGGACCAGGAGAGCCTCAGGATTTAGCCCGCTGGATAGGACCCGCAGGCTTGGACAGTCTAGCCATCAAAGTCCAGCATAGTGAGCAAAGGCAGCTGCCACTAAGCGACCTACCCTTGGCAAGACAACAATTGGAATCCGTGATCGCGGCAAGTAAAAAACAAGGCTCCACCCTAGAACCCATCAAAAAACAACTGGCTCTTCCGGGAGTACTTTTTTACCCCTGGCACTCACCCTTGCAACCGCCACTAAGAGCCTCTCAGCATCATTGGCGTGGCTGGTGGCTTTACATCACTGACTGGCCTGATTTTGCCAATCAATTCAACGGAAAGCTTCAGGGTCAGCTACTCAGCAAGCCCCACTGGCTGGCCGCTCCCTTACACTCTGATTTGCTCGATCAGCAACAACTTGAAGCCTTGCTCAACAACCACTTTCAACAACACGGCTGGCCGCTGCAACTAGCACTTTTCTCACCGCAACAAGGCTGGCAGAGAGTCTTTCTGGTCAAGGCCGGATGGCCTCAACTAATCCCCCTATCTCCTTCAGCTCATTCGCAAGCTATCACCAGGGAATAGGTTGCCCATCCCATGCAAAAAAACCGCCAGTTGCCTCAGATTTCAATTGATCTAGAACAGCGAGTAGATAAGCAGCAGACTGATCTGCTGAAAAAAGCTGGCCGGCTGGAACATTTTTTTGGAAGGGCTTCGACAAGTCAGTGGCTGTAGTTCCCGGATGCAAAGCGACACAAACACTCGAAGGATTAAAACGCCTCATTTCAATAGCAAGCGTATGCAACAACTGATTCAATGCCGCCTTACTAGCGCGATAGCCATACCAACCTCCCAGACGATTATCGCCAATACTGGCAACCCGTGCCGATAAAGAAGCCAACTTTAACTCACCTTTTTTATTCAAGAGTGGCTGCAACTGCTTGAGAAGCAGTAAGTGGTTAATTGCATTGGTTTGGAAACTAGTGATTAGCGAGTGGCGATCCAACTGCTCCAGGGACTTTTCAGGCGCAAGATTCAAAGCTTTTGAATGCAAAAGACCCGTGGTATTAATAATCCAATGAATAGGCACTTCCAATTGCTGCGGAAGAGCTTGTAAATCATCATCAGAGCTCAAGTCTACCCTTAACAGCTGCAAGCGCGAATCGCCTACAACCAAGTCTGATAAACCCTGTGATGAGCTGCGATACAAAGCATAAATACGTGTCCAGCGCTCATCACTAAGCAGCCGCTTGGTCAATGCCAGACCGATACCTTGACCTGCACCAGCAATCAAAGCCTGCATAAGCCCCTCCTTTTTAATAAACCTTGAATAACTATACACAAATGATACATTAGTTATCCAATATTTTATTGAGAAAGTGCTATGACAGATTTGCAGCCACGTCTTTATTACGATGCATCCTGCGGTTTTTGCCGTAAAGAAATCGATCACTTGCGCCCTAAGCTCGAGCCTGACGTTAAGCTAATTGATATCAGTGCCAGTCAATTTCAGCCACCTGAAGGCTATTCATTGGATGACCTAATGACCCGAATTCATTATTTTGATGGCCAGCAAATGCAGGTTGGCTTTGCAGCCACTTTGAGTTACTGGCGCCAAGCTGGACTGATAAAAACCGCCCGCCTTTTGAGCTTGCCCGGTATTTTTCATAGCGGTAACTTTGTTTATAACTGCTGGGCGAAGTGGCGCAGGAAACATTCCAGTCAATGCAGGCTGCCCTAATAAGCAAAAAAACCCTGCAACCACCGACTCAAAGCACCTTTCCGGTGCAGGCCTATGGCAGTATCGATTTCACTGGTGATATGCCCGTGACTCTTGGCCCTGGTGGCCCCTCTCTAGGTGGCTTTGTATGCCCCGTCACCGTAGCTAGAGTAAGTTGGTTAACAGGGTTATTGCTTCAAACATAAAAACCTATACATTTTCCAGTGCAGATACTGTACAGTTATTGTTAACCGTGCAAACTGGAAGGCTAAAGATGGCAAAAACTGGGCTTTACCTTTTCACACAGGATTTACGCCTAAGCGATAACCCTTTATTGCTCCGAGCAGCTCAAGAAAATGACTACTTGCTGCTGGTGTATGCAGTGGATCCAAATCATTTTAAGCCCAAGGCCTTTTCACTCAAACGCCTTGGCCAGCATCGTTGGCGCTTTCTATTGGATGCACTGGATGAACTTAACCACCGACTTCGGGGCCTCAACCAGCACCTACAGCTTCTTTTTGATCAACCCTTAAGGGGGCTCAGCCAATTAATTGATCAGCACCAAGTCGGCAGCTTTTATATTAGTGAGCAAGTTGGCTACTATGAAAATCAGCTTATCAAGCACCTGCAAGCTAGGTTCACAGACCTTTCTATACAGCAACTGAATACCCAACGCATTTGGGATCTCGACGAAATTCCTTTCTCCCTTTCGCAGCTTCCAGGTACTTTTACACAATTTCGTAAGCAGGTTGAGCAACTCAAGATTGAGTCCGCTTTTGAACCTATTACTGAATTGCCACCATCACCCAAACAGGGCTCACTAGGTCTACAGGAGTTACCCAACTCCAGCCAGGCAACTCAACCTCTGACCACGGGCGGTGAAGTGTCAGCTCAAGCACATCTTGCCGAGTATTTTTCCACTGATCAGCCTTCAACTTACAAGCAAACGCGCAACGCTCTTCAAGGGCGGTTTCAATCGACCGGCTTTTCACCCTGGTTAGCCCAGGGGTGCTTATCACCTCGCCAAATCCTTCAAGAGCTTGCGAATTATGAAGCTTCTAAAAAAGCTAATGAATCCACCTATTGGATTTTCTTTGAGCTCATGTGGCGGGAATACTTCCAACTCTATGCACTAACATACGGAGCTCGCCTCTTTCATTTTCAGGGTATTCAAGGCCGTAAACCACTCACCAGCTTTTACCCGCAAAGGTTCAAAGCTTGGTGTGAAGGCGAAACACAGTGGCCCTTGATTAACGCCTGCATGAAACAACTCAAAGCAACGGGCTGGATGTCAAACCGCGGGCGCCAACTGGTTGCCAGCTGCCTGGTCAACGAATTACAGCTTGACTGGCGATATGGTGCAGCCTGGTTTGAGCAAGAGCTGATTGACTATGATGTCGGCAGCAATTGGGGCAATTGGCAATACTTGGCAGGCGTGGGTGCTGATCCACGCGGCTCCAGGCATTTTAATCTGGAAAAACAGGCTGCCCTCTATGACCCTGATGGTGACTTCACCCGACTTTGGCAAGGCGACGCAACTTCGGGCGTTCCCCTTTACTCCGTCGATGCGGCTGACTGGCCTTTTCTGAGTAGCGGCTCTGAGTAGCGGCTATGCAAAAATGTTTTTTTGCGCTAAATTAGGTAACCAAAGAGTAACATCTAGCCAATCAATACTTAATTTCATGGGCAGCTCTTAATGCTGACACTATCTCCCCGAAACAAGCTTTCAGTGGCTTATACGCTGATAGCACTCTGGCTAGCCTCCACAGTTTTTGCGTTCTGGTGGTTTCAGTTTCGCCATCAGTTTGCTTTCAATGAAAACACTCAAGTCCTGGAAATTCCTGATGACTTCAAAGAAAAGCTGCACCTAAGTTCTGAAGAACAGCATGCTTTAGTCGTTCATTTCTTCGACAAGGACTGTTTGTGTAGTCGCTTTAATCAAGCCCATGTCCAGGAAATTATCAATAATTACTCGACTCTCGGCGTAGATTTCAGAATTGCTGTTCCAGATGCATCGCAAATTAAGATTGCCGAAGAAACCTTTGGCCAACCGGCATTTGTTGCAAATAATCTGGAGTTCGCAGGCAGCCCCCTCGCTTTGGTTTTTAATCAACAGATAGAACCTGCCTATCTAGGGGCTTACAGCGAAAGCATCTACTGCTCATCCACCCCCGGCCAAAATGTGGAAACAGTACTGGATCAGCTCATCAAACAGGGCAGGCTTTCGACCCAGCTATCCTCCTCAAGAGGATGTTTTTGTCCCTGGGAAGCTGGCCAAAAAACTTAATGACTTTCTATATCGAACAAGAGTACTAAAACCATGCTCAAACCCAGCTTAAAAAATACCGAAGCCTTCAGCATGCATGGCCTCCACAGCTCCGGCGATTATTTAATGGTCTGGGTACAGTGGCTGCTTTTCTTGATTGCTTTGAGTCTGGCAAGTTGGTATGGAACCTGGACAGAAGCCCTGATTATTGGCTTGCCTGCTGCACTGGTTCCCAGTGTTTTGACCTGGATGCTGCCAGGTAACAGAATTACACGTGTTAGCCAAGGCTTAGCTTTCATGGTGTGGGCGGCTCTCCACATTCATCAAGCACATGGTTTGATTGAAATGCACTTTGGAATTTTTGTGTTACTTGCTTTCCTTCTTTATTATCGCGATTGGCTACCCATAGTTGCTGCTGCTGCTTTAATCGCTATCCATCATTTAAGCTTTAACTTCTTGCAGGAAGCAGATGCCGGCGTTTATGTTTTTGAGCACCATACAGGCCTTGGCATAGGATGCTTCACGCAGGCTTCGTCGTCTTCGAAACCTTTATACTCGTCATCATGGCCATCAAAGGCCAGCGTGACGGCAAACAGGCTGAAGAAATTGCGCAGCTAACTAATCAGATGGATGTGATTGACGGTAAAGTTTATTTACAGACTTCCACTACCCAGGCACATAGCCGAACAGGTCAGGGTATTAGCTCTTTTATTCAACAGCTGCACTCGACGCTTTTTCAAACCCAGTCAGCCAACCAACAGTTAACGCTTGCACTACCTGACAACCTGAAAAACCTGGAAAAATCTGCTGAACTGACCCAGCGGCAACAAGCCGAATTGAATCAACTGATTTCAGCAGTGAATGAGATGACCGCTTCCTTCCGTGAAGTTTCACAAAATGCCCAAGAAGCGGCAGATAATGCCAGTCAATCCGAAGAGCAAGCCCAACAAGGGCAAGAAAACCTCAATCTAACCATTGCTGCCATCCGGCAACTGGCTGAGCAAATCAGCCATACCGGCCTCTCTATCGGTGAACTCAAACAGGATTCAGAACAAATTGGCAGTGTGCTAGATGTCATCAAACAAATTGCCGAACAAACCAACCTGCTCGCCTTAAATGCCGCCATAGAAGCTGCCAGGGCTGGTGATAGCGGACGTGGTTTTGCGGTGGTTGCTGATGAAGTGCGCACCCTGGCATCCAATACCCATCAATCAATTGAAGAGATCAGTCAGATTATTTCAGGCCTTCAAACACGCAGCCAGGATGCCGTAAAAGAAATGCAAACCAGCCAACAGGAAATGGCTGAAGTTCTGAATCGCATTGAAACCACTAGCCAAGCACTAGCCGAAATCCTTGAAGGAATCAGTAATATCAATGGCATGAATGTGCAGATTGCCAGCGCAACAGAAGAACAAAGTGCCGTTGCTGAAGAGATCAACCGCAACATCACTCAAATAGGACAGTTGGCGACGGAAGCAGGTGAAAAAATGCAGATGACTGTTGAGTCCAGCCATCAAATGCAAGCTTTAACTGAAGACCTGGACCATGCGATCAAAAACTTTATTCTTAAATAAACCTTGACGGGAGTATTTAAAAGGCGCACTGTGGGTCTTGTAGGTAGCAAGTCAGTGTTTGGAACAGTTCTGTAGTGATGACCCTTCGGTTTTTCAGCGCTTTATATAGACCTTGCTTGATTCTTGCGACAATGGGCTTGGAAAATATTTTCTAAAAGTTCTGATAAATTTTAAACCAAAGGTATTACGATATGGAAACTGGTACAGTTAAGTGGTTCAACGATGCTAAAGGCTTCGGCTTCATTACTCCTGAAAATGGTGGCAGCGACCTGTTTGCTCACTTTTCAGAGATTCTTGCTGATGGCTTTAAATCTCTGGCTGAAAATCAAAGGGTTTCCTTTGATGTGACTACCGGCCCCAAAGGCCAGCAAGCTGCAAAAATTCAAGTTATCTAATAACTTGTAATTTAGCTTGAACAAAAACCCACCCCTTTTGGTGGGTTTTTTTTGTGCTTGGCATTCAACCCTGTTCCCCCTCCCCATCACACTACCAGTCTCTACCAACTCATCGATCTATCCAGTAGCTATTAATTATAATGCCCGTACCACTACTGAATTTAAACCGATCTTAAAGTAGTGCCAATTCTGCAAAATTTGATTACAATCAACAACAGTAAACCTTTACTTCTCTGGAGGCCGGATGTGACTTCTCTTGAAAAAATACTTTATGTTGAAGATGATCAAGATATCAGGGAAATCTCTTCGATAGCCCTTCAAGATATTGGAGGCTTCAATCTCAAGATCTGTGAGTCTGGCGCCAAGGCACTAGAAGAAGTGGATGACTTTTTACCCCAGTTGATTTTACTTGATGTCATGATGCCGGGCATGGATGGGCCTACCACTCTGGAAGCCCTTAGAAATCAAGGATCAGTTTCAAGCGCTACAGTTGTTGTCTTTATGACTGCTAAAGTTCACTCTGAAGACCTTCAGCGTTATCGTGAGATCGGAGTAAATCACGTCATTTCAAAGCCTTTTGATCCCATGACTCTAGCTGACAAAATCCGCGAAATATGGAGTAAGCATCATGGTTAACTCAAATCCTATCGGCACCCCCAAGGATCGACTAGAAGCATTAAAAGAATCCTACTTATCTAGACTTGAATCAAATCTTAACCATCTGGAGTTACTTGCCGGACGACTGTTGGAGAAAGCCCAGTCTGATGAATATCTAGAGGAGCTTCACTCAACACTGCACTCAATTTCTGGATCCGCAGGCTCTTTTGGGTTTAATCAGGTGGGCCAGCAGGCTAGAAGATTTGAGCAGGCAACCGCAAAAATATTAAACCAAGCAAACGCCCCCGATGAACCCCTTCCAGCAAGAGAGTGGATTGCTCAACTACGCGCTTCGCTTGAATCCGATAAAAAACAAAAAGCTTCTGCTAGCATTGAGTCCAGTTCAACAAGCAAGGCAGATGGCAATACCTGCATTTGGCTGATCGAGAGAGACGCCATTCTCGCTGAGTTTACTGCGCAGCAGCTGAAAAGTTTTGGTTTTGAAGTTCACCATATTACTGACCTTCAAGAGTTAAACAACCCTTCCAAACCTGCACCAGATTTATTACTCATCGACCATCGCGCCAATCAAACATTATCAGCCAAACCTGAACACTTAGGTTCCTGGAAGACCCTTCTGAAAGACTTCACTTGTCCTAAGTATTTTTTTGGAGCAGAGGATACATTTGATGCCAGACTGCAGGCTCTACGCAATGACGGCAAAGGCTACTTTGTCAAGCCGCTAAACATGATTAGCTTGACAAGACATATATCAGAACTATTTCAAGTAGAAAGCTCTGAGCCGGGACGGGTTATGATTCTTGAAACAAATTCCCGTCTCTCACAAACACTTCAAACTGCCCTTGAACAAGCGGACATGCTGGTCTATTCACTCAGTGAACCCCAGCAATTATTTGAGTCATTGAATGAATTTAATCCTGAATTGATCTTGCTAGACCTTTGGCTCACCGAGGTGAATGGTCAGGAATTAACTGCTCTACTTAGCCAAGTAGAACGCTGGGCCCATTTACCTATCATTTACATTGCGAATGAGTCCAACAGCAGCTTGAAAAACCAAGCGCTGTTAATGGGTGGTGGTATTTTTTTAGAGCAGCCAATCGACACTGAGCTTTTGGCTCGCTTATGTAAATCACAAGTGCATAAATTACGCCAACTCGAGGCATCGCGCAGCAAAGATGCCCTGACAGGACTTTTGAAACACGCAAGTATCAAAGAAGCAATACAGAGCCACTGGAACTACGTTCAACGCCAACCACAAACATTCAGTTTAGTGATGCTTGATATTGATCATTTTAAACAAGTGAATGACACCTACGGTCATCCCGTTGGAGACTTAGTCATTTCTGCGGTGGGAACGCTACTTCGCCAGCATTTTCGAAGTACAGACAAGCTAGGGCGTTATGGCGGAGAAGAGTTCACTCTCTTGCTTGTTGATTGTGAAGCTGACGATGCCTTCAAAATGGTTGATAATCTGCGTGAAGCTTTTGAGGCAATCAAATTCTCCTCTGGCGATACCTACTTCTCCTGTACCCTTTCGGCCGGGGTGCTCGATAACAAGCAGTTTTCTGATGCAAGTGCTGATGCCTTGATAGAGCACGCCGACAAGGCACTTTATCAGGCAAAACAGAGTGGTCGAAATAGGGTTTGTCTGGCTTGTGCCTGAATGCAACAATCCACGTAACTCGGTAAAGCTCTAACACGGGAAAGCCTTGTATGCTAACACCACCGACTCCAAAGAATGAGCACGAGCGCCAAAGAGCACTGAATGAGAGCTGCCTTCTTGATTCTGGAGCTGAACCGAGGTTTGATCGGATTACACGTCTTGCTCGCCAAGCCTTCTCCATACCTATAGTGCTCGTTTCTCTAATTGACCGAGATCGCCAGTGGTTCAAATCCCGTCAAGGTCTTGATGCCGAAGAAACATCACGAAATATTTCCTTTTGTGGCCACACGATTCTTACCAGGAAGCCTTTCATCGTCGAAAATGCTTTGGAAGATTCTCGTTTTGCTGACAACCCCCTGGTAACTGGCGCCCCTAACATTCGCTTTTATGCTGGCGCAGCTATCTACACCTCTAGTGGTTACCCTATTGGCACCCTCTGCTTAATAGACACCAAACCAAGAAGCTTTTCTGATGATCAAACCGCAATACTGCTCGATTATGCTGCCATGGTGGAAGAGCTCGTCCAAGCAGATGAGTTTCGCCGGAGAGCTGCATCAGGCCTGGAAGCAGAGTTATTGGCTAGTCAGGATGAAATGGCATCCCTAATCGAAAACTTGCCCGGAGTCACCTTTCGCTGCCTGGCAGATGAGCACTGGAGTATGTTGTACATTGGTGGAAAGGTGAGCGAGATAACCGGTTACACTCCCGAGGATTTGATCGATAACAAACATATTACTTATGCCAGCTTAATACACCCGGACGATACCTCACGAGTTTATGAAACAGTCACTCAAGCGATGACAGACAATTTTGAATGGCGCCTGGAGTACCGCATTCAGCATCGTGACGGAGTATGGCGGTGGGTTGAGGAACACGGAAAGTGTGTAAACAGTAACACCGGCCTGCCCCAAGTACTTGAGGGCTTTATTGTTGATATTACGCGCGAACACAATACAGCCAGCCAATTGAGCCAACACCAGGATGCTTTGGTCTTACTCAATGAAGTCGCTTTTACCAAGCAAGAATCCCTGGACACTAAAATCGACTATGCCCTGTCTGTAGCCAGAGAATACATGCAATCAGATATGGCTATTCTCAGCCAGATTGATGGTGAAGTCTATATAGCTCGCTGGGTCAATTCCAAAGCAGGCACGGTAGTAGAAGCAGGACAACGTTTCTCTCTAGATCAGACCTGGTGCCAATTACTGGTTTCAAAGGAAAGAATTAAAGATAAAGAGCTGTATATAGCCAACACTGAAGATCCTCTTCATAGCGAACTTTTTAGCCATCCCTGTTATCAAGCCAATCCTCTGGGTAGCTATGCAGGCATAGTTATTGAAGTTGAAGGAAAACCTTTCGGCACTCTGAACTTTTCTTCTAGTCAAGCCCGCGCAGAAGCTTTTACTGAAAGCGAGCAACTCTTTGTGCGCCTATTGGCACACTGGTTGGCTGATACCCTCACTCAAAGCCTAGTGAATGAGCGGCTAACTAAGCTAATGGCTCAACTCCCTGGAGTTACTTATCAGTTTCGCAGATATCTTAACGGCCATATGACCTTCCCGTTTAGTTCACCTCAAATTCAATCATTATATGGCTTAACTCCAAAGCAGGCTGCTGAGGATGCTAGTCCTGCGCTTCAATGCATACACCCTGATGACATGGGATTCGTTGCTGAATCCATAGAGCACTCAGCCAATACACTCGAATACTGGCAAGCAACTTACCGAGTAAGGCAGGCGAATAAAGGCTATCGCTGGATTATTGGTCAAGCCAAGCCTGAAAGACTAGCTGATGGCAGCACTCTTTGGCATGGATACCTTCAGGATATTCATCAACAAGAAGAGTCCAGGCTTGCACTGGAGCAAAATGAAGCACGTTTACGAGGCTTATTCGAATTCTCTCCTATCGGCATCGCACTCAATGACTTTGAAACTGGAAAGTTTATTGACTTAAATGATGCACTGCTTGCACCTACTGGCTACACCCGCGATGAGTTTACATCTCTGAGTTATTGGGATGTTACGCCAAAAGAATATGCTCCAGAAGAAGAAAAAGCTTTGGCTAGCATGATAGCTAGAGGGCGTTATGGCCCTTTTGAAAAAGAGTATATCCGTAAAGATGGCAGCCGCTATCCAGTACGCTTACAAGGCATGGTCAGCCAGGAGAAAGATGGACGCAAAGTGATCTGGTCGCTGATAGAAGATATTAGCGAACGGCGCAAACTGGAAAAAATGAAAGATCAGTTTATTGCTACCGTCAGTCATGAACTGCGCACCCCATTAACCTCGATTAGCGGCTCACTACTGTTATTGATTGGTGGGGCAGCAGGTTCACTTCCAGATAAAGCAAAAACACTGCTCAGCACCGCTGATCGTAATGCACAGCGTTTAACTGCGCTTATTAATGATCTGCTGGATATGGAAAAACTGGTCGCTGGTAAAATGCCCATGCACCTTACTAGTCAGCCACTTGCACCTTTGATTGGCGAAGCTGTGGACTCCATGAATAGCTATGCTTTACAGCACCAGGTTGGCGTTAGATACTCTAAACCCTTACCAACTTGTCAGGTCAATGTTGATGGCCAACGCTTGATACAGGCCCTCACGAACCTCCTCTCTAATGCGATTAAGTTTTCACCTAAAACCGAGTTTGTTGAATTAAAGGTTCAACTAAAAGAAGCCCAGGTTGAAATAGCTGTGCGAGATAAAGGCCCTGGTGTCGACCCTCTCTTTCGCCACCAGCTATTTAAGCGTTTTTCTCAAGCTGATAGTAGTGATACCCGTAAGCTCCCAGGTAGCGGCTTGGGCTTAGCTATTACTCGCGAAATCTGTCAGCAACTTGACGGCAAAGTGGGTTATCGTGATGCCAAAGACGGTGGTGGTGAGTTTTTCATCCTCTTACCAAGGGAAGCTTCCTGATGAACCTGTCACTGAGTTTGCGCATTATGCTTCTCGTTCTGGTGACTAGCTGCACTTTGGTTGCTGGTATGCTGCTAACCGTCTATCAACTGGAAGTAGCTAACTACGAGCTGGTAGTTACTGAACGTAATCTTGCAGAAATAAATAGGCTGTCCACTGAGCTTGAGCTAACACAACAACATCGGGTACTTGGCTTAGAAGCTTTCGCAGCGCGCTTGCTAAACGCGAATGGAGAGCTGTTGAGCAAAGAGGCAATGCAACATCTTTTGCGTCAACCCTCTGTTGCCAAAGACCTCTTTCCTGATGGCTTAATTGTATTTGATTCCAAAGCTACGGCCATTGCTGAAAGCCAATTTGCTGAAGGCCGCTTAGGTACTAACTATGCAGATCGCCCACATTTTCGCCGCGCTAAAGAAACTAAAGAGTCTGTAATCTCTGAGCCAATTCTTGGCCGTGTAACTGGCTTACCACTCCTCTCTTATTTACATCCAGTGCTATCTGTCGATGGCGATATTCTTGCCTATGCAGGAGGCATACTAGATCTTGCTAACACCCCGCTTCTAGAAGAGGCAAAGGGCGTCGAAACCAAAACTAGTGCTACCACTTTAATTATCGACCCAGAACACCGTTTATTTGTCTCCATGCGTGAACGGTTTAATAAACCTCAACCTCTTCCTGAAGAGGGGAAAGACCCGTTAGTTGATGCGGCCTTGTCGCTTACACCACCTGGCTCCTTAGTTAACTATCAAGAACAACAATACCTGGTTGCCAGCATGCAGTTAGCTTCTCCCAAATGGATTGTATTACGTGCTCTTCCTTACAGCGAAGTTGTAGCACCAGCTCGCAAAGCTTTTCTTCAGTTTTTATCTATCGCCCTAACCTTAACACTTTTGATCGCAACGCTGGGTATCTGGGTTGCTCGCAGTTTGACTCAGCCACTGGTAGAAATGACAAAACGCATTGACGAAATGGCTGATGCGGGACGTATTGAAAATGACTTCAAGGAAGTAGGAAATACTGAAGTCTTTGCTTTGGCCCGGGCTATGAATCGTCTAGCAAGTGAACAAAAAGCAGCCAATCTTGCAGTGCGTCAAGCAGAACGCTTTTTGGCTAATGTGCTGGACTCAGCATCTGAAATATCCATAATCGCAACTGATACAGAGGGTTTGATCACTGCCTTCAATAGGGGTGCTGAAAGGATGCTGGGTTACAAAGAAAGCGAAATGGTAGGGAAACAAACCCCTGCCGTAATGCATTTGGATGCCGAGATTGAGGAACGCGCTGAAAGACTAAGTCAGGAGCTAGGGCGCCCTATTGAAGGCTTTAGAGTATTTGTTGAAAAAGCTGACCAGTTTGGTTCAGAAAAGAGCGAATGGACGTATCTTCACAAAAGCGGTTATCCTATCTCCGTATCTTTGGTAGTAACCACCTTGCGAAATGATGCAGATGAGGTTACTGGCTACCTGAGTATTGCCGAAGATATTACTGAACAAAAACAAATAGACAAGCTAAAAAGTGAGTTTATCTCTACAGTTAGTCATGAATTGCGCACTCCTCTAACTTCCATCTCTGGTGCTTTGGGCTTAATTGTAGGTGGCACTTTTGGTGACTTGCCTGAGAAAGCTAAAAATTTAATAACAACAGCCTATCGTAATAGCCAACGATTATCCTACTTAATTAATGATTTGCTTGATATTGAAAAAATTGCTGCAGGAAAATTGCATTTTGATATGAAAGTTCAGTTTTTGATGCCCTTAATCGAGCAGGCCCTAGAATCACACCGAAACTATGGAAGCGACCGCGGAATAACGCTTAGAGTCGCTGGTAATACTCCAGAAACACTGGTTCGGGTAGATAGCCAACGTTTGATGCAGGTTCTCGCCAACCTTATTTCCAATGCAATTAAATTCTCACCTGATTTTGAGGAAGTAACACTAGACATCGAATCAGACAGTGACAAGGTTACAGTAAGCGTTATTGACAAAGGTCCCGGCATTGCAGATTCATTTCGGGACAAAATATTTCAGCGTTTTGCTCAAGCAGATGCTTCAGATACGCGAGCAAAAGAGGGAACCGGTTTAGGCCTCTCGATATCCCGCGAACTGATTGAAAAAATGGGAGGTCGTATTGATTTTGAATCGACGGAAGGCAAGGGCTCACGCTTCTTCTTTGAATTACCCTTGCACCAATCCACTACTAATCGCTCTCTTGTCACTACGCAAGCAACAGAGAATAAGAAACCTCGCTTACTGATAGTTGAGGATGATCCTGATGTTGCTAATCTATTAAGCATAATGCTCAACGAAGCAGGCTATGAAGTGGAGACTGCTTATACAGGTAAGGATGCCTTAAACAGTATAAAAACAGTGTCTTATGACCTCGTTACTCTGGATATTGCGTTACCAGATATCTGTGGGCTAGATATTATTCAACAGCTGCGAGGTGAACCAAAAACAGCACACTTACCTATTATTGTCATTTCAGCCAAAATCGAAGAGGGTAGGCTTGCAATCAATGGCGATCTACTCAACATTGACTGGCTAACCAAGCCAATTGACCAGGGCCGCCTGACGAATCTGGTACAAAAGAACCTATCCGAACATCAGCATCAAAACCTGCGCATATTACATGTCGAAGATGATATCGACCTGCATAACGTGATCTGCAGTATGGTAGGTGAACATGTTAATTTTAAAATGGCAGCTAGCCTTAAAGACGCAAGAAGAGCGCTAGCTACAGAAGATTTTGATTTTATACTCCTTGACCTAGGCATGCCGGACGGTTCTGGCTGGGATTTGTTACCGGAAATCCGACACAGCCACCCCAATGCAAAAGTGGTTATCCTGTCAGCTTCAGACTTGACTCAAGAAGAGTACAATACAGTTGAAGCCGCACTGCTAAAATCGCGCTTATCGCCAAAGCAGTTGATTGACGAAATAAGCACACGCACAGTCAAACCTCAATCAAAAGCAGAGGACTAGTGAATTAATATCCTCAATCTACTGCCTTGCCAAGTAGCCTGGCTTTGCATTGGGCCTAAAAGACCGTCTTTAAAAAAGTCCTGAAGGACACTTTTCAATAAACGATAGGTGTCAGGATCAAAAAACTCCGGCGTGGCTTCAGAATTTTTCCAGGCTTGAACTACTGTTGACGCACTGCCTAGGTACTGCCAAGAGTTAACTGAATGATACTCCTTGCCACCTGCACCTTTTTCCTCAATCAAGACCGCCCCTTTCCAAGGCCAGTGATGGAATTGCCAGTCTTTTAAGCAGGCTTCCAATCGTTTTTGATGTTCCTCTTGGGATTCCTTACCGCAACAAGCACCCTGACAGCGTCCCAATTGATAATTAAAACAAGCTTGGCCGTTTTGATGATCTTGCATACCAAGAAGAGATGGACAGAGCCGATTGACTTCTAACTCTTTTTCTAGTTTCTTTCTTGCCTGACGTGCCGTTGTAAAGATTCCCCAAGCTTGACCAGGCTTCGACCCTAGGCATAGGTTAAGAGGCTCCAGCTTTAACTGGGAGCCAGGCTTGTGTTGCCACCAGGTTAATAGCTTTTTTTGTCGTCTAAGCCGTCTATTGAGCAATGGTTGGAATTGCTTAATCAGCTGAGCTTCTTTCAACTGAGCGCCCAAATCACCGGCAGCAGTTACCCAGTCAAGCGCCTGAACCTTCTGAGCAATTCGTAAAGCTTTACTACTACGCTGGTCTGCACTGAAATGCGATTTAACCCTTGTTCGCAGGTGAATGCTTTTCCCAATATAAAGAGGCAGTGGCGGTTTGCCTAAAGAGTCAGACGCAGGATACATCAAGTAAACGCCTGGAGTATCCGGTAAACGATTTAGTTGCTCAGGCTTAAGGCGAACAGGAAGTAAGCGTTCCTGATATTGTTGCTTCAGCAAGTCAGGAAGCTGTTGGTTGATTTGTTTCTGCCAGCGGAGAAACAGCTGCCAGAGTATAAGCAGGCGATCAGGTGCACGCCAGGGACGGAGAACGACAAGCTTTAGGTAATCAGCCAATTCCAGAAGCCCAGCCTGCTTCTTTGAGCAGCTAGGTTCCAACTGGGTGACTGCTTTTTGCAGACAAAGCCTTCGACCTGTCTTCAGCTGAATACCCGCTGCTCTTAGAAAGGCTAACTGCTCACGAAGGCCGAAACCAACAACTAACTGGTCTTCACATACAGCATCTAATTTGCTTTGTAGCTGCTGAATGGAAATAGCTTGATCCAGATCTTTAGTAGTTATACCCAACTGAAAGATGCTACTGGACGACAAACTTTCCGGTTCGATAATTCTATACCAATGCTCTTGCATTTGACCTTTTTCAATGCTTGCCAAGCTTACCTCCAGAATTTGATCTTTCAAAAGCGTCGGGCCTGTTGTTGTCAAATACAGTAAAACCATTTTAGGAAGTGTTGAACAAGGTAAGGATTTAGAAGCAGACATAGCTAGTTGCTCATCGTTATGGTATAAGTATCGTATCGATACTGTAACAATAAAATAGAATGAGTCGCCATGCACAAAAAGCTTTTTTTACCTGAAAAAGTTTGTCCGATCTGTAAGCGACCTTTTGCATGGCGCAAGAAATGGCGCAACAACTGGGAAGCAGTCATCTACTGCAGCAAAGCCTGTCGTGGCAAAGCGCGTGCTTGCGACCAAGAGGCAGAAACTAATGGCTAAAAATCTTCGGTTGCTTTTAGGTGACCAGCTGAATTTGAACCATTCCTGGTTTCAACAACAAAACCAGGATGTCGTTTACCTGATTGCTGAGTTGCATCAGGAAGCGGGTTATGTTGTTCATCATATCCAAAAGCTGGTTGGTTTTTTTCTTGCGATGCAGGAATTTGTAAGGGAGTTGCAGGAAGCTGGGCATCAAGTCGATTACTTGACTCTGGATGCGACTCAAGCTTATCAGGACTTGCCTGCACTTATCCAGGCTAAAATGGCTGAGCACCAGGCCAGCGTGTTTGAGTATCAGCTGCCGGATGAGTACCGCCTCGATCAACAGCTGAAGCAACTGGCCCAGCAGCTTAATGCAGCGGTACAGGCTGTTGATAGTGAGCACTTTCTGACCAGCAGAAATGCCTGGCAGGAGTATCCCAACCATCGCATGGAATACTTTTACCGGCAGCTACGCAAAAAGTACCAGGTGTTAATGGATGCTGATCATCAGCCACTGGGCGGTCAGTGGAATTATGATCAGGACAACCGCCAAGCCTTACCCAAGGACTTACAGCCACCCGAACCCTTACTGTTTGCTCACAATGTCGAGCCCATTGTCGAGCGTATTCAGCGGCATGCCCTAAAAACACTGGGTAGCATTGATGCAGAAACCTTTATCTGGCCGGTGACACGCAGTGAGTCGCTAATACTTTTGGACGACTTCCTGCAACGCCTCCTGCCTAACTTTGGACGCTATCAGGATGCACTAACTGGCCGATGCTGGAGCCTTTATCACAGCCGCATCTCTTTTGCTTTAAACACTAAAATGCTGCATCCGCTGGAAGTGATTCGTTCAGCTGAAGAACACTGGCAAGCCAACTCGCAGCAGATTACTTTGGCGCAGGTTGAGGGCTTTATTCGTCAAATCCTCGGTTGGCGCGAATTTGTACGTGCGCTCTACTGGGAAAAAATGCCGGATTACGGTCAGCTGAACCATCTACAGGCAAACCGGGATTTACCGAGTTTTTTCTGGGACGGGCAAACGCAGATGGCTTGTATGCGCCAGGCAATCGATCAATCTTTGGAGTTTGCCTATGCCCATCACATTCAACGTCTAATGGTGACCGGTAACTTTGCATTATTGGCGGGGCTGGACCCAGAGCAGGTTGATGCCTGGTATCTGGGTATTTATATTGATGCCATTGAATGGGTGGAGCTGCCTAATACTCGGGGAATGAGTCAATATGCCGATGGCGGCTTGATGGCCAGTAAACCCTATGCTGCTTCTGGCAACTACATCAACAAAATGGGCGATCACTGCAAGGCCTGTCATTACAAGGTGAATGAAAAAACCGGCCCTAAGTCCTGTCCTTTTAATAGCCTCTACTGGCACTTTCTACAGCGTCATCAGGCTGAGTTGCAGACCAACCCACGCATGAAATTTCCCTATGCCAGCTGGCGAAAAATGTCTTCTGAACAACAAAGCCTGATTTTGGAAACCGCAGAGGCCTATTTGAGCAAGATTAATCAGCTGTAGATATCAATAGATAGCCCACTCACATTGAGTAAAAGAACCAACCACCCTTGCCAAGTATGGAGTTTAAAAATGACCAACCGCCCTATGAGTCGCCTAAACTCTGGCCGCTTAAGCCGCATGAGCCAACTTGGTCGCTTGGCTGGCGGCATGGCTGGGAGTATTGTCACCGAAGGGGTAAGACGTTGGCGAAGGGGTGAAAGCTGGGACTTACAGCAACAGGCATTGACACCTGCCAACCTGTCTCGGCTCAGTAACCGTTTGTCACAAATGCGCGGCGCTGCCATGAAGCTAGGTCAATTATTGTCTATGGATGCAGGGCATCTAATGCCGCCCGAACTGGCTCAGCTTCTAGCTCGACTGCGTAACGACGCTCATTCCATGCCTCTCTCACAACTTGAGCCCGTTCTTACCCAGGCTTGGGGCAAGAATTGGCATAGAGAATTTAAGCTCTTCAGTTATCAACCTCTTGCCTCTGCTTCCATTGGTCAAGTGCATAAAGCCGTAACCAAAAATGGGCAGTGCCTTGCAATCAAAGTGCAGTACCCAGGTGTCATCCAAAGCATTGAAAGTGATCTGGATAATGTGGCAGCTTTGTTGCGTTGGAGCCGTCTTTTACCCGAAAAGCTGGATATTGGTTCCCTGCTTAAGGAAGCCAAGGCTCAGTTAACGCTGGAAACTGACTACCAGCATGAAGCCGAACAATTGGAGACTTTTAAGCAGCTTCTGAGCGAAACAAATCATTTCATTCTACCTGAAGTAAACTATGAATTGAGCAAGAGCAACATTCTTGCTATGAGCTTTTTGCAGGGCAGCCCCATCGAGCAGCTTGAAAACAGTTATCCTGAAGAACGCCAGCGTTGGGTTCGGGCCCTCTTCGAGCTTTTTTTCCGCGAGCTCTTCGAATTTAAACATGTCCAAACTGACCCTAACTACGCCAACTTTCTTATTGATTCAGAAACACAGCGCCTGGGTCTGATCGACTTTGGAGCTGCGCACCGCTACCCTGAACCGATTACAATCGCATATCGCGACCTACTTAAAGCTGCCCTTAGTAAAGACGAGCCAGCCATCTGCCATGCAGCCCATCTCCTTGGCTACTTTGCTAGCGATACTACAGCTAACCAAAAGGCCTCGGTTATACAGCTATTTTATCTAGCTACGGAACCACTTACGCAGCCAGGACTTTATGACTTTGGAGCATCAAATCTTCCAGATCGGCTCAGAGAAGCCAGCCTAAAGCTTAGCTTCGAACAAAATTACTGGCACGCACCGCCCATCGAAGCTCTTCTTTTACACAGAAAGCTAGCTGGCCTTTTCTTACTCGCACAACGTCTAGGGGTTAAATTGGATATCACTGCAATTGCTGAGCCTTATCTTGAGTACTAGAGCTTTAGCCAACTTTCTAACATCAAGAGCACAGTATGTCTTTTAAAAAAGCCACCCTATCAGAAGCTGAACGTTCGCGAATTATTGAAATGGCCTGGGAAGATAGGACACCCTTTGAGGCTATAAAAGAGCAGTTCGGCTTGAACGAGAAAGAAGTTCGAGTCTTCATGCGCCAATCACTTAAACCTGGCAGTTTTAAGCTCTGGCGCAAGCGCGTTTCAGGCCGAGCCACTAAACACCTTCAACTTCGTAGTCCTGAAGTAAGTCGCGGCTACTGCCCTACCCAGTACAAACAGCGCTGACAAACTTACTTACAACTTAAATTGTGGCTCATGAGCTCGGTAAAGAGTCCCACCGCCGCAGGCATCTAAGCACACCAGGAAATCAGTGCAGGAGGGTTGACGACAGCGGCTGCTTTTTCATAATAAAAATTTCAAGAACCAGATTTTGAACTAGCAAACCCAACGAACGATTCGACTTTGCACACCCGGAGGAGCTCAGGCGCCATCGGGCAAGGCTGTTTCTTTACCCTTGCCTTCAAATTAGATACTCACTGCATGAACGCAGAATCCGAATCCGTTAACACTTTATTACATTCATATACATTGGTATTTCTTTAAGCTACTTAATGCCTTACTATGGTGCAAAAATAGCTGACCAAAAAGCTCCAGGTGTTCCGTAACTTTCCCCTTCGCTAGCGGCTAACGAATTAGCATTGTTCTCTGGCGAAGTGAGCCTAACCGCTTGAAAAGATAGTTCAGAAATTCAAGCTTTGATTAAAAACGCAAACAACATCAAAAGGATTAGTTTTCCATGTTCAACGCCCACTTAAAACAACAAGTGCGAGAGCTAAAGGCTCAGATGGATAGCCAGATCAAGGAATACCAAGCGCAATTAGCTGAAAAGGATCACCTCTTGCAAGCCAGAGATGCTGAGCTACAGACACTGAAAGCGGAATCTCAAAAGCACGGCCAAGCCCAAGGTATGGCAACTTCTTTAAGAGGCGGCGTGATGCTGCAAACAATTCGCGAGGGCATGGCGGCCAGCTCGGCAGCTCTAGTTGAAGAGCGAAAAGCACTAAAATTGTTGGACGATGTTTTTTCTCAGACACGTGCTGCAGTTAGTAAACTTGAAACCCGTTCGGAAAGCATCAAACAGCAAGCAAGCAGCAGTTCACATGAAGCAGAAAAGCTTGAAGCTACCGCTCAGAGCATCGGGCAGTTAATTTCTAGTATTCAGGAAATTTCTGACCAGACCAACCTCTTATCACTCAATGCAGCTATTGAAGCAGCTCGAGCAGGCGAACATGGCCGCGGCTTTGCAGTTGTTGCCGACGAGGTTCGTCAACTGGCTAACAAGGCAAAAGAAGCCAGTGAACAAATTGACCATTTGGTTTCAGACATTGTTTCTCAGGCCACTCATATAAAAAAGAGCGTCGATGGTAACCTGCTCGGCGCAGAAGAAGTTTCATCTTCATCCAATCAAATTGATGCCATGGTTGGAGAAGTCATTCGTCGCTCTGAACACATGCAAAGAGTGATCTATGAGACCACAACCATTTCTTTTTTAAATACTGTAAAGCTGGATCATGCCGTTTGGAAAAATGAGGTTTACCAACGCATTTATCAACAACGCTTTAGTGAACTGATGGTTGATCACTGCAACTGTCGCTTGGGCAAATGGTATTTTGAAGGCTATGGATCGCGTAAATATCAACACCTGCAAAGCTTCCAGGATATGGATGTGCCTCACAAGGCCGTCCATACCTATGGCAACCAAGCTTTGGAAGCCGGTGGTTACGGTGACTTTGAAGCCATGGCAGCCGCTTTAGAAGCTATGGAGGATGCCAGTCAGCAAGTTGTTCAGTGCCTTGATCAGCTCGAACAGGATATTGTTCAGGGATAGAGCCATCATTAGAAGAGAAACAAATGCATACAAACCCAGATCAGAAAAATGAACACCTCTGGCATGCTGTATTGGAAGGCACGCAAACCGGGGTCTGGGACTGGAATGCCGAAACCAACAAGGTTTACTTCTCGCCAACCTGGAAGTCCATGCTGGGGTATGCTGAAGATGAGGTGGGTGATTCGCTGGATGAGTGGGACTCGCGCATTCACCCGGAAGACAAGGACGCTGCCTATGCTAATCTTGAACGGCATTTTTCTGGGCAAACACCGCTTTATGAGAACACCCACCGGGTTCGCTGTAAGGACGGTAGTTACAAGTGGATTTTAGATCGTGGCAAGGTCTTTTCCTGGAATCAAGACGGTCGCCCGTTGCGTGTGGTCGGCACCCATACCGATGTTACCGAAGACTATGAACTGAAAACCAATATTAACCGCCTGGCTGCCAACGTGCCAGGAGTACTCTATCAATACCGTCTTTACCCTGATGGTAGCAGCAACTTTCCTTTTGCCACCCCTTCTTTAGAAAAAGTGTATGGCGTTAAGCCTTCTGATGTGAGTGAGGATGCTACTCCGGTTTTTAGTGTTGTACACCCGGACGATCTGCCGAAAATTGCTGCCAGCATTGAAGAGTCTGCTCAAGAACTCTCCACCTGGAGTGCCGAGTACAGGGTGTTTTTACCGGGCAAGGGAGAGCGCTGGTTGCAGGGCCAAGCACAGCCGGAACGCCTGAGTGATGGCTCCACCCTCTGGCATGGCTATATTACCGATTTTACCGATGCCAAAACCCAGCAGCTTCGCCTGGAGGAAACCGAAGCTCGTTTCCGACTGACCATGGAAGCTACCGATACTGGGCTCTGGAGTTGGGATCTGCTCACCAACGAAATGAACTGGTCTGATGAGGCCTTCATCCAGCTAGGTTATCAGCCGCATGAATTCCCCATGAGCCTGGAGGCGTTTCAAGAGCTGATACACAAAGATGATCGTGAACAAACTTTCGCAGTTATTGAGCAGCAGATGGCTCAGCAGCAAAGTTTTGAAGCGCAATTTCGGCTTAAGAACAAACAGGGTGACTGGACCTGGATACAAGGCCGAGGCAAGGTGACCAATTACACGGAATCGGGCCAGCCCAAATTCATGATGGGCACTCACTTCAACATCACTCGCATTAAAGAAACTGAGGCGGCACTTGAAAAGGCCAGGCGTGAAGCCGATTTAGCCAGCCAGACTAAATCGGATTTTCTGGCCAACATGAGCCATGAAATCCGCACCCCCATGAATGGCATTATCGGCCTCAGTGAACTGGGTGCCCGCGAAAAAGATCCTACTCGCCTGCGCGATCAACTACGCAAGATCAATCAGTCCGGGCGCTTATTGTTGGGCATCCTTAACGATATTCTGGATTTCTCCAAGATCGAAGCGGGCAAGCTACTCATTGACCCCCAGCCTTTCTTTCTGCCCCAGTTACTGGATGAACTGCATAGTCTCTTTGCCCAGCCAGCTTCCGACAAGGGTTTACGCCTGTACCTAGAGGTTACTGACGAAGTAGCCCAGGCCTATCATGGTGACGCCTTGCGAATCCGGCAGATTCTTACCAATCTTTTGGGTAATGCCATCAAGTTCACTGCGCAGGGTGAGGTACGCGTTACACTGGGTTTAAAACAAAGCGATCCAAATCAAACGCACTGGGTCACTTTTGTTGTTGAAGATACCGGCATGGGTATCAGCCAGGAACAGCAGAAAAAACTGTTTCAGGCTTTTTCCCAGGCTGACAGTTCTATCGCTCGTCAACATGGCGGCACAGGGTTAGGCTTAATCATCAGTCAACGGCTAGTAGAAGCCCTGGGTGGACAGGGTATTTATTTGCAAAGCCAACTTAATCAAGGCTCCTGCTTTAACTTTGAGTTACCCCTGGTGCCCTGCACCCTTGCTGAGCAAGCCACGCTCAGTGAAAGCCTCTCCTTCACTGCAGAAAAATTGGCTTCCATCCATGGTCGTGTTCTCCTGGCTGAAGACAATGCAATCAACCAGGAAGTTGCCCAGGCCCAGTTGCAAGGCATGGGACTGGAGGTCACTCTGGTCGAAAATGGTGAAGAAGCAGTTGCAGCAGCTTCTGCTCAGAGCTTCGACTTGATTCTGATGGATATTCAAATGCCCGTCATGGATGGTTATGCAGCCACCCGGGCGCTGCGTACTCGCAACAACATCACGCCCATCATCGCTTTAACCGCTGCAGCCCTAGCCGAAGACAAGCAAAAAGCTCTGGATGCAGGCATGAATGGCCACCTGGCCAAGCCAATCGAAACACCGGCCTTGTACCAGGTGGTTAAGCAATATATGCAGCTGGATGCACCCATGAAGCCAACTACAGATAAATCCCAATGGCCTTCTCATTGGCAAAATATTGACCCTGGCGCAGGCCTGGCCTTATTGGGTGGTAATCAGGCGCTCTACTCACGCCTGCTCAGCCAGTTTGCCGAGCAACTGGAAAAAGACTACCGGCCTTTGGTCGATCAGCTTCAAGACTTGAATGACCAGAGTTCACCCGAAGACTTTTTAACGGCCCAGAAACTGGCCCACAGTTTAAAAGGCGTGGCTGGCAACCTCAGCCTGCCACCCCTGGCCGAGCAGGCTACTCATCTGGATGCCTTGCTGAAGAAACAGCAGGCACCCAGTCACCAGGCTATCCAAACTTTCCAGCAGGCGCTGGATCAACTTCAGGTTGAGCTCGCTGCTTACCTGGAAGAAAGTCAGCAACCGTCGCAGAACAGCTGTTCAGTTCAGTTCGGTCCTCAAAAGTCCAGCACGGATTTGTTTCAACAGCTCGAGCACTTGCGCGAAGCCCTACGGCAAAGTGAGTTTATTGATGAGGCCTGGCTGCAGGAGATGGATCAGGCTTTTCAAGGCAGCCTATACCAGGCAACCTGGCTGGAATTGGTCAGTGCGCTGGATAACTTCGACTATGATCAAGCGCTGCATTTGTGCCAGCGTTTAATAACCGACTTATAAACGACCCGGAACCCTGCATGCGCCAACCCTACCGTAGTGCCCTCAGCAAACGCCTGCTATGGATCAATATCGCCTCCATTCTGGTTGTCGCCGTCACCCTGGCCTTACTGGTTGATTTTCTGATTTATGATGCCAGCCAGGAGCGCGCCATTAGCCATCAGCAAAGCTTTACCGAGCTGGTTGCCAAGCGTATGGATAGTGATCTTAAAGAGCGCAAGGAAACCCTGGAGCGCTTGGTCAACCAGTTGCATGATGGTCACACTCTGCATGGTCTTGAGCAAATTCAGCAGGTGCTGGACTCGCGCATTATGTTGCATGAGTTTTACAACAACGGCCTGATGGTCGTTGATGAAGAAGGGATAGTTATAGCTGATTCTCCCGCCGGCGAAGGCCGTGTTGGATTGAATATGCATGTCAGAGATCATTATATGAAGGTGCGTGAAGGTAAAACGGTTATCTCCCCTCCTTTTATCGGTCGCAGTAGTAATGAAGCAATGTTTTTGATTCATACACCTATCCTGAATGATCAAGGCGCTTTTGTAGGAAGTGTATTTGGGTCAATCCTGTTGGCACAAGATAATCTAATGCTAGAGGTTGCCCGAGAAACGCTTGGTGGACATGGGCACCTGTATGTTTTGGATCGCTCACTTGACCTAGTAATAACATCAAGCGCAGTTGATCATGTGATGCAGCCTTTAAACGACCTGGGACAAACGCAGCTGCTGGAAGCTCTGGCGACAGGTCAGCATCAAGGGCTGATTCAGGCTAGTGATGGCGAACAGAAGGTGTTTACTTCCACTCGCCTGGAAAATATGGATTGGCAGGTCGTCCACTCCTTGCCTGCCCAGGGTTTGCTGACGGCAACCCAGCAGCTGATCTGGGTGATCAGCCTGGCCACCCTGGCTTTATTAATCCTCGGCAGCCTGGTTTCCAGCTATTTTATTCGCCGCCACCTTAAGCCGCTGGAGTCAGCAGCCAGAGCCCTGGCCGAGCGTCCGGTAACGAGTGACGACTTTCAACCACTAGCCATCGAGCGGGATGATGAAGTGGGCTTTCTGGTGCGCACCTTCAATATCCTGTTTGAGAAACAACTACAACAAAGCCAGGAGCTCCGTGCTTCCAAAGAGCAGGCAGAAGCGGCCAACAAGGCTAAATCCCAGTTTTTGGCCAATATGAGCCATGAAATCCGCACGCCCTTGAATGCCATCCTGGGTCTGACCGAGTTGCAGCTTGAAGAAAAAATGAACCGCCAGTCCAGCCAGCGCCTGGAACAAGTTTATCGTTCCGGCAGGCTCTTGCTCGGAATTGTTAATGATCTGCTGGACTTTTCCAAAATTGAAGCCGGTAAGCTCACCACGGAGCAGGTGCCTTTTGAGCTGGATGCCGTTGGGCAACACCTGGTCACTCTGTTTGACCTGCCAGCCAGCCGCAAGGGCCTGGAATTGATTGTTAACCTGCAGCCCGATCTTCCGCGTTACCTCAAGGGGGACTCGTTACGCCTGGGACAGGTGCTCACAAACCTAACCGCCAATGCCATTAAGTTTACCGAGCAGGGTTTTGTGGAAGTTGCCATCAGCCAGCAGGCACAAGATGAACAGAGCCTGACCCTGAAATTCAGTGTGCGTGACTCGGGCGTGGGAATCAGTAACGAGCAGCAGCAACACCTCTTCCAGGCCTTCCAGCAAGCCGATGATTCCATTACCCGCAAATTTGGTGGCACTGGGTTGGGCCTGGTCATCAGCCAGCGCCTGGTGCAGTTGATGGGCGGCTCGGGTATTCAGCTGCAAAGCCAGTTGGGCGAAGGCAGCTGCTTTTCTTTTGAGTTGGCTTTACCCATCGTTGAAACCTCATCCAGCTTTGAAGCTGTTCCTAGCTGTAGCACTCCGGTATGTCGTGCACTGGTGGTTGATGACCAGCCCATTGCTCGGGCCGTACTACGCGAAATTCTGCAAACCTGGGGTTATGAGGTTCTGGAAGCCGAAGACGGTTACCAGGCCCTGGATATTGTTGAGCAAGACCTTCAGCAAGGACGTGTACTTTCCATGATCCTGATGGACTGGGAAATGCCGCGCATGAATGGTCTAAGTGCCTTGCATAAAATTCAAGCCTTGTTCGAAACCCAGCCAGAAAACGTCCAGACACCGGCCTTGCTAATGGTATCCGCACATGACCGTGCGGAAATCATGGAAGAGGATGACAGCATCCCCTATCTGGCCAAACCGATTCAGCGCTCCAACCTTTATAACGCCTTGAATCATCTGCAAAAACCAGTGCATAGAACAGGAGCTGGGGATATCTTCTTAGGCCAGCGGGTGCTGGTGGTCGAAGATAACCGCATCAACCAACAGGTCGTGCAGGAACAGTTGGAACAAATGGGCTTGCAGGTTCAGATTGCCGAAGATGGCCAACAGGGAGTTGAGGCCGTGCAGGCCGGTGGCATCGATCTGGTGCTGATGGACATTCAAATGCCGGTCATGGATGGCTATGAGGCGACCCGCCAGATCCGTCAGGAATTTCCTGACCTGCCAATTATTGCCCTGACAGCCGCAGCGCTATTTGAAGACCGCCAGAAGGCGCTCAAAGCTGGCATGAATGACCATCTTGGCAAACCTTTCACGGGTGAGCAGTTGTTTGCAGCCCTGAAGCCCTGGCTGGAAACACGCCCCCAAACAACGCTGGCAGCTACAGCGCCCCAGCAGCAAGCCAATCCCACAACAGCCAGGGAGCAGCGCCCGCTAGAGAAAAAGCAGCCCAGCATTTTGATCGTGGATGATCAGCCAGCCAACATCAAGGTATTAGCCAGCCAGTTAAAAGATGATTATCGCATTCAGGTCGCCAACTCTGGCCATCGTGCCCTAAAAATAGCCCGCAGCAAAGCGCCACCCGACCTGGTTCTGCTGGATATCATGATGCCGGAAATGGATGGCTATGAAGTCTGCCGTGAGCTGAAGCATGACCCCCAAACCAGCAATCTGCCCATAATTTTCCTCAGTGCACTGAGTGAAGCAGAGGATGAAGAAAAGGGCCTGAACCTGGGGGCCGTGGATTACATTGCCAAGCCTTTTCACCCAGCCATCGTCAAGGCGCGTATCCGCAACCATATGAACCTGAAAATGAAGACGGACTTGTTGGAAGACATGTCACATCTTGATGGTTTGACACAAATTGCCAACCGCCGTTTTTTTGATAGCACCCTCAAGCGCGAAGCAAGTCGTCTGGCCAGAAGTGGTAAGCCGCTGGGCCTGATCATGATGGATATTGACTTCTTCAAACCCTTTAATGACCACTATGGCCACGGCAAGGGCGATGAGTGTTTAATCAAGGTGGCGGCTGCCCTGCAAGCGGTGATCAAGCGCCCCGGCGACCTCCTGGCTCGTTATGGCGGTGAAGAATTTATTGCTCTGCTGCCAGAAACGGATCTTGAGGGTGTTAAGCAGGTCGCCGAAGACCTTCGCCTGGCCGTCGAACAGCTTGATTACCCCCATGAGTATTCCCAGGTTGCCCCACGGGTCACCTTGAGTGTTGGCGGGGTATCGGCTTTAGCCAGTGAGCTTTCTGAAGCAGAGCTCCTTAAACAGGCGGATGAGGCCCTTTATGAGGCCAAGAAAGCGGGTCGCAATCAAGTTTGTGTGCGCTAAACTGATATCAAACATCCATAGGGAGGCGGACAATGTCTAAAACTTCTATGCACCCAGAACAGGGTTTTCGCTTTCGCTTACTGCTGGTTGATGACCAGCCCTCCAACCTGCATGCTTTGGGGAGCCTGCTGTCAAAAGACTATGATCTGGTGGTGGCAACCAGTGGGCCACAAGCACTCAAGATTGCTCAGGGAGATCAGCGCCCTGATTTGATTTTGCTGGATGTGATGATGCCGGACATGGACTGGCCGTTGAAGATACCGGTATTGGCATATCCGAAGAAAACAGCCGCGACTCTTTCAGCCTTTGGCACGCCAGAGCTTTGGAGCATTAGTTCATTCCAGGCCTTGCAGAAATTAGCAGACAAAAGTGGGCAGAATAAGGAATTAGCTGGTTTGTAAACAGCTATTCAGGCATTTCAATTCAAGAGTGCAGAGGAGAAACTACAAAGCGGGCTCCAGGACTTTAAATCACTCTTTGGTGATTAGGTGCAGCAAGCGCCGTATCTGGTTAACCAGCTCAGTTCCTTTGAATTGATTTTCGAGGTAACTTACCAGCAGCTTTTTTCGTTCGAGAATAACGGTTTCACTAGCGTGGATGTAGCCCATTGACCAGTCTTTGAATTACGCGCCTTCAGGGGCGCAACTCCAATAAGAAGACAGTCGGTGTGGCGCTCATCTTCCAAAATTCGCAAGTAGCTTCCCAGAACATTTTGCTAGGGCACCTCTAGACCTTGAATGAAACGTCCACCACCAGAGCAAAGCACCCGGTAATATCTTCCTTGAGGTTATTGGATCGAGAAACCTCCAGAACAGCCTGGATGTCAGTGTCTGTCATGGGCCAAGCATTGCTGACATAAAGTAGCGATAAAAGATCTTTCATGGGCAAAGCTCCAAAGCAGTTAGTGTTACTGCAGCCACAGGGGTTCTTTCAACCAGCCTTCCCGCCAGAGAATAAAGTCTTCTGCGGGCAGTGGCCTGGAAACACCATAGCCCTGCACTTGCACACAACCCAGTTCCATTAACTTCACACTATGCAGACGGGTTTCTACCCCTTCAGCAATAACTTTTAGCTTGAAGGCGGCGGCCATACTGATAACCCCCTGAACGATGGCCAAGTCATCAGAGTCATCCAGTAGATCACGCACAAAGCTTTGATCGATTTTCAAAGTATTAACCGGTAGGTGCTTCAAATAACTTAAGGATGAGTAGCCGGTACCAAAATCATCAATCGAGATTTGCACACCCAGTTTACGAATGCCTTGCAAGGCCCGGGATACCGTGAGCATATCTACTACAGCGGTGGTTTCCAGAACTTCAATTTCCAGGCTCGCCGGATTGACTTGTGGGTAACCATCCAATAGCTCTTGCAGCTCATCCAAAAAGCCTTCTTCCTGAATCTGGGCTGAGTGCAGGTTAATACTCAAGGGGCATTGGATATTGGCAGCCTGCCACGCATCCAGTTGCTGCAGGGCGGCTTGCATCACCCAACGACCCACCTCTAACATCACCGGGTGATTTTGAATGATTGGCAGAAACTGTCCAGGGGCCAGCAATCCCTTTACAGGATGCTGCCAACGAATCAGGGCTTCAGCGCCGATGATTTGATGGTTACCCGAGTGAATTTTAGGTTGATAATAGAGTACCAGCTCACCTTGCTGCAGGGCTTTTTCAACTTCTTTACCCTGTGCATAGAGGTAGCGCAGGGACTTATCTTCCTGGGGGTCAAAAAAACTAATACAGTTTTTGCCTTCCTGTTTGGCGATCGCCATCGCCTGATCAGCATGGCGAAGCAACTGCTCAGCATCAGCTGAATCTGTTGGGTAGAAGGTAACACCTATGCTGGCCGTAACCTGAAGCACTAAATCGTCAACAATGTAAGTATCCGCAATAACCTGGAGCAACTCATTCAGCAAAGGCTCGCTATCGCTCTTGCAAACGAGCGGATTCAGCACCAGAACAAACTCATCACCACCCACTCTGGCCAGAATATCGCTACCCTTGGCCTGGGCCACCAGTCGCCTGGTTAATTCCAGCAGGAACCTGTCGCCGATTTCATGGCCATGCTGTTCATTGATGCTTTTAAAGCCATCCAGATCCAGCAAAGCAACAGCCAAAAAATGCCTGTTGTTGTCGACATCAAGAATGGCTTGTTGCAGCCGCTCAATAAGCAGCAGCCGATTGGGTAAACACGTCAAAATATCATAGTGAGCCAGGCGCTCAAGCTTGGTTTCATTATCCTTGAGGCGTGTTATATCAGAGATTAAAGCCAGGTAGTTTCTCACTTGCCGAGGCTGCTCATCATCATAGAGGGCACTGATCGTCAAGTTGACGGCATAAATCTCACCGCTCTTGTTGCGATTCCAAAATTCACCTTCCCAGTGGCCTTGCTCATTCAGTGCCTGCCACATGGCCTGATAGACTTCGGGGCTCTGGCGACCCGAGTTCAGAATGCGCGGGTTTTTGCCCAGCAGCTCCTCTTTTGAGTAACCAGAAATTCGCTCAAAAGCCTGATTGGCATTAACAATACGAGCCTGGGCATCGGTAATTAAAATCCCTTCATAGGAATTATCAAAAACCTCTGCAGCCAGCTCCAGCTGCTGCTCATATCGGTGACGTTGTTTTTCTTTCTCTCTTTCTCTAAAGAACCCTGCCGATAAGCCAACAAAGCCCAGGAACCAAACCCCCAGGTGAGTCAGGTAAAGCTCATTTTTCCTACTGGCATAACGTGCTAGATAAGGCGCAAGGGGTACAGTCGAACTAATACCGCCGCGTATTTCACCAATCTGGTAACCCTGATGGGCATGGCAACTCATGCATGAAGGGTCAACCACAAAGGGCTGAATCTTGCGTAAATGGGGTTGCCCCTCGAAGTCGGCAACTGTGCTAATCGGATCCAGTTTCTGTGCAAACTCCTGGAGTGCCGCAGCTTCCCAGGTGTCGGCCTGATTAACTGGGTTTAAGGGGTTAAGGCTGATCAGTCGGGTTTGCACGCCATAGAGATCCGGTGCCTGCTCCTGGAGGTCACGCATCATGTAAGCCGGATTGATCAGCGTCAGTTCCAGCCCTTCTTGCGTGGTGAGATCACGCCGTGGATGCTGGAGGTAGGGGTTGGGGGGCGTGGTATCCGTGGGTGGAATATAAACACCACCCTTGTCGGCGGCCCAGTTACGGATACTGAGATCGCGGCTAATGGTCGCCTGAGCTGCGGCTTCAGCCGTTGTCAGCATATCCTGGCGGGCACTAGAGATATTGAAAGCTAGCGAAGCCAGGATGACAGCAAGCCAGAATCCCTGCAAAAACAACAGGGTTCTCAGCAATCTTTTGTGGGCCAGCAGCTTAAGCATGTGTGCCTTGATTTTCTGTGCAATTGCATCTTCAGGAGTTAAGTGCACCCATGATAAAGATTCTTTTGAATTACATCAAAGCTTATTTAGCCCCCACCCTAGCAACTATTGTATAGCTTCCGCATAGAAAACAATACCCATAGCAGTACAGGGTCTAGCTCTGAAACTGAAGTCATGCAGAACCAACAGCACGAAAAAAGGGCTTGCAAAATCCGACTGATACATTTCTGTTACATTTAAAAATTATTGTAAAAACCTTTAAAGACAAGGCACTAAATAAAAAATATGTCATAGATTGATTTGGTTTCGCAGACCCCAGGCCGCAGCAGCTTGCCTTCCTTTGGTGCAAAGCATGATATATGCAAAGAACCTAATATTCGATTACAACTACAATTAAAGTTGAGGGAGCAACTTGTATGAGCAACAACCAACCCATCACTCAGCAGGAATACCCCGTCCGCTCTGACTGCGCGATTATTTCGCATACCGATGCCAGGGGCCAGATCACTTACGTCAATGATGAGTTTGTCGAGTACGCAGGCTTCACCCGCTCAAGGTTTTCAAGGATAACTAAGGGTTCTTCAACAACCTGGATGACGATGAAATCAATGAATATGAACAGCGTTACCCAGAGGAGAAACAGATTATGGCTGGATTTGCAGAACGCTATATAGAAGAAGGTATCGTTAAAGGTGAAACCCAAACACTACTCAAGCAAATTAAGCTCAAGTTTGGCAACCCTCCTGCATGGGTCGAAGCCAAACTGAATGACGCCAATACCGATCAACTTGATCGCTGGGTGGCAGGCATACTCACGGCCAACAATCTCGATGAGCTTTTTAAGGACTAAGCACCACTCTTCTTTTCCCTTGTACCTCGACTAGAGCCAAACAGCAATCTGCTGGAGGTTTATAGTTGGCGCAGAAGCTAAGGTTTGGTGGTAGCCAAAACCAAAAAAACCAGCCCGAAGGCTGGTTCTTAGAATCTGGAGCGGGAAACGAGATTCGAACTCGCGACCCCAACCTTGGCAAGGTTGTGCTCTACCACTGAGCTATTCCCGCTTGGCGTCCCATAGGGGGTTCGAACCCCTGTTACCGCCGTGAAAGGGCGGTGTCCTGGACCACTAGACGAATGGGACAGATATCACTGAATTAAAAGCAAACTGGAGCGGGAAACGAGATTCGAACTCGCGACCCCAACCTTGGCAAGGTTGTGCTCTACCACTGAGCTATTCCCGCTTGGCGTCCCATAGGGGGTTCGAACCCCTGTTACCGCCGTGAAAGGGCGGTGTCCTGGACCACTAGACGAATGGGACGTGTTAGCTGCTCCGTTCAGGATGGCGCGTATCTTAATGAGCGTTGCTAAAGCTGTCAACACCTCTTTTCAACTTAAGTCGTTGAAGCGCCACTAATCTGACCTCTTTTATAAGTCTTTTATTGTCAGTGACCTAAGCTTTGTTAGATACTACCTACTTTTAGGGTAAACACGGGTTTCATGGGAAGTCCCTGCAGGAGCTTAGAATGGTAATTGTGCTTGTTCTGGTGGGTATTTTTATTGTTGCGATAGGGCTGATGCTTTTTGTCTTTGCCCACCAGCAGAATGAGAAGAAAAAAATTGAGATCCAGCGCCGGATCAGAATCCTGGCTGACCGGGGTCGTCAGATTCAAATACTGCTGGATGAAATTCCTGCTCACTATCTTTCCCAGGATTTTCGTATTTTTCTGGCTACTCAGTGGATGGAGCTGCTTCAAGAGCAGCAGGAGCTGGGACAAAAAGATAACCGCATCAAATCAGAGATGGAGTCTGCTCAGCAGCGTATGGAAAGCATACGGAGCAACGCCGCTCAACCTGAACCTGTTGGCGATATCAAAATTGCCAATGGCATCAGACGCAATCTTAAGCAGCTAAACAAGGTCGTGGTCAATCTGTACCAGGAAAAAAAGGTACCTCACAGGATGGCCCAAACCTACCTTAACGAGATCAAGCAAGGCTTCACCCAAACCCTGGTTGAAGTCTTCAAATCTTCTGCCCGCAAAGCAGAAGTGGAAGGCAACCTACGTATCGCTGTCGTTCACTATAAACGCATCATGAGTGAGCTGAACCGTAATAACCCTAATGGCATCCATAACCAGACGCTCCTTGAGTGCCGCGAAACCATTCAGAATCTTGAAGAGAAAATCGCTCTGGAAGCAGAAAGCGGCAACAACGAGCTGGCTGAAAGTGTTGATGAATTGATTGAAGAAGCCGATAGCTGGAAAAAGAAGCAACTCTATGACGATTAATTGGTATCCGGGCCATATGCACAAGGCCCGTAAAGAAATCAAGAAAGCACTGCCTGAAGTTGATGTTGTCATAGAGATGCTGGATGCCCGCCTCCCCTTTTCCAGCGCCAATCCGGTTTTGGGAAAACTGGCTGTTCACAAGCCCACGCTCAAGCTACTGTCCAAAAGTGATCTGGCAGATCCTGCTATCACCCAGCAATGGATCGAGTTCTTTGAGCAACAAAGCCATATCCGGGCCCTACCTATAGTGACCACAGATGCCAAAACTCTAAGGCCCATTGCCAGCACCTGCCAACAACTGGCTTCACAGGTGCGGGAAAGCCGTTCAGTCAAAGCCTTGGTTATGGGAATTCCCAATGTTGGCAAATCCACCCTGATCAATTCCTTGGCTGGTAAAAAGATCGCCAAAACCGGTAATGAGCCAGCAGTCACCCGACGTCAACAAAAAATCCAGGTGGGCGAGCGTTTGCAAATCATTGATACACCTGGTGTTCTCTGGCCGCGTATCGAAAATGCCGAAAGTGCTTACCGGTTAGGTGCCTCAGGCGCCATTCGGGATACGGCCATGGATTACGAAGAAGTGGGTTTCTGGGCGGCTGCGGACCTGCTGATACGCTATCCTCAGGCACTGATTGCACGCTACAAACTGAAAGAAGTGCCAGAAAACGCTGAACAACTCCTTAAAGCAATTGCTCAAAAACGCGGTGGATTACGTTCCGGTGGTGTTATTGATTATCACCGCGCCTGCGAAGTACTTCTGCATGATTTGCGTGGCGGGCAATTGGGTTTGGTTTCGCTGGAAACCCCTCTGGATATCCCCTTGGATGACGAAAGTGAAAAAGATCAGGTAAATGAGTAACAAAAACTTGTGCAGAATCAACGCAAGGCGCTTACTCTTAACCTAACATTGCATTCTTTTTCAAACACCCTTAGCAGGAGTGCACTCAGTGGCCAGAGATGAGCGCAGACGTCACCAGCTAGCTATACGCTGGAAAAACCCCTGGGAACCCCAGTGGATGCCAGCCAGTCTGCGCGATACGATCAACAATCGCTACCACTCCCGTGATTTCAACTATGCCCGAAGTGAGTATCTTCGCACGCGTATGCTCTTTGTCGGCCTGGTATTCACCCTGCTCGCCCCTCTCTGGCTGCTGGTTGACTACCTGCTCCTTCCTGTTGAACTGATGACGTCAGTAGCCTATGGCCGCCTTGGCTTGATGCTGGTGCTCCTGGGTGTTCTCTATGCGGCCTGGAACAGTCAGCACAAGCTCAGCAGACTCAGAAACAGCCTCGCTGCAATGATGTTGGCTCCAGCCCTTTTTTATGGCTATTTGGTGATCATGTATGGTGATCAACTGAACTCCCTGGTTGGCTATAGCTTCATTCCCTTGCTGATCATTGCTTTTTTAAGCGTCTTCCCTCTAACTCTGATTGAAAGCTTTGGCATAGGCTTCCTGGTGCTTCTCACCCAGGTAATCGCACTAACCCTAACCGGTGAATTGACCACAGCTTATGGCTGGCAGGACCTTTGGCTGCTTTTCACTCTGCTGGGCATTTCCCTTTGGGCTAATCATTCACAAGTCAGCGCACTGCTAAGACTTTATCGTCAGGCCAGTATGGATAGCCTGACCGGCCTCTTGAACAGGGGCATCCTGCTAAAGCAATTAGAACAACTCTACCTGGAACACCAAAAACAGCGGGATAGCAAAGAGCCCTCCAGCCCTATTACCCTGCTGATGTTTGATTTGGATCGCTTCAAAAAGGTCAATGATACCTATGGGCATTCTATAGGTGACCAGGCCCTTCAAGTGTTTGCACAAATTCTTCGCTCTGAGCTGCGTAAAAATGATTTGGTCGCACGTTATGGGGGTGAAGAATTCATGGCGGTTCTTCCCGGAACCCCCAAGCAAGATGCCTTGGAAGTTGCTGAACGCATCCGCGCTCAGTGTGAGCAAGCCTTTGTTTTGGCGCATGATGGCCAACGTGTCCATTTTACGACCAGCATCGGCATCACCCAAGTGCGTGCTCAGGAAACCTTGGAGGATGCCTTAAAGCGTGTTGATAGCCGTCTTTACATGGCCAAACATCAGGGTCGTAACTGCTACGTCGATGCTGATTTGCCACCTGGCACGAGTCCTGTTTATTCCTAACACTTACCCGGAGTTTTTTTTACGCTGCCTAGCAGACAAAAAGCTGTTAGCTTGGTAACCTTTCGCCTCGCACCAATTGGCAGCTTTTGTTAATGGAACTCCTGGTATGCAACCAATTCGCAAGTCCAACAAACTTCACCATGTCTGCTATGACATACGTGGCCCTGTTCTTCAGGAAGCCAAACGCCTAGAAGAAGAAGGCCATCGCGTTCTCAAACTAAACATCGGCAACCCTGCACCCTTTGGTTTTGAGGCCCCCGATGAGATTCTTCAGGATGTGATGCGTAACCTGGCAACCGCTCAGGGTTACTGTGATTCCAAGGGGCTCTATTCTGCCCGCAAGGCCGTCATGCAAGAATGCCAGCGCAAAGAAATTGCGGGCGTAGAAATTGAAGATATTTATTTAGGCAATGGCGTCAGTGAGCTGATCGTCATGGCGATGCAGGCTCTACTCAATGACAATGACGAAGTCCTGATCCCGGCTCCGGATTATCCCTTGTGGACTGCGGCAGCCCGCTTGGCTGGCGGAAAAGCCGTTCATTATGTCTGTGATGAACAAAGCGACTGGTATCCTGATATTGATGATATCAAGCGCAAGATCACTGACCGCACCCGGGGCATCGTGATCATCAACCCCAACAACCCCACCGGGGTGGTTTACAGCAAAGAGTTACTGGAACAGATTATTGAAGTGGCACGCGAACATAAGCTGGTAATCTTTGCCGATGAAATCTACGACAAGATTCTTTATGACGGCACCGAGCATACCGCCATAGCCAGCCTGGCTGATGATCTGTTGTTTTGCACCTTCAACGGCTTATCTAAAAGCTATCGGGTTGCTGGTTTTCGTTCCGGCTGGTTGATTCTTTCTGGTGCTAAACACCTGGCTCAAGACTTCAATGAAGGCTTGAACATGCTGGCTTCAATGCGCCTTTGTGCCAATGTGCCTGCTCAGCATGCGGTACAAACAGCTCTCGGCGGCTATCAAAGCATCAATGATTACATTCTGCCGGGTGGCCGTCTGCTGGCCCAACGGGACCGTGCCTATGAATTGATCACCCAGATTCCCGGGGTTAGCTGTGTCAAACCCAAGGGCGCACTCTATATGTTCCCCCGGCTCGACCCCAAGGTGTTCAATATTCAGGATGATGAAAAGTTTGCCCTGGATCTGCTACTCCAGGAAAAACTGTTGGTCGTTCAGGGTACAGCCTTCAACTGGGGACAACCTGATCACTTCCGCCTGGTGACGCTACCACGCGTGGACCAGTTGGAAGATGCGATCGGCCGTATCGAGCGCTTTTTGTCCCGTTATCGTCAATAGGCTTGAAACCTAACGCACCAACCCCTATCTAATAAGGGGTTTGATACTTTCTCAGGAGTTGCAGTCAAATGATGCGAATCGGCTTGTTTCTTTTAACCAACCTGGCAGTCATCGTGGTTGCCAGTATCACCCTGAATATTCTGGGTGTTGGTCGCTATCTGGATGCATCCGGCGGCCTTAACCTGACCAATCTGCTGATCTTCTGCTTTGTTTTTGGCATGATCGGTTCAGGCGTGTCCCTGCTGATGTCGAAATGGCTGGCCAAAAAGGGCACCCGTACCCAGGTCATCACTCAACCACGCAACCAGCAGGAACAGTGGCTGATGGATACCGTGGCTGACCTGTCGAAAAAAGCAGGGATAGGTATGCCCGAAGTAGGCATCTTCCCTTCTCAGCAGTCCAATGCTTTTGCGACCGGCTGGAACCGTAATGACGCCCTAGTTGCTGTATCCAGTGGCTTGCTTCAGCGTATGCGTCCAGAAGAAGTGCGCGCTGTCCTTGCCCATGAAATTGGGCATGTAGCTAATGGCGACATGATTACCCTGGCTCTGGTACAAGGAGTGGTCAACACCTTTGTTATGTTCTTTGCGCGTATCATCGGACATACCGTTGATCGTGTGGTCTTTAAGAACGAAGGCGGTCATGGCATCGCTTTTTATGTCACCACCATCTTTGCAGAAATCATCCTGGGTATTCTCGCTTCCGGTATTGTCATGTGGTTTAGCCGCTTCCGTGAATATCGGGCTGATGATGCCGGTGCTCGCCTTGCCGGTGCTGGTGCGATGATCAATGCGCTTGAGCGCTTGAAAGCTGAACAGAACATCCCTAACGAGATGCCTGACACCCTGACAGCCTTTGGTATCAACAAAGGTCAAACAACCAGCATGATTCAGAAATTCTTCTCTAGCCATCCTCCACTGGATGATCGCATCGCCGCTCTACGCAATAAGGCGTATGCCTAAAAGCATCAATATCCGCTAAAATAGCGAAAACTCTAAAAGGGCTGGGTTAACCAGCCCTTTTTTAAGACAAAAAAGACGAACACCCTCCCTACTTGGGTGCCTTTGCCATTCCGTGTATATGCCTGGTTAAGGTTGCGTCGAATATCAACAGCCCATGCCCTAGGCCGCATGACGAGCCTTTTACCAAGCTTTCCTATATCGCCTCAAGGTATAAGAGCCTAAGATGCCAGAGTAAAGCCCAAAGCCTTCAGTGCTTGGGCTTGCTCAAGAGTACCAGGCACAACCCTGAGTGATGAAAACTCACGGCGCTGCGGGTAGTTTTTTCTAAGCTGTTGATAAGCCTGTTTAGGAGGCAGTTGGTTTAAAGCCCTTAATAAACGAGCCGCATCCTCTCTGGGATCATAGACCAGCAAGGCAGCACGACGGCAGGCCTCTTCAGCAGACCAGCCAGCATTGAGCTGCAGACAGTCTACTGGGGGCGGTGGTAAAAAAGTGTCCAGATGTTTAGCTGCCTTTCTGCCCAGATACTGGCACCAGGCCTGATAAATAGCTTGAGTACCCCGGCTCTTACCTTCCAGGCTGTAGCCAGCAATATGCGGTGTCGCCAATTCCAATTGGGGTATCAACACTGGGTCCAGCTCAGGCTCACCGGCAAAAACATCCAGTAGCAGCCTGGGCGCCTGTCCTTCGTTGATTACCTGTTGCAGCCCTTTCGGATCGATCACCGCCCCGCGTCCGGCATTCAGCAGTACCCGCCCCTGGAGGCGACGCAGGGTAGCGGCATTAATCAACCCTTCGGTGGGAAAAGGGCCTTCCCGGATCAAAGGCGTGTGCAGGCAGAGGATATCAGCTCTATCCAGTAAGTTTTCCAGCGGCAGAAAACCGGGCTCGCCAGCAGCTTCTCGAGGCGGGTCGTTCAGTAGTAGCCGACAGCCGTAGGCCTGCAAGCGCTCAGACAAACGCCCACCGACATTACCCACGCCAACAATGCCGATAACCTGTTTCTGAAGACAAAACCCTTTTTCCTGAGCCAACCACAGCAAATTACTCAGCACATAATCCACGACTGAGTCAGCATTACATCCAGGTGCGCTGGCAAAAGCTATACCAGCTTTTTGCAGCCAATCCCGATCAACATGATCTGTGCCTATGGTTGCCGTACCCACAAAAGCGACTGAGGTGCCCGCCAGGAGCTGCTGATCAACGCGCGTGACCGAACGCACCAAAAGGCCATCCACTCCCTGCAGACTGGCTGGGGTTATCGATTGCCCAGGGAGGCGAATCACCTCGGCCGTGTCGGCAAAAAACTCTTCAACAAAGGGTAGGTTTTCATCAACCAGCAGGCGCATTTGGTTATTTCCTTGCCAGGGCTTTCTAGATAGAGAAAAAAAGGTTTACAATCCGACAGTTATTTACCGCCACCTTCAGAGGCCATCTTGATTATTCGCTGGGAAAAAGGCCAGGACTATTATCTGGTTCATGTGCATCAGGACATGTTTGGTGACTGGCTGGTAACCCGTGTCTGGGGCATCAGTGGCACCCAATATGGCGGTCTCAAACATACCCTGGTCAATTCACCGGAAGAAGCCGCTATCCTGGTTGACGATGTCCGCCATATCCAGGAAAGCCGTGGCTTTCACAAAGTTCTGGAAGCCCAGGACCCGCAGGAAATACCTGCGGACCTACAAAACACCATGAAGGGTGAGCTACCCTTTGGGGATTAATCCAGATTTCTTAGCATTTTATCTGCTTGATCCAGCCTTCCAACTCCTCGGCCGTAAACGGCCAGCCAATTTCACCACCGCAAGGGCTAGCTACCACGGGGATGCGTTCGCCATAACGCGCCATTAGTAAGTCATCTTCAGCAATATCCACCTTGGCCAAGCCGTAACCCCGTTGTAGCCAGGGCTCAAGCAGGGCCAAGGCTCTTTCGCAGAGATGGCAGCCTTCCGTTGTATAAAGAGTGAGCTGTTGACTTCCCTTGGGTGCTGAATTCATAGCGGTCGATTCCTAATTTCAAAACACTGGTGAATGCGCTGATTACGCTCAAAATCCGGGTCCAGAGTTTGCCGGGTAATATTGCGGACTTCATAGTTACTTTCAAGCTCAGGGCTTATTTTAAAGCCCCGCAAGTTATTGGAAAAGATCAATAGGCCATCGCTACTGAGCCGGCGCATGGCCAGATCAACCAACTCTACCTGGTCACGCTGAATATCCAACACCCCTTTCATACGTTTGGAATTGGAAAAAGTCGGCGGGTCCATAAAAATAAGATCATAGCTGCCTTGATCCTGTTTCAGCCACTCTCGACAATCAGCCTGTTCCAAGCGATGTTTATTGGCATCCAGGCCATTGAGTTTCAGGTTTCTTTCCAACCAGCCCAAATAGGTTTTGGACAGGTCGACACTGGTGGTTCTGACGGCGCCACCCTTGGCCGCCTGAACCGTTGCAGCACCGGTATAACAAAAAAGATTCAAAAAACGCTTGCCCTGAGCTTCATGGAACAAGCGCAGACGTACCGGACGATGATCAAGAAAAAGCCCCGTATCCAGATAGTCATCCAAATTAACCAGTAGCTTGGCTGAGCCTTCTGTGACAGGAAAATAAACCCCTTTGGCCGCCATTTTTTCATACTGCTGCTTACCTGTTTGCCGACGCCGCTGTTTGAGATGGATAGCATCGGCATTAACATTCAAGGCTTCAGGAAGGGCCAACAAGGCTTCAGCTAAACGCTGATTGGCCTTGTCCGGATCTATCGTTGCTGGGGGTGCATACTCCTGAACGTGAACCTGATCACCATAGAGATCTATCGCCAGAGCATACTCGGGTAAATCAGCATCATAAACCCGGTAGGCTTGAATTCCTTCACGCTTAACCCAGCGTGAAAGCTTTTTCAGGTTTTTCTTCAAGCGATTGGCCAGCATTTGCCCACCTTCACTAAGTTCAGCGGTCGGTTGTTCCGGCTGGCTGGCTCTTTCCTGCTGTTTGCGGGCAATGGCCGCCACCTGGGGATCTTCAACCCCGGCTTCCGGCAATTCAAACAAGTACAGTTGGCATTCCAGGGAAGCATTTTGCAGGGGGTAGGTTTTGTAAGGCTTTAAGGGAATTCGAAAAGCCAGCTCTTTATTCACCGTAAAGAGGGCCAAGCGCCAGCCAGGATAGCCTTCCAGCAGTTTTTGTCCCAGTTGGGCGTAGAGGGGTAGCACACTGGGCAGATCTTCCAGGCGCTCGCCATAGGGAGGATTGGTAATCACCAGCCCCTTTTCAAAAATCGTTGCGGGTAACTCAATAACCGGTCGCTCAAAGACTTCCAGCTCATCGGCCAGCCCTGCTCTTTTCAGGTTCCCCCTGGCTGCTTCCACAGCTCTGGAATCAGCATCTGAGCCAGTAATATGCAAAGGCAAGTCTGCACTAGCCGCCCTGCGTTCTTTAGCCTCTTCCAAAAGTTCTTGCCAAATACTGGGACGATGGCCCAACCAGGTCTCGACACCATGCCAGGGACGCAATAAACCAGGTGCAACATCTCGTGCGATAAAGGCCGCTTCCGCCAAGAGAGTTCCCGAGCCACAAAAGGGGTCCAGCAGTGCATAGCCTTGTTGGGCTAGCTCTGGCCAGCCGGCACGATACAAAAGACCTGCCGCCAAGTTTTCTTTAAGAGGGGCTTTGGCCGCCTGTAAGCGATAGCCGCGCTGGTGCAGGCTGCCACCTCCCAAATCCAGACTCAACTGGCCTTTGCCTTTTTCCAGGCGCAGATGCAAGCGCACATCGGGCCTTTCCCTATCCACGGAAGGCCGTTGACCCTCGCGCTGACGAAACCAGTCAGCTATCGCATCCTTGACCCTCAGCGCTGTATCGTGAGTATTGCGCAACTGGGGCGTTGTCCCGCTGGTATCTATCAGCAGGCTACCCTCAGCCAGCAGGTGCTCACTCCAATCGATACCCGTTAGCCAGGCATTCAAATCCTCGGCATCAGAAACAGGTGCTTCATCCAGCTGCAAATGCAGACGGTTTGCCAAGCGTGACCAGATTAGAGCCCGGTAGGCCTCAGTCAAAGTGGCCTGACCCAAAACCCGGCCAACCCTGGGGCGGGCCGACTCAAAGCCCAGCCCAAGCAGCTCTTCAGCAAGCAGTTGTTCCAGTCCGCGCGAGCAGGTGGCATGAAGGGTATAAACTTGATTCAGTAGTGGCATCTAAAAATATTGACCTTGATTATGAGTGGTTATCAGATCCGGCGTAACGATAAATAAAAAAAGCTGTCATTCACCTGTCAACTAGCCTACAAATAGAAGTGAGGCACTCGCCAGCCTGGTGACCTGCCGTAGATCTTAAGCTGTATCTTAACAATAAAAGGTGCTTCAGGCTGGTTAATTCCAAAACTTCTGGTTAAGCCTGGGTTCCTTTAAAAGAAGAGAGGCCGTAATCTATGAAGAGTCAGAAAAGAGACCGTGCTCAGCGCGTTTACACACGTGGTTATCAAGCGGGTCTAAAAGGCCAGTCACGTGAGAAATGCCCTTCCCTGCCCGATGAACTTCACACCAACTGGATGAGTGGCTGGCGCGAAGGCCGGGAAGATATGTGGTCCGGTATGCGGGGTGTATCTGCTATCCACAAAAACCCAGCTGTGGTAGCTGGAGCCTCCTGAACTTTTCTTACCAGTTAAGTTTACTACCCAGACCCGTGCCATCCCGCACGGGTCTTTTGCTTTATGGTCTTTGTCTTTGGCTGGCTTCACACATCAGGATCAGGGATAATACCCAGCTTATTTTTCTCAAGGATTCCTTAATGTGGTTTAAAGCCTTACGTATCTACCAGGCACGTAACGATCAGGCCTGGACGACCGAAAAACTACAAGTCGCTCTCGCCAGCAAACCCTTTCGTCACTGCTCCAGCCAAGAAGAAATGTCAGCTGGCTGGGTTTCTCCCAGCGGCACTAGTACCCTGGTTCACAGCCAGGGTGACCAGTGGTTGTTAAAGCTAAAAATTGAAGAGAAACTTCTTCCCGCTTCCGTCGTCCGCGAACAGGTTCAGGAAAAGGTGGAAGCCATAGAAATGGCTGAGAGTCGCAAGGTGGGTCGCAAAGAGCGCCAAAACCTCACGGATGAACTGCGTCTTGAACTGCTCCCCCGTGCCTTCACCCGCTCGCGTTCGGTCTGGGTCTGGCTGGATGGACGCCAGCAGCGTATCCTGCTGGACAACACCACGGATAAAGTCTGTGAACTGGCGCTTAACCTTTTAAGAGAAGGCTTGGGAAGCCTGCCGGTTGTCCCCTTGGCAACTCAATTGCCTCCCGGCCAGGTCATGACCCGCTGGCTGGAAGAGCAGCCAGCATCCGGTTTGGCCTTGGAAGACACCTGTGAACTGCGTGACCCTGATGATGACAAGGCCGTAGTTCGAATTAAGGGACAAGCACTCACCGGCGAAGAAATTACCCAGCATTTGGCTGCAGGCAAACGCGCCACTCAACTCAGACTCAATTGGCAAGATCAGGTAACTTTTAATTTAACTGATACACTGATACTGAAAAGCCTGAAATATGCTGAGGAATTACTGGAAGAGGCCGAGGATGTAAACCCAGACAGAGACCCTTTGATTGCTTTGGATGCTGAATTCATTCTACTGAGCAATACTCTGTCCAGCCTGGTAGACCAGCTGATCAGTCTGCATGACGGACTGAGCAACCAGCAAACTAGTGACCAAGAATAATATTGAGGCCCAGCATTACCCATGGAAACCCGTTTGATGAATGTCTCACCCGAGGCTTTTGATGCCATCCGCCCTTACCGTGATGAAGAAGTGGAAGAGGTTATGGCGCGTTTGGCCGAGGATTCTGAATTCCTAACGGCGCTTTTGAGATTCAAATTTCCACGCCTGACATCGAGTATTCTGGCTCCTGCGGCTAAATTCTTTATCAGCCGCACCATCAAAAAGCACGCCGCCAAGATTCATTCAGTGCATGACCTTCAACTCTACGTCGAAGGCTATATGGCTCGTATGTTGGCCACTACGACCAAGGGCCTCACGGTCGATGGTCTGGAAAACCTGGATCCCAAACAGAGCTACTTGTTTATCAGTAACCACCGTGATATTGCCATGGACCCGGCCATGGTCAACTATGCCCTGCATACCAACGGCATGAATACGGTCCGCATTGCTATCGGTGACAATCTGCTAAAAAAGTCCTGGGTCACTGATTTAATGCGCCTCAACAAAAGCTTTATTGTCCAGCGCTCGGCTAAAGGCGTTCGGCAAATGATGGCCTCTTTCAAACTCTTGTCGGAATATATTCATCACAGCCTCAAGGAAGAAAATCACTCCATCTGGATTGCCCAGCGTGAAGGCAGGGCCAAAAATGGGATTGACCATACCGATCCAGCCATCATCAAAATGTTCTATATGGCTGAAAAAAAATCAGACAAATCCTTTGCTGAAGTGATTGGCAGTTTGAACCTAGTGCCCGTCGCACTCAGTTATGAATATGATCCCCTTGATGTTCAAAAAGCCAGAGAGCTGGCCACCAAAGAACAAGAAGGCGAGTACGCGAAAAGCGAATTTGAGGACATTCAAAGCATTGCCCAGGGTATTGCCGGCTTTAAAGGCCGCATCCACCTGGCTTTTGGTAAGCCCTTACAAGCTGAAGATCTGGAAAATGCAGATGTAGCGGCCAAAGCTGTCGATGCCCAGATCCGTAAGCTTTACCGCTTATTTCCCAGTAACTACCTGGCTCTGGAAGCTCTGGGCGAAGAAGACGATATTGCCTTTCCTGAGTTTGATACAGCCTGCAGTGCCGACTTCAATGAACACCTGGCTGCTTGCCCCCCTGAATATCGCAAACACTGGCTGACCATGTACGCCAACCCGGTCAAGAACTACCTAGGACGCCTTTAGCCATGATCCCAGCTTCTGCCGACAGCAAGGCCAATCTTGAATTATCAGAAGCCAGGGCGGCCAAAAAAGTCACTTTAATCGGTGCCCTGGTCAACGCCCTCAATGGTGTTATTAAGATTCTGATCGGCTTCTGGGCTAACTCCCATGCCTTGATTGCTGACGGTATTCATTCCCTTTCAGACCTGTTCAGTGATCTTTTGGTGCTGGCTGCCACCCACTTTGGCCGCCAAAAGCCTGACCAGGATCATCCCTATGGTCATGACCGCTATGAAACGCTAGCGACCCTCTTACTCGGTGCCCTGCTTATAGCTGTTGCAGGCGCTCTGATCTGGGACAGTATTCAGCGTTTACGACAGCCGGGAGACCTGGTTATTCCTGGCGCTGTTGCCTTGGTGGTTGCTCTGGCCTCAATTGCCAGTAAAGAATGGATTTATCACTATACCCTGCGCATTGCCCGCAAAATCAATTCCAAGTTGCTGGAAGCCAATGCCTGGCATCATCGCACTGACTCCCTGTCCTCCATCGTCGTTTTTATTGCTGTGGGTGGCGCTCTCCTGGGCTTTACCTGGCTGGATCAGGCTGCGGCAATCATTGTCGGTCTGATGGTCGCCCGCATTGGTATCAAGTTAATCTGGAACAGCTTGAAAGAACTTGTGGACACCGCCCTGCCCGAGCAGGAAACAGAACAAATACGCAAGGCTGCTCAGAGCATTCCCGGTGTTCGTGATGTTCATCACCTGCGTACCCGAACCATGGGCAGCCGCAGCCTTTTGGATATTCATCTGCAGGTTGCACCCCATATCAGTGTTTCCGAAGGGCATGAAATTGGGGTTTGGGTTGCTCGTCATTTACGCGATCAGTTTGATCATATTTCTGATGTAACCTTTCATATTGACCCGGAGGACGATGCTGAAACGGATAACCCTGACCCAGACAAGATGCTACCGTTACGACCTGATGTGCAAACCCTTTTGCATGAGCGCTGGGAGGGTGAAGACCACTATGAAAAGGCTCACCAGACCACTTTGCATTATCTTGATGAGCAGATAGATGTCGACCTCTTCTATCGGGTTGATCAACTACCGATTGAAGAGGTTGAACACTTGGAGGTCCGACTCAAGGCAGCGGCCAAGGATCTAGCTTGGCTACGCCGTGTCAGGGTTTGGGTGGGGGGTTAATCCCCCAGGCCCGGTTTAATTTCGGCTCTCGATAACAAACCATGTATTCACCACGGCCAAGTGCAGTTCATTCAAACCCAGCTGAAGCTCATCAATAAAGGCATGCAAGTTCTCGGGTTCAACAGCCAAGGCATCAACATCGGCTGCAATCAAAAGTTTAACCAACTCATCAACTTGGGGTTGCACCTCTTCATGCCGGGGAAGCTGGGCCAGCGACTGGGAAATTTGCCGAAGACAAAAGGCCACAGCCCTCGGAAACACCTTATCCTGCAGTAAAAACCTCAAAACGTCAGGCCCTCTGACTCTTAAGCGCACCTGCTGGCGATACATTTGATAACCCGTCAAAGACTTCAGCAAACTCATCCATTGCAGGTTCTCAAAAGGGGTTAATTCTTCCGCTGTTTTGGGCAAGAGGTTGGCTGAACGCACATCCAAAATGCGCGTGGTCATATCCGCTCTTTCCAGGTGGCGACCCATTTCCAGGAAAGTTTTTACCTGTGTATGGCTTAACGAACCTTCCAGCAAACCGGTTACTACTTGACAGCTACGAATCACTTTTTTAAGAAAAGCATCCCGGTTTCGGGGCAGAATTCCGGTTGCTACCTGTTTCCTGACTTCCAGATAAAGCCGGTTTACCTCTTCCCAGGAAGATCGTGGCATAACTTCCCGTGTGGTGCGTAGGTTTTCTCTAGCAGCGGCCAGGGAGGATAAAATAGAACCCGGATACTGTTGATTACCGCACAAAAACTGGAGGACGTTGGTTTCATCCCTTGTATCATAAAGAGCATCAAAGGTTTCGGCCGTGCTGGTAATTTCGATCAGGGAATCCCAGCCCAAACGGGTTCTTGCTGGAAAGTCCAACAGTAAATGTGAGTTCACACTAATCAGGCGAGCGGTATCCTCGGCTCTTTCCAGGTAGCGCGCCAGCCAATAAATATTCTCAGCAACTCGCGATAGCATGCTTAGTGCCCTCCCTGATCTGTGGAATCCTGTCCAACAATCCAGGTATCCTTACTGCCACCGCCTTGGGATGAATTAACCACCAGAGAACCCGCTGTTAGCGCAACCCGGGTCAGGCCACCGGTAGTCACTGAGGTTTCTTCTCCAGAAAGAATAAAAGGCCTTAAATCAACATGTCTTGCTTCCAAACCTGTTTCACACAGGGTTGGTGTTGTCGATAAAGCCAAAGTTGGCTGGGCCATGTAGTTGCGCGGGTTAGCCTGAATCAGCTCAGCAAATTTCTGTTGTTCTGCCTTGGTCGACTGGGGCCCAATCAGCATGCCATAGCCACCCGACTCATTGGCGGGTTTGACCACCAGCTTATCGAGGTTATCAAGAACATAGCGTCGATCATCCTCTTTCATGCACAAGTAGCTGGGTACATTGGGCAAGAGAGGCTCCTGGTCCAGGTAGTAGCGAATCACTTCCGGCACCAGGGCATAAACCACCTTGTCATCCGCCACTCCAGCACCAGGTGCGTTGACCAGGGAAACCTTGCCCTTACGCCAGGCACGCATCAATCCAGGTACACCCAATTGGGAATCAGGGTGAAAGGCTTCCGGGTCCAAAAAGAGATCATCAACTCGCCGATAAATCACATCCACCCGCTTGGGGCCATCAATCATGCGCATGTAGACACAGTCATCGTCATCTACAAAAAGATCCCGCCCTTCGACCAGCTCAACACCCATTTGCTGGGCCAGATACGAGTGTTCAAAATAGGCGGAGTTGTAGATACCCGGTGTTAACACAACGATTTGTGGATCATCACCTGGCCTAGGTGACATATAGGCCAGCATTTCATAAAGCTGTGAGCAGTAATCATCAACCGGCTGAATATTTCCTGTTGCGAATAGATCCGGCAGGATACGTTTGGTGACATTACGATTCTCCAGCATGTAGGAAACACCGGAAGGAACACGCAAATTGTCTTCCAAAACATAGAGGGTGCCATCCTTGTCTCTAACCAGGTCGGAGCCACAAATATGCGCCCAGGTTTGGTGCATGGGTCGAATTCCAACACACTGAGGGCGAAAATTAGCCGACTCAGCAAGGATTTCCTGAGGGAAAACACCATCCTTAACGATTTTTTGATCCTGGTAGAGGTCATCAATCAGCAGATTCAACGCCAGCACCCTTTGTTTGAGACCCGCTTCGGTGCGTTTCCATTCGTCCAGGGGAATGACTCGGGGCAGGATATCAAAGGGCCAGGCGCGGTCAATTTGCGTGCCTTCAGAGTAAACGGTAAAGGTAATACCCATGACCTGAATGGCAACCTCGGCAGCCAACTGATGCTGTCGAAGGTCACTGGCATCCAGTTGCGCCAAGTAGTTGCAGAGTTCACGAGCAGCAGGATGAGGTACATTCGGGGCTTGTATTAGCTCATCATAAAAGCCCTGGCTGGAATAGTTCTTCCAATTAATTTTGCTCATTTAAATGCCCTGACTTTTTCCGGTAATACAGTTACATAGCAATTCCCGTACCAGCTAGCAGGAACTTGCATGAATAATCCGGTGAATCAAACGCAACTTATTAATTGCTGCGGGTGGCAGCACAAAAGGATACAAGGGTGAGTGCCCCATACTGCGACTGAGACTATTTAGAGCATAGGTTAAAGGCAGCCATTTTTCGACCAGTTCATCAAGGCTTTCAACCAGATAGGGATTGAAGGTTTGATGTAGCTGCATATTCGGGGTATTGGGAATAAGCGGTTGAATTCCTATCCCAAATTGCCAGGCCGTTTCCAGGGTATCGAGTAGATGCAAATAATGAGACCAGCTTTCGGCCCAGTCTTCCCAGGGGTGGCTACTGGCATAGGCAGTCACATAGTATTCTTCCCAGCCTTCTACCGGCCCCTGTTCATAGTGATACTGCAAGGCAGCGGAATAATCTCTGCGCTCATCACCAAATTGCTGACGAAATGCATCCAGCCAAGGGGTGTCCTTTACCAAAAGGTCCCAGTAATAATGGCCGGATTCATGCCGAAAATGGCCTAACAGGGTTCGGTAGGGTTCAGCCATTTGGCTGCGCTGTTGCTCACGCACCACTGGGTCAGCTTCAGCAACATTCAGCGTAATGATGCCCTGGGCATGTCCGGTCATTACCCGTCCGGTTTCATTAAACTCCAGAATATCTTCAAGAAAATCAAAGGCAAGACCTGTCGGTGTTAACCAACGTGGTTGTACAGGTAAGCGTAACTGCAACAGGCTGTAGACCAACCGGCGTTTTTCAGTTTCCAGTTGCGCCCAAAAGCCATGATTTTCCTGCTTATCCAAGTTTGGCAGCGTGCGGGTCAACTGGCAGGAGACACAAAATTTCTCTGGGTCATCACTGGGCAGCATCCAATTGCAGGTTCCTTCAACGGCATAATTGTGACACTGACGAAAGGTTTTTGCGTTATCCTGCTCATCAAGGGGCTGCCAAAGCTGCTCACCCAGAGATTTAAAGGCCCGCAGTTTCAGACTGGCTGGATCAAAACCCAGCAGAGCCCCACATCGGGTACAGCTGGTGTTTTCAAAATAAACCAGCTGACCACAGTTACCACAGGCAAAGAGCTTCATCTTTTTTTCCTCAGGAACCTGATCCGGATGTCCAATCTATCTTCATACAGTCAAGCACTGCAACAACTCTTGAATAGCTATGCTAGCGATCAGGGAAGGGATGAGTTGTTCAATCAGGATGGACAACCTGACGTTCGCTGGCAACCTGTACTTCAGGTATTGGAAGAATTAGGACTTGATGGCCTAGCAGAACGCCATGAAGAAGTGCAACAACTCTTGCATGAAAATGGGGTGACTTTCAATGTTCATGAAGATGATCTGGGCCAACTACGCTCTTGGGAGCTGGACCCGCTACCCTATGTGATTGCCGGGCATGATTGGGACCTATTGGAAGCTGGGCTTATCCAACGTAGCCGTTTGCTTCAAGCCCTGGTAGATGATCTCTATGGTGAACGCCAAGTCATTCATGAGGGCCTACTGCCACCGGAACTGGTTTACACCCACCCCTCCTGGCTCTTTGCAGCAGCAGATGGCAACCAGCGCCCTGAAAAACCCAGAATCATTTTTCAGGGGATGGATGTTTACCGGGATCTACAAGGCCAATGGCGCCTGCAGGGTGATTGGACTCAAGCCCCCTCTGGTGCTGGCTATGCACTGGAAAATCGTATCCTGCTTTCACGTACCCTTTCCAATCTTTATCGTGAAGCGCCGCTAAGACGTCTGGCTAGTTTTCTACAGGCCCAACATCGTTGCTTGGCCTCTCTGGCCAGTGATCATCGTGGTGAGCCCAATCTGGTCTTACTGACACCCGGTCCTGGTAGCCCTGGTTATTTTGAACATGCCTGGCTGGCTAACTATATGAACTTCTCACTGGTTGAAGGTGATGATCTGGTGGTGCGTGATGGTCAGGTTTCCATGCGCACCCTGGGTGGCCTCAAACGTGTTGATGTTCTGGTTCGCCAAGTCACTGACCCCTGGTGCGACCCCTTGGAACTTTCCAGTGACTCCCTGCTGGGTGTCCCTGGCCTCATGCAAGCGGCGCGACGGGGGGAAGTTGAAATTGCCAATGCTTTGGGCGTTGGCGTTCTTGAACATCCAGCCTTATCACTCTTCCTTCCCAAGCTATGTCAAAGGCTTCTGGGCGAAGAACTGCTACTGGCTGGACCCGAACTCCGCTGGTGTGGTGAAGAAGATCACTTAATTGAAGTCCTTAATAACCTGGAAGCCTGGCAGCTCTACCCTATTCATCAACCAGGACAACTGCTGGACCCCAAACAGCTATCATTAGATGAACAACAAGCCCTGACCACAGAAATTCGCCAGTCGCCCTGGCTATTTACCGCTCGAAAACCGGCGCAGGCATCAACAGCACCCAGTTTTGATGCACGTAACCAAGTACTTTATCCTGCCAGTATCAACCTGCGCTTTTTTTGCCTGACCGACCCTGAAGATCGACAAAGTCGTGTCATGCCCGGTGGTTTAGCCTGGGTCGGTGAGCCAGGAACCCCGGTCATGCAAAGTCAGACGGTAAAGGATATCTGGGTACTCGCACCCGTGCCTCAACCCCATGTCAGCCTGCTTCGCCAAGCTCAAGGCCCCATTCTGGTCACCCGTGATGGGCGCGACCTTCCCAGCCGGGTTGCTGACAGCCTCTTCTGGATGGGCCGCTATGGTGAGCGCTTGGATACCAAAGCCCGGCTACTCAGAGAAACACTGGGACAGCTGTTGGATGACGGTCAACTGCCACTGGAAACCACGCTCCTCCCGGATTTGTTTACCGCTCTTAAGTTGCCTCTTCCTCCAGAACAGCCGCCTTTAGCGGCAGCCCGGCAATTTATTCAGCTGCGCGAATGGCTGATGACCCTGTTTACTGATCAGGCGGTTGATAACCTACCCTGGTTGTTCAGTCAGTTTTTGCGCAACAGCCGAGCCGTGCGTGATCATCTGGGCGACGATGCCTGGCGGGTTATTAATAATTTACGCCAGAAATTCAATGGCCTTAATGGCAACCTGGGTGTTAATAGTGCCCGCCGCCATCTGGAAGATCTGCTCGTTCAACAAGCTGCCTTTTTTGGCTTTTGCAACGAAACCATGCCCCACCACTATGGCTGGCGCTTTATGGATTTGGGTCGCTTTATCGAACGTCTGCTGTCCAGTCTGGAGCTCTTGAAGTTAGCCCTGGTGACAGCTCGCCAACCAGGCATCCCCCTTTGGGAGGTGGTTTTGGCAACGACGGACAACCTAACGGTTTATCGTCGCAGGTATCGTTCGCAGCTCCATCCTTCAGCAATTCTCGATCTTTTGCTGTTTGATGAGAGCAACCCCCGCTCTGTTGGTTTTATGCTGAAAAGACTCCATCAGCAGTTGGAAGAGCTTCCCCGTCAGGAGGGCTCACCTTTCCGTAGCCAGGAACACCGTCTGGTCATAGAAGCCAGCAGCCACCTGCACCTGGTGGATCTGGACAGCCTGCTGGATATTGAAAATTCACAAGCCGCCCGGGAAGCCTTGCAGGCTTTTCTTGATGCCCTGCTCTTACCCCTATCACAACTGTCTGATGCTCTGGCACACAGTCATTTCAGTCATGTCGAAAAACCCCGACAGTTGGTTAGCTTGCAAACTTAAGAACCCCCTGCCAACTAAAAAGCCCGGCTTAGAGCCGGGCTTTACCAACAGATTTAAGAGACTAGAAGAGCAGGTGCTTAGCCAGCAACCCAGCGCTCACACCAGCCTTTTGCCTCAACACGGAAGTTGTTGGGCTGCAGCAGAGAACAGCTTTCGGGTGGGTTGTTACCCTGCTCCCAGAAAATACAATTATCACAGTATTGACCTTCTGTGGTGCTCTCTTTGACATAGCCCAGGGCAGCTGCCGCAGGGTTATCTTCGGTGATCTGCTTTCTTTCTGCAAAAGCCTGGCTGGTCAAAGCACCCATTCCCAAAGGAAGAGCAGCCAAACCAAACAAACCTTTTTTCATAAAAGCGCGACGACTGGATTGAAAAGCCATAGGTCACCTCATCATCTTTTATAAGTGTTCCTGCAGTTCAAGCTGCAGGGAGAATTTAATATCAAGCACCCTGAAAGTAGGGATTTAAATACCGGGTTCCAAGTGTCTCTAATTAAAGACAAAAGCTAAGCTGGCTTTCCTGTAGCAAAAACCGGACAATACTAATTAACCTATCGATACAAGGTATTAAGAGCCAGCCCATGGAATACCTGCTCGAACACAGCACCCGCTATCAATATGCTGCCAATGTCACCCTAAGTCATAATGAAGCGAGGCTTTTGCCCCGCAACCTTCCCTGGCAGACCTGCAAAAACACCCAACTAAATATTTTTCCAACACCCTTGCGTCAACATGAACGTCGGGATTTCTTTGGCAACCGGGTGGTTTATTTTGCAATTGAAGAGCTGCATTCCAGCCTGGAAGTCACCGTAACCAGTCAAGTGACCACCTACGCACCACCTCAGTTTCAATACGGTACAGGGCCCACCTGGGAAGAAGCCAAAGCCCTCTTGGCTCCAGGTAGCCACAAACACGCTCTGGCTGCAGATGTAGCCACGCTTGAAGCCCGTATTTTCACTCTCGACTCCCCTTTTGCGAAAAGGCACTCCCAGCTTGCTGACTTTGCCCGCAACAGCTTCTCTTCAGACCGTTTGTTAATTGATGCCTTACAAGAATTCAACCAGCGTATTTTTCAGGAATTCACCTACCAGCCTCACTTTACAACGCTGGCCACTCCTGTTTTGGAGGTATTGGAAAATCGTAAAGGGGTTTGCCAGGATTTTGCCCACTTGGCGATAGCTGCACTCCGCTCTCTGGGGTTGGCAGCCCGCTATGTCAGCGGTTATCTGGAAACCCAACCACCGACTGGCCAGGAAAAGCTGAAAGGAGCTGATGCCAGTCATGCCTGGCTGAGTGTTTTTATTCCCGGCTATGGCTGGATGAACCTTGACCCAACCAATGGCATTCTACCCAACCAGCGCTATATCACTCTCGGCTGGGGCCGGGATTATGCCGACATTACTCCGCTCAAGGGAGTCATGAATGGAGGCGGTCATCATCACCTGGAAGTGGCCGTTGATGTACTCCCCCAGAACCCATGACCGGGCAGGCATAAATTCAGCCACTGAAGTATGGTAAATCCGAGTAAATTAGGGAAGAATGCTGGAAAGATCAGCCTTTATTGGAGCTTGCATGCTGCTCACTTTTTTATACCGATTGGCATGTACACGAATAGCTTGGCTACTTCTGATCGGCCTGTTTTGGTCACTGCCCTCTGCTGCAAGCAGTCTTCACCTGGTAGGTTGGGAGTATCGCTGGGGAGATTCACCTTTTAACGAACAGGGCCCTGAATGGACTCAGGCTGATGAACCTGAAGCTTGGCATTCCCTAGCCTTTCCTTCCAACCCACCCAACCGCTCAGGCCAAGAGCAGGTTTGGTATCGTACCCAGCTCCCCGAGAATCACTGGCAAGACCCGGTAATCTATATTTACAGCATTGATTTACTGGCTGAAGTCTATCTGGGCGAACAAAAAATCTATCACTTTGGAAAGCTGGATGAAGAAGGCAAGGGGCGCTTTGCAGGCTGGCCTTGGCACCTGATAGAGCTACCCGAAGACTTTGCAGGCCAAACACTCTATTTTCGAGTTTATTCAGACTATACCGACATAGGCCTTTGGGGCGAGGTCAAGCTCATCGAAAGAGCCGATCTACTACTCAGAATCATTGACACCTCCTGGTTTGATTTACTGGTGATTCTGTTTTGTGTGCTGGTCGCTCTCTTGGCACTGGTGTTTGCGGCCATGCAGGCCACGACCCGCAAGTCCTTTTTATACCTGAGCCTGTTGCTCCTGGCTGCCGCTGGCAAGCTGCTCGGAGAAAACCAGGCCGTTCAGTTGATTCTGGATGCGCCACTTTTTCGTACCTATTTAGCAGCCGCCTCCTATTTCAGCCTACCCTTGTTTATTTACCTGTTGCTTAAGGAATGGGTTGGCAGCCTGGACCGCCAGTTAGCCACTTATATGGTCTTTGTACATCTGGGATATTTGGCCTTGGCGACTCTTGCTTCTGTATTGGGCTGGGTGCAACTATCCATCACCTACCCGGTTTTTGATCTGCTTTTCACCTTAAGTCTTGCCTTGCTGCTTTACCTAACCGCCCGTCATTTCAAACAACTGCAACAAGACGAAATGCTGGTTATTTTGGCCTTCTGGGTACTCTCTGTTTTCCTACTAGTAGACATGGCAGTGGCTCATGGCTTTTTACCCTGGGGTCGCTTCCCGCTCTCTCTGGGGGTGCTGATTTTTGGACTGACTTTGCTGGTCCTGGCGCTTACTGACTACAAGCGTACCCAAAAACAAATTCAAGAACTCAATACCACTCTGGAAGAACGCATCAGTCAGCGTACAGCCTCCCTGCAAGCCTACGCCCAACTGGAAAGACAACGTTCTCACCAGCTCCATTTACTCAATCGCTATAACCAGGAATTGGAAGAAACGGTAACCCAATTGGAGACTTGCAACCATTTGGAAGAGGCCTGCAAATTCCTGGAGCAAAGATTTTCAGAACTCTTCCGGCCTTATCAAGTGATTTTTAAGCCCTTTGATGTCCACTCCCAAGTAGCCAACGATCACATGAAATGGATGCTAATGATCGAAGATATGCAGCTGGGCCGTCAGCCTCTCGCCTGGTTGCAGCTGCAGCCAGATACCTCTCTGGATGACCAGCAGCAACTGGAACAGCTAACTCAATTTATCGGGCGGGCTGCTGATCGCCTCTCGATGACCTTAACCGGCATCAAACTACGTCAGGATTTGCAACGCCTTTCCTATGAAGATGCCCTGACCGGATTAAAAAATCGTCGTTACCTGGATGAATCTCTGGAGCGCGAAGTCAGCTTGGCCAAGCGCAATAAATCAACGCTTGCCGTGCTCATGTGCGACCTGGATCACTTCAAAAGTTTCAACGATGCCTATGGTCATGATGCTGGTGATCAGGCGCTGCGCAATCTGGCCAGCCTACTGCAAGAGCACTTTAGAGAAACAGACCTTCCCTGTCGCTTTGGGGGAGAAGAGTTTGTCATCATCATGCCCGGTGCCAGTGAAGCCATAGCCTTGAAACGGGCCCAGGAATTGCTCTCTCAGCTAGCTGCAAGAAACCTCTACTATCAGGGCAAAAACCTGGGCCAAATGACACTTTCAGCAGGCATTGCCATCTGGCCCTGCAAAGCCCTCACAGCTCAGGAGCTGCTTAAAGCTGCCGACCGGGCGCTTTATCTGGCTAAACAAAAAGGGCGCAACCGGGTGGAGATGGCTAATAACAAAGATGCTTAGTGATCGTCTGACTGCTCAGCTGCCGTTGGCTGCTGATTTTTAGCCAGGCCAGCTTTCATCAGGGCGACCGGGAAAAATACGGCCAGCGGCTGTTGAGCTATGGCTCCTCCCAGGCTGGAAAATAACTCACGAAAACTGCTGATCTGAGTTCCTCTGGCTTTAAGAGCAACACTTAAAGCCAGTGAAAAGCTCACCCAGAGATTCACAAAACCGATCATCAGCACCCACAGCAAATTGAGCAAAAACTCCAACACGCCCAAAGAACCACTAATACTGGCATAGCCCAGGTTGGCTGAAGAAAAGGCAACGTGGCGTATATCCAGAGGCAGGCCCGTGAGATACCCCAGATAACCCGTCATGCCCAAGAGAACTCCAAATAAGAAATTCCCCGCCAGGGCACCATAATTATCGTGCAGATAATCAGCCAGGCGTTCCCGATGCCTTTCACTGAAAAGCTTAACCATAAGCGGGTGGTAACGGAGGCGTAGACGTAGTTCCAAATAGTCAGCCCGGTTATCAAAAAAACCAGCCAAAATGCCGGAACAGAAGAGCCAGACACCGGCAATTGCCGCATAAAAGAGGGCCAGGCCAGTGATTGGGGCCAAGGCACTGAGTTGGTAAGCGACCTGCTGCTCAGTCAGCAAGGGCTGATTCAATAGCCAATAACTAAGCAGCGATAACCCCATCGCCAACAAAATAGCCGTACTTACATTTCCCCACACAGCTGCCCATTGAGAGCGATTCACATCGATGAGTAGATCTGCCAGCTTGCGGTTGCTGGCTCGTGCATTTTCACCCTTTTCCACTTCAGCCGCAAAACTGGCTGCGGTCATCGCTGGCTGTTTGGTGGCAATAGTAAAATGCAGCAGATGCACCAGGACAAAACCCAGACCATAATTCAGGCTGACCAAAAGAGCTTCTACACCTCGGGACAGCCCCAGGCTTTCCAGCATAATTTTAATCCAGGCCATGAGGGCAATGATCAAGCCAGCCCCGGCAGCCGATTTAATTAAAGCCCAATAGTTTTTCCTGTCCTTGGCAATATAATGCTCACCGTGGTCACTTTTATTCTGGGTAATACTGCGCGAGAGCATCCGTGTAGAGTTTTGCCAGAGGGAACGAACTCCTTTTTTCTCGATGCTGGCTTCCACTAGCTCTTGAATTAGCTTGGCTTGAACCTGGTACTTTTCTTCAGGTTGGTTGCTAGTTAGCAACTTCAGTAGCGTCTGCATACGGTTTAAAGTTTGGTCCAACCGCTCCAGCAAGTGAGCCAAACCAACCGATGAGCCTGAACCAGCCCCCCGGCGGCGTAATCGCGCCACCTGTTCATGACTTTGATCCAGCATGACCCATAAATGAGCCGGATCCTGAAGCGGATATTCAGGCTCTTCCAGTCGCTTCCAGGCACTGGCAACCATCAGCTGCATTTCACGCTGCAAAGCCACCAGTGGAGAGTCCAGCTCAATTAAGCGCTTATCCAAACGCATCAAATCAGGCTCCAGTTCCTCGGCTGCAACCCAGATCGACAACATTTCGAGAGCATGGAGCCCTTCCTTGTAAAAGTGCTTGTCCAAGGTTACCCGTTCACTGACATCCAAATAGCGATGAATAGCCTGAAAAACTTGCAGCCAAGCATCCCTTGGCAGAGTGGCAAACCATAGAGCATCCTTACTGTCATCAAACACCAGGCCCAAAACATCTTTCAAGTTATCCAGGTCGCGAGGTGCTGGATTGACTCGGTCATAAAGGCGGCTGATAAATTCTCGTGTAAATCCACGACGCGAAAAAATACCCAGGGTCACCAAAGCAGGATAGATATGGGTTTCCTGAAGACCTAAGCAGAATTCATGAGCTAGGTGAGAAGCCAGCTCCGGCTGCCGCTGTAAACACTCCAGAAAAGCCGTAAAAGCTTCAGGAGCCTGCTTGGGGCCAGCTTCACGAAACCAGCTTACCAAGAGTTTTGCTAACTGCAGAGCACCTTCAGTGGCTTGCAAATTGTCTAGAAATTCATCCAACGGGGCCGACTTCGACACGATTACGTCCCTTTTCTTTTGCAGAATAAAGTGCCTCATCAGCTGCTTCGATCAAGGCTTCAACTGAGTTCAACTCTTCTGAACCCATCACCCCTACTGAAACAGTTACATCAATCATTAATTCATCATCACCCATAGGCTTGGATGCAATGGTTTTTCGCAGGCGCTCCAGCACACCTACAGCTGCTTTCAGAGGGGTATCTTGCAATAAAACCAGAAACTCTTCACCACCGTAGCGATAAATTCGGTCATAGGGTCTGACGCTTGCTTCCATGTTATCAGCCAACTGCTGCAAGATTTTGTCACCAAAGGCATGACCATGAGTATCATTAACCGCCTTGAAATGATCCAGATCCAGCATAGCTACTGAAAAAGAACGCCCACTTCGCCTTGAAGATTCCAACTCATCTTCAATATCTCTTTCCATAACATTGCGGTTGTAAAGACCGGTTAATTCATCCAACTCGATCAGTGATGAAGTAATTTGCACACGTAGCTGATCGCCCAACTCATTGAAACGCTGCACCGCTCTGAGGAAGGTCGCAAAGTCTGCTGAATCCAATTGCTGCTCACTGGCCTTGATGAGCAGCTCTTCAGTCATTTTCCGTATCTGTTCCTGTTGTACCAATAGCCGTCGATAGAAGGGGCTGGAGTCCACTTCTTCCAGATAAACATCGCTCAGCCATTCCTGAAAGCCACTACTTGCTTCTATCGAAAATCCAGGATCCAGGCCACCTTCAAGATCAGGAAATTGCAACTTGAAGATCACATTCAAAAAGTAGCGTTCCTGCGCTTTTAAGGCACGCCTCAGATCACCTAGAAAGTGATCCATATCCTTCGTTTCCTGCTTGGTCATCACCTAAGCCTTTAATTGTTAAGGTTGACTGCTTATACACGAGACATCAAAACCTGTCGACCGTTGTGTTTTACCCTATACTGGAGAAAATTTTCTAGCGATCGGAGGTAATATGGGACTTCTTGTTGAAGGCCAATGGCATGACCAGTGGTATGACACGGACTCAACAGGTGGGCGCTTTGAGCGCTCCAAAAGCCAGTTTCGTAATTGGGTAACCCCTGACGGAAGTGCTGGACCCAGTGGTAAAGCCGGGTTCAAAGCAGAACCTGAGCGCTACCATCTTTATGTTTCCCTGGCCTGCCCCTGGGCGCATCGGACGCTGATTTTCCGCAAGCTCAAAGGCCTGGAAGAGATGCTCAGTGTTTCCGTCGTGCATTGGTACATGGCAGAAAATGGCTGGACCTTTCAAGATGGGCCCGGTGTTATCCAGGACAGTGTTAATCAAGCTAAGTTTATGCACCAGGTTTATACGACGGCGGACCCCCACTATTCAGGCCGCGTAACTGTGCCTGTGCTTTGGGACAAAAAGCAGAACACCCTGGTCAGTAATGAATCGGCTGAAATTATTCGGATGCTTAATTCTGCCTTTGATGAAGTCGGCGCTTTGGAAGGGGACTACTACCCTGAAGAACTGCGCGAAGAAATTGATCGAGTCAATGCGCGGGTCTATGACGAGGTCAACAATGGCGTTTACAAGTCGGGTTTTGCCACCAGCCAGCAAGCCTACGAAGAGGCGGTCATTCCTCTATTCAAGGCCTTGGATTGGTTGGATACGCGACTGAGCAAGCAGCGTTATCTGGTAGGTGACCGGGTGACTGAAGCAGACTGGCGACTTTTTACCACGCTGGTTCGTTTTGATCCCGTCTATGTCGGCCACTTCAAGTGCAACCTCAAGCGTATTGCCGACTACCCGAATCTCTCTGGCTATCTGCGTGAGCTTTACCAGTGGCCTGGGGTGAAGGAAACGGTTGATTTCCAGCATATCAAAGGCCATTACTATCAGAGCCACGATATGATCAATCCGACCCGCGTGGTACCTCTGGGCCCTGAACTGGATCTGGAGCAGCCGCATCAAAGGGATCACCTCTGAATCAGTGCAACCGCCTTTTTCCAGTTAAGCTGGTTGCTGACTGATTCCAGCTCCCCTGCTTCTCTCCCGGCCAGGCCAGAGTGTACCAAAGCCCAGCCTGAGCCGGGACAGCGACCAGCAAGCTGAGTAGGCGCTGACTAAAAATATCCAGTAACTCATCCCGGTTTTCGGTTTCATTCATAAAAAAGTTGTAGCCCGCCAGCAGTGCCTGGGCAAAGTCTGCCCAGCCATGGTATTCACTGGTAATTTGTTTACGGACTTTGGCCAGCCACTGTTGCAGAGCTTCTTCATCCAGCCAGTCTACCTGATAGCCAGCAACTGCCAAGTCAACCAATTGCGCCATGTCCCAGGCAGTCAAATCCAAATCATTGATGCCCAGCGCATTATTTTTCACTCTTAGCAGTCGCTGGTAGTAGGCTTCTTGTTCTTCATCCCGTTCATCCTGTTCCTGGATTTCGATTTCCATATCCAGGCGTTCGCTATTCAGGGTAAAGGGAGAAAAGGCAATCATGTATTCCTGACGATCTCCGGCAAGCAACAGATGATTGAGAAAATCAGTCAGATCTTCAGCATCCTGAAAAAGATGGGTTTCCTGAAGCAGATTTCTTAATTCCTGACGCGGGTGCTGAGGCAGTTTTTCCGGCCAGGACCAATGAATACCGGTTAAAGGCCCTACCAGATTCAGAGTCGCTAAATCCGCTTCGCTAACCGCCTTGCCGGGTTCAGTAAAGCGTACTGGTGGCCGTTTCCAGGGTAAAAAGCGAAACAGACTTCCTGGATCCTTAAGATGCCAAGCCAGCTCAGCAAGCAGCGGCTTTTCTTCACCACTCAAACTCAGCACTTCATCCCAGCCCAACCAGGCTTCTACCAGAGCCTGAGCGGAAGGATAATGCCAGCTTAAGTATTCTTTTAAAGCCAAGGCCAGCTGCTCAATTTCTTTCAGCGAGTAGTGCCCTGTCTCCAAGGCTTTAACCAGATAAAACGCATACTTCTCTGCCATCACGATACCGGCAGGATGCTTAACCTGATCGGCCAGCAGCGGAGACTGCTCTTGCCAGGCTTCCCAAACCTCATCGACGGCAGCCAGGTTGGCAGGTAAAACCGGAACTTTACCAACCCGGCAGTTCAGTGCCAGTTGGTCATAATGATGGACGCGTCCAGGTTGCCAAAAGCGCGCCAGAGTAGGCGTCAATTTCTCATCCGGGTGAATATCCAGACCCGCAAAAAGATAGTCTCTGGCCTCGTGACGGCGACTCTCCGGCAGGTCATCCACAGCCAGACCTGTTAGTAGGCTCACATCATCCCGTAAGCTGGCAAGAAGGCTGGCCAGCATCAGCGGATCATCCAAACGTTTTGAATAATGACTCAAAGCATCCCGAAAATCCGGATGATCCAAAGACAATGCCTGCCAATCCAACTGCTGCATAGGTGAAAAAGGCAGTGTCAGTAGCTGTTGCCAGGTCGTTTCCAACTCAGGGCTCAGAGTAAAATCAGCCTGAGTCTGCCAAAAACGATAGCCTTGCAAATAACTGGCAGCCACCTCTTCCCAGGAGCCATAACGGCTACGCAGTAGCCAAAGCGCAACCAAAGCAAAGCTTCGCCATTCAGTTGCGGTAAAATAGCCCGCCAGATAGCCTGCCAAAGCCAGGTCCGCCATGCGCACCCAGTCCCAGGCTGCCACGTCCAGGGTTTCCAGGCCGGAGCCAACACTTTCTTCCATCAGCTCGGCATAGTTTTCCATGCCTTCAGGCAGTTCTTGTCGCCACTCCAGACGTTCTTCGTCTGAAGCTGTTTTTAACCATTCAAAATCCAGCTGCCAGGCATAACGCTGGCCTTGACCACCCAACCAATAGATTAATTGCTGACAGTCACTGGCATTATGCACCTGCCAATAGTTATTCAGCGTGGCTTGCACATCCGGCCAAAAACGCTCCCGCAAATAGGCGGCATCCTTCAAGGGCTGTCGATACACAACAAAGCTGGACGAGCGCACTGCCAGAGCATAACCCAGAGGGGTGGAACGCACTTGCAGCTCAGGGGGTAAATGACGTTGATCCGGTCGCAGCACCCAGGGAACATCCAAAGGCTCTGACCAACAATCCAGTTGGGCTTCTCGCAGTAACGCCAAACGTAATTCAGGGTAGCCACTGGCCTCAAGTTCATTGAAGAGGCTGCCGATATCGGGACATATCTGCTGCAAGCGCTGTGCAAAGAGTGCCAACCAAGCCTGGCTTTCATTTGCTTCCAACCAGTGCAATCGCTCCAGGGAAGCGATAACCTGTATACTGGTTAGCAGTTTATTGGCAGTCTTATCCTGCCAGGCTTGGTACAAAAAAGCATAGGCATCTGCCAACTGGCTCAGGCGGAGTTCAGCCAAAATCTCGGCGTTCTCACGATCATCCTGAGACAAGTGCAAAAGAGGACTTAACCAGGTGGACAAGGAAACAGACAAACACTACCCCCAGGGGAATTAAAGACTTAACAGCCAGCAGAAAAGCTGTCTATTCTAACTGAGTGAGACGCGGCCTTCACTGAAGAATCACGGAAAAAGACCATGAAATACCCAATTTTTGTTAAATGGATCTATGCGCCCCGAGAAGAAGATGACGGTATCCGCATTTTAGTCGATCGTCTATGGCCTTATGGACGGGATAGAGATGAGTTGGGTGTTGATCACTGGTGGCGGGATACCGCACCCAGTAGCGCCCTTAAGCGCCAATATTCACAAGGCGAAATCAATTGGAAGGATTTTGCCCGACTTTATCGTAATGAACTCTATACCCACCCTGAGCGACTACGCTCGCTGAAAAGCCTGGCTGAGAAAGGCAAGGTGACTCTGTTGGCTCTGGAAAGAGAACCGGAACAGAGCCACGTCTCTTTGTTGCGTGAATCCCTGGAACTGTGGCATGACCAGGAAATTAGCGAAGAATCAAAGTCGACGGTGATTCAAGGCCGGTAGCTGGCGGCGTATTTCAGCCAGCCGCTGGGCATTTAGCTCACCACTGACCAAGCCTTCCCCTTCGGGCAAACAGGACATAACCTCGCCCCAGGGGTCAATTAAGAGGCTATGGCCCCAGGTTTTACGGCCATCGGCGTGGCTTCCGACCTGAGCAGGTGCCAGAACATAACACTGATTTTCAACTGCTCTGGCCCTTAATAGCAGCTCCCAATGCGCCTGCCCGGTAGGCACCGTAAAGGCTGAAGGGACAACTAGCACATCCACTTGATGCAAGGCACGGAAAAGTTCAGGAAAACGCAGGTCATAGCAAATCGCCAAACCGACTCGGCCAAAAGGGGTATCAAAGGTCACCGGCTGATCGCCAGGTACAAAGGTCGCGCTTTCGTTATAGCTTTCATCACCTTTTCGAAAGCCAAACAAATGAATTTTGTCGTAACGTACAACCTGGCGGCCATCGGGACCATAAACCAGACAGGTGTTGGTTGTTTTGTCTTCAACATAGGTTTTTAACGGCAGGCTGCCAGCCACCAACCAAATTCCCAAGCGAGCAGCCAGGGCTGACAAGGCCTCCTGTAAAGGCCCCTGCCCTTCTTCTTCAGCCAAGGCCAGGCGATCTTCCAGTTTTTTGCTCAGTAAGGGAAAAAACTCCGGCAAAGCAACCAGTTGGGCACCGGCTTCAGCCGCTTGAGTAATCAGTTTCTCGGCAGTCGCCAGGTTGCCCTGCCAGTCATCACTGGTATTCATCTGCACTGCTGTCAGGGTAACAGCAGCATCCAGGTGGGAAAAACTTCTTGGATGCATCATAGGACTAGGCACTCCTGGGCTAGAAAAGCAACATAGTTAACCGGCTATTTCTAAGTTAAAATGCCAGTTTACTCTTGAGTCTTACCGCCAACAACTTCAGGAAGCGTTATGGCACCCAGCATTTTCTTTTTGCACTTCATCGGTTTGGCCATCGTTATCCTTGGCCTCAACCTGCGCCCCAAACGTAAACTGCTGGGCACCAGCATGGCAGTCCTTGGTTTTTTGGTGGCCACCAGCCCGGTATGGTACGGGCACTTCATCGGCCCCAGTCCCAGTGAACTGCGCCAACAACAAATCCAGGAATACATGATTCCCGATCGGGAACCGACAAGAGACTGATTGCATGCAAAACGCACTACTGAAAAACAATGACCTTCTTGCCCAGCTCAAAGGTCAATTGCGCGAATCCACACCTCGCGTTGAAGGTCGCATTAAAGCCACGGATAAAGGCTTTGGCTTTTTGGAAACCGACAAGGGCGAGCGCTATTTTATTCCGCCCCCCTATATGAAACAGGTGCTCAATGGCGATCAAGTCAAAGCTATCCTGCATGAAGAAGCAGACCGCAAGGGCGAAAAACGTGAAGTCGCTGAGCCTGAGGAACTGCTGGAAGCCGGGCTTGGCCGTTTTATCGGTCGCGTTCAGAAGATCAAAGGCAGATTAGCAGTAGTGCCCGACCAACCCAACTTTAACCTGGCGCTGAAAGGCAAGTGCGTATCCGGGCTCAATGAGCAAGACCTGGAAGATGGTGATTGGGTTGTTGCCCACCTGGAACGCCACCCCCTAAAACCCAAGGACAACAGTTTTTTTATTGAAGTCACTGAGCTGGTTGCCAAAAAGGACGATCACTACGCCCCCTGGTGGGTGATTTTGGCGCGTCATGCCCTACCCCATGAGCAGCCAGTCATCGAAGAAGACTGGACCCTGACCGACCTTGAAGGCCTGGTACGGGAAGACCTGACCAACATTCCCTTCTTCACCATCGACAGTGCTTCCACCAAGGATATGGATGATGCGCTTAGCATTACGCCGCGCACTGAAGGCGGCTGGCAGCTGCAAGTGGCTATCGCTGACCCTTCCGCCTATGTACCCGAAGGCAGTGCTGCGGATATCGAAGCCAAGGCGCGGGCCTTTACCCTCTACCTGCCTGCACGCACCGTGACCATGCTACCCAAACAGCTTTCTGACGATCTCTGCTCACTGAAAGCGGGTGAAAAACGTCCGGCCCTAGTCGCTACCCTAAACCTGGATGCAGAAGGCAAGTTGCTGGAAACCACTGAATTCAAGGCAGGTTGGATTCAATCTCAAGCCAAGCTGGATTATCAGGAAGTCTCCAACTGGCTGGAAGGCCAGGGAGACTGGCAGCCAGAAAATAATGTGATTGGCGAACAACTCAAACACCTGAAAGCCTTTGCTGAACAGCGCTTGCAGTGGCGGCATGACAATGCGCTGGTCTTTAAAGACCAACCGGATTACCGCTTTATTCTTGATGGTGAGGGTCGGGTCACCGACATCGAGGTGGAAGAAAGACGCCTGGCTCATAAAATGGTTGAAGAAGCCATGCTGCTGGCCAATGTTGCCGCAGCAGACTTTCTGGCCCGTGAAATAGGCCAGGGTATTTACAATGTGCATCAGGGTTTTGATCCTGAGAAGGTCGCCAATGCCCTCAAGCTAATCGAGGAGCAGGGCCTGGCCTACCATGAGGAAGCCTTCACTGCTGAAAATCTGGACACCCTGGCGGGTTTCCGCCACCTGCGTTTGGCGCTGGATGATCTGCCTTCCGGTTGGCTGGATTCGCGGCTTCGTAAACACCAGGGCTTTTCCCTGCTGTCCACGCAACCCGGACCTCACTTTGGCCTGGGCTTTGAAAGCTATGCCACCTGGACCTCGCCCATTCGCAAATATGGTGATCTCATCAACCACCGCTTGATCAAGTCTGTGCTGGCCCAATCTCAACCGCCACACCTGGAACCTGAACTCACCGAAGAGTTGACCGCCGCACGCAAAATCAATCGCATGGCGGAAAGAGATGTTAAAGACTGGCTTTATGCCCGCTTCTTAGAGCCTAAAGTCGGTGAACGCTTTCAGGCGCAAATTATCAGCATTAACCGGGGTGGTTTGAGAGCCAAATTGCTGGCTAACGGCGCGGTAGTCTTTGTGCCCGCTTCCAGTATTCACAGCAACAAGGATGAGCTCACCTGTGATGCTGAGCATGGCTGGATCCTCTTGAAGGACGAAGTGATTTACCGACTGACCGATGAAATCCAGGTTGAGCTCAGCGAAGTTCGTGTCGATGAGCGTAATCTGATCGCCCGTCCGGCTGCTTAATTTTGGAAGCTATCTAACAATGACTTTTGCTGCCTGGTTGTCTGTCGCCAGTATCTGCCTGCTGGGTGCTGTTTCCCCCGGCCCCAGCTTGGCGATGGTATTAAGACATACTCTGGAAGGGTCGCGCTGGCAAGGCATGCTGGCGGCCCTATCGCATGGTGCCGGGGTTGGCCTCTATGCCCTCTTGGTCGTACTCGGCTTGGGTCATCTCCTGGCCGAGCAGCCACTGGTTTTCAGCCTGCTCACCTATGCAGGCGCTGCCTACCTGGCTTGGTTGGGCTGGAAAGCACTAAGTGCCGCCGGTTCCGGGCAGCTACAAACACCGCAAGGCTTGGGTGAAGGCTCCTTACTGGCCGCCATTAGAGATGGCTTTTTGGTGGCTTTTCTTAATCCCAAAATTGCCATCTTTTTTGTCGCCCTCTTTGCTCAGTTCCTTCAGCCCGGGCAGGCTCTGGAAGGTAAACTCATTCTGGCAGCCACGGCCTGGATGATTGATACCGGCTGGTATCTGCTGGTCGCCTACGGGCTTTCCCACTCCCTGGTACTCCCCTGGTTACAGCGGCATGCTCTCTGGATCAACCGTATTACGGGGGTATTGTTATTGTTGTTGGCACTCAGAGTGGTGACCCTGTAGAAAAACTAGTAATCACCAAAGAGCTGATTGGTAAACTGAAAGCCAATACTAATCCGATAATTCTCGTGGTCATAGTCAATCAGGCTTTCGCCATAGCCGGCATAACCCTGTATCAGACCTCGTAAACGCCCATACACCGGAAAAGACCAATCCAATTGAGCGCCTGCCTTTTCAGTCTGGGGATTGCCCTTGAGAGTTAGCACATATTCATGCCTGGAACGGGTGTAGGCCAAACTCAAATCCAGATAGCCAATATAATCTTCCAAATCAGGATTATCGTCTTCACCCCGAAATCTTGGCAGTTTAATGCGCGGTGTCGCTTCCAGCATCCAGTTACCCCGCGACAGAACTGAGCTGACATATAAATAATTCCAGCTACGGGACTGAGGTTCGGTGCGGCCATTGGATTGATGCGCGTACCCAAAACGGTTCCAGTTATTGTTCAAGCCGAGAAAGCGGGTTCCATTGGCATAGGTAAAAAAGATTTCAGGGGTATAGTTGGTTTCCCGGAAGGGCTTGGAAGCATCATTGTTGTAGGCCTGCCACCAGGAAGTCTGAGTATAGGCAAAGTGAATACTGCCGCGATTATCAAACAAATCTTCCATTAAAGGGACTTTGACACTCAACTGAAACTTGATTTCTACCGGGTCCAGGTCCGTATTTTCTTGAATATACTCAAAGCGCTCCTGATTGGGGTTGCTTGAATAGCTAGCAGGAAGGATATAGTTGCGTCTGTGTGGAGTAAAAGAGAAGGGATTAGCTGCTAGCTGACGCTCCTGATTGAGACGCCTTTCCAAGCTGGTTTCCTGATATTCGAATTCGTAATCTCTAACCAACTGGCTGTATTCCACCAGGGTTTCACGCAACAATAGCTGATACTCTGAAATGCGACTACGCAGATCTTCAGCCTGATCAGCAGTCGCAGCTTCCTCAGTATCAGGGCCTTGAGATTCAGAAGACTCCTCTGCAGCCACCCAAAGCGGCCAACACAAAAGAAGTGCCAGAAGAAAGCGAAACGTCATTTAAAGGGTCCTTAACTTGTCCACTGTGGCTCTTGCTGCCAACGCCGTGTCCATTCTAACAGTTGTTCAGCGGGCAAGAGCCGGGCAATCCCATAATCCTGAGCCAGCTCACACCCCAGTTCAAGCAAGCGTTCACCATGGGCAAGTGTTTCAAATTCTTTAGCGTTGAATTAACGTTCAAAAAAATGGCTTACGCTTTAGACGCTGGACATCTTCCGGTCGGTCAACATCCCAGACCACTTGCGGTTCAGACCAGTGGACTCCTAGTTCTTGCATGATTGCTCGTGTCTGTTGCATCACCTGCTCAGTCCCCCAGCTTAGATTCTGAAAAATAGCCGGGCAGGGTTGATTTAAACCAACCAGAGCATAACCCCCATCTTCAGCAGGCAAAAAAACCGCATGTTTTTCGCTCAAGGACTGAGCACAGATTTCTAGCAGTTCTGGGGTAATCAGAGGGCAATCACTACCCATCAACAAGGTAGGCCGGTTATTACTGACAAACACCTGATGCATGCGCTGACCCAGATCACCTTCGGGTTGCGGGCATCTTTTCAGGGTAGGCCAGTCGCTGTTTAGTTGCTCAAAAAAAAGATGCTGAGGGTCACCGGCTGTCCAGAGAGTCACCTGAGCTGAAGGTAGCTGCATCGCCTGGTTTAGCGTGTGTCTGACCAGCCGGGTATGCAAGTCAGCTGCGCCTTCGGCCCCGAGCGCGGGAATCAGGCGAGTTTTACACTGCCCCGGCACCGGTGCACGGGCCAGCACTGCCAAGTCTAGATTCATGAATAATAATCCTTAACCAGCTGTTGTGCCGAAACACCTCGCCAGTAGCGCCAACGCAGGGACCACATTAAACCCACAGTGCGCCAAAAGCCTTGTTCATCCCAGCGCCTGCCCGAGGTGATTACTTTTTCTTGGCAGCTAAGCGGTTTTCTTAACTTTTTCAGCCGCTTGCTTATTTCCACATCTTCCATCAGGGGTTGGTCAGGAAAACCACCAACCGCCTGGTAAAGGGAAGAGTGCATAAACATCAACTGATCACCCGTTGCTATGCCTGTCAGCCGTGAACGCGCATTCATCAAGCCTGCGACCAAAAACAACAGGGGATGCCGCCCCTGAATAACCACATCAAAACGCCCCCAGGCAGGGGTTGGGCTGGTTGCCAATTGCATTAGGCGTGCTTCAGCAGCAGGCGTCAATCGAGTGTCGGCATGCAGAAAAAATAGCCACTCACCTTGAGCCGCTTGAGCCCCTGTATTCATCTGCCAGGCACGCCCTCGGGGACTGGTTAGTAACTGATCCACCTGCTCTCTAGCGAGATCCAGGCTGGCATCCGTACTGCCCCCATCCACCAAAATCAACTCACACCCCTGATTGCGAAGCCTCTGAAGACCCGCTAAGAGTTCAGGCAACTGCCTGGCTTCATTACGCACCGGAATAATAATGCTGGCTGCAACCAAAGTGATTCATCCTCTTGTACTCTTGTAAGAAAGAGTTTTAGTTAACGACTAAGGAAAACCCCTTAGATACTATTTTTCAGGAGATGTTGTCATGCAGGTTTTCTGCCTTGCCACACCGATCAAGCTTTTAGTGCTGGGCCTTTTCGCCGTTGGTGCTTATGCCGACCAGCAGCAGCCCCCCGCTTTTTCCCAAACCGGATTAGAAGGCTGGGAAACAGAAAGCTTCAAAGGCCAAACGGACTATAAAATAGTCCAGGCCGGTGACCAGCAGGTGCTCTTTGCCCATACCCAGCAAGCCGCTTCAGGCCTGGGCTGGGAAGGTGAACCTGACTTAAAGCAGACGCCCTGGCTACATTGGTGCTGGCGGATCAGTAACACCTATCCTGGCCTGGATGAAACCACTAAAGCAGGTGATGATTACCCAGCCAGAGTGTATGCGGTGGCTTCAACCGGTTTTTTCCGCTGGCAGGTACAGGCTTTGAACTATGTTTGGGCCAGTGAAAAACCTCAAGGCAGTGACTGGCCCAATGCTTTTACTTCGCGTGCTCATCTGGTCGCTCTGCAATCGGGCGATGATCAGCTCAGTCAATGGGTTGCTGAGAGCCGTAATCTCATTGAGGATTTTACCAGCTACTTTGACAACAGTGATCCTCAGATACAGGCCCTGGCACTGATGAGCGATGGTGACAATGCTCAGGTCGAAGCCCAGGCCTGGTATTCCGACCTGATCCTCAGTGCCAGTGAAACTCATCCGGGTTGTCCAACCGAACCGCCGGAAAATTCAGCGGCGGGTGAAGGACGTCCATAAAAATAACCCTGAAAACTCAGGCAACCCAGGTGCATCAGCAGATCTGCCTGGGCCTGGGTTTCCACACCCTCGGCCAGTACTTTTAGATCCAGGGCTGCACCTATGGAAATCACTGCCTGACAGAGTGCCTTGTCCTGCAAGTCATCCGGTAAGTCCTTGACGAAAGCCCGGTCAATTTTAATTTTACTCACCGGCAGGCTTTTCAAATAAGCCAGGGATGAATGTCCGGTACCAAAGTCATCTACCGACAGGCTGACTCCCAGGTCGGCGAGCTGATTCAAAACCACCAGGGCTTCTTGGGTGTTATCCATCACTGCACTTTCGGTGATCTCCAATTCCAGCGCCTCAGCTGGTAAACCTGTTGCTTCCAGCACGGCTTTCACCTGGTGGACTAATTTTGAGTCACTCAACTGCACGGTGGAAAGATTCACCGCTATCTTAAAAGCTTCCCAACCGGGTTTTTGCCGCCAGAGCACCGCCTGACGGCAGGCCTGCTCCAACACCTGCTGACCCAGCTCAATCACCAGACCGGTTTCTTCAGCCAGGGGAATAAATTCTGCGGGGGAAATCAGGCCCTCATCAGGATGACGCCAGCGCACCAGAGCTTCTGCACCCAGAATACGGCCACTGGCTCCATCCACCTGTGGCTGAAACCAGGCTTCCAGTTCGCCACACTGCAAGGCCAGTTTTAACTGCTCCAAACGCTGACTGCGTTTTTGCAGCTGCTCATTCAAGCCAGTAACAAAAAAGCTGACCTGCTGATTAGCGGCACCACCAGCACTGGTCAAGGCCAAATCAGCCTTGGCAATCAGGCTGGAATAATCCTTACCATCATCTGGATAGAGGGCTACACCAACACGAGCATCGCAATTAAGGGACTTGCCCTGCCATTGATAGGCAGGAACCACGGCAGCTATCATTCGCTCGGCCAAGCTGACCACTTCATTCAAATCCCGATAACCGGGCAAATAGACCCCGAAAATATCGCCGCCAATGCGGGCCAGAGTCATGCCCGGTTCCATTTGTGCTTGCAGACGTTGCGCCACTTCTTTCAAAACCTGGTCACCCGCTTCATGCCCAGCAACACCATTAATCGCAGCAAAGCCTTTGAGTCCCAATGCCAGAACCGCCAGGGGTTTATCCTCAGCCTGCATTCGGGTTAAGGCCTGCGACAAGCGATCCTGAAACAGGGCCAGATTGGGTAGGTTGGTTAATTGATCATGGTTGCGTTGATGCCTGAGGCTTTCTTCATAGGCCTTGCGTTCGGTGATATCTGAACCATAAAGATTGATATAACCCGCCTCGGGAAAAGGCACCAATTGAAAAGCAAACCACTGTTCCTCCAGCTGATACTCCAGCGAGTGACCCTTGTTTTGCTCCAGTACACTCAACACCACTTGCTGCCACTGCTGCGGCAAAAGCTCGTCCGTTTTCACTTGCCAATGATCCAGAAGGGGCTGACTGGCTTTATTGGCATAGAGCAAGCGCCCCTGGGGATCAACGCGCATTACCGGCTGGGTATTTTCATCAGGAAAGCGAGCCAAGGAAGCCAAGCGCCCAGCAGTGACTTGCAACAGTCGATCAAACTCTATCGACAGATCCCCCAACTCGTCCTGACGATCCAGGGTGCCCAAATAATTCAAGTAATGCTGCTGGTCTTCGGATGCTCTTTGCATCTGCTGGCGTAGTAAAAGAACAGGGCCCAGCACCAAATATTGCAGAACTAGCAGGGTTGTTACTGTGACCACCGAAGCAATCAACAGAATCAGGCCAATAATCCGCCAAACAAAAGCAATCAGTTCCCCGGCGACCTGCTCAGTATTCAGGCGCAGTAAAACCTCTTGTTCATTCAGCAACCGGCCTGCGGGGAAAATCACTTCGGTTCTCTGGCCTGCTTCGATTCTTTGCAGCCGCTCTCCAGGCTTAGGCCGAGTCTGTAGGGTTTCACCGCTTTGTAGAGTCACTTCGCCCTGAGGTGTTTGCACCCGCACACCTTCCACCAGCGTCTGGTCAACCAGATGCTCCAGATGGGCGGCATCCAGTTCCGGCAAGGCTTTGACCGCCTGATAGCCTGCTTCCTGAAGCGCCAGCAAGCGATCCCTTTCATAATTAAAATAGGAAGGCAGCAGGATAATGGCCTCAATCAGCAGGATGGCAGCAAAGACCGCCCCAGTCACTAGCCAACAGAGACGGCACTTCACCAGGCTTTTATTGAACTCCTGCATAACCTTCTCCTGCTACTTCAAGCGCCACTGATGGTATTTTTTAAGCCAGGCCAGAACCTTTTCAGGCGCATGGGCCTTTTTCCAATTGCCGGCAGCAAACTTATTGGCTTCGGTCATTGTTGGATAAATATGAATCGTACCCAGCAGCTTGTTCATCCCCAGGCCATGTTTCATGGCCAATACAAACTCAGCAATCAAATCCCCGGCATGGGGCCCCACCAGCGTCACTCCAAGAATTTTATCCTTGCCTGGTGGCGTCAAAACCTTCACAAAACCATAGGCCTGACCATCAGCCAGGGCACGGTCCAGATCATCAATGCCATAGTGGGTCACCTCATAGGTCACGCCCTGCTTCTGGGCTTCTTTTTCATTCAAACCCACCCGCGCCACTTCCGGGTCGGTAAAGGTTGCCCAGGGTAGAAAAGAATAATCTACTTTGAAGGATTTAAGATGACCAAAGAGCGCATTCACCGTGGCATGCCAGGCCTGATGCGAGGCAGCGTGAGTCAGTTGATAAGGGCCGACCAGATCGCCACAGGCATAGATGCTGGGATAAAGGGTTTGCAGATAGGCGTTGGTTTCCAGTGTCCTTCCGGGTTCAGGCAAGAGGCCCAGTTCTTCCAGGCCATAGCCGGTCAAACGTGGTTTACGACCCACCGCCACCAGAAGACGATCAAAGGCCAGCGTCACTTCTTCGCCCTGGTTATTGGTGGCAATCAATAAAGTTTCTTTGCCCTTTTTTTCAATGCGCACGGCCTGATGTTCCAGCCTGATATACACACCCTCTGCCTGCATTTTTTGTAGCACAGCGGCACTGGCATCGGCGTCTTCACGCGGCAGTAGTTGGGCACCTCTTTCCACCTGAGTCACCTGCGCACCCAGACGCTGAAAGGCCTGACTCAACTCACAACCGATGGGGCCGCCTCCCAAAACCAGCAGGCGCTCGGGCAGCTCCTGGAGATTCCAGAGGTTATCTGAAGTCAGATAATCCACCTGATCCAGACCCGGCAATTCAGGCACCAGCGGTTCTGCACCTGTGGCCAAAACAATACTGCGACTGGTCATCCGCTGGGTTTCACCGGAATTCAGAGTAATCTCCACTTCCCAGGGCGACAGCAAACGGGCTGTGCCTTCTTTAACCTCCACCCCCAGGCCGGTAAAACGTTCCACTGAATCATGCGGCTCTATCTGTTTAATAACCTGGTGAATACGCCCCATAACCTGTTGAAAATCCACCTCGGGTTCCTGGCTTTTCAGGCCGTAATTTTCCGCTTCACGCATTTCCTGGGCCAGACGGGCCGAGCGTATCAAGGCCTTGGAAGGCACACAGCCGGTATTCAGGCAGTCACCGCCCATCTGGTGTTTTTCCACCAGGGCCACCTTGGCTTTCACGGCAGCCGCAATATAAGCGGCCACCAGGCCCCCACTGCCCGCCCCTATGACCAGCAGATTGGTATCAAAGCTTTTGGGTTTGGACCAGCGACTGAGGTGTTTACGGCTCTTAAAGACGTTCAACAGTTTGCGGGCCAACAAAGGAAAGATCCCTAAGAGTGCAAAGGAAATCAGGAGCGAGGGTGAGAGCACATCACCGGGGCCACTGATTTGGGCCAACTGAGTACCGGCATTCACATAAACCACCGTTCCTGCCAGCATACCAACTTGACTAACCCACCAGTAGGTCCAGACCTTGATGGGTGTCAGACCCATGACCAGATTGATCACAAAGAAGGGGAAAGCCGGAACCAGGCGCAGAGCAAACAGATAAAAGGCTCCTTCTTTTTTCATGCCTGCATCCAACTTCGTCATGGATTTGCTGAAGCGCGTCTTGACCCAATCACGCAACAGAAAGCGGGACACCAGCATCGCCAGAGTCGCACCCAGGGTAGACGCAAAAGACACCAGCAACAGACCCCAGCCCAGACCAAAAATGGCTCCACCCGCCAGGGTCATTATTGCAGCGCCAGGTAAAGAGAGGGCGGTTACCCCAACATAGATTAGAAAATACAGTCCACTGAGCAACAGCGGCTGAGCAGCCCGCAAGGCAAGAAGTTCATCCTGCTGGCGTTTGAGGTTGTCAAAAGTCAGCGCATCCAGCCAGCCCAACTGCCAAACCAGCAGCACCAGGGCCACGACCAGAATCAGGAAAAAAAGTTTTTTGAACATGACCAGCATCCTTAATTTTTATTCAGTGTAATGCTTGGTCGCAGAAAAAGGGCAAAGCTTACAAAGCATTTATAAACAGCTGCAAAGGCTTAGTTAGCTCAAGACTTAACCCAAAAAAGGCGCTGCAGCGAGTAACAGTAACACCAAGGCCCAGGAAGGCAGTTTCCAAACCTGCATCAACACCAGACCCGTCAATACCAATGCCAGTTCCACCGGGCCATGCAGACTGGAAGTAATCAGAGGATCATAAAGGATGGCGCCTAAAATCCCGACGACTGAAGCATTGGCCCCTTTCAGCCCTGACTGCGCCCAGGACTCTTGGCGCAGTTGATTCCACCAGGGCATTACCGCCAATAACAACAGAAGGCCTGGCAAGAAGAGGCTAACCAGCGCCACTAGGGCACCCAACCAGGCAGATGTACCCGGAATCAGAGCGCCCAGATAGGCGGCAAAAGTAAACAAGGGACCAGGTATCGCCTGAGCGACCCCATAGCCGGCCAGAAATTCATCCGCAGCGACCCATCCCTTCTGTACGGTTTCTGCTTCCAAAAGCGGCAGGACAACATGCCCACCACCAAACACCAGTGCACCGGCCCGGTAAAAAGCATCCACTAGGGCCACTAGTGCAGATCCTGGCAAGGCCAGTAAGGGCAGCCCCAAGAAAAGAAGGACAAAAACCAGCAGACAGATTTTCGCCAGTCGCTTACTGACATAGCTGATTTCAGCAATGGCAGTTGTTGTTTCCTGTTGATGGGGTAAAAACCACCAGCCCAGCAGGCTGCCGGTAATCAGAGCCACCAGCGGCGTGACCACCCCCAACCAGGGGCTGGCTAAAAGGACGATCAAGGCCGCCAGCAGGCCCAAACTGGCTCTTGCCGGATCAGGGCAGAGATTTTTACTCATCCCCCAAACCGCATGAGCCACCACCACCACAGCAACTAGCTTAAGGCTGACAATCAAGCCAGTGCCCAAGACTTCTTGAAAGGTCAGGCTACCCCAGGCAAAAGCAAACAGCAGCAAGGCAGAAGGTAGAGTAAAAGCCAGCCAAGCCAAAAAACCACCGGCCAGCCCCGCTCTTTGTAAACCCAGCGCAAAACCAACCTGACTACTGGCTGGGCCGGGTAGAAACTGACACAAGGCCACCAGATCGGCATAATCCTTTTCTTGTAGCCAGCGACGCTTTTCAACAAACTCCTGACGAAAATAACCCAAATGCGCTATAGGTCCACCAAAGGACGTCAAACCCAAGAGCAGAAAAATACGACCCACTTCCAGGAGTCTTTGCATGCCAATAATCCTTCCCTCAGGCCACAGCCGGCCTTCTGAATTGCCACCAACCTATCACTAGGACGACCAGCAGCACCGGAGCCAGCATGGTCAAATTCAAAAGCTCCCAGCCCAGGTAGTGCATCAGCTGTCCGGACATCAACGAACCCAGGGCAACGAATGAAAAAATAATAAAATCATTCACACCCTGCACCTTGCCTCTTTCTCTTTCACTGTGCAGTCGGGTTAACAGGGCACTGCCACCGATAAACAGGAAATTCCAGCCGACACCCAAAAGCACCAAGGCGACCCAAAAATGCGCCAGCGTTTGCCCCTGAGTAGCAACAAGCGTCGTTGCCGCCAGCAGCAAGGCACCCACTAACAGTATTTTTTCTACACCAAAACGGGCGATTAGACTTCCGGTCACAAAAGAAGGCGCAAACATTCCCAGCACATGCCACTGCATGATGAAAGCCACCTGACTCATTTCAAAGCCTGCCGAACGCATCGCCAGGGGTGTTGCCGTCATCACCAGAATCATGACGGCATAACCCACAGCCGCCGCCATGACCGCAGCAATAAAAGCTGGCTGAGCGGCGATCTGTTTCATGGGGCGCAATTCATCACCTGGTTGAGGCTCACCACTGGGCGGCACCTGCAACTGACTCAACAGCCCCAGAGCCACCAAAGCCAGCAAGGCAATCATCAAATAGGGGCCGCCCAGAGGCACCCTGGCAATCCAGTCCACCAACAGGCTGGCATTCCAGGGGCCCAAAAAGGCAGCCACAACCCCGGCCGCCATGACCAAGGAAATCGCTCGGCTTTTGAAGGCCGGGCTGGCAACATCCGCTGCGGCAAAGCGGTAATACATGGCAAAACCTTGATACACCCCGAGCAGCAGATTACCCGCTGCAAATAGCCAGAAGGAATCCAGAGCAATTGCAGTGAAACTAAGCAGGCCTCCACCGAGACCACCCAGGGTAACTCCAACCAGAAAGCCCAGCCGACGGCCAACCTTTTTCATAAACAAGGAAGCTGGAAGGGTTGAAACCACCGTCCCCAGCATCATCATGGCAATGGGTAGCGTCGCCAAGGCAGGATCTGGACTCAAATGAGCTCCCACTACACCACTTAAAGTCATCACCGTGATGGAGGCAATCATAAACAGCATTTGGCTGGTCACCAGTATGGCAACATTACGTTTTTCATGGGCAAGGCCTGACATAATCAGTACCAACTCCTTAGCAAGACTCAATCGACTGCTTGAATAGTCTTTGATCAGAGCCCTAATATCAAGCCGATCACCCCAAAGGGGCTGCATCCTTCAAGGATAAAGAGGTTCCTTTATGAATCCTGGACCAATAGGAGGCCCAGGCATCCGAACCTTCCGGCCAGTAATTCAGAAACCACTCTTGCCAGGCTGAGGCATCATAATGCAAAGGCAAGGCTTCATAAATCAATCCCTGATAGGAGGTCGAATAAAGCGACTTGACTGGCCCCGGCTGGGCAGCAATACGTGTCACCACGCCATAAAGGCCATCATTAAAGTTGGGCATTCCGGCAGCACCATTATTAATAATCACACCTTCCGGATAGCGGCGACTCACGGGTTGGCAGGTGTGGGAAGAAGCAAAAGCATCTACTTTTGCTGCTTGCAACCAGCTGCGGATACTAGCCTCACGTTCCGGCTCATCAATACCTTCCCGATCCAGACCCCAACCCGCCAGGGAAGCGGGGTCACCATGTACCAGTGCCAAAGTTCGCCCGCCGACTTCAACCTTCATAAAGGAAGGCAAGGCTTTCAGGCTATCTAGAAGGGCTTCATCCTTTGGCATTTGCTCTTTTAACTTTTGGTGAATTCGATTGGAGCGCTCCACCAGAGCCTGATCAACTTTCTCCGGGTAGGCACAACCACAGCCCGCATCAGCGGCATCCCGTGCCAACTCTTTTTCCACATTACCCGCCAAAGCATCAAAAGCCCCAACCCCTTCCTGAATCCAATTAAACCAGTGATCTTCAGCATCAAACCAATGAAAGTCACCATTAAATACCACGCGCGCGCCTGGCTCCCTGGCAACCAATTCCTCAACCGCCTTGAGCGCAAAAGGATTGCCATACAAGCCGCCCACCACATAGAGCACATCACAGAAAAAGGCTTCGGGTGCTGCTGCTATATCTTCAGGCCGATACTGATAATCCAGGGGGCAGCTACGCCCGGCAATCAAATCACTCATCTTGCATCCCCCACCAAAAACTGATCATGCCCACTGACAAAATAAACACCGTCAGTAGCAAAAGCTTGCTGTAGTCATGCTCAACACCTGTCCAGTAACCTATCCAGTTCAGATAACCAGAGGTTTCCAGGAAATAAACCACTGAGCCACCCACAGCAAACAGAAAATTAACCAGGAAGCTCCACTGGGCCACCTGCCGATTCATCCAGATGCAAAAAATGATGATCGGTGTCAGAAATAGCGAAGCCGTGCCACTCACCGCAACCGCTGCATACAAATCATTGGTGCCGAAATACACCAACAACAAACCACCCAGGGTGAAGAGCAACATGGCGAGCCGCCCCCGGTTGGGTTCTACCCGGCCCATACCCATATCCACTATTGCCAGCTTGGATGCACTGGACAGAGTGGAATCCAGAGTTGAAGCGGCTGAAACGATCAACGCCAAACCCAACAGAAAAATAGCCGGCGTGCCCAAAAGTCGTTGCAGGGTTGCCATCATCTCCTCATCACCAACCCGGTGCAGGCCTGCAAAGACCCCCAGCAAACCAAACAAGACAATGAAGGCAGTGGAAATCCAGAAGGCTTGAATAAAGCTTTTACGGGTGGTTCTGCGATCAGCCAGGAAACCCCGATCCATCATCACCGGATCATGTAAGGGGTAGCTGATAACCTGCAATAGCGCTACCAAAAGTAGTATCCACCCTGGGCTGACCAATTCGGGTGAACTCGTAACCAGAGCAGGCAGATCAAATTGGCTGTGGCTAACCAGCATCACCAAAAGCACCACAAGAACTGCCACAAGCAGCAGCATCTGCTGCACATCGGTTCTCAGGGAAGCACTCAAACCACCCTTGAGTGAGTATAAAAGCGTGATACCCGCAACGGCCAGAATGGCCAGATTATAGGCACCCGAACCAGCAGCACCAAAAACGATACCCACCACCAGCAAATTGGCAAATACTTCTGATAGCAGGCGTAAGGAAACCAAAAGGTTGTAGCAAACCACACCCAGGCGACCAAAACGGTCACTGAAAAAACCCTGGATATTGCTATAGCCCTGCACAAACCTTAGTCGATCAATAATCAACCAACCGGTTAGAAAAGAACCATAATAAACGGCATAAGCCAGGGTTCCGGCTATCCCGAAAAAATAGCCCAGCAAGGCCGCATTCATCAGGGAGCGTGCAAAAATCCAGGTCGTGACCTGGGAAAGAGTCAAGGTCCAGACTCCGGGAGCATATCCTGGTTCCTGCCCTCTAAAAAAACCTTCTACCGTTCGCACACGAGGAGCAACCCACCAGCTCAGCCCGGCAATAGATAGTAAGACCGACAAAAGCATTGCAACCTGAAAAGAGGAAGTAATCATCTTCCTTATCCTCGAACAATTATTTATGGCTTGGTCGCATTTCTCCAATCAGTCTTACAAAAGAATCAAAAAATCTTTGTCCTTCTGTTCAATTAAACCCTTCATGCAAGGACACAATAAGCGGACAGGTGATTCTGCCTTGATACTCCTGGCATCGGTCAATCATCTCTCCCAGAGCCATCTCGATTTTCACTAACCCGTCGATTTTTTCACGCACATCCTGCAATTTGTGCTCCGCAAGAATGCGGGCTTCCTGACAAGAAGCACCATCCTCCAGGCGAAGCAAGTCGCCGACTTCATCAAGACTGAAACCCAGCTGCTGCGCCCTTTTTACAAATGCCAGCCTCCTGACATCCGTATCGCCATAACGCCTGACACCCCCAGGCGGGCGTTGTGGCTCCTGTAACAGCCCCCTACGCTGGTAATAACGAATGGTTTCAATATGAACCTTCGCTGCCTTGGCCAGGCCACCGATGGTCAATGAGTTTGCTCGATCTGACATAGTGCTTGACTCCGTAGCTCACTACGGAAGTAACCTTATCCCATCAAACAAAGCAATAAAAGGAGCTTCAAAATGGGTTATAACAAAAACCTGCATATCGCAGTCATCGGTAGTGGTGGAGCTTCCATGGCAGCTGCTTTGAAGGCGGTGGAGCGCGGGGCACGTATCACTCTAATCGAACGCAGCACTGTCGGCGGCACCTGCGTCAATATAGGCTGCGTACCTTCAAAAATCATGATTCGGGCTGCGCATATTGCCCAGCTACGCAAGGCAAGCCCTTTTGATGACGGGCTGAGTGCCCAACCAGCAATAGTGAACCGAGAAAAACTGCTTAAACAACAGCAAGCTCGTGTCGAAGAGCTGCGTGACAAAAAGTATCAAAACATATTGCACAACAACCCCGCCATCACTGTCTTCAGTGGTGAAGCTCAGTTTGTCGATACCAATAATCTGCTAGTCAAATCAAGTGATGGTAATGAGCAAAAAATAACCTTTGATCGTGCCTTTATTGGCACTGGTGCCCGTCCTGCAGAACCACCGATACCCGGCCTGGCTGAAACTCCCTACCTCACTTCCACCAGTGCGCTGCTACTGGATATCCTGCCCGAACGACTGATCGTCATGGGTGCCGGCTTCATCGCTCTGGAATTGGCCCAGGCCTTCGCCCGGTTGGGTAGCCAAGTCACCGTGTTGGCCCGAAGCGGCCTGTTGTCCAGCGAGGATCCAGCCATCGGCGAGGCTCTGGAAGTTGTATTAAAACGTGAGGGCATTGAGCTACTCAAACAGACCCAGGCCAACCGTATTGACTATACAGACCAGGAATTCATTGTGGATACTCATTCTGGCACCTTGCGGGCAGACCAATTACTGATAGCAACCGGTCGAACTCCCAACACTGAAGCGCTCAATCTGGAGAGCATCGGCATTAAAACCCAGCAGGGTGCAATTCTGGTGAACGATCAATTGCAAACCTCAGTCCCTGGTATTTATGCTGCTGGTGACTGCACCGATCAGCCACAATTTGTCTATGTCGCCGCTGCCGGGGGCAGTCGGGCTGCCATCAACATGACAGGAGGTGAAACAACCCTGGATCTCAGCGCCATGCCCGGGGTGATGTTCACTGATCCTCAAGTTGCAACCGCAGGTCTGACAGAAAGCCAAGCGCTGAAGCAGGGTTTCAACATTGATACCCGCGTACTTGACCTGGAAAATGTGCCCCGCGCGCTGGTGAATTTTGACACCCATGGATTTATCAAGATGGTAGCCGAACGTAATTCAGGGCGTTTGTTGGGAGTACAGGCAGTCGCACCAGAAGCTGGTGAGCTGATCCAAACGGCAGTCCTGGCACTAAGAGCAGGCATGACGGTACAAGACATCAGTAATGAGTTGTTTCCTTACCTGACCCTGGTGGAAGGCCTCAAACTTTGCGCACAAACCTTCACAAGGGATGTAAAACAACTATCTTGTTGTGCGGGATAAAAAACCACTTGTCTAAAAAGCAACCGAATGTGAGATGATGCACAAAACTTCTTGGGCCAGGATGTGTAAGAAAAGCAGCTCGATAGCGACGGAATAGAAAACAGGAGTCAGTCGCCATGCGTAACAACCAACCCGTCAATGCCACCGATTATCCTCTGGATGAGCGCAGCGTCATCATTTCTCACACGGATGCCAAGGGGCAGATCACCTATGTGAACGATGACTTCATTCACTTTTCCGGCTTCAGTGAACAGGAGCTTCTGGGACAGCCTCACAACATCATCCGGCACCCGGATATGCCACCCGAAGTTTTTCGGGATGCCTGGGCCACGCTGAAAAAAGGTCGCGCCTGGCAGGGTATTATCAAGAACCGCTGCAAGGATGGAGGCCATTACTGGGTCAAGGCCAACATGAACCCGGATGGTCAGGGCGGTTATATGAGTGTTCGCCTCAAACCAACAACTGATGAAATTCATCAGGCTGCTCAGCTTTACCAACAAATGCAAAAGGGTCGGAAAATCCGCTTTCATCTGGGGCATGTCATCACTCCGGGGATTCTGGGCCGTATTGGTCGCTACCTGGATAACCTGGATTTCCCCCGTAAGGCTATGCTGCTTTATTTAATCAGTTTTCTTGGCATGGCTTTGGCTGCCTTTTTCGAAATCCTTCGCTCCAGCGACCCTGCCCCTTTAATTCGCTTAGTCGTATTAATGGGCGCAGTGGGTACAACCGGCTTACTACTTCTCTGGTATCTGGTCACCAAACAGTTAACACGGCTCAAACAGTTGAGCCATATTGCACTGGAAATAGGTAAGGGTAACCTGCGCACTGAAACACCTTTAGGCAAAAGTGATGCCATAGGCCAGGTGTTTAATGCCATGCAAACCCTGCGCAATCGCTTTTATGAAATGGCCTTCCAATTCAGCCGTTCATCAACCTCCCTGAACCAGTCCGCTGATGAGCTGGTCGCTTCCAGCAAAAAAACCGCTTTAGGTGCGCAGGAACAATCTGAAGCAGCGGCAAGTATGGCTGCCGCTCTTGAAGAGCTGAGTGCTTCCGTTGAACAAATCGGAGAAAACGCCAAAGCCGCGCATGAAGCTTCAACCCAAGCAGGGCGGGCTGCCAACAGTGGTGCTCAAGCGGTCAATGAAAGTACTCAGGAGATTGCTTCCATTGCTGATGCTGTCCGAGAGTCCTCAGAAGAGCTGGAAGCCTTGGATGAACTTTCCAACCAAATAGGCAGTATCGTTGAAACCATTCGCGGCATCGCCGAACAAACCAACCTGCTGGCACTGAACGCAGCGATAGAAGCAGCCCGAGCCGGTGACCTGGGCCGAGGTTTTGCAGTTGTGGCTGATGAAGTTCGCAACCTGGCGGAAAGAACCTCTAATTCCACCGAAGATATTACCGGAATGGTTCATCAGGTTCAGGAAAAAACCAAACAGGCCGTGGTACGCATGCGTGAAGGCGTAGGACGTGTCGAGCAGGGCGTTAATACTGCCAGAGAAGCCAGCCACTCAGTGGCCAATATTGAAAATGAAACCAACCGCGTGGTTCAGGCCACTTTGGATATTCAGCAGGTGCTGCAAGAACAAAGTGTTGCCGCCAGAGAAGTTGCTGAAACCATCGAGAAGATTTCAACCAAAGCGGATGACAATGCTGCTCAGTCCGACCAAACTCAGGGAGCCAGCGAACAACTCAGAGCTATCAGCAGCACCATAGAAAACCTCACCCGCCAGTTGAAAATCTACTAGGCCCCAGACTTTCGGTGACTGAGTTCATTTTTAACAGCACTGTAGGTAGCAACACAGAAGGGAACAAGAAAATTCATAAAGAAGTGGGGCCAGCTGATGGATGCAGCGCCCCAAAGGGCACTGCCTTGATTGATTAGATTGAGAACAATACCAACAACCAAGGCTATTTTGATCGCATTGCGTATCACCTTAGGCAATAAACACAAGGAGCAGTAATAACCTAGCTTTGCATTCATGACGCCCCCTTCTCTTCATCACCCTGCAGACGCTTTTGCCACTCCGGCCCCAGTTGATGCAGCAGATTCAATTGTTGGTGACAGTTGCGGCAACCCTTGCAGAGCATTTCATGCATTTTCAGACTCCAATGCTCCTTGCGCGTCAGGCTTCTATCCTGGCTGGCCGACATGAGTTGGGTGGCTTGTTTACAGGTCAGCATTGGATACCTCCTCACTCAACCAACCTTTTTCCAAGCACTGGCGCAGCTTCATTCTGGCCCGATACAGAATCACCGAGCAGTTATTTTCAGAAATACCCAAGAGTTCGCAGATATCACAGATTTCCATTTCCATCAGTTCGCGCAAAGAAAAAACTCTAGCTGGAACATCTGGTAAATGAATCATGCAGGCATCAAAAACCCGCCAAAAATGGCTGGAAGCCAGGGCCGCTTCTGGGTCACCCCAGGTCTGGGGCCGGGCTTCACTTTCCCAGAAACCTGAGTTTTTAAACTGTCTGTCCAGTTCTTCTTCACTGGGCCAGGCTGCCTCGTCCAGCAACCAGTTGCCACGTTTTTTTTGGCTACGAAAGATATCCAGAATTTTAAATCGCAGAATACCAAACACCCAGGTTTCAAACTGGGAGCGGCCATCAAAACTATCCAGCTTATTAAAAGCGGCCAGCAGAGCCTCCTGCACAGCATCTTCAGCTTGATCATCAAACCTCAGCTGCAAGCGTGCAAACGCCAGCAACCTGGGTCGCAAAGCCTCCAGGCGCTGGCTCAAGTTTATAGAATCAACTGGCTTTCCATGCATTTTTGGCGAAGGCCTCATTCAAGGGTGGGTTGGTAAGGTGGTTAGTATAGTTGCTCAGTGTTTTCAAACCAGCAGCCAAAACCACTTCCATCACTTGTTGCTGCTCAAAACCGGCAGCTAGAAAAGCATCCACTTCTTTTCCAGCCCAACCCTGCTTATTAACAAGGGCTAGAGTAAACTCAGCTAACGCTTGAAGGCGCGGGTCACTGATTGGGCTTTCATCCCGCAATGCATTAATAACTGCAGCATCAACACCTGCACCCTGTGCCAAAGTGGTATGAGCAGCCACACAGAACTCACAACCATTGGCAACACTCACCGCCAGGAGCACAACCTGCTGCTCCTGAGCAGAAAGGCTGGAGCGCCCAAAAATATCTGAAAGCGTCTGATAGCCTTCCAGAAGTGTCGGTGCATTAGCCATCATCCCATACATGGAGGGGACAAAGCCCAGTTTATCCTGAGTGGCTTGCAGCCTTTCTTTAGCCTTATCTGGTGCGCTTTCCGGGGTATGTAGAGTAAAATCAGTCACGGGTAACTCCTTATTGGATTAAGCAAGCTTTCACTTTTCAGCTTAATCCCTGTTACCTACAAAAAACGGCTTTTGCGTCCATTATTTAGCCGAGTGCGTCCGCTTCACCTGACCCGGCGCATCCTGCCAAAAGTCTTTGAATGCTTTGCGAAAAGCACTTTCTGAACGATAGCCAACGTCCATAGCAACTTCCAGGACAGACTTACCCTGAGCCAATTCTTGCCTGGCTCGATGCATGCGAAGGTGACGCAGATAATCACCGGGAGTTTTGCCCAGGGTTTCATGAAACTGACTAGCCAACAGCGAACGTGCCACTCCCACTTCCCGCGCCAAGGCAGTGACCCCCCAGTCTTTTTGAGGTGTTTCATGCATCAAAGCCAGGGCAGTATCAATATAAGCAGGTACTGAATTTTCCAAAGCCTGGCGATTTACTGCACCCTGCTGCAAAGCAGCTCTCAACAAGTAAATAAGCAAGGGCTCAGCCAAAACTTCCAGAATACGGGAAGCAGCCAACTCCTGATGACTGGCTTCAGCTTCCAACAGCCTTAATAGATGCCCGAGAGGACTGGAAGCCTCCAAATGAGCAGGAAGATGCAGTAAGGGTGGAAGCAACCGAAACCAGCCAGGAAGGTAGCCCTGACAAAAATGAAAATAGCCGCAGATTAAACCCACACCAGGCAAGCTTGCCTGCAGAGGCACCTCCTGAGCGGCCTGATTAGCAGCAACCACAGGCTGCAATTGATGTCGGCGATCACGAGCAAAAAAGAGTAGATCACCTTGCTTTAACAGGATTTTCTCACCATCCGGCCAAACCAGGTAGCATTCCCCTTCTGTTACCAAATGAAAACTGGGATCTTGGGGAACATCATGTTCCAACAACCAATTGCCACAATGCTTACCAACATGAAACAACTGGCCGTGGATACCCAAAGGCTGTACCAGACGGGACAACCAGTCTTCCTGTTGCATACTGACCTCTCTCCCCTTAATAGGCTGGAAGAATGATAAACTTGCCTCTTTCAATCGCCAAGGAACCCTCATGAGCACCCCGGCAGACAGCATTCACTTCTTTAGTTGGCAAAGTCGTATTTCCCTGCTTCTGCCCGTCGGTTTTGAGGAATACCAGGAAAATGCATCCCAGCATAGCGTGATTTATGCCGATGATCTGGACCCAGCGGATGAACCCGGTGCGCGTATTCTCGCCAAATGCACTCAGCTTTTTCCAGGCCAACAGCAGGCCGATCTGAAGCTGGCAGAAGAAACCGCTGCCCTCCCCGGCCATCAGTTGGTGCAACGTGAGGAGCGCCTTCTGGCAGGTTTTCCTGGCATTGCTCAACAGTTAAACATCCAGGATGACCAGGGCGAAATCCTCGCCCTGGAGGCCTATATTCAGGTGGATGAGCAACTTTTTTCGCTTAACTGCCGGGCACCAGCTCAGCACTCAACAACCTACCTACCCATCTTCCAAAAGTTGCTGGAATCCATACGGCTGATCTTCCTGTCTGAAGATCGGCCCGCCAGCCTTAACCCGAATAGCGGTCATTTGGCACATCAACACCTGCGGCTCTCGGCCTGGTTGCCGGAAGGCTGGATGCCCCTGGAAGAAAAACCTGAACTGCTGCGTTTCTACGGACCTGCCGTTGCTGGCGAATCGGGCTACCAGCCTACTTTTAGCATTACCCTGGCTGAACCCAATGATTATTCCAACAGTGACTGGATGCAACAACTCATTGAGGAGCGGGTGGCACAGCTTCAGGAGTCGGCCAACTACCGTCTGCTGGAAGAGCGCAGCCTGCAACTGCCTGATCAAATGCCCGCCAGGCTGATCAGCTACCGCTGGCAACCTGATGATGACCACTATTTCCAGCTCTTGCAGGTCTTCATTCAAAGTGGTTATCGCGATTTCTACCTGATCAATGCCGCTACCCTGGAGCCCCTGGCCGAAGAACACCTCCCACTTTTCGACAAGATGCTGGAAAACCTGAGGTTTTTGCCTGCGTATTGAAGGCTGTTTAGCATAAATCAGGGTTTCCTAGGCAATAGCAGTAGCTGTGTAGAACGCCTGGTATCGATCTGGAAAACGGAAGGTCTTGATTGCTGTGCCTACAAGCTTCTGTCAGGATGATGCCAATAACTCAGCCTGGCAGGAGCTCAGCATGCCGCAAGAAAAGAATCGCCGCTATTCATCCCCCGTGGTCGATGGTATTGGTAAATCAGCTAGTCGCGCCATGTTAAGAGCCGTTGGCTTCAAGGATGAAGACTTTCAAAAACCCCAGGTAGGTATTGCCTCGACCTGGAGTAATCTGACCCCTTGCAATATGCACATCAACCGCCTAGCCGAAGAGTCAGCCGCCGGTGCCGACGAAGCAGGGGGTAAATCCCTGATATTTAATACCATTACCGTGTCGGATGGCATCGCCAATGGCACTGAAGGCATGAAGTATTCACTGGTCTCCCGCGAAGTGATCGCTGACTCCATTGAAACAGTCGCTGGCTGCGAGGGCTTTGATGGTTTGGTGGCCATAGGTGGCTGTGACAAAAATATGCCCGGCTGCATTATGGGTCTCGCTCGACTGAATCGACCCTCTGTATTTGTCTATGGCGGCACCATTCTGCCCGGCGAAAACCACACAGATATCATCTCTGTATTTGAAGCAGTCGGTGCCCATGCTCAGGGCAAGATGGATCTGATTGAAGTCAAACGCATCGAAGAAACAGCCATTCCCGGGCCAGGTTCCTGTGGCGGTATGTACACAGCCAATACTATGGCCTCGGCGATTGAAGCCCTGGGTATGAGTCTGCCGGGCAGCTCGGCACAGAATGCCGTATCCGACAGCAAATTGGAGGATTGCCGTGAAGCAGGTGCTGCGGTTCTCCAACTGCTGGAAAAGGACATCAAGCCTTCCGACATCATGACTCGAAAAGCCTTTGAAAATGCCATCACTGTGGTTATTACCCTGGGCGGCTCCACCAATGCAGTGCTGCATTTGCTGGCCATGGCCAATACAGTGGGCGTGGACTTATCCCTGGAAGACTTCACCGAAATTGGCAAACGTGTACCGGTACTGGCCGACTTGCGACCCAGTGGCCATTATATGATGTCGGAACTGGTGGCTATTGGCGGTATTCAGCCTCTGATGAAAATGCTGTTAGAGCGCGGACTGCTGCAGGGCGACTGCCTGACGGTCACTGGCAAGACGCTGGCTGAAAACCTGGCTGAGGTTGCACCCTACCCCGAAGAGCAAAGCATCATTCATGCCTTCGACAATCCCATCAAAGCCGACAGCCACCTGCGTATTTTATACGGCAACCTGGCACCCACCGGAGCGGTTGCCAAAATCACAGGCAAGGAAGGCACCCACTTTACCGGTCGGGCCAGAGTGTTTCATTCTGAAGAAGAAGCTCAGGAGAAAATTCTTGATGGCCAGGTGGTTGCCGGTGATGTGTTGGTGATTCGCTATGAAGGCCCCAAAGGCGGACCAGGTATGCGCGAAATGCTCAGCCCCACCTCGGCCATTATGGGCAGAGGCCTGGGCAGCGAAGTTGCCTTAATAACAGATGGGCGCTTTTCCGGGGGCAGCCATGGTTTTGTGGTCGGTCATATCACACCCGAAGCAGCCGAAGGTGGCCCCATTGCGCTGGTCGAAGAAGGCGATACCATCACCATTGATGCCGTTAACAACCGCATCGAACTCGAGGTTTCTGAACAGGAACTCGAACGCCGCCTGCAGGCCTGGCAGCCGCCCCAGCCTAAATACACCCGGGGAGTGCTGGCAAAATATGCACGCCTTGTTGGCTCCGCTTCCAAGGGTGCTTTAACCGATTAATAAAAAGTAGCCTAGTCGTATAAACTCTGAATAATTCGGCACTGGGCTACCTTGCCACCTCGGCACTGATGAGCGACCCCTCTTAGCTCGTCAGCCAAGGCTTGTAAGGAGGCAATGCGCTCTTCCAGTTGCTGCAGATGATGGCTAGCCATCTCGTCAGCCGCTGTACAGTCGGCATCTGGATTGTCTGAAAGCTCCAGAAGGTCACGAATGGCTTCCAGCTGCAAGCCCAGATGACGACCGTGGCGAATAAAGCCAATACGCTCCAGTGCCGCTTGGTCATAGTAGCGGTAGCCCTGCTCGCTGCGCTGAGGATGAGGCAAAAGACCAAGCTTTTCATAGTGGCGAATGCTTTCTGGTGAGCAGCCGGTTCGGGTAGCGACTTCACCAATACGATATTTCTCTGTCATGGTCTTGACCCTGTAACGATTACAGGGTTTAGGCTAGCTCTAAATACCTATGGCGACAAGCCCTATTGGAGAAGAGAAATGCAGTTTGCAATGGAAATCTTAAGTGTTGCTTTAAGCGCTGCCCCCTGGCTGCTGTTGGGTCTGTTTATTGCTGGGCTGATTAAAGCCTGGTTACCAGAACGGCTATTACAACGCTGGATGGGCGGTCAGGGACTGGGCAGTATTTCGCGAGCCGCAGTCATTGGCATGCCCCTACCCTTGTGTTCCTGTGGTGCGATTCCCACCGCGCTGGCCTTGCATCGCGGCGGTGCCGGGCGGGGGCCAACCACCTCCTTTCTAATTAGTACACCCGGCGTTGGGGTGGACTCAGTTTTGCTGACCAGTGTGCTGCTGGGGCCTTTTATGGCCGGGATGCGAGTTCTGGGTGCCCTGGTAACGGCGATCACCACCGGCCTGCTCGTTGGCTTAACCCACTCTAAAAACCAACCAACCGCTCAATCAGAATCCAGTTCCTGCTGTGCCTCCAGCAACTCAGGCTGTGGCAGCAGTGAGGCAAAAACCAGCGAACCGATAGGCTTGAGTAACGGCCTGCGCTATGCCTTTAGCGATCTGCTGGATGATATCAGTGCCTGGGTTTTTGCCGGTCTTCTGCTTGCTGGAGTGCTGGTCACTCTGGTGCCACCGGCAACCCTGTCTGGCCTATCCGGTGGCTTGCTCCCCTTGATGTTAATGGCGGTAATCGGTATTCCGCTTTACATCTGCGCAGCAGCAGCGACCCCTATTGCAGCTGGCCTGCTGTTGACGGGCATTTCACCCGGCATGGCTTTAGTGTTTTTGCTGGCCGGCCCCATTACCAGCCTGGCCACCCTGGGACTTTTGCGTCGGGAATTCGGCACCCAGGGCTTGCTGATTTATTTGGGCAGTATTCTGCTGGTCACCGTCACTCTTGGCTGGTTGCTGGATTATCTGTTAACTTTTACGGATCTCAACCCTGTGACTCAGGCCAGCCAGGTGCAGGAGCTACTGCCCTTTTTCCTGGAGATTCTAGCCCTGCTGCTACTGACTACCCTGGCTGTTCGACCCCTGAGACGACGACTGCTGGGTTTCTGAATCCGCTTTGGGAAGGGGTTTGAAGGGCATCAGCAACAGGTCTTTCAAACCCAGCTTTTCCTGCATTTGCTGGTAATCCAGCCCCAGAGTCATCTTTAAATGGCCGTCTTTGGGGTCCTGGGTATAGGTGCCCAGCAACCTGTCCCAGATGGAAAGAAAAAAACCATAGTTACTGTTGGTTTCCCGCGGGTGGATGGAGTGGTGAATCCGATGCATATCTGGGGTGATGACAAACCAGCGGATGACTCTTTCCAGACGAGGTTTAAGGCGGATATTGGCATGACTGAACATGGAAGCGGCATTGAGCAGAGCTTCAAATACCAGCACCGTCAGCGGATGCAGACCCAGGGCGGCAACCACGGCTACCTTGTAGATCAAGGACAAGAGGATTTCTAGAGGATGAAACCTTAAGCCGCTAGTAACATCCAGATCCAGGTCGGCATGATGCACCTGATGCAAACGCCAAAAAAACGGCAAAGCATGCGCCAGCACATGCTGCAGGTAGATGGCCAAATCCAGCAACAAAAGACCGATCAAAAAAGCCAGCCACCAGGGCAGCTCCACAAGGTTGAGCAACCCCCAGCCTTCAGCCTGAACATGCACAGCCATCAGTACAGCCGCTGCCCCCAAGGTGGCACGCTGAATGACCACATTTAAAGCGATCAGCCCCAGGTTAATACCCCAGCGTTTTTTGCGCGACTCGCGCCACTGGCGCTTGGGCTGCCAGAATTCCAGGCTGGCCACCAGCAAGAGTACTAGGAGAAAAATACCCAGTCTGAAGGTCGCTTCACCGTCCATTTTTACTCCTTATTGTGACAAGGCTCCACCGCAACTACTGCCCTGGCCTGCGGTGCAGCCATAGCAATGATCCGCGACACGAATGGGTTGGCCCTGCAGGTCAGCATCCAAAAGATCCTGCAGATGAACCGCTTGTTGGGCATCACCCAGGGGCAGTTGGAGTTGCTGGTTGAAATCACAATCATGTACCTGGCCCAAATAGTCCACCGAGAGGGTATTCAAGCACATCAGCCCCGGCAGGGTGGCATGATTAAAGCTGGCTTTCAGCAGATCCATATAGGTTTCAAACTCACCACGGCTGATCAGGGTGCTGCCAAAACGCTGAATCGGCATGTTGGCAAGAGTTAAAAGATGATTAAAATGAATACCAAAATGCTTGTACAACTCTTGTTTATATGCAGCCTCCAATTCCTGCTGAGCAGGCGGCAAACTGGGACCGAGCGGGTTATACACCAGATTCAACTGCAGGCCACTGCCTTCCTTGCCATAACCCAGATCATTAAGTTGCTTGAGTCCTTTCAAACTGGCTTCAAATACACCATCACCCCGCTGGGCATCGACATTTTTCGCCGAATAGCAGGGTAAAGAAGCCACCACTTCCACTTGGTTCTCAGCCAAAAATTCTGCAGTCGTTTCCTGTCCGGGTTCACAAAGAATCGTCAGGTTGCAGCGATCAATGACTTTCACATCCCGCTTACGCGCTTCCTGAACCAACCAGCGAAATTGGGGATGAAGTTCAGGCGCGCCCCCGGTAACATCCAGAGTATGAATGCTCGGGTTCCGATCCAGCATGGCTAACAAAAGTTCCAGCGTTTCCTGACTCATCGCTTCTTTGCGCTTGGGGCTGGAAGCCACATGACAATGAAAGCAAGACTGATTGCAGGTTAGGGTAATATTGGCCTGTAAAACTTCCAGCTGACCGCGAGCCAGGGCTGGAAAGTCGGTTGCTATCAAGCGTGGCAGGGTGGCATGCATCTGAATCTCCTTAAGAATTCGCTATCGTGTTCAGTTTAGTCGTTGCTTTCCTGCATATCTTACATAGGCCTGAAAAAAATCCATGAGTTCAACTACTTCTTACCTCGAAGCGGCCAAGCATTGGCAACTTTTGGACTCCTGGTTGCACCAACATCGGCCCTTCTGGATTGCTCAGCCTTTTACTAGCCAGCCTGACTGGACTCTCCATTATCCTGAAATGGCAGCCTGGCTGGAAAACCTGGGAACTGCTGATTGCGAAAATTTTGAGCAACACCCAGATCAACTCTGCCAGCCACTGCAAGCCTGGTTACCTGCGCTTGCAGATCGCAGCCACTTGCTTGAACTACCCCTGGTGGGCGGCAAAGACTGCAGTCTGCCAGAAAAATACGCTAAAGCCATGCCTGGTCGCAAACGCCTTCAAGCCGGTGCTCTGGTCGGTGCCCTACTGCCACTGCCAAGCCCTATCTTTGATTGGTGTTCTGGCAGCGGTCATTTGGCCCGTACGCTAGCCGCTCAAACTCAACACCCGGTTCTGGGTTTAGAAAAGGATATACAACTGGTCAACAAGGGTAATCAACTGGCAGAAGCCGCTGGGGATGCCGTCAGAATTCAACAGCAGGATGTCCTGGCTTTCAAAGAGGCTTGGCCCCAGGAGCCGCATGGCGTGGCCCTGCATGCCTGCGGTGATCTTCATCGCCAGTTAATCAAAAAAGCCATTCAACATCGCCTGCCACGTCTGAGTTTTTCGCCCTGTTGTTATCACTTGATTGCAGCCGATAGCTGGCAGCCCCTCTCCCAACAGGCCAAAAACAGCCTTTTACAAGGGCTGGATAAGAGCTTGTTACGTCTGGCCGTTCAGGAAACTGTCACTGCTCCCGAACGGGTAGCCCGCCAAAGAGATCAACTCAAAACCTGGCGATTGGGCTTTGATGCCTTGCAGCGCCAGCTATTTCAGCAGGATCAGTATTTACCCCTGCCCTCGGTTTCACCGCGCTGGCTGCAAGGCAGTTTTGCTGATTTTTGTCGCTGGGCTGCAGAACACAAGGGACTCCAACTGCCACCTCAAATCGATTTCAGTGAATGGGAAGAACGAGGCGAAAAGCGCCTGATTCAGGTTCAACGCCATGAGCTTCTCAGGCACCTGTTTCGCCGCCCTTTGGAGATCTGGCTGGTCCTGGACTATGTATTAGCACTTGAGGAAGCTGGCTATCAGGTCAAGCTGGGGCACTTCTGTAAGCGGGAATTAACGCCTCGTAACCTGTTAATTGATGCCTGGCTTCCAGAAATGAAAATGGCCCGCTCTCAAGAGCAGGCCTAAATCGAATTAAGGCAGGATCAGGCCGCTTTGTCTTCACTGGCCTGATGTTCCAGGGTCGACCGCTGTTGTTCATCCTGTTGGCTTTCAATAGTGATGCGCTTGGGTTTCATGGCTTCAGGAATCACCTTGACCAGATTAATTTCCAGAAGGCCATTTTGCAGGCGCGCACCCTTGACTTCGACATGATCAGCCAAGCTGAATTTGCGCTCAAAAGAGCGGAAGGCAATACCCTGGTGAACAAATTCACGTTCTTTATCCCCCTCTTTCTCAGCTTTTTGGCCTTTGATTGTTAACAGGCCGCCTTCAACCTGTACATCTAGTTCGCTTTCTTCAAAACCAGCAACCGCCAGGGTAACGGCATAGTGGTTTTCATCCACGACCTCGATGTTATAGGGAGGGTAACCACCGGCATTCTGCTCGGAACGCAAAGCCGAATCCAACAGACTGCCCAGGCGATCAAAACCAACACTGCTACGATAGAAGGGAGTCAGGTCAATTGAGTTCATCATCAGATCCTCCTCTAAGCAATCGATCAACAAACCCAGTTAACAACAGTCAGAAAGCCTCTGGAATCGACGACTTTCTTGGTTTTTTTAGATGGGGTCTTTGCTGTTTTTTTCAAGCCTAAAAAAATCTCTTAAAAATAATTGTACAATCCTTGACAGAAACCTATACATGGTCCACCTTATACATGGCGTAGCAAACCTATGAACACAACAACCCAGCAAATATCAGGAGTAACTCATGGAAGTTCTATCTTTCGGTTCCGACAACATTGAAAACAGCCTGGCCAATATGTCCAAGCAGCAGTTGGATGATGTTGCCTTCGGTGCGATTCAACTTGATGGACAAGGCAAAATCCTGCAGTACAACGCTGCAGAAGGTGATATCACCGGACGTGATCCCGGCAAGGTTATTGGTAAGAGCTTCTTTAAAGAGGTCGCTCCCTGTACTAACCGCCCCGAGTTCAAAGGTCGCTTTGATGAAGGTGTTAAATCAGGCAACCTGAACGTCATGTTCGAGTACACCTTTGACTATGAAATGAAGCCCACCAAAGTGAAGGTACACATGAAAAAAGCCCTCACTGGTGATAGCTACTGGGTCTTCGTTAAGCGCCTTTAATCACTTAAGGAAACAGGGGTCAGCATGTCTAATCTGGAACTCTCATCAACACAGCTATTTGAGGTCACTCGATCACTACTGGCTGATGAACTCAAGGGGCTTCGCCCTCATGCCGTTGAGGAGATATTTCCTGAAGATTGGAAGGCTGACACCTGGATTTCTACCCCACTGAGTGGTCATCAAGCCTTATCCCTTCACGCTGATTCTTTGGAGAGAATGGCACTGGCTACTCGGGTGGCTGATTTTTTTGAAATTCGTGAAAGTGGTTTGGAAGACTATCTACTGCGCTTCAAAACTCTGGGCGAATGGGTCGAACTGGTCCAGGAAGCACGCAAGCGCGGCTCGCGCAATTTAACCTTTCTAACCTCAGGCAGCAGCGGCGAGCCCAAACCCTGTCCGCAATCCTGGGACACCCTGGTCAATGAAGTTGATTACTTTCGTGAATACTTTACATCACTTCAAAAAGAACCCATCAAACGTATCCTGGTACTCAACCCCTGCCACCATATTTATGGCTTTCTATTTTCGGTGATTTTACCCGACCGCTTACAGGTACCTGTCATCCGGGGTCATCAGGCTTTTTTTCAGGTTCAAGGCCGCAAACTTTTGCCCGGCGATTTGATCGTTGGTTTTCCCTATGCCTGGAAACAGCTGGCACGCAGCCAAAAAACCTTTCCTGAAGGCATTATCGGCCTGACATCCACCGGCCCCTGTGATCCAAAGGTTATCGAGCAGCTTCATCAACAAGGGCTGCAATCACTCGTTGAAATTTACGGCTCCAGTGAAACCGGGGGCATCGGTTATCGTGCCAACCCCCAGCAACCCTTCCAGCTACTGCCCCGCTGGCAGCGTTTTGAAGACAGTAACGAGTTACTGCTGGAAAAAGCTTCTCATCAACCGGTTGCCCTGAATGACTTACTGGAATGGCAAAACCAGCAGGCCTTCTATCCACGAGGCCGACTTGATGAAGCCGTACAAGTCGGCGGAATTAATGTTTTTCCCCAACAGTTGGAAAAGCGCCTGCAAGACTTACCGGGTGTTGAAGCCGCCAAAGTACGCCTGATGTCACCCAGCGAAGGAGAACGCTTGAAAGCCTTTATAGTTCCTGAAGTAGAGGCAGCCAAAAACCCTGAAGCCCTTATTCGACAACTAGACAACTGGTGTCGACAGCATCTGGCTGCCGCTGAGCAACCCAAAGCCTTTACTCTGGGCAGCCAATTACCCGTCAATGACCTGGGTAAATCCTGTGATTGGCCCTTGCAAACCCGTCCGCTTCCATTAAATGAGTAACCATCCATGACTAGTATTCAACTGACCGGTGCGGGATCTCTAACCAGTCATCAACTGGAAGCCATCAGTTTGGGCAGCCGCTTGCAACTTGGAGAAGATCGCTGGCAAGCTGTTGAGCAATGCCGGGTTTTCCTGGAGCAACTGATTGATGACAAACGCCGTATCTATGGTGTAACGACCGGCTATGGCCCCCTGGCCAATACCTATGTTGATACAGCTGCTTCAGCCCGTTTACAGCAGGGTCTGGTTTATCATCTCAGCAGTGGCACAGGCCCGCTACTGAGCAAGCAACAAGTCAGAGCCATTATGGCCGCCCGCGCAGTGACCCTGGCTCGTGGCCATTCCGCCATTCGTCCTGAAGCCTTGCAACTACTGCTCGACTGCCTGAATCAAGACCTGATCCCTCAGGTCCCCGCCATAGGCACCGTAGGTGCCAGTGGTGACCTAACGCCTCTGGCTCATATTACTCTTGGTCTTATGGGTCAGGGTGATGTCTGGTGGCAGGGTGAAACCCTGAATGCCGCTCAAGCCCTGGAAAAAGCCGGACTTCAGCCTTTGAACCCTGAAGGCAAAGATGCCTTGGCACTGGTTAATGGCACTTCAGCCATGACCGGTATGGCGGCACTGAATACCTGTCAGGCTGAGCGTCTGTTAAAGCTTTCTGTCACCCTAACAGGTCTTTATGGCGAACTGCTGTCCGGTCATCTAGAAGCTTTACAGCCCGGCCTGGCTGAGCTGCGTCCTCACCCAGGTCAAGCCTGGGCTCAGCAAGCGCTTCTCAATGCCTGCCAAGACAGTCAGTTACTTCAGCAGGTAGAGCAGCCTCCACCCCGCTTACCTGCCGATTTACCCGAAGGCGAGGCACGACATCATCAGCCTTTGCCCCAGGATGCCTATACTTTCCGCTGCGCTCCCCAGCACTTGGGCGCGGTCAAAGACACGCTGGATTTTCATCAGCAGGTGGTTGACCGGGAAATCCATGCCGTCACCGACAATCCACTGTTTCTGCCGGAAAGTGGCGAAGTACTCCACGGCGGTAACTTCTTTGGTCAGCATATTGCTCTGGCTGCTGATGCACTCAACAATACCTTAATCACCCTGGCTGTACACAGTGAAAGACGTATTGCTAGGATTACCGACCCTTCAATGAATCATGGCCTGCCACCCTTCCTGCGTGGTAATAACAATGGCCTGCACAGTGGTTTTATGGGTGCTCAGGTAACAGCTACTGCCCTGGTTGCAGAAATGCGAACCCAGGCCAGCCCAGCCAGCATTCAATCCATCGCTACCAATGCCAATAACCAGGATGTGGTGACGATGGGTACTCTGGCAGCCAGGCGCTGTGCGACCACTCTTGAGCGTTTAAGTGAACTTCTAGCCATTGAAAGCCTGATTCTTAGCCAAGGCTATGAACTCAAGGGCGGTGCCTCAGCCGGCTTTTCCAAGTCAGCCACGCAACTGCATCGAGCGGTGCGCAAAACAGCCGATGGCCTGACCGATGACCGCCCACTTGCTGGCGATATTCAACAACTGAGCCAACAATTTACCAACCCCACCCTGATGGCACCTTTTTTAACATAATCAAGCTTGTAGTTTTATCAGAAAGCCTTCAGTCTAAGCCTCCTGTAAATCCATCTGGCCGCAAGGAGGCTAAATGACACCCCTCATCTGGATAGCTATTGGCCTGCTGCTGATTCTCTCTGAATTGCTGGCCACCAGTATTGTTGCTGTTTTTCTTGGCCTCGGTGCTCTGGCTGCGGGCATTGCCCTGCAGCTCGGCTGGGTCGACAGCCTGACAGCGCAACTGGTGGTGTTCAGTCTGGTCAGTGCCACCTCCCTGTTGCTTGCCCGTCGAAAACTGAAAACCTGGTTTGTCGGTGAAACGCGTAACACTCAAAATTCCAATCAGCACTTTCAACAGGAAATTGGACAAAGGGTCGAAGTCATCGAAGATTTTCAACAGGGTGCAGGACGCGTCCTTCTCAATGGCGTTCCCTGGGATGCTTACAGTGAAGACTCTCTCAAAAAAGGCGACATCGCCTGGGTAACTGCCAACCGCGGCATCCAGCTGTTTGTTACTCAGCAATCCCCCAACTCAGCAACATCCAAGGAGTAGTAGAATGACTAATGTGGATTTTGGTAGCCTTCTGGCCATTGGCCTGGCACTTTTTGTTGTTATTACTGTGCTCAAGTCAGCACGCATCGTTCCACAAAGATCCAACTTTGTAATTGAACGCCTGGGCAAATATAACCGGACTCTGGATTCTGGTTTTCACATCCTCATCCCCTTTATCGACAAGGTGGCCTATGCTCACACACTCAAAGAAGAAGTGATCGATGTTGAGCGCCAGGCTTGTGTCACTAAAGACAACATCCAGGTCGGTATCAATGGTGTCATGTACATCCAGGTGGTGGATGCTCACCAGGCCAGTTATGGCATTAACAACTACCGCTATGCTGCTTCCCAGCTGGCCCAGACCACCATGCGTTCGGTGATTGGTCAAACAGACCTGGATAAAACCTTTGAAGAAAGGGCCAAAATCAACGAGGAAGTGGTCCGCGCCCTGGATGACGCCGCCAAGCCTTGGGGCATCAAGGTATTGCGTTACGAAATCTCCGACATCGAACTGCCGGCCAGCATCAAGGATGCTTTGGAACAGCAGATGCGTGCCGAGCGTGAACGCCGCGCTGCCATTGCCAAATCCGAAGGTGAACGTCAGGCCATGATCAATGTTTCTGAAGGTCAGAAGCAGGAAGTGATTAACCTCTCGGAAGGTGAAAAGCTCAAACAAATCAATGAAGCTGAAGGCCGCGCCCAAGAAATTGAACTGATAGCAACAGCAACTGCTGAAGGTCTTCGTAAAATCGCTCTGGCAATCAAAGAAGAAGGTGGCCGTGATGCCGTCAGCTTGCGCGTTGCTGAGCAATACGTGAAAGAATTCGGTAATCTGGCGAAAACCAACAACACCATGATTATTCCAGCTGAACTGGCTAATATTGGTGGTGCCGTAGCCGGTATTACTGAGGTTCTCAAAACCGCTCAAGGCGTTAAATCAGCTTAACGCTTAAGGCCGACTTGCCCCAGCTGGAAGGCCTTTGTATGCTGGCTGGAATATCCTCTAATTCAGCCAGTATCGGGGCCAGAATGCAGCGTTTTTTCAACTACCTCAGCAATCTGCTGGGAATTGACAAGAACTCCACTTCGCATACAGAGAAATTAATTTCTGTTGCAGGTGTTCTGATCGGCCTGATTACCATCCGGGAAATATCCAGCTGGTATCTGGCCGACAGCAGCTCACTGCTCATGATCGCCTCCATGGGTGCCAGCGCCATTCTGATTTTTGGTATGCCTCATGGTGCCCTATCCCAACCCTGGCCGGTCATGGGCGGTCACCTGGTTGCTGCAACCATAGGCGTTACCCTGAGCCGCTTTTTCCCTATTGATTGGTGGACACCCGCCCTGGCTGTAGCCTTGGCCATGGGTGCGATGCACTATCTGCACTGCATTCACCCACCAGGTGGGGCAACCGCCATGATTGCGGTCATTGGTGGCGAACAGGTGCACTCTCTAGGCTATGCCTATCTCTTTACACCGGTATTAATGAATGTCGTCAGCCTCTTACTGGTTGCCATTCTATTCAACAGTCTCTTTCCCTGGCGTCGCTATCCGGTTTACCTGGCCTTGTCTTCTTATACCGAACCCCAGCTACCGAAGAATTTTTCTGCGGAACCCGAACCTGAAGACTTTGATGCTGCCCTGGCCGAGCTGGATTCCTATCGCGACATCACTACCGAAGAGTTGACCGAGCTTTACCAACGTGCCAAATACCAGGCTTCCTTAAGAATTGAAGAAGAAAACCGCAAGCGTCAAGAAGAAGCCAGGCGAAAGCGTAAAGTGAATCGACTGCTCAAGAAAACATCTTGAGAAACCTCGCTGATCCTTCCTGGTATCAAGCCAGGTGCTTTAACGAAACCTCGGTATTATCCACGACCTTACGCATTACAAAGCTGGAATGAACGCCTGTCACCCCGGGAATTTGGGTAATGGTATTCAATAGAAACTCCTGGTAGAACTCCATATCCGGCACCACCACCTTAACGGTGTAGTCTGCTGATTGTCCGGTCACCAGAAAACATTCCACCACCTCCGGGCAGCTGCTGACAATACGATCAAACTCGGCAAAACGATCCGGGGTATGACGATCCAGAGCAATTTGGATATAAGCCGTCAACTTCAGTCCCAGTTTGGACTGGTTCAAGCGCGCCACATAGCGGCTGATATAGCCTTCATACTGTAACTGCTTAACTCTGCGTGAACAGGGAGAAGGAGATAGGCCCACCTGTTCAGCTAACTCCTGATTGCTGATACTGCTGTCTTTTTGCAAAGCATCCAGGATACGACGGTCGGTACGGTCCAATTTCATCACACTCACCACCAATAAAAAAATGACCAGTGCAATCTATCACCCAAAAAACAATATATAAAGCAATTGGAAATCAAAATACTGAAAATAAAAAGCATATCCGCAATCTTTCATCCTTTGCTTTCAGCTACACTGATCTACATCAAATTCTCCATCCAACAGCCAAGCGAGCGATGACCATGACAGCTTTTGATCACACCAAGTATCGCCCTTTCCAACCCGTCAACTTGACGGATCGTCAGTGGCCCAATCAAGTATTGGATAAGGCACCCATCTGGTGCAGTGTTGATCTACGTGATGGTAACCAGGCACTGATCGACCCCATGACGGTTGAGCAAAAAAAGCGCCTTTTTAAGCTGCTGGTTAAAATAGGCTTTAAGCAAATCGAAGTCGGCTTTCCAGCAGCTTCCCAGCCTGATTTTGATTTTGTGCGGGCCTTGATTGACGAAAACCTGATTCCGGATGATGTCACTGTTCAGGTACTGACTCAGGCTCGTGAACACCTGATCGATCGCACCATTGAGGCTCTGAAAGGTGTCAAAAAAGCCATCGTGCACGTTTACAACTCCACCTCGACAGTCCAGCGCGAGCAGGTGTTCCAGATGAGTCGTGAAGAAATCACGGCTATTGCCGTTCAGGGGGTACGCTTGGTTAAAGAGCGGGTGGCCCAGCACCCGGACACTGAATGGCGCTTGGAATATTCACCTGAAAGCTTTACCGGTACTGAGTTGGATTTTGCAGTCGAAATCTGCGATGCAGTAGTCAAAGAATGGCAACCCACACCAGACAACAAAATCCTTCTCAATCTGCCAGCGACCGTGGAAATGTCCACGCCCAATGTTTTTGCCGATCAAATTGAATGGTTCTGCCGTCATATCCAGCAAAGGGATGCCGTGGAAATCAGTCTGCACACCCATAACGACCGCGGCTGTGCCGTGGCCGCTGCTGAATTGGGTCTGATGGCTGGGGCTGATCGGGTTGAGGGCACGCTGATGGGTAATGGCGAGCGTACCGGCAATATGGATGTGATCACCCTGGCCATGAATCTGTACAGCCAGGGTGTCGACCCAGAGCTTTATTTGGCCGATGCCGAAGAAATTGTTGAAGTCGTCGAAGCCTGCACCCAAATTCCTGTGAATCCACGTCATCCTTACGTGGGCGAACTGGTTTACACCGCCTTCTCTGGCAGCCATCAGGATGCCATCAAGAAGTCTTTGAGCCGACAAGAGCCTGAACAAGGCTGGAATGTGGCTTATTTGCCCATAGACCCCCAGGATTTGGGTCGCAGCTATGAGGCCGTTATTCGCATTAACAGCCAGTCTGGCAAGGGCGGTGTTGCCTATATTCTGGAAGCTGACCAGGGCTTAAAACTGCCACGCTGGTTACAGATGGAGTTTTCCCGCAAAGTTCAGGCAAAAACCGAAGCGGAAGCAAGAGAATTGAAGCGCCAGGAAATCTGGGACACCTTCAACGCAACCTATCTTGCTCATCCGGACTTAGCCGAATTGGTCAGCTACCAGTTGGAGCGCAGTGACCAGGATTATCTGACGGCAGTGATTCGCCAGCGGGGTGAAACCCGTGAACTGCGTGGCGAAGGCAAGGGGGCGATCCATGCCCTGACGGAAGCATTAAAAGACCAATTGGGCTGCGAAATCCAGGTCACCGAATACAATGAGCATTCCCTGGCAACCGGAAGCGATGCCAAGGCTGCAACCTATATTCAATTGCAAGTCGGTGAGCAAACCTTCTCAGGCGTTGCCATTAGCGAAGACACTGTTGCTGCCAACCTGAATGCGGTCCTGGCAGCAGTCAGCCCAGCTTTGGTCTCACGGCAAACCCAGGCGGCTTAATCAGCTACTGGCCTCATCTATCATTGAGGCCACCTGTTCAGCGGTTGCTGCCGCCAGGGTCCATCCCAAATGACCATGGCCGGTATTGTAATAAACACTGGGTGATTTACCTGGCCCAACCCTGGGCATCATGTCCGGGGTCATGGGCCGCAAGCCCGTCCAGGGAACCACGTCATTTGTAGCCACCCCAGGAAAGAATTCTTCAACCCAGCGAATCAGTGGCTGAATGCGGTCAGCACGAATATCCTTGTTGTAGCCATTAAACTCGGCCGTACCTGCAACCCGCAGGCGCTGAGCTCCCAGACGACTGGAGACCAGCTTGTTGGCTTCATCCAAAAGACTGACATTAGGCGCAGCAGCCCGGCTGTCTTTATCTTTGAGGCGTACCGTAATGGAATAGCCCTTAACCGGATAAATCGGCAAGTGGTCACCCACTTGCGCGGCTAATTTTTTACTGCCCACCCCGGCACAAATCACTACCTTGTCATAGCTAACCGGCTCTCTTTGTTGGTTGTTTTCACCAGCAACCACCCAGGTTTTGCGTTGGTCGGTCAGCAATTGAAAGACCTGCTGGCGATAGAGGATTTTTCCGCCCAAACGCTCACAGGCTGCAGCCAAGCCTTGTGTATACTTGTGAATATCGCCCGTCGCATCGCTGGGTGTGTAGTAGCCCGAATAGATTTTACCTTGCAGACTTGGCTCAATTTCTTTGATTTCTTCGGGAGTAACGGCATAGCGTTCAAGGCCGGACTCCACCAGGAGTCGGTGTACTCGCTCAGCTTCATGAAATTCTGCTTCACTGCGATAAATGTGTAGTATGCCCTTTTTCTTTAAATCAAAATCAATGCCTTCTTCCTTTGCCCAGCCGAACAAGTGCTCACGCGCAGCGAGTGCCAAGCGTACCGTTTCACAGGTGTTTTCATCATGCCTGGGAATAGCACCAACGAATTTTGCCATCCAGGATATTTTTTGCCAGGAGGGCTTGGGATTCACCAGCAATGGAGCTTCAGGTGTAAACAGCCAACGCATTCCTTTCAAAAGGGTCGGCCAGGAGTTCCAAACGGCAGCATTACTTGCAGAAAGCTGACCACCATTGGCATAGGAGGTTTCCATGGCAGCATAACGCTGAGATTCGTAAAGGGTGACTTCATAACCCCTGCGCAAGAGGGCATAGGCTGTAGTAACACCAGCAATACCTCCACCAATAACGGCAATTTTCTTCATGCTGCCTCCACTTAACAAATTTATTGTTAAGTCTAGACAAATTTATCTAGTTTTTTCGACCAAAAAAATTATTCAGACCAGCAAATCTATCTAAATAGAATGAAATGACAGTTTTTTCTTCGATCTACCTTTTTGGAACCAGGTTCCTTAAAGCCTGGCATGTCTTTTGTGCTCAAAAAACAGCATCACCCCTTCAACCTGTTGGTTGTGATTGGACTGGTAGGGCACCAAGCGCAAGAGCAGGTCTTCATTTTCAACCTTAACCGGAAAAGCCTCTTCGGCATTCTTTTCTATTGCATTCAAGAGAGCTTGACGAAAATTAGGCAGGTCCAAATTAATGCCCAGAGTAGTAATCGTCTGGCCCAGATCACTGCTGACCAAATCAAAAAACTCAGATGCGCGAGCAGTAAAGCGCTGCACCCTGAGACGATGATCAACCAGAATGATGTTTTCATTCATGTGAGCAAGCATATTCTCAAGGTGGCTATTGGCTTGCTCCAGCTCATAGGTTTTGACTTCCAGTTCTTCATTAACTGTAGAAAGCTCTTCATTGGTTGACTGCAATTCTTCGTTGGCTGTTTGCAGCTCTTCATTCGTTGACTGTAATTCCTCATTGGCCGATTGTAATTCTTCGTTCGTCGATTGCAGCTCTTCATTGGTGGTTTCCAGATCTTCTATAGACGACTGCAAACGTTCCTTGAAGACATTAATTTCCCGTCTCAAATTTTCATTGCTGATCTGGCCTTCTTCACTCAGCAAGCCAGTGCCACTGATAAATGCCTCACTAAGATCAACTTCTGTAAAGGTCAACACATACAACTTGCCGCTTTCTTCCAGTTCAACCTCTTTCATATTCAGAAATAGGGCTTTCTCGGCTTGGTTCTGGTTATAAAAAAGCGCTTGGGTTGAAGCTTGACCTTCTTGCCGCGCTTTTTGTAGCAGAGCACGGGTATCAATTTTCAGCTCATCCCGAATCAGGGACAAAATATTGGTATCTATACGGCCCTGAGGAAAGCTGAGGTACGGACTAACATTACCCCGCAGGTGCATTACCTGACCTTCAGAGTCCAGCACTGCGGCTGTGGGCAACAACTTCTCTATCAGCATGCGATCAATCTGTTCAGCCACATTCTTCTTTTCTTGCGATAAGGCTGGTTGCTGATCATCTTTATGCTTGCGCGATCCCAAGAGGCTAGCGGCACTGCTCGCTTGGTCCCTACGCTTAGAAATACTGGTTTTCTTGCGGACAAAAATCTGGCTTTGCTTTACCAAAGGCTCAAACAGCTCAGGGTCAGCTGCTTCTGACTTGCCAAGGAACAAATAGCCTCGGGAGTTCAGCGCAAAATGGAAGGTCTTGAAGACCTGTTTTTGCAGCTCTGCAGAGAAGTAAATGAGTAGATTGCGGCAACTGATTAAATCCAGGCGTGAAAAGGGTGGGTCCATAATCACATTCTGGCGTGCAAAAACCACCTGATCACGGATTCTCTTCTGAATGAAATACTGGTCACCCTTAAGGGTAAAATATTTCTTCAGCAGCTCGTCAGGCACTTCTTTAACTTGAGACTGACTAAAAATACCCCGTCTTGCTTGGGATAATGCAAACTCATCAATATCTGTAGCGAAAACCTGAAAAGGAACCTCTTTTTGCAAACGAGAACGGGCCTGCTGCAACAAAATGGCAATCGAGTAGGCTTCTTCACCGTTGGCACAGCCAGGAACCCAAATACGTAGCTGATCCTGATCCTCCGTTTCCTCCAGCAGCTTATCCAAAGTAAGAGCCAAGTCTTCAAAGGCCTGTTTATCCCGGAAAAAGGAAGTCACCGAAATCAGTAAGTCCTTGAACAGGCTTTCCACTTCCTTACCAGAAGAAAGAAACAGAGTGACATAGTCATCCAGAGTCACTACCTTGTGAACGGCCATCCGTCTTGCGATGCGCCTCTGGATCGTTTTCATCTTGTAGCCACTAAAGTCATAACCGGTCTGGTCATAGATTCTTTGAAAAATCTTTTCCAGACTGGATTTAACCTTGGGCACTGAGAGCTTACTGAGGGTTTTGCCTGCAGAAACAATAAAATCCTGAATTTCGTGGGCAATTGCAGCCGGTGGCAGGGTTAGGTCAACAAAGCCGGTATCCACCGCAGCTTTGGGCATCCCTGAGTACTTCGCAGTTTCTTCACTTTGGGTAATGACCAAACCGTTGGCTGACTTGATCGCCATAACACCTTCAGAGCCATCCGTTCCTGTTCCGGAAAGAATAACGCCGATGCATTGTTCACCCTGATCTTCAGCCAAACTGGTCATCAGCATACTCGCTGAAGGTTTGGGCCCCACTTCAGCGGCTGGTTTGAGTTGCAATTGCCCTTGTTCAACCAAGGCATTGTGGCCAGGCGAAATAATATAGATCTCACCTGGTTGGGGACGTATATTTTCTTCAACCAGATGAACTGGAAGCCGGGTGCTACGGCTGAGTAGATCTTTTAAAAGCGTTGGATGCTTGGGGTCCAGGTGCTGGGCAATAATAATGGTGGCATTGATATTTGTATCAAAGGCACTCAACAGGTCTTTCAAAGCATCTAGTCCACCTGCCGAGGCACCAACAGCTATCCAGTAGGGTTTCTGACTTTCATTTGCTTCTGAATCTGACAAAACCGTCGACTCATCTGTCATTCGTTCACCCTTTCATAAATATATAAAAAATAAGACTAGCAAACTGCTTTTCAACTTAACAACGAAAAAAACCGCCACTTAGGCGGTTTTGAGCATTATCTTAACTCTAAGTTCAGATAATTCGCTTACGTATGGCCGATGAAACCTGCTCTACTGCGATCACCACTACCAGGATAACCAGAATAATCGTCATCGCCTGATCAAAGCGGAACATGCGCATAGAGGTTGAAAGCTCTACGCCTATCCCCCCCGCACCCACTAGTCCCAAAACCACGGCTGAACGAATGGCTTTTTCAATACTATAGAGACTGGTTGCGGTAATGGAAGCCATGGACTCAGGAATAATGGCTCCAAAAATCACTGACATACGGCCAGCACCCGTTGAGCTTAAAGCTTCGGAAGGGCCGGGACGAATTTCTTCGATGCGCTCCGAAAAAAAGCGCGCGCAAAAACCTATGGTATCCATGATGATTGCCAATATCCCGGCTAAAGGCCCCAGGCCTACCGCCACCACAAAGATCAAGGCCCAAACCAGATCAGGCACAGTACGCAGCGTTGCCACGATCATTCGACTAACCCAGCGCACCACCGCATTCGGCGAGGTATTTCGTGAACAAAGAAGTGCAAAGGGCAGGCTAAGCAAAACTCCGAAAAACACCCCAACAATAGCCATATTCAGGGTTTCCAGCATGGCCCACATAATGGGTTCCAGGCGGCTGGTATTTGGAGGCCAAGCCTGAGCAAAAAAACCACCCAGGTTGTTAACCCCCTGCAGCATGCGGGCACCATTAATATCGGCTGAAGCAAAGCCCTGAATAAAAAAGGCAGCAAAAGTGATGATCACTACCCAGGTAAAAATTGAAGGCGAGGTAAAACGTGCTGGAGCCTTGAAGGCTCCCAAATCTACTTTAGACATGCTATTTATTTCCAATAATCGATCAAGCAGCGGAAGTCTGGAGTTCAGACACGCCCTTCCAGTTTTCAGGGGCATCAACCCGCACCTGACCCCTGTAAAGACCTTCCAGCTCTGCCTTGGTTATCGCGCCTTTGCGAGCATCTATATCCACCTGGCCCGCCTTCATGCCTATAAAGCGTTCACCATACTGAAGGGCAATATCCAGTTGATGCAGAGTGCAGATCACCGTTAAACCCTGCTCTTGCACCACGTCCCAAAGCAGCTCCATTACTTCCTGACCTGATTTGGGGTCCAGGCTGGCAATAGGCTCATCAGCCAAAACAATTTCTGGTTCCTGCATCAGCATGCGGGCAATAGCAACGCGCTGCTGTTGTCCACCCGAAAGCTCTTCAGCTTTACGGTCAGCCTTGTCAGCAAGACTGACTCTTTCCAGACAAGCCATCACCTTTTCGCGCTTTTCCTGGCTGGCAAAAGGCCCCATGCAGCCCAGCAGGCCCCAACGACTGGAACCCAAGGCACCATAGAGAACATTTTGAAAAACACTTAGGTTGCCAACCAGGTTGAATTTTTGAAAAACCACACCCACCTTGTTGCGCATAGCCATCACCTTGCGTCGAGATGCTTTTTGTAGGGATTGATCCTGAATCAGGATTTCTCCCTGATCGGTCGGCGTCAAACCGCAGATAGAACGCATTAAGGTGGATTTGCCACAGCCATTGGCCCCCAGAAGAATGACCCCTTCACCCTTCTGAACTTCAAAATCCAACCCACGAAGCACATGGACCTTGCCAAAACTCTTGTGCAAACCGCTCACTTTAATCTCGGACATTTTCACCTCACTGAATCTTAAAAGGCCCGATCAAGATCGGGCCGCTTGACCTGAATAACGAATTAATTCAGAGGAAAACCAACCAGTGCATAGGCTTCAGTAATCCGGTCATACTCGTCTTCGGTGAGATCATTTACAAAGCGTGAACCAACATATTTACGACGTTCGCCTGGGCCAAGAATCGCATCCATCAAGGCATCGCCATGCTCGTACATCTTCTCGCTGACATAGGCAACACAAGCATCACTGATGCCACCACGGGCAACAAAGATATCGCGCGGCATGGTGTCACTTTCAGCAATGACCCGGTAACGACCATTAGGATCACGCTCTTCAAGGCGGGCGACATCACGCACACCGCTGCCCATGGCATCGACATCACGATTGACCAGGGCTTCAAAGCGAGCACCATCCAGCAAAGAAATGCGCAGGTCGCGATCAATGTCAAAACCGGCTTCATTAAGCATCATTGAGGGGATGATGTGCCCGGTAGTGGAACCAGGGTCTTTCATGGCAATGTGCTTACCACGCAGGTCTTCCAGGCTGTAAATACCACTGTCTTCATGGACGACAAAGGCCGTGCCATATTCGGTACGCTCAATGCCGACCATCATTTTTACATCCTGACGCGCACGCATTACCGCATATTCAGAAGGACCAGCCAGAATCATATCTACCTGCTCAAATTGCAGAGCGTTAACCGTAGCCGTGCGATCACTGACCGGGAAGAATTCGATATTGATATCGAGGATACCGCCCAGCTTTTCCTGAAACTGGTGGTAGGTGCGCACCATTTCTTCCATGCCCTCAATGCCGGTATCGGCAAAACGCAAGGTGGAAGGGCAAGACTGAGGACCCGCCAGCGCCGAAGTGGCAAACAGGGTGGAAACAGCAAAAACGCCAGAGACAAGAGCTTTCAACTTCATCTTTCTACTCCAAGGATTAACAGTTAGTAAAAACAGTGCATCCTTGCAGCAATGTGCTTACCTTGAAGTAGAAAGATGACAGAAGCGTTAAGAAGAATTGACCCGTTAATGACGAAAACGTGAAATAGAGGGTTATTGCCAAAAATAGCGCGCTAGCATCACCAGGCAGACGGTGACCAATAACGGCTTAATCAAACGACTACCACCACGGATTACTGCATGAGTCCCTAACCAAGCGCCTAGCACCTGACCGATCAACATAACCAAGCCTGCCAACCAAAGAACTTGTCCACCGAAAATAAAAACGCCGCAGGCTGCTAAGTTGGTCGCAAAGTTCAACAATTTGGCTCGCACTGTGGCATCGAGCAGGCTATAACCCCTTAAAGCCACTGCTGAGGTTGCAAAAAAGGAGCCGGTTCCGGGGCCAAACATACCGTCATAAAAACCGATCACCGGAACCACTGCTTTACGATACCAGCCTTCACCGATGCGTGGACGCGTGGAGAAATCGCCTGCTTTTGGAGCCAGTAGATAGTAAAAAGCGATACCCGCCAGGACGAGGGGAATCGCCCAATCAAGAAGATCAGGATTAATAAAATGCACAGACCCAGCCCCTAAAGCGGAACCGATCAAGGCAGCCAGAAAAACCCCCCGCATCTCAGACCAAACCAGGAGTTTGCGTCTAAACAAGGTTAAGGAAGCGGTAAAAACCCCAAACACGCTTTGCAGTTTATTTGTCGCCAAGGCTTCCAACGGGGCGGCACCCGCAAGCAACAAAGCAGGAATGGTAATCAAACCACCACCACCGGCAAGAGTATCGATAAAGCCGGCCAGGAAAGCAGCCAAAAACAACCAAGCCAGTATCTCAAACGTGATTTCCAAGGAATTCTCCCCAAAAAAGCCCAAAGCTTAACTCAAAGCAAGCCAGGTGTTTTATAATCTTATAAATTCTTTGGCTTGGAGCTAGATCATGCCTGCTTGGTTATCCCAGTTTTTTATTCGTGATTCCGCAGTAGTAGAACTGATCCATGGGCATCATCATCTGGGTCTTACTCTAGTTTCCATTCTGATTGCAATCATTGCTTCTTACTCGGCTTTAACCCTGGCAGCCGCCGCACGTTCCCGAATGCTTGGCTCTATGCGTCGCCTCCACTTGATATCCGGTGCCCTGGCTTTGGGTGCCGGGGTTTGGGCAATGCACTTCATTGGCATGCTCGCTTTCGAGCTTCCCATTAATATTCACTATGACCCTTTGATCACCGCTTTATCTATGCTACCCAGCCTTCTTGCCGCCTGGATAGCCCTTAATCTTTTGGCTAAAGCCACTTTAACCATCTCTCGCCTTCTCTTGGGTGGGTTAATTGTGGGATTAGGTATTGGCAGCATGCATTACTTGGGTATGGGTGCCATGGTTATGGAGGTTCAGCTTCGCTATGACCCTAGCTGGTTTTTACTTTCCATCGTTATTGCCGCCTTACTGGCTATGCTGGCTTTGTGGATCAGCTTTGGTTTACGGCATTTGCTACTACCAAGCTACCAGATTCGCCTAATCGCTGCGGTAGTGATGGGTTTTGCAATCAGTGGTATGCATTACACTGCCATGCATGCCGCACGCTATGTCGTCATTGAAGGCCAACCCTTAATAAGCAGCCCAGATCACAATAACCAATTTGCATTGGGCTTGACTGTCGCTGGAGTCTCTCTCCTGATTGGAATCCTGATCACTGGTATCAATGCCTTGATCAGATATCGTGAACTCTATCGCAAAAGCCAAGAAACCACCGCCTACCTAGAAGCTATTTTCGATACTGCAGTTGATGGTCTAATCAGCATTTCCGAAAAGGGTAAAATTGAAAGTTACAACAAGGCCGCTGAACGTATTCTCGGTTACCCTGCCTCTGAAATTCTGGGCCGCAATGTTAGCCAGCTAATGCCTGAACCTCACCATAGCCAGCATGATTCTTATCTTGAAAACTATCTGAAAACCGGCCAAGCAAAAATTATTGGTAAAGGCCGTGAGGTGATGGCTTTGCATAAGGATGGCCATGAAGTTCCTATTCGCCTGGCTATTGGTGAATCCCGTGTTGGCAAGACGAGTCACTTTGTCGGTTTTATCACTGATATCAGTGAACGTCATGCCATGGAACAGGCCCTCCAAGAGCGTGAAAAACAATACCGAACCCTGATTGACAATATTCCAGGTGTTACCTTTCGCTGCAGGATTGATGAACACTGGAGTGCCATTTTCATCAGTGAATCCATTGAAGAACTAACCGGCTGGCAGCAAGAAGATTTTCTGAAAGGTCGTATCCATCTAGTCAACTTGATTCATCCTGATGATATGGAACTGGTTAATCAAACCATTGATGACGCTTTAGCAAAACGCCGCTCTTATACTCTGGAATATCGTTTAAAGCATAAACAAGGTCACTACCACTGGGTTTCCGAATCAGCAACTGGGGTTAGGGATGAAGCGGATCAACTGCAATGGATTGATGGCGTTCTGCTTGATATTACCGATGCCAAGAAGCGAAATGCTGAGTTTTCAGCTTTACTCAGAGCGGTTGACGATGCCACAGGGGTTTGTGAGCTGGATGCCTGCGGCCGCATTCGCCGAGCCAATGCAAACTACACCCAAATTCTGGGTTATCAACCCGGTGAGCTGAATGGCACCAACTACCATGAATTAGGCTCGACTGAACCAGCCCAGATTGAAGCTATGCAAGAACTTTGGGACGCGGTTCGCGCTGGTGAACTGGTACAAAGTGAGTGCGCCCGTGTTGGTAAAGATGGCCAAACACGCTGGGTGCGCATTTCACTCTGCCCGGTTCCCAGTCCCATGGATGAAGAGCTAAGAGTTATCGAACTCTGTTCAGACCTAACTCAGCGTCGACAAATGGAAATAGAATTAGTGGATGCCAAGGAAAGAGCTGAAGAGGCCGCCGCTGCCAAAAGTAGCTTTCTGGCCAATATGAGCCATGAAATTCGCACACCCATGAACTCCATCCTGGGCTTCACTGACTTGGTACTGGATACCTCGCTTTCCAAACAACAAAGAGAGCATCTGAACAGTGTTCGCAGCTCGGCTGGCTCTCTACTCAGTCTTCTCAACAGTATCCTCGACACAGCCAAGCTGGACAGCGGCGTCACCGAACTGGAAAATCGGGACTTTTCACTGCTGGATATTTGCAAACAGCTTCAAACCAGCTTTGGCCTGATGGTTTCAAAAAAAGGGCTGACTCTGCATTTAGACTATTCCGAACAGCTTTCCGCATTTTTTAAAGGCGATACCCTAAGAATTCGCCAGATACTGACCAACCTGCTTTCCAATGCCGTCAAATTCACTGAACAGGGTGAAATTCACCTTCATGCCAGGCCGCATGAACGGGGTAAGGGCGTACTTATAGAAGTTAGGGACACAGGTATCGGCATACCTCCAGACCGCCTGGATAAAATTTTTGATCCCTTTGCCCAGGCAGATGCCAGTATGACGCGACGTTTTGGCGGTACAGGCTTGGGCACGACCATTTCCAAACAGTTGGCTGAACTGATGGGTGGCAAGCTGGAAGTAAGCAGTGAGGTGGGAGTCGGTTCCTGCTTCCGCCTCTATCTACCCCTCACACTCGGGCAGCCTACAGATATTGAACAAACCTCTGAGCAGGAGCCTGAATTACCATCTCTCTCCTTGCTTATTGCTGATGATGTTCCCCAAAACCTACAACTGATTCAGACTCTACTGGAAAAAAGAGGGCATCAGGTCACCACAGCAGAAAATGGACGCCAGGCTCTGGAGCTCTGTCAGCAACAGCCTTTTGACTTAGTCCTCATGGATGTACAAATGCCTGAAATGGACGGTCACCAAGCCACCCAGGCTTTACGGGCCTGGGAAAAAGCCCAACACCGGGAACCGCTTCCTGTTATCGCCTTAACAGCCAGTGTGATGGAAGAAGACCGCCGTCTGGCAATAGATGCAGGAATGAACGGCTTTGCCAGCAAACCGCTGATTATTCACCAGCTCTTAAATGAAGTAGCCAGGGTACTGGGCATTAACACCTTACCCACTTCATCGTCTAAAAAATCAACAGACCATCTGATTCTAGACTCTGAAACCGGCCGCCAGCTTTGGGGTAGCCAGCAGGCTCAGGAGAAAGCCATTCAGCGTTTCTTGAAAGAACCCGACCATCAACCCCAAGCACTGGAAAAACTTTTATTGGAAAACCCCCAACGGGCAACAGCAGAAATGCATCGTTTAAAAGGCTTGGTTGCCAATCTCGGTTTACCGCGTTTGGCCAAAACCTTTGCAGAACTGGAGCAAGCCTTAAAGGACAAAAAGCTTCCGGCCTCCCATCGACTCTTTGAAGAATTAGCCGCTTGCCAGCAGGCCCTCAGCCAAGCTGATGCACAGGAAGAGGCTATGCTAGAATCATCCAAAACGGACACTTCGGCTAACAGACCAGAACTGGGAGCGGCTGATCACCAAGCCTTAACTCAGCTGATTCAGCTGTATCAACAGGGTGAAACCGCCAGCGCGCATCTGGAAGCCTTGGCCACTCACTTACCTGGCAAACTAGTGAACGAAGTGCGCCAGTTGATTGAAGAGTTCGAACTTGAAAAAGCAGCTGAATGTCTGCTGAATTACCAACAAGAAGTTTTCCAACAAGAGGCTGATCATGACTGATCAAAAAACCCTACTCCTCGTAGATGACGAGCCTGTTAACCTGCAAGTGCTTAAAAATATTCTTGAAGCAGACTATCGTCTTCTTTTTGCAAGATCCGGTGAACGTGCACTGCAGCTGGCACAGCAAGAAGAACCCGACCTTATTTTGCTGGATGTCATGATGCCTGGACTTTCCGGTCATGATGTTTGCCAGCAACTCAAAGCAAATGAACAAACGGCAGCTCTTCCCGTTATCTTCGTCACGGCTCTATCCGATGCAGAAAATGAATCCTTTGGTTTTGAACTGGGAGCCGTGGATTATTTAACCAAGCCCGTTAGCCCCCCGGTGGTTAAGGCCAGAGTTAAAAACCACCTTTCTCTGGTCCGTCTTGAAGAGCTTAAAAAAACCCGCCTGGCCGTCGTCCAGCGTCTCGGACGAGCAGCTGAATACAAGGACAATGAAACTGGCCTGCATGTCATTCGGATGAGCCTTTACTCTCAGGTACTGGCGCATCACCTGGGATTCAGTGAAAAGGATGCTGAAGAATTACTCAATGCAGCGCCCATGCATGATGTTGGCAAAATAGGCATACCTGACTCGATACTTCGCAAACCCGGCAAGCTGGATGCAGAAGAATGGGAAGTCATGAAAACCCACACTCAAATTGGCGCGGAAATCATCGGTGAAGATGGCTCCAGGCTGCTGCAACTGGCCCACAGTATAGCTTTACACCATCATGAAAAATGGGATGGCAGCGGCTACCCACAGGGCTTAAAAGGTGAAGCCATTCCGCTGGAAGCGCGTATTGTCGCTCTGGCTGATGTCTTTGATGCCCTAACTTCAGAACGGCCCTACAAAAAAGCCTGGACGGTAGAAGCTGCCTTAGACCTGATTCAACAAGAAACCGGCAAGCATTTTGACCCCAGGATTGTCGAAGCCTTCAACAACTGTCTGCCGACAATTTTGGAAATCCGTGACCAGTGGCAGGAAACCCGCTCAGACTCCTAAGAAGAGTCATCATTCTGTCATCAAGAACAGCCAGTCTGAAATCACCCTGACATCTAGGAGATCTGTTCATGGTGAGACTGGAAAAGAAAGCAACCCGCCTCTATGTTCTTGATACGAACGTCCTTCTGCATGACCCCTCAGCCCACATGACAGAATGGCAAGCTGGTGGCTCAATGATGACGGGTTGATGAAATGCCTTGTCACAGAAGCTTAAGGATTTAGTCGCCTGACTGTCATCCGAGTTTTGCACACTGCAAGCCAAGTAAACAACAGGATTTAATGATGCGCTTGGCTATGATTACCGAAACCTTTCTTCCCGATATCAATGGCGTCAGCAAGACGCTAGGCCAGCTTTGTCGTGGTCTGATCAGTAAGGGAGTTGAAGTGGATCTGGTTTGGCCAGGAGTCACCGATGCCAGCTTTGCCGGACTTTCCAGCTGGCAGGCGGCAGGGCATCAACTCCCCGGTTATAACACGCTGAAGTTCGGCTGGAAGCTACCGGGTCGAACCAAAAATTACTGGCGCGGCCATCCACCTGATATTTTTTATATCGCCACCGAAGGGCCCTTGGGCCTGGATGCACTGCGCTATGCAAGACGCAGGAAGATTCCGGTGATTACTGGTTTTCATACCAATTTTGACCAGTATTTACAGCATTACCGGCTGGGCTGGCTGAAAAAGCCCCTGCAGGCCTATCTGAAAGCTTTTCATAAAGCGTCCCATCTGACCCTCACACCGTCTTATCAACAGCAGCAGGAATTAATTCAACAGGGTTTTGGAGAAGTCGACCTTCTGGGGCGTGGCGTTGATACTCAGCTATTTCATCCGGATAGGCGTAGCTTGAGCTTTCGAAAAGAACTCGGCGTTGCTGAAGAAGACCTTTTGGTCGGCTATGTGGGCCGACTTGCCGGTGAAAAAAACCTTCCTTTGTTGCTTAAGAGCTTTGCAGCCATTGAAAAAAATCATCCCAGAGCCCGCTTACTCTTAGTTGGCGAAGGCCCTTGGGAAACTGAAATCAGTAAGCACTGTCCTTCAGCCATTCAAGTCGGCTGCCAACAGGGCGAGGCACTTGCCAACTTCTACGCCAACCTGGACTTGTTTCTCTTCCCCAGTCTGACAGAGACCTACGGCAATGTGGTTGCTGAAGCGCTAGCCAGTGGTCTGCCTGTTGTGGCTTTCGATCGCGCCGCTGCCAGGGAATTGATTCGTAATGGGCAAAGCGGCTGGCTGGTCAGTCTTGATGAAGGTGAGTCTGGGTTTGTGAATGCCTCCTTGCGTATGGCTGAGGAGGAGCACCTGCGTTTAGTAACCGGTCGCTTGGCTTTCCAGAGCATGCAACAGCGTGGCTGGGAAGAAGTAATTGAGCGTTTTTATCAGCTATTGATGGCTAACCTGCAAGGGGGAAGAACCCATGAGTATAAAACACAACCCACCGCTAGAACGCCCCAGTTGGATCGTAAAATGTGAACGCCTGGATTTGGAATTGGGTCGCTGGCTAAATTTTTGCAGTGTTTGGCCACTGGTCTGTCAGCCCTTCCGCTTGATTAGTCGCCTGGGAGATGGCTTGATCTGGTATACAGTGTTCTTGCTGTTACCCTTGATGTTTGGTTGGGCGGGCCTAATGCTGACTTTGCAACTGGCGGTCAGCGGCCTCTTTTGCACCTGGATTTATTTGCTACTCAAGCGTTCAACCAGTCGCCTGAGACCTTGTGATGCCAGTGATGCGATTCAGGCCAGGATGCCACCACTTGATAAGTACAGCTTTCCTTCTGGTCATACCCTGCATGCCGTTGCCTTTTCAACACTCCTAATCGCCGCCCTGCCTTCCCTGGCTCCTTGGTTACTTGGCTTTACTCTACTAATTGCCTTATCCCGCTTGGTATTGGGTCTGCATTATCCTTCCGATGTCCTGGTTGGTGCTCTCTTGGGCTGGCTGCTGGCACGCTTGAGTCTGGCCATTCATCTGCCACTACCCCTATGAGAAAACCGCATCGACTTCAGCCAAGTGCTTTTTCTTATCGGCTTCACTCAGCCAGGAGCCGGCAAAAGCATTGCGTGCCAGCTGATGCAGGTGTTCACGGGTCAGAGGAAGTTGGTCAATCACAGCCCGGTAGTTATCCATCATATAGCCGCCAAAATAAGCGGGATCATCCGAGTTAACCGTTGCCTTGAGCCCTTTCTCCAACATGGTGACCAGGGGGTGGTCCTGCATCGAATCAACAACACAAAGTTTTAAGTTGGAAAGCGGGCAAACCGTCAGCGTTTGACCTGTAGCGACCAAACGTTGAACCAGGGCGTCATCCTCCAGCGCACGGTTACCATGATCAATCCGATCCACCTCTAACTGATCCAGAGCTTGCCAGACATACTCAGGAGGACCTTCCTCACCGGCATGAACAGTAATGGGTTTACCCAGCTTCTTGCATTCAGCAAAAACCCGCGCAAATTTTTCCGGTGGATGCCCCTTTTCCGAAGAATCAAGACCAAAGCCATCCAGCTGGTTCAGGTAGGGCCGGGCCAACTGCAAGGTTTCTAAAGCACTCTCTTCTGACAAGTGCCTTAGGAACGACAGAATCAAGCGATAGCTAATTCCCAGGGTCGCCTTACCGGCTTCCAAAGCACCATGAATACCAGCCAACTGAATACTCAGAGGAACGCCTCTTTCCAAATGCGCCTGGGGGTCAAAAAAGATCTCAACATGAACAACTCTGTCCTCGTGCACACGCTTTAAATAGGCCCAGGTCAGATCATAAAAATCATCTTCGGTCAGAAGTACCGACATACCCGCATAGTAAACATCCAGAAACTCCTGCAGATTGTTGAAAGAATAAGCCGCTTTCAGTTCATCAACACTGGCATAGTTCAGCCGCACATTATTTCGCTTAGCCAGTTTGAAGACCAATTCAGGCTCAAGGCTACCTTCAATATGCAAATGCAGTTCGGCCTTGGGCATTTTTTCGGCAAGTTCTAGCAATTCGGATTTCATAAGCACCTCAAAATTCTTATTGGCGAGCTTGACGGGGATTAGGCGGCTCCACCGACAGGGTCGAACGCCAGGGGTTAATATCTAGCCCTCCACGGCGCAAATAGCGTGCATAGACGGTCAGTTGCTGGCATTGGCATAAACGCAAAAGATCAACGAAGATTTCTTCAACACAGTGTTCGTGAAAGTCGCCCTTTTCACGGTACGAAATCAAATAGGCCAGCAGAGATTCAGGATCAATTTTTGGACCCTTGTAATGAATTTGAACACTGGCCCAATCCGGCTGCCCGGTAACCGGACAGTTGGATTTAAGCAAATGACTAACCAGGGTTTCTTCAACCACCTCATCACTGGTCACCTTCAACAGCTCAGGTGCCGGGGTATAATGGTTCACTTCAATATCCAAATCATCCAGACACTCACCTTCCAAAGGGCGAACAGGAAGACCGTAATCAGCCGGATGCAGGATGACTTGAACTTCGCTGCCTGAGGCCTGGGAGAGGTCCTGAGTCAGTCTCGCCAAAACCTCTTCCTCACTGGCAAAGCGGGTCAGGTTAAACGAGTTCAAATAGAGCTTGAAGGATTTGGATTCAATGATATGACTGGACGTTGCAGGAAAATGAAATTCCGCCAGACGCACCAACGGCTTGCCCTTGCTGTTAAGCCAGGAAAGCTCATAGGCATTCCAGATATCGACACCCTGGAAAGGCAGCTTGCCAGCACTTAGGCCCAGGCTGCTGCGGCCTTGCTGACGAGGTAGGGGGTATAATACTTCTGAAGTATACTGATTGATATACTGAGTTTCTTTGCCCAAGGGCGAGGTTTCTACTCTGGGTGAATGCATGACCGAAGAACCTGAACCGAAAACAAATGAAGCTTGAGGATAACATTTTAAAGCATGTATTACGGTGAAAAATTCAATGCCTGGACCCACCTGATTGGTGCTTGTCTGGCACTCATTGGTGCTCTGGTTCTGATCGTCCTGGCCGCACTGCAAGCAGATCCCTGGAAGGTGACCAGCGTGACCATCTATGGTACTGCCCTCTTTATCCTTTACATCAGCTCCACCCTCTATCACAGCCTAAGAGGCCCGATTAAAAAGCTGCTGCAAAAGCTTGATCACCTTTCCATCTATTTGCTCATTGCCGGTAGCTACACCCCTTTTTGCCTGGTCACCCTTCGCGGACCCTGGGGTTGGACGCTGTTTGGTATTGTCTGGGGATTGGCCATAGCTGGAATGCTACAAGAGATCAAACCCCGATCCGAAGCCCGGGTGCTTTCCATAGTCATTTACGCCGTGATGGGCTGGATTGTTTTGGTTGCCGTTAAACCCCTGATTGAAGCCTTGGGCATGGCTGGGTTTGCACTACTTACGGCAGGTGGGCTTTTTTATACTCTGGGCATTATCTTTTATGCCTTTGACGACCGCTTCCTGCATTGGCACGGCATCTGGCATCTCTTTGTGATGGCCGGCAGCTTGCTGCACTACCTGGCCATCCTTTTTTATGTTCTTTGAGAATTAAGGAAAGAACACAAACTTAACGACAAACAAAGCAGCCAAAACATAAACACTAATGCTGACCTGCTTGCCCTGGCCCGAAAAGAGCTTGATAGCCGCATAGCTGACAAAAGCCAATGCAATGCCGTGGGCAATCGAAAAAGTCAGTGGCATGGTCAAGGCTGCAATCAATACCGGAGCCGCTTCAGAGACATCTTCCCAGTCGACTTTGGAAAGGCTGCCCGTCATCAACACAGCGACATACAAAAGAGCGCCAGCAGTTGCATAGGCAGGAATAGAGCCAGCCAGAGGAGCAAAAAACAGACTGACCAGGAAAAGGCCTGCAACTACAACAGCGGTCAGACCGGTACGTCCACCGGCTGCTACACCCGAAGCACTTTCAATATAGCTGGTGGTTGAAGAAGTACCCAGAGCCGAGCCGATAACCGTTGCAGAAGAATCCGCCAGCAAGGCCTTCTTAATACGGGGCAGTTTGCCGTCTTTATCCAGAAGCTTGCCACGCTCAGCCACACCAATCAGAGTCCCGGAAGTATCAAAGAGGTCAACAAACAGAAAAGCAAAGATGACACTAATCATCGCCACTTCAAAAGCACCGGCAATATCCATTGCCATAAAAGTAGGTGCTATCGAAGGCGGCATGGAAACCACGCCACCGAACTCATTGTGGCCTAACAGCATCGCCACCAGGGTGACACCCAAAATCCCCAGCATGACCGCACCAGTAACCTTCATGTAGGCCAGGGCAGCAATCACGAAAAAGCCCATAAAGCCGTAAATGGCTGCGGGGTTCGATAAATCACCCAGGGTAACCAGAGTGGCCGGATGCTCAACGACTATGCCTGCATTTTTCAAGGCAATGATTGCCAAAAACAAGCCAATACCTGCTGCTATGCCCAGCTTCAGCGAGGAAGGAATGGAGTTGATCACCCATTCACGAATCTTGAAGATACTAATCAGTACGAAGAGCACGCCTGACAGGAAAATAGCCCCTAGAGCCACCTCCCAGGAATACCCCATTCCCAAAACCACACCATAAGTAAAAAAGGCATTCAGGCCCATTCCTGGTGCAAGAGCGATGGGGTAATTGGCCCACAGCCCCATGATTAGACAGCCAATAGCCGCTGCCAGGCAGGTAGCGACAAAAACCGCGCCCTGGTCCATACCTGTTTGAGCCAGCATGGTAGGGTTAACGAAGATAATATAGGCCATGGTCAGGAAGGTGGTAACCCCGGCCAAAACCTCTGTCTTCACGGAAGTTTGATGAGCAGTAAGTTGAAAGAGGCGTTCAAGCATCGCATTAGACCTTTGCTAAATGAAGCGGGCATTTTAACGGCCAGCCAGAGATGAGCAACCCCGACCGACGAAAAGTTTAAGCTGTTAATTAAAGCAATTAGTGTGCCATGGCTTGCCACCTACCTATTCCAGCCCTTCTGGTGTATCCTTGGATGTTATTTTTTAGACCTTCAGACTTCAAGGCACCAGACAACCTATGGATAAGCAGAAGACTCCCTCGATCCCTGATTACCAACCCAGTCAATTGGAAAAAACCGCTCAGGTTTTTTGGGAAAAGAACAAGTGTTTCAAGGCTGTGGAAGATGCCAGCAAAGAAAAGTTCTACTGCCTGTCAATGTTCCCCTACCCCAGCGGCAAGCTGCATATGGGCCATGTTCGCAACTACACCATTGGCGATGTCATTAGTCGTTTCCAACGCCTGCAGGGTAAAAACGTTATGCAACCCATGGGCTGGGATGCCTTTGGCCTACCCGCTGAAAATGCCGCCATGAAAAACAAGGTAGCGCCAGGTAAATGGACTTACGAAAATATTGATTACATGCGGGGTCAGCTCAAAGCACTCGGTTTCGCTTATGATTGGGACCGCGAATTTGCGACCTGTGATGCTTCCTACTACAAGTGGGAGCAGTGGTTCTTCACCAAGTTGGTCGAAAAAGGGCTGGTTTACAAGAAAAACGCCGTGGTCAACTGGGACCCAGTGGATCAGACCGTACTGGCCAATGAGCAGGTCATTGAAGGGCGTGGCTGGCGTTCCGGTGCTCAAGTGGAACGCAAGGAAATTCCCCAGTGGTTTTTGAAAATCACCGACTATGCTGATGAACTACTGAAAGACCTGGATACAGTAGACTGGCCCGAACAGGTCAAAACCATGCAGCGCAACTGGATTGGCAAATCCCGCGGTGTGGAAATGACCTTTGGCCTGACTGATCAAGCTGCGACTGTCCTGCCTGAAGGCCTGCGTGTTTATACCACCCGCCCCGACACCCTCTATGGTGCCACCTATGTTGCTGTAGCAGCCAGTCATCCACTGGCCAAAGCCGCCGCCAAAGACCAACCTGAACTGGCCGGCTTTCTAGAAGAATGCGCCCAGGGCGGCACCTCTGAAGCCGAACTAGCCGTCATGGAAAAGAAAGGCATGGCAACCGGCTTTACAGCTGTACACCCACTAACGGGTCGCCAAGTGCCCATTTGGGTCGCCAACTTTGTCTTAATGGAGTACGGCACAGGTGCGGTTATGGCTGTGCCTGCGCATGACCAACGTGACTGGGAATTTGCCAGCAAATACGGTATTCCCATCGAACAAGTTATCGAGCCCATGAATGGTGAAGACTGTGATATCAGCAAAGAAGCCTTTGTGGAAAAAGGCAAGCTGGTCAATTCTTCTCAATTTGATGGCCTGGAATTTGAAGCGGCTTTCAATGCTATTGCCGGTGAGCTGGAACGCCAGGGCAAGGGTGAAATCAAAACCAACTTCCGCCTGCGTGACTGGGGTGTTTCCCGCCAGCGCTATTGGGGTGCACCCATCCCGGTAGAAAATGGCCCTGCGGGTGAAACCCGCCCGGTCAAAGATGAAGACCTGCCTGTTGCCCTGCCGATGGAAGTGGAGTTTGATGCCAGTGGCGGCTCTCCCATCAAAAAAATGCCCGCTTTTTATGAACTGGGTGATGGCTGGGAAAGGGAAACCGACACCTTTGATACCTTCATGGAATCCAGCTGGTATTTTGCCCGCTTCTGCTGTGCTGACAATGATGAAGCCATGCTTGATGAGCGCGCCAACTACTGGCTACCCGTTGACTATTATATCGGCGGTATCGAACATGCCATCCTGCACCTGCTTTATGCGCGCTTCTTCCACAAGCTAATGCGTGATTTTGGGCTGGTCAACTCCGATGAGCCTTTCAAGCGCCTGCTCACTCAGGGCATGGTCGTGGCTGAAACCTACTACCGTAACAATCCCGATGGCAGCAAGGACTGGTTCAACCCGGCTGATGTTGAAGTGGAAAAAGACACCAAAGGCCGCGCCGTTAAAGCGACCCTGATCAGCGACAACCAACCCGTGGAAATTGGCGGCATCGAAAAGATGTCCAAATCCAAAAACAACGGTGTTGATCCCCAATCCATGATCGACCTCTATGGTGCCGACACCGTACGCCTCTTCATGATGTTTGCGGCACCGCCCGAGCAATCCCTGGAATGGTCTGATTCCGGTGTTGAAGGGGCCAATCGCTTCCTGAAACGCTTCTGGCGCCTGACACACCAGCATCTACTGGCCGGTCAACCAGGCGACCTGGATACAGCTCAACTCAATGAAGAGCAAAAAGACCTGCGCCGCAAAACCCATGAGACCATTCAAAAAGTCACCGATGACATGGCACGACGGATCACCTTCAACACTGCTATTGCTGCGATGATGGAGCTGAGCAATAGCCTGAGCCGCTTTGATGCCTCCGATACCCTCAGCCTTGCCGTAGCCCGTGAAGCCTATGAAGCTCTGGTAGTGATGCTCTCTCCCATTGCCCCCCACACCTGCCATCAACTCTGGTTAGATCTGGGCAAGGAAGGCAATGTGATCCAAGCCCCCTGGCCTCAGTTCGACAAGAGTGCTCTAACGCGTGACTCCATCGAAATGGCAGTCTCAGTGAATGGCAAGGTGCGCGCCCAACTCTCGGTTCCTGCCGATGCCGACAAAGAAAGCATCGAAAAGCAAGCCTTGGCCGATGAAAAGGTACAAAAGCATCTGGAAGGCAAGAGCCTGCGCAAGGTCATCGTCGTGCCCGGCAAACTGGTTAACCTGGTGGTTGGCTAAAATGCTTCATGCCTGGCGTGAACATCCAGCACTCAGGCTTGCCCTGGTGCTGGCTCTGGTGGTCTTCATCAGTGCCTGTGGCTTTCGTCTGCGCGGCTATATTCAGCTGCCAGCAGAATTCCAGCCTTTGCACATCCAGGCTTCAGGCCCAGCTCGAAACCTAAGCCAAACACTAACACGCCAACTGGAGCAGTCAGGCATAGAACTGACCAGCTCCACAGCGCAAGCCCGCCTTCGCCTGGAACTGTCCAATCTGGAGAGCAGTGAGCGCCAGGTTATTTTTGGTGTCGTTGAAGAATATGAAATGGAACTCAGCGTTAAGGCCACAGCCCGTGATGCTGAGGGTGAACCCCTGTTTACTGATGAAGAATTTCGTGCCCAGCGCCAATATAGCTATGATTCAGATAACGACACGCTTCTGGCCAGGGATAGCCTGAGAAGAGAGCTTCGCGAAGCCATGGAAAGCGACCTAATTCGTCAATTAACACTTCGCATTCAGGCTCTGGAAGAGCGCCATGAAAGCAACCCCTGACAAACTGCCCGGCCTTCTCCAGAAAAAACTACCCCCGGTCATTTGGGTTAGTGGTGACGAACCCCTGCAACTGCTGGAAACCACAGACCTTATCCGGCGTCGTGCCCGAGAAACCGGCATTGAAGAAAGGGAAGTTCAAGAAGCTGGCGCCAACTTTGCCTGGAAACAACTAATTGAAGCCAGTGCCAGCCTGTCGCTCTTTGGTGGCAGTAAACTGGTTGAAATCCGCATGGCCAGCAATAAGCCAGGTAAAGAAGGCAGTGAAGTCATCCAGCAACTTTGTAAAGAAGCTGCCAACACCCCAGACATTCTCCTATTTACCAGCCCAAAACTGGATGCTGCCCAGCAAAAAAGTGCTTGGTACAAGGCGCTGGATCAAGTAGGACTTCATGTTGCTATCTGGCCAATAGAAGCTTCACGCCTGCCAGCCTGGATCAATCAGCGCTTTCAGCAGGCCGGAATTCAGGTTGATTCAGCCGCAGTTCAGCTACTCACTGAAAAAGTCGAAGGCAACCTCCTGGCTGCCAGCCAGGAAATTGAAAAACTGCGTCTATTTGTTGAACCCGGCCAGCTACTCACAGCCGACCAGCTCATCAACCTAATTGAAGACGCCAGCCGCTACAGCCTGTTTGACTTGGCCGACGCCTGCCTGGAAGGCAAAGCTGACCGAGCCGTAAAAATTCTTTATGGCCTTCAAGCTGAAGGAACTGAAGCACCCTTACTGCTTTGGGCACTGACCCGTGAAATTCGTCAAACCGGCAAACTCCTGCATCACCTCAAAGAAGGCCTGCCCTTTGACAGCATTTGCAAACAGCTAGCCATCTGGGACAGACGCAAACCCCTCTACCGCAAAGCCAGCCAGCGCCTGAAGCTTAAACAAACCCACCAACTCCTCTTGCTTGCCGAACAAGCCGACCAGGCCATCAAAGGCTCCGGAGAGCCGCTTAATGAGCTAATCCTAAAACTGGTGATTGGATTTGCCAAGAACCCCAACTAATCAACCAGCTGAATACTAGCTAGCGTTTTGGTACTTCTAGAAAATCAAGCAGATCACCTATGAGTAATCTTTCCATAAAAAAAGCCCTGATTTTTTTAATCAGGGCTTTTAAATTCTGGCGGAGGAGGAGGGATTCGAACCCTCGATACGTTGCCGTATACACACTTTCCAGGCGTGCGCCTTCGACCACTCGGCCACTCCTCCGTACAAGTGCGGCGTATACTACTGACTGACCTGAAAAAATGCAACCCAAACAAGCAGTTTTTTTAGCTCAGCTCTTGCCCAAGGCGACATAGGTTCCTTGATAAGTGAAGGCTATCCTACCCTGTTGACGTGCTTCTATGTGTAATTGAATGCTGCTACGTCCCTTTTCTGCATAGCTTTCCAGAAAGCGTTGAGGCTGGCCTTCTTCTTCGCACCAGCAGAGCATTTCAAAGTCTTCTGTAAGGGGTGCCGTAAAACGGTTGCTGGATTCCTTAACCACCACTGGGCAGCGTTGGCTGGTTGCATCCAGCAGCAGGGTGACATAACACCAGCCTAATAAGGTTGCCAAACCAGCGACCCCACCGCCAAAGCCCGTACCCTTATCATTCACCAGGGAAGCCAGCTCCAGTTCCGCGACCAGTGCCTTTTCCTGCCATTGTAAGCTTTTGATCCCCATGTGATCGGTTAAGGGAATAGCGGTTTTCAACCAGGGCAAAAAGTTGGAATCTATCTGCTGCATCAAGTCCATTTCTCAACAAACTCCTCAAGCGAGTGTTCAGGCAGAGGTTTCTTGCGACCGGCCAGGCTGCCCAAATATATGAAACCGACCAACTCATCCTGCTTGTTCAGACCCAGCTTTTCTTTAACCAAGGGATCAAAACAAACCCAACCTGAGCGCCACATACCGGCAAAGCCTTCTGCTTCGGCTGCCAATAGCAAGCCATGCGCCGCACAGCCCGCAGAAAGTAGCTGTTCACTGGCTGGCACCTTGGGGTGCTCCTGAATTTTTGCAACCACGGCAATAACCATAGGTGCTCTCAACGGCTGTTTAGCCATCTTGTTTTGAACTTCAATATCAACACCTGGATTACGGACCAACTCTGCTTCCACAAAGATTTTACCCAGGCGCTCACGGCCTTCGCCAGAGAATTCAATAAAATGCCAGGGACGCAGGTCAGCATGGTCAGGAGCACGCAAAGCAGCCTGGTAAATACGCCCCAAAGCTGAGCCCTGAGGGGCCGGGTCAATCAGCTTGGGATGTGAGTTTCGGTTTAACAAGAGTTCGATTGCTTGCATAAAGTAACTCCAGGTTTGCAATTTTTTAAGGCCTGCTGGTTGCTCCCAGGTGTTTAGAGGCTTAATCTGTAAAGATAATCTTGCCGCATAACAAACACCTTTGAGGACAGCTTACCATGGTGTTATATCCCCTGGCAGTGGTGCTTATTGCACAACTGGGAATACTTTTACTGGTGATCATTTTTTACCAGCGCTTGCAGAAAAAACGCCTCTTGAAGGAACTGGAAGGCTTCAAAGGAGCAGACAACCATCAAGAACCGCATTTTGCTGAACACGATGGGCAAGAGGCTGCCTTTGATAAAGAACAGGCGGCACTTCTTCTCAATCGCCTTAACCAAAATTCAGCGGATATCACCAGTGAAGCGCCTGCTGCCAAAGAACTCTGCCAGCATCAAAAGGAGCTGGTAGAAGCACTGAGTGATTGCCTGCAACTGCGCCTGGAGCCAGCGGATGAACCCAGTCCAATCATTCCTGACAAGGATGAGGCCGATGACTCCGACGATATTCTCAGTCAAGCCGATCTGGATGAAGCCCTGGGTGAAAGCCCGGAAGAACTGGAGGGCCTGGAAGATTTTGAAGGCCTTGAAGATCTGGACAGTGAGCCAGCTACAAGTGAACCAGCCAGCCCGAAAGCTGAAGCAGAAGAGTACGACCCCTTAATCAATCCTGAAAAAGCGGACATGGACAAAGAAAGCGAGCTGCCTGAAGATACCCTGCAGAAAACGCTGGATAACTTGGATGAGTTTGATTTCAGTGGTTTGGAAGAAGAGCTGCTGAAGGATGATGATCAAAAGTAGGCCACAGGGGCCTACCTTTGACAAACACTTATTGGCGAATACCCCGCCCCCGCTCCAGCAGCCAAAGCGCCAAACTGAAGAAGACCGCAATAAACAGGCAGATCGCGCCCAGCGCAGCCCAGTGATTAATATCCGAAATACCCAGAATGCCGTAACGGAAGGTATTGACCATATAGAGGATGGGATTGAGCAGCGACAACCCCTGCCAAAACTCCGGCAAAAGATGAATCGAATAGAAGACCCCACCCAGATAGGTCAAGGGTGTCAGAACAAACGTAGGTACGATAGCGATATCATCAAATTTGCGGGCAAAGAGCGCATTGATAAACCCGCCTATGGCAAACAGGATGGCCGTCAGCACCACTACCGTCATGGTCACGAAAATATTGTGGACCGTCACTTCGGTAAAGAAGAGCGCCAAGAGGGTGACCATAAAGCCAACCATCAGACCGCGGGTCACCCCACCCAACACATAACCGGAAAGAATCACCCAACTGGGTACCGGTGAAACCAAAATCTCTTCAATTGAGCGCTGGAATTTACTGCTAAAAAAAGAAGAGACCACATTGGTATAACTGTTGGTGATCACGGACATCATGATCAAGCCGGGCATAATGAATTGCATGTAATTATAACCATCCATCTCCCCGATACGGCTGCCGATCAAATTGCCAAAAATCACAAAATACAGCGCCATAGTGATGGCTGGCGGCAGCAATGTCTGCACCCAGATACGTGTAAAGCGACGGACTTCTTTGGTCACTATGGTGGAAAAAGCCACCCAATAAAGACGCACTCTCATACTCGATCCACCTTAGCAGCCGGATTGGCATCCGCTTTAAACTCACTTGCAGCTGTTTTTTCGACCAGGGAAACAAAAAGCTCTTCCAGACGGTTGGCCTTGTTTCTAAGGCTGATCACTTCCTGGTTTTGACCCTTCAGTGCAGAGAAAACCTGACTGATGTTTTGCCCTTTGCGTACTTCCACTTCCAAAGTCGTTGCATCCAACAGGCGGCAATTGAAGCCAGGCAATTCAGGTGCTTCCTGTAGTTCCCCCTGAAGGTCCAGCAGGAAGGTTTCACTGTTCAGCTCACTTAACAAGCCCTTCATGCTGGTGTTCTTGATGATTTCACCCTGATCAATAATGGCAATATTTCGACACAGGCTTTCAGCCTCTTCCAAATAATGGGTGGTCAAAATAATCGTGGTGCCCTGGCGGTTAATCTCTTGCATAAAGGTCCACATAGAGCGGCGCAATTCAATGTCCACGCCAGCAGTGGGCTCATCCAGGATTAATAGCTTGGGATTATGAACCAGAGCACGGGCAATCATCAGGCGGCGCTTCATGCCTCCGGAAAGCATACGCGCTTGCTGATCCCGCTTGTCCCACAAACCCAGATCACGCAGCAGCCGCTCAGTGCGGGGGCGTGCTTCCTTTTCGGTCATCCCTTGATAACCCGCCGAAGTCAGCACGATATCTTCAACCTTTTCAAAAACGCTGAAGTTAAATTCCTGAGGTACAACCCCCATCATTTGCTTGGCACGGGCAAAGTCTTTATCAATATCAATACCAAAAATATGAGCCTTGCCAGCGGTCTTACGCACCAGGGAACAAACGATACCCAGAGTGGTCGACTTACCAGCACCATTAGGGCCAAGAAGAGCAAAAAAATCGCCTTCTTCAACATCCAGGCTAATCCCTTTAAGCGCCTGGTGACCATTGGCATAGGTTTTTTCAAGATTCTGTAATGACAGGGCTTTCATAGTGAAATGCTTGCCTTTATAAGAAAAAGTTGGTGAATTCTACCAGATTCCTGACTGATTAACTTCGGGCAAGAATTATCGGATCAGCTAGACTGAAAACTGAGTGACCCACAAGGAGTTATAAATGTATCGCAACCTGCGTTTATTCTTTCTGACCAGTCTACTGCTCCTCGGCCTGGCCGGCAGCCTGGGTGGTCTGCTCGCCTCGACCCCTGAATCCCAAGCAGAAAGGGGTACGGCAGTTCTGCTAACCGTTAAGGGAGCCATCACTCCAGCCACTTTGGATTACCTGGAAAGAGGCTTGCGTAAAGCCGAACAGGAAAACGCCGAAATTTTAATTCTCAAACTGGATACTCCCGGCGGGCTGGATTCAACCACCCGCGATATCATCAGTTTGTTTCTGAACAGCAACACACCTGTCGCTACCTGGGTAGCTCCTTCAGGCGCGCGCGCAGCCAGTGCCGGTACCTATATGCTTTATGGCAGCCATGTTGCCGCTATGGCCTCGGCCACCCACCTGGGCTCGGCCACCCCTGTTTCCATGGGTGGCGGCCTGCCCGGTGAAGAAGCCAGTGATGACTCACAAAAAGATAATGCGCGTGAGGAAGAGGCAGAAGCTCAAGAGGAAGAACAGCAGCGTCAGGGGTCTTCCGCCATGGAACGTAAAGTACTTGAAGATGCAGTCAGCTATATCAAAAACCTGGCTAACCGGCATGGACGTAATGCCGAATGGGCTGAAAAAGCAGTACGTGATGCGGATAACCTGACCGCCAGCGAAGCTCTGGAAATGAATGTCATCGACCTGATGGCTGACAACCTGGATGAGCTTTTACAAGCCATGGATGGACGTGAAGTGGTTATGACTGGTGATACAACCCGAGAACTTGCTACCGTCAATTTGGAGGTTATCGAGTTTGATCCTGACTGGCGCACACGCCTGCTCTCGATCATTACCGACCCTACAGTGGCCTACTTCCTGCTCATTTTAGGCTTTTACGGGCTGATTTTTGAATTTTCTAATCCGGGAAGCCTGGTACCCGGCATCCTCGGCACCCTTTCTCTGTTACTGGCTCTTTACGCCTTTCAAGTGCTGCCGGTTAACTATGCAGGCTTGGCCTTGATACTCTTTGGGGTGGCGCTAATCGTCGCTGAAGCCTTCGTGCCCAGTTTTGGAATTTTGGGTATAGGGGGTGTTATTGCTTTTGTCTCTGGATCGGTATTGCTTATGGACTCAACGAACCTGGCTGTTTCTTTACCGCTCATTGGCGGCGTTGCTTTAATCACATCTGCTTTCATGCTCTGGGCTGTCACCCGTTTTATGGGGCTGCGCAAACGCAAACCTACCATCGGGGAAGAAGCCGCTCCTGGTGAAGAATGTGAAGCCCTGGAGGATTTTACCGGCAAAGGCCGCGTTCGCTTCCACGGTGAAATCTGGAAAGCCCAACTCCAACTTCCTGAAGCCAAGGCCACCAAAGGAGAGCATTTAAAAGTCATTCGTGTGCAGGGCCTGACCCTGTACGTTGAAGCTGCTGTTTCTTCCAACCCACAATCAGAAGGTGCCACATCATGATTATCAGCTATCTGACACCGCTCGTTCTGCTGCTTTTACTCCTGGCCGCAGCCATCCGCATCCTGCCGGAATACAAACGGGGCGTAGTCTTCTTTCTCGGTCGCTTTCAGGCGGTTAAAGGACCAGGGCTGGTGATTATCATTCCTGGCATCCAAAAAATGGAAGTTGTTGATTTACGTATCATCACTCTGGACGTTCCTGAGCAGGATGTTATTTCCCAGGATAACGTCACTGTGAAGGTCAATGCCGTGCTCTATTTCAGAGTCATGGACCCTCAAAAAGCCATTATCAATGTTGAAAATTTCGTCAACGCCACCAGCCAATTGGCCCAAACCACTCTACGCTCAGTGCTGGGCAAGCATGAATTAGATGAAATGCTCTCCGAAAGGGACAAGCTGAACAATGATATTCAGGAAATCCTGGATGTGCAGACGGAAGACTGGGGCATTAAAGTGGCTAATGTGGAAATCAAGCATGTTGATCTGGATGAAAGCATGATCCGCGCCATTGCCCGCCAGGCTGAGGCAGAACGGGAAAGACGCGCCAAGGTCATTCATGCCGAAGGTGAATACCAGGCATCCCAGAAGCTTCTGGACGCCTCGGAAGTGCTATCCAAAAACCCGGCTGCCATTCAGCTACGTTATCTGCAAACCCTGAATGACATGGGCAATAAAAATGCTTCCACCATCGTCTTCCCCATTCCCATGGACTTGATAGATAGCTTTAAAAAGTTTGCTGACAAAAAGGATTAACCATTGATCGCGCTTGGAAAGCGCTCCCACAATAAAGGGCTTAGCTGTGGGAGCGCAGTCCTCTGCGCGAGGCTTAGAGTAGGAGCGCAGTCCTCTGCGCGAGGCTTAGAGTAGGAGCGCAGTCCTCTGCGCGATAATTGAAGCCAGCTCTGGATCGCGCTTGGAAAGCGCTCCCACTTATTGATTCGAGCTGGCATTGTAGGCTACAGAAAAGGCGGCCGAATCTTCCAGGTCGCCATTTTCCAATAGGCGTGGATAGGTCACTTTTCTTTCACGGCAGCGTCTTGCCAGGTCGGGGTAGCAGGCTTCAAAGAAAAGACGCTGGTAGTCAGCATCAGCAAGGCGCGGTTGGTCGAAAAATCCAGCTTGACGTCTTTGGCGACAAGCTTCGCTCAGCAATAAAGCTGCAACCACAGAAACATTCAGCGATTCCACCATGCCTTGCATGGGTACGATAACATGCCCATCAGCCAGTTCTGCTGCTTCGTTACTGACCCCTTCCAATTCAGCACCCATTAAAAAAGCGGTGGGCTGGGTAAAGTCTAGTTGATCATAGGGCTGGGCACTAGCGGAAAGGTGGGCAGCCAAAATCCGAAAGCCGCGCTCTTTGAGGTGGGCAATGCCTTCAGCTGTGCTCGGGTGCTTGTTAACCCGCACCCAGTGCTGGCTTCCAGCGGCACGGCGGCGGTAGGTTTGGAAGTCTTCATCCGGCCAGACCACATGACATTCAGGAACGGCAAAGGCATCACAACTACGAATAATTGCGCTGATGTTATGGGGCTTGCTAACCCGGTCGGTAATGATTGTCAGGTCAGGTTGGCGCCTATCCAGGACTTCCCGGATACGCGCCACTCGTTCTGGCTTCATAGAGCGTTAAAAATTAAACCTGAGTCAACCAGCCGTGAGTGTCCTCACTGCGTCCCCACTGGATGTCATTCATCATTTGACGCAATTTGGCAGTCATGGGGCCAGGTTTGCCACTACCCACGGTATATTCTTTGCCTTCATAAATCAGTGTACCTACAGGAGCCAGAACCGCCGCTGTACCTGACAGGGTGGCTTCTGTACCAGGCTTGGCTGATCTTTCCAGTAGCTCTTCAATGCTCAAGTCTCTTTCCTGAACGTCCATACCCAGGTCTCTGGCCAGCGTCAGTACTGAATCTCGGGTCACGCCATGCAGAAAGGTTGAGTCCAGAGCGCGGGTAATGATTTCATTACCATCAATCAATAGGAAGTTGGCAGCACCGGTTTCCTGGACCTGACCGTCAGGGCAGTAGAGTACCTGATCAGCCTTCACTTCCGCTCTGGCTTCCATCATTGAAGGCAGGGAGCTGGCATAGTTGCCACCACTTTTGATCATGCCCATGTGCGGAGCGCAGCGCATGCCATCTTCTTTAAGTAGCAAACGTAAAGCAGTGCTGCCACCACTAAAATAATCGCCTACAGGTGACAGCAGCACATAAAGTAGCGAGGTGCTGGATGGTGCCGCTGCCTTGCCGATGGCAGGCTCAGTGCCGATATGCGTTGGCCGGATGTACAGCGAACCAGGAGGCTCAGGAACTTCAGAGGCAAAGCGGCCAGTGATTTCAACAATCATCTGTTCCAGCTGTTTTTCATCGATCGCAGGCAGGCTCAGCAAGCGTGAACTCTGGGCCATACGCTGGATATTCCTGTCCATGCGGAAAATATTGATGCTGCCATCAGCATGGCGAAAGGCTTTCAGGCCTTCAAAGCAGGTGCTGGCATAGTGCAAAACATGAGCACCAGGGTGCAGGGTAATGGAATCCGAGGGGACTATCTCTGGAGTCGACCACTGGGCCCCATCATAACGACTCAAGATCATTTCTGGTGTAAAAACAGTACCGAATGCGGTCATCCCCTTAACCCTCTAAATGTGTTGTTGTTAAAAAAGCTTATATTACAAGGAAACAGGTGACTTGCCCAACCCACTTATGCATCCTATATAAAAACACTGGCCTTATCGCTCCAAAGCAGCAGTTCAACTCTACAATCCGGAGGTTTTGTGAAGCAACTAACTCTGATTCGCCACGCCAAATCCAGTTGGAATCATCCCGGCCTCAGTGACTTTCAGCGCCCACTCAACAAGCGTGGAAAAGGTGATTTGCCCGGCCTGATCCAACGTTTGACTGAGCAGTTACCTAAGCCCGACCTGCTTATTTTTAGCGGTGCACAAAGAACCCTGGAAACCAGTCAGCCCTTGGCTGAAGCCTGGCAACTGGATGAGCAGACTTATTTGGAAAGGCAGGAAGCCTATGAGGCTTCTTTAAATACCCTGCTCTTGTTGTTGCAGGAGCAGCCAAATGAGTGTCAGAACCTGGTTTTGGTGGGGCATAACCCAGGCATGTCAGAATTACTGGCTTTTCTCAGTAACACACCGCCCCGGCACTACCCGACCTCAGCCTTTGCTCACTTAGAGTTAAGTATTGATTCCTGGTCAGAAATCACTCAGGGTTCAGGTGAATTAAAGATCTTTGACTACCCAAAACTGCACTCAACTGCAAATAACTAAAAGCAATACTCGTAAGTCAGCCTGCTTACTTCCCCTTGCATGTCTGCTCAGGTAAGTTGAAGACTAAGAAGTCCAAAAAAAAGGATAACAAATGCTTCTCTCAGCTCGCCTTAAAGTACTTCTGGCTGGCGTCTTCAGCCAGGTTCTATGCATCGGGATTGCCCGTTTTGCTTATACTCCCTTGCTACCCATCATGCAGGACCAAACCTGGATGGGCGATGCAACGGGCGGCTGGTTGGCTGGCATTAACTATATGGGTTATATGGCTGGTGCCTTATTGGCAGCTTCAATTGCTGATTTGCGCTTAAAAGATACTCTCTACCGCCTGGGCCTGGTGTTAGCAGTTACCACCACGGCTGCCATGGCTCTGACAGACAACCTAACCTTGTGGATTATTCTGCGTTTCTTTTCAGGCCTGTCTTCTGCTGCCTCCATGCTGATCGTTTCCGGTCTCATTTTGAATTGGTTAATTCGCCATCATCACCGCGGAGAACTGGGTATTCACTTTGCCGGTGTCGGTGTCGGGATCGTAGTTGCAGCCTTGGCTGTTGAACTCATGCTATATCTCAGCCAAGGCTGGGCTGCTCAATGGCTGTGGCTATCCCTGTTGGGTTTGATTCTGGCCATTCCAGCTTGGCTCTGGCTACCCAGGCCCGAAACCGCCAATTTAACCACCAGCGGCTCTACACTGACAGACAGCCCTCCAACCAAGCGTTTTATGTGGTTGATGCTCACGGCTTATTTCTGCGCAGGTTATGGCTATGTCATTACAGCCACCTTTATTGTGGCCTTTGTTGAACAACAACCTGCCCTGGTCGGCATGGGCCCTACCTCTTTTGCTCTGGTTGGCCTGGCCGCAGCGCCTGCAGTAATGATTTGGGATTTGGTTGCTCGCCATGTCGGTTATCTGAATGCTCTGCTGTTGACCCTGGTTTTGCAGATCGGCGGGATTCTTCTGCCGGTGATTCATACCAGCTTGCCTGTCGTGCTCTTTAGCGCCCTCTTGTTCGGCGGCACCTTTATTGGCTCGGTGAGTCTGGTACTAACCATGGCTGGACGCCTCTACCCGACCAAACCCGCCAAACTTATGGGCAAGATGACTCTGGCCTATGGTTCGGCACAGGTGATCGCCCCTTCACTAACCGGTATGTTGGCCGCCTGGACCGGGCATTACAACCTGGGCCTCTGGATTGCTGGCGGCTTTGTGATGCTGGGTACTCTGCTGGTGGTCTGGCTAAAATTCACCGACCAAACAGCTCAAGAACTGGATGCTTCGGCCAAGCTGGTCAAAGCAAGTTAGCGGTTGCCAGGTAATTAATCAGTTGTTGTTTCAGCCAGCTGGCTACCTTGCCCTGCAAACTGCCGTTGATTTGGAGCAGATAGCAAGCTTGCCACTGGCTGGCATCTGCCTTGCGCAAAACCCTTAATTGACCGGCAGCCAGGGCATCGGCGATCAGAGGTCTGGGTAAATGTGCCCAGCCACTGCCTTCCAGTACCGCATCCCGAATCAGCTCAAATTGGGTCAGGGCCAGATAGTTGGCACTGCCCAGAATTTCCGGCACCAGTTCTTCCTGTTCATCCATATAGGCCAGGGTTACCTGGGTTTCGGAGCGTAGATCTTCAGGCATCACCACGCTCAGACGACAGAGGGGATGAGAGCTGGCCGCAACGGTTAGCAGACTCACCTGCCCCAATTCCTGATAATCCAGTTGCTCATAGTTGTCCCTGTCCCCTGCTAGCCCTAAGGCCAAATCCACGGCCTGATTTTCAACCAGGGCAGGCAACTCCTGAGGCGGCGCGAGATAAACGGAAACTCCGGTCAGAGGAAATTTGTCTTTGAGATCGCGCATGGTTTGTCGCCAGAAGCTTTCTGGCAGGGCATCATCGCGGGCAATCCGCAAAGCCACTTCCACGCCCTGGCGCTCCTGATCGCAACGAGCAGCCACACGGCGATAGGCCTGTAAAAAGCGCAAACAGTCCGGCTGAATGGACCAGGCCAGACCGGTCGGCTGAAGTTCATTGCCAGAACGGTCAAAAAGGCTGGCCCCCAGCTCATCTTCCAAGGCTGACAAGGCGGTACTCAAGGTGGTGCGGCTGCGACCCAAACGCCGGGCAGCGGCAGCAATGGATTCTTCCTCCAGAACAGTCAGAAAAATCTCGGCCTGATCAGTACGCATCTTTATCCCTCCAACAGGTGACGGAAAAACCGTCGCCTGGCGATTACCTGTTTTCTAAAAGAGCCGATTATACTGCGAGTCCTTGCCAGGAAGAGCAAAAAACCTGGCATCAATGACGTTTTTTTCGACTCTTGAGGTGTTTCATGTCTTCCTTAAAGACCACATCCGAACAATCGGTTTTGGTCATTTCAGCAGTTGGTGGCGGGCTTTTTGCTGTGACTGCTTTGGTTTGGGGATTGGTATCTGGCTCTTTGGCCATCCTTTTTGATGGTGCCTATTCTTTGATCAGCCTGGGTTTATCCTTAGTTTCTCTGGTTGCCCTACGCTTGGCTCAGGCACCTGCAAACAGCCACTTCAATTTTGGGCGCCCTTTAGCAGAGCCGCTGGCAATCGCCTTCAAAGCCTTGGTTTTATTTGTTCTCTGCTTGGGTTCGGCAGGCTTGGCGATTCATGCCCTTTTAACGGGTGGGCGTGAGATTCAGGCTGGCATGGCGATGGGCTTTGCTTTTTTAAGCCTGGTAGGCTGCGCTTTAATCTGGTTTTTTCTGACCCGGCGTCAGAAAAAACTGGATTCCTCTCTGGTGGAGGCGGAAAGCAAACAATGGCAGATGGATACACTATTAAGTGGTGCCGTCTTGTTGGGATTTGGTCTGGCTTGGTGGCTGACTCATCTGGGTCAGCCTCAATGGGCCGCTTATGCAGACCCTGGCATCGTGCTTTTGGCTTCAGGTTATTTTCTGATGATGCCCATCAAGCTGCTGCGCCAGGCACTCAGCGAAATTCTGCTGGCCAGCCCTGAGCCCCAGTTACGCCGTGAGGTTTATCGGAAAATTGCCAGTCTGGGCATTCACCGCAGCCAATGCCGCATGGCACGTTTTGGCAATCATTTATTGCTGGAAGTGGATTTACCCTTGCATCGGCTGAACCGCCTGCAACTGACGGTCGAAAAAGTCAGCGCCCGCTTACAGTCCTTGCCTGTGGAACCGCTGGTTCGGCTGAATATCTGCCAGGAAACCAACGATTCCTACAGTGTTTAAACGGTTTTAGCTTCCAGCTTGAAGCCAACACTGCAAGCTAAATCAGCAAAACCAGGGAAGGACGTATTGACCGTCGCACAGTCTTTTATAGTAATACTACCTGAAGCCCGCAAACCAGCCACCGCAAAGCTCATCGCAATGCGGTGGTCATGATGGCATTCAAGACTGGCTGAAGTGAAGACAGCTTCTGCTTCGCCCTTACCCTGAATATCAATCCCATCCTCCAGCACGGTGCAGTCGACACCCAAGGCCTGAAGGCCATCGGCCATCACCTGAATACGATCGGACTCCTTGACGCGCAGCTCTTCTGCACCGCGCAGTCGAGTGGTACCGGAGGCACAGGAAGCAGCAACAAACAAAGCCGGGAACTCATCAATCGCCAGGGGCACCTGATCTTCGGGGATATCGATCCCCTTTAATGGCTGGTAGCGCACACGAATATCCGCCACCGGCTCGCCGCCCACTTCACGCTGATTGGACAACTCCAGGCTTGCACCCATCAAACGCAGGATATTGATGACGCCATCCCGAGTGGGGTTGATGCCGACATGCTCCAGGGTCAGGTCACTGCCAGGTGTGATGGCAGCAGCCACCATAAAGAAGGTCGCTGAGGAAATATCGGCTGGGATGTCAATCTCACAGGCAGTCAGCTTGCCACCACCGACCAACGAGGCGGTTGCACCTTCCTTTTTCACCGGATAACCAAAGCCTTGCAGCATCCGTTCAGTGTGGTCGCGGGTCGGTGCGGGTTCGGTGACCGAGGTTTCACCTTCTGCCCAGAGACCGGCCAGCAGCAGACAGGATTTAACCTGGGCCGAAGCCATGGGCAGATCATAATGAATGCCCTTCAGTGGCTTGCCACCCTTGATTTTTAGCGGTGGACGTCCGCCTTCAGCAGCTTCGATTTCCGCACCCATCAGGCGCAGCGGATCGGCTACCCGGCCCATGGGGCGCTTGCTGAGAGAAGCATCGCCGGTCAGTTCACAGTCAAAGTTCTGAGCGGCCAAGAGACCGGCCAGCAGACGCATGGAGGTGCCGGAATTACCCAAGTACAGAGGGTCTTGCGGGGCTTTCAGGCCCTGCATGCCCACACCATGAATGGTCACTTCGCCGTTATGCGGGCCTTCTATCAGCACACCCAGATCACGGAAGGTTTGCAGGGTCGCCAGGGCATCTTCGCCTTCCAGGAAACCCTTGACCCGCGTGATGCCTTCCGCCAAAGCGCCCAACATGATGGAACGGTGGGAAATGGACTTGTCGCCCGGCACACGAATCTGGCCCTGAACAGGACCGGCACCCGGCTGGGTGACAAAATTGATGGTTTGGTTTTGCATGGTTTGATAGCCCGTTTCATTGAGCAAAGCAGTAAAATAATCTCTTGCTGATTTGGCATGGGTAAAGGTACTCACCAGCTCTTCAGCATCCTGTTCGGCCACCGCAGTACGCAGACGCTGAACGCCTTCCAGAAACTCATCCAGAGCGCCCAGGGTTGCTTCACGGTTGGCCAGAAAAATATCCCGCCACATAATGGGATCACTGGCGGCAACTCTTGTGAAATCACGAAAGCCCCCAGCGGCATAGCGAAAAATATCCAGGCGCTCATCACGCCGCGCCAGAGTATCCACCAGAGAAAAAGCCAGTAGATGGGGTAAATGACTGGTCCGCGCCAGCACCTGATCATGCTGATCGATGGGCATTTCCAGCACTTCGGCCCCGGTCTCTTGCCAGAGAGCCCGAACCAGTTGCAAGGCCTGGGGGTCAGTGTTTTCAGCAGGCGTGAGGATCACCTTGCGCTGCAAAAACAGCTCGGCATCAGCGGCGGAAACACCACTTTTTTCCTTGCCGGCGATCGGGTGGCCCAGCACCAGACGAGGTGGCAGTTCACCAAAGACCCGCACAGCCGCTTCAGCCACTGAGGCCTTGCAGGAGCCAACATCAGTAATCACTGCGCTGCTTTTCAAATGGGGTTTCAGCGCCTGGAGAACGGATTCCATGGCCAATACTGGAACCGCCAGCAGAATCAAGTCAGCGTCCGGCACCAGTTCTTCCAGGCGGTCACTGGCTTGATCAACAACGCCCAGGGTCAAGGCCCCCTGGCGCTCATCCTGTGCCAGATCCACACCCAGATACTGCTCAGCAAAACCTGCCTTGCGCGCCGCCAAGGCAACTGAGCCACCAATCAGCCCCAAACCCACAACCAGCAGCTTGTTAATTGCAGCCACGAATTAAAGCACCTTGCTCAGCGCATCAATAAACTGCTGGTTTTCTTCCGGCAAACCAACGCTGACACGCAGGTGGTTGGGCATGCGATAGGGGCGCAGAGGACGGACGATCACGCCTTCCTTAAGCAGGGCGGCGTTGACTCTTTCACCGTCATCCACCTCGACACAAATAAAATTACCGACCGAAGGGATGTAATCCAGCCCCAGCTCACGAAAAGCAGTTTCCAGTTGCAGTAGGCCCGCCTTATTGGTGATGACTGAACGCTCCAGATACTCCCTGTCCTGATAGGCGGCTTCAGCCGCTGCCAGAGCCAGGGCGTTGGCATTAAACGGCTGGCGAACCCGATTCAGGGTTTCGGCAATCTGTGTAGACGACAGGCTGTAGCCTACCCGCAAACCTGCCAGACCATAGGCCTTGGAGAAGGTGCGGCAGACAATCAGATTAGGATAGTCATCCAGCAGCTTCAGGCCATCCGGGTAGACGTTTTCATCAACATACTCAAAGTAGGCTTCATCCAGCACCACCAGCACCCGCTCAGGCACTTGATCCAGAAAATCCCGCACCTGCTTTTCCGACAGCCAGGTGCCGGTGGGGTTATTAGGGTTGGCGACAAAAACCACGGAGGTCTGTTCATCCACTGCGGCGGCCATGGCATCCAGATCATGCCCCCAGTTCACCGCAGGTATAATCTTGTGCTCAGCGCCAGCAGCCTGGGTGGCAATCGGATAAACGGCAAAGGCATAGTCGCTGTAAACCGCATTGCGACCCGGTGCCAGCCAGCAGCGGGCTATCAAATCGAGCAGGTCATTGGAGCCATTACCCAGCGTAATCTGACGCGGGCTGATTCCCAGCTCATGCGATAACAGCTGCTTGAGTCGAAAGCCACTGCCATCCGGGTAGCGAGTCAACTCAGTCAGCTCTGCCTGTATCGCTGCCACAGCCTTAGGACTGGGGCCATGCGGGTTTTCATTACTGGCCAGCTTAACAATACGCTCCGGGTCCAGACCCAGCTCACGCGCCACTTCATCCACCGGCTTGCCCGGCTGATAAGGCATCAAGCCCTGAATACCCGGATTGGCTTCTTTCAAAAAATCACAGCTCATCTTGTTATCCTTTTAAAGAACACCCTTGGGATAAGACCCCAACACCTTCATATCCGCCGCCTGGTCACCGATTTCTTTAAGCACAGGCTGCACACCTGAATCTTCCACATGACCAGAAAAATCGATAAAGAAGACATAGTTCCAGGCGCCGGAACGGCTGGGACGACTTTCAATACGTGTCATATCGATATTGTGACGATTGAAGGGCTCCAGTATCTGATGCAGGGCACCTGGCTGATTGCGCATGGAGACCATCAGGGAAGTCTTGTCATCGCCCGAAGCGGGCACCTTCTGACGACCAATAATCAAAAAGCGCGTGGAGTTGTCCGGGGTATCTTCGATGTTCTCGGCCAGGCGCTTGAGTTGATAGAGTTCAGCCGCCATATCGCCTGCAATCGCCGCTGAGTGCCATTCGGTTTTCACCTTACGTGCCGCTTCGGCATTGGATGGCATGGGCACTCGCTCAATACCTGGGTAATGGGCATCCAGCCACTTGCGGCACTGGGCCAAAGAAGAGGCATGGGAATAGATGGTGGAGATTTTGTCTGGGCGGGTGTTTTCACCCACCAGCAGATGCTGATGAATCCGCAGGACCACTTCACCACTGATCTGCAAGCCGGAATCCATAAAGCTATCCAGAGTATGGCTGATCACCCCTTCAGTGGAATTTTCAATCGGCACCACACCATAGTCGACACTACCGGCCTCGACTTCACGGAAGACTTCATCAATGGCCGCCATGGGTACGCTGATCGCGGAATGACCAAAGTGTTTGATCGCTGCCTGCTGGGTAAAGGTGCCTTCTGGCCCCAGGTAGGCCACCTTGACCGGACGCTCCAGGGCCAGACAGGCCGACATTACCTCACGGAAGAGGCGGGCGATTTCTTCATTAGATAAAGGCCCCTCGTTGCGCTCCATAATAGCGCGTAGTACCTGGGCTTCGCGTTCAGGACGATAGAAATGCGCAGACTCACCTTCCTGAGCTAATTTAACCTGGGCAACCTTCTGGGCGCACTGAGCACGCTGATTAATCAGTTGTTGCAGTTGCTGGTCGATGGCATCAATTTCTTTACGGACTTCAGTCAGATCCGGCAGTTGGTTTTCTTCCTGGCTCATCGGCAGTTAACCTCGGGTTTTGGCAAATTCAGTCATGAAATCAATCAGGGCATCCACGGCGGCTTCAGGCACGGCATTGTAAATACTGGCACGCATCCCACCGACACTGCGGTGACCGGCCAGATTCAGAAAACCAGCCTTTTCAGCTTCTTGAAGGAAAACCTTGTCCAGTGTTGAATCCGCCAGAGTAAAGGGCACATTCATGATCGACCGATTAATGGGGGCAATAGGGTTGGCATAGAAATCATTATCATCAATAGCCGCGTAGAGCTTTTGCGCCTTGCGCTGATTGATTTCAGCCATCTTGTCCAGGCCGCCAATATCCTTTTTCAGCCAGTCAAACACCAGACCGGACAAGTACCAGGCAAAGGTGGGTGGCGTGTTGTACATGGAGCCATTTTCAGCAAAAGTCTTGTAGCTGAACATGGTTGGCATTTCCGGTTTTGCCTGATCCAAAAGATCTTCGCGCACAATCACCAGCGTCAAACCAGCCGGGCCAATATTTTTTTGGGCACCGGCATAGATGACACCAAAACGGCTGATATCAATCGGTGCGCTGAGAATATCCGAAGACATATCACAAACCAGAGGCACTGAAGTTTCAGGAATATAATCAAACTCCAGGCCACCAATGGTTTCATTGCTGGTGTAATGCAGGTAGGTGGCATCGGCACTGAGTTGAATAGCTTCCTGGCGGGGTACGGCAGTCAAGCCATTGTCTTCAGCGCTTGCCGCCAGGTGACTGGACAGATAACGCTTGCCTTCGGCAATCGCTTTTTTACCCCAGATTCCTGTATAAATATAGTTGGCTGAGCCGCCCTTTCCACCCAGGTTCAAGGGCACCATGGCAAACTGGCTGGATGCCCCACCCTGCATAAACAATACCTTATAGTTAGCAGGAATCTTCAGCAGCTCACGCAAATCAGCTTCAGCCTGCTCAGCAATGGAAACAAACTCATCACTGCGATGACTCATTTCCATCACTGACAGGCCGCGACCCTGCCAATCCAACATCTCTTCCTGGGCACGTTTAAGTACCACTTCGGGCAAGGCCGCCGGGCCTGCACAAAAATTGAATAGTCGACTCATGGATCCACTCTTGATCAAGACAGATAAATGCGAGCAATGATACAGCAAAAAGCAGGCAATCGCTTCACTCCAGCAATAGCAATTGATCGGCCAGGCGTTCAGCATCTTCCGGACGGTGACTAACCAGCAAAGCCGCCCGCTGACTGGCCTTGATTTCTTCGCGCAGCCAGTCACCTGCCAGCTGGCGATGGTGATCATCCAGAGCACTGAAGGGTTCATCCAACAGCACCAAAGGCTGAGGCCGCAAGACTGTACGAATCAACGCCAAACGCTGCTTTTGCCCACCGGAAAGCTCACTGGGTTTGCGTTCCAAAAAGGCTGCCACCCCCAGCAACTGGCAGGCGTTCAATACCTGCTGCCATTGGTGAGTAGAGGGAGAAGCATTAGGAAATCCCAGCTTCAGGTTGGTGGTGATATCCAGGTGTTCAAAGAAGTTCTGTTGTTGAAACAGCAAGGACACAGGGCGCTTTTCTGCAGGCCAGTTTTCTACCGAATCGCCTGCAATCACCAGACAACCGGATTCAATCGGCACAAAACCAGCCAAGGCTTCCAGCAACGTGGTTTTGCCGCAGCCACTGGGCCCTTTAATCACAGCAACTTCTCCTGCATGGAGTTGCAGATTATGCTCCCAGAAATGGGTTCCCTGGCGTATTTGAAGCCGCTGAATTGCCAGCAAAGGCGTTTTTTCACCTCTTGATGCCAAGCTCATCGCAACACCTGGGCAGTGGCTAGTTTGGGCAAGGGCAACTGGTTGCTGGCTTTAATGCAATCCAGCACCACTGTGGATTTAACATGGCTGACGCCAGGAATGGCAACCAACTGATCCATCAAAAAATCGGAGAAAGATTTCAGATCCTCACTAATCACCCGCAGCAGGTAATCAGCATCACCTGTGACTGAATAGCCTTCTTGAATGGCTGCAATTTCCTTGATTGCCTGATGAAAGCGTTGGGCAGGATTCTCACCATGTTTTTCCAGCGTCACACTGACGAAAGCCATTACATTCAAACCCAAAAGCTCGCGATTAAGATGCGTCGCATAGTGATCAATCAGCCCCAGTTGCTCAAGCCGCTGCAAACGCCGTGAACACTGCGAAGAGGATAGATTGACTTGCTCTGAAAGCGCCACCTTGGAAAGACGCGCGTCTGCCTGCAGTACTCTAAGGAGCTGCCAATCATATTGATCCAATTCCATTAACAAGGACATCACCTCACCCCCTTCAGACGATGAATGAAAAGCGCACCAAAACCTTAACTAATGAAGAATTCATGCACAGCAGCCCGATTATAGGCATAAGAATGCACAGAAAAACCCTCTTTTACAAACTATAATCTGTTAAAGGCTTTGCCGCCTGAATCTATTACAAAAACAATTTTGAGGTTCTTACCATGTCAGCGCTTTCCAACTCTGAACAACGTGCCAACCCCATGGGCACTGATGGCTTTGAATTTATTGAATACACGGCTGAAGATACCCAACAACTGGAAGCCCTGTTTTTATCCTTAGGCTTTACTGCTGTAGCCAAGCACAAATCCAAAAAAGTCACTCTTTATCGCCAAGGCGATATCAACTTCATTATTAATGCTGAGCCCGATAGCTTTGCTCAACACTTCGCCCGCAAGCATGGTCCCAGTGTTTGCGCGATTGCTTTTCGGGTAGCCGATGCTGCTGCAGCTTTTAAACGTGCTGTGGAGCTGGGCGCCAAACCGGCAACCAATAAAATTGGCCCCATGGAACTGAATATTCCCGTCATTGAAGGAATTGGTGGCAGTCTTATTTATCTGGTCGACCGCTATGGTGACCAAGATTCCATCTATGATATTGATTTCCAACCCCTCGAAGGTGTTGACCCTCACCCCCAAGGAGTTGGGATGACCTATATCGACCACCTGACGCACAACGTCTATCGCGGCAATATGGATCTCTGGGCTGATTTTTACACCCGCCTCTTCAATTTCAGAGAAATTCGTTATTTCGATATTGAAGGCAAGCTCACCGGACTCAAATCCAAAGCCATGACCAGCCCCTGCGGTAAAATTCGCATTCCCATCAATGAATCTGCCGATGACAAAAGCCAGATTGAAGAATATCTACAGGCCTACCAAGGAGAAGGTATTCAACATATTGCCCTGGGTTGCAGTGACATTTTGGCAACTGTTGAAGAATTACGTGGGCAACAGGTTAAATTCATGACTCCTCCACCCGACACCTACTATGAAATGTTGGATGAGCGCCTGCCTGGTCACGGTGAAGATATTGCACGACTTAAGCAAAATGCTATTTTGATGGATGGCGCCCCCACCCAAGAAGGGGGTCGCCTGCTGCAAATTTTCACCGAAACGGTTATCGGCCCGATTTTCTTTGAACTTATTCAGCGCAAAGGCGATGAAGGTTTTGGTGAAGGCAACTTTCGTGCTCTTTTTGAAAGCATGGAAAGAGATCAAGTACGTCGCGGTGTTTTGGCCGATGATTGAGCAGCCGAACGCTCTAAAAGCGCTAAGCCAATAAAGGCCAATAGCAGCAACCCCAAAGAGGCCAGAGCCGCTTCAACCAAACGGTAACTGGCCGCCAAATCATAAATCAGCCAGGGCAGGGTTCGTTGCTGCGGCTGACCAAAAATGCCAAAGATTGCAAAGTCACCTAAAGCCAGCACGAAACACAGCCCTGCCACCCGCTGCAGGGCTGGTTTCAAAAAGGGCAAAACAACCAAGTGCCAATGCAGACCCCAGGATAAGCCCAGACTTGCAGCCAAACGTTGATAACTGGCCTGATAGTCTTGCACCACAGGTTTCAATTGATAAAACACAAAGGGTAAGGCAAGCAAAGCATTCAACAGAATGACAGCCAACCAGCCCCACTCCAGCCAGTTGATCCGATGCATAAAAAAGATGTAAATCCCCACTGACAAAACCATTCCGGGAATCACCAAATAATGCAGGGCGACCACTTCCAGCAAGCGCTTCCATCTCAGCGATACAAGAGTGACTGACTGCCAGGCCAGCCAAAGCCCCAAGCCTGTTGCTATTAAAGTTGCGCTGACAGCAAAAAGCAGGGACCAACCACTTGCTTGCAATAAGGCCATCCACGGCAGACCATCCAACCCACGACTGAAAGCACGCGGCAACAAGCTCAAAATGGGCAGAGTTAAAAAGAGCAGGACCAGCCCATAAATCAAGCGCCCCACCCATAAAGTCAAAGGATGAGCACTCGGTCGCCAAGCGTCTGCTGAGCTGCTGGGTGCCAGCCACTCCAAACGACTCCAGCGACTAAACAGCCAAAAAAGACCGCCAGCAATTAAAAGCTGCGTCCAGGCCAGAAACAGAGCTTCAGAGGGATTAAAGTTATATTTCAGTGCTTGATAAATAGCGACTTCCAGAGTGCTGGTTGCCGGACCACCACCCAAGGCCAAAACCACCGCAAAACTATTGAAACAAAGCAGAAAAATAAATCCAAACAAACCAGGAAGAAGAGCACGCAAAGCGGGCAATTCCACCAAACAAAAGCGCTGCCAGGGGGTTAAGTGAAGCTGAGCCGCCAACTTCCAAGCAGAAGGAGGAATCGCTGCCCATTGAAAACTGAGCACTCGCAGTGCAAAAGGAAGGTTAAGAAACACATGCGCCAACAAAATGCCGCTTAAACCGTATAGCTGCCAGCCACTGGTTAACCAGGGTGTTAGCCAGCCATTGCGCCCAAAAACCAGCACCAAACCAGTAATCAAGATCAAGCTGGGCATGACAAAACACAGCAAACACCAGCGTAGAAAAACTGCCTTACCCGGTAGCTTTTGATCAAGTGCCAAGGCTCTGGCCAACGGCAGTGCTAAACCAACAGAAAGCAGGCTACTCAGAAAAGCCTGCCAAAGCGTGAAGCGCAACACCTGCCAAAACCAAGGGTCCTGCCAGAGCTGAGTTTCAGGAGTAGCTTCCCAACCCGTCAGCGCCAGCAGAGCCAGTAGGCTGATACCAAAGAGCAAGGTCACAGCCAGCAACAATGGCAAGCGTGGAAAAATACTTGTCACTGGATGCAACCGCCGACACTAGTGCGATAAAAAAGGGAGTCAGGTACGAACTTGTCAGGACGCGTGAATACATCCCTGTAAGCTCTGCCTGCAACTTCCTGTTGCAGACAGCCTGCCAAGCTGCACACTGACTCCCTAGTTAATACGTTAGGAATCCTGCAGACACTCACCGACTCACTGCACTCCGCCATTCCCGAATCCATTGCTGACGTTGCTGGTGGATTTGTTCAGGAGTAAAACCGACAGCTTGCGGCTGGATCAGGTCACCAAAAGCTTCAGGCAGGTCCACGCCTTCAATCACGGGCAGCATCCAGTTGGTCACTGGAAGTATTTCCTGAGCAGTTTCACTCAGCAGGAAGGCTAAAAAATCACCGGCCAATTCTTTTTGCTTCGCATGACGACTGATAGCCGCTACCTCTATCTGACGAGGATGGCCTTCGCTAAACTTAGCCGCCTGATAGCGATCGGTTTCTTCAACAATTTGATGGTAAGCCGGTGAGGTGGTGTAACTCAGCACATAGTCTGCTTCACCCTCAAGGAACAGGCTGTAAGCTTCTGACCAACCTTTAGTGACCGTGACTGTTTGCTGACGCAGTTGACTCCAGGCATCAGCAGTCTCGTCACCATAGAGCGCCTTCATCCAAACCAGGAGCCCCTGACCGGGTGTGCTGGTTCGTGGGTCCTGGTAAATGACTGAAGCATCTGATTCAAGCAAAGCAGCCAAAGAACTCACAGGCTGAGTTGTTTCGGAATCATAAATAAAGGCAAAGTAGCCGAAGTCAAAAGGTAAAAAATCCTTGTCTTGCCAGGCTAACTCAGATTTAAAATTAAAATCTTGTAATTCCAAACCGTGGGGCTGCACCAGATCAAGCGAACGCGCTTCTTCAATCAAGGCATCATCCAAACCCAAAATAACATCAGCCCGCGTAGAGGCTCCTTCAAGGCGCAATCGATTAAGAAGGCTGACACCATCATCCAGGCTGATATATTCCAATTGGCAGGCACACTGAGCTTCAAAAGCTTCTTTTATTTGGGCGCCCGGCCCCCATTCACTGGTAAAAGAGCTATAGGTATAAACCGTAAGTCGATCTGCAGTTGCCAAGGTAGAAAACGAAAAAATCAAGGCAGTTAGCAAGACCCAGCTTGCCAATTTGCCTGAAAAGCAAGATTTCAACATAAAAGTAGCCCGTGTCATCCCACTCCCTACGCCGGTATGATCCGGATCAGGTTCAGCGGGTAGAATTTCTCAGCCAAGTGACTTAAAGTCAGAGGCACCCCGATGAGACAGGCCTTCATTGTACAACAAAAATGCAACTTCACCTGCCCCCCTTACCCCCTGAACTGCAACCCTTGGAAAAGCCAAAGTTTCTTGCCAAAGGCACAGGTAATAGCCACTGGTTGCTGATCACCCGCAAAGGTGAGCTCATCTGGCGTCAATTCGGGCAAGCTCCTGGATGCAACCATGAACGCGAAGCCAAAATTCTTCAGCTACTGCAAAATCGAAGCTGGGTTCCCTGGTTAATTCGCAGCTTACCCAGCCGAGGACTCTTGTTTTACAAAACTCCTGGCGATCACCCCCAGGCGGAAAAACTACGCCCTTCAACCCGTCAAGCGCTCTTGGAAATTCTGGTCGATCTCTGGCAGCAACCTTGTGATCTCCCTGGCATCAACTATGAAGACCTGGTCTTCAGCTATTGGCAAGAAACCGGTTATGCAGCACCTCTGCAACCCTTGGTCGAACAACTCAGAACACTCGCCAACAGGTGGCCTGAACAGCAACAGCTAACCCACCATGATCTGCATCCCGGTAATCTACTTTTGAATGACCAGCATTGGACGCTGCTTGATTGGGAATATGCGGCCCCAGGTAACCCCTGGATTGATGCCGTTGCACTGGATCGTTGGCTGAATTTGTCCGACACTGAAAAAGAACATTTAATCAGGGCCTTGCCGGATTTGGGCCTGGACAACCCCTGGCAAGCAATGACGAACTGGCTGGAAGGACTGGATCAACTCTGGCAGGCTGCAAGGACCCGGCAACAGGAGTAACTATGCGTCTTTACCGTTTCCTGCGTTACTTTATTCGTTTACTGGTACGCCTTTACTTTCTGCGCGTTGACTCCAGCAACAAAGAAGCTGTGCCCCCTTCAGGGCCGGTTATTTTGGCTGCCAACCATCCCAGCTCCATTCTCGACTCAGTATTACTAGCAACCGAATTGACCCGCCCGGTTAACTATCTGGCCAAAAGTGAACTCTTTCGATCACCCGTATTGGCACGTATATACACCTGGCTGGGGGCCATACCCATTCGTAGAGGAAAGGGTGAAACGGCCAAACGCGAAGCCTTTGAACAGGTCTATTTACGGTTGGAGGAAGGCAAGTGTGTAGGTATTTTTCCCGAAGGGCGCAACTCTCCCCATCTACAGCTGGCTAACCTGCGCTCGGGAACCGCACGCATGGCGCTGGAAGTGGAAGCCCGTAACAACTATCAACTGGGTTTGCAGGTCGTTCCCGTTGGCATCAACTTCCAAAACCGGGAACTCTTTATGTCTTCGGTGCTGTTACGCTTTGGAGAAGCTGTGCAAGTAGCTGATTTCGTACAGTTGCATCGTAAAGATCCCGAAGAAGCCATCCTCCAACTCACGCGTCATCTGGAACAAAAGCTACGCCAGCAAGCCAACCACCTTGAAGACCTAAGGCTGGGTCAGCTTATTGAAGACCTGGGCGGTGTTTATCAGCAAGCCGTAGCCAACCGGCATCAGCCCTCCAACACAGCAACACCCTCAGGGCACTGGGGACGCATCTGGCACTGGCTTATCGGCTGGTTTCGGCCCAGCCCTGTTGAACTGGATAACCTGCAAGAGCTTTTTGAAGGGCGCAGCCAACTCAATCAAGCTCTTTCCCGAGCCAGTCTGCTGGAACCCGAACTGGTGGACGAGTTAAACAGACAAGTAATCCGCTACAAGGATCACCTGCGTCAGCTCAATCTAAGGGATGACCTTGACCAGAATTTTGCCCAGCCGCTCAAAGAAAGGTTATTACGCTTGCGCATGACCCTCTATGCCCTGGGCATGGCGCCCTTTGCAGCTTACGGCGTTTTGCATAACCTTTGGCCCTGGCTAATCGCCCGTTTTTTCGGCAAACGCTTTCATGATGAAGCCCTGAGAACCTTCGCCTACTTTGGCGTTGGCCTGGCAGCCTTTATAGGCACCTACCTGATTTTTGGCTTTTGGCTATGGCGATTTACTGATCGCAACCTAACTGGCAGCCTGATCTATCTGGCGACCCTACCCCCCACAGGCCTGATCGCCCTCCACTACCGAACACGCATCACCCAGTATCGTCATAAAATTCTGGTGCGCACCTTCCTACTCAAGCGTGAAAGCCTGATGAACAAACTGGAAGATGAGCGCCAAAAAATTGTTCGACTACTGGAAAAACTCCATGAGCGCTATGGTGATCCGCAAGGTTTTTAACCTAAAAAGCCGGCACGACCGCACCTTGATATTGGTTGTTGATAAACTCACGTACCGCTTCGGTTTTTAAGGCTGCAACCAGTTGTTTGAGAGCAGGATTGTCTTGGCGGTCTTCATGAGCAACCAGGATGTTGACATAGGGTGAGTCACTACCTTCCATGATCAGGGCATCTTCTGTTGGATTCAGTCCTGCTTCCAAAGCATAGTTGGTGTTGATCAGTGCCAAGTCCACCTGACCCAGAATACGTGGCAGGGTGGCAGCTTCCAATTCACGGAAACGCAGGCGTTTGGGGTTGTCTTGGATATCCCTTGGGCTGGCAGTGATGCCTGCATCAGGGTCCAAGGTAATCAAGCCCGCAGCTTCTAACAGTAGGAGTGCTCGCCCACCATTGGTTGCATCATTGGGCAAGGCTATCTGGGCCCGGCTGGGTAAGTCATCCAGTGATTGGTGACGCTCAGAATAGGCTCCAAAGGGCTCAACATGAACGCCAGCTACACTAACCAACCGGGTACCGCGGCTTTCATTGAAGTTGGTCAGGTAAGGCTGATGCTGGAAAAAGTTGGCATCCAGGCGACCCTCATTAACCTGGGTATTAGGCTGCACATAGTCAGTAAAGACCCTAACCTGTAGGTCCACTCCCTGCTCGGCCAATGTTGGCTTTAAAAATTCCAGAATCTCTGCATGGGGAACAGCTGTCGCTGCAACCTGAAGTGTCTGGGCTTGTGCCTGCATAGAGAAGGCAACCAACGCCAGCAGGCCGGTCAAGATTTTTTTCATCAATAAGTCTCCTTGTGAGAGAGGTCTAGCAGCCGGGTAGGCTTATTTTCGTGAATAGTGCACTACCAGCCGATCACCGACCGACTGAAGGATCTGCACCAAGACTAATAACAACAGGACAGTAACAACCATGACATCAGTCTGGAAGCGCTGATAACCAAAGCGAATAGCCAGGTCACCCAAGCCTCCAGCACCCACAACCCCAGCCATTGCCGTATAGGACACAAGGGTGATGGCTGTCACGGTGGTGGCAGCAATAATACCGGGACGCGCTTCCGGCAACAAAGCATTAAAAATTATTTGCTTAGTCGTTGCGCCCATCGCTTGGGTGGCTTCAATAATGCCTCTATCCACTTCGCGCAAAGCAGTTTCTACCAAGCGTGCAAAGAAGGGAGTGGCACCCACCACCAAGGGAGGAATAGCGCCAGCAACACCGAGCGAGGTTCCTGTAATCATGACCGTCACCGGAATCATCACTATCAGTAGTATGATGAAAGGCAATGACCGTAGGATATTGGTTATTAACGACAAGATGGCATAAAAACCCTTTTGCTGAAAAAGCTGCTTAGGGCCGGTTAAAAACAAGAGCACACCCAAAGGCAAGCCGAAAATCACTGTAAAAAGCAAAGACCCACCCAGCATCAACAGTGTCTCAAGAGTGGCGATACCTATCTCATACCAGTCCACATTAATCAGTAAGGCTTCCATTAGCGCATAACCTCCAGGTGAACATCAGAGGCTGACAAGAGCTCCATTGCCTGCTCCAGCTCTCCGCCATTAAAGGCAACGATCAACTGTCCATAGGGAACTTCACGTATACGATCTATCCTGCCGCTTAGGATGGTAAAATCCACACCCGCCTCTCGAGCGACCCGCCCCAACAAGGGTTCATAAGTCGTTTGTCCGTGAAAGGTGAGGCGCAGAATACGACCTTCAACCTGAGCAAAATCAGCATGCAGTTCTTGCTCGTCAATTTGCTCAGCTTCTTGGACAAAGCGCTTGGTTGTTGGGTGCTGAGGATGCAAAAACACCTCTGCAACGGGTCCCTGCTCAACAATAAAACCAGCATCCAACACGGCAACCTGATCACAGATTCGGCGGATTACATCCATTTCATGGGTAATCAATACCAGTGTCAAACCCAGGTCACGGTTAATTTCAGCGAGTAGCTGTAAAACCTGACCCGTGGTCTGAGGGTCCAGGGCGCTGGTGGCTTCGTCACAAAGCAGGATTTTTGGGTCTGTAGAAAGGGCACGTGCAATCCCAACCCTCTGCTTTTGCCCACCCGATAACTGGGCTGGGTATTTGTTGGCATGCTCTTCAAGCCCAACCCTTTTGATCAGGCTCGCCACCTTGTCAGCAATAGCTGAAGAAGACATTTGACCAGCCAGTTTCAAGGGCATGGCCACATTCTCAGCCACTGTTTTTGATGACAGCAAATTAAAGTGCTGGAAGATCATACCCACCTGACGTCGGAAGGCACGCAGGCCTTCAGCTTGTAGGCTGGTTACCTCCTGGCCAGCAACTTCGATACGCCCACCACTGGGTTCTTCCAGGCGGTTGATCAAGCGTAGAAGTGTGGATTTACCTGCTCCTGAATGACCAATCAGGCCGTAAATTTGTCCGGCAGGAATTTCAAGATCACAGGGTTGAAGAGCCGGGATCATCCGGCCTTCGGTTTTGTAGGCCTTGTGGACCTGATGAAATTTAATCACTGGAATTACCTTTGGCTTCCCAAAAAACAGAATCCCGGCACCTGGCCGGGATTCGACACTCATTAGTTGCTTTAGGGCCTAGTCTTCAGAAGACTCTTGATCAGCACTTCCTGTTGCTTCCAGATCACCATCTTCATCAAGGGCTTCTTCAACATCTTGCACCCGAACGGTTCCACACAGGGCTTCTTCTTCAGCCAAGCTGATGAGTTTTACGCCCTGAGTGTTACGCGAAGTGATGGAGACTTCATCAACACGTGTGCGCACCAGGGTGCCCCGGTTGGTGATCAGCATCATTTCTTCACCATCTTCCACCTGAATCGCGGAAACCAGAGCACCATTGCGGGCACTGGTTTGCATGGCGATCACACCCTGACCACCACGACCCCGCAAGGGGAATTCCTGCAGGCGTGTACGCTTACCATAGCCATTTTCAGAAGCAGTGAGGATATAAATCGGACGTTCGCCTTCCTGCACAGTAACCGGTGCATCAGTGATGGTTTCTTCCTGACCTTCTTCACCCTCGGTTTCTGCATCGATTTCAGTGGAGCGGGGAATAATCAGGCTAATGACTTCTGCATCTTCAGGCATGCGCACACCGCGAACACCGCGTGCTGTACGACCCATCGCCCGGACATGATTTTCTTCAAAGCGAATGGCCTTGCCAGCGCTGGTGAAGAGCATCACATGGTCACTACCATAGGTAATGGCCGCACCGACCAGACGGTCGCCTTCATCCAGATCCAAAGCAATCAAACCATTGGAGCGCGGACGCGAGAACTGATCCAGAGTGGTTTTCTTAACCGTGCCCCGAGCCGTTGCCATAAATACAAAGTGGTCTTCAGGATAATCACGGACCGGCAGGATGGTGGTGATCTGTTCACCCTCTTCCAACGGTAAGAGGTTAACCAGCGGCCTGCCACGTGAACCCCGGCTACCGGTAGGCACATCATAAACCTTCAGCCAGTAGACCTTACCACGGGTTGAGAAGAGCAGAATGGTGTCATGCGTTGAGGCCACCAATAGATGCTCAATGACATCTTCATCTTTCATCGCCGTGGCCGATTTACCGCGACCACCTCGACGCTGGGCACGATAATCACTCAGCGGCTGGGTTTTGGCATAACCGGTACGCGACAGAGTAAACACCATGTCTTCTTCTGCAATCAGGTCTTCCATGGAGAAGTCCTGACGGCTGGCAATGATTTCACTGCGACGCTTATCAGCATATTCATTGCGAATAGCGGCCAGCTCTTCACGGATCACCTGCATCAGCAATGCAGGATCGGCCAGAATGGCCAGGAATTCAGCAATTTTATCCAGTAGCTCGCGGTATTCAGTCAGGAGTTTTTCGTGCTCCATGCCGGTCAGGCGATGCAGACGCAGATCCAGGATCGCTTGTGCCTGAACGGGTGAAAGGCGGTAGCTCTGCTGATTTTCAGACAGACCCATGCCTTCTTCCAGACCATCGGGTTTACAGGCATCAGCACCGGCACGCTCCAGCATCTGGACCACCTGGCCGGGTTGCCAATCTCTGGCCAGCAAAGCTTCCTTGGCTTCAGCGGAAGAAGGCGATGCCTTGATCAGTTCGATGATCGGATCAATATTACTCAGAGCAATCGCCAGGCCCTCGAGTACATGACCCCGCTCACGTGCCCTGCGCAATTCATAAACGGTACGGCGAGTGACCACTTCCTGGCGGTGACGAATAAAGGCTTCAAGCAACTGCTTGAGGTTCAACAGCATGGGTTGGCCATCTTTCAGGGCCACCATGTTGATGCCAAAGACATTTTGCAGAGAGGTTTGTGTAAAGAGGTTGTTGACCAACACCTCTGGCGACTCGCCTTTTTTGACCTCAATAACGATGCGCATGCCGTCTTTGTCCGACTCATCACGCAATTCAGCAATGCCTTCGATTTTCTTTTCTTTAACCAGCTCGGCAATCTTTTCGATCTGGCGCGCCTTGTTGAGCTGATAAGGAATTTCAGTAAAGACGATCGCTTCGCGGCTGCCGATGGTTTCAAAGTGATGCAGGGCACGCATGTAAATACGACCCCGGCCCGTACGATAGGCTTCAACAATACCGGCCTTGCCATTGATGATCGCGCCCGTGGGGAAGTCAGGACCAGGAATGTATTCCATTAAATCATCAATGGTCAGATCAGGGTCATCGATCAGTGCCAGGCAACCATCGACCACTTCACCCAGGTTATGCGGTGGAATATTGGTCGCCATGCCCACAGCAATACCTGCAGAGCCATTGACCAGCAGGTTGGGAACGCGCGTTGGCAGGACTTCAGGAATTCGCTCGGTGCCATCGTAGTTGTCAACGAAGTTAACCGTTTCCTTGTCCAAGTCAGCCAGCAATGAATGGCTCATTTTAGCCATGCGAATTTCGGTATAACGCATGGCGGCAGGAGAATCGCCATCGATGGAACCAAAGTTACCCTGCCCATCGACCAGCATATAGCGAAGGGAAAAAGGCTGAGCCATACGGACAATAGTGTCGTAGACTGCCGAGTCGCCGTGCGGGTGGTATTTACCGATCACATCACCAACGACACGCGCTGACTTCTTATAGGGTTTATTCCAATCATTATTCAGCTCGTGCATGGCAAAAAGAACACGGCGGTGTACCGGTTTCAGGCCATCACGAACATCAGGCAGGGCGCGTCCGATAATGACGCTCATCGCGTAATCAAGATAGGACTGCTTAAGCTCGTCCTCGATATTGACTGGATGAATCTCTTTGGCGATTTCAGCCATGCATCTTCGTCCTTCTGCGGTTGTATGATAACCGGACAAGTATACCCTGTTGTGGTCTTCAGGTCATGGTCATGCAGCTTTTTTGCGGAAAATCCAGTAAGATAAAAAAAGCCCTAACGCAACAAACACTAATGTAGAAGGAGTCTGTCGATGAGCAGCTCAAATGAAATTACCAAAGCCCGCGCCCTTTCAGAGCTTCGCCAATTCCTTAAAAAGCTGTTGTTGGAGCCCGGCACCCTGGAAACCACCCTGGAAATAGCCAAGCGTCACTATGGCGACCACAAGATGCTCGACAAGGTGGCCGAAGACATTACCAATGAAACTCTGGTTAAAATTCCCGAAGATCCAGAAGAACGCAGCGAAGCGGACAAGCTATTTTTGGAGCTTCTCAAAGAAGTGGTTGAGGAAAGTCAGGCACTTTATTAAGCAAGCCTTTTGTCTACAACGGCCAGGGTGACAGAAGCCCTGGCCAGTAGCCTATCCCAGCGCTGATCGGCAAAAAGATCAGATTCAACAATAATCAGACTACGTCCAGGTTTGATAACACGGGCACGGCAATTCAGCTCTTTGCCCAGGACAGGCCTCAAAAGACTGATTTTAAAATCAGCCGTCAGCACCAACTGCCCTTCACCAATCAGCGTGGCCCCAGCTGCTCCACCGGTATGATCTGTCAGCGTACACTGGACACCGGCATGCACATAACCGTCCTGCTGCTGATGGTCTTCACGCACAGGCAAGCGGGTTTCACAATAACCCGGTGCTACTTCTACCGTCTGCAATCCCAAAGCACGCGCAAAAGGAGCCGCCTGGAGAATACGCTCAACTTCTTGATGATAGTTGGGGTTGGCCGGTTGAAAGTCAGCTGACATAGGCTTTTCCTTGTTGTTGTTTACCAACAGCCTATATCAGCCCCAGCAAAGAAAACACCAGCAAACACGACCTGCTAGTCAGCAAATAGTTTGATTGAATCCGCGCCAACAACAGTTCACTATTTACACTCAAGTGCGATAGTAAGCCAACTTTTTTTGAATCTGATCGCAAGAAGTCAGTAAGGCTTCACTTTGAGCACTTACTTCTTCCATTTTGCCAAGATTAAATTCGGATGAATCATGGATGAGGGAGATCTTCTCACTGATATCAGCAGAAACCTGGCTTTGTTGCATTGCCGCACTAGCAACCTGAACGTTAACGCTATTGATTTGATCTAGAGTCGCAAGAATGTTTTTAAAGGCTTCTCCTGAAACATCTGCTTTGCCAACATTCTTCTGCATCTGCTCTTGTGCATCAGCCATTAGTTTACGAGCACGACCAACTGCTAGCTGCATACGATCAATCATTTGTCGTATTTCTTCGGTAGAACTTTGCGTTCTGCTAGCTAGTGAGCGCACTTCATCAGCCACTACAGCAAAACCACGTCCGTGATCACCGGCTCTTGCTGCTTCTATCGCAGCATTCAGTGCCAACAAATTCGTTTGCTCAGCAATATCGTTAATTACTTCAAGAACTACTGTGATTGACTGGCTTGCTTCCGACAACTCTGAAGTTACCTCTACAAGCGTTTCGGTGCCTTTTGCCTGCTCATTGATTCCTCCAACCAGCTCATCCATCAAGCTACTCCCTTCACTCGCCAACTGAACAGCTTTTTCTGATGCTTGCTCACCTTCCCGGGCATGTTCAGCTACTGAGCGTGCAGAGTGATGCATTTCCTGGATAGCTGTGGCTACCTGCTCTGTACTTTCATTCTGATTTCGTAGTGATTCAGTAGATTCGCGACTAATGACCTTTAGCTGATCAACCGACTTTGCCAAAGGTGTCAAACTGTTTGTGGTATCCCGAATACTGCCCTGTAGACGTTCTAGTAGCTTATCGAAACTTCGCGCCATATGCCCTAGTTCATCCCGGGCAGTGGAATTGAAGCGCCGTGTCAGATCTCCACCACCTTCTGCAAGATCTTCAAGAGCATGGATAGTCAGTTCGAGTGGCCGCACAACCATACGGCGCAAGAGCACCACTAATAATAAACTCAACAGAGTACCTGCCGCTGCCAGAGTCAGTAGGATAGTACCTGAAGCCTGCAGAATACGCTGTTGCACTTCTTGAACAGGGTAACCGGCAACAATCTGGTACCCCCAAGGTGTAAACTGCTGTTCATGTAATATCCAATTACCTGTGTTTTCTAACCCTTCCTGAATCTCGCCAGTTTGAAGGTGCTCTGAATGAAAACGCAGGTTGCCGCGAGCATCCAGCAGTGCAACGAAACCGCTATCAAGGATACGGGTTGCAGCAATAACATTATTCAAGGTATTTAAATCAGCTGAATAACCAACATAAGCAATACCAATTACTTGTCCTTGTTGATTATGGATAGGCTCATAACCAGTCAAGAAAGGGTTACCAAGAATATCCACTTGACCATAAAAGGCTTCTCCTTCCAGCAAGGCACGAATAGCAGCTCCCTGAGGATCCAACAAAGTACCTATGGCTCGCTCCCCATCGGCCCGACGAACATTAGTTGAAACACGAACAAAATCATCGCCTCTTCGACTAAATAGAGTTGCCGTGCCTCCCATGATACGAGTTAGGCCATCCACTAAATCATAATGCTCTGCCTGAGCTTGATCTCCAATAAAAAGCTGGGGCACCGCCTGATCGTTAATTTGAACTGAAGGTCCTTGGTCAGGTATGCCCTGCTCCTCTATCCGCTCTATTAACAGTGCCATGCTACTTTTAACTCGCTCAGCCATAATACTGTCAGTTACTTCAAGGAGTCGGTCGAGCTCTTGCATCACTTCTTGGGTTTGGTTATCTGCCGCTTCAGTGATTTTTTGTTGCTCCTGCCAAGCAAAAAATACCACAGCTGAAAAAGTCATTAATGCAATGATCAAAACTGTGGATAGCAATATTTTTTTCTGTAAAGACATAAAAAAAACCCTTAATTAGCATTGATGCGTTCCAACGTTCAACCAAAGTATTAACTTAATCTTTTTATTGATCTGCATCAGAAAAAATTTGTAATCCGGCTTACAAATAAGAAAGCCTTATGTACAGCATAAAAATAGCTCGCTCATCCTTACTGCCTGATAACCTGAAAAAAACAGCGCTGGTCAGCAGCTACAAACTTATTGAGAACTTAAAAACAGCGGCAGGGCTTGGGAACAACTAAACCAAAACCGGCTAGATCAATCTAGCCGGTTTTTTTGGGTTATTACAAGAGAACCGGTATATTTATCAAGCTCGGGTCCAGGTGGTCCCGTCTTTGCTGTCTTTGAGAATAATGCCTTGGGCTGCAAGATCATCCCTTATTCGGTCGGCTTCAGCAAAGTTTCTTTCTTGCTTGGCCATCAGGCGTTTTTCAATCAGGGTTTCGATGACATCCGGATTGATGCTGGCAGCTTCTGTTTGCCCCTGAAGGAAATCTTTCGGTTCCTGTTGCAGCAGGCCCAGAATAGCGCCCAGTTCTTGAAGTTCACCAGCCAAAGCAGCGGCCAGTTGAGTGTCTTCGCCTTCTCTCGCTCGATTGACTGCGCGTGTCAGATCGAAGAGTACGGCCAGAGCTTCTGGTGTGTTGAAATCATCATCCATGGCAGCATAGAAGTCTTGTCGCCATTGGCCCTGTTCATTGACACGTTGTGGATAAACAACCGTTTCTATGCCATCCAGCGCGGTATAGAAACGCTCTAAGGATTTACGAGCATCCTTCAGTGCCGTATCGGCATAGTTGATTGCCGAACGATAGTGGCTGGATAGCAGCAGATAGCGCACCACTTCTGGGTCATGAGCCTCCAGGATTTCACGGATAGTGAAGAAGTTACCGAGGGATTTGGACATCTTTTCTTCATCCACACGCACCGCTCCGGCATGCATCCAGGTATTGACGTATTTCTGACCCGTGGCAGCTTCACTTTGAGCAATTTCGTTTTCATGATGAGGAAAAGGCAAGTCGGGTCCGCCACCATGAATATCAAAGGTATTGCCCAGGCAGCAGGTCGACATGGCTGAGCATTCGATATGCCAACCAGGACGCCCATCACCCCAGGGTGAAGGCCAGCTGGCTTCACCGGGTTTGGCCGCTTTCCAGAGTACAAAGTCCAGGGGGTCTTCTTTGAAACTATCCACTTCAACACGAGAACCGGCTTGCAGCTCATCCAGCTTGCGATTGGTCAGCTGACCATAGCCTTCAAACTTGCGGACTCGATAATAGACATCACCGTTTTCAGCCGCATAGGCATAGCCCTTGTCTTCCAGGGTTTTGATCAGGTTTAGAATATCTTCAATATGGGCTGTAGCACGGGGTTCAATATCCGGACGTAGGACACCCAGACGCGCCTCGTCTTCGTGCATGGCAGTAATCATGCGTTCGGTCAACTGGCTGATTTCTTCACCATTTTCATCAGCGCGCTTGAGGATCTTGTCATCTATGTCGGTGATATTGCGGACATAGGTGACCTCATAGCCCCGTTCACGTAGGTAGCGGGTAATCATATCGAAAACCACCATCACCCGGGCATGCCCCAAATGACAAAGGTCATAGACAGTAACACCACAGACATACATTTTGATCTTGCCTGCTTCCAGGGGTGTCAGTGGTTCTTTTTTACGGCTCAGGGTGTTGTAAACGCTTAGTTGAGGTAAAGAGGTCATTTTAGCCCTGCTTTTTCTGCATTTTAGCCCAGGAGTCCTTCAGGCTGACTGTACGGTTAAAGACAAGTTTACCGCCTGCGTCAAGCGGTTGATGATCACGGCGATCGGCACAGAAATAACCCACGCGTTCAAACTGAAAATGATCTTCGGGCCGTGCCTGTGCCAAAGAAGGTTCGCAAACCGCTTGGACGACTTCGAGTGATTCAGGATTCAGGTGCTCCAGGAAGTCCTTGTCTTTATCGGCATCGGGGCTTTCCACCTGAAAGAGGTTGTCATACAGGCGTACTTCAGCCGGAACACCTTTAGTAGCGCTCACCCACTGAATAACACCCTTAACCTTACGCCCTTCAGGATTCTTGCCCAGGGTGTCGGGATCATGTGAACAGCGCAGTTCAATAATCTCACCCTGCTCATCCTTGATGACTTCATCACAGCGAATCACCCAGGCATTACGCAGACGCACTTCTTTACCAGGGGCAAGCCGGAAGAACTTTTTCGGTGGATCTTCCATAAAGTCATCCCGGTCAATATACAGCTCCTTAGTAAAGGGTAGCTGACGTTCGCCCAGGTCTTCACGAGCTGGGTGGGAGGGTGCAGTCAAGGTTTCTTCACGACCTTCGTCCCAGTTGGTGATCACCACCTTCAAGGGGTTAAGTACTACCATCGCCCGGCGTGCTGAGTGTTCCAAATCATTGCGCAGGGCAAAGTAAAGCATGTTGATGTCCACAACACCACCGGCGCGATTCACCCCAACCAAGTCACAAAAGTCGCGGATTGATTTGGGCGTAAAACCCCGGCGACGCATCCCGGACAGGGTCGGCATTCGCGGATCATCCCAGCCTTCAACAATGCTTTCATCGACCAAGAGCTTGAGTTTGCGTTTGGAAGTAACTGTATAGTTGAGATTAAGACGCGCAAATTCAGTCTGCACTGGCTTGCATGGCACTGGCAGGTTATTCAAAAACCACTCGTAAAGCGGGCGATGATCTTCAAATTCCAGCGTACACAAAGAATGAGTAATGCCTTCGATAGCATCTGACTGACCATGGGTAAAGTCATAGCTGGGGTAGATGCACCAGCGATCACCTGTTTGGTGGTGATGTGCATGGCGAATGCGATAAAGAATGGGGTCACGCAGGTTGATATTAGGAGCGGCCATATCAATCTTAGCCCTTAGCACCTTGGCACCATTGGGGTAGTCACCAGCACGCATTTTTTCAAATTCGGCCAGGTTTTCCTCAACACTGCGATTGCGGAAGGGGCTGTTTTTACCTGGCTCAGTCAAGGTGCCACGGTATTCACGCATCTGCTCGGCATCCAGCTCGCAGACATAGGCCTTGCCTTCCTTGATCAGGTGGAGCGCCCAGTCATACAGCTGGTCAAAATAATTGGAAGCAAAACGTACTCCGCCCGCCCATTCGAAACCCAGCCAGTTGATATCCTCTTTAATGGCATCAATAAATTCCTGGCTTTCTTTTTCAGGGTTGGTGTCATCAAAACGCAGGTGACAATCACCACCAAACTCTGCCGCAATTCCAAAGTTCAGGCAGATGCTTTTGGCGTGGCCGACATGCAGGTAACCATTGGGTTCAGGAGGAAAGCGGGTCACGACTTTTTGTTGCTGACCTGCTTCACGCTGCTGTTGAATCATGTTGCGGATAAAGTTGGTTGCAGCAGAAATTTCGGCCTGGCTCATAGCTCTCGCTTCTTAACGGGTTGGTGAATAAAAGCAAAGACAGTTATTATAACAGGATGCTTGTTTTTATTCCCAACTCATGGAGTTAGTACAGTGTCTGATAGCAACCCACAGGTTCGCCTGACCACCAACAAGGGTGACATTACCCTGGAACTCAACGCAGAAAAAGCCCCCAAGACTGTTGCCAATTTTATCAGCTACGTCGAAAGCGGCCATTATGACGGCACCATTTTCCACCGGGTCATTAGTAACTTCATGATTCAGGGCGGTGGTTTTGACGAAGACTTCAACCAAAAGCCAACCCAGGCACCCGTTGAAAATGAAGCTGACAATGGTCTTTCCAATGTAACGGGTGCTGTTGCCATGGCCCGCACCATGGACCCCCACTCAGCCAGCGCTCAGTTCTTCATCAATGTCAAAGACAATGATTTCCTTAACCACAGCGGTAAAAGCATGCAAGGCTGGGGTTATGCTGTCTTTGGTCAGGTTGTTGAAGGCATGGATGTTGTTGAAGCCATCAAGGGTGTTGCCACAGGTAACAAGATGGGCCACCAGGATGTGCCCAAGGAAAATATTGTGATTGAGAAAGCAGAAGTCGTTCAGTAATTCATGCTGCTGTTCATTTCTGACTTACACCTGCAAGAAGAACGCCCCCGGTTAACCCGGGGGTTTTTCACTTTTTTGGAAGAGCAGGCCCCTGAAGCCGAAGCCCTCTATATTCTCGGCGATTTTTTTGATGTCTGGATTGGCGACGATGCCATGACCGCTTTTCATCAGGAAGTTGCTGCTGCCTTAAAGAAGTTGACCGATCAGGGAACCTCAGTCTACCTGATGCATGGCAACCGGGATTTCGCCTTGGGGCAGAAATTTTGCCGCCAAGCGGGCTGCACCCTGTTACCCGACCCCAGTGTAATTGTGCCTTTTGGTGAGCCTCTACTTCTTATGCACGGCGATCTGCTCTGTACAGATGATGTGGACTACCAACGCATGCGACGTGTTTTCCGTAACCCTCTGGTTCAGTTCTTCCTACTCAAGCTACCCATCAGTTTTCGACGTAAGTTGGCCGCTCAAACGCGTAAAACCAGCAAAAAAGCTTCGCGGATGAAAGCAGAAGACATCACTGATGCTCATCCTCAGGCTATCAATGATTATTTACAAAACCACGCCGTAAAAACATTAATTCATGGGCATACCCACCGACCAGACATTCATGACGAACCAGCGGGAAAACGTTATGTATTGGGCGACTGGAGTGATGATCAGGGCTGGAAGCTGGTCATGACCCGTGAAACTCTTAAGTTACTTTCTTTTCATTTCTAAACCGCAAATCACTTGCAGTCCCAGACAAGCCAACTAATCTGAAAGTAAATATTCAGAGGCAATCCCAATGCGGCTAGCACTGGCGCAAGAAACTCCTCCTGTTTCCGTAGATGCAGCACTTGAGAGGCTAGAACAATTATGTTTTCAGGCCAACCAAGCAGGTGCAGATTTACTATTGACCCCTGAAATGAGCCTGACAGGTTATCAGTTACGCCTGGATGAACTGCAAGACTGGTCAGAAACCCCCTTGCTTGGCCCACTAACCAACAGAGCCAGTGAACTGGCCAAGAAGTATCATCTGGCTGTCGTTGTTGGTTACCCCGAGCGCTCCAGCTATCTTTATCCCTACAACTCAGCTTTGCTTCTTTCCAATGAAGGAGAACCGTTACTCAACTACCGAAAAACCCATTTGTTTGGTGAATTGGACCGCTGTCGCTTTCAAGCCGGTGAGCAGTTGATGAAACCTATCAACCTCCACGGCTGGTCGGTTAATCTGGCTATCTGCTATGATGTCGAGTTCCCGGAAGTAGTGCGCAGTCTGGCACTTAAAGCGACCCAGTTGCTTCTGGTTCCTACCGCCAACATGCACCCTTATACCAGTATTCCCCTGCGTCAAATTCCCGTTCGTGCAGAAGAAAATGGCATCTGTCTGGCTTATGCCAACTACACAGGCCGAGAAGGTCAGTTAGAGTTTTGTGGGCTTTCTTGTGTATGCGATTCCTGCGGAAAAGATCTGGGCCGCCTGAATGCTCTCCCCGACCTCTTGATCGTTGATCTGGATACAGAACAACTCCTCAACAGTCGCCACGCTACCTATCTTGCTGATCGGAGACCCGAGCTTTATGACTAAAGCTTTTTCCATGTATGGTCCAGACTTTACCTTTGCTTATGATGATTGGTTGGCACATCCCGGTGGTTTGGGCAAAATCCCTGAACACCAACAGGGGCAGCCTGTTGCCATTATAGGCGCAGGCATTGCCGGCCTGGTTGCAGGCTATGAGTTGATGAAACTAGGCTTGAAGCCCATTTTCTACGAAGCCGGGCGTATTGGCGGTCGCCTGCGTTCAGCCGAATTTGAGGGTTCTGAAGGCATCATTGCAGAACTGGGTGGTATGCGTTTTCCCGAATCCTCGCGTGCCTTTCATTACTATCGTGAGCTTTGTCAGTTGGATAAGGCCCCTTTTCCCAACCCCTTAACTGAAGCCGCTGGCTCAACAGTCATCGAGCTTGAAGGTCAGCGCTATTACGCCCAAAAGCTTGAAGACCTGCCGCCACTCTTTCAAGAGGTGGCAACTGCCTATGACCAGGCTTTAGAAGAGCAGGCTGATTTTTCACGTTTACAGGCCGCCATAGCAGCAAGAGATTCAACAACCATTAAAAGCATTTGGAATCCCTTGGTTAAAGAGTGGGATGAACGCACTTTTTATGACTTTATCGCTTCTTCGCAAGCGTTTCGTAAACTCAGCTTTCATCACCGCGAGGTCTTCGGACAAGTCGGCTTTGGTACCGGCGGTTGGGATTCGGATTTCCCTAATTCCATGTTGGAAATCTTACGCGTCAATGCCACCCGCTGCGATGATGATCAATACCTCATCCCCGGAGGAGCTGAACAGCTGCCTCGGCGGCTCTGGCAGAAAACACCCGATCACTTGACCTACTGGCCAACAGGAACCAGCTTACAAAAACTGAATCAGGGGGCTCCACGGCCAGCAGCCCGCAAAATACATCGCAATTCTGATCAGCAACTCACCATCACCGATGCCAATGGTCACCAGGATAGTTTTGCTGCCGTTATTGCCACCTGCCAAAGCTGGCTGCTCACTACTGCAATCGATACCCAGGAGGATTTATTCAGTCACAAACTCTGGATGGCGCTGGATCGAACCCGCTATATGCAGTCATCGAAAACCTTCGTCATGACAGACCGACCTTTTTGGAAAGCCAAGCACCCCAAAACAGGGGAGGACCTAATGTCCATGACTCTGACCGATCGTCATACCCGGGGCACCTATTTGTTTGATCAGGGTGATGATCAGCCAGGTGTGATCTGCTTGAGCTATGCCTGGATGTCGGATGCTCTAAAAGTGATGCCACTAACTGCTGAAAGGCGTGTTCAGCTAGCTCTGCAAGCCCTGAAAAAGATTTATCCCGATGTCGATATCGCCAGTCATCTGTTGGGTAACCCCATCACCATCAGTTGGGAAAAGGACCCCAATTTTCTAGGCGCCTTTAAAGGTGCCCTTCCCGGGCATTACCGCTATAACCATCGTATGCACAGTCACTTTATACAAAAGGATTTTCCAGCACACCAGCAAGGACTCTTTCTGGCTGGTGATGATATTAGCTGGACGCCTGCCTGGGCTGAAGGGGCCGTGCAAACAGCACTTAATTGTGTCTGGGGCGTTCTCAATCATCTGGGCGGTGAAGATCATCCAGACAACCCCGGCCCTGGTCAACAGCCTGAAGCCTGCCTGCCTCTTCGATTGGATGACTGACCAATAATTGCACCATTTTAGCGCAAGATCTAAACCCAACCCCAGCAAACGGGCAGGAATTTGCACTAAATTGGTGATCAATCTTGCTTTAAGCCTCTGAAATGATGCCTAACCTACTGAAATAAGGTTATTTTCATAGGTGGTACAGCTTTTGCTATATAGACATCATAGCTTGATACAAATCAATAAGAATAAAACTCCCCGCTTCCATCACTCTTACACAATTGGAGAAATAGCAATGACGCTATTGCAAAGCCATAAAATGAATCTGTCCAGTGCAGAAAGACGTTGGTTACCCGTCTTTGGAGGCAACGGAAAGCTCAAACTTGGCTGGAGTTGTTTTCTGAACCGCGAACTCTACCCAGTTATTGAACAGGTTTTTGAAGGAATTGCTTCCACCCGCGTTAAGCTACTTTTCGAATGGACAGAAAGCCATTGGCAGACCCTGCATGAGCTGGCAGAAAAGCTAGAAATCAGTGATCAAAGTAAAATGCAGGAGCAGTTACTAGCTAAGAAAGAACAACTCTCTGCCTTATCCGAACTCTTTTTTATTAGCAAGGATGGCGAAATCCTTGCTTCCACCGCCTCAGGCCGCTCCGGTAACCTCCATCAAGGCCCAACGCTGGGCAGCGCCTTACAACAAGGCTTGAACAGTCCTTTTCTGCATGGCCCCTACTCAGATCAAACCACGCTAGAGCTGGGTCCCTCCTCATCCAGTTTCCATGACGCCATGACTCTGATGTTCTATCAGCCAGTGGTTAAAGACGGGCAAGCAGTCGGCTGTCTTTGCGCCCGCGTCCCCAATGATGTACTGGGTGACCTGATCCAACGTGAAGCAGGCCACGTCTACCCTGAATCAGGTGACAACTACATCTTTATGGTCGAGTCACGCTTTGACCAGTCGATTCTGCCAGGAACTGCTTTATCGCGCTCACGCTTTGAAGACAGTACCTTTTCTCATGGTGAAAATCTTAAAGAAGGCATTCACACTAAGTGGGGTACTGTGAGCGTCCAAAAACACACAGAATTGGAACTGCGCTTCACCGACCCGGCAACAGGCAACCTTCACCCAGGTGTCAGAGAAACTATAAACAATGGTAGCAACCTGTTTATCACCTACCCAGGCTATTCAGATTACCGCCACATTCCTGTTATTGGTAAAGGGGTCACTTTTCAGCTTCCCGGCTCACCCGATAAATGGGGCATGATGTGCGAAGGTGACTTAGAAGAAGTTTATCGCCGTCGTTCAATCAGTGTCAGCCTGATGAATACCTACTTGCTAACCGTAGCAGGCTTTTTAGGGGCCACCACCCTGCTGCACAGCTATGCACCACTGGGCGACCTCTCAACACTGGCCGCCAATACGTTGCTTTTAGGCATATCAGCCTGGATCTTTTCTAATCTTGGTCCTAAGCGTGTGGCAGAACGCCTGCGCAATACCACCAAAATTATCCGCACTATTGCAGAAGGTGAAGGCAATCTAAGACAAAGACTGGATACCGAAAAACTCTCTAAAGACGAAAGCGGCAGCATGGGCCGCTGGTTCAACAGCTTTCTGGACAGCCTTGATGGCATCATGGGGCAAGTCATCCACACCACGGAAGCAGTTAAAGAAAACAATGACATCATGCTGGAAAGAACCCAGGAAGCCAGTCACACCAGCCAGGAAGTGAACCAGGTGATAGGACGCATGCTGAGTCTGGTTGAAGAGCAGGTGAATGAAATCAGCCAGGCTACTGAAACCGCCAACACTATGAAAACAGCCATGGATGAGGTGGTCGAAAAAGCCAGAGAACAGTTCGAAAGTGCCAGAACCAGCACCCTCAGTATCCGCAAAGTTGTCGATACCACCGCGCAAAGAGTTCAGAAATTGGACAGCCGCATGGGTGAAATTGGTGATATCGTCGAAATGATTACCGAAATTACCAATCAAACCAACCTCTTGGCTTTGAATGCAGCAATTGAAGCCGCTCGTGCTGGAGAAGCTGGACGAGGCTTTGCGGTTGTTGCTGATGAAGTACGCTCTTTGGCAACAAGAACTGCAGAAGCAGCAGGAGACATTCGTGAAACAGTCACCGGCCTGCAGAACGAAACCCGCAGCGCTGTTGAGTATATGGAAGATGGCGTCAAAGAAGTTGATATCCGCCTAAAAGAAGCTGAAAACAACACTTCTGAAAACCAAGAACTTCACCAGGCTGTTGAGCAGATGTTTACCATTATTACTCAACTCAGTGAACGCAGTGAGTTTTATGGCTCTTCAATTCGCCAGGTTGAAGTGGCTTCAGGTGAGATGCTCAGTGTTATGGATGAGCTGCAGAACTCTGCAAACCATGTTCGCTACTCGACCCAAACCCTCCAACAGCTGGTTGGTAAATTTACCGTCAGCCAGCAAAAGTAAAGGTTTCTTCAGGAGTACTTGCCCTTTGCCAGCTCACAAGAGCTGGCTTTTTATTGCCAACTACCCTGGGCTCAATCAACCTTTCTGACAGGTTCCAGATACATCAGCCACCTGGCCAGATTTTTTGGCTCATCCCAATCAATTTGTGAAACCTAATCAACAGGCATAAAAAAACCCCCAGCTTTGAGCTGGGGGTTTTTCTTTAATAAGTGCCTGACGATGACCTACTTTATTCGCACCTTCCCTGGTGCTCACCCTGCGGGCCGTCCTTCGACCGTTCTGATGGGTTCCAGACCCATCAGTCACATGCCATGTTCAAGTAGGTTTTCTGACCATAAAAAAACACCCCTTGAGAGTTATCTCAAGGGGTGTTTTTGGTAGAAGTGCCTGACGATGACCTACTTTCACATGGGGAAGCCCCACACTATCATCGGCGCTGAGCGGTTTCACTGCTGAGTTCGGCAAGGGATCAGGTGGTTCCCACTCGCTATTGTCGTCAGGCGTAACTGGTTGGTTGCTGGCGGTGTTACTAAGGCCAACAGCCTAAAAAGGGGCAAGCAATCTCGTTCGCTTCGTCAAAGCATCATCTGTTTCGTATCCGGTTTACGTCGTTTCAGTACCGCTTAAAACCGTTTGGGTGTTATATGGTCAAGCCTCACGGGTCATTAGTACCGGTTAGCTCAATGCATTGCTGCACTTCCACACCCGG
>NZ_FOLH01000011.1 GCF_900112235.1 Marinospirillum celere | reverse complement strand
TTTTAAAAAGTCAAAGCGATACGAATCATCTCAAACGTATCCGGCGAACAATCGTTGTTTTGGTGACTGTCTGTAGAAACCTTTTGGGGTTATATGGTCAAGTGACTAAGCGCACACGGTGGATGCCTTGGCAGTCAGAGGCGATGAAAGACGTGGAAGCCTGCGATAAGGCTCGGGGAGCTGGCAAACAAGCTTTGATCCGGGCATTTCTGAATGGGGAAACCCACTTAGCACAAGCTAGGTATCCTGCACTGAATACATAGGTGTAGGAGGCAAACCGGGAGAACTGAAACATCTAAGTACCCCGAGGAAAAGAAATCAACCGAGATTCCCTTAGTAGCGGCGAGCGAACGGGGATTAGCCCTTAAGTCTGTAGAGTGTTAGTGGAAGGCTCTGGAAAGTGCCGCGATAGAGGGTGATAGCCCCGTACACGAAAATGCTTTACAGGTGAAAACGAGTAGGACGGGACACGAGAAATCCTGTTTGAAGATGGGGGGACCATCCTCCAAGGCTAAATACTCCTGACTGACCGATAGTGAACCAGTACCGTGAGGGAAAGGCGAAAAGAACCCCTGTTAGGGGAGTGAAATAGACCCTGAAACCGTGTGCGTACAAGCAGTCGGAGCAGACTTGTTCTGTGACGGCGTACCTTTTGTATAATGGGTCAGCGACTTATTCTCAGTGGCGAGGTTAACCGTATAGGGGAGCCGTAGGGAAACCGAGTCTTAATAGGGCGCGCAGTCGCTGGGAATAGACCCGAAACCGGGCGATCTACCCATGGGCAGGTTGAAGGTTGAGTAACATCAACTGGAGGACCGAACCGTAATCTGTTGAAAAAGATTCGGATGACCTGTGGGTCGGAGTGAAAGGCTAATCAAGCCCGGAGATAGCTGGTTCTCCTCGAAAGCTATTTAGGTAGCGCCTCGTGTATCACCACCGGAGGTAGAGCACTGTTTGGACTAGGGGGTCATCCCGACTTACCAACTCCATGCAAACTCCGAATACCGGTGAGTGCAAGCACGGGAGACACACGGCGGGTGCTAACGTCCGTCGTGAAAAGGGAAACAACCCAGACCGCCAGCTAAGGCCCCAAAATCCTGGTTAAGTGGGAAACGATGTGGGAAGGCTAAAACAGCTAGGAGGTTGGCTTAGAAGCAGCCATCCTTTAAAGAAAGCGTAATAGCTCACTAGTCGAGTCGGCCCGCGCGGAAGATGTAACGGGGCTCAAACCAGGTGCCGAAGCTGCGGGCTCATCTATGATGAGCGGTAGAGGAGCGTTGTGTAAGCCGTCGAAGGTGGATTGAGAAGTCTGCTGGAGGTATCACAAGTGCGAATGCTGACATGAGTAACGATAAGGGGTGTGAAAAACACCCCCGCCGGAAGACCAAGGTTTCCTATCCCATGCTAATCAGGGTAGGGTGAGTCGGCCCCTAAGGCGAGGCGGAAACGCGTAGTCGATGGGAAGCAGGTTAATATTCCTGCACTTGTTGTGATTGCGATGGGAGGACGGAGAAGGCTAGGCGAGCCAGGCGTTGGTTGTCCTGGTGAAAGCAAGTAGGCGGTGCCCTTAGGCAAATCCGGGGGTGCATAACGCCGAGATGCGAGAGGAAGATGATCTTCGGAGATTCGAACTCGTTGATGCCACGCTTCCAAGAAAAGTCTCTAAGCTTCAGATCACAAGAAACCGTACCCCAAACCGACACAGGTGGTCAGGTCGAGAAGACCAAGGCGCTTGAGAGAACTCGGGTGAAGGAACTAGGCAAAATGGTGCCGTAACTTCGGGAGAAGGCACGCCGACATTAGGTGACGTTTACACGAACTGAGCCGAAGTCGGTCGAAGATACCAGGCCCCTGCAACTGTTTATTAAAAACACAGCACTCTGCAAACACGTAAGTGGACGTATAGGGTGTGACGCCTGCCCGGTGCCGGAAGGTTAATTGATGGGGTTAGCGCAAGCGAAGCTCTTGATCGAAGCCCCGGTAAACGGCGGCCGTAACTATAACGGTCCTAAGGTAGCGAAATTCCTTGTCGGGTAAGTTCCGACCTGCACGAATGGCGTAATGATGGGGGCGCTGTCTCCACCCGAGACTCAGTGAAATTGAAATCGCCGTGAAGATGCGGTGTATCCGCGGCTAGACGGAAAGACCCCGTGAACCTTTACTATAGCTTCACACTGGACTTTGATATTGTTTGTGTAGGATAGCTGGGAGGCTTTGAAACTGTGACGCTAGTTGCAGTGGAGCCAACCTTGAAATACCAGCCTGGCAATCTTGAGGTTCTAACCTAGATCCATTATCTGGATCAGGGACCGTGTGTGGTGGGTAGTTTGACTGGGGCGGTCTCCTCCCAAAGAGTAACGGAGGAGCACAAAGGTACCCTCAGGCTGGTCGGAAATCAGCCAATGAGTGCAAGAGCATAAGGGTGCTTGACTGCGAGACAGACACGTCGAGCAGGTACGAAAGTAGGTTCTAGTGATCCGGTGGTTCTGTATGGAAGGGCCATCGCTCAACGGATAAAAGGTACTCCGGGGATAACAGGCTGATACCGCCCAAGAGTTCACATCGACGGCGGTGTTTGGCACCTCGATGTCGGCTCATCACATCCTGGGGCTGAATTCGGTCCCAAGGGTATGGCTGTTCGCCATTTAAAGTGGTACGCGAGCTGGGTTTAGAACGTCGTGAGACAGTTCGGTCCCTATCTGCCGTGGACGTTGGAGACTTGAGAAGAGCTGCTCCTAGTACGAGAGGACCGGAGTGGACGAACCTCTGGTGTTCCGGTTGTCATGCCAATGGCACTGCCGGGTAGCTATGTTCGGACGGGATAACCGCTGAAAGCATCTAAGCGGGAAGCCCCCTTCAAGATAAGGTCTCCCTGAGGACTTGATCCTCCTAAAGGGCCCTTGAAGACGACAAGGTTGATAGGCCGGGTGTGGAAGTGCAGCAATGCATTGAGCTAACCGGTACTAATGACCCGTGAGGCTTGACCATATAACACCCAAACGGTTTTAAGCGGTACTGAAACGACGTAAACCGGATACGAAACAGATGATGCTTTGACGAAGCGAACGAGATTGCTTGCCCCTTTTTAGGCTGTTGGCCTTAGTAACACCGCCAGCAACCAACCAGTTACGCCTGACGACAATAGCGAGTGGGAACCACCTGATCCCTTGCCGAACTCAGCAGTGAAACCGCTCAGCGCCGATGATAGTGTGGGGCTTCCCCATGTGAAAGTAGGTCATCGTCAGGCACTT